>NZ_BMUC01000007.1:153910-236783 GCF_014649995.1 Streptomyces griseoflavus | reverse complement strand
CCCCTCTGGTTCGCCCTGGTCGTCGTCGGCTGGCTCGGCGTCAAGCTCATCCGCCCGCCGCTCTGGCTGGTCCTGGTACTGCTGCTCGGCGGCTACCTCCTCGCCGACAGCCTCCTGTCCCCGGTCATCGACACCGCCGTCAAGTAAGGAGACCCGCCCATGTTCCGGCCCAAGCTCCCGACCATGCCCCAGCCCACCGGCCAGGTCACCCCGCCCGCCGTGGTGGAGCCGACCACCATCACCCCGGGCACCTCGGCTTCGACGCCCATCCCGGCCCCGGTCGCTGGCCCCGCCCGACCCACGGTCCAGCTCACCCCCGGCACCGCGCTCGCCCTGGTCGGCGGGGGCACCGCCGTGGTCCTGGTCGTCGGCGCCGTCCTGGTCTCCATGCTCCTCGCGGTCGCCATCACCGCCGCCTCGGTCGCCGTCTGCGCCGTCGTCCTGCGCTCGCTGCTGGCCTCCCAGCACCGCCGCTGACCGGTCCTGGGGGGCGACGCACAAGCCGCCACGCACGCCGCCGCCTTCCGGGACCCGTACCTCGCCAACCGCCGTCACCGAAGGGAACACTCATGGACCTGCAGATAGCCGCCGCCCTGGTGCCGTTACTGGGCTGGGCCGTGCACGGGGGCTTTCTCACCCACCGGCTCGCTGCCGCACGCCGTGACCCGCTGACCGGTCTGCACACCCGCGCCGGATGGACCGCCCGCGCCGAACACTGCATCCGCCGGCACCCGTCCGCGGCCGTGCTCCTGGTCGACCTCGACCACTTCAAGACCCTCAACGACACCCATGGCCACGCCGCCGGGGACGCGGCCCTCATCGCAGTCGCCGACCGCCTGCGCACCTGGTGCGGACGCCACGGCACCGCCGGACGCCTGGGCGGGGACGAGTTCGTCGCCGTCGTCCAGGACCTGGCCGCAGCCGACCTCGACGCGCTCACCGCCGCACTGCACTGGCCGCTGCCCTACAACGGCGTTTCGCTGCGGCTGGCCGCGTCGGTCGGCGTCTGCCGCCTCGCCGAGTTGCCGGTGCCGCTGCTGACCGATGCGCTCGCCGCCGCCGACGCGGCCATGTACGAGGCCAAGGGCCGTGGTCGCCGGGGCTCACGCCTCTCTCGCTGACCGGCCGCCGGGTGGCGCACAAGCCGCCAAGCACGCCGCCACCCGGGGCCGTTCCTTCCAACCGCAATCGAAAGGAACCACCATCATGACCCAGCACACCCCGCCCGCGTCGCGTATCTGCCCGGCCTGCGATGGCTTCGCCTCCGTCGCCGTCACCATCGGCGGCCGTGACCTGCGCGGGCACCTGCGCACCATCACCGCTCACTGCCCGGTCTGCCACGGCACCGGCACCGTCACCGCCCACCGCGTCCGGGAGGGCGCTGGTGCCTGAGACGCTGCTCGACCCGACCACCCTCGGCGACCTGCTGAGGGTGGCTTCGGCCGTCGACTACCACCGCTGGGAAGAACAGATCCGCCGCACCGGCGGCTGCGCCGACCCCATCCATCTGACCGGCTGGACGATCCACAAGGACAAGACCACCGGCGAAACCCTGCACCACTACTCCACCGAGGGCGAGCCGGGCGGCCGTCTCCGCCTCGCCTGCGGAAACCGGCGTGCCTCCCGCTGTCCGTCCTGCGCCTGGACCTACGCGGGCGACACCTACCACCTCATCCGCGCGGGTCTGGCCGGTGACGACCGCCGGGACATCCCCGCCACCGTGCGCTATCACCCGCGCGTCTTCGTCACCCTCACCGCACCCTCGTTCGGCCCGGTCCACAACCGCCCCGATCGCGGCGTCTGCCGCTGCGGCACTCGCCACGCTCCCGACGCCCCGGAGCTGGGCACCGCCCTCGACCCGGACACCTACGACTACGCGGGCGCGGTGCTGTTCAACAACCACGCCGGGCAGCTCTGGCAACGCTTCACCAACCGGCTCCGCCGCGAGATCGCCGCCCGCGCCGGCCTCACCCAACGCGAGCTGAAAGAGCGTGCCCGGCTGTCCTACGGCAAGGTCGCCGAGTTTCAGAAGCGCGGTGCCCTGCACTTCCATGCCGTGATTCGACTCGACGGATCGGACGGTCCGGAGACTCCTCCCCCGGCCTGGGCGACCGTCGACATACTCGCCGACGCGATCCGTGCAGCTGCGGCGCACTCCTACACCTCGGTCTCCGTCCCGGCCGCCGAGGACCAACCGGCCCGCACCTTCCGCTGGGGCACCCAGCTCGACATCCGCCCTGTGAAGGCGTTCGGGGACGGTTCCGACATCACCGAGCACGCCGTCGCTTCCTACGTCGCCAAATACGCGACCAAAGCGGCCGAGAACACCGGCACCCTGGACCGCCGCATCGGCGAGCTGGCCGAGCTCGACCACCACCAGGTCCCCGACCACACCCGCCGCCTGATCGAAGCCTGCAAGACCCTCGACCCGCTCTACCCGGACCGACGGCTGTGGGCCTGGGCGCACATGCTCGGCTTCCGTGGTCACTTCTCCAGCAAGAGCCGCCGCTACTCCACCACCCTCGGCGAACTCCGCCAGGCACGCGCCGACTACCGCGCCGCCCAGGAGCACGCCGCCCTCGGCCTCGACGACGCCGAGCCGGACACCGTCCTCGTCCTCGCCGACTGGCAGTACGCCGGACACGGCCACACCCCCGGCGAATCCGTCCTAGCCGCCACCATCGCCCGCGACCTCCAACTCAACCGCGAAACCGCTCGCGAAGCCCTGCGCGACCAACTCGCCGACGAAAGGGAGTGCTGACCATGGCCTCAAACCTGCCGAACAGGTTCCTGACCCCTGAGGACCTGGTCGAGATGTTCGAGCTGCCCAGCATCGAAACCGTCTACCAGTGGCGCCGCAAGCGCACCGGTCCCCGCGGCTTCCGCGTCGGCCGGCACCTCCGCTTCGACCCGACCGACGTGCGTGCCTGGGTGGACTCACAGATCGGTGAGGCTGCCTGATGGCGGGGCACATCCAAGACCGCTGGTACAAGACAGAGACTGGCCCGGACGGCAAGCCCGTCAAGGTCAAGACTGACCGATACGGCGCTGGCATGCGTTACCGCGCTCGGTACATCGGCCCTGACGGCACTGAGAAGTCCAAGAGCTTCCCGGACCGACAGAAGCGCCTCGCCGAGCAGTGGCTCACGGACATCGCGTCGGACATGTCGCGCGGTCGGTACATCGACCCGCGTGCCGCTCGGATCACCTTCAAGAGCTACGCCGAGAAGTGGCTCAAGACGCACGGCATCGACCCGGCCAGTCAGGTCGTCGTCGAGCAGCGGTTACGCCTGCACGCGTTTCGCCTGATCGGCTCCCGGCCGCTGGACTCGTTCCGCCCGGAGCACATTCGTGCGCTGGTGAGCGCGCTGGAGAATGACCCGGCCGTGAGCGGCGGCTATGCACGGAACATCTACGGCGACGTACGGGCCGTGCTCAGTGCTGCGGTCGACGACGGGCTGTTGCCCCGTAACCCGTGCTCCGCGAAGTCCGTTCGTCCGCCGGCCGCCGAGCAACGCCGGGTTGTGCCGTGGCTGCCTGCTCAGGTCCGGGCGGTCCGCGCGGCACTCCCCCAGCGCTACCAGCCCATGGTGGACGTAGGTGCCGGGTGCGGACTCCGTCAGGGGGAGATCGTGGGACTGGCTGAGGATGCGCTCGACTTCGACGGCGGCATCATCCGGGTCGTCCGGCAGGTGAAGCTGATCCGAGGGAAGGCCGTATTCGCTCCTCCGAAGTGCAACAAGGAGCGGGACGTACCCTTGCCGCCCTCGGTGGCCGAGTCCCTGCGGGCCCACATGGACGCCTTCAAGCCCGTCGAAATCACCTTGCCGTGGCGCAAGCCGGACGGCCCGAAGGTCTCCGCCCGTCTCCTGTTCACGAACACCGCAAGCGGACTCGTCTGGCGCAGCAACTTCAACGTCCAGGAGTGGAAGCCCGCTCTTGCGGCGGCCGGACTGATCTCGGCGGCTGGAGCCGACGGCAAGTACGAGTCCGCTCGGGAGCACGGCATGCACGCGCTGAGGCACTTCTACGCCTCGGTGCTGCTGGATGCTGGCGAGAGTATCAAGGCCGTGAGCGAGTACCTGGGGCACACCGACCCTGGGTTGACGCTGCGGGTGTACGCGCACCTCATGCCGTCAAGTCAGGACCGCACCCGCAGGGCGATCGATAGCGTGCTGAGGTCAACGCCGAAAAAGCGGTGACCTGTTGAGCCAGGGGTCCCTAACCTGCCTCTATGGGAGTAGTCAGAACGTGCGGCTGGTGCAACGACCGGTGCAACATGAAGAACGTGCACACTGCCGAGGTTGGCACCGCCGGATGGGGTGAGCTGAAGCGCGTCGACATAGTCTTTCGTTGCGATGGCTGCGGTCATCTCAGCGTCGCAACCGGTCGGCAAGAGCTTGTGCCGTACAGCTCCAACGGCAGCACACGTTTGGTCGTGGACGGCCCTAGCGCGTGGTTCCCTCGGCAGGTCGGCAGGCGCGTCTACGACGATGTCCCGACGACAATCGCCAGCATGGCCATCGAGGCGCACCAGTGCCTATCCATCGAAGCTAACAGGGCGGCTGTAGCCTTGGCCCGTGCTGTTGTCGAAGCCACAGCTAAGGATCGTGGGATCACAACCGGCACTCTCGAAAAGAAGATCGACAAACTGTTCGAGCAGCAGCTTATTCGGGAGTACGTCAAGGACGCGGCCCACGAAGTCCGGTTCGGGGGAAACGAAGTCGCTCACGGCGATCTTGCGGCTGAGCCGATGGACAACGCCACCGCGACCGAGGTCCTCGGTCTAATGGACGAGATCCTTGACGAGGTGTTCCAGTCTCCTGCGCGGGTCAGGCGTCGCAAGGAGCAAAGACTTGAGCGCGAGCGGCGACTCAAAGAGGGAGACGGGGCCGGCTCCGGTGAGGTGCCGCAAGAGACGCCCGCTGGTGATGTCGTGAGCGTCACCGAAGAGCCCCCGTTCTGACCGCCACGGCCCAGAGACGGCCCAGTGACCCAAACCAAGCCCCCTGCCCACGCTAAATGCGCTGGTGGGGGGCTTACTGCTGCCCACTCGCTGCCAGTTCTCCGGGCTTAGGCATGGCTGTACCAGTGTCGCAGATCGACTCGGGTGAGCAGGCGCGGTGCCGGGGGGGTGAGCCGGACCTCCCGGACGCGGCGGACGGTGCCGGTGCCGTGGCGGGGCGTCACCGGGCATTCCGGTCGTTCCCCGGTCGGTCGGGACGACCGCTGGAATACTCGCTGCCATGACCGACTCGCAGGACCGGACGCACCTGGCAGCGTACGACGTGATGCGGCGGGAGCATCCCGAGCTGTTCCGCAACGACCGGAGCGGCGACGGCATCGACATCGTCGAGCCACACTCGGTGGAGGTCCCGGGAGCACTCGGTGTCCTCTACAGCGACGCGCACATCCGGCTGCTCCGGGACCCGGTCCGCTTTCCCGACGGGCGGGCGGGGGCGTACGTGAGGATTCTCGGCGCCACCCAGGCGCCGGGTGCGGCCGTGCTGCCGCTGCTGGAGGACCGCGTCGTCCTGCTGGAGAACTACCGGCACGCCACCCGCGCCTGGCACCTGGAGATTCCCCGGGGCTTCGGCACGGAGGGGCTGGCGGCCGAGGAGAACGCGCTCAAGGAGCTGGAGGAGGAGATCGGCGTGCGTCCGCTGTCCCTCACTCCGGTCGGAGCCGTCCACCCCGACACCGGGATGCAGTCCCACCTGGTGCGTCTCTTCGTCGCCGAACTGGCGGCGATCGGATCCATGGAGACGGCCGCCGGCATCCGCCGGGCGGTGCTGCTCACCCCTGATGAGCTCGACAGCAGGATCCTGGACGGGTCCGTGACCGACGGGTTCACCCTGGCCGCCGTGGCCCAGGCCCGTCTCAGGAACCTCCTGCGCTCGGTCCGCTAGTCCCCGTGCCGGGGCTCGCGTCTACTGCTCGTCGGTCTCCGGTGCGTTGAGGGTGGCGATCTGCTCCTCCTCTGCGTCCGCCGCGCGCCGGACGAACCCCGCCTCCTGCAGCCGCCTGACCAGGTCCGCCCAGTCGTCCCGGGTCCGCTGGAGCTTCACCTGCATCAGGTCCACGCTCGTCTGCAGCTCCCGCTCGGCTCGGCGCTGGTCCCGTCCGACCACGGAGAAACGGACCACCGCCCGGGACGCCTCGGCTGCGACGGAATCGGCCACCTGGCCCACGACCTCGATCTGGGGCTCGTCGTGGAAGATGAGGGAGATCACCGAACCGAGGGTGTGGATACTCACCTTGATGACGGGCTGCCACCGGTCCGCCTCGTCCGCGCGGCGTGTGCCGACGAACTCCGCGAGCCGCTCGGCCACGGCCACGTACCGGTCGTAGACGGCCTGACCCTGGACGGTGAACCGCTCCGGTGTCTTGAGCATCTCCTGCGGTTCCCTGAGGAGATCCAGCAGGCTGTTCTTGTACCGCGTCCACTCGTCGGTCCCCCTGGCCCGGCGCACGTGCTCGAGTTCGAGACCGGTGAGACCGACGTCCAACGGCCTCTGGACCAACGCGAAGGCCTGCTGCCTGAGCATGTCGACGAACCCGTCCACCGATGCTCCCCCGCCCCGCGCGATGGCACGGTCCACCTCCTGCAGGGCCGTGCGGTCCAGGGAGTCGGTGGGGGTCAGCGGGTAGCGGCTCATGGCGTCCGGCAGGGCGGTGCCGTACTTCAGGTCGGCGAGCTGCTTCAGTTCGGCGGCGAAGGGCTTGGTCCGGTCGTAACGACCGTCCGCGGGATCGGACCCGTCGGCGACGACGAACTTGCGGTAGAAGTCCTCCCTGCTGACCAGTTCCTGCTCCGCAGCCCACCTGCTGACCTCGATCAGCCGGGCCTTCAGGAGCCGGGCACCTTCCTCGTCGAGCGCGAAGTCGCGCCGCAGGCTCTCCGGGTCGAAATCCGGCAGCACGAGCAGCTGGCGGCGGAACGGGCGCTGGAGTTTGACGCGGGTCAGATCGCCGTTCTCCGTGTTGTCCCACGACAGCCGCAGGCAGCTGCCCCGCGTGTCCCCCACCACGTCCCGCCAGGCACGTACGCCTTCGGGCTGCACGGTGAAGTCCTCGTCCTGCACCAGGGTGTCTTCCCGGTAGAGATAGGGGATGATCACCGAGTCCGCGAGCAGGGACTTGAACGCCTCGCGCGATGCGCCGCCGTCCCGGAAGTCCTGGTAGACGGCCTGGTTGTTCAGGAAGAAGGCGCGGTTGACGATGACCTGCTGCGCGTTGAGGAGAGCCCTCAGGTATTCGTGCCGCACCGCGAGCTGACGCTGCCCCGTCACCCCCGGGTCACGCAGCGACTTTCCCTTCTTCAGCATGGAGGCGAGCAGTTCCTGCGGCACCCACTGGTTGTCCAGGCACTGGGCGACCACCGCCACGGGTTCGAGGTCACTATTGACGATCTTGGTGAAGTCCGTACCCGGCACATATGCCATCCGTCGTCCCCCCTGGTGTCGGCACATCGCTCGGGGGTTCTTCGCAGCCGGCCCCGCCCCGAAACGCTTCCGTCCATGATTCATGTGGTGCGATCGGACGCGGCGACAACAGTGACCTTCTGATGGGAATTGTTGGAATCTCGAACTCGTCGCCTTTCGGACGACTCCCGTGTGACCGGGCGGGGCCGAAAACGCCGGACGGGGCCGGAGAGACGCCGATGGCCCGGCGCCATGGCGGCACCGGGCCATCACCCGTGATCAGAGGGCCGGAGGGTCAGCCGGACCCCACGAACAACACCAGCAGCAGCCACACCACCGGCGCCGTCGGGAGCAGGCTGTCCAGCCGGTCCATGATGCCGCCGTGGCCCGGGAGCAGGGTGCCCATGTCCTTGATGCCCAGGTCTCGCTTGATCATGGACTCGCCCAGGTCGCCCAGGGTGGCGCTGGCGGCGACCGCGAGACCGAGCAGCAGGCCCTGCCACCAGGCACCGTCGTCGATCAGGAACTGCATGCACAGCGCGCCCGCGGCCATCGCGAAGCCGATCGCGCCCAGCAAACCCTCGCGGGTCTTGCCGGGGCTGATCCGCGGCGCGAGCTTGTGGGTGCCGAAGCGCCAGCCGACGGCGTACGCGCCGGTGTCGCTGACCACGGTCAGCAGGAGGAAGGTGAGGACGCGCCACGCGCCGTCGTCGGCGGTGAGCATCATCGCGACGAAGGTCGCCAGGAACGGGACGTAGAACGTCGCGAAGACACCCGCGGTGACGTCCTTCAGGTACCCCTCGGGGGGTGCCGTCATCCGCCAGACGAGCACGGCCAGCGTGGTGAGCGCCATGGCGACCCAGGCGCCCTGAGCACCTCCCGCGTAGCCGGCGACGACCATGGCCGCACCGCCGAGGGCGAGCGGGACCAGGGGCGCCTTGACGCCCTTGCGCTCCTGCAGCCGCGACGTCAGTTCCCACAGGCCCACCACGACGGCGACGGCGACCACGCCGACGAAGACGGCCTTGACGACGAACAGCGACGCGACGATCACCGCGCCGAGTCCGACACCGACGCCTATCGCGGCACCGAGGTCGCGACCCGCGGTCTTCTTCTGCGGGGCGGGCGCCGGCTGCGGGGCGTCGGGCATGGGCTCCGGATTCTGCGGCACCTCCCCGGGATGGGGCCGTGCCTGCGGCGTCTCGTCTCGGAACAGGGGGCCGCCCAGCCGAGCGGCCCCCCGGTCCACATCCTGGTTTCCGCCGTGTTCGGGTACGTCGGGCACGACGGGCATGGGGCGAGTCTGCTGCGCGTAGTGCGCATCGTACGCGGGACCCGCCGGGGCAGCCCCCTGGCCGGGCCCGTGGTCGGGCGGGCCCCAGTAACCGGTCTGCGGCGTTCCCCAGGAAGAGTCGTTCATCAGACTTCGAGCAGTTCCGCTTCCTTGTGCTTCAGGAGCTCGTCCACCTGGGCGACGTACTTCGCGGTGGTGTCGTCGAGCTCCTTCTCCGCACGGCGGCCCTCGTCCTCGCCGACCTCGCCGTCCTTGATCATCTTGTCGATGGCGTCCTTGGCCTTGCGGCGCACGGACCGGATGGAGACCTTGGCGTCCTCACCCTTGCCCTTGGCGACCTTGATGTAGTCGCGGCGGCGCTCCTCGGTCAGCTCGGGGAACACCACACGGATGATGTTGCCGTCGTTGCTCGGGTTGACGCCCAGGTCGGAGTCGCGGATGGCCTGCTCGATGTTGCGCAGCGCGCTCTTGTCGAACGGCGTCACCACGGCCATGCGCGGCTCGGGCACGGAGAACGAGGCCAGCTGGTTGATCGGCGTCGGCGCGCCGTAGTAGTCGGCAACGATCTTGTTGAACATCGCCGGGTGCGCACGGCCGGTGCGGATCGCGGCGAAGTCCTCCTTGGCGACCACGACGGCCTTCTCCATCTTCTCCTCGGCCTCGAGGAGGGTCTCTTCGATCACCACTTGCTCCTGCGTGTCTTGAGTAGGCCCGGCTGTCGTTCCTTGTCGGGGCGGCGGCCGGCTGCGTCGCGTCTTCTTCCTGCACGGTTCCCGACCGGCAGGACATTGTCCATCCCCCGGTCAGTTGCGCCCGGCTTGGTCGCCCACCAGCGTGCCGATCTTCTCACCCTTGACGGCGCGGGCGATATTGCCCTCCTTCAGGAGCTCGAAGACCACGATCGGCAGGCTGTTGTCACGGCACAGCGTGACGGCCGTGGCGTCGGCGACCTTGAGGTCCCGGGTGATGACCTCGCCGTAGCCGAGGGCGTCGAACTTCACGGCGTCGGGGTTGGTCTTGGGGTCGGAGTCGTAGACCCCGTCCACGCCGTTCTTGCCCATGAGCAGCGCCTCGGCGTCGATCTCCAGGGCGCGCTGGGCGGCGGTGGTGTCGGTGGAGAAGTACGGCATGCCCATACCGGCGCCGAAGATGACCACGCGGCCCTTCTCCAGGTGACGCACGGCGCGCAGCGGGATGTAGGGCTCGGCGACCTGCCCCATGGTGATGGCGGTCTGCACGCGGCAGTCGACGCCCTCCTTCTCCAGGAAGTCCTGGAGGGCGAGGCAGTTCATCACGGTGCCGAGCATGCCCATGTAGTCGGAGCGGGCACGGTCCATGCCGCGCACCTGGAGTTCGGCGCCGCGGAAGAAGTTGCCGCCGCCGATGACGATCGCGATCTCCGCGCCGTCCCGTACGACGGCGGCGATCTCACGCGCGATCGCGTGCACCACGTCGGGGTCGACGCCCAGGCCCCCGCCGCCGGAGAAGGCCTCTCCGGACAGCTTCAGCAGGAACCGGCCGCGTACTTTGCCGTCGTCGCTCTTCTCAGCCTTGGTGGTCATCGGGGATCCCGCCTCTTTCGCGTGTTGCACATACGAAGAAGGCCATTGCCGGTGGGGCGTGGTTCGCATCCCATGCGGCAATGGCCTCCTCGTCAGATCTGCTGTCGCCCGGCACGCGCGCGTGCGTGGACGCGTGTCCGAACGACTGCTGTCGACCCTATCGGGGTCGCGCGTCCGTCGCGGTACGGACTCAGATGCCGACCTTGATGCGCGTGAAGCGCTTCAGGGTGACACCGGCCTCGTCCAGGACCTTCTGGACGGACTTCTTGTTGTCCAGCGCGTAGGGCTGGCCGAGCAGGGTGGCGTCCTTGAAGAAGCCGTTCAGACGACCCTCGACGATCTTGGCGATCGCGGCCTCGGGCTTGCCCTCGGCGCGGGTGGTCTCCTCGGCGATGCGGCGCTCGGACTCGATGACGTCGGCCGGCACGTCGTCCTTGGCGAGGTACTTCGGCGCGAAGGCGGCGATGTGCTGGGCGATGCCCTTGGCGACCTCGGGGTTCGACTTGTCGAGCTCGACCAGGACACCGATCTGCGGGGGCAGGTCGGGCATCGTGCGGTGCATGTACGCCGCCACGTAGCCGCCGGTGAACTGCGCGAAGCGGTCCAGGACGATCTTCTCGCCCAGGTTGGCGTTGGCCTCGTCCACGAACGCCTGGACGGTCTTGCCGGACTCGATCTCGGAGGCGAGCAGGGCCTCGAGGTCGGCCGGGGAGGTCTTGGCGACGTGCTCGGCGATGGTGGTGGCCACGGCCTGGAACTTCTCACCCTTGGCGACGAAGTCCGTCTCGCACTTCAGCTCGACGAGGACACCGGAGGAGTTGTCGTCGGCGATGATCGAGACCACGGCGCCGTTCTCGGCGGAGCGGCCCTCGCGCTTGGCGACGCCCTTCTGGCCCTTGATACGGAGCGCCTCGACGGCCTTGTCGACGTTGCCGTCGGCCTCGTCCAGCGCCTTCTTGCAGTCCATCATGCCGGCGCCGGTGAGCTCCCGGAGCTTCTTGACGTCGGCGGCGGTGTAGTTCGCCATGAGTCTGTGAATCTTTCTCGAAGTCTGGCGGGTCGGAGGTCTGCGGGGTCAGGGACCCGCGGGAGAGCGGGTGCCCGACGCGCCGCCTGCCTACGGGTGAACGGCGGGAGCGGTTCTGATGTCACCGCTCCCGCCGTCAACGGCTCTGACGGGAGGTCAGGCCTGCTCGGCCTCGGCGGCGGGGGCCTCGGCGGGCTGCTCGGCCTCGGCAGCGGGGGCCTCGGCGGCGGGGGCCTCAGCCGGCTGCTCGGCCTCGGCGGCGGCCGGAGCGGCCTCCTCGGCCTTCTTCTCGCCCTCGAGCAGGTCACGCTCCCACGCGGCGAGCGGCTCGCCGGCGGCCTTGTCGCCCTTACCCTCGGTGGCGACACCGGAGCGGGAGATGAGGCCCTCGGCCACGGCGTCGGCGATCACGCGGGTGAGCAGGGTGACGGAGCGGATCGCGTCGTCGTTGCCCGGGATCTTGTAGTCGACCTCGTCGGGGTCGCAGTTGGTGTCGAGGATGGCGACGACCGGGATGTTGAGCTTCCGGGCCTCACCGACCGCGATGTGCTCCTTCTTGGTGTCCACGATCCAGACGGCGCTGGGCACCTTCTGCATCTCGCGGATACCGCCGAGGGTCTTCTCCAGCTTGGCCTTCTCGCGGGAGAGGACCAGCAGCTCCTTCTTGGTGAGGCCGGAGGCGGCCACGTCCTCGAAGTCGATCTGCTCGAGCTCCTTGAGGCGCTGCAGACGCTTGTAGACGGTCGAGAAGTTGGTGAGCATGCCGCCCAGCCAGCGCTGGTTGACGAAGGGCATGCCGACGCGGGTGGCCTGCTCGGCGATGGCCTCCTGCGCCTGCTTCTTCGTGCCGACGAACATGACCGTGCCGCCGTGGGCGACGGTCTCCTTGACGAACTCGTAGGCGCGGTCGATGTACGACAGCGACTGGAGCAGGTCGATGATGTAGATGCCGTTGCGCTCCGTGAAGATGAAGCGCTTCATCTTCGGGTTCCAACGACGGGTCTGGTGACCGAAGTGGACGCCGCTCTCCAGCAGCTCCCGCATCGTGACGACGGCCATGGCCGTATCTCCTTGAATTTCTCGGTTGTGCCGCGGATGCCGGACGGCTCCCGCGCCTGACGCCCACGACGCGCCGTTGCCACGAAGGACCGAGGGGCGCTGACACCGGGGTACCGGCCGTGACCGGCCTCGATGTCGGGGCGTGCGAAGTCGACCCGGTGGCCCGGGTCGCCACCAGAAGTGTACGGGACCCGCGGGGTGCCGGGTGACGCCGTTGTCCACAACGAGCCGCCGGTCCACAGCTCCCGGCGGTGATCCGGCCCGTCCGGGACGCTTCCGGCATGCGAACGAGTCGATGGACGGGAGCGGCAGCGCGCCTGGCCCTGCTGGTGATCCTGACCCTGGCGGCACTCACGGCCCCGCCGCCTTCCGCCTGGCTCCGGACGGCGGCACCGGCCGGCGAGGAGCGTGTGACGCCGCGGGTGGCACGCGTGTGGCCGGTGGGAGCACGTCCGCGGGTGCTGCGCGGCTGGGAGCCGCCGGCCACGGCCTACGGGCGCGGCCACCGGGGCGTGGACCTGGCGGCGGCACCGGGGACGCCGGTACGGGCGGTGGCGGCGGGCCGGGTGTCGTTCGCCGGCCGGGTGGCCGGGAGGGGCGTCGTCTCGGTCGCGCTGACCGGTACGGGTGATCCTGCGCTGCGCACGACCTACGAACCGGTCCTGGCGTCGGTGGCCGAGGGGGCCGAGGTGTCGGCGGGTGAGGTGATCGGCACCGTGGAGGCCACGGGTTCGCACTGCGCGGCACCCTGCGTGCACTGGGGTCTCCTGCGGGCCGACACCTACCTGGACCCGCTCGCCCTGCTCCCCCCGTGGCTGCTGCGCGGGGGCCCGTCGAGACTGCTGCCGGTACTGGGGGTCCCGGTGCCGGAGTAGGCCCGGCGGCCGCGGCCCGCCCGGTCGCGTGGTGCGGGTCCCGGGGGTGGGTGAGGGCCCGGCCCGCCGGGCCCTGGCAGCGGCGGCCGCGGCGGGCGGCTCGTCAGCCGCTCACGCCCCTGAGGACCATGGAGACCGCTGCCCGGGTGATCGTGTCGGGGTGTTCCGCCGCGCCCAGCTCGATGCGGCGCACGGCGGCGTCGACCACGCCCTGGACCAGCATGGCCGCCAGACGGGGATCGCTGTGGCCGAGGCCGCCGAGGGCTTCCACGATCATCGCGATGAGCCCGCCGTGCGCGGCGCGGATCTTCTCCCGGGCGGCGGCGTCGAGCTCGCTCGCGGAGATCGCGACGACCGCGCGGTGCCGCCGGTCCCCGACCAGCTCCAGCTGCTTGCGGACGTACGCCTCGATCTTGGCCTCGGGCCCGTCGGCGGCCGCCATCGCCGCCTCCACCTCGGCCGCCCAGACCGGGAAGTCGACCTCGCACAGCTCCTCGACGACGGCGGCCCGCGAGCGGAAGTACTCGTAGACGGAGGAGCGCGCGAGCCCGGTGCGCTCGGCGAGGGCCGGGAAGGTCAGCGCCTCCGTACCGCCCTCGGACAGCAGGGAGCGTGCCGCGTCCAGCAGGGCGGCTCGCTGCATCGACCGGTGCTCGGCCACGGAGGCCGCTCGAATCCTTGGCACGTCAACCACTTTACGGACGCCCCGCCCGTGGCGGCCAGAGGATGGCCGCTCTCCGCCGGAAGGACTCAGCGGCCGAAGCCCGCCAGCTTCGCGCGCAGCTGGAGCACGGACTTGGTGTGGATCTGGCTGACCCGGCTCTCGGTCACTCCCAGCACGTTGCCGATCTCGGCCAGCGTGAGTCCCTCGTAGTAGTACAGGGTGACCACGGTCTTCTCCCGTTCCGGGAGCGTGTTGATGGCCCGCGCCAGGAATCTGCGCAGCTCACGGTCCTCGGCCACTTCCACCGGATTGTCGGCGGTGGTGTCCTCCAGGGTGTCCATGAGGCTCAGCCGGTCGCCGCCCTCGCCGCCGACGTGCAGCAGTTCCTCCAGGGCGACGACGTTCGCCAGGGACAACTGGCTGAAAACCGCGTGCAGCTCGTCCACGGCGATGCCCATCTCGCCGGCGACCTCGCTCTCCGACGGCGTCCGCCGCAGCCGCGCCTCCAGCGTGGCGTAGGCGCGCTCCACGTTGCGCGCCTTCTGCCGTACCGAGCGCGGGATCCAGTCCAGTGCCCGCAGCTCGTCGATCATCGCACCGCGGATGCGGGTGATCGCGTAGGTCTCGAACTTGATCTCCCGGTCGACGTCGAACTTCTCGATCGCGTCGATCAGTCCGAACACCCCGGAGGAGACGAAGTCGCCCTGTTCCACGTTGGGCGGCAGTCCCACACTGACCCGCCCGGCGACGTACTTCACCAGCGGCGAGTAGTGCAGGATCAGCTGCTCCCGCAGTCGCTCGTCCCCTGTCGCCTTGTACGACCGCCACAGCTCGTCGAGCGTCGAGGGAGCGGGCGGCCGCACGCTGCCACCGTCGCGGGCGGCTGGGGGGATCGCCGCCCGGTCGGACCCGGAGGTGTGCTGGGGCATTCGTCGCCTAGTGCCGTTCTGCCGTGGGCTGGTGCTGGCCGGATTCGCTGTCTGTCCGATGTCGGGTTGCCTGTCCGTGTCGGGATCCTCGTGAGCGTAGCGTGACTGGGGCGTCGCGGTGTGCGAAGAGGCGAGGTAGGACCGTACGCAGATTCGTTCCGGGTGCCGCCCCACCGGGGCACGCCCGTCGCTCTGAGTGATCACCCGGGTGCACCGACCGGCTTGTTCCCCCTGGTGTGCCGGGGTTCCCCCGGACGGCCGAACACGCTCCGTCAGCGGGTCCCGGGACCATCACGGACCGGCATCATCGCCTGGCGCGTCAACTTCCAGCCGTCGCCGTGTCGTTCGACGAAGCCAAGTGCTCGCAGTTCGTACAGCCGGGCGACGGCGTCGTCCGGGGTGGTCTGCGCGGCGAGGGCGATCTCCTCGGGCCGGGCCGTGACACGGGCCGGCAGCGCGGCGAGGACCTGACGGCCGGCCGGGTCGAGCAGGTCCCGGGGCAGCACCGGCCCCCGGCGCTCCGGTGCGAGCTCACCCATGTCGCCGACCAGTTCGACGACCTCGGCGGCGTCGGTGACCAGGACCGCGTCCTGCCGCAGCAGTTCGTGCACTCCTGCGGAGAGTGAACTGGTGGCGGGCCCGGGGACCCCCATGACGTGCCGTCCCAGTCGCCGGGCCGCCCGGGCCGTCACCAGGGAGCCGCTGCGGTGGGCGGCCTCGACGACGACCGTGCCCCTGGTGAGTGCGGCGATCACCCGGTTGCGGAGGATGAACCTGCTCGGTGTCGGGTGCTCACCGGGCGGCAACTCGCCGACGACGAGTCCCTGTTCGGCGATCCTGCCGATGAGCCCGGCGTGTCCGCGCGGGTAGGGCCGGTCGACCCCGCAGGCGAGGACCGCGACGGTGGCGCCGCCGCAGCCCAGCGCTCCGCGGTGTGCCGCACCGTCGACCCCGTAGGCCCCGCCGGAGACGACGATCCAGCCGCGCTCCGCCAGCTCCGCGGCGAGCGTGGCCGCCATGTGCGCGCCGTACTCGGTGCAGGCGCGGGCACCGACCACGGCGACCGAGCGCAGGGCCCACATCCTGAGGTCGGCCCCGCCGCGCACCCACAGCCCGAGCGGTCGCGCGTCCCCGAGGTCGTCGAGCTGCCCGGGCCATTCGGCCGATCCGGGTCGGACGAAGCGCACCCCGGCGTCCCGCGCGAGCGCGAGGTCCCGGCGCGGCTCGGCCCGCCCGGCCCGGGCCACCAGCCCGGCCCACCGCTTCCCGCTCACCCCGGGCAGCGGCTCGCCCCCTTCCCGCAGCCGGCGTACCACCGCGTCCACCCCGAGCTCCCGCACCCAGCGCCCGCCCGTCTCGTCGCCGGGCTCGACGACCCGGGTGAGGAAGACCCGGCCGAGCGTCTCGTCCCCGGAGCCGGCCGCGGCACTCATACCGCCGCCCCGATCCTCATGGGCACCCCGCGCGGGACCCCGGTCCGCAGTTGCAGGGCGAGCCCGACGTCCGAGGCGTCGGGCCGGTCGCGGCCGGACAGGTCGGCGACCGTCCACGCGACCCGGAGGACCCGGTCGAGCCCCCGGGCACTGAGCATGCCCCGTTCCAGGCAGCGCTCGGCGTCGTCCATGGCGCCGGGGGCCGCGTGCCAGCGGCTGCGCAGCTCCCGGCCGGGGACCTCGCTGTTGGTGCGCCAGGGGGTGCCGGCGAGTCGCGCCGCGGCGCGCTCCCGGGCCGTGCGGACCCGGTCGGCGACCGTGACGGTGGTCTCGCCCCGCGCGGCGTTCGCCGAGAGTTCGGAGCGGGTGACACGGTCGACCTCGACGCGCAGGTCGACCCGGTCGAGCAGCGGCCCGGAGAGCCTGGCCTGGTAGCGGCGGACCGCGGCGGGCGGGCACTCGCAGTGGTCGTTCACCGACGAGAAGCGCCCGCAGGGGCACGGGTTGGCGGCGAGCACCATCAGGAACCGCGCCGGGAAGCGCACGACCCCCGCGCTGCGGGCGATGACGACGTGCCCGGCCTCCAGCGGCTGACGCAGGGCGTCCAGGGCCTTTCCGCTGAATTCGGGTGTCTCGTCCAGGAAGAGCACTCCCCGGTGCGAGAGGGAGACCGCTCCCGGCCGGGCCGTGCCGGGGCCGCCGCCGACGAGTGCCTGCATGGTGGCCGAGTGGTGCGGGGCGCAGTAGGGGGCCGTGTCGACCAGGGGCTTGCCCGGGGGCAGCAGACCCGCCACCGAGTGCACGGCGGTCACCTCCAGGGACGCCTGCCGGTCCAGTGGCGGCAGGATCGACGGCAGCCGCTCCGCGAGCATCGTCTTGCCGGCGCCGGGCGGGCCTTCGAGGAAGAGGTGGTGTCCGCCCGCCGCGGCCACCTCCACCGCCGTGCGCGCGGAGTGCTGACCCACCACGTCCGCGAGGTCGTGGCCCTGGTCGTGCTGCGCCGCGCCGATGCCGTGCATGCCGGTGGCCGCCCCGGTGCCGGGGACGCGCAGTCCCGCCAGCAGCGGGTCGGGCCGGTCCCGGTCGTCGGGGTCCTCCTCCGGCACCGGCTCGTCGGTGAGCACGGCGATCAGCCGGCGCAGGCTGCGGACGCCCAGGACGGACACGCCCGGCACCAGCGATGCCTCGGCGGCGGCGCACTCGGGCACCACCACCTGCTCGTAGCCGGCGTAGGCCGCGGCCAGCACGGCGGGCAGGATGCCGCGCACCGGTCGCACCCGGCCGTCCAGCCCCAGTTCGCCGATCATCACGATGTCGGCGAGCACCCGCGGATCGATCCGCTCGGCGGCCCCCAGCACCGCGCAGGCGACGGCGAGGTCGAAGCCGCTGCCCGCCTTCGGCACCGAGGCCGGGCTGAGTCCCACGGTGAGCTTCTTCTGCGGCCACTCGCCGCCGGAGTTGACCACGGCGGCCCTGACCCGGTCACGGCTCTCCGTCAGGCTCTTGTCCGGCAGGCCCACCAGGGTGAACGCCGCGACGCCCGGTTCCAGGTCGGCCTGGACCTCCACGACCACGCCCTCGACGCCCACCAGCGCCACCGAGCACGTACGGGCGAACCCCATGTCAGGCCACCCCCCGCACGTGCTCGACGACGGGGGCCCCGCGGGCCGGCAGCAGCACGCCGACCAGGTCGATGCGGACCCCGCCGGGGGGTGCTCCCCCGTGTTCCTGCAGCCAGCGTTCCGCCAGGCTCCGCAGCCGGCCCGCCTTGGCGGGCGTGACCGCCTCCATGGGGTGCTGGAAGGCGCCTGCCCTGCGGGTCTTCACCTCGCAGACGACCAGGGCGTCCCCGTCCCTGGCCACGATGTCGATCTCGCCGGTCCTGCCGCAGCGCCAGTTGCGCGCCAGGACCGTCATGCCCGCCTGGGTCAGCCGTCGTGCGGCCAGGGTCTCGCCGTACCTGCCGAGTGCGCTGCGTGCCCGCTGTGCGTTCATGTCGGCACCACCTCCGGCGCCCACCGTCACGCGTCCCGCCGCACGGAGTGGATCTTGGTGCGTTACCCGGCGGTTGTGGACAACTCCGTCACCCGCCCGGGAGCTCGAGGTCGCTCTTGTTCAGCTCCTCGATGTTCACGTCCTTGAACGTGAGGACCCGCACCTGCTTCACGAACCTGGCCGGGCGGTACATGTCCCACACCCAGGCGTCCGCCATGGAGACCTCGAAGAACACTTCCCCCTGGACCGAGTGCACCTGCATCTCGTAGTCGTTGGTCAGATAGAAGCGACGCTCGGTCTCGATCACGTATTTGAACAGGCCGACGACGTCTCGGTACTCCCGGTAGAGCTTCAGCTCCATCTCGGTCTCGTACTTCTCGAGGTCCTCGGCGCTCATGGCAGTTCCCCTTCAGCCGTGCGATCCCCCCATTGTGCGCCAGTCCCGGGAGTCACCGGACGATTTCGGTGTCCAGGGTCACGGGGCGGGCGGGGGGACCTTCGTCGAGCAGTGTCCGCAGCAGCCCGGCGAGTCTGGTCGGGTACACCGTCTCATGTGTCCCGGCCAGTTCCGGGCACGTCCACCAGCGTGCTCCGGCGACACTCCGCCGCTCCAGCTCGGTCAGCGCCGTGGCCGCGGTCACCGTCTGGGTGGTGCGGGCGAGGAAGTACCACTCGTCCTGGTCCCAGCGGCGCCCGGCGAACGGGAAGGAACACCGGCGCCGCCACAGCACCGGCCCCAGTTCGACGTCCGTGATGCCGGTCTCCTCGGCGAGTTCGCGCAGCGCGGCCTGCTCACGGGTCTCCTCGCCCTCGACTCCCCCGCCGGGCGTGAACCACCAGGCGTCGGCGGGGTCGTCCGGCTCGTGACCGTGCAGCAGGAGGATGCGGTCCTCCGGGTCGAGCAGCACGACCCGGGCGACCCGGCGCAGCCCGCCCTCGTAGGAGCTCTCGATCGCCGGGGCCGGCTCAGCGGACACCGGCGCTCCCCGCGTCCGCCCGGGCCCGGGACGCCGCCGCCCGCTTGGCGAAGGGACCGTAGGCCGCCCCGCCGAGGACGAGCGCGGCACCGGCGATCACCAGCCCGGTCACGGTCCTGAGCGGGCCGGGCGCGGAGAGCGCGCCGAGCCGCTCGAAGCCGGAGGGCGCCGCCAGCATGCCGTCCATCGGCCAGACCACCGCGTCGACCCTGGCCTGTACGGCACCCCGGGAGACGGTGCCGCCGGCGGCGTCGGTCAGGTGGGCCGTGGAGTCCACCGACCCCGAACGCTCGTCGCCGAGCAGGAACAGGCGCCCCTTCGGCACGGTCACCTCGGGGAAGGCGGTGAAGCCGGTCACCGCGTCGTCGGCGAGATACGGCTCGTCGATCTCCTCGCCGTTGACCTTCAGCTTTCCGTCCTGGCAGCAGGAGACCGTGTCGCCCCCGACGGCGACCACCCGCTTCACCATGGGCACGTTGGCCCAGCTGGTGTCCGTGAAGACGACGACGTCACCGCGGCGGACCTCACCGCCGTCGACGCGCTGTGCCAGCACCCGCTCGCCGGCGCCGATCGTCGGCGCCATCGAGGTGGTGGGCACGGTGTACGGCCGGTACACCACCGCGCCCCAGACGAACCCGCCGAGGAACATCAGCAGGCCGAGGGCGACGGCCAGGTTGGACAGGAGCTGACCGGTGCGGCCGCCCGCCCGGGCACTGCCCGGGCCGCCCGTGCCGGGGACCGTACGCGTCGTGCTCTGACCGCTCATGGCCCGCACCCTACCCGGCGGTACCGGACGCGGTCAGCCCTCTTCCCGGTCCTCCCCGGCACCGGACCACCGGCGCCGCCAGAGCACCAGCGGCACCGCGCCCGCGAGCGCGAGCCCCTGCGGCGCGAGGGACAGGGCCGCGCCGGGCGGGGACGAGGCGTTCAGACCGGGCTGGTCGAAGGTGTCCGGTACCGGCAGGTTGGTCAGGCGGTCCAGGGGCCAGGCGACGACGACGGCACGGCCGACGACCTTGTCCACGGGGACGAAGCCCTCGTTCTCGTCGGCCTGGTTGTACCGCGAGTCCCGCGAGTTCTGGCGGTGGTCGCCCATGACCCAGATGTGGCCCTCGGGCACCTTCACCTTGAACTGGCCGCCCTGGTCGTCCTGGCTGCACGGGGTGTTGCCGGGATAGACGTACGACGATTCGTTCAGCGCCTTGCCGTTGACCTTCAGAGGGCCGGTGCCCTTGCACTCGACCGTGTCGCCGCCGACGCCGATGACCCGCTTGATCAGGTCCTTCTCCTCCGCGGACGGCATCAGGCCGATCCAGCTGAGGACCTTCTGCAGCGCGTTGGGCTCGGGGGTCGGCTCGCCCGCCAGCCAGTTGTCGGGATCGTGGAAGACGACGACCTCGCCACGCTCGGGCTCGGAACCGAACCAGGGGGTGAGCTTGTCGACCAGGACCCGGTCACCCCGCTGGAGGGTGTTCTGCATCGAGTCGGACGGGATGGAGAACGCCTGCACCAGGAACGTCTTGATCAGCAGCGCCAGCACCAGGGCGATGCCGATCAGGATGGGCAGCTCCTTCCAGAAGGAGCGGGGCTGCTTCGCCCGTGGCGAGCCGTGGCCCGAGCCGCCCTGATCCGTCGGGGGCTGCCCGTCCCGCGGTCCGCCGCCACCCGCCGAGGAGTCATTCCCGGAGGTCACGGGGTCGTCCGCTGCCGGATAGGCCGCTTCTCCGGGACGCCCTCGGCGCTCCTCGCCCTCGCGCCCGGACCGTGCGCCAACCGCCGCATCCCCCACGCCATCTCCTCACTCTCTGCCGCCGCCCGCGCCATGCCCGGCGCAGGCCCACCACTCCCATAACGAGCGGGAGTTCCGCAGGGCTCGGGAGTTGGACCATTCCGTCGGGATCGTCCGGGGCAACCCTATGCGACAGGGGGGCGGCAGCGGTCGACCCAGGCGCGGAGTCCGACACGGAGGCGTAGGTCGTGGGTTCCTCCAGGGTGCTCCACCGGCCGAGGGGCCAGGCGATGACCATGGCCCGGCCCACCACCTCGTCCTCGGAGACGGTGCCGCCGTAGTCGGTGTCCTGGTGGGAACGGGAGTCGGCGGAGTTCGACCGGTGGTCGCCCATCACCCACAGCCGCCCCTCGGGCACGGTGATGTCGAACGGGATGGTGGACGGGGCGTTGCCGGGGTAGAGGTAGTCGCCCTCGTCCAGGGGAACGCCGTTGACCGTGACCCGGCCCTGCTGGTCACAGCACTGGACCCGGTCACCGCCGACGCCGACGACCCGTTTGATGAGGTCCTTGTCGTTCTCGGACGGCAGCAGACCGATGAAGGTGAGCCCTTCCTTGATCTGCTTGATCCCGACGGGGTCGTCCTTGGCCGGGGTGGGCTGCTCGTTCCGCAGCCAGCCCCCGGGATCCTTGAAGACGACGACGTCGCCGCGCTGCGGCCTGGACCCGAACCACGGCGTGAGCTTGTCGACCAGCACCCGGTCGCCGATCTGGATCGTCTGCTCCATCGAGCCGGACGGGATGACGAAGGCCTGGACGAGGAACGTCTTGAGCACCAGCGCGATCAGGACGGCGACACCGACCAGGAGGGGGATCTCCTTGACGGCGCTGCGCCGGCGGCGCCGCTTGACCTTGCGCTGGAGTTTGCGCCGCTCGGCGCGGCTGCGTCCGGGGGACGCGCCGGTCGCGCGGCGGGAGCCGGTGGGCAGCAGGTTCTCCGCGGCGCTCTCCGGGACACCGCGGGGTTTGCCGCGGTTACCCATGGCCGCCCTCCGCCCGGGGGGCCGTGGCCGCCTCCCTGCCCGGGACGCGCGCGTAGGCGTCGGGCCGGTGCAGCCGGGTGGCGCGGTCGAGCGGCCACACGACGGCGTCGGCGCGGCCGATCACCTCGTCCACGGGGACCATCCCGCCGCCGGGTGAGCCGAGGCGGTCTCGGGAGTCGCTGGAGCCGGCGCGGTGGTCACCGAGGACGAACAGCCGTCCGTCGGGCACCACGACGTCGAACGGCACGCTGGAGGGGCTGTCGCCGGGGAACAGGAAGCCCGACTCGTCGACCGACCGGCCGTTCACCCGGATCCTCCCCTCCGCCTCACAGCAGACGATGTGGTCCCCGCCCACCCCGACGACCCGCTTGATGTAGTCGGCCTCACCGAAATACCCGGTGCCGTCGAACACAATCACGTCGCCGCGCTCCGGCCCGTCGCCGAAGCGGTACGCCAACTTGTTTACGAGAACGCGGTCCCCGTCCTTCAATCCGGGCTCCATCGATCCGCTGGGGATCTCGAACGGCCGCACCACGAACGTGTTGAGGACCAGCAGGAACAGCAGGCAGAGCAGCAGGGTCAGGCCGACGCGCCCACCGGGGAGCCAGTACGACAGGCGTGACACCAACGCGGAACGCGACCGCTCCTCCGGACCCCGCGTCCCCGAGGTGTCCTCGGGGCCCGGCGGGGGGAGGGAACGGTCGCGTTCCGTCGGCTGTGCTTCGGTGTCCATCGGGGCCAGATGCTATCCGGCCGCGATGTGACGCCGGTAAAGCGCTCAGTTCTCGCGCTTCTCCTTGATCTTCGCCGCCTTGCCGCGCAGCTCGCGCAGGTAGTACAGCTTGGCGCGGCGGACGTCACCCTTGGTGACGAGCTCGATCTTCTCCACGATCGGGGTGTGCACCGGGAAGGTGCGCTCGACGCCGACGGAGAAGGAGACCTTGCGGACCGTGAAGGTCTCGCGGACGCCGGCACCCTGGCGGCGGATCACCACGCCCTTGAACTGCTGCACACGGGAGCGGTTGCCCTCGATGACGCGCACGTGGACGTTGACGGTGTCGCCGGGGCGGAACGCCGGGACGTCGCTGCGCAGCGACGCGGAGTCGACGGAGTCGAGCAGGTGAGACATTTCGTCTGCTTTCTTCGCTGATGCCGCAGGTCATCAACGGCACGTAGGGTTTCGGATCACAGAGGCGCGGTGCGGGCGGGCGTCATGTCCCCCTGCGGCAGGGGCGCACGCCGGACGACGCACAACAGCCGCCTATTGTTCCATGCTGTCGGTCCTGCGCCAAAATCGGCCGTACGGCTCGCCCGCGGGGTCCGGTGCCCAGCCCAGGATGGACAGCATCTCGCGGTCCTTCTTGTCGAAGGCCCCGGGCTCGGATCGTTCGATGAGGTCGGGCCGGTGGGCGGTGGTGCGGCGCAGCGCCTCGTCGCGCCGCCAGCGGGCGATCCTCCCGTGGTGGCCGCTGAGCAGCACGTCCGGTACGCCCCGCCCGCGCCACAGCGGCGGCTTGGTGTGGACGGGGCCCTCCAGCAGGCTCGCCATGGCGCCGGGCGCGAAGGAGTCGTCGCGGTGCGACTCGGCGTTGCCGAGGACACCGGGGAGCAGCCGGGCCACGGCCTCGGTGACGACGAGGACCGCCGCCTCGCCGCCGGCCAGGACGTAGTCGCCGATGGACACCTCGTGGACGGGCATCCTGGTCGCGTACTCGTCGACGACACGGCGGTCGATGCCCTCGTAGCGGGCCGGGGTGAAGATCAGCCACGGGCGCTCGGAGAGGTGGACGGCGAGTTCCTGGGTGAAGGGTCGGCCGCTGGGGGTGGGGACGATCAGGGCCGGCTCACCGGAGCCGCGCTCGTAGCCGTCCGCGAGGACGGAGTCGAGGGCGTCTCCCCACGGCTCGGTCTTCATGACCATGCCGGGGCCGCCGCCGTACGGGGTGTCGTCGACGGTGTGGTGACGGTCGTGGGTCCAGTCGCGCAGGTCGTGCACGTGCACGTCGAGCACACCGCGCGCGCGGGCCTTGCCGACGAGGGAGACGTTCAGCGGTTCCAGGTACTCGGGGAAGATCGTGACGACGTCGAGCCGCATCACGCCTCGTCTCCGGCGTCCCGGGACGAGGCGATCTCGGCCCGGTCGTCGATCAGGCCGGGCGGCGGGTCGATGACCGCGCGCTGCTCCTCCAGGTCGATCTCGGTGACGATCTCCTCGACGAACGGCACGTAGACCTCGGTGCCGTCGGGACGCTCGATCACGAAGAGGTCCTGGCTGGGCAGGTGCGAGATCTCGGTGATCCGGCCGACCTCCGCACCGTCCTTCGTGACGACGTCCAGGTCGATCAGCTGGTGGTCGTAGTACTCGTCGTCGCCCTCGGGCCGCTCGTCGGGGTCCACGTCGGCGATCAGCAGGGTGTTGCGCAGCGCTTCGGCGCCGCTGCGGTCGCGCACGCCCTCGAAGCGCAGCAGGAGGCGGCCGCTGTGCACACGGCCGGTCTCGATGGTGAGCGGTCCCACGGAGGCGGGGTCCGTGGTCAGGACGGCGCCGGGGCCGAGCCTCAGCTCCGGTTCGTCGGTGCGGACCTCGACGGTCACCTCGCCCTTGATGCCGTGGGCGCGGCCGATGCGAGCGACTACCAGCTGCACTGTGCTTGATCTCCTGTCATACGACTGCGGGCCGGGGACGGCCCAGTGGCCTTCCCCGGCCCGAGCCGGTGCTGCTTTGGCGTCAGCGGACGTGGTCCACGTCGACGAGGTCGACACGGACACCGCGGCCGCCGATGGCGCCCACGACGGTGCGCAGGGCGCGTGCGGTGCGGCCGTTGCGGCCGATCACCTTGCCGAGGTCGTCCGGGTGGACCCGGACCTCGAGCACACGCCCGCGCCGCAGGTTGCGTGAGGCGACCTGCACATCGTCAGGGTTGTCGACGATGCCCTTCACGAGGTGCTCGAGAGCCTCCTCGAGCATGCTCAGGCCTCGGTCGACGCAGACGCAGAGGACGCAGCAGCGGCCTCGTCCTTCTTCTCAGCCTTCTTCTTCTGGGTGATCGCCTCACCCTTGCCCTCGTCGTCGCCGCCGATCGCCTCGAACGTCGGACGGGCGGGCTTCTCGGCCTGCTGGAGCAGCGGAGCGGGGGCGGGCTCGCCCTTGAACTTCTGCCAGTCGCCGGTCTTCTTCAGGATGGCGAGGACGGGCTCGGTCGGCTGGGCGCCGACGCCGAGCCAGTACGCCACGCGCTCGCCGTCGACCTCGATGACCGACGGGTTGTACGTCGGGTGGTACTTGCCGATCTCCTCGATGGCCCGGCCGTCACGGCGGGTACGGGAGTCGGCGACGACGATGCGGTAGTGAGGCGAACGGATCTTGCCCAGACGCTTCAGCTTGATCTTGACTGCCACGGGAGTGGGTTCTCCTGATTTTGACGTGGTTGGGCACGGCGGAATCTGCCGCGTGGGGTTGCGGTACCCGAGTGCCCGATGGACGCGTCAGCCGGAGGAGAGAGGGGTCCTGTGCGACTGTCGAGTACAGCTAGCCATTGTGCCACACCCCGGGGAGCGTGCCGGACCGCGGGGGGCCTGTGCGCGGGCAGCCCGCAGGGGCATCCGGCGTCGGGTGACCGTACGGCGGATGCCCGGCGAACGGCCGCCCGCGCCGGTGGGGCGGCGCGGACGGACACGGTCGCGAAGAAGGGCCGGACGGGGCAGCGGCGGTCCGGCCCCGGCACCCACGAGGTGCCGGGGACTCAGCTCGCCGCTGCCACTTCCGGGATCCGGAAGGGCTTGCCGCAGCCGCCGCAGACGATGGGGGCCTGGGCCAGGACCGAGGGGACGACGCGGACGTTGCGACCGCAGTCGCAGACGGCCTTGACGCGCACGCCGCCCCCGGAGGAGCCGTGCCGTGCGGCCGGGCCGCGGAAGCTGCGGGCGGTGTCGCCCGCGGTCGCCGCGGTGTGCGCCTTCAGCGCACGGTGCAGGCGTTCCGTCGTCGGACGGTAGCGGCGCTTCGCCTCGGGAGTGAGCGTGACCAGGGAGAAGCCGCTGCTGGGATGCGGCTCCTCGGGGTGGTCCAGGCCCAGCTCCTCGGCGATCGCGAGGAATCTGCGGTTGTGGTAGCGGCCTGCTCGGGATGTGTCGCGGACGCCGCGTGCGGCGGCGACGCCGTGGACTGCCTCGTGCAGCAGTCGCTCGAAGGAGAGCTCGTGACCGCAGGCGGACGACGACTCCCCGATCAGGGACTCGGGCGCGGCAAGATCGGGCAGCTCGGGGTGGTACCGCTGAATGTCGGCCCACGCCTGCGCCAGTTCTGCGGCGAGAACAGGTGGTGTCTGTGTCGTGCTCACGTAATGACAACGAGCGCGGGTACCTCAGTGTTCCGATTCCGGGGCATCCCAAATAATTTGCACGTACCCGTCAGTTGCCGCTGATGCGTCCTGACGAGGGCGGGTGCGCTGATCTGCGGAGAAGCCTCACAGCTCACCTCAAGGTGGTGCGTAGGCTGACGTACGCCCCCGCATGCAAGCGGTCCTCGGGACCGGTGCGCGTGGGGTTCCCGGACGCGCAAGGGGCTATTCGGCCGCTCTTCCGCCGGCCCGGCGCCCGGCTCACCCGGGACGCCACGACCGCGACGTTACCCGGTCCCCCACCGGTACCGCGCACCACCCCCGTCCCGGTGCCGTACCGGCCCGCCGGCCGTGGCCGGAACCGGGCGCCCCGGTGCCTTCGCCCTGGCGGACCGTACGACCCCGGATTACCGGAATGTGAATTCTTGCCACTGGCACGAGCGACTGCCAAGCCGCCGCCGCATTCCACTGGACGACACGTCGAGGGCGGAGTTTCCTGGCATACGGGGGGTGTGCGGGCGCACGCACGGGGGCCAGGGACGGGCACTGCGGCAACTCTCGGCTGATTGGGGCGCTTACCTATGACACCTACGCTCGTGCGGCAGCACCTGACCCACGCGGGGGCCGCCCCCCGTGTGGACCGGCGCGCACGCGCGCGTGACTGGTCCGAGATCCAGGAGCGGATGCTCGTACCGCTCTACGAGGCGGTCTACGAGCGACTGGACGTGGGTCCCGCGACACGGCTTCTAGGTCTCGGCTGCGGCTCCGGACTGGCCCTGCTCCTGGCGGCCTCGCGCGGCGCCTCGGTCGCCGGCGTCGACACCTGCGAGGACCGGCTCGCCCTCGCCCGGGAGCGGCTGCTGCCCGACGGCGGGGCCACGCGGACCGCCCGTGCGGAGCCCCGCGTGGTGCACGGCTCACCGGCGGACGCCGCCCGGGCCGACGCGCCCGCGTACACCGTGGTGACCGCCTTCGAGCCGATCGGCTGTCTCGCGGGGGACGCGGAGGGGCTGGCCGGGCTGCTCGCCGAGGCGGTGCCGCTCACCGCACGCGGAGCGGCCGTGGTGCTGGCCGGCTGGGGCCCGCCCGAACGGTGCGCCACGGCCTCCGTGCTCAGGGTGGCCACCGAGCCGGCGGAGCCGCCGCCCGGCACGGGCGGCTGGCGCCCCACCGGCCGTGACGACCTGGAGCGGGTCGCCGAGCGGGCGGGGCTGCGGCCCGACGGCTCGGGCCGGGTGGCCTGCCCGTTCGGTTACGCCGACGCGGACAGCGCGGTACGGGGCCTGAAGTCGACCGGGCTGTTCGATCCGGCGATCGCCGCCACGGACCGTGAGCAGGTCGACAAGGAACTGGCCGAGGCCCTGCACCCGTACCAGCGGCCGGACGGGACCGTGTGGATGCCGAACGTGTTCCGCTACCTCGTCGCGCGCGTTCCCTGAGAACACCACTGGGGCGCCCCTCCGGCGAGGGACGCCCCAGTGGTCTCGACGAGGGCCTCAGCCCATGAACTTCTTGAACTCGTCGGGCAGCTCGAAGTCCTTGCCGGCCTGCTGCGGCAGGCCGAAGGCGCCGCCGCCCTCCGCGGCGGCGGCGCGGCGCGCGGCCTCCTCCTGCTCCTGCTGCTTGCGCTTCATCGGGTTGCCGGAGCGCTGCTTGCCCTTGGCCTGCTTCTGCTTCTTCTTCGTCCGGCCCGGACCGCCGCCCATGCCCGGCATCCCGGGCATCCCCGGCATGCCGCCGCCCTGCGCCATGCGGGACATCATCTTGCGGGCCTCGAAGAACCGCTCGACGAGGTTCTTCACCGCGCTGACCTCGACACCCGAACCCTTGGCGATACGGGCGCGGCGCGAGCCGTTGATGATCGTCGGCTCCTGGCGCTCGGCCGGGGTCATCGACTTGATGATCGCGGCGGTGCGGTCGACGTCCCGCTCGTCCAGGTTGTTGATCTGGTCCTTGATCTGGCCCATGCCGGGCAGCATGCCGAGCAGCTTGGAGATGCTACCCATCTTGCGGACCTGCTCCATCTGGGCCAGGAAGTCGTCCAGGGTGAAGTCCTGGCCCTTCTTGGACGCCAGCTTGGAGGCCATCTTCTCGGCCTCTTCCTGGCTGAACGTCTTCTCCGCCTGCTCGATCAGGGTGAGCAGGTCACCCATGTCGAGGATGCGGGAAGCCATCCGGTCGGGGTGGAAGGCGTCGAAGTCGTCGAGCTTCTCGCCGTTGGAGGCGAACATGATCGGCTTGCCGGTGACCTGGCGGATCGACAGGGCCGCACCGCCGCGGGCGTCGCCGTCGAGCTTGGAGAGCACCACGCCGTCGAAGCCGACGCCGTCACGGAAGGCCTCCGCGGTGTTGACCGCGTCCTGACCGATCATCGCGTCGACGACGAACAGGATCTCGTCGGGGCTGACGGCGTCGCGGATGTCCGCGGCCTGCTGCATCATCTCCTGGTCGATGCCCAGGCGGCCGGCGGTGTCCACGATCACGATGTCGTGGACCTTGGTCCTCGCGAACTCGATGGAGTCCTTGGCGACCTTGACCGGGTCGCCCACACCGTTGCCCGGCTCGGGCGCGTAGACGGCCACGCCGGCGCGCTCGGCGACGACGCTCAGCTGGTTGACGGCGTTGGGGCGCTGGAGGTCGGCGGCGACGAGCACGGGCGAGTGGCCCTGCTCCTTCAGCCAGCGGCCGAGCTTGCCCGCGAGGGTGGTCTTGCCCGCACCCTGCAGACCGGCCAGCATGATCACGGTCGGGGGCTGCTTGGCGAAGCGCAGACGGCGGGTCTCGCCGCCCAGGATCGTGACGAGCTCGTCGTTCACGATCTTGAGCACCTGCTGGGCGGGGTTCAGCGCCTTGGAGACCTCGGCCCCGAGCGAGCGTTCCTTGACGTTCTTGATGAACGCGCGGACGACCGGCAGGGCCACATCCGCTTCGAGGAGAGCGATGCGGATCTCACGCGCCGTGGCGTCGATGTCCGCTTCGCTCAGGCGCCCCTTGCCGCGCAAGTTCTTGAAGGTCGCTGAAAGGCGATCGGAAAGAGTGTCGAACACGGCGGTGTCGGTCCTCGGAGTCGGAGACGGGCTGGGGAATCGCCCTCCAGGGTATCCCGGCGCGAGGGCACGCCGGAGTGTCCTCACCCACGTAGCGTCTCCTCCAGTTTGCGGGCCACCGCCACGGCCTCCTCGGCGGGCAGGGGGGTGCCCTCGGGGTCCGTGACGTAGAAGGCGTCCACCGCGTTGGCGCCCAGGGTGCTCGCGTGGGCGCTGCGCACGCATACGGCCGCGTCCTCCAGGGCGCGCCCGATGCGGAACAGCAGTCCCGGCGCGTCCTGGGCCCGGACCTCGATCACCGTGGCGTGGCGGGACGCGGCCGGGGCGACCGTCACGCGTGCCGGGGGCGCGACCACGCCCCGGCGACGGGGGTGGGCGGCGTCCCGTTCGGCGAGGCGGGCGGCGATGTCGAGGCTGCCGTCGAGGGCGCGGACGAGGTCGGCGCGGAGCCGGGTGGCCTGGGGCAGGGAGCCGTATTCGGCGGCGACCCGCCAGGCCAGCAGCAGCACCGAGCCGTCGACCCCGTCGGGGAGGTCCAGGGCCCGCAGTTCCGCGGTCCGTACGGTGAGCCGGTGCACGGCGAGCACGCCGGCCACCGCGGGCAGCACACCCGCCTGATCGGGTACGGCGATGAGCAGTTCCACGCCCAGTGGCTCGGGGTCGCCGGCGGGCTCGGCGGGCGGTTCGGTCTGCGCCCGCAGGGAGAGCACGGGCGCGGCCGTGGCGACGGCCTCCAGGGCGAGGCGCTCGTGTTCCGCGGTGGGCTCCGCCTGCGCGGGGTCGGCCGGGACGTTCCCGGAGAGGACGGCGGAGACCCGCCCGACCAGGTCGGCGACGAGCGCGGCACGCCAGGACGACCAGGCCGCCGGGCCGGTGGCGACGGCGTCCGCCTCGGTGAGGGCGTGCAGCAGTTCCAGGGTGCCCTGGCTGCCGACGGCCTCGGCGACCGCCCGCACGGTGGCCGGGTCGTCCAGGTCGCGCCGGGTGGCCGTCTCGACGAGCAGGAGGTGGTGGCGTACGAGGGTGGCGATCACGGTGACGTCGTGGTGGTCGAAGCCGATGCGGGCGGCCACGTCCTGGGCGATGACCTCGCCGGCCACCGAGTGGTCGCCGGGCCGGCCCTTGCCGATGTCGTGCAGCAGTGCCGCGACCAGCAGCAGGTCGGGCCGGTGCACGCGCCGGGTGAACTCGGAGGCGCGTACGGCGGTCTCGATGAGGTGCCGGTCCACGGTCCACAGGTGGACGGCGTTGCGCTGGGGGCGGCAGCGGACCCGTTCCCAGTCCGGGAGCATGCTGTTGACCAGGCCCTCCGCCTCCAGCGCCTCCCAGACCTGCACGGTGGGCCGGCCGGAGCCGAGCAGGGTCACCAGCTGTTCGCGCGCTTCCGCCGGCCAGGGCGTGGGCAGGGGGCGGGCGCCGGTCGCCATGCGCCGTACGGCGTGCGGGGAGAGCGGCAGTCCGGCCTGAGCGGCGGCGGCCGCCGCGCGCAGGGGGAGCACGGGGTCGCGTTCGGGGCGCGCGGTGCGGGCGAGTACCACCTCGCCGTCCTGTTCCACGACGCCCTCGGCGAGCGGGGTGCGCTCGGGGCCGGGCTTTCCGCCCATCAGGGCGCGCAGCCGTGGCCGTACCGCGCGGGAACGCAGGACGCGTCCCACTTCGCGCCAGGTGACGTCCGTGGCGTAGGCGATAACCCGTGCGGCCTCGTAGACCTGCCGCAGCAGCGCGTCCGCGTCGAGCATCCCGAGTCCGGCCGCGACCTGGTCCTGCTCCTGGAGGGCGAGGCGGTCGGTGGCGCGGCCGGTGGTCAGGTGCAGGGCGTCCCGTACGTCGAGGAGGCGGCGGCGGGCTTCGGCGAGGCCCTCGCGGGGGGCGTCGGCGAGCCAGGAGGCGGCCACCGCGCGCAGGGCCGTGGCGTCCCGGAGCCCGCCGCGGGCCTCCTTGAGGTCGGGTTCGAGGAGGTACTGCAGTTCGCCCGTTCGTTCGGCGCGCTCCTCGCACATCTCCCGCAGGGCGGGGAGGCGTTTCGGTGCCTGGTTGCGCCAGTCGGCGAGTACGGAGGTGCGCAGGGCGGTGGTGAGGCCCAGGTCACCGGCGATGTGCCGGGCGTCCAGCAGTCCGAGCTGCACCTTGAGGTCCTCGGCCGCGGTCCTGCGGGCCTCCGCGGGGGTGCGGACGGAGTGGTCGAGGTCGAGACCGAGGTCCCAGACGGGGTACCAGAGGCGGTCGGCGAGCGCGGCGACCGCCTCCGGGGCGCCGCCGTCGTGCAGCAGGAGCAGGTCGAGGTCGCTGCGGGGGGAGAGTTCCGCGCGTCCGTAGCCGCCGACGGCGATCAGGGAGACCCCGCGCGGGGCCCCGGCGCCCGCGGCGAACAGTCCGCCGAGCCAGGTGTCGGTGAGGTCCGCGAGAGCGGCACGGCGCGGCGGCCCGGACCGCGCCTCCTCGGTGAGGAGGCGCAGCCGGGCCGCCGCGTAGCCGCTGGGTCCCGAGTTCTCTGCCTCGTCGTGCGTGTCCTTGCCCGTCACCCGGCGACTCCTGTTCCGCTCGTGTGCTGTCAGAGCGCGTCCGGGCCGCGTTCACCGGTGCGTACCCGTACGGCTGTCTCGACCGGGACCGACCAGACCTTGCCGTCGCCGATCTTGCCGGTGCGGGCGGCCTTGACCACGACGTCGATCAGCTGTTCGGCGTCGTCGTCCTCGACCAGTACCTCGATGCGGATCTTGGGCACCAGGTCGACGGTGTACTCGGCTCCGCGGTAGACCTCGGTGTGGCCGCGCTGGCGGCCGTAGCCGCTGGCCTCGGTGACGGTCAGACCGTGTACGCCGAAGGCCTGCAGGGCCTCCTTGATCTCGTCGAGCCGGTGCGGCTTGACGACGGCGGTGATGAGCTTCATGCGTCCACCTTCTTGCTCTCGGCCGGGGCGGCGGGGGCGGTGCGGGCCGCGCCGCCGCCGGCGCCGCTGAAGTCGTACGCGGTCTCGGCGTGCTCGGCCTGGTCGATGCCGGCCACCTCGTCGTCCTCGGAGACTCGCATGCCGATCGTCTTGTCGAGGAGGAGGGCGAGGAGCGCGGAGACGACCAGGGAGTAGACGAGGACACCGGCGACACCGGCGCACTGCTTCCAGAACTGGTCCAGGCCGCCGCCGTAGAAGAGGCCCGCGACGTCGGACTGGCCCTTGCCGGTGGCGAAGAAGCCGATGAGGAGGGAGCCGAGGATGCCGCCGACGAGGTGGACACCCACGACGTCGAGGGAGTCGTCGTAGCCGAACCTGTACTTCAGGCCGACGGCCATGGCGCACAGCACACCGGCGACGAGGCCGACCGCGATGGCGCCGAGCGGGGAGACCGCGCCGCCCGCCGGGGTGATCGCGACCAGGCCGGAGACCGCGCCGGAGGCGGCGCCCAGCGTGGTGAACGCGCCGTGCCGGATCTTCTCGTAGGCGAGCCAGCCGAGGACCGCGGCGCCGGTGGCGACCTGGGTGTTGACGAACATCAGCGCGCCGACGCCGTCGTCGTTGCCGAGCCAGGAGCCGGCGTTGAAGCCGAACCAGCCGAACCACAGCAGGGCCGCGCCGAGCATGACCAGCGGGAGGCTGTGCGGGCGCATCGGGTCCTTCTTGAAGCCGATGCGCTTGCCGATGACGAGGATCACGCCGAGCGCCGCGGCACCGGCGTTGATGTGCACGGCCGTACCGCCGGCGAAGTCGATCACTCCCAGCTCGAAGGCCCAGCCGCCGGAGCCCCAGACCCAGTGGGCGACCGGGAAGTACACGACGGTGACCCACAGGGCGATGAAGAGCGCCCAGGCCGTGAACTTCACGCGGTCGGCGAGGGCGCCGCTGATCAGCGCGGGGGTGAGGATGGCGAACATCATCTGGAAGACCAGGAAGACGAAGAGCGGGATGGTGGTGCCGTCCCACAGTTCGGTCAGTCCGATGTCGCTCAGGCCGACCCAGTCGGAGTTCCATCCGATGAGGTGTCCGGAGTCGGTGCCGAACGCCATGGAGAAGCCGTACAGCACCCACAGGACGCTGACGATGCCGAGGCTGATGAAGCTCATCATCAGCATGTTGAGGGTGCTCTTGACGCGGACCATGCCTCCGTAGAAGAAGGCCAGGCCGGGAGTCATGAGCATCACCAGGGCGGAACAGATGAGCATGAACCCTGTGTTGGCGGCGGACAGCGTGGGCGCGTCTGCGGCCAGGGTGATGGCTGGTGCCATCGGCGTCTCCTCGTCGTTGGTACGGCCCCGTGCGGGCGAAGCCTTGAGCGGATTGAGGGGTGGGCCGGTTATGCGCCATGAGATTCGCGCAGCGCCGTTTCGGTGGAAGCCCCTCGTTGTTTCGCGGCCGTGACGAAGGCGCCCGAGGTGTTACGGGTCGATGAACTGCCGGATCCGGGTTGCGCTGATCGTTATCGTGGCGCAACCTTCGGCGTCCGGCGGTGAGCCGGGGCCGGGGAGACGAGAAGCCGGCCGCGGTCGGCCTCCGAATGACTGGCATGGGGGAGCCGAGTCGGGCAGTTCGGGAGGGCCGGCCGCGGCCGGGGTCCGGGTGATTCCTAGGAGGTCAGACCGCTTCGGCGGTCTCGGGCAGCTCGATCGCGAGCCGCTCGGTGAGTTCGACGACGTCGGCGAGGTCCCCGAAGTCGCGTACGGCGGTGTCGACGGTCTTTCGGATACGAGTGTTGACGCGCTCGGAGCGGACCTTCTTGGCCGCCTTGATGGCCTCGGTGGCGAGCATCGCGCTCTGCTCGGGTTCGCGCTGGAGCAGGTGGACGGTGGCCATGCCGATCAGGTTGAGGGCGTAGGAGCGCTGGTGTTCGCCGCCCTCCTGGCCGAAGAGTTCCACGGCGCGCCGCATCAGCGGTTCGGCGAGCGAGGCGTAGGTGGGGCTGCGGCCTGCGACGTAGGCGAGGTCGCGGTAGGAGTGGGAGTTCTCGGCGTGGAGCTCGGCCTCGGAGAAGAAGCGGATCCAGTCGGGGTCGGGCTCGTCCCACTCGCCGGCCTCGGCGAAGGTGTCCTCGGCCATCCGCACGGCCCGCTTGCAGCGGCCGGGCTGCCCCATGTTGGCGTAGGCGCGGGCCTCCATCGCATACAGCATCGACTGGGTGCGGGGACTGGCGCAGTCGCGACTGCCGTACTGGGCGAGGTGGATCAGTTCCAGGGCGTCCTCGGGGCGGCCGAGGTGGATCATCTGACGGCTCATGCTGGACAGCACGTAGGAGCCGAGCGGCCGGTCACCGGCTTCCTTGGCCGCGTGCAGGGCGAGGACGAAGTACTTCTGCGCGGTGGGCTGGAGCCCGACGTCGTACGACATCCAGCCGGCCAGTTCGGCGAGTTCGGCGGCGACCTTGAACAGGCGCCGGCTGGCGGTCTCGGGCTGGGGCTCCTGGAGCAGGTCGGTGACCTCGTGCAGTTGTCCCACGACCGCCTTGCGGCGCAGGCCGCCGCCGCACTGGGCGTCCCACTGCCGGAACATCACGGTGGTGGTCTCCAGCAGGTCCAGCTCCGGCTTGGACAGCCGGCCGCGGGCGCGGGCCGCAGAGGGGGCCTGGTCGGGCTCGGTCCGGGGCAGCGGCGCGGGCTGGTTGGGGACGAGCCAGCGCTGCATGGGCTCGATGAGGGACGGGCCCGCGGAGAGGGCGAGCGAGCTCCCGAGGAAGCCGCGCCGCGCCAGCATCAGGTCGCTGCGCGAGAACTCGCTGAGCAGGGCCACGGTCTGCGGGCCCGTCCACGGCAGGTCGACGCCGGTCGCGGAGGGCACGGGACGCGTGGTGCGCAGGCCCAGGTCCTCGACGGAGACGACGACGCCGAAGCGTTCGGAGAACAGTTCGGACAGGATTCTGGGGATCGGCTCGCGCGGGTTCTCCCCGTCGAGCCAGCGGCGCACCCGCGAGGTGTCGGTGGAGATGTGGTTGGCACCCAACTGGCGTGCGCGGCGGTTGACTTGGCGGGCCAGCTCGCCCTTGGACCAGCCGCTGCGGACGAACCACGAGGCGAGGCGCTCGTTCGGGCGCTTCTCCGGACTCGCCGCGCTCGTCCCGCCACCGCCGTTGCCGCTCACTGGAACGCCCCCATCCCTGAAGACCACTTGTCGCCGAATGCGCCAAGCCCTATCAGAATGCCGGTTGTCGGGGCCGCCCGTCCGGCGGTTGTCACCCTCCGAACGGAAAGCCGAGTTGCCTCCGGCATACCCACGAGTGCATGTGCCCCAAGAAGCCGTGCACACAACGTAACCCTACGATCACCCGTCTCACCATGGCGGAACCGCAATCGCCACCATTCGCCACCCCTTCGAATGAACTCACCGTCGCCGACGCACGATTCACTTGACACGGGACAGCCAAGAGTGAGTGCAGCGGAGCACGCGGGGGCGCGCACCGGCCGCCGCGCCACCTCCGGCACCCCGAGGCGCCGCTTCGCCGGGTCGGCGCGCGGGAAGTCGGAAACAGAGAGTGACTCTCTATGTCCATTGCGTGACCGTCAGTGTGTCGGACCCGTTGGAGGGGGCATGGGCTTCACGATCGGCATCAGCCGGGGCATCCGCGACATCCGGTCCGGCTCCCGCCGCCGGGGCCGCTCGTCGGACGGCACCGTCGTCGCGGAGTACACGGGACTGTGGGGCTGGGACGTGGTGCCGGGCGTCCGGGCCGCCGCCGCGGGCGCCTGCTCCTGCGGGCGCGCCGGCTGCCGGGCACCGGGCGCGCATCCGCTCGGTCACGCGCCCGTGATCCGCGCCGGGGCGCCGCTGGACGAGGTGACGGCGCTCTGGTCGGAGTTCCCCGGAGCCCCGCTGATGCTGCCCGTGGGGCGGGCGTTCGACGTGATCGAGGTGGCCGGGCCCGCCGGGCGCCACGCGCTGGCCCGGCTGGAGCGCATGGGCCTGCCGGTCGGCCCGGTCGCCGCCACCCCGGACGGGCGTGCCCAGTTCTTCGTCGCCCCCGGGGCCGCCGCCGCCCTGCCCGAGCTGCTCTACCGCATGGGCTGGGACGACCCGGCCGCCCTGGACCTGCGCGGCCTCGGCGCCGGTACGCACATCACGGCCCCGCCCTCCGACCGCGGTGGCCTCGGCCCGGTGCGCTGGCTGCGCTCCCCCGCCCTGGACTCGGCCTGCCGGCCGCCCGAGGCGCGTCTGCTGCTGGGCACGCTGGCGTACGTGGCGCACCGGTCGGGCAGGTAGGTCCCACCTGACACGGCGAAGCGCCCGTCCCCCGATCGGTTCGGGGGCGGGCGCTTCCTCGCGTCCGCCGGGTCTGCCGGCCGCCGGTCCTCCCGGGGTGTCACTCCCCGATGAGGGCGTCCACGAAGGCCTCGGGCTCGAACGGCGCGAGGTCGTCCGCGCCTTCGCCGAGCCCGATCAGCTTGACCGGCACGCCGAGCTCGCGCTGGACGGCGATCACGATGCCGCCCTTGGCCGTGCCGTCGAGCTTGGTGAGCACGATGCCGGTGATGTCGACGACCTCGGCGAAGACCCGGGCCTGCACCAGGCCGTTCTGTCCGGTGGTGGCGTCGAGCACGAGCAGCACCTCGTCCAGCGGGGCCTGCTTCTCCACGACCCGCTTGACCTTGCCGAGCTCGTCCATGAGGCCGGTCTTGGTGTGCAGCCGGCCGGCGGTGTCGATGAGCACGGCGTCGGCGGCCATCTCCTTGCCCTCCTTGACCGCGTCGAACGCGACGGAGGCCGGATCACCGGCCTCCGGCCCGCGCACGGTGTGGGCGCCGACCCGCTCACCCCACGTCTGGAGCTGGTCGGCGGCGGCGGCACGGAAGGTGTCGGCGGCGCCGAGCACGACGGTGTTGCCGTCGGCGACCAGGACGCGGGCGAGCTTGCCGGTGGTGGTGGTCTTGCCGGTGCCGTTGACACCGACGACCATCACGACGCCGGGGCCGCCGGCCGCGTTCTCGGTGTGCACGGTGCGGTCCATCGTGGGACCGACCAGGGTGATCAGCTCCTCGCGGAGCAGCCCCCGCAGTTCCTCGGGGGTTCGGGTGCCGAGCACCTTCACGCGCTCGCGGAGCCGGTCGACCAGCTCCTGGGTGGGCTGCACACCGACGTCGGCGGTGAGCAGGGTGTCCTCGATCTCCTCCCAGGTGTCCTCGTCCAGGTGCTCGCGGGACAGCAGGGTGAGCAGGCCCTGGCCGAGGGCGTTCTGCGAGCGGGAGAGACGGGCGCGCAGCCGGACCAGACGGCCGGCGGTGGGCTCCGGGATCTCGATCTCGGGAGCCTCGGCGGCGGGCGGTTCCTCGATGACGACGGGGCCGGCGCCCGCCGGAAGATCAACCTCCTCGATGGTGCGCCGCGGTCCCTCCCGCGGCGTCTCGGCCTCTTCGCCGACGTGCGGCTCGGCCGGAGGGGCGGTGATGTCGGGCGCGGCGGGCGGCGGCGGGGGCAGCGGCTTCTTGCGCCGGCTGCCGACGATGAGCCCGCCGAGCGCGCCGAGCACGACCACGGCGATGACTACAGCAAGGATGACGATGTCCATAACGCGTCCAGTATCGGCCATGGGTACCCCGGTCGTGCCGATGGTGACGCGCGCCGGACGCCACGTGCCGCGCGGTGCGGGTGCGGTGCCGCCGGGGCCGGTCCGGCGGGGCGCGGGCAGGCCACCGCCCCGGTCCTGGCGGTGCGGGACCGGGGCGGTGGGCGGGAGATACGGGGAGAAGGGCGGCGGGGACCTGAGCCCCTCTCCCCGGGTCCGGCGGGGCGGTCAGCCCATCTCCTCCAGCGCCTTGCCCTTGGTCTCCTTCACGAACTTCAGCACGAAGGGGATGGAGAGCGCGGCGAAGGCCGTGTAGATCACGTAGGTGACGGACAGGTTCCAGTCGGCCAGCGAGGGGAAGCTCGCGGTGATGGCCCAGTTGGCGATCCACTGCGCGGCGGCGGCGACACCGAGCGCGGCGGCGCGGATCCGGTTGGGGAACATCTCGCCGAGCATGACCCACACGACGACGCCCCAGGACAGGGCGAAGAAGAGGACGAAGAGGTGCGCCGCGATCAGGGCGACCCAGCCCTGGGTGGCGGGCAGCTGGCCGTCGACGAGGTCGAAGGAGAAGGCCCATGCCTCCAGGGCGAGGCCGATCACCATGCCGACCGAGCCGATGATGGCGAGGGGCCTGCGGCCGATGCGGTCGACGAAGATCATCGCGATGACGGTGCCGACGATGTTGATGATCGACGTGGTGAAGGAGTAGAAGAACGAGGCCGTCGGGTCGACGCCGACCGACTGCCACAGCGTGGCCGAGTAGTAGAAGGCGACGTTGATGCCGACGAACTGCTGGAAGACGGACAGGCCGATGCCGATCCAGACGATCGGCTTGAAGAAGAAGCTGCCGCCGAGCAGGTCCTTGAAGCTGGACTTCTCGTCGCGGTGCATCGCCGACTCGATCTCGGTGACACGGGCGTCCAGGTCGATGTCCTTGCCCTCGACCTCTTCGAGGATCCGCCGGGCGCGCTCGTGCTTGCCGACGGAGATCAGGTAGCGCGGGGACTCGGGGATGGCGAACGACAGCAGGCCGTAGAGGACGGCGGGTACGACCATGACGCCGAGCATGACCTGCCAGGCCTCCAGGCCCAGGAGCTCACCGCGCTGGTCGCCGTCGGCGGCGTTCAGGATGCCCCAGTTGACCAGCTGGGACACGGCGATGCCGATGACGATCGCGGCCTGCTGGAAGGAGCCGAGCCGGCCGCGGTAGGCGGGCGGGGCGACCTCGGCGATGTAGGCCGGGCCGATGACGGAGGCCATGCCGATGGCGAAGCCGCCGACGACGCGCCAGAAGGCGAGGTCGTACAGGGAGAAGGGCAGGGCGGAGCCGATGGCGCTGACGGTGAAGAGCACCGCGGCGATCTGCATGCACCGGATGCGGCCGATGCGGTCGGCTATGCGGCCGGCGGTCGCGGCGCCGATGGCGCAGCCGATCAGGGCGACGGCGATGACCTGGGCGAGCGCGGCGGAGCCGATGTCGTAGCGGTCGCGGATGGCCTCGACGGCGCCGTTGATCACGGAGCTGTCGTAGCCGAAGAGGAAACCGCCCATGGCGGCCGCCGCCGCGATGAAGATGACGTGCCCGAGATGTTCGGGGTGAGCCGTCCTGGCTCCTGACTGCTGTGCCTGCGATGTGCTGGTCACGTGTACTCCTCGGGCCACCGGCAACGTCGCCGGATGGGGGTCAGCCCTTCGAGGTCCAGCGGAAGGTACCTGAAGGTAAAAACAACATGGCAGAGACTATGTCTTCAACTCTTGAAGTCAATAGGCGGTCTGCTGTGAGTTTCGAGACGTGATGGGGTGAGGGGTGTTCAGATATTGAAGACTTGGTGCCGGTCTAGCGCAGACGCTGGCTGATGACCTTCGACACGCCGTCGCCCTGCATGGAGACGCCGTAGAGCGCGTCGGCGACCTCCATCGTGCGCTTCTGGTGCGTGATCACGATCAGCTGCGAGACCTCCTGCAGCTCCTGCATGATCCGGATCAGCCTCTGGAGGTTGGTGTCGTCGAGGGCGGCCTCGACCTCGTCCATGACGTAGAACGGGCTGGGCCGCGCCTTGAAGATCGACACGAGCAGCGCCACGGCGGTCAGTGACCGCTCACCGCCCGAGAGCAGCGACAGCCGCTTGACCTTCTTGCCCGGCGGACGCGCCTCGACGTCCACGCCCGTGGTGAGCATGTTGTCGGGGTCGGTCAGCACCAGACGGCCCTCGCCGCCCGGGAACAGCCGGGAGAAGACGCCCTCGAACTCCCGCGCGGTGTCCCGGTAGGCCTCGGTGAAGACCTGCTCGACCCGCTCGTCGACCTCCTTGACGACCTGCAGCAGATCCGCGCGGGTCTTCTTCAGGTCCTCCAGCTGCTCGCTGAGGAACTGGTGGCGTTCCTCCAGCGCCGCGAACTCCTCCAGGGCGAGCGGATTGACCTTGCCGAGCTGCTGGTACGCGCGCTCGGCGGCTTTCAGGCGCTTCTCCTGCTCGGCCCGCACGAAGGGGCGGGGCCTGTTGCGCGGGTGCTCCGGGTCCTCCGGCAGTTCTTCGCCCTCGGCGGGGGGCGAGGGCGGCACCAGCTGGTGCGGGCCGTACTCCGACACCAGCCCGGCCGGCTCGACACCCAGTTCCTCCAGCGCCTTGGTCTCCAGCTGCTCCACGCGCAGCCGCTTCTCAGCTCCTAGTACCTCGCCGCGGTGAACTGAATCCGTCAACTTGTCGAGTTCCGCCTTGAGATCGCGCCCCTGGGTGCGGGCGCGGGCCAGTTCCTCCTCACGGCGGGCCTTGGCGGCCTCGGCGGCGGTGCGCTCGCGGTCGGCGCGGGCGAGGGACACCTCGACGTGGGCGAGGAGCTCGCGGGCGCCCGAGGCGACGGCGCCGGCGACGGCCACCTCGTGGCGCAGCCGGGCGCGGCGCTGCTCGGCACGCGCGCGTGCGTCGCGCTCCGCGCGGGCGGCACGGTCCAGCGAGTCGGCCCGTCCGGCCAGCCCTTTGACCCGCTCCTCGTGCGTACGGGCCTGGAGGCGGGCCTCCATCTCGGTCTGGCGGGCGTTGGCGCCGTCGGCGGCGAGCCGGTCGCGTACGGAGGTGTCGGGTTCCTCCTCGTAGGGCAGTTCCTCGGCGGCCTCGAGCCGTTCGGCGAGTTCCTCGGCGTCGGCGAGGGCCGTGTCGAGTGCGTCCTGGGCCCGGGCGGCGGCGGCGCCGGCCCGTTCGGCCTCCCCGGCCGCGCCGCGCGCCTGTCCGGCGAGCCGGCCGAGCTGCTGGGCGACGGCAGACTTCTCCCGGTCGGCGGCCCGGCGCCGCTCGCCGAGCTCCTCGACGAGGGCCGCGCGTTCCCGGCGCCGTCCGGCTGCCGCTTCCTGCGCCTCGGCCAGGTCCTCGCACCGCACGGCCAGCTCCTCCAGCTCGGCGGCGGCCTCGTCCACGGAGGCCTGCACCTCCAGGAGGCTGGGTGCGCCCGCGGAGCCGCCGTGCGCGAAGTGGGCGCCGAGGAGATCGCCCTCGGCGGTGACAGCGGTGAGGTCGGGGCGGGCGTGGACGAGTTCCTCGGCGTCCTCGAGGGTGGCGACGACGACGACGCCCCGCAGGAGCCGCCGTACGGCCGGCATGAGGTCGGCGGGTCCGCCGACGAACCGCTCGGCGGGTGCGGCGGCGGTGTCGTCGACGCCTTCGCTCTCCGAGGGCGGCGTCGGCTCGCCGGTGCCGGGTGCCGAGACCAGCAGGGCCGCGCGGCCGGCGTCCTGTTTGCGCAGGAGGCGGAGGGCGTCGGCCGCGACGGACGGGGAGGTCACCGCGAGGGCGTCCGCCGCCGCGCCGAAGGCGGCCGCGAGGGGGACCTCGTGGCCGGGCGCCACCGTGAGCCGTTCCGCGGCCGGTCCCAGCAGTCCCGTGAGGCGGTCCCGGGCGTCCAGCAGGACGCCGGTGCCGTCCTTGCGGCGCAGGCCGAGGGCGAGCGCCTCGTGGCGGGCCTGGGTCGCGGCGCGCTTGCGTTCCGCGGTGGTGAGCGCCTCGCGGGCGGCGGTGAGGGCGCTCTCGGCCTCGGCGAGGCCGCGCTTGGCGTCCTCGTGACGCTCCGCGAGTTCCCTGTCGCCCGCGTCGAGGCCGTCGACCTCCGCCTGCAGCGCCTCGTACTCCTCCTGGGCGGCGACGGCCCGCTCCCGGGCCTCGTCCCGCGCGGCGGCCAGCCGCTCGATCTCGGCCTGGGCCGCGCCGGCGCGCGAACGGGCGGCGCCCACCTGCCCCTTGAGCCGGGCGAGGCCTTCGCGCCGGTCGGCGATGGCCCGCGCGGCGTCCTTCAGGCGCCTCTCCTCCTGCGCGAGTGCGCGTTCCAGTTCGGCGCGGTGGGCGACCGTGTCCTCGAGCGCGCGTTCGGCCGCCTCCAGGGCGGCCTCCAGTTCGGCCTCCTGCTCGCGGATGCGGGCGGCCTCGCGCTCCATGTCCTCGGGGTCACGTCCGCGCCGCTCCTCGGGGGGCGCGGAGGCCGCGCTCTTCACCCGCGCGTCGGCCAGCGAGATCGTGCCGCGCACCCGCTCGGCGAGCTGGGAGAGCTCGTACCAGGTCTGCTGGGCGCTGTGCAGGCGCGGGCTGAGCCGGCGCACCTCCTCCTCCAGCAGGGCCTCGCGCTGGAGGGCCTTCCTCAGCTCGGCCTCGGCCGCCTCCTTGCGCTCCTTGAGGGCGGCCTCGTCGGCGATCTCCGCGGCCAGTGCCTCGCGCAGCCGCACCAGGTCGTCGGCGAGCAGGCGCAGCCGCGCGTCGCGCAGGTCGGCCTGGATGACGGCGGCCCGTCGTGCGACGGCTGCCTGGCGGCCCAGCGGTTTGAGCTGGCGCCGGAGCTCGTCGGTGAGGTCCTGCACGCGCGCCAGATTGGCCTGCATCGCGTCCAGCTTCCGCAGCGCCTTCTCCTTGCGCTTGCGGTGCTTGAGGACGCCGGCCGCCTCCTCGATGAAGGCGCGGCGGCCCATCGGGTCGGCGTGCAGGACGGAGTCGAGCCGGCCCTGGCCGACGATGACGTGCATCTCACGGCCGATGCCGGAGTCGGAGAGCAGTTCCTGGATGTCGAGGAGCCGGCAGGTGTCGCCGTTGATCTGGTACTCGCTGCCACCGTTGCGGAACATGATCCGCGTGATGGTGACCTCGGCGTACTCGATGGGGAGGGCGCCGTCGGAGTTGTCGATGGTCAGCGACACCTCGGCGCGGCCCAGCGGGGGGCGGCCGGTGGTGCCGGCGAAGATGACGTCCTCCATCTTGCCGCCGCGCAGCGACTTGGCGCCCTGTTCGCCCATGACCCAGCTGAGCGCGTCCACGACGTTGGACTTGCCCGAGCCGTTCGGACCGACGACGCACGTGATGCCCGGCTCGAGCCGGAGCGTGGTCGCGGAGGCGAACGACTTGAAGCCGCGCAGGGTCAGGGCCTTCAGGTGCACGCCGCCGGACTTTACCCGCCGGGCAGGTCTCACTCCATGAACGTCCGGTTTCGCGGGTGAACGCGGAGGGCAGACCAGACGTTGAAGAGGGTGAAAGGATGCGCGGGACAGGGAGCGCCACGCGCGGGGGTGCCGGCGCCGGGGTGAGGACGCGGAGGCGGGGAAGAAAGAAGGGACGCCGAGGCGTCCCTTGCCATTCTGACTGCTTGGCGGTGGTGCCGGGCAGGCCCGACCGCTGATGTTGCTGTCCGTTGAGCGATGCAGTGATCAGGTGAGCGCAGGCTCCGCCTGGTGTGCGTCAACGCTCTCCATGATCCTGTCGTGAGAAGCGGCAGCCGCCAGCGCCTCGTTTTCCGCCTGGATCCGTCCGAGCTCGGATTCCAGGTCCTGGACGCGCTGCTGGAGCCGTCGCATCTCGGCGAGGAGTCGCGGGTCGGAGCCGCCGACGTAACCGAGAAGCGCCTTTGCCATGATGGATGGTCCTCCACAATGAGTGACCGACCGATGCGGTGTGGGTCGTGAGGGATTCGCACCCGCTATGCCTGGCATGCCTGGAGTTGTGCTCATCGTGCTGCCGTTCAGCCATGCCAAACAGCTGAGGTGCGCGGGGCTTTCAGCGTCTCACCAAAAAGTTTGAGGGTCAACACGATCACGCCCCGTATTGGCGGACGACGGGGCGCGCACGGCCGGGATGCGGCGGCGTCGCGACTCTCACGGGTCCTCGGGACGTGGCGATCATCTTGGCGGTCCGCGCTCCTCCTGGCAAGCCGTTCTCCGCAATCACCAGGACGTTTTCCCTCGGCGACCGCCCGGTCACGGGCCGGCGGGGCCCGGAGGGCGCGGCTCCGGCAGGCCGGGTCAGCGGATGGCGAAGCCGTCGTAGCCGCCGCGGGGTGTGTCCCAGATCTCGGTGACTCCGTCCACGTGTCCGGGCGTGTCGCCGGCCTGGAGCCAGTCCAGCAGCGCCTCGCAGCGTTCACGGGAGCCCTCGGCCACGACCTGGACCCTGCCGTCGCCCAGATTGAGAGCAAAACCACTCAGGCCGCCGAGTTCCAGGGCCTTGGCCCGGGTGAACCAGCGGAAACCCACTCCCTGGACACGCCCCCGCACCCAGGCAACCAGTCGCACATCCTCGCTCATGGCTGCAACCTAACCGGACAAAGTCCCACCGGGCACTCCGCCCCCTGGCGCCATGCGGTACCGTCCCCACCCATGAATCTCATATGAAACTCACTCGTTGGTGTGAGTTTTGTGATCATCGAGTTTCGGGTTGGTCGCGAAGACGAGTCGACCGCCAGGACGAGGAAGGCCAGGACATGGGACGCCACCGACGCTCCGCCGCCGGCCGCGCCGCCACGGGCCGCGCCACCGGGGCCACTCACCACGACGGCCTCTACGACGCGGGCCCGGACACCCTGGGCGACCGGGCGGGCGGCCCGCCCACGATGGGCACGGCGCCGTACCTGAACCCGGAGGCCTACGCCGAGACCTACGCGCGGAGCGAGGCGTACCTGTACGCGACGGACGACGGCGGCGTGTACTCCGCCGGCGCCGACTTCACCCGGGGCGGCTTCCCGGACAGCACCTTCTCCACGGGCCAGGACCGGCCCGGTCACGCCGTCGCCGGTGACGGCTTCGCGTACGACGGCTTCGCCGCGGGCGACGACTACGCCCCCCGCGGCGGCCACGGCGGGCGGGACTCCCTTCAGGTCCCCTCCCCCCGCGGCGTCACGGCCGACGAGCCCGGCCGGCCCACGAGCGGGAGCCGGCGCCGCAAGAAGAAGGCCGCCGCACCGGTGCGCACCGGTCTGCTCGGCGTGTCCGCCGCCATGGCCATCGGCACGGTCGCCGTGGCCACGGGCGCGGTGCCGGGCCTGGAGAACTACAAGCTCGGCGGCGACGCCTCCCCCGGCGAGGAGGTACAGGCCGGGGGCGTGGCGACCAGTCTGCCCACCGAGCAGGGCGGCACGTCCGGCAGCGTGGAGTCTCCCGGCCGGGACGCGGGCACCCCCGCGGGCCGTGACGCCGACCGCCCCGTCCCGCCCACGCCGTCCGCGACACCCTCCACACCTGCCTCGCCGACGGAGGCCCCGGAGGAAGCGGAGAAGCCGCGGGAGGAGGAGAAGCCCGCGGCCACCCCGGAGAAGACGGCGGAGAGGGAACCGACCCGCAAGGCGACGCCGGAACCGGGGAAGAAGACCGACAACCCGGCCCCCTCGTCCGCGGAGAGCGCCGCGGGAGCCGAGGTCCTCCGGCTGGTCAACGCGGAGCGGGCCAAGGTCGGCTGCGCCCCCGTCACCGCGAACCGCGCACTGACCGATCTGGCGACGGCGTTCAGCGACGACATGGCGCGGCGCGCCTTCTTCGACCACACGGACCCCGACGGCGACACCCCGTGGGACCGGGCCAAGGCCGCCGGTGTCAGCGGTCTCGGCGGCGAGAACATAGCCCGGGGCCAGGCCGACGCGGAGGCCGTGATGCAGGCCTGGATGGACAGCCCCGGCCACAAGGCGAACATCCTGAACTGCGACTTCAAGACGCTGGGTGTGGGCGTCCACATGGGCCCGGGCGGCCCGTGGTGGACCCAGAACTTCGGCTACTGAGCGGACGACCAGGGCGCTAACCATGGGTTAGCGCCCTCTGCCGGTGGGCGCTGTTCTGAAGTAGCCTGGTGGTATGACGACCACGGAGCCGCGTGCGGAGGAGCGGGAGCTCGCCTTCGACGTGTTCGCCAGGGCGTGTCCCTCGCGCGGCACGCTGGAGCACGTGACCGGGCGGTGGGGCGGGCTGACGCTGGGCGCGCTGTACGAGGGCTCGCTGCGGTTCAACGAGTTGCGCCGGCGGGTCGACGGGGTGAGCGAGAAGATGCTGTCCCAGACGTTGCAGGCGCTGGAGCGCGACGGGCTGGTGCACCGTGAGGCCCAGCCCACGAACCCGCCCCGGGTGGACTACGAACTGACGCCGCTGGGCCGCGAGGTGGCGGAGCGTCTGCTGTCCCTCATCCGGTACGTCGAGGGCAGCATGGACAGCGTGCTGCGGGCCCGCGAGCGCTACGACGTCACGCGCGGCGCCCGCTGACAGCTCGGGCAGAAGTAGCTGGACCGGTTCATCCAGGCCCGCCGGCGCACCGGTGTGCCGCAGCGGCGGCAGGGCAGCCCCTCGCGGCCGTAGGCGTCCAGGGAGCGGTCGAAGTAGCCGGACTCGCCGTTGACGTTGACGTAGAGGCTGTCGAAGCTGGTGCCGCCCGCGGTGAGGGCCGCGTTCATGACGTCCCGGACGTGTCCCAGGAGGAGCAGGGTGCGCGGGCGGGTGAAGCCGGCCGTGGGGCGCTCGTAGTGGATGCGGGCGCGCCACAGCGCCTCGTCGGCGTAGATGTTGCCGACGCCGCTGATCAGTGACTGGTCGAGCAGGGCCCGCTTGATGGTGGTCCGCTTGCGGCGCAGGGCGTGGTGGAAGGCCTCGTCGTCGAACAGCGGGTCGAGGGGGTCGCGGGCGATGTGGGCGATGACGTCGGGCAGGCCGTCGGGGGTGTTGTCGTGCAGCGACAGGCCGCCGAAGGTGCGCTGGTCGACGAACCGGAGTTCGGTGTCGAGCGCGTCGGTGAAGCGGACGCGGACGCGCAGGTGCTTCTCGTCCCGCGCCGATTGCGGCTGGACGAGGAGCTGGCCGCTCATCCCGAGGTGGGCCAGCACGGACTGCCCGGTGTCCTCCAGCGGCAGCCACAGGTACTTGCCGCGCCGGCTGGGCACACCGATGCGGTGGCCCTTGAGCCGGTCGGCGAAGTCGTCGGCGCCGGCGAGGTGGCGGCGTACCGCCCGCTGGTGCAGCACCTCGGCGTCGGCCACGGTCCGGTGGGCGACCCACCGCTCGAGTCCGCGCCGTACGACCTCGACCTCGGGCAGCTCGGGCATGGTCTCCCCTTCAGGAACGGTGGGCCGGGCCGGGCCCAGCACCGAGCGCCCGCCCCGGGTCGGGGCGGGCGCTCGGGACGAACTGTCGGTCAGGCGGAGGCCGACGGGGCGTCTGCGCCCTTGCCGGAGGCTTCGGCTTCGGCGGTCTGGACGACCTCCTCGGCCTCCGCCGCCGCCTTGGCGCGCTCGTCCGCCGCGGCCCGGATGGACCGCCACGCGGACTCGGCGGCCTGCTGCTCCGCCTCCTTCTTGCTGCGGCCGGTGCCGGTGCCGTACGAGACGCCTCCGACGCGGGCGGCAGCAGTGAAGGTCTTCTCGTGGTCCGGGCCGGTCTCCGTGACCAGGTACTCGGGGACACCGAGCCCCTCGGTCGCGGTGAGCTCCTGGAGACTGGTCTTCCAGTCCAGGCCGGCACCGAGGTTCGAGGACTTCTCGATCAGGGGGTCGAACAGGCGGTGCACCAGCTCCGCCGCCGAGTCGAGGCCCCGGTCGAGATAGACGGCGCCGATCACCGCTTCGAGGGTGTCGGCGAGGATGGATGCCTTGTCCCGGCCTCCCGTGCCCTCTTCACCGCGGCCGAGCCGGATGAAGGAGCCCAGTTCCAGCCCGCGGCCCACTTCCGCCAGCGCACGCGAGTTGACCACCGCGGCCCGCAGCTTGGCCAGCTGGCCTTCGGGCAGATCGGGGTGGGTGCGGTACAGCGTGTCCGTGACGACGAGGCCGAGCACGGAGTCCCCGAGGAACTCCAGCCGCTCGTTCGTCGGCAGGCCGCCGTTCTCGTACGCGTAGGAACGGTGGGTCAGCGCACGCACCAGAAGGGCGGACTCGAGCTGATAGCCGAGCCGCCCTTCCAGAAGCGTGTGGGACGAGGCCTGGTTGTCCGCAGAGTTCTTCTTCGGCGTGGACACAGTGCCTCTCACCAGCCGCTCAGACCTCGAGGACCTGGCGCTTGTTGTAAGTGCCGCAAGACGGGCACGCGATGTGCTGCTGCTTGGGCTCGTGGCAGCGCTCGCACGCAACCAGGGTGGGGACCGCAGCCTTCCACTGCGACCGGCGGTGGCGCGTGTTGCTGCGCGACATCTTCCGCTTCGGAACAGCCACGGCTACTTCTCCTGCTTCTCGTCGACGCCCGGTTCGGCGCCGCTCATCTCGTCCTTCTCGCCGTCCGACATGGTGCCGGCGAGTCCCTGCAAAGCCGCCCAACGGATGTCGACGGCATCATGGTGGTGGTCCGGGTCGTCAGCGAGCCGTGCTCCGCACTCGGAACACAGACCCGGGCAGTCTTCCTGGCACACCGGCTGCATCGGCAGTGCGAGCACCACCGCATCGCGCAGCACCGGCTCGAGGTCGAACAGGCCGTCCTCGAGAAGGAGCCTGTCCTCGTCGTCCTCGGCGTCGTCGCCCGGTTCCGCGATCACACGGCCCCGGTCGTCGGCGTCAGGGTACGAGAACAGCTCCTGGAAGTCCGCTTGGAGTTCCTGCTCCAGCGGCTCCAGACACCTTACGCACTCCCCCTCGGCCTTCGCACGGGCGGTGCCTGTGACGAGCACACCTTCCATGACCGACTCGAGCCGGAGTTCGAGCTCCACCGGGGCGCCTTCCGGCACTCCGACGACCCCGGCGATCCCGAGGTCCTGGGGAGCGTCGACCGTACGGGTCAGGCGCTGCAGCGCACCGGGCCGCCGTCCCAGCTCGTGCGTGTCGAACACGAGGGGGTTGCGGTGGTCGAGGCGGGCGTTCAGAGCCATTCCTGCTTTCGGTCTTTCGAGCTCGGGGGATCGCTGCCGTACGGACATCCCGGGCAGCACGGTTCGCGAAACGTATACGCGGGCAAGCGCAAGCGCACACGCGACCGAAGAGCCAGGATACTGGACCTTTCGCTCTCGGCCCAATCCGCCCCTACAGGCCCCGCTCGCGCTCGTAGGCACGCAGCTGTTCCGGCGTGATCATGCTGGTGTCGAACAGGCTGGTCTCGTCGAGGGAGTAGCCCTGCTGGGACTGCTGGGACTGCTGGGGCTGCTGTGCCTGGCCGGGGTCGTACGCCTGCGTCTGGGGGTCGTAGCCCTGGTAACCGGCGTACGGGTCGGCCTGCTGGTAGCCGTACTGGTCCTGCTGAGCGCCGTACTGCTGCTGGTAGCCGGCGTAGGGGTCCGGCTGCTGCTGGTAGCCGTAGGCGGGCTCGGGCTGGGCGTACTGGGGCTGCTGCTGGGGTTGCTGCGGCTGCTGCGGTTCGGGCTGCCGGGCCGGCCTGGGCGGGGCACCCCGGTCGGCGACCGACGCGAGGTCGGCGAGGTAGTCGGCGTCGCTGGAGTGCTGGACGGAGGTGAGGTCGTCGGCGAGGGCGCCGAGGTCGTCGGAGGCGATCCGGCCGTGCAGCTTCTGCCGGCCCTTGCCGACGGCGTCCAGGGTCTTGGCGAGGACCGCCTCGAAGGCGCCGAGCTTGACGTCGACGTACTCGTCGGCATTCCGGCGCAGGGTCTCGGGGTCGTGGCTGCGCTCGGGGGCGTCCTCGTCCTCGTAGCCCTGTTCGTCGAGGCCCGGACCGGTGCCGAGCAGTTTCTCGCGGCCGCGGCCGACGGAGCCGAGGGTCTTGGTGAGGACGACCTCGAAGTTGGCGAGCTTGGAGTCGACGTAGTCGTCCGCCTCCGCGCGGATCTCCTCGGCCTCCTGGCGGGCCTCGGTGAGGATCCGGTCGGCCTCGGACTGGGAGCGGCGGGCGACCTCGGTGTCGGAGACCAGCGAACCGCGCTGGGCGTGGGCGCTCTCGATGATGCGCTCGGCCTCCTGGCGGGCCTGCTCGACCATCTGCTCCCGGCCGCCGATCAACTCCTGCGCCTGGGCGAGGGAGTCGGGCAGCGCCGCGCGCACCTCGTCGAGCATCGCGAGCAGTTCGGCGCGGTTGACCACGCACGAGGCCGACATGGGCATCGACCGGGCACCGGAGACCGCGGCGACGATCTCGTCCAGCTTCTTCTGCACGTCCACCTGTGCTCGCCACTCTCTACAGCTGTGTTGGAGACGGACGGGACGACTGTACGGCCCCGGGGCGCCCGGTGGACACCGGCCGCCCGGAGGCCCGCGGCCCGCGTGCCGGGTCAGTCCTTGCGCAGGCGTTCGGTGAGGGCGCCCAGGACCTCCGGCGGCACCAGGTGGGAGACGTCACCGCCCCAGGCCGCGACCTCCTTGACGAGGGAGGAGGACAGGAAGCTGTAGGTGGGGTTGGTGGGGACGAAGAGGGTCTCCACTCCCGAGAGGCCGTTGTTCATCTGGGCCATCTGCAGTTCGTAGTCGAAGTCGCTGACCGCGCGCAGCCCCTTGACGATGGCGGGGATCTCGCGCTGCTTGCAGAAGTCGACCAGGAGGCCGTGGAAGGCCTCGACCCGGACGTTGCCGTACTCGGCGGTGACCCGGCGGATCAGGTCGATCCGTTCCTCGATCTCGAACAGCCCTCTCTTGGACTGGTTGATCATCACCGCGACGTAGACCTCGTCGTACAGCCGGGAGGCCCGGGCGATGATGTCGAGGTGTCCGTTGGTGATCGGGTCGAACGACCCGGGGCATACGGCGCGGCGCACTGTTGATCCCTCGCTCTCCGGTCCGGTCATCGTGCGTCTTCGCACGTAGAGGCGGCGCGACCGTACCAAAACGTTCCCTCGCCGTAGCGTCGGGCCCGGACCGCCTCGAAACCGGGCGGCCAGGCGAATTCGCCGCCTCTGGTGCTGCGCTCCACGGTGACGAGGGCGTCCTCGGTGAGCCAGCCCTCCGAGCGGAGTGTGAGCAGGATCTCGCGAAGATCGGCGTCGGAGACGGCGTAGGGCGGATCGAGGAAGACGAGGTCGTACGGCTGCTGCGGGGGCGCCGCGCGGACGATCTGTTCCGCTTTGCCGGATCTGACCTCGGCGCCGGGGAGCCCGAGCGTCTTCACGTTCTCCCGGACCGTGCGGACGGCACGGGCGTCGGCCTCGACCAGCAGGACGTGTCCGGCACCCCGTGACAGGGCCTCCAGGCCGACGGCGCCGGAACCGGCGTACAGGTCGAGGACGCGTTCGCCGTCCAGCGGTCCGCCGAGCAGTGACTGCCAGGTGGAGAAGAGGCCTTCGCGCGCCCGGTCGGAGGTCGGGCGGGTCCCCTGCCCCGGCGGGACGGCCAGGCGGCGTCCGCCGGCCGTGCCGGCGATCACGCGAGTCATGTCCTCGGTCCTTGTCGGTGTGTGCTGGTCGGTGGCCGTTGCCCAGTCTGTCAGCCCTTCTCCAGGTACTGCTCCCGCTCCTCGTCCAGCAGCGCGTCCAGGGCGGTGCGCAGGGCGGGCAGGCGGGTCAGCTCCGGGTCGTCGGCCACGACCCTGGTGGCCTCCTCGCGGGCCTCGGCGATGATCTCCTCGTCGTCGATGACGGCGAGCATGCGCAGGCTGGACCGGGTGCCGGACTGGGCCTGGCCCAGCACGTCGCCCTCGCGGCGCTGTTCCAGGTCGATGCGGGAGAGCTCGAAGCCGTCGAGGGTGGAGGCGACCGCGTTCAGCCGCTGCCGGGCCGCGCTCGCCTCGGGCATCTCGGTGATCAGCAGGCACAGGCCGGGCGCGGAGCCCCGGCCGACGCGGCCGCGCAGCTGGTGGAGCTGGGAGACGCCGAACCGGTCGGCGTCCATGATCACCATCGCGGTGGCGTTCGGCACGTTGACCCCGACCTCGATGACGGTCGTGGCGACCAGGACGTCGGCCTCGCCGGCGGCGAAGCGGCGCATCACGGCGTCCTTGTCGTCGGGCTGCATGCGTCCGTGCAGGACCTCGACGCGGAGCCCGCGCAGAGGGCCCCGGGCGAGCTGCTCCGCGATGTCCAGGACGGCGAGCGGGGGCCGCTTCCCGGCCTCGTCCTCGGCGGACTTCTTCCCGCCCGGCTTCTTCGGGTCGTCCGCCTCGTCGCCGATGCGCGGGCAGACCACGTACGCCTGGTGGCCCTTGGCCACCTCCTCGCGCACCCGCTCCCAGGCGCGGGCGAGGAAGTGCGGCTTGTCGGCGGCCGGGACGACATGACTGGCGATCGGCGAACGCCCGGCGGGGAGCTGGTCCAGGACGGAGGTCTCCAGGTCCCCGAAGACCGTCATGGCGACCGTGCGGGGAATGGGCGTGGCGGTCATCACCAGCAGGTGCGGGGGCTGCTTGCCCTTGCCGCGCAGGGCGTCGCGCTGTTCCACGCCGAAGCGGTGCTGTTCGTCCACCACGACCAGGCCCAGGTCGTGGAACTGCACCTTGTCCTCGATCAGCGCGTGGGTGCCGATCACGATGCCGGCCTCGCCGGTGGCCAGGTCGAGCAGGGCGTGGCGCCGGGCCGCGGCTCCCATGGACCCGGTGAGCAGCACCACCTTGGTGGCGTCCTCCGCGCCCCCGAGCATCCCCCCTTCGGCCAGCTCGCCCATCATCTCGGTGACCGACCGGTGGTGCTGCTGGGCGAGCACCTCGGTGGGCGCGAGCATCGCCGCCTGTCCGCCCGCGTCGACGACGGCGAGCATGGCGCGCAGGGCGACCATGGTCTTCCCGGAGCCCACCTCGCCCTGGAGCAGGCGGTGCATGGGGTGTTCGGTGGCGAGGCCGGTGAAGATCTCCGCGGAGACCTTCCGCTGGCCCTCGGTGAGCGTGAAGGGGAGGCGGTCGTCGAAGGCGGCGAGGAGGCCGTCGGGCTTCGGACGGCGGGCCACGGCGGGCAGTTGCGCGTCGGCGTGGCGACGGCGGGCGAGGGCGACCTGGAGGACGAAGGCCTCGTCCCACTTGAGGCGGGCGCGGGCGTCCTCGATGTCCGCCTTGGTGTGCGGGCGGTGGATCTTCAGCAGGGCCTCGGGAAGCGCGACCAGTCCGCGGCCGGCGCGCAGGGACTCCGGGAGCGGGTCGACGGCCTCCTGGGCGCCGGGCAGCACCGTCTGGAGCGCCTTGCCGATCTTCCAGGACTCCAGCTTGGCGGTGGCGGGGTAGATCGGGATGAGGGAACCGGCCCAGGTCTCGACCGTCTCCTCGCTGTCGCCGCGGAGCAGTTCGTAGGCCGGGTGGGCGAGTTGGAGGCGTCGGTTGAACACCGACACCTTTCCGGCGAACATCGCGCGTGTGCCCGGCAGGAGTTCCTTGTGCGGTTTGTGGACACCGGCGCCGAAGAACACCAGTTGCAGCCGGCCGCTGCCGTCCGTGATCGTCACCTCCAGGCGCTGGCCCTTGCCGCGCGGGGCCCTGGACGAGGCGAAGGTGTGCAGCCGGGCGTCGGCGACCTGGGCGACCACGGTGACGTGCTCGTCCATGGGCAGGTCGGCGAGGTGGGTGAGCTGGCCGCGCTCCTCGTACCGGCGGGGGTAGTGGTGGAGGAGGTCGCCGACGGTGTGCAGGCCGAGGTGCTCGGCCATCACCTTGGCGGTGGCGGGGCCGAGCACTTTCTTCAGTGGTTCTTCCAGTGCGGGCACGGGGTCCATTGGACACCACGGCACCGACATCGCGCGGACCGCCGACACCGTTGCGGCCGGTCGGACCTCACCGGCGAGGACGGTCCCCGCCGCTGCGCGCTGCCGGCCGGCGCTCGCGCGGGCCGGGGCTCATTCGACGCCGATGAGCAGCACGGCGCCCTGTCGGCCGCCGTGGTAGGTCACCGTGTCGACGGCGAGGTAGCCCTCACGGACCCGGGATTCCAGGTGGGCGGCGACGGAGCCGGGGGCGTCGTCGCCGAGGACGAGGGTCACCAGTTCTCCACCGGCCGCGAGCATGCGGTCCAGGACGGCCTCGGCGACGGCCGTGACGTCCTGTCCGATGACGGCGACGTCACCGTCGACCAGTCCGAGGACGTCGCCCGCCTGGCAGATGCCCGCCATGGTCCAGGACTGGTGCTCGGCGACGGTGACCTCGGCGTAGCGGGTCGCGCCGGCCGCCGACGTCATCGACACCACGTCCTCGTCGAAGCGGCGTTCCGGCTCGTGCACCGCGAGGGCCGCGATGCCCTGGACCGCGGAGCGGGTCGGGATCAGGGCCACCCTGATTCCCTCGGTCCTGGCCTGCTCGGCCGCCGCGGCGGCGGTGTGGCGCAGGTCCGCGTCGTTGGGCAGCAGCACCACCTCGCGCGCGTGCGCCCGCCGTACCGCCTGGACGAGTTCGCCGCTCGCGGGCGGTTCCCCGGGGCGGGCGAGCACGGCGGTCGCGCCCGCCTCGGTGTAGAGCCCCGCCAGGCCCTCCCCGGGCACCACGGCCACGACCGCCCGCTGGGCTCGTTCGCCCTGGGACCGCTCGGCGCCCGTGGTGTGGACGTCCCCGGCGCCGAAGTGGGTGATCCGGATCCGGTACGGCCGGCCGGCCTCGACCCCGGCCTCCACGGCGGCGCCCGCGTCGTCCACGTGGACGTGGACGTTCCACAGTCCGTCGCCGCCGACCACGACGAGCGAGTCGCCCAGTCCGTCGAGCCGCTCCCGCAGCCGCGCGACGGCCGCGTCGTCGGCCTCCAGGAGGTAGATCACCTCGAAGGCGGGGCCCTCGGACGCCGGTGTCACGGCGCCGTCCGCACAGGTGACGGCGCCCTCACGGGCCGCCGCGCGGGTGCGGGTGTCACGCGGTGTCTCGCCGGTGAACGTCGCCACGAGTGCCGCGAGCACCGCCACCAGTCCCCTGCCGCCGGCGTCCACCACCCCGGCGCGGCGCAGCACGGCCAGCCGGTCCGGTGTCTCGGCGAGGGCCGCGCGGGCGGCGTCGTGGGCCGCGCGGGCCACCGTCCCGCAGTCGCCCTCCGCCGTCGCGGCGGCGTCGGCGGCGGCCGCGGCCACGGTGAGGACGGTGCCCTCGACGGGGTGCGCCACCGCCAGGCGCGCGGAGTCGGCGGCCTGCCGCAGGGCGCGGCGCAGTCCCTGGCCGTCGGCGTGAGCCGGGGCCTCGTCACCGGCCAGCACCTGGGCCATCCCGCGCAGCAGCTGCGCCAGGATCGTGCCGGAGTTCCCCCGGGCGCCGATCAGCGCCCCGTGCGCCATCGCGCGTACCGCGTCGGCCAGGGTCGGCCCCGGCCCCCCGGCCCCGCCCGCGCCACCGGCCCGGTGGCCCTCGAAGACCGCCTCCACGGCGGCGGCCGCGGATTCGACGGTGAGGTAGAGGTTGGTTCCGGTGTCGCCGTCGGCCACCGGATAGACGTTGATCGCGTCGATCTCCTCCCGGGCCCGGCCCAGCGCGTCGAGCGCGAGACCGCACCAGGTGCGCACCGCGAGAGCATCGAAGAATGTCTGCGGCACCTGCGCCACCTGCGCCTCCCTGAGCTGCCGGCCGTGGCAGGCAGCGTAGTGCGTGGGGCCCCGCCGGCCGGAGGAGGGCCGCGGGCGGGGCTCTGAGCTGCCGTGGTAGTTTCGTTCTACGGGTGCAGCCGTTGTATGCTGCTCCGGTTGCCCGATCTGATCGGGCCTCTCCCCCTGGCAACGCCACTCAGATCCACAGGGCTCCTGGAGTCCTCGGTCTCGATCCCGGCATGCCGGGATCAACCGTAAGTGCATCTGAAGTCTTTGGAGTGACCCGTGGCTGCCAACTGCGACGTCTGCGGCAAGGGGCCGGGCTTCGGCAACAACATCTCGCACTCGCACCGCCGTACGCCCCGCCGCTGGAACCCGAACATCCAGCGTGTGCGTACCGTGGTCGGCGGGACGCCGAAGCGCGTGAACGCCTGCACCTCGTGCATCAAGGCCGGCAAGGTCTCGCGCTGACGCTTTCGCTGAGCGCGCGGCCGTAGTCGGTTTCGCCGCAACAGCCGGTCCACCTCCGGGTGGGCCGGCTTCTTGCTGTGCCCGTGCCGGGCCGGCCCGGTTCGGCGCACCGCGAGGGTCGTTCCCGGGTGGCCGCCGTCACCGTGCCGCGGGTCCCGGCGCCCGCTCCGCCCGGCCCCGGAGGGCGGACGCGGCGACGGGGATCGTCGCGTCCGCGGTGGCCCGCTCCGGTGCGGACCGGCTCCGGCCGACGGACATCCGCCCGGCGGGTGCGCCTCGCCTCCCGCGGGCGGGGCGTACCGGACCATGACGCCCCGGGCGCCTTCACCACGGGCGGCCCGGGACGCGGCGCACGGCGCGGCGCTTCACGCGCTCGTCCGGTGCGGCGGGCGCAGGTTCCAGGCGTGGTGGACCGGGCCGATGCCGGCCCCCAGGGGGAAGCCGGAGGCTATCGCGCCCGTCACGTACCGCTTGGCCGTCGCCACCGCCTCCGGGACCGGCAGGCCCTTCGCCAGCTCCGAGGCGATCGCCGACGCCAGGGTGCAGCCGGTGCCATGCGTGTGGCGGTTGTCGTGCCGGGGTGCGCGCAGCCAGTGCTCCCGGGTGCCGTCCGTCAGGAGGTCCACGGCTTCGGCCGAGTCCGGCGCGAGATGGCCCCCCTTGATCACCACCCAGCGCGGCCCGAACTCCAGCACCGCCCGGGCCGCCACCCGCAGGTCCGGCTCCGCGGCGACCCGTACGCCCGTGAGCTGCGCCACCTCGTCCAGGTTCGGTGTGGCCACCGTCGCCACCGGGAGCAGCCTGGTCCGTACGGAGTCCAGCGCGGAGGAGGCGAGCAGGGGGTCCCCGTGCTTGGAGACCCCCACCGGGTCGATCACCGCCGGCGCGTCGGTGGCGGCGATCAAGTCGGCGACCGCCTCGACGAGTTCGGCGGAGGACAGCATGCCGGTCTTGACCGCCTGTACACCGATGTCGTCGACGACACTGCGGTACTGGGCCCGCACCGCCTCCACCGGAAGTTCCCAGGCGCCCTGCACGCCCAGGGAGTTCTGCGCGGTCACCGCGGTGAGCACGCTCATGCCGTGCACGCCGAGGGCGAGCATGGTCTTCAGGTCGGCCTGGATGCCGGCGCCGCCGCCGGAGTCGGAGCCGGCGACGGTGAGGACCCTGGGCGGCGCGCTCACGACTCGATGTCCCCGAAGTGGTCCCAGCCGCCCTGGACGGTCCAGGGCGCCCCGTCGACCGTCACCTGGGGCAGCGCCGAGGGGTGGAGCACCTCGCCGATCACCTTCCAGCGGGCGGGCAGTTTCACGTCCGGCGGGAAGGTCGCGACGATCGCGTGGTCCTCTCCCCCGGTCAGCACCCACTGCATCGGGTCGACGCCGACGGCCTGGCCGATGTCGTTCATCTGCGAGGGGATGTCGACGGCCCCGGAGCGGATGTCGATGCGGACCTTGCTGGCCTCGGCGATGTGCCCGAGGTCGGCGATCAGCCCGTCGCTCACGTCGCACATGGCGGTGGCGCCGAGCCCGGCGGCGGCCGGCCCCGCGTGGTAGGGCGGTTCGGGGCGCCGGTGCGCCTCGACGAAGGCGCGCGGCGAGCGGAACCCGCGCGAGAGCACCGCGTGACCGGCCGCCGACCAGCCCAGCCAGCCGGTCACCGCGACGAGGTCGCCGGGTTGCGCTCCGCCCCGGGTGACGGGCTCCTGGTTGCGCAGATCGCCGAGCGCGGTGATCGACACCATGATGGTGTCCCCGCGTACGACGTCGCCGCCGACGACCGCGGCGCCGGCCACCTGGCACTCGTCGCGCAGGCCGTCCATCAGCTCGCTGGGCCAGGTCACCGGCAGTTCCGCCGGGACGACGAGGCCGAGCAGCAGCGCGGTCGGCACGGCGCCCATGGCGGCGATGTCGGCCAGGTTCTGCGCGGCGGCCTTGCGGCCGACGTCGTAGGCCGTGGACCAGTCGCGCCGGAAGTGCCGCCCCTCCAGCAGGATGTCGGTGCTGGCGACGACCCTGCGGTCGGGTGCGGAGACCACCGCTGCGTCGTCGCCGGGTCCGACCCGGACCGCCGGCGTGGTGGTGAGACGGGAGGTGAGCTCCCTGATGAGCCCGAACTCGCCGAGCTCACCAACAGTGCCCTTCATTACCCTTGCGCCCCTTCTGTCCCTGTGCGTGCCCGGTCGCGAGCCCTCAGGGGCCTCGCTACGGCCGATGTGACCGCCGACTTCTCTCGTGCCCGAACCCCGGCGCGCGGGGCCGGGTTCCCGCAGGTCTCCCCGCGGCGAGCGGCGACGCGATACCGTGGCGTTCCTTTTCCCCACATGATCCTCGTGGCCGCCCTGGAGGTTCCGTGGTACAGGCGTACATCCTGATCCAGACGGAGGTCGGCAAAGCGTCGACCGTCGCCGATCTGATCGGCAAGATCCCTGGAGTGATCCAGGCCGAGGACGTGACCGGACCGTACGACGTCATCGTGCGCGCCCAGGCCGACACCGTCGACGACCTGGGCCGCATGGTGGTTGCCAAAGTCCAGCAAGTGGACGGCATCACCCGTACTCTGACCTGCCCGGTCGTCCATCTGTAGCCCCCGTCTACCCTGGGCCGGTGAACTCCTTCCGTCACCGGCGCACCGTCCTGTCCGCCCTGTCCGCGCTCGCGGTGCTGATCACCGCCGTGGGCTGCTCCTCAGCAGACGACGGCGCGTCCACGGCGGTTCCGCGCCCGGACGCGAAGGTCACCGAGCTGTGTCAGAACCTGGACGAGGTCCTGCCGGCGAAGGTGGACGGTGAGAGTCGCGACGATCCCGAACCCGCGTCCGAACTGACCGCGGGCTGGGGCGGCGTGGCGATCATACTGCGGTGCGGGGTCGAACGGCCCCCGAAGATGGCCGACCCCAAGGTGGCCAACGGCAGCGACGCCGACGCGGTGCCGGGCGGGGTCGACGGCGTGGACTGGCTCATGGAGAAGCGGGACGACGGTACGTACCGCTTCACCACCGCCAACCGCGAGGCGTACGTCGAGGTCCGGGTGACCGACGGACGGGACAGCACGGGCGTGCTGATCGATCTCGCCCCGGGCGTCAAGAAGGCGATCCCCGAGGGGATCGCCTCCTGAGCACGCTGCCGCTCGGCGCGGCCCGGCGGTACGGTGCCGCTCAGCGCAGCCCGGTCGACCGGCGCAGCGCCGCCTGCACCAGCCGGTCCACCAGCTCGGGGTAACTCACGCCGGTGGCCTGCCACATCTGCGGGTACATCGAGATCGGGGTGAAACCGGGCATGGTGTTGATCTCGTTGATCACGAACTCGCCGTCCTCGGTGAGGAAGAAGTCCGCGCGGACCAGCCCCTCGCAGGACGCCGCGTCGAACGCCTCGACGGCGAGCCGGCGCACCTCGGCCGTCTCCTCCTCGGTGAGCGGCGCGGGCACGATGCCGGGCGTGGAGTCGATGTACTTGGCCTCGAAGTCGTAGTAGGCGTGCGCGTCGGGCGGCGGGATCTCGGCCGGGACCGAGGCGCGCGGACCGTCCTCGAACTCCAGCACCCCGCACTCGATCTCGCGGCCGCGCAGTGCCGCCTCCACCAGGATCTTCGGATCGTGCCGCTGGGCCTCGGCGATCGCCTCGTCCAGGCCGGAGAGGTCGTCGACCTTGGTGATGCCGATGGACGAACCCGCGCGGGCGGGCTTCACGAACAGCGGCCAGCCGTGCTCCCCGGCGAAGCCGATGATCTTCTTGCGGGCGGCGGACTCGTCCTGCTCCCACTCCCGCGGCCGGATCACCAGGTACGGGCCGACCTTGAGCCCGAAGGAGGTGAACACCCGCTTCATGTACTCCTTGTCCTGGCCGACGGCCGAGGCGAGCACGCCCGAGCCGACGTAGGGGACGCCGGAGAGCTCCAGGAGACCCTGCAGGGTGCCGTCCTCGCCGTAGGGGCCGTGCAGCACCGGGAACACCACGTCGACCTGGCCCAGGGCCTTGGGCACCGAGCCCGGCTCGCTGTGGACGACCTCGCGGTCGGCGGGGTCGACGGGGAGCACCACGGCGCCTTCCGTCGACTCGGCGAGCTGGTCCACGCTGGGCGTGCGGCGGTCGGTGATCGCCATGCGTTCCGGCTCGTCCGCGGTGAGCGCCCACCGGCCGTCCTGGGTGATGCCGATCGGCAGGACGTCGTACCGGGTCCGGTCGATGGCCTTCAGGACGGCTCCGGCGGTGACCACGGAGATCCCGTGTTCGGAGCTGCGTCCGCCGAACACGACGGCCACCCGCGGCTTGCGGGACGGCTGCGGCTCGGGGCTCTGGGGGAGGTTCTCGGTGCTCATATCGCGTTGAGAGTACCCGCTGGCAGAGCCGGGAGTCAGCGCCCGCAACGCCGCGCGTGAGCCGAACGGAGGGGGCTGTCGCTCAGCGTCGTTCGGGCTTCGCGCTGCGCGACATGAGCTCCTTGAGGGCGACCACGGGAGGCTTGCCCTCGTGCACGATGGAGACGACCGTCTCGGTGAGCGGCATGTCGACGCCGTGCCGGCGGGCCAGATCCAGCACCGACTCGCAGGACTTGACGCCCTCGGCGGTCTGCTTGGTGACCGCGATGGTCTCCTGCAGGGTCAGCCCCTTGCCGAGGTTGGTGCCGAAGGTGTGGTTGCGGGACAGCGGTGAGGAGCAGGTGGCGACCAGGTCGCCCAGGCCCGCGAGTCCCGAGAAGGTCAGCGGGTCGGCGCCGAGGGCGACCCCGAGCCGGGTGGTCTCGGCGAGACCGCGGGTGATCAGCGACCCCTTGGTGTTGTCGCCCAGACCCATGCCGTCCGCGATGCCGACGGCGAGCCCGATCACGTTCTTCACGGCGCCGCCCAGCTCGCAGCCGATGACGTCGGTGTTGGTGTACGGCCGGAAGTACGGGGTGTGGCAGGCGGTCTGGAGCCGCCGGGCGACGTCCCCGTCGGTGCAGGCGACCACGGAGGCGGCCGGCATGCGGGCGGCGATCTCGCGTGCCAGGTTGGGGCCGGTGACCACGGCGATGCGCTCGCGCCCGACCTTGGCGACGTCGTCGATCACCTCGCTCATCCGCATCGCGGAGCCGAGTTCGATGCCCTTCATCAGGGACACCAGGACCGTGCGGGGCGCGAGCAGCCCGGCCCACTCGGCGAGGTTGCCGCGCAGTGTCTGCGAGGGGATCGCGAGGACGGTGAAGTCGGCGCCCCGCGCGGCCTCGGCGGCGTCCGCGGTGGCCCGCAGGTTCTCCGGGAGTTCGACGCCCGGCAGGTAGTCGGGGTTGGTGCGGGTGGAGTTGACCGCTTCGGCGAGTTCGGGGCGCCGCCCCCACAGCACGACGTCGCACCCCGCGTCGGCGAGGACCATGCCGAAGGCCGTCCCCCATGATCCGGTGCCGAAGACCGCCGCCTTGACCGGCTTGCTCACGTGCCCAGCCCTTCCTCCCGCGCGGTGGCCCTGCCGCCGCGCGTCCGTTCCTGCCGCGTCTGCGTGTGTGTCCTGCGGCGCTGTTCGATCCGCTCGCTGCGCGGGTCGTAGGGCGTCCCGGGTGCCTTCTCCCCGCGGATCCGCTCCAGCTGGGTGGTGACCGCCGCCATGATGGCCTCGGTCGCCTCCTTGAGCAGCTCCGGAGTCATCTCCCGGTCGTAGAAGCGGTCGAGGTCCACCGGCGGCCCGGCCAGCACCCTGCTGGTCTTGCGCGGCAGCAGGCTGGGCTTCTTGGCGTACGGCGGCAGCAGTTCGTTGGCGCCCCACTGGGCGACCGGGATCACGGGGCACTTGGTCTGCAGCGCGACGCGCGCGGCACCGGTCTTGCCCGTCATGGGCCAGCCGTCCGGGTCGCGGGTGAGGGTGCCCTCGGGGTAGAAGGCGACGCATTCGCCGCGCTCCACGGCGTCGATCGCGGCGCGGAAGGCGCTGAGCGCGTCCGAGCTCTCGCGATAGACGGGGATCTGGCCGGTGCCGCGCATCGCGGCGCCGATGAATCCCTTGTTGAAAAGGCCGCTCTTCGCCAGGAATCGCGGAACACGTCCGGTGTTGTACTGAAAGTGCGCGTAGGCGAAGGGATCGATGTGCGAATTGTGGTTCACCGCGGTGATAAATCCACCCTCGGCCGGAATGTTCTCCATTCCGCGCCAGTCCCGCTTGAGCAGAACCACCAGCGGCGGTTTGCAGAGAACCGCTGCGAAGCGGTACCAGAAGCCGATTCTGCGGCGCGGCACGAGTACACCTTCCTCTTCCGAACGACATGCCCCGTGCCCGGCCCTCGGGCCGGGCGGGCCGCACAAGTGTCGCCCCGGCCCGTCGGTCTGTCGAGAACACCGTACGCCCCGACCCTCTTACCTCCCGGGGTGCCGGGTGAGAATGGCCGCGACAAGAGAGGGACGTAACACTCGTGCAGTGGACCTTGGTGGTACCCCTGAAGCCGCTGGAGCGGGCCAAGAGCAGACTCTCGGACACCGCGGACGACGGCCTGCGCCCCGGTCTCGCGCTCGCCTTCGCCCAGGACACGGTGGCGGCCGCGCTGGACTGCGACGCGGTACGGGACGTGGTGGTCGTCACCGACGACGCGCTGGCCTCCCGGGAGCTGTCCGCACTCGGCGCCGGGATCGTCGCCGACGAGCCGCGCGACGGCCTGAACGCGGCGCTGAGGCACGCCGCCGCCGTGGTGGTCTCCGCCCGGCGCACGGCCTGCGTCGCCGCCCTCAACGCCGATCTGCCGGCTTTGCGTCCCCCGGAACTGGCCCGCGTTCTCGACGCGGCGGCCGAATTCCCGCGCGCTTTCCTCGCCGACGCCGCCGCGCTCGGCACCACGTTGCTGGCCGCGGGCCGGGGGCGGGAACTGCGTCCGTTCTTCGGCGGCGCCTCCCGGACCAGACACCGGGCGTCGGGAGCGGTGGAACTCCACCCCGGCCCGGTGGACTCCGTACGGCAGGACGTGGACACCGGGGACGATCTGCGGGCGGCGCTGGCGCTGGGGGTGGGCCCCCGCACGGCCGCGGTCGCCGCGCGGCTGCTGACGACGGAGCAGTAGGCTGCCGCCATGCAGGCCACCGCGTACACCTACGACCCCGACAGCCGCAGCGGTCAGGTGCTCCTGGACGACGGCACCCCGGTGCCCTTCGACGCCCCGGCGTTCGACGCGGGAGGCCTGCGGCTGCTGCGTCCCGGCCAGCGGGTGCGCGTCGAGACCGAGGGTGAGGGCGAGGCCCGGCGGATCACCCTGGTGACGCTCCAGACGTTCTGACACCGGCCGGCGGCCGCCCGGTACGCACCGCGGGCCGGACTCCAGTGAGGAGTCCGGCCCGGCGCGTGGAGCCGCTCGCCCGACATGTCCGAAGGGGCGGGAGAGACCGCTACTTCTTGCGTGCGGTGGTCTTCTTCGCAGTGGTCTTGCGCGCGGTCGACTTCTTGGCGGGCGCCTTGGTGGCCGTCGCCTTCTTCGCGGGGGCCTTCTTGGCGGTGGTCTTCTTCGCCGCGGCCGTCTTCGCGGTGGCCGCGGTCTTGGCGGGCGCCTTCTTCGCCGTGGTCTTGGCCGCGGTCTTGGCGGGCGCCTTCTTCGCCGTGGTGGTCTTCTTGGCGGCCGTCTTCTTGGCGCCGGCGGCCTTCTTGGCGGTGGTCTTCTTCGCCGCGGCCTTCTTCACGGTCGCCGAAGCGCCGCCGGTCAGGCTGCCCTTGGGCGCCTTCTTGACCGAGACCTCACCGCCGCGCGGCAGCTTCTTCGAACCGCTCACCAGGTCCTTGAAGCCCTGGCCCGCGCGGAAGCGCGGCACGGAGGTCTTCTTGACCCGAACCCGCTCGCCCGTCTGGGGGTTGCGGGCGTAGCGGGCCGGGCGGTCGACCTTCTCGAACGAACCGAAGCCGGTGACCGAGACCCGCTCCCCCGCGACGACCGCGCGGACGATGGCGTCCAGTACGTGGTCGACGGCGTCGGCGGCCTGCTGGCGGCCGCCCACCTTGTCGGCAATCGCTTCTACGAGCTGCGCCTTGTTCACGTCTTCCCCTTCGGAGACATCGCCAGAACGATAGTGTTCAAGCTTTTTCGCACGTTAGGCAGATATATACCGCAAATCAAACACGAAACGGGCTAATCACCCTTGTGCCGCAACGAACTCGGTTGTCTCGACTGGTTCAGCGTTCCTCTTCGGGGAATCGACCCGCGTCGAGGTCCGCGGTGAACCGCTCCAGACGCCTTGCCGCACCGGCGAGATCGTGCTTGGCCGCGGCCGTAATGACCAGCAGCTTCCGGGCCAGCGCCATCCGTACGCCCTCCGGGACTTGCAGTGCGCGCACTCTTGCATGCGCTTCTTTGAGCTGGACCGCGACGGCCGTATAGAGCTGGAGTTGGCCGTCGTGTTCCATGCACAGATTGTGCCATCTGGGGCGAGTTGTCGCCTGCCCAGGGGGCAACTACCGCCTCGGGCGGCCGTCCGCGCATACCCGGGGATCACGCACACGTGACACGTGTACCCCGGCAACCACCTTCATAACGTGGCAAGTTGATCGCCCCCAAGCAGGCGCGCAGGGCCGAACGGGTGCAGACACGGCCGTACCCCCGATCGGACCGATCGGGGGTACGGGTGGGGTGGGGCGGTGGCCGAAAGTCGACCTCCGGTGAGGACTTCGGCCGCGGCGCGGGTCAGGCGGTGAGCGTCCTCGGCTTGAACGACGGGCGCTTCGCCTCGTACGCGGCGATGTCCGCCTCGTTCTGCAGCGTGATGGAGATGTCGTCGAGCCCGTTCAGCAGCCGCCAGCGGGAGTTCTCGTCGAGCTCGAAGGAGGCGGTGACGCCCTCGGCGCGCACTTCGCGGGCCTGGAGGTCGACGGTGATCTCCGCCGTGGGGTCGGCTTCGGTGAGCTCCCACAGCGCGTCCACGGTCTTCTGGTCCAGGACGACCGTCAGCAGGCCGTTCTTCAGCGAGTTGCCGCGGAAGATGTCGGCGAAGCGGGAGGAGATCACGGTCTTGAAGCCGTAGTTCTGCAGCGCCCAGACGGCGTGCTCGCGGGAGGAGCCGGTGCCGAAGTCGGGGCCGGCGACCAGCACGGTCGCACCCGCGCGCTCGGGCTGGTTGAGGACGAAGGACGCGTCCTTGCGCCAGGCCTCGAACAGCCCGTCCTCGAACCCGTCGCGGGTCACCTTCTTGAGCCAGTGGGCGGGGATGATCTGGTCGGTGTCGACGTTGCTGCGGCGCAGCGGGACGGCCCGGCCGGTGTGGGTGGTGAATGCTTCCATGACTGATCAGACTCCAGCGGGCGTTCGGGCGTCGGCGTCGGCGAGGTCGGCCGGTGAGGCCAGGTGGCCGAGGACCGCGGTGGCGGCGGCGACCTGCGGGGACACCAGGTGGGTGCGGCCGCCCTTGCCCTGCCGGCCCTCGAAGTTGCGGTTGGAGGTGGAGGCGGAGCGCTCACCGGGGGCGAGCTGGTCGGGGTTCATGCCCAGGCACATCGAGCAGCCGGCGTGCCGCCACTCGGCGCCCGCTTCCTTGAAGACCACGTCCAGGCCCTCGGAGACGGCCTGCAGGCCCACCCGCGCGGAGCCCGGGACGACCAGCATGCGTACGCCGTCGGCGACTTTGCGGCCCTTGATGACGTCCGCGACGGCGCGCAGGTCCTCGATGCGGCCGTTGGTGCAGGAGCCCACGAAGACGGTGTCCACGCTGATCGAGCGCAGTTCCTGACCGGCCTCCAACCCCATGTACTCCAGGGCCTTTTCGGCGGCGAACCGCTCCGATGCGTCCTCGTACGAAGCGGGGTCGGGGACGGAGGCCGAGAGCGGGGCGCCCTGGCCGGGGTTGGTGCCCCAGGTGACGAACGGGGACAGTTCGGCGGCGTCGATGACGACCTCGGCGTCGAACTCGGCGTCGTCGTCGGACCTGAGCGTCTTCCAGTAGGCGACGGCCGCGTCCCAGTCCTCGCCCTTCGGGGCGTGCGGACGGCCCTCGAGGTAGGCGAACGTCGTCTCGTCGGGGGCGATCATGCCCGCGCGGGCGCCGGCCTCGATCGACATGTTGCAGATGGTCATCCGGGCTTCCATCGAGAGCTTCTCGACGGCCTCGCCGCGGTACTCCAGGACGTATCCCTGGCCGCCGCCGGTGCCGATCTTCGCGATGATCGCCAGGATCAGGTCCTTGGCGGTGACGCCGTCGGGCAGTTCGCCGTTGACCGTGATCGCCATGGTCTTGGGCCGGGCCATGGGCAGCGTCTGGGTGGCCAGGACGTGCTCGACCTGGGACGTGCCGATGCCGAAGGCGAGCCCGCCGAAGGCGCCGTGCGTGGAGGTGTGCGAGTCACCGCAGACGACGGTCATGCCGGGCTGGGTCAGACCCAGCTGCGGGCCGACGACGTGGACGACACCCTGCTCGACGTCGCCGAGCGGGTGCAGCCGGACACCGAACTCCGCGCAGTTCTTGCGCAGCGTCTCCAGCTGGACCCGGGAGACCGGGTCGGCGATCGGCTTGTCGATGTCGAGGGTCGGGGTGTTGTGGTCCTCGGTGGCGATGGTGAGGTCGAGACGGCGCACCGGGCGGCCGTTCTTGCGGAGGCCGTCGAAGGCCTGCGGGCTGGTCACCTCGTGCAGCAGGTGCAGATCGATGAAGAGGAGGTCGGGCTCGCCCTCGGCGCGCCGGACGACGTGGTCGTCCCAGACCTTCTCCGCGAGTGTCCTACCCATCGCTTTCCCTCCGGCCGGCAAGTGGTGCGCCGGCCCAACTAGATCGAGAGGAGACGGCGCCCGCACCCCTGACACCGGGCGTCCGCCGCCAGGCCCACTGGTCCACGGGCCGCGTTGCTTCCGTGCTTCCAGAGTGGCGGGTTCCACGGAAAATTGAACTTGCGTTTCACAGAGTGAGACGCAAGTATCGTTGCATGGACAACAGTAGCGGCGTCGGCGTTCTGGACAAGGCGGCCCTCGTCCTGAGCGCTCTGGAGTCCGGCCCGGCCACCCTCGCGGGGTTGGTCGGGGCGACCGGACTGGCACGACCCACGGCCCACCGCCTGGCCGTGGCGCTGGAACACCACCGCCTGGTGGCACGCGACATGCAGGGCCGCTTCATCCTCGGCCCGCGCCTGGCCGAACTGGCCGCGGCGGCGGGCGAGGACCGGCTGCTCGCCACGGCGGGCCCGGTGCTCACCCACCTCCGCGACGTGACCGGGGAGAGCGCGCAGCTCTATCGCCGTCAGGGCGACATGCGCATCTGCGTCGCCGCCGCGGAGCGCCTCTCGGGTCTGAGGGACACGGTGCCGGTGGGTTCCACGCTCACGATGAAGGCCGGTTCCTCGGCGCAGATCCTGATGGCCTGGGAGGAGCCCGAGCGCCTCCACCGCGGTCTGCAGGGCGCCCGTTTCACGGCGACGGCCCTGTCGGGTGTACGGCGCCGGGGCTGGGCCCAGTCGATCGGTGAGCGCGAGCCGGGTGTGGCGTCCGTCTCGGCGCCGGTGCGCGGCCCGTCGAACCGTGTGGTGGCCGCCGTCTCGGTCTCCGGCCCCATCGAGCGGCTGACCCGCCACCCGGGCCGTATGCACGCCCAGGCCGTCATCGACGCCGCCGGCCGTCTCTCCGAGGCGCTGCGCCGCTCCTGACCGTCCCCCGTCCTCTCGGGAGCGGGCCCGCCCCAACGCCGCGGCGGGCCCGTTCCCCGGCTGCCGGGTACACACCCGGAACGAGGGAAGCCCCCCACCGAAGTGGAGGGCTTCCCTCTTGTGTACCCCCGACCGGATTCGAACCGGCGCTACCGCCTTGAGAGGGCGGCGTGCTAGGCCGCTACACAACGGGGGCGTGGATCGTACGTTTCCGCAGATCCTGCTGGTCTACCTGGACTCGAACCAAGACTAACTGAACCAGAATCAGTCGTGCTGCCAATTACACCATAGACCAATGATGGTTTAGACCAGTCAGTACCCCCGACCGGATTCGAACCGGCGCTACCGCCTTGAGAGGGCGGCGTGCTAGGCCGCTACACAACGGGGGCCCTGGCGATCCTGCTTCGAGAACAGCGGGAGCTACCCTGACTGTCCTCGCGGGAAGGATCTGTACCCCCGACCGGATTCGAACCGGCGCTACCGCCTTGAGAGGGCGGCGTGCTAGGCCGCTACACAACGGGGGCTTGCGGATGTGATCCGCGGGTGCAGATGAGCTCTGCGAGCTGGCCTACCTGGACTCGAACCAAGACTAACTGAACCAGAATCAGTCGTGCTGCCAATTACACCATAGGCCACTGGAACGCAAGCCCCTGGAGGCTCTTCGCTCTAGTTCTGCGCTTGAGGGCTCCGGCCTTCCGGCCCGCTCCCCGCGGCGCAGGAAGAACATTACCCGAAGGTCGACGGGGCTCCAAAACGAGTATCGGCACGCAGCAACGAGGGCAGTTCGGCGAGGGAGGCGATACGGCGCGGCCCCGCCGGCGGCTCGAGGGTCGCGTACGCCCCGCCGCGGTCGATCCACACCGACAGCAGCCCGGCGTCGGCGGCGCCCCGGCCGTCGATCTCCGGGTGGTCCCCGACGTACGCCACCTGGGCCGGGGGCAGGTCCAGGGCGTCGCAGGCGGCGAGGAAGGCGCCGGCCTCGGGCTTGGACACGCCCAGCTCGGCCGCGCACAGGATGGCCTCGAAGCGGTCGTGCACGCCGAGCAGGCGCAGCTTGCGGTCCTGGACCTGGACGCTGGAGTTGGAGAGCACGGCGTGGCGGTGGCTCGCGGCGAGCGCGTCGAGCACGGGCAGCACGTCCGGGAAGAGGCTCCAGGCGGACTCGTAGTGGGTGACGTACCGGCGGAACCAGTCGTCCGCCTCGGTGTCGGTCATCTCACGTCCGAGGAAGACCCGGGTGCGGTCGCGCCGCTGGGTCTCGAAGTCCACCTCCCCGGCGGCGAACCGCGCCCACTGGTGCTCGGTGACCTCCCGCCAGTGCGCCAGCGCCTCCTCGGCGGACGGGTACCCGGCGAGCAGCCCCTCGGCGGCCAGATGGGCCCGGATGCCCTCACGGTCGGCGGTGGTGTAGTCGAAGAGTGTGTCGTCGACGTCCCAGACGACGGCTCGGATCGCCATGCCACCGACGGTACCCCCGCGAACCGGCCGGTGACCCGGTGGCCGGCTCCCGACGGTGCGCGGGAACGGCGAAGAGGGCGCCCGGAGACCTCCGGGCGCCCTCTTCGCCGACCGTGGCTACGCGGCGAGCCTGGTCAGGGCGGCGTCGATCCTGGCCAGCGTCTTCTCCTTGCCCAGGACCTCCAGGGACTCGAAGAGGGGCAGTCCGACCGTGCGGCCGGTGACGGCGACGCGGACCGGGGCCTGGGCCTTGCCGAGCTTGAGGCCGTGGGCCTCACCAGCGGCCAGGACGGCGTCCTTGAGGGACTCGGGGGACGTCCAGTCGGCGGCGTCCAGCTTCTCCCGCGCCGTGCGGAGCAGGGCGTCGCTGCCCTCCTTCATGGCCTTGTTCCAGGACGCCTCGTCGAAGACCGGCTCCGGCAGGAACAGGAAGTCGACGTTGTCCGTGATCTCGGAGAGGACCTTCAGGCGGCTCTGCGCGTGCGGGGCGATCGCCTCCCACTTGGCCTCGTCGAAGGCCTCCGGGGCCCAGGGGGCGAAGGGGGCCCTGAGCCAGGGGGCGCAGCGCTCGGTGAAGTCCTTCACGTCGAGCATGCGGATGTGGTCGCCGTTGATCGCCTCGCACTTCTTCAGGTCGAAGCGGGCCGGGTTCGGCTGCACGTCGGCGACGTCGAAGGCGGCGACCATCTCGTCGATCGTGAACACGTCCTGGTCGGCGGAGAGCGACCAGCCGAGCAGGGACAGGTAGTTGAGCAGGCCCTCGGGGAGGAAGCCGCGCTCGCGGTAGAGGTTGAGCGAGGCCTGCGGGTCGCGCTTGGAGAGCTTCTTGTTGCCCTCGCCCATGACGTACGGCAGGTGACCGAAGGCGGGGATCCCCTTGGCGACGCCCAGCTCGGTCAGCGCCTTGTACAGGGCGATCTGGCGGGGGGTGGAGGAGAGCAGGTCCTCGCCGCGCAGGACGTGGGTGATCTCCATCAGGGCGTCGTCGACCGGGTTGACCAGCGTGTAGAGCGGGGCGCCGTTGGCCCGGACGATGCCGTAGTCCGGGACGTTCTCCGGGAGGTATGTGATCTCGCCGCGGACCAGGTCCGTGAAGGTGATGGCCTCGTCGGGCATCCGGAAGCGGACGATCGGCTCACGGCCCTGCGCCGTGTACTCCTCGACCTGGGCGTCCGTGAGCTCACGGCAGTGGCCGTCGTAGCCGGAGGGCCTGCCGGCGGCGCGGGCGGCCTCGCGGCGGCTGTCCAGCTCCTCCTGGGAGCAGTAGCAGTGGTAGGCGTGACCGGCGTCGAGGAGCTTGCGGGCGACGTCCCGGTAGAGGTCCATGCGCTGCGACTGGCGGTACGGGGCGTGCGGGCCGCCGACCTCGGGGCCCTCGTCCCAGTCGAAGCCGAGCCAGCGCATCGAGTCGAGCAGCTGGGTGTAGGACTCCTCGGAGTCGCGGGCCGCGTCGGTGTCCTCGATGCGGAAGACCAGAGTGCCGCCGTGGTGCTTGGCGAACGCCCAGTTGAACAGGGCGGTGCGGACCAGGCCCACGTGGGGGTTACCGGTGGGCGACGGACAAAAACGTACGCGGACGGGTGCGCTAGCCACGCTTGACAACCTTGTTGGTGAGAGTGCCGATGCCTTCGATGGTGACGGCGACCTCGTCGCCGTCCTGGAGGGGGCCGACCCCAGCGGGGGTGCCCGTGAGGACCACGTCGCCCGGGAGCAGCGTCATGGCCTCGGAGATGTTGACGATCAGGTCCTCGATGGAGTGGATCATCTCGCTGGTGCGGCCGAGCTGGCGCTGGGCGCCGTTGACCGTGAGCTGGACGGTCAGGTCGTTCGCCGCGGTGATGTCCAGTCCCGTCTCCACCCAGGGGCCGAGCGGGCAGGAGGTGTCGAATCCCTTGGCCCGGGCCCACTGCTTCTCGCGCTTCTGGACGTCGCGCGCGGTGATGTCGTTGGCGCAGGTGTAGCCGAAGACCACGTCCTTGACGCGCTCGCGCGGGACCTCGCGGCACATCCGCCCGATGACCACGGCCAGCTCGGCCTCGTGGTGCACCTCCTGGGAGAAGGAGGGGTAGCGGATCTCGTCGCCCGGTCCGATCACCGAGGTGGAGGGCTTGAAGAAGGCGAAGGGCGCCTCGGGCACCTCGTTGCCCATCTCCCTGGCGTGATCGGCGTAGTTGCGGCCGAAGGCGACCACCTTGCTGGGGAGCACCGGGGGCAGCAGCCTGACCTTGCTCAGCGGGACCTTGGTGCCGGAGAGTTCGAAGTCCGCGAACGGGATGCCCTTGATGATGTCCAGGACGAGTTCGTCCTGCTGCTCGCCCTCGACAGCGCCGAAGGCGACGTTCCCGTCGATGGAGAATCTGGCGATGCGCACGGGATGCTTGTCCCCTTGACCGGTCGGCTGGAGTCTGACGCTCCAGGCTAACGCGGCGGGGCCCTGGCCTCACGCACGGACGAGGGGCGCCCCACCGCAGGTGGGGCGCCCCTCGTGGTCGCCGGAGTACTTGAGCGTTTCGCGGCCGGCGCGCGTATGGATGCGTGTCAGTTCGCGGCGGCCGCCGCGACCGGGATCTCCATGAGGACGGTGCGCTTGGGATTGGCGGTCTGGGCCGGGAGTTCGACGGGGTGCTCCAGCTGGAGGGGCGTCTGCAGATCGCCGGCGCCGTCGAGGTGGGCCAGCGTCGTGCGCCGAGGGTTGGCGATCTTGTGGAACATCGTCGTCGTCTTCACTGTTTACTTGACCCTGTCCTCTTCGCGGGCGCCCGCAGGGGTCGGCTGACCCGGGCGGACGCGGGTTGTCGGTTGTGCCATCCCTGTAAAGCGTCAGGCTAAACATGCAATTCCCCGCCGATCGGGCCCGGACGTCACGATCAGGGTGTGAGTTTGCTCACGGAGGGTACGACAAACCTGACAATCCGGACTCGTCCCCAGCTTGCCCGAATCGGACATTCGCCCCCTGAAGGCATCATTCCGCTCCTGATCATGGCGACTGGGACACTCGGCACGCCCGCGCGGTTCGTCCGCCCGTGCCCGTTATCGGAGAGATCACTTTCTACCGCCGGTGACCCGTCCCTCACGCGGTGTCACGTAACCCACCCGTAAGGCCGCGGCCCTTGTTGGAGATCCTGCACTGTGCTGGAATTCCACGGACCGCCGCAGGGATCGAGCCGGCGCACAGGGGGCGCACAGACGCGCCGAGTGACGGCCGAGAAGGGGGAACCAGCGCCGGTCACTCACGACCACCACGGGGGCGTATTCAGGGCGCCCCTATGACGCCGACACCGTGCCTCGCCGTTCACGCGGAGGGGTGCCTGGTTCAGAGGTTGCGACGCTAGTGCAGGGACGTTTCAAGAGGGATGGCAGCGCTTCGGCGGAGCCGGAGCCGCAGGGCGGGACTGGCCCCAAGGCCGTCAGCTCCTCGCCCCAGCACGCCCAGAACCAGGGCCCGACCATGCCCGGGACCAGCGGCGACCGCCCCGGTGTCTCCGGGCCCACGGCTTCGCCCGCCCCGGCCGCTCCGAAGACCTCGACCGGCCCCGGGCCGCGAATAGCGCTGCGCAACTGGCGCATCTCGACCCGTCTGGTGTCGCTGCTCGCCCTCCCGGTGGTCGCGGCCACCTCGCTGGGCGCCCTGCGTATCCAGCAGTCGATGGACGACATCCAGCAGCTCGACAACATGAAGCTGCTGACGGACATGACCCAGCAGGCCACCGAGCTGGCCGCCGCGCTCCAGGAGGAGCGCGACCAGTCGGCGGGCCCGCTCGCGCACGGGGCCAAGGGCACCGACTTCTCGGTCAAGGGCCACCGTGAGAAGACCGACCGGGCACGGAACAACTTCCTGGACAGCTCGGAGGCGATCGACGCCGCGAGCAAGGACGGCAACCTCAAGGGCGTCCGCGACAACCTGGTGCAGCTCGCCGGCGAACTCGGCCAGCTGGAGAAGATCCGCAACACCGCCTTCCAGACGGAGCGGAACTCGACCCAGACCGTCGAGGGCTACCACCGCCTGATCGAGAACCTGATCGAGCTCTCGCAGGACATGGCGGAGGCGACCAGCAACCCCGACATGATCCAGCGCACGCGTGCCCTGGCGTCCTTCTCCTCCGCCAAGGAGTACGCGTCGATCCAGCGCGCGGTCCTCGCCGCCGCGCTGCCCGCCAGCAACACCAGCAAGGGCGACCTCTCCGAGAACGACCGGCTCTACGCCGACTCGGCCCTGCAGAGCCAGAAGTCCGAGCTCCAGAGCTTCAAGAGCATCTACGGCGAGGCCGCCGCGGCCGAGCTGCTGCTGCCCATCCAAGAGGGCAACACCACGATCAAGGCCACCGACGAGTACGCCGGCCGTGCGCTGGCCTCGGAGTTCGGTCTCGCCTCGGTCGGCGCGCGGTCCTACCGCGACTGGCTGGACGACAGCTCCACCAAGATCCAGCAGATGAAGAACATCGAGCACTCGCTGCTCGAGGAGATGGAACAGAAGGCCCGTGAGCTGCGCAGCGCCACCGAGCGCGACGCGATCATCTCCGGTGTCCTGATCCTCCTCGTGCTCGGTGTGTCGCTGGTCGGCGCCTTCGTCGTGGCCCGCTCCATGATCCGCTCGCTGCGCCGGCTGGAGGAGACCGCGACCAAGGTCGCCCAGGAGCGTCTGCCCGACCTGGTCAAGCAGCTCTCCGAGGCCGACCCGCAGGACGTCGACACGTCCGTGGAGTCCGTCGGTGTGCACTCCCGGGACGAGATCGGCCGGGTCGCCGCGGCCTTCGACGACGTGCACCGCGAGGCGGTCCGCCTCGCCGCCGAGCAGGCCCTGCTGCGGGGCAACGTCAACGCGATGTTCACCAACCTCTCGCGCCGCTCCCAGGGCCTGATCCAGCGCCAGCTGTCGCTGATCTCCGAGCTGGAGTCCCGCGAGGCGGACCCGGACCAGCTGTCCTCGCTGTTCAAGCTCGACCACCTCGCCACGCGTATGCGCCGTAACGGTGAGAACCTCCTCGTCCTCGCGGGTGAGGAGCCCGGCCGACGGTGGACCCGCCCGGTCCCGCTGGTCGACGTGCTGCGTGCCGCGGCGTCCGAGGTGGAGCAGTACGAGCGCATCGAGCTGGCCTCGGTGCCAACCACCGAAGTGGCCGGCCGGGTCGTCAACGACCTCGTGCACCTGCTCGCCGAGCTGCTGGAGAACGCCACCTCGTTCTCCTCCCCGCAGACCAAGGTCAAGGTCACCGGTCACGCGCTGCCCGACGGCCGGGTGCTGATCGAGATCCACGACACCGGTATCGGTCTGTCGCCGGAGGACCTGGCGGCGATCAACGAGCGGCTCGCCTCGCCGCCCACCGTGGACGTCTCCGTCTCCCGCCGCATGGGTCTGTTCGTGGTCGGCCGGCTGTCCCAGCGCCACGGCATCCGCATCCAGCTCCGCCCGTCCGACTCCGGTGGTACGACCGCGCTGGTCATGCTGCCCGTCGACGTCGCCCAGGGCGGCAAGAAGCCCCAGGGCAAGCCCGGTCAGCCGGGCGCCGGCGGCGGTGGCCCCGCCGCCGCGCAGGCGGCCGCCGGTGCCGCGGCCGCACGGCGTGCCGCCGGTGCGGGCCAGTCCGCCTCCGGTGCCCTCGGTGCCGGTGCGCCCGGTGGCCGGCTCGGCGCCGGCCAGGGCCCGCGCGCCGCGCTGCCCGGCCGGGACGGCGGTGGCCGCCCCGGCGGCCGTGGACAGCAGGCTCCTTCGGGCAACCAGACGCCTTCCCTGTTCGACCAGGGTGCTCCCTCCGGACCGCCGCAGGGCCGTCCCGCGCCCGCCGGCGCGGGTGTCGGTTTCGGGGGCGGGGCGCCCGGCGTCCCGCGCGGGACGCAGTCCCCCGCTCCGAACGTCCAGCAGGACAACCAGGACGCCTTCGGTGGCGGCCGCGGCCAGGTGCCGCCGCAGCGCGGCAACGGCAACACCGAGCGGGGCCGTCGCCCGCAGCTCCCGCCGCGCGGTGGCGCGCGCGCCGAGCTGCCCGGCGGCGACCAGCAGCAGCCGCGGCCCAGCTGGAGCGACGAGAACGCCCAGCCGCCGGTGCCGCGCGCCTCGCTGGACGCCCCGCGCGGTCACGAGGAGCCGGACGTCTCCCGCACCTCGGCCATGCCGCGGTTCGACGACCGGCAGGGTCCGGGCGCCACGGCGGAGATCCCCCAGTTCGACGAGCGCCAGAACACCGGCCCCGCCTACGGTTCCGACCCGCAGAACACGGGCCAGTTCCCGCAGCCCGGCGCGAACGGCCAGAACACCGGCCAGTACGGCCGGCCCGGCCCGAACGCCGCGCAGAACACCGGTCAGTACGGCCAGCCCGGCGCCAACGGCGGCCAGAACACGGGCCAGTTCGTCCGCGGTGACATCTTCGGTGCCCCGCAGGGCGCGCAGGACCCGTCCGCGACGGGCCAGTTCCCCGCACCGCAGGGCTACGACAACGGCTCCACCGGCCAGTACTCCCTCCCGGAGCGCCCGGCCTCGGACCCGGCGGTCACCGGACAGTTCGAGCGTCCGCAGACCAACGGCACGCACGGCGGCGGCCTCGGCGCCCCGCGGCCCCCGGCCCCGCAGCAGCGGCCGCCGGCCCGCCAGGAGCCCGCGCAGCGGCCCGACGACGGGCGCGGCGCGTCCGACGCCTGGGCGCTGCCGCCGGCGTCCGGCCCGGGTGACGGCCGTACGCCGCTGTACGACACGCTGGAGACGAACTGGTTCCGCCAGAACGGCGGGACGCCGGATCAGGGCAACGGCCCGGCCCCGGTGTCGCAGCAGCCGTCGCAGCCCCAGCAGCCGCAGGGCCCCACCGGCCCGCAGCGGTCCACCTCCGCTGCCTGGCGCAGCTCGCCCAACGACGAGCTGGTCCGGCAGGCCGAACGCGTACGGCAGCCGGCCGCGGGCGGCGTCACCACCTCCGGCCTGCCGCGCCGGGTGCCCAAGGCGAACCTCGTCCCGGGCACGGCTCAGCAGCAATCGCACCAGAGCGGTCCTCAGGTCTCACGCGCCCCCGATGACGTGCGCGGCCGGCTGACCAATCTCCGTCGGGGTATCGCACAGGGTCGTCAGGCCGGTACCACCCAGACCGGCAGCTTCCCGAACCCCACTCACCAGCAGGAGCGTTAGTTGAGCCCGATGAGCCAGGCGGCACAGAACCTCAACTGGTTGATCACCAACTTCGTGGACAACACCCCCGGGGTGTCCCACACCGTCGTCGTGTCCGCCGACGGTCTCCTCCTGGCGCTCTCCGAGGGCTTCCCGCGCGACCGCGCGGACCAGCTCGCGGCCGTCGCCTCGGGACTGACCTCCCTGACGGCCGGCGCCTCCCGGATCTTCGAGGGCGGCAGCGTCGCCCAGACGGTCGTCGAGATGGAGCGAGGATTCCTCTTCCTCATGTCCGTCTCCGACGGCTCGTCCCTGGCGGTCCTCGCGCACCCCGAGTGCGACATCGGCCTCGTCGGCTACGAGATGGCGCTCCTGGTCGACCGCGCGGGGGCGGTCCTCACCCCGGACCTGCGCGCCGAACTACAGGGAAGTCTGCTCCACTGATCGGCCCCGGCACCACCCGTCTCACCAAATCACCGTCCGGCCGCCACATTCCCCCCACCGGCCCCGTCAGACGGCTTGACCGACCGACTTGCTGTCCCGCCCGGAGGATTCATGACCCCGCCCACCGCCTCTCATGATCCGTACGCGGAGCCGTACGAGGACGAGGGCGACCAGCCACTGGTCCGTCCCTATGCGATGACCGGTGGCCGGACCAGGCCGCGCTATCAGCTGGCCATCGAGGCACTGATCAGTACGACGGCCGACCCGGCAGCGCTCATGGGGCTCCTCCCGGAGCACCAGCGCATCTGCCACCTGTGCCGTGAGGTGAAGTCGGTCGCCGAGGTCTCGGCGCTGCTCAACATGCCCCTGGGTGTTGCCCGGATCCTGGTGGCCGACCTGGCGGAGGCGGGCCTCGTCGCCGTGCACCAGCCGGGCGGCGACGAGACCACCGGCGCCCCGGACGTGACACTGCTCGAAAGGGTGCTCAGTGGACTTCGCAAGCTCTAGCGGCGGGACGGTCTCCGAAAGCCGTGCCACCACGTCCGCCAAGATCGTGGTCGCCGGCGGCTTCGGCGTGGGCAAGACCACGTTCGTCGGCGCCGTGTCGGAGATCAACCCGCTGCGCACCGAGGCCGTGATGACCTCCGCCAGCGCGGGCATCGACGACCTCACCCACACCGGAGGCAAGACCACCACCACGGTGGCCATGGACTTCGGCCGCATCACCCTGGACCAGGACCTGATCCTGTACCTGTTCGGTACGCCCGGTCAGGACCGCTTCTGGTTCATGTGGGACGACCTGGTGCGCGGTGCCATCGGCGCCATCGTGCTGTGCGACACCCGGCGGCTGGCGGACTGCTTCCCCGCGGTGGACTACTTCGAGAACAGCGGGCTGCCGTTCGTGGTCGCCCTCAACGGCTTCGACGGCCAGCAGCCGTACACCCCCGAAGAGGTGCGCGAGGCGCTGCAGATCGGACCCGACGCCCCGATCATCACGACGGACGCCCGGCACCGCGCGGATGCCAAGGGTGCGCTGATCACGCTGGTCGAGCACGCTCTCATGGCGCGTCTCCGGTAAGGGCGAACAGGAGCGGCATACTGCGGTTGTCGTAGATGTACTGGTGCCGGCTGTGTCGTTTGACACGGCCGGCCTCGGTGTTCATAACGTTTCGGCAGAGGAATCGGGGGAGGCCGACACGCGACGCGGTCGAGCGGTACCACTGCGCTCACGGACGGCTCGTCTTTTGCCGGAGGTCGCTCCGTATGACCGTTTTATGTGGGACTTACATCACTTGAATTCCTCTCCTTCCCATGTTTGGAGGAGGGCTGGTCGTCATGCTGGAATGCCTGAACTGCCCATTGGTCAAAGACGTACTCAGTAGTCGATGGCATGCCGGGCTCTGAGACACTGCGGCACGACGAAGGTGCCGACCGCCGGAAGGTTGTTGGTCGAGTGAGGCGAAGCAAGAACAGTCCCGAGCCGTCGGCCCGGGGCAACTTCACGCCGCCGTCGCGCACAGCGGCGCCCGCCCCCGCGCCAGGTCCCGAACCCACGGCCGCGCCCACTCCGAGCGGAGGCCGCCTCTCGCCGCGCAACTGGCGGGTGGCCACCCGGCTGAACGCGATCCTGCTCATACCCGTGCTGGTCGGCCTGGTCATGGGCGGCGTCCAGGTGAAGAGCTCGATCGACACCTGGAACGAGGCCGAGGACGCCGAGAACACCGCGCGTCTGGTGCAGGCCTCCCTCGTCTACGCCAACGCCCTCTACAACGAACGCGACGTCACCGCCGTACCGCTGCTGCAGGGCAAGGGCCAGGACGACCCGGACGTCACCAAGGCGCGCGCCGCCACCGACAAAGCGGCCGACGCCTTCGACGAGGCCGCCCAGAGCATGCCGTCCAAGCCCGGACTCGAGCGCCGGCTGAGGCTGTTCAGGGAGGGCGAGCCGAAGCTGGCCGACCTGCGCGCCGCCGCGTACACCTCCAAGCTCAAGGGCGTGCAGACGGAGGAGGGCTACGTCGAGGTCGCCCACCCCCTGATGGAGTTCGCCAACGAACTCGGCCTCGGCACCGGAAACATCACCAGCTACGGACGTACGGTCTACGCCATCTCGCTGACCAAGGCGGCGCTGTCACTGCAGCGTTCCATCGGCACGCACCTGCTGGTCAAGCCGGGCCCGACGGAGAGCCAGCTCGCCAGCCAGCGCGTCGCCCTGTCGTCGTACGCCTACCTCGAGGGCATCGCCATCGAGGAGTACAAGGGCGGTGGCACCGAGGCGGACGCGGTCAAGCTGGAGCAGACCTCGCAGCGGATCCAGGCCGAGGGTGCCGCCATGGCCCGGGAGTCCAAGCAGCAGGACCCCGACTACGTGCCGCCGCCCGCCAAGCCGGAGACGATGATCTCCGAACTCGGCCGTCTGTCCTCCACGGACCCCTCCGCGCGCGCCGCCCTCGCCGACAAGGGCATCACCCCCGCCAACTGGTGGGCCGTGAACACCCTCAAGTTCGACGGCTACCGCGAGATCGAGTCGGACCTCGCCGACTCCGCGGTGAGCGAGGCCTCGCAGATCGCCGACGACGCCCAGCGCGACGCCTTCATCACCGGCGCGGCCGTCGTGGTCGCCCTGCTCGCCGCGTTCATCCTGGCCGGCATGGTGGCCCGCCAGATGAGCCGCTCGATGCGCCAGCTGCGCAACGCCGCGTTCGGCATCGCCGAGCAGCGCCTGCCGATGCTCGTCGACCAGCTCTCCCGGACCGACCCCGGCCGGGTCGACACCAAGGTCGCGCCGATCCCGATCTCCTCCACCGACGAGATCGGCGAGGTCGCCCGCGCCTTCGACCAGGTCCACCGCGAGGCCGTCCGGCTCGCCTCCGAGCAGGCGCTGCTGCGGGGCAACATCAACGCGATCTTCACCAACCTGTCGCGCCGCAACCAGTCGCTGATCGAGGGCCAGCTGACCCTGATCACCGACCTGGAGAACAACGAGGCCGACCCGGACCAGCTGGAGAACCTCTTCCGCCTGGACCACCTGGCCACCCGTATGCGCCGCAACGGCGAGAACCTCCTGGTCCTCGCCGGCGAGGAGCCCGGCCGCCGCTGGGACCAGCCGGTGCCGCTGGTCGACGTGCTGCGCGCCGCCTCCTCCGAGGTGGAGCAGTACGAGCGCATCGAACTGTCCGGCGTCCCCGAGGCCGAGATCCACGGCCGTGCGGTGACCGACCTCGTGCACCTGCTCGCCGAGCTGCTGGAGAACGCCACCACGTTCTCCTCCCCGCAAACCAAGGTCCGGGTCACCGCGACCCGTCTCCCCGACGGCCGCGTGATGATCGAGATCCACGACAAGGGCATCGGCCTCACCGCCGAGGACTTCGCGGACATCAACCACAAGCTGGCCAACCCGCCGACCGTGGACGCCGCGATCTCGCAGCGCATGGGCCTGTTCGTGGTCGGCCGGCTGTCCGACCGGCACGGCATCCGGGTCCAGCTGCGCCCCTCGGGCGAGCAGGCCGGCACCACCTCGCTGGTCATGCTGCCGGACGCCATCACCCACGGTGGCGGCGGCGAGCAGCAGCCGGCCCACGACGAGTTCACGGTCTCGCAGATCATCCCGGAGCAGCAGTTCCAGGGGGAGAACTTCAACCAGCAGCCGCTGCGCACCGCCGCGGAGCTGGGCTTCGACGACAGCCGTTACACGGAGGTCCCCGACGACGTCCGTGACCTGGACCCCGTCGGCCGTTCGCTGATGCGCGAGGAGCGCCGGGCGGCCCTGGAGGCCCAGTCGCATCCCGAGCCGAACGCCCAGGAGACGCCCGAGGGCGCCGGTTACCCGGACGAGTTCGCCGGCCCGCAGGGCTACGGCGACACCCAGGGCTACGCCCCCGGCGGCCAGGGCGGTTACGCCGAGAGCCAGGGCTTCGACGGTTTCCAGGAGCCGCAGCGCGGCACCGGCTACGGCCAGGCGTACGACAACGGGCAGCAGACGGCGTACGACGGTCAGCAGCAGCAGTCGTACGGCGAGGGCTACTACGCGCCGAACGGCAACCTGCCGCAGAACGACGGTTTCCCGTCCGCCGGCGGTTACCCGGACGCCTCCTACGCGGAGCCGGCCCGGGGCGACCACACGGCCGCGGGTGCCACCGCGTCCGACGCCTTCCCGTCCTTCTCGGACCGGCGCCAGGAGGACGACTGGCCGCAGCAGGACGGCTACCGCAACGGTCACCCCGCCGAGTACCCTGCTCAGACCCCGGACGCGGAACCCGCGCAGGCCGCTGACGCACAGGACGGCGTAGGCTTCGACCGTCCGGGGCCGGCTGCCCCCGGGAACCAGAACCTGACCGACGCCGGGCTCCCCCGCCGCGGATCCACCGCGAGCGGTGCGAACGGCACGGGCGGCGCCCAGCGCGCGAACCAGGAGCCGCCGGCCTCCACCCCGGAGAGCAACGGCGACAACGGCTGGCGTTCGGCGAACGACGAGCGCTGGCAGCAGGCGTCGTCACTCCGGAAGCCCAAGGCGGGCGGAGTGACCTCCTCCGGTCTGCCGCGGCGGGTCCCCAAGGCCAACCTGGTCGAGGGAGCCGCCGAAACCACCCCCCAGGGAGGCCCCCAGGTCTCCCGCGCCCCGGAAGACGTCCGGGGCAGGCTGAGCAACCTGCGTCGCGGTGTCCAACGGGGCCGCAGCGCGGGCAGTGAAACGAACGGCCAGGGCCTCGGTCCTGACAGCACCTACAACCAGGAGCGTTAGTGTGAGCCCGATGAGCCAGGCGGCACAGAACCTGAACTGGTTGATCACCAACTTCGTGGACAACACCCCGGGGGTGTCCCACACGGTGGTGGTCTCCGCCGACGGACTCCTTCTGGCGATGTCCGAAGGCTTCCCCCGCGACCGTGCCGACCAGCTCGCGGCCGTCGCCTCCGGTCTGACGTCCCTGACGGCAGGCGCCTCCCGGATCTTCGAGGGCGGCAGCGTGAACCAGACGGTTGTGGAGATGGAGCGGGGATTCCTGTTCATCATGTCCATTTCCGACGGTTCGTCACTCGCGGTTCTCGCACATCCGGAGGCGGACATCGGCCTCATCGGGTACGAGATGGCCCTTCTGGTCGATCGCGCCGGTACGGTCCTGACGCCGGACCTTCGTGCGGAACTCCAAGGGAGCCTGCTCAACTAACGGACGAACGGTGCGCTTTGTCGTCCCGTGGCCGTAAGGTTTCGGGACGCGGCTCCACAGTGATGGGTGCCAGGCACAGTCGGAGGAGGAGAAAAGTGGCAACACCCCCAGGCGGTTCGTCGTCGGGCAACTGGTCGTACGGTCCCGCACAGGGCCAGAACGACGGTGGCCAGAGCGGGTACGGCTACCCTTCCGCCCCGAACCACCGGCAGCCGTACGCGCCGCAGGGCCCCGGCCCTTCGCCGTACGACCAGCCGCAGGCGCCACGCATCCAGCCCGTGCAGCCGCAGCGTCGCACCCCGGAGCCGTCGCCCGCCGGGGCGACGAACAATCCCCTGGTGCGCCCGTACGCGATGACGGGCGGCCGCACCAGGCCGCGGTACCAGCTCGCCATCGAGGCGCTGGTGCACACCACCGCGCAGCCGCACCAGATGCAGGGCCAACTGCCCGAGCATCAGCGGATCTGCAACCTGTGCCAGGAGATCAAGTCGGTGGCCGAGATCTCGGCCCTGCTGACGATTCCCCTCGGCGTGGCCAGGATCCTCGTCGCCGACTTGGCGGAGGCGGGACTGGTCGCCATCCATCAGCCCGGCGGCGACGAGAGCGCCGGCGGCCAGCCAGACGTGACACTGCTCGAAAGGGTGCTCAGTGGACTTCGCAAGCTCTAGCGGCGGTCCTTCCCGCTCCACCACCTCGGCGAAGATCGTGGTGGCGGGTGGCTTCGGCGTGGGCAAGACCACGTTCGTCGGGGCCGTTTCGGAGATCAACCCGCTGCGCACGGAGGCCGTCATGACGTCTGCTTCGGCAGGCATCGACGACCTCACCCACACCGGGGACAAGACGACCACGACGGTCGCCATGGACTTCGGCCGCATCACCCTGGACCAGGACCTGATCCTGTACCTCTTCGGTACGCCCGGTCAGGACCGCTTCTGGTTCATGTGGGACGACCTGGTGCGCGGCGCCATCGGCGCGATCGTGCTGGTGGACACGCGTCGTCTCGCCGACTGCTTCCCCGCGGTCGACTACTTCGAGAACAGCGGGCTGCCGTTCGTGATCGCCCTCAACGGCTTCGACGGCCAGCAGCCGTACAACCCGGACGAGGTCCGGGAAGCGCTGCAGATCGGGCCGGACACGCCGATCATCACGACGGACGCGCGGCATCGGGCGGACGCGAAGTCGGCGCTGATCACTCTCGTGGAGCATGCGCTGATGGCGCGCCTGCGCTGACGGCTGCCGCCGGCGCCGAATCGCGCACAGC
>NZ_BMUC01000007.1:0-153700 GCF_014649995.1 Streptomyces griseoflavus | reverse complement strand
TGGCCGCGCAGTTCCCCGTGCCGCTGCTGGTGGTGCGCCTGCGTCGGCGGCTGCCGCGGCCCGCGGGCAGTCGTGCCGCGCGGGCGGCACGGGTGGGTGCGGGCGAGTGGGGGCTGGTCGCGCAGTTCCCCGCGCCCCTGAGGGGGTTGGTCGCGCGTGTGCCCGTGTGCCTGAGGGGGTTGGTCGCGCGTTTGCCCGTGTGCTTGAGGGGGTTGGTCGCGCAGTTCTCGGTGTCCCTGAGGGGGTATGGGGAGAGGCCCCTCCCTTTTTGGGAGGGGCCTCTGGGGGTTGGTCAGCGCCAGCTGTGGGGGGCTCGGAAGCCGTTCTCGCGTTCCAGGCGGCGCCAGCCGGCCCGCGCGCGGCCCCGGTGCGCCGGAGCGGCCGGCGGCGTGGCGGCCCGCGCCAGCAGGATCGCCGTGATAGCGGCGACCTCCTCCGGCTCCGCGTGGCCCTTCTCGACACGGATGTCAGCTGTACTCATGGGCGTGCGTCTCCCTTACTGGGGCGGGTTGCCGTGCTTGCGGGACGGCAGGTCGGCGTGCTTGGACTGCAGCATCGCCAGCGAACGGATCAGCACCTCGCGGGTCTCGGCGGGGTCGATGACGTCGTCGACCAGACCCCGCTCGGCCGCGTAGTACGGGTGCATCAGCTCGGACTTGTACTCCTTGACCATGCGGGACCGCATCGCCTCGGGGTCCTCGGCCTCGGCGATCTGCCGGCGGAAGATGACGTTGGCCGCGCCCTCGGCGCCCATGACCGCGATCTCGTTGGTCGGCCAGGCGTAGGTGAGGTCGGCGCCGATGGACTGGGAGTCCATGACGATGTACGCGCCGCCGTACGCCTTGCGCAGGATGAGGGAGATCCGCGGCACGGTGGCGTTGCAGTAGGCGTAGAGCAGCTTCGCGCCGTGCCGGATGATGCCGCCGTGCTCCTGGTCCACGCCCGGGAGGAAGCCGGGGACGTCCAGGAAGGTGAGGATCGGGATGTTGAAGGCGTCGCACATCTGGACGAAGCGGGCGGCCTTCTCGGACGCCTCGATGTCCAGCACGCCCGCCAGCGACTGCGGCTGGTTGGCGACGATGCCGACGACCTGGCCGTCCATCCGGGCCAGCGCGCAGATGATGTTCCGCGCCCAGCGCTCGTGGACCTCCAGGTACTCGCCGTCGTCGACGATCTCCTCGATGACCTTGGCCATGTCGTAGGGCCGGTTGCCGTCGGCCGGCACCAGGTCCAGCAGGGCCTCGCCGCGGCGGTCGGCGGCGTCGGAGCTCTCCGCCCGCGGCGGGTTCTCCCGGTTGTTCTGCGGGAGCATCGACAACAGGTAGCGCACCTCGTGGATGCACGTCTCCTCGTCGTCGTAGGCGAAGTGGCAGACGCCGGAGGTCTCGGCGTGCACGTCGGCGCCGCCCAGGCCGTTCTGGGTGATCTCCTCGCCGGTGACCGCCTTGACCACGTCCGGGCCGGTGATGAACATCTGCGAGGTCTCGCGGACCATGAACACGAAGTCGGTGAGGGCGGGGCTGTAGGCCGCGCCGCCCGCGCACGGGCCGAGCATCACGCTGATCTGCGGGATGACACCGGAGGCCTTGGTGTTGCGCTGGAAGATGCCGCCGTACCCGGCGAGGGCGGAGACGCCCTCCTGGATGCGGGCGCCGGCGCCGTCGTTGAGCGAGACCAGGGGCGCACCCGCCGCGATGGCCATGTCCATGATCTTGTGGATCTTGGTGGCGTGGGCCTCGCCCAGCGCACCGCCGAAGATCCGGAAGTCGTGCGCGTAGACGAAGACCGTGCGGCCCTCGACCGTGCCCCAGCCGGTGATCACGCCGTCCGAGTACGGCTTCTTCTCCTCCAGACCGAAGCCCGTGGCCCGGTGCCGGCGCAGCTGCTCGACCTCGCGGAAGGACCCGGGGTCCAGCAGCAGTTCGATGCGCTCCCGCGCGGTCAGCTTGCCCTTGGCGTGCTGCGCCCGGGTCGCCTTCTCGCTCGGGCCGGCCAGTGCCTGGGCACGGATCTCGTGCAGTTCGGCCACGCGTCCGCGCGCGTCGGTCGGCTCACCCGGCGCCTCATCCAAAACGGTCATGTAGTGACCTTACGAAGCACACCGGCGAATGCGAGCCGTCGACTCCTCACAGTCTCCGGCGCGTTTTACTGGTACCACCTGACAGAACCATGGCGACACGCAGGCGTTCCGACTGTTCAGAGGGCTCCCGCCTTGTAGGGGTCGCACAAAGACGTCATCTGAGAGCCACCTCACATTCATGGGTGGCGCATGCCTCCCCCGGGGTGACGCGCAGCCGCAGCCGGGTACCGGTCGCCAGCACTGCCATGGAGTCAGGGGCCCTCAGCACCTTCCGCACCGGGTGGTCCCAGACGATCTCCACCGGTTCGCCCGTTCGGGTCGGCCCGCTCACGCAGAGCGTAGCGGTACGGCCGCGGCGGCGGAGCAGCACACTCGCGGCGGAGCCGGCGGTGAGCGGTCCCGCGGTGCCCGGCCGCCAGAAGTTGGCGGCGGTGAGGCCGAGGGAGGGGACGGTGACCGCCTGGCGGGCGGCGTCGTTGGCGAGGATCCGCAGCCAGTGCGGGTCGGCGGCGCGGCGGGCGACCTCGTGGCGGGGGGCGCCGGGCAGCAGGACGTAGGCGTAGGCGGCGTCGGCGGGGTCGGTGCCGTGGTCGAGCCAGAGGGTCTGCCAGCGTCGGGTGCGGCGCTCGGTGGTGCTCGTGGCGTTGATGTCGGACCAGGCTCCGGTGCGGTCCTCGCGCAGCGTGCGCAGGTGGCCGTCGAGGACGATCCACCCGCCGTGGCCCCGCAGATGGGCCCAGCGGGGGCCGCGGGTGAGGGCCGCGGTGCCGGACTCCCCCAGGTTGCGGTTGTCGACGACCGTCTCGACCGGGACGCCGTCGGAGCAGGTGATGCCGGCGCCCAGGCAGAGCACCGCGTCGGCGAGGCAGAACCAGGACGTGCGGGCGTCGAGGGTGGAGCCGAGGCCCTTGAGGTGCTGGCCGATCGCCGCGTACTCGCCGTCGGTGGTGCCGCCGACCCAGCGCACGCCGGGCTTCGGCGCGCCCCACTCGCCGCCGGCCCGGTCGGGCAGCCGCCGGGTGGAGACGGTGGTGCCGGGCAGGCGGTAGGGGTCGACGGTGGGCCAGAACCAGTCGGTGTACTGGTCGCCGAGACCGGGCGCCCACCAGGAGACCATCCCGGCGCCGGTGTGCCAGCCGCGCGGGTTCTCGCCGTTGCCGCACTCGTAGTGGGCGATCCTGTCACTGGCCATGGCGATGTTCAGGGTGAAGCCGGGGCGGCGGTGCACGGCGCGGTCCATCGCGGCGAAGAGCCGGTGCCCGACGGGTTCGGGGGCGGCGGGGAGTGGCGCGGCGGCGATCGCGTGCAGCCGGGCGAGGTCGGCGACGCCGTACTGACGGGAGGTCAGGAGCGGGTTGACGGTGTCCCGTTCGATCCAGCCCTTGACGCGCGCGTGCCACCGGTCGCGCTCCGCGCGGTGCGCGCCTTGGGCGAGGAGGGCGATGGCCGCGACGAGCTGCCCGCCGTGGAAGTGGTCGGAGCGCATGACGTGCCGGTCGTCGGACGCGAGGTACCCGCGGCTGACCGCGCGGCCGTTGACGGAGTCCATCACCAGGCCGTCGTGGACGAGCGGGGCGTAGGCGTGCTCGACGCCGTCCAGGACGGTGCGGAGCAGGGGGTCGGTGACCTCCCAGTCGGAGCCGGCGAGCAGGGCGAGGAGCCGTCCGAGTCCGTCGAGCAGCACCTGTCCGTACGTGCCCGAGTAGGCGACCCATGTGTGCTGCACGAACGAGCCGTCGGCGTAGAGGCCGTCGCCCTCGGTGACGTGCGGGAAGACCGGGGAGAGCGCGTCCCGTGCGAGGGCGATCCGCGCGGGGTCGCGGCCGAGGATGCCGCGCAGGGCCACTGAGCGGCACAGGTCGACGCGGTTGGCGCCGGTGGAGGTGCCGGAGTAGTCGGTGAGGGCGGACTCGGGCACGAAGTGGTCGACGGCCGCGCAGGCCGCGTCGATCCTGGCGGGACCGGCGTGGTCGTGGAGGGCGGCGAGGATGTCGGTGAGGTGGCGCGGGGTGCCGATCCGCCATTCCCACCAGTTGCCGTACGGAGTGACGGAGGGGTGGTAGGCGGTGGCGGAGAGGTGGTCGAGGCCGCGCAGGACGTCCGCGAGCAGTCCGGGGTCGTGGGTGAGGCCGGTGCCCGGCTGGACGTACGCCTGCGTCATGGTCCACAGCCGGCTGTGGCTGAGGGTGATGCCCGCGGGAGGGTCGAAGGGGTGCCCGGGCCAGAGGGCGCCGGGCGTGGGCGCCATCGTGTTCCTGAAGCGCCGGGCCCGTTCACCCGTCTCGGCCAGCCGGGAGGCGAAGGGCTCGGCGGCCGGGTCGTACCCGGTGCCGAGTGCGAGATCCAGCCAGCGGTGGCGGAGCGCGTCGTAGGCGTCCGGCGCGGGCGCCGGAGGGCCGCCGTCGCGCGGGGGCGGCGCCGAGACGCCGGCGGCGAGCAGGGTGCCCGCCGTCAGCAGCGCGCGCCTGGTGGGACCCGGCCGGAGCCGGCGGCGCCCAGGTGTCACGTGCGTGCCCTCCAGGGTGGGAACGCGGGGACCCTACCCGGGAAGGGACTCCGGGACGCGCGGGGCGGTGCGCCGTACGGGACACCGCCGGCGCCCCTGGAGCGCCGTGACGCCCGGCCCCCGGGTCAGCCGAAGCGGTCGAGGAGTCTGCGGTAGAGGCGGGGGGTGAGGGCGCGGACGCGTCCCGGGAGGGTGAGCCAGGTGGGCACGTAGGTGTCGTCGCGGGCGCGGGAGACGGCGTCCCACACGGCGGCCGCGACCCGGGCGGGTGGGGTGGGGCGGGGACGGGTGCGGTGGTAGGGCCTGCCGCGGCGGGCGAAGAAGGCCGTCTCGACGGGGCCGGGCACGACGAGGGTCACCCCGACGCCGGTACCGCGCAGTTCCTGGCGCAGCGCCTCGGCGAACGCGGCGAGTCCCGCCTTGGCGGCCGAGTACACCGCTTCCTCCCGTACGCCGACGGCACCGGCCACGGAGCCGACCAGCACCACCCGGCCCCGGCCGGCCGCGACCATCGCGGGCAGCACCTCCCGTACGAGGTGGAGCGTGGCGTTGAGGTCGAGGAAGATCACCCGGTCGATGTCGGTGTGCGGCATGGTCAGGAACGGGCCGGCCCAGCCGATGCCCGCCCCGGCGACCAGCACGTCGATCCGGCCGGTCGCCCGCAGCGCCGCCTCCGCGAGCAGCCGCGCCCCTTCCGGGGCGGCGAGGTCGGCGGGCAGGAGGACCGCGGAGGTGCCGGACGCCGTCTCCTCCAGCCGGCGCCGGTCGCGTCCGCTGAGCAGCAGCTGCCAGCCGCCGGCGGCGAAGCGCCGCGCGGTGGCCGCGCCGATGCCGGAGGAGGCGCCGGTGACGAGGACGACGCGCCGGTCGGCGCGCGGCGGCGGGCCGTGGCCGCGGGCCGCCGCGCGGGCGGAGGCGGCGGCCGGGGCGGCACCGCGATCCGGGTCCGCCGGCGGGTCGTAGGTGGAACCGGATCCGGTGGTGGTCACGAGTCGGTCTCCCAGGGCAGTCGCTGCGGTCCGCATCCAGGACACCCCCGGTACGGCGCACCGCGCCAGCGCTGGAGCCCGCCGGCCCGCTCCCGGGACGGCCCGGCGGGTGCGGGCCGTGTCCCCGGCGGCGGGCCTGGTGCCCGGCCCTCCGGGCCCGTGGGCACCGCGTCGCGGGACCACTCCTGCGGGCCGCCGGATACGGCCATCCGGGCGTACGGGGCCCCCGGCGCACGGTCCGCCGGGTTACGAAGGGAACACCGCTCCGTGTCCGGTCCCTCCGGCCCCCGTGACGAGGTCCCCCCATGCGTCTGCTGCTCGTCCATCCCAGCGCCCTGATGTACTCCGAGATCTTCCTCCGGCTGGAACCCCTGGGGCTGGAGCGGGTGGCGGGTGCCGCCCGGGAGGCGGGTCACGAGGTCCGGGTCGTCGACCTCCAGGTGCTCGGCGTGCGGAAGTTGCGCGACGAGGTGCGGTCCTTCCGGCCGGAGGCGCTCGGCATCTCCCTGAACTACCTGGCGAACATCCCCGAGGCGATCACGCTGGCCGAGCGGGTGAAGCGGGAGCTGCCGGACTGCTTCGTCTTCCTCGGCGGGCACAGCGTCTCCTTCGTCGCCGAGGAGGTCGTCGAGCAGGCGGGGGGCGCGGTCGACGCGGTGGTCCGCGGGGAGGGCGAGCCGGCCGTGGTGCCCCTGCTGGAGGCGGTGCGCGACGGCGGGGTGGAGGGCGTACCGGGCGTGGTCACGGCGTCCGGCCGCGGTCCGGCGCCGCTGATGCTGCACAGCATCGACGGACCGCTCCCCGCGCGGGACCTGATGCGCAACCGGCGCCGCTACTTCATCGGCGAACTCGATCCGTGCGCCTCGATCGAGTTCACCCGCGGCTGCCCCTGGGACTGCTCGTTCTGCTCGGCGTGGACGTTCTACGGCCGCAGTTACCGCAAGGCCTCGCCCGAGGCGGCGGCGGACGACCTGGCGAGGATCCGCGAACCGAACGTGTTCATCGTGGACGACGTGGCGTTCATCCGGCCGGAGCACGGGAACGCCATCGCCGCCGAGGTGGAACGGCGCGGCATCCGCAAGCAGTACTACCTGGAGACCCGCTCCGACGTCCTGCTGCGCCACCCCGAGGTGTTCGAGCGGTGGGCGCGGCTGGGGCTGCGCTACATGTTCCTCGGCATGGAGGCGATCGACGCCGAGGGGCTCGACCTGTACCGCAAGCGGGTGAGCCCCGACGAGAACCTGAAGGCGCTGGAGACGGCCCGCCGGCTGGGCATCCAGGTCGCCATCAACCTGATCGTGGACCCGGCGTGGGACGAGGAGCGCTTCCGGGCGGTCCGGGAGTTCGCGCTGGCCGTCCCGGAGATCGTGCACTTCACGGTGATGACGCCGTACCCGGGCACGGAGATCTGGCACACCGAGTCGCGCCGGCTCACCACCCGGGACTACCGCCTCTTCGACATCCAGCACGCGGTGGTGCCCACCGAGCTGCCGCTGGCGCGGTTCTACGAGGAGCTGGTGCGCACCCAGGCGGTCATCAACCGCAAGCATCTGGGGGTGCGCACGGCATTCGGCGCGGCGCGGGTGCTCGCGCGCAACCTGGCGCACGGGCAGACGAACTTCGCCCGGATGCTGTGGAAGTTCAACCAGGTGTACAACCCGCGCCGGCAGCTCGCCGATCACGCGCGGCCGGTGCGCCACGAGCTGCCGCTCCCGCAGCGTCTCGACGTCGGTGACCGCCGCAAGCTGTACGTGCACACGCGGGACGCCGGCCGGGACGCGGCGTCCCGCTCACCGCGGCAGTAGCCGGATCACGGCCGTGGGCGGACCGGGGCCGGACGTGTGCCCGGGGTGCTGCCGGGAACCCGGGCGCAGAGCGCGAGCGGCGCTGCCTCCGCCGTGGTCCGGTCTCGTCCCAGCCAGGTTTGCGCTGTTCGGGGGCTCATTCGGGACACCTTCCCCAAAGATGTTGAACTTTGAAGGGAATGGGTCTACGGTGGGTCCTGTTCAGTTAGTTGAACATTCAACGTGATCTCCCCGGGAGGAACACCATGGGCATCTTCAGCCGCAAGCACGACGACACCGCCTCCGCCGCCCCCGCCGCGGTGAACCCGGACCTGGCCGCCGTGACCGGCGAGTACGAGCTGGACCCGGCGCACACCACGATCGGTTTCGTCGCCCGGCACGCGATGGTCACCAACGTCAAGGGCAGCTTCCAGGACTTCACCGGCACGCTGCACCTCGACGGATCCGACCCGTCCAGGTCGACGGCCACCATCGACGTGGTGATGGACAGCATCGAGACCGGCAACGCCGACCGTGACGGCCACCTGAAGAGCTCGGACTTCTTCAAGACGGACGAGTTCCCGACGATGACCTTCCGCACCACCAAGGCGGAGGCCCTCGGCGGCGACGACTACCGCATCACCGGTGACCTGACCGTCCTCGGCACCACCAAGCCGCTCACCATCGACCTCGAGTTCAACGGCGCCGCGACCGACCCGTTCGGCAACCAGCGCGTCGGTTTCGAGGGCAAGGCGGAGATCCTGCGCTCCGAGTGGGGCCTGACCTGGAACGCGGCGCTGGAGACGGGCGGCGTCCTGGTCTCCGACAAGATCAAGCTGAACTTCGACATCTCGGCGATCCGCAAGGCCTGACGCCGGCCCGGCGCCCCGCGGGGCGCCACCCATCCCTGAGCGCGCCCGCCCAGCCCCGTACGGGGAGGGCGGGCGCTCGGCGTCCGCATGGTTCCGGTCGGTCCGCGCGCCCCCGTGCGGGCAGGCCGGTGCGGCATCATGACGGGCATGACCGTCACCGACGCCGCACACCCACGGGACCGGATCGCCGTCGTGGAGTACGAGAACCTGCCGGGCCGCCCCGGCCCGTGGGCCGCGCTGCGCGCTTGACTGCGTGAGCGGGGCGTCGACTGGATGCCGTTCACCCCGGAGGAGCTGGGCCTGGACCACGCGTGCGGCCGGGACGCGGGCGGACGGTGGCGTGGGTGGATCACCGTGACGGTCGATGCCGGGGCACTGCGCCGGCTGGGGCTGGACCCCGCCCGGACCGGTACGGCCCCGGGTGCCCCGGGCGACGGCTCGTCGCCACCGGCGTGGTGGCACGCCGCCGGGGAGCGGTACGCGGTGCAGCGCGGATGGCCCCGGCAGGAGCGGTGACCGGCGTCTTCCGCCCGCCCGGCCGTGTGCCGGCAGCGCCGGGGACCCGCCGTCAGAAACCGCCGCCGAAGTCCCCGCCGCCCCCGAAGTCCCCGCCGCCGAAGCCGCCGCCGAAATCGCCGCCGAAGTCACCGCCGTCGAAGTCGGCCCCGGAGACGTCTCCCCCTCCGTAGCCGCCGAAGTCGCCGTATCCGGCGCCGTAGTCGGCCGCGTAGCCGGGTCCGGCCATCATGCCGCCGAGCATGGTGCCGACGAGCAGGCCCGGCAGGAGACCGCCGCCGAAGTAGCCGCCCGCCCAGGGGCCGTAGGCGGGGCCCGCCTCCCAGTAGGGGCGCCGGCCGTACTCGGTGTCGACCTCACGGACGGCGGGATCGGCGCCGTCGGCGAGCCGCGCCCGGTCGGCCGCGCACACCGGGACCTCGCGCTCGGCGCCGCCCGGGGGCGTCCAGGTGGCGTCGGCGACCGAGGGGCCGTGCCGCGGGTCGAAGAAGCAGGGCGGCCGGCGCTCGGGCAGCGCGCGCCCGTCGCGGCGGGCGTCGAGCCGGGCCAGGGCGAAGCGGCCGTCCTCCACGGCCTGGGTGACCGCGCGCACGTCCTCCGGTTTCCGGGCCGCGGCCATGTACGTCTTGGACTGCTCGTAGGCGTCCAGGGCGTGTGCGTAGTCCGTGCGCATGGCGTCGTCCGCGCCGGGCTCGCCCGGGTGGAAGTCGAGCCGGTCGAGTTCCTCGCCGAACGCGGTGATGTCCTCGTCGACCACCACCCGCAGCTTCTCCAGCGCGGCCCGCTGCTCCTCCTGGTGACGGCGCCGGTTGCGGCGGGTCACGGCGTACACGCCCGCGCCGCCGGCCGCCAGCAGCGCACCGACGGTGATCAGTCCGCCGACGGGGACCTCGCCGGCCCCGTCGTTCCAGGAGCCCGGGGCACCGCCGCCGGTGTTGCGCAGCGCGCTGTCGACGAAGTCGTTCAGCTGGGCCTTGGCGTCCCCGGCGCCCTGCACGGACGTGACGAGGTTGCGCACGCCCTGCCGGCTCAGCACGCTGCTGTCGGCGCGGGCGTCGAACTGGCCGCCGAGCCGGACACCGTACAGACCGGTCACGCCGGTCTCGGTGCGCAGGTTCCCGAAGAGGTTCTTCGTCGGGTAGTCCGCGGGGAGGACCGCGATGAAGATCGGTTTGTCGGCGTCCTCGATCTTGGCGGCGAGCGCCTCGGCGTCGGACGGCGCGAGGATGTCCCGCGCCTCGGGATCGACGTAGACGGGACTCTCCCGGAGCTTCTCGGCGACCACCGAGATGTCCGTGGCCGCCTGCGCCCCCGGCGCACCGGCCATCAGGACCGCCAGAGCGGCGGCCACCGGCACGAGCAGCAGGCGTACGAGAGTACGCGTCAGCGCGACCTTCATACCTACGAAGTTACCCGAACGGCCTAAAAAAGACATTCGGCCCGGCAGGGGCCGCGGTGGCGCGTCCCCGCCGGGCCGGACGAGCGGTTGCTACGCGGCCGGTTCCACGCCCGCCCGCAGCAGGCCGTACGTGTACGCGTCCTCCAGCGCCTGCCAGGACGCGGCGATGACGTTGTCCGCGACGCCCACCGTCGACCACTCCCCCGTCCCGTCGGAGGTGGAGATGAGGACCCGGGTCGTCGACTGCGTGCCGTGCTTGCCCTCGAGGATGCGGACCTTGTAGTCGACCAGTTCGAGCTTGGCCAGCTGGGGGTAGATCCGCTCCAGGGCGACCCGCAGGGCGCGGTCCAGCGCGTTGACCGGGCCGTTGCCCTCCGCGGTGGCGACGATCCGCTCGCTCTTGGCCCACAGCTTGACGGTGGCCTCGTTGGCGTGGCTGCCGTCGGGGCGGTCCTCGACGATCGCGCGCCAGGACTCGACCTCGAAGTACTTCAGCGGGCCGCCCTCGGCCTCCGCCCTGAGCAGCAGTTCGAAGGAGGCGTCGGCGGCCTCGTACGTGTAGCCCTTGAGCTCGCGCTCCTTGACCCGCTCCACGACCCGGCCGACCAGTTCCCGGTCGCCGCCGAGGTCGATGCCGAGTTCCCTGCCCTTGAGCTCGATGGAGGCGCGGCCGGCCATGTCGGAGACCAGCATCCGCATGGTGTTGCCGACCTGCTCGGGGTCGATGTGCTGGTACAGGTCCGGATCGACCTTGATCGCGGAGGCGTGCAGGCCCGCCTTGTGCGCGAAGGCGGAGACCCCGACGTACGGCTGGTGGGTGGAGGGGGTGAGGTTGACGACCTCGGCGATGGCGTGCGAGATCCGGGTCATCTCGCGCAGGCGGCCGTCCGGGAGGACCTTCTTGCCGTACTTCAGCTCCAGGGCCGCGACCACGGGGAACAGGTTGGCGTTGCCGACCCGCTCCCCGTAGCCGTTGGCGGTGCACTGGACGTGGGTGGCGCCGGCGTCGACGGCCGCGAGGGTGTTGGCGACCGCGCAGCCGGTGTCGTCCTGGGCGTGGATGCCGAGCCGGGCACCGGTGTCGGCCAGCACGGTGGCGACCACGGCCTGGATCTGGGCGGGGAGCATGCCGCCGTTGGTGTCGCACAGGACGACGACGTCCGCTCCCGCCTCGGAGGCGGTACGGACGACCGACTTGGCGTACCCGGGGTTGGCGCGGTAGCCGTCGAAGAAGTGCTCGCAGTCGACGAAGACGCGGCGGCCCTGCGCCGTGAGGTGGGCCACCGTGTCGCGGACCATCGCCAGGTTCTCGTCGAGGGTGGTGCGCAGGGCGAGCTCGACATGGCGGTCGTGGGACTTGGCGACCAGCGTGATCACCTCGGCGCCGGAGTCGAGCAGCGCCTTGACCTGCGGGTCCTGGTCCGCGGTGGTGCCGGCGCGGCGGGTGGCGCCGAAGGCGACCAGCGTCGCGTGCCGGAACTCGATCTCCTGCCGGGCGCGGGCGAAGAACTCGGTGTCCCGGGGGTTCGCACCGGGCCAGCCGCCCTCGATGAAGCCCACGCCGAACTCGTCCAGGTGCCGTGCGATGGCCAGCTTGTCGGCGACGGTGAGGTTGATGCCCTCACGCTGGGCGCCGTCGCGCAGGGTGGTGTCGAAGACGTGGAACGAGTCGTCGGGCTCGCTGGTTGCGGTCATGGTCTGAAGGCTCCTGATTTTGATCTCGGTCTACCGGAATGACCGGTTCCACCGTTCTCCCATGGTCCCTCACGCCCGCTCCCCGGCTGCGGTTGGGCCAGGAAACAGAAAAACCCCTCGCGGGTGCGAGAGGTCTGCGCGCGGGTCGAGGACGACGGTGTCCGCCCGTACGGTGTGGTACGTGGCGGTCACTGCGGACCGGCGCGCCTGCTGCCAATAATCGTGGCGAACGAGAGCACGGGGGCAGTCTGGCACGATCCGCCCCCGTGCTCACGATCCGTCTCAGGATGCGGGCGGTGGGTGGTCAGCGCGGGCGGCGGACGAAGCCGTCGTGGTGGCCGTTGGTGTCGCCCGGGACGAGGTGCGCGGACGCGCTGCCGAGGCCGATCCGCCGGGCGCCCGCACCCAGCCAGGTGACCGTCACCGCGGCGTCCGTCACGGGCCCGGAGGCGACGGACTCGCTGATCAGCCGGGTACGGCCGGTGCGCAGGTCCCGCAGGTAGACGTTGGACGGCCCAAGACGTCCGTCGGCGAGACGCGGCTGCGCCCGGTAGGCGAGGTACCGTCCGTCCGGGCCGAGCAGGGGCTCCTGGGGCCGGTGCTCGCCGGCCGGGCCGGCGTCGACGCGCCGGGTGACGTCGCCGCGCAGGTCGCGGACGTACACATGGGTGTCGTCCCCCGGCTCCTCGCCCGGGACCAGGTCGTCCCCCCAGTACTGGAAGGCGATGGTCCGGCCGTCGGCGGAGAGCGAGGCGGGCACGGCGTACCGCTGGGCCGGGGAGCCGTCCGCCCGGACGTTGACCTGCTCCTCGGTGCCGGTGCGGCGGTCGTGCACCCAGGTGGCGCCGTGGGAACTGCGCGGCACCGTCTGGGAGTACGCCACGAAGCGGCCGTCGGCGCTGATGTCCTGCAGCAGCGCCTGGTCGGTCGGTCGGTTGCGGTTGCTGACCCGCTCCACCGTGCCGGTACGCCGGTCGAGGACGTACACGGCGCCGAAGAGGTCGCCGGGGCCCGTCTCCATGCGGTCGGCCTTGGCGCTGAAGGCGATGTGGCGGGCGTCCGCCGACATCACGGCGCCGCCCGCGTAGGCGGACCCGCCGTCGAGACCGACACTGATCCGCTCGGTACGGCCGGTGCGGCGGTCGTGCAGGTAGATGTCGTGGACACCGGTGTCCGCCGGCGGGTTGTCCCAGTGCACCAGGTTCCGGGCCCGGGAACGGAACAGGACGTGCCGGCCGTCGGCACTGATGTCCAGCATGGTCGAGTCACCGTCGGCCTGCGTGCCGTCCGGGCCCACGTCGACCCGCTCCACGGTCCCCTCGCGCAGGTCGCGCACGAAGACGTCGGTGACGCCGTTGGTGTCGCCGGGCACCAGGTCGGACGCCTCCGCGCTGAAGGCCGCGAACCGGCCGTCGGCGCTCAGCCGGGGTCCGTACGCGGCACCGTCACCCTGCTCGCCCGTCGCCGACAGGGTGACCCGCTCGGTGCCCGGCCCGGCCGCCGGTGCCGCCGGGGCCGCCGACAGGGCGACCATCGCCCCCGCGATCACCGCGACGGACGTCCCCCGTAAGGCTCTGCGCATGACTCCCCCACTTCCCCGTGCCCCCGTCGTCCCCGTGGACGCTGTTCCCCCGGCCCCGCGCCGAGGGCTTCCACGAGCCAATCGCACCTGCGGCCGGAGGGTCAATCCGCCATTCCGAGTACAACCCGGGCGGGGCTTCAGGTGTCCGCGAGGTGTGCCGCGGTGGTGGGGAACCCGGTCACCCCGGGGGCGGGTACGGGCACGAGGGCGCGCCCGGTGGGTGGGCACGGGCGGCCGGCCGCGCCCGGAGGCAGGGCCCCCGGGCGCGGCCGGACCGGCGTCCTACGCCAGCTTGTGCATCCAGCCGTGCTTGTCCTCGGCCGTGCCGCGCTGGATGTCGAGCAGCGCCTGCCGCAGGCGGACGGTGACCTCGCCCGGCTCGCCGCCGCTCTGCTGCCACTCCGCGCCGACCCGCTTCACCGTGCCGACCGGCGTGATGACGGCCGCCGTGCCGCAGGCGAAGACCTCGGTGAGGCTGCCGTTCTCCGAGTCGCGCTGCCACTGCTCGGCGGTCACCCGCTCCTCGACGGCCTCGTAGCCGAGGTCGCGGGCGACCGCGAGGAGGGAGTCACGGGTGACGCCCTCCAGGATGGAGCCGGTGAGGGCGGGGGTGACGATCTTGTCGCCGTAGACGAAGTACAGGTTCATGCCACCGAGTTCCTCGACCCACTTGTGCTCCACGGCGTCGAGGTAGCAGACCTGGTCGCAGCCCTTGGCGGCCGCCTCGGCCTGGGCGAGCAGGGAGGCCGCGTAGTTGCCGCCGGTCTTGGCGTCGCCCATGCCGCCGGGAACGGCGCGGACGCGGTCCTCGGAGACCCAGATGGAGACCGGCTTGACGCCGCCCGGGAAGTAGGCGCCGGCCGGGGAGGCGATGACCAGGAACAGGTACTCGTTGGCGGGCTTCACGCCCAGCCCGACCTCGGTCGCGATCATGAACGGACGCAGGTAGAGGGACTCCTCGCCGCCGTGCGCCGGCACCCACGCCTTGTCCTGGGCGACGAGGGCGTCGCACGCCTCGATGAAGGTCTCGACCGGCAGCTCCGGCATGGCCAGGCGCCGGGCGGAGCGCTGGAAGCGTTCGGCGTTCTTCTCGGGGCGGAACGTGGCGACCGAGCCGTCGGGCCGGCGGTACGCCTTGAGGCCCTCGAAGATCTCCTGCGCGTAGTGCAGGACGGTGGTCGCCGGGTCGAGGGAGAGAGGCGCGTACGGGACGAGCTGGCCGTCGTGCCAGCCGCGGCCCTCGGTCCACTTGATCGTCACCATGTGGTCGGTGAAGTGGCGGCCGAAACCGGGGGCGGCCAGGATCGCCTCGCGCTCCGCGTCGGAGAGCGGGTGGGCCGAGGGCTTGAGCTCGATCGTGGGCGTCGTCATGAGTGGGTGTCCTTCACCGGTTGTAGTGACGGGCCGCGCACACGCCCTGACGGCCGGTGGCCAGTACGGTGGCGTCCGGGCATTCCCTCATTCCGCGGCTCCGCGTTCGATTATCGCCCGGAGGCGACGGCGGACGAAACAGGGTGTTTGCGGCCCGGTGGTCGATGGTGGCACCCGGCGGGGGACAGGCGAAAGCCGCCGGGTGCGGATGCGACCCGGCGGCTTCGAGTGGTGTCGAGGATGCGCGCCGGGTCAGCCGGCTACTCGCGCGGCGAGGGCGTCGCCGATCTCCGAGGTGGTGCGGGCGGGCAGGGCGCCGCGCTCCGCGAGGTCGGCGGAGACGGCGTCCTCGATGCGGGCGGCCTCGGCGTCGTGACCGAGGTGGCGCAGGAGGAGGGCGACGGACAGGACCGTGGCGCTGGGGTCGGCCTTGCCCTGGCCGGCGATGTCCGGGGCCGAGCCGTGCACGGGCTCGAACATGGACGGGAACGCGCCGGAGGGGTTGATGTTCCCGCTGGCGGCGACGCCGATGCCGCCGGAGACGGCCGCGGCGAGGTCGGTGATGATGTCACCGAAGAGGTTGTCGGTGACGATGACGTCGAACCGGGCCGGGTCGGTGACCAGGTAGATCGTCGCGGCGTCGACGTGGATGTAGTCGGTGGTGACCTCGGGGTAATCCTCGGCCACCCTGTTGAAGACGTTCGTCCACAGGTGGCCGGCGAAGGTCAGCACGTTGTTCTTGTGGACCAGGGTGAGCTTCTTGCGCGGGCGGGCCTGGGCGCGGGCGAAGGCGTCGCGGACCACGCGCTCGACACCGAAGGCGGTGTTGACCGAGACCTCGGTGGCGACCTCGTGCTCGGTGCCCTTGCGGATGGTGCCGCCGTTGCCCGTGTAGGGGCCCTCGGTGCCCTCGCGGACCACGACGAAGTCGATCTCGGGCTGGCCGGCGAGCGGAGTGGCCACACCGGGCAGGAGCCTGCTGGGCCGCAGGTTGACGTGGTGGTCGAAGGCGAAGCGGAGCTTGAGCAGGAAGCCGCGCTCGAGGACGCCGGAGGGGACCGACGGGTCGCCGATGGCGCCGAGCAGGATGGCGTCGTGCCGCTTCAGCTCGTCGAGGTCGGCGTCGGTGAGGGTCTCACCGGTGGCGTGGTAGCGCTGGGCGCCGAAGTCGTAGTCCTTGGTCTCCAGCTTCACATCCTGCGGAAGGACGGCGGAGAGGACCTTCAGGCCTTCGGTCACGACCTCCTGGCCGATGCCGTCACCGGGGATCACTGCGAGATTGATGCTGCGAGACATGCGGGCACCCTACTCCTCGTCCCACGGGATGACATGGGGCGTCCGGCATACGGACGCCCGGGCGTGTCAGTGGCCGGTGGAGCCGCCGTTGTCCCGGCGGTCGAGGGCGCGCTGGAGGGCGGCGGCGGCGTTCTTGCGGTCGGACTCGCTGGTGCGGGAGGCGTGGCGGACGCGGCGGCGCAGGGTCGTCTCGGCCATGGGTGATCGACTCCTTCGATACATGCGGGCGGGAGTGCGCGGAGGGTTGCGAGACGCCGGAAGGGGCGGGGAGCCGGGGACCGCAGGGGTGACCTGCACAAGGGTCCGGCTCACGACCGCCATTCGCTGGATCGAGCGAGACGTTCGGCTCCTACAAAAGTAGAGGCGTGCCGGGCGTCTGTCTGCACGAATACTTGGGCTTCCTACTATCTGAGACGGTGGACTGCGTCACACCCGCCTGACCTGCGCTTTCTCCCCGTCGGACTCAGAGGACGTCCCCGTCCCGCCAGTCGAAGACCAGTTCGCCGGTGAGGTCGGCGGGCGCCGGCCAGACATAGGTGGAGCCCTCCTCGTCCGGCAGCCGGACGACTCCGTCGGGGCCGAGCCCGCAGATCCGCCCCTCCCAGGCCCGCCAGCCTCGGGCCGCGTACAGGGCCGCTCCCTCGTCGCTCGCGGACAGCGCGCCGAGGTCGTAGGCGCGGGTGACGACGCCCTCCAGGGCGGCCATGACCGCGCCGCCGAGCCCTTGTCGCCGTACGTCGGGACGGACGGCGACCCCCTCGACGTACCCGGTGCGCAGCCAGTGCCTCCCGTACCGCACCCTTCGCATCACCACCGCGCCGTGGGCGGCGAGCCCGTGCCCGTCCCGGATGAGGGCGTGGACGCCGCCCAGGGTGTGGTCCCAGTCCTCGTCGCCGAAGTCGCCGTCGAACGCGTGGAACAACAGGGAGCGCACGGAGGTCAGTTCGTGGGGAGCGAGTTCCCAGGTGTGGGCGGTGCGGACGTCCGCGGCGGTGGTCATCCGCCCAGTATCGGGGCGGCCGGACCCGGGGGAGCACGAACGGGCCAGGTCGGGGGGTGACCTGGCCCGTTCGCGATCGGGGTGGGCGTCAGCCCATGTGCGGGTACGTGTAGTCGGTCGGCGGGACCAGGGTCTCCTTGATGGCGCGGGTCAGCGTCCAGCGCATCAGGTTCTGCGGCGCGCCGGCCTTGTCGTTGGTGCCGGAGGCACGGCCGCCGCCGAAGGGCTGCTGGCCGACGACGGCGCCCGTCGACTTGTCGTTGATGTAGAAGTTGCCGGCCGCGTAGCGCAGCTTGTCCATCGTGTACGCCGCGGCGGCGCGGTCGTTCGCGATGACGGAGCCGGTCAGGGCGTAGTCCGACACCGACTCCATCTGGGTCAGCATCTCGTCGTACTTCTCGTCGTCGTAGACGTGCACGGCGAGGATCGGGCCGAAGTACTCGGTGCGGAACACCTCGTTCTCCGGGTCGTCGCACTCGATGACCGTCGGGCGGACGAAGTAGCCGACCGAGTCGTCGTAGGAGCCGCCCGCGACGATCGTGCAGGACGGGTCCTCCCCGGCGCGGTCGATCGCGGCCTTGTTCTTGGCGAAGGAGCGCTCGTCGATGACGGCGCCGATGAAGTTCGACAGGTCGGTGACGTCACCCATGGAGAGGTGGTCGACCTCGGCGGCGAACTCCTCCTTGAAGCCGTCGTTCCAGATCGACGCGGGAATGTACCCGCGGGAGGTCGCGCTGCACTTCTGGCCCTGGTACTCGAAGGCGCCGCGGGTAAGGGCGGTCTTGAGGATCGCGCGGTCGGCGCTCGGGTGGGCGACGAGGAAGTCCTTGCCGCCGGTCTCGCCGACCAGACGCGGGTAGGTCCGGTACTTCTCGATGTTGTTGCCGACCGTCTTCCACAGGTGCTGAAAGGTCTTGGTCGAGCCGGTGAAGTGGATGCCGGCCAGGTCCCGGTGCTCCAGGGCGACCTCGGAGACGGCGAGACCGTCGCCGGTGACCAGGTTGATGACACCCTTGGGCAGGCCGGCCTCCTCCAGGAGGGCCATGAGCAGCACGGCGGCGTGGGTCTGGGTGGGCGACGGCTTCCAGACCACCACGTTGCCCATCAGCGCGGGCGCGGTGGGCAGGTTGGCCGCGATGGCGCTGAAGTTGAACGGGGTGATCGCGTAGACGAAGCCCTCCAGCGGGCGGTGGTCCATGCGGTTCCACACACCCGGGGAGTTGGCCGGGGGCTGCTCGGCGAGGATGCCGCGCGCGTAGTGGACGTTGAAGCGCCAGAAGTCGACCAGCTCACAGGGGCTGTCGATCTCGGCCTGCTGGGCGGTCTTGGACTGGCCGAGCATGGTGGAGGCGGCGATGGTCTCGCGCCAGGGGCCCGCCAGCAGCTCGGCGGCGCGCAGGATGATCGCGGCGCGGTCGTCGAAGGACATCGCGCGCCACGCGGGAGCGGCGGCCAGGGCCGCGTCGATGGCGTCCTGGGCGTCCTGCCGGGTGGCGTTGGCGTACGTGCCCAGGCGGGCCTTGTGGTTGTGCGGCTGCACGACGTCGAAGCGCTCGCCGCCGCCCATGCGCTTCTCGCCGCCGATGGTGCAGGGCAGGTCGACCGGGTTGTCGGCCAGCTCCTTGAGCTTGGCCTCCAGCCGGGCACGCTCGGGCGTACCGGGGGCGTAGCCGTGCACCGGCTCGTTGACGGGGGTGGGGACCTGGGTCACAGCGTCCATGGGTTCCGTAACTCCTTGTCTGAGCGGTGTGGTGTCAGCCCGTGTGGGTGACCGGGTTCCGGGCGGGGAGCCGGAGGTCACCCGGCTGCTCCGTGAGACGGCGCGTACGCGCGTCAGTCATGGCTGATCATGCTCCGCAGGAAGAAGCCCAGGTTCGCGGGCTTCTCGGCCAGGCGGCGCATGAAGTAGCCGTACCAGTCGGTGCCGTAGGCCGTGTAGACGCGCATGCGGTGGCCCTCGGCGGCCAGTCGCAGGTGCTCGTCGCCGCGGATGCCGTAGAGCATCTGGAACTCGTACTCGTCGAGCTTTCGTCCGGCGGTGCGGGCCAGCTCCTGGGCGATGGAGATCAGGCGCGGGTCGTGCGACCCGATCATCGGGTAGCCGTCACCCTCCATCAGGGTGCGCAGGATCCGCACGTACGCCTTGTCGATCTCGTGCTTCTGCTGGAGCGCGACCTCGGCGGGCTCCTTGTAGGCGCCCTTCACCAACCGTACGCGACTGCCGGCGGCGGCGAGGCGGCGCGCGTCCTCCTCGGTGCGGAAGAGGTAGGCCTGGATGACGCAACCCGTCTGCGGGAAGTCCTTCCGCAGCTCCTCGTGGATGGCGAACATCGAGTCGAGGGTGGTGTGGTCCTCGGCGTCGAGGGTGACCGTGGTGCCGGCCTCCGCGGCGGCCTCGACGACCGGGCGGACGTTGGCGAGCGCCAGCTCGTGGCCGCCGGGGAGCGCCTGGCCGAACATCGACAGCTTCACCGACATCTCGGCGCGGGTACCGAGCTCCAGCGGCCCGAGCCGGCCGATCAGCTCCAGGTACGCGTCGCGCGCGGCGGCGGCCTGCTCGGGGGTGGTGATGTCCTCGCCGACGACGTCCATGGTGAGTTCGAGGCCGTTGCCGGTGAGCTCCCGGACGATGGGCAGGATCTCGTCGACGGTCTCACCGGGGATGAACCGGTCCACGACCTGTTTGGTCACCGGGGCCGCCGAGATCAGGCGTCGCATCCGGTCGCTGCGCGACGCGGCGAGAATCACGGGACCCAGCACGGGGCACCTCCACAAGCTGCGAGAGGCCGTCACCCGACGGTTCGGGTACGACACGGAGAACCACCGTGAAACCTACGGATGCCCCCGATCGTCGGCCATCGACAGCTGTCACGCATCCCTGCCGCATATCTCAGACAGATGTATGAACCGGTCGGCAGTGTGCGGCAGAATGCCCGGGTGACGTCGGAACACAGGGACGACTACCAGGAGCTGGTGGACGAGATCTCGGAGCTGCTGGGCGCTCCGGCGACCCTGGAGAACCGCGACTTCGAACTGATCGCGTTCGGGGCCTACGACAGCGAGGGCGACCTCGACCCGTCCGTACTGGACCCGGTGCGCACCCGCTCGATCCTGACCCGCCGCTCGACGGCCGCCGTCCGCGCCTGGTTCGAGGGCTTCGGCATCACGCGCGCGACCGGCCCGGTGCGCATCCCGCGCACCCCGGAGGCGGGCGTGCACCGCGGGCGCGTCTGCCTCCCGGTGCGCCACCGGGGTGTCGTCCTCGGCTACGTCTGGCTGCTCGACTACGACCCGGGGCCCTCCGAGCAGCAGCTGGACGCGGCCATGCGGGTGACGGCGCGGATCGGCGCGCTGCTCGCGGACGAGGCGCAGCACGGCGCCGACCTCACGCGCGAGCTGCGGGCGGTGCTGACGGCGGAGCGGGACTGGCAGCGGGAGATGGCGGTGGCCGAACTGCGCACCGCCCTCGGCCACCGCGCCGACGGCCCGCACACGGTGGTCTGTGTCGCGCCCTGGCCGTCCGCCGGACCCGAGGACGCCCCCTCGGTGCGTACGGTGCCGGGGGCGACGGCCCTGTGCACCCTGCCGTGGGCGCGTGCAGGGGGCTCCCCCGGGGACGGCCAGTCGCTGGCCCTGCTGCTGCGGCTGCGCTCGTCGGACGTACTGGCCCCGGCGACGACGGCGGCCTCACGGCTGCTGGAGCGGGCGGGAAGCCGGGGCGGGCCCCCGGTGGCCGCGGGGATCGCCGCTCCCCGCGCGGGCCTCGCCGACCTGGGCACGGCGTGGGAGGAGGCGTCGGCGTCGGCGCGGGCCGTGCTGGCCGAACCCCGGCTCGGGCCCGTCGCCCAGTGGGCGTCGATCGGACCGTTCCGCCTGCTGACCGCACTGCCCCCGGTGGCCGCCCGCGATCCCGCCGTCAGCCCTCTGCTCTCCCCCGCCCAGGCCGAACTGGCCCGCACCGCGGAGGTGTACCTGGACCGTGCGGGCCAGGCCGGCCGTGCGGCGGCCGAACTGGGCATCCACCGCCAGACCCTGTACTACCGCCTGTCCCGGATCGAGAAGCTCACGGGCCTGGACCTCGACGACGGCGAGGACCGTCTGCTGCTCCACATGGCGCTCAAGGCCGCGCGACTGTAGCGGCGCAGCGCAGCGCGCACAGGAAGCGCCGGACGGGCTGCTCGACGCAGCCCGTCCGGCGCTTCCGAGTCCGTTCAGGGCGAACGGGGGCCCGGGGCAGAGCCCCCGGGAACGCTCAGACCAGGTTGACCGACCGGGCGGAGGTCGCCCCGATCTCCGCCGACAGTTCGGTCAGGACCCCGGCGGTCACCGTGTCGTCGACCGTCAGGACGGCGAGCGCCTCGCCGCCGACCGTCGCCCGGGCGACCTGCATGCCGGCGATGTTGATGCCCGCCTCGCCGAGGATGCGGCCCACGGTGCCGACGACACCGGGACGGTCCTCGTAGCGCAGGACGACCATGTGGTCGGCGAGCGCGAGGTCGACGTCGTACTCACCGACCGCGACGATCTTCTGGACGTGCTTGGGACCGGCCAGCGTGCCGGAGACCGAGATCTCCTCGCCGTCGGAGAGGGTGCCGCGCACGGTGACGACGTTGCGGTGGTCGGCCGACTCGGAGCTGGTGGTCAGCCGCACCTCGACACCGCGCTCCTGCGCGAACAGCGGGGCGTTGACGTACGACACCGTCTCGTCGACGACGTCCTCGAAGACACCCTTGAGCGCGGACAGTTCCAGCACCTTCACGTCGTGCTGGGTGATCTCGCCGTACACCTCGACGTCGAGGCGGACAGCGACCTCGCCGGCGAGCGCGGTGAAGATGCGGCCGAGGCGCTCGGCGAGCGGCAGACCCGGCTTGACGTCCTCCGCGATGACCCCGCCCTGCACGTTCACCGCGTCGGGGACCAGCTCACCGGCGAGCGCGAGGCGCACCGAGCGGGCGACGGCGACACCGGCCTTCTCCTGGGCCTCGTCGGTGGAGGCGCCGAGGTGCGGGGTGCAGACGACCTGGTCGAACTCGAACAGCGGAGAGTCGGTGCACGGCTCCTTCGCGTACACGTCGAGGCCGGCGCCGGCGACGCGGCCCTCCTTGAGCGCCGAGTACAGCGCCTCCTCGTCGACGATGCCGCCGCGGGCGGCGTTGATGACGCGCACGCTCGGCTTGACCTTGCGCAGCGCCTCGTCGCCGATCAGACCGAGGGTCTCGGGGGTCTTCGGCAGGTGCACGGTGATGAAGTCGGAGACCTCGAGCAGCTCGTCCAGCGACAGCACCTTGACGCCCATCTGCGCGGCCCGCGCGGGCTGTACGTAGGGGTCGTAGGCGACGACCTTCATGCCGAAGGCGGACATGCGCTGCGCCACGAGGGCACCGATGCGGCCCAGACCCACCACACCGAGGGTCTTCTCGGCGAGTTCGACACCCGTGTACTTGCTGCGCTTCCACTCGCCGTTCTTCAACGCGGCGTTGGCCTGCGGGATGTTGCGCGCGGTGGCGACGATCAGACCGCAGGCCAGCTCGGCGGCGGTCACGATGTTCGAGGTGGGGGCGTTGACGACCATCACGCCGGCCTTGGTGGCGGCGGAGACGTCGACGTTGTCGAGGCCGACACCGGCGCGGGCGACGACCTTCAGCCTGTTCGCCGCGGCGATCGCCTCGGCGTCGACCTTGGTGGCCGAGCGGACCAGGATCGCGTCCACGTCGGCGATGGCCGGGAGCAGTTCGGCGCGGTCCGCGCCGTTGCAGTGGCGGATCTCGAAGTCCGGTCCGAGTGCGTCGACGGTGGCGGGCGACAGCTCCTCAGCAATGAGTACCGTCGCTTTACGACTGGGGTACGAGCTCACGTGAGTCCTCACAAGTCCAATGCGGACGGCCGTCCCGACGGCCGCAGGCGGTGAAGAAGTGCTAGCCGCGTGGAAGACGCACGACGCTGTGGGCCTGACGCGTTTGTTGTACAGCAGTCTAGTGGCGTGCGGCAGATCGTCCTGCGCCCCTGCGGAATGATCACCCGGAAGTGGCCGCACGGGCCGGCCGACCTGGATCGGCCCTCTCCCGCGGGATCCGGGGCGAAGCCCCGCGACGGTGCCCGGCAGACGCCGGCACCGTCGCGGGGCGCGGGGCTCACGCCTCTTCGTCGACCCAGCTCATGAGCTTGCGCAGCTCCTTGCCGGTGGTTTCCAGCAGGTGCTCGGAGTCCTGCTTCTTGTACTCGTTGTACTTCTTCAGACCGCCGTGGTACTCGTCCATCCACTGCCGCGCGAAGGTGCCGTCCTGGATCTCGGCGAGGACCTTCTTCATCTCGGCCTTGGTGGCGTCGGTGATGATCCGCGGGCCGGTGACGTAGTCGCCCCACTCGGCGGTCTCGGAGATCGACCAGCGCATCTTCTCCAGGCCGCCCTCGTACATGAGGTCCACGATCAGCTTCAGCTCGTGCAGGCACTCGAAGTAGGCGATCTCCGGCTGGTAGCCGGCCTCGGTCAGGGTCTCGAAGCCCGCCTTGACCAGCGCCGCGGTGCCACCGCACAGGACGGCCTGCTCACCGAACAGGTCGGTCTCGGTCTCCTCGGTGAAGGTGGTCTTGATGACGCCGGCGCGGGTGCCGCCGATGCCCTTGGCGTACGACAGGGCCAGCGCGAAGCCGTTGCCCGTGGCGTCCTGCTCGACGGCCGCGATGCAGGGGACGCCGCGACCCTCCTCGTACTGACGGCGCACCAGGTGGCCCGGGCCCTTGGGGGCGACCATGCAGACGTCCACGCCGGCCGGGGGCTTGATGAAGCCGTAGCGGATGTTCAGGCCGTGACCGAAGAACAGGGCGTCGCCGTCCTTCAGGTTGTCCTTGATGTGCTCCTCGTAGACCTGGGCCTGGATCGGGTCCGGGACGAGGATCATGATGACGTCGGCCTCGGCGGCGGCCTCGGACGGGGTCACCACGCGCAGGCCCTGCTCCTCGGCCTTGGCCTTGGACTTGGAGCCCTCGTGCAGACCGACGCGCACGTCGACGCCGGAGTCGCGCAGCGACAGGGCGTGGGCGTGGCCCTGGCTGCCGTAACCGATGACCGCGACCTTGCGGCCCTGGATGATGGACAGGTCGGCGTCGGCGTCGTAGAACAGCTCGGCCACTTTGGGTTCTCTCCTTGAGTGCAGGTGTTGCGTCCCACCGTATGACGGCGGGGGGAGGGGAAGTTTCGGAGTCTCGGAATACGGGCGGCCGGTGTCGCGGCCGGCCACCCGTTCCGCCGTCCTAGGCCGACCGGTCCAGGGCGCGCAGCGACCGGTCCGTGATCGAACGGGCGCCGCGTCCGATGGCGATCGTGCCGGACTGGACGAGTTCCTTGATGCCGAACGGCTCCAGCATCTTGAGCATGGCGGACAGCTTGTCGCTGCTGCCGGTGGCCTCGATGGTCACGGCCTCGGGGGAGACGTCCACGGTCTTGGCCCGGAACAGCTGCACGATCTCGACGATCTGGGAGCGCGTCTCGTTGTCGGCGCGCACCTTCACCAGGACGAGTTCGCGCTGGACGGCCTGGCCGGGCTCCAGCTCGACGATCTTCAGCACGTTGACGAGCTTGTTGAGCTGCTTGGTCACCTGCTCCAGCGGGAACTCCTCCACGCTCACCACGATGGTGATGCGGGAGATGTCCGGGTGCTCGGTGACGCCCACGGCGAGGGAGTCGATGTTGAAGCCGCGGCGGGAGAACAGGGCGGCGATCCGGGCCAGGATGCCGGGCGTGTTCTCCACCAGGACGGAGAGCGTGTGCTTGGACATGATGTGCTTCCTTTACGGCTCTCAGTCGTCTTCGTTGTCGCCGAAGTCGGGGCGGACGTCGCGGGCGGCCATGATCTCGTCGTTGGAGGTGCCGGCGGCGACCATCGGCCACACCATCGCGTCCTCGTGGACGATGAAGTCCACGACGACCGGACGGTCGTTGATGGAGTTGGCCTCCTCGATGACCTTGTCGAGGTCGGCGGGGTCCTCGCAGCGGATCGCGTAGCAGCCCATGGCCTCGGACAGCTTCACGAAGTCGGGCACCCGGGTGCCCGCGCTCTTCTCGCCGGCGTCCGCGCCGGGGCCGGAGTGCAGCACCGTGTTGGAGTACCGCTGGTTGTAGAAGAGGGTCTGCCACTGGCGGACCATCCCGAGGGCGCCGTTGTTGATGATGGCGACCTTGATCGGGATGTTGTTCAGGGCGCAGGTGGTGAGTTCCTGGTTGGTCATCTGGAAGCAGCCGTCGCCGTCGATCGCCCAGACGGCACGGTCGGGCGCGCCGGCCTTGGCGCCCATCGCGGCCGGGACCGCGTAGCCCATGGTTCCGGCGCCACCGGAGTTCAGCCAGGTGGCGGGCTTGTCGTACTGGATGAAGTGGGCGGCCCACATCTGGTGCTGGCCGACACCGGCCGCGAAGACCGTGCCCTCCGGCGCCAACTGCCCGATGCGCTCGATGACCTGCTGCGGGGAGAGCGAGCCGTCCCCGGGCTGGTCGTAGCCGAGGGGGTAGGTCTCGCGCCAGCGGTTGAGGTCCTTCCACCAGGCACTGTAGTCGCCGCGGTTGCCCTCGGCGTGCTCCCGCTGGACGGCCTGGATGAGGTCGGCGAGGACCTCGCGGGCGTCACCGACGATCGGCACGTCGGCGGCGCGGTTCTTGCCGATCTCCGCCGGGTCGATGTCGGCGTGGACGATCTTGGCGTACGGGGCGAAGCTGTCCAGCTTGCCGGTGACGCGGTCGTCGAAGCGGGCTCCGAGGGCGACGATCAGGTCGGCCTTCTGCAGCGCGGTGACGGCGGTGACCGAACCGTGCATGCCCGGCATTCCCACGTGCAGCTCGTGGCTGTCGGGGAACGCGCCGAGTCCCATCAGGGTGGTGGTGACGGGAGCTCCGGTGAGTTCTGCGAGGACCTTCAGCTCGGCGGTGGCGCGGGCCTTGATGACGCCGCCGCCGACGTAGAGGACCGGCCGTCTGGCGGCGGTGATGAGCTTGGCGGCCTCGCGGATCTGCTTGGCGTGCGGCTTGGTGACGGGCCGGTAGCCGGGCAGGTCCATGGTGGGCGGCCAGGAGAAGGTGGTCTTCGCCTGGAGGGCGTCCTTGGCGATGTCGACCAGCACCGGGCCGGGGCGGCCGGTGGAGGCGATGTGGAACGCCTGCGCGATCACCCGCGGGATGTCCTCGGCCTTGGTGACCAGGAAGTTGTGCTTGGTGATCGGCATGGTGATGCCGACGATGTCCGCCTCCTGGAAGGCGTCCGTGCCGATCGCCTTGGAGGCGACCTGGCCGGTGATCGCGACCATCGGCACGGAGTCCATGTGCGCGTCGGCGATCGGGGTGACCAGGTTGGTGGCGCCGGGGCCCGAGGTCGCCATGCAGACGCCCACCCTGCCGGTGGCCTGCGCGTAGCCGGTGGCCGCGTGGCCGGCGCCCTGCTCGTGCCGGACCAGGACGTGACGCACCCGGGTGGAGTCCATCAGCGGGTCGTACGCGGGAAGGATCGCACCGCCCGGAATGCCGAATACCGTGTCGGCGCCGACCTCCTCGAGAGAGCGAATGAGGGACTGCGCACCCGTGACGTGCTCGACGGGGGCGGACTGTCCTCCGGATCGGGGCCGGGGCTGCGGATGATGGGCCCCGGTGGCCTGCTCGGTCATCGGCTTCTCTTCTCGATGCTGAGGGTTTGTGCGAAGTTCGTGCGGGTTACGCCTGCTGCTCGGCGGGTGCCTGTGCAACAAAAAACCCCTCGTGCCATAAGGCAAGCGAGGGGAAGCGCGCCGGGTGGTGGTCGCTGAGCGATCGGTGCTCAGCGTCGGCCGACGCGCTGTCCAAGTACGAGAATTCGGGTGCGCATGGCTCTGACCCTCCCCCCGGCGCGCACTCACTGTCAAGTGGGTGGGACGGGAGTCTCATTATGTGAGCGCAGGGCCGGACCGCTCTTGATCACGGCGGTCACTCCCGCGGCGTACACCCCCGGCCCGCCGCCGGCGAGGACGGGCTCGGCGGGCGCGCGCGGTACCGGACAGTGCCCGGCGGTCAGCGCCCTGCGCAGCCGGTACTCGTCCAGCGGTCCGGAGAAGGCGACGCCCTGTCCGTGCGTGCAGCCCATGGCGCGCAGGGCGGCCGCCTGCTCGGGCTGGTCGACCCCCACGGCCACGGAGTGCATGCCGAGGTCGGCGGCGATCCGCACCAGTCCGCTGGTGATCTTGTGCAGCCGCGCGGACTCGACCACCCCGTCGATCAGGGCGCGGTCGAGTTTGAGCACGTCGACGGGGAGCCTTCTGAGGGCGGTGATCGCCGCGGGCCCCCCGCCGAAGCCGTCGAGCGCGATCCGGACGCCGAGCCGCTTGAGCACGGTCAGCCGGCGCTCCAGTTCGTCCAGCGGCACCCGGGGGTCGGTGTCGGCCAGATCGACGATCAGGGAGCCGGACGGCAGCCCGTGCCGGGTGAGCAGGGCCTCGATGGAGCTGAGCGGCAGCGACCGGTCCAGCAGCCGGCGGGCGCTGAGCCGGACGGCCACGGGTACGGGCAGCCCCGTCGCGTGCCGTTCGGCGGCCTGCTCGACGGCCTCCTCCAGCACCCACCGGCCGAGCTCGGCGGTTTTCTCACTGTCCTCGGCGACCCGCAGGAACTCCGCGGGGGTGAAGAGCACCCCCTGGGAGGAGCGCCACCGCGCCTGCGCGCAGACCGAGGTGATCCGGCCGTCGGCGAGGCACACCACCGGCTGGTGCAGCAGGGCGAACTCGCCGTGGCGCAGGGCCGCGCGCAGCCGGGTCGCCAGCTCGGCCCTGCGGACGACGTCCTGCTGCATGTGCGGCCCGTACAGCACCACCCGGCCCTTGCCGGCCGCCTTCGCCCGGTACATGGCGAGGTCGGCGTTGCGCAGCAACTCGCCCGCGCCGATGCCCGGTTCGGCGAAGGCCACACCGATGGAGGCGTCGACCCGGACATCGTTGCCGTCGATGAGGTAGGGCTGGGACAGCGCCACTCTGAGCCGGTCGGCGAGCTCCACCATGTGCCGCTCCCGGGCGTCCCGGTCGCGGACGCCGTCCCCGGCGATCAGGGCGGCGAACTCGTCACCGCCCAGCCGGGAGGCGGTGTCGCCCTTGCGGACCGCGTCCTGGAGTCTGCGCGCGGCCTGGACGAGCAGTTCGTCCCCGGCCTGGTGCCCGATGGTGTCGTTGACGCCCTTGAAGCCGTCGAGGTCGATGAAGAGCACGGCCGTGCCGCGCACGGCGGCCCCTCGGTCGGAGGCGCGGCGGCCGGACAGCGCCTGCTGGACGCGCCGGGTGAACAGCGCGCGGTTGGGCAGGTCGGTGAGCGGGTCGTGCTCCGCGTTGTGCTGGAGCTGGGCCTGGAGGCGGACCCTCTCGGTCACGTCGCGGCTGTTGAAGATGAGGCCGCCGTGGTGCCGGTTGACGGTCGACTCGACATTCAGCCAGCCTTCCCCGCTCCCGCCTTCGCCCGGGCGGGAGGACCCCCAGGAGCGGGAGGCGCCCCCGCCGCCGGAGCGGAAGCGGCACTCGATGCGGGTCGTGGGCTCCTCGACCGGGTCCGCGGCGAGGAAGCGGCGCACCTCGTGCACGACGCGGCCGAGGTCCTCCGGGTGGATGAGACCGGCCAGTTCGGTCCCCACCAGCTCCTCCGCCGGGCGGCCGTACACGCCGGCGGCCGCCGGGGAGACGTAGCGGAGGATGCCGCTGGGCGCGGCGATCATGATGACGTCGCTGGAGCCCTGCACCAGGGAGCGGAAGTGGTTCTCCGCCTGCGCCAGTTCCTGGGTGAGGGTGATGTTGTCGAGCAGCATGATGCCCTGGCGCACCACCAGCGCCAGCACCACGGTGCCCCCGGTGATCAGCACGACACGGTCGACGCTGCGGCCGTTGAGGACGTTGTAGAGGATCCCCAGGGTGCACACGGCCGCGGCGAGGTACGGCGTGAGCGCGGCGAGGGAACCGGCGGTGGGCCGGGAGAGCGGATGCCGGCCGGGCTCGCCGCCGGGCGCGGCCGGGTGGGGGTCCGGGCCGCCGCGCCGTCCCGGAAGGTGTTCACGGACCACGCGAGTGTGCCCCTCACGCTCGGGCCGGCCGCCGCGCGGCGCGGTCCAGGGGGCGTACGCCAGGAGCAGCGAGCCGGCGAACCAGCCCGCGTCGAGCAGCTGCCCGGAGCGGTAACCGGCGTGCAGCAGCGGCGAGGTGAACAGGGCGTCGCACATGACGGTCAGCGCGAGGGCGCCGATCGCGGTGTTGACGGCGGACCGGTTCACCGCCGAGCGCCGGAAGTGCAGGGCGAGCACCATGCTGACCAGGGCGATGTCGAGCAGCGGGTAGGCCAGCGACAGCGCGGTGTGCGCGACGCCCGGCCCCTCGGCCTGGGCGGCCTGGGCGAGGGCGAGACTCCACGCGAGGGTGAGCAGGGAGCCGCCGATCAGCCAGGCGTCCAGGGCGAGACAGACCCATCCGGCCTTGGTCACGGGCCGTTTGGCGAGCACCAGCAGTCCCACGATGGCGGGCGGCGCGAAGCACAGGAAGAACAGGTCGGCGTAGCTGGGACTGGGCACGGGGACGCCCAGCACGACCTCGTACCACCCCCAGACCAGGTTGCCCAGGGAGGCCATGGCCGAGGAGAGGCCGAACAGCAGCCAGGCGGGCCGGAACCGGGTGCGGGGGCTGCGGGCGTAGACGAAGCAGGAGACGGCCGCGGCACCGGCGGCGGCACTCAGCCCGAAGTCGCCCATGATCAGTGCGAGCCGCTCCGAGCCCCAGCCGAACGCGGCACCGACGGCGTAGGCCGCGCAGACGAGGGCCAGGACCAGTTGCGCGACCGGGCCGGGCCGGCGGACGGCGGACGGCGCACCGGACGGTGCCGCCCCCGCGGGGGGCGGCGGGCGCAGCGCCCCGTCGAGTGTCGGGGTGGGGGTGGGCGCGCTCACCGGGTGCTCCCGGTCCGCGCCGCTCCCGGATCCCTCGGCCCCCGGTGCGCCCGCGGGGTGTGGCCCCCGCGGACGCCGTGCCGGGGGCGTGGCGGACCGGGGCTGTCGGTCCGGTCGTCGGGCCGGGTGTGATGGCCGCCGTGATGACCGCGGCCGCGCGCGTCCGCGCGCCAGTGTCGCAGTCGACGGCTCCGCCGCGTCGGATCGCTCGTCCACAGGCCGTGCATCGTCCGTCGCCCCCCTCGCAGTCTCCGTGTCCGTCCCCCGCGCCGTAGGTCAGCGGCGCAGCCCCTTTCGGGACGATACACCAGTATCGTCACTCAGGGACATAGCTTCTCTACGCTCTGTAACGATCAACAGATATATGAGTACCCACCGCGCCCGGGAAAACGCGGACGGTACCCGAAGCGGACTACCTGCCTTCCGCTCCCGTCACCAGGACCACGTTCCCGGGCTCCTCGTGGTTCACGTATCGGCGCAATTGATCCCGCAGCAGCCGTTCGGCGCGCGGCCGGAAGGCGGACGTCGGTCCGCCGACGTGCGGGGTGACGAGCACACCCGGAGCACGCCACAAGGGGTGATCCGAAGGGAGCGGTTCCGGATCCGTGACGTCGAGGGCCGCGGTGATGCGTCCGCTCTCCAGCTCGGTCAGCAGCGCCTTGGTGTCGACCACGCCGCCGCGGGCCACGTTCACGAGCAGGGCGCCGTCCTTCATCCGGGCCAGGAAACCGGCGTCGACGAGGTGCCGGGTGGTCTCCGTCAGCGGGGTGGAGAGGACGACGACGTCCGCCTCCGGCAGCAGGGAGGGCAGTTCGGTGAGCGGGTGCACCGGCCCGCGCTCCGTGGTGCGGGCGGAGCGCGCGACGCGCGCCACCCGCGCGAGTTCGAACGGAACGAGCCGGTCCTCGATGGCCGCGCCGATCGATCCGTACCCCACGATGAGCACGTTCCTGTCGGCGAGCGCGGGCCGGAAGCCGCCCTGCCAGTTCCCCTCGTCCTGGGCCCGCACGAAGCCGGGGATGCCGCGCAGGGAGGCGAGGATCAGCGCGAGGGCGAGCTCCGCGGTGCTGGCCTCGTGCACCCCGCGCGCGTTGCACAGCCGCACCCCCGGGGGCAGGCTCTTCAGTCCCGGCTCGACGTGGTCGGTGCCGGCCGACAGGGTCTGCACGACGCGCACGGAACGCATCAGCGGCAGCGGCCGCACGCCCACCCCGGCGGGCTTCATGTACGGCACGACGTAGAAGCCGCAGTCGGCCGGATCGGCGGGGAACTCCTCGGCTCCGTCCCAGAAGCGGTAGCGCGGGCCCTCGGGGAGTCCGTCGATCTCGTCCGGCGGGATCGGGAGCCATACGTCAGCAGCAGTCATGGTCGGGAGGCTAGTTCAGGAGCCGTTCACGGCAGAGGTTAGGTTGGGGGGCCGGAGAGGGAGGGTCACGAGCAGGTGGAGCGCAGGACTATCGGCGCGGCGGCGCTCGCGGTGGGGGCGGTAGGACTCGGGTGCATGCCGATGAGCTGGGCGTACAGCTCGTCCCGGCAGCGCGGCGAGGAGTCGCTCAGGGCGGTGCACCGGGCGCTGGACGCGGGCTCCACCCTCCTCGACACCGCCGACATGTACGGCCCGTTCACCAACGAGCTGCTGCTGGGGCGGGTGTTGAAGGAGCGGCGCCGCGACGCCTTCGTGTCGACGAAGGTCGGACTGTTGGTGGGCGACCAGCACATCGTGGCCAACGGCCGCCCCGGGTACGTGAGAAGGGCCTGCGACGCGTCGCTGCGCCGGCTGCAGACCGATGTCATCGACCTCTACCAGTTGCACCGCGCCGACCCGGAGGTCCCGGTCGAGGAGACCTGGGGCGCGATGGCCGAGCTGGTCCGGGCGGGCAAGGTCAGGGCGCTCGGGCTGTGCGCGGTCGGGGCGCGGTCGTCCCGGCGGGCCGGGGCGCGGCTGCACGACGCGACGGTCCGGCAGCTGGAGCGGGTCCAGCAGGTCTTCCCGGTGAGCGCGGTGGAGGCGGAACTGTCCGTGTGGTCGCCGGAGGCGCTGGAGACGCTGCTGCCGTGGTGCCGCTCGCGCGGGGTCGGCTTCCTCGCCGCGATGCCGCTGGGCAACGGCTTCCTGACCGGGACGCTGACGCCGGGCGTGGGCTTCGAGGCGGACGACCTGCGCGCCCGGCACCCCCGCTTCACGGCCGAGATGATGGCCGCGAACCAGCCGATCGTGGTCGGCCTGCGCCGAATCGCCCGCCGCCACGGCGCGCACGTCACCCCGGCGCAGGTGGCCCTGGCGTGGGTGCTGAGCCGGGGCGACCAGGTCGTCCCGGTCCCGGGCACCAAGCGGGAACGGTGGGTCACCGAGAACGCCGCGGCGGCGGAGCTGCGCCTCACGGAGCAGGACCTCACGGAGATCGCGCGGCTGCCCGCGGCGCTGGGATCGTGGGACTGACCGGGTCCGACGGCCCCCGCGGGCGGGGCGGACGGCGTGCGGTCGCGCGGTTGGGGACCGGACGATCGGGAACCTGGGAGGCGCGAGCGGTGTATGACAGGTAGAACCCGCCGCGTCGAAGGGACACCATCGTGCGACATCGAGCCGTGTCGGCCGTGCTGGCCGCCGCCGCACTCCTGCTGACAGCCGGCTGCTCCTCCGACGACGGAGCGGCAGCGGGGGGAGACGGCAGCGCCTCCCCGAGTGACACGACGGCGCGCTCGTCGGCCCCGGAGCGGTCCGGGGAGGAGACCCCACCCGCCAAGGGGTCGGTGAAGGTGCTCCGCACGGTCGCGACGGGCCTGAAGAGCCCCTGGGGTCTGGCACCCCTCCCGGGCGGCGGCCTCCTGGTGTCCTCCCGGGACGAGGCGACGATCACCCGGATCGACGGCAGGACCGGGCGGAAGACCGAGCTGGGCGAGGTGCAGGGGGTGTCGCCGTCCGGCGAGGGAGGACTGCTGGGCATCGCCCTCTCCCCCGGGTACGCCTCGGACCGCATGATCTACGCCTACTTCACCTCTGCCTCCGACAACCGCGTCGTCCGCCTGATACACGACGAGAAGAAGCCGGCCGGAGAGCAACTGGGCGCACCGGACACGGTGTTCCGGGGCATCCCCAAGGGCGGTGTGCACAACGGCGGGCGGATCGCCTTCGGCCCGGACAAGATGCTGTACGTGGGCACGGGCGAGAGCGGCGACACGGGCCTGTCCCAGGACAAGAAGTCGCTCGGCGGCAAGATCCTTCGGCTGACCCCGGACGGTGAGCCCGCCCCGGGCAACCCGTTCCCCGACTCCGCGGTGTACAGCTACGGGCACCGCAATGTGCAGGGTCTGGCCTGGGACGGCAAGCAGCGCCTGTTCGCCTCGGAGTTCGGCCAGAACACCTGGGACGAGCTGAACGCGATCAAGCCGGGCGACAACTACGGCTGGCCGGAGGCGGAGGGCGAGTCCGGCGACGGTGAGTTCCACGACCCGGTCGAACAGTGGCGCCCGGAGGACGCCTCCCCCAGCGGCATCGCCTACGCCGAGGGCTCGGTCTGGATGGCGGGCCTGCGTGGCGAGCGCCTGTGGCGCATACCCCTGAAGGGCACGGAGGCCTCGGCGGATCCGCAGTCCTTCCTGAAGGGCGAGTACGGCCGGCTGCGCACGGTGGTCGCGGCGGGCGACGACAAGCTGTGGCTGGTCACCAGCAACACCGACGGCAGGGTCGAGCCGAGGGACGGCGACGACCGCATCCTGGAGCTCCAGGTGAGCTAGCGGGCGTTCACGCCCTCTCCCGTTCCGCTTCCTCCTCCGGCGACACCGGCGACCGGACGGTGACCTTTCCGGACGCGAGGTCTATCGGTCCCCGGCCGGGGTCGGTGTCGCCGGCGTCCTCCCGGGTCAGCTCCAGGCGGTTCTGCTCGTCACGGGTGTGCTTGCGGCCCGGCGCGAAGAGGTCCTCGAAGGCGTTGAACATCGCTCCCCTTCCCGGGGCCGTGTGCGTCGTACGGCCATCATCCCGCCGCCAGGCGTTCCCCGGACTCCGCCGGGAACAGGCCGAGCCGGTGGGCCACCGCCGCCGCCTCGCCCCGGCCGGAGACGCCCATCTTGGCGAGGATGTTGGAGACATGGACGCTGGCCGTCTTCGGGGAGATGAACAGTTCCTCGGCGATGCGGCGGTTGGTGTGGCCGGCCGCCACCAGGCGCAGGACGTCGCGTTCCCTGCTGGTGAGGCCGAGCGCCTCCACCGGATCGGCGGGGCCCCGGTCGCCGCCGCGGACGGCGGGCACCAGTGCCAGACGCGCGCGTTGCGCCAGCAGGGTGGCGGAGCGGGCCAGCGGTGCGGCGCCGAGGTGGTCCGCGACGGCGTCGACCAGCCGCAGCAGTTCCGTGGCGCGGGCGCGTTCGTCGTCGCCCGCGCCGGAGGAGAGCAGCGCCTCCGCGAGCCGGTAGCGCACGCGTGCGAGGTCGTAGGGCCGCCCCAGCGGCTCCACCGCCTCGACGGCAGCGGACCACTCGTCCGGCACGAACCGTCCCTCGGCGCGCAGCAGCTCGGCGCGCAGCCACACGTTGTAGGCGTGCCACACCGGCACGCCGGTCGTCAGGGACTTGGCGGCCCGGCGGATCCGCTGAAGGATCTCCGGCCTGCCGGGCTCGGCCGCCGCCTCCCCGTGGGCGTCCGCCTCCACGGTCGTGGCGGCGAGCAGCAGCGGCCAGCCGTAGCGCTGGGTGCCGGGCGGGAGTCCGGTGCCGAGGGCGTCGAGCAGTTCGGCGCGGGCGTCCTGGAGGCGTCCTTCGGCGGCGGCGACACCGAGGGCGACCCACTTCATGGGGAGGGCGTACTGCGGCATCGGGTCGTGGGTGCCGAAGAAGGTGCGGGCGTCGGCGAGACGGCGGGCCGCCTCCGCAAGGTCTCCCCGGTCGTACGCGAGGCACGCCAGGCGCATCGAGCCGCCGGCACGCGGCTTGGCGCTCTGCTCCAGACGCTGGGCGTTGGCCGCGGCCCGCGCCGCCTCGTCCCAGCGGCCGAGGGAGTGCAGGCACTCGGCGAGGTTGCCCCACACCCAGCCCTCGGAGTCCAGCAGCCCGAGTCTGCGGGTGACGTGGACACCTTCCTGGAGGAGGCGCGCGGCCTCCTCGGAGCGGCCGACGCCCTCGAGGACGGACGGGAGGTTCACATGGGCGCGGGCCACCACCATGTCCACGCCCAGTTCGGTCGCCCGGTCCTTGACCTCGTACATCTCGGCGAGCCCGGTCTCGATGTCACCGGCGTCGACCATCAGACCGCCGAGGGTGAGCCGGGCGTTGAGTTCGATGTCCTGCGCGCCGACCATGCGCGCGTACTCGACGGCGCTCTCGGCCGCGGCCATGGCCTCCGGTCCGGGTCGGTGCAGCATCGACCAGCTGGCCGCGGAGGCGAGGACCTCGGCGTGCACCTCGGAGGGCGGCAGTCCGCGCACCAGGTCCTGCGCGGTGGCGAGTTCGGCCCAGCCGTCGCCGCGGGCGAGGGCCTGGGTGAGGCGGGAGCGCTGCTCCCAGAACCAGGCGGCGCGCAGCGGGTCGGGGTCCTCGTCGAGGAGGCGCAGCGCCCTCTTGGTGATCTTCAGGGCGCGTTCGCGTTCGCCGCAGCGGCGGCCGGCGACGGCGGCCTCGGCCATCAGGTCGAGGTAGCGCAGCGGCGTGGTCCGCGGGTCACAGCCGCACGGAGGGTAGACCTCGGCGTAGTCGACGGGGCGCAAGGTGGCCCGGACGGCGTCGGGGACCGCGTCCCACAGCTCCATGGCCCTTTCCAGCAGGCGCAGTTGTTCGGAGTAGGCGTGGCGCCTGCGGGCCTCGACGGAGGCGTCGAGGACGGTGGGCAGGGCCTTGGCGGCGTCGTGGGCGTGGTACCAGTAGGTGGCCAGGCGGGTCACCCGCTCGTCGGCGGGGACGAGGGTGGGGTCGGCCTCCAGGGCTTCGGCGTAACGGCGGTTGAGCCGGGAGCGTTCGCCGGGCAGCAGGTCGTCGCTGACGGCCTCGCGGACCAGGGAGTGGCGGAAGCGGTAGCCGTCGCGCTCGGGCGCCGGGGAGAGGATGCCGGCGTGGACGCCGGCCCGCAGGGCCTCGATGAGGTCGTCCTCGGTGAGCCGGGCGACGGCGGCCAGCAGGCGGTCCTCGACGGTGGAGCCGCCCTCGGCGACGATCCGGGCGACCGACTGGGCGCTCTCCGGCAGGCTTTCGACGCGGACCAGGAGCAGGTCGCGCAGGGAGTCGGTGAGGCCGGCGCAGCAGCCCTCGTCGGCGGCGACGGCGAGTTCCTCGACGAAGAAGGCGTTGCCGTCGGAGCGGCCGAAGATGTCGTCGACGAGTTGGGGGTCGGGTTGGCGGTCGATGATGCCGGCGATCTGCCGGTGGACCTCGTCGCGGTTGAAGCGGCCGAGTTCGACGCGCCGCACCGTGCGGAGCCGGTCGAGTTCGGCGAGGAGGGGCCGCAGGGGATGGCGGCGGTGGATGTCGTCGGAGCGGTAGGTGGCGAGGACGACGAGCCGGCCGGTGCGCAGGGTGCGGAGCAGATAGGTGAGCAGGTGGCGGGTGGAGGCGTCGGCCCAGTGCAGGTCCTCCAGGGCGAGGACGACGGTGTGGTCGGCGGCGACGCGTTCCAGCAGGCGGGCGGTGAGTTCGAAGAGGCGGGCCACGCCCTGTTCGTCGCGCCGGGGCTCGCGGGCGGCGGGGCCGAGTTCGGGCAGCAGCCGGGCGAGTTCGTCCTCCTGTCCGCTGGAGGCGGCGGCGAGTTGCCCGGGCAGTTCGCGGCGCAGGTGGCGCAGCGCGGTGGAGAAGGGGGCGAAGGGCAGTCCGTCGGCGCCGATCTCGACGCAGCCGCCGAGCGCGACGATCGCGCCCCGGCGGCGGGCGGCGGCGGCGAACTCCTCGAGGAGGCGGGTCTTGCCGACGCCGGCCTCGCCGCCGACCAGCAACGCCTGCGGTTCACCGGCGTCGGCGCGGGCGAGCGCGTCGTTCAGCGTGTCGAACTCGCTGACGCGGCCTACGAACACGGGGCTGACGGACTTGGTCTCCACGCCATCGAGCATCGCACGCGCCTCCGGCCGCGGAGCACTGTTTTTCATCCCCGGGAGGCCACGCCCCCACTCCCCGGAGGCGGCGCCCCCACCGCCGCCTCCGGGGGGTGGGGGGACGGCGGCCGGCCCCCGGGCGGCCGCCGTCCGCGGATTCAGGCGGTTCGGGTGACACGGCGTCGGCGGTGGATATGGCTCTCCGCCTCGGCGGTGCGTGCGGCGGTTTCACGGCGGGCGGCGCGGCGGAGGCGGGTCGCCTCCAGGGCCAGGCGTTCGTGCTCGGCGCGGCGGACGAGCTCGTCGTGGCGGAGGTGGTGGAGTGCGTACTCGGTCATGGTGTGGCCCCTGTCGGATCCGGTGTCGGTATCGCTGTTCCGCGATGCCTCCACCTTCGTGCGTGAGGCGGGCCGGCCACATCGGAAAGGTTCCGTATCTTCGGCCACGCTCGGGGCCTTAGGAGCCGTCGGGCAGGACCGCCGGGGTTCTTAGGGCCCCTTAGGTCCTCCGGTCCCCGGCACGCGAGAAGGGGCCCCCGGCCGCCCGGAGACCCCTCGTGACCCGGTCCGGCTCAGCCGGTGGCGGGCAGCCCCAGCAGGACGCCGGTGTACTTGAGGACCGCCAGCAGCAGTCCGATGACGCCGAGCACGACACCCGCCCAGGCGACCGACTTGATCCAGGGCGCCTGGGCGGCCCGGGCGGGCGTCCCGAAGGCGGGCCTGGCGAGTACGGCCGCGCCGACGATCAGCGCGGTCAGCGCGAAGAGGCCGCTCCACACCGCGCTGGTGTTCCAGGCGTCGCCGTACATCTCCTTGACCTGCGTGGCGACGCCGGCGTCCGTCGCCACCTCCAGCTGACCCACGAGGGTCTCGCGCGCGGCGGCGACGGTGCCCAGCCAGCTGCCGGTGAGCGAGACGAGGCCCAGTGCCGCCGAGACGACGGCGGCGGCCCCCTGCCCGACACCGGACGGGTTCTCGCCCGCCCCGGGGACGGCCTTCCCGGCCTCCGCCTCCGAATCCGCCTCCGATTCCGCTTCGGCCTCCGATTCCGCTTCCGTGACGTCGTCGGCCCCGGTGGCGTCCACGGCCCTCTCGTCGCGTTCGGTCTCGGCGCCGGTTCCGGTTCCGGTTCCGGTTTCGGTTTCGTCCTCAGTCCTGGTACCCATGCTCCGCACCGTACGGACGTTCTCTGAGAGTCCGCTTAATGACCGTCGTGCGGGTGACCGCGGCGTGCGCGCCACTCCGGGGCCAGGACCGACCACACCTCCAGGTCGTGGCGGACCCCGTGGTGGAGGTGGGCCTCGCGGCGCACACCGTCACGGGTCATCCCGAGCCGGCGGGCCACGGCGACGCTCGGCGTGTTGCCGGCGGCCGCGACCCATTCGACCCGGTGGATCCCGCGCTGCTCGACCGCCCAGTCGATGAGCACCCGCATCGCACGGGTGACCAGTCCGCGTCCGGTGGCCGCGGGCTCCAGCCAGCAGCCGACCTCGCAGCTGCCGTTCGCGGCGTCGAAGTTCAGGGTGAGGACGCCGCCCACGAGCGTGCCGTCCAGCCACAGCCCGTGCAGGGAGGCCGTGTCGGCGGCCCGCCAGTCGGCGTACCGCTGGAGCGCCTCCCGCGCGCCGGCCACGTCCGTGGCCCTGGAGCCGAAGGGGACGTACCGGTTGATGAAGTCCCGGCCCCGGTCCAGGTGGGCGAGGAACTCCTCCGCGTGCCAGGGCTCCAGCGGACGCAGTTCGGCTCCGTCGTCACCCAGTCGTATCGCGTACATCCCGCTGTCGCTCCTCCTCGGCCAGCACGCACGCCACCTCGGCGTCCGTGGCGGCGGCCAGCCTCTCATGGGTGGCACGGGCCTCGGGCGGCTCGATGCTGATCCGTGGCAGGACGCGGTCCAGCCGGCGCGGCAGCCACCAGTTGGCGCCGCCGAGGAGGTGCATGAGCGCGGGGACGAGCAGTGTGCGCAGGACGAAGGCGTCGAGGGCGACGGCCACGGCCAGCGCGATGCCGAACATGGCGATCACGCGGTCGCCGGTGAGGACGAAGGCGAGGAAGACCGAGATCATGATCACCGCGGCGGAGTTGATCACCCGGCTGGTCTCGGCGAGACCGACGCGGACGGCGCGCCGGTTGTCGCCGGTCTCCAGCCATTCCTCCTGCATCCGGCTCACCAGGAAGACCTGGTAGTCCATGGAGAGCCCGAAGAGGACGGAGACCATGATCACCGGCAGGAAGGGTTCTATCGGCCCTCCCGCGCCGAGGCCCAGCACTTCGCTGCCCCAGCCCCACTGGAAGATCGCGACGATGACGCCGAAGGTGGCGGCGACGGCGGCCACGTTCATCGCGGCGGCCTTGATCGGGATGGCGAGTGAGCGGAAGCCCACCAGGAGCAGCAGACAGCCCAGGCCGATGACGACACCGACGAAGAGCGGCAGCTTGGAGACGATGACGTCGGCGAAGTCGTCGTAGCCGGCCGTCACGCCGCCGACGTGCAGGTCGAGCGAGGTGCCCGACTCCGCCGGGGGCAGCACGTCGGAGCGCAGCCGGTCGACGAGGTCGCTGGTCTGCTCGGACTGGGGGGAGGTGTCCGGTACGACGGTGAGGTAGGCGGTGTCGCCGCCCAGGCCGTAGGTCGCCGGTGACACGGACGCGACCCCGTCGGTGGCGCGCAGGGTGGTGCCGAGGTTGTCGAGGGCGAGCCGGTCCCCGGCGTCGTCGATCTCGGTGACGAGGGTGAGGGGGCCGTTCACCCCGGGGCCGAAGCCGTCGGCGAGGAGGTCGTAGGCCTGGCGGGTGGTGGACGACTTGGGGTCGTTGCCCTGGTCGGAGGTGCCCAGGTGCAGGGAGAGGGTGGGCAGCGCGAGGACGGCCATGACCACGACGGCGACCGCGCCGAGCAGCTTCGGGTGGCGCTCCACGAACGCCGACCAGCGGGCGGCGAACCCGGTCGGCACCTCCGGCTCGGGCCCGTGCTCGGCCAGTCGGCGCCGTTCCCGGCGGCTGAGCGCGCGCATGCCGATGAACGACAGCAGGGCGGGCAGCAGGGTGACGGAGGCGGCGACGGTGAGCACCACGGTGAGCGCGGCGGCTATGGCGACGCCGTTGAGGAAGTTCAGCCGCAGGATGAGCATGCCCAGCAGGGCTATGCAGACGGTCGCGCCCGCGAAGACGACGGCCCGTCCGGTGGTGGCCACGGCGTTCTCGGCGGCCTCGGTGACGGTGAGGCCGCGCTTCAGTCCGCGCCGGTGCCGGGTGACGATGAACAGGGCGTAGTCGATGCCCACGCCGAGTCCGATCAGCATGCCGAGCATCGGCGCGAAGTCGGCGACGGTCATCACGTGACCGAGCAGCACGATCCCGGCGTAGGCGGTGCCCACGCTGACCAGGGCGGTGGCGATGGGCAGCAGCGCCGCGGCGGGCGAGCCGAAGGCGAGGAGGAGGACGACGGCGGCGACGAGCACGCCGACGATCTCGGCGGTGTGCCCGCCGGTGGCCTCGCTGAGTTCGACGGTGCCGCCGCTCAGTTCGACCTGCAGCCCGTCGGCCTCGGCGGCCTTGGCCGTCTCGACCACGGCGGCGGCCTCGCCCGCGTCGATGTCCTTGGCCTGGTCGTCGAAGGTGACCGTGGCGTAGGCGGTGCGGCCGTCCTGGCTGACGCGTCCGGCGCCCTCGTCGTCGTAGGGGCCGCTCACGGCGGCCACTCCGGGCAGCCGCTCGATGCGGTCCAGGGTGCGGGTCATGGTCTGCTCGACGCCGGTGTCCCGGACACTGCCGGACGATGTGTGCCAGACCACGTTGTCGCTGTCGCCGCCGAGGCCGGGGAAGCCCTCCTGCAGCAGTTCGGCGGCCCGCCCGGACTCGGTGCCCGGCACCTTGTAGTCGTTGGAGTAGGCGGAACCGGAGGCGAAGGCCCCCGCGGCGACCCCGCCGAGGGCGAGGAGCCACAGCAGGACGGGGATCAGACGGCGTTGGACACACCAGCGTGCGAGGGCTGCCACGAATGTGCTCCCGGGGTGACTCGGTGTGGATCTTTGGCCGGGAACAGTCGTGCGATGACGGAACAGCCCGCAAAGAACGCATGAGCAATGCACTGCCACTGTCGCAGGAGAAAATGATCCTTTGTCGCTTTCGTGTACTAACTCACATTTCCGGAACCCTCTCGTCCGCTCATGGCGCGGGCGGGTCGTGCGCCGGGCCGGAAAAACCCGGATGCGGGTGCCGCCCGCCGCCTGCTAGCGTCCGTCGGTCCGACGTTCCGCGGCAGCCCGCCGCCGGCCGAAGCAGGTGCTTTGATGCTTGTCCGTCCCCTCTCCGACGCGACCTGTTCCCTCTTCACGGCCTCAAGGAGCCCGTTCACCGATGTCGGACATCACCACGAACCACCCCACCCCTCCCGACGACCTCGCTAGCCGCCTCGCCCTCCCCCGGTATCCCCGCAGCGCCGCGTACGACGCCCGCTGGACCGTCGACAACGCGATGGGCCCGCACGCGCTGTGGCTGCTGGAGTGGCTCGCCCCGGCCCTCGGCCTCGACACCCTGCCCCCCGGCGCCCGCGTGCTCGACCTGGGCTGCGGACGCGCCATGACGTCGGTCTTCCTCGCCAAGGAGTACGGCCTCCAGGTCACCGCGGCCGATCTGTGGATCCGGCCGGAGGAGAACCAGCGCCGGATCGCCGAGGCGGGCGTCGCCGACCGGGTGCTGCCGGTGCTCGCCGAGGCGCACGACCTGCCCTTCGGCGAGGAGAGCTTCGACGCGATCGTCTCGATCGACGCCTACCAGTACTTCGGCACCGACGATCTCTACCTGCCGACGCTGACCCGGCTGCTGAAGCCCGGCGGACGGATCGGGGTGGTCGTCCCGGCGATCCACGAGGAGATCGCGGGCAGCGAACCCCCGGAGCACCTGGCGTCCTTCTGGGAGCCCGCGTTCTGGTGCTTCCACTCCCCCGCCTGGTGGAGCCGCCACTGGACCCGCAGCGGGGCCGTGGAGGTCGAGACGGCCGACTGGCTGCGGGACGGCTGGCAGGAGTGGCTGCTGTGGTGCGACGCCGTGGCCGAGACGAGCACGGAGGAGTTCCCTGCGCGGATGAGCCGGGAGAACGCGGCCCTGCTGCGCGCGGACCGGGGCCGCACCCTGGGCTTCGCCCGCGTGGTGGGCCGCCGTATCTGACCGCGCACCGTCACTGATCCCATGACAGAGGGGGACGCACCCGGCGGGTGCGTCCCCCTCTTCCGTGCTGCCGGGACCTCAGCCCTCGACGCCCAACTGCTGAAGGATCAGCTCCTTCACGCGGGCCGCGTCGGCCTGCCCGCGCGTGGCCTTCATGACGGCGCCGACCAGCGCGCCGACCGCGGCGACCTTGCCGCCGCGGATCTTGTCCGCGATGGCCGGGTTGCCGGCGATGGCCTCCTCGACGGCCGTGGTGAGCGCGCCCTCGTCGGACACGACCTTCAGACCGCGCTTGTCGACGACCTCGTCCGGCGTGCCCTCACCCGCGAGGACGCCCTCGATGACCTGGCGGGCCAGCTTGTCGTTGAGGTCGCCGGCGTTCACCAGCTCGGTGACCCGGGCGACCTGCGCCGGGGTGATCGCGAGCCCGTCGAGCGCCGTGCCGGACTCGTTGGCGGCGCGGGCCAGCTCGCCCATCCACCACTTGCGGGCGGAGGCGGCGTCGGCACCGGCGTCGATCGTGGCGACGATGGAGTCCAGCGCGCCGGCGTTGAGGATCGCCTGCATGTCGGTGCCGGAGATGCCCCACTCCTCGCGGAGCCGGCTGCGGCGCACCAGCGGCAGCTCGGGCAGCTCCGCCCGCAGCTTCTCGACCCACTCGCGCGAGGGCGCCACGGGAACCAGGTCGGGCTCGGGGAAGTACCGGTAGTCCTCGGCCTCCTCCTTCACCCGGCCCGAGGTCGTGGACCCCGTGTCCTCGTGGAAGTGCCGGGTCTCCTGGATGATCGTCCCGCCGTCGTTCAGCACGGCGGCGTGCCGCTGGATCTCGAAGCGGGCGGCACGCTCCACCGACCGGAGCGAGTTGACGTTCTTCGTCTCCGAGCGGGTGCCGAACTTCTCCCGGCCGTGCGGGCGCAGCGACAGGTTCACGTCGCAGCGCATCTGGCCCATCTCCATCCGGGCCTCGGACACGCCGAGCGCCCGGATGAGCTCGCGCAGCTCACGGACGTACGCCCGCGCGACCTCGGGGGCACGCTCGCCGGCACCGGTGATCGGCTTGGTGACGATCTCGATGAGCGGGATGCCCGCGCGGTTGTAGTCGAGCAGCGAGTGGGACGCGCCGTGGATGCGCCCGGTGGCGCCGCCCACGTGCGTGGACTTCCCGGTGTCCTCCTCCATGTGGGCGCGCTCGATCTCCACACGGAAGGTCTCGCCGTCCTCCAGCTGCACGTCGAGGTAGCCGTCGAAGGCGATCGGCTCGTCGTACTGGGAGGTCTGGAAGTTCTTCGGCATGTCCGGATAGAAGTAGTTCTTCCGGGCGAAGCGGCACCATTCGGCGATCTCGCAGTTGAGCGCGAGACCGATCTTGATCGCGGACTCGACGCCGATCGCGTTGACGACCGGGAGGGCGCCGGGCAGGCCGAGGCAGACGGGACACGTCTGCGCGTTGGCGTCGGCGCCCAGCTCGGTCGAGCACCCGCAGAACATCTTGGTCTTGGTGCCGAGTTCGACATGGACCTCGAGGCCCATGACGGGGTCGTACGACGCGAGAGCGTCCTCGTACGACACCAGGTCGGTCGTGGTGGTCACGGTGAAACTTCCCTCTCAGCCCAGCAGGACGTCGTCGTCGCCCAGCCGCTTCAGCTCGCGGTAGAGGATGGCGAGGCCGGTGACGATGGCGGCGGCGGACACGGTGGCGTCGATGAGGACCAGGGTGTCCTTCTCGGCGCGGGCCGTCTTCAGCCGCTTCGCCACACCGAGCGCGCCGAACGCCGTTGCGGCCATGGACAGGTACGTGCCGGACTTGGACTTCTTGAAGCCCTTGGCCTTGGTCAGTGCACTCACAGCGACGGAGCCTCCTCGAGCAGCGGGTGGCCCCACTTTTCCACGAAGGCGGCCTCGACGGCGGCACCCACCTTGTAGAGGCGGTCGTCCTTCATGACCGGGGCGATGATCTGGAGTCCGACCGGCAGGTTGTCCTCCGGCGCGAGGCCGCAGGGCAGCGACATGGCGGCGTTGCCGGCCAGGTTGGTCGGGATGGTGCACAGGTCGGCGAGGTACATCGCCATCGGGTCGTCGGCGCGCTCGCCGATCGCGAAGGCGGTGGTGGGGGTCGTCGGGGAGACGATCACGTCGACCTGCTCGAACGCCTTGTCGAAGTCCTGCTTGATCAGCGTACGGACCTTCTGGGCGCTGCCGTAGTACGCGTCGTAGTAGCCGGAGCTGAGCGCGTAGGTGCCGAGCATGATGCGGCGCTTGACCTCGTCGCCGAAGCCGGCCTCGCGGGTCAGCGAGGTGACCTCCTCCGCGGAGTGCGAGCCGTCGTCGCCGGTCCGCAGGCCGTAGCGCAGGCCGTCGAAGCGGGCGAGGTTGGAGGAGCACTCGGAGGGCGCGATCAGGTAGTAGGCCGACAGCGCGAGGTCGAAGGACGGGCAGTCCAGCTCGACGATCTCGGCGCCGAGGCCCTTCAGCAGCTCGACGGACTCGTCGAACCGCTGGATGACCCCGGCCTGGTAGCCCTCGCCGCGGAACTGCTTGACGACGCCGACGCGCATGCCCTCGACGCTGCCGTTGCGGGCGGCCTCGACGACCGCGGGGACCGGCTCGTCGATGGAGGTGGAGTCCATCGGGTCGTGTCCGGCGATCACCTCGTGCAGCAGGGCCGCGTCCAGGACCGTACGGGCACAGGGGCCGCCCTGGTCGAGGGAGCTGGAGAAGGCGACCATGCCGTACCGGGAGACGGCGCCGTACGTCGGCTTCACGCCGACGGTGCCGGTGACGGCGGCGGGCTGGCGGATGGAGCCGCCGGTGTCCGTGCCGATGGCGAGCGGCGCCTGGAAGGAGGCGAGCGCGGCGGACGAACCGCCGCCGGAGCCTCCCGGGATCCTGGTGAGGTCCCACGGGTTGCCGGTCGGCCCGTACGCGCTGTTCTCGGTGCTGGACCCCATGGCGAACTCGTCCATGTTGGTCTTGCCGAGGATGACCACGTCGGCGGCCTTGAGCCGCTTGGTGAGCGTCGCGTCGTAGGGCGGGATCCAGCCTTCGAGGATCTTGGAACCGACGGTGGTCGGGATGCCCTCGGTGGTGAAGATGTCCTTCAGCGCGAGGGGGACGCCGGCCAGCGGGCCGAGCTTCTCGCCGCGCTCCCGCTTCCCGTCGACGGCCCGTGCCTGCGCCAGGGCGCCCTCACGGTCGACGTGCAGGAAGGCGTGCACCTTCTCGTCGACGGCCTCGATGCGGGCCAGGTGCGCCTCGGTGACCTCGACGGCGGTGAGCTCGCCGGAGGCGATCTTCGCGGCGGTCTCGGCGGCGGTGAGCCTGATGATGTGATCGCTCATGGCGAATTACTCCTCCCCCAGGATCTGCGGCACCTTGAAACGCTGCTGCTCCTGGGCCGGGGCGCCGGAGAGCGCCTGCTCGGGGGTGAGCGAGGGACGGACCTCGTCCGGCCGCATGACGTTCGTCAGCGGGAGCGGGTGCGAGGTCGGCGGTACGTCTTGGTCGGCGACCTCGCTGACGCGGGCGACCGCGCCGATGATGTCGTCGAGCTGGCCTGCGAAGTGGTCGAGCTCTTCGGGCTTCAGCTCCAGACGCGCCAGCCGGGCGAGGTGGGCGACCTCCTCGCGCGTGATGCCAGGCATGCAGCGATCCTCTGGGGTGAGTGTGTGTGGTTTGGGGCCAATCCTATGGGGCGGGGCGCCGTGCCCGGTAAACGGTTTGCCCGCGACCGGTCCCCGGTGTCGTGCGGCGCGGAAAGACCGCCCGCGACGTGACCGTCGTCACCGTCCCGCGTCGGCGGCGGGCGCCACGGCCCCGCGCGTCGCCTCGGGCGGGTGCGGGCGCGCCGGCACCGTGCGCGGCGGCCCGGCGGCGATCAGGACGAGGGCCCTCCGCCGACGCACCGGCCGGCCCTCCCGCGGGCGGGCCGGGTCACTCGTCGGTCGCCGCGGCCGGCAGTGCGGCGGCGGTGCGTACCCAGCCCCGGGAGCCGCGGGCCAGCAGCCAGGCCGTCGTCTCCTCGGGCGGCATCGCCGCGGCGACCAGCCAGCCCTGCACCGCGTCGCAGCGCAGGTCCCGCAGCCGCTCCCAGGTCTCGTCGTCCTCGACGCCCTCCGCCACCACGAGCAGCCCCAGGGAGTGCGCGAGGTCGATGGTGCACCGCACGATCTCCGCGTCCTCGGTGTCGATGGCCAGCCGCGCCACGAACGAACGGTCGATCTTCAGCTCGCTCACCGGCAGCCGCCGCAGGTGCACCAGCGAGGAGTACCCGGTCCCGAAGTCGTCCAGGGACATCTTCACCCCGTGCCCGGTCAGCGCGTTGAGGGTGTCCGCCGCGCGCTGCGGGTCCTCCAGCAGCACGTGCTCGGTGATCTCCAGTTGGAGCGCTCCCGCCGGCACCCCGTGCCGGGCCAGCCGCGCCGCGACGGAACCGGCGAAGCCGGGGGTGTGGACGTCGCGCGGCGAGACGTTGACGGCCACCGGGACGAACAGGCCCTGGGCGCGCCACTCGGCGACCTGCCCGAGCGCCGTCTCCAGTACGTACTCGGTGAGGTGCGGCATCAGCCCGGACGACTCGGCGATCGCTATGAACTCGTCCGGCGGCACCTTGCCCCGCTCCGGATGCACCCACCGCACCAGTGCCTCGAGACCGGAGACCTGTCCGTCGAAGCGCACCTTGGGCTGGTAGTGCAGTTCCACCTCGCGGGCGTCCAGCGCCCGGCGCAGATCGCCCAGCAGCCCCAGCCGGTCGGGGGTGTTGGAGTCGCGCTTGGACTCGTACGCCTCGACGCCCGTGCGGTCCCGCTTGGCCTGGTACATCGCCACGTCCGCCCGCCGCAGCAGCCCTTCCGCGTCGATCGCGTGGTCCGGGAACACGGCGACTCCCGCGCTCGCCTCCAGGACCAGGGTGAGGCCGTCGAGGTCGAGCGGGGAGCTGAGGGCGGCGACGAGACCGCGGGCGACGCGGGTCGCGGACGTGGTGGAGTCGGCGACGGGCAGTAAGACGGCGAACTCGTCACCGCCGAGCCGCGCGGCCTCCGCCCCGCGCGGCAGCGCGGCTCTCAGCCGGTCGGCGATCTGCAACAGCAGCCGGTCACCGGCGAGATGCCCGAGCGTGTCGTTGACCGACCGGAACCGGTCCAGGTCGATCAGCATGAGCGCGGACCGCACGCCGATCCGCTCCGCGTCGTCCAGCGCGGTCCAGATGCGTTCCTGCAGCCACTGCCGGTTGGGCAGCCCGGTGAGCGGATCGCGCAGTTGCTCCTCGGCCCGCGCGCGGGCGATCCACAGGGTGGAGTCGAGGGCGATCAGCGGGATGGAGAAGAGCGGCAGCAGCACCGGCTTGGCGTCGGCGACGACACACACCAGGGGCGCTATGCCGAGCAGGGCGACCGCGACCAGCCCCTGCCGGACCAGGGCGCTGCGGGCCACGGTCGGCAGCCCCGCGCGGGGGGTGTTGAGATACCACAACAGCCCGCGGGTGACCGTGAGATAGACCGCGGCGAGGAGCACCACCCCGGGGGCGGTGTACGGGGTCCAGGTGTCGGGGGTCGACGGCGACTCGACGGACGGCACACAGCCGAACGCGGCCAGCACCAGGGCGCCCGCGCCGATGCCGAGCAGGTCCACCGAGCCCTGCAGCACGCCCTGCCGCCAGCGGCCCCGCCGGGCGACACCGACCAGCACGACGACGGTGAGGCTGACCAGTACGGCCGCGATCCAGCCGTACAGCATGAGCACGGCGAGGGTGAGGGCGGCGCCGGAGCCGGTGCCGCCCCACCAGCGGGAGCGGCCCAGCATCACCAGATGCCCGACGATGATCCCGGTCAGCACGGCCAGGGACCAGCCGACGGTCCCGGACGGGAAGAGCGCGTGTCCGCCGGTGAAGGCCCGCAGGAAGCCGGCGCCGAGCACGAAGCCGGCCGCCGCGACGACCGCGGTGGGCAACGCGGGCCAGGACGGGTGCCGTTCGGCGTCCGCCTCGGACAGTGACGCCGACAGTGACGCGGACAGCCGGGGTCCGTGCCCGGCGGCCGGCGGTACGGCGCCGCGCCCGTCCGCGAGGCCGTCGCCGGTGCGTGCCCGTGCGCCCGGCGGCCCCGCGGGCCGCCCGTCCCCACGGCCGCGCCGCCACGCGACCGCCATGCGGCGCAGGCGCAGCCGTGAGCCCGTGGCGGCGCTCTCGGTCGGTTCCATTCCCGTCCCTCTCACAGCCGGCGGTGCCCGCGCCACGCGGCCCGATGCCCGACAACCCTCAGCGGCTCCGCGGTGGAAAGCCCTTCCCCTGGCCCTTCGCGGGCGCGGGGTCGCCCCGACCGCAGCTGGGCACGGCGGGCGCACCTCTCAACAGTAGGCCGCGGACGGCTTCCACGGGCACCGGTCGCCGACGGTTGCCCGAATGCGCCCCAGCCACCCGTATGCATCTGGTATGCGCCGATCGGGTGGCCTTCAACCGCTACTCCTCGGCCGAAAGGGCGACGTCGGCCGCGGCCTTCGGTCCCTGCTCGAGAAGGACGGTGAAACCCTCTTCGTTCAGGACCGGCACCTTGAGCTGCATCGCCTTGTCATACTTTGACCCGGGATTGTCGCCGACCACGACGAACGACGTCTTCTTGGACACCGATCCGGTCACTTTCGCCCCTTGATTCTGCAGCGCCTCTTTCGCGCCATCCCGGGTGAAGTCCTCCAGCGTCCCGGTCACGACGACGGTGAGCCCTTGCAGCGGACGCGGCCCCTCGTCCTCGCCGGCCCGCTCCTCCTCCATGCGGACGCCGGCCGCTTTCCACTTGCGGATGATCTCCCGGTGCCAGTCCTCGGCGAACCACTGCTTGAGGGAGGCGGCGATGGTCGGGCCGACCCCCTCGGTGCCCGCCAGTTCCTCCTCGGTGGCCTGCTCGATGCGGTCGACGGACCGGAACTCGCGGGCCAGCGCCTCCGCGGCGACCGGACCGACATGACGGATCGACAGGCTGGTCAGCACGCGGGCCAGCGGGCGCTCCTTGGCCGCCGCGATGTTCGCCAGCATCGCGACCGCGTTCTTCCGGGGCTCGCCCTCCTGGTTGGCGAAGACGGTGGCGATCTTCTCCTCGCCGGTCTTCGGGTCCCGCTTGGGCAGCCCGCTGTCCTGGTCGAGGACGTACGCCTTGATGGGCAGCAGCTGCTCGACGGTGAGGTCGAAGAGGTCGCTCTCGTCCTTCAGCGGCGGGTCCTCGGGCTCCAGCGGCCTGGTCAGCGCCGCCGCGGCGACATAGCCGAAGTGCTCGATGTCCAGCGCCTTGCGCCCGGCCAGGTAGAACAGCCGCTCCCGCAACTGGGCGGGGCAGCCCCGCGCGTTGGGGCAGCGCAGGTCGATGTCGCCCTCTTTCATCGGCCTGAGCGGCGTACCGCACTCCGGGCACTCGGCCGGCATCACGAACTCCCGCTCGCTGCCGTCGCGCAGGTCGGCGACCGGGCCGAGGATCTCGGGGATGACGTCACCGGCCTTGCGGAGCACCACGGTGTCGCCGATGAGGACGCCCTTCGCCTTGACGACCTCCTGGTTGTGCAGCGTGGCGAACTCGACCTCGGACCCGGCGACCGTCACCGGCTCGACCTGCGCGTACGGGGTGACCCTGCCGGTGCGGCCCACGCCCACGCGGATGTCGACCAGCTTGGTGTTGACCTCCTCGGGCGCGTACTTGTAGGCGATGGCCCAGCGGGGGGCGCGCGAGGTGGTACCGAGGCGGCCCTGGAGCGGGATCTCGTCGAGCTTGACGACGACACCGTCGATCTCGTGGGCCACGGAGTGCCGGTTCTCGCCGTAGTGGGCGATGAACTCCCGTACGCCGGCGAGGTCGTCGACGACCCTGTTGTGCTCGGAGGTGGGCAGGCCCCAGGTCTTGAGCAGGTCGTAGCCCTGGGAGAGGCGGGTCATGCCCTGGTAGCCCTCCAGGACGCCGATGCCGTGGACCACCATGTGCAGCGGGCGGGTGGCGGTGACCCTCGGGTCCTTCTGCCGCAGTGAACCGGCCGCCGCGTTGCGCGGGTTGGCGAAGGGCTTGTCACCGGCCGCGACCAGCCGGGCGTTGAGCTCCTGGAACTTCTCCATCGGGAAGAAGACCTCGCCGCGGATCTCCACCAGGTCCGGCACCTCGTCGCCGGTGAGCCGGTCCGGGATCTCGGCGATGGTGCGGACGTTGGGTGTGATGTCCTCGCCGGTGCGGCCGTCGCCGCGGGTCGCCGCGCGGACGAGCCGGCCCCGCTCGTAGGTGAGGTTGACGGCGAGACCGTCGACCTTCAGCTCGCACAGGAAGTGGAACTTCTGCTCGCCCAGCTCCTTGTGGATGCGCTCGGCCCAGGCGGCGAGGTCGTCGTCGTTGAACGTGTTGTCGAGGGACAGCATGCGCGAGACGTGCCGCACGGAGGTGAACTCCGTCTCGTAGGCTCCCGCGACCTTCTGGGTCGGCGAGTCCGGGGTGCGCAGCTCCGGATGCCGCTCCTCCAGCGCCTCCAGCTCGCGCAGCAGCGAGTCGAAGTCGGCGTCGCTGATGACGGGGGCGTCGTTCACGTAGTACCGGAAGCGGTGCTCCTCGATCTGCTCGGCGAGCCGGGCGTGCTGCTCCCGCGCCTCGGCGGGCACGCTCGTCGTCTCCGCTTGCTTGTCGCCGGCCACCGTTGTGTCCTCCCGTTACTCTGGGTTGTCCGCGAGGGATCTCGCCGCCCGGACGCAGTGTGCGTAGGCCGAGCGCGCGTACGCGGGAGAAGCCCCCGCGAGTCCGCACGCCGGAGTGAGGGTGACCGCCTCCGGGAGGAGTCCCGGCCGCAGCCCCAGCCTGCGCCAGAGCGTCCTGACACCCATGACGCTACCGCCCGGGTCGGACAGTGGGCCGTCCGTGCCCGGGACGACACCGGCGAACAGCCGCATCCCGCCCTCCACCGCTTCCCCGATCGCCTCGTCGTCACGCTCGGTGAGGAGGGAGAAGTCGAAGGAGACCGCCGCCGCGCCGGCCCGGCGCAGCAGGGCGAAGGGGACGTCCGCTCCGCACGAGTGGACCACGACGGGCCCGCCGTCGTGAACCCCGACGACGTCGCGCAGCGTCGCCTCGACGATCTGCCGGTCCACCGCGCGGTGGGTGCGGTAGCCGCTCGCGGTGCGCACCTGACCGCGCAGGACGGCGGTGAGGGAGGGCTCGTCGAGCTGGAGCACGGGGCGGGCGCCGGGGATGCGCCGCCGCAGCTCGGCGAGGTGGAGACGGAGCCCTTCGGTGAGGGAGGCGGCGAGGTCGCGGCAGGCGCCGGGGTCGGAGAGGGCGGACTCGCCGTTCCTGAGCTCCAGGGCGGCGGCGAGGGTCCAGGGGCCGACGGCCTGGACCTTGAGCGGGCCCTGGTAGTCCTGGGTGAACTCCTCCAGCGCGTCGAGGTCCTCACCGAGCCAGGAGCGGGCGCGCCTGGTGTCGCGGCCGGGGTGGTCGCCGATGCGCCAGCCGCTGGGTTCGACCCGGGCGTACAGCTCCACGAGCAGGCCGGCGGTGCGGCCGATCATGTCGGCGCCGGGGCCGCGGGCGGGGAGCTCGGGGAGGTGGGGGAAGTCCTCGAAGCTGCCGGTGACCGTCCTGGCGGCTTCCCGGGCGTCGCCGCCCGGCAGGGAGCCGACGCCGGTGGCGGGGCCGAAGAGGGGCTGGCTGTTTTCGCTCACGCGAGAAGCGTACGGTCGGCCTCGCGGCAGGGGGTTTTCGCCCCCCGCCGCCCCTCCCCCTCCCGTCCCGGGGCCGCGCCCCCGGACCCCCTTACCGGCCCCGCCCTCGAACGCCGGACGGGCCGCTCGTCAGCGCCCGGGCCGTACGGTGAGGTCGTTGATCTCGGCGTCCCTCGGAAGGTCCAGGGCCGTCAGGATCGTCGTGGCGACGGACTCGGGGTCGATCCACTTGCCGGGGTCGTAGTCCTTGCCCTCCTGCTGGTGGACCTTGGCCTGCATGGGGCTCGCCGTGCGGCCGGGATAGACGGAGGTGACCCGTACCCCGTTGCCGTGCTCCTCGTGGCGCAGCGAGTCGGCGAGGGCCTTCAGGCCGTGCTTGGAGGCCGCGTACGCGGACCAGTCGGCGTGGGCGTTCAGGCCGGCGCCGGAGTTGACGAAGAGCACGTGGCCGCGGCTGGCGCGGAGCTGGGGCAGGAGGTGCCGGGTCAGTTCGGCGGGCGCCAGGAGGTTGACGTTGAGCTGGTGGCGCCAGGTCTTCGGGGTCAGCTCGCCGACCGGGCCGAGGTCGACCACGCCGGCGACGTGGAGGAGGGAGTCCACCCGGTCGGGGAGCGACTGGTGGGAGAAGGCCCAGCTCAGCCGGTCGGGGTCGGCGAGGTCGCCGACGAGGGTGCGGGCACCGGGGAACTCGGCCGCCAGTTCCTTCGCCCGGCCCGCGTCCCGCGCGTGCAGCACGAGGTCGTCGCCGCGCGCGTGCAGACGGCGGGCGACGGCCGCGCCGATGCCGGAGCCCGCTCCGGTGATCACATGTGTAGCCATGTCCGCCATGCTCGCATCACCGGACGCTCACTCCACGCCCAGGCTCTCCTCCAGGTAGGCCAGCGCGCCCACCGGCTCCTCGGCGAAGAACACCAGGTCGGTGAGCGGGCGGGGCAGGAAGCCCTCGTCCTCCATGCGGCGGAACTGCTCCTTGAGCCCGTCGTAGAACCCCGCGGTGTTCAGCAGCACCACCGGCTTCTCGGTGTGCCCGTGCTTCTTCAGTTCCAGGATCTCGGTCGCCTCGTCGAGGGTGCCGGTGCCGCCGACCATGACGACGACGGCGTCGGCCTTCTCCAGCAGCAGCCGCTTGCGCTCGGCGAGGTCCCCCGCGATCACCATCTCGTCGACGCCGTCGCGTGCCTTCGCCGCGAGGAATTCCACGGAGACGCCGCACAGCCGGCCGCCCGCCTCCTGCACCCCGTCGGCGACGACCTTCATCAGCCCGGTGTCGGAGCCGCCCCAGACCAGGGTGTGCCCGCCCTTGCCGAGCAGCCGTGCGAAGTCCCGCGCGGGTCCGGTGTAGCGGTCGTCGAGGTCGGCGGCGGAGAGAAAGACGCAGATGTTCACGGACCCACGGTACGGGTCCGGTCGGACATCGCGGTCAGCCGCATCTTCGACTGCCGGTGCGGCAGCTCCTCCCAGTCGTCCATGAACCGCGCCGCCAGGCCGTACCCGGCGGCGAGCTCCGCCAGCGTCCCGGTCCGGTAGTAGAAGTCCTCGTGCAGCACCTGGTGCTCCTCGCCCTCGGTGCGGTCGAAGGTGAAGTCGAAGAACCCGCCGGGCGCCAGCACCCGGCCGACGTGCGCGAAGCACTCCTCGACGACGTGCCGGGGCGAGTGCGAGAAGACGCTGTGCGCGTGCACGACGTCGAAGTGGCCCTCGGGCAGGAAGGCGAGGGTGAGGTCGTCGGCGAGGGTCAGGTGGGGCAGCTTGGCCTGGAGTCCGTCGCGTACGAGGGTGTCCTGGGCGGCGAGCAGGATGTGCGGCGAGATGTCGATGCCGTAGTAGTGGCCGGGGTCCAGGTGGTCGATGAACAGGCGCCCCGCGCGGAGGTTGCCGCAGCCGATGTCCAGCATCCGGTGGTGGGGCCGCAGGCCGTGCCGGACCAGGTAGTCGAACTGCATCCGGCCGATGCGCGCCCACTGGTCGCGGGAGGGGTTGTGGCCGACGGCCGCCTCGGCGCTGCGGGCGGCGTCGGAGGCCATGACCGCGCGGTAGTAGGCGACGTGGTCGCGGTGGAGCAGCCGCAGCCAGGTGTCCCGCAGGGCGCGCCGCGCGTGGGCGGGGACGCGGCGGGGGTGGCCCAGGGCGTACCGGGCGCGGTGGGCGAGAGTTCCCCGGTTCCTGTCGGTGTTCTGGGCTCCCATGGGACCTCCTCGGGAAGAACTCCGCTCCAGCGTGCGCTGTCATCAGCGAGTCGGCTACTCGTGAGGAGCGATCATGACCAAGGGCCACCGCATCACCGTCGAGCCCAGTGACCGGCGGGTGCGTGTCGTGCGCGACGGGCAGGTGCTGGCGGAGAGCGACCGGGCGCTGGTGCTGCACGAGACGGGCTGTCCCGCCCGCTACTACATCCCGCCGGAGGACGTCCGGCTCGGTCTGCTGACGCCGTCCGCGACGCACACGCACTGCCCGTTCAAGGGCACCGCCTCGTACTGGTCCCTGCCGGACGCGGCGGACCTGGTCTGGGCGTACCCGGAGCCGAAGGCGGCCGTCGCGGAGATCAGGGACCACCTGTGCTTCTACGACGTGGAAGTCGGCTGACGGCGCCGATCGCGTGGAGGGTCGCGTAGAAGGGTTGTGATCGGCGGACGCGCCGCCCGCCTCCCCGACGAACTTCGCACCGTGCGGCAGTCTGTCGAGACATGGACAAGAACATCACTTCGCGCGACGGCACCTCCCTGGCGTACGAGAGTGCCGGCCGGGGCTCCGCGATCGTCCTCGTCAGCGGTGCGATGTCGACGGGGGCCACGGTGGCGCCGCTGGCGGCTCCTCTGTCGGAGCGGTTCCGGGTGGTCGTGTACGACCGCAGGGGCCGGGGCGCGAGCGGTGACACGGCGCCGTACGCGGTGGAGCGCGAGGTCGAGGACCTGGCGGCGCTGATCGAGGCGGTGGGCGGCGAGGCGGCGCTGTACGGCGTGTCCTCGGGGGGCGCGCTGGCGCTCAGGGCGGCGGCGAGCGGACTCCCGGTGCGCCATGTCGCCGTGTACGAGACGCCGTTCGCGACGTCGGCGGAGGACCTGGACGAACGCGCCCGGTACACCGGGGAGTTGACTGCGGCGCTCGCGGAGGGGCGGCGCGGGGACGCGGTGGAGCTCTTCCTGCGGCTGACCGGGCTGGGCGAGGCGGTCATCCGGGGTGCCCGGCAGTCCCCGATGTGGGCCGCGATGGAGTCGATGGCGGCGAGCCTGGCGTACGACGACGCCGTGATGGGCGACGGGAGCGTGCCGCGCGAGCTGCTGGCGGGGATCGGGGTGCCGGTGCTGTCGATCGCGGGGGACGCGAGCCCGGCGTGGATGCGTGAGGCCGCGCGGGCGATCGCGGAGGCGGTCCCCCGGGGCACGTACCGCGCCCTGGGGGGACAGACCCACATGGTGGAACCGGATGTCCTGGCTCCGGTGCTGGCGGACTTCTTCAGGGGGTGAGCACGGCCAGGGGGCGGTCGGGGACCGGGTCGTGCCGGACGCGGTCGGCGGGCAGCCCGAGTGCGGCGAGGTGCCGGGTCACCGCGGTGACCATGGCGGGCGGGCCGCTGACGTAGGTGACGTGCCCGGTGAAGTCGCCGTGCCGGGCGACCGCCGCGCCGACGGACCCGGGCTCGCACGGGCCGGAGCCGTCCTCGGTCACCCGGACCACCCGCAGCCAGGGGCAGCGGTTCTCCAGCCGGGCGAGCGCCGGCTCGTCGTACAGGTCGCCGGCGGTACGGGCGCCGAGGAACAGGTGCGCCGAGCGGCCCGGGACGCGGCGCGCGGCCAGGTCCTCCAGCAGCGCCCTCGCCGTGGCCCAGCCGGTGCCGCCGGCCACGATCAGCACGTCCCGCACGGGGTCGTCCCCCAGGGTGGTGGTGCCCTGGGCCGGGCCCAGCAGCAGGGTGTCGCCGACGCCGGTGCCGGTCACCAGGGCGTCGCTCACACCGCCGGAGCCGGTGCGCCGGATGTGGAACTCCAGTTCGCCGTCGGTCCCGGGCAGGCCGGCCGGGGTGTACGGGCGCCAGGTGTGCGGGAGCAGCGGGCTCTGCAGCCTGACGTACTGGCCGGGCAGGCAGGGGTACGGCTCGGACGGGCGGAGGCGGAGAACGGCGAGGTCGGGGCGGCGGCGCTGGTGGGACGTCACCGTGCCGCTCCAGTAGGCCGGTTCGCCGAGCGCGTCGTTCGCGCCCCGCACCATGGCCGCGGCGGCGAACCGCACCATGCGCAGCCACGCGCCCGTGACGTCGTCCCCGAGCCGTCCGCCGGCCTGCCGCTGGAGCGCCTCCAGGAGCGCCTCCTCGAACACCTCGTAGTGCACCGGGAGCACACCGAGTTTGCGGTGGTCGCGGCCGAGGCGGGTGAAGGAGGCGGTCACCTCGTCGGGGCGGTCCAGGCTCTCGATCAGGTACCGGAAGGCCCGCTCCAGGTGGGCCATCTGGAACTCCATCGAGGCGGGGAACAGCTGCCGCAGGTACGGGTGCCGCTCGAACATGACGTCGTAGAGGTGCTCGATGAGCGCGCTGAAGGGCGTGACCCGGGCGATGTCGCGGACGATCGCCTCCGCGTCCGCGGGCCCGGCGGGCAGGGCCGGGAGGCCGGCCGCCGCGGTGGCCGGGGAGGCGTGGGGTGCCACGTGCCCGGCGGGGGCGCGCAGCCGGTCACGCAGACGCATGGCCTCCTGCCGGGCGAGGAGGCTGTGGTAGTCGGTGGTCACGCGTCCACCCGCCGCGCGCTCCGGGCGAGGGACACCGGGAAGGCGGCTCGCGCCGGGCGGACGGCTGGGGCGGGGACGGCTGTGCGGGGCATCGCGGCGTTTCCTGTCGGCTCTGTGGCAGGGGTGCGCGCGCTCCGGCCGGTGCACGGCGGCCGTGCGGAGACCGGAGGGCGCATCCGCAGCACATCACGGCGGGCGGCGGGCGGGGCGCCGCCGGAGGTCCCCCGGACCGGGGCCGGACGTCCCTGTTCCGGAGGGCCGTCCGGCCCCACGGATGCCGGACCCCGTCAGACGGCCGAGGTGGTCCGCGCCGCCCGCACCGTGGACGCGATGGTCGCCGAGCCGACCACGCGGGTGCCGTCGTACAGCACGATCGCCTGGCCGGGGGCGACGCCCCTGACGGGCTCGGTGAACGTCACGTCGAGGGTGCCGTCGACGAGTTCCGCCGTCACCTCGGTCTCGCCGCCGTGGGCGCGCAGCTGGGCGGTGTAGGTGCCGGGGCCGGTGGGGGCGGCGCCGCACCAGCGGGGCTTGACCGCGGTCAGGGCGGTGACGTCGAGGGCCGCCGCGGGGCCGACCGTGACGGTGTTGGTCACCGGGGAGATGTCGAGGACGTAGCGGGGCTTGCCGTCGGGGGCGGGGGTGCCGATGCGCAGGCCCTTGCGCTGGCCGATGGTGAAGCCGTACGCGCCCTCGTGGCTGCCGACCTTGGCGCCGGACTCGTCGACGATGTCGCCCTCGGCCTTCCCCAGGCGGCCCGCGAGGAAGCCCTGGGTGTCGCCGTCGGCGATGAAGCAGATGTCGTGCGAGTCGGGCTTCTTGGCGACGGCGAGTCCGCGCCGCTCGGCCTCCGCGCGGATCTCCTCCTTGGTGGTGACGGTGTCACCGAGGGGGAACAGGGCGTGGGCGAGCTGGCGGTCGTCGAGCACACCGAGGACGTAGCTCTGGTCCTTGGCCATGTCGGAGGCGCGGTGCAGCTCGCGCGTGCCGTCCTCGCGCTGGATCACCTGGGCGTAGTGGCCGGTGCACACGGCGTCGAAGCCGAGCGCGAGCGCCTTGTCCAGCAGCGCCGCGAACTTGATCTTCTCGTTGCAGCGCAGGCACGGGTTCGGGGTGCGGCCGGCCTCGTACTCGGCGACGAAGTCCTCGACGACGTCCTCGCGGAAGCGGTCGGCGAGGTCCCACACGTAGAACGGGATGCCGATGACGTCGGCGGCGCGGCGGGCGTCGCGCGAGTCCTCGATGGTGCAACAGCCCCGTGCGCCGGTACGGAACGACTGCGGGTTCGCGGAGAGCGCGAGGTGGACTCCGGTGACGTCGTGACCCGCTTCGGCGGCGCGGGCGGCGGCGACGGCGGAGTCGACTCCGCCGGACATGGCGGCCAGGACGCGGAGGGGGCGGGAGCGCTGCGGGATGTCAGTCATAGCCCTTCAAGGGTACGGGGGCGCGGGAACCAGGGCGGCCGGGTATCCGTTCACGCTCACATGGGGGATCACAAGGCATCCGCGGACACGGACCGGCGCATCGGCCGGCGGGCCCTGATCGTGGGCGGGGTCGCGGCCGCGGCGGGCACGGCGGTGCTGGCCCGTGACGAGCTGGCGCGGCTGTGGTGGCGCGTGCCCGGCGTGGAGAAGCCGCGCGAGCCGGGCGCGGTCGACTTCGCGGGTGCCCGCTGGGTGGCGGCCTCGGACGCGAACTGGCGGCGGGCGGACCGGCCGGACGACTTCGGCATCGACATGGTGATCGTCCATGTCACCCAGGGCAGCTTCGACAGCGCGGTGCGGGCGTTCCAGGACCCGGGCCACAAGGCGGCGACGCACTACATCGTCGGCCAGGACGGCCGGGTCACGCAGATGATCCGCGAGCTGGACGTGGCGTACCACGCGGGCAACCGCGACTACAACGAGCGCAGCATCGGCATCGAGCACGAGGGCTTCGTGGACCGGCCCGGGGACCTCACGGACGAGATGTACGAGGCGTCGGCGCGTCTGACGGCCCGCATATGCGCCCGCTACGACATCCCCGTGGACCGGGAGCACATCATCGGCCACATCGAGGTGCCCGGCACCGACCACACCGACCCGGGGCCGCACTGGGACTGGAACCGCTACCTCAAGCTCGTCCGCGCGGCCCGCACGACGACGCCGACGGAACCGGACACCAAGGCACTGCCCTAGGGACGAAGGGGCGCGGGGACGGCGCGAAGGGAGCCTGGGGGCGCAGCCCCCGGGGTCGGGAAGGGAAGAGGCGGAGGGGGCGGCACACCCCCTACACCAGCCCCGCCGCCCGGGCCCTCTCCACCGCCGGACCGATGGCCTTCGCCAGCGCCTCGACGTCCGCCTCCGTCGAGCTGTGCCCCAGGGAGAAGCGCAGCGTCCCGCGGGCGAGATCGGGGTCCACCCCGGTGGCCAGCAGGACGTGGCTGGGCTGGGCCACCCCGGCCGTGCACGCGGAACCGGTCGAGCACTCGATGCCCTGGGCGTCGAGCAGCAGCAGCAGCGAATCGCCCTCGCACCCGGGGAAGGTGAAGTGGGCGTTGGCCGGCAGGCGGCCGTCCGGCGCGGGGTCACCGCCGAGGACGGCGTCGGGGACGGCCTCGCGGACCGCGGCGACCAGGTCGTCCCGCAGCCGCCCGACGTCGCGGGCGAACCACTCCCGCTGTTCGGCGGCGAGCCGTCCGGCGACCGCGAAGGAGGCGACGGCGGGGACGTCGAGGGTGCCGGAGCGGACATGGCGCTCCTGACCGCCTCCGTGCAGGACCGGCACGGGGGTGTGCTCACGGCCCAGGACCAGCGCGCCGATGCCGTACGGGCCGCCGATCTTGTGGCCGGAGACGGTCATCGCGGCGAGCCCGGAGGCGGCGAAGTCGACGGGGACCTGGCCGAAGGCCTGGACCGCGTCGGAGTGCAGTGGCACCCCGAACTCGGCTGCCGCCTCGGCGAGTTCGCGGACCGGCAGGACGGTCCCGATCTCGTTGTTGGCCCACATGACCGTGGCGAGGGCGACGTCGTCGGGGTTGCGGGCGATGGCCCGGCGCAGGGCGTCCGGGTGGACCCGGCCGTGGGAGTCGACCGGCAGGTACTCGACGGTGGCGCCCTCGTGCTCGCCGAGCCAGTGGACGGCGTCGAGGACGGCGTGGTGTTCGACGGGGCTGGCCAGGACCCTGGTGCGGGCCGGGTCGGCGTCGCGGCGGGACCAGTAGAGGCCCTTCACGGCGAGGTTGTCGGCCTCCGTGCCGCCGGAGGTGAAGACGATCTCGCTGGGGCGGGCCCCGAGGGCCTCGGCGAGGGTCTCGCGGGCCTCCTCGACGGTGCGCCGGGCACGGCGCCCGGCCGCGTGGAGGGAGGAGGCGTTGCCGGTGACGCCCAGGTGCGCGGCGAGTGCCTCGACTGCCTCGGGAAGCATCGGGGTGGTCGCGGCGTGGTCGAGGTAAGCCATGGTGGGGCCGATTCTACGGGGCCGCGCGCACCGGGCCCGGGTCGCCGTCGGCCGGGACGACGCCGGCCGGATCGCGGTGGCGGCTCAGAAGCTCCACGACAACGTGCCGTCCGTCTGCATGAACGCCACGAGGACGAGGAGGTCGGCGACGCCGAGTCCGAGGCCGAGGAGGGCTCGGCCGCGTCGGGGCGTGCCCCGCCACAGGGCGAGGGCCGCCAGCACGATGGCGGCGGGGCCGAGGAAGACGTTGAGGACGAGCAGGCCCAGCAGGCCCAGGACGAAGGACGCGACGGCCATCCCGTCGGTGTCGTGGATACCGGTGCGTCGGCCGGCCGGTGCGGTGAGGTGCATGGCGATCGGCTCCCACGGTCGGGGGTCGGCGGGTTCGGTCGGGTGTCGGGGTCGCTCGGGTGTCGGGGTCGCTCAGGTGGGTCTTCGGGCGGGTCAGCGCGCCGGGGTGCCGCGTCGGCGGCCGTGGCGCTCGCGCAGGGCGAAGACGCCCAGCCAGACGGCGATGACGGCACCGGCGGCGACGGAGAAGGTCAGCGGCGCGTGGGCCACGGTGCCCAGGGCGACGCCCAGCAGCAGAAGCGCGGCGACGAGGAAGAGCATGAGTGGATCCCCCAGGTTCGGTGAACGCTTGTAGGAACAGTTGTTCACTGAGTTCCCAGGGTAGCCCTCGCCCTCACTTCTCAATTCCGGAGAACAGTTGTTGACTGCATGGTATGAGTCACATCTCCGGCGTCCGGCAGGCCCGGAAAGAGAAAACCCGGCAGGCACTGCTCGACGCGGCGCTGGAGTTGCTGGAGGGACAGAGCCTGAGCAGCCTGGGCCTGCGCGAGGTCACCCGGGCCGTGGGGATCGCCCCGACCGCCTTCTACCGGCACTTCCGGTCGGTCGAGGACCTGGGCGTGGCGCTGGTCGAGGAGGCGCTGGGCAGCCTGCACCCGATGATCCGGACGACGGTGTCCACCACCGGTGACGGGGAGGAGCGCATCGCGCGTGCCGTCGGGTTGATCGCCGGTCATGTGGACGCGCATCCGGCGCACGTCCGGTTCATCGCCCGGGAGCGGCACGGCGGGGTGCGGGCGGTGCGGGAAGCGATACGCGGGCAGTTGGAGCTGTTCACCGCGGAGGTCGGGGAGGCGTTGGCCTCGGACGCGGTGTCCGCGGGGTGGGGGGAGGAGGACCTGCTGATGCTGGCGCAGCTGTATGTGGATCAGATGCTGATGACTGCGTCGCTGTTGCTGGAGGCGGCGGCGGAGGGTGGGCCGGGGGAACGGGAGCGGGTGGCCGGGCTGGCGGCGCGGCAGTTGCGGCTGATCAGTGTCGGGCGGGCGCATTGGCTGGATCTGCCGGGTGGGGGCGGGTGAGCGGGTTTCGCCCCCGCCGCCCCTTCCCGTCCCCGGGGGCTGCACCCCCGGACCCCCCTTCGGCCCTGGACGGGCCTCGTCCTCAAACGCCGGACGGGCTGAGAGGGCGGGGCCTCGTTCCCGGGTGCCGCATGGACCGGGAAGGCGAAGCCGCTCCCCCAGGCCCCGAACGGGCCGGGAGGGCGGGGCCTCGTCGTCGAACGCCGGACGGGCCGGGAGGGCGGGCTGGGAGGGGGTCAGGTCAGGCGGGCTCTGGCCAGTTGGCGGGACTGGGCGACCAGGCGGTTGTCGGTGTCCCAGACCTCGGCGTCCTCCTCCAGGAAGCCGCCGGCGAGGTTGCGGGTGGTGATGGCGACGCGCAGGGGACCCGGGGCGGGTCGGCAGCGGACGTGGACGGTGAGTTCGACCGTGGGGACCCAGCCGGTCAGGCCCATCTCGAAGGCGGTCGGCGGCAGGGCGTCCACCGCGAGCAGCAGGGCGAACGGGTCGGGGTCCCGGCCGTCGGAGAGGCCGAACCAGGCCCGCATCTCCCCCTTGCCGGAGGGCTGCCCGAGCGCCCAGCCCAGGGTCGACGGGTCGAGTTTCAGCATCAGGCGGTCGGTGATGGCGGAGCTGCCCTCGACGGGGGCGGGTCCGTCCTCGGGTCCGAAGCACTGCTCCATCGGCGGTATCGCGGGCGGCTCGGCCGTCGTGCGGACGTCGTCGGGGAGGGAGTCCAGGTCGCCGTAGGAGGCGAGGACGCGGATGCGCTCCACCTCGTTGCCCTGCTCGTCACGCTGGAACAGGGACGCCTGCCCCGTCGACAGGGTCCGCCCGGTGCGCACGGTCTCGGTGCGGACGACCGCCGGGCCCGGCTGGGAGGCGGTCAGATAGTGCGCGGAGACGGTGAACGGGTCGGAGTGCGGCAGGGCGTCCGCGAGGGCACGGCCCAGAACGGCCAGCAGGTAACCACCGTTGACGGCGTTGATGATCGTCCAGCCGGCGGAGAGGTCGATGTCGTAGACGCCGGGCGCGCGCCGGGTGAGAGCGGTGTCGCGGTCGAACTCACTGGCGCCGATCGTGGCCCGGGGGGCCTCGGTGGCCCGGGCGAGGGCTGCTTCTGGCATGGATGAACAGTACAAGAAGATAATACTAAGCGGTAGCTTTGTCGGGTGGGTCGGTCGGTGGTGTGAACCCGGTGCCTGTTTTCGCCCTCTCTCCGGACATGAGCCTCACCGGGACCCCGTTCCTCTGCACCCTGGCCGTCCTGGCGGTCGTCGCCCTCGGACTGCCGCTCCTGCTGTGGACCCGGGTGCGCGGGCCCCGCGCCGTGCGGGCGGTCACCCGGGTGGCCATGCTGCTGTTCGCCCAGACCACGGCGATCACCCTGGTGTTCACGCTGGTCAACAACTCCAACCAGCTCTACGACAGCTGGTCCGACCTGCTGGGCACCGGCGACCATGTGGAGCGCGCCGCGGACCTCGGCGCCGACGGCACGGGCGGGGTCGTGCTGGAGCGGCTGCCCAAGGTCCGTCAGACGTTCCGGCCGGCCGCCGGACCCGGCATGCGGACGGCGGGCGGGGTCCGCGTCACCGAGCTGACCGGCCGGGTCTCCGGGGTGAAGGCCGAGGTGTACGTATGGCTGCCGCCGCAGTACGACGATCCCGCCTGGGCCGGCCACCGGTTCCCGGTGGTCGAGCTGCTGCAGGGCTACCCGGGCTCGGCGAAGGCATGGTTCGGCACGCTGGACGCGCACGAACAGCTGATGCCGCTGATGCGGGACGGTCGCGTCGCCCCGTTCGTGCTGGTGGCACCGCGTACCGCTCTGGTCCCCGGCGCGGACACGGGCTGCGCCAACCTTCCCGGCCGGGTGAACGCGGAGAGCTGGCTCGGCGTCGACGTGCCGCGCATGGTGATCGACAACTTCCGTGTGCAGAGCGCTCCGCGGGGGTGGTCGGTCGCCGGGTACTCGGCCGGGGGGCACTGCGCGACCCGGCTCGCCATCGCGCACCCCGACCGCTACGGCGCGGCGGTCAGCCTCTCGGGCTACAACGACCCGGCCGTCGAACGCGCCTCCCTCACCGGACGCGATCCGGTCCTGCGCGCGGCGCACGACCCCCTCCGCATGCTGCGCGAGGCGGCGGCACCGCCCCGGATCTCGCTCTACCTCTCCGGCCAGGAGAAGGACGGCTACGAGGACGCGGTGGCGCTCGGCCGGGCCGCGAGGACGCCGACGAGCGTGCAGGTGGTGAAGCTGCCGCGGAGTGCCGGCGGACACACGATGGCGCTGTGGCGGCCGCAGGTGGTGCCGGCCTTCCGCTGGCTGACCGAGGAGCTGGGCGGGCACCGCACGGCGGGCGGAGCTACTCCTCCCTGACCGTCGAGCGGCGGTGCCACGCGCGGGGAGCCCGCCAGTGGTAGCGCATCGCCAGCAGCCGCAGCACGAAGGCCGTGACCACGGCGACGCCACTGGTCATCGCGTTCAGCACGTCGTAGCGGATGAACAGCGCGACCATGGTGGCGCCGACGATGGCCGGAACGGCGTACAGGTCACGGTCCCAGCGCAGCAGCGAGGGCACCTCGTTGGCGAGCACGTCGCGCAGGACGCCGCCGCCGACGGCGGTGGCCAGGCCCAGACAGGCGGAGGCGGTCAGTCCGAGCCCGTAGTCGTAGGCCTTGGTCGTCCCGACGACGCAGAAGAGGCCGAGCCCGGCCGCGTCGAAGGCGTTGACGGCGACCTGGATGCGCTCCACGTGCGGATGGAGGAAGATCACCAGGGTGGCGGCGAACAGCGGGGTGACGAAGTACCCGAGGTCCGTGAACGCCGCGGGCGGCACCGCGCCGATGACCAGGTCGCGGAAGAGTCCTCCGCCCAGCGCGGTGACCTCGGCGAGCACGGCGATGCCGAAGACGTCGAAGTTCTTGCGCACGGCCAGCAGGGCACCGGAGATCGCGAAGACGAAGATGCCCATCAGGTCGAGCACATGCAGGACGGACGGACTGAACAGTTGCTGCAGCACCCGTACATTCTTACTCAGCAAGCACCCCTCGCCTTGCAATAGAAGGCGAGGGGCGCTGTGAGCTTGCTGTCTCCAGCGAGACAGCGGACGGACGGGCTATACGGCTTCGTCGGCCTTCTCAGCCTTCCCGGCCTCGGCGGCCTTCTCGGCCTCGGCGTCCTTCGCGTCCTTCGCGTCCTTGGCGTCCTTCTCGGTCGTGGCGTCCTTCTCGGTCGTCACGGCCTTGCGGGGCTCGGGCTCGGCGGCCTTGCCGGCCTCGAGGGGCTCCGCGGCCTTCTCCTCGGCCGTGTCCGCCTTCTCGGGCGCGTCGGCCGCCTCGACGGTGTCCGCCTTCTCGGCCTTCACCGCCTTCTCGGCCTCCTCGGCCTCCTCGGCCTCCGCGACGGCGGCCTCCGCCCGCTCGGCCTGCTCCGGCAGCGTCGGCGGGGCGTCCTCCACTCCCTCACGCGTGGCCGACACGACCTCGCCGGCGGTCAGCTTCAGCGTCCCGGCCGCGATCTCCTCGGCGAAGTGGCACGCCACCCGGTGACCGCCGCCGACGTCCCGCAGCTCGGGGCGTTCGGTCGAGCACCGCTCGGCCTGGGCCCACGGGCACCGGGTGTGGAAACGGCAGCCGCTCGGCGGGTTCGCCGGGGAGGGCAGGTCACCGACGAGCAGGATGCGCTCGCGCTGGTCCTCCACCTCGGGGTCCGGCACCGGCACGGCCGACATCAGGGCCTTGGTGTACGGGTGCTTCGGCTCGGCGTAGAGCGCGTCGCTCGGCGCCTCCTCGACGAGTGAGCCCAGGTACATCACGCCGATGACGTCGGAGATGTGCCGGACCACCGCGAGGTCGTGGGCGATGACCAGGTAGGTCAGGCCGAGTTCCTCCTGGAGTTCCTCCAGCAGGTTGATGACCTGGGCCTGGACCGACACGTCGAGCGCGGAGACCGGCTCGTCGCAGATGATCACGTCGGGTTCGAGGACCAGCGCGCGGGCGATGCCGATGCGCTGGCGCTGGCCGCCGGAGAACTCGTGCGGGTAGCGGGCGAGCGCGTTGGAGGGCAGGCCGACCTTGTCCAGGATCGACTTGATCTTCTCCCGGCGCTCCTCCTGGTCCTTGCCGATGCCGTGGGCGACCATGCCCTCGGACAGGATCGACTCGATGTTCTGCCGGGGGTTGAGCGAGCCCAGCGGGTCCTGGAAGACCATCTGGAGCCGGCGCCGGAAGCGGCGCATCTCCTCGCCCGGCAGCTTCGCCAGGTCGGTCCCGTCGAGGACGACGGAACCCTCGGTGATGTCGACCAGCCGCAGCACGGACCGGCCGAGGGTGGTCTTGCCGCAGCCCGACTCACCGACCAGGCCGTAGGTCTGGCCCGCCTCGACCTTCAGGGAGATCCCGTCCACGGCGTAGACGTGGCCGACCGTGCGGTCGAACAGGACACCCTTCTTGATGGGGAAGTGGACCTTGACGCCGTCCAGTTCGAGCAGGCTCATGCGGGGACCTCCTCGGCCTTCGCGTCGTCGAGTACGGGATGGACGCACCGCACCTCATGACCGGCGGCGCGCGGCTCGGTGAGCGGCGGGGTGCCGGTCAGGCAGCCCATCTCGTACCGGTCGCAGCGGGGTGCGAAGGCGCAGCCGTCGGCCCAGGCGATGCGGTCGTTGATGGAGCCGCGGATGGGCTTGAGCGCCTCGCCTCGGGGCGAGTCGAGACGCGGGATGGACCCCAGCAGTCCGTGCGCGTAGGGGTGGGTGGGGTGGGCGAACAGCTCGCGGCGCCCGGCGGACTCCACGACCTTGCCCGCGTAGAGCACGTTGACCTGGTCGCAGAGACCGGCGACCACACCGAGGTCGTGGGTGATCATCAGCAGGGCGGTGCCCTCCTGGTCCACGAGCTCCTTGAGCAGTTCCAGGATCTGCGCCTGGATCGTCACGTCGAGCGCCGTGGTGGGCTCGTCGGCGATGAGCAGGCTGGGAGCGCAGGCCACGGCCATGGCGATGAGCGCGCGCTGGCGCATACCGCCGGAGAGCTGGTGCGGGAACTCCTTGAGCCTGCGGGTCGGGTCGGGGATGCCGACCCGGTCCAGCAGGTGGGCGGCCTCCTTGCGGGCGGCCTCCCCCTTCATCCCGCGGTGGCGCTCCAGGATCTCGGTGACCTGCACCCCGACCGGCACGACCGGGTTGAGGGAGGACAGCGGGTCCTGGAAGATCATCGCCATCTGGCTGCCGCGCAGGTCGCGGCGGGCGGACGGGCTCATGGTGAACAGGTCGGTGCCGTCGAATTCGGCACGCCCGCCGACCTTGACGCCCTTGTGGGGCAGCAGGCCCATCAGGGCGAGCGAGGTGACGGACTTGCCGCAGCCGGACTCGCCGACCAGGCCCACGACCTGGCCCTGGTCCACCTCGAAGGAGACCCCGTCGACCGCCCGGGACTCCTTGCGGCCGACGCCACCGAAGGTGACGGTCAGTTCGTCGACAGAGAGCAGAGACATGGTGGTTCAGCCCCTCAGCTTCGGGTCGAGGGCTTCCCGCATGGCCTCGCCGAGGAGGGTGAAGCCGAGGGCGGTGATGATGATGCCGACGGCGGGGTAGACCGCCATCATGGGCGCGCCGCTGTCGAAGAAGCGCTGCGCCTGGGTGAGCATGACGCCCCACTCCGGGATGGCCGGGTCGGGGTTGCCGAGGCCCAGGTAGGACAGGGCGGCGGCCTCGATGATCGCCGTGGCCAGGGAGAGCGTGGCCTGCACGATCACCGGGCTGAGCGAGTTGGGGATGATCTGCGAGACCACGATGCGCCGCTTGCGCACACCGAGGGACTGGGCGGCCAGCACGTAGTCGGAGCTGCCCTGGACCAGCATGGAGCCGCGCAGCAGCCGGGCGAACACCGGGATCTGCACGACACCCACGGCGATCATCACCGTGGTCAGCGACTGCCCCATGACGGCGGCGATCGACACGGCCAGCAGCAGCGAGGGCATCGCCAGCATGATGTCGATGAACCGCATGATGACGGAGTCGACGCGCTTGCCCCGCTCGCCACCGAGGGTGGCGAAGGCGCCGGCCAGGCCGCCGACCAGGAAGCCGATGGTCAGACCGATCAGCGTGGCGACGACACCGACGAGCAGCGTCTGGCGGGCGCCGACCAGGAAGCGGGAGAACAGGTCCCGGCCGAGGTGGTCCAGTCCGAACCAGTTCTCGGGGCGCATGCCGACGAACTCTCCCCGGTTGGGGAAGACCTCGCCGCGCCAGGTCTGCGCGGTCGGGGAGTACGGCGCGATGTAGGGGCCGACGATCGCGAGAAGGATGAACAGGGCGATGACGACCGCGCCGACGATCGCCATCTTGCTGCGCTTGAGGCGGCGGAACGCCTCCCGCCACAGGCTGTCGCCGGTGCTGGTCTCCTTGGTCGCGGCCAGTTCGGCGAGGCGCTGGATCTTGTCGGTCTTGGTGGCGACGCTCATTAGTGCACCCGCACTCTCGGGTCGATGAGGCTGTACGCCAGGTCCACCAGCAAGTTGATCAGGACGTATATCAGCGCGATGAACATGATGAACCCGACGAGCACGGGGTAGTCACGGCCGTCGATCGCCTGCCGGATGAAGGAGCCGATGCCACCGAAGGAGAACACGGACTCGGTCAGGACCGCGCCCGACAGCAGGGAGCCGGTGAGCAGGCCGACCGCCGTGATGACGGGGAGCAGGGCGTTGCGCATCACGTGCCGGCTGCGGACGACACTGCGCTTGAGGCCCTTGGCCTCGGCGGTGCGGACGTAGTCCTCGTCCTGCACTTCGAGCACGCTGGCGCGCGTCATGCGCACGATGACGGCGAGCGGAATGGTGGCCAGCGCGACCGACGGCAGGATCAGGTGGTGGAGTGCGTTCGCTGCCGCGTCGAGTTCGCCGGTGAGGATGCCGTCCAGGACGGCGAAGCCCGTGACGTCCGTGGCGTTGATGCCGGTTTCCTGGCGTCCGTAGGTGGGGAACAGGCCGAGGTTCACGGCGAAGATCTGCTTGAGGATCAGTGCCAGGAAGAAGACCGGGATGCAGATGCCGACGAGCGAGCCGGAGACCGCGCTGACGTCGAGCCAGCCGCCGCGCTTGCGGGCGGCGAAGTAGCCGAGCGGGACACCGACGACCACAGCCAGCAGGATCGCGAGCAGGGACAGCTCCACGGTCGCGGGGAAACGCTGGGTGAACTCGTCCCACACCGGCTGCCCGGTCTGGGTGGAGGTGCCCAGGTCGAGTTCGAAGATGCGCTTCAGGAAGCGCCAGTACTGAACGTAGACGGGCTGGTCCAGCCCGAGCGCACGGTTGATGCGCGCCACTTCGGCCTCGGTGGCCTTTTCCCCCAGGATCGCTGAGGCGGGTCCGCCGGGCAGCCGGTCGAGCCAGAGGAAGAGAAGAACCGACAGGCCGAGCAGCGTGGGTATGAGCTGGAGCAGTCTTCGTACGACGAGACGCAGCACCCCGCATGCCCCTTTCTTGCGTGATGTCTTACATGAATGGACCCGCCCGGCCGCCGAGTTGCGGCGGCCGGGCGGACCCCCCCGTTGGGTTTGTCGGTGCCGGTCAGGCGCCTACTTGAACGAGGCCTCGGCGAAGACCTCCTGCGTCAGCGGGGAGACGTTCGGCGGGTTCACGTTCTTGGCGAAGGCGATGGCCGGCGGAGAGGCGGAGATCGGGACACCCGGGAGGTAGTCCATGATGACCTCGTTGGCCTTCTCGTAGGCGGCCGTGCGCTCCTCGGCCTTGCCCATCTTCGAGCCGGCGTTCACGGCGTCGAAGACCTTCTGGTCCTTGAAGCCCCACTGCTTGTCGAACCCGGCGAACCAGGTGCCGATGAAGTTGTAGCCGTCGTTGAAGTCACCGGTCCAGCCGAGCATGTGCAGGGCGCAGGAGCCCGCCTCGGTGGCGTCCAGGTAGTCCGGGGCCCACTTCATGGCCTTCGGCGTGACGGTGATGCCGGCCTTCTCCAGGTCGGCCTTCATCAGCTCGAACAGGTCCTGCGGAGCAGGCATGTACGGGCGGGTGACCTCGGTCGGGTAGCAGAACTCGATCTTGAGCTTCTCCTCACCGGCCTTCTTGAGGAGACCCTTGGCCGCGGCCGTGTCGAACGGGTACTTCGTGACGTTCTTGGAGTAGCCCGCGATCGTGTCCGGCATGAACTGGTCGGCGACCTTGCCACCCTCGGGCAGCTGGGTCTTGACCAGGTTCTCCTTGTCGATCGCCTGCGCGATCGCCTGGCGGACTTCCTTCTTCTTGAGCGCCGGGTTGGCCGACTGGCTCATGCCGACGTAGAAGAGGTTGAAGACGCCACGGGTCGGGACGACGTAGCCCTCCTTCTCGAGGGTCTGGACGTCGGCCGGGGCCACGAGGTCGTAGCCGTCGATGTCACCGGCCTGGAGCGCCTGGCGGCGGCCCTCTTCGGTGTCGATGGTGCGGAAGACCAGGTTCTTGATCTTCGCCTTCTCGCCCCAGTAGTCGTCGAAGCGCTCAAGGGTGACTTCCTTGTTGCCCTTGTTCCACTTCGTGATCTTGTACGGGCCGGTGCCGGCGACCGTGCCGGCCTCCTGGCTGTACTTGGGGTACGTGATGGCGTCGCCCTTGGCGGACGCGTCCTGCTTCTTGTACGCCTCGATGGCCTTCGGCGAGTGGATCGCGAGGGCGTTGAGGGAGAAGCCGCCGGGGAGGTTCGCGGAGGGGTTCTTGACCTCGATGACGGCGGTGTTCTCGTCCTTGGCGGTGCAGGACTTGTAGTTCGCCTCGGGCGCCTCGGCGTCCTCGTTCTTCGCGAACCCGCCCATGATGGTCTGCCAGTAGTAGGAGACCGCGCTGGACTGGTAGGTGCCCGTCCAGTTGAACCAGTGGTCGTAGTTGGCGCACACGGCCGCGGCGTTGAACGCCTCGCCGTCGTGGAACTTCACGTTCTTGCGGAGGTTGAAGGTCCAGACGGTGCCCTGGTCGTTGCTCGACCAGGTCTCGGCGAGGCCGCCGACCAGCTTGGTGCCGCCGGACTCGTGCTCGAGCAGGGCCTCGAAGGCCTGACGCGTCACACGGAAGGTTTCACCGTCGCTCGCGAGGGCAGGGTCCAGGGAACCCGGGTCTCCGGCACCGGCGAAGACGAACGTGTCCTTGTCGCCGCCGCTCTCGTTGTCAGCGTCCCGTTCGCTGGAGCAGCCCGTGGCGATCAGACCGACCGCCACCGCGGCCGTGATCGCCCGAGCGACTCGGGACTTGGTTATGCGCATATTGGGGCCACTCCGGGTCCGCTATGTGGATGCATCTTGACCGGCCGAACACTACCTACGTTCGCACTCAGTCAGGAACAGTCCGGATAGCGGTGATACCTACCTGAGATCTGAACACTTGACATATCGGACTGTTCAGGCGCCCCACCGCCGAGATTTAACCCGGACGACACATGGCGCGGTCCCCCAAGAGGCCCCGAGCGACGGCCCGGTGGCGTGGAGAACGCGTGAAACCGCAGGTGACAGGGGGTCAAGGGTTGGTCGCGGAGTGCGCATGACCGAAAAGCTGACGCGAAATCACCTTCGGCAGGCCGAGGCTCGTGGAATGTCGGTGCATGTGTCCACATGGTGGACACGGTGACGCTGAGTCAACACGGTACGGAGGGCCGGCGCGGTCGGTGGAGCGCGGCGGATCGCGGAGACGGGCCCGGTCAGCGGTGGTGCGCGGGCGGGTAGCCGTAGCCCGGGGCGGGGGGCCGGCCGGCGCCGTGCGCCTCGCGGTCGTAGAAGGGCCGGGCGCTGGCGCGCAGCCACATCGCGACCGGGTCGTGTTCGTCGGACATCGCCACGGTCGACACCGGCAAACCGTCCGGCACCGCGCCGAGGGACTGCTGCATCATCGCGCGCACGGCGTCCACGGCGGGCGGGGAGGTGTCGTAGACGTCCAGGCCGATGGCGAGGTACGGGGCGCCCAGCGCCGGCTGCACCCAGGCCCGGCGCAGGGCGCGCACGGCCGGGGTGCGGTGGGCGTTCTGCGCGAGCAGCGCGTAGAACTGTGGGATCTCGATGGCCGGTTCGGAGAGTCTCAGCGGTCCGGCGGGCCTGCGGTCCAGGCCGCCGGCGATGCGGCGCAGGTCCAGCCAGGGGATGCCGACGCCGCCGCCCGGGGCGTGCGGGTTGAGCCAGAGTCCGTAGCGGTCGGGATAGAGCGCGCGGGCCGCTTCGAGACCGTCGACCACCTCGTACGACCGGTTCCAGCCGCTGGCGGACAGCTCCTGCGCGGAGGTGACGCAGGGGGCGTAGCCGTAGCCGTCGACCTCCATGTTGCCGTACTGGGCGTCGGGGGAACCCGCCTGGCCGTGCCAGAGCAGCATCCAGACCTGGCCGGAGGAGGGGGTGGCCAGGGCGCGCAGCAACGCCTCGTAGGCGTCGTAACGCCCGGGCGTCACCTGGCGCAGCATGTGCTCGACCTGTCCGGCCGCCGCGGTGCCAGCGCTCACTTTGTATCGCCCCTCCGTACAACGCCCTCGCCCGAGCCAACGAACCTAGCGTAAGCCTCCGGCGGGCGGGTGGGGTGGGGCGTGCGGCGCCGGGGGTTCGACGCGGGCGCCGGGGGCGTCCGGGTGTCCTGACGGGGGCGTCGGGGGGCGGGAGGGCTCGGGGCTGCGCGTCGCGCGGCGGGTGCGGGTGCGTCGTGGTCGTTCGCGCAGTTCCCCGCGCCCCTGAGGGGGTTGGGGATGCCCGCGTGACGAAGCCGTGGCGGTACGGGCCCCCCGCACCCCCCGGAAGCTACGGCTGGTGCTGGTAGAAGGGGCGGACCTGGGTGCGGAGCCAGTCGGCCACCGGGTCCTGGGCGATGTCCATCAGGATGAGGTTGACCGGCCAGGGGGCCGGGGTGCGGCCGAGGGCGCGGCCCAGGGCGTCCAGGGGGAGGGTGCGGGCGTCGCCCTCCCAGTGGGCCAGTTCCACGCCGATGAAGAGGACCGGGTCGGCCGTCTCGATCGCGGCGAGACAGCGGCGGGCGGTCGTCACCACGCCGACGGCCTCGAACTCCTGCGAGGCCGCGGCGAGGAAGTCCACCGGGTCGTCCTGCCAGTCGGGCTGGAACAGCCGGACCCGTCCGCCGCTCGTGGCACCGTCCAGCGGGGTGTGCCCGGCCCGGCACAGTTCGGCCACCGCCGCCGGCGGCAGCGGGACGGCGACCACGCCGCCGGGGTTCACCGCGATCCCGGCCTGCGGCGGCAGACCGCGGGCGAACTCCACGGCGGGCGCGATCGTGTACGACATGTGGGAGCCGACGACCTGCCGGAGCTGTTCCTCGGAGGTGAAGACGGGGACGTAGGCCTGGCCGTCGATCTCCATGGTGGGCAGGTCCAGGGGGCCGCTGTGCGGGCCGCCGCCGTTCGGCAGCGGGACCCAGACGAAGCTGCGGCCCAGCACCTCCACGATCCTGCTGCCCGCCGAGGGGACGCCGAGGGAGGCGGAGAGCACCTCCTCCACCTCGTTGCCGGGCCAACCGCCGTGCGGATGGGGGTGTGTCGGGGCCGGGAACGCCGGAAAGTCCATCTGTCGCACCGCCTGCCTGGAACCACTGCTGTGGCGGAAAGATTATCCGGTCAGCCCGCGAAGCCGATCCGGCGCAGCGCGTCCGCCGCCGCCCGGTCGATCAGCACCGCCGAACCGCTGTGCGCCGGCAGCCGGCCGCGCTCCACCGCGCGCAGCAGCCGCTCGCTCGCGACGCGGTGACGCCGGAAGGCGTACCGGGAGACGCCGCGCCCGCGCTCCAGCTGGCCGGCCAGGGCCTGCTGCGGGGTGACGTCGAGCAGCAGCAGGTGCAGGCCCGCCCCGCGGCGGCGGGCCTCGCGGGCCAGCCAGCGCCGCACCCACGCCTGGGTGCCGCAGTCGTGGACCACGACCGCGCCGCCGGCGCGCAGGGCGCGGCGCAGGCTCGCGTAGTGGGCCAGGCGGACCAGGGGGCGGTAGACGGCGTACGGCAGGAAGCCGGACAGGCGGCGGTCGAAGCGGTCGCGGGTGTCCTGGGAGTCGATGCGGGTGCCGCGCACCGTGCGGCGCATCAGCGTGGACTTCCCGCTGCCGGGCAGTCCGGTGACCACGACGAGGTCGCGGGGCCCGAAGAGCAGTGCTCGCGGGCTGCGGCCGGCCCGCCCGCGCAGATCGCGGACGACGGGCGCGGGCAGCGCGCCGCGGGCCCCGCGGACCCGGCCGGCCGGCTGCGGGGGCAGCGGGACGCCCGTGGTGGTGGCGCACGCCGTGGTCCTGTTCACCGTGTTGGTCCTCCCCTGGGACCCGCTGTGAGTCCGGGTCCTCGCTGAGTGTAAAGAGAAGGTAATGCCCGGGTCTCCCGTTTCCGTGCCTTTCCCGAAACAGGCCTGTCACAGCTCCCTGTGACGGTGCCCGTACAACCTGTGCATCCCAGGAAAGGGTCCCCCTGCCGCGCCCCCGCGATGCGTGCAATGATGTGCGCGCCAACTGCATACCGGCCGTTTGAATCCGCGCGGGAGAGTCCCCGGCACCGTTGCCGCCGGGGCGCCGAAGGAGCAAGTCCCTCCCTTGAATCTCTCAGGCCCCGTTACCGCGCGGGCGAGGCACATCTGAAAAGCGGGCCACCGCAGCCGTGCTCCTGTGGCTCCACCCAAGGTGCAAACCGTGGTCTCCCCTGAGCGGGCGGTCATGGCGAACCTCTCAGGTTCCGATGACAGATGGGGAGGAATCGCCCTCGCCCGTCGTCATGCCTTTGGGAGACCGACCGATGAGCAGTACCGAACCCCGCCGGACCGCGCTCGATGCCCTGCATCGGTCGCTCGGCGCGACGATGACCGACTTCGCCGGCTGGGACATGCCCCTGCGCTACGGCTCCGAGCGCGACGAGCACAACGCCGTGCGCACCAGGGCCGGCCTCTTCGACCTCTCCCACATGGGCGAGATCGCGGTCACCGGCCCGGCCGCCGCCGCGCTCCTCGACCACGCCCTGGTCGGCAACATCGGCGGCGTCAAGCCCGGCCGGGCCCGCTACACGATGATCTGCCGCGAGGACGGCGGCATCCTGGACGACCTGATCGTCTACCGGCTCGGCGACACGGAGACGCCCGAGTACCTGGTGGTCGCCAACGCCTCCAACGCCCAGGTGGTCCTGGACGCCCTGCGGGAGCGCTCGGCCGGCTTCGACGCCGAGGTCCGCGACGACCGTGACGCCTACGCGCTGCTGGCCGTGCAGGGCCCCGAGTCCCAGGGCATCCTCGCCTCGCTCACCGACGCCGACCTGGACGGCCTGAAGTACTACGCCGGTCTGCCCGGCACGGTCGCCGGAATCCCCGCGCTGATCGCCCGCACCGGCTACACCGGCGAGGACGGCTTCGAGCTGTTCGTGAAGCCGGAGCACGCGGTGGAGCTGTGGCAGGCGCTGACCAAGGCCGGCGAGGGCGCGGGCCTGGTCCCGTGCGGGCTGTCCTGCCGGGACACGCTGCGCCTGGAGGCGGGCATGCCGCTGTACGGGAACGAGCTGAGCCCCTCCCTCACGCCCTTCGACGCCGGTTTCGGCCGGGTGGTGAAGTTCGAGAAGGAGGGCGACTTCGTGGGCCGCGCGGCGCTGGCCGAAGCCGCCGAGCGGGCCGCCGCCGAGCCGCCCCGCGTGCTGGTCGGCCTGGTCGCCGAGGGCCGCCGCGTCCCGCGCGCCGGGTACGCGGTCGTGTCCGGCGGCGAGGTGGTCGGCGAGGTCACCTCCGGCGCCCCCTCCCCCACCCTGGGCAAGCCGATCGCCATGGCGTACGTCGACCCGGCGTACGCGCAGCCCGGCACCGAGGGTGTCGGCGTGGACATCCGTGGCAGCCACGAGCCCTACGAGGTCGTGGCGCTGCCGTTCTACAAGCGGCAGAAGTGACACCGTCGCACAACGGTTTCCCGCGTACCTGAGATGAGCACGCACGCCGTGCCCGCCACGGGCGCCGCGCGCGGTCCCCTCAGTCATCCGTCATCCCCCCGTACAGGAGAATTCAGGCCATGAGCAACCCCACGCAGCTGCGTTACAGCAAGGAGCACGAGTGGCTGACGGCCGCCGAGGACGGCGTGTCGACGGTCGGCATCACGGAGCACGCGGCCAACGCACTCGGTGACGTCGTCTTCGTCCAGCTCCCCGAGGTCGGTGACAGCGTGACCGCCGGCGAGACCTGCGGCGAGCTGGAGTCGACCAAGTCGGTCAGCGACCTGTACTCCCCGGTCAGCGGTGAGATCACCGAGGTCAACGAGGACGTCGTGAACGACCCGTCGCTGGTGAACTCGGCGCCCTTCGAGGGCGGCTGGCTGTTCAAGGTGCGCGTCACCGACGAGCCGGCCGACCTGCTGACCGCCGCCGAGTACGAAGCCCACACCGCGGGCTGAGGAGTCGTAACCGCATGTCGCTTCTGAACACGTCCCTGCACGCGTTCGACCCGGCGGTGGCCGCCGCGGTCGACGCCGAGCTGCACCGGCAGCAGTCCACCCTCGAGATGATCGCCTCGGAGAACTTCGCCCCGGTCGCGGTCATGGAGGCCCAGGGCTCGGTCCTCACCAACAAGTACGCCGAGGGCTACCCCGGCCGCCGCTACTACGGCGGCTGCGAGCACGTCGACGTGATCGAGCAGATCGCGATCGACCGGGTCAAGGAACTCTTCGGCGCCGAGCACGCCAATGTGCAGCCGCACTCGGGTGCGCAGGCCAACGCGGCCGCGATGTTCGCGCTGCTCAAGCCCGGTGACACGATCATGGGCCTGAACCTCGCGCACGGCGGGCACCTGACCCACGGCATGAAGATCAACTTCTCCGGCAAGCTCTACGACGTGGTCCCCTACCACGTCGGCGACGACGGCCAGGTCGACATGGCCGAGGTGGAGCGGCTCGCCAAGGAGAAGAAGCCGAAGCTGATCGTGGCCGGCTGGTCGGCGTACCCGCGTCAGCTGGACTTCGCCGCGTTCCGCCGGATCGCGGACGAGGTCGGCGCCTACCTGATGGTCGACATGGCGCACTTCGCCGGTCTGGTGGCCGCGGGTCTGCACCCGAACCCGGTCCCGCACGCCCACGTCGTGACGACCACCACGCACAAGACCCTCGGCGGTCCGCGCGGCGGGGTGATCCTCTCCACCGCCGAGCTGGCCAAGAAGATCAACTCCGCGGTCTTCCCCGGTCAGCAGGGCGGCCCGCTGGAGCACGTGGTCGCCGCCAAGGCGGTCGCCTTCAAGGCGTGCGCCACGGAGGAGTTCAAGGAGCGCCAGCGCCGTACCCTGGAGGGCGCCCGCATCCTGGCCGAGCGCCTGGTCCAGGACGACGTCAAGGCCGTGGGCGTGGACGTGCTGTCCGGCGGCACGGACGTGCACCTGGTCCTGGTGGACCTGCGGAACTCGGAGCTGGACGGCCGGCAGGCCGAGGACCGGCTGCACGAGGTCGGCATCACCGTCAACCGCAACGCGATCCCGAACGACCCGCGCCCGCCGATGGTCACCTCCGGTCTGCGGATCGGCACGCCGGCGCTGGCCACCCGGGGCTTCACGGCCGAGGACTTCACCGAGGTCGCGGACGTGATCGCCGAGACGCTGAAGCCGTCGTACGACGTCGCGGCGCTCCGGGCCCGGGTGACGGCTCTGGCCGCGAAGCACCCGCTGTACCCCGGCCTGTAGTACTTTCGTACGCTTTCTCACGTACGGACCTCAGGGGCATCGCGCACACTGGTCGGTGGGCGCGGTGCCCCGCACCATGCACCCCGCATAAACGTTTTCCCTCTGCTTCCCCACTGTGTTCCGTTCTCTGAACCACCCCTTCCGGTGGACAGCGTCGTCCGCCGAACCCTTAGGAGTCCTCCCGTGGCCATCTCGGTCTTCGATCTGTTCTCGATCGGCATCGGCCCGTCCAGCTCGCACACGGTCGGCCCGATGCGGGCGGCCCGGATGTTCGCCCTGCGGCTGCGCAACGAGGACCTGCTGGACTCCGTCGCCTCGGTGCGGGCGGAGCTGTACGGCTCCCTGGGCGCCACCGGCCACGGTCACGGCACGCCCAAGGCGGTGCTGCTGGGCCTGGAGGGCGACTCGCCGCGCACGGTGGACGTGGAGTCGGCCGACGAGCGGGTGGAGAAGATCAAGGACGGTGGCCGGATCCGGCTGCTGGGCGAGCACGAGATCGCGTTCTCCTTCGACGACGACATGGTGCTGCACCGCCGCAAGGCCCTGCCCTACCACGCCAACGGCATGACGCTGTGGGCGCACGACGCCTCCGGCACGGAGCTGCTGTCGAAGACGTACTACTCGGTGGGCGGCGGGTTCGTCGTGGACGAGGAGGCGGTGGGCGCGGACCGCATCAAGCTCGACGACACCGTCCTGAAGTACCCCTTCCGCACGGGCGACGAGCTGCTGCGCCTGACCCGGGAGACGGGCCTGTCCATCTCCGCCCTGATGCTGGAGAACGAGCGCGCCTGGCGGACCGAGGAGGAGATCCGCGAGGGCCTGCTGGAAATCTGGCGCGTGATGCGGGCCTGCGTCGACCGGGGCATGTCCCGCGAGGGCATCCTGCCGGGCGGGCTGAAGGTGCGCCGCCGCGCCGCGAACACCGCGCGCAAGCTGCGCTCCGAGGGCGATCCGCAGGCGCTCGCCATGGAGTGGATCACCCTCTACGCGATGGCCGTGAACGAGGAGAACGCGGCCGGCGGCCGGGTCGTCACGGCGCCCACGAACGGCGCGGCGGGCATCATCCCGGCCGTCCTGCACTACTACATGAACTTCGTCCCCGGCGCCGACGAGGAGGGCGTGGTCCGCTTCCTGCTCGCGGCCGGCGCGATCGGCATGCTCTTCAAGGAGAACGCCTCCATCTCCGGCGCCGAGGTCGGCTGCCAGGGCGAGGTCGGCTCGGCCTGCTCGATGGCGGCGGGCGCCCTCGCGGAGGTGATGGGCGGCTCCCCGGAGCAGGTGGAGAACGCCGCCGAGATCGGCATGGAGCACAACCTCGGCCTGACCTGCGACCCGGTCGGCGGACTCGTCCAGATCCCGTGCATCGAGCGCAACGGCATGGCCGCGGTGAAGGCGGTCACGGCGGCACGGATGGCGCTGCGCGGCGACGGCTCGCACAAGGTGTCCCTGGACAAGGTCATCAAGACGATGAAGGAGACCGGCGCGGACATGTCGGTCAAGTACAAGGAGACGGCCCGCGGCGGGCTGGCGGTCAACATCATCGAGTGCTGAGGGCGGCCGACGGGCGGCGCTCAGCGGGCCGCGGCCGTGGTTCCCCGCCCGTCACCCGCCCGCGCCGGCGCCCCGTCGCAGGGCGCGGCCGATCCTGCGGACGGCGGTGTCGGGGTTGAGTCCGTTCTCGACGCGCAGCAGGAAACTGACCGGGGAGGCGGCGAGTGCCGCGTCGCGCCGGCCGCGGGCTCCGCCGAGGATGCCCACGGCTGTCGCGCCGACTCCGGCCACGATGCCCGCCGCGCTGCCCGCCATGGTGCCGCCGACCGTGCCGATCAGCCCGCTCAGCAGCGCCGCCGAGGTGGGCGTGTCGAACGTGGTGCTGACGGAGGTGGTGATCGTCTGGAGGCCGACGCCGTTCATGGCGTTGCGCAGCTTCACCAACTCGACATCGAACTCCCGGTGCACCGCCTGCCGCACGTACGTGTCCAGTGCCTGCGGACTGCGGATGCCGGCCAGTTCCTCACGCAGGTCCGCCGCCGTCCGGGCGACGGCGTCCGTGTAGGCGAGGAACTCCGGCTCGTACGTCTTGCGGAGCGCCACGATCTTCTCCGCGGGCACCCCGCCGAGCCCCGCGGGGAGCACGCACCGCACGGACAACACCCCGATCCGCCCCGCGAGGTCGCCGGTGCCGGCCGGGGCCGGGGCACCGCCCAGGAGGACCGCCGCCATCCGCTCGGTGTCCCAGGGGTCGACCGCGGTGTGGGCGGCCTCCTGGTCGGTGACGGGGAGGAAGGCCGTACGGGCCGCGAGTTCGGCGGTCAGCGCGCACTTGTAGACCCAGGCGAGCGCCGGGTCCATGCCCAGCCACACGCCGGGCGCCCCGTGAGTGAAGCTGTTGCGCTCACGCCGCGCCGCCAGCCCCGCTTCGAACAGGGCCCGTCTCAACTCCGGTGACATCTCACCGGGGTAGAGGCCCGCCAGCGGCCGGCCCCAGGGCGATCGGGCATGGTGCGCACCGGTGCCGACGCGCATCCGGGCGCCGGGCGGCGAGGGTTCGGCGTCCACGACGTCCTGCTGGACGGTGACACCGAAGCGGTTCCGCATTTCCTCACCGCGCTCCTCCACGACCCGCAGCAGGTGCCGCGACGCCGCCTCGACGGCGTCGGCGGGGCGATGTCCTGGACGAAGCCCAGCTCGTCCCGCAGGACACGGACGTGCTCCGGGTCCGACACGCGGAATCCCTCGGGCACCACGCGGGCCATCTCCGGGAGGTACAGCGCGGCGGCCTTGATCCACGCCGCGTCACGGAAGTGGACGTACGGGTAGTACAGACCGGTGCGCTGCACGTGCACGCTCCTTCGCGTCGGAAGTCGCCGGGCCCGGCGGGCCGTCGCCCGGTGGCGCCTGCGCCCTGAGGTGCGGGACCCCGTCGCGGACGGAGTCGCGCGCGCCGGGAACCGGCGCTGCCGGGCGAACTACGCGCCTGAACAACTTAGTTGACTTGCCCCAGGTAGGGTCGCGCACTGGACGCGCCATGCGCCGCCCTCAGCGCCGGGCCCGGAGCCGCCGGCAGCGGATAACCGCGAGCCGGAGGGCGTGGTCCGCGTCGCCGGGGGCTGACGCCGGCCGAGCGCTTCCTGGGGGCGACACTCCCCGGTGTCGCCGGTCGTTCCCGTGCACCGGCAGCCGACCACGACCCGTCCGGCGGTGCGCCCTCGCCGTCCCGGCCCGGGTCGGCGATGCTGATCCGGTGCTCCGGCGCGGGCCGTGCGGCCTCGGTGCGTCCTCCTGGCCGGCCTACTGGGCGTCCGGACCGTCCGTCGCGATGGGCGGCAGTCCGAGAACGCTCCGGAACCGGGCGGCGAGGCGCGCGACCGTCCGGGGGTCCGTCCCCTCCGCCGCCAGGAGGCCGGCGAGCCTGCGCACCGCGTCGCGGAACTCCTCCCCGGCGTACCGCCAGTCCGCGAGCATGGAGTCCGGGTCGCCCGGCAGGAGCAGTCCGAGGGCCGTCTCCCAGGCCCGGGCGGCGTCCGGGTGCGCGGCGCTGCTCGTGAAGTCGGCGAACGCCGAGCGCCAGATCCGGCGCGCGACCGTGGCCGCGACGGTGTCGAGGGCGTCCGGCCACGGGCCGGGGCGGGCCAGCAGCAGCCGCACCTGGTCGAGCGGTGGCAGTCCGCTCCCCCGGATGCCTCCGCCGAGCTGCGCCTCGACATCCATGCCGGGGGTGATCCCGATGCCCGCCTCCCTCAGTTCGTCCAGGGTGACGAACCCGGCGCCGGTGAGTCCCGGCGGATCGCCGGGCAGGTCGTCCGCGCCCGCCTGGCCGGCGATCCACCGGCGCCGGGCCTCCTCGGAGGGCGGCGCCTGGAGCAGGATGGCGTCGGGGCCGGTGTCCGGCGGCGTCTCCTGTCCGGTCGGCCGGGCCACCGTGCCCGTCGGGGCCGGGGCGCCGGTGGAGACCGGCGGGGCGGCGGGGGCGGTGGGTCCTGCCGTGTCGGAGGCACCCAGGCCGCCGGTGCGTGCGGCGTGCAGCAGGTGGGCCAGGGAGCCGGCGGTCAGTGACCGGTCCCAGCCCTGCCGGGCGGCGTACTGGCCGACGAGGTGCCGGAGTCCGCCCCAGGTGAGCGGGCCGGGGGCGGCGTTGCCGGCGGACCGGGAGCGCAGCGCTTCGAGGGCGCCGAAGCCCTCGATCAGCTCGTGGAACTCCGCCTCGCGGTCCGGGTCGGAGTCGATGTGCACGCCGTGGGTCAGCCGCAGGGCCCGCACCCAGTGCAGGGCCCGGTCGGTGCGCCCCGGCAGGCCGGCGGAGAGCCCGCCCAGGTCGGCGAGCGCGTCGAGGGCGGCGGTCGCGGGCTCGGGACGGAACTCTCCGATGTGGCCGACGGGGTTGTCCGGGTCGTCGTACACGACCAGGCGCGGCGGCAGGCCGCCCTCGGCCTCGCTCGGCGAGATCTGCCGGTCCACGGTGAAGACGGTGCGACGGGTCTCGTTGGCGACGTACTGGGCGGAGGAGGGATGGGCGAGCAGGTCCTGGTCGGCGCGCGTCATGGACAGCTCGCACAGCAGCAGCCACACCGGCTTGTCCGGGGGCAGCGCCCGCATGCTCTTGCGCCGCGCCAGCACCCGGCCCAGCTGCCGGGGGTGGACCGCCTGGTTGGCGGCGGTGCTGCGGCGGGGCAGGGTGGTGCGTCCGCTGTCGCCGTGGCCGACGACGACGTAGGAGTCGGCCAGGGCCCGCGGCAGGGGCAGCAAGCCGCTCTGCCGCCCGGCGTACACACCGGGCAGCCCTTCCTCGACCTGGGTGTAGTGCTGGATGGCCGACACCACCCGCAGGGCCTCCTCCCGCATCGCCATGTCGTGCGCGTCGAGGAAGACCCGCCCGGTCAGGGCCTGTCCGTCGACCGTGACCAGGGGGTACGTGTGGATGTCGGAGTCGGGGAAGACGGTGCCGTCCGAGGCCCTGACGGGGGCCTCCGGGTCGTCCGGGACCAGCCCCGGGTCGGCGGGGATCCAGGTCCCGGACGGCTCGTTCGCGGAGGCGGGCGCGGCCAGGACCGGGACCCGGCGGCCGCTCGGAGCCGTTTCGAGCCGCAGGTCGCCGTAGGTGAACCAGGCACGGGCGCCGGTGCGGTCGGCGATCACCCGGGCGAGGACCTCGTTGCGGCCGTCCTCCTCCCCGATCAGGATCACCACGGGCACGTCCGGCCGCCGCCCCGGGTCGTGCAGCACCAGTTCGGCGAACTCCTCGTCCGACACCGGTCTTCCGTCCGCCAGCAGCATTCCCCCGGCGTCGCGTTCGGCCAGCACCGCGTGGGCGGCGGGCCCCCAGGGGGAGGGGTGGACACCCCGGGGATCGGCGACCACGTCCATGTGCAGCCGGACGCCGGGACGTCCGGTCCAGTTCCTGCCGTACGGCGCGCCGTCGTCCCCGCTGAGCACGGACTGCTGCGGATAGCCCTGCCGGGTCAGCCCGTAGGCGGCGACGGCCTCCAGGCTGCCGGCGCGGCCCCTGCGGTGGGCGCTGCTCACGAGGGTGAGGGCGTCGTAGTGCCGGGCCGCGTCCACCGGCGCGTCCGGCGGGAGGTGCAGCAGCGTCCGGGTGATGCCGGCGAGGTCCAGCGGGCCGCGGCCGAGGCGCGGGTGCCGGGCGCGCACCGCCTCGACCACGCGCAGCGAGTTGAACAGCCCGGTGCGCAGCTCCTGCGAGAGCGGCTGGGAGCCGAAGGTGGCGTCGACGAGCGCCCACAGTCGCTGAAGACGCTGCCGGCCGGCGTCGTCGGCGGGCGGCGGCGCGGCGGCGGACCGCGCCTCCGGCGCGGGAGCGGGCAACGGCGACGGCAGGGGCGCGGGGGCGTGCGGCTGCGGCACGTGCGCGCCGGTGGTGCCGTCCCACAGGGCGCGCACGGCCACGTGGGAGTCGCTGCCGTCACCCGGGGCGCCCTCGGCGACGTCCCACAGCGCACGGGCGCGGGCCAGCGCCTCGTTCTCCACGTCGGTGGCCTCGACGGGGTTGACGTCCGCGGGACGCGCCCCGCGGGGACGGGCGGGTTCGACGCTGCGCGGGTGGCGGGTCCGGGGCGGGGGGCCCTCTCCGTACAGCCGGCGCAGCAGGGGGTACAGGGCGGGCTGGCGGGTGCGCACCCACTCCGGTCCCGCGTTGACGCGGGGCAGCCCGGTGTAGGGGTCGTCGCCGCCGTTGGCCCTGAGGTAGACGTTGGTGAGCTGGGCGAAGAACTCCAGCTCGTCGCGGCTGCTGTAGTTGGGGGCGCTGCGGCGGCCGTCGGCGTCGTGGCCGTGGAGGGGGCCGTCGGGCCAGTTGCCCGCCTCGCCGGCCCGGGTGGTGGCACGGAAGGCGTCGGTGATGCGCTGCCGGTCGACGGGGTCCAGACCGTGCAGGTGGATGGTGTGGGCGAATTCGTGCACGGTGGTCGAGTAGCCGTCGGGGTAGGCGGGCGTGCCGGTGCCGACGGTGGTGCGCTCGCCGAGCAGGTTCTCCTCGGTGACGGCCGCGGTGCGCGTACCGGCACCGCGGACGTCGTCCCAGGGGCGGCCGTCGCCGGTGACGGCGCCCCGCAGGAAGCGGAAGGCGTCCAGGGAGGTCATGGCCTCGCCCCTGGGCACCACCAGGACCCGTGAACCGCGCTTGAGCAGCCGCGCCGCGACATCGGGGTCCCGCAGCATCCGGGCGATCTGGGTACGGGCCCGGTCGCCGGCGGAGACGGGCTGTCCGACCCCGTCGGGCACCCGCGTCATGAGGTGCGCCGCGACCGAGGCGAACTCGGCCGGGTCGTGCCCGGCGCGCAGGGCGTCCACGAGCACCGGGTCGGCGGCCAGCCGCTCACGGTGCGCGGGCGGCAGCGCCGCCAGCGCCGCGTCACGGTCGGCGGCGGACAGGCCGGGCAGTCGGGCGGCGAGCGCCCGGACCGGGTCCGCGGTCACCTCCGGGAGGACCCGCAGCCCGTCGGCCAGCACGGTCAGCTCGGCGCGCAGCGCGGGCAGGTCGGCGTCGGTGACGCCGAGGGCGCGCCAGGTCTCCTCGTGGCGGGCGAGGGTCTCGGCGTCCAGGGCGGCGGAGTCGAGCAGTTCGCTGAGCCGTACAGCGAGGGAGGGGGCGGCGCCGGCGGGCCGCGCGGCACGGTAGGCGTCTTCGCGGGCGAGGACCGTCGTGCGCGTGCGGGGGTCGTCGGCGGGGCCGCGGTGCAGCGCCCACAGCAGGTCGAGGAGGTCGCGTCCGCGCAGTTCCGGGTCGGTTGCGGTGGTCAGGGCGAGGGCGGCGTCGGCCACCGAGCCGGCGGGTTCCGGCAGGGTGAAGCCGTCGACGGTGACCGTGCCGGAGACCGGCCGGTCCACCGCCGTGACCGTGAGGTCGACACCGTCCACCGACAGGGCGAGGACCCGGCCGCCGGCCGTGCCGGGCAGGATCCGCACCGACGCTCCGGGCAGCTCCCGCTCCAGCGCCGCACGGATCCCGTCGACGGCGGGCAGGGCGGCCGCGGGCAGCTGGAACTCCACGGTGCCCAGGGGCCGGGGCCCGCCGAACTGCACCCGGCCGCGGGCGGCTCCGGCCAGTACCGCCGGATGGCCGAGGCCGTGCAGTACGGCGCCGACCCGGCGGGCGACGTCCAGTTTGCCGGTGTCGTCACCGGACGGCGTGGCCGAGGGGGCCGGAGCGCCCCGGCCGGCCGCGGTGGCGGTGGGAGCCGACGGCGGAGGCGGGGGCGCGGGCGCCGGTGGGGGCGGGGGACCGGCCGCGGCGGTCTTCACCTGGTCGGTCCGGACCACGACGCCCAGCCGGGCGCTGAACAGGGCCGCCACGTTGGTCAGCCAGTCGGCGGCCTCCGCCGCGTCCAGACCCGGGCGGACCGACTCGCTCATGTAGCGGCCCGACTTGTCGTTCACCACCCAGGAACGCAGCTTCTCGTTCCAGCGGAACTCGCCGGAGACCCGGCTGCGCCCCGGCAGCGTCCGGCCGGCCGTCTCCCCGCCGTCGTCGGCGAAACCGGCGGCGATGCCGGTGTGGCCCAGCCCGTCGAGCGTCCTGCGCAGCGCCTCCGCCGTCAGATCGGGGTCCTTCTCCCGCATTCCCGCCAGCAGCGCGTCGAACTGCTCCGGCGTGATGATCCCGCTCAGGTCCTCCGTGCCCAGGATCACCCGCCCGTCATCGGTGACCGTGTACAGCCATACGGCGTCGCGGTTGCCGGTGATCAGCAGGTCCGGGTCGACCTCGTCCAACGGCACCCACAGGGGGTTGAGCCGTACGTCGCCGTCCTGGTCGCGTTCCTCGTCCTTGACACGCTTCGGGAGGACCGGGTCGCCGAACCGGTCGCGGGCCGCGGCGTCGCTGCCGTCGTAGTGGTTGACGCCGTTGTAGTAGACCTCCGTCTGCCGCGTGGCGTTGTCGGGCCCGGCGCCGCTGACCCGCCGGGCACCCGACGGGAGCGACTGCACCACGTCGACCCGCAGATCGAACGCGTGCGCGAAGAGGGGTAGGAAGATCTCTCCCTCCGGTGTCCCCCAACGGCGTTCCCAGTTGACGACGGCGTCCATGAGCCTGGGCAGTTCCGTGTCGTCCAGAGGCGCGGTGCTCTGCGTGTAGGCGGTACCGAGCAGGCGGGCCAGTGCGCGGTCGTCGAGGCCGTCGGGCGTCGGCATCAGGCCGTGCTGCTCGAGGTGCTCGAACATCCGGCGCGGGCTCAGGTCCTCGGCCTCCGCCTCCAGTACGGCCCTGGCGTCCTCCGGGGAGACCTCCGGGTCGGCGGGACGCGACGCCATGCGGGCATCGACGTACCGCGTCAGCAGGTCGGCGGGGTCGAGTGCCTCGGGTACGGGGACGTGCCGGACGCCGTGGTGGGCGAGGAGGGCCAGCATCCCGGCCCGGTTCATTCCCCGGACACGTGCCCCGAACTCGTCGGCGACCGTCTGCCGGAACTGGCCGACGATCTGCGGATGCAGCCGGCCCCCGCTGCGGTCCACGTAGTCCTCCACGTGGGACCGCATGGCGCGGAGCGCGGCCCGGGAAGGGCCGGCCCTGGTACCGGACCCGGCCTGCCGGCGCAGCTCGCCGCGTACCGCGTCGGGGTTCCCGAGCCAGTCGTACGCGGCGCGGTCGGTGGCGGCGAGGCCGCCCAGACGGGTACGGATGTGCACGGGGTCGCCGGCCATGAAGGAGTACAGGAGGCACTCGCCCGTGCCGGGCACCGGCACCCGACGGCCCCTCGCCCGGCCGCTGTCGCTCTCCGGCTCGGAGCCCTTCTTTCCGCCTCCCTGAGGCGGAACGTTCGGCGGCTGGGACTCCGGTTGCCCGGTCTTCGCCTTCGGCGCCGGGGGTTGCGTGCCCTTCGGCGCCTGCGGGTCCGTGCCCTTCGGCAGCGTCTCCGTACCCTTCGGCGGTGTCGGGACGGTCGGCAGGGCCAGTTGGTAGTGGCGGTCGTCGAGGCTCAGTACCACGTGTGCGCCGGAGTGGGCGGAGGTGCCGACGAGCGCCTGGAGGCTGCCGGCGCCCGCCGGGTCCCCGGGAGCGAAGTCCTGGAAGGCGCCGTCGCTCCCGACGACCGTGACGCGCACGCCGAAGGTGCGTGCGGCGAGCAGCGGGAGCAGGTCGGACGCGGCGTGGTTCCAGCCTGCCTCGGACGGGGCGTCGCCCCGGCGGAGGAGCTGGGTGATCGCCAGTTCGGCCCGTACCTCGGGGGACAGATCGGCGACGTGCGGAACCAGACCGCCGAGGCCGTCGAACTCACGGCGTGCGGGAGTGTCCGTTCCGAGGTCCAGGCCCGCCGCGGCGATCTCCTCCGCGCTGAAGGGGTCGGTGTGGTCGGGGGCGACGGCGGCCAGCAGGTCCTCGTCGGCGTGGTCGGTGAGCCAGGAGGCCATCCTCCGGCGCAGGTCGGACATCGCCCGTGGATCGGCGGGGTCGATGCCCTGCGCGGCCAGCAGCCCCGGGGCGGCGCGTTCGAGGCCGAGGGCGAGCGCGCGGAAGAATGCCTCACCGTCCCTCGGCACGTCCTGGAGCGTGTACGTCTCGTTCCCGGGAGACGTGAGGACGGTGTCCGGTGCCGTACCGGTCCTGGTGTAGCGGGGCGGGGCCGGGGGCTCGGCCACGGGCTTCTTGGGCGGGGCCTGGTAGGTCACCGCGGGCGGCTCGGGGAGACCGTCCAGTTCCTCACGGCCCTCCGCGGTGGCCGCGAGCCGGTGCCAGCGGGTGAGCTGGTCCGTCCCGGCCCGCACCCGGTGGTACTCCGCCGCGGCCTTCTCCGCCGTGTCCCTGAGCGCGTCCAACTCGGCCCGCCGGGTGTCGAAGGCCTCGCGTGCCGTGTCCCGGCGGGCGGTGGCCTCGTCGAGAGTCCGGCCGGGCGCCCTCGCGGACAGCAGGGCCGCGTCGAGCCGCCCGTCGGCCAACGCCTTCTCGGTGCGCGCGGTCTCCAGCCGCAGGTCGGCCGCCTTCCGCAGTTTCCCGGCGGCCTCCTGCGCATCGGCCAGGCGGGCCAGGGCGGCGTCCTCTTCGTCCCGCAGGACCTCCGCCCAGCCGTCGTGCTCGGGTGCGGCGCCGTACTCGCCGTCGGCGAAGGCGTCGACCTCGGCCTGCGCGGCGGCCACGTCCGCGTCCGCGATGCCGTGGTCCCGGCGGGCGTCGGCCTCGGCCTGTGTCAGGGCCCTGTCCGCGTCCTCGACGCCCGTCCGGGCGAGGCCGACCGGGCGTGCCGCCGCGCGGGCGATCGCGGCGGCCTCGTCGAGGGAGGCCTGCGCGGCATCCAGGTCCGCGCGCAGTCCGCCGGAGGCCCGCCGCTTCTTCCAGTAGGCCTTGTCGGCGTCGACCCACGCCTTGCTCGCGCTCTCGACCGCGTCCCACGCCTTCGAGACGCTCTCGGGGAAGTTCGCGTCGGTGATGATCCGCAGGTCGCGGGCGACGTCCTCCCGGATCCAGGTGACGACGTACGCCTCGGACTCCATCGCCTGCGGACCCGACCGGGCCTTGGCGAAGGTCCCGCCCCGGATCCGGTTCGCGAGCCTGGAGTCCAGGATGCCGCGGTGCACGTCGCCGACGCCGATCCAGGTGGCCGGGACGGCGAACAGGAAGGACCGGCCCGTCTTGGGCTTGAGGTTGCGGGAGGTCAGGTGGTCGTCCCCGACCGGCATGACGTCACCGTCGAGGTCGTTGGGGCCGGGGCCGAAGACTCCGATCTGGTTGAGACCCGCGTTGTTGGGAGAGTCGTACAGGAAGGCGCCGCCGAGGCTCGAGGACTGGCTGTGCTCGACGGACGACGACGTGCCGGCGTTGTCCCCGTACCGTCTGAGCACCTCCAGTTTCTTGCCGTCGGCGACCGTCAGCAGCAGCGCGCGGCTGAAGTCGGGGGCCGAGCGCAGTGACAGCTGTCCGGTATCGGTGCCCACGAGGGACTTCTCGGTCAGCCCCGCCACCTGGTAGCCGTCCGGTTCGGTGGTGCGCGGGAAGAACGCCGTGACCGCCGTGGAGCTGGTGCCGTCCTCCAGTGCCTGCGCCGAGCCGGTGCCCAGGCGGGTCAGTCCGGTCTCCCTGGTCCTGCGCAGGAGGTCGGTGAGGGCGTCGTCGCCGGGACCGTCCTCGGCCTCCAGGGCCCGGAGGGAGAAGCCGACGTCGTACGCCTTGGTGAGGAGGAGGTCGCCGGCCATGCGGATGTTCTCGATGCCGATGATCCCGCGCGGGTGCATGCCGTTCTCGGGGAAGGCGAACGGCCGCGTGACGCCGTCCCCGTCCCGGACCGTCAGTTTCTTCTCCACCCCGGAGAGCGGCACCGGGCGGGGCGGGCCGGCCAGGGCGGGGTCGGCCGCCGGGTCGGGCGCGGGCAGCAGCCGGCCGGCCCCGAAGGTGCCGGGCCCGTCCGTCCCCGTCGGTGACGGCGCCGGCTCCATCAGACTGAGCGGCACGTGCTCGCGCAGCTCGCCGGCGTCGTCCTCCTCGACGATGGTCAGCCGGCCCCGGAAGCGGTCGAGGGCCGTGGACTCCGCCTCCTCCAGGTCCGGGTCGGCCGGCGCGCCGGTGTGGGGGGTGTCGTCGGCCTCCAGGGTGATGCGCATCCGGTACGGGGTGACGACCTCCGCGTGCGGTTCGGTGGACGCCGCCCGGTAGATGGTGACGGTGGTGACCGTGTGGCTCGACGCGACCGTCTTCCGGTTGGAGCCGCCCTCGGTGTACGTGGGTCCGGCGGCCGGGACCTGGGGGTTGCCGGTGTACACCGCCTGGCTGGTCAGGAAGCCCAGGTCCGCGCCGGCCGAGAACTCGGAGTTCTGCTGGGCGGTCTCGATCGCCCGCCGGTTCTCCTCCAGTTCGGCGCTGTGGTCGAGTCCGTCGAACACGGGTGTCCCGGGGATCAGTTCGACGCGTGCCCGCACCCGCCGGCTGCCGATCCGGACGCTGTCCCAGCCCCAGCCGCCGGCCTTGACCAGGGTCGACGGACCGGTGGTCGTCATCTCCCCCTTGAGCGCCCGGGTGGCGCGGCCCGTCACCAGCTGCCGGATCCGCTCCCGGCTCTCGTCGTCGAGTCCCAGCTTGCCGATCCGCTTGTCGAACGCGAGCAGCACGTCTGTGGGGTCCAGCGCGTTCACCGCGTACGTGCCGAAGGCGGCGCCGCGCATCCAGGGCTGCGGTGTCCAGACCTGACTCGTGTAGCGGGGGACGCCGCCCAGTCCGTCGTCGATCAGCCCCATCCGGTGGGCGCTCTTCTCCGGCAGATGCCCCAGCAGACCGCCCGGGCTGGTCAGCGCGGTCCCCGCGGCCCCGGCGAGGGAACGCGGCACGAGGGCGCTGCCCGCCGCGGACGTTCCGATGCGGCCGGTGCCCAGCCGGCTGGAGAACAGCGCGAACCAGTGCTGCACATCACCGGCCACGAGCACCTGGTGGGTGAAGCCCTTGCGGTTCATGTCCGCGACGACGGTGCGCACGACGCTGAGACTCTGCGTGCCGGTCCTGGAGATGGGGTTGGCGACGATTCCGTACGCGCCCATGAGTCCGTGGCCCGGATTCTGGGCGACGGAGTAGACCAGCTGGCCGCCGAAGACGAAACTGGTGCTGTTGCTGGTCTTGCCGGCCGCCTGGCGGGTGCCGCCGAGCGTCATCTCGGTGTCCATGGACATCGGCGGGGTGAGGGCGCGCAGGTTCCCGACCGTCGTGGTGTACCGGAAGGTTCCCCACAGCTCGCCGTACGGCCCCTTGCCCAGCAGGCCGCTGCCCACCAGGCCCAGCGGCCCCGAACTCTGGTCGAAGCTCGACGTCAGGTGCTGGGGGGTGAAGGTGCGGACGATGGCGTCCCGGGTGGGGGCGCCCTCCTTCACCAGCTGCCAGGCGCGGCCCGACGCCGTCCGCAGGACCCGGTCCACCTCCGCGGTCAGCGTGGGCGACAGCACCACGTTCACGATGACGAACGGGTGCTGCCGGAACTCCTTGAACTGCGGTGTCCCGCGGTCGGCGAGCCGTCCGGCGGGCTGCTGCGGGCCGGTGCCCGCGGGCAGCACGAGATCGCCCTTCGCCAGGGCGAGGGCCCGCTCGGTGGTCATGGACGTGGGCGCGGGCTCGTCGGACAGGTACGGGTTGAGCGCTCCGTCCGCGTGCGGGTCCGCCTCGGGCGTGTGCTGTACGGGGACGCCGATGAGCACCTGCCCGGTCATCGGGCCGCCGCCCCGCAGGTGACCCCGAGGCGTCCGGCCGAAGAGCACGTTGACCGGCTCGTCCAGTACCAGCAGTCCCGGCAGCCCGAGGCCGACACCGCGGATCAGGCCGCGGGGCCGCCAGTAGCCGCTCAGGCTCGCGGTGAGGGCGAGGTCGTAGCGGTACAGGTGGGTGGGCTTGCTGGTCACCGACATCGGCTCGTTGGTGACCGTCGAGCCGAAGGAGGTCTCCGACTCCCACTGCCATCCCTGGCGTGCGCCCAGCGTCAGCCCGAGCGTGTTACGGGGCAGGCCCGCCTCGTCGCGGTCGTTGTCGCGGCCCGAGAACGTGCCCTCGAAGCCCAGGTCCACGCCTCGTTTCACGCTCGTCTGGCCGTCGATCCGGTCGACGCCCTGGGCGCTGAAGCGCATTCCCTCGTCGACGTCCTTGCCCTCGTAACGGCGCCCGGTCAGCGTCCCGTGCACGTGGAGGGTGTAATAGGTCGTCCCGACGGAGTCGGGGTCCCTGAGCCTGACCGGCAGGCCGACCGTGGTGAGCGCCTCCAGGTTCGCGGTGACGCTCTGCTGGGACAGCACACCGAGGATCTGCAGGGTGTTCTGGAGCGCGATCCGGTACTTGACGGGATCGGTCCACCGGGGCGGCATGGGCAGGCTCTCGGCCGCCCGGAGCACCTGGTCGGGCCTGCGCCCCAGCAGGTCGTCGAAGCGGGTGCGCCAGCCCTTCGGCAGGTTCGGCGGCAGCAGCTGGTCGAGGGGCACCACCAGGTCCTGGTTCAGATGCGAGACGGCGTCGACCACGCCGTCGGCGAACTGGTCCAGCAGGGTGCGGCCGACGCCGTCCGCGGCATCCGGGGTGACCCGGGTGCGCAGGCCGTCGTCGAAGGTGAACTCCTTCACCCGGTGCATGCCCAGGGTGCGCGGACGGTCCACGGTCAGGTAGGCGGGCACGAACGGCGGGTCCGCGCCGTTGCGCAGGGCGAGTGTGGTCCCGTCGTCCCATCCGGCCAGCCGCCGTGCCTCGGAGCTGGTCATCCGGTCCAGGCTCCAAGTGAGGAAGCGCGTCGGCGGCGCGTTGTCACCGGCCCGGCGCACCCGCACCGACTTCACCACCAGGTAGAGCGCGGTCCTGGGGCCCTTCACCTGTCCGGCCGACTTGAGGGTGCCGGCCCCGCCGAGTCCGACCGACCAGGTCTTCGCGTACGAGTACTGTGCGGTCGGCCCGAACTGGAGCCGCAGGTCGAAGGGGGCCGTGCCGGGGTCGTGGAAGTTGAAGGCGGGTCCGGCGACGGCCTGCAGCAGCAGGCTCCTGCCGTCGGCCCGGCTCCGTTCGCTGCGGACCGTCGAGGTGTTGATGTCCCGCATCTCGGCCTGGTCGGTCTCGCCGACGAGGATCGCCGTCCGCGGGATCATCTCCTCCACGACGAAGACGCCCAGCGGTGACTTCTTCTTGTCGTCGGCGAACAGCGGCGGGGTGGTGATGCGGCCGCGCGCCATCGTGCCGCCGTGCCGCTGGAAGCTGTCGCCGGAGAAGAAGATGTCCAGCTCGGTGTAGGCGGAGCTGCCGGGGAGGACTCCGATCTGCCGGGCCGCCCAGTCACGGATCGCCGCGACGGGGCCGAACCCCTCGATACGGACGAAGCGGTACTGGGAGTTGCGGTCCAGGTCGATGGAGCGGGGGATCCGGCCCGGCTTCGGGATCTTCGTCACGCTGTCGGGCAGGCGGACCAGGAGGCCCTTGCGGACGCCGAAGGAGAACCGGGCGGGCACGGCCCGGTCGGTCTCGGGATCGGGGGCGGTGCCGGGCTCGGGGTCGATGCCCGTGACGACCCGTCCGGCGGGATCGGTGACGCGGAACTCGTAGTGGATGTCGTCCAGGAACGCCCGCGACTTGTCCAGCGTCCGGGTCTCCATCTGGTTCATGCGCTGGTCGGTCAGGGTGTAGCCGACCTTGTTGATGAAGCCGAACCGCAGGGCGAGACGGCCGAAGCCGCCGAACGCCGCGGTGCCGGCCGGGCCGATCGGTCCGCCGAGGCCGTACTGGGAGTTGGCCTGCATGTTCTTGGTCAGCCCGAAGGTCGCGGCCGCCCGGTGCATGCTGTCGATCTTCGTCGAGTCGCCGATGCCGTCGTCGTACGGGGCCCAGTTGCCGTGGTGCCGCGCCCTGACCCACAGGACGCGCGCCTTTCCTTCCGCGGTGACGTACGGGAAGGGGCGCCCCTCGCCGTCCGCCAGCGTCTTCGGCTTGTCCCGGAGCGTCCGCCGGACGTCGTCCAGCAGCTGTGCGTGGTCCGCGGGCCGGGCGTCCGGCCGGCGCTCCAGTTCCCGGTCGACGGTGTCCAGGGCCTCCTCCAGGCCGCGCAGGACGACCGTGCTCTGACCGAACGTGCCCGGATTGGCCAGGAGTTGTTCGATCTCGGCGGCGGTCAGGGTGGACGGCAGCAGCGACTGGAGGTCGTCGACGTACGCGGGCATCCGCCGGCCGTCCTGGAACCGGGCCGGGGTGCGGCGCCTCGGCGGGGGCGCCATGGCGGGGTCGAGGCGCGGGGCGTTCGGAGACGTCGGGTCCGGCTCGGTGGTCGGCGTGACGAGGGCCGTCGTCGGGGCCGGCGTGACGAGGGCCGTCGTCGGGTCCGGCCCCGGAGGCGGAGGCGGGCCGGGAGGCGTGACGGTGTCGTTCCCGGCCGTGGCCGTGGTGGGTGACAGGCGGGTGTCCGCCGGGGACGCGGAGGCCGGCCGGGCGGCCGACCAGTCGTCGGCCTGCTGACGCCGGCCGTCCGCCATGGGCAGCAGGGAGAGGACGTGCGGCAGCGACGGGTCGCTCTGCGCGAGCAGGCCCACGGGTCCCGGTGAGATCCACACCCCGCGGGCGGTCCCGGCGCCGACGAGGGCCCGCCGGTCGGTGGCCTGCGGGTCCGTCGGGGCGGGGGTCGGGGTCGTGGAGGCGAGGACGATGTCGGCCGTGCGCGGGAAGTCGTTCAGCACCGGGTCCACCGCGAGCAGTTCGGCGACCTCCTCGTAAGGGACCTCGACGCGGAGTCCGCCGGGCAGCTCCATGGTGAGGTGGTCAGGGCCGGCCTCGCCCCGCACCAGGTACGGGGCGGGTTCGGCGAGGTCGGTGGTCCACGGCATCCTGGCCCGGCGCAGCGGTCGGTGGCCGCCGTCCGGTGTCGCCGCCATGACGAGGGCGGACCTGACGTCCACCGCCGCACCCGGTGGGCCCGGCGCCCAGCTCCGGCCGGCCGGGGCGCCCGAGTCGTCGAACAGCAGGGTGTCCGGCGCGAGGGCGCCCAGCGTCTCCAGGTGGAACGCGCCCAGCGTGACCGGGTCGTCCACGTCGACGCCGACGGCCGCCGCGCGCGCCACCAGGTCCAGGAGGTCGGGCAGCCGGTCCGGGTCGGGCCGGCCCAGGTGCAGCACCCTGCCGGTGAGGGCGGCCGGGTCGGGGGTCCTGCTCTCCCACTCCAGGGTCTTCACGGTCGCCCAGAAGAACCGGGCCCGCTCGGGCGCCCCGATGACCACCTGGTCCGGGTCCAGCCCCAGGAGCCGGGCGGCCTCTTCGTTCACCTCCTCGTCCGTGAGACCGTCCAGCCCTTCCGCCACGGTGATCACGTGCGGCAGGGTCACGAGGTCGGTGAGCACGGCGCCGGGGTTGCGGTGCACGGCGTCGGCGGCCCTGGCCAGCAGGTCCTCGTAGGCGTCGGGTCCCGGCTCGCCGTCCGGGTCGCCGTGTTCCGTCGCACGGATCTCGCGGGCCGCGCGCTCGAACAGGTCCAGGGAGAAGGGCACGGTGTCGCGCAGCGCCGGGTCGGCGGCGCGCAGGGACTCCAGCGCGCCGATGCCCGCGAGGAGTTCGCCGTAGCGGCTGTCGTCCTCGATCGCCACCCCGAACGTCAGCCGCAGCGCGCGCACCAGCCGCAGCGTCCGCTCGCGGACCTCCTCCGACGCCGGTCCCACCGGGTCGGTGTGCAGGCCCGCCGCGCGGGCGCGGTCGTCGAGCGCGGCGTCGTCGGGTTCCGGCCGGTGCTTCACCCACTTCCCGCGTCGGCCCCGCGAATCCATGATGATGTAGTGGGCGACCTCACCGTCCTTCCCGAACTTGAAGCCGACCTCCTGGGTGGCGCCGTAGACGGTGCGGCCGGTCTCGTTGGCGACGTGCTGGCTCTGGCTGGCTTCGGCCAGCGGGTCGGGGACGAACGTGTCCGTGACCAGCTTGCGCCTGCGGGTGATGCCCGGCGGTGTCGCGGCGAAGCACTCCTGCATGAGGACGGCGTGGTCCTTGGGGCGCCGCGTCAGGCTCGGACGGCGCCCGAGCATGCCGCCCACCGCCCGGTCCCGTTTCCGGTGGCGGGGGTTCGACCGGGTCGGCAGTTCCGTCTCGCCGAGGAAGCCGTGCCCGGCGAAGACGTACACCGGCTCGCCGGCGAACGGGACCGGCTCGTCGTCCTTGACCCAGGTCCCGTCCTGCCGGTTGACGTGGTAGAGCTCGGTCGCCGTCGCCGCGTGCCGGATCCCCCGCAGCAGCCGTGCGCGGTCGCCGTCCCTGAAGACGGCCCTGCCGATCGGCCCCTGGTCGGTGACGATGGTGTGGGACAGCAGGTCCTGTTCCCAGAAGGGGGCGCGGGCGGACTGTGCGGGGTCGGGCAGCAGGCCGGGGGAGCTGCGGATCCAGTCGGTGCGGTCGCTGCCCCAGGCGCTCCGCAGGGGCACGACGTACGGGTGGGAGGCGCTCTTGTCCGGGCCTTCGGCGACGTCCACGACCCCGTTGGCCGCCCAGACGTCCCTGCCGGTCCGGTCCGCCGCCCGCCGCGGCAGCTCCAGGCCGCCCCCGCCGGCGTCGGAGACGAGCAGCAGCACCGGCACGTCCGCCGGGAGTCCGATCGACTCGACGTCGAGGGCGAGGAGTTCGGCGAACACGTCGAGGGGGACCTCGCGCGGGGCGCCGTCGTGGCCGCGGACGACGACCTGGTCCCGGTCGCCGTCCGCCCGCACGACGTAGGGGTCCGGGCCGCCGGGCCGGTGCCAGGGCGCGGGTCCCACCTCGTCGCGTGACAGGCTGCCGTCGGCCCGGGGTCCGGTCCTTCCCGTACGGGTGAGGTCCAGGTCGTCGATCCCGCCCTTGCCCCGGGTCCAGTCGCGGCCGCGGGGGCGTCCGTCGGGGCCGGTGGTCAGGGCGTGGGTGGGCGACAGCACGCCCTGGCGCCGGAGGTGGAGCGCGGCGAGGGCGGCCGGAGAGCCCGCCGCCCGTGCCTCCTGTGCCGAGGCCAGCCCCAGCAGCCGGGCGCGCTGCACGTCGGTCACCGGATCGGCGGGGCCCAGGAGCAGCACCCGGCGGGCCACGGCGTCCAGGTCGAGCGGGCCGAAGTCCAGCAGGGGGTCGGTCCGCCGGAGCCGGTCGAGGCGTGCGAGCCCGTCACGAATGTCCGGGTACAGGGGGCTCGACATGACGTCGGGGCCGTAGATGTCCGCCAGCAGTTCCCGGTACCCGGCTTCCTCCGGGGACGGCTCCTGCGCCCGGTCGTCGTCCACGTCGTCGTCCTGGTGGTCGGACAGCGGCGCGTCGAAACCCTCCAGCAGGCCGTCCAGGCTCGGCAACGGGGTCTCGAGGCCCCCGACCGGTCCGGGGTCGAGGAGGTCGGCGAGCGCGGCGGGCGGCTCGGCCGGGACCTCGGTCGCGGGGCGGTCCGCGAAGGTGACGTCGTCCGCTCCGGTGCCGCCGTCGCCGGGCCGGACGGCCGCCCAGTCGGCCGCCGCGGGACGCCCCGGCGCGCTGGGCAGGAGGGAGGGGACGTGGGGCCGTGAGGGCCCGGTCGGGGCCAGGCTCACACTGCCCTGCGAGGCCCATACGGTACGGCCGGTGCCGGCGCCGACGACGGCCCGCGGATCGGGGCCCGGGGTGCCGCCCCCGGCCGGTGCGGTGAAGGCCGCCTTCGGGACGGCCAGGACGACGTCCGTGGTCTCCTGCGGCCGGGTGTTGAGCACCGGGTCGCGGGCCAGCAGCTCGGCGACCTCGTCGTAGGGGACCCGGGCGCGGAAGCCGCCGGGCAGGGTCATGAGGAGGTGGTCCCGCCCGCCGCCCGCCCACACCAGGTAGGCCGGCGATCCGCCGGGAACGCTCCACGGCGGGCGTTCCTGGCCCACGGCCCGGTAGCCGCCGTCCTGTTGCGGGGCGGCAACGACGACCCGGTCGGTGAGCGTGGTCGTGGCAGCGTCCGGCGGGGTCGGGGACCAGCGCCGCCCGGTGGGCACACCGCCCGGGTCGAGCAACTGGGTCTGGGGCGAGAGGGCGCCCAGGGTCTCCAGGTGGAACGCGCCCAGCTCGACCGGGTCGTCCACGTCGACGCCGACGGCCGCCGCCCGGGCGACCAGGTCGAGCAGCTCGGGCCGCCGGGCCGGGTCGGGCCGGTCCAGGTGCAGGATCCGGCCGGTGAGGGCGTCCGGGTCGGGGGTCCGGCTCTCCCACTCCAGGGCCTTGACCGTCGCCCAGAACAGCCGGGCCCGCTCGGGCTCCCCGACGGCCGTCGGGCCGTCGTCCAGTCGCAGGACGCGGGCGGCCTCGGCGTCCAGGTCCTGGTCCGTCAGGCCGCCCAGCCGCTGTGCGGCGGCGGTGACGTGGGGCAGGGTGACGAAGTCGGACAGCACGGTGTCCGGCCCTCGGCGTACGGCGTCGGCGGCGTCGGTGAGCAGGCCCCGGTAGGCGTCGGGGACGGTGTCACCCGGCCGGCGGGCGTGGGCCGCGCGTTCGAACAGGTCCATGGAGAACGGGGCGAGGTCGCGCAGGGCCGGGTCGGTCGCCCGCAGGGACTCCAGCGCGCCGATCCCGGCGAGGAGGTCGCCGTACCGGCTGTCGTCCTCGATCGCCGCGCCGAAGGCCAGCCGCAGCGCGCGGACCAGCCGCAGCGTCCGCTCACGGACCTCCTCCGAGGCCGGTCCCACCGGGTCGGTGTGCAGGCCCGCCGCGCGGGCGCGGTCGTCGAGCAGGGCGCCGGTGGGTTCCGGCCGGTGCTCCACCCACTTCCCGCGCCGGCCCCGCGAGTCCGTGTAGAGGCGGTGGACGAACGTCCCGTCCGGTCGCGTCGCGAAGCTGACCATGTGGGTGCCGCCGTACGTCGTGCGTCCGGTCTCGTTGGCGACGTGCTGGCTCTCGCTGAGGACCGCCAGCGGGTCGGGGACGAAGGTGTCGTCGATGCCCCTGCGGGTGCGGACGATCCCCGGCGGCTCGGCGCTCGAGCACGCCTCCATCAGGACGCCGTGGTCCTCGGGGAGCTGCGCCAGGCTCGCACGCCGCCTGAGCATCCCGCCGGTCGCCCGCCCGCGGGTGTGGTGCCTCGGGTCCGTCGTGGTCGGCACCCGGGTCGCGCCCGACCGGGCGTGGCCGCCGAAGACGTACACCGGCTTGCCGGCGAACGGGACCGGCTCGTCGTCCTTGGTCTCCTCCTTGGTGACCGGGTTGTAGTGCCACAGCTCCGACGACTCCGTCGCGAGCTTCAGCGCCGCGATCCGGCGCGGGGCCTCGGAGTCCTCGAACACGCCCCTGCCGATGGTCGCGCCCCCGTCGACGACGACGCTGTGCGACAGCATCTCGCGCTCCCACTCCGGCGCGTTCTCGCGCTCCGCCGGGTCGAGCACCTGGCCGGGGGTGCTGCGGATCCAGTCGGCGCGCGGCAGCCCCTGTCCGAACAGCAGGGAGACGACGTGCGGCTGCGACGGGTCCCGCTGCGGGGACACCTTCACGGCACCGTTGGCCGACCAGACCTCCCTGCCGATCCGGTCCGCCGCCTGGCGCGGGAGGTCCAGGCCGCGGGCGCCGGCGTCGGGGACCAGCAGCACCACGGGGGTGCCCGGGGGCAGTGCCGCGAGCCGGGGATCGCGGGCCAGCAGTTCGGCGAACACGTCGATCGGCACCTGGCGCGGGGCGCCGTCGTAGCCGCGTACGACGATCCGCTGGTGGTCGCCCTCCGCCATGACGACGTACGGCTTCGGCTCACCGGGCCCGTGCCAGGGCGCGGGCTGAACGTCGCCGCGGCCCAGGGTGCCGTCGGGCTGCCGGACCACCTTCCCCACCTCGGTGAGGTCGAGGTCGGGGATCGTGGCGTTCGTCCAGTTGCGGCCCGGGACGCCGCCGGCGTCGGTCAGCTCCTGGGTGGCGGACAGGACGCCGCGGAGTTCCAGGTGGAAGGCGGCCAGGGCGGCCAGGCTGCCCGCCTGCTCCACCTCCGGGGCCATCGCCACCCGGAACAGTTCGCCGCGCTGCGCGTCGGTCACCGGGTGGGCGGTGTCCAGGAGCAGCACCTGGCGGGTCACGGCGTCCAGGTCGAGCGGGCCGTCACGGAGCGCGGGGACGGCCTGCCGGAGCTGGTCGAGGTGGGCGAGGGTGTCGCGCAGGGCGGGGTGGAGGGGGTTCGTGGCGATGGAGGGGCCGAACACGTCCGTCAGCAGCCGGTCGTACCGCGCCTCGGTGGCCGGGTCCGGCTGCGAGGCCGCGTCGTACCCGGACGCGTCCCGACCGTCCTCCCAGTCCATGATCATGTCGAGGGAGTCCGGGGAGCCGGGCGTGGAGGACTCCCCGGCCGGGATCCCGGTCGGTGCCCGGGAGCTGAGCGGCGTCTCGTCGACGGTGACGGGCCGGGTGGGCTCCGCCGTGGGGCCGTCGACGGCCGGCGGGTCCTCGGACTCGGTGCGCACGGGCCGGTGGGGCTCCGGGTCGCCGGACATGGTCCGGGTATCGGCCTTCGGCACCGCGGGGGACGGGCGGGACGGCTCGGGCTCCTCGGGCGCGGGGGTTCGGGCGCCGCCGGGAGCGGTCGCGTCCGGGTCCGGGTCCGGGTTCGACGGCTCGGCGGTGACCGCCGGGTCGCCGGGCGGTGTGGTCTGGGGCCGTGACTGCGGGGTGGCGTTCGGCGCGGCCTGGCCCGGGGGCGTGGTGGTCGACGGGGTGGGCGCCGTGTGGGTCGCGAGGGGCGCCTGCGGATCCGGCTGCTGCGGCCCCTCGGAGCTGGACCGGGTCGTGTCGTCGCCCGTCGAGCGCTGCCGTTCGGTCCCGTCCGGGGTGAAGCCGCTGCCCCCCGTCCGGGTCGGGGACGGCTCCGGGACGGAGGAGCCGGCGGTGGAGGGACCGTCGGCCGTCGGGGCGTCGTCCGTGCCGCCGGTCCCGTCGGTTCCCGGGGTCCTGGTCACCGACGGGTTGAGGGTGGAGAAGACGGTGTCGGTTCCCGGGTCGTCCGCGAAGGAGTCCTGGTGGGCGTCGGTGTACGCGTTCGGGGAGGGGGCGGAGTAGGACGACGTCCTGACCGCGCCCGTCGTCCCCGGATGCCCGTACGCGCCGGTGTCCGTGCCCGTGCCGGTGCCGTGGTCCGAGAGGGACGGGAGGGACGAGAGGGAGGAGACGGACGAGACGTCGCTGGTGTCGCTGAAGACCGACGCGGTGTCACTGGTGTCGCCGACGGAGGAGCCGGCGTCGTCGTACGTGTCGCTGTGGGTGTCGTCGTAGGTGTTCCGGTACGTGCCGCTGCTGGTGTACGGGGCGCTGTACGGGCTGTACGGGTCGCTGTGGAGGTCCTGGTGGGTGTTTCCGCCGTCGTACGTCTTGTCGTACCGGCCCTCGTACTCGTACCGGCCGGTGCTTCCGTTCCCGTTCTCGTACCGGTTTCCGCCGCCCGGCGGGTCGTTGACGTCGCCGGAGCCGAAGCCGGTGTTCTGGAAGTAGTTCTTGTAGACGAACTTTCCGCCGAACTCCGCCCCGGTGGAGGCCGCTTCGAAGATCAGGCCGCTGAGGCCGGCGCTCAGGAACGTGCCGGGGTTGAGGGTGAACGTGCCGAGGAAGATCAGGCCGGTGAAGGCCTCGGCGAAGGTCTCCGCCTGCCCCTCGTTGAGGAAGCTGAAGGGGAGTTCGGAGGCTTCCTTCCAGAAGGTGTGGTTCTTGAGGTACTTGTTGATGAACTTGCCGCCGACCTCCCCGAAGATGCCCCCGAAGAGTCCGGCGAACGCGCCGGCGACCGCCGACTGGCCGATGTCCGTCCAGTCGAACTTGTCCCGCCGGCGCTCCGGGTCGTCCGGCGCGGTCATGGAGATCAGCTGCGAGGCGAAGGAGACGAACGCCTCCTGGATGGCCTCCAGGAGCACCGAGAGCGGTGTGGGGACGGCGCGGCCCAGCCGCTGGAGGATCAGCAGGATGGTGAGCGCGGTGCGCGCCTTCTGGAGGGCGATCTCGGTGAGCGACGTACCGCCGGTGAAGACCGCCAGCGCGGCGATCAGGGCCAGTTCGATGTTCATCAGGATGAACTCGATGAGGATCTGGTACTTCGCCTCGGACAGCTTGATGGAGCGGTTCACCTGCTGGGCGCCCAGTTCCCGGAGTTCGTCGGAGAACTTCTGCAGGTGGTTCTGGCCGTTGTCGTCGACGAAGAGCTTCATCGCGGCGACGAACTCCGTGGCGATCCGCGGCGGGAGCGAGTTCCCGGCGGTGGAGATCGCCCCCTTCATCGCGTCGGACAGGTCCCTGACGTCGTCGGCCAGCCGCTTGTAGGGGTTACGGCTGTCGAAGCCCCGGTCCTCGTTGCCGGTGGCGACGTTCGCGCCCACCCAGACCTCGATGAACTCCCGCAGGCCGGGCGGGAACATGATGGCCATTCAGCGCCTGTTCCCGCTCTCCGAGCCGTGCGTCTCGATGTCCTCCACCGCCTGGGTCTGCGGCCGCCGCACGTGGTCGGCCTCCGCGGCGACCGCGTCGACCAGCGCCATGAACCCCCCGGTGATGGCGAGGACCGTGTCCGTCACCTGCTGCTGTTCGCGCCGCACCTGCTCGCCGACGGCGTTGGCGAACTCGTCGTCGCCGCCCTCCTCGCCCCACCAGCCCGCGTAGGCGGCGCAGCCGGTCTCGAAGCGGGGCAGCATCTCGTCGCCGTGGCGCACGGCGTCGGCGAGGTGCCGGGAACCCTGCAGGATCGCCTGGATGTCGGCGGAGTAGTTGCCGGCCACGCTTACGCACCCCCCTGCCGTCGCTGCCGTCCGTCGCCCCTGCCGCGGGCCGCGCCGGGCGGGGCGGCGGGTTCCTCGTCGTCCTCGACGATCTCGTCGCGGAGCCTGCTCATGGCCGTGGGCCCCTGCGCCACGGCGGTCTCGTCGAGCAGCGCCCCGAAGACGGACTCCCAGTCGACGCCCATCCGTTCCGGTGCGGCGCCGCGCGCGGTCATCCGGGTGAGCGGGTCGAGGGTGGCGACGACCTTGCGGGCCATCTCGGCCCGCGCGGTGTTCGCGGCCTCCAGCACCGCCGCGGAGAGCTGGGCGGCGGCCATGGTCCGGTACTTGCCGTCGAGGAACTCCAGGCCGGTCAGCTCCCCCTTCGCGCCGACGGACACCCGGACCGACCGGTCCGACGAGCGCGCGGTGACCGACGCCGCGTCCAGCTCGGCGCGTGCCGAGGCCGCGGCCTGCTCCGCCGCCTCGAGGTGGGCCATCGCCCGGGCCACTCGGTCCTCCATCGGCTGACTCATTCCGGTCCCCTCTCCCTCAGCGCCCCAGGGCCTGCGGCGCGCCGCCCTCGTCGGTGCCCCAGACGTCCTCGTCCTCGGCCAGCCATGTGGTCCGTTCCCTGTCCCCGCTCTCCGTCTGCGGCCTGTCCCCCGCCCCGCCCATGCCTCCCATGGGCGGCATGAAGGGCGTGCTGCTGCTGGTCTGCGTGGACCTGGGGACGACGCGGTGCTCCTCGTCGTCGACGGTCTGCGGGGTGACCGTCCGGCCGGAGCGGCCGGCCCCGGGTTCGATGACGGTCCGGGTGCGCTCGCCGGAGGTGCCGCCGGCCTCGCCGCCCGCGCCGCGCATCATCGGCGGGTACATCCCCGGCGAGCCCGCTCCCGTGCCGGCGCCGCCGGCGGAGGCCCCCGCCAGGGCGTCGCCGCCCTGGGGACGCCCGAGCGCCGAGGCGAGGTCGTCCTGGTTGTACAGGTTGTCGTCGAACACGGAGGAGTACGCGGAGCCCGCGGAGCCGGTCGGGCCGCCCGGGCCGAGTGCGGAGAGGTCGGGGGGTTCGGGGAGGTCGGCGATGCGCTGCCGGATCAGCTCGTCGATGTCCTTCCCGCCGGCGCCGATCCGGTCGTACTCGGCCTGGATGTCGCCCATGCGCCGGTCGTAGTCGGCCTTGGCGTCCTTGCGCGCCTGCTCGGCCTCCGTGCGCGCCTCGTCCCGGTCCGCCTGGGCGTCGGCCTTCGCCCGGTCGTACTCCCGCCTGGCCTCGGCCTCGGCGGCGTCCGCCCGCTCGACGGCCTGCCGTTCGGCGGCGTCGATCTCCGCGATCCGCCGGTCGTACCGTTCGCGGGCCTCTTTCTCGCCGGTGCCGTCGGCGATCTCGCGCTCGTACTCCCGGCGGGCCTCGGCCCGTTCCTGCTCGGCGTCCTGGCGCGCCCGGTCCCGCTGTTCCTGGGCCTCTGCCTTCTCCTGCTCGTACTCCTGGCGCGCGGCCGCCTCCTGGCGGTCGGCGTCGTGGAGGGCGGCGTCCCGCTCGGCGCGGGCCTCGGCCTTCTGCTGCTCGTAGTCGGCCTGTGCGTCGGCTTTGGCGTTCTGGGCGTCCAGCCGGGCCTGCTGCTGTTCGCGCAGTGCCTCGCGGCGGGCCTCCTCCTGCTGGGCCTCCGCCCTGGACCGCGCGTCGGCCTGGTCCTGCCGGGCGGCTTCCCGCTCGGCACCGGCCTCCGCCCTGGCCGCTTCCTGCGCGGCCTTCGCCTCGGCCCTGGCGGCTTCCTGCTCCTGCTTCGCCTCGGCCTTGGCGGCCTCCTGCTCGGCCTTGGCGGCCGCCTTCTCCTTCGCCGCCTCTTCCTTCGCGGCCTCCTGCTCGGCCCTGGCCTCCGCCTTCTCCCTCTCGGCCGCCGCCTTGGCGGCCTCCTGCTCGCGCCTGGCCTCCTCCTTCGCGGCCTCCTGCTCGGCCTTGGCGTCGGCCTTCTCCTTCGCCGCCTCTTCCTTGGCGGCCTCCTGCTCGGCCTTGGCCTCGGCGCGGTCGGCTTCCGCCTGGGCCGTGGCCCGTTCCCGCTCCTTCTTCGCCTCGTCCTGCGCCTTCTGGTTCTGCGCGAGGACGAACGCCTGCTGCTGGGACGCCGCCTGCTTCGCCTCGGCCTTCTCCTTGTCCTGCTCGGCCTTGGCGTCGGCCTTCTCCTTCTCCGCCGCCTCCTTGGCGGCGGCCTGTTCCGCCTTGGCCTCCGCCTTCGCGGCATCCTGTTCGGCCTTGGCGTCGGCCTTCTCCTTCGCCGCCTCTTCCTTGGCGGCGGCCTGTTCGGCCTTGGCGTCGGCCTTCTCCTTCTCCGCCTGCGCCTTCGCCTCGGCCTTCTCCTTCTCGGCCTCCGCCTTCTCCTTGTCCCGCTCGGCCTTGGCCTCGGCCTTCTCCTTCTCCGCCTGCGCCTTCGCCTCGGCCTTCTCCTTCTCGGCCTCCGCCTTCTCCTTGTCCCGCTCGGCCTTGGCCTCGGCCTTCTCCTTCTCCGCCTGCGCCTTGGCCTCGGCCTTCTCCTTCTCCGCCGCCGCCTTCGCCTCGGCCTTCTCCTTCTCGGCCTCCGCCTTCTCCTTGTCCCGCTCGGCCTTGGCCTCGGCCTTCTCCTTCTCGGCCTCCGCCTTCTCCTTGTCCCGCTCGGCCTTGGCCTCCGCCTTCTCCTTCTCGGCCTGCGCCTTGGCCTCGGCCTTCTCCTTCTCCGCCTGCGCCTTGGCCGCCGCGGCTTCGGCCTCGGCCTTCTTCTTCTCGGCGTCGGACTCCACCTTGGCGGAGATCTCGGAGAGGGGACGCTTGTCCCTGTCGGTGATGCTGGTGTCGAAGGCCTTCTCGGCTTCCTTGAACGCCTTGTTGATGGCCACGATGGCCTCGGCGCCCTTCGTGCTGAGCCAGTCCTGCACGGACTGCTCCCACCGGCGCACCGCCTCGTCGGCGATCGCCTTCCACGTGGTCATGTCGCTCGGCTTGCCGTACGGCTTCCCCCCGACGACGATCTCGTTGCGGAAGCCGGCGGTCGACACCACGTAGTTGTGCCAGGTGGTGTACGGCCCGGAGCCACTGGACACCGTGTCGAAGTCCGTCTTGTCGAACTGGTTGTCGATGAGGTTGAACCGGGCGTCCTGCAGCATGTCGTAGAGCCAGCGCTGCGGGTTGCTCTCGGCCCTCCACGCCACCCAGGCGTCACGCAGGTTCTGCGCCTGTTCGAGGACGACGCCCTGGGCCGCGGCCAGCGCCCGGGCCGGCTCGGACCTCACCGTCACCGTGTCGATGGTGACCGCGGAGCCCTCGGTGCCCTTGCCGTCGAGCTGGTCGGCGTACCCCTCGTAGTTCCTGGCCAGTTTGTGGATGAGCTCCTTGAAGACGGCGGCCGACGTGCCGTCCCAGGAGTCGCTGCCCTCTCCGATGTTCTCGGTGTCCCACTTGCCGATGGTGACCGCGCTGTCCTCGAAGAACTTGACGACCCGGTCGAACGCCTGGGCCGTCTTCGTGAAGGTCAGCAGGTCGACGTAGGTGCCGTCGCCCACGGTGATGCCGCGGTTGTCGAATCCGTGGGTGGAGTAGGGCCACATCGTCAGCTGGTCGAGGGCGGCCTTGGAGCCGTAGACGTACTGGACCAGGGCGCTGGTGTCCCAGTCGAGCTTCTCGCCCTCGCTGTTGGAGCCGCCCTTGTCCATCAGGACCTTGCTCGTCTTCTCGAACTTCGCGATCACGTCCTCCCCGCTCGGGGGCGCGGCCGCGGGCGTGGCGAGGAAGGTGATGTACACGCGGTACCGGTAGAGGTAGCTGCCCTCGGAGACGTCCGTGCCGTTTCCGGCGGGCTGGTAGTACGGAATCGTGTAGTTGGTGTTGTGGGTGCCCCAACCGCCCGAGGACAGAAAGCCCGACGAATAGCCCGGACCGCCCTCGTCCTCCACCCGGACGTGGATCATCGGGATGTCGTCGTTGCCCTTGAGGGTGTCGAACAACGTCTTCCGCTCCGGCAGAACGTAGCCGGTGAGCAGGTCGACCGCTTTCTTCCAGTAGTCGTCGTTGTTGTCCTCGGGGTTGGCCATCGCCGAACTCCGCTACTCTTCCTTTTCGCCGCCACCCGGATTGTCGAGATCACTGTCGACATCCTCGAAGATGTCCATGAACTCGTCCGCGGTGATGTTCTCGAGATTCTTGCCCTGGGCCTTGGCCAGCTCGTCGATCGTGTCCCACAGGGCCTGTTCGAGGTCCTCGAAGAGAACCGTCTGGTCCTCCAGGATCCGCTCGACCTCGCCCGCGCCCTCCCGGATGACCTTGTTCAGGGCGCCCCCGCCGACCACGCTGTTCTCGTCCGCCATCGGACCGATGACGAGCGGCTTGGCGGACAGGATCGTGGTGGTCGAGATGCTCTCCGCGATGAACGAGATCGCCGGTCCGGCGGTCGGACTGTCCTTGAGGATGTTCTCCAGGCTCGTACGGAAGCCGTCGATGTGGTGGTTGATGAAGTTCTTCAGGAACGTGCTGTCGAGGACCGTGACGGCCATGCGTTCACCCTTACGTCACCGGCCGGCGTCAGCGGCTGCCGATCCTGATGTCGCCCCACCGCTGCGACAGGTTCTGCTCCGTGTAGCGGTAGTTGCCGGAGATCTCGGTGAGCAGACCGGAGTGGTTGGCGAGCAGCGTCTTGATGTTCTCGACAGCGTTGTCCCATTTCGCCTGGACCTCGCTGTAGACGTCCCTGTCGTCACCGATCCAGCTGTTGCGGAGTTCGGCCAGTTCCATTTCCAGGTTGGCCAGAATACTCATGATCGCCTGGGACTGGCCGACCATGTCGTCCGCCGCGCCTTCGGCGTGGTTGTAGTCGACGTAGATGTAGCCGTCGGAGAAGTCCATCGGAGTCCTCGATCCATCGGGAGAACGGCGAGAGGGGGAAGGGGAGTCGGCGGCCCGCGGGTGCGCCGGGGATCAGTTCGACGACGTGTTGGTGCCGTTGAGCTCGTCGAACACCTGCGTGGAGCGCGAGTACTCCGCGTCGATCGCGTCGCTGGTGGATCCCTGCACCAGCCCGTGCTCCCGGAGCGTGCCGTTGAGCTCGTCGACCATCCGGTCCAGGTTGATCAGGATGGTGTCGACGTGCTCGTCCCACTGCTCCAGCAGCTTCTTGTACTTTCCGCCGTCCACGCCCCCGTAATTCGAGGCGAGCGTGTGCGACGTGGACTGGACGTCCTGCTGACAGCGCTGAACACCGGTGAAGGCCTGTTCCAGCGCCATGATCCCATTTCGGGTGGCGCGTTCCTCGGACTGCTGCATGGCCATGTGGAAACTCCTTATCGGTGGAACTCACCGGGCTGCGGCCCCCATGTCACCCCGTGGGCAGACAGGGTGTTCCCGCGTTCGCGACCGACTCGCGGGGCCATGGGACGGCCAGATGCTATGCAGGCCTCAACTTGTTTGGCAATTGCCCACCGAACGGCGAGAATCCATTACCGCGGGCTCAGTTGAGCAATGTCCTCGCATTCACGCCGCTCAGGTGAGCGGAATGGTGAATACGGCCGGACAGAACGGACGCCGGCGACGCCACGGTGACGTCGCCGCATTCCCGGATTGACGTGAGGTGACCACGGGGATGCCAAGAATTTCCCTGGGGGTCGCCGGCCGGTCACCCCGCGACAGCCGCTACGGCCCCGGGCACCGCAGCGTCACCCGGGCCCGTCCCTCCGCCGCCGCCTCGGGCGTCAGGTCCGGGCCGCTGGGCAGCATCGCCAGCATCGGGGCCGGCATCGTGCGCGCCCCGGCGGCCTCGTAGCCCAGCGCCTTCACCGCCTCCTGGGACAGCAGCCGGTACTTCACCCCCTCGTCCGTCACCAGGTACGTGGTGTCGCCCAGGGCGCTGCCGCTCGCGCTCGACGCCCGCACCAGCGCGCCCTTCCCGGCCCGCACGGCGATGGCGTCGACCTTCAGGCAGCCCGGTTCGGTCTCGGGCGCCGGCGGCTGCACGGCCGGGGGCAGTGCGTCCCCGGGCAGCACCGACGTGCCCACCCGCACACCGGAGTCCGTGGAGTCGACCTCGGCGCAGGCCACAAAGCCGGCGGCCACGGTGGCCGCCTCCGGCGGCCGCGCGGGGAGCCCCGCCGCACCCGGGTTCTCCGTGCCGGGGGCCAGGCGCCCGGCCAGGGTGTCCGCGCCGAGCGTCCCGACGGTCGCCGGGCCCCCGCCGTACGCCTTCTCCCGCGTGCGCGGGTCGCCCAGCAGGAGCGCCGTCCCGGTGTCGGTGAGCGGTACCAGGCCCTCCCGGGTGAGCAGGTGGTGGCGGGCGTCGGAGCCGGGGACGTCCACCCGGAAGAGCTGCCCGATCCTGGTGGCCCGCCCGGCCAGTTCGGGGCCCTTCTCGCCCCGGCCCGGCACGTCGGCGGGGGCCAGGTCGGGGCCCAGCGGGAAGGCGTCGAGGAACGCCGCGGACACCGGCCGGGGGGTGACGTCGCCGTAGCCGAGCGCCCCGGCCGCCTTCGCCCGCTCGTCCAGGCGCAGCCGGCTGCCCTGCCACAGCAGGTACGTGGCGTCGTCCGGGCCCGCGACCAGCAGGCCCTCGTCCCCGCCGAGCCGACGGCCGCCGGTCACGTCCTGCGGGGCGTCGGTGCCGAGGGCGAGGGTCGTGGTCGCCGTGACGACGCCCGTCGTCCTGGGAAGGATCCCGGAGCAGACCAGCCACGGCGCGTGGTCCAGGTCGCCGGTGCCGGGCAGCGCCTCGGGCGCGTCCGGGATGCCGACGGGGGTGCCGTGCGGGGTGCCGGCGAGGGAGGCCGTGCCCACCGTGGTGACGCCGATGTCCCCGCCGTTGACCAGCCGGGCCGAGGCGTGGTTGCGCACCGGGCGCAGCCGCCCGTCCAGGTACAGGTAGCGCGCGCCGGTCTGCTTGTCGACGACCAGGTTCTCCCCCGACCGCCAGGAGTCGTTGCCGCCGGGCCGGAGCAGCCCGAAGACGAACGCCCCGGCGCACACCAGCACGGCCACGATCACGCCGATCGCGGCGCCGCGGTTGGTCCGGCCCAGCGGGCTCTCCGGGGAGTCCGGCTCGGCCCGCAGCATCGCCGAGGCCAGCCGTCCCATGATGAACAGATGCGCCTGTACCTGGTCGCGTTTGCTGTGCATGTCGCCGTGTCTCCCGGTCAGCCGTTGATGCCGCGGATCAGGCCGTAGACGCCCATCGACCAGAGCGTCAGCGGCAGGATGCTGATGGCGGCGAGCGAGTGCAGCAGTTCGGCCGCGCGCCCCCAGTACGGGACGAGCCGCCGTCCGGGCACGGTCCACGAGGCGATGGTGAGCGCCGCGGCCAGCCCCAGGAGACCGGCCGTCAGGGCGAGCCGGTCGGCGGGGGCGAGGGAGCGCGCGGAGACGAGCAGCAGCAGGACCACGCCCCACGCCCCGGCGGCGGTCAGCGCCAGCCGCTGCCACACGTTGCCCAGGCCCCTGCTGTGCAGCAGCAGGAGCAGGGAGAGGGCGACGACGGTGAGGATCTCCGCGAGTCCCGGGCGGGCCAGCAAAGCCGCCTGGCAGGGCAGGCACACCAGGCCGATGACGCCGTAGAGGGCGGTCATCCAGCCGTCCGCCAGCGCCGACCGCGCGTCGACGTCGGAGGAGGAGTACGGGTCGATGCCCTCCTGGAGCTGCTGGACGTTGGTCGGCAGGGGCGGCATCCGCATGCCGGCCAGCCGGAACGACAGGGACGGCACGAACCCGCCGAAGAGCACCACCACGACGGCCACCACGCCGGCCGCCTGCCCCGGGTCCAGGCCCAGCGTGATCAGGGCGGCACCGAGGGCGCCCGCCGCCGCGACCGAGGCCGCGCCGATGAACAGCGCCGGGTACACCCCGACGGCCGCCAGCGCGAGCACCGCGCCCGCGCCGCCGGCCGCGGACGCCGCCAGCAGCCGGGCGCCGAGGACCGCCTCGCCGCCGGCGCCGCCCAGGTCGCCGCCCGGCAGCAGCCAGCCCGCCAGCGCGAAGTAGGGGGCCGCCGTCAGGCCGAGCACCGAGCCCGCTCCGGCGTCCCCGACGGCGCGGGAGGCGGCGCCCGCCCCGGCGATCAGCAGCAGCCCCGCGGCCGCGGCGGCGACCGCCCGTACCCAGCCCGCCGTGCCCGGAACGGCCAGCAGCACGAGGCCCAGCACAAGGGTGGCCCCGGCCAGTCCGCGCAGCAGCCGCCGGCCCGCCTCAGCGCTCCAGCCGTGCGGTCTGCGGGCCATGCCGTCGGAGATGCCGTCGACCAGGTCGTCGATGTGGACCTCCGGCAACTCCTCGGTGCGCGGCCGAAGATGAAGCTCCTCTCCGTCCCGCAGACCGAGGGAGTCCAAGGTACTCTCGGGGTCGAGCGGCGGACCGCCGAGGCGTTGGAGCACCCAACCGCCGTGCTCCAGGCCGGATTCCTCCAGGTCGTCCCCTCCGTACGCGATCACTGTGGGCAGCAGATCGGCGACGGGGACGTCGGAGGGCACGGCCAGGTCGACGGTCCTGGCCGGAGCACGTACGGTGACGCGGCACAGGCTTGCCGCCTGAATCTCAGTCATGGGTTCGGGATTCACACTCTCTGGCGGGCCACGGAATGCGCGGTGGCTGGAAGGTGGCAGCGGCACACCGGCCGGTCGCCGAACGCGACGGAATAGTCGGACGGGGCATGCGCCGACGAGTTTGACCGGACGCCGGGCTTTTCGCAACACCACGCGATGAGTTCAGCTTCACGGCACCCCGTGGACATTCTCCCGCCGCCCTCGCGCGGGAATCTGACCCTTTACCAGTGACCCGCGCCGTTCCCGCGGGGTTTCCCCGGAATTCCTTCCGAAATCATGGAGGAGGACGTTCGTTGAGCGTGATCCTGTTCCGCCGGCCGGCCCGCCGCAAAGGGCCGGAAATGCCGTCGGGGGAACTGAGTCTCCAGGAGCCGCCGACGCTTCCGGAAGTCGTCCCGGACAGTTCCGCGGTGTGGACGTATCTGCCGATGGCGCTGATGTCGGTCTCGATGATGCTGATGTTCATGCGGCCGGGGATGAGCCGGGACAGCGGCGGGTTCATCTACATCGCGCTCGGGGTGATGGTGATCGCGTCGGCGGGGATGATGCTGGGGCAGGTCATGCGCCGCAACGGTGAGCGCAAGCAGCGCCTGAAGGGCGAGCGCCGCGACTACCTGCGCTACCTGCGCCAGACCCGGCGTGTGGTGCGGGCGTCCGTCGTGGAGCAGCAGCGGGCCCTCGCCTGGCGCCACCCGGATCCGGACGCGCTGTCCTCGCTGGTGCGCAGCACCCGACTGTGGGAGCGGCGGGCGTCGGACGAGGACTTCGCCGAGGTGCGCATGGGGGTGGGCGACCAGCGGCTCGCGATGAGGCTGACGCCGCTGTCGACCAAGCCCGTCGAGGATCTGGAGCCGCTGTCGGCGCACGCGCTGCGCAGTTTCACCCGGGCCTACTCCACCGTCCGGGACCAGCCCATCGCCATCTATCTGCGGGCCTGGTCGAAGGTGCTGTTCCGCGGCGACGAGGAGCGCGTACGCGCCCAGGCGCGCGCCCTGATCGCACAGCTGGCGGTGTTCCACTCCCCCGACGACCTGTGGATCGCGCTGTGCGTCTCGGACGAGCGGCGCGCGCAGTGGGAGTGGGCGAAGTGGCTGCCGCACGGTCTGCACCGGCACGAGGAGGACGGCGCCGGGCCCGCCCGCATGATCGCCTCGGCCTTCGCCGAGCTGGAGAACCTGCTCGGCGCGGAGTTCCTGGAGCGGCCGGCCGCCGACCCCGACGCGGTCCCGGGGCGTGAGGAGCCGTACACGGTCGTCGTGATCGACGGCTGCACGGTGCCGGCGGGGCACCGCTTCGACGGGACCGGCTTCCGCAACGCGGTGGTGCTCGACCTCACCGGGGCGCTCGCGTGGAAGCCGGGGCGGACCACGCTGCGCCTGGAGGTGGACGAGGGCGGGGTCGCGCTGGTGCGCACCGACCGCGACCGCAAGGAGCAGTCGACGGTCCTCGGCCGGCCCGACCGGCTGGGCACGGTGGGCGCGCTGGCGCTCGCCCGGCTGCTGGCGCCCTACCGGATGAGTGTGGGCGGCGACGACTCCAAGCCGCTCGCCGACGACGTCGAGCTGACCTCGCTGCTGAACATCCCCGACCTGCACCGGCACGACCCGGCCACGCTGTGGGAGCGCTCCAGGGGCGGCGCGCGGCTGCGGGTGCCGATCGCCGTGAGCGGCGAGGGCAGGCCCGTGGAACTGGACATCAAGGAGTCCGCGCAGGGCGGTACGGGACCGCACGGCATGCTGATCGGCGCGACCGGCTCCGGCAAGAGCGAGCTGCTGCGCACGCTGGTGCTGGGGCTGGCGCTGACCAACTCCTCCGAGACGCTGAACTTCGTCCTCGTCGACTTCAAGGGCGGCGCCACCTTCCTGGGTCTCGACGAGCTCCCGCACACCTCGGCGGTCATCACCAACCTGGCCGACGAGGTGGCGCTGGTCGCCCGGATGCAGGACGCCCTGCACGGGGAGCTGATCCGGCGCCAGGAACTGCTGCGCGCCGCCGGGAACTACACCTCCGCGCTGGAGTACGAGAAGGCGCGGCAGTCCGGGACGCCGTTGCAGCCGCTGCCCAGCCTGTTCGTGGTGGTCGACGAGTTCAGCGAACTGCTCGCCTCGCACCGCGACTTCATGGAGCTGTTCGTGATGATCGGCCGGCTCGGGCGCAGTCTCGGGGTGCATCTGCTGCTGGCCTCGCAGCGGCTGGACGAGGGCCGCATGCACCAGCTGGAGAGCCACCTGTCGTACCGGATCGGTCTGCGGACGTTCTCCGCGATGGAGAGCCGGGGTGTGCTCGGGGTGCCGGACGCCTACGAGCTGCCCGCGCAGCCCGGTGCCGGTTTCCTCAAGAGCGGTGTGGACGCGCTCACCCGGTTCCGGGCCGCCTACGTCTCGGGGCCGTACCGGCGGCGCCGGGCCGTCGCACAGGCGCAGGTGGCGCGGCAGGTGGTGCCGTGGACGGCCGAGTGGGTGGTGCCGCGCGCGCCCGCGGACCCGGATCCGGCGGGCGAGCCCGACGAGCCGGAGGGCGAGGGGGACGGCGGCGGGGAGACGCTGCTGTCGGTGGCGCTGGACCGGCTGCGCGGGGCGGGACCGCCCGCGCACCAGGTGTGGCTGCCGCCGCTGGGACGGCCGGCCACCCTGGACCAGATCCTGCCGCCGCTGGCACCCGATCCGCGCCACGGCCTGACCACGGCCGACTGGCCGCTGCGGGGGCGGCTCACCGTGCCGGTGGGCGTCGTGGACCGGCCCTTCGACCAGCTGCGCGACCTGCTGACCGTGGACCTGTCGGCGGCCGGCGGCCACGTGGCCATCGCCGGGGGCCCGCAGAGCGGCAAGAGCACGCTGCTGCGGACCCTCATCACCGCGCTCGCGCTCACCCACACCCCGCGCGAAGTGCAGTTCTACTGCCTGGACTTCGGCGGCGGCACGCTGGCCTCGCTGGACGGGCTGCCCCACATGAGCGGCGTCGCGGCCCGCGTGGACACCGAGCGGGTGGGCCGTACGATCGCGGAGGTCACCACGCTGCTCGCCCGGCGGGAGCGGTTCTTCCTGGAGCACGGCATCGACTCCATGGCGACGTACCGCAAGCGGCGGGCGGCGGGCGAGTTCCCCGACGAGCCGCACGGGGACGTCTTCCTGGCCATCGACGGCTGGGCCACCGTCCGCCAGGACTTCGACCGGCACATCCCCACGTTCAACGCGCTGGCCGCCCGCGGGCTCAACTACGGCGTCCACCTGATCGTCACCACCGCCCGCTGGGTGGAGCTGTCGTCCTCGGTGCGCGACCAGACCGGGACCCGGCTGGAGCTGCGCATGGGGGATCCGATGGACTCCCAGATCGACTCCCGGAAGGCGGCGACGATCCCGCGCAGCGCGGGGCGGGGGCTGACCCCGGACAAGCTGCACTACCTGTCGGCACTGCCGCGCGTCGACGGAGTCGAGGACGCCGACGACCTCGCCGACGGGGTGGCGGGGCTGGTCGCCGCGATCGCCGAGAACTGGACGGGGCCGACCGCGCCGCGGGTGCGGATGCTGCCGTCGACGCTGCCGGCCGGGGAGCTGCCGGAGGCGGAGGGCGAGCTCGGACTGCGGATCGCGATCGGGCTGGACGAGAACGAACTCGCCCCCGTGTGGCACGACTTCACCGAAAACCCGCACCTGATCGTGGTCGGCGACACGGAGAGCGGCAAGACGAACCTGCTGAAGCTGGTCGCGCGCGGCATCACCGAGCGGTACACGCCCGCCGAGGCGCGGATCATGACGGTGGACTACCGGCGGGAGCTGGTGGAGAGCGTTCCCGAGGCGTACCGGCTGGGACACGCCGTGTCGCTGGACATGCTGCGGGACCTGGTGGACGGGGCGGCGCGGGCGGTCAAGCAGCGGGTGCCGGGGGAGGACATCGCTCCGTCACGGATGCGGCTGTGCGACTGGTGGCAGGGACCGCGGCTGTTCGTCCTGGTCGACGACTACGACATGGTCGGCGGCGGGCCGATGACGCAGCCGTTCGCCCCGCTCCTCGACCACCTGGCGCTGGGGCACGAGGTGGGGCTGCACCTCGTGGTGGCGCGGTCGTCGGCGGGCGCCGGGCGGGGGCTCAACGAGGCGCTGCTGCGGCGGTTGCAGGAGGTGAACACGCCGGGGCTGCTGCTGTCGTGTCCGCCGAGCGAGGGGTACCTCTTCGGGAGCGTGAAGGGCCGGGAGCTGATTCCGGGGCGGGCGGTGCGGATCGCCCGGCGCAAGACCCTGCAGGTGCAGACGGGGCTCGTGGAGAACGCGTCGTGAGGCGTCCGGGCGGGGCGGGCCGGGGTGTGCGGGGTGCGCCCCGCAGGGGCCGGCCGGGGGCGGGGGGCACCGTCCGGCGTCCCCGGGGTGCCGTCGCGCCCGCCCGCCCCCACTCCCGGCTCCGCTCCGGCGGGGGCACCCCCGTCGCCCCGGCGGCACGACTGCCCGCGGGGGCGGAGGGGGTAGCGGGCGCGGGGCCGGCCGACGGAGCGGGGGTGCGGCCGCCGGCCGTGGGCGTGGAGGGGGTGTTTCTACAGGGCCGTAGGGGGGCGCCAGTTGCGGGTGCGGCCCCGGGGGACGACCGCGGCGAGGGCCGCGAGGAGGAGCACCGCGCCCAGGCCGGCCGCCGCGATCGTCAGGGCGCGGTGGCGGGGGGCGGGGTCGGCGGGGGGCGGCATCCGGGCGGGGGCGGGGGCCTGCGCCCGGGGCCTCGTGTCGTCCCGGATCAGCGACAGGGCCGCGTACGGGTCCAGGCGGGGGGTGTCCGACGGGTAGGCGGTGCCGAGGAGCCGGCGGGTGACCTCGGCCGCCGTGAGTCCGGGATGGTAGGCGCGGACGAGCGCGGCGGTCCCCGCGACGCCCGCGGCGGCCAGCGAGGCACCGGAGCCGATGTAGTGGCCGGCGCCGCCGGGGCCGACGCTGACCATCTCGCTGCCCGGCGCGGACAGGTCGGGCGCGTGGGCGGGCGGCGCGCCGTCCTGCCGTACGCCACCGGGGCCGAAGTCGACCACGGCGAGCACGCCGGGCGCGGCGGCCGGCCAGTACGGGCCGGCCGGCATCGCACCCCCGGGCCCGAGGTCCTCGCGGGGCACGGCGTCCGGCGCGGCCGGGGCGACGACCAGCGCGTCGCGCCGGGCTGCGTGGGCGACGGCCGCGGTGAGTTCGGCCCTGCCGGTACGCAGGGCCTGGCCGACGTAGATGACCTGCGCCCCGCGGTCCGCCGCCGTGCGGATGCCGGCGGCCACGCGCGCCACGGAGGGCACCCCGCGGTCGTCGGTGCCCGGCAGGGCGAGGATCTCCGCGCGCGGGGCGGCCCCCGTGATGCCGCTGCCCTTCTCCGGTGCGGCGGCGATCAGGCCGGCGGCGAACGTGCCGTGCCCCACGCAGTCCTCGTCCGCCCCGCCCTCGGCCCGCACCCTGCCGGACAGGCTGGGGACGCCGGAGGCGACACCGGTGTCGACCACCGCGACGGTCACCCCGTCGCCTCGGGAGATCCGCTGGGCCCGGGAGAGTCCGAGCGCCGTCTGCGACCAGGCCGCCCCGGTGGCCGTCCGCTCCGAGGCCCCGGTGCACGGCTTGTCCTCGCCGAGCCGGACCGGCAGCGGCGGCAGCAGCGTGGCGCCCGGCCCGTCGGCGGCCCGCGGGGCGGCGAGGGCCGGCCCCGAGGTGACCGACAGGAGCACGGCGACCGCCGGCACGAGCCCCGCACTCCGGCGTCTCATCACATTCCACATGAACCGCATGATAAGCACACGAAATGTACGGCGCACCAACGCCAACGGCACGGCAGCACAAGGAGGTTCGAGGCGTGGCACGTCACATCATCACGGTCGGTCCGGAACGGTCGGACGGCTTCCGGACGATCGGTGAGGCACTGGAGCAGGCCCGCACCGGGGCCGTGATCCGGGTCCGTCCCGGCCGCTACGCCGAGAACCTCGTCATCCGTCACCGGGTGACGATCGTCGGCGAGGGCGAGCCCGGCACCGTCGAGCTCTGCCCGCGGGACGGCACCGCCGTGACCCTCATGGCGGACGCGGTGATGCTCGGCTCGCTGACGCTGCGGGGCCGCGACAAGGAGGCCGCGGTCGTGGACGTACCGGCCGGCCAGGCCGCCCTCGACGGCTGCACCGTGACGGGCTCCGGATGGACGGCGCTGCTGGTGCGCGGCAAGGGCTCGCTGGCCGCCCGCGGCTGCCGCGTCAGCAACCCGGGCGGCGCCGGACTCGTCGACTCCTCGGAGTCCGAGAGCGTCGTCGAGGACTGCGTGTTCGAGAACTTCGGCACCTCGGCCGTGGTCATCGGGGAGACCGCCGGCCCCCTGGTCCGCGACTGCCGCATCCGGGGCGCGCGGGCCAACGGCGTCCTGGCGAACGGCGAGGCCCGGGGCACCGTGCAGGGCTGCGACATCTCCGGCACCGACAAACCCGCCATCGCCCTGGAGGGCCACAGCTCCACCCGCGTGGTCGGGTGCAGCGTCCACCACACCTCCGTGGGCCTGCTGGTCACCAGCATGTCCCGCCCGGAGATCGACGAGACGTCGTTCGAGTCCATCGCGCAGAGCGGCGTGGTCGTCTCCGCCGGAGCCGACCCGCACCTGCGCGGATGCGTCACACGGCGCACCAAGAAGAGCGGACTGCTCGTCCTGGACCGCTCGCGCGGAACGCTGGAGGGCTGCTCGTTCCACGGCTCGGCCGAGGCCGCCGTCCGGGTCGTGGAGGGCAGCGCCCCGCTGCTGCGGGACACCGTGGTGAGCGACTGCGCCGACCCGGCCGGGGCGGTACAGCTCTGGGACGACTCCACGGCCGAGTTCGAACGCCTGGAGGTGCTGGACGCGGCGGGCGTCGGCATCTCGGTGCGCTCCGCCGCCGACCCGCTGCTGCGCCACGCCCGGGTCGTCGGCGCCGGCGGTCACGGCATCGAGTTCACCGACGACGGGCGCGGCCGCCTGGAACACTGCGCGATCGAGTCCGCCGGCGGCTGCGCGCTGAGCATCGACGACGACGCCGCCCCCGAGATCAGCGACACCGTGCTGAGTTCGGCCGCCCGCTCGGGCCTCCTCGTCGGCGAACGCGGCCGGGGCACCCTGCGGGACTGCGAGATCGGCGACAGCGCGGACGCCGGGATCGGGGTGCGGGACGGCGCGGAGATCACCCTGACACGGGTCCGGGTGCACGGGTCGAGGGCCCACGGCGTCCAGGTGTCACGAGGCGGCAGGGCCGTCCTCGACGCCTGCGAGATCTCCGGCAGCACGGGCGACGGCGTACGGGTCGACAGTGCCGAGCCGGTCGGCCTCACCCGGTGCGTGGTGCGCGACAACCGCGGCGCGGGACTGCGCCAGAGCCGTGCGGGCGAACGGCTCACGGTCGAGCTGCTGACCAGCGCGGACAACGGCCTGCCGGACAGCTGGGGCGACGCGGCCGCACCGGCCGGCGAGGACGGCGCCCCGGGCGGGCCGGGCGCGGAGCCGGAGCCGCGGGGCCCGCTGGCCGAACTGGAGGCGCTCGTCGGCCTGGAGAACGTGAAGCACCAGGTGAGCACGCTGGTCAATCTGAACCAGCTCGCGGAACGCCGGCGCCGGCTCGGCATGCCGGTCCCGTCGATGAGCCGGCACCTGATCTTCGCGGGGCCGCCCGGCACCGGCAAGACCACGGTCGCCCGCCTCTACGGCAGCATCCTCGCCGACCTGGGCGTGCTCAGGAGCGGGCACCTGGTCGAGGTCGCCCGCGCCGATCTCGTCGCCCAGGTCATCGGCGGGACGGCCATCAAGACCACCGAGGCGTTCACCAGCGCGCTGGGCGGGGTGCTGTTCATCGACGAGGCCTACACCCTCACCGTCGAGGGGACGTCCAACGACTTCGGCCGCGAGGCCGTCGACACCCTGCTGAAGCTGATGGAGGACCACCGCGACGACGTGGTCGTGGTGGCGGCCGGCTACTCGGGGGAGATGGAGTCGTTCCTGACCGCCAACCCCGGCCTCTCCTCCCGGTTCACCCGCACGATCGAGTTCGGCAACTACACGGTGGAGGAGCTGGTGACGATCACCGAGAGCCTCTGCCACCGGCACCAGTTCGAGCTCGGGCCGCTGACCCGGGAAGCCCTCGCCGTGCGCTTCGAGCAGATGACGCGCGACGCGACCTTCGGCAACGGGCGTGCGGCCCGGGGCGTGTTCGAGGACATGGTGGACCGGCAGGCGTTCCGGCTCGCGGCCATGACCGACCCGGCCGAGCACGACCTGACGCTGCTGCTGCCGCAGGACGTCGGCGACGCGGAGGCGGCGGCCGTGGGCGGCGGAACGGCCCAGGACGCCGACGACGCGTCCGACCCGATGGCCGAACTCACCGCCATGGTCGGGCTCGCCGCCGTCAAACGGGAGGTCGCCGACCTGGTCAGTCTGCTCACCAACGCCCGGCAGCGGATCGCGGCGGGGCTGCCCGCCCCCCGCATCAGCAACCACCTGGTCTTCAGCGGTCCGCCCGGCACCGGCAAGACGACCGTCGCCCGCCTCTACGCGCGGCTCCTGCACTCGCTGGGGGTGCTCCCCCGTGACTCCCTGGTGGAGGTGGCGCGGGCGGACCTGGTGGGCCAGTACGTCGGCCACACCGCCCAGCGCACCAAGGACGTCTTCACCAGCGCGCTGGGCGGGGTGCTGTTCATCGACGAGGCCTACACCCTCACGCCCGAGGGCTCGTCCAACGACTTCGGCCGCGAGGCCGTCGACACCCTGCTGAAGCTCATGGAGGACCACCGCGACGAGATCGTGGTCGTCGTCGCCGGATACACCCGGGAGATGGAGCGCTTCCTCGCCTCCAACCCCGGACTGACGTCCCGCTTCTCCAAGTTCGTGACGTTCGAGGACTACAGCACGGACGAGCTGGTCACCATCGTGTCCCGGCACGCCGAGGCCTCCGGGTACGAGTGCGCCGAGGCCACCGTCGAGGCGCTGCGCGCCCACGTGGACGGCATCCCCCGCGACCGCTCGTTCGGCAACGCGCGGCTCGCCCGGCAGTTGCTGGAGACGATGATGACGAGCCAGGCCCGCCGGCTGGGCGGGCTGCGGTCTCCCAGCCTCGCCGACCTGACGACCCTGCTGCCGGAGGACCTGCCCGAAGGGCAGGTGGTGGGGCAGCGGCCGGCCCGGTGAGGACGGACGCCCGCCGGCCGGTGCCGGCGGGCGTCCGCCGCGCTGTCGCGCCCGTCAGAGGTTGAACTTGACGCTCTCCAGCCACACGTCCGGGTTCAGCGACCCGCCGAACCGCCACCCCTGGGACGACTCGCACAGGTAGGCGCCCCAGTCGTGCCCGCCGAGCTTGTGGTGGTGGCAGACGTTGCCGTCGTCGACGCCGATGGCGTAGCCGCTGAGGTTCGGGGCGTTCGGGGAGTCGCTGCCCAGCGTCAGGTCCGTCCCGTCGGCCGCGCCCGACCACGGGGTCGTCCACCCGTCCTTCTGGACGTACTCGTTGGCGGACACCCTCTTGGCGCCGACCACCGCGATGTTGATGGCCGTGATCGGCAGCCCCTTGCCCGACATGGCCCCGTCGCACCGCGGGTTCGTCCAGCCGGCCCCCTTCCTGTGCACCCGGTAGCAGATGTGCCGGCCGGGGTTCGACGCGGCCAGCCGCTGGACGGCGTAGGCGGCGGTGTTCGGCGGGAGCACGGGAGCCTCGCGCTTCTCGACCCGGGGCTCGGCCTTCTCCGTCTTCTTCTCCTTCGCCCCGGGCGACTCGCCGGCCGGTGCCGTCGAACTCACCGCCGGGGGCGCCTTCTCCACGACCTTCTTCGGCTCGGCGGACGGCTTCCTCGTCGACGGCTCCGGCGTGGGCTCCGCCGGGGCGTAGTCGCCCTTCGGCACCTCCAGGGGGTCCTCCTCGAGCAGGGTGTCGGCCCCGGCGGCGACCGCCACGTCGTCCTTCTTCTGCCGCGAGTCGTCGGTGGCCCAGATCAGCAGCGGTACGGAGAGGAGGACGACGCCCGCGATGCCGGCCGCGGCGAGCAGCGGCTTCTTCGGCTTCCCCGACGGGGGCCCGTCCGCTCCCGCAGCGGCAGCGGCGGCGGCGGTCGGGGTGGCGTCCGCTCCTCCGGCGGCGCCGGCCGCGCCGACTCCCGCGGCCCGCGCCGCCCCACGGGTCCCGCCGTCCGGTTCCGCCCGGGCGGCGGCGTCCGGTTCACCGGCGCTGTCGGGGGTGGCGGACTTTTCGGCCGCTTCCCCGTCCGTACCGTCCGAGGCGGCGGACGGTACGGCAGCGGCCGCGCTCCCGGCGGTGCCGGGGGCCGGCCGTGCCGGCTCCGGTGCTTCGGCATCGCGCCCGTCCGGCTCCGGTGCGGCCGCACGCCGGGCGGCCGGTGCCGGCATCGGGCCGGGGTCGGCGGCGGCCGACCCGAGGGAGACGGCCCTGCGGACGGACGGACCGCCCGTGGCGTCGGGCCCGTCGGGAGTGGGCGGCTTCTTCTGGCTCGGCATCGTTCTCCTCGGTCTGTCGGTGTGGACTGTGGGGTGACAGGTGGTCGTGCGGTACGGGCCGCGCCGGCTATCCGTCCTGGCCCACGGGCCCGGAACAGCGCTGCGGCCACCGCGGGCCGTCGCCCGTGGGGAAGCCCTTGGCGAGCGCCTCCTCCAGGTGCGCGAGCGCCTTGAGGTCGAGCCCGCTCAGCTCCCGCGACCCGTCCATGTAGGCGGTCGCGTTGCCGGGGAGCTCGCGCAGCAGCACGACGGGCGGGCCCGCCGGCGGGGTCCGTACCCCCAGCACCCGGAATCCGGTCCCCGGCACGAAGACGATCTCCTCGTACGCGTCCGGGGAGCCGCCGGGCCGGTCGAGGAGCCCCCGTACCTTGCGTCCGGTCACTGACCAGACCGCATAGCGCACGGGAGCCCCGGCGGGGAGCGCCGTGGAACCGGCCAGGGCGCTGACCGGGGCGGGGTCCTGCAGCAGCGTGCCGACCGCCGGTGCGGGCCCGTCGGTGTCCCCGCCGCGCAGTGCGACCCCCCGGTAGGAGGGCAGCCGGCGCAGCGCGGACGCCAGACAGCCCGCGTAGGGCAGCAGGCGCCCCTCGCCGGTGTGCAGGTCGCGGATCAACTCGCGGTGGTGCAGCGGCCCTTCCTCGGCGGTGAGGTAGGCGTGCGCGGCGACGAGGTCGGTGCGGGCCGCCTCCAGTTCGTGGCCGCGCAGGGCGGGCATCCGGGTGAGCACCCGCGACACGGCGGCGGCGTGCCCTTCCCAGGCGCCGGCGGCGGCGTCCCGGAACGCGGCACGTTCGGCGGCGCCGCTGACGTGCCCGGGTGCGAAGGGCAGGGCGGCGGTACGGGACACGCCCGCCGCGTCACCGTGCCCTCGCGCCCCCGCACCACCAGCGTCCGCCCCCGCGGCACGCCCACCGACGACACCGCCGGCTCCGGAGCGCGCCGCGTCGGAAGCGCCGGCCCGGGGTCCCGCGGCCCCCGCACCCACCTCACCGGCGGCACCCTCGGCTCCGGAGCGCGCCGCGTCAGAAGCGCCGGTCCGCGACCCCACGGGGCCCGGCGCCACCCCGACGTCCGGCACCCCATCGGCCCCGGAAACCCCCGGTTCACTCCCGGCGCCGGCGCCGCCCATCGGCGACGCGACAGCCACGATCCCTTCGGCCGCCGGCCCTTCCGGGCGGGGCTCCGAAAGCCCGACCGGCCCGAGCGCCCCCCGCTCAGTCTCCCCGGAGCCGGCATCCTCCCCACCCGCCACGTCTTCGGAGCGCGCCGCAGCCTGCTCACTCCCGGCACCGGCACCGCCCACCGGCGACGCGACGGCCGCAGTCCCCTCGACCGACCGCCCCTCCGGACCGGACTCCGAAAGCCCTGCGGGTGCGAGGGCTTCGGGCTCCGCCGCCCCTGGGACCGCGCCCTCGCGCGATACCCCGACCGCTCCCTCAGGGGCGGCGGACTCCCCGTCCGCCGTGGCTTCGCCGGCCCGTGTGGGCTCCGGCGACAGGGCCGGCACGGGTGCGCCGGTGCCGGTGGCCGGTCGGCGGGGAGCCTCCGCGGCCGCCCGGGGCCGCGGGGACGCCCCGGCAGCCGCGGACGCGCCGGCGGGCCCCCTCGCGGGCGACGGCACGCCGGGCTCACCGGCCCGCGCGGCAGCGGCGCCCGCGCCGGGCCTCCTGCCCAGGGCCCCGGACGACGTGGGCCGGCCGGGCTCGGCGGCCTGCGACCCGCCGGGCGCCTCACCGGACCGGCGCACCACCCCGGCACCGGATGCGGCAGCCTCGGCGGAAACGCCCTCGACCGCTCCGGGAGCGACGCCACCGGGCGGCGCCGTCCGGCCGGTCTCGGCACTCCCCGGACCGAGCGGCGCCGTCCGCCCGTGCTCCGCGCCCGGCGGGCCACCGACACCCTGACCGCTCCCGCCCCCGCCCGCACCGGGCGGCGCGCCGCGACCGGGCTCCGCGGGTGCCGGCCCGCCGACGCCCGCGCCCAGCACCGGCCGGACCCCTGCGGACGACGAAGACCGGCCGGACTCCGCGGCCGGCGGGCCACCGACACCCTGACCGCTCCCGCCCCCGCCCGCACCGGGCGGCGCGCCGCGACCGGGCTCCGCGGGTGCCGGCCCGCCGACGCCCGCGCCCAGCACCGGCCGGACCACCGCGGACGACGAAGACCGGCCGGACTCCGCAGCCGGCGGGGTGCCGGCGGGCGACGGCAGCCGGCCGGGTCCCGCCGCCGTCGCCGGGAGCGGGGGCCGGGCGGAGGTGACGTAGCGGATGGCGGGGATGCCGTGGTCGGCGGCCAGGCGGCGCAGGGCGCCGTCGCCCGCCAGGAGCCGGCCGCGGACCAGCAGGGTGGTGCGGGAGCGGACGCCGGTGCCGAGGCCGCGCAGGAGCCGGGACAGCGCGGGCAGCAGGGAGTCGTCCAACGGCTGCCCCGGCATGCCCAGTTCGACGGCGCACACCTCGGGGTCGACGGCCGGTCCGACCGGTCCGGGGCGGGGACCGTCCGGGGCCCACAGGGCGAGGCCGGCCCGGGTCACCGTCGCCTGCCAGCGGTCGGTGAGCCGTACCGTCCCCGGTTCGCCGCCGCCGAGTATCCAGTCGGGCGGGTGGATCCCGGCCGGCCGGGGCACGGGAGCCCGCCCCGCGGAGTCCACCGGCCCGCAGACCACGGACGACACGAACGGCCGCCAGGTCGGCCGGCCGTCCCGTCCGACCAGCGTGGCCCTGGGGGGTGTCCCGGGCGGTGCGTGGTCGTCGAGCAGCGGCAGGCCGGTGAGCACCTCCACCTCGCTGCCGAGCAGGTCGGCGACCTGCTGCCCGAGCCGCAGCAGATCGCGCCGCCCGCCGGGCGCGAGCCGGGACCGGGCGCGCTCGGCCTCCGGCAGCCCCGCGAGTACGGCCGCCACCTCGTCGGCGGCGACGTCCTCCGCCTGCGGGGCCCCCACCAGGACCGTGAGACGTTCGGCGTCGACGGGCACGGAGAAGCTCAGGTCGTCGGGGCCGGGTCCGGGGGCCCCGGCCGGGCGGATGCGCACGCCTGCCGGGACCCGGTCCACGACACAGCCGCCGTCCGTGCGTTCGGGCACCCCGTCCAGCGCCTCCTCCCAGACGGGCGCCGGGGCGCGCCGCCCCAGCCTCCTCGGTCGCGCACCGGGCGCGAAGCGCCACCAGCCGCACCCGGGACGGGCGTCGCCGTGGACGAAGAGCGTGCCCCCGGGGGTGATCAGGACGGCCCCGTCGGGAGCCGTCACCTCCAGTTCCCAGGCGTCGGCGATCCGGCGGGCGACGCAGGGCCGGTCCGGACGGTCGTCGCCGGCGCCGGACATGACGAGCCGGATCCGGTCGGTGCCCCGCGCGCGGAGGGAGTCGAGGAGCGCGCCCAGCCGTGCCCAGTGGTCGGCGCCGGACGCTCCGTCCCGGGCGGCGGAGCCCACGATCACCGTGACGACGTCCGCCTCCGCGCCGACGGCGCCGGCCACTTCCGCCACCACGTCCAGGGGGAAGGAGTCGTCCTCGACCGCGCGCACCAGCAGGACGCCGTCGACGTCCTCGACGGGCGGCCCGCCGGGGCCGCGGTTCACCTCGCCGCGGGCGCCGCCCGCCGGGCCCGCCGCGCCGGCCGGGTCCGCCGGGCCGCGGCGGCCCGTGCCGGAGCGGGACCCGCGTCCCCGGCCCGGCAGCACGGACGTCCAGCGGCTCACGCGTCCGTCCCCCGGACCGGGTGGACGGCCCCGGTCAGCAGCCGCGCCCCGGCGCGGCCGGTGTCCACGGCGGCGGCGGCAGCGGCCGGGGACCGCTCCCCCGCGTCCTCCCGGACCGCGTCGCGCACGGCGCCGGGGTCCAGCAGCATGCTCACCGTGGCGGAGGGGTTCAGGTACAGCGCGTGCCCCTCGGGGACACGGGCCAGCAGGTCGTCCACGCGGACCAGTTCGAAGGCGTAGCGCCCGGTGGTGTGCAGGAACACCGACGAGGTGAACACCGGCACCACCGGCGTCCCGTCCGAGGCGGCCGCGCTCAGCGGGCCGCCGTCGGGTGCCGTCAGCACGGCCACCTCCCGCCCCGCCAGTGCCGCCGGCACCGCCTCGCCGGGCCCGTATCCGGTCGAGGCGAGCTGGACGGCGCGGTCCACCTCGTCCTCCGGTTCGGGCCAGCCGAGCGCGCGCGGTGACGGCCGGTAGGCGGGGTTGTCCTCCCACTCGACGATCTCGCCGTCGGGTCCGGACCGCCACCGTCCGGTCGTCGCCCAGTCCGGGGGTTTCCCGGCTCCCGACCACATCGGGTCGACCACTCCCAGCCAGTGGTCGGGGGCGAGGCGTCCCGCCTCACGGATGTCGTCCGGAACGGGCGGAAGCGGCTCGTCCTGCCGGTTCATCGGTGTCCTCGTTCGGTGCGTGGGGACGCCGGTGCCGCTGTCGGCGTGGTGTCGCCCGGGTCGTCGTGCCGGAGGAGGCGGCGCGCGGTCGTGGCGTCCGTGACGACCGCGGTGAGCAGTCCGGAGCGCAGGGCGGCACGGACCGCTCCGGTGCCGGGTCCGGCGTCCGTGACGCCGATCCGCTCCGGGACGTTGCGGAGCCGGTCGGCGCCGACGGCGATCGTGCGGGCGTCGAGGGTGGTGGGCAGCACCCGGCCGGCGGCGTCCAGGACCCGGCCGGCCACCGCGGCGCGGGCACCCGCCGCGCGGAGCGCCTCCCGTTCCCGCTCGGTGAGGGCGGCGTAGATCGGGGAGCCCGGCGCGTCCCACGCGCAGACACCGACGACGGCCTTGGTGAGCAGGCCGAAGCGGTCCAGCGTCTCGGCGGTGCCGGGCTGGCTGCGCAGGACGGCGGCGGTCGCCGCGTCGGGCAGCAGGAAGGGGGTGTGCAGCGGGAACGCCCTGCCGCCGCCCGCCTCGGCCGTGCGGCGGACCGCGGCGATCGCGCTGTCGTGGGCGAGGTCCCGTCCGTGGACCCCGGTCAGCTGGACCACGTCGCAGGGCGGCAGCCGGGTGACCGCCTCGCTCAGCGCGTCCGCCGCGAGGCTGCCGTCCAGGCCGATGACGTCGCCCTCCTCGGCGATGTCCGAGAGCAGCCGGGCCGCCGCCGTACCGAGCCAGCGGCCGCCCCGCCCCCCGTCCGCCGCGGTCGTGCCGCCCTCGCTGCGGGCCAGGTCGACGACGATGCCGTGCCGGAGTCCGAACCTCTCGGCGAGCGCCCTGCCGAGCGGTACGTCGATCTCGGCCGGGACGGTGATGTCGATGCGCACGATGTCGTGGGCGACGGCCGCGTCGAGGAGACGGGCCACCTTGAAGCGGCTGATGCCGAACTCCTCGGCTATCTCCACCTTCGACCGGTTCTCCAGGTAGAAGCGCCGGGCGACCGCGGCGGTGAGGAGCGTGTCGATCGGCGCGGGTAACGCCACCAGCTCGGCCGGTTCGGCCATGTCGTCTCTCCGCGCTCTCTCACGTTCAGCAACTACCGCCATTTCTCTGGCTAGTTCATCTGTACGAAGTGAGCGGAGCATGACGGGCAGGCGACGCGGGAGTGACACAAGGGGTCTCAGGGGCCGCAGGGCCGCCCGGGGAGGAACTTTCCGGCCGCCGGACGGGTCGCGGCCGCCGGGGCGGGGAATGCTCCATCCGACTCCCCTCCCCCCACCAGCACCTCAGGGAGCTCCATGCTGCGCGGCATCGACGTGAGTGCGTACCAGTCGTCCTCCTACGACACCGACGGCCTGTCCTTCGTCTTCGTCAAGGCGACGGAGGGCCGTTCGTACACCAACCCCAGGCTCGCGGACCAGACGAAGCGGGCCCGGGACGCCGGACTGGTCGTCGGCTTCTACCACTTCCTGTGGCCGGGGAACCTCACCGCCCAGGCCGAGTACTTCGTGGGCAAGGTCCCGCAGGAGCGGGGCGACATCCTCGCGGTCGACTGGGAGACGACGGGCGGGGGGACGCGGGCCGGTGCCTCCGAGAAGGACCGCTTCATCCGCGAGGTGAAGGAGCTGCGGCCGGACCACCGCGTCGTCCTGTACTGCAACCGGGATTTCTGGCTCAACGCCGACACGACGTCGTACGCCGGTGACGGACTCTGGATCGCCGACTACGTCACCGCCGGAAAGCCGCGCATCGAGGCCGCGTGGCGTTTCCACCAGTACACCGACGACCCGCTGGACAAGAACGTCGCGGACTTCCCCAGCAGGTCGTCACTCGCCGAGTGGGCGCGGAACGCCTAGGCGGCCCCCGGGCGACGCCCGGTCAGCCCCGGAACTCCGGCTTGCGCTCGGGGGACGCCTCCGCCAGCGCCCTGGTGACCGCTTCGGTGCCGCCGCGCAGGCCGTAGACCGGGGTGTCGGGCTGCTGGCGCCAGGAGTCGTCGATGCCGCCCGCGTCCACCGTGTCGAAGCCGAGCTCGTCGATCAGCGCCCGGACCTTCCGCTTGGCGGCCTCGTCGTCACCGGCGACGGGGAGCGCCATCCGGTCGGGGTCGCCGGCGGGACGGTGGCGGTCCAGGATGTCCTGGGCGTAGGTGCCGTTGAAGGCCTTGATCACGGGGTGTCCGATGGCGCGTTCGGTCCAGCGGCTCTCGGTGAGGCCCTCGTCCTCGATGCCCGCGATCCGGCCGTCGCGCCGGCGCGGGTAGTAGTTGCCGGTGTCGATGACGGCCACGCCCTCCGCGGCCCCGTCGAACAGGCCGGACGGCAGGTCCGGGACGGCCTTGAGGGGAACGGTGACGACGACGATCTCCGCGCCGCGCGCCGCTTCCGCGGCCCGCACCGGGGTCGCGCCCGTCTCCTCGGCCAGTTCCTTCAGCGTCTCGGGGCCGCGGGAATTGGCGACGGAGACGTCGTGGCCGAGGGCCGTGAGCCGCCGCGTGAGGTTCCCGCCGATGTTGCCCGCGCCGATGATGCCGATCTTCATGTCCGCTCGCCTCGCCCTTCCGGGGATCGATGTCCGCTTCGGTTCCCTGCGGGAACCCGCATGATCGGCACCAACCACCCGGACGGGCGGGCTATTCCGGACCTACTTGCTCAAGTGCGCCCAGAACTCGTCGAAGGACAGGACCTTGTCGCCGTCCAGGTCGCGGGACTTGATCAGGGCCTCCGCGACCGCCTCGGTGACGTTCCAGTCCCCGCCCTGGGCCAGAGCGGTCTTGAACTCGGCGGCGGTGATGAATCCGTCCCCGTCCGTGTCGATCCGATCGAACTGCTTGCGCGCTTCCTCGATGTCCGCCACCGGTCCGCCCCTCGTCTCGTGCTGTGTCTCGTACGGTGTCGTCGTGCTGACGCGGGTCAGATTATCCGGCGCCCCTGAAGCGCGGTGCGGCGACCACCGGATGCCGGGAGTCCGGTGCCGGCGTCGATCGTGTCTGGGAGTCTGGGCCTTCCGGTGGGTGCGGACGCGAGGAGCACGAGGGTGGCCGACGGGCTGAGGGAGATTCTCGACGGGGCGGCGCGGGGCGTCTTCCCGGCGCCGGACGGGGGGACGACGGTGGTGGCGCAGCCGTCCGCCCGGGACGCGGGGGTGCTGGCGTTCACCGGACACTCCGTGGTGTTCACCGACGAGGACCCCGCGTGGGTGCGGCGGACGCTCGCCGAGGCCGACTGCGACGCCCTGGCCGCCACCATGAACGTGCGTTTCCTGTCCGCCTTCCTGGAGCGCACGGGGCGGCGGACGGACACCATCGACGTGGTGACGGTGGCGCGGCCGCTGCCGGGCGGCCCGCCGCCCGGCCTGGCGGAGGTCGGCGACCCCGGCCATCCCCGCGTCGCCGCCGCCCTGACCCGGCGGGACGAGGTGCGGGTGTGGACGGCGGACGGGGGCGTGCTGGTCCTGGGCCGGGGAGTCGCGGGGCGGCTGGAGGTCGCGGTGGAGGTGGCGGAGGAGGCACGGCACCGGGGCCTGGGCCGGCGGCTGGCGCTCGCGGCGCGGCGGCTGGCCGTGGGTGAGCCGGTGTGGGCGCAGATCTCGCCGGGCAACGCGCGCAGCATGCGGGCGTTCCAGGCGGCGGGCTACCGGCCGGTGGGTTCGGAGGCGCTGTTCCTTCCGGGCCGGTGAGCGGCCGGGGCGGGCGGGCTCTCAGCGGTCCGTGACCCGCATCTCGAACCAGGTGGTCTTGCCGCGGGGCAGCAGGTCGACGCCCCAGCGGTCGGCGAGTGTGTCGACGAGGAAGAGACCGCGGCCGCTGACGTCCAGGTCCTGGACCGGCATGAGGCAGGGCAGGCCGCGGGACGGGTCGCGGACCTCGACGCGGATCCAGCCGCGCCGGTGGCGCATGCGGAGGCCGAAGGCGCGGGCTCCGGTGTGGCGTACGGCGTTGCCGACCAGTTCGGAGACGAGCAGGACGGCGTCCTCGGTGGTCTTCGCGGGGAGGCACCACTGGCGCAGGGCGACGACCTGGACGAGGCGGCGGGCGGTGGCGGCGGACTCGGGGCGGGACGGTAACGGAACTTCCGCCTCCGTGGGGTTGCCGAAGGACTCCAGCGCCTTCAGGGCCCGTTCGTCCTCGACCGTCGGCGACCAGCGCGACGCGCTCGTACGTCCGTCTCCCCGCGGCTGTTCCCTGCGATCCAGCCCCGCCGTGCCCCCATCATGGCCGTCCGCCGGGGCCCGCGGGGCCGTTCGGCGGGAAGGCGCCGCCGGTGCGTCCGCGTCGGACACCGGGCCCCCGGCATGTGCCGTCGGCACGTCGGAGGTGTCGAAGGCCCGTCCTGCCTGCGGAAACGGCTCGCTCTCGGGCAATCGACGGGCTCCCTCGACACGGCGGCTTAAGGGTGCCCCAAGGCTCCCACACTCCGCCGCGTCGAGTGACCCGGATCAGACATCGCGTCAATTGCAAGCCCCCGCGGTGGTTTTTCAGCGGGGCGTCACAGGAACTTCGCCTTGCCGGGGCCCTCCTCGACGAAGCTGCGCATGCCGCGCTCGCGGTCCTCCGTGGCGAACAGGCCCGCGAACCAGTTGCGTTCGACGGCCAGACCGGTGTCGATGTCGGTCTCCAGACCGGTGTCGACGGACTCCTTGGCGGCCCGCAGCGCGATCGCCGGGCCCTTGGCCAGCTTCGCCGCCCAGGCGTGCGCCTGCGGGTAGACCTCGTCGGCGGGGACCACGCGGTCGACCAGGCCGAGCGTCAGCGCCTCGTCGGCCCGGACCTGGCGGCCGGTGAAGATGAGGTCCTTGGCCCTGGAGGGGCCGATCAGCCGGGACAGCCGCTGGGTGCCGCCGGCGCCCGGCATCAGGCCGAGAAGGATCTCCGGCTGGCCCAGCTTGGTGTTCTCCCCGGCGATGCGGTAGTCGGCGCAGAGGGCGAGTTCGCAGCCCCCGCCGAGCGCGTAGCCGGTGACGGCGGCCACGACCGGCTTGGGGATGCGGGCGACGGCGGTGAAGGAGTCCTGGAGCGCGCGGGCCCGCCGGACCATGGCCGCGTGGTCCATGGCCTGCATCTCCTTGATGTCCGCGCCCGCCGCGAACACCTTCTCGCCGCCGTGGATCACCACGGCGCGCACGTCGTCGCGCCGGGTGACCTCCTCGGCGAGTTCCTTCAGCCGGTCCTGCGTGGCGATGTCCAGCGCGTTCATGGGCGGCCGGTCCAGCCGCAGCGTGCCGACGCCTTCGGCGACTTCGAGATGTACGGTCATGCTCCGCAGGTTAGCGGGCGTTCACACGCCGGGACAGCGCAGGTGCGCCGCCCGCCGGGCCGGCCCCGCGCCCCCTCGGGGACGCGGGGCACCCGCTCCGCTACGCCGTCCACTTCTCCCAGGACATGTTCCAGCCGTTGAGGCCGTTGTCCGGGGCGACCACCGCGTCGTTGGAGTTCTTGACGACCACCACGTCGCCGATCATGGAGTTCTCGAAGAACCAGGCGCCCGGCGCCTTCTTGTCCCAGCCGCCGCGCACGTCCCGCAGACCGATGCAGCCGTGGCTGGCGTTGTAGTTGCCGAAGGCGCCGCCACCCCAGTAGTTGCCGTGCAGGAAGGTGCCGGAGGTGGTCAGGCGCATGGCGTGGGGGACGTCCTTGATGTCGTACTCGCCGCCGTAGCCGACCGTCTCGCCGTTCATGCGGGTGACCTTCAGCCGCTCGCTGATGACCATCTGGCCGTTCCAGGTCTCCATGCCGGCCTTGCCGGTGGTGACGGGGATGGTCTTGATGACCTTGCCGTCCCGCTGGACCTCCATCGTCAGCTTCTTGGCGTCGACGACGGAGACCTGCGCGCGGCCGATGGTGAAGGAGACCTTCTTGGACTGCTTCCCGTAGACGCCGTCCCGGCCCTCGACGCCGTCGAGGTTGACGTCGACGGTGACCTTGGTGCCGGCCTGCCAGTACTTCTCCGGGCGGAAGTCGAGGCGGTCGTTGCCGAACCAGTGGCCCTCGACCTCGACGGCCGGCTCGGTGGTGACGCGGATGGCCTTCTCGACGTCCTCGGGGTTGGTGATGCCCCGGGTGAAGCGGAGCGAGAACGGCATGCCGACGCCGACCTCGGAGCCGTCCTCGGGCGTGAAGTGACCGATGAAGGTGTTCTTCGGCGTCAGGGTCGTGAAGGTGGAGTCCTCCGCCGCGGTGCGGCCCCCGGAGTCCTTGGCGACGGCGTGCACCGTGTACTTGGTCGAGGCGGCGAGGTGGGTGGACGGCGTCCAGGTGGCGCCGTCGCCGGATATCTCCCCCTCGACCGTGCCGCCGTCCGGGTTCCTGACGACGACCTCGGTCAGCTTGCCCTTGCTCGCGGTCACCTTCAGCGCGCCGGTGGTCCTGACGGACTCGGCGCCGTCCTCGGGCGCGATCGCGACCACGGCCTCGGACTGCTTGCTCTGCGCCGCGGTGGAGTCCTTGCCCTCCCCCTTGCCGTCCCCCGGACCGGCTCCCGCGCCCGTTCCCCCGCCGCCGCAGGCGGTGACCGCCAGCGCCAGCCCGAGCGCCAGGGCCGCCAGTTTCCTGCCGCTCCGTCGCCGCGCGCCCACCGACGCCCCCGATATCGGCCCCACGTTCACTTGTTTCTCCCCTCGGCGGCCCCGGCACCTGCCGGCCGGACCCGCGCCCCCGCGCGCCCCACGCGCGCTCGGCCGCATAGTAACCACAGGCCAGGGGCTGTTCCGGCGGCGGTATTGTCACCGTTGCGTTCCAACTTCCGGCGGCCGCCCGAAGGGTTGCGGTCAGCGCCGCTTCTCCGCGCCGCCCGCCGTCCATTGCCTCCAGTTCATGTTCCAGCCGCCGAGGCCGTTGTCGGGCGCCACCTTCCTGTCCTTGCTGTTGACGACCTCGACGACGTCACCGATGAGGCTGCGGTCGAAGAACCAGCCGGCCGGTGTGTCCGCGCCCCCGCCCTTCTCGTCGCGCAGGCCGACGCAGCCGTGGCTGACGTTGCTGCTGCCGAACACCCCGGGCTCCGCCCAGTAGTTGCCGTGCAGGAAGGTGCCGGAGCTGGTCAGGCGGATGGCGTGCGGCACGTCGGGGATGTCGTACTCGCCGCCGAAACCGACCGTGCGGCTGTTCATGCGGGTGACCTCGAGCATCTCGGTGATCACCATCTTGCCGTTGTAGGTGGGCGTCTTCGCCGCCCCCGCCGTGATCGGCACGGTGGTGAGCAGCTCCCCGTCCCGCCGCACCCGCATGGTGTGCCGGGAGGCGTCCACCACCGAGACCTGGCTGCGGCCGACGGTGAAGGTGAAGGTGCGGCGCTGCAGGCCGTACACCCCGGGCGCGCCCTCGACGTCGCGCAGGTCGAGGTCGACGGTGACCCTGGTGCCGGGTTTCCAGTAGTGCTCGGGGCGGAAGTCCAGGCGGGAGTCGCCGAACCAGTGCGGGCGGATCTCCACGGCGGGGCGGGCGGTGACGCGGACGGCGCGTTCGACGGCGGCGCGGTGGGCGATCTTCCGGTTGAACTCCAGGGAGACGATCATCCCGGTGCCGACGGTGGCGCGGTCCTCCGGGGCGACGTAGCCGATGAAGCGTTCCTCGGGGACGAAGGTGGTGAAGGTGGTGTGCCGGGCGGAGCGGCGGCCCTCGCCGTCCACCGCCACCGCGTCGACGGTGTACTTGGCGGCGAGCGCCAGCCGGTCGTCGTCGGGCTTCCAGGTCAGCCCGTCGGCGGAGACCCGTCCCGGGACCGGCGACTCCCGCGCGTCCTGGGACACGACGACCTTCACCGACTCCAGCCGCCCGTCGGGCACCCGTACCCGCAGCGGGGAGCCGGGCCGTACGTCCTCGCTGCCGTCGTCGGGGACCACCCGGATGGCGTCCCCCCGGCCCGGGGGGCCGAACGCCCCCCGGACGGGGCCGTCCGCGGTGCATCCGGCGGTTCCGGTCAGCAGTCCTGCCCATGCCACTACGACGGCCAGCGCGGCCCTCGCGCGCCGTGCGCGCCCAGTTACGTGCCTCACGCGGTACCCAACGACGCGCCTCGCCTCCGGAAACGACCATGCCGCCCCCCGGGGACACGTGAGTGCGAGGCACGCGCTGGGCAGAACAGTGGGAGGACGACGCGCCGGGGAGCCGCGGACGGAGCCGAGGGGACGGGCCGTCGCACACCCCTGTCCGCCGTCGTCCCCCACGAGCCGCGGGAGGCTGACAGGTGTCCAGCGCAGCCGAGCAGGAGGCGGTGGCCGGAGAACGGGCCACCGGGGACGGGCGCCCGGCCGTCGTCGTGAACGGCGCGCGGCCGGCGCCGCCCGTGCCCACGGTGCCGGTCCGGCCGGGGCGGCCGACGCCGCTGGGCGCCCGGTTCCGGACCGGCCCGGACGGGGTGGCGGGGACCAACTTCGCGCTGTGGGCGGGCGGCGCGGAGGGGGTCGAGCTGTGCCTGTTCGACGAGGGCGGCCGGGAGAACCGCGCCCGGCTCACCGAGCTGACGCACGGGATCTGGCACGGCTTCGTGCCGGGTGTGCGGCCCGGGCAGCGGTACGGGTACCGGGTGCACGGCCGCTGGGACCCGTGGACCGGCGCCCGCTGGAACCCGGCGAAGCTGCTGCTCGATCCGTACGCCCGCGCGGTGGACGGGGACTTCCTGCTGCCGCCCGAGGTGTACGGACACGTCCGCGACTGGCCGGAGCAGCACGTCGCGGACACCGTGCGCGACGACCGGGACTCGGCGCCGTACGTGCCCAAGGGGGTGGTCGTCCACGACGACGGACCCGACGACGAATGGACGGACGACCGCCGGCCGAAGACGCCGTGGGCGGACTCGGTGATCTACGAGCTGCACGTCAAGGGGTTCACCCAGCGGCACCCGGGGGTCCCGGAGGAGCTGCGCGGCACGTACGCCGGTCTCGCGCACCCGGCGGCGGTCGAGCACCTGGTGAAGCTGGGCGTGACGGCCGTGGAACTGCTGCCGGTGCACCAGTTCGCGCACGAGGACCACCTGCTGCGGCGCGGCCTGCGCAACTACTGGGGTTACAACTCCATCGGCTACTTCGCCCCGCACGCCGGCTACGCGGCGTCCGGGTCGGCGGGGCAGCAGGTGGGCGAGTTCAGGCGGATGGTGCGCGCCCTGCACGCCGCGGGGATCGAGGTGATCCTCGACGTGGTCTACAACCACACCGCCGAGGCGGGCGAGCTGGGCCCCACGCTCTCCCTGAAGGGCGTCGACAACCGGGGCTACTACCGGCTCCAGCACGACGCCCGCCGGTACGCCGACTACACGGGCTGCGGCAACACCCTGCACGTCGTCCAGCCGCACGTGCTGCGCCTGATCACCGACTCGCTGCGCTACTGGGTGACGGAGATGGGCGTGGACGGCTTCCGTTTCGACCTGGCGGCGGCGCTGGCCCGCTCCATGCACGACGTCGACATGCTGTCGCCGTTCCTCGCGGTGATCGCCCAGGACCCGGTGCTGCGCCGGGTGAAGCTGATCGCGGAACCGTGGGACGTCGGCTCCGGGGGCTACCAGGTGGGCGCGTTCCCTCCGCTGTGGACGGAGTGGAACGACCGGTACCGCGACACGGTACGGGACTTCTGGCGGCACGCGCTGCCGGACGTGCGGGAGATGGGCTACCGGCTGTCCGGGTCGAGCGACCTGTACGCGTGGGGCGGGCGGCGGCCGTACGCCTCGGTCAACTTCGTCACCGCGCACGACGGTCTCACCCTGCGGGACCTGGTGTCCTACGACCGCAAGCACAACGAGGCGAACGGCGAGGGCAACCGGGACGGCACGGACGACAACCGCTCCTGGAACTGCGGCGCCGAGGGGGAGACCGACGACGAGGACGTACGGGCCCTGCGGCGGCGGCAGATGCGCAACCTGCTGACCACGCTGCTGCTGTCGACGGGCGTGCCGATGCTGGTCGCCGGTGACGAGATGGGCCGCACCCAGCGCGGCAACAACAACGCCTACTGCCAGGACAACGAGATCGGCTGGGTGGACTGGTCCCTGCTGGACGACCCCGGCTGGCGGCCCCTGTTCGAGCTGACGTCCCGGCTGATCGCCCTGCGCCACCGGCACCCGGTGCTGCGCCGCCGGGCCTTCTTCTCCGGGCGCCCGCACTCCGCGGACGGGCTGCGCGACCTGGCCTGGTTCACCCCGCACGGCACGGAGATGACGGCGGACGACTGGTACGCGCCGGCCGCCACGCTCGGCATGTACCTCTCCGGACGGGACATCCCCGGGCGCGACGAGCGGGGGGCGCCGGTCCTCGACGACAGCTTCCTGGCGGTGCTGCACGCGGGCCACGGCCCGGTGGAGTTCGAGCTGCCGGGACCGCCGTGGGCCGGGCGGTACGAGGTGGTGGTGGACACCGCGCGGGAGGAACAGGACCGGGCGCCGGAGGCGGAGCACCGCGCGGGGTCCCGGATCACGGTGCCGGGGCGGTCGGTCCTGCTGCTGCGGGTGCGGCCCTGACGGGCGGGCGCGGCGCGTTCAGCCGAGGATGCCCCGGTCGTAGCCGACCGCCACCGCCGCCGCGCGGTCCTTGGCCCCGAGCTTGCCGAAGATGTGGGTGAGGTGGGTCTTCACGGTCGCCTCGCTGATGAACAGTTCGCGGGCGATCTCCCGGTTGGAGGTGCCCTTGGCGACCAGGGCCAGGACCTCGCGTTCGCGGGCGGAGAGCGGCTCGTTGCCGGGGGCCGCGGGGGTGCGGACGGCGGAGACCAGGCGGGAGGCGACGGCCGGGGAGAGCACCGTACGGCCCCGGGCTGCGGCGCGGACGGCGGTGAACAGTTCCTCGCGGGGCGCGTCCTTGAGGAGGTAGCCGGTGGCGCCCGCCTCGATGGCGGGCAGGGTGTCGGAGTCGGTGTCGTACGTCGTGAGCACCAGGACCCGGGCGCGGGTGCCCCGGCGGGAGAGTTCGGCGATGGCGTCGACGCCGCCCCCGCCCGGCATCCGCAGGTCCATGAGGATCACGTCGGGGTCCAGGGCGGCGGCGCGCTCCAGCGCCTCGACGCCGTTGGCGGCCTCCCCGAGGACGTGGAAACCGGGCGCGGAGTCGAACATGCCGCGCAGGCCGTCCCGTACGACGGGGTGGTCGTCGACGACGAGGAGGGAGATCACCGCGTCGCCGGTCACGGCGTCGGTCGGGGCGTCATCGGTCATGGCGGACCAACGGTACGCGAGCCGAGACGGCCGTGCCGCCGCCGGGTTCGGACTCGACGGTGAGCGCCCCGGCGACGCGTTCGGCGCGGGCCCGCATCCCGTCGAGGCCGAAGCCGCCGGTGCCGGTGCGCGCGGGGACGGCGAGCGGGTCGAAGCCCCGGCCGTCGTCGCGGATGTCAAGGGTGACCTCGTCACCCATGTAGGAGAGGGTGACGCCGACGCGTCCGGCGGCGGCGTGGCGGGCGGCGTTGGACAGGGCCTCCTGGGCGATGCGCAGCAGGGTGGCCGCCACCTCGTCGTGCAGCGGCTCGGCGGTGCCGGTGACCGTGAACCCGGCGCGGACACCGCTGCGTTCGTCCCATTCGGTGACGGTCTTCTTCAGTGCCTCGGGCAGCCCGCCGTCGGCGAGGGCGACCGGGGAGAGGTTGTGCACGGAGCGGCGGGCCTCGCCGAGGCTCTCGCGGGCGAGGGCGAGGGCGCGTTCCCCGTGGGTGCGGGCCGCGTCCGGGTCCCGGACGCTCGCCGCGACCTGGAGCTGGGTGATGATGCCGGTCAGCCCTTGGGCGATGGTGTCGTGGATCTCGGCGGCCAGCCGCCGCCGCTCGTCGGCGACCCCGGCCTCCCGTGCCTGGACGAGGAGCTGGGTGTGCAGGGCGGCGTTCTCGTCGAGGGCCTGCTGCAACGCCAGGTTGGTGCGTTCGAGTTCGGCGATGGTCTCCACCCGGGCACGCCCGCGGGCCTCCTCCAGTTCGGCGAAGTGGCCGAAGAGGAGGGCCAGCACGCTGTTGGCGGCGAGGAGCGAGCCGAAGAGCACCCAGCCGAGCCCGTCGCCCGGCGGCAGCCCGCCCGACTGGGAGCCCGCCATGGTCACGGCGGTGGCGAACAGACCGGCCTTGCGCAGACGGCTCGGCAGCAGCCGCTCGGTGCTGAAGTAGCCGAGGGCGGCGTAGAAGGCGAACAGCGGGTGCAGCACGGTGAGGGCGAAGGCGAGCGCCCAGCGCAGGGCGTACTGGCGGGCGCCCGCCGGGGAGGGTTCCGGACGGCCGGGGGCCGCCCTGTTCCACCGCAGTTCCAGGGCGACGGCCGCGACGACCAGCACGGCGCACGCCCCTCGTTGACCGGTGCCCATGTCGAGGGCGTCGGCGGTCGCCCAGGCGATCAGGGTGCTCAGGGCCAGCAGCCCGTACGGGCCCCAGCGGTCGAACACCGCCCACCGGTGATCGAGTTGCGTCGCGTCCGCCATGGCGTCATTGTCGGTCACGTCCGCGCGTCCGCTCCCGGTCGTCATTCCCAGCGGAACCAGCGCGAGGCCGCCGCCGTGAGCAGCACCGTCCAGAACGCGAGGACCGCGAGGCGGAGCGGGCCCGGCCAGTCGCCGGCCGCGGCCTCGTTCAGGGCCTGGGCGGCGGCGCCGAACGGGGTCCAGCCGACGATGTCGGCCAGCAGGTCCGGCATGGCCTCCACCGGGAGCCACACGCCCGCGGTGAACATCGAGGGGAAGAGCGCGGTCGACCCGATCGCGGTGGCGATCTTCGCGGTGCGTGAGACGGCGCAGAGGACGGCGCCCAGGGCGAGGGAGGCCAGCAGGGCCAGCAGCAGGGCGACGAGGTAGCCGAACGGCTGCTGGGGCAGGCCCACCCCGAAGGCGAGCCGGCCGACGGCGAGGGTGACCAGGGCGGAGAGCAGCGAGGCGGCGCCGAGCACCACCATCTGTGCGGTGAGCAGCGCGGCGGGGCGTACCGGGGTGGTGGACATCCGGCGCAGGATGCCGGTCTCCCGGTAGCCGGTCAGGGTGGGCGGCATGCCCTGGAGCCCGCCGATGATCAGCCCGAGGAGGACGGCGACCGGCACGTAGGCGTCGACCGGGCGCAGACCGCCGAGGGCCGGGTCGGCCTCCCGGAAGGACGGGATGGAGCCCAGGATCACCAGCAGCATCGTCGGGAAGAGCATGATCCAGAAGATGCCGCCGGGTTCGCGCCGGAAGAGGCGGAACTCGGTCCTGAGGACCGCGGTGTCGAGGACGTCGGTGCTCATGCCGTGGCCTCCGTGAGGTCCAGGAAGGCGTCGTCCAGCGTGGCGTCGGTGACGCGCAGCTGGTGGGCGGTGACGCGGGAGCGGGCGAGGAGGGTGATGACGGCGTTGACCGTCTCGTCGGTGCCGGACAGGGTGATCCGGCCGTCCTTGTGCTGGACCGAGGCGAGCCCGGGCAGGGCGCCCAGGTCGGTGTCGTCCAGCGGCGCGGACGGGGTGAAGCTGATGACGGTGGCGCCCGCCGAGCGGCGGATCAGCCCGGCCGGGGTGTCCAGCGCGGCGATCCGGCCCCTGTCGATCACCGCGATGCGGTCGCAGAGGCGCTGGGCCTCCTCCATGAAGTGGGTGACGAGGAGGACGGTGACACCGCCGGCGCGGACGTCCTCGATGAGTTCCCAGGTGTCGCGCCGGGCGCGCGGGTCGAGGCCGGTGGTGAGCTCGTCCAGGACGACGACCCGCGGGTTGCCGATGAGGGCGAGCGCGATGAACAGGCGTTGTTTCTGGCCGCCGGACAGCTTGCCGAAACGGGTGGTCAGTTTCCCGGTGAGACCGAGCCGTTCGGCGAGCGGGCGCCAGTCGGCGGGGTGCGGGTAGAAGGAGGCGTACAGCTCCAGGGCCTCGCGGACGGTGAGTTTGGGCTGGAGTTCGCTCTGCTGGAGCTGGGCTCCGAGGACGCGGGTGACCTCCTGGTGGTCGGTGACGGGGTCGAGGCCGGTGACGCGGACGCGGCCCGCGTCGGGGACGCGCAGGCCCTCGACACACTCCACGGTGGTGGTCTTGCCGGCGCCGTTGGGGCCGAGGATCCCGAAGATCTCCCCCTCCTCGACGGTGAAGGAGACACCGTCGACGGCCGCGTGGCCCCCGTAGGACTTGCGCAGATCGGTGACGTCGATGACGGACATGGCTCCAGCGTCGCGGCGCGGGCACCGCCGGCGCATCGGGCGATGCGCTCGGACCGGCATCGGCCGATCGGTTGATACGGGGGTACGACCCTCCGGATGGCGCGGGCCGTGGGCGCGGGCCGGGCGCGGGCGGTAGCCGCAGGTCGTAGGACCGGAGGCGGAGGCCGGTCCGGCCAAAACTCGGTGGGCAGTGTCAGTGGCGAACCGTAGGCTCGCTGCTGATGCCCACTACACCTTCTCCCCCGGAGTCCCGTTCCGCCGTGCGCACGCTGCTGCGGCTGTGGCCGTACGTGCGGCCGGTGCGGGCGCGGTTGTTCAGCGCCGCCTTCATCGCGATCCTCGCCTCCTGCATCGGGCTGGTCATCCCGCTCGTCCTGAAGTGGATGGTGGACGGCCCGATCGCCGACCGGGACCCGGCCGGGGTGTGGCTCGGTGCGCTGTACCTGCTGCTGCTCGGGCTCGCGGAGGCGCTGCTGTTCGGGTTCCGGCGGTGGCTGGTGGCGCGTCCGCTGTCGCACGTGGAGGCGGAGATGCGGGCGGATCTCTACCGGCGTCTGCAGCGGCTTCCGGTGGCCTTCCACGACCGGTGGCCGTCGGGGCAGTTGCTGTCGCGGGCCACCACGGATCTGATGCTGCTGCGGATGTTCCTCGCCTTCCCGCTGACGTTCTTGCTGGTCAACGGCGTGACCATCCTGGTCGGTGTGATCATCATGCTGGTGCAGGACTGGGCGCTGGGGCTGGTCATCCTGGTGCCGGCCGTGCCCGTGCTGATCACCTGCGTGGTCTTCGAGAAGCGGTACTCGGGTGCGGCGCGGCGGGCGCAGGACCAGGTGGGGGACCTGACGACGGTCGTCGAGGAGAGCGTGCTCGGCATCCGGATCATCAAGGGCTTCGGGCGGCACCGCAGCCAGGCCATGGCGTTCCGGAAGCTGTCGGGGGACCTGCGGGGGACGGAACTGCACAAGGCGCGGCTGCTGGCGACGATCCTGGGCGTCATCGTCACGCTCCCGGAGCTGGCGATCGGCGCGGCGCTGGTGCTGGGTGCCGTGCAGGTGGCGGACGGCTCGCTGTCGGCGGGAACGCTGGTGGCGTTCCTGTCCACCGCACTGGCCCTGCGGTGGCCGGTGGACTCGATCGGCTTCCTGCTGGCCATGAGCCAGGAGGCGGCGACGGCCACGGAACGCTACTTCGAGGTGATGGACGCGGAACCCGAGTCCCCCGCGCCCGGGCCGCGGCCCGCCGCGGACGGGGGCGGTCGCCCGCGGGACGGCGAGGGCGGACTGGTCTTCCACTCCGTCGGCTTCCGCTACCCCGACGCGCCCGAGGGCTCGGCACCCGTGCTGCACGGCATCGACCTGCACATCCGCCCCGGCGAATCCCTCGCCCTCGTCGGCGCCACCGGCAGCGGCAAGACGACGCTCACCGCCCTCGTCCCCCGCCTCCACGAGGTCACCGAGGGCCGCATCACGCTCGACGGGACGGACATCACGGCGATGTCCCTCGAGGAACTGCGCTCCCGCGTCGCCGTGGCCTTCGAGGAACCCACCCTCTTCTCCGCGACGGTCGGCGAGAACGTGCTGATGGGTGGCGGAACCGGCGAGGAGGACCTCGCCCGCGCCCTGGCCGTCGCGCAGGCCGACTTCGCGCACGCGCTGCCCCGGGGCACGGACACCCAGGTCGGAGAACAGGGCCTCAGCCTCTCCGGCGGCCAGCGCCAGCGCCTCGCCCTGGCCCGCGCCGTGGTCGGCCGCCCCGACTTCCTCGTCCTGGACGACCCCCTCTCGGCACTCGACGTGCACACCGAGGCCGCCGTCGAGGCCGCCCTGCGCCGCGTGCTCGCCGACACCACCGCCCTCATCGTCGCGCACCGCCCCTCCACGGTCCTGCTCGCCGACCGCGTCGCCCTGCTCTCCGGCGGCCGGATCACCGCCGTCGGCACGCACCACGAACTGCTGCGCGGCAACCCCGAGTACGCCCACCTCATGTCCGGCGCCCCGGCTGGGGAACAGGAGGACCAGCGATGACGGCGGCCACCACCGCACCCGTCGAGGACAAGGACGACGACCGGACCCCGAAGGCCGGCGACCCCTTCGACCAGGACCGGCTCCCCGCTCCCCCGGGCGCCACCGGCGCCCTGCTGCGTTCCCTGCTCTCGCCCCTGCGGGGCAGGGTCGCCGTCACCGCCGTACTGCTGCTGCTCCAGCAGGCCGCGGTGCAGGCCGGCCCGCTGCTGGTGGCGTACGCGATCGACCGGGCGGTGCCGGCGTTCCGCGCCGCCGACCACGGGCCGCTCGTCGCGGTGGCCGTGGCGTACCTGCTGTGCGCGACGGCGTCCGGCACGCTCCAGTACGCGTTCGTCAAGGCCTCCGCCCGGGTCAGCCAGGACGTGCTGCTCGACCTGCGCGGCCGGATCTTCCGCCACGCGCAGGAGCTGAGCGTCGACTTCCACGAGCGCTACACCTCGGGCCGCCTCATCTCCCGCTCCACCACCGACGTGGAGTCGCTGCGGGAACTGCTGGAGGAGGGCCTGCAGGAACTGGTGACGGTCATCCTCTCGGCCGTCTACATCTCGGTGCTGCTGCTCTGGCTCGACCTGGGCCTCGGCGCGGTCGCCCTGGCGTCGTTCGTGCCGCTGTACCTGCTCGTGCGGTCGTACCAGCGGCGGGCCGGGCGGGTGTACCGGAAGCGGTCGACGGCCATCGCCGCGGTGATCGTGAAGTTCGTCGAGACGATGAACGGCATCCGTCCGGTGCGCGCCTTCCGCCGGGAAGCGGCGAACGACGCGGAGTTCGCGGTGCTGAACGGGCGGCACGAGCGGACCAACGGCGACGCGCTGCTGGAGATGGCCCGCTATGTGGTCGGCTCCCGGATCACCGCCAACACCACCGTCGCGCTGATCGTGCTGTGGGGCGCCTACCGGGTGGCGGACGGGTCGCTGGAACTCGGCGTCCTGGCGGCGGCGGTCCTGTACCTGCGCCGGCTGTACGACCCGATCGACCGGCTCGGCATGTTCCTCAACTCCTACCAGTCGGCGGCGGCCTCCCTGGAGAAGATCGCCGGCCTGCTGGCCCAGACCCCGTCCGTGCCCGAGCCGGTGTCCCCCCGGGAGCTGCCCGGGCGGCGTCCCGGCCTGCCCGGCCGTGAGGTCGTCTTCGACGACGTCCGTTTCGCCTACCGCACCGGCGGTGAGGTGCTCCCCCGCTTCGGCCTCACCCTGCCGGCCGGGCAGACCGTCGCGGTCGTCGGCTCCACCGGCGCGGGCAAGTCGACCCTGGCGAAGCTGCTCGCCCGGTTCTACGACCCCACCGACGGCCGGGTGCTGCTGGACGGCGTGGACCTGGGCGACCTGACGGGAGGCGACCTGCGGCGCGAGGTGGTGATGGTGACGCAGGAGGCGTTCCTGTTCTCCGGGACGGTCGCGGAGAACATCGCGATCGGCCGGCCGGACGCCACCCGGGAGGAGATCGAGCAGGCGGCGAAGGAGATCGGCGCGCACGACTTCATCGCCGCCCTGCCCGACGGCTACGACACCGACGTGCGCAAGCGGGGCGGCCGCATCTCGGCGGGCCAGCGGCAACTGGTGGCGTTCGCCCGCGCGTTGCTGGCCGACCCGGCGGTGCTCATCCTGGACGAGGCGACCAGCTCCCTGGACATCCCCGGCGAACGGGCGGTCCAGCGGGCCATGGCGACGGTGCTGAAGGGGCGCACGGCGGTGGTGATCGCCCACCGTCTGTCCACCGTGGAGATCGCGGACCGGGTGCTGGTGATGGAGCACGGGCGGATCGTCGAGGACGGCAGCCCGGCCCACCTCATCGCGGGCACGGGCAGGTTCGCGGACCTGCACCGGGCGTGGCGGGACAGTCTGGCGTAGGTCCGGCGGCGGCGAGGGGGGAGCGAGCGGTGATCGACGCGTACGGGGATCCCGGCACGCCGGACTGCCGGGGCGGGGCCCGCTATCTGTGGTGGCTGGTGCTGCGGCAGCCGGGGCGGTGCGCGGCGGGAGCCGTGTTCGGCAGCGTGTGGATGGTGCTGCTGGCGGCGACGCCGTACGCGATGTCGCGGGCCGTGGACGACGGGCTGGAGCCGGGCGACATGGGGGCGCTGGCGCTGTGGACCGGCACGCTGTTCGTGGTGAACGGGATCAACTCGTGGCTGAGCATCATGCGGCACCGCACGATGACGCGGGTGCGGATGGACGCCAACTTCCGGACCGTCAAGGTGGTCGTGGGGCACACGGTGCGGCTCGGCGCCTCGCTGGAGCGGCGGACCGGGGCCGGGGAGGTCGTCACCATCGGGGTGGGCGACGTGCAGACGGTCGCCCAGTCGCTCACCGCCGTCGGGCCCGGGATCGGCGCGGTCGTGGCGTACGCGGTGGTGGCGGGGCTGCTGCTGTCGGTGTCGCCGTTGCTGGCGGTGGTGGTGCTGCTCGGGGTGTCGGTGATCGGGCTGGTGGTGGGACCGCTGACGGGGCGGCTGCGGGACACGGAGACGGAGTACCGGGAGCGGCAGGGCGTGCTGACGGCGCGGATCGGTGATCTCGCCGGCGGGCTGCGGGTGCTGAGCGGGCTGGGCGGGAAGAGCCTGGTCTCGGACGCGTTCCGCCGGGACTCGGGGCGGCTGCGGGAGCAGGGCTACCGGGTCGGGTCGGTCACGAGCTGGATCCAGGCCCTCACCGCGGGGCTGCCGGCGCTGTTCCTCGCCGTGGTGACCTGGATCGCGGCACGGCTGGCCGCGCGGGGCGAGATCACGGTGGGCGAACTGGTCTCGGTGTACGGCTATGTGACCGTCCTGGTGTGGCCGGTGATGTTCCTCATCGAGTGCGGCTACCAGCTGAGCAGGGGCGTGGTGGCCGGCCGCCGGGTGGCGGCGCTGCTGCGGCTGGAGCCGCCGGCCGACGCGGCCACCGCCGATCCGCCGGCCGAACCGTCCGCGCTGTACGACCCGGAGTCGGGGGCGCGGGTCCTGCCGGGCCGGCTGACCGCGCTCGCCGCCGCACGCCCCGCCGACGCGCTCGCCGTGGTGGACCGCCTCGGCCGGTACGCGCCGTCGGAGGCGACCTGGGGCGGGGTGCGACTGGACGAGATCGCGCTCACGCGGGTGCGGGAGCGGATCCTGGTCGCCGACCCGGAGGCCGCCCTGTTCGCCGGCCCGCTGCGGGAGGTGGTGGCCGGGCGCGCGGACGCGTCCGACGAGGACGTGCTGCGGGCGCTGCGCGCGGCCGCCGCCGACGACATCGTGCAGGGGCTGCCCGACGGGCTCGCCTCGACGGTGTCCGCGCAGGGACGCAGTCTCTCCGGAGGGCAGCGGCAGCGGGTCCGGCTGGCACGGGCGTTGCTGGCCGACCCGGAGGTGCTGCTGGCCGTCGAGCCGACCTCGGCGCTCGACGCGCACACCGAGGCCACGGCCGCCGACCGGCTGCGCGCGGTCAGGAAGGGGCGTACGACGGTGCTGGCGACCAGTTCGCCGCTGGTGCTCGACCGGGCCGACCGGGTGCTCTACCTGGCCGACGGCAAGGTGGTGGCGAGCGGCAGCCACCGTGAACTGCTCGACAGGGAGCCCGGATACCGGGAGCTGGTGGCACGGGACGCCGACGAGCGTGCCGGCGAGGAGGTTCCGGGATGAGCGGGGACCGGCTTCCCCTCGCCGGGCCCGCCGATGTGCGGCGGGCCGCCGCGGGGCTGGTGCGCGCGGACCGGCGGGCCTTCGCCGGCGTACTGGCGCTGAACGGGCTGGCGGCCCTGGCCGGGCTGGCCGGGCCCTGGCTGCTCGGGCGGATCGTCGACGGGGTGCGCGACGGGGGCGGGGTGGCGGTGGTGGACCGGCTGGCGCCGGTCATCCTGCTGTGCGCCGTCACGCAGTTGCTGCTGTCCCGCTGGGCCCGGTACGTGGGGCACCGTTTCGGGGAGCGGACGCTGGCCCGGGTGCGGGAGCGGTTCGTGGACCGGGCGCTGGCGCTGCCGTCGTCGGTGGTCGAGCGGGCCGGCACGGGTGATCTGACGGCGCGGGGCACGGCGGACGTCACCGCCGTGGGGACGACGCTGCGCGACGCCGGTCCCTCGCTGCTGGTCAACGCCGTGCAGTCGCTGTTCCTGATGGGGGCGGTCCTGGTGGTGGCTCCGCTGCCGGGCGTCCTGGGGCTGCTCGGGCTGACGCCGATCTGGCTGGTGCTGCGCTGGTATCTGCGCCGGGCCCGCGCCGCCTACCTCGCCGAGGGCGCGGCCAACTCGGACGTGGCGGAGATCGTCGCGGCGACGGCGGCGGGGGCCCGTACGGTGGAGGCGTTCCGGCTGGAGGAGCGGCGGATCCGGGCGAGCCGCGAGGCGCTGGAGACGTCCCGGCGCACCCGGTTCCACACGCTGTTCCTGCGCACGGTGTTCTTTCCCGTGGTCGAGGTGTCCTACGTCGTGCCGGTGGCCGGTGTGCTGCTGCTCGGCGGATGGCTGCACCAGCAGGGCACGGTGAGTCTCGGGGCGGTGGTGAGCGCGTCGCTGTACCTGCTCCAGCTGACCGGGCCGCTGGACGAGGTGCTGATGCGGCTGGAGCAGTTGCAGGCCGGCGGGGCCTCCTTCGCCCGGGTGGAGGGACTGGCCCGGGCGCCGCGCCAGGTGGAGCGGGGCGCCGGCCCCGACCCGGCCGGCGGCCTCATCGACGTGTCCGGGGTGCGCTACGCGTACGACGGCGGCGGTGAGGTGCTGCGCGGGGTCGATCTGACGGTGACACCGGGCGAACGGCTGGCGGTGGTGGGTCCGTCCGGCGCCGGCAAGACCACGCTGAGCCGGCTGCTGGCGGGCGTGGACGCGCCGACGTCGGGGACGGTGACCGTGGGCGGGGTGCCGGTGTCCGCCCTCGACCCGGAGCGGCTGCGCCGGCAGGTGGTGCTGGTCACCCAGGAGCACCACGTCTTCCTCGGGTCGGTGCGCGACAACCTGCGGATCGCCGAACCAGCGGCAACGGACGGGGAGGTGTGGGCGGCGCTGGACGTGGTGGGCGCCGCGCCGTGGGTGCGCGGGCTGCCGCGGGGGCTGGACACCGAGCTCGGCGAGGGCGGGCACGCGACCGACGGTTCGCAGGCGCAGCAACTCGCACTGGCCCGGGTCGTGCTGGCCGATCCGCACACGCTGATCCTCGACGAGGCGACCGCGCTGCTCGACCCGACGACGGCCCGGCACACCGAGCGCGCGCTGGCCGCCGTCCTGGAGGGCCGTACGGTCATAGCCGTCGCGCACCGGCTGCACACCGCGCACGACGCGGACCGGGTGGCCGTCATGGAGGACGGCCGCCTGACCGAACTCGGCACGCACGAGACCCTGGTGGCGGCGGGCGGCACCTACGCCTCCCTCTGGAACTCCTGGCACGGCACCCCCGCCTCCGGCCCATCCGGCCCATCCACCCCGCCCGGCCCATCCAGCCCGTCCGGCGTTTGAGGACAAGGCCCGTTCAGGGCCGGAGGGGGGTCCGGGGGCGCAGCCCCCGGGGACGGGACGGGAAGGGGCGGCGGGGGCGAGAACCGGACCACCCGCACCCCCACCACCCCACCCCGCCCCCCAACCGTTCGTATACCGAACCCGAACTCCCGGACAACGAACGATTTCCGGCCAATGTGTTGACGCGCTCCTGACAGCAACCGCGATCCCCTGCCACTCTTCCCACGGCCGCCGCACAGCAACCCCACAGCTCCACCCCACGGCTCCACCCCGCTGCGGGGCGGCCACGGCTCAGAGCACCTCGCACTTCCGTTCTGCCCGGACGGCTCACCCGCCGGCCGGTCTCCCCAGGCCGCGTGACCCGCGGCCACGCAGAAGGAGTCAGCGTTGAGAACCAGGTCGTCCCACAGACGCACCCCCCACACCACGCACCGCCGCGCCGCCGCCGTCGCCCTCGCCGGGGTGGCCGCGCTGGTCGCCACGGCCGTGCAGTCCGGCTCCGCCACCGCCGCCCCGGAACGGTCACCGGCGGCCGAGAGCAAGGCGAAGCCGGGCGCCGAGTCGGTCCGGCTCACCCCCGCCGAGCGGGCCGCGCTGATCCGCGAGGCCGACGCCACCAAGGCGCGCACCGCCAAGGACCTCGGGCTGGGCGCCAAGGAGAAGCTCGTCGTCCGTGACGTCCTCAAGGACCGCGACGGCACCGTGCACGTGCGCTACGAGCGCACCTACGACGGACTGCCCGTCCTCGGCGGCGACCTGGTCGTCCAGGGCGACACGGCCGGCGAGGCCGCCTCCGTGGTCAAGGCCACCCGGGCCGCGGTGAAGCCCGCGACCACCACCGCCAAGGTGCCGGCCGCCAAGGCCGAGCAGCAGGCCCTGTCCGCCGCGAAGGCCGAGAAGGCCGAGAGCCCCGACGTCGACCGCGCCCCCCGCAAGGTGATCTGGGCGGCCGACGGCGAGCCGGTCGTGGCGTACGAGACGGTCGTCGGCGGGCTCCAGCACGACGGCACCCCGCAGGAGCTGCACGTCGTCACGGACGCCACCACGGGCGAGAAGCTGTACGAGTGGCAGGCCGTCCACAACGGAACCGGCCACACCGTCTACAGCGGCACCGTCGACCTGACCACCACGCAGTCCGGGTCGTCGTACAACCTCACCGACGGCGCGCGCGGCGGGCACAAGACGTACAACCTCAACCGCGGCACCTCCGGAACCGGCACCCTGTTCTCCGGCTCCGACGACGTGTGGGGCAACGGCAGCCCGTCCAACCTGGAGTCGGCCGCCGCCGACGCCCACTACGGGGCCGCGCTGACCTGGGACTACTACAAGAACGTGCACGGCCGCAGCGGCATCCGAGGCGACGGCGTGGGCGCCTACTCCCGGGTCCACTACGGCAACAACTACGTCAACGCGTTCTGGTCCGACAGCTGCTTCTGCATGACGTACGGCGACGGCTCGGGCAACGCCAACCCGCTGACCTCGATCGACGTGGCCGCGCACGAGATGACCCACGGCCTCACCTCGAACACCGCCCGCCTCGTCTACAGCGGCGAGTCCGGCGGCCTGAACGAGGCGACCAGCGACATCTTCGGCGCCACCGTCGAGTTCTACGCCAACAACGCCTCCGACGTCGGTGACTACCTCATCGGCGAGGAGATCGACATCAACGGCGACGGCACGCCGCTGCGCTACATGGACAAGCCCAGCAAGGACGGCGCGTCCAAGGACTACTGGTACTCGGGCATCGGCAGCGTCGACGTCCACTACTCGTCCGGCCCCGCGAACCACTTCTTCTACCTGCTGAGCGAGGGCAGCGGCACCAAGACCATCAACGGTGTCACCTACAACTCGGCCACCTCCGACGGCCTCCCGGTCACCGGCATCGGCCGCGCCAAGGCGGAGAAGATCTGGTTCCGCGCGCTCACCACGAAGTTCACCTCCACCACCAACTACGCGGGCGCCCGCACCGGCACCCTGGCGGCCACCGGTGAGCTGTACGGCACGGACAGCGCCGAGTACAAGGCGGTGCAGGACGCCTGGGCCGGCATCAACGTCGGCACCCGCTCCGGTGACGGCGGCGGTGGCGGCACGTCCTTCGAGAACACCGCCGACGTCTCGATCCCGGACTACGGTGCCGCGGTGACGTCCCCGATCACCGTCACCGGGCGGACGGGCAACGCGCCGTCCAACCTCCAGGTCGCGGTCGACATCGTGCACACCTACAGCGGTGACCTGGTCGTCGACCTGGTGGCCCCGGACGGCACGGTGTACAACCTGCGCAACCGCACCGGCGGCTCCGCGGACAACATCAACCAGACGTTCACGGTCAACGCCTCCTCCGAGACGGCCAACGGCACCTGGAACCTGCGCGTGCAGGACCGGGCACGCTACGACACCGGCTACATCAACGGCTGGAAGCTCACCTTCCCGTAAACGGCCGTGGACAGGGCGGCGCCCCGGGTGGTGGGAACCACCCGGGGCGCCGCCTCTTTCCTGCCCGGCTCCGTCCTCCCGCACCGGTGCGGTGCCCGGCGCGAGAGCCGGACACCGCCCCGCCCGCGTCCCCGGAGCTCCGGGCCCCCTAGTCTTGGGTCCCATGTCTTCGGCGGACTTCACCTACGACCACGTCGGCGCGACCCGGGAGCCGGGCTTCTGCCCTCCCGGCTTCCACCCGATGCGCGTGCGCACCCGCCTCGGCGAGGGCGAGGCGGTCTTCCGGCAGGCCGCCGAGGCGCTGCTGACCTGGGAACTGCACCGGGAGATGGGGGTCGGCGTCGAGACCGCCGCCGACCGCGCGGCCCCGGACGTCGACGTCACGATCACCCTCGCCGGCGTCGTCAGGGCGCCCTGCCGGGTGGTGTGGACGGTGGAGGAGCACCGCAGGGCCGGCTGGGCGTACGGCACCCTGGCCGGCCATCCGGAGTGCGGCGAGGAGTCCTTCGTCGTGGACCGGACGGGTGACGGGACGGTGTGGCTGACCGTCGAGGCGTTCAGCAGGCCCGCCCGCTGGTACTCCCGCGCGGGCGGGCCCGCCACCCGGGGCCTCCAGCAGGCCTACGCCCGCCGCTGCGGCAAGGTGCTGCGCCGCCTCGCCACCCGGGGCCTCGACGAGTACTGAGCCCGCGCCCCGGCACACTCCCTCACCGCATCAGCAGTCCCGCCCCCGCCAGGTCCTCCGACGGCACCGCCAGCAGCCCCAGCTCCGCGCCCGACGCCAGCAGGCGGTGCCCGGGCAGGATCCGCACCGTGTACCCGAAGGGTCCCGTACGGTCCAGCGACAGCGGTCCCTCGTACACCCACCGTCCTTCCGCGTCCGGCGCCCCCACCGGTTTCAGCGGCACCGCCGTCGCGTCGGTGAGGCGGTCCTCCTCGTCGACCCGTCCCGACACCGCCTGCACCTCGACGTCGTCGGGACCGAGGTCGCCGAGCCCCACCCGCACCCGCAGCCCCAGCGTGGTGCCGAGCTCCGCGGTGGCGGCCGTCACGGACGTCTCGACGTGGTCGACGGTGACGCCGTGCCAGGCGGAGCGCACCCGCGCCTTCCACGCGGCGAGCGCCCGCGCCGAGTCGGGGTCCATCGCCCGGTGGGCGCGGGCGGCGGGCGCGTACAGCCGCTCGACGTACTCCCGGACCATCCGTCCGGCCAGCACCTTCGGCCCGAGCAGGCTCAGCGTCCGCCGCACCATCTCGATCCACCGGTCCGGCATCCCGTCGCGCCCCCGCTCGTAGAAGCAGGGCGTGATCCGCTGCTCCAGCAGGTCGTACAGCGCCGCGGCCTCTATGTCGTCGCGCCGGTCCGGGTCCGTCCCCGCGCCGTCCGCGGTGGGGATGGCCCAGCCGAAGTCGGGCTGGAACCACTCGTCCCACCAGCCGTCCAGCACGGACAGGTTGAGGCAGCCGTTGAGCGCGGCCTTCATGCCGCTGGTGCCGCACGCCTCCAGCGGCCGGAGCGGGTTGTTCAGCCAGATGTCGCAGCCGGGGTAGAGCTTCTGCGCCATCGCCATGCCGTAGTCGGGCAGGAACACGATCCGGTGCCGCACCCGCGGGTCGTCGGCGAAGCGGACCAGCTCCTGGATGAGCCGCTTGCCGCCGTCGTCCGCCGGGTGCGCCTTGCCCGCGATCACGAACTGCACCGGCCGCTCCGGGTGCAGCAGCAGGTTCCTCAGCCGGTCCCGGTCGCGCAGCATCAGCGTCAGCCGCTTGTACGAGGGGACGCGCCGGGCGAACCCGATGGTCAGTACGTCCGGGTCGAGCACCCCGTCGATCCAGCCCAGTTCGGCCGTCCCGGCGCCGCGCTGCCGCCAGGAGGCACGCAGCCGCTCCCGCACCTCCAGCACCAGCAGCTCGCGCAGCGACCGGCGCAGCTCCCAGATGTCCTGGTCGGCGATGTCGGCGACGGAGTCCCAGCGGTCGGAGTCACCGACGCTCAGCGCCTCCTCGGCCCGCCGGGCGCCGATGTGCCGGGCGCCGAGCCGGTACACCTCGGGGGCGACCCAGGTGGGCGCGTGCACCCCGTTGGTGACGGAGGTGATGGGCACCTCCTCGGCGTCGAACCCCGGCCAGAGCCCGGCGAACATCCGCCGGCTGACGTCGCCGTGCAGCAGGGAGACGCCGTTGGCGCGCTGGGCCAGCCGCAGACCCATCACGGCCATGTTGAACAGGTCGGGCGCGCCACCGGGGTAGGTCTCCATGCCGAGCCGGAGGATGCGGTCGACCTCCATGTTCGGCAGTTCCGCGTGCGGGCCGAAGTGCCGGGCGACCAGTTCGCGGTCGAAGCGGTCGATGCCGGCCGGGACGGGCGTGTGGGTGGTGAACACCGTCCCCGCCCGGACCGTCTCGAGCGCGGCGTCGAAGTCCAGCCCGCCGGCGCGCAGTTCGGCGATGCGTTCCAGGCCGAGGAAGCCCGCGTGGCCCTCGTTGGTGTGGAACACCTCGGGCTCGGGGTGCCCGGTCAGCGCGCAGTACGCGCGCACCGCGCGGACACCTCCTATGCCCAGCAGCATCTCCTGGAGCAGCCGGTGCTCGCTGCCGCCGCCGTAGAGCCGGTCGGTCACCCCGCGCTCGCCGAGGTCGTTCTCCTCCACGTCGGAGTCCAGCAGCAGCAGCGGGACCCTGCCCACCTGGGCCAGCCAGATCCGGGCCCGCAACGAGCGCCCGCCCGGCAGGGCGAGGACGACATGGGCGGGGGTGCCGTCGGCCTCCTTGAGCTGGTCCAGGGGCAGCTCGTTGGGGTCGAGGACGGGGTAGTGCTCCTGCTGCCAGCCGTCCCGGGACAGGGACTGGCGGAAGTAGCCGTGCCGGTACAGCAGCCCGACGCCGATGAGGGGGGCGCCGAGGTCGCTGGCGGCCTTGAGGTGGTCGCCGGCGAGGATGCCGAGTCCGCCGGAGTACTGCGGCAGGGCGGCCGTGATGCCGAATTCCGGGGAGAAGTAGGCGACGGCGGCGGGCAGCCGTTCGGTCTGCGCCTGGTACCAGCGCTCGCCGGTCATGTAGGCGTCCAGATCGGCCGCGACCGCGGCGAGGCGGTCCAGGAACGCGCGGTCGGCGGCGAGCTCGCCGAGCCTCGCGGCCGCCACGCTGCCCAGCAGCCGTACGGGGTCGCCGCCGGCGGCGGCCCAGCGTTCGGGGTCGACGGAGCGGAACAGGTCACGGGTCTCGGCGTGCCAGGACCAGCGCAGGTTGCGGGCCAGGTCGCTCAGAGGCCGGAGGGGTTCGGGGAGCACGGGTCGGACGGTGAATCGACGGATCGCCTTCACAAGCCACCTCGGCGCGTTCGTCGGAGACGCGGTGTGCGTCCGGGCATCGCTGCCGACAGTACCGGCGCGGGCACGGTCCGCGCGGGAAGCCGGGAGACACGGGTACCCCCGTGCCCCTGTCCGAACGATTCACACCATGACGGACATGGCCGTTTCCGCACCCGAGGGCGTCCTTGTCGCGCTCGACCCCGGCGTGCGACGGCATCACGCCCATGTCGCCCCCGCGGCGGCCGGGGGCGGCCGCTCACGCCTCCACCGCCCCCGGTGTCACCCGCGAGCCCGGAGCCGCCGCGCGGCAGGACAAGAAACCGGCCTTTTCCGGCTCGGGTTCCCTGCCCCGGCCCGTTCACTTCAGGACTCCCGGTCACCTCGGTCCCCACCGTGTGCGGCACCGCGCGGATCACCCGGGCGGGCACACCGGCGGACTCCCCCCGCGGGACGGGCGCGGCGGCGCCGGGCGCCGGCGGCCGGCCCCGGCCCGGGTGGCGAACGTGCTGCTCAGGGGGCCCGGCGGGGGGAGAGGTGAGCGGGTGCGGGCGCGGTCCGCCGCACCGGCCGCTCCGGGTTCCCCGCGCGTGGCGCGGCCCCCGCGAGGTGCCGGGCACCGGGCGTCCGGGACGGCGCCGGCGGCCGTGGGAGCGGGCCCACCGGCGACCGGCTCCGCCCGCCCGGGAGGGGGCCGGTCTTGTGTGTCGACATACGCGTGAGTAGTTAACAAGGTGCCGGATTGCCCACCCGAACAGTGTGGGAAGGCTCCAGCGGGTAACCCTCAACAACACCACGCAGGACCCACCTCCCCACAGTCATCCGCCCACCCACGTTGACGCGGACAGGAGCGGTCATGCCCGCCAAGCACCACTCGCCATCCCCCCCGGCACCCGGCGCCCGGACGCCGGTGGAACGCGGCCCCGGATCCCCTCCCGACCGTCCTGCCGAGACAGGGCCCCCGCCACCGTCCACGCACCGGGCCACCGCCGTGGGGCGCATCCCGGTCCTGGACGTCCGGCCACTGGTCCGGCAGGGGCGCCGTCCCGCCAAGGCCGTGACCGGGGAGTCGTTCGAGATCTCCGCCACGGTGTTCCGGGAGGGCCACGACGCGGTGGCCGCCGACGTGGTGCTGACAGATCCGCAGGGCCGCCGGGGACCGTTCACGCCGATGCGGGAGCTGGCCCCGGGCACGGACAGGTGGGGGGCGACCGTCACCGCCGGGGAGCCCGGCCTGTGGACGTACACGGTGGAGGCATGGGGCGATCCGGTCACCACCTGGCGGCACCACGCGCAGATCAAGATCCCGGCGGGGATGGACACGGAGCTGGTGCTGGAGGAGGGCGCCCGGCTGTACGAGCGGGCGGCGTCCGGCGTGCCCGAGTCGGCGCCGAGGGGCGTGCTGCTCGGGGCCGTGCGCGCGCTGCGCGACGAGGGGCGTCCGGCCGCCTCCCGGCTGGCGGCGGCGTTGACGCCGGAGGTGGAGGCGGTGCTGGCCCGGTATCCGCTGCGGGAGCTGGTCACCAGC
>NZ_BMUC01000006.1:103600-377289 GCF_014649995.1 Streptomyces griseoflavus | reverse complement strand
TCGACAGGGGGCAACAGCCATGCCGGGCCCGGAGGCCAGCGGCCCTCTTGCAGGACCGCAAAAAACATAACGGGGGGGGCGGTGGCCCGGTGGCGGCGCGGTCGCGCCGGGCGGGTGCGGCCGGAGGGGCGCGGGGCAGCGAGGGACCGTCGAAGGGCGACCGAGCGGCCCGGCACCCTCGCCGCTGGAGAGGGTGCCGGGCCGGGCTTCCCGCGTGCGGCGGGGCATGGCGGGAGGGTGGTCCCCGCGGGGTCCGGTGCGCGCGCCGGGGGAGTCCCGCACCACGCGGCTGGTGTGCGGAAGGGGCCCCGTCCGTGCCGAGTGGCCGTGCGCGAGGGCTTCCGTCCGTGTCGAGTGGGCCCTGTGCAGGGGGTGTTCGGTCCGGTTCGTGCCGAGGGGGGTGCGGGTCAGGGGGGCGGGGGACGGTTCCGCGGGCTGGGACGGGTGCGTGGCGGGCGGGCGGCCCCCGCCGGGTGCGGTGACCGTGCCGGAGGTGCCGCGCCGACGGGCTGCTGGTGTGTGCGGGGTGCCCGGTCGGCACCGAGCGGGAGGTTCGCGCCGGGTGTTCCGGCCGCGACGGCGGGGGCGTTCGCTCCGGGTGTTCCGACGGCGCCGGCCGACAGGCCCGGGCCGGGTGTTCCGGCCGGGACCGCCGGGAGGTTCACGCCGCGTGCTCCGAGGGCCGCGGCGGCCGGGAGGCCCACACCGAGTGCTCCGGAGGTCACGGCGGCCGGGTGGTCCGTGCCGGGTGCGCGCCCCGTGTCGGCCGCCCGGCCCCCGGCGGCGAGCGCGACCGTCGCCGGTATCGCGTCGCTCGTCGCCGTCCCGGGCGGTCCTGACCGGGCGGGCGCCGGCACCCGTACGGGCCCGGCCGCGCGCGTCGTCTCGCGGAGGGCGGGACCGGGAGGCGCCAGGGTGCGCCCGTGACGCCGGACGTCCGGCTCCCGGGCGTCGCCGCCGGCCGCCCCGGTCCGCCACCAGTGCCGCCACAGCACGGCCGCGAGCCGCAGGGCCGCCATGGGCTCCTGGTAAGCGGACCGATGCAGGGGTGTGCGCGGCAGCTCGACGACCGTGGCGGCGTACCCGGCTCCGTCGCGCGTCCGGGTGACGGCCGCCTCGGCGGGCCCGCTGCCGTGGAGGGCGTGGGCCCGGCGGGTCCGCTCCGCCTCTCCGGCCTCCGTGAGCCGGCGCGCGCAGTACGCCCGTACCGTCTCCAGCATCCCGAACCGCGGCCCGTCGGCGTCGGCCACGGTCACCAGCGACTTGTCGGCGAGCGAACTGAGCAGGTCCAGGGTCCCGGTGGTGAACGGACCGCACACCCGTTCCACCGCCGTGGGCGTGGCACCGGAGGGGAAGACCGACAGCCGGCGCGCGAGGGCCCGTTCCTCCTCGTCCAGCAGGTCCCAGCTCCAGTCGAGGGCCGCGCCGAGCGAACGGTGACGGGGCACGGCGGTGCGGCTGCCGCGGGACAGCAGGGCGAAGGGGTCCTCCAGCCCGGCAGCGAGCGCGGCCACGGGCAGCGAGCGCAGCCGGGCCGCCGCGAGTTCCAGGGCGAGCGGCAGTCCGTCGAGCGCCCGGCAGATGCCGAGGACGGGAGCGAGGGTGTCGCCGTCGAGGACGAAGTCCGCCCGCACCGCCCGGGCGCGGTCGGTGAACAGCCGTACCGACGCGAGGCGCAGGGCCTCCTCGGCGGTGAGCGCGGCGTCCCGGGCCGGCACCTCGAGGGGCGTCACCGGGAACAGCGTCTCCCCGGTGATGCCCAGCGGCTCCCGGCTGGTGGCCAGCACGGTGAGGCCGGGACAGCCGCTCAGCAGCTCCCGGGCGAGCCTGCTGACGTCGTCCACGACGTGCTCGCAGGTGTCGAGCACCAGCAGCGAGCTGCGGTCGGCCAGGGCGGACAGCAGCAGCTCGGTCGTCCGGGACGCCCCGGCCCCCGGGAGCGCGGACGCCGGGGTGTCCCCGAGACCGAGGGCCGCGAGGACGGCGCGCGGCACGTCCGTCGTGGGGGTGTCGCCGGCCAGTTCGACCAGACAGACCTCCTCGGCGCGGCGGGCGGCCACCTCGACGGCGAGCCGTGTCTTGCCGACCCCGCCGACACCGGTGAGCGTGACCAGGCGGGCCCGGTCGAGGAGCAGGTCCAGGCGCCGCACCGGCTCGTCCCGGCCGACGAAGCCGGTGAGGGCGGCGGGCAGCCGTCGCCGTCCCGACGCAGCGGCGGCCCCGGCACCGGGGTGCCGCGCCGGGCCGGGACCGGGACCCTCACCCTCCGGCGCGGTTCCGGCGGCGGAGCGGAGCGCTGCGCCCGTGGTGACCGGGTGGGCCGCGGCGCCGTCGGCGGTCGAGTGCCGGCCGGCACCGGGGCCGGACCCCGCGCCCGAGGCGGGCGGCGGAGGCGGCGGGGCCGGTGCGGACGACCGGTGCACGGGCGGCCGCGGGGACGGCGCGCGATCCTCCCCGGAGTCGCCCGTCCGTACCCGCAGGCCCCGGGAGGTCCCGGACCCCGGCCCGACGACCGGTTCGTCGCGCAGCACCGCCAGATGCACCGCGCGCAGCTCCGCGCCCGGTTCGGTGCCGAGTTCGTCGGCCAGGACGCGGCGGGTCTCCTCGTAGAGGGCGAGGGCCTCCGCCGTGCGCCCGCAGCCGTGCAGGGCGCGCATCAGCTGACCGCGTGGCCGTTCCCGCAGGGGGTGGGCACCGACGTGTTCGCGCAGGTCGGCCACCGGCCGGTGGCAGCGGCCCTCCGCGAGATCGGCCTCGGCCCGGTCCTCCAGCGTGTCGCGCCGCAGTTCCTCCAGGCGCTCGGCCCGCGCGGCCAGGCCGGGGGTCATGGTGGCGCCGGACAGCGCGGCGCCACGCCACAGGGCGAGGGCCTCGCCGAGCAGGTCCGCGGCCCGGGCCGCCCGGCCCGCGTTCAGCGCCGCGCGCCCGTCCGCGGCGAGCCGCTGGAAGCGGTGGACGTCCACCGCCTCGGGCTCCACGGCGAGCCGGTAACCCGACTGATGGAACGTCACCTCGGCACCGTCGCGCAAGGCCTGACGCAGCCTGGACACCTGCGACTGCAGGGCCCGGGTCGGCAGGCTCGGCGGCCGGCCGCCGTAGAGGCCGTCGATCAGACGGTCCGCGTGGACGACACGGCCGGCGTCGAGGAGCAGCAGCGCCAGCAGTCCGCGCACCCGGGGGCCGGAGACGGCCGAGACGTCGCCCCCGGCCCACCGGATCTCCATCGGGCCCAGCAGGTCGAAACGCATCGGGCCGTTATCCGGAGATGTCAGCCGACAGTGCGACTGTGATGTCCCGTACCCTCGTGAACGGCATCAGGCGGACCTCCGCTGAAAATACTCCCGAGAATCTCGGGAAGAGTCTGGAATTCGAGGAGGAATTTCTCCTCGGGCATGTCGATGTCGGGCCGGACGGTATCGTCACGGCCCTCTGCAGGTCCGGTCACAGCAGACTTCCCCCGTTCATCCCCATGGCCGGCTTCCGACCGCTTCCGATCGAACCCGCAGGTGGGGCCCGCTCGAAGCAGACGGAACGATCCGGCTCGTTCCAAGTTAGGGGCTTGTCGGCGCAGCGTCAAGAGAATCGGTTCGGGGTTCTTTCTGGAGAGCGTCATTCCGTTACGGAGGCGCCGGGGCGAATTCGGCGGGCGCGCAGAACTCTCTTCACCGGAAAACATTGCCCCCGACTTCCCCGACTGATTAACATCTGCCGGGCGTTGCCGACGCCGGAAATCCGAAGACCCCGGGAGGGCCCCGTGCAGCGGCTGTGGGAAGCGGAAGAGGAAATTCACATCGATGCCGCGCCGGAGACGCTCTACGACATGGTCGCGGACGTGGCCGCCATGGGCCGGTGGAGTCCGGAGTGCTTCCGCGTCTGGGTGCACCGGCCCCCCGTCCTCGCCGGCGCGGGCTTCGTGGGGTTCAACCGCAAGGGGCCGTGGGTGTGGTTCACCTGGTGCCGGGTGGAGCGTGCCGAGCGGGGGCAGGCCTTCGTGTTCCGGGTGAGCACCTTCGGGCTGCCCGTCGCGCGGTGGGGCTACCGCTTCGCCGCCGACGGCCACGGCACCCGGGTCACCGAGCACTGGACGGACCTGCGCACCGGCCGCGGCGCCCGCGTCACCGAACTGCTCGGGCTCGTGTTCACGGGCACCCGCCCCCGGCTGCGGGGGACACGCAACCGCGCCGGCATGCGCACCACACTCGAACGACTGAAGCAGGCCGCCGAAGGCTGACGCCGCGACGGCCACACGGGGGAGACGAACGACCGTCATGAAACCGACCACCATCCCGGCGTCAGCCGTCGCCGCGCCCTTCGAGCCGCTGCGGCGGTCGGTGCGCGACGCCGGCCTGCTGACGCCGCGACCCGGCTACTACGCCTGGAAGTTCCTCACCAACACCGCGCTGCTCGCGGGCGGCTGGACGCTGTTCTTCGTCCTCGGCGACTCCTGGCTGCAACTGCTCACCGCGGTGCTGCTGGCCTTCGCCTACGGGCAGACGGGACTGCTCGGCCACGACGTGGGGCACGGCCAGGTGGTCCGCGACCGTCGCGCCACCGAGGCACTGGGCCTGATCCACGGGAACCTCCTGCTCGGCTTCAGCTACGGCTGGTGGATGAACCACCACGGCCGTCACCACAGCCACCCCAACCACCTCGACCTCGACCCCGACATCCTGCGCCGGGCGGTCGCCTTCACCCCCGACCGGGCGCGCGGGGCACGGGGCGTCCGCGCGTTCGTCGTGCGCCACCAGGCCGTGCTGTTCCTGCCGCTGCTCACGCTGGAGGCGTTCGGCCTCCGCGTCGCCAGCGCCGTCGCCCTGCACCGCCGCATCGTGCGCCGGCCCGGGACCGAGGCCGTGCTGCTCCTGGTCCACCTGGCCGCGTACGGCGCGGCACTGTTCCTCACCCTGCCCGCCGGCCTGGCGCTGGTCTTCCTCCTCGTGCACCAGGCCCTGTTCGGTGTCTACCTGGGCTGCGTCTTCGCCCCCAACCACAAGGGCATGCCGGTCCGGGACGGCGACGAGGAGCCCGGCTGGCTCGCCCGGCAGGTGCTGACCTCGCGGAACGTCCGCAGCACCGCGGTGCACGACTTCCTCTACGGCGGTCTCAACCTCCAGATCGAACACCACCTGTTCCCGACCATGCCCCGCCCCAACCTGCGGCGCTGCCGCTCGCTCACCCTGGCCTACTGCGCCGAGGTGGGCCTGCCCCACCACGAGGTCTCGGCGACCCGTTCCTGGGTCGAGATCCTGAACCACCTGCGCACGGTCAGCGCCGCCCGCACGGCCTGAGTCCGCCCCGCCGCCGTCCGCCGTCCGCCGTCCGCCGTCCACCGTCCGGCGTGGACCGACCGGCGCGGCGCGCGCGCCGCGCCACCGCCCCGCGCGCCGCCGGCCGGACACCCCGCGCACCGGACCACCCGCACCTGAGAACCCCCGCTCGCACCGGCGGTCCGCCCACCGCGAGACCGCCCGTCACCCAGCCGAGGAGCATCATGTCCCGCCGCCTGTTCACGTCCGAGTCCGTCACCGAAGGCCACCCCGACAAGATCGCCGACCAGATCAGCGACACCGTCCTCGACGCCCTGCTGCGCCAGGACCCGTCCTCCCGGGTGGCCGTCGAGACCATGATCACCACCGGTCTGGTGCACATCGCCGGGGAGGTGACCACCCAGGCCTACGCCCCCATCGCGCAGCTGGTCCGCGACCGGATACTCGAGATCGGCTACGACTCCTCCGCCAAGGGCTTCGACGGCGCCTCCTGCGGCGTCGAGATCTCCCTCGGCTCCCAGTCGCCCGACATCGCCCAGGGCGTCGACACGGCCTACGAGACCCGGGTGGAGGGCGACGGGGCCGGCGCCGACGAGCTGGACCGGCAGGGCGCCGGCGACCAGGGACTGATGTTCGGCTACGCCTGCGACGAGACGCCCAACCTGATGCCGCTGCCGATCGAGCTGGCCCACCGCCTCTCCCGGCGGCTCACCGAGGTCCGCAAGGACGGCACCGTCCCCTATCTCCGCCCCGACGGCAAGACCCAGGTCACCGTCGAGTACGTGGGCAGCAGGCCGCACCGGCTGGACACCGTCGTCATCTCCTCCCAGCACGCCGCCGACGTCGACCTGGAGACCCTGCTCGCCCCCGACATCCGCGCGCACGTCGTCGCCCCCGTCCTGACCGCCCTGGCGCAGGACGGCGTCAAACTGGAGACCGAGGGCTTCCGCCTGCTGGTCAACCCCACCGGCCGGTTCGAGACCGGCGGTCCGATGGGCGACGCCGGCCTGACCGGCCGCAAGATCATCATCGACACCTACGGCGGCATGGCCCGCCACGGCGGCGGCGCGTTCTCCGGCAAGGACCCCTCCAAGGTGGACCGCTCCGCCGCGTACGCGATGCGCTGGGTCGCCAAGAACGTCGTCGCCGCCGGTCTCGCCACCCGCTGCGAGGTCCAGGTCGCCTACGCCATCGGCAAGGCCGAACCGGTCGGCCTGTTCGTGGAGACCTTCGGTACCGCCCTGTACCCGCAGGCCGTCATCGAGAGCGCCCTCACCGAGGTGTTCGACCTGCGCCCGGCCGCCATCATCCGCGATCTCGACCTGCTCCGGCCCATCTACGCCCAGACCGCCGCCTACGGCCACTTCGGCCGCGAACTGCCCGACTTCACCTGGGAACGCACCGACCGCGTCGACGCCCTGCGGGCGGCCGTCGCGGCGGCCGGGGGTGATCGCCGGTGACCGCGCTGCGCCGGCTCGTCACCGCCGACGAGCCCACCTTCTCCTTCGAGTTCTTCCCGCCGAAGACCCCCGCCGGGGAGCGGACCCTGCTGCGCACCGTCCGCCGCATCGAGGCACTCCGCCCGTCCTTCGTCTCCGTGACCTACGGCGCCGGCGGTTCCTCACGCGACCGCACCATCGAGGTGACCAAGCGCATCGCGACCGAGACGACCCTGCGCCCGGTGGCCCACCTGACCGCCGTCGGCCACTCGGTGGCCCAACTGCGCCACATCATCGGCCAGTACGCGGACGCCGGCATCCGGGACGTGCTCGTCCTGCGCGGTGACCCGCCGGGCAGCCCACGCGGCCCCTGGACACCGCACCCCGACGGATTCACGTACGCGCACGAACTGGTCACCCTGGTGCGGGAACTGGGGGACTTCAGCGTCGGGGTGGCCGCCTTCCCCGAGGGGCATCCGCGCTCGGCCGATCCGGCCGCCGACCTCCGCCACTTCGTGGAGAAGTGCCGGGCCGGGGCCGACTACGCCATCACCCAGATGTTCTTCCGCGTGGAGGACTACCTGCGGCTGCGCGAACGGGTCGAGGCGGCCGGCTGCGACACCCCGATCATCCCGGAGATCATGCCCGCCACGGACGTCCGGCAGATCCGCCGGTTCGCCGAACTCAGCGACGCCGCCTTCCCCGAGGACCTGGCGCACCGGCTGGAGGCCGTGCGCGACAACCCGGCCGCGGCCCACCGGATCGGCGTGGAACACGCCACCGACATGGCGCTGCGGCTGCTCGCGGAAGGAGCCCCGGGACTGCACTACATCACCCTCAACCGCTCCGACGCCGCGACCGACATCCACCGCAACGTGATGAGTACAAGGAGTGCCGATGTCCTCTCCGCGCACCGCTGACCCCGCGGGCGCCGGCGCCGGCGCCACCCGGATCGCCGTCACCGGCTCCATCGCCACCGACCATCTCACCAGCTTCCCCGGCCTGTTCACGGACCAGTTGATCGCGGACCGGCTGCACACCGTGTCGTTGTCCTTCCTCGTGGACGAACTGGAGGTGCGGCGCGGCGGGGTGGCCGCGAACATCGCCTTCGGCCTCGGCTGCCTCGGACTGCGGCCGGTGCTCGTCGGAGCGGTCGGCGCGGACTTCGCCGAGTACCGGGTGTGGCTCAAGGAGCACGGCGTCGACACCGACTTCGTCCATGTCTCCGCCGAGCGGCAGACCGCCCGCTTCCAGTGCATCACCGACCGGGCGCAGAACCAGATCGCGTCCTTCTACAGCGGGGCCATGGAGGAGGCGGCCGGCATCGACCTGGCGCCGGTCGCCCGACGGCCGGGCGGCATCGACCTGGTCCTGGTGTCGCCGAACGACCCCCGGGCCATGCTCCGGCACACCGCCCAGTGCCGCGAACTGGGCCTGCCGTTCGCCTCCGACCCCTCCCAGCAACTGCCCCGGCTGACCCGTGAGCAGGCCCGCGACCTGGTCGACGGTGCCCGATGGCTCTTCACCAACGACTACGAGGCGTCGCTGCTGCTGGAACTCACCGGCTGGCGGCAGGAGGACGTCCTCGCCCGCGTCGGCACCTGGCTCGTCACACGGGCCGAGCACGGCGTCACCCTGCACCGGCGGGACACCGCGCCGGTGGACGTGCCGGCCGTGCCCACGACGCGGATCGCCGACCCGACCGGGGTGGGTGACGCCTTCCGGGCCGGCTTCCTCGCCGCCGCCCCCGCCCTGGACCCCGCCGACGCGGCCCGCTTCGGCTGCACGCTCGCCGTACTGGCCCTGGAGAGCGTCGGCCCCCAGGACTACACCGCCACCCGGGAGTCACTGCTGCCCCGCATCGAGACCGCCTACGGCCCCGCCGTCGCCGAAACGATCACCACCGCCCTCGCCCTCCCCGGCGACGAACCCTCCCACGCCCCGGCCTGAGGCCCCCGTACGCCCCGGACACCACCGCACCCGGCCGGCCCCGCCCACCGGCGGATCGGGCCGGGTGCGGCGGCACCGCGAGTGCCACAGGAGCCGAGCGCCAGAAGCGGTGACCACCTGCGTGCGCACGGTGTCGTCGGCTCGAGCACCTGCGAACCCAGGCCGAGCTCCTCGTCCGCGGCCGGTCAGACGTTGATGAGGTCGAACGACTCGGAGGGGCCGATCGTTGTGCGGTTGGCGATGAGCGGGGCGGTTCCGGCGTTCCCGGCGCTGACGTACAGGTTGTTGGCCTGTGCGCGCAGGCTGGTGGTGCCGTCGGAGTTGTTCACGCGCTGGAACGTCTCCCAGTCGCCGATGGCGGTGCGGTTGGCGATGAGCGCGTTGGCACCGGCGTTCTCGGCGCAGACGTATCGGCCGTTGACGCGGGCGCGCAGTGCGACGGCGCCTCCGCCGAGGTCGAGCAGGTCGAATCGTTCCCAGTCGCCGATGGCGGTGCGGTTGGCGATGAGTGGGTCGGCTCCGGCGTTCTCCGCGCAGACGTACTGGTTGTCGGCCCGGGAGCGGAGGCTGACGATCCGCCCGGTGGGCAGGGGGGTGAGGACGGCTTCCCAGGTGGTGGTGCTGGTGTTGGAGGTGGCGTCGGCGGGGAGGCGGTCGCGGGCGGCGGTGTCGGCGTAGAGACTCCAGCGCATCCAGTCCACGTAGGTGGCGACGGTCTGGGTGTGGTTGTAGCCGCTCCATATGTACTGGTCGTGGCCCGTGCCGCGGTGGGTGAGGAACGCCTTGGGCGCGGGCAGTTCCCCATAGGCCTGGCGCGCGGAGGAGTACTGGCAGATGGGGTCCTGATCGCCGTGGACGAACAGGACGTTGGCGGTGACCGTGGTGCTGGGGTTGCCCATGTCGACACAGGCGAAGGGCACGGCGGCGGCTATCCGGCTGTCCGGCCAGGCGGTCAGCAGCCCGTGGGTGGTCATGCCGCCCAGCGAGTGACCCGCGACGCCGACGCCGGTGGTGGTGTCGAGGTGCCCGGCGAACGGGTCGCCGGCCGTGGTGTTGAGGGCGAGGGTGTTGGTGATGACCTGGGAGACATCCATGGACTGGTTTCCGTTGTAGACGTCCTGGATGTTGCCCGAGGTGCCGCTGGAGGTGGTGGGGAAGACGGGTGCGGGGACGACGAATCCGGCCTCGGCCAGGGGCCGGACCAGCGGTGCGTAGCTCTCCGGGTTGCCGCCGAGGCCGTGGCTGAACTCGCAGATGGGGAAGACGCCTCCCGCGATGGGGGCGTTGACGACGGGATTGCCGCCCGGGGTGCCGGTGGCGGGGTAGAAGATCCGGGTGGTCAGCCGACGGCTGCCGCGGCTCCAGGCGTACTCCCTCACCCCGATGGCGAAGCGCTGGGTCGGCGCGGCTGCCGGGGCGAGCGAGGATGCGTTTGCCGCGGTGGTGCCGTACGCATGGACGGCGGCCACGGCTCCGGCCGCGCCCAGTCCCAGGAAGGTACGCCTGTTCATGGTCATGTTGTGCTCCTTGTCGGATGGTCCGGGTGGACAGGGGAGTTCCGGGGCGGCGGGTCCGCCAGGAGGCGGGCGGGCCCGCGGGCCCGCGGTTGAAGCCCCCGTCGGTGGGAATGCGCCGGCTTCCACCAACGGAGAGCGGAGCCGCCCGGCCGATCGTGTCTGCTCTCACAAGCGGGCAGCCGTATCGGGCGACCGTTTCCAGCAGGGAGAGCAGGTGGTGGCGAGGCCGGGACGGCAGGGGAGTCGGGCGTAGTCGCCGCCGTCCGGGTTTTAGGCCCTGGTAAAGGAGCTGGACGTTCAGGGGCCGATGGTCAGGGTCCGGTCGGTGAAGCCGGTGTACGCCGGACTCCGTGCGCCGGCGGCGCCGACGAGGTGGAGAGCGCCATGACGCGGCGCGTTGGCCGCGTGCACGGTCCGGGCGGCGGTGACATCGTGTGACGGCGTGTGATGCTACCCATGGGATTCCTCTTCCGTGTTCGCGCTGGCGCTGAAGTGCGGAAGGCGGCGATCAGTGGAGGTGTACGGGCGGGCGACGCGTGCTGGTGGACCACGGTCCGGAGTCCAGCCGTGCCGGGGGCGTCTTTTGACCGACGCTGGAACCGATGTGAGCAATTGTCTCTTGGGACGTCCCACCGGCCCGCCTGACGATTGTTCGATATATCGTTCAATGTTCGCCGACCTGAACGGAGAGTAGGTTGGGGCTGACGGGGTGTCAATCGCGGGATGTGGCGTCTTACGGTCACACTTTGCGCGGCTCTGAGGCGACGTTCGAGTAGGCCGCTCTTGAGTGGAGCGTGAGGAGCTACGAAATACCAACGAAATCCGAAGCGGGTGCCGACGATGCGGGAGACAGTTACCGGTTTACCGGCGCTCCCGCAGGGTGTCACTTCCAAAACTCAACGAACTCGACCTTCCCGCTCGCTGTCCGAATCTGTTCCACGCCAGGCAGGGGAGGCTCCGGACCGCTCTGCGGTCGGCTGCGGCGATCGGCTGATCCAGAACCCCCAAGAGTGAGGCGTGGCAGGGACATCTTTTCAAGCCTGCTCCAGGGGCATTCCGTCGCGTAAGCAGGGAAGGCCCTGGTAGCGCTGAAAGTGACGAGCTCGCTGGTCAGGGCGCACTTTCCTAGTGCTCGGTGATGTCGACCGCGAGCCCGCCGCGTCTGGTCTCTGTGCTTGACCCTCAGGTCAGCGTGGTCCATGCCGTCGAGCGAGAAAGCGCGGGTATCGCTCTCACGGCCATGGTCAAACGGGTCCGTCATCACCGCATGTGACCGCTGCGCTGAGTCCGGCTTCGCTGATGGGGCATCAGGTCTTCAAGATCATCTTGCACGTGCGTTGCACAAGGCGCTGAGAAACAACAGTGATCAATGGAGGGTCGTGAAGCTGGGTACTCGCCGGTCAGATCGCATATTGAGGTGTCGTGCCCCTTGCCTCCAAGGGGCACGACACCACGACGATCAGATGTCCCGGAAGATCTCGATCTGCGCGCCGATCGAGTTCAGCCGCTCCGCCAGGTCCTCGTAACCGCGGTTGATGACGTACACGTTGCGCAGGACAGACGTGCCCTCCGCCGCCATCATGGCGAGCAGGACGACCACGGCCGGGCGCAGGGCCGGCGGGCACATCATCTCCGCGGCGCGCCAGCGGGTCGGGCCCTCGACCAGGACGCGGTGCGGGTCCAGCAACTGCAGGCGGCCGCCGAGGCGGTTGAGGTCGGTCAGGTAGATCGCGCGGTTGTCGTAGACCCAGTCGTGGATGAGGGTCTGGCCCTGGGCCACGGCCGCGATCGCCGCGAAGAACGGGACGTTGTCGATGTTCAGGCCGGGGAACGGCATCGGGTGGATCTTGTCGATCGGCGCCTCCAGTTTGGAGGGCCGGACGGTGAGGTCCACCAGGCGGGTGCGGCCGTTGTCGGCGAAGTACTCGGGCGTGCGGTCGTGGTCGAGGCCCATCTCCTCCAGGACCGCCAGCTCGATCTCCAGGAACTCGATGGGGACCCGGCGGACCGTCAGCTCCGACTCCGTCACCACGGCCGCGGCGACCAGGCTCATCGCCTCGACCGGGTCCTCGGAGGGGGAGTAGTCGACGTCGACGTCGATGGTGGGCACGCCGTGCACGGTGAGCGTGGTGGTGCCGATGCCGTCGACCTTGACGCCCAGGGCCTCCAGGAAGAAGCACAGGTCCTGGACCATGTAGTTGGAGGAGGCGTTGCGGATGACGGTGGTGCCGTCGTGCCGGGCGGCGGCGAGCAGCGCGTTCTCGGTGACGGTGTCCCCGCGCTCGGTCAGCACGATCGGGCGGTCGGGGGCGACGGAGCGGTCGACCACCGCGTGGTACTGGCCCTCGGTCGCGGCGATGTCCAGGCCGAACCGGCGCAGCGCGATCATGTGCGGTTCGACGGTGCGGGTGCCGAGGTCGCAGCCGCCGGCGTAGGGCAGCATGAAGCGGTCCGTGCGGTGCAGCAGCGGGCCGAGGAACATGATGATGGAGCGGGTGCGGCGGGCGGCGTCCGCGTCGATGGCCGCGAGGTCCAGCTCGGCCGGCGGCACGATCTCCAGGTCGACGCCGTCGTTGATCCAGCGGGTGCGCACGCCGATGGAGTTCAGCACCTCGAGCAGGCGGTAGACCTCCTCGATGCGTGCCACGCGGCGCAGCACCGTGCGCCCGCTGTTGAGCAGCGAGGCGCACAGCAGTGCCACACACGCGTTCTTGCTCGTCTTGACGTCGATGGAGCCGGAGAGGTGCCGGCCGCCCACCACGCGCAAGTGCATCGGGCCGGCGTAGCCCAGGGAGACGATCTCGCTGTCCAGCGCCTCGCCGATACGGGCGATCATCTCAAGGCTGATGTTCTGGTTGCCGCGCTCGATGCGGTTGACGGCGCTCTGGCTGGTACCGAGCGCCTCGGCGAGCTGTGTCTGCGTCCAGCCGCGGTGTTGCCGGGCGTCGCGGATGAGCTTGCCGATGCGTACGAGGTAGTCGTCTGCCATGGGGTTGAGGCTATCTCAGATATGAGATGGCGCCTCTTGGGGGGTCCGTTCGGGTGATGTGACGTCAGCGGTCCCCGCCTCAGCGGGACCGCGTGGTCCGGCGCCATCCGAAAGGTCCGGGCAAATCCATTGATGTCGTACGACGTCCTGTGCTGCTGCGGGTGTGGCGGGGGCCGTTCTTGCCGCCCGTGGTGATGGACCACGAGCGCTTGTTGATGTTGAGCCGCACCCCCGGAAGGATCCGGAAGCTCTTGCGGAACGTGAGCGGCATCCCTGCCTCCTCTGCGTGGTAACTGACTCGGTCTCAGTCGCTTACCCCGTCCGGGCGTACTGATGGCTCGCAGACAGGCCCCGCCGGGAGCGGAGGTGCGGCGCGGAGGTGCGGGGGAGCGGAGACGCGGACGTGCGGCAGGCGGCCCGCTTCCGCCGCCGTGCGGTGCGTGGGAGCCGTGCCGTGCGCGAGGGTGGCGACCATGCCGGCCCGCTCTCCGGGTACCCGCGGGGGTGAAGCGCTGCGCCGCAGGCCGGCCGTGCGCGGGCCGGGGGCTCCGGACTCCGGTGCGATCACGTCCGCGAGCGGGTTGACTGGCGGCAGCAGTCCGCACGACCGGGCCGGGCCGCGCGCGGCGGGGGCCGTCGGCCGGGCCCGGGCATGACCATTCCGTCCATGTGTACTAGAGTTATCTCGACATCGAGATATCTGCCGAGGAGCACCGCAGCCGCCACCCTGGTGAGGGTCGCCTAACTTAGCCTTACCTTAGCGGATCGGCCAGGGCGGCGTGGCGGCAGGATGCGGTGGTACGCGCACATCAATGAAGGAGACTGTCGTGTCGGCGAACAGCTTCGACGCCCGCAGCACGCTGCAGGTGGGCGACGAGTCGTACGAGATCTTCCGGCTGGACAAGGTCGAGGGCTCCGCGCGCCTTCCCTACAGCCTGAAGGTGCTGCTGGAGAACCTGCTCCGCACCGAGGACGGCGCCAACATCACCGCCGACCACATCCGTGCCCTGGGCGGCTGGGACTCCCAGGCGCAGCCGTCGCAGGAGATCCAGTTCACGCCGGCGCGCGTGATCATGCAGGACTTCACCGGCGTGCCCTGCGTCGTGGACCTCGCCACCATGCGTGAGGCCGTCAAGGAGCTGGGCGGCGACCCCAACAAGATCAACCCGCTCTCCCCGGCCGAGATGGTCATCGACCACTCCGTCATCGCCGACAAGTTCGGCACCAACGACGCCTTCAAGCAGAACGTCGACCTGGAGTACGGCCGCAACAAGGAGCGCTACCAGTTCCTGCGCTGGGGCCAGACCGCCTTCGACGACTTCAAGGTCGTTCCGCCCGGCACCGGCATCGTCCACCAGGTGAACATCGAGCACCTGGCCCGCGTCGTCATGGTCCGTGACGGCAAGGCCTACCCCGACACCCTGGTCGGCACCGACTCGCACACCACCATGGTCAACGGCCTCGGCGTCCTCGGCTGGGGCGTCGGCGGCATCGAGGCCGAGGCCGCCATGCTCGGCCAGCCGGTCTCCATGCTGATCCCGCGCGTCGTCGGCTTCAAGCTCACCGGCGAGCTCAAGCCCGGCACCACCGCCACCGACCTGGTGCTCACCATCACCGAGATGCTGCGCAAGCACGGCGTCGTCGGCAAGTTCGTCGAGTTCTACGGCGAGGGCGTGGCCGCCACCTCCCTGGCCAACCGCGCCACCATCGGCAACATGTCGCCGGAGTTCGGCTCCACCGCCGCGATCTTCCCGATCGACGGCGAGACGCTGAACTACATGCGTCTGACCGGCCGCAGCGACCAGCAGGTCGCCCTGGTCGAGGCGTACGCCAAGGAGCAGGGCCTCTGGCTGGACCCGAAGGCCGAGCCGGACTTCTCCGAGAAGCTCGAGCTGGACCTGTCCACGGTCGTCCCGTCGATCGCCGGCCCGAAGCGCCCGCAGGACCGCATCGTCCTCGCCGACGCCAAGGCCCAGTTCGCCCAGGACGTGCGCAACTACGTCAAGGACGGCGGCGACGTCGACGAGGCCAGCAAGGAGTCCTTCCCGGCCTCCGACGCCCCGGCCATCTCCAACGGCGCGCCCTCCAGCCCGGTCGAGGTCACCGCCGCCGACGGCACGACCTACACGCTCGACCACGGCGCGGTCACGGTCGCGGCCATCACCTCCTGCACCAACACCTCCAACCCGTACGTCATGGTCGCCGCCGCGCTGGTGGCCAAGAAGGCGGTGGAGAAGGGCCTGACCCGCAAGCCGTGGGTCAAGACCACCCTCGCCCCGGGCTCCAAGGTCGTCACCGACTACTTCGAGAAGGCGGGCCTGACCCCCTACCTCGACAAGGTCGGCTTCAACCTGGTCGGCTACGGCTGCACCACCTGCATCGGCAACTCCGGCCCGCTGCCGGAGGAGGTCTCCAAGGCGGTCAACGAGCACGACCTCGCGGTCACCTCGGTGCTCTCCGGCAACCGCAACTTCGAGGGCCGGATCAACCCCGACGTCAAGATGAACTACCTGGCGTCCCCGCCGCTGGTCGTCGCCTACGCGCTCGCCGGTTCCATGAAGGTCGACATCACCCGCGAGGCCCTCGGGTACGACCAGGACAACAACCCGGTCTTCCTGAAGGACATCTGGCCCTCCGAGGCCGAGGTCAACGACGTCGTGGCGAACGCCATCGGCGAGGACATGTTCTCCAAGTCCTACGCCGACGTCTTCGCCGGTGACGCCCAGTGGCAGGCGCTGTCCATCCCGACCGGCGACACCTTCGAGTGGGACGCCGAGTCCACCTACGTGCGCAAGCCCCCGTACTTCGAGGGCATGGGCATGGAGCCGGCCCCGGTCGAGGACATCTCCGGCGCCCGGGTCCTCGCCAAGCTGGGCGACTCGGTCACCACCGACCACATCTCCCCGGCCGGCGCCATCAAGGCCGACACCCCGGCCGGCAAGTACCTCACGGAGCACGGCATCGAGCGCCGCGACTTCAACAGCTACGGCTCCCGCCGCGGCAACCACGAGGTCATGATCCGCGGTACGTTCGCCAACATCCGCCTGCGCAACCAGATCGCGCCGGGCACCGAGGGCGGCTACACCCGCGACTTCACCCAGCCCGATGCGCCGGTGTCGTTCATCTACGACGCCTCCCGCAACTACATCGAGCAGGGCATCCCGCTGGTCGTCCTGGCCGGCAAGGAGTACGGTTCCGGCTCCTCCCGCGACTGGGCCGCCAAGGGCACCGCGCTGCTCGGCGTCAAGGCCGTCATCGCCGAGTCCTACGAGCGCATCCACCGCTCGAACCTCATCGGCATGGGCGTCCTGCCGCTGCAGTTCCCCGAGGGCCACACCGCCGAGTCCCTCGGCCTGACCGGCGAGGAGACCTTCTCCGTCGCCGGCGTCACCGAGCTCAACGAGGGCACCACCCCGCGCACGGTGAAGGTCACCACCGACACGGGCGTCGAGTTCGACGCGGTCGTCCGCATCGACACCCCCGGTGAGGCCGACTACTACCGCAACGGCGGCATCCTGCAGTACGTGCTGCGCAGCCTGATCCGCAAGTAAGCGGCAAGGCACGCCGGTCGAGGGCCGCATTCCCGTTCCGGGGATGCGGCCCCCGCCGTCTCCCCCGGTTGTACGCTAAAACCTCACCGGATGACGGGGGTGGCGGTGGGCCGCACGGAGCGCATGCATCTTGTCCTGGCCGGCGGCCGGGACAGCGACCAGGAAGAACTCGACGCGCTGGCACTCCAGTTGCGTGAACGGCTGCTCGAACTGGACGTGGACCGCGTCGAACTGAACCGCTCCGGGGACATCCCCGCCGGGGCCAAGCCGGCCGACGCGATCGCCGTCGGGGCGCTCGTCGTCACCGCGGCCCCCTTCGTGCTGCGCTCGGCGGTCGACCTGGTGCGGACCTGGATCGAGAACCGCCCGGTGCGCACGGTCAGCATCACACTGGGCGAGGACAGCCTGGAGATGGAGGCCGTCTCCTCCGCCGACCAGCAACGGCTCATCGAGGCGTTCCTGGCCGCGCACGGCCAGGAACCGGAACCGGCCGACGGCCAGGACGCCTGACGGGCGCGACGGCCGTGTCCGCGGGCCGCCACGCCCTCCTCGTGGCCACCGGCACCTACCGCGACGGGAACCTGGGCCGGTTGCGGTCGCCCGCCAGGGACGCCCTGGCCCTGGCCGAGGTGCTCGGGGACCCGCGCATCGGCGACTTCCAGGTCGACACGGCCGTCGACCGGGCCCACCACGAGGTCACCCGGGCCATCGAGCGCTTCTTCCTCGACCGCCGCCGCGACGACCTGCTCCTGCTGCACCTGTCCTGCCACGGCCTCAAGAACGACAACGGCGAACTGCACTTCGCCGCCACCGACACCGACCGCCGGCTGCTCGCCTCCACCTCGGTGCCCGCCCGGTTCGTCCGGCAGCAGATGAACCGGTGCCGGGCCCGGTCGGTCGTCCTGATCCTGGACTGCTGCTACAGCGGCGCCTTCCTGACCGGGACCAAGGGTGACACCGCCGTCCACGTCGAGGACCAGCTGGGCGGCCACGGCCGCGCGGTCCTCACCGCCACCAACCGCACCGAGTACGCCTGGGAGGGCGAACGCGTCACCGAACTGGGCCCGGAGCCGTCCCGGTTCACCGGAGCCCTCGTCAAGGGACTGCGCACCGGCGAGGCGGACCGCGGCCGGGACGGCCTGATCGACGTGCACGAACTCTACGACTACGCCTTCGAGGAACTGCGCGACTCCGGCGCCGGGCAGCGCCCGCAGATGTGGGCCGAGGTCGAACACCGTTTGGTGGTGGCGAGGTCGGTCCGGCAGCCCTCTCCGCCCCCCGGCGCCTCCCCGGGGCACGCTCCTGCCCCCGAGGCGCCCCGGCCCGCACCCGGGGCTCTCCTGCTGCTCACCGAGGCGCTCGCGGGGCTGCCCTGCATGGAGGACGCGCCCGGGCGGCAGCAGTTCGCCTCCGCGCTGGAGCAGTCCCTCGCCCGCCGGATCGACCTGAGGGGCGTCCGGCAGCGGGAGGACGTGGTCGCGATCGTCCGTGCCGCCCTGCGCCAGGCGGGTGGACAGCGGGCGCTGCTGTCGACCGTCGCCCTCTTCGAGGGGCAGCGGGCCGCCGCCGAGATCGAGCACCGGCTCCCGCCGGGCGGAGATCGCGGGGCGCCCGGCTGACCGGGGGCGCGACGCGCCGCCACCGCGGCGTTTACAACGGCGGCCGGTGGCGATACCGTCCCCCACGGACGGGGTGGGAGCGCTCCCACACTGGACCGGAACCCGCCGTGGGACACTGCCGCCCCGTCCACCCCCCTCGCCGTACGGTCCGGCACGGCTGACCGCGGCCCCGCAAGGGGAAGGGGCGGGTCCGGACGACGCCCGGACCCGCCCCGTGAGCCGCGGTCAGCCCAGCAGTTCCACCTCCGTCAGCGTCGCCTCACCGCTGAAGACCAGCCGGTAGTGGCCGTAGGACCCCGGTTCGCCCACCGAGAAGGCGCGGGTCTGCCGGTCCCAGCGGAAGGACTCGTCCGTCCGCCGGTCCAGGTCCGTCCACGTCTCCCCGTCGGCCGAACCCTGCAGCACCCAGCCCGTGGGCGCGTCGGCGTGGTCCGAGGAGGTCAGCGTGTACTGCACGGCCTCGGTGTCACCGGTGACGGGAAGGTCCACGGTGGACACCGTGGCGCCGGTCGCCGACGTGTTGTCGAACAGCGCGCCCCCGCCCTTCAGCGCGTCCTTCCGGGGCGCGGGCACCTCGTCGTCCTGGGTGATGGACACGGGTGCCGCGTCCTTGCCGGTGCCCCACGACGACGGGCGCGGGCCCATGTCGAACTCCAGGACGCCGCCCTTGGCGATCACCGAGTGCGGCAGCGAAGTGGAGTTCCACCGCTTGCCGTTGACCTTCAGGCCCTGCACGTACACGTTCTCCGCGCTGTTCCTCGGCGCCTTGACGACCAGTTCGCGGCCGTTCTCCAGGTGCACGGTCGTCTTCTTGAACAGCGGTGAGCCGATGGCGTATTCGCCGCTGCCCATGACGAGCGGGTAGAAGCCGAGCGAGGAGAACAGGTACCAGGCCGACTGCTCGCCGTTGTCCTCGTCGCCGTGGTAGCCCTGGCCGATCTCGCTGCCCGTGTAGAGGCGGGACAGCACCTCGCGCACGTTCTTCTGCGTCTTCCAGGGCTGCCCGGCCGCGTCGTACATGTACAGGGCGTGGTGGGCGACCTGGTTGGAGTGGCCGTACATGCCCATCCGGACGTCACGCGCCTCGATCATCTCGTGGATGACCCCGTTGTAGGAGCCCTTGAGTTCCGGGGAGGCCGTCTCCGGGGTGGAGAGGTACGCGTCGAGCTTGTCGCCGAGTCCCTTGCGGCCGCCGTACAGGTTGGCCAGGCCGCGGCTGTCCTGGGCGGCGGTGAAGGCGTACCCCCAGCCGTTGGTCTCGGTGTAGTCGTACCCCCACACCCGCGGGTCGTACGAGGAGGACTTCACGCGCCAGTCGCCCTTGGCGTCGCGGCCCTGGAAGAATCCGGCCTCGGAGTCGAAGAGGTTGACGTAGTCCTGGGCGCGGTCGAGGAAGTAGGCGGACTCCTCCTGGTAGCGCCGCTCGCCCGTCTTCTCGTACAGGGCCTCGCCCATCCTGGCGATGCCGTAGTCGTTGAGGTAGCCCTCGAGCGCCCAGGACAGGCCCTCGTGCGTCTCGGTGCCGGTGTAGCCGAGGAACGGCGAGGTGGCCATGCCCTTGCGGCCCACACCGGACGACGGCGGCACGACGGTGGCGTTCTTCACGGCGGCGTCGTAGGCGGCCTCCGCGTCGAAGCCGTCGACGCCCTTGACGTACGCGTCCGCGAACGCCACGTCGGAGGAGGTGCCGGTCATCAGGTCGGCGTAGCCGGGGGAGGACCAGCGGGAGGTCCAGCCGCCGTCCTTGTAGTGCTGCACGAACCCGTCGACCAGCTCACCGGCCTTGGAGGGCGTCAGGAAGGAGTACGCCGGCCAGGTGGTCCGGTAGGTGTCCCAGAAGCCGTTGTTGACGTACACCTTGCCGTCCACGATCTTCGCACCGGTGTGCGTCGGCGTGTCCGGCCGCTCCATCCGGGAGAACGGCGAGGCGTACTTGTCCTTCCCGCCGACCTTCTCGAAGCCCGAGTTGGGGTACAGGTACAGCCGGTAGAGGCTGGAGTACAGCGTGGTCAGCTGGTCCGGTGTGGCGCCCTCCACCTCGACCTTGCCGAGGATCCGGTCCCACTGGCGCTGCGCGTCCCGCTTGACCTTGTCGAAGGTGGCGGTGCGGCCGATCTCCTGGCGCAGGTTGTCCTTCGCCTGGTCGACGCCGATCAGGGACGTGGCCAGGCGCAGGGTGACCGTGCGGTTCCTGCCCGCGTCGAAGCGCAGGTGGCCCTTGATGCCCTCGGCGCCGCCGGCGGTGACCTTCCGGTCGAACTCGCCGTACACGAACATCCGGGTCGCGCCCGTGGACAGCCCGGACTTGACGTCGGAGTAGCCCGTGAAGGTGCCGTTCTCCTTGTCGAGGGTCAGCCCCGCCTGGTCGTTGACGTTGTCGAACAGCACGCTCGCGTCGTCACCGGGGAAGGTGAAACGCATCATCGCGGCGTGGTCCGTCGGCACCATCTCGGCCTTCACGCCGTTCTCGAACCGCACCCCGTAGTAGTAGGGCCTGGCCGTCTCGTTCTCGTGCCGGAAGGCCAGCTCGCGCGCCTCACGGCCGGTGTCCGGGGTGCCGGAGGCGGCCGACGGCATCACCTGGAAGGTCTGCCGGTCACCCATCCAGGGGCTCGGCTCGTGGCTCGCGCTGAACGCCTGGACCGTCGGCAGGTTGTCGTCGTTGTTGCCGCTCGCGTAGTCGTACAGCCAGCTGGTGGAGCCGGCGTTGGTGACCGGCGTCCAGAAGTTGAAACCGTGCGGCACGGCCGTCGCGGGGAAGGTGTTGCCGCGCGAGAAGGCGCCGCTGGAGTTGGTGCCCCGGGTCGTCACCGCGTAGTCCGACAGATGGGCCTTCGGACGTTCGGGCTCCACCCGCTTCAGCGCCACGTCGTCGAGCCAGCCGCGGAACTTCGCCGGGCCCTTCGGGGAGTCGTAGGCCACCAGGATCCGGTCGACGGTCTTGCCGGCGGCGACCGAACCGATCGCGGAGCGCACGCTGTTCCACTGGTTGACGTACAGCACCTTGGACTCGCCCTGGCCGCGCGGCGACAGCGGGAAGCCGTGCTGGTCCGTCGCCCTCAGGTCGCTCAGGTGGGTGCCGTCGGTGAAGGCCAGGTCGACGGAGACGTTCGTGGCGTCGTAGTCGAGGTCCCGGTCCGCCATCGACGGGAAGATCTTGTACGACAGCTCCGTACGGCGCTCGACCTTCACGTTCACGTCGAAGACCTTGTTGTACGAGTACGCCCGGCCGTCCGCGGTGTGCCGGCCCGCGTAGCGCAGGGCGCGCTTGCCGGTGAAGCCGGCGTCCGCCTTCGCCGTCGGCGAGCCGCTCGGGCCGCGGTCGACGAGCGAGAGCATGTCCTCCGGTATGGGGTCGGCGATGCCGGTGGACAGCTGGATCTCGGCGAGCTGGAGCGCGTCCCCCGCCCCGTTGTTCTTGGTGAAGTCCACCCGCCAGTAACGGTATTCGGCCGCCTCGGCGAGGTCGTAGGTCTTGGTTTGGAACCGTTCGGCGAAGGACTGCCCGGAGCGGGTGTCCAGCGTCCGCCAGTCCTCGCCGTCCGCCGAGCCCTTCAACGTCCAGTCCACGGGGTCGCGTTCGGCGTGGTCGTTGGCCGAGGTGAGGGCGTACTCGACGATCTTCGCCGGCTCGTCCAGCTCGAACTCGATCCAGCCGGTCGGCGCGAACGTCAGCCACTTGGTGGCGGGTTCCCCGTCGAAGAGGTTCCCCTTCACCTCCTTGGCGTTGGTGTTCTCCCCGCTGGCACGGACGTCCGTGACGTGGTCGGTGACGTTGCCGGGGATCCCGGAGGTGAACCCGCCGTCCACGCCCGAGGCGCGTTTGCCGCCGCCCGGCGCGGTGTCCACGGTGTTCAGCCAGTCCGGAGCCGGCTGACCCGCCTCGAAGGACGAGGCGAACTCCCGGTCCGCCTTCGCCGGTGCCTCGGGCAGGGCGACCGCGACGCCCTGCGAGCCCGCGGCCAAAGCAAAGGCGGTCGCCGCGACGACCGCCGTTCCCCATCTGTGCCGGACCCTACGTTGCATGCGCGAGCACCCTCCCTGTGCTGGACAACGTTGTCAGTTGTGATGCGCAAGGACCAGTAGTGCGCCAAGTGGACCGTGGTGTCAAGGGGGTTGAATGCGGCATTCCAGTGCGGCGACGAGGAATTCTCCACCGGGGCCGCGCACGGGAGGCTCATATTTCCGCGAGGTCTCAACTCGGAAAAGACAGGTGGGGAACCTTGCATTCGATCTTGCTCCGTCGGCGGGAAGTGGACTATACCTGTCGGCACTCCGGGGCATCTTCACCGCACCCGACCCCAGCACGGCCGCACTTCCTGCACGACCCAGCGTGACCCGAACGCGGTGCCGGTAAGGATCCGGTTCACCGCCTGAGTCCTGGAGAAGGCGAGGACTTGAGCATGGGATCCACTTCCGGCGAGAACGACGGCACCGGTGACAACGGCACGACCGGCGTGGGGCGCCGATCACTGATCAAGCGGTCCGCCGCACTCGGCCTCGTATCCGTACCGGCGATGGGCTTCCTGTCCGCGTGTGCCAGCGGTGGCGGGGACGACGACTCCGGCCAGAACGAGGGCAAGACGTCCGAATCCAACCCCTTCGGCGTCAAGAAGGGAACCAAACTCGACGTCGTCATCTTCAAGGGCGGCTACGGCGACGCCTACGCCAAGGCATGGGAGGCCGACTTCGAGAAGAAGCACGGCGTCACTTCCGTGCACACCGGAACCCAGGAGATCACGGGCAAACTCCAGCCGCGGTTCAACGCCGGCAACCCGCCGGACATCGTCGACGACTCCGGCGCCCAGCAGATCCCGATCGACGTGCTGCACAAGAACGGCCAGCTCCTCGACCTCGCGAAGGTGCTGGACGCCCCGTCGATCGACGACCCGTCCAAGAAGGTCCGCGACACCCTCATCCCCGGCACGATCGACGCCGGCATGCAGGAGGGCAAGATCGTCGCCCTCAACTACATCTACACGGTGTGGGGCCTGTGGTACTCCGGCAAGCTCTTCAAGGAGAAGGGCTGGGAGGCGCCCAAGACCTGGGACGACTTCCTCGCCGTCTGCAAGGACGCCAAGGCCCAGGGCATCGGCGGCCTCGCCCACCAGGGCAAGTTCCCGTACTACATCAACGTCGCCATCATGGACCTGATCGCCAAGAAGGGCGGCCTGGACGCCATGAAGGCGATCGACAACCTCGACCCCAAGGCGTTCGTCGGCTCCGACGCCGCCACCGAGGCCATCGAGGCGATCTACGAGGTCGTCGAGAAGGGCTACTTGATGCCCGGGACGAACGGCCTGACCCACACCGAGTCGCAGACCCGCTGGAACCAGTACAAGGCCGCCTTCATCACCAGCGGTTCCTGGCTCGAGAACGAGCAGCTCAAGACGACACCGGACGACTTCGACATGAAGTTCCTGCCGATGCCGGTGCTGGCGGACAGCGCACTGCCCTTCGAGGCGATCCGGGCCGGCTCCGGCGAGCCGTTCATCATCCCGTCCAAGGCCAAGAACCTCCCCGCGGCCCAGGAGTTCATGCGGATGATGCTCTCCAAGGACTGGGCGACCATGTTCGCCAAGGAGGCCAACTCGCTGACCATCCTCAAGGACGGCGTCGACCCGGACGTCCAGCTGCGGCCGGGCACCCAGTCCACCGTCGAGGCCTCCCGGGCGGCCGGCGACAACACCTTCCGCTACCTGTACACCGAGTGGTACAGCGAGATGGGCACGGCCATCGAGAACGCCTCCAACGAGCTGATGGCCAAGCGCATCCAGCCCAAGGAATGGCTCAAGCGGGCCCAGGCCGCGGTCGACAAGCAGGCCAAGGACCCGGCCTCGCAGAAGAACCGCCGCGACTGATCTCGCTCGACCGACGACCGCCGCGGGCCGGGAGGATTCCCGGCCCGCGGCGGCCACACCCAGGGGCAGGACGTCATGCGCAAAGGGCAGCACCGGTTCGTCGCGGGATTCCTCTTCTTTCCCGTGGCGCTCTATCTGATCTTCGTGATCTGGCCGTACATCCAGACGTTCGGTTATTCACTGACCGACTGGAAGGGGCAGTCACAGAGCTTCGACTTCGTCGGCCTGGACAACTACACCGCGTTGTTCAAGGACGACATCTTCATGGGTGCCATCTGGCACAACATCCTGTTCCTGGTGTTCATCCCGGTGATCACCATTCTGCTCGCGCTGTTCTTCGCCTTCATGCTGAACGCGGGCGGACGGGGACGTTCCGGAGGCGTCTCCGGAGTCGCCGGATCGAAGTACTACCGGGTCATCTACTTCTTTCCGCAGGTCCTGTCGCTGGCGATCCTGGCCGTGCTGTTCGGAGCCGTCTACCGCAGTGACGGCGGCGGCATGCTCAACGGCGTCCTGATCAAGCTCGGACTGGTCGACAGCCAAAATCCCGTGGAATGGCTCAACGAGCCGAACTTCGTCCTGTGGGCCCTGATGGCCGTGGTCGTCTGGCACGGCGTGGGCTTTTACCTGGTGCTGTTCTCCGCGGCCATGCAGTCGATTCCGCGCGACATCTACGAGGCCGCGCTCATCGACGGGGCGAGCCGCACCCAGTCCTTCTTCCGCATCACTCTGCCGCTGCTGTGGGACTCCGTGCAGACCGCGTGGGTCTACCTCGGCATCGCGGCGATGGACATGTTCATCCTGGTCTCCACCATGACCGCCGGCGACTACGGCGGTGGCCCGGACCACCACAGCGAGGTCATGTCGACCGTGATGATGCGCAACTTCCTGCTGTACGGCCGGAGCGGCTACGCCTGCGCCATGGGCGTGGTCATGCTGGTCCTCACCCTGATCGTGTCCGTGGTCATGCTGCGCGCCACCCGTCGCGAGCGCATCGAGTTCTGAGGCGGAGCAACGACGATGAGCGCACCTCTCAAGGAAACCGCCCCCACCCAGGGCCCCACCCCGCCCCGCCCGCCGGCAGGCAAGGACGGCGTCCGGCCCGGCGACCGGCGCAGCGAAGGCGTCGTGCTGAACGTCTTCTCGCACGGCTTCCTCGCCGTGTGGGGAGTGCTGATCGTGCTGCCGCTGGTGTGGCTGGTGCTCAGCTCCTTCCGGACCGACGCGCAGATCGGCGGTTCGGCCTTCGGCTGGCCGCAGAACTGGGACCTGGGCGTCTTCTCCCGCGCCTGGGAGAAGGGCATCGGCGACTACTTCACCAGCACGGTCATCGTGCTGGTCATCTCCGTGCCGCTGACGATGCTGTTCGGCGCCATGGCCGCCTACGTGCTGGCCCGCTACGAGTTCCGGGGCAACCGCCTGCTGTACTACTTCTTCGTCGCCGGCGCGATGTTCCCCGTCTTCCTGGCGCTGGTGCCGCTGTTCTTCATGGTCAAGCGCCTGGACATGCTGAACACCTACCACGGCCTGGCCCTGGTGTACGTGGCCTACTCGCTGCCGTTCACGGTGTTCTTCATGCACGCCTTCTTCCGGACCCTGCCCACGGCGGTCTTCGAGGCGGCGATCCTGGACGGGGCCTCGCACACCCGGACCTTCTTCCAGGTGATGATGCCGATGGCCAAGCCCGGACTGCTGAGCGTCGGCATCTTCAACACGCTCGGCCAGTGGAACCAGTACATCCTGCCGACCGTGCTGATGCAGCCGCAGAGCGGTGACGATCCGGAACGCTACGTGCTGACCCAGGGGCTCATCCAGCTCCAGCAGCAGCAGGGCTACGCCTCGGACCTCCCCGTCCTCTTCGCCGGTGTGACCATCGCCATGGTGCCCATGCTGGTGGTGTACCTGTCCTTCCAGCGCCAGGTCCAGGCCGGGCTCACCTCCGCAACCTTGAAGTAACGCTCCGGAACCGGCTGTTCACACGCCGCTCCCGTCGCAGGGAGCGGCGTGTCCGTGTGTGTCCATGCACCCGGAAACGGTTCAACCTCTTGACGGGAGGCAACCCGAACAGCTCATCTTAGAGTTCACTAGTTGGACATGAGAGGGGCCTCACCGATGCGGCCCCGCGCGCAGGAGGTCGTCGTGGAGACTCCGGGGTCGCAGTCGTCGCTGCACCGAGCCAACCTGGAGCGGGTCGTCCGGGCAGTACGTCTTGCGGGTTCCCTCACCCAGGCCGAGATCGCGAGGACGACCGGCCTGTCCGCGGCCACGGTCTCCAACATCGTCCGGGAACTGAAGGACGGCGGAACGGTCGAGGTCACCCCGACCTCGTCGGGCGGACGCCGGGCCCGCAGCGTCTCGCTGAGCGGGGACGCCGGCATCGTCATCGGTGTCGACTTCGGACACACCCACCTACGGGTCGCGGTCGGGAACCTCGCCCACCAGGTGCTGGCCGAGGAGTCCGAGCCGCTGGACGTGGACGCCTCCTCGACCCAGGGTTTCGACCGGGCGGAACAGCTGGTCAGCCGGCTGATCGAGGCGACCGGCGTGGACCCCTCCAAGGTCGCCGGGGTCGGCCTCGGCGTGCCCGGTCCGATCGACGTGGAGTCCGGCACCCTCGGCTCGACCGCGATCCTGCCGGGCTGGACCGGCACCAAGCCCGCCGAGGAGCTGCGGGGGCGGCTCGGCGTGCCGGTGCACGTGGACAACGACGCCAACCTCGGCGCCCTCGGCGAGATGGTCTGGGGGAGCGGCCGCGGCGTGCGCGACCTGGCGTACATCAAGGTGGCCAGCGGTGTCGGCGCGGGCCTGGTGATCAGCGGCAAGATCTACCGCGGACCGGGCGGCACGGCGGGTGAGATCGGACACATTACACTCGACGAATCCGGCCCCGTGTGCCGCTGCGGCAACCGCGGCTGCCTGGAGACCTTCACGGCCGCGCGCTACGTGCTCCCGCTGCTCCAGCCCAGCCACGGCACCGACCTGACGATGGAAGGCGTCGTCCGGCTGGCGCGGGACGGTGACCCGGGCTGTCGTCGCGTGATCGCCGACGTCGGCCGCCACATCGGCAGTGGAGTCGCCAATCTCTGCAACCTGCTCAACCCCAGCCGGGTGGTCCTCGGCGGCGATCTCGCCGAGGCCGGCGAGCTGGTCCTGGCGCCGATCCGGGAGTCCGTGAGCCGCTACGCGATCCCCAGCGCGGCACGTCAACTGTCCGTCCTCCCCGGGGCACTGGGGGGCCGCGCGGAGGTCCTCGGAGCGCTCGCCCTCGCCCTGAGCGAGATGGGCGATTCGACCCTTCTCGACGGAACTGCGACAGGGTCGCTCAAGTCGGCCAGTCCTGCCTTCACTTAGAGAACGGATGGCACCGTTGCCATCTCGTTAAGGATTTACTTCTTGACGTCGCACGTGTGGCCGAGTTGACTTCCAGCCACCTCGGCCGCAACGACGCGGCCTCGTCAGGGAGGTTTCTGAATGAACACGCGTATGCGTCGCGTTGCCTTTGCCGTTGCCGCCGGTGCGATGGCCGTCTCGCTCGCCGCTTGTGGCAGTGCCGCCGAGTCCGGTGACAAGAAGGACTCCGGCGAATCCGCCGCCGCCAAGGGCGACGACATCAAGGTCGGTCTGCTGCTGCCGGAGAACCAGACCGCGCGGTACGAGAAGTTCGACAAGCCCTTGATCGAGAAGAAGGTCAAGGAGCTCACGAGCAACAAGGGCGAGGTGGTCTACGCCAACGCCAAGCAGGACGCCAGCCTGCAGAACCAGCAGGTCGACACGATGATCACCAACAAGGTGGACGTGCTGATCCTGGGCGCCGTCGACGCCAAGGCGATCGCCGGCTCGGTGAAGAAGGCCAAGGACGCCGGCATCCCGGTCGTCGCCTTCGACCGGCTCGCCGAGGGCCCGATCGACGCCTACACCTCGTTCGACAACGTGACCGTCGGCAAGACCCAGGGCGAGGCCCTGCTGGAGAAGCTGGGCGACAAGGCCAAGGACGGCCAGATCGTCATGATGAACGGTTCCTCCACCGACCCGAACGCCGCCCTCTTCAAGCAGGGCGCGCACTCCGTCCTCGACGGCAAGGTGAAGATCGGCCGCGAGTACGACACCAAGGAGTGGAAGCCGGAGAACGCCAACGCCAACATGGAGGGCGCCATCTCCGCCCTCGGCAAGGACAAGATCGTCGGCGTCTACTCCGCCAACGACGGCATGGCGGGCGGCATCATCACCGCCCTGAAGGCCGCCGGCATCTCCGTCCCGGTCACCGGCCAGGACGCCGAACTCGCGGGTGTGCAGCGCATCGTCACCGGTGAGCAGTTCATGAGCGTCTACAAGCCGTTCCCGCAGGAGGCGAACGTCGCCGCGGAGCTGGCCGTGCTGCTCGCCCAGGGCAAGTCGCTGGACTCCGTCGCCAAGGACAAGGTCGACAGCCCCACCACCAAGGCCGTCCCCTCCGTTCTCGTCCCGGTCATCTCGCTGACCCAGGAGAACATCAACGACACCCTGATCAAGGACGGCATCTACACCGTCCAGGAGATCTGCACGGACAAGTACAAGGCCGCCTGCGACAAGATCGGCCTCAAGTAAGCAGTCCCCGAGTCCCGTGACACACGGGGGAGTCCGTGACCCGGACTCCCTCCCGGGACCGACTGCCACGCGCTTCCGCCGGCGCCCCGCACACATCAGCCCCGCAAGCTACGCGGGGCGCCGGACGGAACACCCCCCCAAATTCTCTGCACAACCTCCCGCCGGGTCAGGCGGCGAAGGAGATGGTTCACGTGTCCGCTACGCCCGTGCTGGCGTTGCGCGGGGTCTCCAAGCGGTTCGGTGCCGTCCAGGCGCTCACCGACGTAGAGCTTGAGGTCCACGCCGGTGAGGTGGTCGCCCTGGTGGGCGACAACGGTGCCGGAAAGTCCACGCTGGTCAAGACGATCGCCGGCGTGCACCCCATCGATGAGGGTGTCATCGAATGGGACGGCAAGGCCGTCCAGATCAACCGGCCGCACGACGCCCAGAACCTGGGCATCGCGACGGTCTACCAGGACCTCGCGCTGTGCGACAACATCGACGTCGTCGGCAACCTCTACCTGGGCCGGGAGCTCCGCAGGCGCGGCGTCCTGGACGAGGTCGAGATGGAGCGCCGCTCCCGCGAGCTCCTCGACACGCTCTCGATCCGCATCCCCAGCGTCCGGATCCCGATCGCCTCGCTCTCCGGCGGTCAGCGCCAGGTCGTGGCCATCGCCCGGTCCATGCTCGGCGAGCCGAAGCTGGTGATCCTCGACGAGCCCACCGCCGCCCTCGGCGTCGAGCAGACCGCGCAGGTCCTCGACCTGGTCGAGCGGCTGCGCGAGCGCGGTCACGCGGTCATCCTCATCAGCCACAACATGGCCGATGTGAAGGCCGTGGCGGACAAGGTCGCGGTTCTGCGCCTCGGGCGCAACAACGGCGTCTTCGAGGTCAAGTCGACCTCGCAGGAAGAGATCATCTCCGCCATCACGGGCGCCACGGACAACGCCGTGACCCGTCGTGCGGCGCGCACCAATGGGGAGGTCAAGAAGTGAGCACCGAAGACGTGAGCACCGACAAGACGTCGGACAAGACCTCCACCCCGGCCGAGGACCACGCCGTGGAGAACCCCGAGGCGGCCCCCGCCGCGGTCACCGTGGTCGACCCCCGGCTGCTCGTCCGCGAGCAGGGCTTCCTCGGCTACTGGAACGAGTTCAAGCGGAAGATGAAGGCCGGTGACCTCGGCTCCATCCCCGTCGTGGTCGGCCTGCTGATCATCTGGGCCATCTTCACCAGCCTGAACCCCAACTTCCTCACCGCCGGCAACTTCTCCGACATGTCCGTCGCCATGGTCGGCACCGGCATGATCGCCGTCGGCATCGTCTTCGTCCTGCTGCTCGGCGAGATCGACCTGTCGGTCGGCTCGGTCAGCGGTGTCGCGGGCGCCGCCTTCGCGGTGATGAGCGTCACCCACGGGATGAACGAGGTCCTGGCCCTGGTGCTGGCGATCCTCACCGGCACGGTGGCCGGCGCCATCCACGGCTTCATCTTCGCCCGCATCGGCGTCCCGGCCTTCGCCGTGACCCTGGCCGGACTGCTGTTCTGGCAGGGCTTCATGCTGCAGATCCTCGGCAGCAACGGCACCATCAACCTGGACTCCGAGGGCCTGGTCGTCAAGCTGACCAGCTACTACTTCTCGGACGTGGCCGCCGCGTACGGCCTGGCGATCGTCGCGACCGCGGGGTACTTCCTCCTCGCGTTCTTCGACAACCGCCGCCGCGAGGCCGCCGGGGTGCCGTCCCGCCCGCTGAACGAGATCATCGTGCGGACCGTGCTGCTGGCGATCCTGGCCTTCGCCGTCGCGATCGTCTTCAACCAGTACAAGGGCCTGCCGCTGGCCGTGGTGATCTTCCTGGCCTTCCTGGTCCTCACGGACTTCGTGCTGCGCCGCACCGCCTACGGCCGCAAGGTCTTCGCGCTCGGCGGCAGCGTCGAGGCGTCCCGCCGCGCCGGCATCAACGTGGAACTGGTCCGGATCTCGGTCTTCGCGATCGCCGGCACCTTCGCCGCGATCGGCGGCCTGTTCGTCGCTTCGAAGATCGCCTCCGCCAACCAGGGCGCGGGCACCGGTGAGTTCCTGATGAACGTCATCGCCGCGGCCGTCATCGGTGGTACGTCGCTCTTCGGTGGCCGCGGCCGCACGTGGGACGCGCTGCTCGGTGTGATGGTCATCATCTCGATCACGTACGGTCTCGCGCTGGAAGGCATCGCCTCGCCGGTGCAGTACATGATCACCGGTGGTGTGCTGCTGGCGACCGTCGTCATCGACGCGGTCACCCGCAAGACGCAGAAGACGGCCGGTCGCGCCTAGCGGGCCCGGTACGGATCCGTCGGCTGTTGCCCGGTGCCTCTCAGGTGCCGGGCAACAGCCGTGTCGTAGGACGGGCGCATCCGGGTACTGCTGATCGGGTGACGCACGACGCACCGCCCGGAGTCGTTCCACCGGAGCGGAAGATTAGACTCGACCCGCCCGGCAACAGCTCGATCAGCTCTACTGCAAGGAGGCACGGGTGCCGCTGCTGACCCGCATCAGGGGACCGCGCGATCTGGACCGGCTCGGCCCGGAGGAGCTCGACCGGCTGGCCGGGGAGATCCGGACCTTCCTCGTCGAGGCGGTCTCCAAGACCGGCGGCCACCTCGGCCCCAACCTCGGTGTGGTGGAGCTCACCATCGCCCTGCACCGGGTCTTCGAGTCGCCCAGGGACAAGGTGCTCTGGGACACCGGCCACCAGTCCTACGTGCACAAGCTGCTGACCGGCCGGCAGGACTTCTCCAGGCTGAAGATGAAGGGCGGCCTGTCCGGCTACCCCTCGCAGGCGGAGTCCGAGCACGACGTCATCGAGAACAGCCACGCCTCCACCGTCCTCGGCTGGGCCGACGGCATCGCCAAGGCCAACCAGATCAAGAAGCGCGACAGCCACGTCGTCGCGGTCATCGGCGACGGCGCGCTCACCGGCGGCATGGCCTGGGAGGCGCTGAACAACATCGCCGACGCCAAGGACCGCCCGCTCGTCATCGTTGTCAACGACAACGAGCGCTCCTACTCGCCCACCATCGGCGGCCTGGCGAACCACCTGGCGACCCTGCGCACCACCGACGGCTACGAGCGCTTCCTGACCCGCACCAAGGACCTCCTGGAGCGCACCCCGGTCGTCGGCAAGCCCCTCTTCGACACGCTGCACGGCGCGAAGAAGGGCCTGAAGGACTTCATCGCCCCGCAGGGCATGTTCGAGGACCTGGGCCTGAAGTACGTCGGCCCCATCGACGGCCACGACATCGAGGCCCTGGAGTCCGCCCTGACCCGCGCCAAGCGCTTCGGCGGCCCGGTCATCGTGCACTGCCTCACCGAGAAGGGCCGCGGCTACCAGCCCGCCCTCCAGGACGAGGCCGACCGCTTCCACGCCGTCGGCAAGATCCACCCCGACACGGGCCTGCCGATCGCCAGCTCCGGCGCCGACTGGACGAGCGTCTTCGGCGAGGAGATGGTGAAACTCGGCGAGGAGCGCGAGGACATCGTCGCCATCACCGCCGCCATGCTCCAGCCGGTCGGCCTCGACAAGTTCGCCAAGCGCTTCCCCGACCGGGTCTACGACGTCGGCATCGCCGAGCAGCACGGCGCCGTCTCCGCGGCCGGCCTCGCCCACGCCGGGGTGCACCCCGTCTTCGCCGTGTACGCCACCTTCCTCAACCGCGCCTTCGACCAGGTGCTGATGGACGTGGCCCTGCACAAGTGCGGCGTGACGTTCGTCCTCGACCGGGCCGGCGTCACCGGCACCGACGGCGCCTCCCACAACGGCATGTGGGACATGTCCATCCTCCAGGTCGTCCCCGGCCTGCGGCTCGCCGCGCCGCGCGACGCCGACCAGGTCCGCGCCCAGCTGCGCGAGGCCACCGTCGTCGAGGACGCCCCCACCGTGGTGCGCTTCTCCAAGGGCGCCGTCGGGCCGGCCGTGCCCGCCGTGGGCCGCGTCGGCGGCATGGACGTCCTGCGCGAGCCCGGCACGGACACCCCCGACGTGCTGCTGGTCTCGGTGGGAGCGCTCGCGCCGATGTGCCTGGAGATCGCCGCCCTGCTCGACCGGCAGGGCATCTCCACCACCGTCGTCGACCCGCGCTGGGTCAAGCCCGTCGACGAGGCGATGGCCCCGCTCGCCGAGAAGCACCGCGTCGTCGTCACCGTGGAGGACAACTCCCGCGTCGGCGGTGTCGGCTCGACCATCGCCCAGGCGCTGCGCGACGCCGGTGTGGACGTGCCGCTGCGCGACTTCGGCATCCCGCCGCGCTTCCTCGACCACGCCTCGCGCGCCGAGGTCCTGACCGAGATCGGCCTGACCGCTCCCGACATCGCCCGTCAGGTGACCGGCCTGGTGGCCAAGCTCGACGGGAAGTACGAGCACTCCTCCGCGGACGCCGTCGACTCGGTGGAACCCGCCCGCGACTGACGTCGCCTCCGCATCGCCCGGATGGGCCGCCCGTGCCACTGTGAAGAGTGGCGCGCGCGGCCCGTTCGCGTGAGAGCGCCCGCGCCGGGGCATACGACCTACGCCCCCTCTCGATCATGTCGAGGACGACAAGCGTGGGAGGTACCCGTGACAAGCCCCCTCTTCCGGACGAAGAAGGTCGAACAGTCGATCCGTGACACGGAGGAACCCGAGCATTCGCTCAAGAAGTCCCTGTCCGCCCTGGATCTGACCGTCTTCGGCGTCGGTGTCATCATCGGCACCGGCATCTTCGTCCTCACCGGCACGGTCGCCAAGGACAACGCCGGACCGGCCACCGCCCTGGCCTTCGTGGTGGCCGGCGTCGTCTGCGCGCTCGCCGCGCTCTGCTACGCCGAGTTCGCCTCCACCGTCCCGGTGGCGGGCTCCGCCTACACGTTCTCGTACGCCTCCCTGGGTGAACTGCCCGCCTGGATCATCGGCTGGGACCTGGTCCTGGAATTCGCGCTGGGCACGGCGGTGGTGGCCGTCGGCTGGTCGGGTTACATCCAGTCGCTCATGGACAACGCCGGCTGGCAGATGCCCGCGGTCCTGGGCAGCCGCGAGGGCTCCGACGTCTTCGGGTTCGACATCCTCGCCGCCGTGCTGGTGCTGGTGCTCACCGGCGTCCTCGTCCTCGGCATGAAGCTGTCCGCCCGGGTCACCTCGGTGGTCGTGGCCATCAAGGTGACCGTGGTCCTCGTGGTGATCATCGCGGGGGCCTTCTTCATCACCGCGGACAACTACGACCCCTTCATCCCCAAGTCGGAGCCCGTGCCCGCGGGGGACAGTCTCGCTTCCCCGCTCATCCAGCTCATGTTCGGCTGGGCCCCGGCCAACTTCGGCGTGATGGGTATCTTCACCGCGGCCTCGGTGGTGTTCTTCGCCTTCATCGGCTTCGACATCGTCGCCACGGCCGCCGAGGAGACCAAGAACCCGCAGCGCGACATGCCCCGCGGCATCCTCGGCTCCCTGTTCATCTGCACCGTGCTGTACGTGCTGGTGTCGCTCGTCGTCACCGGAATGCAGCACTACACCGAACTGTCCGTGGACGCCCCGCTGGCGGACGCCTTCAAGGCCACCGGGCATCCGTGGTACGCGGGTTTCATCAGCTTCGGGGCCGCTGTCGGCCTGACGACCGTCTGCATGATCCTGCTGCTCGGCCAGACCCGGGTCTTCTTCGCGATGAGCCGCGACGGACTGCTGCCGAGGTTCTTCTCCCGCGTCCACCCCCGGTTCAGGACCCCGCACCGGCCGACCATCCTGCTCGGTGTCGCCATCGCGATCCTCGCCGGCTTCACCCCGCTGAACGAACTCGCCGCGCTGGTGAACATCGGCACCCTGTTCGCCTTCGTCATCGTCGCGATCAGCGTGATCATCCTCCGCAGGACCCGGCCCGACCTGCCGCGGGCGTTCCGCACCCCCTGGGTGCCCGTGCTGCCGATCGTGTCGGTCGCCGCCTCCCTGTGGCTGATGCTGAACCTGCCCGCCGAGACGTGGCTCCGCTTCGGGGTCTGGATGGCGATCGGCGTAGTCGTCTACTTCCTTTACAGCCGCAACCACAGCCGTCTGGCCCGCGGCGAGGCGGAACCGGGCGCGCCGGTCGGACGCTCCGGCCCGGACTCCCGCTGACCCCGGCGCCCCGGCCGTGACCGACACGCACCGGGGCGCGGTCACACCGGGACGGCGCCGCCGGCCGACCCGCCTCACCGGCGCGGGCGGCCTGAGCCGGGGGCCGCGAGCGCCGAAGCGCGGCCCTCGTGCGACGCCGACTCCGCGCCCACCGGGGCGCCGCCCCCGTGCCCGGCCGCCCGGGGGACGGAGGGGCAGGCGTCGGCGGTGTCGCCCCGGTACGCCGGTGAAGCCCGCCCGCCTGTGCCGCCGCGGGTTCGGAGCACCCGGGCGCCCGGGTGCTCCGCCGTCAGGGCGTCGCCGTCGGGGACGGCGGAGAACCCGGCGGGGCGCGGCGCGTCCGGTGCGTCGGCTGACCGCCGGGCGGGGTCAGCGGGGCACGGACCGCGGGCCGGTGACCTCCGCGCCCAGGGAGGTCACCCTGCGGCGCAGTTCGCGGTCGGCCGTGACGACCAGGACCGGGCGGTCGCCCGCCCCGGCCACCAGTGCGACCATGTGGTCGTCGCCGCTGCCCGGGGCGGACTCCACCCGGACCCCCGGAACCGGCTCCACCCCGCGCGCCGCACCCTCGACGACCAGGACGAGCTCCACCGGCCCCGGACGGTCCGGCAGGCCGTCCGCGGCCAGCCGGTCCCGCAGGCGCTCCGCCGCGCCCCGGCGGTCCCGCCACCACCCGTCGGGCACCGACCCGACGACGTTCGCGGCGTCGACGATCACGAGCAGGGCGGTGGTGTCGTTCATGAGGCCAGCGTCCCACGCGAAGCCGCCCCGCCCGCGCGCCGGGAAACGCTGTGCATAAGGTGAAGCGGTGAACGGCGACTGGCTCCTCCGCGGCCGCGACGGCCGCCTGACCGTCTACCTGCCGTCGGACGACGCCGTCCTGTGCCGCGCGGAACTCGCCCCCGGCGGCCCCTGGGAGACGCCCCGCAGGATCGGCGGCGACCAGCGGCTGCGCCCGGGACCGGCCGTGGGCCAGGGCGCCGACGGCTACGCCCACCTGGTCGCCTGGCGGCCCACGGTGAACGGCGAGTCCGGCCTGGTGCACTCCACCCACTTCCGCCCCCGGCTCGCCCCCCTCGACTGGAACCCGCTCGGACACCCCGACAAGAAGGGCGACCGCACCGGCACACCGGCCGTCGCCGTCGACGCGGCGGGCCGCGCCCATGTCTTCGTCCGCGCCGCCGGCGGCGGGGTCGGCATGGCCGCGCAGAAGGAGAAGGGCGGCTGGAACCCGTGGACGCACCTCGGCGGCGAGGACGTCCACGAACAACTCGCCGCCGTCACCGGGCAGTCGGGCCGGGTGGAGCTGTACGCGGCCGGCCCGGACGGCATCCTGCGCTGGCGTCAGGAGGAGCCCGGCACGCCGCCCGGACCGGCGGAGGGCCTCGACGTGCGGGCACGGCCCGGCACCCTGCGCGCCCTGGCCACCTCCGACGAGCACACCACGCTCTTCTTCACCGACCGGCACGGGGAGTTGTGCGCCTGGCGCGCCGGCAGCGCACCGGTGCCCCTCCTCACCGCGGCCGGTCCCGGACCGGTGTCCGCCGTGCGCTGCGCGATAGAGGGCCACGACTGCACCGTGCTCGCCCAGCGCTCGGCGAGCGGCCGCGTCGCCTTCGCCGCCTACCCCACCGAGCAGGAGCCCGCCGGGGCCTGGTGGACCGAGTCCGGCCCCCAACTCGGCGCGGGCGCCTCGGTGTCCGTGGCCCTCGACGAGCACGGCGAACTCGTGGCCGCCTCCCTCGACCCGTCCACCGGCACCCTGCTGCTCACCCGCCGCAAGGACGAGCCGGGCCTCGCCCTGAGGGCCTGGCGGGAGGTGTGAGCCCTCCGCGGCCTCAGCCGCGCGCGGGGGACTTCCGCACCGGCTCCGGGATCTCGGCGTCGGTCCGGATCGCCTCCCACAGCAGGGACGCCGACGGCTCCACCGCCACCACCCGGTTGGGGTCCGCCTTGTCGTACGCCACCGGCAGCATGACCGTGTCCATCGCCGCCGGGTCGATGCCCTCCAGGCTCCGCCCGAACTCCGCCAGCGCGGTCAGTGAGGCCAGTTCGGAGTCGGTGGTCAGCGACTCGGTCAGCCGGTCGGCGATCCGGTACAGCTTCGCCGGACTCCCCAGCAGGTCCTGCCGTTTGATTTCGGCGAGCAGTGCGCCCAGGAACTTCTGCTGGAGTTCGATCCGGCCCAGGTCGCTGCCGTCGCGGTAACCGTGCCGGGTGCGGACGAACTTCAGCGCCTCGTCGCCGTTCAGCCGGTGTTCCCCGGCGTCCAGCCGCAGTCCGGAGGTGATCGGCTCGTCCAGGCGTACGGTCACTCCGCCGATCGCGTCGACGATTCCCTTGAACCCGGCGAAGTCCACCTCCACGAGATGGTCCACCCGTACGTCACTCATCTGTTCCACCGTCTTCACGGTGCACGCCGATCCCGCCTGCGCGTAGACGGAATTGAACATCACCCGCCGGGCGGACGGCAGCACCGTGCCGTCGGGCGCCGTGCACTCGGGCCGGGTGACCAGGGTGTCGCGCGGGATGCTCACCGCCACCGCCTCGGTGCGGCCCCCGGCGATGTGCACCAGCAGCGCGGTGTCGGAGCGTGCCCCGCCGGGCCGGCCGCCGTCGAGCGCCGCGTTCGCGCCCGCCCGGGAGTCCGAGCCGAGCAGCAGCAGGTTCAGCGCGTCACCGGCGGCGGCCTCGCGCCGCGGACGGTTCCTCTCGTCGCCGAGTGCCTGCTCCAGGTCGACCGCGCTGTCCTTGAGGTTGCTGTCCAGCCCCTGGTAGAGCCACCACGCGGTTCCGCCGGCCGCGAGGACGAGCACCAGCAGCACCGGCAGGACGACCCGGCGGACGGTCCTGCCGCGGGTGCGGCCGCGGGCCCGCCGGCGGCCGCCGGGCCGGGGTGCGTCCGAGGGGGTGCTGATGTGACTCATGTCGCTCCGGTTCACGTGAATCGGCTGGTCGCCCGGAGTTCCGGCACGGGCGAACTCCGTTGCGGTGACAGGAGACACGCACACCGCGCCAAGGGTTGTAGCGATGTGTACGTGACAAGCCGCACTTGTTGTGGACAGGGTGAATAGGTGAAGGTTCTGTTAGCCTCCTCGCACTTGTTCGATTTACTCGGGCGGCTTGTGCTGCCCGCGTCCGGCCTGCCCGAGGCCGTGCAACGGGGTTGGGGAATGGTGTCGTGAGCAGATCCACCACGACGGATCTTGTCGTTGTCGGACTTGGATACGTGGGGCTGCCGCTGGCCCGCTCCGCCTCCGCCGCCGGACTGAAGGTGGTGGGTCTCGACCGCAGCGGCGCCGTCGTCGAGGGGCTGAACAACGGCCGTTCGCACGTCGACGACATCTCCGACGCCGAGGTCGGCGCGATGCTCGGCCAGGGCTTCACCGCCTCCGACCGCCCCGAGGTCATCGCCGGCGCCGCCGCCGTCGTCATCTGCGTGCCGACCCCGCTCACCGAGTACGGCGCCCCGGACCTGGGCGCCGTGCACGCCGCGGTGGCGGACATCGCCGCCCACCTGCGCCCCGGCACCCTGGTGGTGCTGGAGTCCACGACGTACCCCGGCACCACCGACGAGATCGTGCGCCCCCGCCTGGAGGCCGGCGGTCTGACCGTCGGCAAGGACTTCCACCTGGCCTTCTCGCCCGAGCGGATCGACCCGGGCAACCCCGACTACGGCCTGGAGAACACCCCCAAGGTCGTCGGTGGCGTCACCGCCGACTGCACCAAGGCCGCGCGCGCCCTCTACGAGCGCTTCGTGTCCCGCGTGGTCGAGGCCAAGGGCACCCGCGAGGCCGAGATGGCCAAGCTGCTGGAGAACACCTACCGGCACGTCAACATCGCCCTCGTCAACGAGATGTCGATGTTCTGCCGCGAGATCGGCGTCGACCTGTGGGACGCGATCCGCTGCGCCTCCACCAAGCCGTTCGGCTTCGCGCCCTTCCACCCCGGCCCCGGCGTCGGCGGACACTGCATCCCGATCGACCCGAACTACCTCTCCTACAAGGTGCGTTCGCTGGGCATCCCGTTCCGGTTCGTGGAGCTGGCGCAGGAGATCAACCAGCGCATGCCCGTGCACGTGGTCAACCGGGCCGCCGATCTGCTCAACGACGAGGGCAAGGCCGTCCGCGGCTCCCGCGTGCTGCTGCTCGGTGTCACCTACAAGCCGGACATCTCCGACCAGCGGGAGAGCCCGGCCCGGGCGGTCGCCGAGAACCTGCTCGCCCGCGGCGCGGAACTCGTCTACTTCGACCCCAAGGTCGACGACTGGACGGTCGACGGCGCTCCCGTCGAGCGCGCCGACGACTACCTGGCCGGCGCCGAGGCCGCGGACCTCACCATCCTGCTCCAGCCGCACCGGGAGATAGACCTCGACGCGCTGGCCGACCGCGCCCGCAAGCTGTTCGACACCCGGGGCAAGACGGCCGACCACCCGCGGGTGGTCAAGCTGTGACGACCGAGGACACGTTCATACCGGGGGCCGTCGACTCCGACGGCCGCGGGCACCGCAAACGCCGGCACCTGAAGGTCTCGTACCTCTTCTTCATCGCGATCGCCGCGGTCATCGCGACCCGTCTCGACTCGGACTCGCTGCACCTGTACTCCATCGGCGCCATGGGCCTGCTGGCCCTGAAGATGTTCGGCGCCCTGTTCTACCGGCCCGCCAAGGCGAACCGCGAGGAACTCGAGTACCTGGAGGACTGCTGGGTCACCGCGGTCATCCCGATCTACAACGAGGACCCGGTCATGTTCGAGCAGGGCATGCGCTCCCTGCTCGCCCAGAGCCGGCTCCCCAACGAGATCCACATCATCGACGACTGCAGCGCCGACCCCGGCGGCATCCGCACGGCGAAGAAGATGCGCTCCGAGTTCGAGGCCCTGGGCGTCAAGTACACCGTCAGCGTCCAGCCCGAGAACAAGGGCAAGCGCGAGGCGCTCGCGCTGGGCTTCGAGGCGGCGCCGTACTCCGACATCTTCCTGTGCGTCGACTCCGACACCGTCCTCTCCCGGGACACGGTGCGTGAGCTGCTGCTGCCGATGGCCGACGAGAAGATCATGGCCTCCACCGGCATGGTGCTCGCGCTCAACCACGACAGCAACATCTTCACGCGCCTGCAGGACCTGCGCTACGGCAACTCCTTCCTCTTCGAGCGGGCCGCCTACTCGCGGCTCAAGTCCGTGCTCTGCTGCTGCGGCGCCCTCTCGGCCTACCGCGGCACCCTGGTGCGCAAGTACCTGCCGGACTTCCTCAACCAGCAGTTCCTGGGCAAGCCGGCCGTCTTCGGCGACGACCGCCGCATGACCAACTACTGCCTGATGGAAGGCCAGGTGGTCTTCCAGGAGACCGCCGTCGGCTACACCGCCGTCCCCGAGAAGCTGCCGCACTTCCTGCGCCAGCAGGTCCGCTGGAACAAGTCCTTCTTCCGCGAGTCCCTGTGGGCCTTCCGGCACCAGAAGAAGTACCGGCCGGCGTTCTGGCTGACCTGCATGGAGCTCGGCCTGTGGCTGGTCTTCGGCACGGCCATGTTCTACTCGATGGTCATCCTGCCGATCATGCAGCCGGCCCGGTTCGTCGACCACATCGGCGACTACGCGCTGTTCATGGTCCTCATGGGCTACCTGCGCAACGTCCGCTACCTCGACTTCCCGCGCCGCGGCATGGGCTTCATCAAGCGGTTCGGCATGTTCCTGCTGGCCCCGCTGTACGGCCTGATCCAGCTGTTCCTGCTGACGCCGCTGCGCTTCTACGCCCTGCTCACCCTGCACAAGGGCAGCTGGGGCACCCGCCAGGCCGGTGTCGAGGTGTCCGTGGGCGGCGACCACGAGGCCGACATGACGGAGATCTGGGAGGAAGAGGATCCCTACTCCGACAAGAAGGTCACCGAGACGCTGCAGCTGATGCGTCTGGAGGGCGTGGCCCTGCGCACCCGGCCGCGCGCCGCCTACGTGCCCAGCCAGCCGCAGCCGCTGCCCGGCTACGACGAGGAGCACCACCAGAACGTGCCCCAGCAGCCCGTCAGCTGGGGAACGCCGGAGCCCGCGCCGGCGCAGGCCGGCCACGGGCAGCAGCAGTGGCAGGGCGGCCAGGGCGACCCGTACGGCGGCCGTCAGCAGCTGTATCCGCAGTCGCAGCAGCAGTACCCGCCGCAACAGCAGTACCCGCCACAGCAGCAGTACCCGCCGCAGCAGCCCGGTCGCGGCCCCGACGGCCGCCAGGGCGGCTACCAGGAGCCCGACTGGCCCCAGCAGAACGGCAGGGGCGACGGCTGGTAGGCCGGCGACGGACAGGAAGGAGGGGGCGGCCCGCACGGGCCGCCCCCTCCTTCCTGTCCCGGGACCTACTGGTAGTAGGCCATCGCCTCTTCGACGGTCACCACCGGGATGTCCCGGTCGGCGAGTTCCCGCATCAGCGTGGTGAGGCCGGCCGTGCCGATCTCCGTGCTGGTCTTCGGAGCACCCTCGACGATCTTGTGGAGGCAGAGGATCAGCCAGTCACCGCTCTCCCTGCACCGGTCCAGCTGACCGCCCTCGTCCGTCAGCCGGGCCAGGGGCGCGCCGCCGATGCCCGTGCCGTCGGTGATGCCGGTCAGCGACTTCAGCCGGTACGGGTTGGCCGGGGCGAACGACTCGATCGTCTCGGAGATGATCGACCGGGCCGTCGTGAAGTGCCGGCTCGCGATCAGGTCCACGGGCACACCGTCGGAGGTCTTCTGGAACGCCCCGTGCGGATAGGCGAAGTGCTCGCTGGTGAAGCCGTTGGACACCAGCCATTCGCGCAGCTTGCGGAAGTCCTCGTCGGCCTGCTCCGCGGTCAGCTTGGGATAGCTGGCGGTGTGCGTGGCGTTCGCGTAGGCGTGCCCGCCCATCTCCCAGCCGGAGAAGTTCTGCATCGAGCGCATCTGGTCGACCGTCATGAAGTTCCCGGTCCCGATGGCGTCGGCGATGTTGTACGACGTGCCGGGGAAGCCGAAGGAGTCCATGATCGGACGGGCCAGGTCGTGGATCGACTTGTGGGAGTCGTCGAAGGTGATGGAGACGACGCCCTTGGGGAACGCCTCCGAGGTGTCCGGTATGAGCTCGACCGCCTGGAGCCGGTACGTCACCGGTCCGGCCGCGTTGTCGTACACGGCGAACGACATGTCCGTGAAGTCCGTGGTGGTGGACGGCTTGCCGTCGGCCGAGATCGCGTACGTGCCGGCGGCGCTCCTGACGTCCGCCCACTGCAGGTGGACCGTCACCCACTCGCCGGACTGCACGTAGTTGGCGGCGGTCCTGGAGTGGGAGTGGAAGGTCCAGGAGAAGTAGTTCTTCAGCCCGCCGCTGCCCAGGTAGAACACCATCTTGGCGAGGTCCGCCACGTCGTCGACGCGGAACACCAGCCGGATCATCTTGCCGCTGAGGTCCATGGCGTCCATGCCGGACTTGCGGACGTAGGACTGCTTGCCGGTGCCGTTGGTGGTCACCCGCACGGCCTGGGTGCCGCGCACGAACTGGGTCTTGTCGTTCGCCTCGGCGGACTGGGTGCCCGCGCCGCCCGCGCTCCAGCCGTGCGACGCCTGGAACTGCTGGGACCAGGTGGCCCGCCGGTTCCTGGGCCGGCGGCCCGACGGCGCGTAGGGCGGGGGAGTGGAGAGGCCGCCGATGGCGCCCTCGGCCGCCGGGGCCGCCGCGGGCTGCGCGACGACGTTGCCCAGCCAGGCACCTCCGCCGGCCATGGCGACGCCTCCCGCGCCGCCCAGGAACAGTGCCGAGCGCCGGCTCACCACCGGCTTCTCACCCGCGGCAGCGCGGCTGTGTGAGCTGGACCGCCTCTTGCCCACTTAGGACTCCCGAACCGTGTCGAAGTAGTTCATCCCCTTGCCGGTGAAGTCCTCGACCTGGGCCTGGACCTCCTCGGCCGACAAGGTGTCGTTCGCGTTGTAGTAGAGCCAGTCGACCTTCATGTCCCAGGCGCGCTCACCCTTGAAGGGCAGGTCGATGAACCAGTGGTTGAAGTTCACCGACATGTCGGAGCGCGGGTAGAACTTCCCGCTGGTGACGAAGAGCTTCTTCCCGTCGAGCCAGTAGGCGACCACACCGTCCTTCACCCGGATCATCAGGGTGTGCCAGTTGTCGAGGCTCTTGTTCGTGGTGGTGTAGAGACGGTCGTTCGTCTCGTGGTCGTACCACGTCACGGTGTCCAGCTTGGGGCCGGGCCGCCCCCAGCCGCCGTTGGGCAGGTACTCGTTGTCCAGCTCGCTGTACGTCGAGCCCTTGCCGCCGATGGTGTAGAAGGTCTGGTTGACGTGGTCGCCCTCCTCACCGGAGGACGGCTTGTCGGTGAAGTGGAGGCGCGCGGCGTACGTCCCCTCGCGGAACTTGCTCGCGGCGGTGCCGAGGCTCGCCTGCTTGGTGCCCGCCTCGGTGCCGTCGGTGCTGGCCCGCAGCTGGAGCACCTGCCCGCTCTCCAGGGCCTCCTCGTCGGCGGGGAAGGTGACGCCGTCCGCCGACCACGTGTTCTCGATACCGGGGCCGCCCTTGCTGGTGCGGACCAGCCAGCCGTGCTTGAACAGGGCCGGGTCCTTGGCGCCCAGGTAGTCGAAGGTGTCGAAGAGCACGCCCTCCGGCGGGGCGGGCAGCGGGTCGGGCGCGGTGGCCGCCTTCGTGTCCTTCTTCTCCGGGTCCGGCTTCGTGCCGTCCGGCTCCTCGCCCCAGGCGAGCACGCCCCGCTTGTAGGCGGTGACCTGCTCGGCTTCCTTGTAGCTCTTCATCTCCGCGTCGAAGGAGCGGTCGTCGGACTGCTTCAGCTCCTTGTGGTCGGTGCGGAACAGCTGGAGGTCGATGCCCTTGCTGTTGGCGCCCGGCGCGAGCGTGCCGGCCTTCTCCGTGAACCGGATCTCCAGATAGCGGTCCGCGGTGTCGGTGGGCTTGTCCATCTCGACCACGCGCCCGGCGAGGTTGGAGCAGCCGAAGGTGACGTTGACGCAGTTGAACGCGTACGGGGCGCCCTCGTCGGCGGTGAACCAGTACCGGAGCGAGACCTCGCTCAACGGCAGCGGCTTGTCGGTCTTGTTGAAGACCTCCAGCGACGGCTTGGCGACCGGTGAGGTGGCCGGAGTGTCCGTCCGGTAGCGGACGAGCAGGTCCGGCGGATCCGGGTTCGCCTTCTTCCACACCGGATAGAGCGCCGTGGCGCCGGCGGCGATCACGGCCACGATCAGCAGCAGCCGGATCTTGGGCCACACCCGACTGCGGGCCGGCTGGCGACGGGTGGACGCCACGGGGACTCCTCAGCAGAACAAAACGTCGTGCATGTAAACAAGTGGTCAGATGGTGTGGAGATCCTATCGGTAGGCCTGTGACACAAGGGGGTGGGTCGCACGGATCGTTATCCGTGCGACCCACCCCCGTCGGGACCGGCCGGAGTTACGCGGGAACGCTGGCCACGCCGGGCTCCAGGAACCGCTTGCCGTTGACGCGTTCGGAGACGCCCTCACGGTCCAGGTACGGCGTGATGCCGCCCAGGTGGAACGGCCAGCCGGCGCCCGTGATCAGGCACAGGTCGACGTCCTGCGCCTCGGCGACGACGCCCTCGTCGAGCATGAGCCCGATCTCCTGCGCCACCGCGTCCAGCACCCGCGCCCGCACCTGCTCCTCGGTGAGGACGGTGTCGCCCTGCTCGAGCAGCGCGGCGACCTCGGGGTCGAGCTCCGGCTTGCCGCTGTCGTAGACGTAGAAGCCGCGCTTGCCCGCCTCGACGACCTTCTTGAGGTTCGGGGAGACCGTGAACCGCTCCGGGAACGCCCGGTTGAGGGTCTCGGAGACGTGCAGGCCGATCGCGGGACCGACCAGCTCCAGCAGCACCAGCGGCGACATCGGCAGACCGAGCGGCTCGACGGCCTTCTCGGCGACCTCGACCGGGGTGCCCTCGTCGATGACGTTCTGGATCTCGCCCATGAAGCGGGTCAGGATGCGGTTCACGACGAACGCCGGGGCGTCCTTGACCAGTACCGCGGTCTTCTTCAGCTTCTTGGCGACACCGAACGCCGTGGCCAGCGAGGCGTCGTCGGTCTGCTCACCGCGGACGATCTCCAGCAGCGGCAGGATCGCGACCGGGTTGAAGAAGTGGAAGCCCACGACCCGCTCGGGGTGCTTCAGCTTCGACGCCATCTCCGACACCGACAGCGAGGAGGTGTTGGTGGCGAGGATCGCGTGCGCCGGGGCGACCGCCTCGACCTCGGCGAACACCTGCTGCTTGACGCCCATCTCCTCGAAGACCGCTTCGATGATGAAGTCGGCGTCCGCGAAGCCCTCGGCCTTGTCCAGCACACCGGAGACCAGCCCCTTGAGGCGGTTGGCCTTGTCCTGGTTGATCCGGCCCTTGCCGAGCAGCTTGTCGATCTCGGCGTGGACGTAGCCCACACCCTTGTCGACGCGCTCCTGGTCGATGTCGGTCAGCACGACCGGCACCTCCAGGCGGCGCAGGAACAGCAGCGCGAGCTGCGAGGCCATCAGACCGGCGCCGACGACACCGACCTTGGTGACCGGGCGGGCCAGCGACTTGTCCGGGGCGCCCGCGGGACGCTTGCCGCGCTTCTGCACCAGGTTGAACGCGTAGATGCCGGAGCGCAGTTCGCCGCCCATGATGAGGTCGGCGAGGGCCTGGTCCTCGGCGTCGTAACCCTGCTGGAGGTCGCCGTTCTTGGCGGCGGCGATGATGTCCAGGGCGCGGTAGGCGGCCGGGGCGGCGCCGTGCACCTTGGAGTCGGCGATGAAGCGGCCCCGGGCGACGGCCTGGTCCCAGGCCTCGCCGCGGTCGATCACCGGGCGCTCGATGACGATCTCGCCCTTGAGGACGGCCGCGGTCCAGATCAGCGACTGCTCCAGGAAGTCCGCGCCCTCGAAGATCGCGTCCGCGATGCCGAGTTCGTGGACCTGCGCGCCCTTGAGCTGCTTGTTCTGGTTGAGGCTGTTCTCGATGATGACCGAGACGGCCTTCTCGGCGCCGATCAGGTTCGGCAGCAGCGTGCAGCCGCCCCAGCCGGGGACGAGGCCGAGGAAGACCTCGGGGAGCGAGAACGCCGGGAGAGCGGCCGACACCGTGCGGTAGGTGCAGTGCAGACCGACCTCGACGCCACCGCCCATGGCGGCGCCGTTGTAGTACGCGAAGGTCGGCACGGCCAGCTTCGACAGCCGCTTGAAGACGTCGTGGCCGCCCTTGCCGATGGCCAGCGCGTCCTCGTGCCGCTTCAGCAGCTCGACGCCCTTGAGGTCGGCGCCGACGGCGAAGATGAACGGCTTGCCGGTGACACCGACGCCGACGATCTCGCCGTCCGCGGCCTCCTTCTCGACCTGGTCGATCGCGGCGTCGATGTTCGCCAGCGACTGCGGGCCGAGCGTGGTCGGCTTGGTGTGGTCGTGACCGTTGTCCAGGGTGATCAGCGCGAAACGGCCCGCGCCGAGCGGCAGGTCGAAGTGGCGTACGTGCGCGCTGGTGACGACCTCGCCGGGGAACAGCTCGGCCGCACCCTTCAGAAGCTCTGCGGTGGTGCTCACTTGTCCCCCTCGAAGTGCGGGTTCTCCCAGATGACCGTCGCGCCCATGCCGAAGCCGACGCACATGGTGGTGAGGCCGTAACGGACCTCGGGCTGCTCCTCGAACTGGCGGGCCAGCTGCGTCATCAGACGGACGCCGGAGGAGGCGAGCGGGTGGCCGAACGCGATGGCGCCGCCGTACTGGTTGACGCGGGCGTCGTCGTCGGCGATGCCGTAGTGCTCCAGGAAGGCGAGGACCTGGACGGCGAAGGCCTCGTTGATCTCGAACAGGCCGATGTCGGAGATGGACAGCCCCGCCTGCGCGAGGGCCTTCTCCGTCGCCGGGATCGGGCCGTAGCCCATGACCTCCGGCTCCACACCCGCGAAGGAGTAGGAGACCAGGCGCATCTTCACCGGGAGGTTGTTCTCGCGGGCGAAGTCCTCGGAGGCGATGAGGGAGGCGGTGGCGCCGTCGTTCAGACCGGCCGCGTTGCCGGCGGTGACCCGGCCGTGCACGCGGAACGGGGTCTTGAGGTTCGCCAGGTTCTCCAGGGTGGTGCCCGGACGCATCGGCTCGTCGGCGGTGACCAGGCCCCAGCCCGTCTCACCGGCCTCCTCGTTGGTGCGGCGCACCGAGACCGGCACCAGGTCGGCCTGGATCTTGCCGTTGGCGTACGCCTTGGCGGCCTTCTCCTGCGAGCGCACCGCGTACTCGTCGGCGCGCTGCTTGGTGATGCTCGGGTAGCGGTCGTGCAGGTTCTCGGCCGTCATGCCCATGAACAGCGCGGACTCGGCGACCAGCTTCTCGGACACGAACCGCGGGTTGGGGTCGACGCCCTCGCCCATCGGGTGGCGGCCCATGTGCTCGACGCCGCCGGCGATGGCGACGTCGTAGGCGCCGAAGGCGACGGAGCCGGCGACCGTGGTGACGGCGGTCAGCGCGCCGGCGCACATGCGGTCGATGGAGTAGCCCGGGACCGAGGTGGGCAGGCCCGCGAGGATGCCGGCCGTGCGGCCGATGGTCAGGCCCTGGTCGCCGATCTGCGTGGTCGCGGCGACGGCGACCTCGTCGATCTTCTTCGGGTCGAGACCCGGGTTGCGGCGCAGCAGCTCCCGGATCGCCTTCACGACGAGGTCGTCGGCGCGGGTCTCGTGGTAGATGCCCTTCGGGCCCGCCTTGCCGAACGGGGTGCGGACGCCGTCGACGAAGACGACGTCCCTGACGGTACGAGGCACGATGGCTCTCCTCCAGGTACGGGATGCTGAGCGCTTGCTTACGGCCCATGCTACTTGCGGGTAACGTGACTGCCCACCCCCGCCGCGTGGAGCGGCGAACATCACACGTCCGGCCCTCCCTGTTCCGGCCGGAGGTCAGCCCGTCCGGCGTCCGAGGGCGAGGCCCGTTCAGGGCCGCAAGGGGGTCCGGGTGCGTAGCCCCGCACGACTGCGAGTCGTCCCACGCCGGCAGGGACACGTCGTCCGGCACCCGCAACCCCTCTCCGCGACCACCGACAACCCCGCCACCGCCATGATGTCGTTGTCGTACACGACTGCCGTCGGCCGCTCGCCCGGCGCGGCCGCCGGCAGCGAGCGCGTCACCGTCGTCCGCCTTCCAGTGGCGCGGCATGCCGGGGGAGTCCGACATGGCCTCCGAGGATCTTGGCGTGATCTCGACGTCCCTGTTCCGCTTCAGCCGCAGGCCCGATGCGGGCGAGCTGGGAGGGGCGTGCACGGGAGTGCCCCGGGGGGCGCGGGGAACTGCGCGACAAGCCCCGTACGACCCGCACCCGCCCGCGGACGGCCCGCCTACGGCGCCTGGCCGGCCAGCGCGGCGACCAGCACGGGGGTGACCTGCTCGACCTGCCAGGCCCGCGCCCCGTGCGCGGCCAGCGCCGCCGCCACGGACTCCGTCCCGACCACCGCCGGAGGCTCCCAGCACACCCTGCGCACCGTGTCCGGCGTGATCAGGTTCTCCGCCGGCATCCCCAGCCGCTCGGCGAGCGCGTTCACCCCGGCCCGTGCGGCCGTCAGCCGCGCCGCGGCCGCCGGGTCCTTGTCCGCCCACGCGCGCGGCGGCGGGGGACCGGTCACCTGCTGGCCGGGCTGGGGCAGCCGGTCCTCGCCGAGCGACCTCGCCCGGTCGACGGCGGCCTGCCACTGCTCCAGCTGGCGCCGCCCCACACGCTGCCCGAACCCGTTCAGCGCGCCCAGGGCGTGGGAGTTGGCCGGCATGGCCAGCGCGGCCTCCACGATGGCCGCGTCGGAGAGCACCTTGCCCGGGGAGACGTCCCGGCGGCGGGCGATGCGGTCGCGGGCCTCCCACAGCTCCCGGACGACGGCCATCTGCCGGCGGCGGCGGACCTTGTGCATGCCGGAGGTGCGCCTCCAGGGGTCCTTGCGGGGCTCCGGCGGCGGCGCGGAGGCGATCGCGTCGAACTCCTGCCGGGCCCAGTCGAGCTTGCCCTGCCGGTCCAGCTCCTTCTCCAGCGCGTCCCGCAGGTCGACCAGCAGTTCGACGTCGAGGGCGGCGTAGCGCAGCCAGGGCTCGGGCAGCGGGCGGGTGGACCAGTCCACGGCGGAGTGGCCCTTCTCCAGGACGAAGCCGAGCACGTTCTCCACCATCGCGCCGAGCCCCACCCGGGGGAACCCGGCCAGGCGTCCGGCCAGCTCGGTGTCGAAGAGGAGGCCCGGCCGCATGCCTATCTCGCGCAGGCACGGCAGGTCCTGGGTGGCGGCGTGCAGCACCCACTCGACGCCGGACAGCGCCTCGCCCAGCCCGGACAGGTCGGGACAGGCGACGGGGTCGATCAGCGCGGTGCCCGCGCCCTCGCGGCGCAGCTGGACCAGGTAGGCGCGCTGCCCGTAGCGGTAGCCGGAGGCGCGCTCGGCGTCGACGGCGACGGGGCCGCGGCCCGCGGCGAAGGCAGCGACCGCCTCGGCGAGGGCGGCCTCGTCCGCGATCACGGGAGGAATGCCCTCGCGTGGTTCGAGCAAGGGAATCGGCGCCTCCGTCACAGAAGATCCGCCGTCGTCCGGAGGGGCGCCTCCGGTGGTTCGCAGTGAACGGTCTGCTGCGGTGTCGTGGGCGTCGGTCACCTGTCAAGAGTATCCGTACGACCCGGCCCCTGATCTGCCTCTGCGGGCGAGGTCCGCGCCGACCAGCGAAAACAGGCCTCGGCGGCGGGAGGGGCTCTCGGCGCGCGAAGACGCCCGCCGACGGTGTCGCGTCGACGGGCGCCGTCCGGGGCCTCTGAGGGGGGCGGTGAGGGAACGGGTGAGGGATCGGAGGGTCAGTGGATGATGCCCGTGCGCAGGGCCACCGCCACCATTCCGGCCCGGTCACCCGTGCCGAGCTTGCGGGCGATGCGGGCGAGGTGGCTCTTGACGGTCAGCGCGGACAGGCCCATGGAGACGCCGATCGCCTTGTTCGACTGGCCCTCCGCCACCAGGCGCAGCACCTCGACCTCGCGGCCGGACAGTTCGCGGTAGCCGCCCGGGTGGCTCGGGGCACCCGGGGGGCGGCGGTGCAGCCGGGCGGCGGCGGCGCCGATCGGGGCGGCCCCGGGCCGGGTGGGGAGCCCGAGGTTGGTACGGGTGCCGGTGACGACGTACCCCTTCACTCCGCCGGCCAGCGCGTTGCGCACGGCGCCGATGTCGTCGGCGGCGGACAGCGCGAGGCCGTTGGGCCATCCGGCGGCGCGGGTCTCGGAGAGGAGGGTGAGGCCGGAGCCGTCCGGCAGATGGACTTCGGCGACGCAGATGTCGCGGGGGTTGCCGATGCGGGGACGAGCCTCCGCGACGGACGAGGCCTCGATGACGTCGCGTACACCGAGCGCCCACAGGTGGCGGGTGACGGTGGAACGCACGCGGGGGTCGGCCACGACCACCATGGCGGTCGGCTTGTTCGGGCGGTAGGCGACCAGGCTTGCGGGCTGCTCGAGGAGAACGGACACCAGGCCTCCTGGGGGGCGGGACGGGGCCGGCTCGTGGGGGGTGAGGGGACGAACCGTGCTTTCAAGGTCACAGTCGTCTTCGGCAGCAAACCTGGAGTCCTTTAGGAAATGATCACGAAGTAGTGAGTAACAATCCGGGCAATTCGGACGCGCGGTCGATCATTCGAAGATCGAACGGTTTCGGTCTGCGTCGCAACGCTTCCGAATGTGGCCGTATCGACAAAGAGATCGCCATCGATGATTGCGTGGCGCCCCGAACGGGAATCTCAGCGCGACTGCGGTCCCCGGCGCTGCGGCAGCGTCACGACCGATGCGTCCCCCGGGGCGGCCGGCGGCAGCCCCGCCACCTGGGCCAGCAGATCGCACCACGCCACCAGGTGCGTGCCCGTGTCCGGCACCCCGCCCAGCCCCTCCCGCGGTGTCCAGGAGGCCCGGATCTCGATCTGCGAGGCGGACGGCCGCTCCGCCAGTCCGCCGAAGTAGTGGGAACTGGCCCGCGTCACCGTGCCGCTCGGCTCGCCGTACGCCAGCCCGCGCGCGGACAGCGCGCCGGTCAGCCAGGACCAGCACACCTCCGGCAGCAGCGGGTCCGCCGCCATCTCCGGCTCCAGCTCCGCGCGCACCAGCGTCACCAGGCGGAAGGCGCCCCGCCACGCGTCGTGCCCGGCCGGATCGTGCAGCAGCACCAGCCGCCCGTCGGCCAGGTCCTCCTCGCCGTCGACGACCGCGGCCTCCAGCGCGTACGCGTACGGAGCGAGCCGTTTGGGAGCGGGGGCGGGGTCGATCTCGATCTGCGGCCGCAGCCGCGTGCCCCGCAGCGCGTCGACAGCGGCCCGGAAGGGCAGCGGGGGCGCCCCTCCGTTCCCGAGATCGCCCTCGGCCTCCTTCGGTTCGTCCATTCCGCCAGCGCCGTCCGACAGTCGTCCCTGAGCCGCAGCCATGCGGGGAAGGTTAAGCGGAACGGGCTCCCGGCGCAGGGAGGGACACCCGCGCCACCCGGGGGTGTCCGGATCCCGCCCCGCGCGCACCGCGTACCGGACGACCTCGGGTCCGGCGGCCGGACCGCTCGTGCGAGACTGGCCGGTGTGAGTGCCAACGCGAGCCCGAAGGGCCAGACGCCGACACCGACCCCCGACCCCGTCAAGAACGACGCGGTCAGGGATTCAGCCTTCCTCAGGGCGTGCCGCCGCGAGGAGGTGCCGCACACGCCGGTGTGGTTCATGCGGCAGGCCGGACGCTCGCTGCCGGAGTACCGCAAGGTGCGCGAGGGCATCGGCATGCTCGACTCCTGCATGCGCCCCGACCTGGTCACCGAGATCACGCTGCAGCCGGTGCGCCGCCACCGCGTCGACGCCGCCATCTACTTCAGTGACATCGTCGTGCCCCTCAAGGCCATCGGCATCGACCTCGACATCAAGCCCGGCATCGGCCCGGTCGTCGAGCAGCCGGTCCGCACCCGCGCCGACCTGGCCCGGCTGCGCGACCTCACCCCCGAGGACGTCTCCTACGTCACCGAGGCCATCGGCATGCTCACCCGTGAGCTCGGGTCCACCCCGCTGATCGGTTTCGCCGGCGCCCCCTTCACCCTCGCCAGCTACCTCGTCGAGGGCGGCCCGTCCCGCACGTACGAGAACGCCAAGGCGATGATGTACGGCGACCCGGAGCTCTGGGCCGACCTGCTCGACCGCCTCGCCGACATCACGTCCGCGTTCCTCAAGGTGCAGATCGAGGCCGGCGCCTCGGCCGTCCAGCTCTTCGACTCCTGGGCCGGCGCGCTCGCCCCCGCCGACTACCGGCGCTCCGTGCTGTCCGCCTCCGCGAAGGTGTTCCGCGAGGTGGCCGGCTACGGCGTGCCCCGTATCCACTTCGGGGTCGGCACCGGGGAACTGCTCGGCCTCATGGGCGAGGCCGGCGCGGACGTCGTCGGCGTCGACTGGCGCGTCCCGATGGACGAGGCCGCCCGCCGCGTCGGCCCCGGCAAGGCGCTCCAGGGCAACCTCGACCCGACCGTCCTCTTCGCGGGCCGCGAAGCCGTCGAGACCAAGGCGCGGGAGGTGCTGGACTCGGCCCAGGGCCTGGAGGGCCACATCTTCAACCTCGGCCACGGCGTCATGCCGAACACCGACGCGGACGCCCTGACCCGTCTCGTGGAGTACGTCCACACGCGGACCGCGCGCTGACCCACCGCGTGCGCGGCGCACGCGCGTCGGACCCCGGGGGCGGGGTACTGGGCCTTTACGCTGCCCACCGCTCGCTCCCGGGTCCGGGCAGGTGGAGGCACCATGAGGCTCGAGATGTTCGACCCGGCCCCCATCGGCGTCGTGGTCACCCAGGGGCCGGACCACCGGCTCGCCTACACCAACGCCGTCTACCGGCGCACCTTCGGCGACCGCCCGCTGGGCCGGACCGTCCGCGACGCCTTCCCCGACCTCGCCCAGTCCGGCTACTTCGACATGTACGACCGCGTCTACGCCACGGGCACGGCCGAGGTGCTCACCAGCGTGCCCGTCGACCTGGACTACCCTGACGCGCCGTACGAGGGCACGCGGTACTTCACCTTCAGCATCTCCCACGCCACGATGAGCGACGGACGGCACGGGGTGCTCGCCGTGCTCGTCGAGGTCACCGATCAGGTGACCGCCTCGGAACGCATCCGCGTGCTGTCCGAGGAGCGCCGCCGCGTGCTCCAGCGCTACCGCAGCCTGGTGAGCGCCGGATCGCAGATCGTGTGGGTGACGGACCCCGAGGGCGTGGTGAGCGAGCCCAGTCCCGGCTGGGAACGGGTGACCGGGCAGAGCTGGGAGGAGTTCCGGGGCGACGGCTGGGCCGACGCGATCCACCCCGACGACCGTGACACGGCCGTCGCGTCGTGGCGGCGGGCCGTCGCCGAGCAGGTTCCGCTCTGGAGCCGCACCTACCGGCTGCGGCTGGCCAAGGGCGGCCACCGGCACTTCGCCGTCCACGCCGCGCCGGTACGGGACGGCGACACGGTGATCGAGTGGGTGGGCACCTGCACGGACGTCGAGCAGGAGTGGCGCGAGACCCGCCGCGAGGAACTGCTGGCACGGGCCACCACCGCCACGGCCGGCATGGCCCGGCTGGACGACATGCTCGCCGCCCTCTCCGGCGTGATCGTGCCCGACATCGCCGACAACTGCACCATCCACCTCCTGCCGCACGCCCTGCACCGCCCGCCGGGCACCCCGCTCACCGCGGAACGGGTCGCCGCCGTCAGCGGCCCCGGGCTGCCGGAGCTGCCCCCGCACCAGGAGGAGCACCTCGACCCCGGCAGTCCGCTCGCCCGCGCCGCCGACGGGCGCAGCCCCGTGCACGCCGTCTTCCCGCCCGGTGAGCCCCCGCCGGACCTCTCCCCGCCCGGCACCGCGCCGTGGCTGCCCCCCGGCGCCAACAGCGTCGTCCTGCTCCCCGTCGTCGTCGACGGTGTCACGGCCGCCCTGGTCACCGCCTCGGCCAGCGGCGACCGCCCACCCCTCGGCCAGGAGGAGATCAGCCTGCTGCGCACCCTCCTGGAACGGGTGCACACCCCCCTCAGCAAGGCCATGGAGTACCAGCGGACCCGGCAGGTGGCCCTGGCCCTCCAGCGCAGCCTGCTCACCGACCCGCCGGACGTGCCCGGCCTCGACATCGCCGTCCGCTACCGGCCCAGCACCGCGGCCGCCGAGGTCGGCGGTGACTGGTACGACGCCTTCGAGCTGCGCGACGGCGCCACCGTCCTCACCATCGGCGACGTCGCCGGCCACGACCTGCCCGCCGCCGTCACCATGGGCCAGCTGCGCAACATGCTCCGCGGACTCACCCTGGACCGCCAGGAACCGACCGGGACGATCCTGCGCCGGCTGGACGTCGCCGTGCAGACCCTCTACGCCGACTGCACCGCCACCTGCGTCCTGGCCCGCGTCGAACGCCGGGACCCCGGCGGCTTCCTGCTCCAGTACTCCGTCGCCGGCCACCCGCCGCCCCTGCTGGTCGACGCGGACGGCACCGCGCGCTTCCTCACCGCGGGCCACTCCCCGATGCTCGGCCTCGTCCCGCGGCCCGAGTACGACAGTGCCGTCGAGCCTCTCGAGCCCGGCTCGACCCTGCTGTTCTACACCGACGGCCTCGTGGAACGCCGCGACGAGGACCTCACCGCCGGCCTGGAACGCCTGCGCCGCCACGCCGCCGGGGCCGTCACCCGGCCGTTGCAGGCGTTCTGCGACACCCTCCTCACCGACCAGCTGACCGTCGACAACGACGACGACGTCGCCCTGATCGCCCTGCGCGTTCCCGGCGACCGCTGAACCGCCCCGGGCGGAGCGGCTGAACGTCACCCCGCTCGCCATGGCTGGAAACCTTCTGTCTTTCGACCGTTGACTATGGACATCCCTATACATACGATCGCGCTTGTTCATGGTTGTCCATACACAAAGTGGTGTGCCGATGAAGATCGCGGTTGTTGGAAGCTATGGAGCCGGTCTCACCATGAGGGTGCCCAAGGCGCCCGCCGCGGGGGAGACGGTCTCGGGCGGTCTGTTCGACGCGGGTGCCGGCGGCAAGGGCAGCAATCAGGCCATCGCCGCCGCCCGGCTCGGGGCCGCGGTCTCGCTGCTCACCGCCGTGGGCGACGACGAGTTCGGCCGCTCCGCGCGGGAGCTGTGGGAGCGCGAGGGCGTCGCCGCCGAGCACGTGGTCACCGCCCAGGCCCCCACCATGGTCGGCTTCATCCTGGTGGAGCCGTCCGGCGAGAACCGCATCGCCATCGCCCCGGGCGCCCTCGACGAACTGGACGCCGCGGCCGTGGAGTCCTTCCGCGCCGAGATCGCCTCCGCCGACATCCTGGTCGTCTCCATGGAGATCCCCGAGGAGGCCGTGGTCGCGGCGCTGCGCACCGGCCGCGAGACGGGCACCCGCACCCTCCTCAACCCGGCCCCCGCCCGGCCGCTGCCGGCCGAATGCTGGCCCCTCATCGACGTCCTGACGCCCAATCAGACCGAGGCGCCCGTCCTCCTCGGCCTCGGCGCGGAACACGGTCTCGGCGACGAGGAACTGGCCGGGGCGCTGCGCGACCGCACCGGAGGCGTCGTCGTCCTCACCCGGGGCGGCGAGGGCGCGCTGGTCGCCCAGTCCTCCGGCCTGCGCACCGTGCCCCCGCACCCCGCCCCGGCCGTCGTCGACACCACGGGCGCCGGCGACTCCTTCACCGCCGCCTTCGCCGTCGCCCTGGCGGAGGGACAACCCGTCGAGCGGGCCGTCGGGTTCGCCGCCGTCGCGGGCTCCCACACCGTGACGATCGCGGGCGTCGTGCCCGCCCTCCCCACCAGAGACCAGCTGAACGCCCTGATTGGAACCGCCTCGTGACCTCGACCCTCTCCAAGCCGCCCACCACCGCCCCGCCGTCCGACGGGAACGCCCGGCAGTTCCCGCTCGCCCTGCGCAGGCTGCTGCACGCGCGGGAGTCCGGCGTCTTCGCCGCGCTCGTCGCCCTGTTCCTGCTGGGCACCGTGCTCTCGCCGACCTTCGCCCAGTCGGACAACCTGCTCTCGGTGGGCCAGCAGATCGCGCAGATCGGCATCATGGCCGTCGGGGTGACCTTCGTCATCCTCAACGGCGAGATCGACCTCTCGGTCGGCTCCATCTACGCGCTGTCCGCGATCTCCACCGGAATGCTGATATCGGACGGCTGGAGCTGGCCCCTGGCCATGCTGGCCGGCCTGGCCGTGGGCGTCGTGGCCGGACTCCTCAACGGGCTGGCCGTGGTGCTGCTGGGCGTGCCGTCCTTCATCGTCACCCTGGGCACGCTCAGCGTCTTCCGCGGCGTCGCCCTGCTCATCTCCGACGGCGCCCCGATCTCCCTCAGCTCCTCCCAGCCCGGCGTCGCGGAGTTCAACCTCCTCGGCCAGGGACGGCTGTTCGGCCTGGTACCGATGCAGTTCGTCTTCTTCGCCGTCGTCGCCGCCATCGGCGTGATCCTGCTGGCCCGCTCCCGCTTCGGCTTCAACACCTACGCGGTCGGCGGCAACCAGGAGGCGGCCCGGCTCGTCGGCGTCGACGTCAAGCGGGTCAAGCTCACCGCCTTCGTCCTGTCCGGATTCACCGCCGGTCTGGCCGGCGTGCTCGGTCTGTCCTTCCTCTCCTACGTGCAGGGCGTGACCGGTCAGGGACTGGAACTCACCGTCATCTCCGCCGTCATCATCGGCGGCGCCGCCCTCTTCGGCGGCTCGGGCACCATGTGGGGCACCGTCATCGGTGTCGCCTTCATCGGACTGCTCCAGAACATCCTCAACATCAAGGGCATCTCGTCCTTCTGGCAGACCGTCGTCACCGGCCTGGTCATCGTCGCCGCCGTCGCCGCGGACACCTGGCAGCGCAAGCGCAAGTCCCGCGCCTGACCGCCGCCGCCCGCACCCCTCCACCCGCACCGCCCGCTTCGCACACCCAAGGAGCACCGATGTCCTCGCGTACCCTCCGCAGATGCCTCTCGGCCGCGACGGCCGCCGCCGCGGCCCTGTCCCTCACCGCGTGCGGCGCCGTCACCGCGGCCGACTCCGGCGGCTCCGCCGACGGATCCTTCGAGCTCGCGTCGTACATCCAGCAGCGGATCGACGACGACAAGCCGATGCGCATCAAGCTGAGCTACCACGACCCGTCCCTCGCCTTCGCCACGCCGATCGGCGCGGGCATGAAGCGCGCCGGCGTGGAACTCGGCGCCGACGTCGCCCTCATCGGCCCGACCGGCGGTGACGCCGCCAAGCAGGTCTCCGAGATCCAGACGCTCATCCAGCAGAAGGCCGTGGACGGACTCGCCGTCTCCTCCGCCTCCAGCGACGCCCTCAAGCCGGTCATCAGCCAGGCCTACAAGGCCGGCATACCGATCATCTCCTTCAACACCGACAACCCCGACTCCGAGCAGATGGGCTTCGTCGGCCAGGACCTCAAGGGCTCCGGCAAGGCGCAGGCCGAGGAGCTCCGCAAGAACCTGAACGGCGACGTCCAGGGCAAGTCCGTCGTGGTCTTCTCCGTCGACACCGGAGCCGGCTGGTCGCACGACCGCTTCAGCGGTTTCAAGGAGGGCCTGGACGGCAGCGGCCTGAAGATCGTCGGACCCGTCAACGTCGGCAACGAGCCGAACAGCGCCTACAACACCGTCGAGTCCAGCATGTCCGGCCAGTCCGGTGTGGTCGCCGTCGCCGGCCTGGACTGCTGCTCGACCACGGCCGCCGCCAAGTGGGTGGCCCAGTCCGGCAAGGCGGACGACATCACCATGGGCGGCTTCGACCTGCTCACCCAGACCTCCGAGTACATCGAGCGCGGCGTCCTGGACTTCACCATCAGCCAGAACCCCACCGAGCAGGGCTACCAGGCGGTCAAGGTGCTGCACGACTTCCTCACCGAGGGCACCGAGATCACCGGCGTGGACACCGGGGCGCAGTTCATCACCCGCGACAACCTCGCCGACGCGACCGTGGAGGACTGATGACCGCCGCACCCCGTGACGTCCCGGCGGCGGGACCGGACCGCACGGCGGCCCCGGACACCGCCGGCCCGGCCGTCCGCATCCAGGGCCTGTCCCGCAACTTCGGCCCGGTCCGCGCCCTGCGCGACGTCTCCTTCGACGTCCCCGCCGGGGAGGTCACCGCGCTGCTGGGGGAGAACGGCGCGGGAAAGTCCACCCTGCTGAAGATCCTGGCCGGTCTGCAGCCGCCCAGCGAGGGCACCGTCACCGTCTTCGGCGAGGAGGTGACCTCCTTTGAACCCAGTACGATGCTCAGCCGCCACGGCGTGGCGATCGTCCCCCAGGAACTGTCGCTGCTGCCCGACCGCACCGTGGCGGAGAACGTGCTCAGCGGAGTCGAGCCCGGCCACCGCTGGTTCCCCTCCCGGCGGCGGATGCTGGAACGCACCACCGAACTGCTCGCGGAACTCGACCTCGACCTGGACCCGAACGCCTCCGTACGGACCCTGGACCTGGCGACCCAGCAGCTCATCGTGGTGGCCCGCTCCATCGCCCGGGGCTGCCGCGTCCTGATCCTGGACGAGCCGACCGCGATGCTCACCCCCGCCGAGGCCGACCGGCTGTTCGCCCTGATGGACAAGCTCAAGGCGGCCGGGACGACCATGCTCTACGTCTCCCACCGGATGCCCGAGGTCTTCCACCTGGCGGACCACATCCAGGTGCTGCGCGACGGCACCCATGTGGCGTCCTGGCGCAGCTCGGAGACGCACCCCGACGAGGCGGTCGCGGCCATGGTCGGGCGCGAGCTCGGCGGCTTCACCCGCCGCGCGGACCAGGGGACCGGGCCGGACCCTGCCGTCGAACCCGCCCTCAAGGTGCGCGACCTGAGCGGCCGCCGGCACCACGGCGTCTCCTTCGACCTGCGCCCCGGTGAGATCCTCGGAGTCGCCGGCCTGCCCGACTCCGGCCGGGTGGAACTGCTGCACAACCTCTTCGGCGGTGACCCGGGCACCGGCGGCACGGTGGAACTGCTCGGCCGCCCCTACGACCGGCGCAACCCGATCGCCAGCGTCGAACGCCGGCTGGCGTTCGTCCCCGGTGAGCGCCGCGCCCAGGGCCTGCTCACCACCATGAGCGTCGGCGAGAACATCGGAGCCCTCACCGCGAAGACCTTCAGCCGGTTCGGCATCGTCCGGCGCCGGGCCTTCGACTCCGCCGCCACCGAGCAGGCACGGCGGCTGAGGGTGAAGACGGCCACCATCGGCCAGCCCATCACCAGCCTGTCCGGAGGCAACCAGCAGAAGGCCGTGCTGGGCCGCTGGCTGGCGATCGACCCCGGGGTGCTGATCCTCGACGAGCCCACCCGCGGCGTGGACATCGGGGCGAAGGCCGAGATCTACGCGCAGCTGTCCGCACTCGCGGACAAGGGCCTGGCGATCCTCTGCTCCTCCTCGGACCTGCCCGAACTGCTCACCCTGACCGACCGCGTCGCGGTGATGAGCGAGGGCCGCCTGGTGGCCGTCGTCGACACCGCCGAGGCCACCGAGGAGTCCGTGATGACCCTCGCCACCGGAGCGGCACCGGCCGCGGCGTGAGCCCCGGCCGCCCGTCCGGACCCGGAACCGTCCGGACCTGCCCCGATCCGAACACCTCCTCGCAGCGCCCGCCCTGCGACGGCCCCACCCGAAAGGCAGTAACCACCATGAAGCGCTCCGGCATCCTCAACGCCGAACTGAGCGGAGTCCTCGCCACCCTCGGCCACACCGACCTGCTGCTCGTCGTGGACGCGGGCTTCCCCGTACCGCGCGACGCCCACCGCATCGACCTCGCCGTCGCCGAGAACCTGCCCGACCTGCGCACCGTGCTCGGCCTCATCGCCGACGAACTGGTCGTCGAGGGCGTGGTCCGCGCGGAGAACGTGCCCACCCACAACCCCCGCCTCGACGCGTGGCTGCGGGAACGCTTCGCCGGCGCCGAGTTCACCACCCGCCCGCACGCCGAGGTGCTCGGCGGCCTGGCCCGGCAGGCCAAGGCCGTCGTGCGCACCGGCGCCTTCGAACCCTGGGGCAACGTCGGCCTGTACTGCGGCGTCGACGCCCCCCGGTGGTTCGGCGGAGAGGACGTCGTCGTACCGGACGAGTACGCCTCCAAGATCTGAGCGCCCGCCCGTCACCCGGAGCCCGGCCATCCACGCCGGCTCCGGCCACCCGGCGGTCCCGTCCATGGGCAGCCCCGGCGGGCGGTCCGCCGGGCCCTGCCGCCCCCCATCCCTAGGGAGAACGACCCCGTGTCCAACATCACCGCAAACGCCGTCGAACTCGACCTCACCCCGGCCGAGTTGGCGCCCTTCATCCAGCACACCAAGATCGATCCGGACGCGACCCGCGACGAGATGATCGCCCACGCGCGGGAGGCCGTCACCCACGGCTTCAACGCGGCGATGGTGCCCGCCTCCTGGCTGCCCGTCGTGGTCGCCGAACTCGGCGGCACCGGAGTCGAGGTCGCCACCGCCCTCGACTTCCCGACTGTCGGCGTCATGACCAGCGCCGGAAAGGCCGCGGAAGCCGCCGAGATCGCCCGGCTCGGCGCCGACCAGCTCGACATCGGCGTCCAGGTCGGCTGGCTCAAGAGCGGCCGCTACGACGACTTCCGCGAGGACATCGCGGGCGTCGTGCGGGCCTCGGGCCTGCCCGTCAAGGTCATGCTGGAACTGCCGCTGCTCACCGACGCGGAGAAGGAGGCCGCCGTCGAACTCGCCATGGAGGCGGGCGCCTCGTTCCTGAAGAACGCCAGCAGCGGGCAGATCGAGACTGCGAATCCGACCAGCGTTCGTTACCTTGTTGACCGGGCGCGCGAAGGGGTACGGGTCAAGGCGTCGGGTTCGATCAAGAGCTACCGGCAGGGCCTCGAACTGCTCCGCGCGGGGGCCTCCCTGCTGGGGACCAGCGCCGGACTGGCCATCATCACCGACAGTGGGAACGACTCCACCGTCAGCTACTGACCGGCCGCCGTCGTCGTGCCCCGGCCGCCCGTCGCGGCCGGGGCACGGTTTTCGACGCCGGAGCGGCGCACGCCCTCCGGCGAGAGCACACTAAGGAGATGCGACCACGGTGACGGCCGACGAACGGCAGCCCCCGGGTATCAAGCGGGACGTCCCCACGGCGATCCACGTCCAGATCTCGGAACACATCAGGCTGCGCATCGCGGGAGGTGAGTGGCCGCCGCACTACCGCCTCAAGAGCGAGCCGGAACTGGCCCGTGAGTTCGGCGTCAGCCGCGGCACCCTGCGCCGGGCGCTGACCACGCTCATCGAGGAGGGCCTGCTGCGCCAGGTGCGCGGGCGGGGCACCTTCGTCACCTCCACGACGATCGAGCCCGCGATCGCCCAGAAACTGAGCACCCTGTCCGAGGACTTCGCCAGCCAGGGGATCGTCACCACGACCTCGGTGCGCGAATGCTCGCTGATCGTGCCGCCGCGCCCCGTCGCCGCCCTGCTGGACGTCGCCCCCGGCACCCAGGTGCTGCGGCTGGTGCGGGTACGCCGGACGGACCAGGGGCCGGTCGCGCTGCTGTTCAACTTCGTCCGCACCGACCTCGCGCCCGGGATCGAGGAGGAGGACTTCACGACCTCCAGCCTCTTCGGCGTCCTGGAGGGCACCTACGGGCTGAAGATCGCCACCGCCCGCCGTACCTTCGGCGCCGAGGCCGCCACCGACGACGTCGCCACCGCCCTGGAGCTGGACGAGGGCGCCCCCGTGCAGTACCTCCAGCAGGTCACCTACCTCGCCGACGACCGGCCGGTGGAGTACTCGGACGTGTGGATCCACAGCGGGCGCCTGCGGGTCACCTCGCTGCTGCTGCGCCGGTGACGGCCGGGCGGCGGTCCCCGGACCGCCGCCCGCCGCCCCGCCCGCTCCGGGGCCCGGCCCGTCCCCGGCCCGGGGCGCGGCCGCCCTACCAGGTCCGCCGGGCCCGCCGGCCGAAGCGGACGCCGTGCGGGTCCGGCGGCGGGGGAGTGCCGGGCTTGAGGGGCCAGGCGAGGAGCATGCCGACGGCGAAGCCGGCCACATGGGCCACGTAGGCGACGGTGCCGGCCTCGGACACCCCCTGGCCGGCGGAGTAGAACGCCTGCAGCACGAACCAGGAGCCCAGGACCAGCCAGGCGGGCAGCCGCAGGGGCAGGAAGATCAGGAAGGGGACGAGGACCCACACGCGGGCCTTCGGGTAGAGCACCAGGTAGGCGCCCAGCACCCCGGCCACGGCTCCGGACGCGCCGATCAGGGGGTCGCCCGAGCCGGCGTTGAGGAGGGCGAAGCCGTACGCCGCCGCGTACCCGCACACCAGGTAGAACAGCAGGTAGCGGACGTGCCCCAGGCGGTCCTCGACGTTGTTGCCGAAGATCCACAGGAACAGCATGTTGCCCAGCAGGTGCAGCCAGCCGCCGTGCAGGAACATCGCCGTGAGGACGCTCAGCTCGGGGGACTTGTCGTAGCCCGGCCGGTCCACCACGCATCCCGGCCCCTGGGGGCCCACGCCGGTGCCGCCCGTGGGCACCAGGTCCGGTGTCCGGTGGTGGATCAGCTCCTGCGGGACCACCGCGTAGCGCTCCAGGAACGCCTGGAGCCGGCACAGCTCGGCCAGGCCGCTGCCGCCGGTGAGCGAGTCGACGACGCCGGGCGTGAACGCCAGGAAGACGACGAAGTTGGCGGCGATCAGCGCGTACGTCACCCACGGGGTGCGTCGCGCCGGGTTCACGTCGTGCACGGGGATGACCACGCTCCACATGTGCCCGGAGGCCGGTGCGTGAATCCGGGGCCCCGCTGAACACAGCCGTACGGGCGTGCGTATGACTCCTCGACGTCCGCGGCGCGGGGAAGACGCCGCGGGGCCGACGTGAGGGATGTGGCGATGAACGACCGAGTGAGTCCCGCGATGCACGCGCTGCCCGACGGCGAGGCCGAGCTGACGCTCGTGGTGCGCCTGCCCTGGGAGGACATCGCCCGGCTCGGCCAGGAGGCCGGGCGGCTCGCCTCCCAGACGCAGCGGCCGGTGACGCTGGACGAGGCGGTGAGCCACCGGCTGCGGTCCGCGCGGCCCGCCGCGCACGCGCGACCGGCGGGGGAGCAGCCGCCGCCCGTGCCGTCGAGCGCCTCGGTGTCCTCGTTGCCGTCCCGGCCGCCGGCGGAGCAGGCGCGGCAGGCGATCGAGCGGATCAACGGCACCGGGTGAGCCGGCGGGACGCCGCGGGGGAACCGGGCGCGCCGGTCCGCCGCGGCGTGTCGCGCGGTTCCCCGCGCCCCTGTCAGCGGCGCCGCACGGCCCCCCTCACACGGCTGCCCCGATCTTCGCCGTCGCCTTGCGGGCCGCCACCAGGACCGGGTCCCAGACCGGTGAGAACGGCGGGGCGTAGCCCAGGTCGAGGGCGGTCATCTGCTCCACCGTCATGCCGGCCGTGAGGGCGACCGCCGCGATGTCGACCCGCTTGCCCGCGCCCTCACGGCCGACGATCTGCACGCCGAGGAGGCGGCCCGTGCGCAGTTCGGCGAGCATCTTCACCGTCATGGGCGAGGCGTCCGGGTAGTAGCCGGCCCGGCTGGTCGACTCGATGGTCACCGACTCGAACCGCAGACCCGCCCGGCGGGCGTCAGTCTCCCGCAGCCCCGTGCGCGCGATCTCCAGGTCGCACACCTTGCTGACCGCCGTGCCGACCACGCCCGGGAAGGTGGCGTAGCCCCCGCCCGCGTTGGCGCCGATGATCTGGCCGTGCTTGTTGGCGTGGGTGCCCAGCGGGATGTGCCGCTGCTGCCCGGAGACCAGGTCGAGGACCTCCACGCAGTCGCCGCCCGCCCAGATGTTCTCGTGCCCCCGCACCCGCATCGACCGGTCGGTGAGCAGCCCGCCGGAGTCGCCCAGGGGGAGCCCTGCCGCCCGCGCGAGCGCCGTCTCCGGCCGCACGCCGATGCCGAGGACGACGACGTCGGCCGGGTACTCGGCGCTCTCCGTGGCGACCGCGCGCACCCGGCCGTCGTCACCCGTCAGCAGCTTGGTGACCTCGGCGTCGTTGACCATGGTGATGCCCATGCCCTCCATGGCCCGGTGCACCAGGCGGCCCATGTCGGGGTCGAGGGTCGCCATGGGCTCCTTGCCGCGGTTGACGACCGTCACCTCGTAGCCGCGTTTGATCATCGCCTCGGCCATCTCCACGCCGATGTACCCCGCGCCGATCACCACCGCGCGGCGGCCGCGGGTGCGGTGCAGCGTGTCCAGCAGGGCCTGCCCGTCGTCCAGGGTCTGCACCCCGTGCACCCCGGGGGCGTCCATGCCGGGAAGCTCCGGGCGGATCGGCCGCGCACCCGTCGCGATCACCAGTTTGTCGTACGACGTCCAGGACTCGGTGCCGGAATCCACGTCACGCGCGCGGACCCGGCCGCGGTCGGTGTCGATCGCCGTGACCTCGGTGCACAGCCGCAGATCGATGTCCCGCGCGCGGTGCTCCTCGGCGGTGCGGGCGATCAGCCGGTCCCGGTCGGGTACGTCCCCGCTCACCCAGTAGGGGATGCCGCACGCCGAGAAGGAGGTGAAGCGGCCCCGTTCGAACGCCACGATCTCCAGCTCGCCGGGCCCCCTGAGGCGGCGGGCCTGTGACGCCGCGGACATCCCCGCGGCGTCACCGCCGATCACGACGAGACGTTCCCCGGCACCACGCGCATCGCTCTTGTCCATGCGGACACGCTACGGCGCCGGGGCACTCCGCGGCCCAGGGGCCCGTCAGTTCGCCGGGTCCTCCTGCCCGCCGCCCGGCCGGACGGGAGCGGGAGCGGGGGCCACGCCCGAGGCCGCCCGCGGGCGCCGCCGCAGCAGGGGCCGCAGGGCCTTCACCCACAGCAGGACCAGCAGCGCCGCGAGCGCCGCGAACGGCAGGACCGCCCCGATCGCCACGGTCAGCCAGCGCAGCACGGTCACGAACGCGTCCCAGCCCCCCGCGAGGGCGTCCACGAAGCCGGGACCGTCGTCGCTGCCGCCCGGCTCCGCCGGCGCCCCGGACAGGGACAGGGTGATCGTCGCCAGGCTCGTACGGTCCTTCAGGGCCGCCTGCTGGGCCAGCAGGGACTCCAGATCCGCCTGGCGGGTGCTCAGTTCGCCCTCCAGGGTGACCACGTCGCTGAGCTTCGTCGCCCGGTCCATCAGCTCGCGCACCCGGGCCACGCTGGCCCGCTGCGACGCGACCCGGCTGTCCACGTCGACCACCTGGCCGGTGACGTCCTCGGCCTTCGCGCGGCGCTCGACGAGCTCGCCCGAGCCCTCGAGGGCGGCCAGGACCTCCGCGTACCGGGCGACGGGCACCCGCAGCACCACGCGCGTGTGCTCGTGGCCCTCCGCGTCCCGCCGGGTGGTCTCGTCACCGACGTAGCCGCCCGCGTTCCCGGTCGCCGTACGGGCCTCCTCCAGCGCCTCGGGCACGTCCTTCACCCGCACCGTCAGCGAGGCGGTGCGGACGACGTGGTTCGCGGTGGCCTTCGGCGTGGCCGCCGGCGCGCCGTCCGCCGAGCCGCCCGGGGCGCCCTGCCCGGCGCCCGCGTCCCCCGCGGCCCCGTCGCGGGCGGCCTCCTGCCCCCGCTCCGGCGCCACGGCGGCCTTGTCGTCGGCCAGGGAACTGCCCGAGTCGCCGCCCGCACCACTGCACCCGGTGACCGTGAGGGCCGCCGTCAGCAGGACCCCGGCCAGCGCCTGTGCGGGTCGTACGGATCGTCGTGTGCGCATGTGGAACTCCCCCTGCATCGTGATGACTGACGTTCCTTCGACGCCGTGAGGGGGCGAAACGTTGGTGCCGGACGGTCCCGATGCGGTCACGGTAGGGACTCGGCGGGGCCACATGGCCCTGGCGGGGGCGCCGGCGCCGTCTGAGAAGGTGGAGGCATGAGCGGATCACATGCGGGCGACGGGGCGCGGGTCGTCGTCGTCGGAGCCGGGATCGCCGGGCTGGCCGCCGCGCACCGGCTGCTGGAGCGCGGCGCGCGGGTCACCGTCCTGGAGGCCTCGGACCGGGTCGGCGGCAAGCTGCTGCCCGGCGAGATCGCGGGCGCCCGCGTCGACCTCGGCGCGGAGTCGCTGCTGGCCCGCCGCCCCGAGGCGGTCGGCCTCGCCCGCGAGGTGGGCCTCGCCGGCCGGCTCCAGCCGCCGGCCACCGCCTCGGCCGCGCTGTGGACCCGCGGTGCGCTGCGCCCCATGCCCAAGGGCCACGTCATGGGCGTGCCGGGCACCTCCGCCGCCCTCGCCGGAGTGCTGTCCGACGAAGGGCTCGCCCGGATCGAACGGGACGCCGGTCTGCCCCGCACCGAGGTCGGCGACGACGTGGCGATCGGCGAGTACGTGGCGGCGCGCCTCGGCCGCGAGGTCGTCGACCGTCTCGTGGAGCCCCTGCTCGGCGGGGTGTACGCGGGCGACGCGTACCGCATCTCGATGCGCGCGGCGGTCCCGCAGCTCTTCGAGGCCGCCCGCACCCACACCTCCCTGACCGAGGGCGTCCGCGAGATCCAGGCGAGGGCCGCCGCGGCCGGGCAGACCGGCCCGGTGTTCATGGGCATCGCCGGCGGGGTGGGCACCCTCCCGCTCGCCGTCGCGGAGTCCGTGCGGGCCCGCGGCGCCGAGATCCTGACCGGTACGCCCGTCACCGGGCTGCGCCGGGACCCGGAGGACGGCTGGCGGGTCGTCGCCGGGGAGCGGGTGCTGCGCGCCGACGCGGTCGTCGTCGCCGTTCCCGCGCCGGCCGCCGCCGCCCTGCTGCGCGCCGAGGCACCTGGAGCCGCCGCCGAACTCTCCGGTGTGGAGTACGCCTCCATGGCGCTGATCACCCTCGCCTACCGCCGGGCGGAGGCCGCTCTGCCCGAGGGCAGCGGATTCCTCGTGCCGCCCGTCGACGGGCGCACCATCAAGGCGTCCACCTTCGCCTCCCGCAAGTGGGGCTGGATCGACGAGGAGAACCCGGACCTGGTCGTCCTGCGCACCTCGGTGGGCCGGCACGGCGAGACGGAGATCCTCGGCCGTGACGACGCCGACCTCGTCGAGGTCTCCCGCCACGACCTCCGGGCGGCCACCGGTCTGACCGCCGCCCCGGTCGCGAGCCGGGTGACCCGCTGGCAGGACGGCCTGCCCCAGTACCCCGTCGGCCACCACGCGCGCGTGACGCGGGTCCGCGCGCACCTCGCGGGCCTCGCCGGGCTCGCGGTGTGCGGCGCGGCCTACGACGGTGTCGGCGTCCCCGCGTGCATCGCGAGCGCGTACGCCGCCGTCGACCAGATCCACGGTGACCTGCACGGTGTGCAGGAGCTCACCGCCAACCCGGTGCAAAGCCTCCACGGCGGAGCAGGAGAATAAGGCACATGAGTGACGACGCCACCACCCCCGACCGCATCCCCAACAAGGGCAAGCTGGCCAAGGACCTCAACGAGGTCATCCGCTACACCCTCTGGTCGGTGTTCAAGCTGAAGGACGTGCTGCCCGAGGACCGCGCCGGGTACGCCGAGGAGGTCCAGGAGCTGTTCGACCAGCTCGCCGCCAAGGACGTCACGATCCGCGGCACCTACGACGTGTCGGGCCTGCGCGCGGACGCCGACGTCATGATCTGGTGGCACGCGGAGACCGCCGACCGGCTCCAGGAGGCGTACAACCTCTTCCGCCGCACCCGGCTCGGCCGCGCGCTGGAACCGGTGTGGTCGAACATGGCGCTGCACCGCCCCGCCGAGTTCAACCGCTCGCACATCCCGGCGTTCCTCGCCGACGAGACGCCCCGCGACTACGTGAGCGTCTATCCCTTCGTGCGCTCCTACGACTGGTACCTGCTGCCCGACGAGGACCGCCGGCGCATGCTCGCCGACCACGGCAAGATGGCCCGCGGTTACCCCGACGTGCGGGCCAACACGGTCGCCTCGTTCTCGCTCGGCGACTACGAGTGGATCCTCGCCTTCGAGGCCGACGAACTGGACCGCATCGTCGACCTGATGCGCCACCTGCGCGGCTCGGAGGCCCGGATGCACGTCCGCGAGGAGGTCCCGTTCTACACGGGCCGCCGCAAGGACGTCGCGGACCTGGTCGCGGGCCTGGCCTGACGGCGGCGCTAGCGCGGACCCGGCCCCGGCACCGGCCGGGTCCGCGGTCCCGGCCCCGGCTCCGGGTGCGGTGCGCAGGACGCGTGCCGCCCCGGGACACGGCCCTTCAGGAGGTACGCCTCCAGGTGCCCGTTGACACAGGAGTTGGGGCCGCCCGCGATGCCGTGGCTGCCGGCGTCCCGCTCGGTCACCAGCGTCGCCCCCGCCAGCCGCCGGCGCAGTTCCAGGGCACCGTCGTAGGGGGCGGCCGCGTCCCGCTCGGCGGCCAGGACGAGCGTCGGCGGCAGTTCGTCCCGCCCCGCGCGCACGTCCAGCGGCCGCTGCCGGGGCCCCTTCCAGTAGGCGCAGGGCAGATGCGTCCACACGCCGGCCCAGGTCTCGAAGGGCGCCCGGCGCGCGAGCCGGGTGTTGTCCCGGTCCCACACCGCCCAGTCGGCCGGCCAGGGCGCGTCGTTGCACTCCACGGCGAGGTACACCGCCCGCGCGTTCTCCGCCTCCGCCGCCGCCTCCGGGTAGGTCCGCGCCTGTTCGACCAGCGGTCGGGGATCGCCCTTCAGGTACGCCGAGAGGGCGTGGGCGCGGTGCGGCCAGAGGTCGTCGTAGTACGCGGTCTGCGACAGGGCCGCCTGCAACTGCTCCGGCCCCACCTTCCCGCCCGCCGGTTCCCTCGCCAGCCGGGCCCGCGCCTTCTCGTAACTCGCCTGCACCCCGCGCGCGTCGGCGCCGAGCCCGTACACGGCGTGGTGCCGGGCGGCCCACGCACGGAAGTCCGCCCAGCGGTCCTCGAACGCCGCCGACCGGTCGAGGTTGTTGCGGTACCAGATCCGTTCCGGGTCCGGGTTCACCGCCGCGTCGAACACCATCCGCCGCACGTGCGAGGGGAACATCGTGGCGTACAGGGCCCCGAGGTACGTGCCGTACGAGGAGCCCAGGAACGTCAGCCGGTTCTCGCCGAGGGCGGCGCGCAGGACGTCCAGGTCGCGTGCGTTGTTGAGCGAGTGGTAGTGGCGCAGGGAGGCCCCGGCCCGCTCGGCGCAGCCGCGCGCGTACGCCTTCGCCCGCTCGATCCGCTCGCGCTTGTGCGCGGCCGGGGGAGGGACCGGTGAGTCGGTGGGGGCCTGCTGGAACGTCTCCGGGTCCGTGCAGGACAGCGGGGCCGAGCGGCCCACTCCGCGCGGGGCGTAGCCGACGAGGTCGTAGGCCGCCGCGATGCGCTTCCACTCGGGGAGCACGCCCGACACCGGGAAGTACATGCCGTCGGCGCCCGGCCCGCCAGGGTTGTGGACGAGGGAGCCCTGCCGGGGCACCGCGCGCTCGCCGTCGTCCGGGTCCCTGCCGGTGGCCCGGGCGCGGCTGACGGCGAGTTCGATCTGTGCGCCGTCCGGGCGGGCGTAGTCGAGCGGGACGCGGACCGTGCCGCACCGGACGGTGCCGGGGAGCTGCTGCCCGGCGGGGCAGGCGCCGAAGTCGATGCCCCGGTCGGCGGCGCGGGCGGCGGCCACGGCGGTGCCGCGCAGCTCGGCCGCGTGGAGCGCGGCGGGACTCCCGGCGCCGGCCGGGGCGGCGGCCAGGGCGGTGAGGAGCATGGACCCGGCGGCCACATGGACGGCGGCGGTTCTCATCGGCGGTCCCTTCGGTGCACGACGGCGACAGAAGGGATGTTTCGTTCGACGGGGGTGTGAGGCAAGCACCCCTCGCCGGGGTGTGTCGTCAGCGCCCCCGGCGCGGCTCGCGGTGCGCGAAGGCGGCACGCAGCTCCGGCTCGCCCGCCGCGCGGACGCCTCGCACCGCGATGGAGGTGAGGTACGTGCGGTCGTCCCCGGCGCCGCCGGCCTCCCGCGGCAGGGCGCCGAGCAGCCGCTGACCCGCGGGGGACGCCCAGCGCGAGTAGGGGTGGACCTCGAACCGCGCGATGGCCAGGCAGCTCAGCGCCAGGATCAGCGGCAGCGCGAACCACAGGGCGACCAGATGGCGCGGCACGTCCGACGGGGCCGGCATCAGCAGCGCGGCCACCCCCAGTGCGGCCACGGCCGCCGCGGCGAGCCGCACCTGCCGCACCGCGTCGGCGACGGTCGTGCCGGCACCGTCCGGCACCGCCAGCCCGGCGCCGACCAGCCGCTCCGCGATCCCGTGCACGGGATCGGCGCCCGCCGCGGCCGTCCGCACCGGAGCGATGGGCGACTGGCCTCCCGGTCCGATGGCCCCTATGACGGAACGCTCCATGTCGTCCCGCCCGCGCGGGTCGACGACCGTCGCCCAGCCGGTGTGCGCCAGCAGCAGCCGCCGCTGACGGGCCATCGCGACGAGCGTGACGTCGGCGACCCGGCCGGGGCCGCCGGACAGGAACGCGGCCTCGTACAGCGTGAGACCGCGCCCCTCCGCGACACCGGAACCGTCGGCGGGCGCGGCGGCGCCGCGCACGGCGGCCAGGCACAGCCGCAGGCACGCCACACCGGCGACGACCCAGGCCAGGAGCAGGAGCGGGACCCAGAACATGAGTTGTTTGTAAGCGACACGGTCGCGGGAACACCATGCCTTGTTCACGATCCGGACGCGGTGTTGTCGGTATGTGACGTTCCACTCGGGTGTGCGTGGTCGCCCGGCCCCGGGGCGGGTCAGCGCCGCAGCAACACCCGTCGCGTGGCCCGCACCAGCCGCACCGCCGGCCGGCCCGACCGGGGCCTGGGCCCCGACCGCTCCAGCCACCACTCCCGCAGCTCGCGCCGCACCCGGGCGTCCCGCGGCCGGTGGTCGAGGAGCAGTTCCTCGACGAAGTCCATCGCGTCCTGCCGGTAGCCGCCGGTCATCGGCCGCGTCTGCGCGTACGCGAGGAAGGCGGCCCGGTAGCCGTCCCCGAGGATCAGCGGCAGTTCGGGCGCGACCCTGGCGACGACGTCGGCCCGCTTGGCGGCGAGCGTCCGCGCCTGCACCGCCATCCGCCCCCGGTCGAACCCCTCCGGCACCGGTGTCCCGGCGACCAGCGCGGACAGCACCGCGGTCTGCGCGAGAGCGAGCCGCTGCCGCGCGGCGTCGACGGAGCCCTGCCGCGACGGGGGCCGGGCACCGGCGGGCGCGGCCGGGCTCGCCCCCCGGCTCTCCGCCCCCTTCGCGACCGCGTCCCGGATGGCGGTCAACTCCCGCTCGATCTCCGCCGCTTCCGGGAAGTTCTCGTCCCGCTCCAGCAGCACACCGGGCGGGGAGACACGGGAGGCGAGGTCGGTGAGGACGTCCAGCACCGGCTGCGGGACGGGGTGGGCGTGACTGTCGTGCCACACGCCGTCCCGCTCGAAGCCGCCCGCGACATGGACGTACGCGATGGCCTCCAGGGGCAGTTCGGCGAGCGCCTCGGCCGGGTCCTCGCCCCGGTTGACGTGGTTGGTGTGCAGGTTGGCGACGTCGACGAGGAGCCGTACGCCGGTGCGGTCGGCCAGCTCGTACAGGAACTGGCCCTCGGTCATCTCCTCGCCGGGCCACGAGATCAGCGCGGCGATGTTCTCCAGGGCGAGCGGTACGGGCAGCGCGTCCTGGGCGATCCGGACGTTCTCGCAGAGCACGTCGAGGGCGTCACGGGTGCGCGGCACGGGCAGCAGGTGCCCGGCCTCGATCGACGGGGAGGCGGTCAGCGTCCCGCCGGCCCGCACGAACGCGATGTGCTCGGTGACGAGCGGCGCGCGGAGCGCGTCGGCCCGCCCGGCGAGCGCGGCCAGCCGCCCCTCGTCGGGCCGCCCGGCCCCGCCGAGCCCCAGCGAGACCCCGTGCGGCACGACCGTCACCCCGCGCTCCCGCAGCCGCAGCAGCGACTCGGGCAGGTGGCCGGGGCAGACGTTCTCGGCGACCACCTCGACCCAGTCGATGCCCGGCATGCGCTCCACCGCGTCCGCGATCTCCGGCCGCCACCCGATCCCGCTCCCCAGCCTCACAGCCATCCCCGCCCCCTCTTCCGCCCGGCGTTTCCCCCGGCCCCCGGCCGCCCCCGTCGGGACGTGACGGGGATATGGCCCCGAAGCCCGCCCCCGAACCACGCGAGTCCTCTTCTCAGAGCAACATTTGAGCTTACGGACACCGTGGACGGACTCGCCCGGCGCACGCACGTGGTCTGCCCGGGGCCCGGCCCGTACAGTACGGGCGAGGCACGGCGAAGGGGCGGGTGCGGTGGCGAAGGTCAACATCGGGCTGGACGCGGAACTCGTGGTGGAGGTGATGGTCCTCGCGGGGATCGGCTCGCCGCAGGACGCGATCGAGGCGGTCGTGCGGGACTACATCGCCCGTGGCCACCGCACGGAGACCCGGACCGAACTCACGGACCGGAACCTGCGCGAGGTCGACGCCAAGCCGCAGGAACCCCAGGGCTGAGGCCGCGGCGGAACCGGGGTGCGGCGGGCCCGTTGTCAGTGCCGTCCGGCACGATGGTGATCATGAGCCGGATCATTTCGTACCGCACGGCGGACAAGGCCGACGTCGTGGCGTTGCTGGGCGCCGCCGGGAACCTCACCTCCGACCAGCGGCGCGTCGTCGACGCGGCGCGTGAGGCGGCGCGCAGGAGTCAGCGCGGCCTCGACGACCAGGGCATCGACTGGGGGCTGACGGTCCCCGAGGCGCTCGACCACCTCCTGGCCGGTCACGCGAGTTCGACCGCCGCGGCCGCGGCCTCCGCCTACTCCCAGGCGCTCCTGCACCTCATCGACGGCAAGGCGTCCGACCCCATGGACCTGGGCGTGTACGCGAAGCCCTCCACCTTCTTCTCCCTGCTCGACGACGAGCTGCGCCGCCTCGGGGTGAGCGGGGAACTGCTGCTGCACGACCACCTGTTCTCGGGACCGCCGGCGGAGATACCCTTCGCCGTCCCCCACCCCGTGGACGGCCCACACATCGGCATGTTCCCGCTGGCCAGGGCCAAGCCGGCCGCCGACGCCTACCGCGGGGTGGCCGACCACGTGGACGAGGACCTCGCCCACGACCTCCGGGAGATCATCGAGAAGCTCGAGTGCGAGCACGAGGAGTGGGAGTACGCGACGAGGAAGATCGACTGGTACACCCAGGACACGATCTTCTTCTCCGTCACCGGCTGAGCCGGCGACGGAGCGCGGAGGGCCCGCGGGGTCAGCGCACCGTGAACGCCGGTGACGTGCCGGTGAACGGGGTGACCGTCCCGGCGAGGCTCCTCGCGTCGCCGTGGTAGACGATGCGGTAGGCGCCCGGGGGAGTGCCCTGGGGGATGTCCCAGGTGATGGTGACCCTGGAGGCGGCGACTCCGTCGCGTTTCCAGTGGAAACGGGTCGGCCAGTCGCCGTCGTCGGCGACGGTGCGCCAGGCGCCGCCGGAGTCCCGGTGCTGGACCTCCAGGTAGGTGTCCCCGCGGTGCAGGTCGTTGCCCGGGTGGGCGCCCGCGAACACCGTCTCGGCCCGCTCGCCCGCGCGGTAGGTCTCCCGCGGCGGCACCAGTACGTCCCCGAACTTCCGCAGCAGCGGCGGCGCGTCCAGCACCACACCGGGCTGCAGGGAGAGCGCCTTGCCGGACAGGTCCGGTGCCTTCGGGCCGAGCGGCAGCTCCGTCCCGTCGCGCAGCGAGACGGCCAGCGCGGCCGCGGTCTGCTGGAGCGCCGGGAGCTGCCAGCGGCCGAAGAGGGTGCTGCCGCCCTCGTACTGCTGCGCGTCGTACTCCTCCGGGGTGGTCACGTAGTGGAAGTAGGAGTTGGCGTACCCGGCGACCAGTACGTCGTCCAGGTCCGCGCCGGTGATCGCGGCGACCGTGCGCCGCAGCCGCAGACCCGCGCAGACGGTGACCTCGCCCGGGATGCCGATCAGGTGGAGGCGGCCGATGCGGACCAGCATCACCGGCACCCGCTCCTGCACCCACGGGTAGAGACGGTTCATCTCCCCGATGGGCACGAAGACGTCCTTGGGTGCCTGTGCCTGCTTCAGCTCCGGTGAGACCGTGTAGATCACGGAGTCGGAGATCGCGTCCCAGAAGGGGTTCTCCCCCTCCTCGAAGCCGGGGAAGGCCGGCCCGTCCTCCAGGCTGCCGGCCGCCATGGAGGCCCCGACGCAGGGCTTGGACGTGCGGTGGGTCCGTCCGTCACCGGTGAACTCGGGGCGCACGGTGACGTCGGAGAGGTCCACGTACACCAGCCGGGAGTCGACCGGCCCGGACAACCTGACGCCCGGCTTGAGCAGTTGGGCCGCGGCGGCCTCGTACTGCCGCAGGCCGTTGGCGCGGGTGTGCGCGAAGTCCTCGGGTGTCGTGGGCGGTCGCAGGTCCAGGTTGGGTGACATGTCGCCGCTGTTCGTCTGGGCGAAGGCGGAGACGAACGCCGGTGAGCCGTCGGCCAGATAGTCCACGTCGTGGACCTCGCGCTCCCAGTGGTAGGCCGCGTAGCCCTTGTTGTCCGCGCTGACGAGCCGGTTGTCCCCGGACATGCTGGTGCTGTGCACCGGGAACCAGTTGACCGCCCCGACCGCCCGCCCGGCCCGTTCCACCCGGAGCAGGCTGGTGTGCGTGTCGACGGCGTCCGGGAAGTGGTCGCGGTCGGCCTTCGGGTTGCGCTCGAAGGCGGACCGCGAGCGGTTGACGCTGGCTCCGGTCAACGTGCCGTGGCTGAGCACGAGTTCGGACGGCGCGAGGTCGTCGTGGGCGCGCTGCGCGGCTTCGAAGAGGCCGTCCGCCACCGCCTCGAAGGTCTTGCGGTGGAACCCGAACGTGGTCGTGTTGTACAGCAGGTGGTGCGATTGGCCGCCGGGCCCGGCGTGGGTGTGGGTGGCGGTGATGAGCACGTTCTGCTCGGTGTACAGATCGCCGTACGCCCCGGCGAGCCGGCGCAGCACCGCCTGGTGCACGCTGTGGAAGATCATCGGTGAGTCGGCGACGATCAGCATGACCCGCCGCCCGCTCGCCCGGTCGGCCACGGCGAACGCCCGCGCCCGCAGCCGGGTGTGGAGCCCCGCCGCCTGCTGGTCGAACCGGCCGTAGCCCATCAGGCCGACCTCGGCCACCTCGCCGGTGGCGTCGGCCAGCCCGCGGCCGACGAGGAAACCGGCGTCGGGGGCGGCTGCGGTGGCGCGGCCGGGGGCCGCCATCTGCGCACCCGCCAGCCCCAGGCCGGTCAGGGCGCCCGCCCGCAGAACGGTACGACGGCTGGTGCGCACGGGACGACGTTCCGCGGACATCTGCTGCTCCTCCGGCTCGCTCGGCCCCCCGGCAACGCCAAACCTGAACAACGTTCAAGTTCCGCGCTCCCATTGGTACACCGCTCGTCATGGGCACGGCAAGATGTGTGCGGGCCGGTCCCGCGGAAAACCGGAGCGGGCCGACTGCCGCCCCGGTCCCGGGACTTCTCACCTCACCGCAGCGCCGGGTGTTCCGCCACCACCGTGCAGGAGCCGGGGGCGATCTCCGTGAAGCCGGCGTCGCGGACCGTGGGGAGGCCGCCCGCGGTCAGCGCGGGCCAGCGGGCCGGGGAGGCGGCGCGCACGGCGAGGGTGAAGCCGGTGGCGTGCCAGGCGGCCCGGTCCTCGGGGGAGAGGGCCAGCCAGGCCAGCTGTGCGCCGTGGCCCGCCTGGGCCATCGCCTTGCCGGCCGACATCTCGAGGCCGGGGTTGAGCCAGAGGACGGGGGTGCCGGGATCCGCCGGGGGGACCGGGTCGGGGTCGTCGAGGTCGGTGCCGGAGACCTGCAGGCGCGCCAGGTCCTTGGGCCAGCCGTCCAGGGGGACCGGCGGGAAGACGCGGACCTCGGCGGACTTGCCGGTGACCGTGACGCCGGGGAGCGCCTCCGCGCGGCGCCACTCCGCGCCGCGTGCCCGGCGCACCACCTTGCGGATGCGGCCGTCCTGCCAGTCGCGCACCGCCCGCGCCCACGCGCCCTCGCCCGTCGAGCGCTCGTCGGACAGCATCACCAGGACCGCGCGGGCGGCCGTCTCCAGGGCGTCCGTACGGGCCGGGGGCGCCGCCCGTTCGACGCGGACCACGAGGGGCAGCACGAACTGGGGTGCCCGGTCGCGGTCGGCCGGGTCGGGGCGGAAGGGGCTGTCGGCGGCGGAAGGCGTCTCGGTGCTCACGGGGTCAAGTGTGCCAAGCCCCGCGGGGGTGCCGTCAGCCCGAGCAGGACGTGCGCTCCGCCTCGCGCCACTCGCAGACCGGGCACAGCGTGACGCCCTTGTACGACTCCGGGTACTCCGTCGGCTCCCGGCACAGCACGCACTGCGCGTACGGCGGGCCGTCGGCCCTGGGCGGCCTGGAGGCGTCGATCAGGCAGTAGTCCTCGTCGGTGTCGCTCATGGTTCCAGCGTAGGCCGCTCAGCCGCGCCCGCCGGCGGCCCCGATCAGCTCGGAGACCTTCACGAAGCGGTAGCCCTGACGGCGCAGCTCCGGGACGATCGCGCGTACGGCCCGTTCCGTCGCCGGGGCCGCGCTGCGGGTGCAGTGCAGGACGACCACCGAGCCCGGTCGCACGCCCTGGAGCACCTGCCGGGCCACCGCGTCCGCGTCCGTGGCGAACGCGTCGCCGCCGACCACGTCCCACTGCACGGCCGTGACCCCGGCCGGGACCAGCGCCTTCAGCGCCCGGTGGTCGTAGCAGCCGCCGGGGAAGCGGAAGTACGGCATCGGGTCCCGCACGCCCACCTTGCGGAACACCGCGTACGCCCGTTCCACGTCCGCCCGCATCCGGTCGGCGGTGACGGTCGGCAGGCCGTAGCAGTCACCGGTGAAGGCGTGGTGGCTGTAGGAGTGGTTGGCGACCTCGAAGAGCGGGTCCCGGCCGATGGAGCGGGCCTGGTCCGGGTACTCCTCGGCCCAGCGGCCGGTCATGAAGACCGTGGCCGGCACCTCGAGCGCGCGCAGGGCGGTGATGAGCTCCGGGTGGTCGAACCGCTCGCCCGCCGCGGCCCTCGGGCCCTGGTCGGCGGTCATGTCGGCGTCGAAGGTGAGGGCGACCGTCCTGCCGCCGGTGCGGGGCCCGTGGTCGAAGACCGGCGTCAGTCCCGCCGGGCCGGGGGCGAGGGTGGGCGTCGACGGGGCGGCGGGAGTGGCCGAGGGCGCGGGGCGGGGCGGCTGCCGGGCGGGCTGGACGGTGGCGCAGGCGGTGAGCGCGGTGGCCACCACGCACAGGGCGGCCACCCGACGGGTAAGTGTGATCACCGCATGACGGTATGAGGTGTTTTACATGGATTCGCGCAGCCCGTGCGGGGGTGCGGCGGGGCGTCACCCGCCCGGCGGCCCCCGCCTGCGGGGGCGGGGCGTCACCCGCCCGCCGGCCCCCGCCCCGCGTCTCAGATGTCCCGCTGCTCCAGCGGACGGGTCGCCGGGCCCTGGACGACCTTGCCGTCCGTGTCGAAGCGGGAGCCGTGGCACGGGCACTCCCAGGCGCGCTCGGCGGCGTTGAAGTCGACCAGGCAGCCCAGGTGCGTGCAGCGGGCCGAGACGGCGTGCAGGTTCCCGTCGTCGTCGCGGTAGACCGCGAGCCGTCCGCCGTCGACCCGCACCACCGCCCCCTCGCCCGGCGGCAGCGCCTCCACCGGCGGGGACGGACGCAGCCGGTCACCCACGAAGTGCTTGGCGACCTGTGCCTGGTGCTTGAGGAACGACGGCGCCTCGCGCACGGCGGAGGCCAGGCGGCGCGGATCGTACAGGCCGCTCCACTCGCACTCCTCGCCGGTGATCTGCGCGGTCAGCAGCAGGCCCGCCATCATGCCGCCGCTCATGCCCCACCCGCCGAAGCCGGTGGCCACGTACGTGTGCCGCGCGCCCGGGTGCAGCGGGCCGACCAGCGGCACGGTGTCGGTGGGATCGTTGTCCTGGGTCGCCCAGGAGTACGTGAGTTCCACCCCCGGGAAGTGCTCTCGGGCCCAGGCGGAGAGACGGTCGAGCCCGGCCCGTGGATCACCCGTGCCCGGGGTGAAGTGCTCGCCCGTGACCACCAGCAGGCGGCGGCCCGCGTCCTCGCCGTAGGGGGCGGTGCGGACCGAGCGCGTGTTCTCCTCCTGCGTGATGTACATGCCGCCCGGGTCCTGGTCCGCCGGGACCGGCCCGGCGACCACCAGCTCGCGCCGCGAGGACAGGCGCGTGAACAGCAGCGCCCGGTCGAACACGGGGTAGTGGGTGGCGACCACGACGTCGCGGGCCGTCACCGCGGCCCCGGCCGCCGTCGACAGCCGGCACGGCGTGCCTTCCTCCAGGCCCACCACGGTGGTGTCCTCATGGATGCGTCCGCCGCGCGCCACGATGTCCCGGGCGAGGGCCAGCAGGTACTTGCGCGGATGGAACTGGGCCTGCCCCGTCACCTCGACGGCGCCCGCCACCGGGAACGGCAGGCCGGTCTCCGTCACGAACGAGGCCGGCAGCCCCGCCTCCCGCGCGGCCCTCGCCTCCGCGCGCAGCTCCTCCACCCCGCCGGGGTCCCGCACGAAGGTGTACGAGCTGCGCCGCTCCCACTCGCAGTCGACGCCGAGCTCCGCGACGACGTCCGCCGTGTGCTCGATCGCCTCGGACTGCGACCGGGCGTACAGCCGCGCGCCCTCGCTGCCGCGGGTGCGGCGCAGCTTGTCGTAGACCAGTGTGTGCTGGGCGGTGACCTTGGCCGAGGTGTGCCCGGTGACCCCCGCCGCGATCCGGTCGGCCTCCAGTACCGCGACGCTGCGGCCGGCCCGGGTCAGCTCCCACGCCGTGCACAACCCGGCGATGCCCCCGCCGATCACGGCCACGTCGACCTCGAGGTCGCCGTCCGGTGCGGGATACCGCCCGTCCGGTGCGGTGCGGAGCCAGTAAGAGTCGCCGGTCTGCTGCTTCTCCGTCATGCGGGCCGGGTACCCCTCCGAGTCCTGTTCAGTGGCAGGGGCCGTCCTCCTGAACGGTCCTCCTGAACGGTCCTCCTGAACGGTCCCCTTGCGGAACGGACGGGACGGGACTAACGTACAACCAAATGGTTGTAGATGGGATGGCGGACGAATCCGCGGAAACCGTGGACCGGCTGTTCCACGCCCTGGCCGACGCGACGCGGCGCGACATCGTCCGTCGGTGCGTCCGGGGTGAGCTGTCCGTGTCGCGTCTGGCCGCGGCCTACCCGATGAGCTTCGCCGCGGTGCAGAAGCACGTCACGGTGCTGGAGCGGGCCGGCCTGGTCACCAAGGAGCGACGCGGACGGGAGCAGCTCGTGCGCACCGATCCCGACGCGGTCGGCCGGGCGCGGCAGGCCCTCGACGAACTGGAGTCGGCCTGGCGGGCCCGGGTGGACCGGATGTCCGGGCTGCTGGCCGAGGACGCCGGCACGGCCGGCGGGCCCGGGGCCCCGGCCCGCGACGCGGACACGGACGAGAACACGGACGAGAACACGACGGAAGGAGCGGACGGATGACTGTCACCCGTGTGGACAAGGACGTCGACCACCTCACCCTCACGCTCGTCGCCGACTTCACCGCCCCGGTGGAGCAGGTGTGGCGGCTGTGGGCCGACCCGCGGCAGCTGGAGCGCTGGTGGGGCCCGCCGGGTTACCCGGCGACGTTCGAGGAGCACGATCTGACGCCGGGCGGCGGCGTGAGGTACTGCATGACCGGTCCGGAGGGCGAGAAGTTCGGCGGCTGGTGGCGGATCTCCTCGGTCACGCCGCCGACCGTCCTGGAGTTCACCGACGGTTTCTCCGGTGAGGACGGCACCCCCGACCCCGAGATGCCGACCACCTCGGTGACGATGACGCTCACCGGGCGCGACGGCGGTACCCGGATGGAACTGCGTTCCGTCTTCGACACCCGCGAGCAGATGGAGCGGCTGGCCGAGATGGGCATGGTGGAGGGGCTGAGCCAGTCCGTCGCCCAGATGGACGCGGTGCTCGCGGGCTGAACGCCGTGCCGGGGCGGAGGGCGGCGCACCGCCCTCCGCCCCGGCGTGCGCGCGGTCGCGGCTACCCGCGCCAGGGGCCCGTCACCGCGAACGTCGTGCCGGGGTCGTAGCAGTTGACGTACATCGTGCCGCCGTCCGGGGAGAAGGCCACCCCGGCGAACTCGCCCCACTCCGGTTCCTCGGGGGTGCCCACGTTCTGGCGGTTGCGCGCCATCGCGTAGACTTCGCCCCGGCGCGTGACGCCGTAGACGTGCTGGGCGCCTCCGCCGTCCTCGCACACCATCAGACCGCCGCTGGGCGCGAGGCAGATGTTGTCCGGCGACTCGCCGGGCAGCTGGACGTCCGTGTCCGGGCCGAAGACGATCACCAGGGTGAGGCTGCGCCGGTCCGGGTCGTACCGCCAGATCTGGCCGTAGTGGTCACCGGCCGACCCCTCGGCGCTGCGGGCGAAGGACGAGACGAAGTAGACCGAGCGGCCGCCCCAGTAGCAGCCCTCGAGCTTCTGCGCGTGGGTGATGCCCCTCGGGCCGAAGTCCTGGTGACGGATGGGGGTGCCGGCGGCCAGCGGGTCCGGTACGTCGACCCACTCGATGCCGTCGAAGCGGGCTCCCGTCTCCTGGATCGAGGACAGGTCGGGCACCCCCGGCACCCGCATCGCCTGGAGCCGGCCGCCCGCGCGCAGCGAACCGGTGCCGCCCAGGGGCTTTCGCGGCAGGAAGCGGTAGAACAGGCCGAAGGGCCGTTCGAAGGCGTCCTCGGTCTCGTAGACCACCCCCCGCCTGGGGTCCACGGCGATCGCCTCGTGCTGGAAGCGGCCCATCGCGGTCAGCGGGACGGCACCGGTGCGGCGCGGGTCGGCGCCGTCGACCTCGAAGATGAAGCCGTGGTCCTTGGTGTAGCCGTTGGTGCCCGCCCTGTCCTCGGTCTCCTCGCAGGTCAGCCAGGTGTCCCAGGGAGTGGGGCCGCCCGCGCAGTTGACGGCCGTACCCGCGATCGCGACCCGTTCCGACAGCACGCGGCCGCGGTGGTCCAGGGTGAGCGCCGTACAGCCGCCCTTGCCCTCCGGGTCGTAGGTCAGGCCGTGGACCACCGGGACGGGGGCTCTGCCGGTGGCGCGGTTCTCGTGGTTGCGGACCAGGTGGACACGGCCATGACGGCCGGCGAACGCCGCCATGCCGTCGTGGTTGGAGGGCACCGGGCCCTCGCCGGAGCGCAGGGGGTCGCCCTCGCGGGAGAGGACCGTGTAGCGGAAGCCCCGGGGAAGGTCGAGCAGGCCGTCGGGGTCGGGGACGAGCGGGCCGTAGCCGCCGTGGCCGAGGTTCCGCGCGGCGGCGGTGCCGGTGAAGAGTTCGGAGAGGGCACCGGTGAAGGCGATGCCGATGCCCGCGGCGCCGGTACGGGCGAGGAGCTGACGGCGCGTCGTGGGGGAGGAGGGGGTGGGCACGGTTTCGGACATGCGGGGGGAAACCTTCCTGCTGGCGGACAGGAACTGTGACCCAGCCGTGTCTACCACCTGGTGCGGGTCCCGGGAACCACGCGTGTCGCACGTGTCCCCCGGGACGTGCGGCGGGGGCCGCGCGCCGGTGCGGCCCCCGCGCCGCTACGGAACGGTCAGCGCGGTGGTGCCTTCGTCCGGTGCGCGGTCGGTGAGTTTCACCGGGGGAGTGTCCGGGGTGCTGTGGCGTTCCGCCCAGTGATCGAGGGCCGTGCGGCAGGCGTGGTCGAGGTGGTGCAGGCCGGTGAGGTCCAGTTCCACCGGGCGGTCCTGCGGGAGGGACTCCAGGGTGTCCAGGATCTTCGGCAGGCGCAGGAACGTCGCGTTGCCCGACAGGTACACCCGCACGGGCCCCGCTCCCTTGTCCGTGACCTCGACCCTGTACTTCGACGCCTCCCAGGCGGTCTTGGCCACGGACAGGGCCAGTCCGATCAGCACGCCCTCGAACATGTTCACCGTGACGATCGACACCGCGGTGATCACCAGGACCAGCGCCTCGCCCCGGTGCCCCCGCCACAGCGCGACGAGCCCGCGGAACGGGATCAGTTTCCAGCCCGCGTGGATCAGGATGCCCGCCAGCGCGGGCAGCGGGATGAGGGCCAGCGCGGACGGCAGCAGCGCGGCGAACAGCAGCAGCCACACGCCGTGCAGCACCCGGGACGCCTTGGTCCTGGCGCCCGCCCGGACGTTGGCGGAACTGCGCACGATGACCGCGGTCATCGGCAGCGCGCCGAGGATCCCGCAGACGGTGTTGCCCGCGCCCTGGGCGATCAGCTCCTTGTTGTACCGGGTGGGCGGGCCGGTGTGCAGCCGGTCCACGGCCGCCGCGCTGAACAGGCTCTCGGCGGAGGCGATCAGCGCGAAGGCGAGGACGGTGCCGAGGAACCCGATGCCCGCCAGTGACCCGAAGGCGTCCGTGCCGGGCGGCTGCACGGAGTCGAACAGGCCCCGCACCTCGACCGTCGCGACGGGCATGCCGCACGCGAGCGTGACGCCCGTCGCCAGCAGGACGGCGACGAGCGCCCCCGGCACGGCTCCGGCCGGCCCCGGCATCCGGCGCCACAGCACCATCACCGCCACGGTGCCGGCGGCGACCGCCGTCGAGGTGAGCGCCCCGGTGCCGCCGAGCGCGTCCGCGGCCGCCCCGGGCAGACCGAGGACCTTGTCGACGCCGGTGTCGGGGGCCTCCAGCCCGGCCGCCGCGTAGAGCTGACCGGCGATGAGGACCAGGCCGATGCCGGCCAGCATGCCCTCGATCACCGAGAGCGACATTGCGCGGAACCAGCGTCCGAGCCGCAGGGCCCCCATCGCGAGCTGGAGCACTCCGGTGGCCAGCACGATCACGCCGAGCGCGGGCAGTCCGTAGGTGTCGACCGCCTCGAAGACCAGCACGGTGAGTCCGGCGGCGGGCCCCGGACACCTGGAGGCTGCTGCCCGGCAGCATTCCGGTGACCAGACCGCCCACGATGCCGGTCACCAGGCCGAGTTCGGCCGGGACACCGGAGGCGACGGCGACGCCCACGCACAGCGGCAGGGCGACGAGGAACACGACGAGTGAGGCGGCGAAGTCCTGCCTGAGGTGGGGAAGGCGGGACACGGGCGCGCTCACCGCGCCTCGAACGCGTCGCCGCGCGCCGGCGGGACGGGGACGGGGACGGGCGGGAGACCGGGGGACGGTCCCGAGGTGCGGGGGGTGTCGGTGAGGGGCTGCATCTGGCGTTGCCTCCTGGCGCGTGTGGGGACGCGTCTCCCACGCCGGAGGGCTGCTGACGCGGCCCTCCGGCGTGTGAGGAAACGGGGGGTCCCGGGCGGTCACGGGCCCGTCGCTCCCGACGCGGCACGGCACCGACCCGTGGCCCTTGCTTCACGGGATGTATATGCGGATGCGAAGGACTGCCGGGAGGGCGAAGCGGTGACGCGAGGGCGGGGCGACAGCGAGGGCCCGGAGTGCGGCCACGCTCTCCCCACCTCGGCACACGCCCGTTCTCCGAGACGGTTCACGCCTCTTCGGCAGACCAAGGCTTGGTCAACGACTGGTCAAGAAACACGTTAACCCCGCAACGTCATTTGCAGGGTCAACTCGGTGCTCCATGGCGGAGGGCGCCTGAAAAATTCGGTGCGTTGGCGCGAACGCGCCGTTCAGCGACGGCGATTCGCTCGGTGGCCGCACACCCGTGCTACGGGGTGTCGGCGAGCCGCTTCGCGTCGCGGGCCAGCGCGGTGAGCCGCGAGATCGCCCGGAAGTACTTCTTGCGGTAGCCGCCCTTCAGCATCTCCTCGCTGAACAACCGGTCGAACGGCAGCCCCGACGCGAGGACGGGCACCTCACGGTCGTAGAGCCGGTCCGCGAGGACCACCAGGCGCAGCGCGGTCGACTGGTCCGGCACCGGACGCACCCCGGTGAGGCACACCGCGCGCAGACCGTCGGTCAGGGCGCCGTAACGGCTGGGGTGGACCCTGGCCAGGTGGTCCAGCAGGTCGGGGAAGGCGTCCAGCGAGGCACCCTCGGTGGCGTGCGCGGTCCGGGTCACCACCTCGTCGGGGAACGGCGCCGGTGCCTCGGGCAGGCCGCGGTGGCGGTAGTCCTCGCCGTCGATGCGCAGGGCGCGGAAGTGGGCCGACAGGCCCTGGATCTCGCGCAGGAAGTCGGCGGCCGCGAACCGGCCCTCGCCGAGCTTGCCGGGCAGGGTGTTCGAGGTGGCGGCGAGCGCGACCCCGGCCTCCACCAGCCTGCCGAGCAGCGTGGAGACGAGCACGGTGTCGCCCGGGTCGTCCAGCTCGAACTCGTCGATGCACAGCAGCCGGTGCCCGGAGAGGGTCTTCACCGTCTGCTGGAAGCCGAGGGCGCCGACCAGGTTGGTCAGCTCCACGAAGGTGCCGAACGCCTTCAGCGAGGGCTCCGCCGGGGTGGCGTGCCACAGCGAGGCCAGCAGGTGGGTCTTGCCGACGCCGTAGCCGCCGTCGAGGTAGACGCCGCGCGGGCCCGCCGGGGTCTTCTTCGGCGCCCTGCCGAAACCGAACAGCCGGCGCCGGCCCGCCGCACCGGCCGGGGCCCCGTCGAGACCCGCCGCGAAACCCTCCAGGACGCGCACGGCCTCGGTCTGGCTCGGCTGGTTCGGATCCGGGATGTACGTGCCGAAGCGCACCGAGTCGAACCGCGGCGGCGGCACCATCTCGGCGACGAGCCGGTCCGCGGGGACGTGCGGCTCACGGGCGCACAGGGACAGGGGAGCCACGTCGGCCATCGGACCGGGACGGGAGGCGGGGGAGGAGGACGACACGGTCCCCCATGCTACGGGGCGTGGAAGACTGCTCGGCATGCGACGCCTGTTCCCCGTGACCGACGTGACCGACGAAACAGCAGCTCCCGGCGGGGCGGACGGCCGGGAGTGGAGCCTGGCCGAGCTGGCCGCCGCGTACGCCTACCCCGGTCCGGGGCCCGGCGGCCGCGAGCCGTGGCTGCGGGCCAACATGGTGTCCACCCTCGACGGCGCGGCCCAGCACGACGGCCGTTCGCAGCCCATCTCCTGCCCCGCCGACATGCGGATCTTCGGCGTGCTGCGGGCCCTCGCGGACGTGGTGGTCGTCGGCGCCGAGACGGTACGGCAGGAGGGCTACCGGCCGGCCCGCGCGCGGGCCGAGTTCGCCGCGGCCCGGGAAGCGGCCGGACAGGGCCCGGCGGCCGTGATCGCGGTGGTGACGGCGAGCCTGGACCTGGACTTCGCCCTGCCCCTGTTCACCTCCCCCCTGCTGCCCACCCTGGTCCTGACCGGCGCCGGGGCCGCCCCCGACCGCGTCGCCGCCGCCGAGCGGGCCGGCGCGCGGGTGGTCGTCGCCGGGGAGGGCGCCGCGGTGGACCCCGCGCGGGCGGTGCGGGCGCTCGCGGACCTCGGCCACACCCGGCTGCTGACCGAGGGCGGGCCGCGCCTGCTGGGCCAGATGGTGGCGGCCGGGGTGCTGGACGAGCTCTGCCTGACCGTCTCCCCGATGCTCACCGCGGGTGACGCTCAGCGCATTGCCGGTGGACCGACAGTGACACTTCCGCGGCGTTTCACGCTGAACTCGATGTTGGAAGAAGACGGATACCTGTTCACGCGGTACCGGCGGAGCTGACCGTCCCCGCCCGGCGGCGACCGGGGAGGGCCGGGAAGGCGTCCGACGGTGGGCGCCGGTCCGGCGATCGGCGGAACCGGGGCGCCCGCCCGCCGCGGAGCAGGGCGAGGATGAATCCGGCAGTACCCGTGCGAACACGGGGCAGGATGGTTTCCCCGGGGCCCGGCTCGGCCCCCGGAGCGACGAGGGCCCACCGGCCCTCCGAGGAGAAGGGGCGCACGGTGTTCACCAGCGTACTGATGATCGAGAAGGCCCTGACGTCCGCGGACGTGGAGTTCGTCACCACCCTGCACGGTGACGAGCCGGTCTCCTTCCACGTGCTGCTGCAGCCCCGCGGAGAGCAGGCCGACCGGCTGCTGAGAGCCATCGACGACGTCGCGCTCGGCGAGCTCGACGAGGCCGTCCGGGAGCACGAGACCCCCGAGGGCGAGGAGGCCCAGAGCATGGGGGAGCGCGCCCTGGAGGTCTCCCTCCAGGCACTGCGGGCCACCGGCGACACGGCGGACGGGCGGCTCATCGACAGCCACCCGCTGGACGCGCTGCGGACCATGGTGGAGGAGACCGGCGCGGACGAGGTGATCGTGCTGACCGACCCGCACTACGTGGAGGAGTTCTTCCACCGCGACTGGGCCTCCCGGGCCCGGCACAAGGTCGGCGTGCCGGTGCTGAAACTCTTCTCCCACAGCAAGGCATAGGCTGGGGCGGCGCTCTCCCGGCTCCACCGCGAGGGCGCGAAGACCGCCGTCCCCGCTCGTCGCACCACTGGGAGAACACGCATGGCACCCGGCCTTCCTACCGCCATGGACCGACCGCACTTCATCGGCATCGGCGGCGCCGGGATGTCGGGCATCGCCAAGATCCTCGCCCAGCGCGGCGCGCAGGTGGCGGGCAGCGACTCCAAGGACTCCCCGACCGCCGACGCCCTGCGCGGCTTCGGCGTCACCGTGCACATCGGCCACGCCGCCGCGCACCTCGCCGACGACGCCAGCTGCGTGGTCGTCTCCTCCGCCATCCGCGAGGACAACCCCGAGCTGCTCCGGGCGGCCGAGCTGGGCATCCCGGTGGTGCACCGCTCCGACGCCCTCGCCGCCCTGATGAACGGCCTGCGGCCGATCGCGGTGGCCGGCACCCACGGCAAGACCACCACCACCTCCATGCTGGCCGTCACCCTCACCGAGCTGGGCCGCGAGCCGTCGTACGCGATCGGCGGCGACCTGGACGCCCCCGGCTCCAACGCGCTGCACGGCGCGGGCGAGATCTTCGTCGCCGAGGCCGACGAGTCGGACCGCAGCTTCCACAAGTACGCCCCCGAGGTCGCGATCATCCTCAACGTGGAGCTGGACCACCACGCCAACTACGCGTCCATGGAGGAGATCCACGAGTCCTTCGAGACGTTCGTCGGCCGGATCGTGCCGGGCGGCACACTCGTGATCTCCGCGGACCACGAGGGCGCCCGTGAGCTGACCCGCCGGCTGGACGGCTCGGTGCGGACGGTGACGTACGGCGAGGCGGCCGACGCCGACGTGCGGGTGCTGTCGGTGGTCCCGCAGGGGCTGAAGAGCGAGGTGACCGTCGAGTTCGACGGCACCCCCCTCACCTTCACCGTGTCGGTCCCCGGCCGGCACTACGCGCACAACGCGGTCGCCGCGCTCGCCGCGAGCGCCGCGCTCGGCATCCCGGCCGCCGAGACGGCGCCCGCGCTCGCCGCCTACACCGGGGTGAAGCGGCGCCTCCAGCTCAAGGGCGAGGCCGCCGGCGTCCAGGTCATCGACTCCTACGCGCACCACCCGACCGAGATGACCGCCGACCTGGAGGCCATGCGCGCCGCGGCCGGTGACGCCCGGATCCTCGTCGTCTTCCAGCCGCACCTGTTCTCCCGCACCCGCGAGCTGGGCAAGGAGATGGGCCAGGCGCTGACCCTGGCCGACGCCTCCGTGGTGCTGGACATCTACCCGGCCCGCGAGGACCCGCTCCCCGGCGTCACCAGCGAGCTGATCATCGAGGCGGCCCGGGCGGCCGGCGCCGACGTGACGGCCGTCCACGACACGGCGGACGTCCCCGAGGTGGTCGCGGGAATGGCGAAGCCCGGTGACCTCGTTCTCACCATGGGAGCGGGCGACGTCACCGACCTCGGCCCGCGCATCCTGGACCGTCTGCAGAAGTGAGGAGCTGGAAGCTCATGCCGTACGACGTGGAGAAGCCGGACGAGCAGTGGCGCGCGGAACTGTCGCCGTCCGAGTACGCGGTGCTGCGCCAGGCGGGGACGGAACCGGCCTTCACCGGTGAGTACACCGACACCAGGACCGAGGGCGTCTACTCCTGCCGCGCCTGCGGCGCCGAGCTGTTCACCTCGGGCACCAAGTTCGAGTCGCACTGCGGCTGGCCGTCCTTCTACGACCCGCGGGACACCGAGGCGGTGGAGCTGATCGAGGACCGCTCGCACGGCATGGTGCGCACCGAGGTGCGCTGCGCGCGCTGCGGTTCGCACCTCGGGCACGTCTTCGAGGGCGAGGGCTACCCGACGCCCACGGACCAGCGCTACTGCATCAACAGCATCTCGTTGAGGCTGCAGCCCACCGAGGGCTGATCCGCCCCCTGCTCCCCGCCACCGCCGTCGGCACCGGGCGGCCGGGGAGCAGGACGGGCACCGCCCGTGCGGCGACGACGGCCCCGGCTCCTTACGGAATGCGGACGCCGACGGCCCCTCGGTGCCGGTCGCGCGCGCGTGGTGCGAGGCTGGCCGCATGGAGCAGCCACCACAGCACGGCGGGGCCGGAGCCCGGGTCCTCGTCGTGGACGACGATCCCACCGTCGCCGAGATCGTCACGGGCTATCTCGACCGTGCCGGATACGTCGTCGACCGGGCCGGTGACGGCCCCGGCGCGCTCGACCGCGCGGCGGCCCACTGGCCCGACCTCGTCGTCCTCGACCTCATGCTGCCCGGCATGGACGGCCTGGAGGTGTGCCGCCGGATGCGTGACCACGGGCCCGTGCCGGTCATCATGCTCACCGCCCGCGGCGACGAGGACGACCGCGTCCTCGGCCTGGAGGTGGGTGCCGACGACTACGTCACCAAGCCCTTCAGCCCGCGCGAACTCGTCCTGCGCGTGGAGTCCGTACTGCGCCGTACCCGCCGTGCCCCGGTCGCCTCCGGCCTGCTGCGGGCCGCCGGCCTCACCGTCGACCCCGCGTCCCGCCGGGCCGCCAAGCATGGCGCTGAACTGGCGCTGACGATACGCGAGTTCGACCTCCTCGCCTTCTTCCTGCGGCACCCCGGACGGGCGTTCGGGCGGGAGGAACTGATGCGGGAGGTGTGGGGCTGGGACTTCGGTGACCTGTCCACCGTGACCGTCCACGTACGGCGGCTGCGCGGCAAGGTCGAGGACGATCCGGCACGGCCCCGGCTGATCAGGACCGTGTGGGGCGTCGGCTACCGCTTCGAGACCGCCGCCGGTCCCGGGGAGGCGTGACCGTGCGCGACACGCTCCTCATCGCGCTGTTCGCCTTCCTCGGCGCCGCCGCGGCCGGCCTGCTCGGCGCGTGCGTGCTGCTGCTGATCCGGCGGAGGTCGCTCACCGCGCATCTCGCGGTGGTCGCGGGGGTCGCGGTGACGGCGATGCTCGCCGGCACGCTGGCCGTGGCCCGCGCGATGTTCCTCTCGGCGCACGACCTGCGCGTGGTGACCACGGTCGTCGCCATGGCGGCCGTCGTCTCCGCGGTCACCGCGCTGCTGCTGGGCCGCTGGGTCGTCGCCCGCAGCCGGGAACTGACGCTCGCCGCCCGCTCGTTCGGCGACGGCGGCGACTTCGCCGCACCCGAGCGCCCGGCCACCGCCGAACTCGCCGCGCTCAGCCGCGAACTGGAGGCCACCAGCGTCAGGCTCGCCGCGTCGCGGCGCCGGGAGCGGGCGCTGGAGTCCTCCCGGCGGGAGCTCGTCGCCTGGATCTCCCACGATCTGCGGACCCCGCTCGCCGGACTGCGCGCGATGGCGGAGGCGCTGGAGGACGGGGTCGCCGCCGAGCCCGACCGTTACCTGAGGCAGATCCGCACCGAGGTGGAGCGCATGAACGACATGGTCGGCGACCTCTTCGAACTCTCCCGCATCCACGCCGGCGCGCTCACCCTCTCACCCTCCCGCGTCTCCCTGTACGACCTCGTCGGCGACGCCCTCGCCGGCGCGGACCCGCTCGCCCGGGAGCACGGCGTGCGGCTCGACGGCGACCGGGTGGAGCCGCTGCCGGTGGAGGTGGACGGGCGGGAGATGAGCCGCGTCCTGGGCAACCTGCTGGTCAACGCCATCCGCCGCACCCCGGCCGACGGCACCGTCGCCGTCGCCGCGCGGCGCTCGTCCGAGGGCGTGGTGCTGTCCGTCACGGACGGCTGCGGCGGCATCCCCGAGGAGGACCTGCCCCGCGTCTTCGACACCGGCTGGCGCGGCAGCCACGCGCGCACCCCGCCGGCCGGCGCGGGCCTCGGCCTCGCCATCGTCCGCGGCATCGTCGAGGCCCACCGCGGCAGCACCACGGTCCGCAACGTCACCGGCGGCTGCCGGTTCGAGGTGACCCTCCCGGCGACGGACGGCTGACCGGGACCCTCCGCGCGGGGCGCGGTGGGCGGGTGGTCCGCAGGGGAGCGGCGCCTTCGCCCGGGGCCCGGCCGCCCGTCAGGTGCCGTCGCCCAGCGGCAGCCGCACGGTGAAGACCGTCGCGCCCGGCTCGCCGCTCAGCTCGATGTCGCCGCCGTGCGCCCGCACCAGCGACCGGGCGACCGCGAGGCCCAGGCCGCTGCCGCCCCGGTCGCGGCTGCGGGCCTTGTCGACGCGGTAGAAACGGTCGAAGACCCGCTCCCGGTCCTCCGCCGGGACGCCGGGGCCCGCGTCGGTCACCCGCACCAGAGCGGAGTCACCGGTCACGCCGACCCCCACCGACACGGGAGTGCCGGCCGGGGTGTGCACGGCGGCGTTGGTCAGCAGGTTGTCCAGTACCTGCCGGATGCGCTGCGGATCCAGCCGCGGCGCCGGCGCGCCCGCCGGGGCGGTCACCGTCAGCGGATGGCCCGGGTGCCCCGCACGGAACGCGTCGGCCGCCTGCCGCACCAGTTCCACCAGATCCGTCTCCGCCTGCCGCAGCGGCGCCTCCACCTCCCCCTCGTCCAGCCGGGCCAGCAGCAGCAGGTCGTCGAGCAGCACCCCCATCCGGGCGGCCTCCGCCCGCAACCGCGCCAGATGGCGTTCGCGTTCGGCGGGCTCGTTCGCGGCGGCGTACTGGAACAGGTCCGCGTAACCGCGCACCGACATCAGCGGGGTGCGCAGTTCGTGCGAGGCGTCCGCGACGAACCGGCGCAGCCGCGCCTCCGCCTCCGCGCGCACCGCCAGGGAGTCGTCGATGTGCTCCAGCATCGTGTTGAAGGCGCTCCGCAGCTCCGCCACCTCCCGCCCGCCGTCCCGCCCGTCCGCGCGCAGCGGCAGCCGGGACGCCGACTCGCTCAGGTCGTGCGAGGCGATGCCGTGCGCGGTGTGCGCCATGTCGCTCAGCGGCTCCAGACCGCGCCGCAGCATCCGCCGCCCGGACACCACCAGCGCCGTCAGCGCCAGCGCGAACACCACGACCTGCACCGTGATCAGCCGCTCGACCGTCTCCTCGACGTCCTTCACGGGCGCCGCGCTCACCAGCACCACTCCCGGTTCGACCTCGCAGCCGCGCAGCCGGTAGGTGCCCTCCCCGTCGATCCGCGCGGTGCGCGTCAGTTCGGTGTCGGAGCGCGCCATCGCCCGCGCGAGGTCCGCCATCGCCCGGGTGTCGTCCGGCACGTCGGACGGCCTGCGCAGGGTGACCGCGTCGCCGGAGACGTCGTACACCGCCGTGTACCAGCCGTAGTACGGCTTCCGCCTGACCGTGCCGTGCGCTGCCGCGTCCTTCGCCTGCACGGTCTGGATCAGCTTCAGCTGGTCGCCGAGCTGCCGCTCCAGATAGTCGCGCATGTACGTGGTCAGGGCCGTGCCGACGACCGCGCACACCGCGAGCGACAGCACCGCGAGACCCAGCGTCAGCCGGGTGCCCAGCCGCATCCCCCGGCAGGTGTCCCGCAGGCGCCGCGGGAACGCGGTCACTCGGCGGCCTGCCGGATCACGTACCCGAAGCCCCGCACCGTCCGGATCAGCGGCTCACCGGTGTCGTCCAGCTTGCGCCGCAGCCGGCTGACGACCAGCTCCACCACGTTGGAGCGGCCACCGAAGCCGTACTCCCACACGTGGTCCAGGATCTGCGCCTTGGTCAGCACCGTCGGCGAGCGGCGCATCAGGTAGCGCAGCACCTCGTACTCGGTCGGTGTCAGCGACAGCAGCCGCTCCCCGCGCCGCACCTCACGGGTGTCCTCGTCCATCGTCAGGTCCGCCACCCGCAGCACCGACCGCGGGTGCCCCGGCCCCGCGCTGCGCCGCAGCACCGTGCGCAGCCGCGCCATCAGCTCCTCCACGGCGAACGGCTTGACCAGGTAGTCGTCCCCGCCCCTGGTCAGCCCCGCCACCCGGTCCGCGACCCCGTCCCGGGCGGTCAGGAACACCACCGGCACCATCGCCCCGGAGCGCCGCAGCCCGTCCAGGACGCCGAAGCCGTCGACGTCCGGCAGCATCAGGTCCAGCACCACGATGTCCGGGCGGAACCCGGCGGCACGGCGCAGCGCCTCCTCACCGGAGTTGGCGGTGACCGCCTCCCAGCCCTCGTACCGGGCGACCGTCGCCACCAGGTCGGCTATCGGCGGGTCGTCGTCCACGACGAGGAGGCGTACTTTTTCCACCCGCCCATACTGCGGCACCCGCCCCCCGCGGCAGGAGGGCGGTGCGGGTCCGCGTCCCGATCGAGGTGTCCCTGCGCGTCGACGACGAGGACTTCCCCGCCGCCGCGGCGGACGGACTCTTCGCCTGGCTGCGGGAAGCGGACGCCCGCTTCAGCCCGTTCCGCGAGGACAGCGAGGGGTGCCGGCTCGACCGCGGCGAACTGGACCCCGGCCACCTCGGTCCCCACCTGACCGAGGTCCTCGACCTCTGCGACCGCTACCGGATCGCCACCGGCGGCGCCTTCGACGTCCGGCTGCCGGGCCGGCGCCTCGACCCGTGCGCCGTGGTGAAGGGCTGGTCCGTGCAGAAGGGCGCGCAACTGCTCCGGGCCGCCGGCGCACGCCGGTTCTGCCTCAACGCCGGCTGCGAGGTGTTCGCCGTGACCGCCGACCGGCGGGTACTGCGGACCGGGGGGTTTCCCGCGGGCGGATCGGGGCAGGTGGCGGCGTAGCCCGTGGCCGTCCGGCCCGGGGGCGGGGTTCCGGGGTTCTGTCGGTGGTGCCGTTTACACTCACCGGCGACAGAGTGCGCGAACCCGGTCAGAAACTTCCGCCACCCGAAGGGCAACGGCGTCTTGATACGGATCGATTCAGTCACGAAGCGGTACCCGGACGGCACCGTGGCGGTCGACCGGCTGTCGTTGGACATCCCCGACCGCTCGATCACCGTCCTCGTCGGGCCCTCGGGATGCGGCAAGACGACCACGCTCCGGATGATCAACCGGATGGTCGAACCCACCGAGGGCACGATCCTGATCGACGGCGAGGACAGCCGGCGGCAGCCGGTGACCACCCTGCGCCGCTCCATGGGGTACGTCATCCAGAACGCCGGACTCTTCCAGCACCGCACGATCGCCGACAACATCGCGACCGTGCCCCGGCTGCTCGGCTGGGGCAAGCAGCGCGCCCGGGAACGGGCGGCGGAGCTGATGGAACGGGTGGGACTGGACCCCTCGCTGGCCAGGAGGTACCCGTACCAGCTCTCCGGCGGCCAGCAGCAGCGCGTCGGCGTGGCGCGGGCGCTGGCCGCGGATCCGCCGGTGCTGCTGATGGACGAGCCGTTCTCCGCCGTCGACCCCGTCGTGCGCAAGGGGCTCCAGGACGAACTCCTGCGCATCCAGGACGAGCTGGGCAAGACCATCGTCTTCGTCACCCACGACATCGACGAGGCGATCAAGCTCGGCACCATGGTCGCCGTGCTGCGCGAGGGCGGCCGGCTCGCCCAGTACGCGCCGCCCGCCGAACTGCTGTCCCGCCCCGCGGACGGCTTCGTGGAGGACTTCCTCGGCGCCGACCGCGGCATCCGCCGGCTGTCCTTCTTCCCCTCCTCCGCACTCCGGCCGGCCACCGACGCCGTGATCCCCGTCGACGCGAGCGCCGAACGCGTCGCCGCCACCGGGGCGGCCCACCTCCTCGTGACCGATGCCGACAACCGCCCGCTCGGCTGGGCCGCGCGCGAGGAGCTGACCGGCGGCGGCGTCCGGACCGACCGACTGCTGCCGTACGGACGGCCGTTCGTGCCGGGCACCGACTCCCTGCGGACCGCTCTCGACTGCGCGGTGCTCTCGCCCACCGGCTGGGCCGTCGCCGTCGACGGCGACGGACGGGTGACCGGAGTCGTCTCCCAGCAGACCATCGGCGAGGCGATCCGGGCCGCCCACACGGCCGGCCGCGCCGAGGCCGAGGCCGAGGACGAGAAGGTCGCCGGATGAGCGGCTTCTTCGACATCCCCAGCGACCTCCAGCACAGCTGGACCGGCCTGATCGGGCTGCACATGAGGGAGGCGTTGCTGCCGGTGGCCGCCGGCCTGCTCCTCGCGCTGCCGCTCGCGCTGCTGTGCGGCCGCTTCCGCTGGCTGTACCCGCCCGTGCTCGGCGTCACGACGGTCCTCTACGCCGTCCCGTCCCTGGCGTTCTTCGTCGTCCTCATCGACTACACCGGCCAGACCGAACTGACCGTGATGATCCCGCTGGCCCTCTACAGCCTCGTGGTGCTGGTCCCGGCGATCGTCGACGGCGTGCGCTCGGTGCCCGACGAAACGCTCGCCGCCGCCACCGCCATGGGGTTCGGCCCCGTACGGCGTTACGCGCAGGTGCAGTTGCCGATCGCCGCGCCCGCCGTCATCGCCGGACTGCGGGTCGCCACCGCCTCCAGCATCTCCCTGGTGAGCGTCGGCGCCCTGATCGGCAACCAGGGCGCCCTCGGCAACCTGCTCGCCGCCGCGCAGAAGTACGACCGGCCGGAACTCGCGGTCAACGCCGTCCTCACCATGGCCGCCCTGGCGATCGTGTGCGACGCGCTGCTGGTCCTGCTGCGGACCCTGCTCACCCCGTGGATGCCGCGCGGCGGCACGGCCCGGCCGAAACCCGCCGCGCGGCGGGCGGAGATCACCCCGGAGGGCGCGGTCCGGTGAACGTCCTCGACTTCGTCAACGCCTTCTTCAGCGACAGCGCCCACTGGCAGGGCTACGACGGCATCCCGCAGCGCTTCCGGGAGCACGTGCAGTACTCGCTGCTGGCCCTCGCGGTCGCCGCCGCCATCGGGCTGCCCGTCGGCCTCCTGACCGGCCACACCGGACGCGGCGGGAACGCGCTCGCCTTCATCGCCAACGCCGCCCGGGCCCTGCCCAGTTTCGGCCTGCTGGTGCTGGCCGTCCTGCTGATCGGCTTCGGTCTGCTGCCCGTGATGATCCCGCTGGTCGTCCTGGCGGTCCCGCCGATCCTGGTGACCACCTACGAGGCGGTCCGCTCCGTCGACCCCGCCCCGGTGGACGCCGCCAGGGGCATGGGCATGCACGAGTCCCGGATCCTGTTCCGGGTCGAACTGCCCGTGGCCCTCCCGCTGGTCCTCAGCGGACTGCGGTCCGCCGCCATCCAGATCGTGTCCACGGCCACCATCGCCGCCTACGTCAGTCTCGGCGGTCTCGGCCGGTACATCATCGACGGGCTCTACCAGCGCGACTACGAGAAGGTGGTCGGCGGCGCCACCCTCGTCGCGGTCCTGGCGCTCCTCACCCTCGCCCTGTTCTGGGCCGCGGGACGGCTGGCGGTCTCGCCCGGAGTGCGCAGGCGCTGACCCCCGGCCCCACCCGTACGACAAACCGTGACCCTCACGTTCTTGACTGCCCGTGAAACGGCTGGATTGGATCGATGAATGACTCCCACCGCGAAGAGAAGCAGGTCCAGGACGAGGCACACCGGCGTGGCGGCGGTCGCGCTCACCGCCGCGGCGGCCCTGCTCGCGGGCTGTTCCTCCGACGACGACCCCGACAACCCCCTGGCGGGCGAGAAGGCCGAGGCGGGCACCGTCGTCGTCGGCTCGAACAACTTCGCCGAGAGCACCCTGCTCGCCGACATCTACGGCGAGGCGCTGCGCGCCAAGGGCCTCAAGGTCACCTACAAGCACAACATCGGCAGCCGTGAGACGACGTACGGCCTGATGAAGAACGGCTCCATCACGGTCCTGCCCGAGTACAACGGCTCCCTCCTCGCCTACCTCGACCCCGAGGCCGGGCAGGAGTCGGCCCAGGCGGTGAACGAGGCCGTCAAGGCGAAGCTGGACAAGAAGCTGACGCTGCTGGAGTCGTCACCGGCCGAGAACAAGGACTCGGTCAGCCTCAACGCCGCGACCGCGAAGAAGTACGGACTGACCGCCGAGTCCACCCTCGCCGACCTGAAGGACTCCGCACCGGACCTGGTGATAGGCGGCTCGCCCGAGTTCCAGACCCGCCAACAAGGGCTGAAGGGCCTGGAGGCCGTCTACGGCCTGACGTTCAAGTCGTTCAAGGCCCTCGACGCCGGCGGCCCGCTGACCCAGGCGGCGCTCACCGGCAACGAGGTCCAGGCCGCGGACGTCTTCACCACGGATCCGGCGATCGTGAAGGAGAACTTCGTCGTCCTGAAGGACCCGGAGAACCTCTTCGGATTCGCCAACGTGACCCCGCTGGTCCACAAGGACGCGCTCCCCCAGGAGGGCGTCGACGCGCTCAACGCCGTATCGGCGAAGCTGGACACCGAGACGCTCCTGGACCTCGACGCCCAGATCCAGCTGGAGAAGAAGGACCCGCTGGACGTGGCCAAGGCCTGGCTGAAGTCGGCCGGACTGGACTGACGGCCGTCCTCCACCTGGGGTGCGGCCGTCCCCCCGGGGTGCGGCCGGCCGGCCGCACCCCGGGGGCGGTTCACCGCGCCGGGGCCGCCTCGGCTATCAGCCGGTCGATCAGCGCGATCAGCACGTCCCTGCTCGACTCCCGCTCCCGCGCGTCGCACAGCAGCACCGGCACGCCCTCCGGCAGCGTCAGCGCCTCCCGGATGTCCTCCGCCGGGTACGGGTGCTCGCCGTGGAAGCCGTTGGCGGCGACCACGAAGGGTATGCCCCGGCGTTCGAAGAAGTCGATCGCGGCGAAGCTGGACTTGGGCCGGCGCACGTCGACCAGGACCACCGCGCCCAGCGCGCCGAGCGCCAGGTCGTTCCACATGAACCAGAACCGCTGCTGCCCCGGCGTACCGAAGAGGTACAGCACGAGATCGTCCGAGACGGTGATCCGGCCGAAGTCCATGGCGACCGTGGTGGCACGTTTCTGCTCGACGCCGTCCAGGTCGTCGACGTCCAGCCCCGCCATGGTCAGCGGTTCCTCGGTGCGCAGCGGGACGATCTCGCTGACCGAGCCGACCATGGTGGTCTTGCCCACGCCGAAGCCACCGGCGATCAGGATCTTGACCGTGTCGGGTGACGGACGGTCGGCGGACGCCTGAGCGGTGGTGTCAGAGCCGGCCAAGGCCCTCCCTCACTTTCTGCAGCAGGTCCAGGTCCGGGGTGTTACGGGTGACGGGGTGCGGCGGGTGGGCGGTGATCCGGCCCGCCTCCAGCAGGTCGCAGAGCATGATGACGACGACGCTGACCGGAAGGTCGAGCCGCGCGGCGATCTCGGCGACGGCGACCGGCTCGGCGCACAGCCGGAGGATCCGCAGGTGCTCGGGCTGCGGCCGGGACCCGCCCGCGGGCTGCGGATCGACCGCCGTCACCGTGGTGATGAGCGTGAAGTCGGCGCGGCTGGGCCGGGTCCGGCCACCGGTGAGGGTGAACGGCCGGACCAGCCGCCCCGCCGAGTCGCTTCCGCCCACCTCACACGCCGGGGTCGACGGCGGGCCCCGCGGCCTCCCGCGGCGCCGCGCTGAGGTGCTCGCCGATCTTCTTCACCAGCATGTTCATCTGGTACGCCACCACGCCGACGTCCGCGTTCGGCCCGGTCAGCACCACCAGGTGGGCGCCGGGACCGGCCGAGGTGAGGATCAGGTAGCTGTGCGCCATCTCGATGAGCGCCTGCCGCACGGGCCCGCCGCGGAAGTCCATGCTGACGCCCTTGCTGAGGCTCATCAGGCCGGACGCGGTCGCCGCGAGACGCTCGGCGTCGTCCCGCAGGAAGCCGGTGGACTTGCTGACCACCAGCCCGTCCTCGGAGAGCACCACGGCCTGGTTCACGTCGGCGACCCGTTCCACGAGTCCGGTCAGCAGCTGGTCGAGCTGGGTGTGGGTGGCGGGGGCGGGGCGTGTCATGTCGGGGTTCCTTCGTGAGCGGTCGACGGTGGGCGGTCGGCGGGCGGAGCGGGCTGCTCGGCGGGGGCGGGCACATGCGCCGGTGCGGTCCCGCCGGGGCCGCCCGTGTCGTCGTCCCGGGCCCGGCTCGTGCCGCGCTGGAAGCCGGCGAGCGAGGAGGCGGCGCGTTCCGCGGTGAAGTCGGCGCAGGGGTCCTCCGCGGTGTCCGGCACGGGGTCCTCGCGCAGTTCGGCGGCCAGACTGGTCTGCGGCACCCGGCGGGGCAGCGGGGTGAGCCCGTCGGCGCGGGGGGCGGGCGCCGGGTCGGCCGCCTGCGCGGGGACGGCCCGTACGGCGGTGGCCGGGCGGGGCGCGGCGGCCTGCGGGCCGGCGGCGGGCCTGCCGGGCGCGTCGTCCGCCGTACCACGCGCGGCCTCGCCCCTGGCGTCCCGGCCGCCGTCGCCGCCCGGCTGGTCGCGCACCACGATCTCGTGCGGGATCAGCACGATCGCCGTCGTCCCGCCGTACGGCGACGGGCGCAGGGTGACGGCGATGCCGTGCCGGTGCGCGAGCTGCGAGATCACGAACATGCCGAGCCGGAGGTCGTCGGCGAGCGCCACCACGTCGAACTGCGGGGGCCTGGCCAGCTGGGCGTTGAGGGAGGCGTAGTCGTCGTCGGACAGCCCGAGGCCCCGGTCCTCGATCTCGACGGCGAGCCCCTTGGCCACCATCGCCGCCCGCACCCCGACGGGGCTCGGCGCCGGCGAGTACACGGTCGCGTTGTCGATCAGCTCGGCCAGCAGGTGGATCACGTCGGCCACCGCCGGCGGGGCGAGCGACACTTCTTCCTCGGTGAGCACCTCCACCCGCTGGTACTCGGCGACCTCCCCGACGGCACTGCGCACGATGTCGATCAGCGCGACCGGCTCGCTCCAGGAACGCCCGGGGCGCTCCCCGCTGACGATGACGAGGTTCTCCTCGTAGCGGCGCAACTGGCTGGCGACGGAGTCGAGTTCGTACAGGCCCTTGAGGACCTCGGGGTCGGTGTGCCGGCGTTCCAGCGCGTCGAGCTTGCTGAGCTGGAGGTTGACCAGGTTCTGGCTCTGCCGGGCGATGCCGAGGATGACCTTCTGGAAGCCCCGTCGGGTGTCGGCGAGTTCGACCGCGGTGTGCACGGCGGTGCGCTGCGCGGTGTTGAACGCGTTCGCCACCTGGCCCAGTTCGTCGTGTCCGTAGTCCAGCGGGGGTGCCGCCGACTCCGCGTCGACCTTCTCGCCGCGCTCCAGCCGGGCCACCACGTCGGGCAGCCGCTGCTCCGCCAGTCCCAGGGTGGCCATCCGCAGACCGCGCAGCCGGCGGGACAGCGAGCGGGTGATGCGCCAGGACAGGCCGACGCACAGCAGCAGCGCCAGCAGTCCGGCGGCGCTCAGGGAGGCGGCCGTCACCAGCAGGCTGCGGGCCTCGTCGGCGCTGCGGGTGAGCAGCGCGTCGGTCTGGTGGCGGATCATCGCGGAGTACTGCGGGGAGAGCCGGTCCATCGCCTCGTCCCACCGGTCCCGCAGGTCCGGCAGGTCGACGTTGCGGTTTTTGCCCTCCGCGGCGGTGGCGAGCACCTGGTCCTCGACCGCTTCCAGGGCGTGCCACTCGGGGCTCTGCAGGATGCGCTCGGTCTGCGTCTTGGTGCTGCCGCTCAGGGAGGGCTCGATCTGGTCCTCGACCAGCCAGCGGCGGGTGTGGACCAGTTCGGCGAAGGCGCCCCAGCCCTCGGCGTCGAGGCGCCCGGACGGCCAGGCGAGGGTGAGGTGCGCGTCCTCCCGGGAGATCAGCTCGGCCGCGTGCTCCAGGGCGATCAGCGGCTGGGCCTCGGAGGTCAGGTCCCCGTCGTCGACCTGGGAGAGCTCCTGGAAGGCGTGGATCTGGTCGTCGATGATCGACGTGTACTGCTCGAGCGCCTCCTCGGCGGTGATGTCACTGGGGTCGTCCACCTGGTCCCGGTAGTACTCCAGGCTGCCGACCGAGCCGAGTACCGAGTACAGCCGGTCCGAGATGCGCGCCGGTGCCTCGGCGATCGCGTCCGCCTGCCCGGCCAGCTGCGCGACCGCCGCGTCCGTCCGTTCGCGCTGGGTCTCGAGGGCGGACCGCGAACTCTGCGGCTCGGCCAGCCACGCGGCGGTCAGCCTGCGCTCCTTCTGCAGCGCCAGCGTGGCGTGCGTGCCCATCGCGCCGGTGGACCGGCTCAGCTGCGTCTGGGACCGCAGCTCCAGCCCTTCCGAGAACATCTGGATCGTCGTCAGGCCCCACATGCCGGCGAGGGTGACGCTGGGCACCAGGGCGAGGAGGAACAGCGAGAGCCGGATGGAGCCGAGACGGCGCCGGGCACCTGTCCGTGGAGACATCGTGGTCCTAGAGCGGTCGGGTGTCGGGGGAGGTACGCACGGGCGGCCCGTCAGCGGGTTCCGTCGGCGGCGAATGCGGCGACCGAGTCCGCGTTGACCTTCGAGACGAACGCCGGCCCGGTCAGCACCGGCGCGACCCCGCCGCCGCTGGTGTTGCCGTTCGTCCGGTACAGCCACAGCGCGTCCACGGCGAGGTAGCCCTGCAGATAGGGCTGCTGGTCGACGGCGAACTGCACGTTGCCGCCGCGCACGGCGTCCACCAGGTCCTGGTTGAGGTCGAAGGTGGCGACATCGGCGTCGCTGCCCGCCGCGGCGGCCGCCTCGACCGCGGTCAGCGCGAAGTCCGCCCCGTTGGTGACGACTTGGTCGATGCTCGACTCCTGCCGCAGCTTCGCGGTGATGATGCCGGTGACGGCACGCGTGTCGGTGCCGTCGACGTAGAGGTTCTCCGTCCTCCCGCCGAACGTCTTGCGCACGCCGGCGCAGCGCGCCTCCAGGCCGACGTTCCCCCGTTCGTGGATGACGCACAGGGCGTGCCCGGCCTTCAGCTCGTTCAGCTTCTCGCCGACGGCACGGCCCGCCACGCTCTCGTCCTGGCCGAAGAACGCGAGCAGTCCGGCCGGCTTCCAGGCGTCCATCCCCGAGTTCAGTCCGACCACGGGGATGTCCGCGGACCGCGCCTCGTTCACCGGGCCCCTCATGGCCTGGGGCTTGGCCAGTGTCAGCGCGATGCCGTCGGCGCCGTCACGGACCGCCTCGCGGACCAGTTCGGCCTGACCCGCGGGGTCCGGGTCGCTCACGTACGTCAGGTCGATGCCGTCCTTGGCCGCCGCGGCCTCGGCGCCCTTGCGCACCCGGTCCCAGAAGGCGTCGTCCTCACTGCCGTGGGTGACCATGGTGACCTTCATCCGCCCCGCGCCGGCCCCGCCCGCGTCGTCCGTGTCCGGGGAGTCGCCGGACGTCCCGAAGGCGGAGCAGCCGCTCACCAGCAGGCCGACGGCGGCTGCCAGGACCGCCGCGCGGTGTCGCGGGAAGCGGCGGGACGGGGAAGACGTGTTCATGAGGAGAGCGGACCTCGCTGTACGGCCGAGCAAGAGCAGGGGAGAGCACGGACGGCCGCCGCGGGGTGCGTTGGCCGACCGGGTGACTCTCGCTGGCCCGGAGCCAACCCTGTGCGACCACCGGTCGTCAAGTGAAAGGCCACGTGAAGTGAGGTCTTGCTGCCGCATTGTGATGAACCGTGAGGGCGGACGGTCCCGGCGCGCGCGGCCCGGCACCGGCCGGGTGCCGGGCGCGTCCGGCGGGCGGCGGGGCTCCGGGACGCCTGCTTCCGCGCGGTGGGAACGGGCCGGGTCCGTCCGGCCGGCGCGCACGGACCGGCCGGCGCGTCCGCCTGTCCGGCGATGCGGGACATAGCCTCACGTTCCCGTTCAACCGCCGTGCGCCGAGGGTGGGTTCCCGGTCGGATCGAGGGTTTCCCCCGTATCCGGCCGGCTCGCGGGCTGCCTATCGTTCGACCTCACGCGGCATGCAGACCGGCACCTTCCGCTTCGAGAGCGGGAGTGCCCGGCGCCGCGGGGGCGAAGTCCGGCGCGGGCGCGGCACGCGACGCCGCGGGGCGCCGGCCGGACCGACGGCCGGCCTTCCGGACGCCCCCACGAACAGGCGGGCCGACCGGTGCGGATGGGGCACCGGTCGGCCCGCCGTTCTCTTTTGTGCCGACGCCTGCCACACTTAGATACCGGGCGCGCCGTTTTCTTTCGAAGAGCCCGTTTGTTTTGTCGGATGTGCCCAACTCCGGTCACTCGCCCGCGGGATGGACGTAGCCACAGGGTGAGCTATCGTGTACTAGGCGTTAAAACAAACGGCATGACCCGTTCCTTTCCGGCTCAGGAGTACAGGCGATGGCGAGGCAGGTACGCGCCGAGCAGACCCGCGCGACGATCATCACGGCCGCCGCCGACCTGTTCGACCGGCAGGGGTACGAATCGACCAGTCTCAGCGACATCGTGGAGCACGCCCGGGTGACCAAGGGCGCCCTGTACTTCCACTTCGCCGCCAAGGAGGACCTGGCCCACGCCATCCTGGAGCTCCAGTCCGCGACCAGCCGCCGGCTGGCCCGGGACACCGAGATCCGGGGGCACACCTCCCTGGAGGCGCTGATGCGCCTCACCTTCTGCATAGCCAGGATGTCCGCCGAGGACCCCGTCCTGCGGGCCGGGCTGCGGCTCGCCACCGGCGGCACCCGCCCGCGCCCGCCGCTCAGCCACCCCTTCACCGAGTGGCTGGACATCGTCACGGCCCGGCTGCTCGGCGCGGTGAAGGAGGCGGACGTCCATCCCGACGTCGACATCGACGTCGTGGCGCACTCCCTCGTCTGCTTCTTCGTCGGGACGCGTGTCGTCGGCCGTTCCCGGGAGTCCGTCACCCGGCAGCCCCGCCGGACGGCGGAGATGTGGCAGATCCTCATCCGCGGCCTGGTCCCGGTGACCCGTCGCGCACGCTACCTGTCCCTGGCCGCACGGCTGGAGCGGGAGATCGCACCGGTGTGACGTCCGGCGCCCGGCGACGGGCGCGCGTTACGGTGATCGGCATGTCCGACATCCCCACCGCGCCCGTGATCGTCGCCGACGAGCCCGGCACGTTCCCGCACGCCGTGCTGGCCGAGCGGCACCCCGCGATCATCCGCCAGGTGCGCGAGGCGTTCCCCTACGAACCCGCCCGGCACCGCGCTCTCGACGCCCTGCTCGCCGAGTGCGCCGGGGGCACCGTGCGACCGCTCCCCGCGGACGCCCACGACCGGGAGCGCTGGCGGACCTGGGGCATGGACACCTACGCCGGCCGCTCCTGGTACGACGTGCCCTGGCTGTGGTCGGAGAGCTTCTTCTACCGCCGGCTGCTGGACGCCGTGGGCTACTTCGGACCCGGCCCCTGGCAGGGCGTCGACCCGTTCCGCCCCGCCAAACTCGCCGAACTCGACTCGCCCGCCACCGACGAGGAACTCGCCGCGCTCGACGGCCTCGCGGGCCGCCCCGAGGACGAACAGGCGGCCGCCCTGCTGCACGGCTCCCTGTGGGGCAACCGCGCCGACCTGGGCTTCCGGCTGTCCGCCGAGGAGGCCGGGCGCGCCGCCGCCGTCCCCGCCCTGGTGGCCGACGACAGCGAGCGCCTGTGGACGCTGCTCACCACCTCTTCCGCGCCCACCCTGTGCCTGGTCGCCGACAACGCGGGCCGCGAACTCGTCCCGGACCTGCTACTCGTCGCCCACCTCCTCGCGCACGGCCGCATCGGCCGCGCGGTGCTGCACCTCAAGCCCTACCCGTACTACGTCTCCGACGCCACCACCGCGGACCTCCTCGACGCGGTGCGCCGGCTCACCGGCGCCGGGGGGATGGCGGCCGAGTACGGGCGCGGACTGTGGGCCGCCCTCCGCGACGGCCGGCTCGCCCTGCGCACGCACCCCTTCTCCTGCTCGCCGCTGCCCTACGCGGACATGCCGCACGACCTGCGCGCCGACTTCGCCGCCGCCACGGTCACCGTCGTCAAGGGCGACCTCAACTACCGCCGTCTCGTGGGGGACCGGTACTGGCCCCCGACCACACCGTTCGCCGGTGTCACCCGGTACTTCCCCGGGCCGGTCGCCGCCCTGCGCACCCTGAAGTCGGATGTGATCACCGGACTGGTCGCCGGCACCGAGGCGGCGCTGACCGCCGCGGAGGGGCAGCGCTGGCGCACCGCCGGCACCCACGCCCTGATCCAGGTACGGACCTGAGCCCGGAAGTCCCGTATCCCGGGAGGGTTCACGCGATGGTGTGATCACGCCCCGGCCGGCGGATGCCGCCGGCCGGCCACGGGTAGCCCCCGGCCATGACGCAGCCGTTCGAACTCCCGCACTTTTACCTGCCGCACCCCGCGCGGCTCAACCCGCACCTCGAGGAGGCACGCGCCCATTCGACGGCGTGGGCACGCGAGATGGGCATGCTGGAGGGAAGCGGGGTGTGGGAGCAGGCCGACCTCGACGCGCACGACTACGGCCTCCTCTGCGCCTACACGCACCCCGACTGCGACGGGCCCGCCCTCTCGCTCGTCACCGACTGGTACGTGTGGGTCTTCTTCTTCGACGACCACTTCCTGGAGATGTACAAACGCACCCAGGACCGCGGTGCCGGGAAGGCCCATCTGGACCGGCTGCCGCTGTTCATGCCGCTCGAGCCGGGAGCGCCCGTCCCCGAGCCGCGGAACCCGGTCGAGGCGGGCCTCGCCGACCTGTGGGCGCGCACCGTGCCGGCCATGTCCGCCGACTGGCGCCGCCGCTTCGCCGTCGCCACCGAGCACCTCCTCAACGAATCCCTGTGGGAGCTGTCCAACATCAACGAGGGGCGGATCGCCAACCCGGTCGAGTACATCGAGATGCGCCGCAAGGTCGGCGGCGCCCCCTGGTCGGCCGGGCTGGTGGAATACGCGACCGCCGAGGTGCCCGCCGCCGTCGCCGGAACCCGGCCGCTCAGGGTGCTCATGGAGACGTTCTCCGACGCCGTGCACCTGCGCAACGACCTGTTCTCCTACCAGCGGGAGGTCGAGGACGAGGGCGAACTCAGCAACGGGGTGCTCGTCCTGGAGACCTTCTTCGGCTGTACCACCCAGGAGGCCGCCGAACTCGTCAACGACGTCCTCACCTCGCGCCTGCACCAGTTCGAGCACACCGCCTTCACCGAAGTCCCCGCCGTCGCGCTGGAGAACGGCCTCACCCCGGACCAGGTCGCGGCGGTGGCGGCGTACACGAAAGGGCTCCAGGACTGGCAGTCCGGCGGCCACGAATGGCACCTGCGCTCCAGCCGGTACATGAACGAGGGCGCGCGGTCCGGCGCCCCCTGGCAGTCGCTGTCCGGTCCGGGCACGTCCGCCGCCGGCGTGGGCGCGCTGCTCGCCACGACCGGCGCCCGGCGTTGGCGCAACCACACCCAGGTGCCGTTCCCGAAGGTCGGCCCGTCACTGATCCCCGAGATCGAGATGCCGTTCCCGCTGCGGCTCAGCCCGGCGCTCGACGGATCGCGCCGGCACCTGCTGGAGTGGTCACGGCGCATGGGCATCCTCGCCGAGGGCGTCTGGGACGAGGACAAACTGGCGAGCTGCGACCTGCCGCTGTGCGCGGCCGGCCTCGATCCGGACGCCACCCAGGAGCAACTCGACCTCGCCTCCGACTGGCTGGCCTTCGGCACCTACGGGGACGACTACTACCCGCTGGTGTACGGCCACCGCCGTGACCTGGCCGCCGCCCGGCTCACCACGGCCCGCCTCGCCGCCTGCATGCCCCTCGACGACGGACCGGTGCCGCCGCCCGCCAACGCCATGGAGCGCTCCCTGACCGACCTGTGGGCGCGGACGACGGCCGGCATGACACCCGAGGAGCGCCGCCCCCTGAAGGCGGCGATCGAGGTGATGACCGAGGCCTGGGTGTGGGAGCTGTCCAACCAGATCCAGAACCGGGTCCCGGACCCGGTGGACTACCTGGAGATGCGGCGTGCCACCTTCGGCTCCGACCTGACCCTCGGGCTCTGCCGCGCGGGGCACGGGCCGGCGGTGCCGCCCGAGGTCTACCGCAGCGGCCCGGTGCGGTCCCTGGAGAACGCGGCGATCGACTACGCGTGCCTGCTCAACGACGTCTTCTCCTACCAGAAGGAGATCGAGTTCGAGGGCGAGATCCACAACGCGGTGCTGGTCGTGCAGAACTTCTTCGGCGTCGACTATCCGACCGCGCTGCCCGTGGTGCAGGACCTGATGAACCAGCGCATGCGCCAGTTCCAGCACGTCGTGGCGCACGAACTGCCCGTCGTCTACGACGACTTCCAGCTGTCCGAGGAGGCGCGGGCGGTCATGCGGGGGTATGTGGCGGACCTGCAGAACTGGATGGCGGGCATCCTCAACTGGCACCGGAACGTGCCGCGGTACAAGGACGAGTACCTGTCCGGCCGGGTCCACGGCTTCCTCCCGTACCGCGCGCCGGCCCTGCCCGTCCTCGTCTGACGTCCGGGCCCCTTCCGCCGGAGGCGAACCATGGAACAACCAGCTCTGCGGCCCAGACCGATGCCCGGGGACGGGACCGCGGCGGGCGGCCCCGGCGGACCGGAGCGCCGTGCCGGGTCCGCGCGGGCGTCCGGGCAGCACGCCGGGCGAGGCCGGGGACGGCGGCTGACGGCCGTGGTGCTCGGCGTCCTGGCCGGTGCGGTGCTGGTGCTGTCCGGCGTCGGGCTGGGGGCGATGGGTGCCACCGTCGTCGGCGCGGGGACCGCCGGGCCGACGCGGCAGCCGGGGACGGCTGCCGTGTCCGGACCGTCCGCGCCGTCACGGCACCTCGCCCCCCGGGGACCGGGGGCGGCGCCCGTCACCGCCCGGCTCGGGGTGGAGGTGGCCGACGCCCGCGGGCCGGGCGCGCGGGTCGTCGGTGTGCACGTCCCCGGCCCGGGGTCCTCGGCCGGTCTGGTCCGGGGAGACGTGCTGCTCGCCTTCGGCGGTCAGCGCGTCGACTCGGCCGCCGGCCTGGCCCGCCTCGTCGCCCGCGCCCGCCCGGGCGACGCGGTGGAACTGACGGTGCGCCACCGCGGGGGCGCCCGTCAGCGGCTCACGGCGGTGCCCGGCATCGTCACATGACCACGCGGAAGTGGCTGGTCAGCCGGCCTTCGTCGTCGAGGACGTGGAAGGCGAGACCGACCGGGGCGTCCCGGTCCGCGACCGGTTCGCCCTCCCAGGGCAGCCGCAGCGTCCAGGTCACCCCCGGCCCCACCAGCACCGGACGGCCCGCGAAGGTGGTGGCGGCCGGGGTGTGGGCGTGACCGGTGATCAGCCCGGCGATGCGGGGCCGGCGCTCCAGCAGGCCGGCCAGCCGTCCCGCGTCGCGCAGGGGGTAGGAGTCCGGGAGGGGGTGGTGCAGGGGAACGGGTGGGTGATGGAAGGCGAGCAGGACCGGCAGGCCGTCGTCGAGCCCGTCGAGCGTCGACTCGATCCACGCGAGGGTCTGCGTGCCGAGTTCGCCGTCGTCACGGCCCGGGATGCTCGAGTCGCACATCAGCACGGCGCCGCCGTCCAGCACGTGCGCGCTGTTCACCGGCCCGTCCGCGGCGGGCCGTCCCAGCAGGACCTCGCGGTACGGGGCCCGGCTGTCGTGGTTGCCCGGGCAGGTCAGCACCGGGAAGGGGGCGTCCCCGCCACGCAGTCCGAGCAGGCGGGCGGCCTCCTCGTACTCGGCCTCGGTGCCGTGGTCCGCGATGTCCCCGGTCACCAGCAGCGCGTCCGGCGGCTCGGGCAGCTCCCACAGTCGGTCGCGCACCCGCCGGGCGCGTTCGGTCGCCCGCCCGGTTCCGTCCAGATGCAGATCGCTGATGTGTGCGAGTACGAGCACGGTCGTGGGCCTCCTCGGCAACACCCCTAATGGGTATGTGTGATCAAAGCATTAGCTGCCGTGGGCAGGCAAGGGTGACCCGTCGGCCGGCGCGGGATGTGCGGCGAACTCCGTCAACCGGCTCGCGCCGCCCCCGCCCGGCGGGCAGGATGCTGCCCGTAGCCCTGACGTCCGCCCTGGGAGGCCACCGGATGACCGGCACCGCGCCCGCGCCCTTCACCGCCGACGACTACCGGACCCGTATGGACCGGGCGGCGCGGCAGGCCGCCGGGGCCGGGCTCGCCGGACTCCTCGTGGCGCCCGGCCCCGACCTGGTGTGGCTCACCGGCTACACCCCCACCGCGGCCACCGAACGCCTCACCCTCCTGGTCCTGGCCCCCGGCCGGGAACCCGTGCTCGTCGTCCCCACCCTGGAGGCCCCGGACGCCGAGCGCGCCCCCGGCGCCCCCGCGATCACCCTGCGCGACTGGACCGACGGCAGGGACCCCTACGCCCTCACCGCCGCCCTGCTGGACACCGACGGCCTCCCGCCGGGCCCGCCAGGTGCCCCCGGCGCCCTCCTCGGCATCAGCGACAACGCCTGGGCGATGCACCTGCTGGGCCTGCAGAAGGCCCTGCCCGGCACCTCGTACGCCTCCCTCACCGAGGCCCTGCCGATGCTGCGCGCCGTCAAGGACACCGCCGAACTGGAACTGATGGCCGCCGCGGGCGCCGCCGCCGACGCGGCCTTCGAGGAGATCAGGAAGGTCCCCTTCGCCGGGCGCAGGGAGACCGACGTCGCCGCCGACCTCGCCGCCCTGCTGCGCCGTACCGGACACTCGCAGGTCGACTTCACCATCGTCGCCTCCGGCCCCAACGGGGCCAATCCGCACCACGAGAACGGCGACCGCGTCATCGAACGCGGCGACATGGTCGTCCTCGACTTCGGCGGCCTGAAGGACGGCTACGGCTCCGACACCTCCCGCACCGTCCACGTCGGCGAACCCACCGACGAGGAACGCCGGGTGCACGACCTGGTGCGCGAGGCACAGGAGGCGGGCTTCCGCGCGGTGCGGCCCGGAGCCGCCTGCCAGGACGTCGACCGGGCCGCCCGCGCCGTCATCACCGACGCGGGGTACGGGGAGTACTTCATCCACCGCACGGGGCACGGGATCGGCGTCACCACGCACGAACCCCCGTACATGATCGAGGGGGAGGAGCAGCCCCTCGTCCCCGGCATGTGCTTCTCCGTCGAGCCCGGCGTCTACCTGCCCGGCCGGTTCGGGGTGCGCATCGAGGACATCGTGACCGTGACCGAGGACGGCGGACGGCGGTTGAACAACACCGTACGGGAGATGGTCACCGTGGACTGAACGACCCTTCCCTCCCCTCCCTGCCTCCCCGAACGGCAATGGCGCGACCATGACCCAGGCACCGACACCCACCGCGGACACCGTCCGCCGACTGGCCCGTTCCCTGCTCGACGACGGCGGGGCGGGAGGCGGCGCGGCATCCGCCGCCGGACCCGACGTGCGGCCCGTCACCGAGGACGGCGCCACCTGGTGGGTGGGCAACCGTCACGTGCTGCGCCTGGCCCCGAACCGCGAGGTGAGCGCCCGCCGGCGCCGGGAGGCGCGGCTGCGCGACCTCGTCCGCCCGCACGTCCCGGTGGCCCTGCCGGCCGGAGTGGCCCAGGGGGAGTGGGCGCCCGGCCTGCTCTGCACCCTCGACACCAGGCTGCCCGGCGGCACCGCGGAGGAGCACGCCGTCTCCGCCGTCGGCGAGACCGACCTCGCGGGACTGCTCACCGGGCTGCGCGAGGTGCCGGCACGGCAGGCGGAGACGCTCGGTGTGCCGCGCGTGTCGCCACGGTCCCTGGACGCGCTGCGACGGGTCGCCGCGGAGGCCGCCGAACAGCTCGCCGCGGCCGACGAGTTCGACCCCGTACGGCTGCGCCGCCTCACCCCGTCGGCCGCCGTCCAGCTCGCCGCCCAGTCCGGCACGGCGGTCCTCGTCCACCACGCCCTCAGCGGCAGGCACCTGCTGGTCGGCGCCGACGGCCGGGTACGGGGAGTCCTCGGCTGGGACGCGGCGGTGGTCGGCGACCCGGCCGAGGACATCGCCGGCCTCGCGCTCGCCGTCGGGGCACCGGCCGCGGTACGGGCCGCCACCCTCGCCGGCTACGGCGCCCGCCCCTGTCTGCGCGGCCTGTGGCTGGCCCGCTGCGACGCCCTCATCCAGCTCTCCGGGGCGCTGGCCGTCCGCCCCGCCCCGCCGCTGCGCCCCCCGCGTCTCAGGCTGCGGCGCGCCTGGGAACCGATCATGCTGGAGCGCGTGACGGATCTCGGGGACGGCGACGAGGCGCCCTGAGGTGCCGTCCCGGGACGGCTCGCCGACGACGAACTCCGCGAGCAGGTTTCCTCACCGGGCCGCCGGTGCTGTCGCCGCCTTCCCGGAGGCCAGGCGCTCCTCCAGCGCGGAGCGGTAGGCGGCCGGCCGCGCCGTCCGTCCGACGGTCAGCGCTCCGACCGGCCCGCCCGGTGGAGCACGATCCGGCGGCCCGCCGGATCGTGCTCCACCACCCGCGTCTCACCGGCGACGCCGGGCGGGCCCACCGGCCGGATCCTGGCGCCGTGCGGGTCCGACCAGAAGGACGGCACGGCCGCGAACGGCCGGGGTGCCCTGTCCGGGTCCGGCCCGGCCAGGAGCGTGGTGGCCGCCGCCGCGCCCTGCCGACGGCGCTGCGGCTGCTCGCCGAGCGGCCCGACCGGATCCGGTCGTGCGGCAACCCCGAATGCGTCCTGCGCTTCTACGACGTCTCCAAGAACGGCACGCGTCGCTGGTGCTCGGTGGCCGGCTGCGGGAACCGGGCGAAGGCGCAGCGCCACTACGCACGCCAGAAGAAGGCCCGACCGCCGGATCGGGCCTTCTCGTACGGCACGGCCTCGCGGGGTGCCGTCCCAGCACACCCGCGGGCCCGTCCGCTCACTCCTGGAGCAGCACCACGGCCGACTCCGCGGGCAGGCGCAGCACCCCGTCCGCGCCCGGCGTCTCCACGGGCTCCCACGCGGCCAGGACGCGCGCGCCGCGGACGCCGAGGGGGACGGCCGCCGGCCGGTCCCCGAGGTTCACGGCCACCCGGACGTCACCCCGCCGGAAGGCGAACCAGCGGTCCTCCGCGTCGTAGGCGACCTTGGTGTCGCCGAGGTCCGGGTCGATGAGGTCCGGCTGGGCGCGGCGCACGGCGAGGAGCTGCCGGTACCAGGCCAGCACGCGCGCGTGCGGATCGCGTTCCGGCTCCGACCAGTCCAGGCAGGAACGGTCCCGGGTGGCGGGATCCTGCGGGTCGGGCACGTCCTCCATCGCCCAGCCGTGCGAGGCGAACTCCCGCCGCCGGCCGTCGCTCACCGCCCTGGCCAGCTCCGGATCGGTGTGGTCGGTGAAGAACTGCCACGGCGTGCCCGCCGCCCACTCCTCGCCCATGAACAGCATCGGTGTGAAGGGCGCGGTCAGGGTGAGGGTCGCCGCGCAGGCCAGCAGACCGGGGGAGAGGAGCGAGGCCAGACGGTCCCCCTGGGCGCGGTTGCCCACCTGGTCGTGGGTCTGGCTGTAGCCGAGGAGCCGGTGCCCGGCCACCCGGTTGCGGTCCAGCGGGCGGCCGTGGTGCCGGCCCCGGAACGACGAGTAGGTGCCGTCGTGGAAGAACCCGCCGGTGAGCGTCTTGGCCAGGGCCGCGAAGGGATCCCGCGCGAAGTCGGCGTAGTAGCCGTGCGATTCACCCGTCAGGGCGGTGTGCAGGGCGTGGTGGAAGTCGTCGTTCCACTGCGCGTGGACGCCGAGGCCGCCGTCCTCGCGCGGCGTGACGACGCGGGGGTCGTTCAGGTCCGACTCGGCGATCAGGAACAGCGGCCGGCCCGTGTCGGCGGACAGGGAGTCCACCGCGCGGGACAGCTCCTCCAGGAAGTGGTACGCACGCGTGTCCACCAGCGCGTGCACCGCGTCCAGCCGCAGCCCGTCGATCCGGTAGTCCCGCAGCCACGCCAGCGCGCTCTCCACGAGGTAGGCGCGCACCTCGTCGGATCCGGGCGCGTCCAGATTGACCGCGGCGCCCCACGGGGTGTGATGGGTGTCCGTGAAGTACGGGCCGAACCGCGGCAGATGGTTGCCGGACGGCCCCAAGTGGTTGTGCACGACGTCCAGGACGACGCCGAGACCCAGGGTGTGCGCCCGGTCGACGAACCGCTTCAGCCCCTCGGGTCCGCCGTACGGCTCGTGCACCGCCCACAGCGAGACCCCCTCGTAGCCCCAGCCGTGCCGGCCCGGGAACGGACACACCGGCATCAGCTCCACGTGCGTCACGCCGAGTTCCGCGAGGTGGCCGAGCCGCTCGGCGGCCGCGTCGAAGGTGCCCTCACGCGTGTACGTGCCGACGTGCAGCTCGTACAGCACCGCGCCGGGCAGCGGACGCCCCGCCCATCGCGCGCTCCAGGCGAAGCGGTCGTGGTCCACGACGGCGCTCGGCCCGTCCGGCCCGTCGGGCTGGCGGCGCGAACGCGGATCGGGCAGGACGGGCCCGTCGTCCAGCGCGAAGCCGTACCGGGAGCCGTCCCGCGCCTCGGCCTCCCCCCGCCACCACCCCTCCCGCTCGGGGTCGCGCTCCAGCGCACCCCTCACCCCGTCGCACTGGAGCGTCACTCTGCCGGCCTGCGGTGCCCACACCTCGAACTGCACGGACGGTTCCCCTTCGTCTGCTCACCGTGATGTAGCCCGTCCATCGTGCGCCATCGGAGATCGATTCGCCGGGGGATTTCCCCTTCCGCGGCAGGTGTCGCCGGGTGCGCCCGCGGGCCGGCCGTTTCCCCGGATTCTGGACAGCCGGGCTGTCGCTGGCCGACAATCGGCAGCGTGACGTCGTCCTTCGAGTTCCACACGTACCCCGCGCGGCTGTCCGACGCGGAGCGCGACAAGGCGCTGAGCGTGCTGCGGGACGGGGTCGCCATGGGGCGCCTGTCCCACGACACGTTCGTCCGGCGCATGGAACTCGCCCTGGTGGCACGCCGTTCCGACGAACTCGCCGCGCTCACCGCGGACCTCCCGAAGGAAAACCGCTTCGCGCGGGCGGTGTTCGGCTCGGTGGAGGCGGTGTCCGGGTTCACCGTGCGGCTGCGCCGCGCCTGGCAGGCCGAGAAACTGCCCAAACTGCTCCTGCCCCACCCGTCGTCCGGACACCCGCTGCGCATAGGGCGCGACCCCGCCAGCGGACTGCGGATCAGCCACGAGACGGTCTCCCGCGTCCACGCCGAACTCCGGCACCAGGGCGGCCTGTGGGTGCTGCGCGACCTCGGCTCGACCAACGGCACCACGGTGAACGGGCGTCGGGTGGTCGGTGCCGCCGTCGTCCGCGAGGGCGACCAGATCGGCTTCGGCCGCATCACCTACCGGCTCGCGGTGAACTGACCGCAGGGCCCGGGGACGGCTTGGGGCCGGTCGTCCGCGCCGGCCGCACGGCACAGGCCCGCACCCTCCCGTTCGGGTGAGCGGGGTGGGGTTCGGGGGCCGCCGTGCCGATGCACCGGGAATGACGCACACCTCAGTGAGAACGGTACGGGCGGGACTGGTCGTCGCCCTGGTCCTGCTCGCCTGTGCGGCGCCCGCCCGGGCCGCCGGCACGGAGCGCCCCTCCGGTTCCGTCCCGGACAGCCGGCTGCTGCTGACGGTCAGCCGCGGAGAGAAGCCGTCCACGGCCGGCGGCGGCACCGTGCTGAGCTGCGACCCGCCCCGGGGGCACCGGCGTGCCGCGGACGCCTGCGCGGAGCTGGACGCGGTGGACGGGCGCATCGAGGACATCCCGGCGAAGGAGGTGTTCTGCCCGATGGTCTACGCGCCGGTGACGGCACGGGCGAGCGGGACCTGGCGGGGGCAGCGGGTCGACTACACCGCGACCTTCCCGAACTCCTGCGCCCTGACCGCCCGGACCGGCGCCGTCTTCGCCCTGGACGCCTCCTGACACCACGCCCGGCTCCCCCCGCCCCGCCGGGGGCGGGGGTCACGGGGCCTGTTCGCGGGTGTGGCGGGCCGCTGCCACGACCGTGCGGGACTGGTGCTCGACCTGGTGCTCCACCGGCACCCACCGCGCACGGAACCGAGTGGTGAACGCGTCGCTCCAGTGCGCCACCAGCCGCTCCAGCCGCCCCGCCGCCCCCGCGTCCGTCCCGCTCAGCGCCCGCCGCAGCATCGCCGCCGCCCTGAGCGGCACCCGGCGCGCGAACGCGTCCACGCTCCCCACGTACGCGCGCGTCCCGTCCGCGGGCGGGGTGCGGACCAGGTCGTCGGCCAGCCCCGGCACCAGCTCCAGGCCCCAGACGGCCGCCCGCAGCAGCGGGCCGTCGGCGCCCGCGGGCAGCGCCCGCGCCTCCGTCCCGCCCAGCGCCCGCCGCACCTCGCCCGCGTCCGCCAGCAGCCGCTCCGCGAGCCGGTGCATCGCCGCGTCCGGTGCCGGATGCGGCGCGGGGTCGTCCACCAGGTCGCTCGCCCACATCGGCACCTCGATCACCGCGGTCATCCCGCCGTACCGGTGGGCGTGGTACCAGGTGCTGTGCCGGGCGTCGTCGGTCAGACTCGGATAGGCCCGTCCGGCCTCCGGCGCCGGCATCACATGGACCCCGGGACCGGACGCCGGCCAGCCCGCCGCGTCCGACGCGCCCGTCTCCACCGGAATGTGCAGCTGGGCCGCGGACTTGGCGAACGGCTCGGCCAGTCCGGGCACGTCCCTCGTCAACTGCACCCAGCTGCCGCCGAGATCCGTGCCGTGCAGGGACACCTGCAGATAGGGCCGCAGCTCGTCGATCACCCCGGTCAGGGCCAGGGTCTCCGGCGGCAGCCGGTCGGGCGGCAGCACCGAGGGCGCCCACTCCGGCTGCTCCGGTCCCGCGGGACGGAAGAAGCCCAGGTGGTAGTCGTACAGACTGCGCGGGGCCGGGGTCACGTGGAGGCTCGCCCCGTCGGGGTCCGCGCAGAGCAGGAAGTGCCACGACACGCCGTCGCGCAGCTCGCGCTCCCGGACGGCCCGCCGGGCCAGCGCGAGCAGTGTTCCCCCGGCGGCCGGTTCGTTGGCGTGCGCGCCGGCCACCACGAGCACGGCCCGCGGGGCACGGCCCACGGACAGCAGATGCAGGGGCCGCCCCGCACGGGAGACCCCCACCTGCCGCAGCGCGCACAGCCCCGGCCACTGGAAGGCCAGCGCCCGGGCGGAGAGAACCATTTCGGCCACCGTCGGATAGCGTGACTGCCGCAGCGGACCCACCCCCCGTCACCACCTGAATCCGCACCGCACTGCGCAGTACCCCACGGCCGGGGGACCGTGTCAAGGGCGCGACGGGGGAGCCCTCCGGGGGCGCCCGGAGGCACGCCGGAGGCCCGGCACCGTGCGGTGGTCCAGGGGCCGGTCAGCCGGTCAGGGGACCGTTCAGCCGTACCGCCATCAGCGCCACGTCGTCGCTGCCGTCCGCCGGCAGGCGCTCCAGCAGCTGGGTGCAGGCATCCTCCGGATCGCCGGAGGCCCGGCCGACCACGGAGGCGAGGGTCCGCAGGGAGTCCTGGAGATTGACGTGCCGGCGCTCGATGAGGCCGTCCGTGACCAGCAGGAGCAGCGACCCGGGCGTCACGGTGACCCGGTGGGCGGGCGGGTGCGGCAGGCCGAGGCCCAGCAGGGGCCCGTGCTCGTCGATGTAGAAGGTCGAGCCGTCCGGGTTGCGTACCAGCGGGGGCAGGTGTCCCGCGTTCGCGACGCGGAGGGTGTCGCCGGACTCGATCAGGACGATGCACAGCGTCACCGTGGCGCCGGGTTCGACGGACGTCAGCAGGTGGTCGAGCCGTTCGAGGATGACCTCGGGCGGGTGCCCCTCCACCGCGTAGGCCCGCAGGGCGTGCCTGACCTGGCCCATCACCATGGCCGCGTCCAGCGAGTGGCCGGCCACGTCGCCGACCGCCACGACCAGGCCGTCCGGGGTGTCGACGGCCTCGTAGAAGTCACCGCCGATCTCGGTGTGCTGGCTGGCGGGCAGATAGCGCACGGCGAGGTCCGCGTACGCGGTGTCCGGCAGGCTCTCGGGCAGGAAGCTGCGCTGCAGGGTGAGCGCGAGCGCGTGTTCCTCGCTGTAGCTGCGCAGCGCCTCCAGCGCCAGCGTGCCGGCCTGGAGGAGCTGGTCGAGCAGCTGCTCGTCGTCGGGCGTGGTGACCGCGTCCGCCGGGATGACGACGGCGACGGGCGGGCGGGGGGACTTGGCGCGGCCGAGGGCGGTGCGTCTGCCCTCCGGGTCCTTCAGGCGCGGCGGGAGACAGGGCGCTTCGAAGGCGGCCGGCGGGCCCGTACGGGCACGGGCGGGGTCCTCGCCGTGATGCGGCCAGGCGGGGACCGCGTGCACGGCCGGCCCCCCGGACGACGCCGGGGTGTCGGGGTCCTGCCAGGTGTGGGCCACCAGCACGCCGCCCTCCGGAGCCGTGAGGAAGGCCGCCGCCTCGCAGCGGAAAAGGGTCGCCGCCCCCTCGGCCACGACCCCGGCCAGCTGGTGCGCGTCCGCGGCGCTGTACAGCGCGAGCGTGGTGCGGTTCAGCAGGCTCAGCCGGTCGGCGAGGAGTTCCGCGCGGCGGCGGGCCCGCGCGTAGCGCAGGTTGGCGAGGACCGTGGCGAGCAGTTCGTCGGGGGCGATGGGTTCGACCAGATAGGCGTCGGCCCCGCGGTAGAGACCCTGTGCCCGGTCGTCGACGGTGATCGCGGAGGCGGAGATGTTGATCACCGGGACGGCGGCCGTGGCGGGGTTGCCCTTGATGCGCTCACAGACCTCGAAGCCGGTCATGTCGGGCAGCCGGACGTCGACGACGGCGAGCTCGGGCAGGGGGCCCGGCCCGTCGAGCAGTTCGAGCGCGCGGGTGCCGTCCTCGGCCTCGATGACCTCGTGCCCGGCCCTGCGCAGGGTGGTGGCGAGGACGTAGCGGTTGGTGGGGGCGTCGTCCACCACCAGGATGTGCGCCGGACGGTTGTCCGCGTCGAGGGGAAGGGTCATGGGTGTTCCTTGGCCGTGGACGGCTTCGACTGATCGGCAGCTGATGTCTGCCCAGTGGGCGGTACGGTGCGCAGCTCCCGCAGGGTGTCCGCGAGTACGGACGCGGTCAGGCGCGACTTGTTCAGCACGGCGCGGGTGCCCGCCAGGCGCGTCAGGTCGACGGCACCGGCTTCCAGCGCCGTCAGGACGATCACGGGAACACCGGCCGTGGACGGGGTGGCGGCCAGCAGCCGCCGGACCTCGTAGCCGTCCGGGCCGGGCATGTCGATGTCCAGGAACACCGCGTCGGGCCGTACGCGGGCGACGGCCGCGACGGCCTCGGCGCTGTCCGTCACCGTGGTGACCGTCTCGGCCAGGTCCTGCACCAGGGCCCGGAACGCGGTCACGAAGGCCTGGTCGTCGTCGACGACCAGGACGGAGCGCACCGGGCCGTGGCCGCTCGCGGCCCGCGGCTCGGCAGCCGCGGGCGGGCCGGGGCGGGCCGGGACCCGGATGGTCACCCGGGTGCCGCGGCCCACCTCGCTGTCCAGCGTCAGGGTGCCGCCGAGGAGTTCGGTCAGCTTGCGGGCGTAGGGCAGCCCGAGGCCCGTGCCGGGCCGGCCCCGCTGGTGCGGGCCGCGCACCTGGTAGAACTCCTCGAACACGCGCTCGATGTCGGGGGCGGGGATGCCGACACCGGTGTCCTCGACCCGGAAGACGACGCGGGCGTCCTCCCCACGGCCCGTCCCGGTGACGTCGAGCACCACCGAGCCGTCGTTCGTGAACTTCAACGCGTTCGACAGCACGTTCCGCAGGATCCTGGCGAGCATGACCTCGTCGGTGACGAGCGTACCGACCGGCACCTCGTCCGGGATGCGCAGATCGACGCCGGGCTGCGCGGTGCTCTGCAGCATGCCGCGCAACTGGTGCAGCAGCGAACGCACGTCCACCTCGGCGAGATGCGGCTCCAGCCGGCCGGACTCCGCCTTGGCGACGTCGAGGAGTTCGTCGACGAGGGCCAGCAGGGTGCTGCCGGACGCGTGCACCATGGCCACCTGCTGGCGCTGTTCGGCGGAGAGCGGGTCGGCCGCCGTGTCCAGGAGCAACTGGGCGAGCGCGATGACGGAGTTCACGGGTGAGCGCAGTTCGTGGCTGACGTTGGCCCAGAAGCGGGTCTTGTACGCGTCGGCCAGTTCCAGCTGGCGGGTCTTGTCCTCCAGCTCCGCGTAGAGGGCGACGACCCCGCTGTTGGTCTCCTCCAGCTCACTGGCCAGCTCGGAGTAGAGCGCCAGGACGCCGGCGTTGGTCTCCTCCAGTTCGGCGTTGAGCCGTTGCAGCTCCTCCTGCTGCCGCTCGGACTCCTCCAGCGCCGCCAGCAGGTGACGGTTCTGGGACCGCAGCGCCTCGATGAGGTCGGCCGCCGTGTCGGTGCCGGTCAGCGCCTCGCGCACCTCACCGGCCAGCTCGGCGGCGGACGCCGCCGGAGCGGGGAGGCGCTGCGCGAGGACGAGCCGGTGCGGGCCGTCCCCGTCGGAGAGCCGCAGCAGGCCGTCGTCCAGCAGGCGGGAGGCGGCGGTCAGCAGGGCCGCGGGCGGCCGGTGCGCCTTGCGCCAGGTGAAGTGCACCGCCAGGCGCAGGCCGTCCCGTTCCTCCAGGCAGAGGTGCGCGGTCAGGTCCGGGGCGCCCTTCAGGTGCTCCCCGGCCTCGCTGACCACGGTCGTCAGCCGGACCAGCGGACTGCCCGTCAGGCCCGCCGCCCGGCAGGCCGACTGGGTGCACCGGCGCAGCGTGATCACGTCCCCCTCCTCCGCGAGCAGCACGGTGGCCAGTTCGTGGACGGGCGCGTCGGCGGTCATCGCTGCCCGTGCGCGGCGACCACGACACCGGCGTCGTCCCGGCGGACCGCGGCCTGGTTGAGGATCTGCGCGGCGGTCACGACCGGGTCCTGGGCGAACAGCCCGGGGAAGTCCGCGGGCCGCCACCGGTCGCTGAGCCCGTCGGTGTGCATGACCAGGCAGGCTCCGGGCGGGAACGCCGCCTCGAAGACGCGCGGCCTGCCCATCTGCACCCCCACGATGCCGGGCATGGACGGCAGGCCCTGCCGGGTGTCCGCGGTGGCCACCACCGCCGTGACGTTGCCGCTCCCGGTCAGCCGGACACGCCGGGCGGCGACGTCGATCAGGGCGACCGCGACGGCCGCGCCGCGCGTGCCGCGCAGCTGCTGGTGCACCTGCTGCAGGAGGTCGACCGGGCCGGTCCGGGTGCTGTCGCGGAAGGCGGCGGCCGCGTGCTCGGCGGCCCTGGCCGCCAGCGGACCGTGTCCGAGTCCGTCGCACATCATCACCAGCCGGGCGTCGGGACCGTGGTCGCCCGCCGTCCGCACGGCCCAGGTGTCGCCGCACATCTGCTCGCCGCTGATCGGGCGGGTCAGACCGCCGGCCGCCACCGCGCCCGGCGCCGGTGCCCGCCCGTCGTCCCAGAAGCGCGCCAGTACGACCGTGCCCCGGCCGTGCAGGGAGTGGACGCCGTGGACGTCGGCGAGCCGGCCGATGGCGCCCATGCCGATGCCCAGGCTGCCGGCGGTGGACGTGCCGTCCAGCAGCGCCCGGTCCAGGTCGTGGATGCCCGGCCCGCTGTCCAGGGACAGGCACTCCACGGCGGCGCGGCCGGCCGTGCGGACCACCCGCAGGGCCAGCGAGCCGTCATGGGCGTGCTTGAGGAGATTGGTCGCCATCTCCGTCACGCACAGTTCGAGCCGTGCCACCCGGTCCTCGGGGAAGCAGAGGCGGCGGGCGAGCTGCGCGGCCTGGCGGCGGGCGGCGGCGGCCAGCGCCACGTCCGCGCGCAGCCAGTGCACGTCACCGGCCTCGACGACGAGGCTGTCGTTCACTTGGCCCACTTCACGATGCGCACGGTGGTGCCGGACGGCCCGGACTCGATGTCGAACTCGTCCACGAGCCGCCTGGCGCCGCTGAGGCCGAGTCCCATGCCGTTGCCCGACGTCCAGCCGTCGGTCAGCGCCAGGTCGAGGTCCGCGATGCCCGGGCCCTTGTCCCGGAACTCCACGAAGACACCCGGCCGGCCGGCGTCGGTCACCGATGCCGCGCGGACGGATCCTCCGCCGCCGTACACCAGCATGTTCCGGCCGAGCTCGCTCGCGGCCGTGACGAGCTTGGTCTGGTGCACCAGGGACAGGCCGCCCCGCTGCGCCAGGATGCGCACCATCTGCCGCATGCTGACCACGTCACCGCTGGTGGAGACCGGGACGGTCTCGAGCGAGGCACACTCGGCCGCGTAGTCCTTCATGCGCGGCCTGCGGCGATGCGCCGCAGCAGCTTGAGCCCGCGCTCCAGGTTGAGGGCCGTGCGCACACCGCTCATGGACAGCCCGAGCTCGACGAGGGTCATCGCGACCGCGGGCCGCATGCCCACGACGATCGTCTCGGCGCCGAGGATGCGGGAGACGGCCGCGTTGTGGGCCAGCATCCGTCCGACGAAGGAGTCGACGATCTCCAGCGCGGAGATGTCGATCACGACGCCCTTGGCGCCGGTGGCGACGATGCGGTTGGACAGGTCTTCCTGAAGATCGAGCACCATCTGGTCGTCCAGGTCGGTCTGGATGGAGACCAGGAGGACCTCGCCGATCTTGAGGACGGGGACGCGGTCGGTCACAGGAGACCCCGCACGTCGTCCTCGGCGTCCAGCGCCACTTCCTTCAGCGCCTGCCGCAGCGCGTCCGACAGCGAGGCGTTGGTGGGGATGTCGCCGAACTCGATGCCGAGCGCGACGATTGTCTGGGCGATCTGCGGCCGGATGCCCGAGATGGTGCACTGGGCGCCCATCATGCGCGCGGCGACCACCGTCTTCAGCAGGTGCTGCGCGACCTGGGTGTCGACGGTCGGGACGCCCGTGATGTCGATGATGGCGTGCGTGGAGTCGGTGTCGACCAGGGTCTGCAGCAGCTTCTCCATGACGACCTGGGTGCGGGCGCTGTCGAGGGTGCCCACCAGGGGGACGCCCACGACGCCGTCCCACAGCTTGACCACGGGCGTCGACAGCTCGAGGAGCTGCTCGGCCTGCGAGGAGATGATCTCCTCGCGGGTGCGCAGATAGGCTTCGCTGGTCAGCAGGCCCAGGCCGTCGAGCAGGCGGGCGAACTGGAGGTAGGCGCGGGCGCTGTCCGCGTCACCGGTGAGGGAGGGCTCCAGGACCTCCTTCAGGGCGAAGACGCTGCGCACGGTCTCGGTGGGCGTGAAGCCCTGCCGGGCGCGGTTGCGGGACAGCTCGATCAGCAGGCTGCGCGTCTCGGCGAAGTGTTCGCCGCGGCTGTCCAGGGAGCCGGCGGTCATGGCCTCGAGGACGGCGTCGTACAGCTCACCCAGCTCCCGGCCGAGCTCCGCCGTGCTCAGCCTGCCGCGCAGGTCCTCGCCGACGGTCCGGGTCCACTGGGTGAGGAACTTCTCGCGCTGCTCGGTCAGGGTGTCGACCAGCAGGCGTATGTTGCTCTCTGTATTCACGTCTTCCCCATCAAACACTCATTCGATGTGCCACGAAAGACGATACGGCACCCCGCCGGGGCCCTGTCGTGGCGGCACCGGCGAGGGGCGGGGGAGCCGCCGTGCACGGCGCGGGGTCACTCCGGGAGCCGCTCCAGGAGTGCCACGGGCAGGCGCCCGAACAGCTCCTGCGCGCGTACGTGCCCGACGTACTCCCGGCCCGGCTCCAGCACGTCGGCCCACCGTCCCGGCGGCAGCGGCAGCCGGGTGTCGCGCCAGCCGCCCTCCCGCGCCAGGCGGAGCGACAGCCGGGTCACCGCGGTGAGCACCTCCCCGGAGCGCGCGAAGGCCGTGCAGTGCGCCGCGGCGGGGCCCTCGGCGGGCAGCGGCTCGTACGACGCCGTGTCCCCGAAGACGTCCGGCCGCCGCGCCCGCAGCCGCAGCGCCGCGCGCGTCACCGTCTCCTTGTCGCCCCCGTCGCCGGCGAACCGCACGGTGCGCCGGTTGTCCGGGTCGACCAGGGCCCGGTACTCGCGCTCCGTGCCCTGGTAGACGTCCGGCACCCCGGGCATCGTCAGATGCACCAGGGCGGCGCCCAGCACGTTCGCCCGGATGTGCGGCTCCAGCGACTCCCGCAGCGCCGCCACCCGCTCGCCGGGCGCCCCGCACGGCCCCTGCGCGACGAACCGGGCCACCGCCTCCTCGTACGACGGCTCCTGCTCCGTCCAGCCGGTGTACAGGCCCGCCTCGCGCACGTGCTTCAGCAGCGCCTCCCGCACCCGCTCCTCCTCCGCGGGACCCAGCCCGAACACCGTCTGCCAGGCGGCCCACGCCAGCTGGGCGTCCGGCACGCCGTCACCGCCGCGCGTCACCTCGGTGAGGACGTCCGCCCAGCGCTCCGGGCACTCGGTGAGCACGTGCAGTGCCGCGCGCACGTCGGCACTGCGCTTGGCGTCGTGCGTCGACAGGACCGTCCCGGTGGCCGGCCAGTCGCGCTGCACGCGCGCGCAGTACGCGTGGAACCGCTCCGGGGACACCGCCGGGTCGCCGGGGTTCCCGCCCACCTCCGTCGCCGACAGCAGCGGCACGTAGCGGTAGAAGGCGGTGTCCTCGACGGACTTGGCCCGCAGCGCCGACGCGGTCTGCGCGAACCGTGTACGGAACTCCACGTACGCCGGCCCGTCCCCGTACCGCCCGAGGACCAGATCCCGTACGACGTCCACCGCCCCGGCCTCCTCGGGGACGGCGAAGGCGAGCCGGGCCTCGGCGGCGGCCTCCTCGGTGACCACCGCGGCCGCGTCGGTGGACTCGTACGGGCGGTAGACCCCCAGCCGCACCAGCAGCTCCTGAAGGGCGGTGCGCAGGGCCCACGGCGCGCGGTCGCGCAGCGCCGTCCCGGCGGCCCTCGCGCACAGCCGGTCCGCCACCCGGGTCAGCCGGTCCGTCTCGGTCGCCAGCTCGTGCGTGAGCACCTTGTAGGCGGCCCGCCGCACCGTGGCGTCCCAGTCGCCGCCCCGGTCCGCCCGCGGGGCCGCGAAGCTCCGGTACTGGCCGAGCAGCTCGCCGAACCCGGCCGGGTCGGTGAAGAGGCCGTCCACGTGCCGCAGGGCGTCGTAGCCGGTGGTGCCGGCGACCGGCCAGGAGGCCGGCAGCGGCTCACCGTCGGCGAGGATCTTCTCCACCACCGTCCACCGGCCGCCGGTGGCCTCGTGCAGCCGTGCCAGATAGCCGTCGGGGTCGGCGAGCCCGTCGGGGTGGTCGACGCGCAGCCCGTCGATCACCCCCTCCCGGAGCAGTTGGAGGATCTTGGCGTGGGTCGCCTCGAACACCTCCGGGTCCTCCACCCGCACCCCGATCAGCTCGGAGATGCTGAAGAACCGCCGGTAGTTCAGCTCGGTGCGGGCCAGCCGCCACCACACGGGCCGGTACCACTGCGCGTCCAGCAGCTGCGGCAGCGGCAGGCCCGCGGTCCCCTCCCGCAGCGGGAACGCGTGGTCGTGGTAGCGCAGCACGTCGCCGTCCGTCCTCAGGTCGCCGGCCACCGTGTCCAGCGGCCCGCCGAGCACCGGCAGCAGCACCTGCCCGCCCTGGGCCTCCCAGTCGATGTCGAACCACCGCGCACGGCGCGAGGAGGGGCCGTCGCGCAGCACCTCCCACAGGGCGCGGTTGTGGCGCGGGGACATCGCCATGTGGTTCGGGACGATGTCCAGGACCAGCCCCAGCCCGTGCTCGCGCGCGGTGCGGGCCAGCCCCCGCAGCCCTTCCTCGCCGCCGAGTTCCTCGCGCACGCGCGTGTGGTCCACCACGTCGTAGCCGTGCGCCGAGCCGGGCACGGCCTCCAGGACGGGCGACAGATGCAGGTGGGAGACGCCGAGCGAGGCCACGTACGGCACCGCGTCCGCCGCCGCTCGGAACGGGAAGCCGGGCTGCAGCTGCAGCCGGTAGGTGGCCGTGGGCACCGCCGGGTCAGGTCGCCTAGGGGTCATGGGAACCTACGTACCCGCGTGGCCGCCTTTCGTGTCATCGCCCGCGCCCCCGGGTCACCCGTCGCCCGGACGGGTGATCCCGGAAGGCGCCGTACCGGCCGCTACGCCGGCCGTCGCAGCACCGTCATGCTGCGGTCGGTCAGGGTCAGACGGGAGCCGGCCGACACCTTCGGGCCGGTCCCCGGCGGCACGGCGCCCGCGCGCGCGGTGTCGACGACCACCTGCCACTGCTTGCCGTGGTCGACGGGCACCACGAAGTCCAGCGGCTTGGGGGAGGCGTTGAACATCAGCAGGAACGAGTCGTCGGTGATCCGCTCGCCCCGCTGCCCCGGCTCGGAGATCGCGTTGCCGTTGAGGAACACCGTCAGTGCCGACGCCCGCGCGGAGTCCCAGTCCCGCTGGGTCATCTCCGCGCCCTCCGGGGTGAACCAGGCGATGTCGGACAGGTCGTCGTGGGTGCCCTCCACCGGCCGGCCGTGGAAGAAGCGGCGCCGGCGGAAGACCGGGTGGTCCTTGCGCAGCCACACCATCGCGCGGGTGAACTCCAGCAGCTCCCGGCGCGGGTCCTCCCCGCCCTCCTCCCCTTCCCCGGGCGCGGGCCAGTCGAGCCAGGCCAGCTCGTTGTCCTGGCAGTAGGCGTTGTTGTTGCCGCGCTGGGTGCGGGCCACCTCGTCGCCGTGGCTGAGCATCGGCACGCCCTGGGAGAGCATCAGGGTGGCGATGAAGTTGCGCATCTGCCGGGCCCGCAGCCGCAGCACGTCCGGGTCGTCGGTCTCGCCCTCGGCCCCGCAGTTCCAGGACCGGTTGTGGCTCTCCCCGTCCCGGTTGTCCTCGCCGTTGGCGTCGTTGCGCTTGTCGTTGTACGACACCAGGTCGTGCAGGGTGAAGCCGTCGTGGCAGGTCACGAAGTTGATCGAGGCGAGCGGGCGCCGCCCGTCGTCCTGGTACAGGTCGGAGGAGCCGGTCAGCCGGGAGGCGAACTCCGCCAGCGCGCGCGGCTCGCCCCGCCACAGGTCCCGCACGGTGTCGCGGTACTTGCCGTTCCACTCGGTCCACAGCGGCGGGAAGTTGCCCACCTGGTAGCCGCCCTCGCCCACGTCCCACGGTTCGGCGATCAGCTTCACCTGGGAGACGACCGGGTCCTGCTGCACCAGGTCGAAGAACGACGACAGCCGGTCCACCTCGTGGAACTGCCGCGCCAGGGTCGCCGCGAGGTCGAAGCGGAACCCGTCGACGTGCATCTCGGTGACCCAGTACCGCAGCGAGTCCATGATCATCTGCAGGACGTGCGGGGACCGCATGAGCAGGGAGTTCCCGGTGCCCGTGGTGTCCATGTAGTAGCGGCGGTCGTCGGTGAGCCGGTAGTACGACGGATTGTCGATGCCCTTGAAGGACAGGGTGGGGCCGAGGTGGTTGCCCTCGGCGGTGTGGTTGTAGACCACGTCGAGGATCACCTCGATGCCCGCCTCGTGCAGCGCCTTCACCGCCGACTTGAACTCCAGCACCTGCTGGCCGCGGTCGCCCCAGGACGCGTAGGCGTTGTGCGGGGCGAAGAAGCCGATGGTGTTGTAGCCCCAGTAGTTGTTCAGGCCCATGTCCACCAGGCGGTGGTCGTTGACGAACTGGTGCACCGGCATCAGTTCCAGCGCCGTCACCCCCAGTTCGGTCAGGTGCTCGATCAGCGCGGGGTGCGCGAGGCCCGCGTATGTGCCGCGCAGTTCCTCCGGGAGCCCCGGATGGCGCATCGTCAGCCCCTTGACGTGCGCCTCGTAGATCACCGTGTGGTGGTACTCCGTACGGGGGAGCCGGTCGTCGCCCCAGTCGAAGTAGGGGTTCACCACGACCGAGGTCATCGTGTGCGGCGCCGAGTCGAGGTCGTTGCGCCGGTCGGGGTCGTCGAAGTGGTAGCCGTACACCTCCTCGCCCCACCGCACCGACCCGCTGATCGCACGCGCGTACGGGTCGAGCAGCAGCTTCGCGGAATTGCACCGCAACCCCCGCTCGGGCGCGTACGGCCCGTGGACACGGAAGCCGTACCGCTGCCCGGGCATGATGCCGGGCACGTACGCGTGCCGCACGAACGCGTCGCTCTCGCGCAGTTCGATCGCGGTCTCCGAGCCGTCGTCGTGCAGCAGACACAGCTCTACTCGGTCCGCGGCCTCCGTGAAGACCGCGAAGTTCGTTCCGGCGCCGTCGTACGTGGCACCGAGCGGATACGCCTCGCCAGGCCAGACCTGCATGGATACGACTCTTTCAGGTGTACGGCGCCGGTGGGGCGCCTTGGCTCCGAGTGTTCCCGTGTCTCCCCGAAAGGCGGGAACCACCTTCTACCCACACCCCGCGGCCGATGATTCCCGCACACGCCGAACTCGCTATGAATCCGCTCACTCCCGGACCCCGGCCCGGCGGAACGATCGGACGTATACGGGAAGTTGGGAAACGACCCTGCGCATCGGGCTGCACCGTGCGCCGCTGGCGGAGTACTCTCCTTGATCGTCGGGACGGGGAGTGCTCGGGGGAGCGGAAGGCGGTGCGCGGGTGGGGTCGGGAGGGCTGGAACTGCCCCCTGGTGGCGAGGGTCACGAGGGGAGCGGCTCCACGGACGTCCCGCCCGGTGCGGTGTCCCTGGCGCGGCCGATGGACGCGGGTTCGATCGGGCCGGAGCTGGACTGGGACACGGACGCCTGGCGCGAGGTGCGCACCCGCGCGCAGCGGGCCGGCCGCGCCTACATCTGGCTGAACCTGGTGGAACAGCGGCTGCGCTCGGTCGTGGCCGCCGTGCTGCGCCCGGTCTACGAGCCGGTGCACGGCGACGACTGGGTGGTGGCCGCGGCCGGGCCCGCCGGGCAGGAGTGGGTGCAGCGCGCGGTCGCCGTGCGCGAGGTCAGCCGCCGCAAGGGCTATCTGCTCGACCCGGCCGACGACAACGTGCTGTCCTTCCTCACCCTGCCGCAGCTGCGCGAGCTGATGGTTCAGCACTGGCCCTGTTTCGAGCCGTACTTCGACGACCGCAGGGACGTCGAACTCGCGCTGGACGAGCTGGAGGTCACCCGGAACGTGGTCTCCCGCAACCGGGCGCTGTCCGAGGCGGTGCTGAACCAGGCCGAGCGGGCCTCCGCACGGCTGCTGGAGATGCTCGGCGCGGGCGGGGACGTGCCGTCGGCGCGCCGGCTGCCCGTGGACGCGGTGGAGGACCTGGTCGGCGACCGGTACTCCGACGTCGTCGCCGTCCACCCCGACCGGGTGCGGCTGCTGCGCCGGTTCCCGGCCGAGGACATCTTCGGCGGGGCCCGCCGCCTGGACGCCCTCGGCATCGGGCTCAACCTGCTGGTGCAGAACTTCTCCGGACGCCGTCTGGTCCGGCTCGCCGAGTCCGGCTGCCGGGTGCGTCTGCTGTTCCTCAACCCGGCCTCCAGCGCGGTCAAGCGCCGGGAGCGCGAACTCGGCATCAAGCGCGGCGAGCTCGGCCGCGCCGTCGAGATGAACATCCTCCACATGCGCCGCGTCCGGTCCCGGCTGCGCGACCCGGGCGCCTTCGAGATCCAGGTCTACGACGAGACGCCCCGCTGCACCGCCTACCTGGTGGACGGCGACGGTTCCGACGGCGTCGCGGTCGTGCAGAACCACCTGCGGCGCGCCCGCGGGATGGAGGCGCCCGTGCTGGTGCTGCGCAACGGGACCAAGGTGGTCAAGCCGGGCGAGGTGGAGGAGGGCGGCCTGTTCCCCACCTACCGCGAGGAGTTCGAGCTGATGTGGGCGGATTCGCGGCCCGTGTCGTGAACGCCCCGCAACCCGGGCGGTTGTGGCGAGTCGTCCCGGCCGGTAAGCGGAACGCGTTCCTCTGATTGTCAGTGGCGCGTGGCAGGGTGGAGATCACTGGGGGAACGCACCACACAGAAGGGGGGCAGCCCATGGGCTGGCACCGGGAGCTGCTGATCGGCTTCGACCTGGAGACGACGGGAACCGACCCGCGCGAGGCGCGCATCGTCACGGGCGCCGTGATCGAGGTCAGGGCGGGGGAGCCGCTGGGCCGCCGCGAGTGGCTGGCCGACCCGGGCGTGCCGATCCCCGAGGACGCGGTGGCGGTGCACGGCATCAGCACCGAGCGGGCGGCCGCCGAGGGCCGCCCCGCCGACCAGGTCGCCGACGCCATCGCCGGTGTCCTCACCGCCTACTGGAAGACGGGCGTCCCCGTCGTCGCCTACAACGCCGCCTTCGACCTCACCCTGCTCTCCGCCGAGCTGCGGCGCCACGGACTGCCGTCCCTGCGGGACCGTCTGGGCGGCACGGATCCCGCGCCGGTCATCGACCCGTACACCATCGACCGTTCCGTCGACCGCTACCGGCGCGGCAAGCGCAACCTCGAAGCGGTCTGCGCGGAGTACGGAGTCCTCCTCGACGCGGCGCACGACGCGACCGCCGACGCCCTCGCCGCGGCCCGGCTCGCCTGCGCGATAGCCGTCCGCCACCCCAAGGTCGCCACCCTCGGCCCGGCGGAACTGCACCGCCGTCAGATCGAGTGGCACGCGGCGTGGGCGGCGGACTTCCAGCAGTTCCTGCGCCGCAAGGGCGACGCGGGCGCGGTGATCGACGGCACCTGGCCGCTGCGGGAGTCGGCGGGGGAGCGCGTCTGAGCCGTCCGGCTCGGCCTCAGAAGGGGTACCAGCGGACCGTCTCGTCGCCGTCCCGCAGGGAGGCCACCCGGCGTTCGAACTCGGCCAGGGCCTTGGGGTTGCCCGGCGCGTGCTGGGCGACCCAGGCGCAGCTGGCGGTCTCCCGGGCACCCCGCAGCACCGAGCAGCCCTCCCAGGCGCGCACGTCCCAGCCGTAGGTCCCGGTGAAGGAGGCGTAGGCCTCGTCCGGCAGCCCGTAGCGGTCGTGGGAGAGCGCCATCACCACCAGGTCGTGCTCGCGCAGGTCCGCCGAGAAGGTCTCCAGGTCGATCAGCACCGGACCGTCCGGCCCGACGTGCACATTGCGGGGCAGCGCGTCGCCGTGGATGGGCCCCGGCGGCAGCTCGGGCGTCAGGGCCGCCGCGGCCGCGGCGAAGCCGTCGCGGCGCTCGCGCAGATACGCCGCGTCCGCCGGATCGACCGTGTCGCCCGCCAGGCGCAGCCAGCGTTCCACCCCGCCGAGCAGTTCGCGGGGCGGCAGGGCGAAGGGCGGAGCGGGCAGCGCGTGGACCAGCCGCAGCAGTTCGGCCAGATCCGCCGGCTCCGTGGGCCGCACCGCCTCCGGCAGCCGGTGCCACACGGTCACCGGGTGACCCTCGACCAGCAGCGCCCCGGGCTCGGCCGCCCGCACCGCGGGCACCCCCTCCGCCGCCAGCCACCGCGCGATCTCCAGTTCCCGGCGGGCCCGCTCCAGCAGCTCGGGATCGCGGCCCACCTTGATCACCAGACCGGCGGCGGCGAACACCGCGTTCTCGCCGAGGGCGAGGAGCCGCGCGTCGCGCGCCCCGCCGGGCAGCACTCCGGCGGCCCCGAGGACCTCCCGCGCCCGTGCCTCGTCCATTCTTCCCCTCCGTGTCCGTCCGCGCCCGACCGCCGGGGTCCGGCCATCCGCCGGTCAGTCTCGCATTCCCACAGGTGGGGGGTGTGCGCGGTGCTCCGACGAGGCGGACCGCCTTCACGGACGGTGGCTGCGGCCGCACGAGGTGCGGGCCCCGCGACCGGAAACAAGTTGCACGAGACGTCTCGTCTCGCCTATGGTTCCGGCATGACCACTCCCGCGCACATCGCCATGTTCTCCATCGCCGCCCACGGGCACGTGAACCCGAGCCTCGAGGTGATCCGCGAGCTCGTGGCGCGCGGCCACCGGGTGACCTACGCGATCCCGCCCCTCTTCGCCGGGAAGGTCGCCGGGACGGGCGCCGAACCCAGGCTGTGGAACTCCACTCTCCCGGGCCCCGACGACGACCCCGAAGCCTGGGGCACCACCCTGCTGGACAACGTGGAGCCGTTCCTCGACGACGCCGTCCAGGCGCTCCCGCAGCTCATCGAGGCGTACGAGGGGGACACCCCCGACCTCGTCCTGCACGACATCGCCTCCTACCCGGCGCGCGTGCTCGCCCACCGCTGGGGCGTGCCCGCCGTCTCCCTCTCGCCCAACCTCGTCGCCTGGGACGGGTACGAGGAGGAGGTCGCCCGGCCGATGTGGGAGGAGCCGAAGAGGACCGAGCGGGGGCGGGCCTACTACGCCCGCTTCCACGCCTGGCTGGAGGAGAACGGGATCACACAGCACCCCGACGACTTCGCCGGCCGCCCCGCCCGCTCGATCGTCCTGATCCCCAAGGCGCTCCAGCCCCACGCCGACCGGGTGGACGAGAGCGTGCACTCCTTCGTGGGCGCCTGCCAGGGCGACCGCGGCGCGGAGGGCGACTGGCGGCGGCCGGCCGGCGCGGAGAAGGTCGTCCTGGTGTCGCTCGGATCGTCCTTCACCAAGCAGCCGGCCTTCTACCGGGAGTGCGTGAAGGCGTTCGCCGGACTGCCCGGCTGGCACTTGGTGCTCCAGGTCGGCCATCACGTCGGTCCCGCCGAACTGGGGGACGTACCGGACAACGTCGAGGTGCGCTCCTGGGTGCCGCAGCTCGCGATCCTCAGGCAGGCCGACCTGTTCGTCACCCACGCGGGCGCCGGCGGCAGCCAGGAAGGGCTGGCGACGGCCACGCCGATGATCGCCGTGCCGCAGGCGGTGGACCAGTTCGGCAACGCGGACATGCTGCAGGGGCTGGGTGTGGCCCGGCACGTCCCGGCCGGGGAGGCGACCGCGGAGGTGCTGGGAGCCGCGGCCCTCGCCCTGGTCGACGACCCGGAGGTGGCGCGGCGGCTGAAGGACATCGCCGCGGACATGGCGCGGGAGGGGGGTACGGGCCGGGCGGCCGACCTGATCGAGGCGGAACTGCCCGGACGGCGCTGACCCCGGCGCGGGCGAAGGCACGGAGAAGGGCCCGGCGGAGTACCGCCGGGCCTTCTCAGTGCCTCACCGGATCACACCGGCACCCGCTCACCCCTGCCGTCCCGGGCCTCCGGCGCGGCTGCCGCCACCGCCTCCGGCGACTCGTCGTGGGTCAGGTCCGGCATCCGGTGCAGCCACTTCGGCAGGTACCAGTTGCGCTCGCCCAGCAGCGCCATCACCGCCGGGAGCAGCACACCCCGGATGATCGTCGCGTCGATCAGCACCGCGGCCGCCAGGCCGACGCCCATCTGCTTCATGGACTGCATGGACAGCGTCCCGAAGATCGCGAACACGGCGACCATGATGACGGCGGCGCTGGTGACCACACCGGCCGTGGTGACCACACCGTGCTGGATCGCGTCCCGCGTCGTGCGGCCCCGCATCCGCGCCTCCCGGATCCGGGAGACCACGAACACGTGGTAGTCCATCGACAGGCCGAAGAGGATCACGAACAGGAACAGCGGCAGCCAGGTGATGATCGCGCCGACGCCCTCCGCACCCACCAGGGAGGCGCCCCAGCCGTGCTGGAAGACCGCCACGAGGATGCCGTACGCGGCGCCCACCGACAGCAGGTTGAGCACGATCGAGGTGAGCGCCACCGTCAGGGAGCGGAACGACAGCAGCATCAGCAGGAAGGCGAAGACGACCACGAAGACGAAGACCGGGACCACGGACCCGACCAGCTGGTCGTTGAAGTCCTTCGAACCGGCGACCTGACCGGTGATCGGTGCCTCGACGCCGTCGACCGTGCCGAGCGTGGCGGGCCGCACCTCGTCGCGCAGCGTGTCCAGGCTCGCGCCCGCCTTCTCCTGGTCGGAGCCGCCCACCAGCGGCACGTAGACGAAGGCGACGTTCTGCTCGTCGTGCAGCCTGATCTCGACCGGGCCGCGCGAGGCGCCCGAACTGACCGCCTGCTCACGGAAGTCGGCGAGCGCGGCCTTCACCTCGGGGGCGTTGATGTCGTCCGCCCTGACGACCACCTCGGCCGGCTCCGAACCGCCCGGGAACGCCTCGTTGACCCGGTTGTACGTCTGCACGATCGGCAGCGAGTCACCGAACTCCTGGTCCAGCGTGAGGTTCTGGGTCTTCATGCCGATCGCCGGAGCGGCGACGGCGAGCAGCGCACCGGTGGCCACCACGGCCGCGAGCAGCGGCCTGGCGAGCACCCGCTTCAGCACGGCGGTCCAGAACCGGCTGTCGTTGCCGCCGTTCGCGCGCCGCTTGCGCAGGAACGGCAGGCGGCCCTTCTCGACCCGCTCGCCCAGCAGCGACAGCAGGGCCGGCAGCACCGTCACGGACCCGACCATGGCGACCGCCACGACCATCAGCGAGGCCAGGCCCATCGCCTCGAACTCGGCCAGCCCGGTGAACAGCATGCCCGCCATGGCCACGCACACGGTGACACCGGAGACGACGATCGCCCGGCCACTGGTCGCCGCGGCGATCCGCAGCGCCGTCTGCGCGTCACGTCCGGCCGCCCGCTCCTCACGCTCACGGCGCAGGTAGAACAGGCAGTAGTCGACACCGACGGCCAGACCCACCAGCAGCATCACCGAGTTGGCGGTCTCGCTCATCGGCTGGAGGTGGCTGACCAGGCCCATCAGACCCATCGTCGCCATGATCGCGGTGATCGCCAGCGCCACCGGCAGCAGCGCCGCCACCAGCGCGCCGAACGCGATCAGCAGGATGCCGAGCGCCACCGGCACCGCCGAGTACTCGGCCTTCTTGAAGTCGGCGCCGAACGCGTCGTCGAACGTCTTCATCATGCTGGCGCCGCCGATCTCCTCGATCCGCAGCGAGCCGTGGTCCTTCTGGACGTCCTCCACGGCCTTCAGCACCGGCTCGACACGGTCACCGGCGGTGGCGGAGTCGCCGCGCATGTCGAACTGGACCAGCGCGCTGCGCCCGTCCTGCGAGATGGTGTCGCTGTCGTACGGCGAGGTGACCTCGGTGACCCGGCCGGTCTTCTCGACGGCCGTGACGACCGCGGTGACCGCCGACCGGAACTCCTCGTCCGTGGCCGTGAGGCCGTCCTCCTTCGCCTGGACGAGCACGGTCTCACTGGCCGGCTCCTCGATGCCGGCGTCCTCGACGATGCGGGCGGCGGTGCTGGTCTCCCCCTTGAGCTGATCGCTGTTGCCGACGTCGACGCGGCCCGCGGCCGAGCCGAGACCCATCGCCAGCACCACGAACAGCACCCAGATGCCGACGGCGGCCCAGCGGTGCCGGGCGCTCCAGCCGCCGGCCCGGGCGGCGAGGCCCCGTACCCGCGAATCTCCGTTCCCCATGACGGGCTCGCTCCCTCGTGTTCGGCAGCGACCCCCTGCCGCCACCTGACCTTTCGAAGGTAGGGGCCGCGTAAGCGCCTCTCGTCGTGCTGTCCGGTGAAGCTCGGGGGAGCGAAGTCATCCCATCGGCGTTCCCGTCCTCCCCACTGCGGAGGACGGCTGCCCCCTACACGTACCCCGAGAGGTGGGGGTCGGAGATCAGGGTCGGGACCGATGCGGGTCCCGGTCCCGGCCCCGCCGCCGCCCTATCGTTGGGGCATGGCGACGAGATACGCGGCGCTGCTGCGCGGCATCAACGTGGGCGGCGGCAGGAAAGTACCGATGGCCGAACTGCGCACCCTCATGGAGGGCCTCGGTCACGACGGGGTGCGCACCCACCTCCAGAGCGGCCAGGCGGTGTTCGCCTCCGGCCACGGGGACGAGGAGTCACTGGCCGCCGAGCTCTCCACGGCGATCGAACGCCACTTCGGTTTCGCCGTGGACGTCATCGTGCGCGACCACGCCTACCTGAAGGCCGTCGTCGAGGCATGCCCGTACCCGGCCGGCGAGCTGGAGCCCAAGCAGCTGCACGTCACCTACTTCTCCGTGCCCGTCACGCCCGACCGCTTCGCCGGGATCGACCCCGACGCCTACCGGCCCGAGGAGTTCAGCCTCGGCGACCGCGCCCTCTACCTCTACGCCCCGAACGGCCTCGGCCGCTCCAAGCTCGCCGAGCACCTCGCCAGACCGCGCCTGACCAAGGACGTCGTCGCCACCAGCCGCAACTGGAACACGGTGACGAAGCTCGTGGAGCTCACCGGGGAATGAGCCGCCGGGGCACCGTCCAAACCGGATCGGTGACCCGGCCCCGAAGTGGACCGGTGACCGGGCCCCGAAGTGGACCAGGCACCCGCGCCCCGCCGCGCCTACGGTCGGGTGCCATGAGCGACGGATCACCCACCCGTGTCGACTGCTGGTTCGACCCCGCCTGTCCCTTCGCCTGGATCACCTCCCGCTGGCTGCTGGAGGTCGAACGCCGGCGCCCCCTCGACCTGCGCTTCCGCGTGATGAGCCTCCACCTGCACAACACCGGCAACGAACTGCCCGACTGGTACCGCGACCTCGTCGACCGCTCGACCGGCCCGGTACGGGTGGCGGTGGCCGCCGCCGAGCGGCACGGCGAGAAGGTGCTGCGCGACCTCTACACCGCCCTCGGCACCCGCATCCACGAGCAGGGCACCGAGGACTTCGACGCCGTGATCGCCGCGTCCCTCGCCGAACTCGGCCTGCCCGGCGACCTGGCGGCGGCCGCACACGACCCGGCGTACGACGACGCCGTGCGCCGCAGCCACGAGGCGGGCGCCGAGCCGGACACGGGCGCCTACGTGGGCACGCCCACCCTCCACGTCGACGGCACGGTGTGGTTCGGGCCGGTGCTGCGGGCCGTCCCCCGGGGCGAGCGGGCGGCCGCCCTGTTCGACAGCTTCCGGGTGCTGGCCGGCGACCCCGACCTCTTCGAGCTGAAGCGCACCCGGACCGGCCCACTGTCCTTCGGCTGAACGGCGCGGCCGGCTGATCAGGCGCCGACCGCGGCGAGCAGCGGCACCCGCGCCGCGTCGTACCGCTCCAGCAGCACCCGCGCCACCTCCGGTGCGGGTCCCAGCACGTCCGCCAGGACGTCCGCCCCGGCCGCGCCGCGGGCGATCCGGTCCGGGAGGCGTCCGGGAGCCAGGACGTAGGGGGCGACGGCGACGCGTGCGCAGCCCAGGGCACGCAGTTCGCGGACCGCCTGTTCCGTGCGGGGGAGGGATGCGGAGGCGAACGCAGGCCGCACGGCGCACCAACCGGTGTGCCGCCACTCCCGCGCGATGTCTGCGATCACTGCGATCGCCTCCGGGTCGGAGGACCCCGCCGAGGCCAGCACGACCCCGGTCGAGGACTTGTCGGCGGGCGTCAGGCCCGCCTCGTACAGCCGGCGCTCCAGTGCCGCGAGCAGCAGCGGGGAGGGACCCAGCACCTCGGCCTGGCGGATGCGCAGCCGCGGCGGGGCCTCGGCCAGCACCGCCGGGATGTCCGACTTGGCGTGGAAGGCCCGGGTCAGCAGCAGCGGGAGGGCCACCACCTCACGGATCCCTTCGGCGTCCAGGGACTCCAGCACGCCCCGCACGGACGGCACGTTGAAGTCCAGGAAGCCGGTCTCCACCCGCAGTCCCGGCCGCAGCGACCGCACGCTCCGCACCAGGTCGTGCACGGTCGCGGCGTGCCGCGGATCGCGGCTGCCGTGGGCGACGACGAGAAGTACCGGACGGTGCATGGCGTGCCTCAGCTCTTCACCAGCAGACCACGGCTGCGCAGCACCCACCGCTCCAGCGGGCTGAAGATCAGCAGGTCGATGGCGATACCGACGGTCAGGATCAGCAGGATGGCCTCGAAGACCATGGCCATGTCGCTGGCGTTGCGGCCGTTCTCCAGCAGCTGGCCCAGGCCGATGCCGAGGTCGGGGAAGGACGCGATGATCTCCGCGGCCATCAGCGAACGCCAGGAGAACGCCCAGCCCTGTTTCAGACCGGCCACATAGCCGGGCAGCGCGGCCGGCAGCACGACGTGCCAGGTGCCCTTCAGCCCGGTCGCGCCCAGCGTGCGGCCGGCCCGCAGGAACAGCGGGGGCACCTGGTCGACACCGGAGACCAGGCCGTTGGCGATCGAGGGGACCGCGCCGAGCAGGATGACGGCGTACATCATCTGGTTGTTCAGACCCAGCCAGATCACCGCCGGCGGCACCCACGCCACCGACGGCAGCGACTGCAGCCCGGACAGGATCGGCCCGATCGCCGCACGCACGAACTTCACCCGCGCCACCAGCAGCCCGAGCGGGGTGCCGATCAGCAGCGCGAAGAAGAAGCCGAGCAGACCGCGCGAGACGCTGGTCCAGATGTAGCCGAGCAGTTCACCCTTGAGCCAGGCCTGCTGGAGGACGTCCCACACGGCGCCCGGCGAGGGCAGCTTGGTCGGATCGTCGACGATCCTGAACGAGACCAGGGCCTGCCACACCGCCAGCACCAGGGCGATGGCGAGGACCGGTGGCAGGATCTTCTCCACGAAGGTCTGCCGCAGCGGCTTGCGTCCGGTCTGCACCGTCTCCAGTGCGTCGAGGCCCGCCTCCAGACCGGCGAGATCGCTCCCGTCCCCGTCCTTCGCGGTCGTCTCAGTGCTGGCCATGACGGCGGATCTCCCCACGGAGTTCTTCGGTGATCTCGACGGACAGTTCCGCCACGGCGGTGTCCTCGATACGACGCGGATGCGGGATGTCCACGGTCCACTCGCGGGCGATCCGGCCCGGACGCGAGGACAGCAGCACCACCCGCTGCGCGAGCCGGACGGCCTCGCGCACGTTGTGCGTGACGAACAGGACGGACAGCCGGGTCTCGCGCCAGATCCTGGTCAGCTCGTCGTGCAGCACGTCCCGCGTGATGGCGTCCAGCGCCGCGAACGGCTCGTCCATCAGCAGCAGCCGGCTGTCCTGGGCGAGCGCCCGGGCCAGTGCCACCCGCTGCCGCATGCCGCCGGACAGCTCGTGCACCCGCTTGCCGTGCGCGCCCTTCAGCCGCACCAGCTCCAGCAGCTCCTCGGCCCGGCCGCGGCGGTCGTTCTTCGGCACGCCCCGCAGCTTCAGGGCGAGTTCGATGTTCTTGCCGGCGGTCAGCCACGGGAAGAGCGCGTGCTCCTGGAACATCAGCGCCGGCCGGCCGTCCGTGCCGATCGCGCCGGACGTGGGGCGGTCCAGCCCCGCGACCAGGTTGAGCAGGGTGGACTTGCCGCAGCCCGAGGCACCCAGGAGGGTGACGAACTCGCCGGGGGCGACATCGAGGGTGATGTCGTCCAGCACGAGCTGGTGCCCGGCGGGGCCCGCGAACGACTTCGAGACGTGCTCGATGCGGGCGGCGTGGGTGACCGCCCCGGTGCCGTCGGCGGCCTTGGCGAGGGTCGTGGCCATGGTCGTCACCTCCTGGGAACTCTTCGTGATCCGGGCTTACTTGACGCCGAGTCCGGCGTCGTCGACGGCCGGTCCACCGGCGGCCTTCAGGACCTTGTTGAGCGGCGTCAGGTCGTAGATGCCGTTCAGGTCGGGCCGCTCCAGGAGACCCGCCTTGACGGCGTGTTCCGCCTGCGCGTCGAGCGTGGCGGCCAGCGGGTCGTCGGTGAACGTGATCGACTCCCACGCCGGGTCGAGCACCTCGGCGGGCAGCGCCTTGCCCGAGTCGGCCTCCAACTGCTGGTTGGCGGCGGCCTTCGCCTCGTCCGGGTTGGCGTTGATCCACTTGTTGGTCTCGACGGTCGCCTTCAGCACCGCCTCGACGGCCTTCGGGTGCTGCCTCAGGAACTCCTGGCGCACGATGATGTTCGTGATCACGAACTTCTCGTCCGGCCACAGGGACGCCTCGTCCAGCAGCACCTTGCCGCCCTCGGCGACCAGCTTGGATGCGGTCGGCTCCGGCACCCACGCGCCGTCGAGCGACCCGGCCCTGAACGCGTCCGGGGTGACCTTGTTGTCGCTGCGGACGACCGTGACGTCGCCCTTGCCGCTCTGCGCGTCGACCTTCCAGCCCTGCTCGGCCACCCAGTTGAGGAACGCGACGTCCTGGGTGTTGCCGAGCTGCGGGGTGGCGATCCGCTTGTCCTTGACGTCCTTCAGGGACGTCACCTTGTCCGGGTTCACCACGAGCTTGACCCCGCCGGACGCCGAACCGCCGATGATGCGCAGGTTCTTGCCGCCGGACTTGGTGTAGCCGTTGATGGCCGGGGAGGGGCCGATGAAGCCGATGTCGATGGAACCGGAGTTCAGTGCCTCGATCTCCGACGGCCCCGCGTTGAAGGTCGCGTACGTGGCCTTGGTGGCGCCGAGTTCCTTCTGGAACAGGCCCTTCTTGTTCCCGACGAGGGCGGTGCCGTGGGTGAGGTTGCCGAAGTAGCCGATCCTGACGGAGTCGAGTCCGTCGATCTTCTCCGCGCCGGCGGCGACCTTCGCGGAGTCGTCCGTTTCGGCCTCGGACCCGTAGCCGCAGGCGGCCAGGGTGAGCAGCGGCAGCGCGGCCATCACCGCGAGGGTACGGCGCAGGGCTGGTGTGGCAGGCACGGGAGGTGTTCCTCTCGGAGGCCCGGCGGTCACGGTCTTCTCTCAGGCCGTGGCCGGGAAGTCGGCGGGTTTTCGTCTACGGCGGTGGGGGGTGAGGGCGCGCGAGCGGTGCGCGTACGTCAGCGCACACATCGGCCGACCCCGCCCTGCCCGCTGCCGAGAGCACCGCTGCCGACGCGGCCGCCCTCCTTCGCGAACGTGGAGTAGAAATCGGTGGAGTTCATGGTCAGAAGTTCCACCCGTCGTCCTCGGCCGCGTCCTTGACCGGCTCCGGCGCGGCGAACGACTCGCCGACCATGCCCGCGGTGAGGGTGGTGCCGTCGCTGGGGTCGATGAGGATGAACGACCCGGTGCGGCGCGAGTCCGCGTAGGAGTCCGCGGGCAGCGGCTCGGCGGTACGGATCTTCACCCGGCCGATGTCGTTGGCGACGAGCCGGCCCGGGTGCGGGTGCAGGGACAGGTCGTCCAGCGTGAGCCGGGCCGGGATGTCCTTCACGATCGCCTTGACCGTGCGGGTGCCGTGCTTGAGCAGCACCCGGTGGCCGACGGTCAGCGGCTGGTCGGCGACGTGGCACACGGTGGCCTCGACGTCCTGCGAGGTGGCGGGCGCGTCCTCGCTGGGGACGATCAGGTCGCCGCGGGAGATGTCGATGTCGTCGGCCAGCAGCAGCGTCACCGACTGCGGGGTCCAGGCGACGTCCACGGGCTCGCCCAGCAGGTCTATCCCGCTGACCGTCGTCGTCCGTCCGGACGGCAGCACGGTCACCGCGTCACCCACCCGGAACGTGCCGGCGGCGATCTGGCCGGCGTAGCCCCGGTAGTCCGGGTGCTCGGCGCTCTGCGGCCGGATCACGTACTGCACGGGGAGGCGCGCGTGGCAGTGCGCCAGGTCGTGGCTGACCGGGACGGTCTCCAGGTGCTCGAGGACCGTCGGGCCGCCGTACCAGTCCATGTGCGCGGACGGCTCGACCACGTTGTCGCCGACGAGCGCGGAGATCGGGATGGCGGTGACCTCGGGGACGCCCAGCTCGGTCGCGTAGGCGGTGAACTCCTCGGCGATGGCCGCGAAGACGGGCTCCCGGTAGCCGACCAGGTCCATCTTGTTGACGGCGAGCACCACGTGCGGGACCCGCAGCAGCGCGGCGATCGCGGCGTGCCGGCGGGTCTGCTCGACGACACCGTTGCGGGCGTCGACCAGGATCACCGTCAGCTCGGCGGTGGAGGCGCCGGTGACCATGTTCCGCGTGTACTGCACGTGGCCCGGGGTGTCGGCCAGGATGAACCGCCGGCGGGTCGTGGCGAAGTAGCGGTAGGCCACGTCGATGGTGATGCCCTGCTCCCGCTCGGCCCGCAGGCCGTCGGTGAGCAGCGCGAGGTCGGGCGCCTCCTGGCCCCGGTTCGCCGACGCCCGCTCCACGGCCTCCAGCTGGTCGGTGAGGACCGACTTGGAGTCGTGCAGCAGCCGGCCCACCAGGGTGGACTTGCCGTCGTCGACGGAACCGGCGGTGGCGAACCGCAGCAGTGTGGTGGCCGCGAGCTCCTCGGTGGTGATGGTGCTCATCTCTAGAAGTACCCCTCGCGCTTGCGGTCTTCCATCGCGGCCTCGGAGAGCTTGTCGTCGGCGCGGGTGGCACCGCGCTCGGTGAGCCGGGAGGCGGCGATCTCGGTGATCACCTTCTCGATGGTGTCGGCGTCGGAGTCCACCGCGCCGGTGCAGGACATGTCACCCACGGTGCGGTAGCGCACGAGCCGCTTCTCGACCCTCTCGCCGTCCTTCGGGCCGCCCCACTCACCGGCGGTCAGCCACATGCCGGCACGGGCGAAGACCTCCCGCTCGTGCGCGTAGTAGATCTCGGGCAGTTCGATGCCCTCGCGGGCGATGTACTGCCACACGTCCAGCTCGGTCCAGTTGGACAGCGGGAACACGCGGACGTGCTCACCGGGGGCGTGCCGGCCGTTGTACAGGTTCCACAGCTCGGGGCGCTGACGGCGCGGGTCCCACTGGGAGAACTCGTCGCGCAGCGAGAACACCCGCTCCTTCGCGCGGGCCTTCTCCTCGTCGCGGCGCCCGCCGCCGAACACCGCGTCGAACCGCTCGCTCTGGATCTTCTCGGTGAGCGGCAGGGTCTGCAGCGGGTTGCGGGTGCCGTCCGGGCGCTCCCTGAGCACCCCGCGGTCGATGTAGTCCTGCACGGACGCGACGTGCAGCCGCAGCCCGTGGCGGGCGACCGTGCGGTCGCGGTAGTCGAGCACCTCGGGGAAGTTGTGCCCGGTGTCCACGTGCAGCAGCGAGAACGGGACGGGCGCCGGGGTGAACGCCTTCAGCGCCAGGTGCAGCATCAGGATGGAGTCCTTGCCGCCGGAGAACAGGATCACCGGCTTCTCGAACTCGCCCGCCACCTCGCGGAAGATGTGCACCGCCTCGGACTCGAGGGCGTCCAGGTGCGAGAGGGCGTACGGGCTGTCCGTCCCCTCCCGGACAGTGGCGACCGTCGTCATGCCAGTCCCCTTTCGCTGAGCAGGGCGTACACCGACGCCGCGGACTCCTGCACGGTCTGGTTGTGCGACTCGATCCGCAGATCGGGCGTCTCGGGCTCCTCGTACGGGTCGTCCACACCGGTGAGCCCGGTGAGTTCACCCGCGGCCTGCTTGGCGTACAGACCCTTCACGTCGCGTACGGAGCACACCTCGACGGGGGTCGCCACGTGCACCTCGACGTACGGTGTGCCGCCCGCCGCGTGCCGCTTGCGGACCGCCTCCCGGCTGTCGGCGTACGGCGCGATCACCGGCACGAGCACGGTGACGCCGTTGCGGGCGAGCAGTTCGGCGACGAAGCCGATGCGCTGCACGTTGGTGTGCCGGTCCTCGCGGCCGAAGCCGAGGCCCGCCGAGAGGAACTCGCGGATCTCGTCGCCGTCGAGCACCTCGACCCGCCGGCCCCGCTCGCCCAGCCGGGCGGCCAGCTCGTGGGCGATGGTGGTCTTGCCGGCGCTCGGCAGACCCGTGAGCCAGACGGTGGCTCCGGTCGTCACGTGATTCTCCTGGTTCGTCGAAGGCGCGGTCATGGTCAGCCGTGCAGCCCGCACTCGGTCTTGGTGCGGCCCGCCCAGCGGCCGGCGCGGGCGTCCTCGCCCTCCAGCACCCGGCGGGTGCACGGCGCGCAGCCCACGGAGGCGTACCCGTCCGTCAGCAGCGGGTTGGTGAGGACACCGTGCTCGGCGACGTAGGCGTCCACGTCGTCCTGGGTCCAGCGGGCGATGGGGGAGACCTTCACCTTCCGCCGCTTCTCGTCCCAGCCGACGACCGGGGTGTTCGCCCGGGTGGGGGATTCGTCGCGGCGCAGGCCGGTCGCCCAGGCCGCGTAGCCCTTCAGGCCCTCCTCCAGCGGCCGCACCTTGCGCAGCGCGCAGCACAGGTCGGGGTCGCGGTCGTGCAGCTTCGGGCCGTACTCCGCGTCCTGTTCGGCGACCGTCTGCCGCGGGGTCAGCGTGATGAGGTGGACGTCCATGACGGCCTCGACCGCGTCCCGGGTGCCGATGGTCTCCGGGAAGTGGTAGCCGGTGTCGAGGAACACCACGTCGACGCCGGGCATGACCCGGGAGGCGAGGTGGGCGACCACCGCGTCCTCCATCGAGGAGGTCACGCAGAACCGCTTGCCGAAGGTCTCGGCGGCCCACCGGAGGACGTCCGGCGCCGAGGCGTCCTCGAGGTCGCGGCCCGCCTGCTCGGCCAGCGCCTTCAACTCCTCGGTGTCGCGCCCTTCCTGAACAGCCGTCATGTCCGGTCCCCTCCCGTGTCGGATCGCTGGAGACCCCGGGCGAGCAGCCCGAGGAACTTCAGCTGAAAGGCTCGGTTGCATCCGCCGCATTCCCACGCCCCGTGCCCCTGTTCCCCCGGGCGCAGGTCCTCGTCGCCGCAGTAGGGGCAGTGGAACGGCGCCGCGCGCTCGCTCACGACAGGGCCTCGTCCGACGCGCGGCCGACCCAGACCGCGAAGCGCTCGCCGTCCTCGCGCTCCTCCTGGAAACGCTTGAGGACGCGCTCGATGTAGTCGGGCAGCGCGTCCGCGGTCACCTTCAGGCCGCGCACCTTGCGGCCGAAGCCGGCCTCCAGGCCGAGCGCGCCGCCGAGGTGCACCTGGTAGCCCTCGACCTGCTCGCCGCGCTCGTCGAGCATCAGCTGCCCCTTGAGACCGATGTCCGCCACCTGGATGCGGGCGCAGGCGTTCGGGCAGCCGTTGAGGTTGATGGTGATCGGCTCGTCGAAGTCCGGGATGCGGCGTTCGAGTTCGTCGATGAGCGAGGCGCCGCGCGCCTTGGTCTCGACGATGGCGAGCTTGCAGAACTCGATGCCGGTGCAGGCCATGGTGCCGCGCCGGAACGGGGAGGGCTTCGCGCTGAGGTCCAGGGACTCCAGGGACTCCACGAGGGAGTCGACCTGCCCCTCCTCCACGTCGAGGATGATCATCTTCTGTTCGACGGTGGTCCGCACCCGGCCCGAGCCGTGGGCCTCCGCGAGGTCCGCGATCTTGGTGAGGGTGGTGCCGTCGACACGGCCGACGCGGGGCGCGAACCCGACGTAGTAGCGGCCGTCCTTCTGGCGGTGCACGCCGATGTGGTCGCGCCACTGCTGCGCCGGCTGCTCGGGCGCGGGCCCGTCGGTCAGCTTGCGCTTCAGGTACTCGTCCTCCAGCACCTGCCGGAACTTCTCCGCGCCCCAGTCGGCGACCAGGAACTTGAGGCGGGCGCGGTTGCGCAGGCGCCGGTAGCCGTAGTCGCGGAAGATCGACAGGACGCCCTCGTAGACGTCGGGCACGTCCTCGATGGGTACCCAGGTGCCCAGCCGCACGCCCAGCTTGGGGTTGGTGGACAGGCCGCCGCCGACCCACAGGTCGAAGCCGGGCCCGTGCTCGGGGTGGCGGACGCCGACGAACGCCACGTCGTTGATCTCGTGCACCACGTCGAGGACGGGCGAGCCGGAGATGGCCGTCTTGAACTTGCGGGGCAGGTTGGAGTACGCCTTGTTGCCCAGGACGCGGCGCTTCATCTCCTCCAGCGCCGGGGTGCCGTCGATGATCTCGTCCTCGGCGATGCCGGCGACGGGGGAGGCGATCATCACGCGCGGGGTGTCCCCGCAGGCGGTGACCGTGGACAGGCCGACGCCCTCCAGGCGCTCCCAGATCGCGGGCACGTCCTCGATGCGGATCCAGTGGTACTGCACGTTCTGACGGTCGGTGATGTCGGCGGTGCCGCGGGCGAACTCCTGCGACACCTCGCCGATCACCCGGAGCTGCTGGGTCGTCAGCGCCCCGCCGTCGATGCGCACCCGCAGCATGAAGTACGTGTCGTCCAGCTCCTCCGGCTCCAGGACCGCGGTCTTGCCGCCGTCGATGCCGGGCTTGCGCTGGGTGTAGAGACCCCACCAACGCATCCGCCCGCGCAGGTCGTTGGGGTCGATCGAGTCGAAGCCGCGCTGGGAGTAGATCGTCTCAATGCGTGTCCGCACATTGAGACCGTCGTCGTCCTTCTTGAACTGCTCATTGCCGTTGAGCGGGGTCAGGTGCCCCACGGCCCACTGGCCCTCTCCGCGGTGACGGCTCACCTTGCGGCGGGGGGTCGCGACGGCAGGCTTCTGCGGGGTGGCGGCCATGGTTGATACGTCCTTCGGGACAGGCGAAATGCGGCTCTGACCTGCGCATGTGGGCGCACGGAGTGATGTGCGCGCCGTTGCGCGAGGGGTGAAGCGGAAAGGGGGATGCCGGGCGGTGCTGGGTGCTCCTAGCGCGCCGGACAGATGGCGCTGGACATGCGGCCGAGGTCGACGTGCCGCCGACTCACCAAGGCGATTCCAGTTCCGGACATGACGGAAGCGTGGCACGGAGATCTGGACACAGTCCAGCTTCGTCCAAAATGCGGACACCCTTGTCTCGCAGTGAGAGACAAGGGTGTCGTTGGTCACAAGCTCCGCGAGCGGTCTTGTCGGCGCTGGTCAGGCCGGGTAGGCGCCGGGCCAGGGGCCCGGCGTGGCCACGTCCGGCTCGTTCTCGACCTTGGTGTCGAAGAGGGTGAAGCCCCGGCGCAGGTAGTTGTCCATGGCGTGCTCGCCGTCCTTGCTGCACGTGTGCAGCCACACCCGCCTGGTCGGCTTCAGCCCCGGCAGGCGTTCGGCCATGTCCCAGGCGCGGGCCGTGCCGTAGGACAGCAGGTGACCGCCGATGCGGCGCCCCCGGAAGGCGGCGATCAGGCCGAAGTAGACGATCTCGACGACCCCGTCCTCCTGCGCCTCCAGCTCCACGTACCCGGCCGGCGTCCCGCGGTCGTAGGCGACCCACGTCTCCACCCCGGGCCGCTCCAGGTGCTCCGTCCACTGCGCGTACGTCCAGCCCAGCCGGTCGGTCCAGCGGATGTCACCGCCGACCGAGGCGTACAGGAAACGGCTGAACTCGGGCGAGGGCACCCCGGCTCGGGCCACCCGCACGTCCCCCTCGGGCACGGCGGCCGGGCGGAGATCGGCGGGAGCGGTCTGCTCCAGGGACCAGGTGGTCACGGCGATGGTCGTCATGTCCGAAAGGGAACCATCCGGCACGCACGCCTGTCGAACGCCTGACCAGTGCGCGGACGGGTGAGGTGGGCCGGTGGGCACCGCCTAGTCGTCGAGGGACCGGTCGACCGAGGCCAGCGGCAGCGCGAACAGCATCCGCCCGGACTGCGACCACACGTCGCCCGTCTCCTGCCAGTAGGACAGGGACGTCGCCTCGCCGCTCCAGCAGCGGTGCGTCTCGTCCGCCCCGCAGCGGGTGGGGCGGGCGCCGTCGGAGTCCTGCCGCCACAGGGTGCCGCGCTCGTCCGGTGTCCCGGTCATCCGGCCCAGGTACCAGCCCGACCGGTACGACAGCACACTGCGCACATGGGTCAGTTCGGTCTCGTACACGGCCACCGGGACCGCGTCGAGCAGTCCGGTCCGCTCCGGGCGGGTGCTGAACGCGTACCGCCACAGCCGGGTCGGCCCGTCCTCGTCCGCGGGCGTCGCCTCGTGCGCGACCAGGCTGTCCGGGGCGGTGCTGCGGTCCAGGGCGATGCCGCCGGGCCGGGGTGCGCCGGCGCCGGTGGTCCGGTAGGAGGCGACCGCCGGGAGGACGTACCGCGCCCCGGCCGCCGACCAGCCGCCGGGCACCCGGCCGACGGACGTGCCCTCCACGGTCGCCCGCTGCACCCGGTCCAGGTCGTACACGTAGAGGGCGCCGCCCTCGCCGCGGCCGGTCGTGACCAGCAGCTTGTCCTGGTACCAGACCATGCCCGACACGGTGGAGCCCAGCCCGCGGTAGTCGCGGCCCCCGTCCACCGGAACGGCGAGGAGCGCCCAGGTGTAGCGGAGTTCGCCGGCGTCACCGGCGTTCACGAAGGCGACCCGGGCGAGTCCCTGCTCCGCCGCCGTGCCCGTGGTCCTGCTCCATCCCGAGAGGATCACCCGGTTCTCGCCCCAGCGGCCGTCCTCGTCCGCGTCCCCGGAGGTGGTGACGGCGCCGGCCCGCCATCCGTCGGTCTCGTGGCCCGGCCAGCAGTACGCCCGCGTCGCGGCGGGCTCGACGGGCAGGGCCCGCCGCTCCTCGTCCGTGCAGTCCGCCGCGTCGCGCAACGAGCCGTCGGGGTCGGCGAGGACGTCACCCACCCCCACGGGCGGGCCCATCCCCTCGGTGAGACGGCCGAGCGCGTCGCCCGGAACGCTGTCCTCCGTCAGGCGCAGCGGAGCGGTCTCGGAGGCGGCGGTCAGCGGTTTCAGTGCCCCGGGGTCGTCCGCGTCGGTGGCCTGCGAGGCGCTGATCAGGGTGGCGGCCGCGGTCAGCGCGAGCGCCGTCCCGGCGAGCCCGGCGCGCAGCGCCCTGCCCCTTCTGCGCCGGCGGTGTCTGCCGCGATGTCCCATAACGTCCTCCCGGAGCGAGCCAACTGCGTCCGGTGATCCGAGGGTTGACCGAGGAGCAGATGGGGTGGCCCGTACCGGGATGCTACGACAGCCGGCCGCCGCGCACGACGAAGACCCCGTGATTGCGCGGAATCCGTGGCCTTCCGCCTCCTTCGCGGGGACCGACGGCCGGGCGCAGCGGGTCAGGGGTGTGCGCGCGGTCCCGTGGCGTACGTGCGGGGGCCGTCCCGCGTCGGGGCCCTCGAGTGGGGGAGGAGGTCGTGGGGGTCGTCAGGGAGGAGGACGTCGACTTCCACGTTCTCCGCGAAGCGGTACGGGCGGTGCTCCAGCAGACCGCCCAGGTAGCGCCGGATCCGGGACATCTCCGCGCGCACCGTCACCGTGCGGGCGGGATCGCCGAACACGTCCCCGGCCAGCGCCGCCGCGCTGCGCCCGGTGCGGTGCACGGCCAGCAGGTACAGCAACTCGGCGTGTCTCGGGCTCAGTTCACGGGCCCAGGAGCCCGCGCCGCCGGACACGTCCACCGACCAGCGGCGCGGCTGACGCAGATCCAGCACGATCCGCGTCCCGGCACGTGTCACCGGCTCGTCCGCCGCCCGCACCAGCCAGCCCCCGGCCAGCGGCTCCAGCGAGCACCGGCCCAGCGCCGGCAGCCACCGTATGCCCGCCGACACCGACTTGGGCAGCGCCAGCCGTTCCGTGTACGGCATCCCGGTCACCGCCGCCGCCCACCCGTGCCGGTCCACCACCAGCGCGCGCCCGGCGGTGCGCGCCAGCACCGGCGCCGCCACGGCGCGCAGCCGCTCCAGTGACCGCACATGCCGCTCACGCAGCCGCGCCTCGGCCAGCTTCGCCACCGAGTCGACCCACGCCAGCGTGGCCGGGTGCATCGTCTCCAGCGGTCCGCTCACATCGACCACGCCGATCAGCCGCCCGTCCCGGGGGTCGGTGATCGGCGCCCCGGCACACGTCCAGGAGGTGTGCGACCGTACGAAGTGCTCGGAGGCGAACACCTGCACGGGATGCCCGGTCACCGCCGGCGTGCCCACGCCGTTGGTGCCGACGACGTCCTCGCGCCAGTCCGCACCGATCTCGAAGCCCAGCCCGTCCGCCTTGCGCAGCACCGGCGGACTGCCCTCCCGCCACAGCACCCGGCCCTCCTCGTCGGCCACCACCATGATGTGGTGCGCGACGTCGGCGACCGAGAGCAGTCCCTCCCGCAGGACCGGCAGCACGTGCCGCAGCGTCGACGACGCCCGCCGCCGCTGCACCTCCTCGTGGGACAGCAGCCCGCTGCGGAAGCCGTGGTCCGGGTCCACGCCGCCGCGCAGCATCCGCTCCCAGGACTGCCCGATCACCGGGCGGGGAGCCACCGGCGCACGCCGCCCGGACAGCGCGGCGGAGCGGACCTCGTCGAGCACCCGCGCCGCGCGCGCCGAGTCGACGGCGGCCAACTGCGTCACGTCCATGGGCGAGAGCGCCACCGGACCTCCCGGAAGAAAACCTGTCGGACCATACTGCCCTCCGCCCCGGGTGCGGACGCTCGGTACGGAGAGGGGAACAGTACGTTGCAACCCCCTGCAACCCTGGTGGACGGCCGGGTGCTGATCGACCATGGAGCGACGCCGTCCCGAGCGGCGTCCACGGCTCTCAAGGGGCCCGTGCGGCGGGGGTGGTGCCGTGTCGGCGCAGCACCACCCCCGCGTCGCGCGCTCCGCCGCTCAGGACACCGGCCGGGCCCGCTCCACCACCGACGCCAGGTCCAGCGTGTGCGGCAGCGTCCCGAACGCCGCGCCCGCGTCGCCGCCCAGGCGTCCGGCGCAGAACGCGTCCGCCACCTCCGGCGGCGCGTACCGCACCAGCAGCGACCCCTGGAGCACCAGCGCCAGCCGCTCCGCCAGCCGCCGCGCCCGCCCCTCGACACCCTCCAGGTCGGACAGTTCCGTCAGCAGGTTCCTGATCGCCGCGTCCAGCCGGTGATCCGCCCCGCGCGCCTGCCCGACCTCCCGCAGGTACGCGTCGAGCGCCGCCGGCTCACGGCGCAGCGCCCGCAGCACGTCCAGCGCCTGCACATTGCCGGCGCCCTCCCAGATCGAGTTCAGCGGTGACTCCCGCACCAGCCGGGGCAGGCCCGACTCCTCCACGTACCCGTTGCCGCCCAGGCATTCGGCCGCCTCGACCGCGACGGGCGGGCACCGCTTGGTCACCCAGTACTTCGCCGCCGGCACCGCGATCCGCAGCAGCGCCCGCTCCTGCTCACCGCCGTCGTCGTACGCCGCCGCCAGCCGCAGCGCCAGCGTGGTGGCCGCCTCCGACTCCACCGCCAGATCGGCCAGCACGTTGCGCATCAGCGGCTGGTCGAGGAGCGTGCGGCCGAACGCCTCGCGGTAGGTGCAGTGGTGCACCGCCTGCGCCACGGTCTGCCGCATCAGCCCGGCCGAGCCCAGCACGCAGTCCAGCCGGGTCGCCGCCACCATCCCGATGATGGTGCGCACCCCGGCGCCCTCGTCCCCGACCCGGCGGGCCCACGTCCCGTCGAACTCGACCTCGGCGGACGCGTTGGACCGGTTGCCCAGCTTGTCCTTGAGCCGCTGGATGAGGAACACGTTGCGGGTGCCGTCCTCCAGCACCCGCGGCACCAGGAAGCAGGTGAGCCCTCCGGGCGCCCGCGCCAGCACCAGGAACGCGTCCGACATGGGTGCCGAGCAGAACCACTTGTGCCCGGTCAGCTCGTACGCGCCGTCCTCGGCCAGCGGCCGCGCGGCCGTCGTGTTCGCCCGTACGTCGCTGCCGCCCTGCTTCTCCGTCATGCCCATCCCGAACAGCGCGCCGGGCTTCCGGCCGGGCGGCCGCAGGGCGCGGTCGTAGACCGTCGACGTCAGCCGGGGCTCCCACCGCGCCGCCAGCGCCGGGTCGGCGCGCAGCGCCGGCACCGCCGCGTGGGTCATCGACAGCGGGCAGCCGTTGCCGGCCTCCGCCTGTGTCCACATCAGGAACGCCGCGGCCCGCCGCACGTGTCCGCCCGGCCGCCGCCACGCGGCGGTCAGTCCCGCCGAGACGCCCTTGCCGAGCAGCCGGTGCCAGGAGGGGTGGAAGTCGACCTCGTCGATCCGGTGGCCGTAGCGGTCGTGGGTGCGCAGCCGGGGCGGGTTCTCGTTGGCCTGCGCCCCCCACTCCTGCACCTGCGCGGAGCCGACCGTGTGCCCCAGTCCCGACAGCTCCGGGCGCGCCTCCTCCAGCACGTCCGCGGCCAGGTGCCGCTCGACCGCCTCCACCAGGGCCCGGTCGGCGCCGAAGACGTCGTACTGCACCAGCGGGGGGACCTGATTGGTCACGGTGTGCGTGCTGCCTGCCATGTCCCGAACGTACCCCGTGGCAGTCCCCCCTCACCGGTGACCTGGCCTCTGGGTGAGTGCGACCAGGCACGACGGATACCTTTAGGACGTGCAGCCAGCAAGCGAATCCCCAGACGAGCCCTCCGGCCGCCTCCACCGGGCCAGGGCCCTCTACCGGAACGTCTCCAAACGCAGGACCGCCTGGCTGCTGCTCAAGGACACCGTCAATTCCTGCATGGAGTACCGGATCCTGGGCCTGGCGGCCGAGGCCGCGTTCTTCACGCTGCTGTCGGTGCCCCCGCTGCTGCTCAGCATGATCGGCCTGCTCGGCTACGTCGACGCCTGGACCGGCGCGGACACCATCCAGAGCCTGCAGCGCAACCTCCTCGACGCCTCCCGCACGGTGCTGTCCGACCGGGGCGTGAGCCAGATCGCGGAACCGATCCTGCGGGACGTGACGAAGGGCGGCCGGCCCGACGTCATCTCCCTCGGCTTCCTGATCGCCGTCTGGTCGGGCTCCCGCGCGGTGAACGTCTTCATCGAGACCATCACCGTCATGTACGGCCTGGACGGCGTCCGGGGCATCGTGAAGACCCGGCTGCTGGCCTTCCTGCTGTTCATCGTGGCCCTGCTGATCGGTTCGATCGCGCTGCCGCTGATGGTCGCGGGACCGGACGCGGTGGTGGAGATTGTGCCCTGGTCGACGACGCTCGTCCAGATCCTGTACTGGCCGGTCGTGATCGTGCTGTCCATCGTGTTCCTGACCACGCTCTACCACGTCTCCGTACCCGTGCGTTCCCCGTGGATCGAGGACGTGCCCGGCGCGCTGGTCGCCCTCGGCATGTGGGTGCTGGGCAGCTTCCTGCTGCGGATCTACCTGACCAACACCGTCGAGGGGCCCACCATCTACGGCTCCCTGGCCGCCCCCGTCGCCGTGCTGCTGTGGATCGGCGTGTCCGCGTTCGCGGTGCTCGTCGGTGCGGCCGTCAACGCGGCCATCGACCGGGTCTGGCCGGCCGCCGCGACCGCCGCCGCCCGCGAGGCCAACGAGCGGCTGCGGCAGGCGCAGGTCGCCGAGTACGTCGCCCGTACCGCCGCCACGGCGGGCGAGGCCGGCGGGGCCGACCCCGACATGCCCTCCGAGTTCCCCGAACGCTGGTCCCGCTTCCTCCCCCCGGAGGACGTCACCGCCCGCCTGCGCGCCCACCCGAAGCCCACCCACCCGAAGAACGGCGAAACCCCGCCTCCCGAGGAGAAGTAGCCCCCTCCGGCGTTCGACGAGCGGGCTAGCGGGCTCCGGGGCGGAGTCCCGGGGCGGGAGGCGGCGGAGGCGCATCACCCCGGCGACGCCCCGGCCCGCCCCCGAACGCCCGCGTCTACGCTGCCCCCCATGGACGCACTCACCGCCCTGCTGGAAGGCACCCGAGCCCGCGGCGCGTTCATGATCCGGGCGTCGTTCGACCCGCCGTGGGCGGTCCGCGTGGAGGACGGTGCCCCGCTGACGGTGATGGTCCTCGTCCGCGGCGACGCGTGGATCGTCCCGGACGGCGGCGAACGCCTGCGGCTGCGACCCGGCGACCTCGCCCTCGCTCGCGGCCCCGCCCCCTACACCTGCGCCGACGCCCCCGGGACCGCCCCGCGGGCGCTGATCCTCCCGGGCGGCGCGTGCCACCACCCCGACGGCCGCCCCCTGAACGGTGTCATGGACCTCGGCGTCCGCACCTGGGGCGACCGTCCCGACGGCGCCACGGTGATGCTGATCGGCACCTATCGGATGTGCGGCGAGCCCGGCCGGCGCCTGCTGGACGCGCTGCCGCCGCTGCTCTCCCTCCCCGCCGGCGCGCGGGACTGCCCGTTCACGCCCCTCCTCCTGGAGGAGGTCGGGCGGGAGGCACCCGGTCAGGAGGTCGTCCTGGACCGGCTGCTGGACCTGCTGGTCGTCACCGCGCTGCGCAGCTGGTTCGACCGGCCGGAGGCCGGGCCGCCCGCCTGGTACGCGGCCCTGTCCGACCCCGTCGTCGGCCCGGTGGTCCGCCTGCTCCGGGACGACCCCGCCCACCCGTGGACGGTCGCCGCCCTCGCCGCGAAGGCGGGCGTCTCCCGCGCCGCCCTGGCCCGCCGCTTCACCCGGCTCGTCGGCGAGCCCCCGATGACCTACCTCACCGGCCGGCGCCTCGCCCTCGCCGCGGACCGCCTGCGCGCCACCGACGACACCCTCGGCGCGCTCGCCCGCCAGGTGGGCTACGGCAGCGCCTTCGCCCTGTCCGCCGCCTTCAAACGGGCCTACGGGGTCAGCCCGCAGGAGTGGCGGAACGGAGCGGCCCGGGCGGCGTAGCCTGGGCGGCGTGTACACGGAGCGGGCGTCGCGGCTGCCGGGCGCGGTCGTGTGGACCAGCAGCCCGTCCGGGGACGGGCTGGACAGGGTGCTGCCCGACGGCTGCATGGACCTGCTCTGGCACGAAGGGCGCCTGCTGGTCGCCGGCCCGGACACCCGTGCCCACCTCACCGGGGGAGTGTCGGGCCTCTGGGCGGGCATCCGCTTCCCTCCCGGCACCGCGCCCGCCCTGCTGGGCGTCCCCGCCCACGAACTGCGCGACCGTCGCGTCGACCTGGCCGACCTGTGGCCCGCCGCGGCCGTACGCCGTCTCACCGCCCGGGTCGACGCGGTGGGCGACCCGGCGCGGGGCCTGGAGGACCTCGCCCTGCGCCGGACGGCGGACACGGTCCCGCCGGACCCGCTGCTCACCCGTCTCGCGTCCGCCCTCGAAGCGGGCCGTCCGGCCGCCGCCACCGCCGGCGAACTGGGCCTCAGCGTTCGACAGCTGCACCGCCGTTCCCTCGCGGCCTTCGGTTACGGGCCCAAGACGCTGGCGCGCATCCTGCGCCTGCGCCGCGCCCTGGACCTGGCCCGCGCGGGCGTCCCCTTCGCCGAGACGGCCGCCCGCGCCGGCTATGCCGACCAGCCCCACCTGGCCCGCGACGTACGGGACTTGACGGGGCTGTCGCTGGGCCGCCTACTCGCCCGCGGGTAGCGGCGCGAACAGGTCCACGCCGTTGCCGTCCGGGTCGAGGAGGACGGCGTAGCGCTGCCCCCACGGCGCGTCGAACGGCTTCATCTCGAACCGGCTGCCGGCGTCGGTCATCTCCTCGAAGAGCGAGTCGACGTCCGCCGGACCGTCGCACCGCAGCGCGAGGGAGGTCCTGCCCTCGCCCGGCGCCGGCGGCCGCCACTGCGTGAGGAAGGAGCGGACCACCTCCTCCGTGTCCATCATGAACCGCAGCCCGCCCGGCAGTTCGGCTTCCACGTGTCCCTGCGTCTCGGCCCCCTCGGGGAAGGCGAACCCCAGCCGCCGGTAGAAGGCGACGGAGGAGGCCATGTCCGAGACGACCATTCCGATGGCTTCGAATCGTGCACTCATGGGCTCACCGTAGGGCCGGGCCCGCACGACGGTCTTGAAGGAATCGGACACGCGCGTCCGGACGGGACGGCCTCGCGGAGCGGGCGGGCCGGGGCGGCCCGCCGCATAGGCTCTGGCGCATGACCGTCCCCGAGCGCCCCGCCCTCCTCGTGTACACCCGGACCACCGACTACCGGCACGACTCCCTCGCCGCCGGTGTCGCCGCCCTGCGCGGACTCGGTGTGTTCGACGTCGACGCCACCGAGGACCCGGCCCTCTTCGAGCGGCCGCTCGACCGGTACGCCGCCGTCGTGTTCCTCTCCACCAGCGGCGAGGTCCTCACCCCGGCCGGACGCGAGCGGCTCGCCGCGTACGTGGAGGCGGGCGGCGGGTTCGCCGGGGTGCACGCCGCCGCGTGCACGGAGTACGACTGGCCCTACTACGGCGAACTCCTCGGCGCACGCTTCGACCGGCACCCGGCCTACCAGCCGGGCCGCGCCGTCGTCGAGGACCACGACCACCCGGCGACCCGGCACCTGCCGGCCGTCTGGGAGTTCACCGACGAGTGGTACGACTTCCGGTCCAGCCCGCGTCCCACCGCGCGGGTCCTGGTCCGCGCCGACGAGTCCTCGTACGAGGGCGGCGGGATGGGATCCGACCACCCCCTGGCCTGGTGCCGTGACCAGGGCGCCGGGCGGGTGTTCTACACCGCGCTCGGGCATGCCGCGGAGGCCTACGAGGACCCCGCGTTCCTCGCCCACCTGCGCGGCGGGATCGGCTGGGCGGCGAGGGCGGGCGAGCGGGTCAGTCCGGGCGGTGGGACGCCGTGACCCTGCCGTCCCCCGCCGGGGCGCCGGTGGAGGACGAGGTGATCACCTCGGAGCGGCGGCCGCCCCGGCCCAGCAGGCCGCCGGTGAGGGCGAGGCCGAGGCCGGCCACGGCGAGGACGGCGCCGACCAGGGCGGGGGAGGTCCAGCCCCAGCCCGCCGAGAGGGCCAGACCGCCGAGCCAGGCGCCGCCCGCGTTGGCCAGGTTGAAGGCGGAGTGGTTGGAGGCCGCCGCCATGGTGGGGGCGTCCTTGGCCTTCGCCATGAGCAGCATCTGGATCGGCGTGGTGATGAGGGAGCCCAGCGCGCCGATGAAGGTGATCGTCACCAGGGCGGGCCAGGTGCTGTGGACGGTGAAGGAGAACGTCACCAGCGCCGCGGCGAGCAGGGCGAGGCCCGCGTACAGCGTGGGGCGCAGGGCACGGTCGGTGAGCGGGCCCGCGATCAGCGTGCCCAGCGTCATGCCGACGCCGTAGAGCGCGAGCACCAGGGTGGTCGAGGACTCGGAGATGCCCGTGACGTTGGTCAGGATGGGCACCAGGTAGCTGTAGACGGCGAAGAAGCCGCCGAAGCCCACCACGGCGACGGCCAGGCCGAGGGCGACCTGCCGGTTGCCCATCGCCCGCAGCTCGTGGCGGATGCCGGACTGCCCGGCACGGGGCTGGTGGGGGACGAAGAGGGCCAGCGCGGCGAGGGCGGCGACCCCGATGACGGCGATGGCGAGGAAGGCGGACCGCCAGCCGAGCTGCTGGCCCAGGGCCGTGCCGGCCGGCACACCGACGATGTTGGCGACCGTGAGTCCGAGGAACATGCGGGAGACGGCCCGCGCGGCCCGGTCGGGGGCGACCAGCCGGGAGGCGACGACGGCGCCCACGCCGAACAGCGCCCCGTGCGGCAGCCCGGTCAGGAAGCGCGCGCCGAAGAGCGTGCCGTAGGTGGGCGCGAGCGCGGACGCGATGTTGCCGACCACGAACAGCCCGGTCAGGAGCAGCAGCAGTCGTTTGTGCGGCAGGCGCGCGCCGATGCCCGTCAGCAGCGGCGCGCCGACGACGACACCGAGCGCGTAGGCGGAGACGAGGTTGCCGGCGTCCGGCACGGAGACGCCGACCCCGTCGGCTATCTGGGGCAGCAGCCCCATGGTGGCGAACTCGGTCGTGCCGAGGCCGAAGGCGACGACGGCCAGGGCCAGCAGGGCCAGGGGCATGGTGCGGGGAAACCTTTCGAAGACAGCGGGCCGGATCCGAGGGAGGGGGGTGGGACCGAGGTCGTCCCCGGCTCTCGTGGCCGGTCGCGCTGAGCACCATTGCCCGGCGCACCCCGGGAGAGGGCAGGCCCATGGGCGGAGCGCGCCCATAAGGAGGGGAGCAAGGACGGCGGGCCGCGCATTCCAAGATCGGGCCGCTGATCGACGTGAGCTGCGTCACGGCGGACCGGGCGGGGCGACGCCCGTCACCCGTGACCGTCCGGTCGCCCTCCGGGCGGCGCCGTGCTCGCGCGTTCCACCAGCCGGGTCGACAGTTCCGTGCGGGTGCTCTCGGGGCGGTGGCCGTCCATCATGCGGACCAGCAGCCGCAGGGCCGTCGCCGCCATCTCGGCCAGCGGCTGGCGGACGGTGGTCAGCGCCGGGGCCGGCCAGCGCGCCTCGGGGAGGTCGTCGAAGCCGACCACGCTCATGTCCCGCGGCACCCGCAGGCCCCGCTCGGCCAGCGCCTCGTACACCCCGAACGCCATCCGGTCCGAGCAGAGGAAGACGGCCGTCGGCGGCTCCGGCAGGTCGAGGAGTTCCCGCATCCGGCGGCGGGCGGCGTTCTCGTCGGGCCCGGTGTGCCGGACGTACTCGGGGCGGTGGCGCAGGCCGGCCGCGGCGAGGGCCGAGCGGTATCCGGCGATGCGCGCACCGCCGGAGAGCGTGCGCCGGCGGCCGGCGATGACGGCGACGCGCTCGTGGCCGAGCGACAGCAGGTGCTCGGCCGCCGTCACCCCGCCCTGCCAGTTCGCCCCGCCCACCGAGACCGCGCCCGGCGGCGGCTCGTGCACCGGGTCGATCATCGCGAAGGGGACACGGTGCTGCTCCAGCCAGGCGTACTGCGGCTCGCTGAGCTCCGCCAGGTGGAGCAGCACGCCCGCCGACCCGCGCAGCACCAGCTTGTCCAGCCAGGCACGCTCCGGGCGTCCGGCCGCGGCCCGGCCCCGGGAGAGGGCCGCCGACACCACGATCTCCAGTCCGGCGTCGTGCGCCGCCTCCTCGGCGCCGTGCAGCACCGCGCCCGAAGCGGAGTCCGTGAGGGAGTGCACCACCAGGTCCACCAGGCGGGGGGAACGGGCTCCGTCGAACCGGGGCCGGCGGACGTAGCCGAGCCGGTCCAGGGCCTCCGTGACGCGCCGGCGGGTCTCCGGGGCCACGTCCTCGCGGCCGTTGACGACCTTGGACGCGGTCGGCACCGACACACCCGCCTCGCGGGCCACGACCGCCAGCGTCGGCCCCGCCGTCATCCCGGCACCACCCGAACGAACCATCGGGACACCCCACCTCCACCGGACGGACAGCGTGTAGAAAGCGCTTCCTACTGTAGATCCGGTGGCCCGGGGCGGGAAGAACTCTCACAGACGACAGGAATACCGGTGAGCGGTGTGGTGCTCTTGTGGTTACCGGCGGGTCCGGGCCCGCGACGCCCCGGACGGAGGGGCCGGGGCGTGGGCGCCACGCGACGAAGGGCTGGTGGGCACATGACGGCGGACCGAGCGAACCCCGTGATCAGGACGCCGTACGGTGCCGTGCGCGGCCGCTGGGAGCGGGACGCCGCCGTGTTCCGGGGCATCCCCTACGCGGCACCCCCCTTCGGCCCCCGCCGCTTCCGCCCGCCCGTCCCCCCGGAGCCCTGGGACGGCGTGCGCGACGCCGGCGCCTTCGGCCCGACGGCCCCGAAACCCCCGTACTCCGAGGCCTTCGCCCAGTACCTCTCGGACCCGGTGATCCCCGGCGACGACTGCCTCAACCTGAACGTGTGGACCCCGGACCCGTCCCCCGACGCCCGGCTCCCCGTCCTCGTGTGGCTCCACGGCGGCGCCCTGACCAGGGGATCCTCCGCCGTCCCCGTCTACGACGGCGGCACCTTCGCCCGCGACGGCGTCGTCTTCGTGTCCCTCAACTACCGCCTGGGCGTCGAGGGCTACGGCCTCTTCCCGGACGCCCCCGCCAACCCCGGACTGCGCGACCAGCTGGCCGCCCTGCGGTGGGTCCACGACGCGATAGCCGCCTTCGGCGGCGACCCCGCCCGCGTCACCCTCGGCGGCCAGTCCGCCGGGGCCATCAGCGCGGGCGCGCTGCTCGCCGCCCCGCAGGCGCGGGGCCTGGTCCGCCGGGCCGTCCTGCAGAGCGGCCCTCCCGAGACCACCGACCGCGACAAGGTGCGGCGCATGGTCCGCCGGATGGCGGCCCGCCTGAAGACACCCGCCACCGCCGAGGCCTTCGCCGCCGTCGACCGCGAGCACCTGCTGCGCGTCCAGGCCGACATCGGCCGCCGCAGCAGCCCCGTGCTCGGCGGCCCCGCCTTCGGCATCGTCGTCGACGGCGACCTGGTCCCGCGCGACCCCCTGGACGCCCTCACCGACGGCGCCGCCCCCGGCGTCGACCTCCTGACCGGCTGGACCCGCGACGAGTACCGCCTCTGGCTGGTCCCCGGCGGCCTCCTGGAACGCGTCGACCGCCTCGGCACGGTCGCCCTGGCCGGTGCGAAGGCCCGCTGCCACTGCGGCAGCGAGGTCCCGCGCGGCTACCGCACCCTGCACCCCGACGCCGGCACCGCCGAGACCGTCGGCCAGATGGTCACCGACCACCTGCTGCGCGCTCCGCTGCACCGCCTCGCCGACGGCCGCGACGCCCCCTCGTACGTGTACGAGTTCGCCTGGCCCTCCGGCCGCCCCGGCATGGGCGCCTGCCACGCGCTGGAACTCGGCTTCGTCTTCGACAGCGGCGACGAACCCGACGCCCGCAAGCTCGCCGGCGAGGGCGCGCCGCAGGACCTGGCCGACGCGATGCACGGCGCCTGGGTACGGTTCGTCACCGACGGTTCCCCCGGATGGGAGCGGTGGGACGAGAGACACCCGGTGCGGGTGTTCGGGGACGGCGCCCCGCACACCGTCCACGGCCCCCGCGACCGCGAACTCGCCCTGTGGGACGCCCCGGAGGCCCCCACCCCCACCGACCAGCCCGCCGAACTCCGCTCGGTCGTCCGCCGGCTGCGCCGCACGGGCGCCCTGCGCCGCGGCTGAACCGCGAGCGGGGCCCGTTACTGTCCGACCCGCCCGTCGACACACTCGCGCAGCAGGTCCGCGTGCCCGCAGTGCCGCGCGTACTCCTCGACCCGGTGCACCAGCAGCTCCCGCACCGCGATCCCGTCCTTGCCGAGCCGCGCCCCGAGGTCCGCGTGCCCGTCCAGCTCGGCGTCGGTCGCCGCCTGTTCCCGCTCCAGGTCCGTGTACGCGGCCTCGACCACGGCCGGGTCGCCGACCGCCCCGTCGAAGTCCCCGTCGCGCCTGCCGTACAGCTTCGGCAGCGGCTCCCCGTCGGTGATCCAGTTGCGCCAGTCCCGCTCCGCCTCGGCGAGGTGCCGCACCAGCCCGAGCAGCGACATCGTCGACGGCGGCACCGACCGCCGCGCCAGCTGCTCCGCGTCCAGCCCCTCGCACTTCATCCGCAGGGTCAGCCGGTAGTTCGTCAGCACGTCCACCAGGGTCGCGAGCTCCCCGTCCGGGGCGGGGCCGTCGTTGTTGCGGGGGTCCGTGTCGGGGTCGGCCCACATGTCGGGGTGGACGGTGGCCTCGGTCCATCGCGCGGGTGCGTCAGTCATGCGCCCCATGCTGGACGGGCGGTTCCGGCCGCGCCATCGCTTTTCCCGCCCGTGCCGCGCGTTGCCTACGCGCCCTGCCGCCGGCTGACCATCTCGCCGATCCACACCGGCGCGAACGGGGACGTACAGCCCGGGGACACCGGGTAGTCCTTGAGCACCTCCAGCCGCTCACCGATGCCGATCGCCCGGGCGCGGTACCCGGCGTGGTCGATGCCGATCTGCGCGAGGCAGTGGTTCATCGCCCACTGGAGACGGTCCGGGGCGTCCTTCATCTCCGACTCGACGACGTCGAGCAGCCCCGCCAGATCGAGACCCTCGGGCTTCTTCGCCACCCGCTCGGTGGTCAGCGCCCAGCCCGCGGCGGCGACCACCGGATCCGGGTCGGCGAGCCAGGCGAGGCGCAGGTCCTCGGCGTGCGGGCTCTTCTTCACCACGTAGGCGACGAGCCAGTCCTGCACCTTGGGCGTACGGGCCTCGCGCAGCATCCCGTCCAGTTCGTCCCGCCCGAACGCCTTCGGCCGGCACACCAGCAGCGCCAGCAGCCGCGCGGCGGAGTCCTCCGTCGCCCACAGCTCACGCGCGAGCTCCTGCCGCGTCCTCAGCCGCTTGGCGAGCGCCCGCAGCTTGCTCAGGTTCACCCGTGGTCGTCACCGTGCTTCTCGTTCACGGCGCGGATCCTCGGATCCTCCAGCGCGGCCAGCTCGGCCATCACCTCGGCCGTCGTCGCCGTCGTCCCGGACATCCCGGCCTCCCGTGCCTCGCGCGTTACTCCGTCGACGGTACGGAGAGGAAGGCCGTCCAGGCCTCAGGGGTGACGGTGAGGTGGGGGGCGTCCGGGTTCTTGGAGTCGCGGATGTGGACGGCGGCGGGCCGGGTGGCGACTTCGAGGCATTCGCCGCCTTCGCTGCCGCTGTAACTCGACTTGAACCACTCAAGTGCGGTGCCACTCATGCCTCTCCCCGAAGCCGGTCCAGCAGGTCCCTCGTATCCTCGGTGTTGAGGGCCTGGGTTCGCAGCATCGCATACTTCTGTGTGAGGATCCCCACCCCATCCGGATCGGCGATCAGTTGACTGCCTCGGTGGGTTTCCATGTAGGCGACCCGCTGATGCTCGGGGGTTTCCAGGAGGACGAAGGGGCCGTCCAGCCCGGCGTGAGACGTGCGGCCAAGGGGCAGCACCTGAAGGGTGATTCCGGGTACGTCGGCGTATTCGCGCAGCTTCCTCAGTTGCTCCACGTACACGTCCCTCCCGCCCAGACGATCCCTGAGCACAGCCTCCCAGACGACGAAGCTGGTGGTGGGCGGCACTTTGCGCCGCAGGATGTCCTGCCGCTGCATGCGCGAGGCGACGAGTTGCTCGATCTCCTCCTCGTCGTAGACAGGGACCCGGCTGCGGAAGACGGCCCGGGCGTACGCCTCGGTTTGCAGCTGCCCCGGTACGGCGAGGCTTCCGTACACGGAGATCGCGATAGCCTCCCGCTCCCGGTCCAGGTACTCCTCCGCCCACAGCGGCACCAGGTCCACCTCCGGCATCCGGCTGAGCGCGACCGAGAGGGCGCCCTTGGTGTCGAGGAGGTCGTCGAGCTGCTCGGCGAGGTCCGGCTTCAGCGGGCGTCTGCCCTGCTCGATGGAGGCGATCTGCTGCTCGCCGATGACGAAGCGCTCGCCCAGGGACTTCTGGGTGTGGCCGGCGGACTGGCGGTACAGGGCGAGCAGCGCGCCCACCATCCTCATCGCCGAGGCGTTTCTCCGTGTCGTGGTGCCCATGAGGCGGAACCCCCCAGCCGTGCGCGTACGTTCACCGTCGCGCATCCGTACAGTCGGGCCGTACGGGTGCGCGGACTGTTCCATGGTGGACACGGAGCGTGAGTCTCGTCCCGTGAATCAGGAAACTTCACCCCCGTCCCAGTCCCTCTGCCCCCGTGAGCGCCTCTTCCGCCGTGAGCGGCGCTCCGTGCCCGGTGCGCGGGCGTTCGCGCGGCGGGTGCTGGAGGACTGGGGCGTGCACGCGTCGCGGATCGACGACGTGCTGCTGTGCGTCAGTGAACTGGTGACCAACGCCCTGCTGCACGGGGTACCGCCCGGCCGGGGCCTGCTGCTGAGGCTGCTGCCGTACGCCGACAGGGTCCGTGTCGAGGTGCACGACAGTGGCGGTGGTGTGCCTGCCGTACCGCGCGGTGAACCCGACGAGAGCGGGCGCGGGTTGCTGCTCGTGTCCGGGCTGGCGGACCGGTGGGGGGTGGAGGAGAGGGCGCCGGGCAAGGTGGTGTGGGGCGAGTTCGTCACCGCCGCCGTGCCGTCACGCCGCGCCGCCCGGGAGTTCGACCTCCGCCCAGATGGTCTTCCCGTCGACGCGGTGGCGGGTGCCCCAGCGCCGGGCGAACTGGGCGACCAGCAGCAGACCGCGGCCGCCCTCGTCGAACGTGCGGGCCCGCCGCAGGTGCGGGGCGGTACCGCTGCTGTCGTACACCTCGCAGATGAGCGTCCCGCCGCGGATCAGCCGTAGCTGGACGGGTGGCTGCCCGTAGCGGATGGCGTTGGTGACGAGTTCGCTCACCACGAGTTCGGCGGTGAACGCGGTGTCCTCCAGGTGCCACGCCTCCAGCAGGGCGGCCACCTCCGCGCGAGCGTCGGCCACCGCAGCGGGGTCGGGCGGCAGATCCCAGGTGGCGACGTGGTCCCCGTCGAAGGCCCGGGTGCGGGCGAGGAGCAGGGCGGCGTCGTCCTGCGGCCGCGTCGGCAGCAGCGTGCGGAACAGGTCGTCGCAGATGGCCTCCAGGGAGTCGGCGGGCCGCTCCAGGTAGCGGCGCAGCCGGGCGAGGCCGCTGCCCAGGTCGTGCCGCGTGCCCTGGACGAGCCCGTCCGTGAAGAGGGCGAGGAGGCCGCCCGGCGGCATGTCCCACTCGCAGGTCTCGAAGGGCAGACCGCCCAGTCCCAGCGGCGGACCGGGGCGGATGCCGGCGAAGTCCACCGTGCCGGCGGGTGTGACGACCGCGGGCGGCGGATGGCCCGCGGCGGCGGCCGTGCAGCGCCGGGACACGGGGTCGTGGACGACGTAGAGGCAGGTGGCGATGAGGTCGGTGGGCACGTCCAGGTCGGCGCTGCGGGTCGCCGGGGTCTCCTCGGCGGACGCCACGTGGGTGACGAGGTCGTCCAGCTGCGTCAGGAGTTCGCCCGGGGGTAGGTCGACGTCGGCCAGGGTGCGCACGGCGGTCCGCAGGCGCCCCATCGTGGCCGAGGCCCGCAGGCCGTGGCCCACGACGTCGCCCACGACCAGCGCGACCCGGGCGCCGGACAGCGGTATGACGTCGTACCAGTCGCCGCCCAGTCCCGCCCGCGTGCGGGCCGGAAGGTAGCGGTGGGCCACCTCGGCCGCCTCCTGGGTGGCGATCCGCCGGGGCAGCAGGCTCCGCTGCAGGCCGAGGGCGGTCTCGCGTTCGAGGGTGTAGCGGCGGGCGTTGTCCACGGCCACGGCGGCCCGCGCGCCGATCTCCTCGGCCAGCATCAGGTCGTCCTCCGTGAAGGGCTCCTCGCGCAGGTGCCGGAAGAGGAGTGCCACGCCGAGGGTGACGGCCCGGGCGCGCAGCGGGATGACCATCACCGAATGCACCCCGAAGGTCCGCAGCATCCTCTCGCGGACCGCGTCGACCCGCGCCCACGCCCTGATGGCCGGGTCGATGGTGCGGTGCAGCGAGGCCTCGCCGGTGGCCAGGCAGCGGGCGGGCGGTGTGGACGGGGGGTAGTCGTCCAGGTCGCCCGGCCGGTACAGCGCCTCGGGCAGCCCGGACAGCACGGACTGCTGCGCCGCGCGGCGCAGGGTGACGGAGCCGGTGGGGGAGGGGCGCGGCTCGACCCCGCGGAACAGGGAGTCCAGCAGGTCCACGGTGACGAAGTCCGCCAGCCGGCCCGCCACCAGGTCGGCCATCTCCTGCGCCGTCCGCATCACGTCCAGGGTGGTGCCGATCCGTGTGCTCACGTCGTTCAGGAGGGTGAGCCGCTCCCGGGCCAGGTGCTGCTCGGTAACGTCGATGGCGGACACCTCGAGGTGCCGGGCCCGCCCGCCGGGGTCCCTGAGCGGGGACACGGTGACGGACCAGACCCCTTCGGGTGCCGCCGGCCGGACCCTGCCCCGCACGCGGAACTGCTCGGTCTCTCCCGTGCGCAGCACCCGGCGCATGCTGTCCTCCACGTCCCGGCAGATGGGGGAGGGCAGGATGTCGGTGACCAGAAGGCCCGCCATCTCCTCCTCGCTCCGGCCGAGCTCGCGCCGGGCGCCGGCGCTTGCCCGTACGGCCCGCAGCGCGGAGTCGAACACCATGACCGGAAGACGGCACTGCGCGAACACCGCGTCCTCCGTCGCCCTGCCCGCCTCCGGCGGCGGACGGGGCGGCGTGGCCACGACGAGGCGCCGGGCGCGGCCCTCCCCGTCGACCCAGGGATACGCCCGCAGCCTTACCTCCACCCGCCCGCCGTCCCGGTGCCGGAGCAGGGCCGTCGTCTCCCGCCCGTCGAGGACCGCGCGGATCGCGGCCCCCGTGTCCGTGCCGGCGTCCGCGCCGAACAGACGGTCCACGGGGCGCCCGATGGCCGCCCGGGGCGGGTAGCCGAACAGGCGCTCGGCACCCGGGCTCCAGCCCGCCACGACTCCCTGCGTGTCGACGACGGCCAGGGCCGGGGCCGCCCGGTCCGGGAGGTCGTCGGCGTCGCCGTCGAGCGGGATGGCGTCGCGCATATGATCATCGCCCGTTCTGTCCTCGGGGCCGCCGGCGCCTCGGACCGGGGGGCCGGTGGCCGAGCGGTCTCCCGGGACCGGTGGGCCGGAGGTCCGCCCCGCCGGGACGATCCCGCCCCGGCGCCTTCCGGCGCCCGGCCTCTCCCCCTCACTCCCCTTCCATCGTCCTGCACCCGCGAGCGCGCGTCACGCGGTGCGCGGGCCCGCGGCGGCCGGCGACTCTCCTCGTCCGACGCCCGCCCCGGTCACGGCGCGCGTCGCCCGCCCCTCGCCCGGTGTCCGGCGCATGCCCATCCGATCCGCGTTCTTTAGCATGGTGTGTGCCGATCGATGCGGCGGGTGTGCCATCCGTCAGGGACGAGAACGCGGTGACGAGACAGCAGCACGCGTCCGGGCTGCCCGGCGTTCAGGGAGCGGAGCGCACGGACAGGCTGCCGTTCCACCCGCCCGCCCTGGCCACCGTCCGGACGGCGGCCAGGGTCATGGCGCTGCTCGCCGCTGTCGCGGGCCTGGTGGGCCTGACCGGGTGGATCCTCGACATCGCGGCGCTGAAGAGCGTACTGCCCGGTGTCGCGGTGTCCATGAAGGCGAACTCGGCCGTGGCCGTCGTGGCGCTGGGAGTCTCGCTGACCCCCGTCGCGAGCGGCCCGGGCCGCAACCCGTGGATCACCGCGGTGGCCCGCGCGGCAGCGGCCCTGGCCCTGCTGCTCGGGGCGCTCACGCTGGCCGAGTACGCCACCGGGACCGGCTTCGGCATCGACGAGCTCCTCTTCCAGGACGACACCGCCTCCGTCCAGACCGAGGCGCCCGGACGGATGGCGCCGAACACCGCCGTGGCCGTGACGCTCGCGGGCGCGGCATCCCTGTGCGCGAGCGCGCGCCGGCTCCCCGCGTGGATCAGTCAGGCCCTCGGGCTGGTGGTCGGGGCCTTCGGCATGCTGCGCATCTACGGGGCCGCCTACGAGGTACCCGAGCTGGAGCGGTTCAGTGCCTACACGGGGATGGCCCTGCACATCGCCCCGGCCCTGGTTCTCCTGGGCGCGGCCGTCTTCCTGGCGCGGCCGGACGAAGGGCTGACCGGGCTCGTCATGAACGCGGGCACGACGGGGGCGCTGGGGCGCCGTCTGCTCGTCATCGCCGTGGTCGTGCCGCCCCTGCTCGGCTGGGCCGTCCTGGAGGGGGAGAACGCCGGCCTGTTCGGGGTGAGGCTGGGGATCACCCTGCTGGTGTGGGGCCACGTGGCCGCCCTCACCGTGGTGATCTTCCCGGTCCTGGCCGTGGGCCGCCGCATCGAGGTGGCCCACGCCCGTCTCGAGTGGCAGGTGCGCCAGAACAGACTGCTGCAGGCCTTCATGGACCACACGCCCGCGTTGGTGTTCATCAAGGACCTGGAGGGCCGTTTCCTGGCGGTCAACACGAGGTTCGAGGAGAGCCTGGGGCTGACCCGCGACCGGGTGCTGGGCCGCCGCGACCTGGACGTCATGCCGGCCGGACTCGGCCGGCACGCGCGGGAGGCCGACCTGGCGATGCTGGCCCGGGGCGAACCCGTGCAGCGGGAGGAACAGCTCACCCTGTCCGGCGGTCCGCAGGAGTTCCTGACCACCCTGTTCGCGCTCAACGACGCCTCCGGTACCCCCTACGCCGTGTGCGGCGTGGTCACCGACATCACCGAGCGTGTCGCCGCCCAGCGTGAGGTGCAGCGGTCGCACCGGCGGTTCCGCGCGCTCCTGGAGTCCGCACCCGACGCCACGCTCATCACGGACGGCAGCGGCACCATCGTCATGGCCAACACCCAGGTGGAGCGGGTCTTCGGCCGGCCGCCGGGCGACCTCGTCGGCACCCGGGCCGCCGACCTGGCGCCCGAGGCGACGCGCCGGCGGCAGGGCGCCCTCCTCGACGCCTACCTGCGACGGCGTGACCCGCAGCCGGCGGTCGTGGACCGGAACCTCCACGGGCTGCGCGGAGACGGCTCCACCTTCCCCGTCGAGGTCAGCGTCAGCAGTCTCCAGACCGAGCGGGAGACCCTCGCCGTGCTGTCCGTACGGGACATCACCGAGCGCAGGCGGACGGAGGCCGCACGCGCCGAACGGTACGAGCAGCAGCGGCACATCGCCTACACCCTGCAGCACAGCCTGATGGGAGAGCCCCCCGCCCTCGCGTACCTGCCCAGTGCGCACCGGTACCTGGCCTCCGTGCAGGACCCCGGGGTCGGTGGCGACTGGTTCGACATCATCCCCCTCGGCGGCCACCGCACCGGCGTCATCATCGGCGACGTGATGGGCCGGGGACTGGAGGCGGCGGCCGTCATGGGGCAGCTGCGCGCCGCCTCCCACGCGCTGGCCCGTACGGGCGCGACGCCCAGCGGGCTGATGACCTCACTGGACGCGTTCGTCGGTGACCTCGCCGACCAGCTCGTCACCTGCCTCTACCTGATAGTGGACCAGGACACCTCCGAGGTGGCCGTCTGCTCGGCCGGCCACCTGCCCGTCATCGTCCTGCCGCCCGGCGGGCCCCCCGGCCGGCTGGGCACACCGGTCGGCGTGCCCCTCGGGGTCAACGACCCGGGCGGAGGCGGGCTGCCGTTCGAGGAGACGACGGTGCCGCTGCCGCCGGACAGCGTCCTGGTCCTCTACACCGACGGACTGGTCGAACAGCCCGGCACCGACATCGAGGCGCGGATCGACGTCCTCGCCCGCACCGCCGGCGCCACGCTGAGGGGCGCCCGCGCCGACCCGCCGACCCTGGACCGGGCGGCGGACCGGCTGATCAGCACCCTCATCACCGCCCCGGACGACCACGACGACGACGTGACCCTTCTCCTGCTCGGCGTACCCGGACCGCACGGGGCGGACGACGACCGCTGACGCGGGCGCGGGGAGCCGGGCGTGCGAGGGCGCTACGTCCGTTCCCGCAGCACCCCGGCGACCGACGCGATCGTCCCCGGCCCCACCCGGCAGCACCCGCCGATCAGCCGGGCCCCCGACTCACGCCACCCCGCGACGCGGGAGGCGGTGAACGTCGGCCGGCCGGTCCACGCCCGCGCCCCCGCGTCCCACCTCTCGCCGCTGTTGGGGTACACCACGACCGGTTTGCCGGTGACGCGGGCGGCGAGGGCGACCGCGTGGTCGGCGTCCTCGGGGGTGCAGCAGTTCACCCCGACCGCGATCACCTCGTCCGCCCGCGCGGCGAGCGCGAAGGCGTCCTCCAGCCGCTGACCGGCGCGGGTGCGACCGCCGGACACCGAGTACGACAGCCAGGCCGGCACTCCCAGGCCGCGCAGCGCGCGCAGCAGTGCCTCGGCCTCGTCCGTGTCGGGGACCGTCTCCAGGGCCAGCACGTCCGGGGCGGCGGCGGCCAGCACCTCCATCCGGGGGCGGTGGAAGCGTTCCAGCTCCGCGACCGACAGACCGTACCGGCCCCGGTACTCGGAGCCGTCCGCGAGCATCGCCCCGTACGGGCCGACCGAGGCGGCCACCCGGAGCGGGCGGGACGTCCGGGCCCGCCGGGCCGCCGTACGGGCGCACCCGACGCTCAGCGCGAGCAGGGCGGCCGCCTCGTCCCGGCCGGTGCCGCGCCGCGCGAAGCCCTCGAACGTCGCCTGGTAGCTCGCCGTGATCGCCACGTCCGCGCCCGCCGCGAAGTAGGCCAGGTGCGCCTCGGTCACCGCCTCGGGGTCCTCGGCGAGCAGCCGGGCCGACCACAGCTCGTCGCCCAGGTCGTGCCCCGCCGACGCGAGCTGGTTCGACAGGCCGCCGTCGAGGACGACCGTGCGGCCTTCCGCCAGTGCCTCGGCGAGGGAGGACGTGGTGCCGGTGCTCATGACCCCGACGGTAGTGCGCGCACCGGCCACGGCGCGCCGTCCGGCCGCACTGCTGGGATGCTGGGAGGGAGCACAGCCGTGGCCGGAGAGAACAGGGGCGGTGGGTGCCGTGAACGGAGTCGATGAACAGGGATCGGCCTCGCGGAGACGGTTCGTCGACCCGCACGGGGACCCGTTCCTGCGGACGAGGTTCGCCGTTCCGCCGCGTCCCGTGACGTTCCTGCCGCGCCCCCGGCTGACCCGGCACCTCGACGAGGCCCTGCGCACTCCGCTGACCCTGGTCAACGGGGCGGCCGGAGCCGGGAAGAGCCTGCTGGTCGCCGACTGGGTGCGCCGTCCGGACCGGCCGGGCGGACTGCCCGTCGCCTGGCTCACCACCGACGCGGTCGGGGACGCGCCCGGGATGTTCTGGGCGTACCTGCTGCAGGCCCTGCGGGTCGCCGGGGTCCCGCCGGCCGCGGACATCGGGTTCCCGGCGGACGCCAGCCGGCTGAGCCCCACCCTGCGGGCCCGGCTCGCCGCCGAGCTGAGCGCGCGCGAACGGCCCGTGATCGTCGTGCTCGACGAGTTCGACCGGGTCACCTCCCCGGAGATCGCCGAACAGCTGGAGTTCGTCCTGCGCCACGCCGGTCCGGGACTGCGGCTGGTCCTCGTCACCCGCACCGAGCCGCTGCTGCCCCTGCACCGCTACCGGGCCGCCGGGGAACTGACGGAGATCAGGGACGCCGAACTGGCGTTCACCCCGCACGAGGCGGCCCGGCTGATGGAACTGCACGGGCTGCGGCTGCCCCCGGCCGCGGTGCGCGGACTCGTGGAACGCACCCGGGGATGGGCCGCCGGACTGAGGCTGTCCGCGCTGGCGGCGGGGCAGAGCCCGGACCCGCGGGCGTATCTGGAGGAGTTCGAGGCGGACCGCAGCGCGATCGCCGACTTCCTGCTGGCGGAGGTGCTGAAACGGCAGGACACCGGGACCCAGGAGCTGCTGCTGCGGGTCAGCGTGCTCGACCGGTTCTCCCCCGGCCTGGCCAACGCGGTCACCGGGCGCGACGACGCCGAGGGCATCCTGGCGCGGCTGAGCCGGGACAACGCGTTCGTCGAGCACGTCGGGCACGGCCTGTACCGGCTCCACCCCCTGTTCGCGGAGATCCTCCGCGCCCACCTGCGGATGCGCCGGCCCGGCCGGGAACCCGAACTGCACCTGCGGGCCGCCGCGTGGCTGCGGCGCTCCGGGGCGCTCGCGGAGGCGCTCGGGCACGGCGCCGCCGCCGGCGACTGGGAGTTCACCGCCGGTGCCCTGGTCGACGACCTCGCCATCGGACAGTTCTTCACCGGGCTGCGCTCCGACGCGCTGACCGGGCTGTTCGCCCGCATGGGGCGGGAGGGCGCGGGACCCGCCCCCGAGCTGGTGCGGGCGGCCGGCCGGCTGGCCCGGTGCGAACTCGACGCGGGGCTGACCCATCTGCGCCGCGCGCGGGACGAGCTGGGGGAGTACGACGGCACGCCGGACGCGGCGCCCGTCCAATTGACGTGCGCGCTGCTGGAGGCGCTCGCCGCCCGGATGGCCGGCGCGCCTGACCGGGCGGAGGACGCGGCGCGCGCGGCCGGGGAGCTGTGGGGCGCGGTCCCCGAGGCGCTGCTGGACCGGCATCCGGAGCTCACCGCGCTGCTGCTGGACCACCTGGGGTCGGCACGGCTGTGGGCGGGGCGCTTCACGGAGGCGCGGGCCGCCCTGGCGGCGGTGGCGGACGCCGCTCCGGGCGCGGCCACGGCGCTCCCGCGTGAGGACTCGCTGGGCAGGCTCGCCCTGATCGACTACCTGGACGGCCGGCTGGGCAGTGCCGAACACCAGGCCCGCGAGGCCCTCGCCGAGACGGAGCGCTTCGGTCTGCCCCGGCCGTCCGGGTCCGGTGTCGAACGGCTCGTCCTGGCCGCCGTCGCCGTGGACCGCGACGAACTGGGGCAGGCGCAGGCCCTGCTCGACACCTCGGCCGGGTCGCACCCCGCGATGCGGGACCCCGTACTGCAGGCCGGACGGGCGCTGACGGCCGGGCGGCTGCGGTTGGCGCGGGGCGACGCGGAGGCCGCGCTCAAGGCGGTGGAGGCGGACGTGGCGGCCGAGGCGGCCTCACCGTGGGCGCGCGCGGAGACGGCGCTCGTCGCGGCCGCCGCGCACCTCGCCGAGGGCCGCACGCGGACGGCCGAGGAGCTGCTGGCCGAGGTGCCCGACGAGCAGGTGGCGTGCGCGGTGGGGGCCGCGCGGCTCCACCTCGCCACCGGGCGGGCCGCCGAGGCGGTACGCCTGCTCGACCGGGTGCGCCCGGAGGAGAGGGCCGGTCCCGCGGTGACCGTGCGGGCCGCGCTGGTGCGGGCGCAGGCGGCGCACGAGGCCGGGGACGGCGCGACCGCGCGGCGGCTCGTGGCGCGGGCCCTGGCCCAGGCGCGGCGGGAGCGACTGCGCCGGCCCTTCCGCGAGGCCGGGCCGTGGATACGGCCGTACCTGGGCACGGCCCCGCACTGGCTCACGCCCGGCACCGGTCCCGCGCCGCGCCGCCCCGGGCCACCGCCCCCGCTCGTCGAGGAACTCAGCGGGCGCGAGCGCGACGTGCTGCGGCGGCTGGCGATGACGATGTCCACCGAGGAGATCGCCGCCGACCTGTACGTGTCGGTGAACACGGTGAAGACCCACCTGAAGAGCGTCTACCGGAAACTGTCGGTCAACCGCCGCAACGAGGCGGTACGCCGCGCCCGCGAACTGGACCTGCTGTGACGAGGGAGACGCCGTGAAGCACTGGCGGGCGCTGGTCGTCCTGGGGACCGCGCAGTTCCTGATGGTCCTGGACACCTCGGTCATGAACGTGTCCATCAGCCAACTCGTCGACGACTTCGACACCGAGGTCACCGCGATCCAGGCCGTCATCACGCTGTACGCGCTGGTCATGGCCGCCTTCATGATCATCGGTGGGCGGCTGGGGGACATCCTCGGACGGCGGCGCGTCTTCCTCGGCGGGCTGGCCGTCTACGCCACCGGCTCGGCGCTGACCGCCGTAGCGCCCACCCTGTGGGTGCTGGTCCTCGGCTGGTCCGTCATCGAGGGCCTCGGCGCCGCGCTGGTGCTGCCCGCGATGGCGGCGCTCGTCGCCGAGTCCTACCGCGGGCGGGACCGGGCCGTCGCCTACGGCGTCGTCGGCGGACTGGCCGGTGCCGGCATCGCCGTGGGGCCCCTGCTCGGCGGCTGGGTGACCACGTACCTCACCTGGCGGCTGGTCTTCGCGGGCGAGGTCGTGGTCGTGCTGGCGATCCTGCTGCTGCGCGGCGCGATCACCGAGGCACCGAGGACGGGGGCGCGCCCCCGGCTGGACGGGGTCGGCGCCGCGCTGTCCGCGGCGGGCCTGGCGCTCGGCGTCCTCGGTGTGCTGCAGAGCGGCACCTGGGGCTGGGTGCAGCCGCGCAATCCGCCCTTCACCGTCCTCGGCTTCGCGCCGACGCTGTTCGTCATCGGCGCCGGGGTGGCCGTCCTCGCGGCCTTCCGCCGCTGGGAGCACCACCGGGACCGGCGCGGCGCCGAACCGCTGGTGCACCTGCCCCTGCTGCGCAGGCCCGCGCTGAGGTCCGGCCTGATGTCCCTGGTCGGCCAGAACCTGATCCTGCTGGGGCTGTTCTTCACGATCCCGCTGTACCTCCAGGTCGTGCAGGGCTTCGACGCCTTCGAGACGGGGCTCCGGCTGCTGCCGGTGTCCGCGACCATGCTGGTGACCTCGCTCGGCGCGGCCCGGCTGGGCCGCCTGGCGGGCCCCCGCCGGATCGTCCGGCTGGCGCTGGTCACGGTGGCGGCGTCCGTCGTGTGGCTCCTGGCCACCATCGACCCGGTCATCGACGACGCGCAGTTCGCCGGGGCGATGGCCCTGCTGGGCGTGGGCATGGGCCTGTTCGCCTCGCAGCTCGGCAACGTCGTCCAGTCCGCCGCGGGGGAGGAGGAGCGCAGCGAGGTCGGCGGACTCCAGTACACGGCCCAGAACCTGGGCTCGGCCCTCGGCACGGCGCTGATCGGGTCGCTGCTCGTCGGCTCCCTGGCGCAGGCCTTCACCTCGCAGGTGGAGGACGACGCCCGGCTGTCGCAGGAGGCCCGGCAGCAGGTCGGTGTCGCCCTCCAGGCCGGCGTCACCTTCGTCCCCACCGGGCAGGTGCGCGAGGCGGCCGTCCGCGCCGGACTGCCGCCGCAGGAGGTGGACGCCGTGACCGACTCCTACGCGTCGGCGCAGCTCGACGGTCTGAAGGCGGCGATCCTCGCCACCGGCGGCATCACCCTCGCGAGCTTCCTGGTCACCCCCGGCCTTCCGGGGCCGGCACCCGGGCGCGGCCGGGGTCCGGACACGGCGGGCCGGGGCCCGGCCGTTCGGAGGGAGCCGTGATGTCCGGCGCCGGACACGCGGCCGGGCACCCGCCCGCACGGGCCGCCGGCCGCAGGACGCACGCCGACTACACGGGTGGCGTCTACGGCTCCATGCTCGCGGCCTCGGTGATCGTCGGGGCGGGCACGCTCGGCTCGTTCCCACGGGTGGAGCTGGTGCTGCTGCTGTTGCTCACCGGCGGGGTGTTCTGGATCGCCCATGTGCACGCACAGCTGTTCGGGGAGCGGCTGGCGCGGCACAGGCCGGACCGCCGGGTCGTCCTGCGGGTGTGCCGCGAGGAGTGGACCGTCGTGAAGGCCGCCGTACCGCCGGCGGCCGCGGTGGCCGTCAGCCCTCTGCTCGGCCTCGGTGTGCAGGGCACCCAGTGGTTCGCCCTGTCCGTCGCCGTGGCGGGCCAGGTGGGCTGGTCGGTGGCGGCCTCCCGCCGGGCCGGTGCCGGACGGCGGCTGATCGTCCTGTCGGCCTCGGTGAACCTCCTGCTCGGCCTCGTGATCCTCTCCTGCAAGCTCTGGCTGAAGCACTGACCCGCGCGTCAGGGAAAGCCCTCACCGGGCCCTCACCCACGGTCTCTCACCTGTACGGGGTGAGCCCGCCCGGCGCCCGGAGGCGCACGCTCGCAGGTACGGGCGCGCGGCCCACGCGATCCAGGCCATCCGGGGAGCAGCTCATGCGCTACGAGATCCGTGTCGAGGGCCATCTCTCGGAACCGCTCATCAGGGTGTTCCCGGAACTCGAACACGTGACCATGTCGGGGCAGACCCTGCTCTTCGGGCATGTCGTCGACGAGGCGCACTTCTACGGACTGCTGGCCCGGTGCCAGTCCCTGGGCCTGCGGGTGCTGGAGATGCGCCAGGTGCCGGAGTGACGCCGCGGCCGTCCGGTCACCGGTTCTCGGCGCGCACCCGGCCCGCCCGCACGGCGGCGCCCAGCGCCTCGAAGTCCCGCTCGTTGCGGTCCGCGTAGTCCTGGGCGAACCCGGCGAGCGCCCGGTCGAAGCGGTCGCCCCCGCCCAGGTAGGCGGCGATGGCGACGGGGTCGCCGGAGCGGGCGTGGGCCCGCGCCAGGCTCGCCCCGCACAGCCGCGCGAACAGCCGCATCAGCCCCGGGTCCATGGTCTCCGGGCGGGCGATGCCCTTCCAGTCGCGCAACTGCCGTACGTAGAAGTCGCGGGGCCTGCCGTCGAGGCCCACGGCGTGCGTCCAGCCGAGCAGGATGTCGCTGGTCGTCTGGATCAGCCGCTGCCCCGCCACCACACGGCGGCCCTGGTTGTCGTGGTGTTCGCCGTCCGCGTGCGGGGCGAGCACCGACTCCTGCGCCTCCTTGGCCTGCAGCAGCAGGGGATCGTCGTCGTCCCTGCCCAGCAGCAGCACGATCCAGCAGCGGGTGCCGACACTGCCGACGCCCACCACCTTCCGGGCGACGTCGACCAGGTGGTAGCGCCCCAGCAGGTGCCGGCGCTCCGACGACAGCGAGCGCGCGTAGCCCTCCAGGACCTCGCGCAGGGCCTTCTCCTCGGCGGCGGGGTCCTCCACCAGGTCCCGCAGCGGCGTGATCAGCGGCGGGTCGGCGGCGATGCGCCGCCCCTCGGCCGTCGGGCGGGTGAGCTTCGTGAAGGCCTGGAGATGGGTGCGGGTGCGGGCCCGGTCGGTCGCCTCGGTGGTGCGGCGCCGGGCCTCGCGGTCCATCGACGAGTCCATCAGCTCCCGCAGCCGGTCGGCGTCGTCCTGCGCGTACCAGATGTCCAGGGTGCGCATCCCGGCGAACTCCCGCATGCGCCGCCGGTACGCCTCCACGCAGGCCCGTACCGCGCCGTTCTGCGTGCCGGCCGGGAAGCCGTTCGCCCGCCCGGCGATGGCGATGCTCGCCGCCAGCCGTTTGACGTCCCACTCGAAGGGGCCCTCGTGGGTCTCGTCGAAGTCGTTGATGTCGAAGACGAGATGGCGCTCCGGGGAGGCCAGCAGCCGGAAGTTGAGCAGATGGGCGTCGCCGCACAGCTGCACCGTCAGACCGGTGTGCGGGCGCGGACCGAGATCCGCCGCCATGATGGCCGCCGCCCCGCGGTAGAACCGGAAGGGGGACTCCAGCATCCGGCCGTACCGGACCGGCACCAGCTCGGGCAGCCGGGTCGCGGACTGCCGCTCGATCACGCCGACCGGGTCCTGCCGGCCGGGGGCGGCCTCGAACGAGCCGTGGGACGACCGGGGGACACGCCTGCGCGCGTCCCTGCCGTACGCGGCCCGCTCGGCCGGGGACGGAGAGGCGTGGTACGTACTCGGCACGGTCATCGCTGTCTCCCGCCTGCACCGCGAACGACGCCTGCTCACCGCCATCCCATCGTCCCCCCGATCCGGCCGGATCACCCGTCGGGGGTGACGCCCGCGAGGGGGCCCGGGCGGAAGGCTGGCGGTGCGCCCGCGAGGCGCCCCCTGCGAGCGAGGAGGAGTCATGTCCGTGACACGCGGTACGGCACCCGGCGCCGGTCCCGAACCCCTGCCGGGCGGCCCCGCCGAGATCCTGGAGGCACTCGGGCGCTCGTGGCAGTGGATCCTCGCCTCCGCGGTCGCCACCCTGGTGCCGGGCGTCATCGTGCTGGTGTGGCCGGAGACCACGCTGCACGTCCTCGCCGTGCTCGTCGGCCTGTACCTGCTGGTGACGGGGGTCATCCGCTTCGTCGGCGTCTTCGGCCGGGAGGAACAGGGGGAGCGGCTGCCCGGGCTCCTGCTGGCCGTACTGTTCGTACTGGCCGGAGTGCTGTGCCTGCGCAACCCGCTGCAGACCGTCGCCGCCCTCTCCCTGATCGTCGGGGTGGTCTGGCTGGTGTCGGGGATGCTCACCCTCTTCACCGCCCTCGCCTCGCGCGACCTGCCGCACCGCGCAGTCGTCATCGGCGCCGCGCTGCTCGCCGTCGTGGCGGGCATCGTCGTCCTGGCCCTGCCCGCCGAATCGGCCCGGGCGCTGACCCGGCTCCTGGGCCTGTGGCTCGTCCTGCTCGGACTGGTCGAGGCGGCCGTCGCCCTCGCCTGGCGCTCCGCCCTGACCCGGGCCGGCGTCACGCGCGGGGCCCGCGGTCCCGCCGGGACCGGCTGAACCGCGGGACCTCACCCGGGACGGTTCACCCGCCCCGGGTGAGGCAGCACCCCCCTGCCGCCCACACCCTGAAGTCGGCACACGACGCGACGTCGGGCACGGACGGCCCGGAACGGAGGACGAGATGAATGTCGCGACCTATCTCGCGTACGACTTCCCCCTGCTGAGCGCCTTCTGGACGCTGCTGGTGTTCTTCCTGTGGATCATGTGGTTCATCCTGCTCTTCCGGGTCGTCATGGACATCTTCCGCGACGACGACCTGAGCGGCTGGGGCAAGGCCGGCTGGCTGGCGTTCGCGATCGTCCTGCCCTTCCTGGGCGTTCTCGTCTACGTGATCGCCCGCGGCAAGAACATGGGACGCCGTGAGATCGCCCAGGCGCGCGCACAGCAGGACGCGTTCGACCGTTACGTCCGGGAGACCGCCAAGGGTGCGGCCGGACCCGCCGGCAGCGTGGACCAACTCGCCCGGCTGTCGGAGATCAAGGCCCGCGGCGACATCTCGGACGACGAGTTCCGCAGGGCGAAGGAACTGGTCCTCAGCGGCCACGGCCCGGCGGAGCAGGCGAAGCCGTTCGCCTCGTCCACGGGGCGCTGAGGGCACGAACCGAGCCGACCGTACGCACGGGGCCGGCCGCACGGACCGGGCCGGCCGCACCGACCGAATCGAGGCAGCGGAATGGCAGCGACACACCCGACACACGGAGCCGGCGCGACCGGCACCACGGCGCCCACGGCGAAGCGGCAGTGGGCCGAGGGCCTGACGGTCTTCGCCGCCGTCTCGCTCATGATCGTGGGAGTGCTCGACATCCTCCGGGGCATCATGGGCATCGCCGAGGACGACGTCTTCGTGTCGACGCAGAACTACGTCTTCCAGTTCGACCTCACCGCCTGGGGCTGGACCCACCTGGCGCTCGGCGCGCTCGCGGTGCTCGTCAGCCTCGGCCTGGTACGGGGAGCCCTGTGGGCCCGCGTCGCCGGAGTGACGATCGCCGGTCTCCTCATCATCGCCAACTTCCTGTCCCTGCCGTACTACCCGGTCTGGTCCGTGGTGATGATCGCCTTCTCCGGGTTCATCATCTGGGCCCTGTGCGTGTCGCGCTCGGGCTCCCGGTCCGAGCGCTGAGCCGGAGGCGCCATGTCGCGGACCGCCGCCCGCACGGACGTGGCGCGGGCGCGGCTGGCGCTCCTCGCGCTCGCCGCCGCCGTGCTGGTCCCCCTGGTCGCCGCCGGCCCGCGCGGCGTGCTCTGGGTGCTGCTCGGGCTCGCCGGACTGGCGGTGGCGGCCGTGGGACTGTGGTGGACGCTCGCCCACTCCGGCGCGGTGCGCGTCCTCGGCGCGGTGCTGTGCGTGACCGCTCCGCTGACCGTCCTGGCGCTGTACGCCGCGGGCGGGATGCTCGCCCCGGCCGCGCTGTCGCTGGCCCTGTGGGTGCTCGCCGCGGGCGCGGCGCGTTCGGCGTCCGCGTCCGCGCGTGCCGCGCCGGTGCCCGCCCCGCCGCCGGCCCGTCCCTGGGCCCTGATGAACCCGCGCTCCGGCGGCGGCAAGGTCGACCGGTTCCGGCTGGCGGAGCGGGCCCGGACGGCGGGCGTCCGGGTGGTGCTGCTCGGCGCCGGGCACCAGGACGTGGCCGCGCTCGCCGAGGACGCCGTACGCGACGGGGCGGACCTGCTGGCGGTGGCCGGCGGGGACGGCACGCAGGCGCTGGTGGCCGAGGTGGCCGCCCGGCACGGCCTGCCGTTCCTGGTGATCCCGGCCGGCACCCGCAACCACTTCGCCCTCGACCTCGGGCTCGACCGGAACGACCCGGCGAAGGCCCTCGACGCCCTCACCGACGGCGTCGAACTCCGCGTCGACCTCGGCTTCGCCGCCGGGCGGGTGTTCGTCAACAACGCCTCCTTCGGCACGTACGCGGCCGTCGTGGCGGAGCCCGCCTACCGGGACGACAAGACCCGGACCACCCTGCGGACACTGCCCGGGCTGCTGTCCGGCCCGTCGGCGCCGCGGCTGCGCCTGAGGGCCGGCGGGAGCCTGGCGGAGGGGTTGCAGGCCGTGCTGGTCAGCAACAACCCCTACCTGCGCGCGGTCGACGCGGCCCGCCCGGGGCGCCGCGAGCGGCTGGACTCCGGACGGCTCGGCGTGCTGGGGGTACGGGTGGAGGGCGCCGTACGGGCCGCCGGCATGGCGCGCGGCTCCCGGGCGGCCGGGCTGCTGCGGCTGACCGCCGGGGAGGTGGTCGTCGAGGCGGACACCCCGGCCGTCCCGGCGGGCGTCGACGGGGAGCACGTCCTGCTGCCGGCCCCGGTGGTGTGCCGGATCGTCCCCGGAGCGCTGCGCGTGCGCGTTCCCCGCGCGGCGGTGAGTGGACGGCGCCGGAGCGGGGAACCCGACTGGCCGCGGGTGACCGCGCTTGCGCTGGGACGCCGGGACGACGGTCGCGCCGACGACCGGGAAGGCGGTGGACATGTGCCGTTGGCTGGCCTATTCGGGCACTCCGATCCTGCTCGACACCCTCCTCTACAAGCCGGCCCACTCGCTGATCGACCAGAGCCTGCACGCGAAGATGGGCGTGGAGACCACCAACGGTGACGGGTTCGGCGTCGGCTGGTACGGGCCGGACAGCGACAGTCCCGCGGTCGTCCGTGACATCGGGCCGGCCTGGAGCGACCGCAACCTGCGGGAGATCTCCCGGCACGTCGTCTCGCCGCTGTTCTTCGGCCACATCCGGGCCTCCACGGGGACGGCGGTGCAGCAGACCAACTGCCATCCGTTCCGCCACGGCCCCTGGATGTGGATGCACAACGGCGCGATCGAGGGCTTCCACCTCATCCGGCGCGACCTCGCGATGTCCGTCGACCCGGGACTGTTCGCCGACATCGAGGGGTCCACGGACTCCGAGATGATGTTCTACCTGGCGCTCACCCTCGGCCTGGAGGAGGACCCCCCGGGCGCCGTCGCCCGGATGGCCGGCCTGGTGGAACGCACCGGGCACGCGCACGGCGTGGAGTTCCCGCTGCAGATGACGCTCGCGGTGACCGACGGCACGCGGCTGTGGGCGTTCCGCTACTCCAGCCAGAAGCGGTCCCGCTCCCTCTTCTACAGCACTCGCGTGGAGACCCTGCGCTCGCTCCACCCGGACCTGGACTTCCTGCGCGGCGCCTCCGACGACACCCGCCTCATCGTCTCCGAACCCCTGGGCGACCTCCCGGGCGTCTGGAACGCCGTACCGGAGGGGGCGTACGGAGTCGTCCAGCCGGAGGGCGACCGGATGGCCGACTTCACTCCGCAGGCGGCGTAGGGCTCCCACCGGGCGGGGCGTACGGACGGGAGGCCGCACCTCGACGAGGTGGTGGCCTGCCCCCGACCGGCGCGCGGACCGCGTCCTGGTCCGGATGGCGGTCGGTGACATGCGGGACGGCGGGGTGGGCGGGGACGATCGGTGGAGGCCGCTCCACACCGTCCGCTGCCAGGCCCGCACCGTCCAGGGACTCCCCATGACCGCCAGGAACGAGGGGGGACCGCCCCGCCCTCCGGGCCGGCGCCCCCCGTCCGACCGGCCCGCCCGCCGCGCGCCGCTAGCGAGGCCCGCCCCGCGGCCCGCCACCGGGCCGGCCCCGCAGCCGGAGCCAGCCCACGAGCCGTCCGGGCGCGGGCGGATCCGGAGGCAGGCGCTGCTCCAGGGCCCCTTCGCGGATCGCCCTGACCGCCTCGGCGGGGTGAACCCCGGCGAAGGCGATGACGTCGGCGGCGACCATGCGCAGACCGTGCGCCAGGAAGGGCCCGTCCGGGGTGGCCGCGGCGCTGTCCGAGGTGATCCGGGTGGCGAGCGCCAGCGCGCGGTCCGCCGCCCGCTGGCGCACCTCACGGTCGCCGAGCCCGTGGGCCAGCGAGTCGACGACGTCCGCCAGGTCCCGCACCGGCTCCCGGAACCGGGCACGCGCGCCGGAGCCGGCCGACGCCACGAGACGCGCGAGCGTGAGACAGCCGGCACCCAGCAGGTCGAGATGCCCCGCGTTCTCCTGCTCGCGCACGACGACCTTCGCCCGCCACACCAGCGCCCGGCGGGTGATGCCCGTACTGGCCCGGCCCACCCGGTGCAGCTCCGCCAGGTCGTCCCGTACGTGCCGGAGCTCCTCGACCGCCCGCCCGGCGAGCTCGTCGTCGTCCTCCGCGACGGCGGCGGCCGTGACGGCGAGCCCGCCGGCGATCGCGGTGAGCGCCGTCTTCTCGGCCCCGCGCAGCAGGGCCAGGGGCTCCGGCGGGAACAGGACCTGGGTGAACAGCAGGGCGATGCCCGCACCGACCAGCACGTCCACCAGGCGCTGCACGCCGTTCGACTGATCACCCAGCGCCACCACCAGGATGGCGCTCACCGCGGCCTGCACGACGACGACCTGCGGGCCGCGCGTCAGCCGTGCGGCCGTGAGGGCGACGAAGATGCCCAGGGCCATCGAACCCGGACCGGTTCCCACGGTGAGCAGCACCAGCTCGCCGACCACGAGGCCCAGGACCACGCCCCCCAGCAGCCGCAGCGCGTGCAGACCGCGTTCTCCCAGGTTCGCGGTCAGCGCGATGAGCGCCGAGATGGGGGCGAAGTACGGCGCGGGGTGGTCGAGGAGGTAACGGGCCACCGCCCATGCCGCCGTGGCGCTGACGGTCGCCTGGAGCAGCAGCCATCCGTCGGCCACCGCCCGTCGGCCGGCGGCCGGCAGGCCGGCTGTCGCCCGGCGCAGCGCCCCGTGGACGGTGCGGGGCCGCGGTGCGCTCATCCCCCGCATCCTGCCACCGGGCCCGCCCGCCCGCCCGGCACCGCCCGGCTCCGGCGAGCCGCCCGGCCCCGACCCGGAGGGAGACCACCACGGTGAGGACCGAACAGCTCACCGAGCCGCTCGCCTACCACGGCGAGGGGCCGGTCCGGTCCGAGGCGTGGGGCGGCCTGCGCCGGCTGGACATGCTCGCGGGCGACGTGCTGTCGCTCGCCCCCGACGGGACCGTGGCACGGCGGCACATCGACACCGTCGTCGCCGCGGTCCGGCCCCGACGCCGCGGCGGCGCCGTGATCGGTGTCGAACGCGGCTTCGCCCTCGAGGACACGGACGGAACGATGACCATCTTGGAACCGCTGTGGAGTGATGACCGGGTGCGCATGAACGAAGGAGACTGTGATCCCGACGGCCGGTTCCACTGCGGCTCCGCGGCCACCGACGGCCGGGAGGGCACGGGGTCCCCGTACCGCCTGGACCCGGACGGATCGGCGACGGCCGTCCTCGACGGGGTGACCGTCTCCAACGGCCTGGCGTGGAGCCCCGACGGGAGCCGCGCCCACTACGCCGACACCGCCACCGACCGCGTCGACGTCCTCGACCACGACCGTGAGGGCGGCCCGACAGGACGGCGGCCGTTCGTCGTCGCACCGGCCGGTCCCGACGCGCCCGGCAGGCCCGACGGGCTGACGGTGGACGCGGAGGGCGGGGTGGGGGCCGCCCTGTACGACGGTGGCGCGGTCCACCGGTACGCACCCGACGGCACCCTCGACGAGGTCGTCGAACTCCCCGTCACCAAGGCGACGGCCTGCACCTTCGGCGGGCCCGCGCTCGACCGGCCGTTCATCACCACCTCGCGCGAGCACCTCCCGCCGGACGCCCAGCCGCGGGCCGGAGCGCTCTTCACCCGCACCCCGGGAGTCCGGGGCCGGGCCGTGCGGGAGTTCGCCGGATGAGCGCCGACGGCGCCCGCGGCGGGACCGGGCGGACGCAGACGCTGGTCGTCCTCGGCGCGAACGGCGACCTCACCGCGCGACTGCTCCTGCCGGGGCTCGGCGGCCTGGTCGCCTCCTCCTCGCTGAGCGGCCTCCACCTCGTCGGCAGCGACCGGGGAGAAGGGACCGACGAGGAGTGGCGGACGCTCGTCGCCGGGGCGTTCGCCGAGGGCGGCGCCGGCGGCGCGGCCGTCGACGCCGTCGTCCGCGACGCCCGCTACGTGGCCGCCGACGCCACCGACGAGGACGACCTGCGCCGCCTGCTGGACTGCCGTCGCGGCCGCCTCACGCTGTACTTCGCGCTGCCGGCGGCCGTCACGGTCGAGGCGTGCCGGGCGCTGTCCCGGATCGGTGTGCCGGAGGGGACCCGGCTGGTGCTGGAGAAGCCCTTCGGGACCGACGCGGCCAGTGCCACCGCCCTGAACGACCTGCTGCACGGTTTCGTCCCCGAGGACCACGTCCACCGCGTCGACCACTTCCTCGGCATGTCGACGGTGCTCAACATCCTCGGCGTCCGCTTCGCCAACCGGGTGATCGAACCGCTGCTGACGTCGGAACACGTCGCAGCGGTCGACATCGTCTTCGACGAGACGCTCGGGCTGGAGGGCCGCGCCGGCTTCTACGACGCGACCGGCGCCCTGCGCGACATGCTGCAGAGCCATCTGCTCCAGGTGCTGGCGCTGGTGGCGATGCCCGCGCCGAGCACCCTGGACCCGGTGGACGTGCGGGACGCCAAGGCACACGTCCTGCGCGCCACCCACGTCTGGGAACACGACCCCGAACGGTTCAGCCGGCGCGCCCGCTACACCGCCGGCACCGTCGACGGCCGCGCGCTGCCCTCCTACACCGACGAGCCGGGCATCGACCCGGCCCGCGAAACCGAGACGCTGGCCGAGATCGTGCTGGCCGTCGACACCTGGCGGTGGGCCGGCGTGCCGTTCCGGGTCCGCTCGGGCAAGGCGATCGGCTCGCCCCGGCAGGAGGTCACCTTCTGGTTCAAGGCACCCCAGCACGTCCCCGACGGGCTCGCCGGTGAGGTCCCCGGCAACCGGCTGCGCATCGGCATCGGGCCGCGCCGGCTCCGGCTGGACCTCAACATCAACGGCCCCGGCGACCCGTCCACCATCTCCCCGGTGTCGCTCGACACCAGCTTCGGCCCGGGCGAACTGCTCGAGTACGGCGAGGTGCTCCGGGGCGTCCTGGAGGACGTCAAGCCCCTGTCGGTGCGGGACGACATGTCGGTGGAGTCCTGGCGCATCGTCGAACCCGTGCTGGACGCGTGGCGCGAGGGCCGCGTCCCGCTGGAGGAGTACCCGGCCGGAAGCCTCGGCCCCGCGGCACGGGAAGGCGGTCCGTCGTGAGCCAGGCACTGAACACGCGCCCCGGGGAGGAGAGCCGCTTCGTCCACCTCACCCCGGCGGGAGTGCACCGCGTCCGCGGATGGGCGATGTCCATCACCCTCGGCAGCTTCCTGTTCGGCTTCGACACCGGGATCATCTCCGGCGCGCTGCTGTTCATCCGGGAGGACTTCGGCCTCAGCTCCTTCGAGCAGAGCTCGCTGGTGAGCGTCCTGCTGCTCGGCGCGGTCGTCGGCGCGCTGGCCAGCGGAAGGATCGCGGACCGCTACGGACGGCGCCCGCTCCTCGCCGGCCTCGGTGTCCTGTTCTTCATCGGCATCGTCGCCGCAGCGGTCGCGAACGGCTACGGGGTGCTGATGCTGGGCCGCGTCGTCATGGGCCTCGCCGTCGGGGGAGTGTCGGCCACGGTGCCGACCTACCTCGGCGAGATGGCACCCGCGCAGGTCCGCGGCCGCGTCCTCAGTCTGAACCAGCTGCTCATCAGCGCCGGTCTGCTCACCTCCTACCTCGTGAACTGGGCCTTCTCCGGCTCGGAGAACTGGCGCGGGATGTTCTGGGTCGGCGGCATCCCCTCCGCGCTCCTCGTCCTGGCCTGCCTGTGGCTGCCCGAGTCCCCGGTGTGGCAGCTCACCCACGGCAGGACGAAGGCGGCGCGAAGGACGCTGGACAAGGTCACCGAACCCGGCGGCACGGACCTCGTCGTCTCCCAGTTCGGCCGCCCCGACCGGGACGGCGGACAGCGTGACCGGGGCGCCGGGGGCGGATCGGGCGGTGTGCGGGCGCTGCTCGTACCGGCGGTCCGCCCCGCGCTCCTGGTCGGCGTGATCCTCGCCGCGCTGCAGCAGTTCTCAGGGATCAACACGATCCTCTACTACGCACCGACGATCATGGGCAAGGCCGGCCTCTCCGCCTCGAACTCGATCTACTACTCGGTCTTCATCGGCGTCATCAACGTCGTGATCACCGTGGTCGCCCTCAACCTCGTGGACCGCGTCGGCCGGCGCGTCCTGCTGCTGGTCTCCCTCGTGGCGATGGCGGTCTCCATCGCGCTGCTCGGCATGGCGTTCGCCGCGGACCTCGATCCGGTGCTCATGCTCGTCTTCATGCTGCTGTACATCGTGGGGTTCGGGGTCGGCCTGGGCCCGGTCTTCTGGGTCCTGCTCGGCGAACTCTTCCCCCCTGAGCAGCGCGCCGAGGGATCCGGTGCCGGCGCGACCGTGAACTGGCTCTCCAACTTCGTGGTCAGCCTGCTGTTCCTGCCCCTCATCTCGGCCATCGGGGAGGGGCCCACCTTCTGGATCTTCGGCGGGATCTGCCTGCTCGGGGTGGGGTTCGTCGCCCGGTTCGTCCCCGAGACGCGCAGTCGCCGGGCCGCGGAGGTGGGCGCCGACCTGCACCGCAGATGGAACGTGCGGACCGGCTGACCGCCGGACCGGGCGGAGTCACTCGACCCGGGTGACGGCGAGGAGCGCCGCGTCGTCCTGGAGGCGTCCGCCGGTGTGGCGCAGGACGGCGGTGAGGAGGGTGTCGAGCACCGTCTCCGGGTCCCCGGGAAAGGGCCGGGAGAGCGCCGGTACCGGGTCGAAGAAGACGCCCTCCTCGTCGCGGGCCTCGTCGATGCCGTCGGTGAACAGCACCAGGGTGGCGCCCAGGGGCAGGTCGAAGACGTCGACCGGGCTGTCGTCGCCGCCCAGGGGGCCCAGGCCCAGGGAGCCCAGCCCCAGGGGCAGCGACGGCGCGGCCGGCTCCAGGGCCCGCACCGTGCCGTCGTGCAGCAGCAGCGGCGGCTCGTGGCCCCGGTTGGCGAGCCGCAGCTCGGACCGGCCCGGGGCGAGCTCCGCGACGAGGGCGGTGGCGAACGCCTCGGCCTCCGCCCCGGTCGCCCGCGCGGTATCCGCCTGCATCCTGATCTCCAGCTGCCGGACGACCCCCGCCAGCTCCGGCTGGTGGTCGCACGCCTCGCGGAAGGCGCCGAGCAGGGCGTTGACCGTACGGATCGCCCGGAGTCCCTTGCCGCGCACGTCGGCGAGGATGATCCGCACGCCGTGCGGCGTCTCGTGGACCGCGAAGAGGTCCCCGCCGATGGCGGCCTCCTCGTGGGCGACCTCGTACCGGGAGGCAACGGCCAGCCGCCCCACCCGCCGGGGCAGTTCCGGGAGGACCGCGCGCTGCACCTCGGCCGCCACCTCGCGGCTCGTCCTCAGCTGCCGCCGGTCGCGCGCCAGCAGCACGTTGAGCACCGCCGCGACGACGGTGAGCAGGATCAGGCTGGTGAAGGGGACGAGGTCGTCCCAGGTGGGGTCCCTCTCGACGTACACCAGGGCCAGGCCCGCGACGTTCGCCGCCACTCCGGTGGCGATCGTCCCGCGCAGGGAGAGCAGGGGCGCGGCCACTCCGGGGGCGGCCGCGAGCAGGGGGAAGACATTGACGCCCTTCGGGATGGCGAGGTCGATGACGAGCGCGCCGACGATCACCGCGGCGGGCAGCCACCGCAGCCGCTGCCGGCGCTCTTCCGCTTCCCTGAGCTGCTCGGGCATCTCCTGTCCCCGCATCGGCTGGGAGGGGTCTACCGTGTGGCCGCGGACCGGTCCAGGTCGCGCAGCGCGTCCACGACGCGGTCGGTGATCTCTTCCGGGGTGCCCGACACGTCCACCGTCACACCCGCCTCGTCCGGCTCCAGCGGCTGCAGCTCGGCGAGCTGGGAGTCCAGCAGTTCCCGGCGCATGAAGTGCCCCTGCCGGCGCGCCAGCCGCTCCTCGATCAGCCCACGGTCGCCCGTGAGGTGCGCGAACACGATGCCGGGAGCCGCCGCCCGCACCCGGTCGCGGTACGCCCTGTGCAGCGCGGAACCGCTGATCACCCCGCCGAGCCCGGCCCGCCCGCGCGCCCACGCCCCGATCCGGTCCAGCCAGGGTTCCCGGTCGGCGTCCGTGAGCGGCACACCGGAGGACATCTTGGCGACGGCCGCCGGCGCGTGGAAGTCGTCGCCCTCCGCGTACGGAACACCGAGCCGGGCCGCCAGCAGGACACCGATGGTGGTCTTGCCGGTACCGGTGACGCCCATGACCGCCACGACCCGGGGGCCGTGCCCGCTTCCCTGTGCCATGGCGCGATCCTCTCAGGGAACCGGCACGGCGGCAGTCCGGGAGCGGCACGGCCGGACCCTGCCCGCCCCCGCCCGCCGGACCGGAACACTTCGGCCGTCACCGAAGCGTCCCGCTCGTAGCGTGACCGCATGAACGAGAGCACGCAGACCGCAAACCCCTCCGCGGCCGTCACCGGCATGGTCGACCACGTCCTCGCGCTGGCCGCCACCTGGCCCCGCTGGAACGGCGAACCCCTGCACGCCGACGGCCGCGTCCACACCCCCCACAAGGCGGTCCGCCGCGTCACCGACCACCTCATCGACCACCTCGCCGAGCTGGAGGCCCGCCTCGCCGGTGAGCGGCCGCAGCCCGACCACTGGCACGCCTCCGCGATCACCACGGAGGCCGACCTCGCCCCCTTCACCCCGCAGGACCTCGACGAGGCCCGCAGCCGCCTCACCCGGCTCGCCCGTGTGTGGGCCGTCCGCCTCGACGCGCTCACCGCGGAACAGCTCGACGACTCGCCCGGCGAGGGCTGGAGCTTCCGCGAACTCGCCCACCACGTCCACGAGTCCGTCTACTACGCCGACGCGGTGGGGGACCTCTCATGACCGCCTTCGCCGACCTCCACCACGCCGCCGAGCCCCTGCTGCTGCCGGGCGCCTGGGACCACGCGTCCGCCCACGCGCTGGCCGCAGAGGGCTTCCGGGCCATCGGCACCACCAGCCTGGCCGTCGCCGCCGCGGCCGGGCTGCCCGACGGGGCCGCGGCCACCCGGGAGGAGACGCTGCGGCTCGCGCGCACCCTCGGCCACGGGCCCTTCCTGCTCTCCGTCGACGCGGAGGGCGGCTTCGGCGACGACCCCGACGACGTGGCCGGGCTGGCCCGTGAGCTGTACGCGCTGGGTGCCGTCGGCATCAACCTGGAGGACGGACTCGGCCCCGCCGACCGGCACGCCGCGAAGATCGCCGCCGTCCGGGCGGCGGCCCCCGGCCTCTTCGTGAACGCCCGCACCGACACGTACTGGCTCGGCGACGGCGGGGACACCACCCGTCGGCTCGACGCCTACGTACGGGCGGGCGCGCACGGCGTGTTCGTCCCCGGCCTCACCGATCCCCGGACGATCGCCGCCCTGGTGCGCGGCCTGGACGGCGTCCCCCTCAACATCCTCTACTCGCCCACCGGCCCCTCCGTGCCCCACCTCGCCGACCTCGGCGTGCGCCGGGTCAGCCTCGGCTCGCTGCTGTACCGGCGGGCGCTGGGGGCGGCGGTGGAGACGGCGGCCGGTGTCCGGGCGGGCCGCGCGCCGGACGGCCCGGCACCCTCGTACGAGGAGATCCAGCCGCCGGGCCGGCCGGCGCGCGGACCGCTGGACCCCGGTCAGTCGCGCGGCTGCGAGAAGACGAAGGAGAACTCCTCGGGCTCGGGCCACAGGTAGTACCGGGGGAGCGGGCCCGGGCCGCAGGACTGGGAGCCGACACCGTGCAGGCGGTGGTCCAGGTTGACCCAGACCGTGTTGCCGGGGACGAGGTCGGTGCGGTGCCGGGCGGCGTCCAGGTGCTCGGTGGTCCACGGGCGGGCCGTGAACCAGAACTCCGGGTCGCCGTCGGCCCGCAGACCGCCGATCTCCGCCCAGCGCACGTGCGCGCGGGCGCCGTTCTCCTGCGGTCGGACGTAGGGCGTCTGGAGTTCCCGGACGCTCGCGTCCCACCGCAGGTCCCGGGCGGCGGCACGGGAGTCCGGATACGACTCGCCGCCCCCGCCGAACCAGGCGACGGCCTCCTCGGGGCCCGCCCCGGCGAGGCCGAAGCGGATGCCGAGCCGGGGCAGCGGAACCCGCCAGTCGCCCTCCGGCACGACGGACACCGTCAGCCGCACGCGCGTGCCGTCGGAGGTCCAGCGGTACACCGTCCGCAGTCCCGCCTCCCGGCCGGCGGGCGCCACCCGGGTCCGTACCGTCAGGCCGTCGTCGCCCGTCTCGACGGCCTCGACGCGGTGCCGCATCCGGTGCAGTCCCAGCTCGCGCCAGAGCGGGCCGTACCGGGTGTCCGGCTGCCAGGGCGCGCCGTCGTCGTTGTCGGTGGTGGCCCGCCACACGTCCAGGCGCAGATCCCGCACCGGCACACCCATGAGGGTGCGGGGCGCGCCGGTCCGGGCGTCGAAGACCGCGGGACCCAGCGTGATCCGGTCCGCGTCGGCGGCGGGACGCACGCCTGCCGCGGCGGGCAGCGGGGCGCGGCGGGTCACCGTGCCCTGCGCCCAGGCGACCGTGTGGCCCTTGCCGGCCCAGGGCGCGTCCCCGGCGAGCAGCGCCTCCACCGTCCACTGCACCTCCTCGCCCCCGCCGTCCGGGGCCGCGGGCAGCTCGACCTCCGCCGACTCCCCGGGGGCGAGCGGCGGCACGAGGAGCGGGTGCGTCCCGGCCGGCCGGCCGTCCACCTGGTGGGAGAGCGTGAACTCCAGGTGGGACAGGTCCGCGAAGTCGTACCGGTTGGTCACCCGTACGGTGCCGTCCGTGCCGCCCGCCTCGATCCGGACCGGCTCGATCACCTTCTTGTACTCGGTCAGCCCCGGTGAGGGGGTGCGGTCGGGGAAGACCAGCCCGTCGCAGACGAAGTTGCCGTCGTGCAGTTCCTCGCCGAAGTCGCCGCCGTAGGCGTAGCCCAGCTCCGGGTGCTCGACGCCGTGGTCGATCCACTCCCAGACGAAACCGCCCTGGAGCCGGCCGTACCGCTCGAACAGCTCCTGGTACTCGCGGAGTCCGCCGGGCCCGTTGCCCATGGCGTGCGCGTACTCGCAGAGGATCACCGGCAGTCCGCGCCTGCGGCGGGTGCCGCCGTCCAGGCCCCGGGCGGCCCGCTCCAGGTCCGTGTGCGACAGGTACATCCGCGAGTACACGTCCGTGTCGCGGCAGCCGAAGTCCCCCTCGTAGTGCACCGGGCGGGACGGGTCGCGGCCGTGGATCCAGCCGGCCATCGCGGTCAGTCCCCGTCCGGTGCCCGCCTCGTTGCCGAGCGACCACATCACCACCGACGGATGGTTCTTGTCCCGCTCCACCATGCGGGCCGCGCGGTCCAGCAGGGCGGGGGTCCACCGGTCGTCGTCGACGGGGTTGTCGCGCCAGTCCTGCTCGATGAACCCGTGGGTCTCCAGGTCGCACTCGTCGATCACCCACAGCCCGTACTCGTCGCACAGGCCGAGGAAGGCGGGGTGCGGCGGGTAGTGGGAGGTGCGGACGGCGTTGATGTTGTGCCGCTTCATCAGCAGCACGTCCTCGCGCATGGTGGCGAGGTCCAGCGCGCGGCCCCGGCGCGGGTGCCACTCGTGCCGGTTGACTCCCTTGAACAGCAGCGGCGTCCCGTTCACCTTGATCACGCCGTCGTCCAGGGCGACCGTACGGAAGCCGATGCGCAGCGGGACGCGTTCGCCCGCCGTGGCCAGTTCGCCGTCGTACAGCCGGGGTGTCTCCGCCGTCCACGGCGCGACGGGGAGCGTCACCGGCTCGCCGGTGGCGACGTCGACCCCCAACTCCGGTACGGTCACGCGGCCTTCGGTGTCGGAGTCGACGCGCAGCGTGCCCTCGCCGGTGACGTGGTCGTAGGAGGCGTGCACGAAGAAGTCGCCCGCGCAGCCCGCCGGACGGTGCAGCAGGGTCACGTCACGGAAGATGCCGGGCAGCCACCACTGGTCCTGGTCCTCCAGGTACGAGCCCGCCGACCACTGGTGCACCCGGACCGCCAGGACGTTCCCCGACGGTTTCAGCAGGTGCCCGACGGCGAACTCGTGCGGCAGCCGGGACCCCTTGAACTCCCCGATGTCCGTGCCGTTCAGCCAGACCCGGGCGCACGACTCGACCCCGTCGAAGCGGAGCACGCTCTCACCGCCCTCCGGCCAGTCGCCGGGCAGGGCGAAGACGCGCAGGTGGTCCCCGGTGGGGTTCTCCGTGGGGACGTGCGGAGGATCCACGGGGAAGGGATAGAGGTGGTTGGTGTAGATCGGCGCGCCGTGCCCCTGGAGGACCCAGTGGCCGGGCACGGCCACCTCCGCCCAGTCGCCCGCGTCGCAGCCGGGCGCGGCGAACGACGCGTCCTCGGCGCCGGCGGTGGGGGACACCCGCAGGCGCCAGGTGCCGTTCAGGGACAGGGACACCGCGTCGGAGGACGCGTACCAGGCGCGCGGGGGCAGGGTCCCGCGGCCGGGGGCGACGTCCTCGACGTAGCCGGTCGGGTCCGTTGCCGGGGTGTGCGATGACATGAATCTCCTAGCTCGGCCCTCGGTGGACGTTCACCGTCTGGTTGGTCATGGACGAGGAGTTCGGCACGACGACTGCTGCGATGGGCACTCACGGACGTGCGGTGCGCGGGACGTTAACCTTCAGCCAATGCTTCGGCAAGGGGTCGGACGAAGTCCGTCCCGAAGCGCTGCGGCTCGTTCGGGACGGCGAACAAGGCCCAGGAACGGGGGAGTTACCGGCCGCTGCCCGCCGCGCGGTTCCGGCCGCCCCGGCCCGCCGACTGCAACGCGCCCTCCAGTGCGAACGTCGCCGCTCCCAGACAGACCGGGTCGGTCGGGACCGGGGAGAGGACGATCCGGGTGGCGGCCAGCGGACGGGGCAGCGCGTGCCGGGCCACGGCCGTGCGCACCTCCTTCAGCAGCGGCTCGCCGAACGCGGCCGCGACCCAGCTGCTGAGCACGACCACCTCCGGATTGAGGAGGTTCACCAGATCGGCGATACCGGCGCCCAGGTAGCGGGCGGTGTGCCGGAGCACCCGCAGCGCCACCGGATCACCCGCCCGTACGGCCCGGGCGAGCGCGTCGACGGTGGCCGTCTGGTCCTCCGCGTGCAGCAGAGGGCTGTCCGGGGCCGACTCCCGCAGGTTCTGCATGATCCCGGGCGCGCCGGTGTACGTCTCCACGCAGCCGCGGTTGCCGCAGTGGCAGGAACGTCCGTCCAGCACGAGCGTGGTGTGCCCCCACTCGCCGGCGCTGTTGCTCACCCCCCGGTGCACCCCGCCGCCCAGCACCAGGCCCGCGCCCACTCCCGTCCCCAGGTTCACCACCACCGCGTCCCCGTGCCCGCGCGCCGCCCCGAACCACAGCTCGGCCACTGCGCAGGCCCGCAGCGGATTGTCCAGGTACAGCGGGTACGCGATGTGCTCGGCGAGCAGGTCGAGCAGCGGTACGTCGTGCCAGCCCCAGTTCGGCGCGTACTCGCAGACACCGGTGTGCCGGTCCACCAGGCCCGGCACGCTCACGCCCGCTCCGAGCACCCGCGCGCCCGCCACCCCGGCCTGCGCCACCACCGATCCGACGGCCGTGGCGATCCGCGCCACGACCGGTTCGGGGCGGGTGTCACCGGGGCGCGTCTCCTCCTCGGCGCGGGCCAGGACGTTCAACGCGAGGTCGAACAGTTCGACCCGGACGTAGGTCTCGGCCAGATCCACGCCGATCAGCGCGCCGCCGGACGCGTCGACGGACACCAGACCCCGGGGGCGGCCTCCGGCCGAGTCCTCGAATCCGGCCTCGGTGATCAGCCGGAGGCCGAGCAGCTCACCGACCAGGGTGGCCACGGTGGCCGCACTCAGACCGGTGGCGGCCGCCAGTTCCTGCCGTGAGGTGGGCGACGCGGCGATGATCCGGCGCAGCACCTGGTAGCGGTTGGCCGTGCGGATGTCCCGTGATGTGCGCTTCACCGAGCTGCCCCCGTCCCTGCCGGCCGGGCCGGCCCGGCACCGCGGGCGGCAAGGCTATGGGCGGAGCGCAACCTTCGACAAGGGGTTCGGAAAGGGGCTCGACGAAGCCGGCGCGGCCGACGGTCCTCAGGCGCCCAGGACGTCCCGGACGAAGGCGTTGGTGAACGTGCCGGCCGGGTCCAGCTCCCGGACCAGCGCCCGGAAGTCGCGCAGGCGCGGGTAGAGGGCGTGCAGCCGGGCCGCCGGTGTGGTGAACACCTTCCCCCAGTGCGGCCGCGCGCCGAACGGCGCCAGCGCCTCCTCCACCCGCGTCACCACGGGCAGCACCGTCCGGGTGTCCTCGACCCAGGTGAAGTGGACGGCCACCGTGTCCCGGCCGTACGAGGGGCCGAGCCACTGGTCGTCGGCGGCGACGGTGCGCACCTCGCAGGTCTGCAGCACCGGGGCGACGGTCTCCCGGATCGCGTCCAGCGCCCGCAGCACGCCGACGGCCGATCCGCGTGGCAGCAGGTACTCCGACTGGAGCTCCGCCCCGCTGCTCGGAGTGAACTCCGCCCGGAAGTGCGGCAGTCGCTCGTGCCACGGCCCGGGCACCCCGAACTGCTCCGTGCAGTTCACCGCCGGCATCCCCGGCACCGGGTGTGCCTTCCCGGCCGCCGCCGGCGCCCACGGGAAGTCCCCCAGCGGCTGGTCGGTGCGCCGCTTCACCCACACCTGACGGAAGCCCGGCGCCCGCCAGTCGGTGAACAGGCTCACGCTGTACGCCGCCGACATCACCGCCTCGAACACGGCGTCGTCCATCCCCTGGAGGGGCAGCCCGGTGAACACGTACTGCTCCACCTCGAACGCCGGCTCCAGGTCCAGGGTGAGCGCGGTGACCACGCCGAGCGCGCCCAGCGAGGTGACCGCGCCGCCGAACCGCTCGTCGCCGCGGGCCAGGGTCACCTCCGTGCCGTCCGCCGTGACCAGGTGCACCGCGCGCACGGAGGAGGCGAGCGGACCGTTGCCGACCCCGGAGCCGTGGGTGCCGGTGGCGACCGAACCGGCCACCGAGATGTGCGGCAGCGACGCCATGTTCGCCAGCGCCAGCCCGTGCCGGTGCACCTCCCGGGCCAGCTCCGCGTACCGCACGCCGCCCCCGACCCGTACCGTCCGGGCGGTGGTGTCGACGTCGATCCCGGGAGCCAGGGCGTCCAGGGAGAGCAGGACACCGTCCTCGCCGGGCTCGGCGATCGCGTTGAAGGAGTGCCCGCTGCCGAGGACCCGCACGCGCGAGCTCCCGGCGACCAGATCCCGCAGCGCGTCCAGGCTCCGCGGGCGGTGCAGCTCCTTCGCGGCGTACGTGATGTTGCCCGCCCAGTTGGTGACGCTCTCTGCCATCCCTCGTCCCTCCCTGCCCGGGGCCGGAAGGGACCCCGGTCGGAACCTATCCCGGGAGTGACCCACGCCATGTGGGGGGACCCGCCACCGCGGACGTCCGGCCGGGGGCATACCGTGAGGAGTCGTACGTCCGAACCGGGAGGAGAACACGGGATGGGCAGCCGTACCGCGCTGGTCGAGGATCTGATGGAGCGGTTCCCGCACGTGCCGCGCGAGGCCGTTTTCAAGGAGGACCTGCTGCGCGGCGGTGTGGCCTTCGACCCGTCCGCGCTCAGCGACAACGAGAGCGGCGAGGTCAAACCGAAGTCGTACTTCATCTTCTCCTTCGACCACGGCACGCTGCCCGAGCTGGGCGAGGCCGCGCTGCGGCGCCCGCCGGAGGAGATCATCCTGACGGGCGGCCCGTACGACCTGCGCCGCACGGTGGTGTCGGTGCGGGTGAACCCCGCCTCGCCCTACCGGGTCGCCGCCGACGAACACGGCGTGCTCGGCCTGTACCTCGACGGCAGGCGGATCTCCGACGTGGGCGTGCCGCCCATGCCCGAGTACTACCGGCACACCCTCTCCAACGGGAAGTCCGTCATGGAGGTCGCCCCCACCATCCAGTGGGGCTACCTGATCTACCTGACGGTCTTCCGGGTCTGCCAGTACTTCGGCGCCAAGGAGGAGTGCCAGTACTGCGACATCAATCACAACTGGCGGCAGCACAAGGCGGCCGGCCGGCCCTACACCGGCGTGAAGGACGTCGAGGAGGTGCTGGAGGCACTGGAGATCATCGACCGGTACGACACGGCGAAGGCCTCCACCGCCTACACCCTGACCGGCGGCGCCATCACCAGCACCGTCTCCGGGCGCGACGAGGCCGACTTCTACGGCCACTACGCCAAGGCCATCGAGGAGCGCTTCCCCGGGCGCTGGATCGGCAAGGTCGTCGCGCAGGCGCTGCCCAAGGACGACGTGCGGCGCTTCAAGGACTACGGGGTGCAGATCTACCACCCCAACTACGAGGTGTGGGACGAGTACCTCTTCAAGATCTTCTGCCCGGGCAAGGAACGTTACGTCGGCCGTGACGAGTGGCACCGTCGCGTCCTGGACTCCGCGGACGTCTTCGGCGCGCGCAACGTGATCCCCAACTTCGTGGCGGGCGTGGAGATGGCCCAGCCGTTCGGCTTCAAGACGGTCGACGAGGCCATCGCCTCCACCACCGAGGGGCTGCGCTTCTTCATGTCGCACGGCATCACGCCCCGCTTCACCACCTGGTGCCCGGAGCCGACCACCCCGCTCGGCAAGGCCAACCCGCAGGGCGCCCCGCTGGAGTACCACATCCGGCTGCTCCAGGCCTACCGGCAGACGATGGAGGACTTCGGCCTCTCCTCGCCCCCCGGCTACGGGCCGCCCGGACCCGGCCAGGCGGTGTTCTCGGTCAGCTCCTTCATGGACAGCCTTCCCGCGCGGGACGTCGCGGAGGCCGCGGAGACCGTCTGAGACACCGGGGGCCGTCGTCGAACGGCCGTCGAAGAGGAATCGGGAAGGCCGGAACCGAGACGTTCCGGCCTTCCTTGCGTATTGTCCACGCGAGGGGTTGCCGCGCGGCCACGGAAAGTGAAGGCAGCGCTTGTCAGTTGTGTCGAAGACGTGAAAAGCTCTCGTCCACCTCCGCGAGGTTCCCTCAACTCCACTGCCAATAAGGCGAGTTGACCTCGTTCGTGGATGCAGGAGTCTCATGCCCGACCTGCCGAGCCCTCAGGACGCCACCGAAGCGGCCCTGTTCACCGAGTGCTGGGACGCGGTGCTCTCCTACGCCGACCTGTGCACCGCGGGGTCCACCGCCGCCGCGGAGCTGGCCCGCGAGGCCTTCACCCAGGGCATAGGAGAACTGCGGGCCGCGGAGACCGGCTCCCCGCGCGGCACCGGCCGCCGTTCCTCCCGGCTGCCCCGGATACCCCTGCTGCTGACCGCCGTACGCACCACCGCGGCCGCCTGGGAGGAAGCCGGACAGGGACACAAGCTCGATCCCGACCTCCGGCTGTGGCTCCACTCCGGGCAGGCCGGCCGCTACACCGGGCCGCCGCTGCAGCGTCCGGTCGCCGTGCGCGGACTGCGCGACCTCCAGCAGGCGGACGCCGAACTGCTGTGGCTGGCCGAGGTGGAGGCCCTGCCCCTGCCCCTGGTCGCCCGCCGGCTCGGCCTCGACCCGGACACGGCCGCCGACGAACTCGCCCAGGTCGGACGCCTGTTCCGGGACCGCTGCCACCGCAACCACCTCGACTCCCCGCTGGACGCCGAGTGCCGCAGCTACGCCCGGCTCCTCGACGCCGTCACCCGCTCGCCCGCCGCCGACACCCCCGGCGACCTCTCCCGGCACCTCGCCACCTGCCACCCGTGCGCCGAGGCCGCCGCCTGCCTGCGGCTGCACGGCGGAGGTCTGCCCGGCGCGCTGGCCGGCGGCGTGATCGGCTGGGGCGGCCTCGCCTATCTGGAACGCCGCCGCCGCGCCGCCGAGGTACGGCTCGGAGCCGGACGCCCGGACCGGCCCGACCACGACGACCCGGCCGACGGCGACGGCAGGACCCGCGTCGCCCGGCACGGGCTGCTGGCCGCCGCCGCTCTCGTTTCCCTCCTCGCGCTCGCGGTCTCCCTGATGCCGTTCGGGGACGGCGCCGCCGAGAGCGCCGCCCGCCCCGACACCGACCGCCCGCCGACCGCCGACTCCGGACCCTCGCTGCCGCCCGCCCCCACCGTCCAGCCGGACGACACCACCCCCGGCTCCCCGGGCCCCTCCGCCGGGCACACCCCCGGGCGCACACCGGAGGGGAAGCACCCCGACCCCGAACCCCAGGGCACCTCGTCCGCCACCGCCGCGCCCGAGACCACCGCCGCCCGCGGCGGCCCCGCCCCCTGCCGGGTCGACTACGCCCTCGTCAACCAGTGGCCCGACGGCTTCCAGGCCACCGTCACCGTGACCGCGCCGCACCCGCTCGACTCCTGGCGCGTCGGCTTCACCTTCCCGGACGGCCAGCGCGTCACCCAGGCGTGGGACGCCTCGGCGCACCAGGACGGCGCCCGCGTCACCGCCACCGCCGCCGACTACAACAAGACGGTCGCCGCCGGCGGGAAACTCGCCTTCGGCTTCCTCGCCTCCTGGAGCGGCACCAACGCCCCGCCGACCACCTTCACCCTCAACGGCCGCCCCTGCGTGCCCGCGTGACGCCGGTACCGGCCGGATCGCCGCGACCGCCTCTCGCCGCATACCCTCCGCCCGCCTCCGGGCTCCCCGGGGCCGTCGCACGGGGGCGGGCGGAAGAGGGCGCGGAAATCGGATGGCGCGCGACCGGCGGCGGGCTCTAGGCTGTGCCGTGTCGGAGAAGCGCTCGGTGAGTGAGCGCTGTTCGTGCGAGTCGAGATTCCCGGGAGGTGTGACCGATGGCTGTTTCCGTGACGGGCCCTGCCCGCATCCAGTCGTTCGTTTCCTCCACCTCCGTGGCCTCCGGCTGACACCTCTCTCCTTCGCGCGTCGGTGAACGCGCCGTGCCGGGGCCGCCCTTCGAAGGGTTTCCCTTGAATCTCTCTTCTCCTTCGGCGTCGTCGCACTCTCTCGCCCCCTTCGGCTGGGACGAGGGGTGGGACGCCGAGTTCGCTCCGTACGCCGCGCAGGGCCTGGTGCCGGGCCGGGTGGCCCGCGTCGACCGCGGCCTGTGCGACGTGGTCACCGCGGACGGTGTGATCCGCGCGGACACCGAGTTCGTCGTGCCCCGTGACCCGATGAAGGTCGTGTGCACGGGGGACTGGGCCGCCGTGGACCCGGAGGGCGCCGGTCCTCGCTATGTGCGGTCGCTGCTGCCGCGGCGGACGGCGTTCGTCAGGTCCACCTCGTCGAAGCGGTCCGAGGGGCAGATCCTCGCCGCCAACGTCGACCACGCCGTCGTCGCCGTCTCCCTAGCCGCCGAACTCGACCTGGCCCGGATCGAACGGTTCCTCGCGCTCGCCTGGGAGTCCGGGGCCCAGCCGGTGGTCGTGCTCACCAAGGCCGACCTGGTGCCGGACGCCCCGACCCGGAGTCACCTCGTCCACGACGTGGAGACCAGCGCCCCCGGCGTGCCGGTGATCACCGTCAGCGCCAGGGACGGCGACGGGATCGACGTGCTCGCCGCCCTCACCGCCGACGGCACCACGGTGCTCCTCGGGCAGTCCGGCGCCGGCAAGTCCACCCTGGCCAACGCCCTCCTCGGCGAGGACGTGATGGACGTCCGCGCGGTCCGGGACGTCGACGGCAAGGGGCGCCACACCACGACCACCCGCAACCTGCTGGCCCTGCCCGGCGGGGGAGTCCTCATCGACACCCCGGGGCTGCGGGGCGTCGGGCTGTGGGACGCCGGAACCGGCGTCGGCCAGGTGTTCGCCGAGATCGAGGAACTCGCCGGGGACTGCCGGTTCCACGACTGCGCCCACGAGAGCGAGCCCGGCTGCGCGGTCCTCGACGCCGTCGAGACCGGTGAGCTGCCGCGGCGCCGACTGGACAGCTACCGCAAGCTGCTCCGGGAGAACCAGTACATCGTCGCCAAGACCGACGCCCGGCTGCGCGCGGAGATGCGCAAGGACTGGAAGCGCAAGGGCGCCATCGGGAAGGCGGCGATGGAGGCCAAGCGCGGCCGTTTCCAGTAGCACACCGCCATGTCCGATTTCCGCCAGCCGGGACCCCCCGGCCGGCGGAGACTGGACGGTGTGAGGGACGACGACAGCAGGTACGAGGCGGTGCGCAGCCGGGACGCCCGGTTCGACGGGGTGTTCTTCTTCGCCGTGGAGACGACCGGCATCTACTGCCGGCCCAGCTGCCCCGCCGTCACCCCCAAACGGCCCAACGTGCGCTTCTTCCCGACCGCCGCCGCCGCGCAGGGCTCCGGATTCCGGGCCTGCCGGCGGTGCCGCCCGGACTCCGTCCCCGGCTCCGCCGAATGGAACGCACGGGCCGACGTCGTGGGCCGGGCCGTACGGCTGATCGCCGACGGCGTCGTCGACCGCGAGGGCGTCGCCGGCCTCGCCTCCCGGCTCGGCTACAGCGCCCGCCAGGTGCAGCGCCAGCTCACCGGCGAACTCGGCGCCGGACCCGTCGCACTCGCCCGGGCCCAGCGGGCGCACGCCGCCCGCGTCCTCCTGCAGACCACCGGCCTCCCGGTCACCGAGATCGCCTTCGCCGCCGGATTCGCCAGCGTGCGGCAGTTCAACGACACCGTGCGCGCCGTGTACGCCACCACGCCCAGCACGCTGCGCGCCACCGCGCCGTCCCGCGGCGGCCGGGCACGCGGTGGCACCCCCTCCGCCGGGATCCCCCTGCGGCTCGCCCACCGCGGCCCCTACCGGGCGGGGCCCGTCCTGGACCTGCTGGAGCACGAGGCCGTCCCGGGCGTCGAGGAGGTCAGCGGCACCCCCGGCGCCCGCACCTACCGGCGCACCCTGCGCCTCCCGCACGGCACCGGCATCGCCGCCGTCGGCGAGCGCACGCACACCGGCTCCGGCACCCACCCCGGCGGCTGGCTGGACGCCAGGCTCCACCTCACCGACCCGCGCGACCTGACCACCGCCGTCCAGCGCCTGCGGCGGCTGTTCGACCTGGACGCCGACCCGTACGCCGTCGACGAACGCCTCGGCGCCGACGCCCGGCTCGCCCCGCTGGTCGCCGCCCGGCCCGGGCTGCGCTCCCCGGGAGCCGCCGACCCCGACGAACTGGCGGTACGCGCGCTGGTGGGCCGCGAGAAGGCCGCGGAGCTGGTCCGGCGCTACGGCAAGCGGCTCGACGCCCCCTGCGGACGTCTCACCCACCTGTTCCCCGACCCCGGCGTCCTCGCCTCGGCCGAGCCCGACGGCACGCTGGGCGCGCTCACCGCCGCCCTCGCCGACGGCACGGTACGCCTCGGACCCGGCGCCGACCGGGACGCGGCCCGGGACGCCCTCGCCGCCGTCCCCGGCCTCGACGACCGTACGATCGCGGCGATCCGCACCCGTGCCCTGGGCGACCCGGACGTGGCCCCGCCCGGCCCGGACGTCCCCGACGACTGGCGCCCCTGGCGCTCGTACGCCCTGAACCACCTGCGTGCCGCAGGGGAGTTGGAGTGATCATGGAGACCGTGACGTACTGGACGGAGGTCGACAGCCCCGTCGGGCCGCTGCTGCTCACCGCCGCCCCGACCGGCGAGCTGACCTCGCTCTCCGTGCCCGGCCAGAAGGGCGGGCGCACCGTGCTCGACGGCCGGCGGCGCGACGCGGGGCCGTTCCGCGAGGCCGAGCGGCAGCTCGCCGCGTACTTCGCCGGAGAGCTCAAGGAGTTCCGGCTGGCCATGAGCGCCGTCGGCACACCCTTCCGGCAGAAGGTGTGGGCCGCCCTCGACGACGTCCCCTACGGGGCGACCGTCTCCTACGGCGAGATCGCGGCCCGGATCGGCGCGACCCGGCCCGCCGTACGTGCCGTGGGCGGCGCGATCGGCGCCAACCCGCTGCTCATCGTCCGCCCCTGCCACCGGGTGATCGGCTCCGACGGCTCACTCACCGGGTACGCGGGTGGTCTGGAGCGGAAGGTGCGGCTGCTGACCCACGAGGGCGCGCTGCGGCCCTGAGCGGGCCAGGCGGCGGCCGCCGGGCCGGCGGCGGCCGCCGGGCCGGCGGGCCGCCGCCGACCCGTCAGCCCCAGATCACCGCCCCCAGCCAGGCCGCCGCGACCAGCTGGCAGGCGAACAGCTCCGTCAGCAGGCTCCAGCCGCCCGAGCGCATCGCCGACCGCGTCGCCGCGACCGCCTCCCCGCGGCGGCCCAGGCGGAGCCGCTCATGGAGGTAGATACCGCCGAGGAAGCCCGGGACCGCGCCGACCACGGGCAGCAGGACGAACCCCAGGAACGAGCCGCAGCCCGCGTACACCGGCAGCCGCGCGTCGGCGCCGCCCGCGCGCAGCCGGCGGGGCGGCAGGGCCCAGCGCACCGCCTGCGACAGCAGCAGCACCGCGGTCGCCCCCACGGACACCCACCACGCGACGGGCCGGGGGTCCTTCAGCGCCCACCACAGGACCCCGGCCCACACCAGCCACGACCCGGGCACCCCTGGCAGCAGCACTCCGCACAGGCCGAGCAGAAGCACCAGTCCGGCCAGCAGGAGGTCCCACGCTCCCATCTGTCCAGGGTGCAGGAGGCGGGGGACCGGCGCACAGCGGGCCGCCGCGCCATGGCCGTCGCGCCCCCCGCCGCACAACCGCCCCGCCCTTCACCCGAGCGGCCCTCCGGCCCGCGGCCACGGGCGGGGATTTTCCGGATGCGCCGTTTTCATCCGGCCCGCGGGGGCGAGAATTGGGGGCATGAGTCAGCAGGGGGGAAGGCCCACCGGTCCTGAGGACGACTGGTGGGCACAGCTCTACGACGACGACGCCGGCGACACGGGTCCCACGCCGGCGCCCGATTCCCTGGACGACCGCTTCGCCTCGGCGTCCGGCACGCTGGACACCGGCCGGCCGGCCCCGCCGCCCTCCGCGACGAGAATCCCCCCGCCCCGCCACGCCCCTCCGTCCCGCGCCCCGTGGGAGCCCCCGTCCACCGCCCCCACGGCCCCGGTCACCTTCCCCCCGAAGCCCCACCGCCCACCCGCCCCACAGCCCCCGCAGGACACGGTCCCCCACACCCCGCAGCCACCCGGCCGGTCCGCCCCGCAGCCACTCGACCGGTCCGCCCCGCCGCCACCCGACCGGTCCGCCCCGCCCGACGCCGGCCGGGACGCCCGGCAGGGCGTGGGCGGCGACGCCCCACAGGATCCCCGCCGGGACGATCCGCCGGACACCGGTGGTCCGGGGGAGGCGACCACCTCCCTGGCGCCCATGGCCTTCGGCACGTGGACGCCCTTCCCCGACCCGGCCGCCGACGAGCAGGGCCCCCTCACCGACGGCGTCACCCCCGTGCCCGCGGACGCACCGCCCCCCGCCGGCCCGCGCGTCGAACCGCGCCCGGCACCCCCCTCCCGGGGCCACGTCGGATCCCGGCCGCCCACCTACGAGGCCGAACCCACCGCCCTCCCCGAGGCCGGCCCCGACGAGCTGGACGGTCTGGTGCCGGACACCGTGCTGGAGGGCGCCCGGTACGGCGCCTGCACCCTGCGCGCCGCCTCGGTGCGCGGGGACTCCGCGCGCTACCGGGGCGAATCCCGGCGCGACGCCCTGCTGACCGCCCGGTTCGGCACGGGCGAGCGGGCACTGCTCCTCGTGGCCCTGGCGACCGGCACCCGGACCGCGCCCGGGGCGCATCTGGCCGCCGCCGAGGCATGCCGCTGGATCGGGCGCGAGGTGGGACGCAGCCACGCCCGCCTCGTCGACGACATCCGGGCCGCCCGGCGCGGCGACCTCAAGTCGGGCCTGCACCGGCTCACCGACCGCAGCCTCGGCAGACTCCGCGCCGGCGCCGCCGAACAGGGCCTCGAACCCGACGCCTACGCGGCCACCCTGCGCGTCCTCCTGCTGCCCGCCGACCCCGAGTGCCGCACCCGGGTCTTCTTCGGGGTCGGCCCCGGCGGGCTGTTCCGGCTGCGGGACGGCGAGTGGCAGGACATTGAACCCGAGGTCGCCGAGGTCAGGGGCGAACCCGTGCTCGGTTTCGGCTCACCGCCCTCCGAGACCCGCGGCGGCGACCGCCTCACCATGGACCTGGGCATCCCCACGCCCCCGAGCCCCTACGAGCCGGCCCCCGAACCGCCCCGCGAACCCTTCCGTTTCCGCACCTCCGTAGCCCGCCCGGGTGACACCCTGCTGATGTGCGGCACCGGCCTCGCCGACCCGATGCGGGGCGAGGCGGAACTCCGCGCGCACCTGGCCGACCGGTGGAACCGCCCCGAACCGCCCGGTCTCGCCGCCTTCCTCGCCGACACCCAGGTGCGGGTCAAGGGCTACGCCGACGACCGTACGGCCGTCGCCGTTTGGGAGGCGTGAGCGCGCCCGGTATGACTTGATGGAACCCGTCAGGCATCTTCGGCACCGGAGGGGCAGACGGAACCCATGGCCAAACAGAACATCGCGGAACAGTTCGTCGACATCCTCACCCGCGCGGGAGTCAAGCGCCTCTACGGCGTCGTCGGGGACAGTCTCAACCCGGTCGTGGACGCCGTGCGCCGCAACTCCGCCATCGACTGGATCCACGTCCGGCACGAGGAGACCGCCGCCTTCGCCGCCGGTGCCGAGGCGCAGGTCACCGGCAAGCTCGCCGCCTGCGCCGGTTCCTGCGGCCCCGGCAACCTGCACCTCATCAACGGCCTCTACGACGCCCACCGCTCCATGGCCCCGGTCCTCGCCCTCGCCTCGCACATCCCCTCCAGCGAGATCGGCCTCGGCTACTTCCAGGAGACCCACCCCGACCAGCTGTTCCGCGAGTGCAGCCACTACAGCGAGCTGATCTCCAGCCCGAAGCAGATGCCCCGGCTGCTGGACACCGCCATCCAGCACGCGGTCGGCCGCTCCGGCGTGAGCGTCGTCTCCCTCCCCGGCGACCTCGCCGACGAGCCCGCCCCGGACCAGGCCCCCGAGACCGCCCTGGTCACCTCCCGGCCCACGGTCCGCCCCGGCGACGACGAGATCGACCGGCTCATCGACATGATCGACCGGGCCGAGAAGGTCACCCTGTTCTGCGGCGCCGGAACGAAGGGCGCGCACGCGGAGGTCATGGAGTTCGCCGGGAAGATCAAAGCCCCGGTCGGGCACGCCCTGCGCGGCAAGGAATGGATCCAGTACGACAACCCGTACGACGTCGGCATGAGCGGGCTGCTCGGCTACGGGGCCGCCTACGAGGCCACCCACGAGTGCGACCTGCTGATCCTGCTCGGCACCGACTTCCCGTACAACGCCTTCCTCCCCGGCGACGACGTGAAGATCGTCCAGGTCGACGTGCGGCCCGAGATCCTCGGCCGGCGCTCCAAGCTGGACCTCGCGGTGTGGGGGGACGTCAAGGAGACCCTGCGCTGTCTGACGCCCAGGGTCCGCGCCAAGGACAACCGCAAGTTCCTCGACCGGATGCTGAAGAAGCACGCGGACGCGCTGGAAGGCGTGGTGAAGGCGTACACCCGGAAGGTGGAGAAGCACGTACCGATCCACCCCGAGTACGTGGCGTCGGTACTGGACGAGATGGCCGACGACGACGCGGTGTTCACCGTCGACACCGGCATGTGCAACGTCTGGGCGGCCCGCTACATCTCGCCCAACGGCCGCCGCCGGGTGATCGGTTCCTTCTCGCACGGCTCGATGGCCAACGCGCTGCCGATGGCGATCGGGGCGCAGTTCACCGACCGGGGCCGGCAGGTCGTGTCGATGTCCGGCGACGGCGGATTCACCATGCTGATGGGCGACTTCCTCACCCTGGTCCAGTACGACCTGCCGGTGAAGGTGGTGCTCTTCAACAACTCCTCGCTCAGCATGGTGGAGTTGGAGATGCTGGTCGCGGGCCTGCCCTCGCACGGCACGGCCATGAAGAATCCCGACTTCGCCGCGGTCGCCCGCGCCTGCGGCGCCTACGGGGTGCGGGTGGAGAAGCCGAAGGACCTCGCCGGGGCGCTGAAGTCGGCGTTCAAGCACAAGGGCCCGGCGCTCGTCGACATCGTCACCGACCCCAACGCGCTGTCCATCCCGCCGAAGATCAGCAAGGAGATGGTGACCGGGTTCGCCCTGTCCGCCTCCAAGATGGTGCTGGACGGCGGAGTCGGCCGGATGGTGCAGATGGCCCGCTCCAACCTGCGCAACGTGCCCCGGCCGTGACGCCGGTTCACTTCGCGCGCGGCCGCCAGCCGCGCGCGGAGGTGTCGTACTCGTAGTGGGGCAGGCCCCCGATACCGCTGGTGCGGAAGGGGAGTCCGCGGTCGTCGACGCGGACCGTGCCGGTGCGGCCCTGCGAGGACCAGTCCAGCTCCAGGTACCAGCGGCAGTCGCAGCGCGCGGTCCGGGCGGTGACCACCAGCACCTCCGGGTCGCTCGCGGAGACGCTGTAGGGCATCCGCACGGCCGGGATCGGCGTACCGCTGTCGTTCCCGGCGACCGCGCGGGCGATGGGCCGGTCCTTGTCCAGGTCCACGTCGAAGTACCGGGGGGTGAGCGCGCCGCCGCAGCCCTGGTCCATGGCGTAGGCGTTCCCGGAGGCGGGTGCGGCGCGGCCGGTCACCCGCACCCGCAGCGCGGTGAGGACGACGGCCGCCCGGGACGTCCCCTGCACCGACAGCTCCACCCTCGTCTCGCCCCCGTGCACGGCCGCCTGCGTCCCCGCCCAGGTCCGGGCGTCCTGCGGGGCCGGGGGCGGGGGGACCAGCCCGGGGGGCCGGGCGACCACGTAGTCGTGACCGCACCCGTACGCCCACACGTGGGAGTCGGCGGACCAGGTCAGGGGCGGTGATCCGGCGGGCGCCCGCCCCTCGGAAGCCGGCGGGGCGGAGGAAGCGCGCCGGCCGCCGGCGGAGGTGGGGCTTCCCTCCGGTGTCGCGGAGGGGACGGCGGAACCCGGGGACGGGGACGGCGAGGAGGCACGGCTGCCGGGCGGGGCCGCGGGGGCGGTCGCCGTGGGGCCGGCCGGCGCCCCGGGGCTCTCGCGCCCGGCGGCGGTCTCCCGGTCCTCCGGCAGCGCGGACAGACTCCCCACGGTCGCCATCAGCGCGCACACGGCGGCCAGGGCGACGGCCATCCGCTTCCGCCGCCGGTACCAGGGCCGCCGGCCCTCCACCCCGTGCGGCGGGGGGCCGCTCGCGACGTCCCCGCCGGCCGGGGGATCGCCCGGCCGCGGGACGGCGGACTCCGGGCCCGGTTCGGCGGCCCGCCCGGGGCGGTGCGACGGAGGGCCGGCGGCGCCGGGGATGGCCGAATCCGAACGGGCCGGCGCGCCCGGGCCGGGGCGTGAGTCCGGCCGGGGGTGCGAAGTCGGGCGGGGGTGCGGGTCCCGGCTGGGGTGTGAGTCCGGGCCGGGATGCGGGTCCCGGCTGGGGTGCGGGCCCGGGCCGGGGTGTGAGTCCGGGTCGGACGCGTCGTCCGGACCGGGAGGAGAGTCCGGCCCGGAGTGTGCAGCCGGCCCGGACCCCGTGTCCAGGTCGCGGTCCGGGCCCGCCGGTGCTTCGGTGGTCGCCCTCGCGCCCGCCGGGCCGTCCGTGCCCCGGGGGCGCCGGCGGGCGTCCAGCGCGCGGAGCCAGTGGCGGTGGAGGTCCAGGCGTTCCGCGTCCGAGGCGCCGCACAGGGCGGCGAAACGCTCCACGGGGGCGAAGTCCACGGGAACCGCCTCGCCGGCGCAATAGCGGTGCAGCGTCGAGGTGTTCATGTTCAGGCGGCGGGCCAGCGAGCCGTAGCTGCGGTCCGTGCGTTCCTTCAGCCTCCGCAGCAGCGCCGCGAATTCAGCCACGTCGTCCTGTGCCGACACCGACCCCGTCACCCCGCACTCGCTCGGACCCCGGACCGTGCCCCGGGACGGCGTCCCAGGCATCCCCTGTACCTGCACGTCAAAGGGGCTGGGATGGTTCCATGCAGGTGAATCCGGCGACGGTCCTTGCGTCCGGATCCCACGGCGGCCGATGCTCTTGGCACCGCCCCGACGACCGCCGGACGGACCGGTCCGGTCCTTGCGGGGCGCCGCTCCATCCTTCCATCACGCACATCCCACGGGGGACACCCATGCCCATCCGCACCCGGGCCGCCGCACTCGCCGCGCTCACCGTCGCCGCGCTCGCGGCCGGCACCGTACTCACCGCTCCGGCCGGCGCCGCGCCGAAGGCCACCGCGGCGAAGGCCGCCCCGCCCCGGTTCCTCGCCGCCTCCGAGCTGCCCCCGCACCCGTCGTCCGCCTGGACCGCGGGCCCGGTCGGCGACGGCTTCCCGGTGGAGCTCGCGTACTGCCTGGGCGAGGGCGTACCGGCCTACGACTACCGGCACCGCGTCTTCCACACCGATCTGGACACGAGCGCCGTCCAGGTCACCGTCGTCACCGGCTCCGCCGCGAAGGGCAAGGCGCTGGCCGCCCTGCTGAACAAGGAGATCCGCTCCTGCGCCGACCGGATCGAGGCGTCGGACCCGGAGGTCGAGGCCGAGGGCCGTTTCTACGGCACGCTGCCGGTCGAGGAGGGCGCGACGGTGCACGGACTGCACACCGAGGCCTCCTGGGGCGCCACGGACATCCACCTGCTGTCCGTGGGACGGGACGGCAGGACGGTGACCGTCGTCGGCTGGGGGCAGATGGGCGACTTCGACGACGCGCCGGTGGCGGCCTTCAAGAAGACGACGAAGAAGGCGGTGAACAAGCTCCACTGAGCCCGCGCGTCCGCCACGACCACCGCGGAACACGGGGTCGTCCTCTCGCCACGGGGGTCGGGAGGACGGCCCCGCACGCATACGTGGCCACTGCACTTCGGCCAACAACGGTTCGTCGACGGGCGGCATGACTGCCGCGTGGGTGACCGGGCAATGATTTCCGTGAACGCGTTCGATCAGCAGGGGGAATCGACACCGGCACGCGGGCGGGGGCCATGAAGAGTCAGGCTTCGGCGGCTCAGCTGAGGCGCACACTGGGACGGGCGGATCTGCGAGCGGTGCCGGAGTCCCGCAGGGCACTGCGTGAACTGCTCGCGCACTGGGGCACACCGGAACGCTCCGCGGTCGCGGAACTGCTCACCAGCGAGCTCGTCACCAACGCGCTGGTCCACACCGGCGACGGGGCGGTGCTGACCGCCACCGTCGGACCTCGTGGACTGCGGGTCGAGGTACGGGACTTCGTGGCCCGTGATCCCCGCCCGCGCCGGCCGGACGCCCACGAGGGAACCAACGGCCGGGGTCTCGCGCTGGTCGAGTCCCTCGCCGACGAGTGGGGCGTCAGGAAGCACGACGTGGGCAAGTCCGTCTGGTTCGAACTGGAGGCGGACGCCGCCTGAGGGACCGCCGGCACGGGAGCGGGGGTGCGGCCCCGGGCGGGCCGCACCCCCGTCGGTCCGGCGAGCGACGTCAGCCGAACTGCTTCTCCAGGTCCTTGAGTTTGCGCTCCAGGGAGTCCAGGCGCGGCAGCGCCTGCGTGTCGTCCTCGGCGGTGAGGTCGACGGTCACCGGGTCAGCGCCACCGGTGCGTACCGGCTGCAGGGAGGGACGCGCGCGGACGGGCAGGGCCTCCGGCGCCGATATGGCAGGCTCCGCGGAAACCATGTCGGACTCGCGCTCCACGGTCGCCGTCTCCAGCTCCCGCCCACCGCCGCCGCCCCGGCCGGGCAGACCCCGGTGGCCGCGGCTGATCGCCTTCAGCCGGGCCCGCTCCAGCCGCTGCTGGTCCCGCCTGCGCTGCTTCGCCTCGTCCTTGCGGATCTTGTCCTCGCGGACCTCCTCGACCGCCTCGTCGAGGCTGCGCACGCCCTCGAGCAGCATCAGCGACCAGGCGCGGTAGGTCTCCCGGGGGGCGCGCAGCCAGCGCACGATACGGATCTGCGGGAGCGGACGCGGGACCAGGCCCTGCTCGCGCAGCGCGGCCCGCCGGGTCTGCTTCAGCGCGCGGTCGAAGAGGACCGCCGCCGACAGGGACATGCCCGCGAAGAAGTGCGGGGCGCCCGCGTGGCCGATGCCCCGGGGGGCGTGGACCCAGTTGAACCAGGCCGCGGCGAAGGCGAACGTCCATACGAGTATCCGCGAGCCGAGCGCCGCGTCACCGTGACTGGCCTCACGCACGGCGAGCACCGAGCAGAACATCGCCGCGCCGTCCAGACCGAAGGGGACGAGGTACTGCCAGCCGCCGGACAGGCCGAGGTTCTGCTCGCCGAAGCCGACCAGACCGTGGAAGGAGAGTGCCGCGGCGACCGCCGCACAGCAGAACAGCAGGACGTAGGAGACGGTGCCGTAGACGGCTTCCTTGCGCCGGCGGCGCTCCTCGTTGCGCTCCCACGAGTCGTCCGCGCTCGTGTCCTTGACCGAGGAGCGCTTCCCGCGCGCCAGCACCGCCACCGCCGCCAGCATGCCGAGGAGCAGCACGGCGCCCGGAAGCAGCCAGTTCAGCGATATGTCGGTCAGTCTCATCTAGGGGTCCCTTGCATTGGGATAGGGCGTAACGCCCGCCATAGTGGCCCAATCCCAGCGACCCTCAGGGGGTTTCGGGGCAAGAGGCCGCCAAGGGAGTGCGAGGGGGGTGCCCAGGGCGGCGATCTGCTCGAACTGCCGTATGAGGGGCGGGAGTTGAGTGCGAATAACACTACCCGTACGGGTGGTTCCACGGATAGTTCCCGTGACGGGTGAGGGAATCGTGAATCACCCGTGACCTCCGCGGGTGCCTCACGCGGATGATCTTACGGTCCGCCGCGGGGTGCTGTCGTCCGACCCGGCGTCAACTGGCTTGCGCGACCCGTCAGCCGGCCCGCGCGACCACGGCGGTGGCCCGCCCGGCGGTGCCTTCCGTGCCGCAGGTGCGGGGGCAGGTGGCGCAGATGTCGGCGGGGCGCAGCGTGTAGAACATGCAGCAGCTGACCCGGTCCCGGGTGGCGCGCTCCCGCTGCGCCTCCGGACCGGCCGGGCGGCGGAAGGCCGCCGCGCCGACGTACGGCTTGGTCGCTCCCGGCAGGAGCAGCTCCAGCTCGCGCAGTCCCCGCTCCTCCTCGCCGAGCAGCTGGGCGACGTACCAGAGGCTCTCGACGATCTCGTCGGTCGCCATGCCCCACAGGGCGCGGCCGCGCCGGCGCATCCGGGGTCCGAATCCGGTCAGCACGGGCTCCAGGTGCTGGGCGACCGCCGCCCGCACCTCCGCGCGCAGTGCCTCCTCGTCGGGCACCACCCGTGCGCCGGGCAGGGCGGCGGCCGGGTCGCCGGGCAGGCAGGCGAATCCGTCCGGCCGGACGGCCATGCGGCCCACGGCGAGGCCGGGGGCCGTACGGTCGAACGAGACGTGCGTCACGGGGTAGCGGGGCACGCGGCGGTGCAGGAACCACGGGACGGTGATCAGCAGGCAGGCGGGCCACGCGTAGCGGTGCAGGCCGAAGCTGGCGATCACGTCCGGGCGGGCCTGCTGGCCGTAGTCCCGCAGCACCTGGGTGTCGTCCCAGGACAGGAAGGCATCCAGGGCGGTCCCGCCCTCGGCGAGGCCGGACGCGGCGACCCAGCCGCCGCCCCGCGGGGCCCTCTCGTCCGCGCCGAGCTCGGTGACGGCCAGGGCGGGGAAGACCTCCGCCAGGCGGGCGTACGCGTCCGCGACGGCCGAACCGGACACAGGCATGGGGCCACCCTTCACGTCTCGTGGAGCCGGGTAAAAAAGGTAAGCCTCACCTTACCGAAGATCCGCGAGATGTGAACTGGCGTCCGGTGCGCCTATCGTGCTTGACGGCGAGGCGACAACCCGCCGTGATGACCGCACGTACCGACACGTCCGCAGGAGGACCTGGTGAAGCAGGACATGCAGGGCCCCGCGGAAGGGGCGGCGCAGGCGCGGCCCCCGCGGGTGCCTGTCCAGCGGGCGGCACGGGCGGCGCGGGAGACGGTGGAGGCGCGGACGGGCGGCGGGAGTGGCCGAGCGGGTGGCCGTGGTGGGGAGGGCCGTGCCGCGCGCGGTGAGCACACGCACGGTGAGCAGAGGCATGGTGAGTCGGCTCCTCCCCGTCCGCGGGGAGCCGTCGTGCGGCGCTCCTCCGTGCGCGGGCAGGTCCTCGACGCGCTGCGCACGGCGCTGGTGACGGGGGAACTGCGTCCCGGTGAGGTGTACTCGGCGCCGGTGCTGGGCGAGCGGTTCGGTGTCTCCGCGACGCCCGTCCGGGAGGCCATGCAGCAGCTCGCCCTGGAGGGCGCGGTCGAGGTCGTGCCCAACAAGGGATTCCGGGTCGTCGAGCGCGGGGCGCGGGAACTGGCGGAACTCGCCGAGGTGCGGGCGCTGATCGAGATGCCGGTGGTGCTGCGGCTGGCCCGGACGGTGCCGGCGGAGCGGTGGGCCGAACTGCGGCCGCTCGCGGAGGCCACGGTGCGGGCGGCGTCCTCCGGGAGCCGGGCCGCGTACGCGGAGGCCGATCGTGCGTTTCACCGTGCGGTGCTGGGGCTGGCCGGGAACGAGCAGTTGGTGCGGGTCGCGGAGGATCTTCAGCGGCGGGCTCAGTGGTCGATGGTCGGTGGCGGTGGCGCCGGCGCCGGCGGGGGGCGTGGTGGGGCCGGTGGGCGGGGGCGTCCGGGGGAGTTGGTGGCGGACGCGCATGAGCACACGGCGCTGCTGGACGCGTTGATCGCGGGGGATCTGGAGGTGGTGCGGGCGTTGGTGGGGGAGCATTTCGGCGGGGTGGGGTGAGGGGGCGTTTCCCCAGGGTTTTCGCCCCCGCCGCCCCTTCCCAGTCCCGTCCCCGGGGGCTGTGCCCCCGGACCCCCCTTCGGCCCTGAACGGGCCTCGTCCTCAAACGCCGGACGGGCTGGGTGGGGGGCCTCGTTCTCGAACGGCCGACGGGCTGGGTGGGGGGCCTCGTTGTCGAAGGCTCTACGCCGTTGCCGTTCCCGGGGTCGGTGGGGCGAGTTGGGTGGTCAGCCAGGTGGGGACGCCGCCGAGGAGGCGGAAGAGGCGGCGGGCCTCCTCGCGGAGGCGGGAGGCCTCCGGCTCGGTCTCCGTCTCGGCGAGGGAGACCAGGGCGGGGGCCGTGCCGACGAGGTAGCCCAATTCCTCGCGGATGCGGAGGGATTCGGCGAAGCCCTGCCGGGCCTCCGCCAACTCACCGTCGCGCAGGGCGAGTCCGGCGAGGTGGCGCCATGTGGCGGACAGCAGCAGCGGGTCGGCGTGCGCGGTGGCGCCCGCGTGGGCGCGGCGGTAGGCGGCCCGTGCCGCCTGCGGGGAACGGGTGAGGTTCTCCGCGATCAGACCGCGCCGGAAGTCCAGCAACGCCCGCCCCGACGCTCCGGGCGCGATCAGCGCCGCCGCCCGTCCGAGCGCGGCCCGCGCCTCGTCCGCCCGGTCGCGCACCCGGAACAGCGTGGCCGCGTAGGCCAGGCACCCGCGTTCACAGGCGGCCGCCCCGCGCTCGTCGTCGCTGTGCGCCAGCGCCTCGGCCGTACGCAGCGCGTCCTCGGCCTCCTCCCACCCCGCCTCGGTGTAGAGGCACCGTTCGACCAGCAGCGACGCCCGCTGCAGTGCCGTGTCCGGGGTGTCCGGTGCGAGCAGCGCGGCGGCGTCCGCCCAGCAGGCGCGGGAGCGCAGCCGCCACACCGCCGTCTGGAGAGGATCGTCATCGGCGGTCGTTCCGTCACCGGACATGGCGGTATGCGCCACGTTGCCCTCCCCGAGCACGCCATCGAGCTGTTGAGTGGTGGCCGCATCTCAGCACGAACCACACGGCCCGGCCAAGAGGGTGGGTGAAGGATTTCACAAAGTCGCGCGCCGCGTGTCCGAACCGCCCGGACGCGTGGTCATCGGCTCAACTCATGCGCAGGGCAAGGAAGAAGTCCAGCTTGTCCTCCAGCCGGGAGAGGTCACGGCCCGTCAACTGCTCGATTCGGCCGACGCGGTAGCGCAGCGTGTTGACGTGCAGGTGGAGACGGGAGGCGCAGCGGGTCCAGGAGCCGTCGCAGTCGAGGAACGCCTCCAGGGTGGGGATCAGCTCGGCGCGGTGCCGGCGGTCGTACGCGCGCAGGGGGTCCAGGAGCCGGGCGGTGAAGGCGCGGCGCACGTCGTCGGGGACGAAGGGGAGCAGCAGGACGTGCGAGGCGAGTTCCTGGTGGCCGGCCGCGCAGACCCGGCCCGGGCGGGCCGCGGCCACGCGCCGGGCGTGCCGTGCCTCCTCCAGTGCGCCGCGCAGCCCCTCCGCGGAGTGCACGGCGGCGGAGACGCCGAGGGTGAGCCGGCCGTCGCCGTCCAGGCCGGCCGTGAGCGGGTCGCGCACCGATTCCAGCAGTGTCTCGGCGAGGACCCCCGTGCCGGGGTGGTCGTCGTCGCCGGTCACCGCGGGGAGCGGTACCAGCGCGACCGCCTCGTCCCCGGTGTGCGCCACCGCGATGCGGTCGGCGTGCTCGGTCCCCGTCGACGCCGGGTCGACCAGAATCTCCTCCAGCAGTGCCTGCGCCACCGGGCCGCCGTCGCTCCCGCCCTCCTCGGCCTCGCCGCCGTCCCAGTCGACGTGGGCCACCACGACCTGCCAGTGCGGCGCGGTTCCGAGCCCGGGCAGCAGCACCGGCGCGGCCACCCGCAGCCGCGCCGCGATCTCGGCGGGCGCGGCGCCCGCCTGGACCAGTTCCAGCACCTCCTGCGCGAGCCGGCGTCTCACCGTGCGTGCCGCGTCCCGGCGGTCCCGTTCCACGGCGATCAGCTGGGTGACGCCGTGCAGCAGGTCCAGCCGTTCCTCGGCCCAGTCCCCGGCGTCCGCCTCGACGGCCAGCAGCCAGTCGGACAGCATGCTCCCGCGCGTGTCCCGCGCGTCCGCCGCGGAGCGCCCGCTGCCCCGCACGGGGAACACGCTGTACGTCGTCTGCCCCTGCGTCACCCGGTGGGGTCCGAGCCGGCCGGTGCGGGTGGCGGTGAGCTGCTCCGCGGCGAGCCGCGCGCACACCTCGGCGGGCAGCGTCGGCCCGTCCGCCGTCGCCCCGGCGGCCCTCGATCCCGCGATCAGCCGGCCGGTGGGCGACAGCAGCCAGGCCCGCAGGTCCAGGTCGGAGCCGAGCAGGTCGAGCACCACGTCGGGGCCGCCGCCCGCCGGGCCGGACGTCATCATCCTGCGGTGCCGGTCCACGACGGCCGCGAGATCCCCGGCGCGCTCGCCGGAGACCTGCCGCACGACGTGCTCGGTGACGGTCGCGAAGGCCACCGACTCGTGCACCGCGAACAGCGGCAGCCGGTGCCGGGCGCAGGCCGTCACCAGGTCCTCCGGCACGTGGCCCAGTTCGGCCGTGCCGGCCGCGAGCGCGGCCACCCCGGCCTGCACCAGCAGCCGTACGAACGGCTCGGAGTCGGCGGCGTCCCGGCGCCAGGCCAGACCCGTGAGCACCAGCTCCCCGCCGGAGAGGTAGCGGCTGGGGTCCCTCAGGTCGGTGGTCATCACGCCCCGCACACCGCGGTCCAGCTCCTCCTCGCCGCCGAGCAGCTTCAGGCCCAGCGCGTCGGTGTCCAGCAGTGCGCGCAGCCGCATTCTCGTCGCCGCCGTTCTCTGTCTCGATGTCTGTGAAGAACCGTGGGGGGATCTTCCGGTGGGGCCCTCGGCCTGGCTGATCCGGGGTGCCGGCCGGTCCTCGGACCGTGTCCTCTGTTTCGGGAGGAAGGTGCGGAGGTTACGGAAGGCCTCCATTCATATGAATCTACAAGATGCCTGTGCTGGCCAGCCAACTCCTTCATGGTTTCCGTGACTGACCCATGCGGAGCACACGGCGGTGTACTGGGGCCACTCCGCGTGAAGACCGCATGAACGAGCCGGGACCGCCGCACACGGATGGGCTCGATCCGGACATCCACCCGATGAGGAAGAGAGCCGGTCATGGACTTCCTGCGCCCCGCCAGCTGGGAGGAGGCGCTCGCCGCGAAGGCCGAGCACCCCGCCGCCGTGCCGATCGCGGGCGGCACCGACGTGATGGTCGAGATCAACTTCGACCACCGCCGGCCCGAGCACCTGATGGACCTGAACCGCATCGGCGACCTGGAGGAGTGGGAGGTCGGCGAGGACAGCGTACGGCTCGGCGCCTCGGTGCCCTACTCCCGGATCATGGAGCACCTGCGCACCGAGCTGCCGGGGCTCGCCCTCGCCGCGCACACGGTGGCCTCCCCGCAGATCCGCAACCGCGGCGGCGTCGGCGGCAACCTCGGCACCTCCTCCCCGGCCGGGGACGCCCACCCGGCGCTGCTCGCGGCCGGTGCCGAGGTCGAGGCCGAGTCGGTGCGCGGGTCGCGCCGCATTCCGATCGACGCGTTCTACACGGGCGTGAAGCGCAACGCGCTGGCGCCCGACGAACTGATCCGCGCCGTCCACATCGAGAAGGCGGGGGGCCCGCAGCAGTACTCCAAGGTCGGCACCCGCAACGCCATGGTCATCGCCGTGTGCGCCTTCGGCCTCGCCCTCCACCCGGAGACCCGGACGGTACGCACGGGGATCGGCTCCGCCGCCCCCACGCCCGTCCGGGCGCGGACCGCCGAGGAGTTCCTGGAAGCGGCCCTGGAGGAGGGCGGCTTCTGGGACAACGGGAAGATCATCACGCCGTCCCTGGCCGGACGGTTCGCCGACCTGTGCGCCGCCGCCTGCAGCCCGATCGACGACGTGCGCGGCACCGCGGGCTACCGGCGCCACGCGGTGGGGGTCATGGCCCGCCGCACCCTGACCTGGACCTGGGAGTCCTACCGCGGCGCCCGCCGCACCACGGAGGGAGCCGCGTAATGCGCATCGACTTCACCGTCAACGGACGCCCCCAGGAGGCCGACGACGTCTGGGAGGGCGAGTCCCTGCTGTACGTGCTGCGCGAGCGGCTCGGCCTGCCCGGATCCAAGAACGCCTGCGAACAGGGCGAGTGCGGCTCGTGCACCGTGCGGCTCGACGGCGTGCCCGTGTGCGCGTGTCTCGTCGCCGCCGGTCAGGTCCAGGGCCGCGACGTCGTCACCGTGGAGGGCCTGGCGGACTTCGCCCGGCAGCGCTCCGGCGGCTCACCGGAGGTCACGGGCACCGGCTCGCGGACCGGTGAGGGCGGCGCACTGGCCCCGATCCAGCAGGCGTTCCTCGACGCCGGCGCCGTGCAGTGCGGCTTCTGCACCCCCGGGCTGCTGGTCGCCGCCGACGAGATGCTGGAGCGCAACCCCGACCCGACCGACGCGGACATCCGCGAGGCCCTGTCCGGCAACCTGTGCCGCTGCACCGGCTACGAGAAGATCATGGACGCGGTCCGGCTGGCGGCCGCCCGCCAGTCCGAGGAGGGCTGAGCATGCCGACGAACGGTGTTCCCACCAAGATCACCCAGGGCTCGGGCACCAGGGGCGGCATCGGCGAGTCCACCCTCCGCCCGGACGGCATCCTGAAGGTCACCGGCGAGTTCGCGTACTCCTCCGACCTGTGGCACGAGGACATGCTCTGGGGCCAGATCCTGCGCTCCACCGTCGCCCACGCCGAGATCGTGTCCATCGACACGAGCCAGGCACTCGCCGTGCCCGGTGTGTACGCCGTCATGACCTACGACGACCTGCCGACCGGGGTGAGGCACTACGGCCTGGAGATCCAGGACACCCCCGTCCTCGCCCACGGCAAGGTCCGCCACCACGGCGAACCCGTCGCGATCGTCGCCGCCGACCACCCGGAGACCGCCCGCCGCGCCGCCGCCAGGATCCGGGTCGAGTACCGCGAACTGCCCGTCGTCACCGACGAGGCCTCCGCCCTCGCCCCGGACGCGCCCCTGGTCCACGAGCACCGCGACGACCTCCTCCAGTCTCAGCTTCGTTCGACCGGGGGGACCCCCACCGTCGGCCACGTCCCGCACCCCAACGTCGTCCACCGGCAGCCCATCGTGCGCGGCGACGTGACGTCCGCGCGGGAGCGCGCGGACGTGATCGTCGAGGGCGAGTACACCTTCGGCATGCAGGACCAGGCCTTCCTCGGCCCCGAGTCCGGTCTCGCCGTTCCCGAGGAGGACGGTGGCGTCCACCTCTACATCGCCACCCAGTGGCTCCACTCGGACCTGCGCCAGATGGCGCCCGTGCTCGGCCTGCCCGAGGACAAGGTGCGGATGACGCTGGCCGGCGTCGGCGGCGCGTTCGGCGGACGCGAGGACCTGTCCATGCAGATCCACGCCTGTCTGCTCGCCCTGCGCACCGGCAGACCCGTCAAGATCGTCTACAACCGGTTCGAGTCCTTCTTCGGCCATGTCCACCGCCACCCGGCCAAGCTGTCCTACGAGCACGGCGCCACGGCGGACGGCAGGCTCACCCACGTCAAGTGCCGCATCGTCCTCGACGGCGGCGCGTACGCCTCCGCCTCCCCGGCCGTGGTCGGCAACGCTTCCTCCCTCGGCATCGGTCCGTACGTCGTCGACGACGTCGACATCGAGGCCATCGCCCTCTACACCAACAACCCGCCCTGCGGCGCCATGCGCGGCTTCGGCGCGGTCCAGGCGTGCTTCGCCTACGAGGCGCAGATGGACCGGCTGGCGGCCCGGCTCGGCATGGACCCGGTGGAGTTCAGACAGCTCAACGCCATGGAACAGGGCTCGCTCCTGCCCACCGGACAGGCCGTCGACTCACCGGCGCCGGTCGCCGAGCTCCTGCGCCGCGTCAAGGCGATGCCCATGCCGCCGGAGCGCCAGTGGGAGTCCAGCGAGGGCGCCGACGTGCGCCGGCTGCCGGGCGGCCTGTCCAACACCACGCACGGCGAGGGCGTCGTACGCGGTGTCGGCTACGCGGTCGGCATCAAGAACGTCGGCTTCTCCGAGGGCTTCGACGACTACTCCACCGCCCGCGTCCGCATGGAGGTCGTGGGCGGTGAGCCGGTCGCCACCGTGCACACCGCGATGGCGGAGGTCGGCCAGGGCGGCGTCACCGTCCACGCCCAGATCGCGCGCACCGAGCTGGGCGTCGCACGGGTGACGATCCGTCCCGCCGACACCCGGGTGGGGTCGGCCGGTTCGACGTCGGCTTCCCGGCAGACGTACGTCACCGGCGGCGCGGTCCGGCACGCCTGCGAACTGGTCCGTGAGCGGGTGCTGGAACTCGGCCGGCGCAGATTCGGGTCGTACCACCCGGCCTGGGCGAGTGCCGAACTGCTCCTGGAGGGCGGCAAGGTCGTCACCGACGGCGGCGAGGTGCTCGCCGGCCTGGCGGACGTCCTCGGCGAGGAGGCCGTCGAGGTCGAGCGGGAGTGGCGGCACCGGCCGACCGAACCTTTCGACCCGCGCACCGGCCAGGGCAACGGCCACGTCCAGTACTCCTTCGCCGCGCACCGGGCCGTCGTCGAGGTCGACACCGAACTCGGCCTGGTCAAGGTCGTCGAACTGGCCTGCGCGCAGGACGTCGGCAAGGCGCTCAACCCGCTGTCCGTGATCGGCCAGATCCAGGGCGGCACCGCCCAGGGCCTGGGCATGGCGGTCATGGAGGAGATCGTCGTCGACCCGAGAACCGCCAGGGTGCGCAACCCGTCCTTCACCGACTACCTCATCCCCACCATCCTCGACACGCCCACCATCCCCGTCGACATGCTCGAACTCGCCGACGACCACGCCCCGTACGGTGTGCGCGGCGTCGGCGAAGCGCCCACCCTGTCGTCCACGCCGGCGGTCCTGGCAGCCGTCCGCGACGCCACGGGCCTGGCACTGGACAGGACCCCGGTCCGCCCGGAACATCTCACGGGCACGGGGTGAGCCCCCGGCCGTCGCGGGCAGTCGTGCCTCCCCCAGTGCCGTCCGAGCCGAGGAGAGCGAGACATGCTGGACATCGCCGAGGAGCTGAACCGGTGGGTCGGGCAGGGCCGTGACTTCGCGGTCGCCACCGTCGTGGCGGCCGTCGGCAGCGCGCCCCGCCCACCGGGCGCCGCGCTCGCGGTCGACACCGACGGCACGGCCGTCGGCTCGGTCTCCGGCGGTTGCGTGGAGGGCGCGGTCTACGAGCTGTGCGAGCAGGCGCTGAGGGACGGCGACGTCGTCCTTCAACGCTTCGGCTACAGCGACGAGGACGCCTTCGCCGTCGGCCTGACCTGCGGCGGCGTCATCGACGTCCTGGTCACTCCGGTACGGGCGGCGGACCCCGCCCGCCCGGTGCTGGCGGCCGCCCTGACCGGGGCGGCGCGGGGGGAGGCGGTGGCGGTGGCCCGGATCGTGGGCGGCCCGGCGGAACTGACGCGCCGCGCGCTGACCCTGCGCCCCGACGGCTCGTACGAGGGCGGCTTCGGTGACCGCCCGGAACTGGACCGTACGGTGGCGGCCGAGGCGGGCGCGCTCCTGGACGCGGGCCGCACCGGCACCCTGGAGATCGGGGAGCGGGACGCGCGCCGCGGAGCACCGCTCACCGTCCTGGTCGAGTCCTCCGTCCCCCCGCCCCGGATGATCGTCTTCGGCGCGATCGACTTCGCGGCGGCGCTGGTACGGGTCGGCAAGTTCCTCGGCCACCACGTCACGGTGTGCGACGCGCGCCCCGTGTTCGCCACCCGGGCCCGCTTCCCCGAGGCCGACGAGATCGTCGTGGAGTGGCCGCACACCTACCTGGAGCGCACCTCCGTCGACGCCCGTACGGTCCTGTGCGTCCTGACCCACGACGCCAAGTTCGACGTACCGCTGCTGAAGCTCGCCCTGCGCCTGCCGGTCGCCTACGTCGGCGCGATGGGCTCCCGCCGCACCCACCTGGACCGTACCGCCCGGCTGCGCGAGGTCGGCGTGACGGACCGGGAACTGGCCCGCCTCAGGTCGCCCATCGGCCTGGACCTGGGCGCCCGTACGCCGGAGGAGACGGCGCTGTCCATCGCCGCGGAGATCGTCGCGAACCGTCGCGGCGGCAGCGGCACCTCCCTCACCGGCGCCCACACCCCGATCCACCACGACGACCCGGGCGTGCCCGAGCCGTCGTGGTGCGACGGGTTCAGTGGGGAACGTCCTGCCTGACGGCGTTCCCGGGCCGGTGGGCGCCGAGGACGCGATCGCCGCAACGCGTGGGGGGCGCCGACCTGGGGTGCCGGTTCACGCCCGGCGCAGCAGCCGGTTCACCGCGCGGCCGAAGACGTGGCGGCCCGCCCGGGCCAGTGCGGCGTCGCCGAAGGCGGGCAGGAAGCGGACCCGGATGTCCTCCCGCCACACCACCCGCGCCCGCCCGCCGGGGCCCGGCCGCACCTCGATCTCGGCCCAGCCGGTGACGACCCGGCCCCGCTTCTCCAGGCGGCACAGCCCCGGGGCGTCGCCTGCCGGGGGCCGCCACACCGTCACCTCCATCGGGTCGTCGAAGGCGAGCGGGCCCAGACCCGTGCGGGCGACGAACACGGTGCCCTCACCGGTGGGCGGGGGAGTGGTCACCGTGACCCGGGTCATCGGCACCACGTCGCCGTGGCGGGGCCACGTCGTGAGCCTGCGCCAGGCCTCGTCGGGCGGGAGGGGCGCCGTGCGCCGGAGCTGGAAGGTGGCCACGGGGGAATCCTAGGAAATCCCGGCGGCGCGGTGGCACGCCCGGCGGTCGCTCACCCGTCCGGCGCAGTCGCCGGCGCCCCGCGCCCGTTCCCTCACCGGTACACCTTGCCCGGCTCGGCCCTGCCGGGGGCGAGGAGCTGCGGCACCGTCACGAACACGAAGCCCCGCTTCCTCAGCCCGTCGATGATGCCGGGCACGGCGGGGACGGTCCCGTCGTAGAGGTCGTGGAGCAGGATGATGCCGTCGCGGGAGGCCTGGTCGAGGACGCGGCGGGTGATCAGGCCGGAGTCGGTGGTCCGGTAGTCCTTCGCCGTCACGCTCCACAGGACCTCCGCGAGGCCCAGCTCGCGGCTGATGCCCTGCACGGTGTCGTTCGTCCGGCCCTGGGGCGGGCGCATCAGGGTGGGGCGGCGGCCGGTGAGGCGTTCTATCTCCTCGTTGGTGCGCCGGAGTTCCTCGCGTATCTCGCCCGGTTCCAGCTCCGTCAGGATGCGGTGGGTCCAGGTGTGGCTGGCCACCTCGTGACCCTCGTCGGCCATCCGTCGCACCAGCTCCGGGTACGTGTCGATGTGCCGTCTGCCCAGGAGGAAGAAGGTCGCCGGGACCTGTTCGTCCTTCAGGATGTCCAGCAGCCGGGCGGAGTTCCGGCTGGGGCCGGCGTCGAAGGTGAGCGCGACGCACTTGACCTCGCGGCAGTCGACGGTGCCGAAGCGGGCCCGGACGTCGGTGGTGCGGACGGCGCTGGGCGCGGTCGTCTCCACCTGCGTGCAGCCGCCGAGCGGCAGCGTCAGCGCCGCGACCGCGGCCAGTGCCGACACCCCCCGGAACCCGGAGCCCGGTCTTCTCATCTTCCTGGTCAGAAAAGGCATGGCCGGACTATACAAATTGTCTATACACGGCACGTATAGTCCGATTCGCGTGCCCGTGTGCCGGTCGGCCCGGGCGTGTGAGAGTCGTCACGGGGTGCGGGCGGCGGTGACCTGATCGGCCCGGAAAAGTCCCCTGTCCGGTCGTAGTGGGACAAGCTGTGTCCAAGTGTTTGAGACAACCGCGAATGCGGCACCCGCGTCCCGGTAGTTCCTCACGCCTCTCAGGGACGGAGCACAGCCCCGATGCGCAGCCTTGGTACCAGAGTCCGGGGGAGGGCGTTCGCGTGACCTCGTACGCCGTCGTGATCCCCACCCTGGTGCGGGACACCCTCCCCGACTGCCTCGCCGCCCTGGCCGCGGCGAACGGGCCGCGTCCGGACGCGATCGTCCTCGTGGACGACCGGCCCGACCCCTCACCGGAGGCGATGGGCCACGCGCTGAGCGTACTGGGCGACCTGCGGGAGCGCACCACCGTCCTGGCCGGCGGCGGCCGCGGGCCCGCCGCCGCGCGCAACCGCGGGCTGCGCACCGTCACCGCGCCCTGGGTCGCCTTCCTCCACGACGACGTCCAGGTCGGGCCGCACTGGTGCGCCGAACTGGTCCGGGACCTCCGGGAGGCGTCCCCCGACACGGCCGGCGTGCAGGGCGTCATCACGGTGCCGCTGCCCCGCGGGCGGCGCCCCACCGACTGGGAACGCGGCACCGACGGGCTGGCCCGGGCCCGCTGGACCACCGCCGACATGGCCTACCGCACCGAGGCACTGAAGCGGGCAGGCGGCTTCGACGAACGCTTCTCCCGGGCCTCCCGCGAGGACGCCGACCTCGCACTGCGCCTCCTCGACGCGGGCTGGCGCATCCGCCGGGGCCGCCGCGCCACCCTGCACCCCGTGCGGCCGGCCTCCCGCTGGGCGACCGTGGCGCAGCAGCGCGGCCACGCCGACGACGCCCTGATGCGCCGGCTGCACGGACCGGACTGGTGGGACAAGGCGGTCGCACCGCGCGGCCGGATCCGCCGGCACGCCGCGATCACCGCCGCCGGCACCGCCGCCTGCGTGCTCGGCGCGACCGGACACCGCCGGGCGGCCACCGTCTGCGCGCTCGGCTGGGCCGCGGGAACCGCCGAGTTCGCCCGCGCCCGCATCGGACCCGGACCGCGCACCCGCGACGAGGTGACGACGGTCCTCGCCACCAGCGTGGCCATACCGCCCGCCGCGACCTGGCACCGGCTGGCCGGGGCCTGGCGCCACCGCGACGTCCCCGCCCGCCCGGCGGCGGTCCGGTGAGCCCGGTGAACGCGGTCCTCTTCGACCGCGACGGCACACTGGTCCACGACGTCCCCTACAACGCCGACCCGGCACGCGTACGGCCCGTCGACGGCGCCCGCGCGGCACTCGACGCGCTGCGCGCCCACGGCATCCGCACCGGCGTCGTCACCAACCAGTCCGGCATCGCCCGCGGGCTGCTCACCGAGGCCGACGCCCGCCGCGTCAACCGGCGCGTCGACGAACTCCTCGGCCCCTTCGACGTGTGGGCTTTGTGCCCGCACGGCCCCGACGACGGCTGCCCCTGCCGCAAACCCCGGCCGGGCATGGTGCTGTGGGCGGCGGCCCGGATCGGCGCGGACCCCGCCGACTGCGTCGTCATCGGCGACATCGGCGCCGACGTGGAGGCCGCCCGCCGGGCCGGCGCCCACGGCATCCTCGTCCCCACCCCGCAGACCCGCCCCGAGGAGACGGCCGCGGCCCCCCATGTCGCCCCGGACCTCCCGTCGGCGGTACGCCTGCTCCTCGGCACCCCGCCCTGGGACCGCGTCCCGGACTCCCCGCGCCCCGCCGCCCACGGCCAGGACCCGCCGCCGGGACGTGGCGCCCCCGACGACCGGCCTGCCACCGGCCCCGGCCCGTCCGCTCCCGCCGCCGACCGGACGGGGCGGTCCACCGGCGGCGTTGACCGCAGCGCGGCGGCCTCCGCCCCGGGCGGCTCCGGCGCCGGCCCGGCGCGGACGCGGCACCCGGACGTGAGCGTCGGCACCGTGCCCCGCGCGCCGGAGGGGCGCCCCACCGCCGGCCTCGCGCGCCTCCCGGCCCACGACGTACGCACCCCGCAGGGGAGGGACGCGTGAAAGCCCTGGTCACCCGGCTCGACAGCTTCGGCGACGTCCTGCTCGCCGGGCCCGCCGTGCGGGCCGTCGCCGAACGGGCCGACCACGTCACCCTGCTCTGCGGGCCGCACGGGGAACCCGCCGCCCGGCTGCTTCCCGGCGTCGACGAGGTGCTCGTCTGGGACTCCCCCTGGACCGGGTTCCAGCCGCCCCGGGTCAGCCGTGCGGCGACCGAGTCGCTGATCGCCGCCGTCGACGCCGACGCCGCGCTCGTCCTCACCTCCTTCCATCAGTCGCCCCTGCCGACCGCCCTGCTGCTGCGCCTGGCCGGGGTCCGCTTCATCGCCGCCGACAGCGAGGACTACCCCGGCTCCCTGCTCGACGTACGGCACCACCGGGCCCCGCACGCCCACGAGGCCGAGGCCGCCCTCGACCTCGCCGAGGCGGCCGGCTTCCCCCGGCCCGGCGACACACGGCTGCGGGTGCTCCCGCCGCCCCCGGCCGAGGCGCTGACCGGCCCTCCCGGATACGTCGTCGTCCACCCGGGCGCCAGCGTGCCCGCCCGCGCCTGGAGCCCCGGCCGGTGTGCGCAGACGGTGCGCGAACTCGCCGCCGCCGGACGCAGGGTCGTGGTCACCGGCGGCGCGGCGGAGCGGGAGCTGACCGCGTACGTGGCCGGCGGCCGCGCCGTCGACCTCGGCGGCCGCACCGGCGCCGCCGAACTGGCCGGGGTGCTCGCCGGGGCCGACTGCGTGGTCACCGGCAACACCGGACCCGCCCACCTCGCCGCCGCCGTCGGCACCCCCGTGGTGTCCCTCTTCTCCCCGGTCGTCCCCGCCGAACGCTGGCGGCCCTACGGCGTGCCCTGCGTACTCCTCGGCGACCAGCGGGCACCGTGTGCCGGCACCAGGGCCCGGCAGTGCCCCGTACCGGGCCACCCGTGCCTGGAGGAGGTCACCCCGTACGACGTCGTCGCCGCCGTCGACAAACTCGCGGAGGTCCTCCGGTGAACGGCCGCACCGCATCCGGCACGGCCGCCCCCGCGTCCCGGCCGCGCCTGCTCGTCCTGCGCGCCCTCGGCCTCGGGGACCTGCTGGCCGGCGTTCCCGCGCTCCGGGCGCTGCGGCGGGCCCACCCCCGCCACGAGATCGTCCTGGCCGCCCCCGCCGCACTGGCGCCGGCCGCCGAAGCCTCCGGGGCCGTCGACCGGCTGCTGCCCGCCGCCGCGCCCTGCCGCGCCGTACCGCGCACCCTCGACTGGACCGGCCCGCCCCCGGACGTCGCGGTCGACCTGCACGGCAACGGACCCCCCAGCCACCGCCTGCTGCAGGCCCTGCGCCCCCCGCGGCTGCTGGCGTTCGCCCACCCCGCGACCCCGGAGATCGAGGGCCCCGCCTGGCACGCCGGGGAACACGAACGGGACCGCTGGTGCCGGCTGCTGCGGTGGTACGGCATCGACGCCGACCCCACGGACCTGCTGCTGCCCCGCCCGCACACCGCGTCCCCCGCCCCCGGCGCGGTCGTCCTGCACCCCGGCGCCGGCTCCCCCGCCCGCTGCTGGCCGGCCGAACGGTACGCCGCCGTCGCGACCGCCCTGCGCGCCCGCGGCCGGCGGGTCGTGGTCACCGGCGGAGCGGCCGAGGACGACCTGGTGGCACGCCTCGCCAAGCAGGCCGCCCTGCCCGACACCGACGTCTTCGCTGGCGGCCCGCCCTTCGGCCTGCTCTCCGCCCTCGTCGCGGACGCCCGCGCCGTCGTCAGCGGCGACACCGGCATCGCCCACCTGGCGGTCGCCCACGCCGCCCCGACCGTCACCCTGTTCGGCCCGGTCCCGCCCGCCCAGTGGGGGCCTCCCGCGCTGCCGCGTCACATCGCGCTGTGGCACGGCCCGCCGGGCGACCCCCACGGCGCGCGCCCCGACCCGGCCCTCCTGCGCATCACCCCCGACGAGGTCCTCCACGCCCTGACCCGCCTGCCCGAGGGGAACGCCCCATGACGGACCACCACCCCCTCGGCGTCGTCATCGCCACCCGCGACCGCCGCGACCGGCTCGCCGTCACCCTGCGGCGGCTGCTGGACCTGCCCGAACGGCCCGAGATCCTGGTCGCCGACAACGCCTCCGCCGACGGCACCCGCGAGATGGTCGCCCGCGACTTCCCCCAGGTGCGGGTGCTGGCGCTCCCCGTGAACCACGGTGCCCTCGCCCGCAACCACGGGGCGCGCGCCCTCACCACCCCGTACGTGGCGTTCAGCGACGACGACTCCTGGTGGGCGCCCGGCTCGCTCGGCCGGGCGGCCGAACTGTTCGACGCGCATCCCCGGCTCGGCCTGATCGCCGCCCGCACGCTCGTCGGCCCGGCCGCCACCCCCGACCCCCTCAACGACGTCCTGGCGAGGTCACCGCTCGGCCCGGCCACCGACCTCCCCGGCACCCAGGTGCTCGGCTTCCTCGCCTGCGGCGCCGTCGTCCGCCGCAGCGCCTACCTCGACGCCGGCGGATTCCACCGGCTGCTCTTCTTCGGCGGCGAGGAGACCCTGCTCGCCTACGACCTCGCCGCATGCGGCTGGGGCGTCACCCACTGCCCCGAGGTCGTCGCCCACCACCACCCGGCCCCCGCACCCCGCACCGGCCGTCCCGCGCTCCAGCGCCGCAACGCACTGCTGACCGCCTGGCTGCGCCGCCCCGTCCCGTACGCCCTCGCCCGCACCGGGGCCCTCGCCGCGGACGCCCGCGGCGACCACCACGCACGGCGCGCCCTGCGCGAGGCCCTCGTCCGGCTGCCGGCCGCCCTGCGCGACCGCAGGCCCCTGCCTCCGCAGGTGGAGCGAGCCGTCCGACTCCTGGAGGAGACCGGCGCATGACCGACCCGCGCACCACCGTCGTCGTCATCACCCACAACCGGCGCCCCGAACTCCTGCGCACCCTCCGCCTCCTCGCCGAACTCCCCGAGAAACCGCGGGTGATCGTCACCGACAACGGCTCCACCGACGGCACCGCCGAAGCCGTCGCCCGCCACCACCCCGGCGTGCGGCTGCTGCGGCCCGGCCGCAACCTCGGCGCCGTCGGCCGCAACCTGGCCGTGCGGGAGGTCCGCACGCCCTACGTCGCCTTCTGCGACGACGACTCCTGGTGGTCGCCCGGCTCGCTGGCCGGCGCCGCCGACCTGCTCGACCGGCACCCGGCGCTCGGCACGGTCACCGCGCGGATCATCGTCGAACCCGGCGGCACCGAGGACCCGATCGTCCGCGAGCTGCGCGACTCGCCCCTGCCCCGCCCGTCCTGGCTGCCCGGCCCGGCGCTCGGCTCGTTCCTGGCCGCCGCGACCGTGCTGCGCACCGACGCCTTCCGCACCGCCGGCGGCTTCCACCCGAGGCTCTGGCTGGGCGGCGAGGAGGAACTGCTGGCCGCCGACCTCGCGGCCGACGGCTGGTGGCTCACCTACGCCGACGCGCTGACGGTCCACCACCAGGCCTCGACGGCGAGGGACCCCACCCTGCGCCGCAGGCACGGCATCCGCAACACCCTGTGGTTCACCTGGCTGCGCCGCCCGGCCGGGCCCGCGCTGCGCCGCACCCTGAACCTGGCGCGCACCGTCCCGCGCGACACCGCCTCCCTGCTCGCCTTCGCCGAGGCGGCCGCCGCGCTGCCCTGGGTCCTGCGCGAACGCCGCGTCCTGCCCCGTGAGGTGGAGTCCAGGCTGCGTCTCCTCGAACCCTCCCAGCGCGGTTCCACCGCCCGCCGCTACACCGGCTGAGCGGCACGCCGGGGCCCGCGGACGCTCAGCCGCCGGACCACCGGCACAGCAGCCGGAACCCCGCGAAGAGCGTCAGCGGCCACAGGACGGCGAAGGAGCAGATCGCCCACGGGGCCGAGGTGACGATGCCGGTCACCATCAGCGTGACGGAGACCGCGAGGAGGACGGCGACGGTCCGTCCGTGCGGGCGGAAGGACACGATCCGCCTCACGTCGGGGCCCCGGTGGATCCTCAGCGTGCGCAGCCGCCGGTCGAGCCGGCGGTCGCGGCTCAGGCCCCGCTCGATCCCGTCGAGGAGGTGCCGCTCGTGTGCGGAAAGCCGGCCGGTGGACACGTCTCTCCTCCAAGGACGACCGCGAGGCGGGGGGACCGCGAGGTCCGGGACGACCGCGAGGTCAGGGACGACCGCGAGACGCCTGAGTGCCCGGCGGGGCGGGGTACTAACCGGCGGTGGCGCGGGGCGTCAGCACCTCCGCCAGACGGTCCGCCCCGTCCGGTGCCCGCCCGTCCCGGAACGCGTCACGGGTCAGCCGCGCGGCCACCCGGCCCGAGGTCAGACACCAGTCCCACCAGCGCTCCAGCCGGCGCTCGTCCACCTGCTCGGCCGACAGCAGCGCCGGCCAGCCGCACGCCCGGGCCTGCGCGCTCACCTTGGCGCCGCCCGCCACCGGGTCCACCGCCAGCACCGGAGTGCCGACGCGCAGCGCGAGCACCAGCCCGTGCAGCCGGTCGGTGACGACGAGGTCGAGGCGCGCCAGCACCGACTGCACCTGCGCGGGTGTCGCGCTCAGGTGCCAGTCCCGGGTGTCCAGCCGGGTCTCCAGCTCCAGCCGGGCGCAGTCCTTCCCGGCCAGCCAGCGCGTCACCGCGTCAGCGACCTCCTTGTGCCGCCGCTGCTCCCCGTACTCCCGCTGCCCGTGGGTGAGGATCACCCCGACCACGGGCCGCGCGGGCACCGCCGGGGCGTGGGCCGCCAGGTCCTCGGACGGCTCGCGGCCGGGGGCGTCCCGCGCCAGCACGCTGTGGAAGCCGGTCGCCGCCGGGTCCTCCGGGTCGATCACCGAGGTGCCCACGGCGATCCGCACGCAGTGCGCGAAACGCCGGTGCAGTTCCTCGATCTGCGGCCCGTGCAGCGGCCCGCACACGAACACCAGGTGCGAGTAGTCACGGGGCCGCACGTCGTCGAGGTGCGGGGCGTCCGGCAGGAACGCGGGGCTCCAGGCGACGTCGTACGCCGTCCCGGAGCCCCGCAGCACCTCCTCCACGCGGCGCAGCGCCAGCACGTCACCGGCGGTGGCCTCGCCGTCGCGGAAGCTGAACCACCCGGTCAGCAGGACCCTCTCCGGTCCGGAGCGTTCTCGTTCGTCCACGGGACGCCGAGTGCCCCGCTCCGGGGACACGCAATCGGCCGGGCCACGGGCCGTACGGGCTCAGCCCGCGGCCCGCTCCCGGCGGGGGCCCGGGGAGGAGACGGGGTGGCCGGCCAGGCCCCGCCGGGCCTCGTCCAGCGCCTGTTCGGCGACCTCGCGCACCTCGGCCACGACGTCACCGCGTTCGCGGACCAGACCGTCGTAGACCGGCAGATGATCGGCGGCGGGGGGATGGGATGTCACGGAGGGCCCGTCCTTCTGTGTGGGGGAGTCGTACCGGGCGCGGCCGAACCGTCCCGCGATGTCCAGGACGGCCGTACGGGCCCGTAGAGGACAGCGCCGTCCGGTCGCCGCGGTGTTACTCCCGTCCGCGGGATGTCCCGAATGTGAGCGGGCGGCGCCATCGCGGACAGGAGCTGACCGCGATCCCCGCTAGCGTGCCGGTATGACGAAGACGAAGCGGAGCGTCACCCCGTCGGCCGCGGTGCTCGGTGCGCGGGCCCTCAACCGGGCCACGCTCGAGCGGCAGCTGCTGCTGCGCCGCTCGCCGATGTCCCCCGTGGACGCGGTCGGCCATCTGCTGGGCCTCCAGGCGCAGAACGTCAAGCCGCCCTACTACGCGCTCGCCGCCCGCCTCGACGGGTTCACCCCCGAGGCGCTGTCCCGGCCGATGGCCGACCGCGAGGTCGTCCGCATCGTCACCCTGCGTTCGACGATCCACACCCACACCGTCCGCGACTGCCTCACCCTGCGGCCGCTCGTGCAGCCCGCCCGCGACCGCGAGATCAACCAGTTCCGCGCGGGCCTCACCGGCGTCGACCTGGACCGGCTCGCCGCCCTCGCCCGGGAGCTCGTCGAGACCGAGCCGCGCACGATGGGGCAGCTGCGGGAGGCCCTGTCGGCCGAGTGGCCCGACGCCGACCCGCAGGCCCTCGCCCTCGCCGCCCGCTGCAAGCTGCCCCTCGTCCAGATCACCCCGCGCGGCCTGTGGGGACGGGGCGGGCAGGTCGTGCTCACCACCGCCGAGCACTGGCTGGGCCGCCCCGCCGAACCGGCCCCCGCGACGCCCGACGCGACGGTGCTGCGCTACCTCGCCGCCTTCGGACCGGCCTCCGTGAAGGACATGCAGACCTGGGCCGGACTGACCCGGCTGCGCGACGCCTTCGAACGGCTGCGTCCCCGGCTCGTCACCTTCCGGGACGAGGGCGGCACCGAGCTCTTCGACCTCCCCGACGCACCCCGCCCCGACCCGGACACCCCGGCCCCGCCCCGCTTCCTGCCCGAGTTCGACAACCTGCTCCTCTCCCACGCCGACCGCACCCGCGTCGTACCGCCCGAGTACCGGGGCCGCAGCTGGAACGGCAACGTCGCCCACCGCACGCTCCTCGTCGACGGGTTCCTGGCGGGACTGTGGCGGCTGGACGGACAAGCCCTCGTCATCGAGGAGTTCGCCCCGCTCGGCAGGGCACGCCGGGAAAAGGTCACGGCGGAGGGGGAGCGGATGCTGCGGGTGATGCACCCGGACACGGCGTACGACATCCGCTTCGGGACGGTCCGTGGCTGAACCCGGCCGTGGATAGGGGGCGTTGCGGGCTGCTCGTGGAAGCCCGCAACGCCCCCTGGCCTGCTGCCTGAGGGGTACTCAGGAACTCGTGGGAACGCCCGTCCGGCGGTCCGGACGCGGTGACGCGGAGGAGGAAGCCCCGTAGGCGGGCAGCGGGGCGAAGAGGCCGGCGGCGGTGGCGGCCTGTGGTGCGCGGGTGAGCCCTGACATGGGGTCTCCTCACGGGGTTGCCGGTGGGGGGTCGCGCGGGTCGGAGGTCGAGCCCGGGGGCTCCGGCCTCCGTGTGCCCGGCGGGCGGCACGGCGTTCACGCTACGACCGGGGCGCGGCCGTCCCAATGAGGGAACCCCCTAGGCGGACCGGGGCAGGGAAAACCCTCGGTCCCTTCCTCCGGGGGGCGGGCTCACGTCGTGTGGCGGCCCGCCGCCAGCCGGACGATGTCCACCCGCGACCGTATGCCCAGCTTGCGGTACACGCGGGTGAGCGTCGCCTCCACCGTCTTCACGCTGATGAACAGGCGGCCGGCGATCTCCCGGTTGGTGGCGCCCTCCATCACCAGCGCGGCGACCTGGCGTTCCATCGAGGCGAGCCCGTCCAGCACGGCCGGCGTGGCCGCCGGCACGGGCTCCGCCTCCGCGGGACCCGCGGCGACGGCCTTGTCCACCTGGCGCAGCCACGGCAGCGCGCGGCAGCGCCGGAACAGCCGGGCCGCCTCTTCGTACCCGCCCGGTCCCGGGTTCCGGGAGCGCAGCCGGGCCAGCGCGAACGCGGCACGGGCCTCCTCCAGGCCGTACCCGAGCTGGGCGAGCCGGTCCTGCGCCGACGACAACTGGGCCAGGGCCGCCTGGTGTTCCCCGCGCGCGGCGCGCACCAGGGCCTCCGCCCGGTCCAGCACGGCCAGCACGCTCGCCCGGTTCAGCCGCACCGCGTGCACCCGGGTGCGGTTGATGAGCTCCTGGGCCTCGCCGGGCTCACCGATCCGCACCAGCGCCTCGGCCAGGTCGCCCTGCCAGCGGCCCCGCGCGGGGTCGTTGATGCCCATGGCGTGCTCCAGCTCCCGCACCCGGCGCAGCGACCGCACGGCGGCCTGCGCGTCCCCGGCCACCAACTGGGCGTAACCCAGGGCGGCCAGGGCCAGCGAGAGGTACAACTGGTCGCCGTCCACCTCGGCGTGGTCCGCGGACTCGCGGGCCAGCGCCAGTGCCCGGTCCACGTCACCGCCCGACGCCTCCGCGAGGGAGGCGAGCATGGCCGACGCGCTCTCCCCGATGCCGGAGTCGCGGGCCAGCCGCAGGCTCTCCCCGGCCACGTCGAGGGCGCGCCCGCAGTGCCCGAAGCGCAGTTCGGTGTCGGCGAGCAGCCGCGAGAAGTGCACCTCGCTCTCGACCATGCCGCGCCGCCGCGCCTCCCGCAGCAGCGCGGTGATGGCCGTACGCGCCTCGGGCAGCTGGTCGCTCATCAGCAGCCAGCGGAACCTCGCCATCGCCGCGCCGTTGTGGTGGGAGGCCACATCGGGGTCCTGCGGTTCCTGGAGCGCCCGCTGGATCGTCCGGGGAGCGTCGGGGTGGCCCATCAGCGTCTCGGTGGACGACTGGAAGGCGAGCGCCATCAGTTCGGTGCGCCGGTCCCCGCCCCGGGCGGCCAGCTCCGCGGCGTGGGCGGCCTCCTCGCGGGACTTGGCGAAGTCGCCGTCCACCACCACCTCCCGCCAGGCCAGCTGGTAGTGGACCAGCGCCAGCAGCCGGGGGTCGTCGCCGGCGTCGGCCAGCACCTGCGGGAAGACGGCGTCGACCTCGCCCAGCGCCTGCCCGGCCGCCTCGATGACCACCATCCAGGCCCGCACCCGCTCCGCCGGCACCGTCGCCCGGGTCAGCACCTCCCGGGCTATGTCCCGGGCCAGGTCGGCCTCGCCCGCGGTGATCGCGTCCTCGGCGGCCTGGAGCCGCCGCTCGTCCGGTCCCGGCTCGACGTCGGCCGGGGTGTGCCGGGCGGCGAGCAGCCCGAGCGAGGCGGCGACCGACGGCGCGCCCCGGTCCCGGGCCAGCGCGGCGGCCTCCGCGAGCCGGGCCGCCACCTCCGGGTCGGCGCCGGTGGCGGCCAGCGCCAGATGGCGGGCCCGCTCGATGGGATCGGACGCCGCCGTGGACAGCGCCGTGTGCACGGCCCGCCGCTCCCGCGCCGGCGCCTCCGCGTACAGCGCGGCCGAGATCAGCGGATGCGCGAACCGTACGGCCGGTTCCTCCGGGTCCGTCGCCAGCAGTCCCAGGGCGGCGGCCTGCGCCGTCTCGGCCTCGGCGTTGTCCCGGCCGGCCGCGTGCAGCAGCGCCAGCGTGGGGCGGGCGCCCGCGCTCGCCACGAGCAGGGTGCGGCGCGCCTCGTCCGACAGCATCTCCAGCCGGCTCAGCACCAGCGCCCGCAGCGACGTCGGCACCGGCAGCGGCTCGCCCGGGCGGGGCCGGGCGGGACTCTCCGCGAGGGCGCGGCCCAGCTCCAGCGCGAACAGCGGATTGCCGGCACTGGTGCGGTGGATGTCACGGACCGTGGAACGGGACAGGCCGGTGTAGCCGCGGTGGTCCAGCAGCGCGGACACCTGCGTGCGGGAGAACGGGCCCAGCCGCACCGCGAGCGTGTCCGGCGGGCAGGCGCGCAGATGACGGTCGTACTCCTCGCCGTCCGTGCGCACCGCGCACAGCATCCGGACCGGGCTGTCGCCCAGCCGGCGGGCGGCGAAGCCGAGCAGCTCGGCGCTGGCCGGATCCAGCCACTGCTGGTCGTCGGCGACGACCAGTACCGGCCCCTCGGCGGCCAGCGCGCGCAGCGTGGACAGCACCGCGAGCCGCAGCGCGAGCCCGTCCCGCTGGAGCGTGGACTCGCCGCGTCCGGTGAGCGCCGACTCCAGGGCGGTGCGCTGGGCGGCGGGCAGCCGGGGGGCCACCTCGTCGAGGACCAGGCCGAACAGGTCGGCCAGCGCCAGGAACGGAAGATGTGATTCGGACTCCGTGGCCGAGCAGCGCAACACCGTGCGCGCCGCCCCGGCGTTTTCCGCCGCCAGTGCCCGCAGCACGGTCGATTTTCCTATTCCGGCGGGCCCGTGGAGCAGCACGCTGCCGCCCCGGGCGAGCTGCTCCCGCGCGTCGGAGAACAGCTCCTCCCTGCCGATGACCAGGTCGGGGCGGTACCTGGCAGACTCCTTGAAGTCCCGTCGCACGGTCACCGCTCCCCTCCGTGTGGCGTGTCCTGGCCAATATTAGGCAACAGGCTCCTCAATTCCGGACGGACGGTGTAGTGAGGCAAATTACAGCGGGCGCGGCAACGATAAATCCAAACATGTACCAGTGGTAATGCCCGGTTCGGGTCATCGCCGTAAATCTAGGGCAACCACCCCGCCCGCCGGGCCGCGACCACCGCTTCCGGGTCGGCGTTCGCCTGCTCCGCCCCTTCACCACGGCTCCTGTGCGACGCACACTCCTCGTTCGGGGTAGTGAGACCTGCGTCACGGATTGCACGATGACCACGAGCCGCCCGGCCATGGTCCGGTACAAGGAGGAGACATGACAACGGGGACGGACATGTTCCGCAGGGCCCGGGATTTCCTGCTGGAACACCGCGAGGACTACGCCACCGCCTACCGTGACTTCGTCTGGCCCCGGCCCGACCGCTTCAACTGGGCGCTCGACTGGTTCGACGTGATCGCGGACGGCAGCGACCGCACCGCCCTGCACCTCGTCGAGGAGAACGGCGACGAGACCCGGCTGTCCTTCGCCGCGCTCTCCCGCCGCTCCGACCAGGTCGCCGGCTGGCTGCGGGAGCGGGGGGTGGCCGCCGGGGACCGGGTGCTGGTCATGCTCGGCAACCAGGCGGAACTGTGGGAGACGGCCCTCGCCGCGATGAAGCTGCGCGCCGTCGTCATCCCGGCCACCCCGCTGCTCGGCCCCGCCGATCTGCGCGACCGTGTCGACCGGGGCCGCGTGGCCCACGTCATCGCGCGCGCCGCGGACACCACGAAGTTCGACGAGGTGCCCGGTGACTACACCCGGGTCGCGGTCGGGGAGGGAGCCGGCGGGAGCTGGCTGCCGTACGCCGACACCCACGCCGCCGCCGAGCGGTTCGCGCCCGACGGGCCGACCCTCGCCGACGACCCCCTGATGCTGTACTTCACCTCCGGCACCACCGCCCGGCCCAAGCTGGTCGAGCACACCCACACCTCGTACCCGGTCGGGCACCTGGCGACCATGTACTGGATCGGGCTGCGGCCCGGGGACGTGCACCTCAACATCTCCTCGCCGGGCTGGGCCAAGCACGCCTGGTCGAACCTCTTCGCCCCGTGGAACGCCGAGGCGACCGTCTTCCTGCACAACTACACCCGCTTCGACGCGCCCCGTCTGATGGCGGAGATGGACAAGGCGGGCGTCACCACCTTCTGCGCCCCGCCGACCGTGTGGCGCATGCTCGTCCAGGCCGACCTCGGCCGGCTGCGCACCCCGCCCCGCGAGGTCGTCGCCGCCGGCGAGCCGCTCAACCCCGAGGTGATCGAGCAGGTCAGGCGCGCCTGGGGCGTCACCGTCCGGGACGGCTTCGGGCAGACCGAGACCGCCGTGCAGGTGTCCAACAGCCCCGGCCAGGTCCTCAAGACCGGCTCCATGGGCCGCCCGAGCCCCGGCTACCGCGTCGAACTCCTCGACCCGGTCTCCGGCGCGCCCGGCGCCGCCGAGGGCGAGATCGCCCTCGACCTCTCCGACCGCCCGGTGGGCCTGATGACCGGCTACCACGGGGACCCGGAGCGGACGGCGGAGGTGATGGCGGGCGGCTACTACCGCACGGGCGACATCGGCGCGCGGGACGAGGACGGGTACCTGACGTACGTCGGGCGGAGCGACGACGTCTTCAAGGCGAGTGACTACAAGATCAGCCCCTTCGAGCTGGAGAGCGCCCTGCTGGAGCACGCGGCGGTCGCCGAGGCGGCGGTCGTGCCCGCGCCGGACGAGCTGCGGCTGGCCGTGCCCAAGGCGTACGTCGTGCTCGCGGAGGGCTGGGAGCCGGGCCCGGACACCGCGAAGGTGCTCTTCGAGCACTCCCGTAAGGTGCTCGCCCCCTACAAGCGGATCCGCCGGCTGGAGTTCGGTGAGCTGCCCAAGACCGTCTCCGGCAAGATCCGGCGCATCGCCCTGCGCGAGGCCACGGCGGCCGGCTCCGCCGGCGAGTACCGCGAGGAGGACTTCCGGTGACCGCACGCCCGTCGGGCCGGGGGAGGCCCCGGCGCGGGCCGGGTCGTCATTCCGGTGGTCCCGCGAAGGTCCCGCCGGCGCGCGGGACGTCGGCGCGCATGCACACGCGCGGCCACCGGTCGAGGCCGTGCGCGGCCTCCTCGGCGCGGATCCGCCGCAGCCCCGGGGTAAGTTCGGCCTCGGTGAGGGTGCGGAAGCCGAGACGCGCGTAGTACGGGGCGTTCCACGGGACCCCGGCGAACGTGGTCAGCGTCAGCGCGGTCAGCCCCTCGGCGCGCGCCCGGCCCGCGGCACGGGCGAGCAGGGCGCGGCCGACGCCCCGGCGGGCCGCGGCCGGGTGGACGGAGACCTGCTCGATGTGCAGGGCGCCGTCCACCGGTTCGGCGATCAGATAGGCCACGGGGCGGCCCTCGTGCCCGTCCTCGTCCGCGACCCAGCAGCGCCGTGCCCGCCGGTAGCGTTCCAGTTCCTCCAGGGCGGGCGGCGCGTCGTCGGCGACGTCCGGCATGCCGAGGGCCCGGAACGGGGCGCCGGCCGCCCGTTCGATGTCCTGGAGGACGGGGAGGTCTTCGGGGGTGGCGGGGCGGATGCGCATCCGTCGAGTATCGGGCGCCGGGTGCCTGCCGTCTCCGGAGTTTTCACGCCCCGTCGGCGTCCAGCGTGTCGGCGGGGCCGTTCACCGGCCGCGGGTCGCCGGTGAGGTCGAGCAGGAACAGCGGGACGCGCAGCGTGTCGGCGCGGGACCGGGCCTGTCCGGTGTACCCGGTGAGGGAGAAGTACAGGCACGCCGACGACTCCGTCATCGCCGTCAGCCACAGGCACTCCACGTCCCGCGCGGTCACCGGCCGGTCCGACGGGCCGACCCGGGCGAGGACGCCCCGGCCGGCCAGGGCGATGCCGGACGGGGGCCGCCGGTCCGCGCGCCGGATGTCCTCGTGGCCCAGACGGCGCAGATACCGCACGGCGGCCGTGACCGCGTCCCGGGCGGTGCGGACCGGCACCGGGCGGGAGGCGGCACGCCCGGACCGGCCGGCGGGGACCGCGGACCCGGGGCCCGCCACCGGGATGCGCAGCACCGTGCCGCAGGGGCAGCCCAGCTCCGGCCGGGGCCACTCACCGCGCAGACCGCAGCAGCCGCAGCGCAGGGTGATCCATTCCTCCCGCCAGGAGCGGTGGTCGACGGTGCGGGGCACCCCGCCGGGATCCAGCGGCGGGGCGACGGGCGCGCCGCACGCGCAGGGGTACGACGGTGTCGTGAAACGGTGCGCGCGCCGACAGGCGGGACAGCGCACCGGCACGCTCTCGGGCATGGCCCACTCCCGTGTTCTCGAGGCGCTGCCCATCGTCCTCCGCCGGGCCCCCCTCTGTCCGGTGGTTGCCCCTTCTCCCCGCACCGCGCGCACTGCGGTCTCAGTCCGAGCCGCCGCCTCCTCCGCAGCCGCCGCCGCCCCCGCACCCCTCGCCGGAGCCACCGCCGCAGTAGAGGTGCCCGGCGCTGCCGTAGGCGTCACCGCGGGGTGAGTGGCGGAGCAGGCGCTTGCCCCTGAGGCTCACCCGCTCGGTCAGTCCCGCCCGGAGGGCGAAGCGGGGCACGAGCAGCCGCAGCGCGTCCTCGCCGTGCAGGGCCACGGCGAGGAGCCGCCGGTCGTCCGGCAGGTCGCGCCGGACGGCCGGCAGCGGGAACGCCTTGCGCAGCACCTGTGTCCGGCGCCGGGCCGCCCGGGTGGACCCCAGCAGCGGGTAGCGCAGCATGCCCGCCTCGGCGAGCCCGACGCGCAGCTCGGCCAGCGCCCACCGGACGTCCAGGTCCCGGACCAGGTCCCGTATCCCGGACGGCTCTTGCAGACCGTGGTACACGGCGCTCTCCAGGTACGCCGCCCGCATCGCGCCCGTGAGGTCCCCGGGCTCGCCCTCCGGCGCCGGGAGCGGCGGCAGGGCGCGCCCCGCCTCGCCGTCGACCGCGTGGACCGTGCCGGGCGCGCCCGCCTCGACGGCGCCCCGCAGGTGCAGGGCGACGACGGCGACGGTGACCGCGGCGCGCGGGCCGCCGGCCAGCAGGGCGATCTCGTGCGGCGTCCCCCGGACGCGCCCGGTGTCGGCCATGGCGGCACACCCCCTCCGACCGGGGCCCGCCACCCCCGTGCGGCGGGCCCCGTGTGGGAGGAGTGTGCCCGCCGCCGGGGACGGCCGAAGCCTGCCGGGGCCGTCTTCAGAGGTTCATTTGAGGCTTCCGTAGCCGGGCTACGGCCGATGCCGTAGCGGCGCTCACGGCTCGTGGTGTTCCGACAGGCCGGGCCAGTCGTCGGGGCCGCCGCCCTGCCACTCGATGAGGTCGGTCTCCTCGACGTCGGTGACGTACAGGTCGGCCAGCCGGAGGATCTCGCCCACGTCGTCGGCGTGCGTGGCGAGCCCCAGCGTCTCCTCGCCCGAGGTCACCCGCCGGGAGCCGTCCAGCGCGGGGGAGTGCACCACGATGTGGGGGTGCTCGGTTGGTTCTGCCATGCCCCCAGGCTGCTGCGCCGCGCGCGGATCCGCACCCGGAGGCCGAGGGCGCCCGGGCGCGGGACCGTCCGCGTCCGGCCGCCGGCCCGGGTCCGGAGCCGGCGTGCGTCCGGAAGCCGGCCCGGGTCCGGAAGCCGGCCCGCGTCCGGGAGCGGCCGTCGGCGGGGGAGCGCGGCTCCCGGGCGGGGGAGCGTGGCTCCCCCGCCCGCGCCGCAGCGGCTAGGTTGGGCCCCGTGCGACTGAGAGTGGAGTTCACGACCGAACCCTTCGACCTCGACGAGGCGCCCGCGCACGCCGTGGTGGCCCGGCAGGTGATCGAGGCCGCCGAACTGGACGCGGTGGACGTCGGTCCGTTCGGCAACACCGGCGAGGGCGCCGCCGACGCCGTGCTCACCGCCGTGGACGCGCTGCTGCGCCGGAGCCTGGCGGCCGGCGCCACCCGCGTCTCCCTCCAGATCAACGTGGTCGAGGAGGAGGACCGGTGACCGGTGCCGGCGAGGACGCCTTCATCGCGGCGGTGAAGCCGCTGGTGGACGCCATGGGCGGCGAGATGCTCCCGCCGGACGAGGCGGGGACCGACGACGTCGTGCTCTCCTGGGAGGGCGCCGCCGCCGTCGCCGTCCGGCTGCCGCAGCTCGGGGACTCCCTCGACCACATCCTCGCGGCCCTCGAACGCCGCAGGGGCGTGCCGCTGGCGGACCTGGACCGCAGGGCCAAGCAGGAGATCGTGCGCGGTCTGGAGGCGCGCGGAGCCTTCGCCGTGCGGCACGGCGTGGAGACCGTGGCGAGCGCGCTCGGAGTCAGCCGTTTCACCGTCTACAACTACCTGAACCGCGAGAAGGGCGTCTGACCCTCCCGGTGACGGGGGTGCCCCTCCCCGCCCACAATGTTCAACAAACTGTTGACGCGCGGTGCGGGACGGCGTTCACTGTCGGCACGCCCGTTCGCAGCGTCAGGCCGTTCGCGGCCACGGAGGCTCCCGTGACGTCGACACCCCCGCCACCCGGTCTGGCCCGGTTCAACGCCCTGGCGGAGCCCGCGGCGCTCGCCGCGCTCCACGAGGTGTGCGCCGCCGGTGCCTGGGCCCGCCGGCTGCTCGCCGCCCGCCCCTTCGCCACCGCCGACGACCTGTACGCCGCCAGTGACACCGCCACGGCCGACCTGACCGCGGCGGACCTGCACGAGGCGATGGCGGGACACCCGCCGATCGGCCGCCCCCGGCCAGGCGACCCGGTCTCCGCACGCGAGCAGAGCGCGATGGCCGGCGCCCCGGACGGCCTCAGGGCCGAGATGCTCGAACTCGACCTCGCCTACCGGGAGAGGTTCGGCCACGTGTTCCTCATCTGCGCCACCGGCCGGACCGGCGAGCAGATGCGCGACGCCGTCCGCGAACGCCTCGGCAACCCGCCGGACCGGGAGCGCGAGATCGTCCGCCGCGAACTGGGGAAGATCAACCGCATCCGGCTGGCCCGCCTCGTCGACGTCGCGGAGGACCGACGCACATGAACACCGACACCACCGCCTCCGTGTCCACGCACATCCTGGACACCAGCACCGGCCGCCCCGCCGCGGGCGTCGCCGTCCGCCTCTCCGCCCGTCCCGGCCGGGAGGCCGGCTGGCAGCCGCTCGGCGGCTCCCGCACCGACGCGGACGGGCGGTGCGCCGACCTGCCGGCCCCGCCGCAGGGCACCACCCACGTACGGCTCGACTTCGCCGTGGAGCCGTACGCCGAGGAGCAGGACGCCGAGAGACGGGCCGAGGCGCGGCAGGACGCCCCCGCGGACCGGGGCAGCGGCACCGGAGCGTTCTTCCCGGAGGTGACGGTCACGTTCGCCGTCGTCCCGGGGGAGCACTACCACGTACCGCTGCTGCTCAGCCCGTTCGGCTACTCCGTCTACCGAGGGAGCTAGCACACCATGCCCACGATCCTGGGACAGAACCAGTACGGCAAGGCCGAGACCCGCGTCGTCAAGATCACCCGGGACGGCGCCACCCACCACATCAAGGACCTGAACGTCTCCGTCGCCCTCTCCGGCGACATGGAGGAGGCCCACTACTCCGGATCGAACGCCAACGTCCTGCCCACCGACACCACCAAGAACACCGTGTTCGCCTTCGCCAAGGAGCACGGCGTCGAGTCGGCCGAGCAGTTCGGCATCCACCTCGCCCGCCACTTCGTCACCTCGCAGGACGCCATCCACCGGGCCCGCGTCCGCGTCGAGGAGTACGCCTGGGAGCGCATCGCGGTCTCCGACGCCGGCAGGGCGGGACACTCCTTCGTCCGCGCGGGCCGGGAGACCCGCACGGCGCAGATCACCTACGACGGCGAGCGGTGGGAGGTCGTCTCCGGACTGAAGGACCTCACGGTGCTGAACTCCACCGACTCCGAGTTCCGGGGCTTCGTGAAGGACAGGTACACGACACTGGAGGAGGCCCACGACCGCGTCCTCGCCACCTCGGTCTCCGGCCGCTGGCGTTTCCACTGGACCGATGACGACCAGCCGATGCCCGACTGGGACGACTCCTACCGCCAGGTCGCACGGCACATGCTGGAGGCCTTCGCCGAGACCTACTCCCTCTCGCTCCAGCAGACGCTCCACCGGATGGGCGCGCGCGTCATCGACCACCGCGACGAGATAGACGAGATCCGCTTCTCCCTCCCCAACAGCCACCACTTCCTGGTCGACCTGGAGCCGTTCGGGCTGGAGAACGACACCGCCGACGGAGCCGTCTACTTCGCCGCCGACCGGCCCTACGGCCTGATCGAGGGCACCGTCCTGCGGGACGGCTGCGAGGCGCGCATCCCGGTGGACCTCACCAGCTTCTGACCGCACCCCCATCGGCAGCGACAGCGAGAAGGACGGACCATGGCAGCAGACCGGCGCATCGTCATCGAGAACTGCGCGATCGCGACCGTCGACGGCGACGACACCGAGTACGCGTCCGGTCACCTCGTCCTCGCCGGCAACCGCATCGAATCGCTCGGCGCGGGCCGGGCCCCCGAGGGACTCCACGACGTCGCACGGCGGATCGACGCCACCGGGCACCTGGCGACCCCCGGCCTGGTCAACACCCACCACCACTTCTACCAGTGGATCACCCGGGGCCTGGCCACCGACCACAACCTGTTCGACTGGCTCGTCGCCCTCTACCCGACCTGGGCGCGCATCGACGAGCCGATGGTGCGCGCCGCCGCCCGGGGCTCGCTCGCCATGATGGCCCGCGGCGGCGTCACCACCGCCATGGACCACCACTACGTCTTCCCCCGCGGCTCCGGCGACCTGTCCGGCGCGATCATCACCGCCGCCCGCGACCTGGGCGTCCGCTTCACCCTCGCCCGAGGCTCCATGGACCGCGGCGAGAAGGACGGCGGCCTGCCCCCGGACTTCGCCGTCGAGAGCCCCGACGACGCCCTCGCCGCCACCGAGGAGACCGTACGGCGCCACCACGACGCCTCCTTCGACGCCATGACCCAGGTCGCCGTCGCCCCCTGCTCCCCCTTCTCCGTCTCCACCGGACTGATGCGCCACGGAGCGGAGCTGGCCCGTCGGCTCGGCGTGCGCCTGCACACCCACGGCTCGGAGACCGTGGAGGAGGAGAAGTTCTGCCACGAACGGTTCGGCATGGGCCCGACCGACTACTTCGAGTCCACCGGCTGGCTCGGCGAGGACGTGTGGATGGCGCACTGCGTCCACATGAACGACTCCGACATCGCCGCCTTCGCCCGCACCGGGACCGGCGTCGCCCACTGTCCTTCCTCCAACGCCCGCCTCGCCGCGGGCATCGCCCGCGTCCCCGACCTGCTCGCGGCCGGGGTCCCCGTCGGTCTCGGCGTGGACGGCACCGCCTCCAACGAGTCCGGCGAACTCCACACCGAGCTGCGCAACGCCCTCCTCGTCAACCGTCTGGGCGCCCACCGCGAGGCCGCCCTGACCGCCCGCCAGGCGCTGCGCCTGGGCACCCACGGCGGGGCCCGCGTGCTGGGCCGCGCGGGGGAGACCGGCTCCCTGGAGCCGGGCAAGCTCGCCGACCTGGTGCTGTGGCGGATGGACACCCTCGCGCACGCCTCCATCGCCGACCCGGTGACCGCGCTGGTCCTCGGCGCGGCGGCCCCGGTCACCGCGTCGTTCGTCGGCGGCCGGCAGATCGTGGAGAACGGCCGCCTGCTCACCGCCGACGAGGACGAGATCGCCCGCTCCACCCGTGCCGAGGCGCGGCGGCTGGCCCGGATCACCGCACAGGGCTGAGCGCCCCGGAGTCTCCCGCCGGGAGGGACGGCTCCCGGACCGCCGGTGCGGCCGGCGGACCGGGCGACCGCGGTTTGACCCTCCCCTTACGTCAGGCTCGAGACTGCTGAGCGACGAAAGGGGCGGGTGGGTGAGTTATTCCGTTGGCCAGGTGGCGGCCTTCGCCGGGGTGACGGTGCGGACGCTGCACCACTACGACAAGGCGGGGCTGCTCTCGCCCGGCGAGCGCAGTCCGGCCGGCTACCGGCTCTACGGCGACGCCGACCTGGTGCGCCTGCAGCAGATCCTCTTCTACCGGGAACTGGGCTTCTCCCTCGACGACATCGCCGGCATCTTCAAGGACCCGCAGGCGAACGCCCTGGAGTACCTGCGGACCCGGCAGCGGCAGCTGGAGGAGGAGATCACCCGGCTGCGGCGGCTGTCCGAGGTGGCGCAGCGGGCGATCGAGGTGCAGCGGACCGGGGTGCCGATGACTCCGCAGGAGCGCTTCGAGGTGTTCGGCGAGATCACCTTCGACCTGAGCTACGCCACCGAGGCGGAGCTGAAGTGGGCGCGTTCGGCAGGGCAGCGGGAGGCTATGGAGCGCGCGGACGCCCACACCAAGGAGGACTGGCGCCGCCTCATGGGTGAGGCCGCCGCCTGGCGTGCGGAGCTGCTCACCGCCTTCGACCAGGGGGAGCCGAGCGACGGCGAACGGGCCATGGACCTCGCCGAGGAGCACCGCCTGCACATCTCACGCTGGTTCACCGCCTGCCCGTCCGACATGCACCGGCGCATCGCGGACGACTTCGCCGCCGACCCGCGCGCCTTCGCCCTGGTCGTACCGGCCTCGCAGCAGCGCCCGGGCCTGGCCGCCTACCTGTGCGAGGCGGTCCACGCCAACGCCGCCCGCCGCACGGACGACCGTACCGATGTCGGGGAGACGCCATGAGGATCCTGATCGCCGCGGCCGGATCGCGCGGTGACGTCGCGCCCTACACGGGCCTGGGAGCCGCACTGGGCCGGGCCGGACACGACGTCACGCTGGCCACCACGGACGCCTTCGCGTCCCTGGTACGCGACGCCGGGCCGGCCTTCCGCTCCCTGCCCGCCGACCCGCGCGGGCGCGGCGCCGTCACCGGCAGGCGTGAACTGATGCGCAGCGCCGCCGCGTTCATCGACGAGCTGGGCCAGGGATTCGCCGACGCGATGGCCGAGGGCACCGACCTGCTCCTGCTGTCGGCCACCACGGCCCCGCTCGGCTGGCATCTGGCCGAGGCCACGGGCACTCCGAGCCTCGGGGTGTACCTCCAGCCCACCGCGCCCACCGGGGACTTCCCGCCCGTCGTCACGGGCGCACGCTCACTGGGCCGTCTGCCCAACCGGCTGGCCGGACGCTTCGCCCTGCGCATGACCGACCGCCTCTACGAACAGGCGGTCGCACGGCTGCGCCGGCGCCTCGGCCTGCCTTCCCTCTCCGCCGCCCGGACGCGCCGGCGCCAGGAGCGGGCGGACTGGCCCGTCCTGCACGGCTTCAGCACCGCCCTGGTGCCCCGCCCCTCCGACTGGCGCCCCGGTCTGCGGGTGGCGGGCACCTGGTGGCCCCACCACGGGGCGGCCGAACGGCTCCCCGGGCGAGTGGAGGACTTCCTGAGCGCCGGCCCCCCGCCCGTCCTCATCGGCTTCGGCAGCATGGCGGCCGGCCACGGGGAACGGCTGAGCGACATCGCGGTGCGCGCCCTGCGCGGCGCGGGACTGCGCGGCATCCTCCAGACCGGGAGCGCCGGACTCGACGCCGACGGCGACGACGTCCTCACCGTCGGGGACGTACCGCACGCCCTGCTGTTCCCGCGCCTGGCCGCCGTGGTCCACCACGCCGGAGCCGGCACCACCGCGGCCGCGCTGCGCGCCGGGGTGCCGGCGGTCCCCGTGCCGGTCACCGCCGACCAGCCGTTCTGGGCGGGACGAGTCGCCGCCCTCGGCGCCGCGACCGGGCCGATCCCGTTCCGGTCGCTCACCGCCGAACGGCTCGCCGACGCCCTCGACCGTGCGGTGCGGCGGCAGACGTACGCGCGGGCCGCCGCGACGGCGGCACGGCACATGGCGGCCGAGGACGGAGCGGGCCACGTCCTGAAGGCCGTCGGGGAACTGTCCGGCGGATGACGCCCGAGGGCCCCCGCCGCACTCCGGCCGCGCGACCGGTGGCCCCCCTACGCCGCCCGGGCCGCGGCCACTTCCTGCCGCAGCCGGGGCAGCATGTCGTGGTAGACGCCGGGGCACAGGGTCGCGCCGTAGTCCTTGTGGCCGTAGAGCTGCGTGGAGGGGATGCCGTACCGGTCGCACGTGTACGCGCACAGGGCCACCAGGACGTCCCACTGGGCGGTGGGCGGTACCGCGCCGTCGTGGTAGGCGCCCTCGCACGCGATCCCGACGGCGTAGTCGTTCTGCCCGGAGGTGTGGGAGCCGAGGACGAAGTTCCGGCCTCCGGTCAGTGCCTGGAGGCTGCCGTGGCGGCCCTCGGTGATCCAGCCGCCCCGGCTGACCAGGAAGTGGTACCCGGTGTCCACCCAGCGGTTCTTGTCCAGATGCAGGTCCTGCACCCAGTGGGCGTGCGCGTGCGCCTGGGCGCGGGAGAAGTCGGCGGAGTTGGTGCTCACCGTGTGGTGGACGACGATCCGGCTCGGCCGGTACTGCAGGAGGCTGATCGTGCCGCGGGGGGCACGGGCGCCCCAGGCCGCGGTGGAGTCGATGTCCGGCTCGACGGCGCCGGTCTCCCGCGCCTGCGCGAGGCCCGGCAGGGCGGTGGCGGCGGCCAGGCCGGCCGCGCCGGCGATCAACAGGCGGCGTCGTGAGGCGTTCTCGGGGTGCACGGTCGCTCCTCGTCGGAGGGGAGAGGGTGGGGGGAAGCGGGGCGCGGGGGAGCGGACGGCGGACCGCCGCCGGCTCCCCCGCGTGATCGCGTGCGGGACGGGACCGGCGCCGTCAGGTGTTGTTGGCGAGCGCCAGGAGCCGGTCGCGGGAGCCGTTGAACTTGTTGCGGTCCACGTTGCCGGCGACGCCGGCCACCGAACCGGTGCTGGTGTACTGCCAGACCGTCCAGGTGGGGAAGCCGCTGGGGAGGGTCGGGGCGGAGGCCGAGGTCCAGTGCGCCACCCACAACGGGCTCTTGGCGGACATGCCGGTCCAGTTGCCGGTGCAGGTGTTCCACCAGCTCGCCGTCGTGTAGATGACGACGTCACGGCTGGTGCGCGCCTTGTAGGCGGTGTAGAAGTCGTTGATCCAGGTGCGCATCTGCGTGGTGGACAGGCCGTAGCACATGGCGCCGTACGGGTTGTGCTCGATGTCCAGCACGCCGGGCAGGGTCAGGTTGTCGCGCGACCAGCCGCCGCCGTTGGTGGCGAAGTAGTTCGCCTGGGTCGCGCCGCTGGAGGCGTTGGGCAGGGCGAAGTGGTACGCGCCGCGGATCACGCCGGCGGCGTGGGCGGCGGGGTAGTTGGTGTTGAAGCGCGGGTCCTTGTAGCCGGTGCCCTCGGTCGCCTTCATCCAGGCGAACTGGATGCCGGAGCCGCGTACCGACGTCCAGTTGATGGCGCCCTGCCAGTGGGAGACGTCGATGCCCTGGACGCCGTCGGTCGGGGCGAGCACGCCCATCGACGGCTCGCCGGCGGGGACGCCCTCGTGGACGCGGGTGCCCGCGCCCATGTACGCCTCGCCGGGTTCGATGGCGACGCGGTCCCGGTCGGGCCGGGGAGCGGCACTCGCGCCGCCGGCGGTGGTGGCCGTCAGGGCGAGGGCGGCACCGAGGACGCCGAGCGCCGTGACGGTGCGTCTGCGGGTGCCGGTCGAGGGGCGGGGGAGAGAGAACATGGGGCTGCCTCCTGGGGCACATGTGGGGATGAGCGAAGGAGGTGACGTCGGCCGCTGCCACCTGGGCAGATCCGTACTGCGAGACGTGTCTTTGACGTGCGCGCGTCATTAGTTACGCACGTAGATTCCTGGCGTGTAAAGAGCCTTCGGCCCTCTCTGGTGGTCTGGTCCACTGTAGGAGCGGATGGCCAGGAAACTTGGGATCCGGACGGCGGAAACTTTCAGGGAGTGAAACCCCCGCTACAGCCCGAACAGGGCCGGGTCCTTCGCCAGGTCCCGGAACACGTCCTGCGGACGCGGCAGGAGCTTGCGCTGCTTCAGGTCCATCAGCCCGCCGACACCCGTGAGCTCGGCGGCCACGGTGCCGTCGGCCTTGGTGATCGTCTGCTCGATGGTGAACACCTTGCCGCCGCTCCAGAGGAAGGCGCAGCTCACGTCGGCCTCGTCACCGGCCAGCAGTTCCCGTTTGTAGCGGATGGTGGTCTCCAGGGCGACCGGCCCCACGCCCCGGGAGAGCAGGCCGGACTGGGTGATGCCCGCGGCCTGGAGCAGCGACCAGCGCGCGTGCTCCGCGTAGTTGAGGTACACGGCCTGGTTGAGGTGGCCCTGCACATCGGTCTCGTACCCGCGCACGGTCACCCGGACGGAAAACGGCTCGCTCATCGCGGCTGTCCCCTTCTTCATGCCTGTTCGATCGCCTGCCCGACCCACCGATCCTGGCACGCGCCTCAGACGCGGCGCGGCGAGGCCAGCAGATAGCGCGCCCGCGTCCTCGGCTCCGTGTACTCACCGGCCTGCCAGCCCGCCTCCTCCAGGGTGGCCGCGCAGGCCCGCAGCGCCTCGCCGTCCGGCTCGTACACGGCGACCGCCTCCGGCTGCGGCGTCGCCCGCACGCGGTAACCGCCGTCCCCGGGGTCGGCGCCGGCCGCGCGGTGTCCGGCGGCTTCCAGGGCGAGCGCGGCGGCCCGCACCAGGTGCGAGCGTTCCCAGCCGCAGGGCCGGTCCGTCGCACCGTCGGGGTTGGTCATCCGGCGCAGCTCCAGCATGCCCTGCCAGGCGCCGCGCACCTCCCGCAGCCGGGCGGGGCCGTCTCCGGGCGCCGCCTCCTCACCGCCCACCCGCGCGGCGAACCCGCCGGTCGCGGCGGGCTGCTCCACCCGCTCGGGCCCGGGCTCCGCCTCCCGGACGCGGTGCCCCGCGGGAGTCAGGAAGTGGTCGTGCGGCGGCCTCGCGTGCCGGAACGCCAGCCCTCGCTTCACCAGCGCGGCAAGCTGCGCCTCCGGACCCTTCAGCCGCCCGGTCACAGGATCGGCGGCCTCGATGAGACGACGCTGCGCGGCGGTGGGCGGCCGGGTCACCGGCGTCCCGGGGCGTCCGGCAGGTGCGTGGGGAGGGGACTCATCTCGCTCCAGCGGTTTGGCGATGCGGTTCAGTGCTTTCGAGGCGTGCGGGCCTGAGCTCGGATGATCCCACGACCCGCGTCGGGTGACGGCGGTTTCGGCTCGTCGGCCGACCGGCCTGGCGAGCGGTGTCGTCAGCCCATGAACTCGGGTCGCTGGTAGGGCGTCCACCAGCTGAGCAGGCCCCAGACGGCGAGTGCGAAGGTGCCCGCCGCGATCACGGCCGCGAGCCAGGGGCGGCGCAGCGCCCGCAGGCCGAGCAGCCAGGCGGCGAGCGGGACGAGCGCGCCGCCGGCGGCGATGAGGGGGAGGTCGACGTAGAGGACGCTCAGGTCCCGGTGCATGCCCTCGAACCCGCCGTGGACGCTGACCCGTGCCTTCGGCGCCCAGACGAGCACCGCCGTGATGGCGCCCGCGGCCGCCAGGAGCAGCCCGAAGCAGCCGGTTCTGTGTTCCCTCATGATCTGATCCGACGCGATCATCGTCTCGGCGGTTCCCTCCGACGTCTCACTGCCGGTATCCGCCCAGGAACCGCCCGATGCGGCCGATCGCCGTCTCCAGGACGTCCGCGTGGGGGAGGGTGAGGACGCGGAAGTGGTCGGGGGAGGGCCAGTTGAAGCCGGTGCCCTGGACGACCTGGATCTTCTCGCGGAGCAGCAGGTCGAGGACGAACCTCTCGTCGTCGTGGATCCGGTGCACCTTCGGGTCCAGGCGCGCGAACGCGTACAGGGCGCCCTTCGGCTTCACGCAGCTCACGCCGGGGATCTCGTTCAGCTTCTCCCAGGCGATGTCGCGCTGTTCGCGCAGCCTGCCGCCCGGCGCGGTCAGTTCGCGGATCGACTGCCGCCCGCCGAGGGCGGCCTGGATGGCGTACTGGGCGGGCGCGTTGGCGCACAGTCGCATGGACGCCAGCATGGTCAGGCCCTCGAGGTAGTCCCTGGCGTGCTGCTTCGGGCCGGTGACCACCAGCCAGCCGGAGCGGAAGCCCGCCACCCGGTAGGTCTTGGACAGGCCGCAGAAGGTGAGGACGACCAGGTCGGGGGCGAGAGCCGCGGCCGAGTGGTGCACGGCGTCGTCGTAGAGGATCTGGTCGTAGATCTCGTCGGCCAGCACCATCAGGCCGTGGCGGCGCGCGAGGTCGAGGATGCCCTCGACGATCTCCTTCGGGTAGACCGCGCCCGTGGGGTTGTTGGGGTTGATGATGACCACGGCCTTGGTGCGGTCGGTGATCTTCGCGGCCATGTCGTCCAGGTCGGGGTACCAGTCGGCCCGCTCGTCGCAGAGGTAGTGGACCGCCTTGCCGCCGGAGAGGGTGGTCACCGCCGTCCAGAGGGGGAAGTCCGGTGCGGGGATGAGGATTTCGTCGCCGTCCTCCAGCAGGGCCTGCACGGCCATCGAGACCAGCTCGGAGACGCCGTTGCCGAGGAAGACGTCGTCCACGTCGACCTCCAGGCCCAGTGTCTGGTAGCGCTGGGCGACCGCGCGGCGGGCGGAGAGGACACCGCGCGAGTCCGTGTAGCCGTGCGCCCGGGGGAGCATGCGGATCATGTCCTGGAGGATCTCCTCCGGCGCCTCGAAGCCGAACAGGGCCGGATTGCCGGTGTTCAGGCGCAGCACGCTGTGCCCCGCCTCCTCCAGCGCGTTGGCGTGCTCGATCACCGGACCGCGGATCTCGTAACAGACCTCGCTGAGCTTGCTCGACTGCCGGAACTCCATGCGCCCCTCCGGATTCTGGTGTTGCTTGGTTTTACCAAGTGAGAGCTTGGAAAGTCCAACAACATGTCTAGACTGCGTCGCATGTCACCACGCCGAAGCTACGACCAGTACTGTTCCGCCGCGCGTGCGCTCGACACCGTCGGCGACCGCTGGACCCTGCTGATCGTCCGCGAACTCCTCGCCGGCCCGCGGCGCTACACCGACCTGCACGCGGACCTGCCGGGCGTCAGCACGGACGTGCTGGCCTCGCGGCTGAAGGACATGGAGCGCGACGGCCTCACCACCCGCCGCCGGCTCCCCCCGCCCGGCGCGGCCTACGTCTACGAACTCACCGGGCGTGGAGCCGGGTTGCTGCCCGTCCTGCAGGCCCTGGGCGCCTGGGGCGAGCCGGAACTGGGCGGGCGGCGCCCCACGGACGCGGTACGCGCCCACTGGTTCGCCCTGCCCCTGCTGCGGGCCCTGGAGGGCGGGACGGGACTCGTCGAAGTCCGTCTCGACGAGGGCGTGTTCCACCTGCGTGCCGGTTCCGGCGAAGGTGCGGGACCCGTCTACGGCGACGGCCCGGCCCCGGGGGAACCCGACGCCCGGCTGTCCCTGGACACCGCCACCTGCACGGCGATCAGCCGCGGCGAACTGACCCTGGCCGACGCGGTCCGCGCCGGGCGGGTGGAGGTGGCGGGCGGGACCCCGCTGGCCAGGGAACTGCGGGAGAGGTGAGGGGAAAGGCGGAAGGCCCGCGCGGAGCGGGCCTTCCGGGAGTGGGTCACAGTGTCGGCGGTACTCCGGGCGGACGCCCGGAACCCCTCGTCAGGCGGTAGCCGGCGACCCCCGCGAGGGCGGCCAGCGCACCGCCCGCGGCGGTCCAGATCCAGCGGTCGGACCACCAGCCGGAGGTCCAGCCGTCGTCCGGTTCCAGGCCGGCCAGGACCGCGGTGGGCGAGTCGTCGTCCTCCGCCAGGTCCTGCTCGGCACGGGCCGCGATGCCCGGCACCAGCGGCTCGGACAGGGTGCCGTCCACCGCCGCCGCGCCGCCCATGTCCTTGGACTCCACCCGCAGTTCGGCGGAGACCGGCTGCCCCAGATCGGACGCCGACAGCCTGAGCGCGGTGAGCCGCACGTAGTACGTGCCCGGCAGCGGGTCGTCGGCCCACGGCTCCGACCAGGCGCGGACCGTGCGCAGCACGCACTCCAGCTCCACCGAGGGCGCGTCGGTGCCCGCGGTGCGGGTCTGCGCCCCGTACTGGCAGGCCTGGCGGCGGCGCAGACCGTCGTACACGTCGACCTGCCAGGTCTCGGCCGCGTGGCTCTCCGGCAGCTTCACCGTCGCCCGCACCGTGGGGCGCTGTCCGGCGTCCGCGGGGAACGACCAGTACAGGTAGTCGCCCGTGGAGGCGCGCGCGGTGGCGGTCTGCCCCTGCTCGACCTCCGTCGCGGTGCGGAACGAGGTGCCCGCGCGGGTGGGTCCGCCGCTCTCCTCGGCCGCCTTCGGGGAAGGTGAGTCCGCCGCCGCGGGGGCCGCGGCCAGTCCGAGCGTCAGCAGGGCCGCGCCCAGGACACGTAGAGCACGCATCAGTGGGTCCTCCAGACAGCGAACCGCCAGCGGGACAGCCAGCCCCAGAGCAGGCCGGCGACGAAACCGGTCACGACCAGTGCGCCGAGCAGCCACCAGCCCCGGCCGAGACCGAAGGACGCCACGTCGCTCGCGCCGTCCGGGCCGTCCACGACGTCGACGGTCAGTTCCAGCGGAAGACCGGGGGTGGTCTTCACCCCGGAGCCGGCCGAGAAGGAGTGGGTCACCGCCAGGCACACCACCTCGGCGGCCGGCTTGCCGCTGTCGTCGTCCCGCTCGGGCTTCGGGTACCGCAGACCGGTGGAGAGGACGTCCGTACGGCCGTTGCCCGCGGCCTCACCGCGGACGATCTCCCGGCCGTGCACCGTGAGGGCCCGCAGCAGCACGCCGTAGTCGGGACGCACCGCACGGTCCGCCGCCACGCTCACCGAGGTCCGCAGCTCCTGCCCGGCGAGCAGTTCCACGCGGTACCAGCGCTGCTGTCCGAACTCCTCGCGGTCGGTGTAGAGGCCGGACTCCACCGTGGGCGCCTTCGCGCACGAGTCGGCGCCCCGCACGGCCACCGGGGTCACCACGGGCTCGGCCGCCCGGTCCACCAGTTCGTTGACCCGGTCGGTGAGTTCGTCCTGGTGCTCGACCGAGGCGTAGGTGCCGCCGGTCGCCTCCGCGATGCAGCTGAGCTGCCGGCTGAGCTTGGCGTTCGGCACCAGGCCCAGGGTGTCGATGGTCAGTCCGATGCCCTTGGCCGCGATCTCCCGGGCCACCTCGCACGGGTCGAGCGGGGCGCAGGTGTCCTCGCCGTCGCTGATCAGAACGATGCGCTTGGAGCCGTCGCCGTCCCCGAGGTCGTCGGCCGCCTTCAGCAGCGCCGGGCCGATGGGGGTCCAGCCGGTCGGCACGAGCGTGGCCACCGCGGTCTTGGCCTCGGTGCGGTTCAGCGGGCCGACCGGGTAGAGCTGCGCGGTGTCCTTGCAGCCCTCCTTGCGGTCGTCACCGGCGTAGTCGGCGCCGAGCGTGCGGATGCCCAGTTCGACCTCCTCCGGCGTCGCGTCCAGCACCTCGTTGAACGCCTGCTTCGCCGCCGCCATCCGGGACTGGCCGTCGATGTCCTTGGCCCGCATCGAGCCGCTCACGTCGAGGAGCAGATTGACCTTGGGCGCGTTCCGGCCCGTGGGTTCGTCGGCGGCCGCCCCGGCCGGGAAGGCGAGCCCGGCCGTCAGTGCGGCGAGCAGGACGCAGGCGCCTGCCACCGGCCGTTTTCTTCTGATCATCGGCGGATCCTATTGATCAGGGGTGCCGCGCTCCAAAACGGGGTGTCACAGGCGGTCGTCCCGCAGGGGGTTGGGCAGTTCCGCCCACTGGTCGCCGGAAGTGCGCGGCGACAGCCGCATCAGCGTCAGCGCCTTCGCCGGCAGCGGCTCACCGGTCAGCGCGGCCAGGTCCGGGGTGCGCGGCAGTTCCCGTACCGCGCTCTCCAGCGCCGCCCGCAGCGCCGTCCCCGACCCCGCCGTCCCCGCCAGCGCCCCCGCCACCAGCGAACCGAACAGCTTGCGCCGCAGGACGCGTTCGTCGTCCGTGACCATGCGGGCGGGCAGCCCGGGGAGCGGGACGCCGTGCCGGGACAGCCGCGCCGGTCCCACCCGCATGTCGGCCAGATCGCGGTAGACCAGCCGCACCGGGTCCCCGTCCTGCGACAGCACCACGAGCAGGTTCTGACCGTGCGCCTCCAACGCCACCCCCAGCTCCAGCAACCGCAGCCCGACGGCCAGCGCGAGCGCGGTGAAGCGGCCCAGCCAGGCCGGTGAGCGCGGCAGTCCGGTGGTGGCCAGCGCCGCCACCGGCACGACCCGCTCCCCGTCCGCCGCGTACACCCGCGGCGACTCGCGCAGCACCGCCGCGAGATCGGGCGACCCGGCCGCCACCGCGCCCAGCGTGCGGGTGATGTGCAGCAGCCCGCCGGTCCGCGCCGCCACCGCCTCCCCGAAGTCCGACAGCACCGCCGACGCGGCGACCGAACCCAGCGAGATGTCCCGCACCGAGGAGGTCAGCCGCGCGCTCAGCGCCGTCTTGACGTGCGGCCCGTCCGGCAGCGCCAGGGTGCGCAGCGCCATCAGCGGATGCGCCGCGAGCCGTCCCTCACCCGTCCGCTTCAGCACATGGGCCGCCTGCCAGGGATGGACCGGCACGAGCAGCCGCCCCGCCTCCCGCAGCCACCGCGGCCACACCCCCGTCACCAGGCACTCACCGGCCGGCACCGGCATCAGCTCCAGCTCCACCACCGGCCGGTGCTCGGGCCCGTAGCCGAGCTGCTCCGCCACCGAGAAGCCGGGCCGGGAACGGCAGTTGGGGTGGAACGGGTGCCCGTCGGTCACCCGCTGCTCCCACTCCCAGTCCCGCGCCGGCCACTCCCGGGGACCGCTGCCCCGCCCGGCCCGCGACAGCGCCAACGACGCCACGCTGTGCCCGAGTTCGGCCGCGAACGGAGCCGAATGCGGTACGGCCAGGTCCGCCATCAGCCGCGCCGGGTCGTCGTACGCCACCTCGTCCAGCCGCACGGCCGTGACGTGCGCGCCGGTGGCGTACGGGTCCGCCCGCGGCCCGTGCAGCCGGCGCCCGTCCGCCAGCCGCAGGGTGAGCCCTTCGCTCCCCGGTTCACGACGGGTGACCCAGGGCAGCGGCTCGTGCGCCAGACCGCGCCACAGCCGGGTCAGCACGGCCGCGCGGGCGCCGGAGAGCTCTCCCGCGTACCCGGCCAGGAGACCCGGCCGTACGGAGGCCAGCTCGTCGGCGACCTCGGCCTCGGCGGTGGGGGGACGGTGCACGGGCGGTCTCCTCGGGTACGTACCGGAATGCGACGGACGGGGGGACAGCGGCAGACATACTGATCGTCTCCGCCGGACAGACCGTAGGGAATCAGAACGCGTGGACCTCATGCCTCCGCCCGCAGACGACCACGCGGCGAGCCGCGCCGGACCGGCCGGGCGCGCCGACGCGTACGCGGCCGTGCCGCTGCTGAACTGCCTGCTGCGCGAAGTGGCCGAGCCCCTGCCCGCGCCCGCCGGGGACACGGACGCCCGGCGGACGTACCGGCTCCCCGGTACGGACCGGCTGCTGAGGGTGTACGGCACCCGCCGCCCCACCGCCCCCGAGGTGTTCACCGCGGGCGCCTGGCACCGCGTCGGCCACCCGGAACTGGTCGAACTCGTCGCCGAGGAACTGCGCCGGCACACCGGCCTGGCCAACCACGAACTGCCCGCCGAGATGCTCGACAGCCGGGACGCGGTGGCCGCGCTGCTGGACGCCCGCGCGCGGGCCACCCCGCCCGACGACCCCTACCTGCGCTCCGAGCAGTCCCTGCTCACCGGCCACCCCCACCACCCCGCCCCGAAGGCCAGGGGCGGCGGCCCCGCGGCCCGCTGGCTGCCGTACGCGCCCGAGGCCCACGCCCGTTTCCCGCTGACGCTGCTGGCCCTGCGCGAGGACACGGTGGTGGAGGACGGCGACACCGCCGCCCTCGACCGTCTGGGCGCCGCCCCGCCCGGCTACCGCCTGCTGCCCGCGCACCCCTGGCAGCTCGCCCTCGCCGCCCGCGCCCTCGCCCCCGCCTTCGCCGACGGCCGCCTCCTCCGGCTGGGCACGACCCCCTTCCCGGTGTGGCCCACGGCGGCGGTCCGCACGGTGTACGCGCCCGGCGACGACCTGTTCCTCAAGTTCAGCCTCGATGTGCGCATCACCAACGACATCCGCCGGCTGTGGCGCCACGACCTGCTCGGACTGCGCGCGACGGACACGGCCGTGCGCCGCGCCTTCGCCGCGCCGGACGGCCCGGCGGCCGCGGCCTGGCTGAGCGACCGGGGCCACCGCACCGCGGACTTCGCCTTCGAACAACTGGCCGTCGTCGTCCGCGACGGACCGCGCGGCCATGTCGTGCCGGGCGCGACCCCCTGCCTCGCGGCGGCGCTGGCCGAGGGCTTCGACGGGAGCCCGCTCGCCGGCACCGCCCGTCCGGCGGACTGGTGGGAGAGCTATCTGGACCGTGTGGTGCCCCCGGCCCTGACGGCCTTCGCCGAGCACGGCGTCGTCCTGGAGGCCCACCTGCAGAACACCCTGATCGCCTTCGGCCGGGACGGCATGCCCGTCCAGGCCCTGTTCCGGGACGCCGAGGGCGTCAAGCTGCTGAGCGGGGCCTCCGGGACGGCCTCGCTGCCCACGGTGTCCCGGGCGGCCGGCTGGGAACGCCTGGTGTACTGCCTGGTCGTCAACCACCTCATGGAGATCGCCGCCGCCCTGGCCGAACGCCACCCCGGCCTCGACCCCTGGCCCGCCGTCCGCCGCGAACTGGCCCGCCACGACCTCCCCGAGATCCCCGCCCTGCTCCGTGCCCCGACCCTCCCCGCCAAGACCAACCTCCTCCTGCGCTGGACGGCGGCGGACGGCGCCGCCGCCCGCTACCGGCCGCTGCCCAGCCCGCTGGCGACCGGGTGAGGACGAACAGGCGGCAACCCGCCGGATGCCCCAGACTCTGAGAGGTGACTGCCGGCGGATCGCGCCCGAGGAGGCGTGCTTGTGCATGACGTGCCGTTGTGGCTGTGGATCGTGTTCGGTGTCCTCGTGCTGGTGTCCCTCGCGGTCGATCTTCTCGCGCACCGCACGGCGCACGTCATCGGCTTCCGTGAGGCGGCCGCCTGGAGCGGGGCCTGGATCGGACTGGCCCTCGCCTTCGGGGGCCTCGTCTTCCTCGTCGTCGGAACGGACGCGGGGGTGGAGTACACCACGGCCTGGCTGCTGGAGAAGAGCCTGTCCGTCGACAACCTGTTCGTCTTCGCCCTCATCTTCGGCTACTTCAAGGTGCCGAGGGCCTACCAGCACCGCGTGCTGTTCCTCGGTGTCCTGGGCGCCCTGGTCTTCCGCGGCATCTTCCTGGCCGCCGGTGTGGCCGTGGTCAACCGTTTCACGGCCGTGCTGTTCGTCTTCGCGGCGATCCTCTTCTACAGCACCTACAAGATCCTCAAGGGCGAGGACGAGAGCTTCGACCCGGGCAAGAGCTTCGCGGTCAGGCTGCTGCGCAAGTTCATCCCCGTCCGGGACGAGTACGCGGGCCCGCACTTCTTCGTCAAGGAGGCGGGCAAACGGGTGGGGACCCCGCTGCTGGCCGTCGTGGCCGCGATCGAGGCGGCCGACCTCGTCTTCGCCGTCGACAGCGTGCCCGCGGTGCTGGCCGTCAGCAGTGACATCTTCATCGTCTACACCAGCAACGCCTTCGCCATCCTCGGTCTGCGCGCCCTGTACTTCCTGCTCGCCGGCCTGCTGGACCGCTTCCACTACCTCAGCGTCGGCCTCGCCCTGATCCTCGCCTTCATCGGCGTCAAGCTCGTCCTCCAGGCGTCCCACAAGACGATCAGCACGTCCGTGCCCGAGATCCCCTCCCTCGTCAGCCTCGCCGTCATCGTCGTCGTGCTGGCCGCGTCCATCGGGCTCAGCATGCTGCGCCCGCCACCGGAGAAGAAGTCCGAGCAGGGGGGATGACCGGGACCCGCCCACCGCCCGAAAAGAGCAAAGCAGGCATAAAGTGGTGGTATGGGCAGCGACCGGAACCGTGACGGGACCCGGTCCGCCGGGCGCGTGTGCGGCTCGTGCCGGCAGCCGGTGGACACCGTCGTGCATCGGCACAAGACCTTCGGGATCAACGTCCCGCGGTGGACCGCGGGCCCCTGCCACAACCCCGACTGCGAGCACTACGTCCCCGAGTACGTGCCCGCGCACCCGCCGCGCGCCGTGCGCGCCGAGGCCGGCCACCGCCGCGCACCGACCGGGCCGCCCGCCTGACCGCGCCCTGCCGCCCGTGCCCCGAGGTCACGCCCGGTTAGGATGCCCACTGGACGCCGGACGAGGACGGGGTGGACCGGGAGCATGCTGAAGCAGGTCACGGCCGTCCGCTACGTCGAGCCGCTGCACTCCGGCGGTTCCGTCCCCGGCCTGTGCGAGGCCGACAACCTGGGCACGTACGTCGTCAAGTTCACCGGGTCGGCGCAGGGCCGCAAGGCGCTGGTCGCCGAGGTGATCGTGGGGGAGCTGGCGCGGGCGCTCGGACTGCGGTTCCCCGAGCTGGTCCTGGTGCACTTCGATCCGGCGGTGGCGGCCCGCGAGCCGCACCAGGAGGTGCGGGAACTGCACGCCGCCAGCGCCGGCGTCAATCTCGGCATGGACCACCTGCCGCGGGCCCGGGACTTCACCCCGGAGGTCGCCCGGGACTTCCCCGTGGATCCGCTGGAGGCCGGGCGGATCGTCTGGCTGGACGCGCTGACGGTGAACGTGGACCGCACCGTGCACAGTTCCAACCTGGTGGTGTGGCCGACGCTCGGCGTCGCACCACCGCGGCTCTGGCTCATCGACCACGGTGCCGCCCTCGTGTTCCACCACCGCTGGGAGGGCTCCGACCCCGCCAAGGCGTACGACTTCCGGCACCACGCCCTGGGCCGGTACGGGCCCGACGTCCGCGCGGCGGACGCCGAGCTGGCGCCGAAGGTGACCCGGGAACTGCTGCGGTCCGTCGCCGCGGAGGTCCCCGACGACTGGCTGACCGGCGACCCGCGCTTCGCCACGCCCGACGAGGTCCGGGACGCGTACGTGACGTACCTCCACGCGCGCGTACGCTCCTCGGCGTCCTGGCTGCCCACCGACTTCCCCGGCGCGCGGGAACTCGCCGAGGAGAACGCCCGGCGCGCGGCCCGCACGCGGCAGGGGCGCCCCGACTGGCTCAAACGCGTCCCGGACCTGCACGGCAAGCCCGCGGCGGAACAGGACTGGTCGGTCCACCTGGGCGGACGGCCGCGCCCGGGCGGGTGACCTCGGGCCACCCGCCCGGGCGCGGGGCTCAGCCCTTGAGCTGCTCGTACGCCGGGAGGGTGAGGAAGTCGGCGTACTCCTCGTCCAGGGAGACCTTCAGCAGCAGGTCGTGGGCCTGCTGCCAGTTGCCCGCGGCGAACGCCTCCTCGCCGAGCTCCGCGCGGATGTCCGCCAGTTCCCGGGCGGCGATCTCGCGGGCCAGCTCGGCGGTGACCCGCTCGCCGTTGTCGAGGACGACGCCCGCGTTGATCCACTGCCAGATCTGGGAGCGGGAGATCTCGGCCGTGGCCGCGTCCTCCATCAGGTCGAAGATGGCGACCGCGCCGAGTCCGCGCAGCCAGGCCTCGATGTAGCGGATGCCGACCTGCACCGCGTTGACCAGGCCCGCGTACGTCGGCCTGGCGTCCAGGGTGTCGACGGCGATGAGGTCCCCGGCGCGCACGTCGACGTCCTCGCGGAGGCGGTCCTTCTGATGCGGCCGGTCGCCGAGCACGCGGTCGAAGGACTCCATGGCGATCGGCACCAGGTCGGGGTGGGCGACCCAGGAGCCGTCGAAACCGTCGCCCGCCTCGCGGTCCTTGTCGGCGCGGACCTTCTCGAAGGCGACCTTGTTGACCTCCGGGTCCCGGCGGGAGGGGATGAACGCCGCCATGCCGCCGATGGCGTGCGCGCCGCGCCTGTGGCAGGTGCGCACGAGGAGTTCGGTATAGGCGCGCATGAACGGGGCGGTCATGCTGACCGCGTTGCGGTCCGGGAGGACGAACCTCGGTCCGGCGTCACGGAAGTTCTTGACGAGGGAGAAGAGGTAGTCCCAGCGGCCGGCGTTCAGCCCCGAGGCGTGTTCGCGCAGTTCGTAGAGGATCTCCTCCATCTCGTAGGCTGCCGTGATCGTCTCGATCAGGACGGTGGCGCGGACGGTGCCGCGGGGGATGCCCAGGTACTCCTGGGCGAAGACGAACACCTCGTTCCACAGCCGGGCCTCCAGGTGGGACTCCGTCTTGGGGAGGTAGAAGTAGGGGCCCTTGCCGCGCTCGGTCAGCCGCGCCGCGTTGTGGAAGAAGTACAGGCCGAAGTCGACGAGCGCGCCGGGCACCGGGGTGCCGTCCGGGTCCGTGAGGTGCCGTTCGTCCAGGTGCCAGCCGCGCGGGCGCACGACGACCGTCGCCAGTTCCTCGTCGGGGCGCAGGGCGTAGGACTTGCCGGACGCCGGGTCGGTGAAGTCGATGGTCCGGTTGTAGGCGTCGATCAGGCTCAGCTGTCCGGTGACCACGTTCTCCCAGGTGGGAGCCGAGGCGTCCTCGAAGTCCGCCAGCCACACCCGGGCACCGGAGTTGAGGGCGTTGACGGTCATCTTGCGGTCGGTGGGGCCGGTGATCTCGACACGGCGGTCGTTCAGGGCCTCCGGGGCCGGCGCCACCCGCCAGGAGTCGTCGGCGCGGATCGCGGCGGTCTCCGGGAGGAAGTCGAGCGTGCAGGTGCGGGCGATCTCGGCGCGGCGCTCCGCGCGGCGGGCGAGGAGTTCGTCACGCCGGGGCGTGAACCGCCGGTGCAGCGCGGCCACGAAGGCGAGCGCCGGCTCGGTGAGGACCTCCTCCTGCCGGGGCAGGGGCGCGGCGTCGACGATGGCCAGCGGGGACGGCGCTGGTGCGGACATCGGCTGTCACTTCCTTCGGCGTGCGGGGCTCGGGGTGCCGGTCGGCGCGGGAGCGGCTCGGAACGGCCGTACGGACGTGGGTACTTCTGATCGGTGGATGGTAATTTCCTCATGGTGGAAGTTCAACGTTCCGTTGACGCGGAGGCGCTCCGGGGGCGGGGAGGCGGCTCCGGTGTCCGTACCCCTCACCCGCGGCCCCCGGCCGGATCGAGGCGCGCCAGATCCGCCGCGGTGTCGATGTCGTACGTCTCGGCCACGTCACCGCACTCGACGAGCGCGACCCGGTCCGCGTGTTCCCTCAGATAGGCGCGCGCTCCCCGGTCGCCCGTCGCGGCCGCGGCGACGCCGGCCCAGTGCCCGGCGCCGAACAGGACGGGATGGCCGCGCACGCCGTCGTAGGCGGCGCAGACGAGCGACGCGGGCGACCGGTACGCGCCGAGCACCCGGGAGACCGCCTCCGGCCCGATCCCCGGCTGGTCCACCAGGAGCACCAGCGCGGCCCGCGCGCCCGTGCCGGCCAGGGAGTCCAGCCCGGCGCGCAGCGAGCCGCCCATGCCCCGCTCCCACGCCGGGTTGTCGACGAGGACGCAGCCGGGCAGACAGGCGCGGGCGCGCACCTCGTCCGCCCCGGCGCCGAGCACCACGTGCACCCGCGCGCAGCCGCCGGCCCGCAGCACCTCCGCCGCGTGCTCCACCAGTGGCCGGCCGCGGTGGGTGAGCAGCGCCTTGGGGTGCCCGCCCAGACGCCGCCCGCCCCCGGCCGCCAGCAGGATTCCCGTGATCCGGTCCTCGTCGTCCGTCATGGGTCCTGCATACCGCACCCGCCGGGCGTCGCCGGGGCGGCGCGGAGAACGCGTGGGCCCCGGGCCACGGCTGTCACGCTGTGGAGCAAGTCGATGACGCAGCGGACTGGCGCAAAGGCCCCGTGGTGGCGTTTACTGGCGCGCACCGACCGGCGGCGGGGTGCGGGGGCCGGCCGGGGAGGCGCGCGACGACCTGTCAGGGGGAGGACCGTGTTGCGGAGCGTTGAGCACCGGCGTGCGACCGGCAGTCAGGTGGATCCACGGGTGACGGGGCTGCGCTCCGCCGTGGCCCGGTTACGTCGTCTCCTCGCCGCCCATCCCGTGGAGTTCCGGGACCGGGGCGTCGCGGAGGAGGAACTCGCCATCCTGGCGGACCTGGCCGCCGATGACCACCCCGACGTTCCCGGCCTGCGCCGCTCGCTGCTGCTGGTCGCCGGGGCGATCGGCTCGGTCAGCGCCCTCGGGCCGGGCGTGCGGGAACTGCGCGAGGCGGTGGACCTGTTCGGCCCGTCGCCGCGCGGCTGACGGACCGCCCCGGGGCCGCGGCGCGTGCCGTCAGACGGCCGGCGCGGTGCCCGGGGCCGCGAGGGCCTGCGAGAGCTCCACGGCGACCTGCCGGAGTACCGGCACGATCCGCTCCGTCGCCGACTCCGTGACCCGGCCGGCCGGACCGGAGATGGAGATCGCGGCCGCGGTGGGGGAGTCCGGCACGGGCACCGCGAGGCAGCGCACCCCGATCTCCTGCTCGTTGTCGTCGATCGCGTAGCCCTGGCGGCGCACCTCCTCCAGCGCGGCCAGGAAGCCCTCGGGGGTGGTGATGGTCCTGTCCGTCGCGGCCGGCATGCCGGTGCGGCCGAGCAGGGCCCGCACCTCCTCCGGCGGGAAGCCGGACAGCAGGGCCTTGCCCACGCCCGTGGAGTGCGGCAGGACACGTCGCCCGACCTCGGTGAACATCCGCATGGAGTGCCTGGACGGCACCTGCGCCACGTACACGACCTCGTCCCCGTCGAGCAGCGCCATGTTCGCCGTCTCGCCGGTCTCGTCCACCAGCCGGGCCAGGTACGGCCGCGCCCAGGTGCCCAGCAGCCGGGAGGCGGACTCACCGAGCCGGATCAGACGGGGGCCGAGGGCGTACCGGCGGTTGGGCTGCTGGCGCACGTAGCCGCAGGTGACGAGGGTGCGCATCAGGCGGTGGATCGTCGGCAGGGGCAGCCCGCTGCTCGCCGACAACTCGCTGAGGCCGACCTCGCCTCCGGCGTCCGCCATCCGTTCGAGCAGGTCGAAGGCGCGCTCGAGGGACTGCACGCCGCCGCCGGCGGACCGGGCGGAGTCGGTGGTGCTGGCGCTGGACGTCGGCACGGCGCGTTCCTTTCGGGACTGGCGGGACGGGCAGAGCCTACCCGGCAGCCGGTCGGCCGCCCGCTGGTGCGCGGGCGCCTTCTGCCGGGGGAGATCCTCATTCCGCCTCGTGAAACTGTCCAGAGGGGTGTCCGGCGGGCCGTCGTGCCGGGAAGGGTGCCCTTGACGGGGTGGAACCCGAGGGGAACACTCCTTCAACGGAACGTTGAAATCGTTCTCGTGCCCCTGTGCCCGCGCACGGGCGGACGTCCAGGAGGATCCGGGTGACCGACGCCGAACTCGTGCTGCGCTCGACGCGCGTCGTCACTCCCGAGGGGACGCGGGCCGCCTCCGTCGCGGTCGCCGACGGCACGATCACGGCGGTCACCGCGCACGACGCGCCCGTCCCCGACGGCGCCCGTCTGGAGGACCTCGGCGACGACGTCCTGCTGCCCGGCCTCGTCGACACCCACGTGCACGTCAACGACCCGGGCCGCACCGAGTGGGAGGGTTTCCGGACGGCCACCCGCGCGGCGGCCGCCGGCGGCATCACCACCCTCATCGACATGCCGCTCAACTCCCTCCCGCCCACCACCACCGTCGGCCACCTGCGCGCCAAACGGCGGGTCGCCGCCGGCAAGGCCCACATCGACGTCGGCTTCTGGGGCGGAGCCCTGCCGGACAACGTCCGGGACCTGCGCCCCCTGCACGAGGCCGGCGTCTTCGGCTTCAAGGCGTTCCTGTCGCCCTCCGGGGTGGCGGAGTTCCCCCACCTCGGTCAGGAGCAACTGGCCCGCTCCCTCGAGGAGATCGCCGCCTTCGACGGACTGCTGACCGTGCACGCCGAGGACCCGCGCCACCTCGCCGCCGCCCCGCAGCGCGGCGGACCCAGGTACGCCGACTTCCTCGCCTCCCGCCCGCGCCGCGCGGAGGACACCGCCATCGCCCACCTCGTCGACCTGGCGAGACGCCTGGACGCGCGGGTGCACGTCCTGCACCTCTCCTCCGGCGACGCGCTGCCCGTGATCGCCGCCGCCAAGGCCGACGGCGTACGCGTCACGGTGGAGACCTGCCCCCACTACCTCACCCTCACCGCGGAGGAAATCCCCGACGGGGCCAGCGAGTTCAAATGCTGCCCGCCCATCCGCGAAGCCGCCAACCGGGACCTGCTCTGGCAGGCCCTGGCCGACGGCACCATCGACTGCGTCGTCACCGACCACTCCCCGTCCACCGCCGACCTCAAGACGGACGACTTCTCGACCGCCTGGGGCGGCATCTCCGGACTCCAGCTCAGCCTGCCCGCCGTCTGGACCGAGGCCCGCGCACGCGGCCACGGCCTGGAGGACGTGGTGCGCTGGATGGCGGCGCACACCGCCCGCCTGGCCGGCCTCGGCACCCGCAAGGGCGCCGTCGCACCCGGCCACGACGCCGACTTCGCCGTCCTCGCCCCCGACGAGACCTTCACCGTCGACCCGGCGGCCCTCCAGCACCGCAACCGGGTGACGGCGTACGCGGGCAGAACCCTGCACGGCGTCGTCAGGTCCACCTGGCTGCGCGGCCGACGCGTCATGGCCGGCGGAGAGTTCACCGAACCGAAGGGCCGACTGCTCACCCGTTCCCACGGACACCGACACCCGAGAGGCAGGACCGGAACACCGTGACGGCGATCGAGAGATTCACCGGCGACGCGCACCCCTACGGCGGCGGTGACCCGTACGCGGACTACCGCACCGCCGACTTCCCCTTCACCCAGCACGTCGACCTCGCCGACCGCCGGCTCGGCGCCGGGGTCATCGCCGCCAACGACGAGTTCTTCGCCCAGCGCGAGAACCTCCTGCTGCCGGGACGCCCCGTGTTCGACCCCGAGCACTTCGGGAACAAGGGCAAGATCATGGACGGCTGGGAGACCCGGCGCCGGCGCGGCACGTCCGCCGGGCATCCCTGGCCGGCGGACGAGGACCACGACTGGGCGCTGATCCGGCTCGGCGCGCCCGGCATCGTCCGCGGCATCGTCGTGGACACCGCCCACTTCCGCGGCAACCACCCGCAGGCGGTGTCCGTCGAGGGCACCTCCGTCTCCGGCACCCCGTCCCCCGGGGAACTGCTCGCGGACGACGTCGAGTGGACGACGCTGGTACCGCGCACCCCCGTGGGCGGCCACGCGGCCAACGGCTTCGCCGTCACCGCCGGGGAACGCCTCACCCACCTGCGCCTCAAGCAGCATCCCGACGGGGGCATCGCCCGGCTGCGCGTGTACGGCGAGGTCGTCCCGGACCCGGCGTGGCTGGCGGCGCTCGGCACCTTCGACGCCGTCGCCCTGGAGAACGGCGGCCGCGTCGAGGACGTGTCCGACCGCTTCTACTCACCGGCCGTCCACACCATCATGCCCGGGCGCTCCCGCACGATGGACGACGGCTGGGAGACCCGGCGCCGCCGCGACCGGGGCCATGACTGGATCCGCTACGTCCTGGTCGCCCAGGCGCGCGTCCGGGCCCTGGAGATCGACACGGCGTACCTGAAGGGCAACAGCGCGGGCTGGGCGTCGGTGTCGGTCAGGGACGGCGACGACGGCGACTGGCGGGAGATCCTGCCGCGGACCCGGCTCCAGCCGGACACCGGCCACCGCTTCGTCCTCCCGGAACCGGTGACCGCCACCCACGCCCGCCTGGACATCCACCCCGACGGCGGCATCTCCCGCCTGCGCCTCTTCGGCTCCCTGACCGACCAGGGCATGAGCACCCTGCACACCTGACCGCGCCCCCGGAGACCGGCACGCGCCCTCCGTCGTGCGGCCGCCGGGCGGAGGAACGCACGTCAGGCCGCGTGGCCTCCGTCCACGGAGAACTCCGCGCCGGTGACGTAGGACGCCCCCGCCAGGTGGGCGATCGTCTCCGCGACCTCCTCCGCGGTCCCGAAGCGCCCCAGCGCGGTCATCGCCGCCTGACCCTGCGCGTACGGTCCGTCCGCCGGGTTCATGTCGGTGTCGATCGGCCCCGGGTGCACGATGTTCGCCGTGATCCCCCGCTCACCCAGCTCCCGGGCCAGCGCCCTCGTCAGCCCCACCAGTGCCGACTTGCTCATCGCGTAGAGCGTCCCGCCGGGCCCCGGCACCCGCTGCGTCATGCAGGTGCCGACGGTGATGATCCGCCCCCCGCGCGGCATCACGGCGGCCGCCGCGCGGGAGGCGAGGAACACCCCGCGCACGTTGACCGCGAGCACCCGGTCGACATCGGCGGGGGTCAGTGTCTCCACCGGGCCGAGCAGGCCGACGCCCGCGTTGTTCACGAGGACGTCGAGCCCGCCCAGCTCCCGCGCGGCCGCCGTCACCGCCCCTGCCGCGTCCTCCGGGTCGCCGGCGTCCGCCCGCAGGGCCACACCGCGGCGCCCCAGCGCCTCCACGGCCCGTACGACGTCCCCGGCCGCCTCCTTGCCGTTCACATAGGTCACCGCGACGTCCGCGCCCTCCCGCGCGAGCCGCAGTGCCGTCGCCGCGCCGATGCCGCGGCTGCCGCCGGTGACCAGGGCCGCCCTGCCGAGCAGGTTCTTCTCCGTCGTGTGCGTCGTCTGATGTGTCATGGGTCCATCCCAGCGCGTCCGCAGCCCCGGCACCGGCGGCGAACGGACGTCGACCTGGCCGGGCCGGCGATGAGTTGCGGGCCCCGTACCGGTCTGAACGGATGACGGCGTGACCCCACCCACGCACCGGAAGGCAGGAACCCGCCATGGGCAAGCTCGTAGTGACCACCTTCGGCACCCTGGACGGCGTCTACCAGGCCCCCGGCGGGCCCAGGGAGGACACCAGGGACGGCTTCGACCAGGGAGGCTGGAGCGTCCCCTACGGCGACGAGGACTTCGGACGGTTCGTCGACGAGGTCTTCTCCCGCGTGGGCGCCTTCCTCCTCGGCCGCCGTACGTACGACATCTTCGCCTCCTACTGGCCGAAGGTGACCGACCCCGGCAACCCGGTCGCCGGGAAGCTGAACGCGCTGCCGAAGTACGTCGCCTCCGCCGGCCTCACCGACCCCGGCTGGGCCGGCACCACCGTGATCGGGGGTGATCTCGCGCGGGAGGTCCCGGCCCTCAAGGAGCGCACCGACGGCGAACTCCAGGTGCACGGCAGCGGTGCCCTCGTCCGCTCCCTGTTCGCCCTGGACCTCGTGGACACCCTGCACCTGCTGACCTTCCCGGTCGTTCTCGGCGCCGGACGCCGGCTGTTCCCGGAGGGCTCGCCGCCGACCGCCCTGCGGCACACCGGGGGACGGATCACCTCCGCGGGCGTGTCCGTCCAGTCCTACGACGTCGACGGACGTCCCCGGTACGGCGAGTACGCGCTCCCGGAGAGCTCCTGACCGGAGGCATCGAGGGCCGAAGGTCCCAAGACAACGGCGGGGCGCGGGCGCCATGCTGGGGCGTGAGAGACGGAACGACGGAAGCCAGTACGGGTCGGTGAAGGAGTCATGGTGAGCGGTCTCGTGGTCGTGGGCGTGGACGGTTCGGCGTCGGGGCTCGCCGCGGTGGAGGTCGCCGCGCGGGAGGCCGCGTCGCGGGGGGCGGGGCTGCGGGTGGTGCACGCCTGCGTCTGGCCCGCCATGCACGTACCGATGGGGCCGTCCCCGCTGGGACCGCCGGAGGGCGGGCTGCGGAACATGATCGACCGCCTCATGGCCGAGGCCGTCGAACGCGCCCGCGAGGCGGCGCCCGAGGTCACCGTCGACCAGGTCGTGGTGACCGGTGACGCCCTCACCGTGCTCGAGGCGCAGTCGCGCGGCGCGGAACTGGCGGTGGTCGGGACCCGCGGCATGGGCGGGTTCGTCGGACTGCTGGTGGGCTCGACCGCGGTCCACCTGGCGGCGCACGGCCGCTGCCCGGTCCTGGTGGTGCGCGAGGAAGCGCGGGCGGACGGCCCGATCGTGCTGGGCGTCGACGGTTCGGCCGCCGGGCAGCGGGCGGTGGAATTCGCCTTCGCCGAGGCAGCCCTGCGCAAGGCGCCGCTGGTGGCGCTGCACACCTGGACCGACTGGAACGCTCCGATGCCCGCCCCGCAGGACGCGTCGGCACCGTACGCGAACGAGCCGGGGGCGCTGGTGAGCGAGGAGGAGAGCCTGCTGTCCGAGGCGCTCGCCGGCTTCCGGGAGCGCTACCCGGACGTCCAGGTCGAGCACCGGACGGTACGGGGCGGGGCGCGGGAGGAACTGATCGAGGCCAGCCGGTCCGCGCAGCTCGTCGTCGTCGGCGCACGCGGGCGGGGCGGTTTCACCGGACTGCTGCTGGGGTCGGTCAGCCAGGCGCTGCTGCACCACGCGCACAGCCCGGTCGCGGTGGTGCGGGGGACGGGCGACCGCCACTGAGGGGTCAGCCGGCCCCCCGGCTCTCGGCGGCCGCGAACAGGGCACCGGCCAGCACCAGCAGGGCGATGCTCGCGTAGATCTCGTAGCCGTCGAGGAACCCCCACCGGTGCACCAGCCCCCAGTTCCAGCCGGTGAACCCGGTCACCAGACCGGCCACCCCCTGCACCAGGGCGAGGAACCCCACGACCTCCAGCGTCTGCTTCATGCCACCGACTCTCGCCCCGCGGCCGTCCCGCCCGCATCGGCCGCGGGACGGGAGCCGGCCCGCCGGAAGGCGGTCGTGCGGGCCGGTGACCGCGCCGAAAGTCTGCGCCGCCGCGACTTCGGTAGCCGATCCGTCCCCGGCGGCACCCCGCCGGGCCGGCCGTGCGTAGATTTGCCGACCGTGACTGGTGACAAGGCGGCGCAGACCGCCCCGGTGTTCACGGGGCGCCGATGGTTCTTCCCGTCCGCCCTCGTCCACGAACTCGACCCCGACGCGAGCCGCTCCGGGCGGCGGCCCCGGCGCACCGCGCGCGACTGGATCGTCGACTTCGCCTGCTTCCTGCTGGCCGTCCTGGTGGGCCTGCTCGGCGCCGAGACGCTCAGCGACAGCCCCCGCCTCTCCCCGGCGCTGGTCGCCGCCGACCATGTGATCGGCGCGCTGTCCTGCGGCGCCCTCTGGCTGCGCCGGCGGTGGCCGCTCGGGCTGGCCGTCGTGATGGTCCCGGTGAGCTTCGTCTCGGAGACCTCCGGCGGCGTGGCCGTGATCGCCCTGTTCACGCTCGCCGTGCACCGGCCCTTCCGGTACGTGGCCTGGGTGGCCGGTGTCCAGACGGTGCTCGTCCCGCTCTACTTCTGGTGGCGCCCCGACCCCGATCTGCCGTACGTCGCCGCGATCGTCCTCCTCGTGGTGCTGACCGTCGCCGTCGTCGGCTGGGGCATGTTCGTCCGCTCCAAACGCCAGCTCATGCTGAGCCTCAGGGACCGGGCCCGGCGCGCCGAGACGGAGGCGCGGCTGCGGGCCGAGCAGGCACAGCGGCTCGCCCGGGAGGCCATCGCGCGGGAGATGCACGACGTGCTCGCGCACCGGCTGACGCTGCTGAGCGTGCACGCGGGTGCCCTGGAGTTCCGGCCCGACGCACCCCGCGAGGAGATCGCGCGGGCCGCCGGCGTGATCCGGGAGAGCGCGCACGAGGCGCTGCAGGACCTGCGGGAGATCATCGGGGTGCTGCGGGCCGGCGAGTCCGAGGACACGGGCCGGCCGCAGCCGACCCTCGCGGCGCTCGGCACGCTGGCCGCCGAGTCCTGGGAGGCCGGCATGCAGGTCACCCTGGACCAGCGGGTCACCGACCCGGCCGCCGTGCCCGCGTCCGTCGGCCGCACCGCCTACCGGATCGCACAGGAGGGCCTGACCAACGCCCGCAAGCACGCCCCCGGCACGCAGGTCACCGTGACGGTCGCCGGCGGGCCGGGGGAGGGGCTCACCGTGACGGTGCGCAACCCGGCGCCGGAGGGGGACGTACCGCACGTCCCCGGGGCCGGGCAGGGACTGATCGGCCTCACCGAACGGGCCACCCTGACGGGCGGCGCCCTGGAACACGGGCCGGACCCCGACGGCGGGTTCGCGGTGCGGGCACGGCTGCCGTGGGAGTGAGCCGCCGGGTCCGGGCGGACCGGGCGGCCCGGTGTCCCCGTCGCGCGCCGTCGTGATTACGTACCGTCCATGACTGCGATCAGACTGCTCCTCGTCGACGACGACCCGCTGGTGCGGGCCGGGCTGTCCCTCATGCTGGGCGGCGCGGACGACATCGAGATCGTCGGGGAGGCCGCCGACGGCGGCGAGGTCGAGGCGCTGGTGGACCGCACCCGCCCGGACGTCGTCCTGATGGACATCCGGATGCCTACGGTGGACGGTCTCACCGCGACCGAGTCGCTGCGCCACCGCGAGGACGCCCCGCAGGTGGTGGTGCTCACCACCTTCCACGCGGACGAACAGGTGCTCCGCGCGCTGCGCGCGGGTGCCGCCGGGTTCGTCCTCAAGGACACCCCGCCCGCCGAGATCGTCGCCGCGGTCCGCCGGGTCGCGGCCGGTGACCCGGTGCTGTCGCCCGCGGTCACCCGGCAGCTGATGGCACACGCGGCCACGAGCGGCGGCGACACCCGCAACGCCCGCGCGCGGGCGCGCCTCGCCGGCCTGGGCGACCGCGAGCGGGAGGTCGCCGTCGCGGTCGGCAGGGGCCTGGCCAACGCGGAGATCGCCGCCGAGCTCTACATGAGCGTCGCCACCGTCAAGGCCCACGTCTCCCGCGTCCTGGCCAGGCTCGGCCTCAACAACCGTGTGCAGATCGCCCTGCTCGTCCACGACGCCGGCCTCCTGGAGGAGACCGACACACCCTGACCCGCCGTCGTCCCGTCCACGCTCCCCGGGCCGCCGCCCGCACGTCAGGGCAGCGCCGCTTCCGGCCCGCTCAGCAGCTCCGAGGGACGGACCGGCCGGCGCTCCCGCCGGGACTTCTCGCAGGCCTCCGCGACCAGCAGCGCCTGCAGGGCCTCCCGCCCGTCGCACGGATTGGGCCGCTCGCCCCGCACCACCTCCACGAACGCGATCAGCTCGGCCTCGTACGCGGGCCCGAACCGCTCCAGGAACCCCGACCACGGCTTGTCCGCGGCCGGCGGGCCGGTCGGCTCCGTGGACGCGATCGGCGTACGGTCGTCCAGACCGACGACGATCTGGTCCCGCTCCCCGGCGAGCTCCATCCGCACGTCGTAGCCCGCGCCGTTCAGCCTGGTCGCGGTGACCGCGGCGAGTGTGCCGTCGTCGAGGGTCAGCAGCGCCGCACCGGTGTCGACGTCGCCCGCGTCCCGGAACATCGCGGGCCCGGCGTCGGAACCGCAGGCGTAGACGTCCACGACCTCACGCCCGGTCACCCAGCGCAGCATGTCGAAGTCGTGGATCAGGGTGTCCCGGTACAGTCCGCCGGACTGGGCCAGATACCCGGCCGGCGGCGGCTCCGCGTCACTGGTCATCGCCCGTACGGTGTGCAGCCGCCCCAGCCTGCCCGAGCGCACCGCCTCGCGCGCGCCGGCGTAGCCGGCGTCGAACCGCCGCTGGAAGCCCATCTGCAGCACCGTCCCGGCGGTCTCGACCTCCGTGATCGCCTGTAACGTGCCCGCGAGGTCCAGGGCGACGGGCTTCTCGCAGAACACCGGCAGCCCCGCGCGTGCCGCCCGGCCGATCAGTTCGGCGTGCGCGGACGTGGCCGCCGTGATCACCACGGCGTCCACTCCCCAGGTGTAGATCTCGTCCACCCCGGGCGCCGCCGTCTCGCCGAGCCGGTGGGCGAGGGCCTGGGCCCGCGCCGGATCCACGTCCGTGAGGATCAGGGAACCGACGTCGCGGTGCCTGCTGAGCGTGTGGGCGTGAATGGTGCCGATACGGCCCGTACCGATGACCCCGATGCGCATGGAATCAAAGTGGGCCCCGCACCGTCCCCTGTCAATCCGTATGTCCGGACAACCGAACTACACGACTTCCCGTCAACAGCGCACGCGGCTACGCTCGGCCCGTGCCGAAACCAGAAGTGGACCCGACCGTACAACTGGAGCTGGGCGTCGACCGCGGCTCCCCCGTGCCGTTGTACTTCCAGCTGTCCCAGCAGCTGGAGTCCGCGATCGAGCGTGGCGTGCTGACGCCCGGCACCCTGCTGGGCAACGAGATCGAGCTCGCCGCACGCCTCGGCCTGTCCCGGCCGACCGTCCGCCAGGCCATCCAGTCGCTCGTCGACAAGGGCCTGCTCGTGCGCCGCCGCGGGGTCGGCACCCAGGTGGTGCACAGCCAGGTCAAGCGCCCACTGGAACTCAGCAGCCTCTACGACGACCTGGAGGCGGCCGGCCAGCGCCCCGCCACCAGGGTGCTCGTCAACACCGTCGTCACCGCGTCCGCCGACGTCGCCGCCGCGCTCGCCGTGGCCGAGGACAGCGAGGTGCACCGGCTCGAACGGCTGCGGCTCACCCACGGGGAGCCGATGGCCTACCTGTGCAACTACCTGCCGTCCGGGCTGCTCGACCTGGACACCGGCCAGCTCGAGGCCACCGGCCTGTACCGGCTCATGCGGGCCGCCGGCATCACCCTGCACAGCGCCCGCCAGACCATCGGCGCCCGGGCCGCCACCGCCGCCGAGGCCGAGCGGCTGGGTGAGCGGACCGGCGCCCCGCTGCTCACCATGCAGCGCGTCACCTTCGACGACACCGGCCGCGCGGTGGAGTTCGGCACCCACACCTACCGCCCCGACCGGTACTCCTTCGAGTTCCAGCTCCTCGTGCGCTCCTGACCGCCCACGTCGCAATGTCCGGACAAAGCGACCGGCGCCGGCACGGTGCGCCGCGGCGGCGATCCGCACCCCTTGCACACGGGATCCGTTCGGTTCCCGGCGCGAGCGTGCGGCAGAATCGCACACGATGAGCACCTACCGCGACTTCACCGCCCCCATCGGTTCCCGCCGCGCCCCGGTCCTGAGAACCGTCGGCACCCGGGAGCGCCGCTCCCACCTGACGGCGCCCCGCGTCCCGACGGTGGGCATCGACATCGGCGGCACCAAGGTGATGGCGGGCGTCGTCGACGCCGACGGCAACATCCTGGAGCGGCTCCGCACGGAGACCCCGGACAAGTCCAAGAGCCCGAAGGTCGTCGAGGACACCATCGTCGAACTGGTGCTGGACCTCTCCGACCGGCACGACGTGCACGCGGTCGGCATCGGCGCGGCCGGCTGGGTCGACGCCGACCGCAACCGCGTGCTGTTCGCCCCCCACCTGTCCTGGCGCAACGAGCCGCTGCGGGACCGCCTCGCCGGCCGTCTCGCCGTCCCGGTCCTGGTCGACAACGACGCCAACTCCGCCGCCTGGGCCGAATGGCGCTTCGGCGCGGGACGCGGCGAGGACCACCTCGTCATGATCACCCTCGGCACCGGCATCGGCGGCGCGATCCTGGAGGACGGCCAGGTCAAGCGCGGCAAGTACGGAGTCGCCGGCGAGTTCGGCCACATGCAGGTCGTCCCCGGCGGACACCGCTGCCCCTGCGGCAACCGCGGCTGCTGGGAGCAGTACAGCTCCGGCAACGCGCTGGTCCGCGAGGCGCGCGAGCTGGCCGCCGCCGACTCGCCCGTCGCCTACGGGATCATCGAGCACGTCAAAGGCAACATCGCCGACATCAGCGGCCCGATGATCACCGAGCTGGCCCGCGAGGGCGACGCCATGTGCGTCGAACTGCTCCAGGACATCGGCCAGTGGCTCGGCGTCGGCATCGCCAATCTCGCCGCCGCCCTCGACCCGTCCTGCTTCGTCATCGGCGGGGGCGTCTCCGCCGCCGACGACCTGCTGATCGGCCCCGCCCGGGACGCCTTCAAACGCCACCTCACCGGCCGCGGCTACCGCCCCGAGGCCCACATCGTCCGCGCCCAGCTCGGCCCCGAGGCCGGCATGGTCGGCGCCGCCGACCTCGCCCGCCTGGTCGCCCGCCGCTTCCGCCGCGCCAAGCGCCGCCGGGTCGAACGCTACGAGCGCTACGAGCGGTACGCGGAGGCCCGCCGCACCACCCAGGAGTCCCTGTGACCGGCGACCTCCCCCAGCAGCCGGGCGAACCCGGCCCCGCCGAGGACCGGCGCCACCGCAACCGCCGCCGGGCCCTCACCCTGCTGATCATCGTGCTGCTCATCGGCGTCCCGGCCGGCTACCTGGTGATCTCGGCGAACCAGAGCCGGGCCAGCGGCAAGGACAAGGAGGCGAAGTACTCCGCGACCGGCCTCACCGAGGGCTGGCCCTCCAAGCTCCAGCGCCGCATCTACCAGGTCCCCCTGCCCCACCCGGCCTGGTGGGTGGCCTACTACGAGACCAACAACTGGAGGACCAGCCGCCTGTACGTCGAGTTCGAGACCACCGACGCCGGCCTGAGCGCCTTCCTCACCGGCATCGGGGTGCAGGAGAGCGAGCTGAAGCGGGGCGACCTCACCATCGGCGCGCGCGACCGGGACGTCACCGGCTGGACCTTCGACGGCCCCGGCACCTGGTCCGGACTGGTCCACGAGCAGGAGGACCCGGCACCCACCCACGACATCGTCGTCAACCACGACAAGCCCGGCTACCCGAGGGTGTACCTCGTCTCGCGCACCGTGCCCTGATCCCGGACGCACCGGCCCTCGGGGGCCGGTTGTCAGACCCCGCCCGTAGAGTCGAAGACGATCGGAGCCGACACGCGGGCGGGAGGTGACAGGACGTATGGATGAGCGGATCCCGGCAGCGGGACGGGACACGGGCGCCGGGCCCGGAGACACGCACGCGGCGGACGTCCCGGTCCGGCTCGCGGCCGTCTTCCTGCCCGCACCGCTCCCACGCGACGGACGGATCGCCTTCTACGACCCCGAGGACCCCGCGGGTTCGGACCTCCCGCCGTTCCCCGGAGGACCCGGCGCCCCCGCGCGGCGCACCGACCTCACCGTCGTCCGCGCGCACGGCTCCGGGGTGCGCCGCAGGCCCGTCACGGCCCTCGCCCTCCCCGTCGACGAGGCCCTGCCCCTGCTGGTCCGCGCCCGGCACGATCCCGCCGCCCACCCCGCCACCGCCTGCTGGGGCGCCGCCGCCCTGCACGCGCTGCGGCTCACGGCCCGCGGCCGGCTCCTCCCCGGACTGACCGCCGCCGGCCACGACGCCTGGCGGGCGGGCCCGCTCGACCCGGACGACGTGGCGCACCTGCGCGCGGTGGCCGCCGCCCTGCCCCACGAGGGGCACGCCGTCCCGCTCCCCGGACCGGGCCCGCTCCGGCTGCCCCGGCCGGAGGCACTGGTGCGCGCCTTCCTCGACGCGGTCGCCGACACCCTCCCCCGCACCCCGGCCGCGCCGTACGCGTCGGGCCTGCCGTTCGCCGCGCGAGCGCCGCAGCGGCTGCCCGCCGCCCACGACTGGGCCGCCGAGGTCGCCGCCGGGATGGACGCCGGGGTGCGGATCTCACTGCGCCTGGACCTGTCCGCGTACGACCTGTTCGACACCGGCGGGGGAGCGGGCGGCGACGAGGGCGGCGCGCGGGGCGCGGGCGCGGCGGTCGTGCAGGTGCACAGCCTCGCCGACCCGACCCTGGTGGCCGACGCCGCCGCCCTCTGGACGGGCGCGGCGGACCGCGCGTTCGGCCCCCGCGCACGCGTGGACACCGCCCTCGCCGTGCGCCGCGCGGCCCGCGTCTGGCCGCCGCTGGACCGGCTCTCCGGCCAGGACGCGCCCGACGTGCTCGCGCTCTCCGAGGACGAGCTGAACGACCTGCTCGGCGTGGCCGCCACCCGGCTCGCCGCGGCCGGGGTCGCCGTGCACTGGCCCCGGGACCTCGCCCAGGACCTCACCGCCACGGCGGTGGTCCGTCCGGCACCCGGCTCGGCGACCGACGGCACCGGCTTCTTCGAGAGCGAGGACCTGCTGCGCTTCGGCTGGCAGATCGCCCTCGGCGGCGACCCGCTCACCGAGACCGAGATGGACGCCCTGGCCGAGGCCCACCGCCCCGTCGTCCGCCTGCGCGACCAGTGGGTGCTGGTCGACCCCGCCCTCGTCCGCAAGGCCCGCAAACGGGAGCTGGGACTGCTCGACCCCGTCGACGCGCTCTCCGTCGCCCTCACCGGCCACGCCGAGATCGACGGCGAGACGGTCGAGGCGGTGCCCACCGGTGCCCTGGCCGCCCTCCGCGACCGCCTGACCGCCGGGGTGCGGCCCGCCGCGCCACCGCCCGGACTGGACGCCACCCTGCGCGACTACCAGCTGCGGGGCCTCGCCTGGCTCGACCTCATGACCTCCCTCGGCCTCGGCGGCTGCCTCGCCGACGACATGGGCCTCGGCAAGACGATCACCCTCATTGCGCTGCACCTGAAGCGGGCCCGCGACGAGCCGACCCTCGTGGTCTGCCCCGCCTCGCTGCTCGGCAACTGGCAGCGGGAGATCACCCGGTTCGCGCCCGGCGTCCCCGTGCGCCGCTTCCACGGCCGCGACCGCACGCTGGACGGGGCGGACGGCGGCTTCGTCCTCACCACCTACGGCACCATGCGCTCCACCGCGCCCGCCCTGGCCGAGCACGCCTGGGGCATGGTCGTCGCCGACGAGGCCCAGCACGTCAAGAACCCGCACTCCGCGACCGCGAAGGCACTGCGCACCATCCCGGCCCCCGCACGGGTGGCGCTCACCGGCACACCCGTGGAGAACAACCTCTCCGAGCTGTGGGCCCTCCTCGACTGGACGACCCCGGGACTCCTCGGCCCGCTGAAGTCCTTCCGCGCCCGGCACGCCCGCGCGGTGGAGACCGGCGAGGACGAGGAGGCGGCCGAGCGCCTCGCCCGGCTGGTCCGGCCGTTCCTCCTGCGGCGCAGGAAGTCCGACCCCGGCATCGTCCCCGAACTGCCGCCCAAGACGGAGACCGACCACCCCGTCCCGCTCACCCGCGAACAGGCCGCGCTGTACGAGGCGGTGGTGCGCGAGTCGATGGCCGCCATCGAGACCGCGCGGGGCATGGGCCGCCGCGGGCTGGTGCTGAAGCTGCTCACCGCGCTGAAGCAGATCTGCGACCACCCGGCGCTCTACCTGAAGGACGACCGGGCGGGGGCCGGCGGGGACCGGCTCGCGGCCCGTTCCGGCAAACTCGCCCTGCTGGACGAACTGCTGGACACGGTGCTCGCCGAGGACGGCTCGGCCCTCGTGTTCACGCAGTACGTCGGCATGGCCCGCCTGATCACCGCGCACCTCGCCGAGCGCGCGGTCCCCGTCGACCTGCTCCACGGCGGCACGCCGGTGCCGGAGCGGGAGCGCATGGTGGACCGCTTCCAGAGCGGCGCGACCCCGGTCCTCGTCCTGTCCCTGAAGGCCGCGGGAACCGGCCTGAACCTCACGCGCGCCGGCCACGTCGTCCACTTCGACCGCTGGTGGAACCCGGCGGTCGAGGAGCAGGCCACGGACCGTGCCTACCGCATCGGGCAGACCCAGCCCGTCCAGGTCCACCGTCTCGTCACCGAGGGCACGGTCGAGGACCGGATCGCCGAGATGCTGGAGTCCAAGCGGGCTCTGGCCGACGCGATCCTCGGCTCGGGCGAGTCGGCCCTCACCGAACTCTCCGACCGTGACCTGTCCGACCTCGTCTCCCTGCGGAGGCCGGCATGACTCCCCGCCCGTCCGACGAGGCCCGCGAGGCCCTGCGCGCGGCACGCGAACGGGCGGAGCGCGAACCGGCGGCCGACGCGGCCGGTCCGCCGGCCGGCCCGTCACAGCGTCCGGGCGACGCGGCCCGGGAGGCGCTCCGCCGTGCCCGCCGCGAAGCCCGGCCCGGGGAGGCGCCGACGGCCGGGGAGGACAGTGGGACAGGCCTGTCCGACCCCTCGGCGGACGCCGGCGGCGTCCGGCCCGCCGAGGGGCCGAAGCGCGACGACGAGCCGCCCGCCGGTGCCCGGCCCGGGACACCGGCCACCGGGACACCGGCCACCGGGGGAGCGCACGCCCGTGCGGCCGGGGCCGGCCCTGCCGGGGGAGCGTCCGACGGCACGGCGGCTGCCGAGACGGCGGCTGCCGAGACGGTGGATGACGCCGGGGGTGTCATACGGGCCGAACCGCCCCGCGCCCAGCAGCCCGCGCGGGACGCGGCGCGGACCGCGGCGACCGAGGCCACCCCGGCACCGGCCGGCTCCGTGAGCACACCGTCCTCGGGGTCAGGCGCCTCGCCGGAGGCGGGCGCGCGGGGTGCGGGGGCCGCGAGGGAGGGGTCCGCCTCCGGGCCCGGCGACCCGGCGGACACCGGTCGGGGCGAGGACGGCCGCCCGGACCGGCGGCCCGGGGACATCGCGCGGGAGGCGCTGCGCTCGGCGCGCGCGGAGGCGGAACGCGCCCGCGCGCAGGCGGACGACCGGAGCGGGCCCGCCCGGCGGCGCGCCGCGCCCGCACCCCGCGTCCCCCGCACCACCCGCGGCGACCGGGTCGCCGGGGAACGGGCGCGTGAGGTACGCGCGGCACTGGCCGACGCCTTCCGCATG
>NZ_BMUC01000006.1:54645-103525 GCF_014649995.1 Streptomyces griseoflavus | reverse complement strand
CCGGAACCGGTGTCCGAACCCCGGCCGGAACCGGTGTCCGAACCCCGGCCGGAGCCGGTGTCCGAAGCGCGCCCCCGCCGGGAGAGCCCGGCCTCCGCTCCGGCTCCGCCCGCCCCGCCCGCCTCGCCGCCGGAGACGCCCACCGCCCCGCACGCCGCGCCCCGCTCCATGGCCGCCCCCGCCCGCGACGGCGACCTGCGCCGTACCTTCCCCGCGTTCCCGCCGCGCACCGCCGACCAGGAGGGCTTCGCCGGGACGTGGTGGGGCAGGGCGTGGGTCACCGCGCTGGAGGACGGCGCGCTGGACGCCGCGCGGCTCGCCCGCGGACGCGGATACGCCGAGCAGGGTCACGTCGACGCCATCACCGTCACGCCGGGGCTGGTCCTCGCGTACGTACGGGGCAGCCGCCCCCGGCCCTACCGGGTTCAGGTGCGGCTGCGGACGTTCCGGGACGCCGACTGGGAGCGGTTCCTGGACGCCGCCGCCGAGCGGCCCGGGCACATCGCGGCACTGCTCGACAACGAGATGCCCCAGTCCCTCGCCGACTGCGGGGTCCCCCTGCTGCCCGGCCCCGGCGACCTCGACCCGCGCTGCAGCTGCCCCGACGCCGGCCACCCCTGCAAGCACGCGGCGGCCCTCTGCTACCAGACCGCCCGGCTGCTCGACGCGGACCCGTTCGTGCTGCTCCTGCTGCGCGGACGCGGTGAACGCGACGTCATCGACGCGCTGTCCAGGCTGAGCGCCGCCCGCGCGGCCCGCGCCGCCCAGGAACGGGAACCGGAGCCCCTGCCCGGCGTCCGCGCCACCGAGGCGGTTGGCCGCGCACTCCCGCCGCTGCCCGCCCCGTTGCCCCCGCCGCCGCACCCCGAGCAGCCGCCCGTCTACCCCGCGTCCCCCGGCGGTCCCGACCCCCTCGCGCTGGACCAGCTCGCCACCGACGCGGCCGCCCGCGCCCACGCCCTGCTCACCACCGGCCGGGACCCCGCCGGCGGGCTCACCCTGTGGCACGACGCGGTGCGCCTCGCCGCGGCCCGCCCCGGTTCCGGACTGACGGCCGCGACCCGCGCGCTGTACTCCTCCCTGGCCCGGGCCGCCGGCCGGACCCCCGCCGACCTGGCCCGCGCGGTCGCCGCCTGGCGCCAGGGCGGGCCCACGGGTCTCGCCGTGCTCGAAGAGCCCTGGGACCCGCCGGCCGGCCGCTTCGACCGCGCCCGTCCCCTCCTCCTCGCCGCCGACCTGCCCGCCTTCCGCCCCTGGCGCAACCGCCTCACCCACCCCCGCGGCCATGTCCAGCTCCGTCTCGGCCGTGACCACCTCTGGTACGCGTACGAGTCCGAAGCGGGCCAGGACGACTGGTGGCCCCGCGGCACCCCCGACCCGGACCCCGTGGGTGCCCTGACCGGCCTGGACACACCGGGCGACCTGTGAGGACGGGCCCCCGGCGACGCCGCCGCGCGGCTCGGACGGCTCACCGGCCCGAAGAGGCGCTGCCGGTCGACTCGCCGGTGCGGGCGGCGCCGCCGGCTTCGGCCCGGGAACGGGCCCGTGCCATCCGCGCGGGACATGATCCCGGGGCCGCGGCCCTGGTGTTCGCCGCCCTCGGGCGGCCGGACCGGGAGGCGTCCTCAGGGTTGCCCGCTCCTGCGCGCCGACGGCACGGGTGAGTCGGTCTCCCGGAGTTCGGCCAGCAACTCGCTCTGCCCGGCCAGCAGTTCGGTGAGGATGCGGCGCGCCGCGCGGAGCAGCTCGGCGACGTCACCGCCGGCCAGGGCGTACCGCACGGTGGAGCCCTCCCGGACCGAGACGACGATGCCGGACCTCCTGAGCACGGCCAGCTGCTGGGAGAGGCTGGACGGCTCGATGTCGATGTCGGCGAGCAGGTCCCGCACCGGCACGGGACCGTGCTGCAGCAGCTCCAGGACCCTGATGCGGACAGGGTGTCCCAGCATGCGGAAGAACTCCGCCTTGGCCTGGTAGAGGGGGACTTGCATGAGTGCGCGCTCCCTGCCGCATCGGGGATGTTCTGCGAGGCGCGGCGGCGCACCGAAGGCGCGCCGCCGCACGATGTGCCGTCCTTCGCCACCGATCCTTCTCGCTCACCGCGGCGCACATCCATGGCTTGGGACCATGTGGATGTGGTGACTTGAAGAAGTCTTCACATCATGGGCATGCGTCGGCCGGGGATGTCGGATCGGTCACACCTCCAGCTGTTCTTCGATCCGCTTGAGCTGGTGGCGGGCCATCGCCAGGTTCGACCGGGACTTGTCGAGGACGAGGTACAGGAACAGGCCGTTGCCGCTGCGTCCGGTGACCAGCCGGATCAGGTGGTACTGGGTTTCGAGCGTGATGAGGATGTCCTCGATCTGGCCGGTCAGGCCGAGCAGTTCCATCGTGCGCACCTTGGCGCGGATCACGTCGGTGTTGCCGGCCGCCGCGACGGTGAGGTCGAGGTCCTTCCCCCCGCCCAGCGTCCCCAGCGCCATGCCGCTGGAGTAGTCGACGAGGGCCGCCCCGACGGCCCCTTCTATGGCGGTCATGATGTCCTTCAGCGACACTTCCACGGTTGCCATGGACGTCTCCCTCTTCAGTCGAATCGTGGGTTGCGTCGGCCGGACGCGGCAGCACCCCTCGCCCTTGGCCGCGGTGGCACCGTAGGCAGGCGGCGCGCCCCCGGGGGCACCGGTTTCCGGGGATGGCCGTCGATGACCGAACGCCCGCTCAAAGAGCCGTCGTGTGACCGGTTCAGGACCAAAAAGGTGCCGGAGTGCTCCGCCGGGGTACGCGGTGCGGCCGCCAACGGTGCCCGCGTCCGAGCCGGTCCGTCCCCGCACGCGTGATCGACCCGCGGTGGCATGTCGTTGATCAAGCGGATAACTTGGTCCGCGCAGTTCTCACGTACACGGGGGTGTCGGCAGTGTCGTTCGACGACGAGTGGGCCTCGGCGAAGACAACCGCCATGCATCTGAACGGTGCCGGCGGCGGGGCGACGGCGAAGCCGGGGACCGCGGACTACGTGGTGGAGGACGACGAGCTCGGTGACATCGGTCACGCCGCCTTCGACCTGTTCAACGGCCTCGACTCCGGCGGCAAGCACGCCGCCGCGGCGAGCGGGACGGCCGGGACGAGCCTGAAGGGCGACGGCTTCGCCTCCGGTGCGGCGCTGACCGAGGTGAACAAGACCTGGGAGACGCAGGTGAGGACCCTGCTCCAGGCATGCGCGCACATATCCAACCATCTGGACCACACCAAGAAGTCCCGCAAGGCGGACGACGACTGGATCGGGGCTCGGCTCCGCATTGTCGGCCCCCTGGTGCCGGGCGACGACGGTGCTGTGTCCGCGTCGCAGATCGACACGTACTTCCGCTGAGGAGCCGGCCGACATGCCCACCTTCGAGCAGCTCCTGAACGCCAAGCTCGGTCCCCTCGACACCGCGGTCACCGACTGGACCGAGATGATCACCAAGCTGAAGCGGCTCCAGACCGACGCCAAGGCCATGAAGGGCAAGGCCGACAAGGCCACCTGGAAGGGCGAGAACGCCAGCGTCACCAAGGAGTTCGTCGTCAAGACGGCCAAGGAGTTCAGCGACGCCGTCACCGAGGCCGAGTCCGTGCGCGACCTCCTCAAGGACGCCCACACCCTGCTCAAGACCGCGCAGGACGACCTCAAGGCCGCCGTCGAGAACCCGCCGCCGGGCATCACCATCTACCCCGACGGAGTGATCAGCCACCGGGTGCATCCCGACCGCCGGTCCAAGGACAGCACCGAACCGGTGGCCACCGAGGCGCAGTTCGACGCCCTGCGCGACAAACTGGAGGGCATCCTCAGGCGAGCCGCCGAAGCGGACGAACTCTGCGCCTGGGGTCTGCGCGCCCTGATCAAGAACCACCCCAACGACTTCGGCAGCACCGACCTCGGCGGAGTCGCCGACGCCAAGCGGCTGCGCGAGGAGGAGAAGCGGCAGGCCGCGAACGGCCGGGAGGCCGCCAAGCTGTACGCGCGCTGGGAGCACCTCGACGACGAGGAGCGCGAACGGCTGCTGGAACTGGCCGAGGGCGGCCAGGACTCGCCGGCGTTCGCCGAGCAGCTGATGACGAACCTCAGCTACCGGGGCCGCGACCAGCAGGAGGCCGTACTCCTGCTCGCCGGCGGTCTGGAGGGCGGCGGCCGCGACGGCCACGTCTCCGCCACCGACGCCCGCCTCTACAAGGCCCTCTCCGGCTCCCTCGCCACCGCCACCGGCCCGGACTCCTCGATCGGCTCGCCCGGCGGCGTCACCTCGGCCTGGACCGACAAGCTCATCACCACGGCCCGTGACGGCAACGGTCTGCCCGCCCGCCACCCGGGCCGGCTGGAGGGCGGAGCCGCCGGCCTGAGCGACCTCACCAACCTGATGGCCGCGGACGCCGGCGACCCGGAGAGGAAGGCCGACGACAAGGCGCCCTACGCACGCGACAAGGACGACCCGCGCTACAGCGAGGCCTTCCTGACCGAGGTCGGCGACACCATCCGTGCCTGGGAGACGGACAACGACGACGCCTACGACGGCTACATGAAGAACTGGCAGGGCACCCAGCACGACCCGATGAAGGGCCTGCTGAACGCCATGAGCCGCAATCCGTCCGCGGCCACCGCCTACTTCGACCCGAACACCACGGACAACCTCACGTACTTCCTCGAGAAGCGCGAGTGGCCCGGTGGCGCCGTCGAGGACAAGATGCCGGAGGACACGCAGCGCAACTCCGCCCGCGCCGAGTTCGGGTCCGCGCTGGAGGCCGCTGCCACCGGACGCGAGCCCGGCAGCCCCCTGAACGCCGTCCCCGCCCATCACGACGCCGCCCAGAGCGCGATCTTCTCGCGGGTCGTGGAGGAGTACAGCGGCAAGGAGGACCAGAAGGTCCAGAGTCCCGTGCCGGTGTCCATGCGCACCAGCATGGGCTACATGATCGGCGACTACGCCTCGGACGTGCACCAGATCCTCGGCAAGAACATGGACGGCCCGACCGACTTCAACAACCTCGACATCGACCGGGGCGACCTCACCCGGGTCATGCGCGGCGTCGCCGACGATCCCCACGCGTTCGGGGTGATGCACCAGTCGCAGACCGTGGTCATCGCCGAGGGACTGAGTCACTTCCCGGCGGACTCCTACCGCACGGAGGACCCCGAACTGCGCGCCTGGGTCAAGCAGTCGGCCTCGGTCCTCGGCCATCTGGACGGGGTGCGCGGTGACGTCATCTTCGACCTCGGGCAGGCGGAGAAGGACGCCAACGCCTGGAACAAGATGATGAACTACCACGTCGTCGGCGCGCCCTTCACGGGCATCCCCGTCGTCGGCGACGTGATCCAGCGCTCGGTCGACGTCGGGACGGCCGCGTACATGAACAACCTCAACTCCGAGGTCGACGCCGAGACCCGGAACAACATGATCAATCATTTCGAGAACGGCGAGAACCAGATGTACGCCATGCTGCGGGAGTCGGCGGACGCCAGGGGCATCACGGAGGACGAACTCGACGCGAGCCCCGGCGAGTACGAGGACGGCCTCCAGCCGACGGCGGAGCAGTGGTACAAGAACGGGATCGAGGACGCCGACATGAAGATGGGGCAGTAGCCGATGGACCGCAAACGCCTCGTCCTGCCCGGCGTGCTCGTGGCCGCGGCCGCCGTCGTCGCCGCGGTCACGCTGTGGCCCGGCCAGGGGGACGACACGCGGGAGCGGAACCTCTGCTGGGGTTCCCTCACCGAGAAGACCGCGGGCCTGCTCGACGACGGCGGGTCGGGCCGCACGGCCGCCGACGTCAGGGACGCGGGCAGCGGTGAGGTGGTGAAGGACGACCGGGTCTTCGGCACGGTCTGCGTCGTCACCCGTGAGGAACCCGGAGGAAGGACCGGTCAGGACCAGTACGCCCTGACGGCCGCCGCCGGCGACGCGACCACCGACGCCCCGAAGGACGCCATGCCGATCGGTGGCGGCCACGAGGGCTGGCTCACGCTCCGGCAGGCGGTGCTGCGGCTCTCCGACGACTGCGTGAGCGCGATCGGATCGGACAGCCGGTACGGCGAACTGAGGCTGTCGGTCTACCCCCGGGTGACGGTCCACGAGGACTGGGACGCGGAGTCGGTGACCGCCGCGAGCCGCACCATCCTCCTGGAGAGCGCCGCCGGCCTGGCCGAGCGGTACGACTGCGCCCCCTGACCCCGCGGATCAGCACCGGCCGGCGGCCACCGTCACCGTGAGGTCGACGGAGACGACGGTGAAGGTCCCGGGCCAGGGCGGGGAGACGCTCAGGCAGTAGACGTCCTCGACGTCGTCGCTGCCCACCTCGAACCGGTCGGCGGTCGGCGCGCCCCCGCCGTCGCCCCGTTCGCGGTGGTCCGAGACGCGCAGCGAGCCGTGCTCGGGCCCCTCACCGCTGTTCCTGACGGCCTCGGTGATGACCTGCGCGTAGTCGCCCCGCCACCCGCCCACCTCCACGGGCCCCCCGTCGAGCTCGGCCACGGCGGCGTGGACCGCGTCGCGCAACTCCCCCTCGCTCCACGAGGCGTCGTCGTGCAGCAGCCACAGGGCGATGCCGCCGAAGAGCAGGGACCCCACGATCAGGGCCCTGCCGACCGGGCTGGCCGGGTTGTAGACGTAACGGTTCGTCCCCCACCGGGAGCGGACGAACACCGGCTCCGCCCCGTCCTGTTGATCCATGGCGACACCCTACCGATGCCGCACATCCGTTCCCGTTGCGTACGCGAACCCGAGCCTGTCCGGTTCTCGCCAGTCCGCGGTAAATGCGTGGACCGGAAACCCCCACGGACGGGAGACTTCCGGCCTCCGAACCTCCGGGAGTGTGATGGGGACAACAGACACCCGCGGGCCGACGCCGGGCAGGGGCGCGGTCGTCCTGGCGCTGCGACGTTACGGCCGTGAACTGCTGCGCCTGCGCGCCCTCGCCCTGCCCGCGATGCTCCTGCCGGCCGTGGGCAACATCGGCATCCGCTACGTGGCCCCCCTGCTGATCGCCAAACTGGCCGGCCAGGCCGCCGGCGACGAGGGCCTCACCCTCGACTCGGCGCTGCCGTACGTGCTGGCCTTCGGTGCGGTGCTGCTGCTCGCCGAGGTGCTGTGGCGGATCGGGCTGCACTGCCTGAACCGTGTGGACGCCCTCGGCATGGAGCACCTGTACGTGAGCGGCATGGACGAACTCCTCGCCAAGGACGCGGCGTTCTTCCACGACAACTTCGCCGGCTCCCTGACCAAGCGGGTCCTCGGCTTCGGCAAGCGGTTCGAGGACTTCGTCGACACGCTGACGTACCGGATCGTGGGCAGTCTCGTGCCGCTGGCGTTCGGTGCCGTGGTGCTGTGGAGCTACGAACCGATGCTCGTCGCGGGCCTGTTGCTGATGATCGCACTGACCGTGGTGGCCGCGACCCCGCTGATCCGCCGCCGGCAGCGGCTCGTCAACGAGCGCGAGGCGGCGATCGCCCGCGTCTCCGGGCACGTCGCCGACAGCCTCACGAACATGGAGACCATCCGGGCGTTCGCGGCCGAGCGACGGGAGGCGGACGAACACCGCGACCGCGTCGCCGACTCCCGGCGCCTGATGCTGAGGTCCTGGGACTACGGCAACCTGCGCGTCGACGTCCTGATCGCCCCCATGTCCGTGCTGACCAACGTGCTGGGCCTGCTGGTCGCCGTCGCCTTCGGCGGCCCGGGCCAGGGGGTCGAGGAGATCGTCGTCGCCTTCACCTACTACTCCAACGCCACCCAGATCATGTTCGAGTTCAACCAGATCTACCGGCGGCTGGAGAGCTCGATGACCGAGGCCGCGCAGTTCACGGAGCTGCTGCTCGATCCGCCCACCGTGCTCGACCCGGCGGACCCCGAACCGCTCGCACCGCGCCACACCGGCGTCCGCTTCGAGGGCGTCACCTTCGCCCACGCGGGGGCGGAGCCGATCTTCCGAGGGCTCGACCTGGACGTGCCCGCGGGCGCCCGGATCGGTCTGGTGGGCAGGTCCGGCGGCGGCAAGACCACCCTCACCCGGCTCCTGCTGCGGATGTCGGACATCGACGCGGGACGCATCCTGATCGGTGGCCAGGACATCAGCCGGCTGCGCCAGAGCGACCTGCGCTCCCTGATCGCCTACGTCCCGCAGGAACCCGCCATGTTCCACCGCAGCCTGCGGGACAACATCGCCTTCGCCCGGCCCGGCGCCACCGACGCGGAGGTCCACGCGGCGGCCGCGGCCGCGCACGTCACGGAGTTCGCCGGCCGGCTCCCCGACGGCTTCGCCACCCTGGTGGGGGAGAGGGGGGTCAAACTGTCGGGCGGTCAGCGCCAGCGCGTCGCCCTCGCCCGGGCCATCCTGCGCGACGCCCCGGTCCTGCTGCTCGACGAGGCGACCAGCGCCCTGGACTCCGAGAGCGAACTCCTCGTCCAGGACGCCCTGTGGCGGCTGATGGAGGGACGCACGGCGCTCGTGGTCGCCCACCGGCTGAGCACCGTCGCCGGCATGGACCGTCTCGTCGTCCTCGACCGCGGACGCGTCGTCGAGCAGGGCAGCCACCCGGAACTCCTCGCGGCGGACGGCGCCTACGCCCGGCTGTGGAAGCACCAGTCGGGCGGCTTCCTCGGCGAGAGCACCGAGGGGACCGGAAGCCCCGGGGAGGCCGAGCCGGACTCCGCGGACCCCCTCCCGCACGCCCGTACGAGCACGGGCCCCACATGAGCGAAGCGGTTTCCGGACAACCTCGACGGGCGCGCACCCGACGCGCGTACCCGACCCGCACCGCCGCCGCCACGGCCCCGTACAGTGCCTCCCGAACGTCCTTCCGAACCCGAGGTACTGAGCCGTGAACGCCGCCCGACCCGCCCCGACCCCAGCCGTCACCGTCGTCGGGATCGGCGCCGACGGCTGGGAGGGCGTCCCGGACGCCTCACGGGCGGCACTGCTCGACGCGCAGGTCGTGATCGGCGGCCCGCGCCAACTGGCGCTGCTGCCACCGACGTGCGGTGCCGAGCGGGTGACCTGGCCCTCGCCCCTGCGGCCCGCCGTCCCCCATCTGCTCGCCGCGCACGCCGGCCGCCGGATCGCCGTGCTGGCCAGCGGGGACCCGATGTTCTACGGGATCGGGCGCGCCCTCACCGAGGTCCTGGGCCCCGGCTCGGTGCACGTCCTGCCGCACCCCTCGTCCGTCTCCCTGGCCTGCGCCCGCCTCGGCTGGCCGCTGGAGGACGTCGAGGTCGTCACGCTCGTGGGCCGCCCCGCCGCCCGTCTCGCCGCCGCCCTGCACCACGGCCGGCGCCTGCTGGTGCTCAGCGCGGACGCCACCACCCCCGCCGACGTCGCCGCCCTGCTGCGCGACCGGGGCTTCGGACCGAGCCGGATACGGGTCCTGGAACAGCTCGGCGGCGCGCGGGAGCGGACGGCCGAGGCGGTCCGCGCCGACGACTGGCCGGTGCCGTACGCGCCGGGCGACCCGCTCAACGTCGTCGCCGTCGACTGCCGGCGCGCACCCGGCGCGCTGCGCGTGGGCGCCGCGCCCGGAGTGCCGGACGCCGCGTACGAGCACGACGGACAGCTCACCAAGCGGCACGTCCGCGCCGCCACCCTCGCCGTGCTCGCCCCCGCCCCCGGCGAACTGCTGTGGGACGTCGGCGGGGGCTCCGGTTCCGTCGCCGTCGAGTGGATGCGCACCCACCCGTCCTGCGGGGCGGTCACCGTCGAACGCGACCCCGACCGGGCGGCCCGCATCACCCGCAACGCCGGCCGGCTCGGCGTACCGGGGCTGCGCGTGGTGACCGGTACCGCACCCGGTGCCCTCGCCGGACTCGACCGGCCGGACGCCGTGTTCATCGGCGGCGGGCTCACCGAACCCGGACTCCTGGACGCCTGCTGGCAGGCGCTCCCCGCGGGCGGGCGGCTGGTCGCCAACACCGTGACCCTGGAGTCCGAGGCCGTGCTGGCCGACGCCCACCGCCGGTACGGCGGTGAACTGGTGCGGCTGGCCGTGGCGCACGCCGTGCCCGTGGGCGGCTTCACCGGGTGGCGGCAGGCGATGCCCGTGACCCAGTGGGCCGCCGAGAAGCCCACCGCACCGGCCGGTCCGGCGCAGCCGGCCTGATCACGGTGCCCGGCCCGCCGCCGCCGGTACCGCGCCGTTCAGGCCACCGCACTGCGGCCCACCACCGCTCCCGCCCGGTCGACGCAGATCACGTCCACCGCGACGGGCGCCCCGCGCAGCACCGCCAGGGCCTCGTCGCGCGCCGCCGTCGCGACCAGGTCGCCGAGCGGCACGCCCGCCGCCCGGCAGAGCCGGAACGCGGCGAGGCCGGTCTCGGCGTCCGCCACCCGGGCGGCCAGCGCCTCGTCCGCACCGCCGCGCCGGGCGAGCCGGGCGAGGAAGCCCTGGTCGACCTGCGAGCGGGCCGAGTGCAGATCGAGGTGCCCGGCCGCGAGCTTGGAGAGCTTGGCGAATCCCCCGCAGACGGTCAGGCGGTCCACGGGGTGACGGCGGACGTACTTCAGCACGGCGCCGGCGAAGTCCCCCATGTCGAGCAGGGCGTCCTCGGGCAGACCGTACTCGGCGACCACCGTCCGCTCCGAGGTGGACCCCGTGCACCCGGCGACATGGGTGCGCCCGGCCGCCCGCGCCACGTCGACCCCGCGCCGGATCGAGTCGATCCACGCCGAACACGAGTAGGGGACGACGACGCCGGTGGTGCCGAGGATCGACAGACCGCCGAGGATGCCGAGCCGGGGGTTCCAGGTGGAGCGGGCGATCTCCTCGCCGTGGTCCACGCCGAGGGTGATCTCGACGTCCCCGGTGTCTCCGTACCGCTCGGCCACACGGGCCACGTGGTCGCGCATCATCCGCCGCGGTACGGGATTGACGGCCGGTTCGCCCACCGGCAGCGGCAGACCGGGCCGGGTCACCGTACCCACCCCGGGGCCCGCCCGGAAGACGACCCCGCCCCCGGCGGGCAGCCGCCGCACCGTCGCCCGGACCAGCGCCCCGTGCGTGACGTCGGGATCGTCGCCGGCGTCCTTCACGATGCCCGCCATGGCGTACGAGCCGGTCAGCTCCTCCACCGCGAGCGCGAACGACGGAGTCTGCCCCTTGGGCAGCGTGACCGTCACCGGATCGGGGAAACGGCCGGTCAGCAGCGCGGTGTACGCGGCCGTCGTCGCGGCGGTCGCACAGGCGCCCGTGGTCCAGCCGGGCCGCAGACCGGTGTGCTTGAGTTGGGCGCTGCGGCCGCCCGTGGCCTCGCTGCTCATGCCTCGCTCACTCGGAGGGAACCGGATGAAGGGAACGGATCCGCCGTGCACGTGCTGATCCTGGGCGGGACGACGGAAGCCCGGCGTCTCGCGGAACTGCTGGCCGCCGACGCCCTGCCGGGACTGCGCGTCACCAACTCGCTGGCCGGGCGGGTGGCCGCGCCCCGGCTGCCGCCCGGCGAGGTGCGCGTGGGCGGCTTCGGGGGCGCGCAGGGGCTCGCCGGCTGGCTGCGCGCGCACGGGGCGGACCTGATCATCGACGCCACCCACCCCTTCGCCCGCACCATCGGTCTCAACGCGGCGTCGGCCGCCGCCACCGCCCATGTTCCCCTGCTCGCGCTGCGGCGCCCCGGCTGGGTGCCCGTCGAGGGGGACCGCTGGCACGAGGCACGCACCCTGGAGGAGGCCGCCGCGCTGCTGCCCGGGCTGGGCCGGCGGGTGTTCCTGACCACCGGCAGGACGGGCCTCGCCGCCTTCGCGGATCTGCGCGACCTGTGGTTCCTCGTACGGTCCGTGGACGCGCCGGAAGATCCCCGCCCGGCCCGCATGGAGACGCTGCTCGACCGCGGCCCGTTCACCCTCGACGGGGAACGGGAGGTGCTGCGCCGGCACCGCGTCGACGTCCTCGTCACCAAGGACAGCGGAGGGTCGGCCACCGCGCCGAAGCTGACGGCCGCCCGCGAGGCGGGGCTGCCCGTGGTCGTGGTGCGCCGGCCCCCGCTGCCCGCGGGGGTGCGCGTGGTGGCCGGACCCGAGCAGGCGCTCCGGTGGGTCAGGGAAGCACACGCGGGGCGTCCGCTCCCGGACGGCCGCTGACCCGCCGCCCGCCCACCCCTCCGGGCAGCGGCGGGGCGTCCCGCCACGGACCGTACGGTCAGGACGGGACACCGGGGCCGCGACCGGCCCCGGACGGCGCGCCGTTCACTCCTCCTCACTCGCGATCGCGTTCAGCGCGGCGGCGGCGATGGCGCTGCCGCCTCGGCGGCCCCGCACGATCAGGTGCTCCAGCCCGGACGGATGCGCGGCCAGGGCGTCCTTGGACTCGGCGGCGCCGACGAAACCGACGGGGACGCCGATGACGGCGGCCGGACGGGGCGCGCCTTCCTCGATCAGCTCCAGGAGGCGGAAGAGCGCGGTGGGCGCGTTGCCGACGGCGACCACGGCACCGTCGAGACGGTCGCGCCACAGCTCCACCGCCGCGGCGCTGCGGGTGGTGCCCAGCTTCGCCGCCAGCTCCGGCACGGCCGGGTCGGAGAGGGTGCACAGCACCTCGTTGCCGGCGGGCAGCCGCTTGCGGGTCACACCGCTGGCCACCATCCGCACGTCGCAGATCACGGGTGCCCCGGCGCGCAGCGCCTCGCGGGCGCGGGCGACCACACCGGGGGAGAAGGACAGGTCGCGCACGAGGTCGACCATGCCGCAGGCGTGGATCATCCGGACCGCGACCCGACCGACGTCGGCGGGCAGGTCCGCGAGGTCGGCCTCCGCGCGGATGGTGGCGAACGACTCGCGGTAGATGGCCGCGCCGTCCTTCTCGTAGGCGTACGTGGTCACGGTGTTCTCTCACTGCTCCCGGTCGTCGAACGGCTCAGGGGGCCACACGGTCCCCCGCGCGTCCGGGCGGGGACGGGAGCCGTGGACACGGCGGCGAGCATACCCACCGTCACAGGGGATGTATGCCGCGCCCTTTCCGGCCGCCCCTTACTATGCTCTCGGTGGACCGTCCGGTCCGCCATCGCCGTGACGGCGACAGGGGAGGAAGCCCGGTGCGAATCCGGCGCGGTCCCGCCACTGTGAACCCGGCCCCTCGGGCCGGGTGAGCCAGGAACTCCCGCCGTCCAGACCGCCCGGGGCGCGGACACCCCGAGGAAGGCCGACGCCGCATGCTGCCATCGACCGGGGAGCGTCCCCCGCACCACCGCCTCCCGCCCGGCGGGCGCCCGGCCGCGGAGGGCGGGGACTGAACGACCGGCGCAGCCGAGTGCTGCGAGCGCCTCGTGGGGGAAGTCCGGTCGAAATCCGGCGCTGACCCGCAACGGTGGGCGGATCCCGGTGCAGGGATCCGCGAGCCCGATCACCCACGGTGGCGAAGCTCCTGACGATCGCCGTGGACTGCGAGAGGGTGCTGCGCACGGCGCACCGCGCCCGGAGCCGCCCCCACGACCGCGCAGGCGCACGGCCCGACGCGAAGGCGACCAGCCCGTGGCCACGCTCCACGACCGAACACCCGTACCCCACCACGCCCCGGCCGGTACCGAACCACCGTCCCGGCGCGTCCCGTTGCCCCTGCTCGTGGCCGGCCTGTGCGTCGCGCTCCCCGTCTCCCTGGTCTGCGGGGCGGGCATCGGCGCCTCCGGCATCCCGTGGAGCGAGGCACTGCGCCACCTCTGGGCGGGGACCACCGGGGGCTCCATCACGGCGGACGAGGTCTCCTCCTACACCATCGTGTGGGAACTCCGCTTCCCGCGCGCCGTGCTCGCGGCGGTCGTCGGCGCCGGTCTGGCATCCGTCGGCGTCGCCGTCCAGGCCATGGTCCGCAACGCCCTCGCGGACCCGTTCGTCCTCGGCATCTCCTCCGGCGCGGCCGTCGGAGCCAACGCCGTGCTCATCTTCGGGGCCTTCGCGGCGCTCGGCGTCTGGGCGCTGTCCACGGCCGCGTTCCTCTCCGCGCTCGCGGCCATGGCGCTGGTGTACGCGATCGCACGGACCCCGCGGGGTCTGACGCCGCTGCGGCTCGTGCTGACCGGGACCGCGCTCCACTACGGCTTCTCCGCCGTGACCACGTTCATGGTGTTCGCCGCCGAGCACGGCGAGGCGGCCCGGTCCGCGATGATGTGGCTGCTCGGCAGTCTGGGCGGCGCGAGCTGGTCTTCCGTCCCCATCGCCGGCTGCGCGGTCCTCGGCGGGCTCCTCCACCTCGGCTGGTCGGCCCGGCGCCTGAACGCCCTCGCCATGGGCGACGAGACCGCCGCCGCGCTCGGCGTGGACCCCGGCCGGCTCCGCCGGGAGCTCTTCCTCGGCGCCGCCGCCGTCACCGGGGCGGTGGTCGCGGTGAGCGGGGCGATCGGATTCGTCGGCCTGATGGTCCCGCACGCCGCCCGGATGCTGGTCGGGGCGGACCACCGCAGGCTGCTGGCCGTGGCGCCCCTGGCCGGCGCCGTCCTGCTGATCTGGGTCGACATCCTCTCCCGCGTGGTGCTCGCCCCCGCCGAACTGCCCCTGGGCGTCCTGACGGCAGCGATCGGCGTGCCCTGCTTCCTGCTGCTCATGCGGCGCCGTACCTACACCTTCGGAGGCGCGTGATGCGGGTCGACATCGACAGGGTCACGGTCGAGATCTCCGGCACGCACGTGGTGCGGGACATCTCCCTGCGCGCGGGCAGCGGCCGGTTCGTGGGGGTCGTCGGACCCAACGGCAGCGGCAAGTCGACCCTGTTGCGCTGCGTCTACCGAGCCCTGCGTCCCACGGCCGGTGCGATCCGCCTGGACGGCGACGACCTGCTCGCCATGAGCCCGCGCGACAGCGCGCGCCGCGTCGCGGCCCTCCCGCAGGAAGTGGCCGCGGAGTTCGACTTCACGGTGGCGGAGGTCGTCGCCATGGGCAGGCTGCCGCACCAGGGGGCGGTGGCCAGGGAGAGCGAGGCGGACCGGCGCGCCTGCGCCGCCGCACTGGAGGGCGTCGGCGCCGCCCATCTGGCCGGCCGCGGCTTCCTCACCCTGTCCGGCGGTGAGAAGCAGCGGGTGCTGATCGCCCGCGCGCTCGCCCAGCAGCCGCGGGTCCTCGTCCTGGACGAGCCCACCAACCACCTGGACATCGCCCAGCAGCTGGAACTCCTGTCCCTCGTCCGCGCCGGCGGGCCCACCGTGCTCACCGCGCTGCACGACCTCAACCTGGCCGCGCTCCACTGCGACCTCCTCCACGTCCTCGACGGCGGGCGGATCGTCGCCTCCGGTGCCCCCCACGACGTCCTCACGCCCGGTCTGCTGGCGGAGGTCTTCGGTGTCCGGGCGCACCGCGTCGTGCACCCGGGGACCGGCGCGGTCCAACTGCTCTTCGACCGGCTCCCCCGCCCGTAGTCCGCCGCTTCCCGCCCCGACCTCCAAGGAGTCACCACCATGCCGCATCCCGTACGCCGTGCCGCCCTCGCCCTCGTCCTGGCCCTCGCCGTCACCGGCTGCGGTGCGCGGGTACCGCCGGAGGGGAAGGGGGACGGGGAGCGGGCGTCCGGCGGCCACTATCCGGTCACCGTCGAGAACTGCGGGGAGAAGAGGACCTTCGAACGGGCTCCGCGGCGCGTGGTCACCAACGACGTCGGCATCACCGAGATCATGTTCGCCCTCGGCCTGGAGGACCACATGGCCGGATACGTCATGCCCGACGACAAGGGCGACCTCACGGCGGTGCCGTGGAAGGACGGCTACCGGAAGACCGCGTGGCTCTCGAAGCAGCGGATCACCAGGGAACTGGTGCTCGACGCCCGCGCCGACCTGGTCTTCGCGGGCTGGAACTACGGCTTCGACGAGGGCGAGGGCTTCACGCCGGCCGCGCTGCGACGCCTGGGCGTCGACTCGTACGTGCTCAGTGAGTCGTGCCGCAACGGCCGGGGCAAGGCGCGCGGCGTGATGGCACCCCTCGACGCGCTCTACACGGACCTGCGCAACCTCGGGAAGGTGTTCGACGTCGAGGAGAGGGCCGAGACCCTCGTCGCCTCGTTCCGCGCGCGGGTGGCCGCGGCACAGGCGAAGGCACCCAAGGGCGCCGACCGGCCGAGGGTCTTCCTCTACGACAGCGGGGAGGACAAGCCCTTCACCGCGGGCGCCTTCGCCGGACCGCACGACATCATCACCAGGGCCGGCGGCGACCACATCATGAAGGACCTCCGGGACAGCTGGACCGCCGTCGGCTGGGAGACGGTCGTCGCCCGCGATCCCGAGGTCATCGTGATCAACGACTACGGGGACGTCAGCGCGGAACAGAAGCGCGCGTTCCTCAGGTCCTACGAGCCGCTCGCCAACGTCTCGGCCGTCCGCGAGGACCGGATCGTCGTCCTCGACTACGTCGATCTCGTCGAGAGCCCCCGCAACCCCGCGGCCGTCGACTCCCTCGCGGCCCGGCTGCGGGCGTTCGGCTCCTGAGCCCGGGCAAGGGGCGCTCAGCACGCACGGCGTCACCACGGCCGCCGGCGCCGCCCCCAGCGTCCCCGGCCGGCCCCGGCCCGGAGCCTGCGGAGCAGGACGGCACCGACGACCACGGCGAGCGCGAGGAACACCGCGCGCCGGCCGGCGCCGGGTGCCCGGGCGGCGGGGACCGCGCACGCGGACCGGCCGGGGCGGCTCCGGCCGGTCGCGGGCGCGGCGGTCCCGGGCGACAGCTCCCCGACGATCCGCTGCCAGACGTGCTCCGGGGGAGCGGCCGGAAGGTCCGCGCCCTCGGCGCCGCGCGCCGACCTCACCACACGGGTGGTGCGCCGCAGTTCCTCCCGGCAGCGCGGGCACGAGGCGATGTGCCGGAGGTTGCCGACGTCCTCGTCACCGGTCGCATGACCGAGCGCCAGCTCCACCAGGTGCGCCGGATCCACGTGGTCCACTGCGACCTCCGGTGTCTCGGGGCCCGTACCGCCGCGGGCACGGGCTGGTCCAACTCGCGGAGCGACGCCGTCAGCCGTCCACCGGCTCCGCGGTGACGACGAGGTTCGCCGTGTAGCCGCCCCGCTCGGGCTCGAACGGCGGGGCGCAGGTGATCAGGGTGAGGACCGGGGCGCCCGTCCGGCGGAAGACGGACGGCGGCAGCTCGTCCTTCGGGACGGTGGTGCGCGAGACGACGCGGTAGACCACCGGCTCCGCCCCCGCCCGCCGCACCTCGACCGTCTCGCCGCGCCCCACGTCGCGCAGCGCGGCGAACTCGCCCAGGTCGCCCGTGTCGGTGTCGACGTGCCCCACGAGCACGGCCGACCCCTGGGGACTGCCGGGCGCCGGTCCGTAGCGGTACCAGCCGACCACCGCGGGGTCGTCGGGGACGGTCATGTCGCCCTCCGGGGCCACACCGACGGCCTCGACACGGGCGTCGAGGCCGACGCCGGCCACCCGGACCCGCTCGGGCGGAGCCTCCCGGACCGGGACGGCGTCCTGCCGTGCCGCGCCGGGCGTGCCGGCCACCGCCGCCGTGTGCACCGGAGGTCCGGCGCCGAAGTCCGCCGGGGCCGCTCCCGACCCCGGCGGCAGCAGCACGACACCGAGGACGGCCGCCGTGGCGGCCGCCAGCCCGGCAGCCGCCACGGCCGGACGCCGCACGGTGTCAGGCACGCCGGCCCGCGTAGCGGCGGGCCACCAGGACACCGGTGACCGTGACCGCTCCGGTCGCGGCGGCCCAGGCCAGCCACGCGTCGGAGGAGTTCGGCGAGGCGGCGGCGGCACCGCTGCCGCCCGCGTGCACGCCGTTGGGCGTGGACTCCATGCCGCTGAACTTCTGGGTGGCGAGGGCCAGGTTCTTGTCGTTGGCGCTGCCCCAGGCGTAGACGACGTTGCTCGTGCCCTCCTGGAGGTTCAGGTCGGCCGGCCCGATGGCCACGGTGTTCGTCCCGGCGAGGACGACGTCGGCCTCGACCGTGCCCGCGTCGACCGCCGCGGTGTCCTCGTTCGGGTTGGTCAGGTCGCTGAAGACGGGCTGTCCGCCGGCCCGCACGTCCACGGCCGGTGCCGCGGCGACATGGCGGACCGTCAGGCGCGACTTGCCCGGGTCGACCTTGGACACGTCGTTGGAGAAGGCCGTCAGTTCGGGCTTGCCGTCGGCGGAGAGGTGGGCGGCGATCGTGGCGTTGCCGCCCTCGGGCACCTTCACCTCCTTCTCGAGGGCGGGGGTGCCGTCGGGGTTCTGGCCCGCCTCGAAGATCTGGATGTCGTAGGTGCCGGCGTCGAGGGACTGCGGCTCGGTCACCGTGCCCGGCTTGAAGTCGCTGAGCAGCGCCTTGCCGTTGGCGTAGACGTCGACCGTCATCCCGGGGATGCCGTGGAAGACCGACACCATGGCCGTCTTCTGTTCGGCGTCGGGAGCCGCCACGGCGGGCGCGGCCACCCCGAGGGCGAGCGCGCAGGCACCGGCCGAGGCGGCGAGGGTGAGGGGGGTCCGGGAGGTCATGGGGATCATCCCTTTCGAAGGAGTCTTCGCACGCTGCGGAGTCTCGGTCCTGTTTCCTGCTGGTGAGGTGCCGCGGATGCGCCCGGGGCACGGATTCTCCGGATCGGTCACGCGCCCGCGCCGGTCTCCCGGCCCTGCTCGATCACCCGGCGCAGCCGGTGCAGACCGCGGCGGGCGTGGCTCTTGACCGTCCCCAGGGGCACGCCGGTGCGCTCCGCGATCTGGACCTGGGTCAGGTCCTCGTAGAACGCCATGCACAGCACCTCACGCTGGGCGTGCGGCAGCCGGGACAGGGCCTGGACGACCAGCACCCGGTCCAGCACGTCGTCCGGTGCCCCCGCGGCCGGCCCGGCGGGGGCGGCGGCGTGGGCGGCCGAGTCGGCGAGGGACAGGCGCCGCGTCCTGGCGGCCAGCGCGTCGACGATCTTGCGGCGGGTGATGCCGACCAGCCAGGCGCCGAGCGGGCCCCGGTCGGGACGGAAGCCGTGCCGCCCGCGCCAGGCGCCGATGAAGACCTGCTGGGTCACGTCGTCCGCCTCGTGGGCGTCGCCGAGGGACCGGGCGGCCATGGTGTGCACGAGTGAGCCCCAGCGCCGGTAGATCGCCGCGAACGCCTCCTCGTCGGCGGCGACGAGCCCCCGGGCCAGTTCCTCCTCGTACCGGGTCTCTTCCACGGGTGGGACAAGGACGGTGGTGGGTCGCGTATGGGTGCTCATGGCCTGACTCCTCCTGCCGAGCGCGTGAGTCCCAGTCTTGGACGCACAAACGACGCAGACAACATGCGTCGTTTGTGCGTCGTACGATGGGGTCATGAGCGAGCTGACGCAGAGCGGCGGGCACCGCGACGGCGAGGGCGTCCCGCCGGCCGGCGGGCTGACCACCGGGGAGGTGGCGAGGCGCCTGGGCGTGGCCCCCACCACGGTCCGCACCTGGGACCGCCGCTACGGACTGGGGCCCGACCAGCACACCGGAGGCCGGCACCGGCGCTGGACCGCGGCGGACGTGGCGCGGCTGGAGCGGATGTGCGCGCTGACGGCGGACGGGCTCCCCCCGGCCGAGGCCGCACGCCTGGCCCGCAGCGAGGAGCCGCCCGAAGCGGCCCCGGCCGGCCCGCGGGCCGCGCCGGCACGACGCGCGCCGGCCCGCAGCCGGGCGGGCAGCGGACTACGGCTCGGTGACGCGCGCCAGGAGTGCAAGGGCATCGCCCGCGCCGCCCTGCGGCTGGACGCCGCCGCACTGGACCGGCTGCTGCTCGCCGCGATCACCGAACACGGACTGGTCGCCGCCTGGACGGAGGTGATCGTGCCCACCCTCCAGGCCGTCGGCCGCAAGTGGGAGACGTCGGGGGAGAGGTACGTGGAGGTCGAGCACTTCCTCTCCTGGCACGTCTCCGGCGCGCTGCGCCGCACCTCGCCCGACACGGTCGCCGACCGCCCGGGCGCCACCACGGTGCTCGCCTGCGTGCCGGGGGAGAGCCACACCCTCGCGCTGGAGGTGCTGTCCGCCGCACTGACGGAGCGGGGCATCCCGGTGCGCATGTTCGGCGGGGCCCTGCCGGTCGAGTCGCTCGTCGCGGCGGTGCGCAGGACCGGGCCGGCCGCCGTCGGGCTGTGGGCCCAGTCCCGCACCACCGCCAGCCGGCCGCTGGCCCAGCACGTGGCCGGCATGGAGTGGGGGGTGCGCGGTGCCCGCCGCAAGCCGGCCGTCCTCACCCTCGGGCCGGGCTGGGCGGGGCGGGCGGTGCCCGGCGTGGCGCGTCCGGTGGGGCTCGCCGAGGCCGTCGCCGCCCTGGAGTCGGTCGTCGCCCGGTGAGACGCCGTCGTCCGGGCACTCGGTCGTGGTGCCTGGCATCGGCCCGGGGAACGTGGTCCGCTGGGCCGGCGGTCGCGGCCGCGGTCCGCCGCCGAAGGAGGAGCAGCATGACCGACGAACACCGCGGGGCACCGGACGCCGTCGTGGTCGGCGCGGGCCTGGCCGGCCTGGCCTGCGCGCTGGACCTGTGCCGCGCCGGACTGCGGGTGACCCTGCTGGAGGGGTCCGACCGGCCGGGGGGCCGCATGCGTACCGACCGGCAGGACGGGTTCCTGCTGGACCGCGGCTTCCAGGTCTTCAACACCTCCTATCCGCAGGTGAAACGACGCCTGGACCTCAGGAGCCTGCGGCTGCGGCCGTTCACCGCCGGCGTCATCGCCCACACCCCGGGCGGACCGCTGCGCCTCGCCGACCCGACCCGGAGCCCGGGCGCGGCACGCGCGCTGCTGCCGGGCAACGGTCTGACGGCCCGTGACCTGGCCGCGCTGGCGGCGCTCACCGCCCGCGACACGGTGCTCCCCGCGGACCTGCTGAAACACCGCGCGGACCGCTCGACCTCCGAGGCCCTGTCCCGCGCGTTCCTGTCGGACGCGGTGATCGCCCACGTGCTGCGGCCGTTCCTGTCCGGGGTGTTCCTCGAGGACCGTCTGGAGACCTCCGCCCGCTTCTTCCACCTGGTCTGGCGGAGCATGGCCCGCGGCACCCTGTGCCTGCCCGCCGCCGGCATCGGGGCGGTCCCGGCCCGGCTCGCCGACGATCTGCCCGACGGCGTCCTGCGGCCGGAGACGCCCGTCGCCGAAGTCACCGACGCGGGAGTGCTCCTGGGGGACGGCAGCGAGGTGGCGGCCGGCACCGTGGTGGTCGCCACGGACGCGGTGACCGCCGCCCGCCTGCTGCCGGGCCTGCCCGTCCCGGACGGACGCACCGTCACCACCTACTACCACGCGACCGACCGCACACCGCTGGCGGAGCCGACCCTGATGACGGACAGCACCGGCGCGATCCTCAACACCTGCGTGCTCAGCGAGGCCGCTCCCACCTACGCGCCGCCCGGCACCGCGCTCGTCTCCACCTCGGTCCTGGGCGAGGACCGGCCCGGCACCGCGGACGCGGTACGCCGCCGGCTGGCCGACCTGTACGGCACGGGCACGAGCGGCTGGAGCCAGGTCGCCGCCCGCACCGTCGAGGGCGCGCTCCCGGCGATGCTCCCGCCCTGGCCGCTGAGCCGCACGACCCGCTTCGGCCCCGGCCGGTACGTGTGCGGGGACCACAGGGCGACCGGATCGGTGCAGGGCGCCCTGGCGTCCGGCACGCGCGCCGCACGGGAGGTCCTCGCCGACCTGGGACGGCCGGGGACACACCGCTGAACCGGTCACCGGCCACCGCATCCATGACGGGCCGTCGGCCCGAATGAGTGAACGACCCGAAGTGCACCAGAGAACCGTCGACCCCGTCCCCGGAGTGAAGCGTGGAAGTGAGCGGCCATGAGCACCGACCAGCGGCCCCCGGGACGCGCCCCCCGGCCGACACCTCCGACGTGGTCGTCCTCGGTGGTGGCGCGGCCGGCCTCAGCCTCGCCCACCGGCTGACCGGGACGGACGGGCTCACCGTCACCGTGGTCGAGCCGCCGGACGGACCGCTCCGGCCGGCCGAGCGGACCTGGTGCTACTGGGACCGGGGCGGCGGAGACCTCGACGACGTCGTCTGCGCGTCCTGGCCCGTGCTGCGCGTCCACGGCGCCGACGGCCGGGACGTCACCGTCGACCCGGCCCCGTTCACCTACCGCATGGTGCGCTCCACCGCGTTCGAACAGCACGTCCACGGACTCCTGGACCGTTCCCCGGGCGGACGGCTCCTGCGGGCGACGGCGGACTCGGTGCACGACGGGCCCGGGGGCGCGGTGGTCCGGTGCACGCTTCCCACGGGCCGGCCCCTGCACCTGCGCGCCCGGCACGTGTTCGACTCGCGGCCGCCGCGCGCCCTGCCGCCGGCCCGCACCCGGCTGCTCCAGCACTTCCGCGGCTGGTTCGTGCGCACCGACACCGAACGGTTCGATCCCCGGGTCGCCGACCTGATGGACTTCCGGGTGCCGCAGCCCGCGCACGGGCTCGCCTTCGGCTACGTCCTGCCGCTGGCCCCGGACCGGGCGCTCGTGGAGTACACCGAGTTCTCCCGCGCCGCCCTGACCGCCGACGCCTACGAGGCGGCGCTCGGCCACTACTGCCGTGACGTCCTGGGCCTCGGCGCGTTCACCGTGGAGCGGACGGAGCAGGGCGTCATCCCGATGACCGACGCCCGCTTCCCGCGCCGGACGGGGAAGGCCGTCTTCCGCATCGGGACCGCGGGCGGCGCGACGCGTCCGGCCACCGGCTACACCTTCGCCGCGGTGCAGCGGCAGAGCAGGGCCGTGGCGGCCGCCCTGCGCGACGGGCACGGAACCGTGCCCGCCCCCCACGGGTGGCGCGCCCTCGCGATGGACGCGGTACTGCTGCGCGCCCTGGACACCGGACGGATCGACGGACCGGACTTCTTCACCGGCCTGTTCCGCCACGTCCCGCCGCAGCGCCTGCTGCGCTTCCTCGACGGAGCCACCTCACCGCTGGAGGAATGGGGCATCGGACTGCGCACGCCCGTGCTGCCCATGCTCCGCACGGCGCTCGAACTGCCCTTCCTGCCCCGCCGCACCCACCCCCTGTCACGAAACGGAGAAAACCACCGATGACCCCTCGCACCCGCTCCGGCGGTACCCCGCGGCGGGGCCGCGACCGCAAGGCCGAGATCCTGATGCCCCGGCCCGGCGCACCCCGGTTCCGGCGCGGGGACGAACCGTCCGTCGGCGTGATCGGCGGCGGCATCGCCGGCCTGGCCGCGGCCACCCTGCTGGCCGAACGCGGCGCCCGCGTCACCCTCTACGAACGGGAGGACTCCCTCGGCGGCCGGCTCGCCGGCCACCCCACCCGCCTCGCGGACGGTTCACCGGTCACCATGAGCCGCGGCTTCCACGCCTTCTTCCGGCAGTACTACAACCTGCGCGGTCTGCTCCGCCGTACCGACCCCGCCCTCGCCCGGCTCACCCCGCTGCCCGACTACCCCCTGCGGCACAGCGGCGGTCTGACCGACAGCTTCGCCCGCGTCCCGCGGACCCCGCCGCTCAGCGCGCTCGGATTCGTCGCCCTGAGCCCCACCTTCGGCTGGCGCGACCTGGCCGCCATGGACGCCCGGGCGGCGCTCCCGCTCCTCGACGTGCGCGTGCCGGAGGTGTACGAGCGCTTCGACGACGTCACCGCCACCGACTTCCTGGAGCGCGTGCGCTTCCCGGAAGCGGCGCACCACCTGGCCTTCGAGGTGTTCTCCCGCAGCTTCTTCGCCGACCCGCGGGAACTGTCCGCCGCCGAACTGCTGCTGATGTTCCACATCTACTTCCTCGGCTCGTCCGAGGGGCTGCTCTTCGACGTGCCGGACGAGCCGTTCCCGCAGGCACTGTGGGAGCCGCTCGGCGACTACCTCCAGCGCCTCGGCGCCGACGTCCGCACCGGGACGCCGACCCACGAGATCTCCCCGCTGGACGGCGGGGGAGCGCAGGTGCGCACCGACGCCGGCACCGACCGCCACCAGGCCGTGGTGCTCGCCACCGACACCGGCGGACTGCGCCGGATCGTCGAGTCGTCACCCGGTCTGGGCACCTCCGCCTGGCGGGAGGACGTCGCGGCCCTGCGCACCGCCCCGCCGTTCCTCGTCTCCCGGCTCTGGCTCGACCGTCCGGTCCGCTCCGACCGCCCCGGCTTCCTCGGCACCAGCGGCTACGACGGCCTGGACAACATCAGCGTCCTGGAGCGCTACGAGGGCGAAGCCGCACGCTGGGCGGCACGCAATGGCGGTTCGGTGGTGGAACTGCACGCCTACGCCGTGGACCCCGCGGCGGAACCCGAACAGGTGCAGGACACGCTCCTGGACCGGCTGCGCCGGATCTACCCGGAGACCGGGGACGCGCGGGTGGTCGACGCACGGCACGAGTGGCGCTCGGACTGCCCGCTCTTCCCGGTCGGTTCGCACCGCCGCCGCCCCTCCGTACGCACTCCGCACCCGTGGCTGGTCCTGGCCGGTGACGCGATCCGCTGCGACCTGCCGGTCGCCCTCATGGAACGGGCCGCCACCACCGGCTTCCTCGCGGCCAACGCCCTCCTCGGTGACCGGGGCGTACGGGGACAGGTGCTGTGGACCGTGCCGCGGGCGGGCCGCTCACCCGTGCTCCGCGCGCTCGGGGCTCTCGCGGACGACCACCCTGCCCGCTGACCGGCCCGCCGCCCGGCGGCACCCCACCGGGTGCCGCCGGGCAGCACGGCCCGGGCCGCGCGGATCAGCCGGGGAAGCGTCCGGTGCTGCGCAGCGCCCAGCGGCGTTCGGCGTAGGCCAGGTCGTCGCGCCACAGGCGTCCGGCGGTCCGGCGCATCAGGGGGCGCAGCGCCGGTGCCGCGGCCCGGGCCAGTGCGAAGCCGCGCCGGTCGGAGGCGGCGACGACCGCCTCGACCACGGCCGTCCTGGGCCGCTCCTCGCCCGCCCGGGTCAGGGGTGTCGCGTGGGTCTCCACCACGGACGTCGCTCCCTCGCCGTCGGTGATGCGCATGACGACCGTGCGCGGCTCCGGCGCGGTGAACTCGGCCCGTACCGGCACCACCAGTCGCCCGGCCACCCGGAAGGAGACGTCGACGACGAAGGCGTCGTCCTCCTCCCCCTCCGGTTCGCGCGCCACCGACAGGTCGACGAACGAATAGGGGTGGAACCACGAGCCGTGCCACGGATCGAGCCGGTTGGCCACCACGTCCTGCGGCTCGCACCGCCCCACCCCGGTGTACACGGCGTCCACCCCGCTGCCCGCCGCGGGCCGCGGGGGGACGACGGGACGCTCGGTGGGCTCCTCGCCGCCCACCTCGTCCAGACGCACCCAGACCAGCACCCCGTCGTCGTGCACCGGGAACGGCTGCCACCCGGCGAACGGCGAGCCGTCCAGGGCCAGTCCGTGCCAGTGGCACACCAGCGTGCCGCACACCACCCGGCTGTCCCGCAGGGGAGCACCGAGATGCGGGCACACGCCCGGTCCCGCGCGCAGCTCACCGGTGTCGGAGCGCCACAGCACGACCTCCGTACCGCCGACCGTCCTGCCGTAGGGGCCTCCCGCGGCGCGGACGGTCCGCGACGCGCCGACCACGAACCAGTTGCCCGAAGGGCGGGCGCAGGCGCGCTTGAGGGCGTCCGCGATGAGCGCCGGCCGTGCCTGACGCCAGGTCGGCGTCTGCGTCGCCCAGTCCGGGCCGGAACGCCGGCGCCGCAGCGGCGGGGTCCAGCGCGGCCCGCCCGTCCGTCCCCTCATCGCACCGGCCCCTTCCGGTCGAGCACCGCAACGCCGGCCGGGGAGGCCCGGCGTGGGGCGCCCGCGCCCCACCGGGCGGCGGCCACGCGCAGCACACCGGCCGCGGCCGTCGCCGCGCGCCGCCGGCGGGAGACCACCGCGCGGCGGTGCAGCACGGTGTAGTCCTGCGCCGCGATCGCGTCGAGGATGCCGCCGTACAGGGTGAACGCGGTACGGATGCAGGGACGCACCCGCGGGTCGAGCATGGCGATGCCCGGCTCGGCCTCCCGGTACACCTCCCTCGTCATGGCGTCCGCCGCGACGAAGGCCGCGCGGATGCGCGGGTCGTGGCGCCCGGTGCGCCGGCTCCACTCCAGGAGCGGCCGGTCCACGCCGTGCGCGGCGAGCAGGTCTCCGGGCAGGTAGACGCGGCCGCGGTCGAGGTCCTCGCCCACGTCCCGCAGGAAGTTGGTGAGCTGGAAGGCCACACCGAGGGCCGCCGCGTGCGGCGCCGCCTCCTCGCGGGGCACAACCGTCCCCAGGACCGGCAGCATCTGCAGGCCGATCACCTCGGCCGAACCGCGCACGTAGCCCCGCAGGTCGGCGTAGGTGGGGTAGTCCGTGACGGTCAGGTCGGCACGCATGGAGGACATGAAGTCGGCGAACAGCTCGTGCTCGATGCCGTACCGGCGGGCGGTGTCGGCCACGGCCCGGACCACGGGCTCGTCCCCGCCGCCGGTGCGCAGCCCGTCGGCGAGGTCGGACTCCAGTCGGCGCAGCAGCCGGTCGCGTTCGTCGGGCGTCCGGTGCCGGCCGAGGTCGTCCACGATGTCGTCGGCCCAGCGGGCGAAACCGTACAGGGCGTGCACGGCCGAGCGGTCCTCGAGCGGCAGGAGACGGGTGGCCAGGAAGTAGGTCCGGCCGTGGCGGGCGTTGAGCCGCCGGCACTGGGTGTAGGCGGCGCGCAGCGCGGGATCGGTGATCCCGGCCGCGTCCAGTTCACGACGGGTCATCGGCACCTGCCGGAGTAGGGGTGGTGGTGGAGGGCGCGGGCACGGCCGTCAGGGGAGTGCGCGCGCGGGCGGGGCGCCGGCCGGCGCCGCCGGTGACGCGGGCGGCGGCGAGCTTGCCGCTGATGAGGACCGTCGGCACGCCGACGCCCGGAGTGGTTCCGCAGCCCGCCAGGACCACGTTCTCCACCTCGCGCACGAGGTTGCGCGGCCGGAAGGGGCCGGTCTGGGCGAACGTGTGGGCTACGGAGAAGGGACTGCCGGCCGCGTGTCCCTGCGCCGTCCAGTCGAGCGGGGTCACCAGCAGCTCCTCGCGCACGCTGTCCCCGAACCCGGTCAGGCCCCGGCGTTCCAGTTCGCCGACCAGACGGTCCCGGTAGCGCGGGCCGAGGTCCCGCCACGTCGCGGCGTCGGGTCCGACCGTGGTGTTCGGGCAGGGAGCGAGCACGTAGTGGAGGTGGCCGCCGGGCGGCGCCAGTCCCGGATCGTGCGTGGTCGGGCGGGTGATCAGCAGCGACGGGTCGCTCATCAGCTCGCCCGAGCGGGTCAGCTCGTCGAACGTGCCCTCCCAGGAGGCGCCGAAGGACAGCGTGTGGTGCGCCAGCCCGGGCCAGGTGCGGTCGGTACCGGCGTGCAGGATCACCGCGGACGGCGAGTGGCGCAGCGGTGCCGGACGCCGCGGCCGGCGCCCCAGCAGCCGGTAGGCGGTGGGCAGTTCACAGGTCAGCACCACCGCGTCGCACGGGATCCGCTCGCCGGACGCCAGACGTACGGCCCGCACCCGGCCGGCCGACCGCTCCAGGGTGCTCACCTCGGCGCCGAAGCGCAGGTCGGCACCGGCGTCGGCCGCCGCGTCGGCCATCGCCCGGGGGAGGGCGTACATGCCGCCCTTGGGGAACCAGACACCGGCCACGGTGTCCATGTACGCGATCACCGCGTACGCCGCGAGCGCCTGGGCCGGGGCCACCCCGGCGTACAGGGCCTGGAAGGTGAAGACGCGGCGCAGCCGGTCGTCGGAGAGGAACCGGCCGATGCGGCCGTCCAGCCGCCCGAACCCGCCCAGCGCCGCCAGGCGGGCCAGGTCCGGGTGCAGCAGCTGGAAGGGCGAGTCGAAGTTCGTGTCGATGAAGCGGCCCATCTGCGCCCGGTACAGACGCTCCAGCCACTGCCGCAGACCGCGGTAGCCGGCCGCCTCCGCCGGACCGGCGAAACGCCGCACCTCCGCCTCCATCGCCTCGCCGTCGGTGTGCACGTCGAGGGAGGAGCCGTCCGCGAAGGACGCCCGGTAGGCCGGGTGCAGCGCCGTCAGCTCGACGCGGCGGTAGAGACTGTCGCCGACCGCCGCGAACGCCTCGTCGGCCAGGTGCGGCATGGTCAGCACCGTGGGTCCGGTGTCCACCTGGTAGCCGCCCAGCCGCACCCGGCCGGCCCGGCCGCCCGGACCGTCGTCCCGTTCCACGAGCGTGACCCGCCGGCCCGCACCCAGCAGGTGCAGGGCCGAGGCCAGGCCGGAGAGACCGGCACCCACCACGACCACGTGGTCGGTGGGTCCCGGCACCCGCTTCACGCGACCCCCTCGGCGCGGCGCGGAGCCACGTCCGACGCGCGGGCGACCAGCGCGGCGAACTCCTGCCGGACGGCGGGAGGGGCGCCCGTGCGCTCGAAGTGCCGCGCGCTCAGGTCCGTCAGTTCCACGATCTTCGCCTCCACCACCTCCCTGGCACCGGTGCGCTCCAGCGCCGCCCGCATCCGTTCGACCGCCCGCTGCGAGCCCGGGTCCGCGTCCGGGGCGAGCGTGGCGGCGGCGTGGTGGTCCCCGGCGGCGTCGGCGAGCCGGAGGGCGACGGCCAGGAGGTAGGTCAGCTTGCGCGAGCGCAGGTCGTCGTCGGCGGGCTTGCCGGTCAGCGCCGGGTCGCCGAAGGTGCCGAGGAGGTCGTCGCGGAGCTGGAAGGCCAGGCCGGCGCACCGGCCGGCCGCCCGCAGCGCGTCCAGGGTCCCCTCGTCCGCTCCGGCCAGCGTCCCGCCGAGGGCGAGGGGACGGGCGACGGTGTACAGGGCGCTCTTCAGGGTGGCGATGTCCAGCGCCTCGTCGACGTGCGACGAACGGGTGGCCTGGGCGTGCAGGTCCCGGTACTGCCCGGCGACCATCTCGGTGCGCATCGCCCGCCATTCCTCGTGCAGACGCCGGCCGTGCGGGGAGTCCAGCGCGGTCTCCGTCAGCAGGTCGTCCGCCCACGCGAGGGCCAGGTCACCGGCGAGCACCGCGGAGGAGGACCCGAACGCCTCCGCGGAGCCGTGCATGCCCGCGGCCCAGTGCCCGCGGGCCAGTTCGACGTGGAGCGCCGGGCCTCCCCGGCGCCGCAGCGACCCGTCCATCACGTCGTCGTGCACGAGGGCGCACACCTGGAGCAGTTCGAGGGCCGCCCCGGTGCGCAGTACCGCGGTGGCGTCGCCCGTACCGCCCGCCGCGCGCCAGCCGCAGACCGCGAAGGCCGTGCGCAGCCGCTTCCCGCCCCGCGAGACCAGCGCGCCCACGCGGTCGGCCAGGTCCCGGGCGAAGACCGCGTCGACGGCACGGGAGTCACGCAGCCGCGTCTCCAGGACCTGTTCGAGGACGGCGGCGGCACCGCCGGCGGCGTCGGCCGGGGTGAGGGGGTCGTCGGCCGGTTCACCGGGTACGGCGACGATCGGCGGCAGTCCAAGCATGCGCGGCCCCTTCTCACAGTCAGTTATCTGCACACCAGTGCTTCCGCCGAGTGCCCTGCTCCGGATGCGCTGATGTCTGCCCGGTACGGCGGCCGTCCCGGACGGACTCACCTCAGCGGCCCATCGGCGCCCGTTTGATGATGGTATGTCACTGTTCTGTCGGCCGGTGGGTGGCGGGCTCCTCAGTCGCGGCCGCGGGCCCGCTTGAAGCGGGCGAGCCCGTCGGCGAGGTCGATCAGCGGGTCGGGGTAGCCGAGCGCGTCGCGCCGCTCCGCCGGGAGCCGCCAGGGCTCGTGCACCGCCGCGCCGCCCACGTCCCCCAGCTCGGGGACCCAGCGGCGCACGTAGGCGCCGCCCGGGTCGAACCGCTTCGCCTGGACGAGGGGATTGAGCACGCGGTGCGGACGGGTGTCGGTGCCGGTGCCGGCGACCCACTGCCAGTTGAGCTGGTTGTTGACGATGTCGCCGTCCACGAGCAGGTCCAGGAAGTGCCGGGCGCCGATCCGCCAGTCCACGTACAGCGTCTTGGTCAGGAAGCTCGCCACCAGCAGCCGCGCCCGGTTGTGCATCCAGCCCTCGTGACGCAGCTGGCGCATGCCCGCGTCGACGATCGGATACCCCGTACGCCCCTCCCGCCACGCGGCGATGTCCTCGGCGGCGTCCTCCTCGTCGCGCCAGTGGTCGTGGCGCGTGCGGTAGTCCGTACCGGACGCCCCGGGCCGCGCCGCCAGCACCTGGTGGTGGAAGTCCCGCCAGCACAGCTGGCGCACGAACGCCTCCGCGCCGGGCCCGCCCGTCCGGCGGGCACGGTGCACGAGTTCCACCGGTGACAGCGCCCCGAAGTGGAGGTACGGCGACAGCCGCGAGGTCCCGTCACCGGCCAGGTCGTCGTGCCGGTCGCCGTACGAGGACAGCCCCGCGCGCAGCCACCGCGAGAACCGGTTCCGCCCCGCCGTCTCCCCGCCGTCCGGAAGGCCGGGGGACGTGCCGGACACGTCGGCGCGTGCGGGCACCGGACCGCCGCGCACCCCTTCGGGAACGGGCACGGCGCGCGGCGCGGGAAGGGGTTCCCGCAGCGTCTCCCGGTCCCAGCGGCGGAAGTAGGGCGTGAACACCGCGAAGTGGTCGGACCCGGCGGGGGTCACCGCGCCGGGGGCGACGGCGGTGATCACCGCCTCGTGCACCCGCAGGGCCACGCCACCGGCGCCGAGTCGCCCGCGCAGCCGCTCCTCGCGGTGCCGTGCGTAGGCCGTGACGCCCGCGGCCATGTGCACCTCGCTCGCCCCGCACTCGGCGGCGACCGCGGCGGCCTCCCGGTCGACCGGCCCCGAGCGCACCACGAGCCGGCCGCCGCGGCGGCGCAGCGAGGCGTCGAGATCGCGCAGACAGTCGGCGAGGAAGGCCCGCCGGTTGGGGACGTCGAAGCCGGCCGCCCGGATCCCGGGGTCCAGCACGAACAACGGCACCACCCGGTCCGCCGCCCGCAACGCGGCGCGCAGGGGCGGGTGGTCGTGCAGACGCAGGTCCGAGGTGAACAGGACGACCGCGACGGTCATGGCGTCACTCCTGGTGCGGTGGTGCGGGCGCGGGATGCCTACCGGCGGGAGGCACTTCGCCGGCCGCTCGCCTCGCGGACGCGCCCGGCGCGCCGGTCACCCCCGCGCGCCGTGAGGCCCCTGGCGGCGGCCCGGGTGATGTTGCGGGCCATGCCGCCGAAGACGACCGCGTGGAAGGGGGAGACGGACCACCAGTAGGCGTGGCCGAGCAGCCCCCGGGGGTGGAACAGGGCGCGCTGCCGGTAGCGGGTGCGGCCCCGGTCGTCCGTCTCGACGTACATCTCCAGCCACGCCAGGCCCGGCAGCCGCATCTCCGCCCGCAGCCGCAGCAGGCGCAGCGGTTCGATCTCCTCGACGCGCCAGAAGTCCAGCGAGTCGCCCACGCGCAGGCGTTCCGCGTCGCGCCGTCCGCGGCGCAGGCCGACACCGCCCGCGAAGCGGTCCAGCCAGCCGCGCACCGCCCAGGCCAGCGGGAAGGAGTACCAGCCGTTGTCGCCGCCGATCCCCTCGATCACCTTCCACAACGCCTGCGGGGACGCGTCGACGGGGAGTTCCCGCTCGTCCTCGTAGAGACTGCCGCCGGCCCAGTCCGGGTCGGTGGGGAGGGGGTCGCTGGGAGCCCCGGGGACGGACGCCGACGACCAGCGGGTGACGACCTCCGCGTCCCGCACCTTGCGCAGGGCCAGCGACAGGGCCCGGTCGAACGGCAGGGGGTGTCCGGGCGGGTCGGGGACGTACCGGGCGATGTCGTGCTCGTGGCAGACGACCTCGTGGCGCAGGGACTCCGTCAGGGGGCGGGCGAGGGAGGCCGGCACCGGGGTCACCAGGCCGACCCAGTGACTGGACAGCCGCGGAGTGAGCACCGGCACCGGCACGATGATCCGCCGCCTGAGGCCGGCCACGGCGGCGTAGCGGCGCATCATGCCCTCGTAGGTGAGGACGTCGGGCCCGCCGATGTCGAAGGCCCGGTCGACGTCGGCCGGCATGGTGGCGGAGCCGGCCAGGTAGCGCAACACGTCGCGGACCCCGATGGGCTGGGTGCGGGTGTGCACCCAACTGGGTGTCACCATGACCGGCAGCCGCTCGGTCAGGTAGCGCAGCATCTCGAAGGAGGCCGATCCCGAACCGATGACGACCGCGGCCCGCAGCACGGTCGCGGGCACCGGGGAGTCCAGGAAGACGCGGCCGACCTCGGCGCGGGAGCGCAGGTGCGGGGAGAGGGCACTTTCGGGGACGTCCCGCGGGGTGAGACCGCCCAGGTAGACGATCCTGCGGACGCCCGCGGCGTGCGCCTCCCGGGCGAAGATCCGCGCCGCACGGCGGTCGGTCTCCTCGAAGCCGGCGCCGGTGCCGAGCGCGTGCACGAGGTAGTAGGCGACGTCGACGCCGCGCATGGCCTCGGCGACCGAGCGCGCGTCGGTGACGTCACCCCGTACGGTCTCCGCGTCCGCCGCCCAGGGGTGATCGCGCAGCCGGTCGGGGGAGCGGGCGAGACAACGCACCCGGTGACCGGCCTCCAGCAGCTCCGGCACCAACCGGCCGCCGATGTACCCGGACGCACCGGTCACCAGACACAGCGTCCCTTCCGTCTCCCGCACTCCGCTCGTTCCCACGGTCTTTCCCTCCGGCTCGTTCCACGGCACCGGGCCGCGGCGCGACGGTCACTCGGACGGCGGGGCCCGTCGGCGCGGGCACCCCGCACGGTGCGGTCGCCTCCGTTTCCCGCTCCGCGCCCGCCGCGGATGCACCGGGCGGCGCGGCCGTTCAGCCGCGCGGGGCGTCGGTGCCGGCCTCCTGGTCGGCCCGGCCGCCGGCGCCGAGCAGCCCGGTCGCGGCGAACGGCTCCTCGGCGCCGAGACGCGGCAGCTCGCGCCGCGACAGCGACGTGACGACCGGCGGCATCGCGCCCCGCACGAGCTGGGTCGCGCGCAGCCACCGCGGCACGTAGACGGCGGGACGGCGTCGCTCGACGGCGTGCACCAGCCTGCCCGCCACGTACGAGGCGGGGTACATCCTGCGCGCCGGCGGCGGCATGTGCCCGCGCAACTCCCGCAGCACGGGGTGCCGGTCGGCGTCGCGCACCATGTCGGTGTCCGTCCAGTTGATGTAGGCGATGCCCACCCCCACGTGCCGGTGGGCGACCTCCGCCTGCAGCGCGTGGGCGAACGACTCGACCCCCGCCTTCGACGCGCAGTAGGCGCTCATCATCGGCGCCGCGCCGATGGAGGCCAGCGACGCCACCTGGAGGAAGTAGCCGCGCGTCTCGAACAGGTCGGGCAGGAATGTCCGCGCGGTGACCGCGCTGCCGATGAGATTCACCTCGACCACGCGCCGCCAGACCGCCGGGTCCGACTCCGCGAAGGGGCCGCCCTCCGCCAGTCCGGCGTTGGCGACCACCACCGAGGCGGGTCCGAGCCGCGCGCGTATGCCGGCCGCGGCCCGGCCCATGCCCCGGTCGTCGGTGACGTCGACCTCCCAGCACACCGAGCGTCCGGCCGGCAACGCGTCCCTGACCGCGGCCAGCGTTCTCTCCTCGCGGCCCAGCAGCGCCACCGTCGCGCCCCGTTCGACCAGGACCCGGGCCATGGCCGCTCCGAGGCCGCGCGCGGCTCCGGTCACCACGGCGACGCGGCCGTGCAAGGGGTTGCGGGCGACCGGCATGGGCGGCTCCTTTCCGCGGTGGCGCACTCCCCGGCCCACGCTAGACGCGCTCGGGCCCGCGGGCATGTCAGCGGCTGCTCCGCCCCCCGCCCGGAACGTGCGCGGACGCCCGCGCATGCGGGTCGTCCGCCCGACGGGACCTCTGCGCGAGCGGTCCCCCCGGTCCCACGCCGCGGGACCGTCCGGGTGGGCCGGACCGGCATCGGCACCGACCGCCGGTCCGTCCTCCGCGACCGGCCCCGACCCTGCCGAAACCCCACGGCACGCCCCCGAGCGGTCCCGGCGACGGGCCCGGCCCGGTCAGACGGTGTGGACCTTGACCCCCGCCTCGGTGAGCCGGGCCGTCATGCCGGACGGCAGCCCGGCGTCGGTCACCAGGACGTCGACGCGGTCCAGGCCGCAGATCCGCGCGAAGGCGCGCCGCCCCATCTTCGACGCGTCGGTGACCACGATCACCCGGCGCGCCCGCTCGGCGAACAGCCGGCTGATGCCGGCCTCGTCCTCGTGGTGGGTCATCAGCCCCAGCTCCGGATCGACGCCGTCGACCCCCAGGACGGCGACGTCGAGCACGACCTCGTTGAGCACGCCGGCGGTGAGCGGTCCGACGAGTTCGTACGTCTGTGGACGGGCCACCCCGCCGGTGACCACGATCTTCACCTGTGGGCGCACCGCCAGCTCACCGGCGATGTTGAGGGCGTTGGTGACCACCGTGAACACGGGCGCCGAGGTCTCGGCCGCGTCCCGCCGCCCCCGTCCGTCGCGGCTGCCGCCCGCCCGCAGCGCCAGGGCCCGTGCCACCTCGGTCGTCGTCGTTCCGCCGTTGAGGCCCACCACGTCACCGTCGGTGAGCATCTCCGCGACGGCCGTCGCGATGCGCTGCTTCTCCGAGGCGTGGCGGGAGGACTTGTAGCGCAGGGGCAGTTCGTAGGAGACACCGTGCGCGACGGCTCCGCCCCGGGTGCGCACGAGCATCTGCTGTCCGGCCAGCTCGTCGAGGTCACGGCGGATGGTCGCGGCGGAGACCCCGAGGGCGGTGGCCGCGTCGTCCACGTCGATCCGGCCCGCTCCGGCCAGCAGCTCCAGCAGCTCGCTCCACCGCTCGTGCTTGGACATGTGTCGGACTCCCTCGGACCTCGGTGCTGCGCTCCGGACACGGTAAGGGACGCGCCGGCGCGCGGTGCCGGGGGCGGCCGGGCCGGGCAGCGGGAGGTGAGGCGGTGCCCCCGGGGTCAGCTCCCGCTCTCGCAGACGACCTCGTCGCGCGGGGTGTACCGGGTGCGGAACGGCTCCCGGCCCACTTCCCGGCCGCCGTCGCGGAAGACCCGCTCCACGGTGACGTCGAACCCTTCGAGCGGGGTCTGCGGCACGCACTCCTCGGCGGTGCTCACCTTCCGCGACGGCTGCCGCACCCCGGTGCGCGGCCCCTTGACCGAGGTGACCTCGTCGTACTTCTTCGTGCCGAGGAAGGTGACGGTCACCGACGTGTCGGTGGACTCGGCCTCGATGTAGAGGGCCTTGCCGGAATCGTTGGCGAACCGCAGGTCGAGGCTGCCCCAGGCGACCGTCGCCTCGCGGCCCTCCGGGTAGCGCTCGATGTAGAAGGAGTGGGCGCCGTACTCGACCGGCTCGACCCCCGCGAAGAACATGGCGTTGAAGACGGTCGTGGCCACGGCGGAGACACCGCCGCCGGGCGCCTTCTTGTACTGGTCGTCGTAGATCATGATGCCGTCGACGAAGCCGTTGGCCTCGGTGCGTTCGCCGACGGTCCGGTTGAAGCTCCAGGTCTCGCCGGGCATGACGACGGAGCCGTCGATGAGGTCCACGGCCCGGCCGACGTTCGTCGTGCGGTATGCGGCCGGTTCGAAATTGACGGTGAAGGAGGACATCTTCTCGGTCAGTCCGAGGCGCGCCGCGTTCGCGCGGGTGACCTCCGGCTGGATCTCCCGGGTGTCGACCTCTCCGGTGCGGGCGGTGCCCGACTTGGTGAGCAGGGGCAGTACGGCCTTGCCCAGGGCCTTGTCGGTGACCTCCACGCCGGTCCGTGCGTCGGCGGCCACGACGGCCCGGTCGCCCTGGGCCGTCAGCCGGGCGTTGCGGGGCGTGCGGGGCAGGTCCTTCAGCGCGTCGGTCACCGCGGGCTCGGCCCGCAGGCCCTCGCTGTCGAGTTCCGGAGCGAGCCTGCCGGCCTTGTCGGGGCGCATGGTCAGGTGTTCGCCCAGCACGGCCGGGGAGAGCGTGAACCGCTTGCCGCCCGCGGTGAGGGTGACCGGTGCCGACATCGCCGGGTCCGCGAACGCGCGCACCGCCCGCCGCACCTCGTCCGCCGTGACCTTCGGCGTGCTCTCCCGGGCGGGCAGCTCCGTGACCGAGTCCGCCGCGCGGCGCAGGAAGGGTTCGCGCAGGGCGTCGACCGAGGCGTCCACGTCCATCGCGTGCCCCGTGCGCGGGGCGACCTGTGCGACACGGCCGTCGGAGAAGGAGACGGCACCCTCCCGGGCCTTCGTGTCGAGCGTCCCCGCCAGCTTCTCCAGGGCGGCGCGCGCCTTGTCCTCGTCGACCCGCACCACCGGCTCGATGTCACCGCCCGAGCGGAACAGCCCTCCGATCACGCCGATCGGATCGGCGCCGGTGGACGTCGCCCGGTCCACGGTCCCCTCGATGTCGAAGGAGTACCCCGCCTCCCGCGGGTCGACCGCGCCCCGGCGTTCGCCGACCCGCACGGCCATCTCCCGCGAGCCGGCCGCCGCCAGGTGCCGCTCCAGCTTCGCGGTGGCCTCCTCGCGGCTCAGGCCCCCGATGTCCACGCCCCGCACCGTCGTCCCCGCCTCGATCTCACCGCCGGTGAGCAGCAGCCCGGTGAGATACAGACCCCCGACACCGACAACCAGCGCACCGCCCGCCAGGGCGACGGGCGGGAGCGACGCGATGCCGGCAAGGGCGGGTATCCGGGGGCGCATGGGTCTCCTGAACGATCCGGGTGACGGGCACCCCGAGGGCACGGCACGGTGTGCGGGAACAGTCGCCAGGCTAATGCACCACCAGACGCCAAAGGTCGCATCAGAGGTCACACCGTGCCTTAAGGATCAAGGACCTCGGCGCCGCGGACGCCCTGACGAGGCGCGGGCCCGTGCCGGCGTGAGTTCGGACACGGAACCGGCGCCTCCGCCCTGTGGACCGGGGCCGCCCCGGGGAGGGGAGGGAACGCGTCACCCGACGGCTGTGCCCTCGAGCTCGATCATCTGGCCGGGGATCGCCAGCCGTGTCACACCGAGCATGGTCGTGGCCGGCGCGACACCCGCGGCGCCCAGACGGCCCGCGAGCACTCCGTAGTGCCGGAAGAGCAGGTCGACATCGGTCGTGTAGACGTTCAGCCGGACCAGATTCGCCAGGGACATGCCCGCCTCGGCGAGCACCGCCTCGACGTTGTCGACGCTCAGCGCCAGCTGCGCCGCCATGTCCCCGTCGTGCTCGGGCCTGCCGTCCCCGCTCATCGCCGTCTGGCCCGAGATGTACAGGGTGCGCGTGTGGCCGGAGACGAGCTCACCCTGGTTGAAGCCCCTCTCCACCGACCACGGCACCGGGTTGACCGCGCCACGTTCCCTCGCCATACCTGCTCCTTCGGTCCTTCGGTTCACGGACACCGCTACGCCCGTCGCCGCGACGGACGCCGGTCTGACGCCGTGTGACAGACGCCGGTCTGACGTCGTGTGAGGGAGCCTCGCAACAAAACATGACAACCTCCGTCATGTATGTCCGCTAGGTTCTTCCCGTGCGAGCCGACCGCCTGGTTTCCCTGGTGCTCCTGCTGCGCCAGCGAGGCCGGATGACCGCGCCGGCACTCGCCCGTGAGCTGGAGGTGTCCACCCGGACGGTGCTGCGCGACATGGAGGCGCTGTCCGCGGCCGGGGTCCCGGTCTACGCGGAGCGCGGCCGGCACGGCGGCTTCGCGCTGCTGCCGGACTTCCGGACGGCGCTCACCGGCCTGAACCACGACGAGGCGCTCGCCCTCCTGGTCGCCGGATCACGGCGTGGCGCGCAGCTGTTCGGTCTCGGATCGGCGCTCGCCTCGGCCGTGCTGAAGGTGGTCGACACCCTGCCCGAAGGGCTGCGGGACACCGCCGCCGGAGCGGCCCAGCGCCTGCTCGTCGACCCGGAGACCGATCTGCTCTCGCGCCGCGTGGCCCCCGAGGAGGTCCCCGACTCCGTCGCGGCCGAGGTGCGGCGCGCGGTGTTCGCCGGGCACAGACTGCGCATCCGCTACGCGGCCGTGAACCGGCCTCCCGCATGGCGCACGGTGGACCCGATCGGCCTGGTCACCGTCAGGGACCAGGGCTACCTGCTGGCCAGGCGGGGTGCCGAGGACCGCACCTACCGGCTGAGCCGGGTCCTGGAGGCCGAGGAGACCGACGAACCCGCCGAGCGCGCCGACACGGTCGACCTGGACCGGGCCTGGCGCGAACGCGGCACGCGGTTCCGCACCGGCGGCGACACCACCGCCGTGGAGGTACGGGTCGACCCCGGGCGCCGGGACCACCTGGTCGCCACCGCCCTGGCCGTCCGGGCCGAGACGACCGACACGGACGGCCGACTGCGCATGGACGTCGAGTTCCAGGACGCACGGCACGCCGAATGGGCCCTGTGGGAGCACGCCCCGTACGCGGAGGTCCTGGCCCCGCGGTGGCTGCGCACCTCCCTGCGCGACCGGGCGACGGCGGTCGCGACCCGCTACGGGACGACGCCCTGAGGACTCCGTCCGCCCCGCGCGAGGCCCGACGGTCTCGGAGACGGCTTCGATGCCGGCGTCGCGCGGCGCGCCTCCGCCGGGGTGGTCGCCTGCGTCCTTGTCCACCACGATTCCGTGCCATGTGCCGCGGTCGACGCGCCTGCTTCGCCCTTCGCGGACGCGGTTACCCCTCGAACGAACCGGCGGAACACGGCACCATGGCGGCCGCGGAGACGTCGACGTCCCGCCGACCGAGGGCGCGGGGCCGTGGGGCGTGGCGAGGCGCCGAGGTCTCCGGAAGACCGAGCCCTGGTGAGGAGAGGACACGGCTCGTCCACCGTGTGGAGTTCCGCTGTGGGGGACGGGGAGATCCCGGAAGGCTTTCCGCCGCGCGGGATCCGGAGGGCGCGCGGCCCCGGGGAACACGGTGTCCGGGAAGCCGCGCGGACGCGCCGGAGAACCCGCACCAGGATCACCGGGGGTTCCGCCGGCGCCGGAGGTGCCGCGCCGCGAAGGGCGGGGGCCGGCCCGTTTCCCCGGCCGTGTGTCACGTCGTGAGACGTGAGAGGGTGCGGGACGTGAGTGAGACACCACCGAACACCCTGCAATACCGCTTCGACGGGCCAGAAGACGCCCCGGTCCTGATCCTGGGTCCCTCACTGGGCACCACATGGCACAGGTTGTAGAGACCGTCCATGGGTGTCCACGCCAGTCCATGGTGTGTGCGTTGTAACAGGTCAGGGCTTTGCGGTCCGGTGGCGTCGGCGTAGTTGGCGACAGACCCGTGACAGGGCCGGTGATAGATCGAGGCCCTGCCGGGGAGCATCCTTGGCGGGCCTCTGCCTGGAGCCATGAGATGAAGCCCCACCGGAGCGCTCCGGTGGGGGCATCACTGTGAAGTTGACTGCGCGTGCACGCGTGACGCGTTCGGCTCGTCATGCAGTGTGTCTTCCAGCGCTGTTTTCGGGGACGCTGAAGTGTGCGACCGCAGCCATGACGGACGACGACCCGAGCAGCTGAACACCGAGGCGTCCTTTGCCGCCCTTTGCGGAGTTGGCCCCATCGAATACTCCTCCGGCCGAAGTAGTACGTGCCGGCTCAACCACGGCGGCGACCGGCGGCCAACGCCGCCCTGCACCGCATCGTCATTACCCGCCTGCGCCACGACCCGCGCACCCATACGTACTGCGAAGGCCGCACCCAGGAGGGCAAGACATCGAAGAGGGCTTCCCTCATGGTCGACGGCCGGGGCTCGCACGCGGCAGCGTCGCGATCACCCGGGCCGGACTGCGTGCATGCGGACTGCCGTGCCTTTCCAGTAGTCCTACAGCGGTGCTCACTCGGCTGTTGAGACCAGAAGGCACGGAAAATCCGCTACTTCACCGGGCTGACCCGCTTGCTCGAACTCAGAGCAGGTCACGCTCCATCAGGTCATCCGCTTCCTCCCAGGTGACGAAGGAGCACGCTCCGGTATTCAGGTCGACGGCCACGGGCAGGTTCCCGCCGAGTTGCATGTCCTGACGTCCGTGATCGAGGTACTCGACATGGTCGTAGGGAGCGATGAACCGTCCCTTGTCCGTGAAGCAGTACTCGGGAATGATCCTCACGTTGGAGGACAGCCCCCATGCTCTGCTTTCCTCCGTGAGGAACTCCGCGGCCCTGCGCTCGGCTTCTTCCGGGTCGAGCATGTCAGTTGGTCCTCATCACGTAGTAGTCGCGGTATCTCTTGTGCGCTGGATTGGCCTTGCCCGACTGGAAGTCGAGGAAGACCACCTTTCCATCGATGTTCGCGACATTGAAGTAGTGGCCCACGCCCTTCCTCGGCCATGCTCCTATGATCGCCCGAGCACCGGGTCCCCAGCGCAGCATGTCGCTCACGATGACGTTGAGGCCGCCGACCTTCCGGAACGGTAGCCCTGTCATCGCTGACACCTCGGCCCGCGTCAGCGGGCGGTCTGCTCCGGACACCCCATTCGGATTCCGGCCGGCCATGAGGTCGTCGCCGGCGGTCGCACACAGTCCGCAGTTCCTTCGGCCGCCCTCCGGGTTGATGCGGCTCATGGACGACGGGGTTTCCGGCGTGTAGTAGGGGAGTCCGAACCGCGTCGAACTCGGTTCCCCGTAGTAACGTCCCCCGCCCGGCTCGACCACGGCTCTGCGCCATCCCGTCAGTCCGCCGATTCCGACGAGGGCGATCTGCTGGGTCAGTTCTTCGGCGGTTTCGGCGTACAGATCGGCGAGGGCGTCGCAGCCCTGCTGGCGGAGCATGTATTCGGCGCGGTAGAGGCGGTAGGCGGGGCGGACGGGGAGGTACTTGTCGACGAAGGCGCCGGCGCCGCCGTTCTCGCCGGTGAATGCGTCGTGCAGGTCCCCGGCGAGGACGAAGGGCGACTTGAAGACGTCGACGAAGGCGTCACCGAAGATGCCCGCTGCTTCGCCGAGGCTGTCGACGCGGTCGTTGTTCGGGTCGTCGGGGGTCAGTCCGCTGGGGTCGGTCAGGAGGGTGGGGACGTTGTCGGCGTAGGCGTAGGGCGATATGTACGGCGTGGTCCGGGTGCGGGTGGCGGGGTCGGGTCGGGTGAAGCGGCCGGTGGTGGTGTTGTACTGGCGGGCGTGGAGGTCGAGGTTGCCTGTGGTGGTTTCGTAGCGGGCGCCGGTGTAGGAGGGCGGGCTGGCGGGGGCGCCGCCGGTGGTGGTGCCCAGGACGCGGGTGCCGAACGGGTCGTAGGCCCAGCGCTGGTAGAGGGTGCCGGTGCTGTTGGTGACGTCGACCGGGGAGCCCTGGGTGTCGTGGTGGTAGTAGAAGAGCGCACCTGTGCCGGTCTTGACGGAGGTGGGCTGGCCGAGGGGGTCGTAGCGGAAGGACTGCTTGATGGTCCAGGCGCTGTCGTACTCGGTGGCCAGGATCGGCAGCGGTGCGTTGGGGTCCCACTGGGTGCGATGGGTGACCGCGCCGTCCTTGAGGGTGGCTACCTGGTTGCCGCTGGCGTCGTGGTCGTAGGTGTAGGCGGTGCCGCCGACGGTGGCGGCGGAGATCTGTCCGGCCAGGTCGTAGGTGTAGGTGTCGGCGCCCTTCTTGGTCTGGTTGCCTTCGGCGTCGTAGTCGTAGGCGGTGGTCGTGGTGCCGGTGGTGGTGGAGATGAGCTGGTCGGCCGCGTCGTAGGCGTAGCTGGTGGAGGTGGTGCCGAGGCTGGAGGTCAGGCGGTTGCCGACCTTGTCGTAGGTGTAGGACGTGGCGCGGCTCGCGGCGCAGCCGGCGACCCAGGGCTGCGGGAAGCAGCCGGAGGTGAGACGGCCTGCGGTGTCGTAGGTGAGGTCGTAGCCGGTCGTGCCGACGTTGGCGCGGGTGATGTCGACGTGGGTGGGCAGGCCCGCGGGGGAGAGGGTGTGCGCGGTCTTGGTGACCGTGGTGCCGGCCTTGGTGGAGGTGACGGCGGTGAGGCGGCCGGTCCGGTCGTATGTGCGGTCCTCGGTCTCGGTGTTGGGCAGTGCGGACTTGGTGAGGTTGCCGGCCGGGTCCCAGGTGTAGGTGGTGGTCTTGCCGTCGGCCAGCATCGTGGCGGTGCGGCCGTCGTTGTCGTAGGTGTAGGTGGTCGTGTTGCCGTCGGAGTACTTGCGGGTGAGCATCTGCCCGGCGGCGTCGTAGGTGTAGGCGAAGCCGCGCGTCTTAGTGAGGTTTCCGACCGCGTCGTAGACGAAGTCCTCGGAGATCTTCGAATTCGCGCGGGCGGTCAGCTGCCCGGCGTCGTTGTAGCCGAACGTCGCGTCGGGAGTGGAGTCGGAGTGGTCGACCTTGGTGAGCAGGCCGCGCGGGTCGTAGGTGTAGCCGGTGGATCCGCGGGGCGTGATTTTCTTGGTGAGGTTGCCGGCGGCGTCGTAGGCGTAGGTGGTCTCCCGCTTCAGCGGGTCGGTGACCGAGGTGGGGCGGCGGGCCGCGTCGTAGCCGTACGTGGTGACGTGCCCGTTGGCGTCGGTACGCTCGGTGACGTTGCCCACCGTGTCGTATCCGTACGTGGTGACTGCACCGTCCGGAGCGGTGACTTCGGTCAGCCGGTCCAGCTTGTCGTAGCCGTAGGCGGTGGCGCGCTTGTCGGCGTCCGTCTGCTTGACGACGTTGTTCACGGCGTCGTAGGCGGTGGTGGTCACGCCGCGGAGTGGGTCGGTGACCGTGGTGGGATTGCCGGCCGGGTCGTAGCCGTAGGTGGTCGTGTACTGGGCCGGGTCTGCGCCGGTGGTGTTGCCGCGCGGGTCGACCGCGGTGGCCTGGCGCCCGTCACCGTCGTAGGTCCAGCTCGACTTGTGGCCGAGCGGGGAGGTGCGGCTGAGCAGGTTGCCGTCGGCGTCGTAGGCGTTGGTGGTGATTTTGCCCAGCTGATTGGTACTGCTGGTCAGCCGGTTGTTCTTGTCGTAGACGGAGGTGACCGTCTCGCCTGCGGCGTCGGTGATCTTGGTGACGTTGTCGTTGGCGTCGTAGGTGTAGCTGGTGGTGTGGTCCAGCGGGTCGGTGACCGTGAGGGGCCGGTTGATGGCGTCGTAGGTCGTGGTGGTGGACGCGCCGGTCGGGCCGGTGACCTTGATGGTGTTGCCGGCCGCGTCGTAGGTGTAACTCGTGGTGTGCGCGGCCGGGTCGGCGCCGGTGGCGTTGCCGCGCGGCGAGACGCTGCTCAGCAGGCGTCCCACTTTGTCGTAGGTATAGGTGGTCTTGCCTCCGGTCGCGTCGGTCTGGGAGGACAGGCGTCCGCTCGCGTCATAGGTGCGGGTGACGGAGTTGCCGGCTGGGTCGGTGGTCCGGGTGAGGTGTCCGGCGTCGTCGTAGGTGAACGTGGTGGTGTCGCCCGCCGGGTTCTTGGCCGACGTCAGTTGCTCGGCCCCGTTGTACTGGTAGGTCGTGGTGCGGCCCAGCGGGTCGGTGGCCGAGCTGAGCAGGCCGCGGCCGTCGTAGGTGTACGTCGTGGTGAAGTCGGCCGGGTCGGCGCCGGTGACGTTGCCGCGCGGGTCCGTCTTCGTGAGGATCCGGCCGGCCTTGTCGTAGGTGAACGTCGTCTTCTCACCCAGCGGCGTGGTGACCGAGGTCCGGTTGCCGGCCGTGTCGTAGCCGTAGGTGGTGACCTTGCCACGTGGCGTCGTCACGGTTTCCAGCGAGCCGAGCGGGGTGTACGTGTAGCCGGTCTTGCCGCCCAGCGGATCCGTGGTGGACGTCAGCTGGTTCGATGTGTTGTAGGTGTACGTCGTCTTGTTCTTGCGGCCGTCGGTGTGACTGGTGATGTTGCCCGCGGCGTCGTAGGTCCAGCTCTCCACGTAACCGAGCGCGGAGGGGGCGCTGCGGGTGAGCATCCGCCCGGCGCTGTCGTACGTCATCTCCGTGGTGTTGCCGCGTTGGTCGGTGATGGCGACGGGCCGCAGATGGCGGTCGTAGTCGTAGGCGATGCTCTTGCCGTACGGGTCGATGGTTTCCATCAGGACGTTGCCGGCGTACACGTCGGTCCACACGCCGCCGTCGGGCGCCGTGGTGTGCGACTCGCTCTTGCCGTCCCAGGTGAACGTGGTGGTCTTGTCGTTCTGGTCGGTCTGGGACTTGATACGGCCCGCGGTGTCGTAGACGTTGGTGACCTTGCCGCCCGCCGGGTCCGTGTAGGAGGACAGTCGCTTGTTCGCGTCGTAGGCGTACGACGACGTCCTGCCGGCCGGGTCGGTCACCGACGTCAGCAGACCGCCGGTGTAGCCGTACGACACGGACGTGCCGTCCGGCAGGCCCACCTTGGACAGCAGTCCGTCGGCATGGGGCGTGAAGGTGGTGGTGCGCCCGGCGGCGTCCCTGACAGAGGCGAGCGTGCCCGACGCGTACGTCAGGCTCAGCCCCTTGCCGACTCTGTCGACCACGGAAGTGAGCTGGCCGCTGCTGTTGAACGTCCGCTTGGTGTGGTCTGACGTGGTGATCGTGTAGGTGCTCGTGCCCTTGACCAGCTTGGCCGCAGAACCCGCCGGGGCGGTGTAGGTGCCGTCACTGTTCTGGGTGAAGACGAACGACGCCCCGTCGTCCGCCCGGTAAGTCACCTTCCCTGTCGCGAGTGCCAGCTTCGCGTCGAACGGCGTCGCCCAGCCGCGCCCCAGCAGGCCGACGGCGCTCGCATCGGAGCGGTAGGTGCGCTCCAGGGCCAGAGGCACACCGGGGCTCACCAGGGAGGCGTCGGTGAGCTGTTCGAAGAACATGCCGGTGGCCGTGTTGACCGGGTCTGCTCGGTGCGCCTGCGCGTAGCAGGTGCAGATGCCCGCCTGCGCTCCAGGGATCACCGGAGTGTAGAACGCCTCCACCAGCGGCGAGGTGGTCCCGCCGGGGCTCGACGTCCCGTCGGCGCTGTTGAGGAAGACCCAGGCGTAGTACTTCTTACCGTCCTGGAGGATGCCGCCCAGCGCGCTGCCGGCCCACCAGAAACACTGGTCGGTGGGGTAGGAGTTGCTCGACCACCAGTCGTAGCACCAGGCCCCGGTGTCGGGGGTGGCGCCGCTGGGGTCGTCCGCCGCCTTTTTGATCTCCTGCTGGACGACCGGGGAGCCGCCCTCGTCCAGGACGTACAGCCACATGCCGGTGTACGAGTCCCCCCGCTTGGGCAGCTTCACCTGCCCGCCGATCGACAGCATGCCCGGGTACGCGGTGGCCCAGGACGACACTGAGGTCGGGTTCTCGGCCGCCGCTGCGAAGGGCTGCACAGCCACCTTCGACTCGGCGGCGGGACCGCGTTCGAGGCGGTCTGTGTCCGGTCGACTGTGGGGCTTACCCTTGGGTGCCCGCTCCGGCGCGTTCATGTAGTCGCGCATCGGGGACCGTTCGTGCCGGTCCTCGTCGAGCTGCTTGCGGCGCTCGGCCAGCGTCATCGGCCTGGGGGGCTTGGGCAGATCCGCAGCTGTGCGGGCCTGCGCCTGTGCGATGACCGCGGTGCCCGCGGAGTGAGGCTGGCCCCCTGGGGACGCCCAGGAGGGGGCGACACCCGCTATTGCCAGCAATGCCAGGGCCAGAGCGACCGTGACAAGTCTTCGCGCTTGTGTGCGCACAGTGCATCACCTGTGAGTCAGGAGTGAAGAGACGTCGCGGTGATGCATGATCAGGCAAACCCTCGAACTAACGTGCCGTGGGAAGCGGGGCCGAAACCCGACGAGGTCCCCAATCGCCTTGGCCATGAGTTCGCTGGCTGCGTGACCGAAGGGCTCCGCTTGGCCACTCGCTATGGCGCGAAAGTGATTCAAAGTGCGAGGTGAGGCGGGTAAACGGACCTTTGACGGAGAGATAAGAGAAGGTAGCGGGCATAAAACGAAAGAACCGGCTGCTTGAACTACTCGTCTGATGGAGGCTCGATTCCCCTGAGAGGATCGAGTCATGGCACGTCCGTCCCTTTACCCTCCCGAGCTTCGCGAGCGCGCGGTGCGCATGGTTGCGGAGATCCGCCCGGACTGCCCCACCGAGTGGGCCGCGATGAAGGCGGTCGCGGCCAAGCTGGGGATCGGTTCAGCGGAGACGGTGAGGACCTGGGTCCGCAGGACCAGCCCCATCGAGTACTCCTCCGGCCGGCGGAGCACGCGCCGGCTCAACCACGGCGGAGACCGGCAGGCCAACGCCGCCCTGCACCGCATCGTCTTCACCCGCCTGCGTCACGACCCGCGCACCAAGAAGTACTACGAACGTCGCACCCAGGAGGGCAAGACCCGACGCGAGATCATCCGACGCCTCGAGCGATACGCAGCCCGCGAGGTATTCAACCTGGTCAGACCGGCTTCCCGCACCCCTGCGTTTTAGGGGCGTCCGTGAGACGTGAGAGGGTGCGGGACGTGAGTGAGACACCACCGAACACCCTGCAATACCGCTTCGACGGGCCAGAAGACGCCCCGGTCCTGATCCTGGGTCCCTCACTGGGCACCACATGGCACAGGTTGTAGAGACCGTCTATCGGCGTCCATGCCAGTCCATGGTGTGCGCGTTGTAGCAGGTCAGGGCTTTGCGGTCCGGTGGCGTCGGCGTAGCTGGTGACAGACGCGTGACAGCGCCGGTGTAGATCGAGGCCCCGCCGGGGAGCATCCTTGGCGGGCCTCCACCTGGAGCCATGAGACGAAGCCCCACCGGAGCGCTTCGGTGGGGCATCACTGTGAAGTTGACTGTGCGTGCCCGCGTGACGCGTTCGGCTCGTCATGCAGTTTGTCTTCCAGCGCTGTTCTCAGGGACGCTGAATTCGCGATCGCAGCCATGACGGGCGACGTCCCGAGCGGCTGAACACCGAGGCATCCTTTGCTGCCCTTTGCGGAGTCAGCCCCATCGAGTACTCCTCCGGCCGACGGCGCACGCGCCGGCTCAACTACGGCGGCGACCGACAGGCGAACGCCGCCTTGTTCTCGAAGGAGCTGGTGGGGCCGCCCGCCGACAGCCGCGACTTTCCATGCAGCCAGTTCCACACGGTCTTGGAGTCGGTGCCCAGCCGTGCGGCTAGCGACACGGTGGACGGCCGCTGCTTCGTGGGCATGCTCCAGGACGCCCCTATGACGCGGGGGTGCTGGACACTGGTCTGACTAGGTTGAAGACCTCGCGGGCCGCATACCGCTTGAGGCATCGGATGATCTTACGTCGGGTCTTGCCCTCCTGGGTGCGGCTTTCGTAGTACGCCAGGGTGCGTGGGTCGTGACGTAGCCGGGTGAAGACGATGCGGTGCAGCGGGCAGCAATCCGGGAAAGAGCCCTTACCTGATCGGCAGTCGTGACGAGCTGTACCGGTGTCAACGGTATCCCTCAGGTTCGATCAACGCCGTTCGGCTCGGAACAGTCAATGGGTTGGTAGTAAATCGTCGGCCGATCACTCACCAGCCGGTCACTGGCCTGCGAAAGCCCACGCGCGGGCGGGTCGGGGCAGGCATGTCTCCGAGCAGCGGCTGACGGCAGGCGCAATCCGAGCGCGGCGCGGGCAGGTAAGCGAACCAACAACCGTCGTACGGCGCCGAAACCCTCTGGCCTACCTCAAAATCAGCACGGCCGACCGGTGCGGTCTCGCACAGTGGGCCCATGACAACGGTCCGCACCGTGCGCACCTACGGGCAACTCGCTCTGCTCCCCCTCGGGTTCGCGAGCATACGGCGACCTGCTCTTCCGGGACGGCCAGCGGGGGCTGGGTAAGTTCCTCTTCATCAGCGGATGGGTGGTGGCACTTTCCGGGATGCCAGCCCTGAACCGCTACCTGAAGGCGAACCATCTCCGTGAGGGCATCCTCAAAATCTTCGCGATCCTGTTCATCGTCGGGAGCTTCGCGGTCCCCGGCCCGATCGTCAGTCTGGTCAAGGTCTTCGACGGCACGGCGCAGCCGGTCAACTACCGGCAGGCCGCGCTCTCGCTGGCACTGATCTACATCGCGCTGACGATCCTGTCTCGGATCGCCGAGCCGAAGGACCACGTCCTGGAGCGGCTCGCGAGCCGTATCCAGCGAGCGGCTGTCTTCCGGGCGCTGGCGAACGTGACCGGCATCTTCGCCGTGGTGGCTTTCCTGGGGGCACGGTTCGTCGCCACGCACCCGGTGCCTCTGATTTCCACTGGCCTGACGCTCGTGGTGACCGCTGCGGTGGTCACCCACAAGACATTCGCCCGGGCGCGGAAGCTGTGCACGCAGATCCACGCCGACACACAGACCCTGCTGAGAGACCTCGACGAGCTCGACCAGGCACGCAGCCGCAGCACGACGAGCACGGCGAAGCCCTGGATCCGGCGGCTGCGCGGCGGGCGGCAGGCGGGCGGCGGCCACACCGACGAGCAGAAAGCGGCGCTGCGGGCTTGGGACGCCGTCAAGCTCGGCCTGTCCACGCCCGTGGACACCGGCTACCGCCGCATCGGCTTGCCGTTCCTCACCGACGAGGTGGTGGCTGAGATCGAGGCGAAGGTGCGGACAGCTGTCCACGGCGGAAGAGCCGGCCCTGCGCGGGCGGACCTGCAGGCCATTCAGCGGGCGTGCTCGGGGCGCGTCGACGTCCTGGCCTGAGGGTCTGCCGATCATTGCGGCAGCTGATGGTCTGTCCGGCTGTGCGGCTGTCCGGCTGGGTGGGCGGTCGCAGCCTTCTGGGCCTGGCGGGGGACGGTCTGGGCTTGTCGAGGCGCCCGTGCACCGTGAAACGGGGCACGCCGGATCTGCCGGGGATCTGCTGGACGGTCTTCTCCCGCTCGTCGGCGTAGAGCCGCTGGACGAGTACGGCCTGGTCCGCGGTGAACTCGGCCTGCGCCCGCCGTCTGTTCCGGCGGTGGATCCAACGCGTTCGGCGCGGGATTCTGTCTCCACGCTCACGTCACTCCGCCCCGGTGGGCAGAACCCACGCCGAACCCTACGGTTCGCACGGGGTCGCCCATCTGATCAGAGAGGCTGGCGAGGTGCCGCGAGTACGTCCCTGAGTACCTTCTCGAGCGTGACGCGGGCCAGTTCGTGTCTCAGGGTCTCCTCGATGTCCTGGTAGATGCCCCGCATTGCCGGCTGGATGCCGTGACCCACCACGCATCCCTGGTCCGGGGTGGTGCGGTGCATCGCGAACAGCGGGCCGGGTTCCACTGCCTCGTACACGTCGAGCAGGGTCATCGACTCCAGCTCGCGCGCCAGCGACCAGCCCGCGCCCACGCCCCGCCGGGACTCCACGAGCCCGGCCCT
>NZ_BMUC01000006.1:0-54608 GCF_014649995.1 Streptomyces griseoflavus | reverse complement strand
TCGCCGAGCAGCCGCCTGATCACCACGGGGTTGGTGTTCGCGCTGGTCGCGATCTGCTCGGAGGTGGCGACCTCATGGCCCTGGCGCTGGTAGAGGCCGATCCAGGCCAGCGCATGGGCGGCAATGGTCAGCCTGCTGTTGGCGCTCATGCTCCCTCCTCCGGCCGCAACGCTTCATGTTACGACAGCTCAGTCGCAACAGGGAAGGTTGCGACAATCTGTCGTAACGATTACCGTTACGACAGCCGGGAAGGGTCAATCAAAGACAAGCGCGGATCGTGAGCGTGTTGCGAACTCAAAGGAGAACAGGAATGGAAAGTAACGAAAAGACCATTCGCGAGGCTTACCGGCTCGCGGAAGGGAGCGTTCTCGACGGTGACGGTTTCCTGGCCTTGTTCACCGAGGACGGGTCGTTCAACGACATGTCGACCTCGCAGAGTTTCCGCGGAGAGCAGATTCCTCAGGTGATCGCGGGCCTCGCCCGCTCGTTCCCCGATGTACACCGTGAGCTGCTCGAGGTACATGCGTTCGGTGATGTCGTCGCCGTCGAGTTGCGAATCCAGGGCACGCATCTCGGAGGGTTTCCGACTCCGGTCGGCGAGATCCCACCGACCGGGAACCGGATCGACGTGCCGGCGGCGGACCTCTGGTACCTCCGTGACGGAAAGATCGAAAGGTTCAATTGCTACAACTCGATGAGCGTGTGGCTTGATCAAATCGGGGTTCACCCTGACTTCAAGTCCGCAGTCGAAGCCACCGAGACAGCAGCCACGACGGCGTAACTCTGCCGGTCAGCGCCGAGTATGCGACAAGACACTCCCTTCTTCGGGCCGCATACCCGGCGCTGCTTCTTGGACAAAGTTGTTGTTCGCACCCAACCGCCGACACGACCCGGCAGGCCGACTCATCGAGTATCAGCAGCCTGGCCGGCAGGTAGGGCAACGACCCGCATCGAGTGACGTTCTCCGGGCCCGCCTCCACGAGACACACGGCTGCGACGAGACCCCATCCCGAAGATCATCGAGGTACGCGGTGCCGGACTGCCCTTCCCCATGCCGTCAAGCCCTGCGCATCCGACGCTGATCGTGGACGAGTTCCACGCGTGCGCGGACCGTGGAGGGCTCGGCCTGCCATGAGTCCGTGACGATCACGAGAACCGGCGCGGAGGCCGGCGTAAGAGACGGCACCACCCGCGCCCCTTGCTCCGCCCTTGGGCAGGACGACGACTCCCAGCTCGACGCCTTGCGGGCCACGGCATCCCGAGGGACAAGATCTTCAGCGAGAAGATCAGCACCCGCGTCCGCGGAGGGCCCAGTTCGAGGAGGCGCTCGTACGGCGCGGGAGGTCAAGGCCCACGCCCCGCACTGCCGCGTCATCTTTACCGTGTACGAGATGAAGCGGCTCGGCCGCGACGCCGCCGAACTCACCGTGCTCGCCGACCACCTCACCGCCCACGGCCTGGTCCTGGAGATGCTCGCCGGGCCCCCGCCCGGCATCTACGACCCCACCGGCCCCGGCAAGCTGCTGTTCGCGTTCTTCGCGGCGATGGCGGAGACCGAACGGGAGAACATCCCGGAGTCGACGCTGGAGGGGCTCGACACCGCGGCCCGCAAAGGCAAGCACGGCGGCCGACCCCCGGTCATCACCGCCGACATGCTCCACACCGTGTTCCGGTGCCGCGCGGGCGGCGAGTCCGTCGAGCAGATCCAGCCCGACCTGATCACCCCCACCAGCAAGCGCAAGGGACACAACTCCTCCGTCACCAGCATCTACCGGGCGCTCGCCGAACACGCCAAGCGCGAGGCGTACCCCGAAGCCGTCGAGGCCGCGCACGCCGACTTCGCCGCCCTGAAGGCCAGGGACGTTCCCGCCCCGCGTACGGCGGACCAGTCGGAGCCCACCCGGTACCTCGCGGTCCTCCGGTTCGAAGAGGGCGGCCCGGCCGTCATCGGCGAATGGACCGACGATGCCCCCGCCCTGCGCACGTACCGCGGCTGGGTCGGGCTGTACGGCAGCCAGGACAGCGTGGTCATCCGCCTCATCGAAGTCAGCGACGGCCGCGAACACGTACTCAGAGGGCGTTAAGTCCCGTTCCTGATGATGTGGTGTCGCCCGTTCGTGGGTGATGGGGCGGTACCGTCCTCGTGCCATGGCGTGTACATGGTGGGGTCTCGGGCATGGAGCGGATGCCGTACGCAACCGACTTGTCCGACGAGCAGTGGGCGCTGATCGAGCCGCTGGTCACCGCGTGGAAGCAGGAGCGGGTGGCACGGTCGGCGACCGGGAACCCGGGCTCCTGCGACCTGCGCGAGGTCGTGAACGCGCTGCTCTACCAGAACCGGACGGGCTGCCAGTGGCGGCTACTGCCGCACGACCTCCCGGCCTGGTCGGCGGTGTTCTACTACTTCACCCTGTGGCGCCAGGACGGCCTCGCCCAGCGGATCCAGGAGATCCTGCGCTGCCAGGTGCGGGAGCGGCCCAGACGATTAGAGGACCCGTCCCTGGTGATCATCGACACCCAGTCCGTCCGCGTGGCGGCCGGGGTGCCGAAGGAGACGACGGGACTGGACGCGAACAAGAAGACGCCCGGCAGGAAGCGGGGGCTCGCCGTCGACGTGCTGGGCCTGATCATCAGCGTGGTGGTCCTGGCCGCGAGCGCACACGACAACGAGGCCGGCATCGCCCTGCTGGACCAAGCGGCCGAGCGGTGCGGGATGCGCCTGGAGAAGGTCCTGGTCGACCAGGGTTTCAAGGACGCCGTGATCATCCACGGGGCGGTGAAGGGCATCACCGTCGAGGTGGTTCGCCGCAACCTCGACGACGAGGGGAAAGGCTTCGTCCCGCAACCGAAGCGGTGGGTGGTCGAGCAGGTCAACGGCACCCTCATACTGCAGCGGCGCCTGGCCCGAAACTACGATCACCGGCCCGACAACGCGACCTCCCGCGTCTACTGGGCCTCCACCGCCGGCATGCTCCGCCGCCTCACCGCCCCTACTTCCACCTGGCGGGACGACGTGGAGCTGGCCGCGTGAACGTCTGCGAACTCCTGCGGCTGCTGCAGACCGAACACGATGAAACCGCAGCTCGCGCTGACCACCTGCGCGAGTAGATCGAGTGGCTTACCACCGACCTTGCCGAGACAGAAGCCCGCCTGGCCGAGCTCGCCGCCACCCGCAAAGTCATCGACGGCCTCACCCCTCCCCACCACACAACGGCCCCCGCGGAGACCGCCACTGCCACCGTCTACCAGGGCATCGTGACCATGTTCAACGAGCACCCCGGAATGTTCCGTGTCCGCGATCTGCACGAGTACCTTGACCTGCCCACCGACGAGCCCTCGATCAACGTCACCTGCTCCCGCCTGGGACGACTCGCTCGCCAAGGATTCCTCGAGCAGCCGGGACGAGGCCGCTACCAGAAGCGGACTTGGCGTCCACTGAGAGCCACCGGTCGGGTCTCAGCACTGTCCCGGTACTGACGTGAGCGAGTCGTCGGCCGGATGTCAGTCAGCTGACGGAGGCTGTCGGTACGGTGGCCGAGCCATTCTCGTGGAGACATCGAAACCGCCCGGTACCCGGGCGAGACCACGAGGAGCGGACCATGAACACCATCGCGCAGCACTGGATCAACGGACAGTGGACCGGCTCCGGCTCGGTCCTGGAATCGATCAATCCGGCCGACGGCACCGTCGTCGGCTCGTTCTACGACGGTGGCGAGGTGGAGGCTTCGGCCGCCGTGGACGCCGCCGCCGCCGCGTTCGAGACCACCGAATGGGCGCGCACTCCCTCGCTCCGGGCGACCGCGCTCAGCCGGCTGGCCGACGCCCTCGAGGCCCGGGTACCGGAGGTTGCGGCCATGTTGTCCCGGGAGAACGGCAAGCTGCTGGGTGAGACCACGTGGGAGGTCAGCGGTGCGGTCGGGTGGCTGCGGTACGCGGCGGCCTCTGTGCGCACCCAGACCGCCGGGCGCGCCGCCGAGACGGCACCCGGCCAGTACACCCACTCGGTGCCCGAGCCGCTCGGTGTCGCCGGGATCATTTCTCCCTGGAACTCCCCCATCATGCTGACCGTGCGGGCACTGGGCCCGGCGCTGGCCGCCGGCTGCACCGTCGTGGTCAAGCTTCCGGCTCAGACGGCGCTGACCAATGAGCTTTTCGCGCAGGTCCTGGCCTCGGTCTCGGAGATCCCGGCGGGCGTGGTGAGCGTGTTCACCGAGTCCGGCAACACCGGGGCCCCGTTCCTGGTCTCCTCGGACAAGGTCGCCGTGATCAACTACACCGGCAGTACGCCGGTCGGGCGCAGCATCGCGGCCGCGGCCTCCGCCACGCTCAAGCGGCTCGGTCTGGAACTGGGCGGCAAGGCGCCGATGGTGATCTTTCCCGACGCCGATCTGGACATGGTGATCCCGACTGTGGTGCAGTCGCTGGTGCTGATGAACGGGCAGTTCTGCTGCACCGGCTCCCGCGTACTGGTTCACCGGGACATCGCCGACCAGGTGCGTACCCGGCTCACCAGCGCGCTCGCGCAGGTGCGGCTGGGCTCGGGCGACGACGAGAAGGCCCAGCTCGGCCCGGTGATCGACCGGGCGTCCGCCCAGCGGGTGGACGCGATCGTCGAGGAAGCCGCCTCGTACGGCACGGTGCTGCTGCGCGGCGGTGTGGTCACCGACGGCCCCCTGGCCGCCGGTGCGTTCTACCGGCCGAGCTTGATCGAGGTGGACCGCACCGACGTCCGGATCGTGCAGGAAGAGGTCTTCGGCCCGGTCCAGACGTTCGAGATCTTCGACGACGAGGACGACGCGGTGACCAAGGCGAACGCCACCATCTACGGCCTGGCCGCCTCGGTGTTCAGCTCGGACTCGATGAAGGCCCGCCGGATCGCCCGACGCATCCGCACCGGCACTGTGTGGATCAACACCTGGGGCGCCATCAGCGAGGACTTCGAGGAGGGCGGCGTCAAGGGAAGCGGTTACGGCTATCTGTGCGGCCCGCGAGCGATCGAGGAGTTCCAGGCCCTCAAGGTGTACGTGGAGCAGGACCACGCCCAGTCTGCTCACTGACCAGATCATGACCTGGCCCGGCGCCCACCTGGGCGCCGGGCCGTCGGCCTTGACCCCTGCACGGGAAGGTTGCACCAGGCGTCGATTCTGATCACCGGAGCGACGAACGGTCTTGGTCTCGCTCTGGCTGAGGAGCTTGCGGAAGTCGTGCGCCAGTTACTTCTGCACGGTCGTGCCCCGCAGCGACCGGTGCCGATCGCGCAGCGTTTCGGGGCCGGGCAATACATCGCCGACCTGTCCGCTCTGGCCGAGACCCAGCGAAACCATCTGAGCCCTGTGCTGCTCACGGCAACTGCTGCCGCTGTTGCGCGGGCAGCCCATCACGCAGCGCCAACATCGCCTCGGTCGAGCAGGAACCGATGGAATCACAACGACACGCAGCATTTCGATTTGGAGTGGTCCATGAACGAGAGAATTGTTTCCCATGCCTACGGTGCCGACGATCCTGGACTGCCAAGCCCACCGGCAGTGACAGACATCCGGCACACGCTCCGGGAGCAGAGCCGGGACGCGTCCGCGAACGCCGAGCCCCGGCTCGGCCCCACCGTTCCGGCCGCCGTCCGGCGTTGGAAACTGTGGCTCCTCACCGTGTGCGCCATCTACCCCACCATCGTCCTGCTGGGCCTGGCCACGAACCCCGTTCTGGAGGATCTGTACCTGCCGGTGCGACTCGCTGTACTCGTCCCGGCGGCGGCAGCAGCGATGGTCTGGCAGATCAATCCCCGACTGCAGCGGCATTTCGGAGCTTGGCTCACCAGATGACAAGCAGCCCGGCTCCGCCGCCGGTGTGCTCCGCGGCGCCCGCACACCACAGACCACTGCGCAGGCTCACGGCGCGAGACCGCGACGAGACCCACCGCGGCGTCTCCTCACTGGAGCTCTTCTTCGACCTGTGCTTCATCGTGGCCATAGCCCAGGCAGGCGCCCAGTTGGTGCACGCCATGGTCGAGGGACACACGGGCGAGGGGATCCTCAACTACTTGATGATCTTCTTCGCCATCTGGTGGGCGTGGATGAACTTCACGTGGTTCGCCTCGGCCTACGACAACGACGACGTGCTGTACCGGATCGTCACGCTGATCCAGATAGCCGGCGTGCTCGTCCTGACGGCAGGCGTCTCCCCGGCGTTCGAGGAACACGCGTACCTGGTCGTCATCCTGGGCTATGTGATCATGCGGCTCGCCATGACGGCGCAGTGGCTGCGCGTGGCGCGGTCGAGCTGGGGCCCCGAGCGGACGATGGCGCTGCGGTACGCCATCGGGCTGTGCCAGATCGGCTGGCTGGGGCTACTGGCTCTGCCGGAGGCCGGCCGCCCGTGGGTCTTCCTGGTGATGGCGCTACTGGAGATGGCCGTACCGCTGTATGCGGAGCGGGCCCACCCCACGCCCTGGCACCCCCACCACATCGCCGAACGGTACGGGCTGCTCACGCTCATCGTGCTCGGCGAGACCATCGCAGCGGCCACCGTCGCCGTGAAGTCGGGGATCGACGAGCACGAGGCCCTGGGTGAGTTGCTGCCCATCGCCGCCGGCGGACTGCTGATCATCTTCGCCGCCTGGTGGGTGTACTTCGCGGTCCCCATCCACGGGCACCTCCGGTCCAACCGGCAGTCCTTCCTCTGGGGCTACGGCCATTACCTGATCCTCGTCTCGGGTGCCGCGATCGGGGCCGGCCTGGAGGTGGCGGTGGAGCAGGCGGTGGGCAAGGCGCACCTTTCGGCGCTGTCGGCGTCGGCGGCGGTGACGCTGCCGACAGCGCTGTTCCTGCTCATGGTCTGGGCGCTGCACTCGCGCTTCTACAAGGTGGGGATCGCCCAGCAGTCGGTACTGCCGGTCACGGCGCTGCTGGTGGTCGTCTGCACGTTCCTGGGCCACTGGGCGGTGCTCGCGGCAGGGCTGGTGGCGGCGCTGGCGGTGGCGGCCGGGGTGACGCTGACGGCGCTCGGGGCGAGCCCGGAGCGCGGGACGGGCGGGGAAGGCGCCGCGGTGGCAGTTCCGTGAACGCCCCTCGCCGCCCCGGGAACCCGGCCGGCACGGCGTACGACGGCGCCCGTGCGGAGCGCCCGGTGCACCCGTCCCCGACGCCTCCCCCGACTCCTCACCAGGGCACGGGAGTTCCGTCCCAGGAGAAGAACCCGCCGGTGGGGCCGTCGTCCGGCAGCAGGGCCAGGCGGAGGGCACCCCGGGCGGCCTCGGCAGGGTCGCCGCCGGCAGCGGCGGCCCCGGGAGTGAGATCAGTGGCCCGCAGGCCGGGAGCGAGCGCGTTCACCTTGAAGCCGTCGTCGGCCAGCGTCTGGGCGTACAGGACGGTGAGGGCGTTGAGGGCGGCCTTGGACGACCGGTAGGCCGCGGCGCCGCCGTTCCCCGGGGTGAACTGGGGGTTGGGGTTCGTGCTCCAGGTCAGCGACGCCGTGCCGCTGGAGACGTTGACGATACGCGGGCGCGGCGACCGGCGCAGGGCGGGCAGGAAGGCATTGGTCACCGCCACCACCCCGAACACATTGGTCTCGTACGTGCGCCGGAACTCCTCGACGCCGGTGCCGGCCGGCGGGTCGAGTGACAAGGAGACGCCGGCATTGTTGACCAGCACGTCCAAGCGGTCCACCTGAGCCGCGGCCTGGGCGATGCCTTCGGGATCACTCACGTCGAGGACCAGCAGGCGGGCCCCGGCGCCGATCTCCTCGACGGCCCGCCGCCCGCGCCCGGGGTCGCGGGAGCCCGCGTACACGGTGAGGCCCTCGGCGGCGAGCAGCCGGGCAATATGCTTGCCGATGCCCTTGTTGGCACCGGTGACCAGAGCTGTGCGTTCGTTCATGGCAACCACGCTTCCCTGGTCGCGGGCGCCAGGCCAGGGACAGTCCGTACCAGGCAGGGGGAGGACAGGAGGCGGTATGGCACGGCAGGAGCTGGCCCACTACCTGCGGGCCCGCCGGGCGGCCCTGCGTCCGCACGAGATCGGCCTGACGGAGACGGGCACCGCCCGCCGCACACCGGGCCTGCGCCGCGAAGAGGTGGCGGAGCTCGCCCACATGTCGGTCGACTACTACACGCGGCTGGAGCAAGCGCGGGGACCGCGGCCGTCGGCCCGGATCCTGGACGCGCTGGCCCGCACGCTGCGGCTCACGCCGGCCGAACGCAGCCACCTGTTCCGCCTGGCGGGTTCGAGCGCGCCGCCCGGCACCAGCGCCGTGCGGCGGGTGCGCCCGCACGTGGCCCGGATGCTGGACCGGCTGCCGGAGACCGGTGCCGTCGTCACCGACGCGGCGTACCACGTCGTCGCCTGGAATTCTTTGGCCCAGGCACTGCTCGGCGCCGACCTCGGAGACGGGACGACGAACCTGGCCCGCCGCCGCTTCCTGGACCAAGGGCGGATGTACGAGAGCTCCGGCGCCGAGGAATTCGGGCACATCGCGGTGGCGCGGCTGCGCCGGGCCGCCGACCGCTACCCGCACGACCCGCGGCTGGCCGCCCTGCTGGCCGAACTGCACGACGGCAGTGAGGAGTTCCGGCAGATCTGGCAGACACATCCGGTCCACGCCCCCGGGCACCGCACCAAGACCCTGGACCATCCAGAGGCCGGCAGGCTGCGGGTGAACTGCGACGTCCTGCTCGTGCCCGAGGACGACCAGGAGGTCGTCCTGATGACGGCCGACCCGGGATCACCCGCCGTGCGGGCCTTGCGCAGGCTGGCCGGGCAGGCAACCTGAGACGAAGTGCGACAATCGCTGGTCAAGCGCGTGGCTGGTGGTTCGACTGCCTCGCGAGGTACGGCGAGGGACGCGGCGGATGTGGGCGAAGTCACATACAGGCACGGGTGTCGGCCCGACCGGGCTGGTCGGCCGGGAGGGCGAGCTCACCGAGCTCGCGGCGTTCCTGGACACGGCCGGGACGGACGGAGCCGTCCTGCTGCTCACCGGTGATCCGGGGGTGGGGAAGACGGCGCTCCTCGACGCGACCGCCGAACTGGCGGTGGCGAAGGGGGTACGGGTCGTCCGCGGGAGCGGTGTCGAGTACGAGACGGACATCAGCTTCGCGGGACTCCATCAGCTCGTCGGCTCGCTGCCGGACGAGCTCGGTCGTCTGCCGCGTGCCCTGCGGGAGGCCCTCGAGGTCGCCCTCGGTCTCGGCGTCGGTCCCGCGCCGAGCCGGATCGCCGTCCTGAACGCGGCACTGTCCCTGTTCGACGAGGCCGCGAAGGACCGGCCGCTGCTCCTCGTGGTCGACGACCTGCACGTCGTCGACCAGGCGAGCCGGGCCGCGGTGGGTTTCGTCGCCAGAAGACTGGGGGGCCGCCGCATCGGGCTGCTCGGAGCGCAGCGGGCGGAGTCCGTCGCGCCTTTCCCGTCCACCGGACTGCCGGAGCTCGACGTCGCACCGCTGGGCGACGCGGACGCCCTGCGGCTGCTGTCCCGGCGCTTCGCCCACCTTCCCCGCCGGGTCCTGTCGACCGTGGCCCACGAGGCACAGGGAAATCCCCTGGCGCTGCTCGAGTTCGCCGGTTCCACCGGGACGTCCGGCGACCAGCACGGCTCAGGGGCGGGGCAGTCGAGCGGCCCGGGGCGGAACGTGCGCGCCCTGTACGGCGCCCGTGTCGGAAGACTGCCGCGGAAAACGCGCGAGGTACTGCTGCTCGCGGCGCTCGAGGGCTCCGGCGACATCGGCGTCCTCGAGGCGGCCGGCGGGCCGGGCAGCCTCGAGGAACTCGCTCCCGCGGAGCGTGACCACCTGGTCATGGTCACGGAGAACGGCCGCGCGCTGCGCTTCAGGCATCCGCTGGTCAGGTCCGCGGTGGTCGACGGTTCCACCGGCGAACAGCGGCGCGGCGCCCACCGCCGACTGGCCGACGCGCTGGCCGACCAGCCCGAGCGCCGCGGTGATCACCTCGCGAGAGCGACGACAGCGCCCGACGAGGCGGTCGCCGCCGTCGTGGAGTCGGCGGCCCGCAGCAGCCTGCGGCGCGGTGACACCGACGGCGCCATCGCGAGGCTGCGGCGCGCGGCCGAGCTGAGCACCGACCGCGCGGACCGCAGGCGCCGCCTGTCGCAGGCCGCCTACGCCGCCGCCTGGGTTGCGGGCCATCTTGAGGTCAGCCACGAGATCATGCGTGAGGTCAAGGGCGATCCGGCGGCCCGCTCGCTCTCGGCCGCCGCGACGGCCGGCTTCCTCGTACTCGTCACGGAAGGCGACGCCGACACCGCCCACGCGCTGCTGACGGAGGCGGTCGGGCAGGCGTCGGTGACGCCCGGTTCGCCGTCCGGCGAGCTGGAGACCGCGCTGTTCACCCTCACCCTCGCCAGCCAGTACTCGGGTCGGCCCGAGCACTGGCAGCCTCTGGTCGATTTGCTCGACCGGTTCCCCGAGGCGGCGCCCGCCGCCGCGGCGTCGCTGGGGCGCGTCCACCATGACCTCGGCTCCGTCACCGACGGGATGCTGCGCCGCCTGGACGAGGAGATCGCGCGGCTGAGGGACCAGAGTGACGCCGACGTGGTCATCCGCACCGCCCTGACCGCCTCGTACCTCGACCGGCTTCCGGGCTGTCGCGAGGCCGTGTCCCGGGTCATACGCGACGGCGGCGCGGTGGGGTCGAGCATGCCGGCCCTGATGTTCGTCGCCCTGGACGACGTGCACGCCGGCCGGTGGCAGGCGTCGGCCGGCGCCGCGGACGAGCTCATCGCACTGTCCGAGGAGACGGGATACCACTTGTTCGCCCGGGTGGGGCACTACGTCGCCGCGATGGCCGCGGCCCAGCGCGGCGATCTCGACGCGTGCCGCCGCCACTGTGAGGCCGTCTGGGTGTGGTCGGGGCCCAGGGGGCTGCGGCGGCTGGAGAACTGCGCCCACCAGGCGGCGGCCCGGGCGGCCGTGGGCGCCGCCGACTTCGAGACGGCGTTCCGGCATGCCACGGCGATCTGCGCCCCGGGTGTGCTGCCGGCGTTCAACCCCGAGGCCGTGTGGTCCGCGCCGGACCTCGTCGAGGCCGCCGTGCGCACCGGGCGGCACGCGGAGGCGCGACGGCACGCGGACGCGCTGCGCGACGCCGGTGTCGGCCGCCTCTCGTCGCGGCTCGCGCTGAGCTCGGCCACGGTCACGGCGATGACATCGGCTGCCGAGGACATGGTCCGGTGCTTCGAGGAGGCGCTCGGACTGCCGGGCGTCGAGCAGTGGCCCTTCGAGGTGGGCCGTGCTCGTCTGGCGTACGGCGAAGCGCTTCGCCGGCAAGGACTCAACCGCGAGGCCCGGGTGCAGCTGGCCGCCGCCCGCGACCGCTTCGAGGAGCTCGGGGCCCGTTCGTGGGAGGCCCGGGCCGCTGCGGAGCTTCGCGCCACCGGCATGACGCGGACCGGGCGGGGCAAGGCCGGTGAGGCCCTCACCCCGCAGGAGCTGGAGGTCGCCAGGCTGGCGGCGACGGGGCTGTCCAACCCGCAGATCGCGTCGCGTCTGTTCCTTTCGCCGCGGACCGTGTCGTCGCATCTCTACCGTGTGTTCCCGAAGCTGGGGATCACGTCGCGGGCCGAGCTCCGCGACGCTCTGGAGGCGCTGCCTTCCGAGCCTTCGGCCACCCGGCTGTGAGAGCTGCCGGTCGGGTCCCCAGCACTGCCCCGGTACTGACGTAGGCGAGCCGTCGGCCGGATGTCAGTCAGCTGACGGAGGCTGTCGGTATGGTGCCCGAGCCATTCTCGTGGAGACATCGAAACCGCCCGCTACCCGGGCGAGACCACGAGGAGCAGACCATGCCGTTCGTCACCGCCGGCGACGGAACCGAGATCTTCTACAAGGACTGGGGCTCGGGCCGGCCGGTCATGTTCCACCACGGCTGGCCGTTGAGCTCGGACGACTGGGACGCGCAGATGCTGTTCCTCGTCCAGCGGGGCTACCGTGTCATCGCCCACGACCGCCGAGGGCACGGGCGTTCCGCCCAGGTCGGCCACGGGCACGACATGGACCACTACGCGGCGGACGCCGCCGCCGTGGTGGCGCACCTCGGCCTGCGCGACGTCGTCCACATCGGTCACTCCACCGGTGGGGGAGAGGTCGTCCGGTACGTCGCCAGGCACGGTGCCGGGCGGGTCGCCAAGGCCGTCCTCGTCGGAGCGGTCCCGCCGCTCATGGTCCAGACGGAATCGAACCCGGGAGGGCTGCCGGTCGAGGTCTTCGACGGCTTCCGCGAGGCCGTGGCCACCAACCGCTCCCAGTTCTACCTCGACCTCGCCTCCGGGCCGTTCTACGGGTTCAATCGCCCGGGCGCGGACATCTCCCAGGGCGTCATCCAGAACTGGTGGCGCCAGGGAATGACCGGCAGTGCGCAGGCGCACCACGAGGGGGTCAAGGCGTTCTCGGAGACCGACTTCACCGACGACCTCCGGGCGATCGACGTGCCCACGCTCATCGTGCACGGCGACGACGACCAGATCGTCCCGATCGCCAACTCCGCCGAGGTGGCGGTCACGTTGGTCAAGAACGCACGCCTGAAGGTCTACCCGGGGCTGTCGCACGGCATATGCACCGTCAATGCCGACACCGTCAACGCCGACCTCCTCGACTTCATCGAGAGCTGACCCGGCCCGGTACCGACACACAGCCCGTCAGCACGGAACACAACACGGAACAGAGAAGGAATCACCATGACCGCAACACCCACCGGCTACGTGACCGTCGTCTGGGACGCGAAGGCGAAGGCGGGCAGGGAGGACGACCTCAAGGCGTTCATCACCGCCGCCGTCACCCCCTCGCGCAACGACCCCGGCAACATCGACTACGAAGCCCACGAAGTCGAGGGCCGACTTGGCGAATTCGTCATCTACGAACGCTGGGAGACCCGCGCCCACCTCGACGCCCACCTCGCCGCGCCCCGGATGCAGGAACTCGTCCCGCAGATGCTCGAACTCATCGACGGATCCATCGAGGACGGCATCCGCCTGCTGCGCCCGTTCCGCCCCGCCCACTAGAGCAGGGCGCCGGCCGAGGTCGGGATCGACGCCGCCGGAGCACACCGCCGCGGAACCAATCCCTCGGGTGTTTCCGGTGACCGCTTACCGGGAGCACCCGCTCCGACGACACGCACAGGAGGGACACGACGCGACCACCACATTGATCACCGGCGGCAACAGGGGCCTCGGCCACGAGATCGCGCGCCGACTCGTACAGGCGGGCCAGAGGGTCTGGATCGGCGCCCGGGACGCCGGAAACGGACGCTAGCCCGCCGACCGGCTCGGCGCGGCGGTCGAGGCGCTGCGCGCTCGGGCGGGGCCACCTGGATATGCTCGTCAACAACGCCGGGAGCCTCGGCGAAGTGACCACGCCCAAGGACATGACGGCCGACCAGTCCGCCACGTCTACGAAACCAACGGCTTCGGCCTGGTGCGCGTCACGCACGCATTGCTGCCCCTGCTGCGTAAGGCAATTACCCCGTCCGTCGTCAACGTCACCAGCGGTCTGGGGTCGTTCACGCTGACCCACGACCCGGGGCGGGTCGAGTCGCAGTGTCCGCTCGCCGCCTACGGCTCGTCGAAGAGCGCGGGAAAGTCTGCAAACGCGGTCAGATCTGCCTTGGCCTCCAGCAGCATCTCTCTGACTTTGGGGAACGGTCGGCGGAGCATGTCGGCGACGGTGGCGAGCTGGGTGCGGCCGGCGTCCGCAGTGGGCTGGGCGAAGATTGTGCGGATCGCACGCGGCGACCATCTCCGCCGAGCCTTTCGGTATGACGGCGAAGACGTTGCGGACGAAGTGGACCCGGCAGCGCTGCCAGGCGGCGCCGAGCATGACCTTGCGGATCGCTTTGACCAGACCGCTGTCGCTGTCGGAGATGACCAGGCGGACGCCACTCACGCGGCGTTCTTGCAGGTGACGCAGGAACTGGGCCCAGAAATCTTCGCTCTCGCTGTCGCCGACCGTGACGCCGACGACTTCGCGGCCGCCGTCCGGGGTGACGCCGGTGGCGATGACGACGGCCTGGAAGACGATGCGGTGGTCGACGCGGGCCTTGACGTAGGTGGCGTCGAGGAACAGGTAGGGGAACCGGATGGGGTCCAGCGGCCGGGTGTGGAAGGCGTCGAGCTGTTTGCCGAGCTCGACGCAGATTCTGGAGACCTCGTCTTTCGATATCCCGGTATCGGAGCCGAGGGTTTTGACCAGGTCGTCGACCGAGCGAGTGGAGACGCCGTGAACGTAGGCCGCCATGATGACCGCGTAGAGGGCCTGGTCGATGCGCCGCCGGCGTTCCAGCAGGCTGGGGAGGAAGCTTCCGGCCCGCAGTGTCGGGATCGCGAGCTCGAGGTCGCTGGTCTGTGTGGTCACGGTCAGCCGAGTCGTGGAGGGCGGTAGCCCATGTGGGGGTGCGTCGTTGTCTCAGGTATGAGCCTTCTGGGAGATGACGGAGATGGTGTGACGTTCGCTCAACTGACGGGCGCCTACTGGTTGGACGACGTCAGCGGTGATTGCCGCGAGGGCAGGCAGGATGTCGAGCCCGTTGGTGCCGACCGCGTCGTGGGCCGCTGAGCTGGCCGCGTGTGGTCATGCTGCCGGTCGGGTTGGCCACGGTGACGGCTGCGATCGTGGTGATGACCGCCGACGGCCCGCTGGACGACCTCGGCACGAGCATACGGCCGGAAGACGGCACGTCCCCTGCGCCGAGCAGACAAGGGACGATAAGACGGGGCCGGCCCGCCGCCCGTGAGGGTGGCAGGCCGGCGAGGCCGCGCCGGCTTCCGGTGGCAACGCCGTGGCCTGCCCACTTCGAATCGCCACTACGCGTCTTCAGCGGGTGCGTGAGTCAGACCTCTGGGGGACTGCACCGCAGTTCCGTTGCAGAACCGGCTCCGCCCGACGCGTCATGTGGCCGGTCCCCGCCCCTGTTTCAGGCCAGCTTCGCGGTCAGGGTGATGGTCGTGCCGGTCAGGGCCTGGCTGACCGGGCAGTTCTTCTTGGCGTCCTCGGCGGCGGCGACGAAGGTGTCGTTGCCGAGGCCGGGGACGGTGCCCTCCACCGTGAGGTGGATGCCCTTGATGCCCTCGCCGGGCTGGAAGGTGACGTCGGCGGAGGTCGTGAGCTTGGTGGGCGGGGTGCCGGCGCCGGTCAGGCCGTGCGACAGTGCCATGGAGAAGCAACTGGAGTGGGCGGCGGCGATCAGCTCCTCCGGGCTGGTCCCGCCGTTCGCCTGCTCGGCGCGCGACGGCCACGACACCGGCTGCTCGCCGATGCCGGACGAGTCGAAGGTGACGACGCCGTTGCCCTCGAGCAGGTTGCCTTCCCAGACGGTGTGCGCGGAGCGCGTGGTTGCCACGGTGGTTCCCTTCGTTGAGCCTTCGGCCCCTGATCGGGGCAGCGAGCCCATCGGATCACAGGAGGACGTGGCACGGCGGCACGGTGTCCCACGGCGATACCGGCGGTCGTGCGGTGTCAGCACCGCCCGCGAACGCAGGCCCTCGCCCGGGCGGCACGCTTCACGAAGTTGATCGTGGTTTACTTCTGCGTAAGCGTGTACTGCATGCTGTAGGGGCATGTGAGGCAGTAAGGAGAATGGTAAGAGCTCCGACAGATGATTCCTCAGTTGCTGGAGCAACCCTCTCGGGTCGGCTTGATCAGTCGCCAGGCCGGAGCAGCGTGCCATCTCGTCTCTCCACGTCGGCTGCGTCACGCTGCACGCATCGACCCAGCGCGTCCCGGACGACCCGTGCAGATATCGTGATCTGTCGTCATCGAGAGCCGGTACACATGCTCGTCATCGGCGCATTGCTCGGGGCGGCAGTCGACGGCCGCCCGTTTCACCCGCACCGCACGCCGGTGCACCGCACGAAGGAAGCCTCTTCCATGGAGTCCGTCCGCGTTCTGCTGGTCGACGACCAGCAGATGATCCGCACCGGTTTCCGTCTCATCCTCGAATGCGAACCGGACATCGCCGTTGTCGGCGAGGCGTCCGACGGCGACTCCGCTGTTGAGCAGGTCTTCGCCGTGCGGCCGGACGTCGTCCTGATGGACGTCCGCATGCCCGGCACGGACGGTGTCGAGGCCACCCGGCGCATCGTGGAGTCCGGTGCGGAAGCCCAGGTCGTGATGTTGACCACCTTCGACCTGGATCGGCACGTCCTGGACGCTCTCAGGGCTGGGGCCGTCGGTTTCCTGCTCAAGGACGGGCCCGCACAGTCTCTGGTGGAGGCGGTAAGGATGGTGGCCGCCGGTGACGCGGTCCTGTCCCCCCGTGTCACTCGGCGGCTTCTGGACCGCTTCGCCCGTCTGCCTCAGCCGGCCGTCGGGGCCGCGTCCAGGCGGCTGGAGCATCTCACGGCCCGCGAGGTCGACGTGTTGCGTGCGCTGAGTCGGGGGCTGTCCAACGAGGAGATCGCTCAGGAGTTGGACGTCAGCAAGAACACGGTCAGGACACACATCGCTCATATCCTGGAGAAGTACCACCTGCGTGACCGGGTGCAAGCGGTGATCCTGGCCTACGACGCCGGCCTGGTCACACCGGTCGGGCACGCTTCCACCGTCCGCTGACAGGCTGCTCCTCCCTGACGGCCTCCCACGAACGAGTCGTCAGCGCGGGGCGCGAGATCAGAGGCGCAACGGCAACTGCGCGGGCGGCACTTCGTACGGAACGACCTCGCGCATACCCGTGTACCTGGTCCGGCCCCACCGATGTACGGCGTCGACAGAGACCCCGTACGGCGTCAGACGTCCGTTCAGACGCATCACACGGGCTTGCAGCGCCCGTTTGCTCACCGGCTCCCCGGCGGTGCCGAGCAGCAGACCCAGATCGTGACAACACCACTCACGGGAAGGCAGGCTCAGAAGTTCCAACAACACCTGTTGAGAAGCCTGGTGAGGCACGACCTGCGGACGACTCCGGGACGGTGCCCGCAGGCGTTGACGCCTCGAAGAGAGATCGATCCACCTGCGTTCGGCGACGATCCGTCCGGCCAACTCCCTAGGAGGGGTGTCCCGGGGGAGCACGTTGACGGCCCCCGCACGCAGCGTGGCGACCACGTCCACGTCCCGGGGGGCCAGCACCACGACCGAGGAGATCGTGCTGAGCACGCGCACGCGCTGCTCAAGTCGGTCCGTTCCGCCGTCCTCTGACACATCGAGGACGGTCAGTCCGTCGGGCCTGCGCAGCAGCGACATGTAGGCCGGTGCGGAACCCCATGAGTGGGACAGGGCCGGCAGCACGTGGTACGGGCGCATGGTGCGCAGCAGACGGGCTGTCTTCTGCCGGCGCAGTGAGAGGACGACATCGACGGGGCAGGAGGAGGACATCGCAGTTGTGGGCATGGGCATGGGCATGGGGGTGGGGTGGGGGTGGTACTCGTGTGGCGGGGGGTGGTACTCGTGTGGCGGGTCCGTTCCATGCTCGGCACCCCCGCGCGCCACCGGCTGCTCAAGCGGTGGTCGTCATGTGCTCACCTGTGCTCAACGGCGGCCGCCGAGGGTGCAGGGGCGACGAACTCTCCGCCCCTCGTGGGCGGCCGCTCTTGGTGATCCACGGACGCATATGCTCCTCTCGGAGTACTCCCGTCGCGGCCGCGCTCCGCGCTGTCGCGGTCAGCGGCCCGGGCGCGTCGGGCGAGACGGAGAGGCGGAGTGAGTGAGCACGCGCGGCGGCAGCCTGGGCCGGCGGTTGGAACGAGTCCGGGAGCGTTCATTCCTCGGACGCAGGCATGAGCTCCACTTCTTCCGCGCAGCGTTGCACGGAGCATCCGGCGCCGCCTGCGTTCTCTACCTGCACGGTCCGGAGGGCACGGGCAAGTCGATGCTCTTGCGCCGGTTCGCGCTGGAGGCCCGTGCCGCAGGCCGCACCGTCGTACGGGTCGACGGGCGGACCACGCCGGCGACCGCCGATGCGTTCACGCGTGCCGTACGTCCCGTCACGCGGGAGCCTGGAGCCGTTCTGCTCGTCGATTCCTTCGAGCACTGCCGGTCCTTGGAGGACTGGTTGCGTGAGGAGTGCCTACCCCGCCTCCCCTGGGGCACCGTGGTCGTCGTGGCGAGCCGCCACGAGCCTGACCCTCACTGGCCGGCCGACCCGGGCTGGACGGGGCTGCTGCGTGTACTGCCCCTCGGCGGTCTGAGCAAGCCCGACGCAGCGGCGTTCCTCCGGCAGCGAGGCGTGCTCCCTCACCTGCACGACGCCCTGCTGGAGTTCACCGGAGGGCACCCCCTGGCTCTCGCCCTGGCTGCGGAGGCGGCGGTGCGCACGGAGACCGATGGCGGTGCCGATCACGCGGATCCTCCGCTGGGCCAGGACGCCGTCGCCACTCTGCTGCGCCGCCTCGTCGGTACCCCGCCCGACGAGGCTCACCAGGCAGCCCTGGACGTGTGCGCCCAGGCCCGTGTCACTTCGGTGGCGTTGCTGCGGGCGGTCCTCGGTGACCAGGGCGAGGATCTCTTCCTCTGGCTGCGCGACCAGCCGTTCGTCCAGACCACCCGGCTCGGTGTGGCCCCCCACGCCGTCGTACGCGAGGCGCTGAGAGCCGATCTACGCTGGCGTGATCCGGCCGGATTCGCAGAACTGCACCGGAGGATCCGGGGCCACCTGCTCGAACGGACGAGGCTCGGGCCCGCTTCCCGCGTCCTCGAGACCGTGGGGGACCTGCGGTTCCTCCACCGCTCCGGGCGCTTTCTGGCAGATGCGCACGGCCGGGCGTCGGGCGGCCGGGCCGAAGAGCTGCCCCGCGCGGTCGGGCACGAGGCGACGCTGATCCGCCGGATACGCCGCCAGGAGGGACCGGAGTCGGCGCGCATGGCCGCGCACTGGCTGCGCAAGCAGCCCGAGTCCTTCCTTCTGCAACGCCTCGGACCTGGTGAGGAGGACGTCGGAGGTTCGGCGTGGTTGAGGCTCATGCCCTTCGAAGGGGAGGCGGAGGACCCGGTCGTCGCCGCCGCCTGGGCGCACACCAGGAAGCACGGTCCGGTGCGGGCCGGCGAGCACATCGCGCTGGCGCGGTTCCACGTCGGCGAGTACGGCGATCACCGTCCCTCCCCCGTGATGGACGCGTCCCTCGGGCGCATGGTGGGGGACATCATCCGCGACGACAGACTGGCCTGGGCGTTCGCCGTCCTGCGCGACGACGGCTTCTGGGACTCTCATCTGCGCCACCACGCCATGGAACCGACGGCCGGCACGGTGACCGTCGACGGCCACCGTCACCGTCTCTTCGCCTGCGACCGGCGTGCCCTGCCCGCGGTGTTGGGGGGTGCGGCGAACGCTCCCTTGCTCACCGGCGCCGCTCCTGGTCCAGCCCGCTCCGGGAAGGAATCGTGCACGGCGGCGGAGATCCTGGTGCTGGGCGAGGAGGAGTTCGCCGTCGCCGTGAAGGCCGCTCTGCGAGCCTTGCACCGGCCACGTGAGCTGGCGCTCAACCCGCTCCAGCGCAGTCGTCTCGTCCTGGCGCACGGCATGGGTCTCAAGGACGTGGTCACCAGCGCGATCGGCAGCCTGCCGCTCGAGCGCGGTGGTGACAAGGGCTACCGGGCGGCGACCGCCGCCTACGTCGAAGGGGCCTCGACGCAGGCGGCCGCCGCTCGGCGCCTGGGGCTTCCCCTCAGCACCTACCGCCGCCACCTGGCGTGGGCGACACACCGGATCACGCGGATCATGTGGGAGCACGAACTGTCCGGAACCCCGCTGCTGTCACCCGCGGACCGGCCGCGGCGTTGACTCAGGTGACCGGGAGAGCGAGGACGGTCCCGGCCTCGTCGTCGTGGGACCCGGTGCCGTCGTCGTGGGACCCGGTGCCGTCCTCGTGGCCAACGGGATCGGCGAGGACGCAGGAGCTCCGGTCGTCCGGCGGGGGCGGGCCGTACACGGACGGAAGGGGGAGGGCGGCATGCACACAGTAACCGCCTCCGGGCCGGTGACCGGTGTGCAGTGTGCCGCCCATGGCCGCGACCCGTTCCCGGATCCCGACCAGCCCGTGCCCCGCCCCCCGGTCGAAGACGTGGGCCGGTGAAGGCGCGGCCTGCTCGCCGGGGCCCGCGTCGCAGATCCTCAAGGAGAGCATGCGACGGTCGTGCTCCCACGCCAGCGTGACGGCGGTGCGGGTGCGGCCCGCGTGCTTGAGCGTGTTGGTGAGGGCTTCCTGCACGATCCGGTAGACCGCCAGTTGCGATCCGGCCGACAGGTCGGCCGGTTCCCCGCTGATGGCGCAGTGGACCTGGAGACCGGCGGCACGTACCGACTCCAGCAGCGCCGGGATGGCGTCGATGGTGGGCTGCGGTGGCTGCTTGCTGGGGTCGGTGTCGTCCTCGTCGTCGGTGCGGAGCACGTCCAGCAGTTGCCGTAGCTCGGCGACGGTGGCCCGGCCGGTCTCCTCGATGGTGCGGTGCAGTTCGTGGGCCTTCTCCGGGTCGCGGGCCTGGACCCGGTCGGCGGCGATGGTCTGCACGATCATGAGGCTGACGTTGTGGGCGACGATGTCGTGCAGTTCCCGGGCGATGCGCGCGCGTTCCTCCATGACGGCGGCACGGGCTTTGGCGAGCTGTTCACCCTCCAGCGCCTTGGCGCGCTCCAGCGCCTGATCCTGCATGGCGGTCCGGGTTCGTACCAGCCGGCCGAGGGACCAGGCCGCGGCCGTCAGCACCGCCTCGGTCATGCCCGCGGCAAGCCAGTGACCCGCGGGCGCCAGCACGGCTTCCGTCACGGACAGTGCCGGAACGTGGAGGAGCGCCACAAGAGCGGCGGTGCGGCGCTCGGTCCGCACGGCGGTCAGGAACAGGGCAGTCGCGGCGCACAGGTAGGTGGGGCTGATCGCGGTCCCCTGCGGCCCCACGAGGTGAGGGACGTAACCCAACGCCTGGAGGATGCTGCAGGTGACCGCGACAACCACGAGGCTCGCCAGCGGGAACCGGTGATGAACGGTAATGGGCGCACCGCAGACCAGGATGAGCGCGACCCACCAGCCGCCCGGCGCGTTGTGCAGGGCCTCGCTCGCAGGGACCAGGGAGGGCAGGGCCAGGCACCAGCCCGTCAGGAGAACGCCCAGGGCCAGGTCGGTCAGGGCGGGGGGCAGACGGCGGCGCGGCCACGAGTTCAGTGCGCTCATGACGGTCCACGGTAGACCGCGCCGGCCGACAGCGGCCCGCCGGGACACCGGAAGACGGCGTACCCCTCGTCCGTGGGTCAGCGCGAGCGCGGACAGTCCGATGTCTGTGCAGGAGCTTCCGGGTGCACGTACTCGTTCTCCAGGACGAGCAGGAGAGCGACCTCGTCCGGTCGGCTGATCCCCGAGTTCGCCTCGAATGCGGAGCTCGCGGACGACCGGGACGGTTGGACTGGAGGGGTTGACCGATCCCTTCGCAGAGGAGTTCCGGTGAGTCCGGGACCAGTCCCTACCCGAGCCGACCCGGTGAGCGGCAGCAACGCCACGGACCCCGTCGGCTCCTGTGGTGGCGGTCTGCTCGGCGAGCACGTGGCCGCCGCACGTGCCCGGGCCTTCGTCGGCAGGGCGGCCGAGCGGAAAGCGTTCCGAGCGGCGCTGGCGGGAGAAGCCGAAGCCCGTCCCGTCCTCTTCGTGCACGGGCCCGGCGGTATCGGTAAGTCCGCCCTGCTGCACCGCCTGTCCTTGGACGCGACCGCCGCCGGCCGGTCGGTGGTGTGGGTGGACGGTGCGAGGACGCCGGCGGACGCCTGCGGTCGCCTGGATGCGTTCCGTGATGTTCTTGACGATCCCGCACCCGTCCTGTTGGTCGACAGCCTGGAGCGGTGCACCGGGCTGGAGGCGTGGCTGCGCGAGAGCTTCCTGCCCGACGTGCCGGGTGATGCGGTCGTGGTCATGGCGTCCAGGACCCCGCCGCAGCCCGGCTGGAGAACCGATCCCGGCTGGGCCGCCTGCGCTCGGTCGATGAAGTTGCCCGCGCTCAGTGCGGAGGAGACCAAGAGGGTCCTGGGCGACCAGGACGTGCCGCCACCTTTGAACGTCTCCGTGCGGGAGTTCGCGGGCGGCAATCCCCTGGCTCTGTCCCTGGTCGCGGCCGCCGCCCGCACAGGTGGGGAAGCAGGGTGGTCCATGGACGGGGGCGTCTCCCGACGGCTGACCGCGGTCCTGTTCCACCGTCTCGTCGGCGGCCTTCCCACCGAGCAGCACCGACGGACTCTGCAGGTGACCGCCCGGGCGGGGACCGTCACGGAGGAGTTGCTGCGCGCCGAACTCGGCGCCGGCGCGGCGGCCCAGTCGTTCGCGTGGCTGCGCGCGCAGCCCTGGGTGACGGCCGTCGGATGCGGCCTGCTGCTGGACGAGGCGGTACGCAACACGGTCGAGCACGACGCCAGATGGAACGACCCCGACGGGTTCACCGCTCTGCACGAGCGCCTGCACGACCACCTGGTGGAGCAGATACGCACCGTGCCTTTCGACCGCGCCCTGGACGCTGCGGCAGCCCTGCACCGCCTGTACCGGGACATCACGGTGCTGCCACCCGCCCATGAGTGGACCGCGCGGGGCAGCCACGAGGACGAGGCGTGCAGACCTGTGGACGAGGCCACCGTGCTCGGCCTGATCGCGGACTGCGAAGGGCCGGAGTCCGCGGAGAACGCACGGTTCTGGCTGCGTCACCAGCCGGAGGCGTTCAGGGTCCGACGGCCAGTCCCGTACGGCCCACCGCGAGCCTGTTCGGCCTGGCTGAGGCTGACGGCGTACGAAGGGGAGACAGCGGATCCCGTGGTCGCCGCCGTCTGGGACCACGTCCGGCGGCACGGGCCGCTGCGGGCGGACGAGCGGATCTCGGTGGCCCGCTTCCACGCCGGCTCGCGAGAGCGACGGGACGCCTCATCGGCCTTGGCGCTGTCGCTGCGGTGCCTCGTCGCGGAGACCGTGCGGACCGGCGGACCGGCCTGGGTGTTCTTCGTGCTCCGGGACGACGGCGTCTGGGACGGGGCGCTGCGCCGGCACGGGCTGCTTCCCACGGAGCACCGCTGGGACGTCGGTGGCGTTCCCCAGCGTCTGTTCGCCCGTGACGTGCGGGTCTTTCCCGCTTCCGACTGGCGGCGCGGGCTGCTGCGCTCCGTGTCGGGTGAGGGCGACGGCCGCGACCCCTGTCATCGGGTGAACGGTGCCGGCCTCGTCCGCACGGATGAGGCGCGGACGCCGACGGGGGTACTGTCCGAGCGGGAGTTCGCCGACGCCGTGCACGCGGGACTGCGGGCGTTGCGGCGGCCGTCGGAGCTCGCGCTGAATCCGTTGCGGCGTAGCCGGGTGGCTGCCGTAGGCGGTGAAGACCTGGCGGCCGTGCTTCAACAGGCCGTCTACGAGCTGGCCGAGGAGCAAGGCGGGCACGGACCGCACCAGGCCGCGGTGACCGCGTTCGTCGAAGGGACGACCACGCACCGGGCAGCGGCCGAACGACTGGGTGTGTCACTGAGCACCTACCGCCGTCATCTCAGGACTGCGGTCGAGCGCGTCTCGGCTCGTCTGTGGCATGAGGAGGTGTACGCGTCCGGTGTGCCGGACGGGTACACCTCCTCCGTGGGCGACCGGGAACAGAGCCGCGTGGATTGCTGACGCACGAGGGCGGCACCCTCGTGCGGGTCTATGCTTCGCGGACTAGGTGCAATTCCTCCTGGTGGCCGAGATCGCAGCGGATTCCGCGCGAAAGGATCGGCTCATGGATCGCATGCATGTTCTCGTCGCCCTGGTCGCTGTTGTGGCCCTTGCCCTCACCGCATGGACCAAGCCTCTGAAGGTGTTGTCCTTCTGGCCCCTCGTCATCGTCTGCATGATCTCCTACCCCGTGGGCGCACGGCTGTTCTCAGCGTTCGAGGAGGGGCGGTCCGGCGGTGCGTGGGTCGAATGGACCTTCCTGCTCAGCGTCGCCCTTCTGATCACCGTGCTCGTCGCGTCGGCCCTCCGGTTCCTCACGTCCTCCCGAGGCCCACACACCGACCGTCACGCCTACCACCAGGACCCCGACGCGTGAGTGTCCCTCTCCCGTAGTCCGGTGAACCTTGATCTGTGACGGCCCGGGGTTCCCCTGAGTTCGGAACGCTGCTGCGGCCCCGGACCGAGAGGTCGTGTCGGTGAGCGGGGCGCGGGGCGCGTGTTCCGAACAGTCCGTGTCGTTCGGCAGTGTCGCCGACACGGCTGTTGAGCACCATGCTTCGACGGTCAGCTTCGTCATGGACGACAGCCTCCCGCTCCGGCCGGGCCCGCACGGGAACGACTCCCTTCCAAGGGGCCGGGATCCTGTCACGGGGGACGACACTGCAACTGACGGTGACGAGCCCCGGTCGGTGGCCCCGCAACGGCTGTCGGCGGTTGCCGCACTCCTGCACCGTGCCCTGCCCCCGCCTTCCCTGACTCCAAGCCGAGGACCACTATGCCCGCCCCCGCTCCGACGACCACCGCACCCCATCGCCCCTGCCTGCCGCACACCGGGACCCGCACCCTCACCCGTCCCGCTACGCTCGATGACTTCGACGCGGTGAACGCGCTGCACAACCGCTGCTCGCTCGAGACGCGCTTCGCGCGCTACCAGGCCGCCCGGCGTTCCCTGCGCCGGGGCGAGTTCCACCACCTGACCCGCCCCGGCCTGGGCCTCACCTGGGTCACCCACCCGGAGGACGATCCACAGCGACTCATCGCGACCACCAACCTGGTCCGCACGACCGAGCCCAGCACCGCCGAACTCGGCATCATGATCGAGGACCCGTGGCAGAGCCGTGGCCTGGGCACCACGCTGGCGCAGTACGCCCGGGAGCAGGCCCGCACCTTCGGCTGCTGCTCCATGAGTGTCGTGACCGGCTTGGACAACGTGCGCATGCTGAGAATCCTGAGGACGCTCGGTGCCTCCCGGCCCGCCGTTCACCGCTCGACCGCCGACCTCACAGTCTCCGTCGAGCAGCCCCGATGGAGCTGACCGAGGCAGCACATCCTCTCCACTGATGCGACCGGACGGTGCATGGTGCCGACTCACGGCCGGTAAGCCTCCGCCGTGTGAAGGGGCTGCGCCGGCTCGGTGCAGCGAGCAACTCACCGCGGTATGGGGTTTGTGGGCGCTCGAGATCTGCTCGACCTCGTCGGCTGGGGCGTCGAGTGGCTAACGACCACGGGGCTCATCGATGAGGCCACACTTCTGATCCTCCGGGCCTTCCAGCGAAAGCCGGCCGGGACCGTGAGTGCCTACTGCGGAAAGCGCCCGGACGCGTAGCCAAGATCGTGTGACGAGTTCCGAGCGCGCCGATTCCGGCGTGCTCAGCCTTCGTGAGCCGCACGCCGTCATCGGATGACGAGTCCCCTGCTGGACGACGGAAGTCCGAGCCCTGTCAACGGGACGGCCGGAAACGGCCCCCTTGTTTCCTGGCTCCGGCGGCGTGCTGGTGAACTCGGCAGACAAGTCGAGTCCACCGACTCGGTCCAGCCGATGTCGTCAGCGCCCGGCCGCTGCCAGGACGTCGAGGATCCGTTCCCCAGTGCCGTCCATGGCCCGTCTGAGCAGCCGCTTGTGAGCGGTCCGGAAGGAGGCCAACTCATCCGGCAGGTCCGCCAGGGCGAGCCTGCATGGCACGTCCACGCGAGACCTCCAAGGTTCGCCGGTGGTCGGGCCATGCCGACCTCGGACCGGCTCGGCCGGAGTCAACGGCTCGCTCCGGTCGCACCTCGCATCCGTGATCATCCACCGGACAGACACATCACGATCGACCGACAAGCAGGTCAGGGAGACACGCTCCAGCTCGGGCGACGGCGCCTGAGCGCTTGGCAGGCTGCCAGGAACGTGGTCAGGGGGGAGCCTCCGTTGACGGCGACGGTCCGTCGCCGTCACAGGCACTGTCCGGGTCCTGCGTCGTCCCCCTGGGGGTGTCGCCGGCTTCAGGGGTCAGGTGCCTGAGACTGTCCCGTACCCATCTGCGGTCATCCTCGTGCAGACCGTCGGCCTGACTGAGAGCTTCGAGGATCTCCGAGCCGGTCACGCCATCGATGGCCAGCAGCGTGTCGGCGGCCCACACTCTGTCGTAGCCGATCAACGAGGCGTCAAGCGCGAGTACGCGGAGGAGGCCGGCCGCGCCGGAGCCCAGCAGCCGGACGCACGAGTGGGCTGCGCTGACGCGGTGCGTGCGGTCGAGTGCTGGGTCGAGGGCGAACGCCTCGAGCAGGTCCGCGGCGGCCGAGCCGTCCACCTCGAGCAGATCGTTTGCGGCGTGCAGGCGATCTGCGGGACCCAGGGCAGGGTCACACGCCAGGAGCAGCAGCAAGCGAATCCCGCCTGCGCGGTCGTACTCGCACAGCCTTCCGGCTGCCCATCTGCGGGTCCGTCCGGGAAGAGAGATGTCGCGGCCGAGCGCGCCGAGTCCGGCGATCCCACGCGTTCTGTCCACGGCCAGGAGCTTCTCCGCGGCCCACACGCGGGCGTCCGGCTCGAGGTCAGGACTGGTGGTCAGCGTCTCAAGCAGCGTGCTGCACCGATCGTCGCTGCGGTCGACCAGCGCTTGCGCGGCGTTGGTGCGGGCGCTGCTCCGCAGCGCTGGATCGCTTGCCAGGCTGTGCAGTAGATCTGTGCCGACATGGCCGGCCAGGCCGATGAGGGCCTCGGCGGCTGCGACTCGCCGGGACGCAGGTGCCGTGGGGTCGCCGGCCACCGAGCGGAACCGTGCAGAGGCGAGGCCGACCGCATGCTCGGGGAGTGACGTACTGAGCAGGGCGAGATCGGAGATGAGGATGCAGCCGTCCATGTCGGAGCGGGAAACCAGATGGGTGAGGATCGAAGCGATGTCTCCGGCGGAAGCGGGTGGCGCCGCATCCAGGAGGAACCCGATGTAAGAGGCGTCGACATGCCGGGGGACCCGGTAGCGAGTAGCCCATCCGGGCAGAAGGCGATGCTGCGGCCGGAAGAGGGTCCGCAAGGAACGTGACGCCGCTTCGGGTGTGCGGGTCGCGTGCTGGGCTGCCTGGTACTCCAGCATGGTCTGGTGCAGGAAGTCCAGCCGGCCGCCACGGGTGGTCATGAGACCGCTGCGCCTCAGGCTTCCCTCGAGGAATGCCCGCCACACCGACGCCGATACGACGGGCGCGGGCTGAGCGTCGGGATCCGTCGAGATGGCGTCGACGGGGTCGGACCAGTGGCCCACCAGACGCCGTGCGGCGTGCTGTGCGATCAGCGCCGGCATGCGGTCCAAGGCTGCTTCGGCGTGGGCCAGGGCGGTCTTGCCATAGCGGTCGAACAGCAGGCGCGTCTGGGTGCGGACGCCTCCGGCGCCGAGGTGCTGGCGCTCATTGAGCAGATCGGTGAATGCCCGGTAGACCGCTCCCCGGTTGGTGGGCAGGGGGGTGTCCGGGTGAGTGGCGTGTAGCTGGCACAACATGGAGGCCATCAGCGGCGTGCGTGCCAGATCGTTCAGTCCGGTGCCGGCCAGGGATTCGAGGAAACGCGCCACGGCTGAGTCGACGTCGGAGAGTTGAAAGACTTCGAACCATGAACGGGCGATGTGCGGGAGATCATCGGCCGCGAAGGGCTGCAGTGTGTACCGCCGCGGGCGCTCCGTGTTGCCGCGAGCGCCGGTTTCGGGACCGGGGGCCCGGTCGAAAGCATCGAGCTCGCCGAAAGGCAGGGGACGCGTCGCCACGGCGAAGCGGTAGTGACTGGCTTTGTGGTCGTCACGCACCTCTGTGATGGTGCTGATCACAGCACGCCGCGCAGCGGGGTCGGCCACCTCGTCGAGCCCGTCGACCAGCACCAACCAGGGGACGTCTTTGTACGGCGGAGCGGCAAAGAACTCCGCGGGCAGAGCTTGAGACAGGCCGTACGTGGACAGATCCTCCGTGACTGCCGCGGCCAGCGCGTCGGTCAGTGGCCGCCGGCCGGTGAGAGCCGCAGCCTGAACGAGGACCGGGACCGTTGCCTCTCCGGTGCCCTGCTGCCAGTGTTGAATGCCCGCGGCCAGGCGGGTGCGCAGCAGACTGGACTTGCCTCCGCCGGGCCCGGCCAGCACCATGCACATCTCGCCGTCCAGCAGGACCTGGTCTGCGGGCAGCAGCTGAGAGGGCCCGTCGGCCTGGTCGCCTCTCGCGTCGACCACCTGCCGCAAGTACACCGAGGCCAGCGGGGGCATCATCCCCGGCAGGACGCCGGGGTAGGGATGCTCCTGCGCTGATCGACGGGCCGCATCCAGGTAGTTGTCCAGATGGCGAGTGCGCCGGTCGGCCTGCTGACGCAGCCGGTGCAACACCGTCAGGGCCTCACCTGGGATGCGTAAGGCGGTGGCGAGCCGGTCCAGCGTGTCTGCCGAGGGCATCCCCGAAGAGCGGTTCAAGGCGTTGCTGACGGTCGCGTTGGAGACGCCTGCTGCTTTGGCCAGCTGGCTCTGTGTCATACCGGTCGCGGCTTTTGCCTCGGCGAGCAGCCGTCTGAACTCCGTGTTCGCCGCTTCGCCCGAAGGCTCGCCCGCGCCCCCCACCGAACCTCCTGAACCGGCCCTTCAATCTTGTTCACTTCACACCCTTGAACGGCAATCGAGGCTATCTCTGCTGATGAGCCCACCGAGGGTTCTTGCCACATTCGCCACCACCCACAGGAGAGAAGCCATGCCCGAGCACGTCCTGTTCATCGTCACCCCTGTGGCGGTAGGGCTCCTGATCCGCCTCATCCGACGACCGCGTCACATGCTTGCCGATCTCGCGGGCATCGTCCGTGACCTGATCACGTTGCGCATGATCCTGCGCGGCACCGCGCCCGACGAGCGGTCCGCGCTTATTGCCGCACACCGTGCATGGCGTCACCAGCCGACCATGCGCCGCCGCCCGGGGACTCGGCCCAATGCTTGTGGCAACCGACAGACCTGCGACTGTGGTTGCACGTCCTGACCGGACGGGTGGGGCGGCAGCGCCGCTTCCTCCCCACCCGCGCAAGGCAGCACTGCCGCAGAACTGTTGGTCGCCTTCGTACATCAGGCTGATCAGACAGGCCGCGAGGCCGGCGCCTAGACCGCTGCAGACTCCATCCCAGCCGCCCGGTCAGCAGGCGCCATACCGAGGCCCGGGCCGGTGTCACCTCGGTCACCCGCTCAACCGCCACGCCGCCCCGTTCCGGCGTCCACAGATCCGCCTCGAACCCGTCTGCCTGGGCGCCCTGCTCCGACGTAGTCCGCCCCTGCTCGACCTGGCGATCCAGCTTGGGCGGCCGACAGGTGGCCGGGCACCACCGCAATGCCTCTGCCCACGCTGGACGAGGTATGCGTGATGGGCGACCTGGCCGACACCCACCTGGAGCGGACAGTCGGCGACATCAAGAAAAGGCCGGCCGGCGAAGAGATGGTGCGCTGCCGGTGTTCCTGGCACGCAGACGGCCCGAAGGCGCGCGCAACCAGGCAGGCCGGCATGTTTGATGCCGATGTCGACTTGCGAGTAAACGGTCGGTGACCGTCCCTGACGCCGTGTAAGTTGGTCACTGCTTTCGGAGGCGTGTGTTCGCCCACGGTGATCGCCCGCAGTGCAGTGAGGGCGGCACGCCGGCGATGACTGTCCGTAGAGGGAGGGACGTTGACAGGGTTCACCGATGAGGAACTCCAGGCGCTTGCGCAGCGCTACTACGAGTCCCGCAAGGCTCGGCAATTACTCGGACGGGCAGGATACCCGAGGGACCGTGTGCCTGAATTCACTGACGCCAGCTCGTTCTGGTACGAGGTCAATCAGGAGATCGAGTCCGGCGTTATGGCCGACGGTCGGGGCAGCATTCTCACGGCAGATGAGACCCAGTACCCGGCGAACCCGATCGGCACTTCCTCGAGCTCCGGTCAGAACCCTCCTCCCGACCCACAGCCGCCGCCAGGGCCGGGCTCGTCTCTGACAGCGAACCAGGTCGTCATCGTTGCGGCCGTGATCGCAGGGGTGGCGACTGTCATCGCTGCGGCAGTGACAGGCGTCTTCGGTCTGCTTGGCGATGATCACCCCGAGGATGACTCCAAGGGAACCAAGACGGTCACGAGCGCGCCGGTTAAGACAGGCGAGTCATCGGGCATCACGGCGACTGCCTCCGCCGTCGAAGGGACGACCTTCAGCGAGCAGGCCGGCAGCAATGGCGCGCGAACCTTCAAAGACCCAACACGGCTGTCGATCACCGGCCCGAGGGTGGGAGCCTGGCAGGAAGTTGACGTCGTGTGTCGCAGGCACGCGCCCAGCATGGACAGTGTGTTGCCCGACGGCAACTGGTACCTCATCGCTTCACAGCCGTGGAACAGCCAGTACTACGCACCCGCCAATTCGTTTATGAACGGCGACAAACCCGGTGAAGACAACCACCACACGGATTTCAACGTGCCGGAGTGCGACTGACGCCCAGCGGCCACTCACCCGGGAGCACCGCGGGAGCCGCCACAGAATCGTCCTGACCATGAGCTCAGCCACGCTTCCCGCCGTGTAAGCCCAAACCCCACTGTGCAGGGCACGCTTGAGGCCAGCGCCCCGGGGTCTCTTTGTCGGTCTCACCGCCGCCGCTCATCAGTCCCATTTTCGCTGCCCTCCCGCTTATCCTGACGTTCGCCAAGGAAAACGGGGTCCTGTGGAAATGTCCACCGGCGCCGCACGGCGGGAGCTGTACGACCGGTGCGGGCCGTGGAAACCGGTCTACGAGCGCTTCCGCCGCTGGTCGGCCGACCGCACCTCGGACCGGCAGGCTGCGGCACCGCATGTCTGCCCTCGCGGCTACCGCGAGAGAGTTCCCCGGCCTGGCTTCGGTCAGGGGTTCCAGTAGACGGTCGTGAAGGCGCGTTCGAAGTGTCGTGCTGCCAGATCGTCGCGTTGGATCACCCAGTGGACGGTGGAGCCTTCGTAACCCGTCACGTCCCGGCCGGCATGCCAGTCGGCGAGCAGCACCCAGTCAGCGGAGTCGGCCGAGACCGGGCCCTCCCATGACCCCGCCTTCACCGCGTCGGTGACCGTTGCGACGGCGATGTCGACCGGATCGAGATGGACCACCTCCTCATCCGCGTACCCGCCGAGCTGGAACAGCTCCGAAGGTGCGATGTCGTCCTGTGTCTCCCTCCATACCTGGACAAGTTCCTTGGCGCGGGGATGGCCGGGGAGAGCTGCGCTCCATGGCTCGTGGGGAATCTCGATTGCCCAATGGCAGGGGAGCGACAGGTCAGCTCTCCATCGCATGGGTCCCTGAGGGTAGCTGTCGAACATGGCACGGTACTGCTCTATGCCCCTTGGGTTCCAAGCGTGGCTGTCCCGCTCCGTCACCGTAGTGCCTGCAGGAACGTAGATCACTTGGCCGGCGGGACTGGGGTAGTCGCTCTCGGGCCAGGCGAAGAAGAGCAGGCGTCCGTCCTTCGGCAGCGGCAGGTCAGAGGCGTCGGCCGGCAACGCAGAGAGATCGACGGAAGCAACGAAGGGATCATCAGGGACGGAGACATCGACGGGAAGCATCAGAGGGCCGCCGAACCGGCCCACGACGGCCCCCGCTCCCTCCTTGGCCGGTGTCAGCATTGCGCAAGGGCGGGCCAGGCCCAGCCATTGCTCCACGTCTTCCGCCGAAATGCCACGCGCCATTGCTTTGTCCCGGAAGGGGTGCAGGCGGGTCCGCTTCGCAGAGTTCATGGGCCGAACATACAGGGGAGGGCTGACAGCGCCGTGTGCCCCTGTCTGCGGGTCGTTCAGCCAGACGGCCAGGCACTTCCATCAAGATCAGTCGGCCGTTGGTCCGGCTGTGCTGTCAACTCTTCCGGTTGAGGAGGTCGCTGATCAACTTGGTGTGCCACGGATTGCCTGCCCAGCAGGGGCACCGTCCGCCGCCGGGCTTCCCGAACGACTTCGTGGACTCTGCAACAGGGCCTGGGCACCCAGGCAGCCTGGGTGGAAGGCACCTGCGAGCTTGACGCGACGCGGTGTTCGACGACCCTCGCGGCTTCGTCGTCGGGCAACTGCCCGACACTGCCTTGTGTTACCGCAGCGGCTGACTGGGCTCAGTCGTGGTGGCGGCCGGTCAGAGGGGTCAAGGCACCGCCCCGGACTCGCGGTTCAGAAGATCCGCAGGCGAGTCAGCTTCTTGCTCTGGCCTTCGACATCCACCTTGGTCGCCCACTTGTCCATCGTGTAGATGTCCCCGCCCACGACGAAGCGGATGCGGTTGTTGCCGGACGAGACCTTTACCGCGTTGGGCAGGTCAACGTCCTGGACACCCGCGTTGGCGAAACAGGCGGTGTTCTTGCCGCCGTTGTACCAGACCTTCACGAAGTCGGTTCGGTTGCCGCAGTCGGTCCTGTTCATGGCAGCGGCAGGGCCTGCGGGTATGAGGACTGCCACGGCTGCGGCAGCAGCCATGACCAGCGTCGTTCGCTGAGTGACACGCTTCATGACGGGTTTCCTTCACATGGTGGGAGCAGCATCGGGTTTCGGTGCACCGTGGCCGGTGGCCGGTATGCGTCTGGTGAACGTCCGCCCGAGCACCGGGTACGGCGGTTGCGGCGGCGTCGCGGAGGGGCGGTCGTTCAGCCGAGGGTGTAGCCGTACTTCTCGGCAACCTCACCCATGGCGACCACATCGGCCGGGTCGAGGGGAGGGCCGACCTGGCCCCGGACACCGGGGCGGCCGATCTCCTGGAACATGCCGTCCATGCCGCCAGGCACATAGAGGAAGTACATGCGGGCGGGGTGGCCCGGGCTGGTGTTCTTGAAAGAGTGACGAACTCCCTTGGGGACGTACACAACCCCTCCGGGCTCGACGTCGAACTGCTCGTCACCGACGGTCACCCGAAGTGTTCCGTCAAGAAGAACGAACGTCTCGGACTCGCCATGGTGGGTGTGCGGCGGGGGGCCGGCATCGGCCGGAACGACGGCCTCGGCCAGGGACAGCTCACCGCCGGTGTCAGCGGCGCTGAGCAAGGTGGTGTAGGTGTCCCCTACGAGGAACACCGGGGAGCCGCCGTCCGGCGGTATGTGCAGTGGGGGCAAAGACATGGATCGTACTTTCTTGCGGGTGCGGGAAGTGCTGTGTTGCGCCTTGCTTGCGGGAAGAGGCGTGGCCTGTGCCCGAACCACGGGCACGTCGGCCGCCACCTCGCGCCCATCCGGTGCCGGGAACGGTCGAAGAGCGGTCGGCGAAGATGCTCGCCGGACGGGTGGCGAGAACAGCGCCGCTCGTGGAGGGCGTGGCGTTCTCGGGGGTGTCGCGGGGGTGTCGCCGGGGCAGTGACGGCGGCTCGCCGGAGCGGCCCGTTACGTCGACGACTGCGGAGCGTGTGGTCTCCCAGGAGTCGCCGGAGAATTGTCTGCCCGCCGTGGGAGCCGGGTAGTTCCCGCCTCGGTGGGTCCGTCCGCCAACAGCATGAAGGAGCGGCAGAAGCGGGCGGCCGCGGTCAGCTCCTCGGGAGCCCTGCTGCCGCTCGTCTGCTCGCCGATGCCGGAGGAAACGAAGGCGACGGCGCGCTCGCCCTCGAGCGGGTTCCTTCCCAGACGGTGTGTGCGGGCACGGTGGGTCCCTTCCTCCTCGTGTATCGAGCCTCTCGTCGGGGCTGCGGGACATATCCGAGCACACGATGCCGCGATGTGGCGGCTGGACGAGTGACAGCAACATGGCGCCTTGTGTCCCTCTTGTGAGGAATGAGCCGCAGGGTCGGCGGCCGTCTCGCCGACCGTCGAACGACGCACTCCCAGCAGTGCCGATTGTCTCGACCGCCGGCGAGGTTCACTTCCGCGAAGGGCGTGAGGGGAGCTTCATGGGCAGGAGAAGCCAGGAATCATGCATGGAAGATGCCGTACAAGTGACCTTGGCGTTGCTTCAGTAACTGATGCGACGCGACTCGTCGATCGCCGGCAGGAGCAACGCGCCGTCTCATCCGTCCGAGAACCCCGTGTCTCGACGGCACGGATCGTCGCAGTGAGATCACGGAACGACCCGTGCGGGTTTCGTGACCTTCGCTGCCGGTGGTCTTCGTGGTCGTACCTGCCGAGCAGCAGCGCACGGGGAGCGGACAAAGGCCCGGCGGTGACTGTTCCGGGGCCCGGCCCTTCCGCGCTGGGCGGCCTTGCTTTCGGGGTCTTGGACGGCAGGCGAAAAAGGCTGGGCGGAGTCGGCCCGCGCAGGGCAGCGCCGGCGCAGTCGTCCGCGGGTCCGCGATAGCGCCTGCCGGCTTCGCGGCCAACTCTCCCTCTGATCGCTCTGGTGGCAGGCAAGCGGAGGGCCGCTCAGAGAGCCGGCGTCACCGACGGGCGGACCAGCCCACTCTCGTAGGCGAAAATGGTCGCCTGCACACGATCCCGTAGGCTCAGCTTGTTGAGCACTGAGCTCACGTGCACCTTCACCGTTCCCACGGCTACTTCCAGACGCGCGCCGATCTCCGCGTTGCTCAGGCCCGTGGCGACGAGGACGAGGATCTCGCGTTCGCGGCTGGTGAGGCTCTCCAGCGCCCCTGTGATCTCCGGAGCGAAGGAGGCCCCCCGAGCGAAGGCTGCTATCAGACGCCCCGTGACCGCGGGCGCGAGGACGCCGTCACCGGAGGCGACCACCCGTATCGCGGCCAGGAGGTCCTCCGGCTCGGAATCCTTGAGCAGAAAGCCGGAGGCCCCGGCGCGCAGAGCTTCGTAGACATAGGCGTCGAGGTCGAACGTGGTGAGCACGAGAACCCGAGAGCCGCTGCCGTGACTGGTGATCAGCCGGGTCGCCGTCAGTCCGTCCATACCCGGCATGCGGATGTCCATGAGCACCAGGTCGGGCGCGAGCTGTGCCGACATCGCCACAGCCGCGTCACCGTCCGCTGCCTCGCCGACCACGGTCATGTCGGTTTCGGCCGTCAGGATCGCCACGAAACCCGCGCGGACGATCGCCTGATCGTCCACGACCAGCACACGGATACCGATGGTCCTGCTCCTCTCTTCGCCCGCACCCGGGCCACTGTCTGCGCCGCATCCTCCCATGGAGGCGGTGCGCGGGACCCACCAGGTCGGCGTGCGCATCCAGAGGCCGCCACGCAGTCGCCGACCTGTCGGCACGGACACTTCTACATGCGAGGGGTGTTCGTCACGACGGCTCTTCGAGGCGCTTTCGGCGCTCTGCCGGCGTCCAGGCTTCCGAGCAACTGGCGCATGGCGCTCAGTGTCGCCCGCGTAGCCGCGGCCACCTGCTCCAGGCTGCCCTCCTCAGCCGAGGAGATCATCCGGTCCGTCTGCCGGAGCACCGTCTCCCGCAGACCGACGGCGACTCGCTGCCGTTCGCCGTGGACCATGGCCCTCGTGCTCGACAGCACAGTGGTGAGGGCCGTGTCCTCCCGGCCCAGTTCCCGCCTGCGACGCCTGTGCATCAGCCATCCCGCCCCCCAGGCGGCCGTGCATCCCAGGCCGGACAGGAACAGCGTCCAGCAGGCGAGAAACAGCACGAGAAAAGGCCCGGCCGGGTCTCCGAGCAGCGTCCCGTCGGCGGCGAAGGCGGACGTGAAGGAGATCGCCGACGGGAGAACCGCGGCGGGCACGGACAGAAACGACAGCCGTGAGCCCGCCGGAGATGTCAGTGGATGCGCCGTCGGCGGCGGGACGTGTCGGCCGGAGGGCACGGGCGCGGTTCTCAGGACCCGGCCGTACGCCGCGACCGCGTAGACCGCGGCCGGTGCGACGATGCCGCCGCCGAGGAAGCAGATCGCGGAGGACGGCGGCAGCGCACCACCGCGGAGCAGAACCGGCCACAGGAGGGCGGCGGCCCCGGTCACCGCCAGGACCGCCCAGGGCGCGTGGCGGCGCCACAGCAACGGCAGTGCGTGGAGGGTCAGCACCGACACGAGTAGCAGGCATGTGCCGGCCCCGTAGCCGGCGTCCTCCGCCTTCGTCAGGGCGACGCCCGACGCCACCGCGGCGGCCGAGCCGAAGACCGCCCTGTCCGCGATCCGCTGTTCGCGAGGAAAGTCGCGCCGACGCCCTGGGCTCGGCCGAGGGCCGGACGCGGCGTCGGGGAGCACGGCGTGTACGCGCCAGCCTCCGTCGGGGCGGGGTCCCGCGGACAGCCTCCCGCCGAGGACGGCGGCACGCCGATGCATTCCTTCCACCCCCCGGCCGGAGCCGATCCCCGCCGTGCCGGTGTCCGTGCCGCCGGGCGGCCTGCCGTTGTCGACGGTCAGATGCAAAGTGTCCCCGGCCCGTTGCACCCGCACGCTGACCGCGGCGCCCGGCGCGTAGCGAAGGGCGTTGGTCAGGGCCTCCCGGATGATGCCGTGGGCCGCTTCCGCCGCGGGTCCGGTGAGATCAGCGGGCAGGGAGACGGAGACGGGGCGGCCCAGCCTGCCGAATCCGGCGATCAGCGTCTCGATCGGAGCGGTCATCGCCTGGGGAGCCGGTGGGTCGTCCACCTGCATGACCGCTACGAGACGCCGCAGTGCGGACTGGGTCTCCCGTGCGGTGCGGCGCGCGAACGCGAGTGCCTCCGCGGCCAGGTCGGGCCTGCTGTCACCGAGCCTGCGGGCGGCCTCGACGGATACCACGACGGAGGTGAGGTGGTGCGCGCTGATGTCGTGCAACTCACCGGCCAGCCGTTCCCGTTCCGCCTCGGCGGCCTGCGCCTGCTGCTGCTCGGCACCGGCCAGCCGCTCCGCCGTGGCCTGCCGTTCCCGCAGCCAGTGCCGGCGGCCGGTGCCGAGAGCGGACACCAGCAGAAAAGGGCCGACACCAGTGAGCCAGTCGGAGAGGAGAAGACCGCCGACGCCGTGCCGTGCGGCCGCCTGCAGGAGCTGGACGACGGCGACAGCCGCGGTCGCGCCCAGGCCGACGGGCCAGCTGCACAGAACGGTGACGGTGAACAGCGCCACCATGACCGCCAGCCCCGGTACCAGGCCCAGCAGGTCAGGTGGCGCCAGGATCTGTCCCACCACGGACACCGCGACGATGACGCCCAGGGCGGCGAGCGGTGCCCGGTGACGCCGATCGAGCGCCACCACAGCGAGCGCCGTGGCACAGAAGGCGGTGATCCACTCAACGGTGTCCGGCGGCTCCTTCGAAGACGCAACGACACTGAACCACAGCAGCAGTTGCGCTCCCATGAACAGTACCGGCAGTGGCCTGACCCGACGTCCTTTCCCCATTGGCGCAAGTGTATGGCCGGGCGTCGCCCTCCCCGACACCGCGGGGTTCAAGGGGTCACGCGGTGCCGGCCCTGCGGTCGCGCCACCGCTCTATGTCCCGCGGACTAGGCGACGATCCTTCCGGCGGGCGACGGGGCGGCACGTTCAGCGCGAAAGGATCGGCACATGGATCGCGTCGTCGCGTCGAGCCTCCGGGGGGATCAGGTCCTTCCAGGGCACACGCACCGACCGGTACGCCCACCACCACGACTTCGTGTGAGCGGCTGTCCACTGCGCCCGTATCACCCACACCAACTGGAGACCGGCACAAGCATGCCCGCACAACCTCGCATGTCCCGGACCGCTGTCGCCCTGGCGTCGCTCGCCGTGCTGGCGGCCACCGCGGTGACAGCCTGCAACCCCGAGACCGCCGACGACGCTCGCGGCGATGCCGCGATACCCGCGGTGCCCACCGCTCTCAGCGAGCAGGAACTGAAGTGGAGCACGTGCTCCGCTCCGTCCACGGCCCAGGGCGGCGGAGACAGGCCCGAGAAGCTGCCGGACGGAACGACGTGGCAGTGCAGCACCATGAAGGCTCCGCTGGACTACGCGGACCCCGACGGCGAAACCATCGATCTGGCCCTGATCCGGGCGAAGGCGTCCCCGGACTCCGGCGAGAAGCGCCTCGGGTCCCTGGTCTTCAACTTCGGCGGCCCCGGCGGCTCCGGGGTGCTCACCCTTCCCCTCGCCGCCGGCGACGAGTACATGACGCTTCACAAGCGCTATGACCTGGTCAGTTTCGACCCTCGCGGGGTCGGGGACAGTGCCGGCGTGCACTGCCTGGACACGAAGGCCATGGACGCCTGGCTGGCCGCGGACGCCACCCCTGACGACGCCACGGAGGAGAAGGCCCGCGAGCGTGGGGTACGCGCGTTCGCCCGGGCCTGCCAGAGCGAGTCGGGCGCGGTGCTGGATCACGTCGGCACCCAGGAGGCCGCACGTGACCTCGACCTGATGCGCCACGTCCTGGGCGACGAGAAACTCAACTACTTCGGCATCTCCTACGGCACACAGCTCGGCGGCGTCTACGCACATCTCTTCCCGAAGCGTGTCGGGCGCTTCGTCTTCGACGCCGTGGTCGACCCCACCGAGGACGCCCTGCACGGTGCCCTCGGCCAGGCGAAGGGGTTCCAGGGCGCACTGCGCAACTTCCTGGAGGACTGCGCACGGCAGGACTCCTGCTTCTTCGAAGGCACGAACCCGCAGCAGGGCGAGAAGGACATCATCGCGCTGCTCGAGCGCCTGGACACCGACCCCCTGCCCACGGAGTTCGGGCGTCCCCTGACTCAGAGCCACGCCCTCAACGGCATCGCCGCCGCCCTCTACGACCAGGAGAGCTGGCTGCTGCTCAGGGGCGGACTGGCCGCCGCCATGGACGGCGACGGCAGCGCACTGCTGCTGCTCTCCGACCTCCTCAACGAACGGATCGACGACGACGGATACGCCAACATCAACGCAGCCAACACCGCGGTGAACTGCGCGGACTACAAGGACCGCTTCACCCTTGAGGACGTACACCGCCACCTGCCCCGATTCCGCACGGCATCTTCGGTGTTCGGCGACTGGATGGCCTGGGGGCTGCTCCAGTGCACCGGCTGGCCCGCTGACGGCCACGCATCCACCGTCGAGGTGTCGGCCGACGGCGCGAACCCAGTCCTCGTCATCGGCAACACCGGTGATCCGGCCACTCCCTACGAGGGTGCCAAGAAGATGGCGAACGAACTGGGAGAGAAGGTCGGCGTCCACCTCACCGTGGACGGTGAGGGGCACGGCACCTACGCTGTCAACGACTGCCTGACCGAGCTGGTCGACGCGTATCTGCTCGACGGGACGGTCCCGGCGAATGGCACCGTCTGCTCGTGACGTTGCGTCCCGAGGCTTCCCGGAGCCACCGTCCCCGGCTGCGGGCAGGTCCGCTGCCCGCCGGCGTGGACGGTGAGGTGAACCCGCCCGGCCTCAGGCCCGCCGGATCACCAAGGTCTGCGTCCGGCGGGTCGCCGCCCGCACGGCTCAGGGACCGGGCCGCCTGGAGCCCGGCGCGGTCCCCCGGCGGCCACGACGTCCCACCCGCCCCGGTGCTCCTCGTGCTGTGGGCGCGCCCCTGCCGAGGTTCCGTAGGCGCTGAACGGTTGGGGGCGGATGGCACAGCGCGGACAGTGTCCGCTCACCGTTGACCATCCCGTGCGACGCGACGGTCCGACCACTACATCGGTGCCGATGACAGCCGGGGCTCGGACGGAGACCCGGCTGGGTGCGGTACCACCGGGTTCGGGCCCCGAGGGCGCCGTTCAGGGGCGGTATCCGGTCCGGTGAGGCGGCGGGTCCGGAGACCGCCCATCGTACTAAGGACGACGGTCTCGTCACGGACGGGTTTCTGATCAGCGGTCAGGAGGGGAGCGGGCCAGAGATCGTCGCCCCCGGGTTCCGGCAGACCGTTTCCGCTGACCGCCCGGACAACGCTTCTGCTCCGTCCGATGCGCCTCGATGACCGGCATCCGCACCGGACGGACTCCGCTGCCGAGCCCGGGGCGTTCGGCCGGCGGCGGTTCCGGCTCTCGCGGGCGGGCCCGTGGTACGCCAGGGGAGCAGCGGTCGGCGTACGGCTGTCGGGGGAGGTCCTTGCGGGGGCCGATGCGTTGTGTGCCGGGCCGATGGCGGGGGTCACGGGGTGGAGTAGCGCATGGCCGGCACGATCAGGAAGGCGCCCAGAAGGAGCACCCCGGCGACGACGAGCAGAATGCCGTCGAAGTTCAGTCCCGTGAGCGCACCGGCGAGCTGTGGGCCCAGGCTGGCGCCGATGAACATGCTGCACCCGTAGAGGGCGACCGCCGCACCACGTGCCTGCGGGGCGTTGGCGTTGATGGTTTCGACGACCGCGGGCGCCGCTACCGCGACGGCGGCCACGAACAGCAGCAGGGCCAGGGCGAGCAGCGCCGTGTGACCACCGAGGAAGGAACCGGTGGCGACGGTGAGAGAGGCCAGAGCGAAGGCGAGGGCCGCGCGCAGGGGCGCGGGCAGCCGCCCGAGCACGGGGACCAGCAGGGGTACGGCGATCAGGGCGGGGAGCGCGCTGGCCCGCAGGGCGAGGATCGCGGTGGCATCGCCGGTGACGGCCGGTGGGCCCGCGATGGCCACCGCCGTGTAGAGGGAGACGAAAGCCGTCATCAGGGCGACGGTGGACAGGCACAGGGCGCCCAGCCGCGGCTGTCGCAGCAGCCGCGGCATCGCCGCGAACGCCTGCAGCAGTCCGCCGTCGGTGCCTCCACGCGGAGTGGGTCGCAGGACCCGGCGCACCGGGAACAGGTTCAGGGCCATCAGCACGGCACTGATCCAGAAGACCGCACGCCAGCCGATTCCGGCCGCAACGGCCTGCGCGCCGACCTGAACAACGACGGCGGCGGCGAGCATGCCACTGGTGATGCAGGTGAGGGAGGTGCCGCGGTGTCGAGGCGCGATGTGCCGGACGACGTAGGAGAGCGCGGCAGGGGCGAAGGTCGCGGCGGTCAGTCCCTGCAGGCTGCGCAGCACGACGGCGGTGGGAAGGTCGGAGACCGCGCTGACCGCCGCGGTGGACGCCGTGGCGGCCGCGAGCCTCACGGTGATCACGGCGCGTGGTCCGTAACGGTCGCAGAGCGGGCCGGCGAAGAGGAACCCGGCTGCGTAGGCGAAACCGAACGCCGTCGCCGTCCACGTGACCTGACCGGGTGTGGTGCCGAACTCGGTGGCCATGGGGTGCAGCAGTGCCAGGACGGTGTACATCTGACCGACCATCAGCATGCCCAGCGTGGTGAGCAGCCGCTGTGGTCCTGGCGGCCGGGGCCCAGCCTGGTGGCCGACCGGGCGTTCCGCTCCCGGTCGTGCGATCGAGTGCGCTGGTGGGGTGGGACATGGGGACTCCGAAGGAACGTCTGGTGGCCCCGTGTGCGGCATGACCGGCCGATGGCAGGCGCCGGGGACCGGGTCGCCCCCGGCCGGCGAGGGACCGGCCGGGGGCGGTGACGGGATGATCAGGCTGCGTGGGTGTTCAGCACGTACTCGCGCGAGGCGCGGACCTCGCTGCGCAGGGCGGGCAGGTCGACGTCGAGGACCTGTCCGTCCCACTTGCGGGGCTCGCCGTTGATGAGGACGGTGCTGATGTTGCGGGCGTCGGAGCCCAGTACGAGGGTGCCGATCGGGTCGTTGAGCGGCATGTTGTTGAGGTCCTCGGCCTGGATGACCAGCAGGTCGGCCTTCTTGCCGGGGGTGAGTGAGCCGGTGACGCCGGCGAGGCCGTTGGTGCGGGCGCCCTGGAGGGTGGCGAAGTCCAGGACGTCGTGGGTGGTGATGCGGACCGGCTGCCGGCCGGTGCCGTGGGCGGCGTTGACGGCCCGCATCCGCTGGATGGCGTGCAGGGCCCGCATCTGGGTGAACATGTCGCTGGCCAGGGCGACTTCGACGTCGATGCTCAGCCCGGGACGGATGCCGACGGACAAAGCCTCGTCGACGGCGGGGATCGCGGTCTCCAGGCCGATCTGGGCGTCGGAGGTGGGGGCGAGGGCCACGGTGGTGCCGCTTTCCCCCATCGCCTTCCATGCTTCGGGGCTCAGTCCGGTGGCGTGGATCAGGGTGACGTCGCTGCCGAGGATGCCGTCCTTCGCCCAGTTCAGAATCACCTCGGAGGAGGCTGTCCCGAAGACCGCGTCCACGCTCACCCCGATGCCCAGGTCCTTGGCGACGCGGGCGAGTTCGGGGCCGTAGGCGAGGGCCGTGCCGGCGATCTCGTCGGTGGCGAGCGTCGCCAGGCGCAGGGTCAGCAGCTGGTCGTCACTGTGGAAGTACTTCTCCCTGAGGCGTGTCAGGTCGCCGGGCCACTGCTTGTCCCAGTCACCGAAGTGCGGGCCCATGGAGGCGTGTACACCGCGGATGCCGGTGTCGCGGAGAGCCTCGACGGCGGCGTCGGAGTGTTCGGGGGTGCGGGAGTTGTGGGAGAAGTCGAGCATGGTCGTGATGCCGCTGTCGATCGCGGTGAGGGCGGCGAGCTTCGTGCCGGTGTACATGTCCTGAGGCCGGTAGACGGTGGCGTAGCCGGCCAGGGTGGACATGACGTAGGCGCCGAGGTCGTCGACGTCCGGCATGATCCGGCGCAGCTGGGCCTCCCAGGCGTGCCGGTGGGTGTCGACGAAGCCGGGACTGAGGACGGCGCCGGTGGCGTCGACGACCACGGCGTCACCGGCCTCGAGACCGGGACCGACGGCGGTGATGGTGTCGCCCTCGACGAGCAGGTCGGCGTTGGGCAGGACACCGAGGTCGGCGTCCATGGTGACGACGGTCGCGCCGGTGAACAGGATGCGCCGTTCGGCCGCGGGGCGACGGCGGAGCTGTTCGAGGGCGGCGATGGCGTTGACGTGGGTCATGGAAAAGCTGCTTTCAGTACTTCGGGGAGGGGGAGGGCTGCCGGGAACGCCCGGCAGCCCGGTTTCCGGTTCTGGCGGGGCCGGCCCCGGCAGCCAGGGCGCCGTTCACCCGGGCGTCGCGCGTCCAGGACCGAAAGGCTGCGGAGGCACGGTCCGGACCCGGTGTTGTCGCCGTGTGTGCGGGCGGCTCGGCCGTTGCCGGCCGGGCGGCTCAGCCCAGCTTCATGACGTAGCCCGCGTGGTGCAGCTCGTCGCCCCTGAACTCTCCGTAGGCCCAGAAGCCGAGGTCGTCCAGGTAGTCGATGCGGTCGCCGTCGATCCAGAACCGCCCCTGGTAGGCGTGGGGGCGGCCGCCCCGTGTCTCGTCGTAAAGGCCGTCCGCGGTGAGTTCCTGGTGCAGGAAGTCCTGCCGGTCGATCCAGACGCCGAGCCGCGGGCTGCCGGTCAGGTCCGGAGCGGCGGGGATACCGGCCTGGGGGGTTGTGGGCCCGCCGGGAATCTCCGTGCCCGACCACCGGACGGGACGGCCGGCCGCGACCAGTGCGCGGACCTGCTCCGGATGGGACACGAGGGTGGCCACCGCGCTCGGCACGTCGGCGGCGAGTTCGTCGGGCACCACCAGGAAGTCGGTGTTGTTGCCGGGCGTCAGCGTCGCGACGTACTCCGAGCGCCGGCCGCGGCCGCCGACCAGGGCGACGGTGTCCACTACGGCGGGGACGATGGTCGTGCCCGTGCAGTCGACGACGATGGCGTTGTCGTCCTGCGCCGCGGTGATGATGCCGGGGCCGACGCCGACGATCAGGTCGCCGACGAACAGGATGTCGGCACCGGTCATGGTCCCGATCAGCGGGTCCATCGTCACGATCCGGGCGTTGGTGAACAGGACGGGGCGGCCCCCGTCGTTCGAGAGGATCTCGGCGAGCGCCTCCGGGTGCCAGCTCAGGGCGCCGGTGTGGGCGTGGGTGTCGTTGGTGGTCATCGTTTTCCTCAGGGGTTCGGCTCTTCGGTCCGCCCGGCGAACGAAGCGGGCTTCCTCACGGGCGGGTCGCGGCTGCTCGGCGTCACGGCAGCCGCACGACCACCAGGTTCGTCCGGCCGGACAAGCGGAACCAGGCCGCCGTGCACCCGGGTGCACGGCACCCAGCCATGCCCGGCCGGAGGAGAGCGGCGGGGGAGCCGGCACGATGGCCGGCGAAGAGATGGCGAGTCCGGCACAGGCCCGGTGCACCGCGTCCGAGACGTCGGTCCGTCCCGGCACGGCACTCCCGCTGCGTTCCGGCCCGCATTCTGGGTGCACGGCTCCCAGGAAGCCCGTACCCGGGGGTACGGCGGCCTGGCCACTTCCCGTGACGGGCCCGAGAGTGAGGCCATGACCAGCAACGACACGCCTCGCGCTCCGCACCCGTACGTCGGGATGTGGGTGACCGCGGACGGATTCATCCGCCAGGAACTACTGCCGAACGGCCGCTACGACGAGGCCCGTGGACGGCGCCGGAGTGCCTACACCGGCCGGTACACCGTCAGCGGCAACCACATCGACTACGTCGACGACACCGGCTTCACCGCCACGGGGGACGTTCGTGACGGGGTTCTCTTCCATGAGCATCTGGTGCTCTACCGTGAGGGCGATCACCGCATCCGGCGGGACGGTACGGGGTCGCGCGGCTGAGGACCCCCTCCTGGACTCCCGTCGGGCCGTCGGCTTCGGGCTGCGACTCCGAGAGCGGGCGGCCGACGGTGTGGGGCACCGTCGGCCTCACAGGCTCTGACATGCCCGCTGTCACAGCGAGGGCCCGTCGCCGGCCGACGGGCCCTCCTTCTCGTTCAGGGCCCCTCCACGAGCGGGCTCACACCACAGTCAGCTGCCGTCGAACGACAGCGACACCTCCCGCACCATCTCCACCGGTGCCTCTCCGTCGGCACCGGACCGGAGCACGGCGAAGGCGGCCGCGGTGGCGCTCGCCGGCTCTGCCTGGTAGACGACCAGCTGCTGATGCGGGGCTCCCCCGACGGTGAAGGCCGAGAACTGGATCTCCAGAGCACCCACCTCGGGATGCGACAGGTACTTCTCCTGCTGCGTCTTGCTCCTGACCTCGTGCCGTGCCCACAGCCCGGCGAACTCGGGACTCCTCCCGCGGAGCGTGTCGACGACCTCGGTGATCCGCGGGGACTCGGGGTCGTGTCCGAAGGCCGCACGCAGTTCGGCCACGCACGAGTGGGCGGAGTCGTCCCAGTCCCTGTAGAAGGCACGTCCCGCCGGGTCGAGGAAGACCATGCGAGCCAGGTTGTCGAACCGTTGGAATCCGCTGTGCAGGGCCGCGGCGAGCGCATTGCGCGCCAGGATGTCCAGGGCCGGGCCCAGAACGAAGGCGGGGGTGTCGGGCCAGCCGTCGATCAGCCGCAGAAGGTGGGGGTGGACCCTGTCGTCGCCGGCCGGAACACCGCGACGTTCCTGGGGCGCCCTGGTGAGCCTGCGCAGATGGTCGTGCGCCTCGTCACTGAGGCGCAGGGCGGCGGCGACCGCGTCGATCACCTGCGGGGACGGGCTGGACTCCCGTCCCTGTTCCAGGCGCATGTAGTAGTCGGCGCTCACCCCGGCGAGCATGGCGACCTCCTCACGGCGCAGCCCCGGCACCCGCCGGCGCCCGTGCTCCGGAAGCCCCACGTCCAGCGGTTTCAGGGCTTCGCGCCGTGCTCTCAGAAAGTCTCCCAAGGGAGTGGTGTCGCTCATTGTTCCAACCTAACGGAGAGGCCGGCCCGCCCTTCGTCCCTCTCGTGCGGGCCTGGCCGGTGGACCCGGCCCGAACGGCGGCGACTCAGTCGAGCGCGGCGCTGGCCGCCGGCTCCTCGGCCACTGCGCCGGCACTGAGGGAGCCGAGCAGGGACAGTGCGTCGGCGGACGCCGTGCCTGGTTCGGCCTGGTAGACGACGAGCTGCTGCGTCGGGGCGCTGTTGACGGTGAAGGACTCGAAGTGCAGTTCCAGGTCACCGACCTGAGCATGGTGGAAGCGTTTCGCCTCCCGCGTCTTGGCGCGCACGTCATGCCGCGCCCACAGCGTGGAGAAGTCCGCACTTCTCAGGGACAGCTCACCTACGACCTGGCTCAGGCGCGGATCCTCGGGATCGATGCCGGCCGCACGGCGCAATGTGGCCACCGTCGACTCGGCCGCACGGTCCCAGTCCCGGTGAAACCGCCGCGCGACCGGGTCCAGGAACGTCATGCGCAACAAGTTGTCACTGTGAGTGAAGTCGGCGTGAAGAACGCTCGCGAGCCGGTTACGGGCCAGGATGTCCAGTACGGGGCTCATGACGAAGGCAGGCGTGTCACGCCACGTGTCGAGGAGACGCCTGAGGTGTGGGGCGACTCGTTCCACGCGCGGTGCTCGGCGTGTCCGGCGGGTGGTCGGGCCGGCCACGCGGTGCAGGTGGGCCATCGCTTCGCCGTCCAGCTGCAGTGCCCGCCCCACGGCCTCGAGGATCTGCCGGGACGGATGCCGCTCGCGGCCCTGTTCGAGACGCGTGTAGTAGTCGGAACTCACCCCCGCGAGGGCGGCCACCTCCTCACGTCGCAGACCTGGCACCCTGCGACGACCGGAGGTGGGAATCCCCACGTCGCAGGGGCGCAGGCGGGCGCGCCGCGCCCGGAGGAAACCTCCCAGCGTGTTGTCGACGAGCTCCTTCTCTCTGTCCATACGTCGAGGCTAGAGCGGCGCGACGCACTGCCGTAGAAGCGAGGGAGGGTGCGCTTACCCTGGGAACAGCACACCCTGGACAGTCACACCCCTGTCCGAGTCGACGACGGCCTTGCTCTCCGAGGGCGGCACAGGCCGAGTGCTTCCCACCCGTCGCAGGTGAAGCGCCGCGACTCCTCAGCACTGTCTTGGCATGCGTCTGCCTGGCCGGTCCGCCCTGCGCCGGGAGATCCGAGCCGGTACGACGTGGTGACGAACCGGAACCGGAACCGGAGCCCACCCACAGCCACTCGCCGCTTTCCGGCTGCCTGGCGCATACGGGCACGCTCAGGTACGGCTGGACGCCTCGGTGCCTGACGTGGTGCCTGACGTCACGGTGCGGTCGGCAGACCGGCCAGCAGACTGCGCCGCGCGGATTCCACATGCTTTTCGGCCCGGCGGGCCAGCGTCCGGATGTCGCCGGAGCGCAGGAGAGCGGCCAGCTCGCGATGCTCGTCGACCACGCGTGCGCGGTAGTGGTCATAGGCCACGTCGACGCGGCGCAACTGGAACAGGTGCACCTGAGAGCGGATCGCCTTCCAGGCGGAGGTGAGCCTGCCGTTCCCGGCCGCGGCGTAGATCTGGTCGTGGAAGGCGATGTCCAGCGCCACCAGCCGGGGGGCGTCACCGCCCTCGGCGATCTCGGCCGTCATCTCGGCCACCAGCCGATCCAGCGCGGACAGCTGCTCCGCGGTCGCGGCTCGCCGCGCGGTGGTCGCGGCCAGGCGGTCCAACGCGGCCCGCAGCGCGTAGACCTCCTGCGCGTCCTCGGCCGTCACCCTGATGACGGTGGTGCCGCGGTGCCAGCCGCCACGCACCAACCCCTCGTGCTCCAGCTGGGCCAGTCCTTCCCGGACCGAGCCACGGCTGACCCCGAGGCGTTCGGCCAACTCCACTTCGCGCAGTGGGGCTCCGGGCGGAAAGTGACCCGAGAAGATCGCGGCGCGCACCAGGTCGGCGGCTTCGTCGGCCAGCCCGCGCCGGGCGGCCTTCGGCAGTGCAGATGACATGCCGCCATGTTGACATCCGGACAATCGGAACCACCAGACCGGCCAGGCGACTCGCCCCGGACTTCCAGCCGACTCTTGTCCTAATGTTGACATTAAGACATCGGGTGGGTCAGGCTGCCCTGGCCGCCGACTCCACCAGAGGGGACCCCGATGCCACACCGACCCGCCTTCCACCTGGCAGTCCCGGTCGACGACCTGGTCGCCGCCCGCGGCTTCTACGGACAGGTGCTGGGTCTGCCCGAGGGGCGCAGCGCCGATCACTGGGTGGACTGGAATCTCGAAGGCCACCAGTTGGTGACCCACCTGGTGCCGACCGTGCCGCAGCCGGCGGGTACCAGCGTGGTGGGACAGCACCGGGTGCCGATCCCGCACTACGGTCTCCTGCTGCCCGAACAGTCCTTCCACCAGTTCGCCGAGCGGTTGCGAGCCGCGGGGGTTCGCTTCGACATCGAGCCGCATCGCCGCTTTCCCGGTGAACCCGGCGAACAGTGGACCATGTTCTTCCGCGACCCCGCGGGCAACGCCCTGGAGTTCAAGTCCTTCCGTGACGAGTCGATGGTGTTCGCCCGGTGAGGGGCGTGCTCGTCACCGGTGGATCGCGGGGTATCGGCCGCGCCGTCGCGAGGGCCTTCGCCGCCGGCGGTGACCGTGTCGCGGTGCAGTACGCCGGTCGCCGTGCGGGCGCCGAACGGACGGTGCGCGAGCTTCCCGGCACCGGGCACACACTGCTGCAGGCCGACCTGGGCGAGCCAGGTGCGGCCGAGCGGACCGTGGCCGAGGCGGTGGCCGCGCTCGGCGCTGTGGACGTGCTGGTGAACAACGCGGCCGTGGCACCCGCGGCGGACACCCGGCACCCCATTGCCGAGACCCCGCTGGAGCACTGGCAGCAGGTCTGGCGGCGGATGGTCGACGTCAACCTGCTGGGCGCGGCCGACTTGTGCTGGGCCACAGCCCGCCACCTCGTCGGCCGGGGCACCGGCGGGGCGATCGTGAACATCGGCTCGCGCGGCGCGTTCCGGGGCGAACCCGATTTCCCCGCCTACGGGGCCACCAAGGCCGCGCTGCACGCCCTCGGTCAGTCACTGGCCGTGGCCCTGGCTCCGCACGGCATCGCGGTCACTTCCGTCGCGCCCGGGTTCGTGGCCACCGAACGGCAGACGGGGAAGTTGTCCGGCCCGGAAGGCGAACGTCTGCGCGCCGAGAGTCCCTTCGGGCGCGTCGGCACCACGGAAGAGGTCGCCGCCACGGTGCATTTCCTCGCCTCCCCGGCCGCGGCATGGGCCTCGGGAACCATCGTCGACCTCAACGGCGCGTCTCACCTGCGCACTTGACACCCAACCGCGCGAGAGAAGAACGGCGCGCGTGTGGGGCCCCGCCCACGCAGGGCAGCAGCTCGGCCTGGAGGTGACAGTGCGGGGGAAGCTGGGACTGCTGAGAACGAAGATGGCCGAGCTCGTCGATCGCGGCGGTACGGGCCCACGGCGAACGCAGCCTGACTCACCCCGCCGTCGTCGCCCTAGACCGACTCGGCATGACCGCTGCCCGAGCGACAGGAGTTGTCGCGCTCGGAGGTCCTGGCGCCGGCCTCGGCCGCACTCCGTGCCGCCGAGGCCCTCCCGCTCGAGCCGGCCGGCATCGGACCGTTCCTGCCGCGTTACGTGCCCCTGCAGCAGAATCTCCCGGGCGGACGCGCCTCTTCGGACCTACGTGCCGGCAAGTGCTGCGCGTAGGCGACGGGCCTGGCTCACCAGCCGTGAGCTGCCCCGCCGGTCGGCTATCGGGTCGAGTCCGGGTATCTCGCCCCGGGCTCCGGTGCGTTCGGCGCACTCGGCGGCCACGGTGAGCAGTTCGCCGAGGCCACGGGATTCGGCGGGGGAGAGGTCTTTGGACAGGAGCGGTGGCAGCGCGTCACGCAGCACGGTCCAGACGGTGCGGTACGCGCCGGTGGACGCGGCCGTTCCCAGGGACTCCGCCAGGCGGCTCGGAGTGACGATCCCGATGAGCATCAGCGCACCGAGGTCGGTGGCGAGCGCACCGGGATCCAGCTTCTTCTGTGCCGCCAACAGCAGCAGCGCGTCGACCGCGGCGATTCTGTCCTCCTGGCGCTGGACGCTGAGCCCGCCGGCCACCACCAGGGACGTCGCGGGCCCGCTCGCGCCGGGTGACTGCGCGAGCAAGGGCAGGACAGAGCAGACGTCCGGATCTTTCTCGGGGTACTGCGCGCAGGGCAGGACGTGCTGTATCAGCCGCAGGGCAATGAGTTCGGGGTGCTCCGGCAGGAGGGCGGGCCAGTGGGTCTGCTGGACGGCCGCGGTGGCGGCGCACCAGCACCGGTGGTGGGAACCGAGTGCCGGACTCCCCAGCTCACGGAAAGCGAGTGGGAACATGTGCAAGGCCGTGATCTCGCCGGACCGGATGACCGGTGTCGTCTGGTCCGTCACCGTGCGGTGCAGGACCGTGCCGGTGAGGCCGCCGGTCCGCAGCCAGTCGGCGAGCCGCCGTCCCTCCGGCGTGCCCAGCACCGCGGCCCGCTCGGCGGCGGCCTCGGCGGCCGCCCGGTCCGTGGTGCGCACCCGCAGCAGGGCCTGTGCGAAGTCGCACGCTCCGACGTGGGCGCCCAGCCGCTGGTACGTCTTCAGCCGGTCGGTCAGTTCTCCGGGCTCCAGCAGCCCGTTGTCCCAGCTCGGTGTCGACAGCAGGAACGGCTGCGGATCGGTGAGCAACCTGTGGGCGATCTCCCAGAAGCGGGCCCGGAAGGGGCCGTCTGGGAGGCATCCGGCATGCGCGTCCCCGCCGTCGAGCACTGCCTTCGCGGTGCGCGGTGTGATCCGCTGGTGGAGGCCGGCGAGGACCAGGTCGAGGGCGAGTCGCGGGGTGAAGCGGACATGGGAGGGGGCGAAGGCGGAGGGGACCGAGTCGTCGGGGAGAGGCCGGCGGCAGGTGCGGGACCAGTACCGCGTCGCCGCTACCGGCTTGAGCGCCTCCAGCAGTGCTGCTCGATCCTCATGGGCCCAGCGCACCAGTCCGTCCAGGGTCCGCTCGAAGTCGGCGACGGGCAGGATGCCGTGGGAGGCCAGCAGCGCGCCGGTCTCCTCGGCCGTCTCCGCCACTGAGGCCGGCGGCGACGCGAGCGCGACCGGGGACGGAACGGGCGGCAGCGTGTCCTCGCCGGCCGCGTGCAGAGCTTCTTCCGCTCCGGTTCCCAGGGCTTCGGCCACTCGGGTGCGCAGGCCGGGGGCGATGGGCGCGGCCGAGGTGAGGATCTCTTCACGCGAGAGGGCGTCGGTCAGATGTGTCCCGTGCCGCTCGATCAGCTTCAGGGCCCGTTCCTGGGCTTCGGTGTCCTCGTGGGTGAGGGCGTGGGACGCGGCCGGGAGCAGTGCGTCGGCTGTGGCGGTGTCGCGGGTGACCACTGTGTCCAGCAGTTTCAGCTGAGCTCGGACCAGGTTCTTCTCCGGCCGGGTGAGCACCGCTCGCGTCATGTCGGCCAGGTCATGCGTCGGCAGGGAGCCGGTCAGGGCGAGCTCGGCGAGGACGGACTGGGCGTGGACGGCGACGGGCTGGAGCGCGTCGGCGGCCAGGGCCCGCCAGTCGGCGACACGGCCGGCGTGCTCCTCGGCGGACAGACCGAGGTCGAGCAGCAGCCGGTGGAACACCCGCTGGTCCACTGCCGTGCCGCCGCGCAACAGCCGCCCCAGACATCCGTCGACCATGGTGGCGCGGTCGAGCGTGCCTTCCGCGGTGAGCCGCGCGAGAGCGAGAAGCCAAGGGTTGTCCTTGTTGGAGTGACCGCTGTTCAGCGCCTGGCCGGTCCCCCCTGCCGTGAAGAGGCCGGCCACCATGGGCCTGAGGTAGGGCGACTGCCTCAGCCGCTCGGCGATCACGTCGGTGTTCCAGCCATTGCCGTAGATGTTGCGTATCCACGCGTGCACGGAGGCGTCGGTCACCGGCATCGGGCATCGGGCCGCCTGCACGATCGCTTCGAGAAGGTGATACCGGATGTCCGTGGAGGGCCTGCGGTCGGCGATCCGGTGCGCCAGCTCCGCCAGCAATCCGGCGGGGCGCTCCTCGAGCATGGGGAGGAATCTCTTCTCCGCCACCCACATGCGCTCCCAGCCGGAAGCTGTGAGCCAGGACGCGACGGCCGCCGCTCCGCTCTGGCAGGCGAGGCCCGCCACGAGCAGCGCAGGAGAGGCCGCTTGGAGCTGCGGCGTCACCCAGGCGTCGCGGAACTCCTTGCGCAACGCCTTCAGCGCCGGCAGTTCCCCACGCCGTTCGGCGGCCGTCATGCCGTTCACGATCGTCACCACGTCGTCCGTCCGCCCGCCGCGCACCGCTTCGATCAGCTTGCTCAACTGTTCCTCTCCCGTCGTGCCATGCGTACCGCCAACGCGTGCTTGCAGGGGCCGCGTCCACCCCCGTATCTCGCCCACCACAGGCAACTGCACCTCAGGACGCCGGCGTCCTCGCGCACCCGGTGGGTGTGGCCGTCCTCGGCCGTGACGGTGCCCATCGCGCCGTCCAGCGTCACAGCATTGGCCGACAGCAGGGCACGGGCATGCCGCAGCCTCGGGTTGTGGCGCTCGGCGAGACCGGAATCGTAGGGCAGCTGCCGGTGGAAATAGGCTGCTTCGGCCGTGTCGTAACCCACCCGGCCGGAGGTCGCCAGGCGCATCAGCGCCGACCGGACCCGCGCGGTGGTCAGCCCGCAGGCCGCGGCCAGAGCACTCACGTCGATCCGCGGTTCCCACGCCAGCAGCACGGCCACCAGTTCCGCGTCCTGGACGGTCTCGTCGTCGGCCAGTGCCTTCAGTACGCCGCCCTCACCTTTGGCACCTCCCTTACGGCCGGCCGGTAGCTGCTCCGACGGTGGCTGCCGCTCAACGCCGCGTCGCTGTCCGGAAGTTGTGAGGCCGCTGGCACCACTGCGCTCTCGTAAGCTGCTCAGGTTCGATGCGTGTGTACGGGAGGAGTTCGTCGTGGTGCAGCCGTTGGAACAGGGAGATCCAGACTTCCTGGGTGACTACCGGGTGGTGGGTCGACTGGGTGAAGGCGGCATGGGGCGGGTCTTCCTGGGGCGTTCGCCGAGCGGCCGGTCCGTGGCGATCAAGGTGGTGCACGCGTCGCTGGTGCACGAGCCGGAGTTCCGGGACCGGTTCCGACGCGAGGTGGAGGTGTCGCGTCTGGTCGGGGGAGCCTTCACCGCCCCCGTGATCGACGCCGACACGGAGGCCGAACAGCCCTGGATGGTCTCCAGCTACATCCCCGGCCCCTCGCTCCACCAGGCGGTCGCCGAACAGGGGGTCCTGCCCCCGGTGACGCTGGCCGCTCTGGCCGCGGGTCTGGCCGAAGCCCTGGTCTCCATCCACCGGGCCGGCCTGGTGCACCGCGACCTCAAGCCCTCCAACGTGCTGCTCACCGACGACGGCCCGCGCGTCATCGACTTCGGCATCGCCCGCGCGCTCGATGCCAGCGCGCTCACCAGGACCGGGGTCACCATCGGCTCGGCGGGCTTCATGTCCCCCGAGCAGGTCGCCGGCGGCGAGATCACCGCGGCCAGCGACGTCTTCTCCCTGGGCGCGGTGCTCGCCTTCGCCGCCACCGGGACCGGCCCGTTCGGCGTGGGATCGGCGCCCGCCATGCTCTACCGCGTGGCCTACGAGCCCCCGGACCTTCAGGGCGTCCCGGACCCCGAGCTGCGCGCCCTGCTGACCGACTGCCTGGCCAAGGAACCGGCACTGCGCCCCACTCCGCAGCAGATTCTCCGCCGGGTGGCCCCGGCCGCTCCCTGGGCCCCGCACATGCCGATGTCCGGCCTCCCGGCCACCACCGGAGAGACCGGTGGGCCCACGCGGCCCGCCACCCTCGCGGAGATGTTCACCCAGTACGCCGGGGCGCCGCTCTCCCCGCCGGGGTCGTCCGGCGGGCGGGCGTCCGCGCCGGGCGACCCCCGCCGGTCCATGGGTCGCGACGTGATGGCTCCGGCCACCGACGTCCACGCGGAGGAAGCGGTTCCCGCATCCGGGTTCGGTCCGGGGTCCGGGTACTCGCCGATCTCCGCGGGAGCCGTGCCCGGCCCCGGTTCGGTGTCGGCGGTGCCTCGCCCCGTCGCGGCCTGGCGGCTCGACGAACGTTCCGGAACGCGGGCGACGGACGCCGCCGGACGCCACCACGCCACGGCCACGGCGGTCAGATGGGCAACGCGCCACGGTGAGGGCGCCGAGTTCAACGGGTTCAGCAGCGAAGTGGCCACCGAAGGCGCGGTGATCGACACGGCACGCGGCAGCTTCACCGTCGGTGCGTGGGTCCGGCTCGGTGTGATCCCTCCCCACTTCGTCACCGCGGTCAGCCAGGACGGCGAGGAAACCAGCGGCTTCTACCTCCAGTACTCCTCCGATGAGGGCCGCTGGGCCTTCGCCCGCCCGGACCTGCGCGTCACGTCGATGTCCGTACCGGTCGCCGGTGCGTGGACCCACCTGACCGGTGTCTGCGACAGCGTCGCCGGTGAGTTGCGCCTCTTCGTGAACGGCGTCCAGGAGGGTGCGATCCGTGACAGGATCCTGATCTGGTCCGAGGGGCCCTTCGTCATCGGCCGGGGCCGTTACGGCAGGAGGCCGGTCGATCACTTCCCGGGCAGCATCAAGGACGTCACGGTCTTCGACCGTGCCCTCTCCGAGGGGGAGATCGTCGGCCTGCTTCAGCCATGACCCGCCCAACAGTCCGAATGGCCGGCTTGGAGAACAGGGGGCACTGTCAACTGTTCGCGGTGGGACTCGGCGTTCACAGCGGCAGGGCTGATACAGGTCCGCGGTCGGCTGGTGGGACAGCGGACCTCGGCCACGGGCGGCGATGGCCCAAGGGGACGCTGTGTGTGGAGAGCCGCAGGGCCGCTGGCACTTGGCTGCAAGGATGTTGTCGGAGAGGTGCCTTACCGTGTTGATCAGGCATCGGGCCCGCCCGCACGGTGCCGGTCACCGATCCCTCATCAGAAAGCGACTTCGTGGACAACTGGACCAGCACCGTCGGCCCCTCCGGAGATCCTGTGGGGCAGACGTCCCGCAGCAGCGCCTTCCGGGCCTTCGCCCGGCGGCACGGGGTCTCCGACGACGCCATCACCCGCCTGCTGTGGAGCATGGAGACGGCTGTGTACTTCGACTGGAAGGCCACGGGGAGCGTCCGGCCCGATGACCGGGTGATCGGTTACATCGGAGGGGCGCCGGAGCTGCCCCTGGACATGGAGTGGGAAATGGGCGACGTCTTCGTCGCCTCCTTCGACCTCGCGGCGGTGCCCCGGACGCTGTTCGACGACGGGCTGCCCCGGGAGGGGCATCTCCTGCTGTTCACCTGGTCGGACGCGGGCGGCGGCAAGGCGCTCTACATACCGCCCGGGACCGAGACGGCTGTG
>NZ_BMUC01000005.1:311838-378026 GCF_014649995.1 Streptomyces griseoflavus | reverse complement strand
CCTCCTCCGCCTCGCCCGCCACCGCATCAGCGTCCTGTTCGCCATGCTCCGCGACGGCACCTTCTACGAGCCGAGGACCCCTCGACTCGCTTGACGAAGGACATAGAGGCACCCCCCCGGACCGGGGCCACCGGGACCGGGCCGGGGCCTCGGCGCGCCGCCGGACGCGGTGCACGACGGCTCCGGCGGGCCGACGGAGCGGGCGCGGCCCCGCGGGGGGCCTCCGCGGACCGGGCCGGTGCCGGCAGGGCCGCACTCGCCGGGAGGCCGGGCCCGGGTCCGCCAGTGATCGGTGAGTGAGCGGTGAGCAGCGGCGCCCACGCTGTGCCCATGGGGAAACACGCGCTGCTGAGTGAACGCCGCAAGTGGGCGACGCTGGCGATCGCCTGCCTCACGATGCTCCTGCTCTCCGTGGACCTGACGGTGCTGCACCTTGCGGTGCCGCGGCTCACGGCGGAACTCCGGCCGACCTCGACCCAGCTGCTGTGGATCGCCGATGTCTACGGCTTCGCGCTGGGCGGTCTGCTGATCACCATGGGCAACGTGGGCGACCGGATCGGCCGGCGCCGGCTGTTGCTCGTGGGGACCTTCGCCTTCGGCGCGGCGTCCGGCCTCACGGCCTACGCGTGGACGCCCGAACTGCTGATCGCCTCGCGCGCCCTGCTGGGCGTCGCGGGCTCCACGCTCATGCCGTCCACGCTGTCGATCATCCGGAACACGTTCACCGATCCCGCGGAGCGGACCCGGGCCATCGGCATCTGGTCCAGCGTCAGTTCGGCGGGCTTCGCCGTCGGGCCGCTGATCGGCGGGATCCTGCTCGACCACTTCTGGTGGGGCTCGGTCTTCCTGATCAACATCCCGGTGATGCTGCTCATCTTCGTGGTCGGGTTCTTCGTCCTGCCCGAGTCGAAGAACCCCGAGCCGGGCCGGCTGGACGTGCTCAGCGTGCTGCTGTCGGTCGCGGGCGTCACCGCGGTGATCTACACGATCAAGGACGCGGCGCACGACGGCCTGACCGACCCCGACGTGGCGCTCGCCGCGACCGTCGGCGTCGGGGCGCTGGCGCTCTTCGCCCGGAGGCAACGGCGTCTGCGTACACCGCTCATCGACGTCGTCCTGTTCCGGAACCGGGGTTTCAACGCCTCGGTGGGCGCCACCGTGATGGCGATGTTCGCGCTGGCCGGCGTGGGCTTCGTGGGATCGCAGTACTTCCAGGTCGTCCTGGGCTGGTCACCGCTGCGTTCGGCGGTGACCCAGCTGCCCGGTGTGGCCGGTGCGGTGCTCGGCGCGGTCCTCGCGCCGACGCTGGCCGCCGCCTGGGGCCGGGCCCGGACCGTCGCGCTGGGCCTGGCGCTGGTCACGGCGGGGCTGCTGCAGTACCTGTGGCTGTCGGCGGAGATCTCCTACCCCGCCGTGCTCGCGGCCCTGATCGTGACCAGCTCGGGTGTGGCGATGACGTTCACGGTCACCGCCGACAGCGTGCTGGCGTCCGTCCCCAAGGAGCGGGCGGGAGCGGCCTCGGCCATCTCCGAGACCGCTTACGAGATGGGCGGCGCGCTCGGCATCGCGGTCCTCGGCAGTGTGCTGAGCCGGGTGTACCGGGACGGCCTGGAGGTGCCTGCCGGGGTCCCCGGCGAGCACGCGGCCGTGGCCGGGGAGTCGCTCGCGGGGGCGATGGAGGTGGCCCGGGCGCTGCCCGGCGCCCTCGGCGAGGCGTTGGCCTCCGCGGCGCGGGTCGCCTTCCTGGACGGCTTCCACGTCACGGTGGCGACCTGCGCGGCGCTGGCCGCGCTGGTCACCGTGGCCGCCGGGCTCGCCCTGCGGGGCGCGGCGGCCCTGCAGGCGGCAGCGGCCGAGGAGAGCGCGCCGCACGGACCGGACGTACCGCGGTCCGCGCCGGCGGTGCCGGGCGGGACGCCTGAGGAGAACACCCCGGTGCCCGCCCCGGATCCGGGACGGAGCACCATGACCGCGCCGTGACCAGTGGCACCGGACCGCAGACGGCGCGGGACATGCCGGGTACACGCCCGCGACAGCAGGACTTGGTTGACTCTTTAACTGCTGCATACGGCATTGGGTTGCTCTCAACTTGAACGAAACGTACCGTTCCATCGAGTGGATCTGGGACACCGAGGCACGTCCGTGTTCCCGAAAGGAAGAGCAATGGGAGAGAAGCGAACCCTCGGAGTGGTGGTGGACGCCAGCGGGGCTCACCGGAGAGATCTGGACGCCCGCGAACGCGTCATCGCCACGACGATGAAGATGCTCGGTGAGCGCGGCTACGCGAAGCTCACGATCGGCGGCGTCGCCGCCGAGGCCGGCGTCGGGAAGGCGACCCTTTACCGGTCGTGGCCGAACAAGGCCGCGCTCGTCCTGGACGGGATCCGCAGCGAGCTGCGCGAGGTCCCGACGGAGGACCTCGGCGACAGCCGTGCCGAGATGGTGGCTCTGGCCTCGCAGGCCCTGGGACGGTTCTACGGTTCGGACCGGATCAGGAGCGTCCTGCCGGCTCTCGTCGGCGACCTGTCGGAGGACTCCGCCCTGCGCCGCAGGCTGTGGGAGGAGATCGTCGAGGGGCGCAAGAAGCAGTCGATGACCGTGATGCAGCGCGCGCTGGACCGCGGGGACCTGCCCCCTGACACGGACATCTCCATGGTGCTGCTGGACATGTGGGCCGGGACCATGCTGTTCCGGAGCCTGTTCTCGGACGAGGCGGTCGACGACAAGGGGATCGAGCGGATGGTGGACGCCACGCTCGCCGCGCCTCCGCGCAGGCCGGGGCCGGCGGACGCGTGAGCCGCGCCCCGGCGCGGAGCCGGGGCGCGGATGTCGCGGACGCGGACCGCCGAAGACCCCGGCCGCCCCACGGCCCGCCGTCCGGTCGTCACGCGGGCCGGGCAGCCGGACAGCGGGCCGCCGGAAACCGGGCAGCGGGCCCTCGGAAACCGGGCGGCGGTTCACCCGCCGCCCGGGGGGCGCGACTCGGGCGGGCCGGGTCAGGACGGGAGGTCTCCGTAGCGGATCCGCGCCCGGCGGAGCTTCTCCTCGGAGATCGCCGTGGCGGCCTGACGCGGCGTCACACCGGTGGCCCGCACCCGCTGGAAGATCTCGGCGGTGATGTCGCGCATGGTCTTCTCGATCTTGGTGAGTGCCTCGTCGGCGTGGGGGCCGATGTCCCCGAACAGGGTCCACCACCACCAGCTGTTGGCGGCGAAGTTCGCGGCGAAGTCCGGTACGACCACGACCCCGCGCGCCGCGAGCGCGGCCTCGGCGGCGGGCAGCACCGACACGTTGGCGCCCTCCACCAGGTAACGGGCGCGCACCTCGGCGCAGTTGGTCTCGTCGACGGCGTACGAGGCCGCCGCGGTCACGAGGACGTCCGCCTCCACCGTGAGCCAGTCCCCGACCGGGAGCAGGGTCGCCCCCGGGGGCAGCGTGGCGCGGTTCACCAGGCCGGCCGGGCTGCGGTCGGCCAGCAGCCGTTCCACGTCGATGCCGCGCTCGTCCAGGACCACGCCGTCGCGGTCGACGACGGCGACGACCCGGATGCCCGCCCGGGAGAGGTACCGGGCGGTCGCACCGCCCATCGAGCCGAACCCCTGGACGACCGCGGTCTGTTCGGCGGGCAGTTCCTGGTGCTCGGCGAGGACGGACAGCACCGACTGGGCGACACCGTAGCCGCCCACCGTGTCACCGAGTCCGAGCCCGTCCACCTCCACGGCGAACGCCTCGGAGATCCGGGTCAGCCCCGCCTCGGCCCCGTCCTCCACGAACGGCAGCGCGGCGTGGACGCAGGACCGCAGGCCGATGCTGTCGAAGGCGCGGTCGATGTCCTCCTGCCGGGTGCCCAGGTCCTCCCCCACCGACCAGTACGTCTCCACCAGGGGCCGCACGGCCCGCAGGAACCGCTCGAGCACCGCGGGGGCCTCCGGGTGGGCCGGGTCGAAGTCGATGCCGCCCTTCGCCCCGCCGAACGGGGTGTAGCGGTCCTCCGGCCGGTAGACCAGGGCTTCCTTCAGCGTCATGGCCCTGGCCAGGTCGGCGACCTCGGCGAGCGTGCAGCCGGGGCGCATGCGCAGCCCGCCGCTGGAGGCTCCGCGCAGCAGGCGGTCGATCACCAGGTAGCCGGTGGCGCCGGTCGGTTCGTCGGTCCAGGTCACGTGCAGATGGGGCGGTCGTCCCACGAGAACTCCCAGGGGTGTCGTCAGGCGGATGGCGCAGTGGACGAGGCGGGCGGCTCCGGGACGACCACGACGGTGGGGCCCGGCACGCCGAGGGCCTTCCCCACGGCGTCCCGCAGTTCGGCGGGTGAGGCGACGTGGCAGCCGTCACCGCCGTAGGCGCGGGCGATCGCCGGGAAGTCGGGCACGGCGAGGTCCACTCCGACGGTGGGCTGCCCGCGTTCGGTCATCTCCTGCCGGATCATGCCGTACCCCCCGTTGGACACGACCACGACCGGCAGGGGGGCGCCCACTTCCACGGCGGTGGCCAGCTCGTTCACCGTGAACTGCAGCCCGCCGTCGCCGCTCAGCGCGGCGACCGGCCGGCCGGGACTCGCCAGGGACGCCCCGACGGCGGCGGGCAGGGCGTAGCCCAGGGTGCCGAAGCCGGTGGGGTACAGGAACCGGCCGGGCCGCTCGGTGGGGAAGCCGGTGAGGGCGCCGAAGTAGCAGGCCATCGCGCTGTCGTTGGTGAGGACCGCGTCCTCGGGAAGCGCGGCCCGCAGCGCGCCGGTGACGTCCCGCCAGCGCCGGCCGTAGTCCCGTACGGCCGACCTGACCGCGGGGGGTGGGGTATCTCCGCTCCGCCGCCCGGAACGGGGGTGTGCGGGGACGGAGCGGAGATGTCCGAGGAGACCGGTGAGCACCTGTGCGGCGTCCCCGGTCAGGGGGTGGTCGGCGGTCGCGTTGCGGTGCATCTGGCCGGGGTCGATGTCGACCCGGACGACCCGGCCGGTCAGGCGCGGGGGCCCGTTCCAGGTGTCGGTCTCGGAGAGTTCGGTGCCGACGGCGAGCACGGCGTCCGCGGAGGCGAGCAACTGCTGCACCTCGGGCACGTGCAGGGCGGCGCCGAGGCTGAGGCGGTGGCTCTCCGGCAGCACGCCCTTGCCGTTGGCGGTGGTCACCACGGGTGCCGCCAACGCCTCGGCGATGTCGCGCAGTTCGCCGGTGGCGCGCCGCGCGCCGCCGCCGGCGACGACGACGGGCCGGCGGGCGGCTGCGAGGGTGTGCGCGGCGGAGGCCACCGCCCGGTCGTCCGCGACCGGGGCCGCGGCCGGCAGGGGCGGCAGGGGCGCGGCGTCGACCTCGGTGTCGATCAGGTCGTAGGGGATCTCCAGGTGCACCGGGCGGGGCCGGCCCGAGGTGAGCCGGGTGAACACGGTGGCGAGGAGACCGGGGAGTTCGGCGGGGTCCCGCACCCGGTGCGAGGCGGCACACACGGCGGCGAGCGCGGCGGACTGGTCACGGGTCTCGTGCAGCAGGCCCTCCCCGCCGCGGTGGCCCGAGGGCATGCCCGGCGAGATCAGCAGCATCGGCACCGAGTCCGAGTACGCCTGTCCCGCCGCGGCGGCGGCGTTGAGCACTCCGGGGCCGGTGGTGGTGATCACCACTCCGGGGCGGCCGGACACCCGGGCGTAGCCGTCCGCGGCGTAGCCGGCGCCCTGCTCGTGCCGGGGGGTGACGTGGCGCAGACCGTGGCGGTCGAGGTGGGCGTAGATCCCGAGGTTGTGCGTACCGGGGATGCCGAACACGACGTCGACGGAGTGCTGGCGCAGCGACGAGACGAGCAGTTCTCCAGCGGAGGGCATGGTGGTTCTCCTCAGCGGCGGGTACCGGGCCGGGCCCGGCGGCCGGCCCCGTGCGGGAGGGAGGGCCGGCCGTCCGGATGGAGGGTGGTCAGTCCGCGTCGACGCCCCGTTCGGCGACCAGCTCGCGGATGTGGTCGTTGAGGGCGTAGCGCCGCAGGACGTCCGCGGGCAGTGCCTCGGCGCCGGTGATCTTGCCGAGGCAGCCGGCGTGCCCGCAGGCGCAGTCGAACGGCGCGGTCATCCCCCACTCGGTGGAGGGGTAGAAGAAGGTCAGGGACTGGCCCGCCGCGATCGGGTGCAGGGCGACGACGTTGCCGGTGGTGGCGTCGACGAAGGTGCTCGGCACGCAGGAGTGGTTGAGGAAGCGCACCTCGTCGGCGTCGACGTGGCGGCCGCGGCCGACCTGGATGGTGAACTTGGTGGGCTCGGAGTCGACCGCGGACTCCTGCCAGGAGGCGATGACGGCCCCGGCGGGCAGGTCCTCGCGGGCGACGTAGCCCTTCTCCCCGGACGGCAGGGTGGCGATGTCCATCAGATCGTTACGCGGCATAACTCTCTTCCTCCTTGAGGCTGCGGACCACGAGCACGGCGTTGTGCCCGCCGAATCCGAACGAGTTGCTCATGACGACGTCGACCTGCCACTCCTGGGCCACGCCGGGCACGAAGTTGAGGTCGGGGTCCAGCGGGTCGTCGCAGTTGAGGGTGGGCGGGACGACGTTGTGCCGGATGGCCAGCAGGCCGGCGATGAGTTCGACCGCGCCGGTGCCGGAGATGAGGTGCCCGGTCATGGACTTGGTGGAGCTGACCGGGATGCGGGTGGCGTGCTCGCCGAACACGCCGCGGATGGCGGCCACTTCGGTGGCGTCGTTGAGCCGGGTGCTGGTGCCGTGGGCGTTGATGTAGTCGACGTCCTCGGGGCGCAGTCCGGCCGAGTCCAGCGCGATGCGCATGGCGCTCTTGGTGCCGAGCGCGTCGGGGTGCGGTGCGGTGAGGTGGTAGGCGTCGGTGGTGGCGCCGTAGCCGGCCAGTTCGCCGAGGATGTGGGCGCCGCGGCGCAGCGCGTGCTCGTACTCCTCCAGGACGACGACGCCGGCGCCGGCGCCCATGACGAAGCCGTCGCGTTCGGTGTCGAAGGGGCGGCAGGCGGCGGCCGGGTCGTCGTTGCGGCGGGAGAGCGCCTGGCAGGCCGCGGCGGCGGCGATGTTCAGCCGGGTGACGGGTGCCTCCGCGCCGCCGGCGACCATCACGTCGGCCACGCCGAACTGGATGAGCCGGGCGGCCTCGCCGATGCAGGTGGCGCCGGAGGCGCAGGCGGTGCTGAGGCTCGACGACGGGCCGCGGGCCCCGAGCCACATGGCGACCTCGCCGGCCGCGCTCTCCGAGCCGCTGGTGGCGAAGAAGAACGGGCTGACCGCGCGGGCGCCGCGCTCGTGCAGTTTGACGGTGGTGTCGTAGGTGAGCTGGGCGGCGCCGGCGGAGGAGCCGAGGTAGACGCCGGTGCGGGCGGCGATGTCGTCGGTCATCTCCAGCTTGGCCTCGCGCACCGCCTGCATGGCGGCGGCCAGGCCGTACTGGGCGCTGGCGTCCATGCGCCGGCTCACCTTGTGGGGCATGTAGTCCGCCGGGGAGAAGTCCTTCACCTCGGCGCCGATGTGCACCGGCAGGTCGGAGGCGTCCCAGGACTCGATGGCGGAGATGCCGCTGCGGCCGTCGACGAGGGACTTCCAGAACGTGTCGACGGTGTTGCCGACCGGCGTGATGACGCCGGTCCCTGTGACGACCACCCGCCTGAGCGGTCGGGTCTCGTGTGCGCTCACTGGAGTGAACTCCGATCCTCGGGTGCGTGCGTTCCGTTTTCCGGTCCGGTCAGCGCCATGGCGCGCAGCTGCCTGCCGTCCGGCTTGCCGTTGCGGTTGAGCGGGAAGGCGTCGCAGACCACGACGCGGTTGGGGTACTCGAAGGGCGAGAGCTGGGCGCAGATGCGGGCGCGCCAGTACAGGGCGTCGCGTCCTTCGGGGTCCTGGACGAAGAAGACCAGCCGGCTGCCGAGCCGTTCGTCGGGCAGCCCGATCACCTTGACGGGGGCCCCGCAGGCGGAGGCGGCGCGTTCGACGACCTCCGGGTAGAGGGTGTAGCCGGCGCGGTGCACGGCGAGTTTGCGGCCGAGCACGAAGAGGTTGCCGCGGTCGTCGAAGCGGCCCAGGTCCCCGGTGCGGAACCAGGGGTCCCGCACCGGGTCGAACACGCCGTCGGCGGTCAGGTAGCCGGAGAACACGTCGGGCGTGCGCACCAGGAGTTCGCCGACGCCGGCCGCCTGCGCGCTCGGGTCGGACTCCAGCCGTACGTCGACGCCGGGGAGCACCGGTCCGCAGCCGACCGGGTTGTCGGGGGTGGCGAAGGCGATGTTGCCCAGCTCGGTGCTGCCGTAGCCGTCGAGCAGCGGCAGGCCGAGCGCGGTGACGAACCGTTCGGCGGCCGAACCGTCCAGCGGCGCGCCGCCGGTGCAGTACATCCGCACCTTGCGCAGGTCCGCCGCCATCTCCGGGCGGCGTTCGACGAGGTTCAGCATGCTCAGGTGCACGGCGGGCGTGGCGTCGACCACGGTGGCGCCGTACATGCCGGCCATGCGTACCGCGTGGTCCAGTCGCCGGTAGGGGGCGACCAGCAGTGAGGAGCGGGCCAGCCAGGCGGTGAGCACCATGGACAGGCCGTACTGGTGGGAGAAGGGCAGCAGCGGCAGCAGGACGTCGTCCGGCCGGTGCCCCATCCGCTCGATCGAACGGTCGAGGTTGCGCAGCATCGCCTCGCCCGGTTTGACGATGCCCTTGGGTTCCCCGGTGGAGCCGGAGGACCAGGTGATCAGGCCGTCGGGCAGGGCGCGCCAGGCCTCGAAGGACAGGGCTTCGGCGGCCGGGCCGCCCGTGGTCCCGGCCAGCAGCTCCGCCACCGTGACGACCGCCCGCCCGGACGTGGCGGTGGTGTCGTCCACGACGGTCAGTCTTGAGCGGGTCACGCCGACGACCTGTTCGGTGACGGCGGGCTGCTGCTGGTCGTCGAGGAGCACGATCGAGGCGCCGGTGTGCATCAGGGCCAGCAGGACGGTGACGTAGCCACCCGAGTTGCCGGCCTTGAGGGTGACGCGGTCACCGGTGGAGATCCCGCGGGCGCGCAGGGCCCCGGCGACGGCGAGCGCCTGGCGTTCGACTTCTTCGTAGGTCGTCTCCGAATCCGGAGTGAACAGCTTTGACGTCACGGCAATTCCGATTTCTCGTGCGACCGTCATGAAATGCGGCGTGGTGAAATCACTGCCAGGGGTGTCGTGATACAGGAGTCCCGATGCCGGGACTGCGTGGGAAGGCGACCGCGGAGAGGGGGCACGACACCGTCGTGGGACGGGTGCGCGGGGCGCGGTCGCCCGCGGCCGGCCTACCTGCGCTCGATGGAGTGGTAGACCGCCTGAGCCAGCCAGACTACGTCGCGCGCGACGCCGAACAGCGCGGATGCGATCTTGATCATGGTGTTCCCCCGTGAGTGAGCTCGCGGCCGGATGCTCCTCTGGAACGATCCGACTCGTTCAGGCTAGAGTGTGGCACCTGATCCCGTCAAGGAATTCGAATTATTCGGCGGGCTACCTGCAAAGGTTTCAGGAAGGGGTCGATCGTGAATTCTGAAAGGTCCTGGCAACAATCCGGTGAACCCGGCGTGTGGACCTTCGGGGACCCTGCGGGAAAACCGCTGGTGCTCGTGCACGGAATCCGGGTCTCCGCTCATATGTGGCTGCCGCACGCCCGCCGGCTGGCACCGGAGTTCCGGGTCACCGCCTGCGATCTGCCCGGTCACGGTTCGCTCCGCGACCGGGCGTTCACCCTGGAGGGCGCGGTGGCCCAGGTGCGGACCGCGCTGCTCGAGGCGGCGCGGTCCGGCTCGGGCCCGGTGGTCCTCGCCGGCATGTCGCTGGGCGGCTTCGCCGCGCTCGCGACCGCCGCCGCCCACCCCGAGCTGGTCGCCGGGGTGCTGGTGAACAACTCCACCGTGCAGCCGCGCGGCACGGCCGCCCGGCTCTACCGCAACGCGGGCCGGTTCATGCGATGGGTCGGCGAGGAGCGGGCGGCCCGGGCGAACGCCGCGCTGTTCCGCCGGCTGCTGCCCCGCGAGAGCGCCGAGGCGGTACTGGCCGGCGGACTGTCCATGCGCGGTTTCTCCGAGGCCGTGGAGGAGCTGACCCGCCACGACTTCCTCGCCCTGGCCGGACGCTGCACCCCTCCCCTGCTCATCGTCAACTGCCGGGGCGACCGGCTGTTCCGCACCGACGAGCAGGCCTTCCTGCGGGCCGCGCGCTCCGCCGGGTCACCGGCGGAGCTGCGGCACGTGAAGGGCACGCACATCCAGGCGCTGGTCGACCCGGAGGCCTTCACGCGCCTGCTGCGGGCCGGCCACGCCCGGCTGACCGCCCTGGCCGGGCGGGGCTGAGGGCCCGCACCGGCCCGACCGGCCGGTGCGGGACGCTCACTTGGCGTGCAGCAGGATGTAGTCGGCCGCGTCGCGCACGGTCTTGAAGCTCTTGGCCTCCTCCTCCGGGATGCGGATGTCGAACCGCTCCTCGGCGGAGACGATGACCTCCACCATGGACAGCGAGTCCACGTCCAGCTCGTCCACGAAGGACTTGTCGGGCTGGATGTCCGCGACGGGAGTGCCGGTCACCTCGTTCACGATCTCGCTGAGGCCGGTGAGGATCTCGTTCAGGTCAATGGCCATGGGTGGTGCCTTTCTCGTGGTGGTGGACGGTGGGCCGCGGAAGTCCGGCCCGGTAGAGCGTGGTCTGTTCGCAGGTGCAGGCGGTGCCGCCGTCCTCCAGCTCGATGACGACCCGGATGACCGCCTCGGTGAAGCCCTGGGGGCGGGGTCGCACGGACAGCAGCGCGACGCGGGCCCGGACCCGGGCGCCGGCCGGCACCGGGGAGCGGAACCGCACCTTGTCGACACGGTGGTTGACCGCCGCCGACACGCCGCTGACGTCGTACACCTCGGAGGTGAGCAGCGGCAGCAGGGACAGGGTGAGGAAGCCGTGGGCGACGGTGGTGCCGAAGGGTCCGGCCGCCGCGGCGGCCGGGTCGGTGTGGATCCACTGGTGGTCGCCGGTGACCTCGGCGAAGAGGTCGATCCGGCTCTGCGGGACCTCGTGCCAGGAACTGTGGCCGAGGAGCAGGCCCTCGGGCAGGGCCGCGAACTCCTCCACGGTGTACACGCGGGCGGTCGCGGTGGTCACCGGGCCGCCTTCGCCGGGACGCGGGCCGGGCGGTCGCCGATCGCGTGCGCGCCGCCGTCGACGTGCACGATCTCGCCGGTCGTGGCGGGGAACAGGTCCGACAGCAGTGCCACGCAGGCGCGCGCCACCGGTTCGAAGTCGGCCGGGTCCCAGCCGAGCGGCGAGCGCTCCGCCCACTCGGCACCGAACGGCGCCGCGCCCTCGGCCTCGGCCGACGGGGAGATGCTGCGGGCGGCCATGGTCAGCAGCGGGCCCGCGGCGACCAGGTTGACCCGGACGCCCCGGGCGCCGAGGTGCGAGGCGAGGTAGCGCGTGCAGGACTCGAGACCGGCCTTGGCGACGCCCATCCAGTCGTAGCCGGACCAGGCGGTCGAGGCGTCGAAGTCGAGCCCCACCACCGAGCCCCCGCGGTCCATCAGCGGGAGCACGGCGGTGGTGAGCGCCTGGAGCGAGTAGGTGGAGATCCGCAGGGTGGTGGCGGCCTCGTCCCAGGAGGTGCTGAGGAAGTTGCCGTCGAGCGCGCCGGGCGGGGCGAAGGCGACCGAGTGCAGCACGCCGTCGATCCGGTCGGTGTGCTCGCCGATCCGGTCGGCCAGCGTGGCCAGGTGACCGTCGTCGGTGACGTCCAGCTCGACCACGGGGGCGGGCTCGGGCAGCCGGCGCGCGATGCGCTGGACCAGGCTGAGCCGCCCGTAGCCGGTCAGCACGACGCGCGCGCCGTGCTCCTGCGCCGCGCGGGCGGCGTGGAAGGCGATCGAGGAGTCGGTGATGACCCCGGTGACGAGCAGGGTCTTTCCGCTGAGCAGTCCCATCAGTGCCCCATTCCGATGCCGCCGTCGACCGGTACGACGGCTCCCGTGATGTAGCCCGCCTGCCGGCCGGCCAGGAACCGCACCGCGGCCGCCACCTCGTCGGGCGAGCCGAAGCGCCCGAGGGGGACCGTCGCGGCGGCCTGGTCGCGGGCCTCGCCGGGGAGGTCCGCGGTCATGTCGGTGTCGATCCAGCCGGGGGTGACGACGTTGACGGTGATGTCGCGGGGGCCCAGTTCCCGGGCCAGGGAGCGGGCGAAGCCGACCATCCCGGCCTTGGCCGCCGCGTAGTTGGTCTGACCGGGCGAGCCGGACAGGGCGGAGCTGGAGGAGATCAGCACGATGCGTCCGTGCCGGCGGCGGATCATGCCGCGCAGGGTGCGGCGGACCAGCCGCACGGCGCCCGTGAGGTTGGTGTCGAGCACGTCGAGGAAGTCCTCCTCGCCCATGCGGACCAGCAGGGCGTCGCGGGTGATGCCGGCGTTGGCCACCAGCACCTGGACCGGGCCGAGTCTCTCCTCGACCTCGGTGACCGCGTCGTCGACGCTTCCGGTCGAGGTGACGTCGCACTTGACGGCGAGGAAGTCGTCGTCGGGCGGTGGTGCGCTCCGGCAGGTGACGGCGACCGAGTCGCCGTCGGCGTGCAGTGCCCGGGCCACGGCGAGACCGATCCCCCGGTTTCCCCCGCTGACGAGGGCGGTGCGTCCGGACATGGGCGGCTGAACCTCCGAGAATCGAACGGGCGGGCCCCGCGGCAGCGCGTGGGCTCCGTCGGCGGACGACCGGTGTACTCGCGGCAAAGGGCGGAAGGGAGCCGACGCGGTCACCGGCGCGGGAACCCGTACCGGATCACCGGAAATATCTCGGGCCCCGCGGAATTGGAAGCCAGCAAAGCCGACTCCGGCGGAAAGTGTCAACCGGGATCGCTCGGATGAAGTGGCTCCGCTTTTACCGAATCCGGCACGCGTCCGCGGCGGCGACTCTGCGCCACCCGAGGAAAAGTCCAGGTCAAAGCAACGGCCAAAGGTTTACTTGACGAAGCCGACGGCGGGCACCTAGATTGAACGAGCCGGATCGTTCTGAACGCTCGGCCCGTCGCGGGGAAGCAGCAGCTGACGGGCCCGGCCGCTCGAGCCGGCCGACCAAGTGCCGGACTGCACACGTACGGGGGAGTACACATGCACGGGGCCGTTGCCTTGGCGCGCTGTCGCGCCTGAGCGCTCATCACTTCTTCTTCTCTTTCACCACCGCCGAGCCGCTGCACGCGCAGCGCCGCGGTGTTGTCCGCACACCCTGCGAGCCGGTCGCACATGCCGCCCGCTCGCCGTGCGCATATCAGCGAGGGCTTTTCATTCCGTCATGCCCTCCGCTGAATACCCGTGCCTTGCTGAATACCTGTGCCTTGCCGAAGACCTGTCGAAAGGCGAACAGTGGGCGTCATCGAAAAATGCTTCTCCTACACCCGTTCCCGGGAGGGGAAAGCAAGCGGCTATTACCCGTTCTTTGTCAGCTTCGACGGCCGGGCCGACGGGGTGGCCCGGCTCTCGGACGGCCGTGAACTCGTCATGTGCGGTTCGAACGACTATCTCGGCCTGAGCACCGACCCCCGGGTCACCGCCGCGGCGGCCGGCGCGGCCCACCGCCACGGAGCCGGCTGCACCGGGTCCCGGCTGCTCAACGGCAACCTGGAGCTGCACGAACGGCTGGAGTCCGAGCTCGCCGCCTTCTTCGGCAAACCCGCCGCCCTGCTGCTGACCACCGGCTACCAGGCCAACCTCGGTGCCATCGCGGGACTGTGCGGGCCCGGCGACACCGTGTTCGTCGACAAGGACGCCCACGCCTCCCTCATCGACGCCGTCCGCCTCAGCCGGGCCCGGCTCCAGTGGTTCGCCCACAACGACACGGCCGACCTGGCGGAGAAACTGGCCCGGCACCCCGGCCGCGGCGGCAGGCTGGTCGCCGTCGACGGCGTCTACAGCATGGAGGGAGACCTCTGCCCGCTGCCCGAACTGGTCCGCGTCTGCGAGGAGTTCGACGCCACCCTGCTGGTGGACGACGCGCACGGCGCGGGTGTCCTGGGCGGTGGACGCGGCACCTGTGAGCAGTTCGGCCTGACCGACCGGGTGCCGCTGATCACCCTGACGTTCTCCAAGTCGTTCGGCTCGATCGGCGGGGCCGTGCTCGGCGACGAGGAGGTCATCGAGTACCTCCGCCACCACGCCCGCAGCCTGCTCTTCTCCGCCAGCAGCAGCCCGGCCAACACCGCCGCGGCCCTGGCGGCCCTGGAGATCGTCCGCACCGAGCCCTGGCGCTGCGAGACGGTGCTGAAGACCGCGGAGTTCATGCGCCGCGAACTCTCCGCGCTCGGCTACCGCACCGGCAGTTCCGAGACGCCCATCGTCCCCGTCGACACCCGCGACGAACTGCACACCGTCGTCGGCTGGAAGCGGCTGATGGAGGAGGGCGTGTACGTCAACGCCGTGCTGCCGCCCGCCGCCTCGCCCCGGCTGCGCACCAGCTACACCGCCGTCCAGACCGACGAGCACCTGGAACGGACGCTCGCCGCCTTCGCGGCCGTGCGCGGCGACCTGGCCCCGGTGCTGAGCGACGCCCCGTGACCGCCGGCCCGCCCACCGCCGAGGAGACCATGCCCACCGCACTCATCACCGGAGCCACCGCCGGACTCGGCCGGTCCTTCGCCGAGGCCCTCGCCCGTGAGGGCCACCGGCTGGTCCTGGTCGCCCGCTCCGAGACCGCGCTGAAGGAGACGGCGGACGAACTGCGCGCGTCCTACGGCACGGAGAGCGAGGTGCTCGCCGCCGACCTGGCCACCGACGAGGGCTGCGCCGCGGTCTGTTCCCGGCTCGGCGCCGATCCGGCCGTCGACCTGCTCGTCAACAACGCCGGCATCGGTTATGAACGGCCCTTCCTGAACAACGGCCCCCGGGCGGAGGAGCGGCTCCTCGACCTCAACGTCCGGGCGGTGCTGCGCCTGACCGAGGCGGCACTGACCGCGATGACGGCCCGCCGCCGCGGCCAGGTGCTCAACGTGGCCAGCGTCGCCGGGATCGGCCCGTCCTGGCTGAGCTCCACCTACCCGGCGAGCAAGGCCTGGGTCATCTCGTTCACCGAGTCGCTGGCCTGGTCGCGGCAGGTGCGCGACGCCGGGATCCGGATGACCGCGCTGCTGCCCGGCTACACCCGCACCGAGTTCCACCGGCGCGCCGGCATCCCGACCACGTTCCCGCCGCCGTGGCTGTGGCTGGACGCCGACCAGGTGGTGCGCACCGCGCTGCGCGACCTGCGCAGGGGCAAGGTCGTCAGCGTTCCCAGCCTCCGCTACAAGGCCGCCACCTGGGCCCTGCGGCACCTGCCGCGGCCGCTGACCCGTCAGGGCGCCTGGGACATCAGCGCCCACCAGCACCGATGAGCGCACACCACGCAACGTTAGGGGGAAGCATGGGAAGCGAGGAGAACGCCGTGCCGGCGACCCCGGCACAGCTCAAGCTCTACACCCACGCACGGGTGTTCCCGAAGGACCCGTCGTTCAACCTCGGCGGCACCTTCCACATCACCGGCGAGGTCGACCTGCCCCGGCTGCGGTCGGTCGTCGGACGGCTGGGAGCGGGCATCCGCGCGTTCAACACCTCCTTCGAGGAGCGCGACGGAACCGTCCTCGCCGTCCACCGCCCCCCGGACGTGACGGACCCGGCGGACCTGGTGACCGTCACCGACCTGCCCGGCGAGGGGATGCGCGAGGCGCCGCGGCGCCTCGCGGCCAAGGCCGACCGGCCCATCCCGCCGCAGGCGCCCCGCCAGTACGACTTCGAGATATTCCGCGCGACGGACGGGGTGTTCGTCACGCTGCTGTTCTCCCACCTGGTCTGCGACGCCTACACGTTCTACATGTTCGTCGGCGAGCTGGAGCGCCTGTACACCGAGCCCGGCTCCGAGCTCACCCCCGCCGCGCTGGACGAGCCGGGTGCCCTCGTCACCGGTGCCGCCCCCGCCTCGTCCGCCGCCCTGGACTTCTTCCGCGCACGGCTCGCCGGCGTCACCTCCTTCTCCGACGACCGGCTGCTGGGCAGCCGCCCGGCGGGCGGCGCGCTCCGCGGCCACCAGCGCCACCTGGTCCTCACCGACGAGGAGAGCGCCCGGATCGGTGCCGCGGCGCAGGCGGTGGGCGCCAGCCCGTTCGCCTTCTTCCTCGGCGCCTACCTCGTCACCCACGCCCGGGTCACCGGGCGCCGCCGCGTCGTCACCGGGCTGCCGCTGGCCAACCGCCGGGGCATCCGGCAGCGCCGTGCGTCGGGGTACTTCGTCAACACCCTCCCCCTGGCCGTCGACCTCTCCCGCTACGAGACCTTCGGCGAGCTGTGCCGTGACATGCAGGAGGCCACCCTCGGCATGCTGCGCTACCAGAGCTTCGACGTGGCCGCCCACCTGCCCGAGGTCTGCCCGGACGCCGACCCCGGCTCGCTGGCGTTCAGCAGCGCCTTCACCTTCTACAAGCAGCCCCTGCAGATCCGCATCCCCGGCTGCACCGTCGAGTCGATCGAACTGCCGCGCCGCTACGCCAAGTACCCGCTGGTGATGAACGTCGAGGACTTCGGCGGCAGGTTCAACGTCAACGTCGAGTGCTCCGAGGAGCAGTGGGACACCGACCCGCTCGCCTGCATGCGCCAGGTCCTCGACACGGTGTCCCGCGGCGACGCCGACGTGCCGCTGCGCGACATCCCGGCGATGCCGCCCGAGGCGGAGGCGGAACTGTCGCGGCGGATCAACGCCCTGGCGGACCCGGTGGACGACGGACCGCACCCCTCCCTGACGACCTGGTTCGCCGACGTCGCGCACCGGCACGCCGGGCGGATCGCCGTACGGGACGGGCGGACCTCCCTGTCCTACGCCGAGCTGGACCTGCGGTCCGACCGGGTCGCCCACGCGCTCGGACGGGAGGTCCCCGGCGACCACGTCGGCGTCCGCATGCGGCGCGGCGCCGACCTGATCGCCGTGATCCTGGGCGTGCTGAAGGCGGGCAAGGCGTACGTGCCGATCGACCCGGCCGCGCCCGCGAGCCGCGTCGGCCGCATCCTGGAGAGCTTCCCCGGCCGCCTGCCCGTGGTGGCCGACGCGGAGCCCGGGGCCCAGGACGGCATACGGCACCTGGACGCCGCGGCCCTGCTCGCTCCGGGTGATCCGGTGCCCGGCCCCGAGCCGGTGAAGGACCCGGACACCTGCGCGTACACCATCTTCACCTCCGGCTCGACCGGCAGGCCCAAGGGCGTGCGGGTCACCCACCGCAACGTGCTGCGGCTGTTCCGCGCCGCCGAACGGCACTTCGACTTCGGCCCCGACGACGTCTGGAGCCTCTTCCACTCCTACGCCTTCGACTTCTCCGTCTGGGAGATCTTCGGCGCCCTGCTGTACGGCGGGCAGGTCGCCGTCGTCCCCGCGGACACCGCCCGCTCCCCGCAGCAGTTCCGCGACTTCCTCGCCGAGTACGGCGTGACCGTGCTCAACCAGACCCCGTCCGCGTTCGGGCAGTTGCTGAAGGTGCTGCGGCCCGCGGACCGCGCGGGACTCGACGTGCGGTACGTCGTGTTCGGCGGCGAGGCGCTGCGCTACGCGGCGCTGCGGCCCTGGTACGAGCTGATGGGCGAACGCGCCCGGCTGGTGAACATGTACGGCATCACCGAGACCACCGTGCACGTCACCCACCACGCGATCACCCCGGCCGACACCCTGCTGGAGAAGGAGTCGGTGATCGGCCGCCCGCTGGCCGACCTGACGGTCTCGGTCGTCGACGAGGACGGCCACCACTGCCCGCCCGGTGTCCCCGGCGAACTGGTCGTCGCCGGCCCCGGCGTGACCCTCGGCTACCTCAACCGCCCCGACCTGACCGCCGAGCGCTTCACGGTGCGCGACGGTGTCACCGAGTACCGCAGCGGCGACCTCGGGACGGCCCGGCCGGACGGGACGCTGGTCCACCTCGGCCGCATCGACGACCAGGTCCAGCTGCGCGGCTTCCGCATCGAACTCGGCGAGGTGGAGTCCGCCGTGCTGGCCCTCCCCGGTACGACGGAGTGCGCGGTACGGCTCGACACACGCGACGCCGAACGTCCGGAACTCGTCGCCTTCGTGGCCGGCGGCCCGGCGGCGCCCGACGACCGGGACCTGCTGCGCCGGCTGCGCGAGCGGCTGCCCGCCTACATGGTGCCGGCCCGGCTGGTGCGCCTGGCCGCGCTGCCGCTGACCGTCAACGGCAAGGTGGACGACGCCGCCCTGCCCTGGCCCTCCCCCGCGGCCGAGCCGCCCGCCCCCGTCGAGCGCCCCGGGCCCGGCGCCACCACCGCCTCCCTGGTGCTCGCCGTGTGGCGCGAGGTGCTGCCGGGGCGGACGGTCGGCGAGGACGACAACTTCTTCGACATCGGAGGCTCCTCGATGCACGTCGCGGACGTGCACGCGAGGCTCCAGGAACGACTCCCGGGAGTGTCCCTCGACATGATCGCCCTGTTCACCCACACCACGGTGCGCAGACTGGCCGCGCACATCGACAGCCTGCACGCCGGGACCGGCCCGACGGGAGCGGCCCGGTGACCGCGCCCGCGACGGGGCGCCCGGGCGAGGACGGCCGGGCCCTGCCGGTCGCCGTCGTCGGCATGGCCGGCCGGTTCCCCGGCGCCGAGTCGGTTCCGCGGTTCTGGGAGAACCTGCTGGCCGGCCGGGAGTCCGTACGGCGGTTCTCCCCGGACGAACTGCGCGCCGCCGGGGTGCCGGAGGAGGTCGCCGCCGACGCCGGCCACGTGCCGGCCGGGGCCGACCTCGCCGACGCCGACGTCTTCGACGAGCGGTTCTTCGGGATCAGCCCGCGCGAGGCGGCCCTGATGGACCCCCAGCACCGGCTGCTGCTGACCTGCGCCTGGGAGGCGCTGGAGGACGCCGGCACCCGCCCGGACTGGAGCGGGGGCCGCATCGGGGTGTTCGCCGGGACCAGTCTGAGCACCTACCTGCTCGCCCAGGTGCTCCGCTCCGCGGACCACGCCGACCAGGCGCTGAGCTACCCGGTGCTGCTCGGCAACGACAAGGACTTCCTCGCCACCCGCGTCGCCTACCGGCTGGGCCTGACCGGGCCGGCCCTCGGCGTGGCGACCGCCTGCTCCAGCTCGCTGACGGCCGTTCACCTGGCCTGCGCGGCGCTGCAGCGCGGCGACTGCGACGCCGCCCTCGTCGGAGGCGTCAGCGTCACCGTCCCGCAGACCACGGGCTACCCGTACCAGGAGGGCGGCATCCTCTCGCGGGACGGCCACTGCCGGGTCTTCGACGCCGCGTCCGACGGGACCGTCAAGGGCAACGGCGTGGGCATGGTCGTCCTCAAGCCGCTGAACCGGGCCCTGGCCGACGGCGACCGGATCTACGCGGTCGTCCGCGGCACCGCCGTCAACAACGACGGCTCCGACAAGATCGGCTTCACCGCCCCGGGCCCGGCCGGCCAGCAGGCCGTGATCGAGGCCGCCCTGAGGGTGTCGGGTGTGCCCGCGTCGGACGTCGGCTACGTCGAGGCGCACGGCACCGGCACCGCGCTCGGCGACCCGCTCGAACTGCGGGCGCTGGCCGCGGCGCACCGGGCCGCGGGCGGTCCCGCACCGGACTGCGCGGTCGGGAGCCTGAAGGCCAACGTGGGCCACCTGGACGCCGCCGCGGGCGTCGCCGGACTGATCAAGGCGGCGCTGGTGCTGCACCACCAGACCGTCCCCCCGCAGATCAACTACACCGCGCCCAACCCGCACATCGGCCTGGACACCCTGCCCTACACGGTGCCCACGGTCGCCGACGGGCCGCGCCGCACGGCCCTGCGCGCCGCGGCGGTCAGCTCCTTCGGGCTGGGCGGCACCAACGCGCACTGCGTGCTGGAGGCCGCCCCGCCGGCCGGGCACGACCGGCCCGCCGCCCCGGGGACACGCCACCCGATGGTGCTGTCCGCCAAGGACGACCACGGGCTGCGGGAGGTCGCCCGGCGGCTGCGGGACCACCTCGCGGGCGCCGCGCCCCGCCCGGCGCCGCGGGACCTGGCGTACACGCTGCTCGCCGGGCGGCAGCCGATGCCCGTGCGGCACGCCTTCACCGCCGCCGGCACCGACGACGTGCTCGCCGGACTGGAGGCGTTCCTGGACGGGCGGGCCGACGGACCGGCCGCCGGTGCCGGCACCGCCGGCGCGGCCGTGCGGGCCTGGCTCTCCGGCCGCGACCTGCCGCCCGACGAGTGGGACCGGGACTGGGGGTTCGACGCGGCGCGCAAGGTGGCGCTGCCCTCCTATCCCTTCCGCCGCAACCGGCACTGGATCGACGCGGACGCCGCGCCCGCGCCCACGGCCGCCCCGGCCGCGGACGGACCGGTCACCGAGGGCGTGACCCGCGAGCGGTTCACCGCCCTGCTGGAGAAGCACCTCGGTGTCACCGGCATCGCCCCCGAGGACGACTACCTCGACCTCGGCGGGGACTCGATGCTCGCCGTCGAGGTCGCCACGGCCCTGCGTGACGACTTCGGCATCGCCGTCGACCTGGACGTCTTCGGCCGGCTGCGCACCGTCGGCGAGCTCGCCGACCACGTGGTCTCCCTCACCGGCTCCGGCGGCACGGGGACGGACACCGGGCGGGTGGTGACGGTCCGGCCGGGCGAGGGCCGCACCCTGTTCCTCGTCCACCCGGCCGGCGGGACCAACTTCGTCTACTTCCGCCTGGCCGTCCACTCCCGCTCGACGGTGCCGCTCGCCGCGGTCGCCCACCCCACGCGGGAGGAGGAACGCCCGGCCACGCTGCGCGAGCTGGCGGCGCTCTACGTGCGCCAGATCCGGCGCGAGCAGCCGCACGGCCCGTACATGCTGGGCGGTTACTCCTTCGGCGGCAACGTCCTGTTCGAGATGGCGCTGCAACTGCGGGCGGCGGGCGAGGACGTGGAGACGCTGCTGATGCTGGACACGCACCCGCCGGAGGCGTACGTCGGCGGGCACATCGGCGACGACGAGTTCGAGCGGGCCGTGCCGCTGCTGCTGGGCTCCGCCGCGGCCGACGAGGAGCAGGCGGAACTGCTGCGCCGCGAGGGCTTCGTCGCCGCCTGGCGGCACAACCACGACCTGCTCAAGGGCTACTACCCGGACCGGCGGTTCGACGGCGGCATCGTGCTGGTGGCGGCCGAGGAGGACGAGGACGGTTCCCTGCTGGACACCATGCGCATCCGGCGCCTGGACAAGGCGTCCTCGTGGGCGGAGCACGCCGACGGGCCGGTCGAGGTCCTCAAGACGCCCGGCGACCACTTCACCATGTTCGAGGAGGGGGCCCGGCTGAAGGCCCTCGCCGCCACCTTCGACCAGGCACTCGAACGGCTCGGCGGCGGGAGCGGACAGTGACACGGGGATTCACGGGACACTCCTACGGCACGTACGCCGGCGGCCGGGAACGGCACGGCGACACGTGGGTCTACACGGTGCGCGCCTCGGCGATGCTGCGGGACACCATGGGCTCGGTCCGGCTCAAACGCGGGCTGGAGCGCGGCCGGCTGCCGCTGGAGGCCGCCACCGCGGACGTGGTCGGACGGGTCGCGGTCGCCGACGCCCAGGACATGGAGGAGGCGCTGCACGGCGCCGCCGAGGCGGCGGCCCGGTGGGCGGCGATCCCGGCGGAGCGGCGGATGCGGGTGGTGGCGGAGTTCCACGACCTGGTGCGCGAGAAGGCCGACGACATCATCGAGACGATGGTCGCCGAGGGGCATCCGCGGCTGCTGGCCCGCTGGGAGGTGGCCGGCATGCTCGCCAACACCGGCCCCCTCACGCGGAACTGGATCGCCGGCCAGCTGGAGCACCGGCAGACCCTGGGCGACCGGGAGCTGCGGCTGCGCCGGGTGCCCGACGGGGTGGTGTGCCTCAACCCGCCGCAGAACGCCACGGTCGCCAACGCCCTCCTCGGCGTCTGGGTCCTCGCGGGCGGCAACGCGCTGGTCGTGCGGGCCCCGCGCAGCGCCCCGCTCGGCGTGCTGCACGCCCTGCACGAACTGGTGGTGCCCGCGCTGGAGCGGGCCGGGGCGCCGGCGGGCCTGCTCGCCGCGCTGTGCGTGCCGGCCGCTCCCGCCCTGCAACAGTGGCTGGACAGCCCGCTGGTCGACGACATCATGTACTTCGGCGGCAGCGAGCAGGGCATCGCCTTCGGGGCCGCGTGCGTGGCCCGGGGCAAGAAGCCGATCCTGGAACTCGCCGGCAACGACACCGTCGTGGTGTGGCGCGACGCCGACCTGGACCGGGCCGCGGACGCGCTGGCGGAGGCCTTCTACGGCTCCGGGCAGATCTGCATGGTCCCCAACTGCGCGGTGGTGCACCCCGCGGTGGCCGACGCGCTCCTGGAGCGGCTGGAGCGGCGGGCGAGGGCGATCCGGCCCGGCTTCCCCGAGGAGGCCGGGGCGCTGCTCTCCCCCGTGCTGCGCACCGACCGTTTCTCCGAGGTGCTGGGCCAGGCCACGGCGGCCGGGGCGCGGCTGGTGTGCGGCGGCGGACGGCTGGACGTGCACGGCCGGCCCGACGAGGTGGCCGGGGTGTTCGTGGAGCCCACGGTGGTCCGGGTGGACGGCCTCAAGGGCGCCCGTGACCTGGACGTCGTACGGCACGAGACGTTCTTCCCGCTGCTGCCGGTGGTGGTCCCGGAGAACCTGCCCGACGCCGAACTGCTGCCCGCCGTCACGGCGTTCGTCGACGCCAACGAGTACGGCCTGCGCCACTCGCTGTGGGCGGACGACCCGGCGGTGATCGACGCCTACCTCGCCGGGGTGCGCGGCGGCGGGCTGGTGAAGGTGAACGACTCCCACATCGGCTTCCTGCCGCTGCTGCCGACGCACGGCGGCACCGGCCTGACCGGCGGCCCGGGCGGCGAGGCCAACTTCCCCGCACTGCGCACCACCCACCTCCAGGGCGTGAGCGTCGGGCACGGCGTCCGGCCCCGGGAGGCGGTGTTCGGCGAGGAACGGACCGGGCCGGCACGGACCGGCGACGAGAACGAGAGGAACCACTGATGCGTTGCATGGACCACGCCCGCGAGGCATGCGAGGCGCGTCTGCCCGGGCTGGCCGAGGAACTGGCGGACGTCCCGCACGCCGTCCTGGAGGCGCCCGGCGGGCCCGGTCTTGACGCCTTCCGGCGGGCCGGGGGGCCCGGACTGCTCATCCCCGCCGCCTACGGCGGGGCCGGGGTGAGCGCCGTGGAGGCGGTGCGGATCACCCGCGCCCTCGGGGCGCTGTCCCCCTCGCTCGGGGTGGCCTCGGCCATGCACAACTTCTCGGTGGCGGGCCTGGTCGCGCTCGTCGGCTCGGCCGACGCCTCGGGTCTGGAGTGGATGCTGATCGAGGGCATCGCCCGGGACCGGCTCCTGGTGGCCTCGGGCTTCGCCGAGGGGCGGGCCGGCGCCGGCATCCTGGAGTCCGCGGTGACCGCCCGGCCGGCCGAGGGCGGCTATGTGATCGACGGCAGCAAGAAGCCGTGCAGCCTGTCCCGGTCGATGGACCTGCTCACCGCGAGCGTCGCGCTCACCGAGGAGGACGGCGGTACCCGGCTGGGCGTCGCCCTGATCCCGGCCAAGTCCGCCGGTATCAGCCGCCGGCCCTTCTGGGGCACGCCCGTCCTCGCGGGGGCCGAGAGCGACGAGCTGGTGCTGGAGAACGTGCACGTGGCCGACGAGCTGATGCTGCGTCCGCAGGTCGAGCTGGGCGCCGGCCTGGACACCCTGCAGACGGTGGGCTTCGTCTGGTTCGAGCTGCTGGTGACCGCCGCGTACACCGGCGCCGTGGCCCGGCTCGCGCAGAGTGCCGTCCGGGCCGGCCGCGGGAGCGCCGGGGACCGGGCCGCGCTGGTCGTCAAGGCGGAGGCCGCCGCCGCGCTCACCGAGAACGTGGCACGCACGGTCGACACCGGCACGGTCGGCAACGACGAGCTGGGGGCCGCGCTGACCGCCCGCTACGCCGTCCAGGACCTGCTCGTCGACCTGGCCGACCGGGCCGCCGAACTGCTCGGCGGGCTGGCGTTCGTCACCTCGCCCGAGGTGGGGCAGCTGCTGGCGGTCAGCCGGGCGCTGGCCTTCCACCCGCCGTCCCGGCTGGGTGTCGCGCAGGCGCTGCTGGACCATCACGACGGCGCACCGCTGCTGGTCCGGTGACGGCGATGACCACCGCCACCACCACGGCCGGTCCGGGCGGGGCCGGCCCGGCCGGCGACCACGGTGACGTCCCGGCCCGCTACCGTGCCCACCTGAGCCGCGGCCGGGCCAAGCTGGGCGAGCTGTTCGGCGGCGACGTCGAGGTCTCGTCCGCGGGCTGCCGGGTGCGCACCGCGCGGGGCCGCGACTACCTCAACTGCGGCGGCTACGGCGTCTTCCTGACCGGGGCCTGCCATCCGCGGGTGGTGGCCGCCGTGGAGCGGCAGATCCGCACCCTGCCCCTGTCGACGCGGCTGCTGCTGGAGCCCCGGGCGGCCGACGCGGCCACCGCGCTGGCCCGGGTCGCCCCGCCGGGCCTGGAGCGGGTGCACTTCACCGGCTCCGGCGCCGAGGCCGTGGAGACCGCGCTGAAGCTGGCCCGGAGCCAGGGGCACCGGCGGATCGTCGCGACCGAGGGCGGCTACCACGGCAAGACCCTCGGCGCGCTCTCCGCGACCGGCAGGGCGCTCTACCAGGACCCGTTCCGCCCGCTGCTGCCGGACACGGTCCACGTCCCGTACGGGGACGCGGCGGCGCTGGCCGGAGCGCTCGGCGAGGACGGCTCCGACGCGGTGGTCCTGGTCGAGCCCGTCCAGGGCGAGGCCGGGGTGATCATCCCGCCGGACGGCTACCTGCGCCGGGTGGCGGAGGTGTGCCGGCGCACGGGGGCGTTCCTCGTGCTGGACGAGGTGATGACCGGACTGGGCCGGCTCGGCCACTGGTGGGGCGCCGACCGCGAGGGCGTCGTCCCGGACGTCCTGCTCGCGGGCAAGAGCCTGAGCGGCGGTGTGGTCCCGGTGGCCGCCGCGATCGCCACCCCCCGGGCGTTCCGTGCCTTCGACCGGGACCCCTTCCTGCACACCTCCACCTTCTCGGCGGCCCCGGTGGCGATGGCCGCCGCGCGGGCGGCGGTCGCGGTGATCGACGAGGAGGGCCTGGTGGAGCGCAGCCGGGCCCTGGGCGACACGCTCCTGCCGCTGCTGCGCGGCTCCCTGCTCGCACACTGCCCGCACCTGGTCAGGGAGGTCCGCGGGATGGGCCTGCTGCTGGGGGTGGAGTTCCGGGACGGCGGTCTGGCGGGCGAGTTCCTGCTGGAGCTGCTGGACCTCGGAGTCATCGCGAACCATTCGCTGAACGCCCACGCCGTCGTGCGCCTCACCCCGCCCGCCGTCCTGAGCGACGAGGAGACCGGGGAGCTGGCGGCGGCCGTCGAGGCGGCGGCCCGCGCGCTCGGTGAGCGCTTCGGACCACAGGACGGTACGAGCCCGACAAGGAGCGACTGACATGCGGTCGGTGGAAGTGGAGTACCGGTCGGGGACGGCCGGCCCGGGCGAGGCGTACGACCGGATCCGGGACTTCGCCCGCTATCCGGAACTCGTGGACGCCGTCCGCGAGGTGACCGTGCGGCCCGGCCCGCCCGGCGGCCCGGTGGAGAGCGACTGGGAGGTGGACTTCCGCAACGGGGTCCTCGCCTGGTCCGAGGAGGACGTCTTCGACGACGGGCGGCTGACGATCGCCTTCACCCAGACGGACGGGGACTTCGAGGAGTTCCACGGCCGCTGGGAGGTCCGCGCGCACGGCACGGGCTGCCTGGTCCGTTTCACGGCCGAGTTCGACTTCGGGCTGCCGAGCCTGGCCGGGATCATCGACCCGGTCGCCGAACGCGTGCTGTGCGAGAACATCCGGCTGATCCTGGACGCTCTGCTGGGGCCCGCCCCCGGCGAGGCGGCCGGCGGCCGGGTGGGCCGGGCCGCCTGATGGACGCCGCCAACCGTTTCGAGTCGCCGGTCACCTACCGGCTGCTGCGCGCCGAGTACTGTGCCGGACTGGCCGTCGCCGCCGTGCTGTTCCTCACCCACCTCGACGAGGTGCGCTGGCCGGTGGCGCTGGCGATGTTCGCGTACATCGACCTGATCGGCTACCTGCCGGGGGCGATCGCCCACCGCCGGGCGCGCGGCGGGCCGGTGCCCCGGGTGTACTACGTGCTGTACAACACGATGCACAGCTGGCTGACCGCGGGCGCCGTGGTGGCGCTGTGGGCGTGGCTGGTGCGGCCCGAGTGGGCGCTGCTCGCGGTGCCCCTCCACCTGTGCGGCGACCGGGGACTGCTGGGCAACTTCCTCAAGCCGTTCTCCGTGCCCTTCGAACCGGCGCCGCACCCGGCGTTCACCGCCTTCGCGGCCGAGGTCGCCTCCGGCACCGGGAGCAGCCGTTGAGCGCCCCGCCGCCGGCCGGCACCGTAGCGGGGCTGCTGCGCGCCTACGCGGACCACCCCAGCGCCTTCCTGGCGGTCAACTCCGGCACCGCCCACCACCAAGGGCGTGCGGTGCCCGGACTGATCGCCCACCGGACGGGCCGCCGGCAGGTTGTGCAGTTCGCCGGGCCGTTCGCCGCCGCACCCGACCGGGCCGCCCTGCTCGACGAGTTCCTCGCCGCGCTGGCGGACCGGCCGCGCCGGCCCCGGCTGACCGCCGTCCAGCTGCGCCGCGAGGACATCGCGCTGTACGCCGCCCGCGGCTTCGCCGTCAACCAGATCGGCAGCTCCTACGGCATCGACCTGAGCCGGTTCCGGCTCGCGGGCAAGGCCCTCGCCAAGGTCCGGCAGAACGTCTCCCGGGCACGGCGGGAGGGCGTGGAGGTCACCGAGGTGCTCCCCGGCGACCTGGACGGCGGTGCCGAACTGGACGCCATCGACGCCGAGTGGCTGCGGGCCAAGGGCCGGCACGTCAAGGAGCTGACGTTCCTGGTGGGCGAGCGCGGCGGGCCCGGTGCCGGGCTGCGGCGCACCTTCCTCGCCCGGCACGGCGGCCGTACGGTCGCGTACATCACCTACTCGCCCGTCTGGGGCAGCCGGCCGGGGCTGCTGTACGACCTGACCCGCAGGTCGCGCACGGCCCCCGTCGGCACCATCGAGCTGATCAACCTGACCGCGCTGCAACGCTTCCAGGAGGAGGGCGCGGGCTGGCTGCACCTGGGGCTGACCCCGTTCGCCGGCCTGGACCCGGCGCACGAACCGGCCTGCTCCTCCCCGACGCTGACCCGGATCGTCGCCCTGCTCGGCGAGCACGGCCGCCTCGTGTACCCGGCCCGCAGCCAGGAAGCCTTCAAGCGCAAGTGGGCGCCGCACACGGTGGAGCCGGAGTACGCCGCCTTCCAGGGCGGGGTGCGGCTGCCGGCCGTGTGGCACCTGCTGCGCACCACGGGCGCGCTCTGACCGCCGGGCCGCCGCGGCCCTCCGCGGGCCCTCGTACGCACCTCACGAACGGAGACGACCATGACCGTGAACCCGATCCCCGCGGAAGCCGACTGGGACAGCGCCCCGAGCGTCCTGGAGGGGGCCCGCACGCTGGAGCTGACGCCCGGCCGGTGCAATCTGCCGTACTGGCTGGAGCACGTGGCCGGCGGCATGCTGCGCCGGCTCTCCGACGGCACCGTGCCCGACCCGGACCCGACGGAGGCGGTCACCACCCCGGGACCGCTGCGGGACGCGCTGCTCGACGAGTTCTGCTTCCGGCACCTGGCGGAGGAGAAGGCCACCCGCGCCCTGTCGTTCCTGGTGTTCCACGCCCCCGACGGGGACTGCCTGGAGTTCTTCTCCACCCAGCTCCTCGACGAGGCGCGGCACGCCCGCGCGTTCCGTGACCATCTGCTGCGCGTGGGCGTCGCCGGGCGGGACCTCGCCGCCACGGTGGAGAAAACGGCCGGGGCGTCGTCGGCCGCCGTGCTGGAGCCGCTGGAGGAGTTCGGGCTGCGGGTGCTGCGCGACAGCGGTGACTTCTACGGCGGTGTGCTGGTGCTGACGGTCCTGGTGGAGGGCGTCCTCGCGCCCGCCGCGGAACTCAGCGAGCGCAAGTGGCGGCCGCTGGACCCGGCCGCGGCGCTCGTCGAACGCGGCGCCAACATGGACGAGATCCGGCATCTGGCGGTCGGCAGCTCGATCGTGCGGCAGTACCTGACGGACCGCCCGCGAGAGCGCGGCCGGCTGCTGGAGATCATGCGGGAGGGGCGCCGGCTGTGGGAAGGGCTGCCCATGGCGGAGGTGCTGTTCCGCCGGGAGTCCCTGTTCCAGGAGGGCCTCGCCGAGTACGGTCGGCTGGTCGGCGACTACGAGATCTGGCCCGGCCGGCGACTGATCGACACGGGGATCGAGGAGCGCATGGAAGCGGCACAGCGATGGTCGCAGGAGACCCAGGACGCGCGTCTGGCGTACATGCACCTGGGCGAGGCGGGGCGGTGACGGCGCAGCCCGGCCTGCTCGAGGTGCCGGTGCCCGGCGGGGTGCGGCTGGTGGGGCGCGTGAGCGAACCGGCGGGCGACGCGCCGCTGGCGGTGGTCCTGCTGTGGCCCGCGCTGGGCGTCACGGCCTCGTACTACGACCCGTTCTGCGCCGAGCTGGCCGGGCGGGGCGTCGCCGTCGTCGCCGCGGACCTGCGCGGCCAGGGCGCGAGCCTGCCGCGGGCGGGCCGGGCGTCCCGGGACGGCTACCAGGACCTGGCCGCGGTGGACTGGCCGGCGATGGTGGCCGCCGTCCGCGCCCGCTTCCCCGGCCTGCCGCTGTACCTGCTGGGGCACAGCATCGGCGGGCAGGCGTCCGTGCTGTACGCGGCGCGCGAGCCCAAGGGCGTGGACGGGCTGGTGTTCGTGGCGGCGGGCGCGGTGGACCACCGGGGCTTCCCCGGTCTGCGGGGGCTGCGGATCCTGCTCAGCACCCAGCTCGTCGCGCTGATCGGCACGGTGTGGGGCTACTTCCCGGGGCACCGGCTGGGTTTCGGCGGCCGCCAGCCCGCCCGCCGGATGCGTGACTGGGCCCGGATGTGCCGCACCGGGCTGCTGCGTCCCTCGGGCGCCGACGTCGACTACGAGGCGCTGCTGCCGGAGGTCCGGCTGCCGGTGCTGGCGGTCTCGGTGGCGGGCGACGACCTGGCTCCGCCCACGGCGGTGGACCGGTTGTGCGCCAAGCTGCCGGCGGCCGGGATCGAACGCCGGCATCACGCGCCCGCCGGGCAGCGGGCGCCGGGGCACACGCGGTGGGCCCGCTCCGGCGCGGAGATCGCGCAGGAGATCCGGGACTGGGCGGCCGCCCGGCACGGCTCCGCGGCCGGCTGACGCCGTCGCGGCTCGGGTCCGGGCGGATCTCCGGACGGCCGGTGTGCCGCCCACCGATGACTTCCGGTGGGCGGCACGGTCGTATCCGGTACACGTACCAGGATCCGGAGGACACCATGTCGCGGAAGATCACCGCCAGCCTGTTCATCTCGCTCGACGGCGTCGTCGAGGCGCCCGATCAGTGGCACTTCCCGTACTTCAACGACGAGATGGGGGCCGCCGTCGGCGCGAGCATGAGCGGCACGGAGGTGCTGCTGTTCGGCCGCAGGACCTACGAGAGCTTCGCGGGCGCCTGGCCCGGGCGGGAGGCGGCCGGCGGCGAGGACGCGGGGTTCGCCAAGCAGCTCGGCGACATGCGGAAGATCGTGTTCTCCCGCGGGCGGCCCGACCTGTCGTGGCGGAACTCCGAGCAGGCGCGGGGCGACGTCGCCGAGGTCGCCGCCGCGCTGAAGAGCGAGCCGGGCGGTGACATCTCGCTGAGCGGCTCGGTCTCCGTCGTCCGGCAGCTGCTGGCCGCGGGCCTCCTCGACGAACTGCACCTCCTCGTCCACCCCGTCGCCGTGCGCAAGGGCATGCGGCTGTTCGACGAGGGCGAGCCGTCGATCCCGCTGAAGCTGCTGTCCTCGCGGACGTTCACGACGGGCGTGCTGAACCTCGTGTACGGGCCCGACACCGCGCCGCCGACGGGCGGTTACGAGGAGGCCGTCACCCAGCTCGGGGAGTGAGGATCACCCCGGAGGGACGAAGGGCCCGGCCGGGCCCGCCCGTTCCGCTTCACCCGCCGGGCCTGACCAGCCCCGTCTCGTAGGCGAGTACGACGGCCTGGGCCCGGTCCCTGAGCGACAGCTTGGCGAAGATCCGCGCCACGTGGGACTTCACCGTGGCTTCGCTCAGGGTCAGTTGGGCGGCGAGTTCGGTATTGGACAGGCCGCGGCCCAGCAGGGACAGGACCTCGGTCTCGCGGGGAGTCAGGGCCGAGAGGCCGGCGGGCACGGCGGGTGTGCGGTCGGCCTGCGCGGCGTACCGCTCCACCAGGCGGCGGGTGATCGACGGGGCGAGCAGGGCGTCACCGGTGCCGACCAGCCGTACGGCCGCCGCCAGGTGCTCCGGGGTGACGTCCTTGAGCAGGAAGCCGCTGGCCCCGAGCGACAGCGCGCCGTACACATAACGGTCCAGGTCGAAGGTGGTCAGCATAATCACCCTGCACCCGGGAGCGTGCTCCAGGATGCGGCGGGTGGCCTCGAGACCGTCCATGTTCGGCATGCGGATGTCCATCAGCACGACGTCCGGCCGGAGCCGGCGTGCCGCCTCGACGGCTTCCGCCCCGTCCGCCGCCTCGCCCACCACCTCGATCCCGCGGGCGGTGAGGATCAGCCGGAAGCCGGTCCTGATCAGTGTCTGGTCGTCGGCGACGAGTACGCGGGGCCCGTCCGCGTCCGGTGTCACGGGCGGTCCAGGGGGATGCGGGCCCGGACGCGGTAGCCGCCGCCGAGGCGGCGCCGGGCGTCCAGGTCCCCTCCGTACACCGCGACCCGTTCGCGCAGGCCCAGCAGCCCGCGGCCGGCGCCCTGCCGCCGCAGGGCGGCGGTGCGGACCGGTACGGACGGTGCGGGCGGGGTGCCGGTCAGCACGCTGGGGCCGGTGTTCAGCACCTCCACGCGCAGGGCGTGGTCGGCGTAGCGCACCGTCACCTCGGCCCTCGCGCCGTCACTGTGCCGGAGCGCATTGGTCAGGGCCTCCTGGACGATGCGGTAGGCGGTCACGTCGACGCCCCGTGGCAGCGGTCGCGGTTCTCCGGAGATCCGCACCTCGACGGGCAGTCCGGCGAACGATATCCGGTCCACCAGGGGGCCCAGCCGGTCCAGACCGGGCTGGGGCGCCAGCTCGGCCGCGTCGCCGTTGCCGTTGCCGTGCGGCTCCGGACCGGTGTCCTCGCCGTCCGGCGACGGCGCCAGCACGCCCAGCAGGTGCCGGAGGTCGGTCATGGCACCCCGGCCCGCGTCCTCCACCGCGCGCAGGGCACTCGCGGCCTCGTCCGGCATCGTGCCCAGCACCTCCCTGGCGGCCGATGCCTGCACCACCATGAGGCTGACGTTGTGACTGACGATGTCGTGCAACTCGCGGGCGATACGGTCGCGTTCCGCGACGACGGCCGCCCGGGCGGCGCTCTCCCGCTCCCGCTCCAGCAGCCAGCCGCGCTCCCCCACGGCCGCCCGCCACCGGCGTCGCGTCCTCACCAGCGCCACGGCCAGCCACACGACGGCCGCACACGCCGCTCCCAGCGCCACCTTCAGCCCGTCGGGCTCCCCGTCCCACACGGAGTTCACTCTCGCAGACCGCCGGACGGGGACGCATCCGTCCACGGGTGCAGGCTCCTGCATCCCCGGGATGACAGGGACGCCGAAGTGCCGTCCGGGGAGGGATGCCGCCGCTCGGCGCCTGGCCTAGCGTCCTCGGCATGGTCACCGAGGACATCAGGGGAGAGGCCGTCGTGCGACTCGACGGCGTGCGCAAGGAGTACGGCGGGACGACCGCGCTGGACGGTGTGTCGCTGGAGATCCGGGCCGGCGAGGCCGTGGCGGTGATGGGGCCCTCGGGGTGCGGCAAGTCCACCCTGCTCAACATGATCGCCGGTCTGGACCGTCCGACGGCCGGCAGCGTCGTCGTGCGCGGCGAGAACGTGGGGGAACTCAGCGAGAAGGGGCTCGCCCTGTACCGGCGGCGGCACATCGGGATGGTCTTCCAGTTCTTCAACCTCATCGACGACCTGTCGGCACTCGACAACGTCGCCCTGGCCGCCCAGCTGACCGGCACCCCCGCGGGGCAGGCCCGCCGCCGCGCGCTGGAGCTGTTCGACGAACTCGAGATCGCCGACCGCGCCCGCGCCTACCCGTCGGTGCTCAGCGGCGGCGAGCGGCAGCGGGTGGCGGTGGCCCGTGCGCTGATGAACCGACCCGCCCTGCTGCTGGCCGACGAACCGACCGGCGCGCTGGACAGCCGTACCGGCGAGCAGGTGATGGACCTGCTGCTCGACCTCAACCAGATCGGCCAGACGCTGGTCCTGGTGACGCACGACGAGCGCCTGGCCCGGCGCTGTGCCAGCCGGCTCGTGCTGCTGGCCGACGGCCGGGTGACCGGCGAGCACAGGCTGGAGCCGGCCGCATGAGGGCGGTCTGGCGGGCGGCCCGCGCGGCCGTGCGGCGACGCAGGTTGCAGACCCTGGTGATCGGTCTGGTCACGCTGGTGTCCACCGGGGCGGTGGTCATCGCGCTCGGTCTGGTCGACGCGGCCTCCGCGCCGTTCGACAGGGCCTTCGCCGAGCAGCGCGGCCCGCACGTCGTGGCCTCGTTCGCCTCCGACGCGGTCTCGGACGCCGAGCTGACGCGGGCGGCCCGGCAGCCGGGCGTCGAGAGCGCCGCCGGACCGTTCCGGCAGGCGACGGCCGAACTGCGGGCCGAATCCGCGGACTACGGTCTGGGTTCCACGATCACCGTGGTGGGCCGCCCCGGTCCCGGCGGTCCGGTGGGGCGGGTGGACCTCTGGGCCGGGCGCTGGGCGACCCGGCCGGGCGAGGTCGTCGTCAACCGGCAGTCGGACTGGAGCGCCGACGACCTGGGCAGGCGGCTCCGGCTCCGGTCCGGGCCCGACCTCACCATCGTCGGGTTCGCCTTCGACCTCAGCGGCACGGCGAACGCGTGGGTCGCCCCCGGCCAGGTCACGGCCCTGCGCCCGACGGCCACCCAGATGCTCCTCCGTTTCGAGGACGCCTCGTCGGCCGACCGGCTGCGGGAAGGGCTGGCGGCCGTGACCGACCGGTTGCCCGAGAACGCCCTGACCGGTTCACAGTCGTATCTCACTCTCAAGGACCAGATCGGCAGTTCGGCACGGGCGTACACCCCCTACCTGATGGCGTTCGGCGTCCTCGGCATCGTGGTGGCGGTGCTCATCGTCGCCAACATGGTCAGCGGCGCCGTCATCTCGGGGTTCCGGCACATCGGCGTCCTGAAGTCCCTCGGCTTCACACCGGGGCAGGTACTCGGCGTCTACCTGACGATGACCGGCGTCCCCTCGCTCCTCGGCTGCGCGCTGGGCACCGTACTCGGCAACGTGGTGGCGCGGCCGTTCTTCGACGCCGTGTTCATGGGCCCCGCGTCGGGGGTCTTCCACGGCGAGGTCGGCATCGCCGGCTGGGTGAACGCGCTCGCCCTGCTCGGCATGCCACTCGTCTGCGTCCTGGCCGCGCTCGCTCCGGGACTGCGCGCCCACCGGCTCCCCGCGGCACGCGCGATCAGCGCGGGCGGCGCTCCGCGCGCCGGGCGGGCGCTCGGCGTGCAACGACGCCTGGCGGGCGCCCGGTTGCCGCGTTCGGTGAGCCTGGGCGTCGGGCTGCCGTTCGCCCGGCCGGGCCGCAGCGCGCTCACGCTGGCCGCCGTGGTCCTGGGCGTGACCACCGTGACGTTCGCGACCGGTCTGGCCACCACGATGACCCGGTTCGGCGACGCGGGCCGGGACGCCTACGACGTCACCGTGTACGCGACCAAGTACCAGGACGGCAAGAAGATCCTCCCGCGCCACGACGACCGCGCACTCCACGCCCTGCTCGGCTCCTTGCCCGGCGCGAGCGAGGTCACGGCACGGGCGGACGCCGAAGCGCGCCTCGCCGGCACCGCCCAGCGGGTGTGGCTGGAGGGCCGCCGCGGTGACCGGCCCCGGCTGGGCGACGTCCTCACCGACGGCCGCTGGGCGGGCCGCACCGGTGAGGTCCTGGCCACGTCGGCCTTCCTGAGCCGGCACGACATGAAGGTCGGTGACCGCGTCCGGCTGGAGAAGGACGGCCGGCGGCAGGCGTTCACCGTCGTCGGCGCGCTCATGAACAACAACGCCGAGACGGTCGTCACCGACTGGGCGACGCTGACGCGGTTCGCCCCGCGGGAGGAGCCGATCGCCTACCACGTGAAGCTCGGTGACGGCGCGGACCCGGCGGCGTACGCGCGTGCCGCCCGGGCCGCGGACCCGGGTGTCGATCCGGTGCCGGTCGGCCCGAACAATGTCACACGGACCATCGTCGGCTCCGCCTCGGTGCTCACCCTCATGCTCGCCGTGGTCGCCGCGCTCGGCGTCTTCAACACGGCCGTCCTCAACACCCATGACCGCCGTCGTGACCTGGGAGTGCTCAAGTCCATCGGCATGACGCCACGGCAGGTGACGGCCATGACGGTGACCTCGATGGCGGTGCTCGGCGCGGCCGGCTCGGTGGCCGGTGTGCCCTTGGGGATGGCGGGCCACCACTGGGTCGTGCCCCGGATGGCCGACGCCGTGGACATCACGCTCCCCCCGTCCATGATGGACGTCTGGCGGGCGCCGGCCCTGGCCGGCGTGGCTCTGGCCGGCCTGGCCATCGCCGTCCTGGGCGCCCTCGTCCCGGCACGCCGTGCGGCGCGGCTGACGACCGCGCAGGTGCTGCGCAGCGAGTGAGGCGCCGGCCCTCTCGGGGGCGGGGGCGGGTGTGGACGGTGGGGTGGTTCGGGACGGTTCCGGTCTCGGGGAGTGGGGTCCGCCCCGCGGGACGGATGTCCGGTCGGTGGCGTCCGGGGCCGCGCCGCGCCGGGCCCTTTCGCCGAGGCCGGCCCGGCGCGGCGGCCGTGGGTCAGCCGACCTCGAGGGGCAGGGCCGGGTCGGCGGCCCACTCGGTGAGGGAACCGTCGTAGACGGCGACGTCGGGACGGCCGAGGAGGGCCAGCTGGAAGGCCAGGCCGGTGGCGGCGATGCCGCTGCCGCAGTAGGTGATGACCTTCTTGTCCCCGTCGAGGGCGCCGGCCTCGTCGAAGAGTCCGCGGACCTCGTCCGGGGCGCGGAAGCGGCCGTCGGACTCGGCGAGTTCGACGAACGGGACGTTGGTGCTGGACGGGATGCGGCCCGGGCGGGCGTAGGTCTGGCGGGTGCCCGCGTAGGTGGGCCGGTCGAGGGAGTTCACCAGCCGGGTGCCCGGGTCCTCGATCGCGGCGAGGACCGCGTCCTTGTCGGCGTACAGCTCGGGGCGGCGGTTCGCGGTGAACACGACGGGCTCGTTGGACTCCGTTCCGCTCCTGACCTCGTGCCCGGCAGCGGTCCAGGCGGGGAGACCGCCGTTCAGGACCGAGACGTCGTCGAAGCCCTCGTAGCGCAGGTTCCACCACAGCCGGGTCGCCCAGATGTTCGGACCCTGGTCGTAGACGACCACGTGCGTGCCGGGGCCGACCCCGAGGGCACCGAGCCGGGCGGCGAAGGTCTCGCTGTCGAGGACGGTGAACGTGGTGTCCGCGTCGGGGTCGGCGAGGTCGTTCAGCAGGTCGGCGAAGACGGCGCCGGGGATGTGGGCCTTCTCGTACGCCTGGCGGCCCGACTCCACGTCGTAGTAGCCGTCGCCTTCCGGCTGGGTGAGGAAGGTGGTCGCGTCGAGGATCCGGATCGCGGGGTCTGCGAGGCGCTCGTGCAGCCAGGCGGGGTCGACCAGCAGCGGGTGAGACATGTGTGTTTCCTTTCCCGGAACCACCGGCACGGCGGGGGAGCGCGCCGGAGCACCTTCCAACGTACCCCCTTGAGACACCTGTCTCACCATGCGAACACAGGGACGGTCGAGGGCTAGGAGGGCGTGCGTCCGACCGGGTTTCCCATGCCGTGTCGTGCCGGTCCGCGCCGGGGGCGGGGCGGCGCGGCGGGGTCACTTCCCGTAGGTCCGCGTCCAGCGCGAGCGGTGACGGGAGTCGCCCTGCCCCCGGCCGTTCACCGGGCTCAGGGACGGCAGGGAGGCGCCGTTGTTCCACAGGCCGAGGAGATCGCGGTGCACCGCCAGGATCCCGTTCCGCAGTGCGAAGTCCTCGGAGGGCCGGCTGAAGCGCGTCGTCGTCACGAACACCGCGAGGTCGGCGCCGAAGTGCACCCGGGCGCCCAGCAGGTCGCGCAGCTCCCGGCTGGGGATCGTGCGGTTCGGCGCGTAGCGCTTGCACTGGATCACCAGGGTGCGCCCGTCAGGGAGCCGCCCGACGACGTCGGCGCCGTTGTCGTTGGCGCCGCCCACCCGCCGCACCTCCGTGCAGCCGTCCCGGCGGCAGAGCTGGGCGACCAGGTCCTCGAACTCGGTGCCGGACATCGCGTCCACCTCCGCGAGGCTCCGCCGGCCCGCGCGTACCTGCTCCTCCTGCCGCCAGAGACGGTCCCCTCGGCGCAGGAACCGGTCCGTACGCCACAGCCACCAGCCGGCCGCGCCCGCGCCGCCGACGACCAGCGCACCGGTGCCGTAGGGCCACACGGCCGACCAGAACACCACCAGCAGGACCAGCGCCACGCCCCCACCGGCCGCCCCCGCCTTCAGCCGCGCCCGCCGCCTGCGGGCGACGGCCCCCCGACCACGCCGAGCCACGATCGAAGCCCCTCCCCCTCGCACCCGTTCGTCGGCGGCAGTCTGATCGCCGCGAGGGAACACCGAAAGGGCGCGAGTCGGCCACCGGCGGACCGCGTTGCCACGCGAGGGCGGCCGCGTTCGGCCGGAACACAGGGCGCCGCCGTCACCCGCTGGAGCGGGACGCGTCCGCGGGGAAGCAGCGCAGCGCCCGCGCCCGTGCGCGACCTCCGCGACCGTTCCATCAACCGCGCGGCCCTCGGCTACGGCCCTACAGGCCGAGGGCACGCCCTCACGTCGCTCAGCGCTCCGACGCGAACCGCACGAACCGTCCCCAGCCTTCGCGGCCGACGGCGAAGGACGGGCGGGTCACGTCCTTCGAGTCCCTTACGTAGACTGCTTGTTCGGCGATCGCGATCTCCACACAGCTGTCGCCCTGGCTGCCGCTGTAGCTGGACTTGAACCAGGCGAGTTCCGACGTACCGCTGTTCATAGCTCTCCTCGCAGTCGCTCCAGCAGGTCCCGGGATTCTGTCGGGTTCAGGGCCTGCGAGCGCAGTGTGTCATAGCGTTGACAAAGCAGAATCATCTCTTTCGGGTCGGAGATCAACCGGCCGTTCTGCTGCCCCTCGGAGTACCCGAGCCGCCGCCCCTCCGAAGTCTCCAAGATCTGCAGGGGGCCATCCAGGCACGCGTGCAACCGGGCCCCCAGCGGCACCACCTGAAGCGTCACATTGCGCGGGGCGGTGAGCTCAAGGACGTGATCAAGCATCTCGCGCGACGCCTCCACATCCCCGAAGGTCCGCCGGAACACGTGCTCCTCGACGATGAAGCTGAACGGCACCGTCGGCCGCTCCCGCATCATCACCTGCCGCTCCATCCGCGCGGCGAGCTGCACTTCCAGCTCCTCGTCCGTCCGTAGCGGGATCGTGCCCTCGAACACAGCCCTGGCATACTCCTCCGACTGCAACAACCCCGGCACCAACCGGCACTCGTACGTGCACAGGCTCACCGCCTCCCGCTCCAGCCGAGCCCACCGCCGGAACCACGCGGCCAGCCCCGCCTCCCCCCGCGTCAGATGCCGCGCGGCCCTCCGCAGCGCGCCCGTGTTGCCCAGGGCCTCCTCCGCCCGCTCCACGAACGCCTCGTCCGGCATCCGCCGCCCCAACTCCACGGACTCGACCGTGTGTTTGGAGTACTGCACTCGGGCGCCCAGGTCGGCCCGACTCAGCCCCGCGTGCTCGCGCAACGCCTGAACGACGGCCCCGAACGTCCGCAGGCTGTCCGACGGATGCGGCTCCCGCTCCCACTCCCCCACCGGAACCGCCCGCGCACCGGCGCTCCCGGCCACCTCCCCCTCGACCCCGATCACGTCCATCCGCCGCCCCTTTCCTGTCCTCCGTACCGCGCACCACGACGGCTCCGCACGCCGCCCGCGTCCACCTCCAGCCTGACGAATCATCAGACGTACCGTCCACTCTTCGTGTCCGTACGCTGACTGAGCGTACGGGGTGCCACACTCGTCCCCGCCCCCGTCCGACCGCCACCCTGAGGTCACGGAGAGCCAGGAGAAACCGCCCCCGTCCACCGCTCACCTGCGGAAACGACCGGGCGGCCATCTCCCCTCCCGTGCACTCCCGCCCACCACGGGCGGCGGCGGCCGGACCCGGCCGCGTCAGACGAGCTGGAAGGTGCAGTCATGCGGAACGAAACCAACCTCTACGCGCTCGACATCAGCGGGGCCGCGTTCACGAAGGCGTGCGGCGGCCCCTGCACCGAAGGGTGCGTGACCCTGGCCCGGATCGGCGAGGACGCCTGGGCGCTGGGCGACAGCAAGCGGCCGGACGCTCAGCCGCTGCGGTTCACCACCCAGGAACTGGACGCCGCCGGTATCGACCCGGCGCGCTTCGGCCTCGGCGCCTGACCCTCCCTTCCCCCTTCCCCGCCGCCGGCCGGACCGGAATCTCCTCCCCGCGTCCGGCCGCCGGCGCTCCTCGCCACGGGAGCAGCACGTGCACCACCACGCCTACCTCTGGACCGGCCCGAAGGCACGCTTCGACGACGAGGCGCTGCGACGACCCCCGCACCCCGATCCGCCCCCGGCCGGGAGCAGGCCGGAACTGGTCGAGCGCTACCGCCAGGTCGCCGCGGAGTTCCGCACGTCGGACCTCCCGCCCCTGGAGACGGCGTACTGGCTCGTCAAGCCCCGCTCACTGGTCCGGGGCACCTGGGACGAGGCGAAGGAGGCGGCCGCCTGGCTCGGTGAGCGACTGGCCGAGTTCAGCTCCCGGTTCGCGGCGGAGGGCGACCGGGACACCGCGCGCCTGGCCCGGCTGGTGGACGCCGCCGCAGAACGACTGCGCGCGGGCGCCGACGTGTCGTACGGCCACTACCTCGAACGCCCCTCGTACCTCTCCCTGGCCGTGGTCACGTGCTCCCCCAACCGCGCGGTCCCCGGACTGGCCTGCCCCTGCGCGTAGAGCAGGCTCGGCGTCAGCCATAGAGAATCTCCACCAAAGGAGTGATTACACGGCAAACGCCGACAACTGTTCCTGCTTCGCGCATAGTTTCCCGTCATGCCCAACGTCAGTCACGACACCCTGCACGGCTTCCTGCCAGGACGTCCCAAAGCGCTGAACCGCGCGCTGGACCTCCTGGACCTCGGAATCCCGCCCGGTGTCACCACCGAGACCCTCCCGACGGACGCATCCGGCGCTCCGAAGATGTTCACCCGGCAGATGGACTCCGTGCTGCGGGTGGTCCGTCCCGACGGGCGCGACCCGTTCATCCTGCTGGTCGAGGCGCAGACCGGCATCGAGCCGAAGAAGGAGACCTCGTGGCCGTACTACGTCGCGTACTTGCGCGACCGGTACAAGCTTGAGGTCGTCCTGCTGGTCCTGTGCGTGGACACGGCGACGGCGGCATGGGCGGCCAGGCCCCTGCGCACCGGTCTGGGGCGCCCCACCCAGGTGACAGTGCCCCACGTACTGGGCCCGTCCAACGTGCCGCGTGTGAGCCGAGTCCAGGACGCCTCGGCCGACTTGGACTTCGCCGCGTTCTGCCTGTGGATCCACAGCAACGACCCGGACATCGAGGGCATACTGACGGTTGTGGGCGAGGCACTGGCTCAGGACACGGACCGCGAAGCGCGGGACGACCTGGCGGGACTGATCGAGGACGGCTTGGGCAGCGAACACGCCCGGAAAATCTGGAGGAACGTGATGGAGACCCTCTTCACCCCCAGGCGAGGCACCATCGTGGGCGACGCCCGCCTCGCAGGACGGGAGGAAGGACGAGAGGAAGGACGGGAGGAAGGACGCGTGAAAGAAAAGACCGAGCGACTGCTGCATCTGATGGAGCGCCGCGGCCTCTCGCTGACGGAAGAGACGCGACAGCGCGTCACCACCTGCGCAGACGCGCCGCTCCTGGATCTCTGGTTCGACCGCGCCATCGACGCCACCACCCTCGACGAGGTCTTCACCGCCCCCTCCTCCACGGACCGCGTCCCCGCCCCCGCCCAGAGCCCGGAGCACACTGCGGTCCCCAGCCAAGGGCCGACGGACCCCGGGCCCTCGGCCGACTGACACCAAGGACGCACACCCGGCCGCACCCCACTCCGGGGTGCGGCCCGCTCGGTTCACGGCCCGGTCCCAACGCCCCGTGAGTGCCCGTTACTGGAAGCGCACCAGCTCCTCTCCGCCTCCGTACGGTCACCCCGCGTACGGGGCGCGGCACTCGCCCCCGCCCGCGTCCGGCCGCCACTCTGGCGTCATGAACCACGCACCATCCCAAGTGGGCGCCCCCGCTGGCACCTTCACCCAACTGCTGTCGTCCACGCGGCGCGGCGCCCGTCTCGCCCGGCTCCTCGCGGTGACCGAACTCCGCTCCCGGGGCGCCTCGCAGGACCTCACGGAACGTGCCGAACTCGTCGTCGCGGAACTCGCCGCCAACGCCGTCCTGCACGGCCGCGTCCCCGGCCGCTGCTTCCGGCTCACCCTCGCCCTCGACCCGGCCACCGGCCACCTCCGTATCGACGTCAGCGACGCCCGCGGAGACCTCCTCCCCCGGCCCACGGACCCCGCACCGGACCCCCTCTCCACCGGCGGGCGCGGCCTCACCCTCGTCGCCGCCCTCGCCGACCACTGGGACTGCGTCCCCTACCCACCGACCGGCAAGACCGTCCGGGCGGTGCTGACGACACCGGCCGGCGCGTGACCGCGTCGCCCGAGAAGAGCCGAACCCCGCGCCTACGCCGCCGCGGCCAGCGCGGGGAACACGACCACGGAGCCGTCCTTGTCGCGGGCGATCTCGATCGCCACATCCGTCGGACGGCCGCCCACCGCGACACCATCGCCCAGCCCGCGGATCTGGTACGCCACGCGCAGCAGCCGGTCGACCTCACCGGCCGTGAGAACGGGGAGCTTGCTGTTGGGGCGCGCCAGCACCAGCGCAGACAGGCGCGTCAGCACACCGGCGATGCCCGACTCCAGCTCGTCGAGGCGCTGTTCGTCGTCCCGCAGCGCGCGGGTGAAGTTCTCGAACAGGTTGTCGGGCTCGCTCTGGGCCTGCTCGACCGCCTGGAGGACATTGACACGCCGCTTCAACGCGATGGCCAGGGCAGCCAGTTCGAGGTGAGTGCGGAACGTGCCACCCTGTTCGTCCACACCGGGGAACGACTCGGTCAGCGTGCCGATCTCGACGGGCTCACCGTCGGGAAGCTTGTCGAGCGCGCTCGTCCACCGGGCCAGGCGGATGTCGGCCTTGCTCAGTGCGGTGTCGATGGCGTGCACCGCCGAGTCGAGTCCCAGCGAGACACCGAGCCTGCCCTGGTCGAGCAGGATGGCCGTGGCCTTGTCGATGGCGGGACGGCAGCCGTTGAGCGCGCTGTGCTCGTCGTCGAGCTTGTCCGCCTGGAGCTGCTCCAGCAGTTCCGTGATGTGGGCGATGGCCTCCTGCCGCTTGGCGTCGGCATGCGCGCTCACCCCGACCGCCACGGCCATGAGCACGAGCGGTGCGGCCACGGTGAGCGCCGCACTGCCGGCGGCCGCGACACCGGCTGTCGCACCGGCGCCACCGGCTGCGCCCGCCGTTGCCGCTGTACCGACCGGCACGTACGTCACCCCGGCGACGATCCTGCCCGTCACCGGGTTCACGACGGAGGCACGGGCACCACCGGCCACGGCCGTCGACCGCATCAGGCAGAGGGTGCCCTGCCCCAGCTGCTTGGCGACCTTCGCCGGAACCACCATGCGGTACAGCCCCTCGCCGGCAGCCGTCGCCTTGGCCGCCGCGGCGGAACCGCGCGCCGACTGCGTGATCAGCTGCGACAGGTGCTGTGCCAGCGGACTCGCGGCATCGAGCGAGATGCCCCGGCCGCGGTCGAGCTTGTCCGGCAGCGGATGCAGCTCGAGCGTGGCAATCGGCCGGTCTGCCAACGCGGCCAGCACGCCGCGTAGTTCGGCCAGACGCTCAGCCGTCATCGGCCCGCCCCCGGCCACCGCCGGCACCTGGACGTCACCTGTCGCCAGCGTCCACACCGGAACGGTTTCCTTCTTGCGGTAGTCGATCATCGTCTCCCCCTGACTCATCCCCACGTCAGCCCACGACCGACGTCCCAGCAGAACCGTATAGCCGCATCACAGCACCCGGGTCTCACTCGATCCACAATGCCTTTCCAGGATCGAGGCCGGCTTCCTCGCATGTCGCGACTTCCGTAGCGCCGTCACCGCGTCTGCGCCCCGTGCGACCCCTTCAGCCGACGGATGACGCACACGGCTTCGCCTTCCCCTGTGAACTGCCGATCTCCAGGAGGGCATCGGTGTCAGTGGTGGCTGGCACACTCGGCGGGTGATCGATGATGCGTTCAACTGGGACCGGTTCCTGCGGCGTTGGCAGGACGAATGGGTGCCGAGCGAGGACGACGCGGAGGAGCTGGCGGACGGGGGGTTGACCCTCGCCGACCTGGCGGTCGCGGTCCCGCCGGCCGGGGAGGCGGAGATCGCCGCCGCCGAGGAGCGTCTGGGCACCCGGTTGCCGCCGTCGTACCGGCAGTTCCTCGGGGCCAGCAACGGCTGGCGGCTCGACGGCGGGTCGATCTACCGGCTGGGCGGGGCCCACGAGATCGGCTGGTTCGGGGATCCGTTCGACATGACCTCGATCTACGAGCGGGGGCTGACCGAGCGCTCGACCGAGCAGGAGGTGCGGCTGGCCGGGATGTGGCGGCGGGCCCTGCAGCTGGAGACCGACTCCGACATGTCCTACGCCCTGCTCGACCCGGGCGACACCGACGAGGACGGCGAGTGGGCGCTGTACGTCTACAAGGGGTGGAGCGGTGAGATACCGGACCGGTATCCGTCGTTCCGTGCCTACATGGAGCGCGAGTACCAGGACTTCCACGCCGACCGGGCGGGCATCCCGGGCTTCGTGAACGACACCACCCGCGCCCTGGACGCCGACGTGGAGCGTGCGCGGGAGGAGGCCCTGAGCGGACGGTGGGAAGCCGCGCGGGAGCTGCTCACCGATGCGGAGCGTCACGGGCGGCCCCGTGCCCGGGGCATGCTGGCGCAACTGGACGCGGCGGCGCACGGCAGCCGGTACTACGGCTTCGGTGAGCTCGTCGCCGACGCCCGCTACACGGGCGATCTGGTGCCCGTGATGGCCGCCGCGCGCCTGCGGGACGAGCGCCCCGGCCGGCCGTCCACGCAGGGGTTCCCGCTGGGCGTCGAGACCGGCGACGGCATCACGGCGGCCGCCGAGGAGATCCTGAACGGGGTGCGGGAGCGTACCTACCGCTACGCGCCGGACGGTGCCTTCGGGCGGGCGGTGGCCGAGGCGTGGGAGTCGGCGCGGTGGGGAGACACGGACACGGCGTGGCGGGTGATCCGCGCCGCGCTGCCGTCGTGGTCGCCGCCGGGGCCTGATCTGCTGGCACCGGTCGGTCTGCTGGCGGACCCCGTCCTGGGCCCGGTGGTGACCCGGGAGCGCGGCCTGGAGCTGCTGGCCACGCCTCGGGCGGGGCGGGCGGGTGCGATGCCCGACCCGGTGCCGGACCTGGATCCGCCGGGGCTGTGCTGGCTGGCGGACACTCCGCGGCGGATCCTCCCGTACGACTCCTACCGGTGCCTGTGGGTGGAGGGCGTGGAACCGGAGGCGCTGGCGGGCCTGGTCGGGGAGGAGGGGGGTGCGGGCCTGACGGCTCCGCCCCGCCGCCGGGACGGCTGGTTCGACCACGGCACCCGGCAGCGGGACGACCTGGCGCCGTGGGAGGACCGGGCCGTGGTCGCGGTGGGCCGTACGGGCTCCGGGTGGGCGTTCGGCTGCGACACCGCCCCACGGGCGTCGGCGGCCGACAGCTTCTTCGTCTCCCCGGCCTCCGCGGCCTCGCGGGACGGACGCGCGGTGGTGCTGTGGGTGCGCCGCACGCACGACGGCGGCCTCACGGTGTTCCACCTGTCGGTCGCCGAGCGGGGCGAGCAGCTGTACGCGTTCACGCTGCGCGGCACGGACGTCGAACGCTCGGGGCCGGTGCCCGCGGCCCTCGATCCGGACCGGGTCCTGGACGGCGTCGGCGAGGACGACCGCGAGCGTCGCCTGCTGGCCGCCGTGCGGGACGAGTTCGGACTCTCCCTACCCCGGCACGCGCTGGTCGAGGGCATCCTGCCGCAGCTCACCACGCGGTCCTGGAACCGCGCGCCGCGGCAGGGCGAGGCCTACGCGTACGCCACGGTCCGCGTCCGGACGAGATGAGCGGTACCCGGCACGGGCGCGGGGGCAGGGAGGGGCCGGTCAGGCGGACGGGTGGATGACGAGCTTGAACTCCGCCAGGACGATCTTCCGCGCCACGCTGTCGTCGTGGGTGGCGCGCAGGGCGATCGGGACGGCCGGGTCGACGAAGATGCCCCACTGCTTCGTCCAGCACTGCATGCCGATGCTCGGCGGCCGGTGTTCCGTCGCCGTCGTGTCGTTGGGGGTGGAGGTGAGGCCGAGGGGGTCGCGGACGAACTGGTCGCGCAGTTCGTCGTAGCCTCCCGCCTCCCACTGGATCATCGCGTAGAGGTCGCCCCACCCGGCGGTGCCGGGCCATATCAGCCCGGAGCGGGCGTCGGTGTCCCAGCTCGTGACGGTGTAACCGTCCGGCTGGTTGACCTGGTGCATGGTGAAGGCGTCGTAGGACTCCGCGGCCCCGAACGGGAATCTGATCACCGTGTAGGGGGCGTTGGCCGGGATCGTCTGCGGAGTGTCCCGCTTCAGGGAGCACACCTGCACTCCGGTCGACGCTGTCGCATGTGTAGACATGTCTTCAGATATGCCCGACGTGGACGGGCCCGATGTGGGCCCCGCGCATCGGGTGGACCCCAATTTCCGTTCTACGTACAACCGTTCGAGGTGGTGGGCCGTCTCCTCCTGTGACCGCCTTGGTCGCATGTACGAGGAGACCGTCATTACCGCCATACGCAAAACCCTGACCGCCACCGCTGTAGCCACCGCGGTGCTGGCCGGTTCCGCCGCTTGCGGCACCGTGGAGAACCTGTCCGCCGGGCAGAAGCTGGACAACGCCTTCGAGAAGCTCGGCAAGGAGCGCTCGCTCTCCCTCGAGTTCGACCTGGACACCGATGTCGCGTCGTTGAAGGCGCTGGACGCCGAGATGGCGGAGCCGGGCGACAAGATGCCCGACGAGGTCGCCGAACTGCTCAGCGGCGCCAGGATCTCCCTCTCGGTGCAGTCGAAGAAGCCGCTGGAGAAGTCCGGCGAGAAGGACTTCAGCGCGATGGCGGTGAAGTTCAGCAACGCCGACGGCGACCTGTTCGAGTACCGGCTGGTCGGCGACTACACCTACGCGCGCGTCGACGCGGACGCGCTGGCGAAGATGTCCGGCGCCCCCATGCCGACGGCCGACGAACTGCCCGACAGTGCGGGTGCGTTCAAGAAGCTGCTCGCCGGTGAGTGGCTCAAGGTCTCCACGAAGGAGCTGGAGGAGACCAGCGAGCAGATGTCCGGGGCCGAGGGCCCCGGGGGCGCCGAGCCCTCGGCGGAGCCGACGCTCGACGCCAGGACCCAGAAGAAGATCACGAAGGCGCTGCGCCAGGTCATCGCCGACGAGGTCGACTTCAAGACCTCCGGCGGGTCGGACGGCACCGAGCACATCAAGGCCACGGCGCCCTTCCGCACGCTGATGACCGAGCTGTTCGACGAACTCCGGCCGCTGCAGAAGGAGCTGCCGGGCGGGGCCGAGCTGCCGACGACGAAGGACTTCGCGGACGCGCCGAACGAGAAGGTCACCGCCGACTTCACACTGAAGAACGGCGAGCTGACCGAGGTGTCCGTGGACCTGGCGAAGCTGGCGGAGACGGCGAAGGTCAAGAAGTTCGCGCTGGTGCTGCGCGTGGGCAAGGGCCAGAAGGCCACGGCGCCCGCGGGAGCCACCGAGGTGCGCATCGACGAACTCATGGAGGGCTTCTTCAGCGGTGCCGGAGCGGCATTCGGGGAGGAAGGCTTCGACGGCGAGTTCGAGGGCGAGTTCGAAGAGGACTTCATGGTCGAGTAGGGACGGTTCACTGCGAGGGCGGCCGTAGCGGCCCGGGGCCGGACGGCCCCGGGCCGTACGTATGCGGCCGGTTCTCAGGCGGGCGTCTTCCGCGCGGCCGACGTCACCGTGTCCCAGTGGACCGTGCGGTCGCACCAGCGGTCGAGGAGGGTCTGGTCGTGGCCGACCGCGAGGAGGCCTGCTCCGGTGGCGGTGCGGTAGTCCTCCACCACGCGGACCAGCGCGGCCGTGGTCGACGCGTCGAGCATCGCCGTCATCTCGTCGCAGATGAGCCAGCGGGGACGCAGCACCAGCGCGCGGGCGAGGCAGGCGCGCTGGAGCTGGCCGTCGCTGACCTCGTGGGGGCGGCGGGTGAGCAGGTCCGGGGTCAGGCCGACGGTGTCGGCGAGCTCGGCCACACGGGCGGGCGCCGACGCGCGTCGGCCGGTCGCGCGCAGGGGTTCCGCGATCAGGTCGCTGAGGCGCAGGCGGGGGTCGGCGGAGAGGCGGGGCTGCTGGAAGACGACTCCGACGGCGGTGCGCTGCGCGCGGGGCGCCCGGTGGCGGTAGTGGCGTACGGAGGTGCCGTCGAGGACGACCGTCCCGGATGCGGGGCGGTGCAGGAGGGCGGCGACCCTGGCGAGGGTGGACTTCCCGCAGCCGCTGGGGCCCAGCAGGCCCACGGCCTCGCCGGGGGTGACGGTGAGGCTCGCGTCGCGTACGACGGGGGCGCGGCGGTCGTAGCCGGCGGTGATGGCGTGCAGCTCAAGCACGGACGTCCTCCGGGGTACGGGCCGGGGCCGGGACCGGGTGGTGGCAGGCGACCGGGCCCGTGACGGGCGGCAGGGTCGCGCAGAGGCCGGTGGCGCGGTCGCAGCGGGGGGCGAAGGCGCAGCCGTCGGGGAGGTCGCCGAGCTCGGGGGGCAGTCCGGGGATGGGCGTGAAGGACCGGTCGGGGAGGGCCTCCAGCAGGCCCCGGCTGTAGGGGTGGCGGGGGCCGGGGGCGCCGAAGAAGGCGTCCGCCTCGCTGAGTTCGACGATGCGGCCCGCGTACATGACGGCCACCCGGTCGGCGACGCGCTCCGCCGCCGCCAGGTCGTGGGTGATGATCAGCAGGGCGCGGTCGGCGTCGACGTGGCGGCGCAGTTCGTCGACGGTGCGGTCCACGAGGTCGCGGTCCAGGCCGGTGGTGGGTTCGTCCGCCAGGAGCAGGGGGGCGTCGCCGATCAGGGCGAGGGCCGTGGCGGCCCGCTGGGCGAGACCGCCGGAGAGCTCGTGGGGGTGGCGGTCGAGGTGGTCCAGGGGGAACTCGGCGCGCCGGGCGGCCTGTTCGGCGGCCGTGCGCAGGGCGGAGCGGTTCCGCTCGCCGGTGAGCTGCGCGACCGTCTCCTCCGTCTGGGAGCGGATGGTGCGGACGGGGGTGAGGTGGGCGGCGGGGCTCTGCGGGATGAGGCCGATGCGGCGGCCGCGTACGGTGCGGGCGAGGGTGCGTTCGCCGGCGGTGAGCAGGTCGAGGTCGCCGAGGTGGGCGCTGCCCGCGGTCTGGGCGTTGGCGGGCAGGAGGCCGAGCAGCGCCGAGGCCAGGACGGACTTGCCGCAGCCGCTCTCGCCGATCAGGGCGAGGCACTCCCCCGGCGCCACGTCGAAGTGGGCGTCGGTGACGGCGGCGATCCGGCGGCCGCCGGGCAGCAGGAAGCGCACGGACAGTCCCCGGACCGACAGCACGGGAGCACGTCCGGCCGCCCCGGCGCCGGCCGGGGGTGCGGGGAGTGCGGTCGCGGGACCGGCCTTCACGGCCTCGGTCTTCGCGGCCTCAGTCTTCGCGGCCTCGGTCATCGCGGCACCGGTCTTCGCGGCACCGGTCTTCGCGGCCTCGGTCTTCGCGGCCTCCGTCTTCGCAGGCTCGGTCTTCGCGGCACCGGCCGCCGGCGCGGGAGGCGGTGCTGTCACCGCACCGGTCTCGGCCGGCGCGGGCACGGGCGCGGGAGGTCGCTCGGTCACAGCATCAGCTCCGATCGGCGGCGGGGGTTGATCCGCTCGCGCCAGACTCCGGCGAGGCCGGCGATGGCGAGGGTGGGGATGATCAGGAACAGGCCGGGGAAGAGGGTGGGCCACCACTGTCCGGCGAGCAGGGAGCCGCGGGCGCCCTGGATGAGGGTGCCCAGGCTGGCGGTGTGGGCGGGCAGGCCGAGGCCGAGGAAGGACAGGGCCGACTCGTGCCACATGGCGTGCGGGACCATCAGGACGGCCGCGAGACCGGCCTGCGGCAGTACGCCGGGCAGGAGGTGGCGGACCGTGACCCGCCACCGGGACGCGCCGCCGGAGACGGCCGCGTCGATGTAGGGGCGGGAGCGCAGCGAGAGGACCTCGGCGCGCACGATGCGGGCGGTGGACAGCCAGTGGGTGAGGGCGACGGAGACGACCACCGGCCAGACGCCCGGCCGGAACATGGCGATGATGAAGATGCCGAGCAGCAGGTGCGGGACGGAGGACAGGGTGTCGACCAGTCGCATGATCAGGCGGTCGGCCCAGCCGCCGAGCGCTCCGGCGGCGGCGCCCACGGCGGTGCCGATCACGGTCGCGGTGAGTGCGGCCACCACACCCACCAGCAGCGACACCCTCAGCCCGTAGACGCAGCGCAGCAGCAGGTCGCGGCCCACGTCGTCGGTGCCGAAGGGGTGGGCCCAGCTCGGGGGCAGCAGTTTGGCGGCCAGGTCGACGGTCTGCTGGTCGAGCTGGACCAGGGGCGGTACGAGCAGGACCGCGAGGGCCGTCACGGCGACCAGGGCGGCGGAGACGCGCAGGCGGAGGGTGTGGGTGGAGCGGCGGGCGGTGCCGTGCGCCCGCCACACCGTGGGGGCCGCGCGCCCGGCGGTGTCCGTCTTCGCGACGGTGGTGTCCGTTTTCCCGACGGTGGTGTCAGCCACGGGAGTCACATCTCATTCAGCTTCACCCTCGGGTCGATCAGTCCGTAGAGCAGGTCGGCGAGGAGGTTTCCGGCGAGGACGGCGGCGGTGGCGAGGGTGGTGAGCGCGGCCAGCAGCGGGAAGTCGACGGCGGTGGCCGCCTCGACGGTGGCCGCGGCGATGCCGGGCCAGCTGAAGACGCTCTCCACCAGCAGGGCGCCGGTGATGAGTTCGGGGACGCGGGAGCCGATCAGGGTGAGCACGGGCAGCAGTCCGGAGCGCAGGGCGTGGCCGAGCAGGACGGTGCGTTCGCTCAGGCCGCGGGCCCTGGCCCCGCGGACCGGATCCTCGGCGAGTGCGTCGCCGACGCCCTGACGGACGTAGAGGGTGAACCAGGGCAGCTGGGAGACGGCGAGGACGCCGGCGGGCAGGATCAGGTGGCTGGTGACCTGTCCGAAGGTGACCTGGTCGGTGCCGGTGTCGGTGAGGCCGCCGGCCGGGAGGACGTCCAGTTGGAGGGCGAACAGCCAGACGGCGAGCAGGGCGATCCAGAAGACCGGGGCCGCCTCCAGGGAGTACGCGACGGAGGTGACCGTGCGGTCGAGGAGGGAGCCGGGGCGGCGGGCGGCGAGCACGCCGAGGACGGTGCCGAGCAGCACGGCGACGGCGAACGCGACGGCGCAGAGCAGCGCCGACCAGACCAGGCGTTCGCCGATGACCTCGGCCACCGGCTGGCGCATGAGGGTGGACTGGCCGAAGTCACCGCCGAGCGCGGAGGTCAGCCAGTCCCACCAGCGGGCGGTGAAGGGCCGGTCCACGCCGAGGTTCTCCCGCAGCCGGTCCAGGGTCTCCTGGTCGGCGCCGAGCGCGGCGGTGCCGGCGTAGGCCTTGACGGGGTCGAAGGGGGAGGCGGCGGCCACCGCGAACACGCCGAAGGTGACGATCAGGAGCACCGGCACGGCGTACAGGGCGCGCCGTGCCGTGAGCCGTGCCATCGCTCCCCAGGGGGCGCGTGTCATGCCTTGGGCTGCCAGTCCTCGATGTTCCACCAGGGGCCGCTGGCGAAGCCGTGCTCGTGCGGTTCGGTCTGGGTGGTGAGGTCCTTCCAGCGGTCGTCGAGGACGTACAGGTGGTCGATGTGGGTGAGGAAGGTGTAGCCGGGGTTCTCGACGAGCGCGCGCTGGAGGTCGTCGTAGGCGGCCTCGCGGGCCTTGGGGTCCTGGCTGCGGCGGCCGGTGTCGAGTGCCTTGTCCACGGCCGGGTTGTCGTAGAGGGCCATGTTGTTGAAGCCGTCCCCGGCGAGGGAGGAGTGCAGCAGGGTGTAGAGGCCGAAGTCGGGGTCGCCGGTGGAGCCGAAGCCGGCGAGCACGGCGTCGTGCTTCATCCGGGGTTCGATGACCTCCCAGGTGGCGCTCTCCACCTTGACGTCGATGCCGGCCTTCTTGGCGTCGGAGGCGTAGGCGAGGGCGTGGTCCTGGCGGACCTTGTCGCCGGAGGGGTAGTACAGCGTGAAGCGGGCGGGGCGGCCGTCCTTGGCGCGGACGCCGCCCGTGGCGGGCTTCCAGCCGGCGTCGTCCAGGAGACGTCCGGCCTCGGCGAGGTCCTGGGAGCGTTCGACGTCCTTCGCGAACCAGTCGTCGTCGACCGGGAGGGGGCCGTAGGCGGGGCGGCCGGCGCCGTCGAGGATCTTGTCGACCATGGCCTCCCGGTCGACGGCGAGGTCGAGGGCGCGGCGGATGGCGGTGTCGCCGGTGACCGGGTTGCCGGTGGGCAGGCTGACCGCGCGGAAGTCGTAGGACGTCGCCCGGTGCGTCTTCTTGCCGTCGTCGTTCTTGAAGGTGGCGGCCAGGTTCGGCGGGAGGGTCGCGCCGTCCAGGTCGCCGGAGCGCAGGCGGGTGGCGCGGACGTCGTCGTCGGCGATGACCGCCATGGTGAGCTTCTTCACCTTGGGCGCGCCGCCCCAGTAGCCGGGGTTGGCCTTGAAGGTGAGCTTCTCGCCCTTGCTCCAGCCGGTGAGGACGTAGGGCCCGGTGCCGACGGGCTCGGTGTTGAAGGCTCCGGTGTTGGGGTCCTGCTGGCCGGCGATGTGCTCGGGGACGACGGGCAGCACCGTGCGGGCGGCGAAGGCCGCGTAGGGGTAGTCGAGGGTGAAGACGACCTTGTCGTCGCCGTCCGCCTTGACCTCCTTGATCGCGTCCAGTTCACTCTTGGCGGTGTTGTTGGTCCTGTCGTCCAGGACCGTGCGGTACGTGAACACCACGTCGTCTGCGGTCAGCGGCTCGCCGTCGCTGAACTTCACGCCGTCGCGCAGGGTGTACGTGTAGGTGCGGCCGCCGTCGGTGATCTCGGGGAGGGCCTTCGCGAGGGCGGGCTTCAGGCTCAGGTCGGCGTTCCGGGCGAGGAGTCCGTCGAAGATCTTGGAGTTGCCGTCCTTGCCGTAGCCGAGCAACGGGCTGAGGGTGTCGGGTTCGGTGGAGACCCCGATCACCACGGACTCGGCGGCCTCGCCGCCGTCCGCGCCGCCGTTGCCCGGCGCCGAGCAGGCGGTGACCGCTCCGGCCATCGCCACTACGGCGGCGGCACCCCGTATTCGTCGGGTCGTCATCGAACCTCACATCCATCGTGCCCAGACATCGCTGTTGCATATTAGTTGCAGCAACGTCCTGCCCAGGACGGGGGCCCTTCAGTCCCCGTCCCGGCGGGCGGCACGGTGTGCGGCGAGCGAGAGGGCGTACGCGGGGCGCCCGGCCCCCGCACCCCTGGAGGCGCCGGGGCGCCGGGGCCCGGAGGGCGAGCAGTCCGGATGCCGGGTGACCGGCGGACGCGGCAGCCGCCGGCGGCGGAGAAACGCCGGAGCGGATATCAGGCGTGTGACCCGGAAGGCGGGCGACCGTGGGCGGTCCCACTCGGCGGCCAGTCTGTTCCGTAAAGTTGGCTCCCACGTACGGACGACGTGCGGGAGAGGCTCGTCGAGGCGCCGCGGCGGGTCGTCGCCGGGGCGGGCAGAGGGCCGGCAGCAGGGCATGCCGCGGGACGCGGACCGCCGACGGCCGTCCGCGGGACGCGGACCGCCGACGGCCGGGGACTCGGCGCACGCGCCGGGAACGGCGGCGCCGAGCGGTGGGCGGAGGGCGGAGGGACCCGGCCGTCGTGTCCGGGCGGACGCTGCCGCGCCCGGACACGAACGGCCGCGGGCGTCAGACGAGAGGGGTGTAGTCGAGGTGGGGGAAGTAGTCCTCGCGGGTGCCGGTGCGGCGGACGTCCCAGGTGGCGCAGTGCAGGGAGCCGCCGTACTCGAAGACGTGCCGGAAGGGCACCGTGAACACCTCGAAGCCCCGGTCGGCCAGCAGGTCCTGCAGGGGCTTCTCGTTCTCCTCGCAGATGACCTTGGTCGGGGAGATGCTGAGCACGTTCATGGACAGCCACTTGGAGGACTGGCAGTACTGCGGCATCTCCTCGTTGGTCAGCACCGGCTGCGGGGCCTCGACCAGCTCCCAGTCGTTGGCGAGGAACATCTTCTCCTCGCCCTCCTTCAGCGGGCGCTCGGGGTTGGTGAGGATCAGGCCCGGACGCAGCGGCACGAAGGTGCAGTCGATGTGGGAGGGGAAGAAGTCCAGCGGGAAGTGCACGGTGTGCACGCGGAAGCCGCGCGGCTCCAGGTGCTGCCGGAGCCAGCGGATGCCCGCCCGGTTGGTGGTCATCGACTCCTGCACGAGGATGTCCCGGCCGAGCCGGCTCATGTCGGCGGCGTCGAAGACCACCTCGTCCTGGGTGACGCAGAACTCGAAGGCGTGCATGCGCTCGTGGCGCTCCTCGAGCGGCCACTCCCAGAAGTCCTCGCGGTACATGCCGTCCGCCATCGAGGGCTTGGGGGCGGCGGTCCACGTCACGCGCGGGTCGGCGTTCCAGTACTCGTAGACCAGCTTGCGGTACGGCTGGTACTCGAAGTAGCGGGCCCGGCGCGACATGGTCGCCTCGACGATCTCGTTGCCGAGGGTGATCATCACGTCGCGGGGGCAGACCGCGCAGTACTGGTTGCCGACCTCGAAGTCGGGAGTGGTGAGCGGGCGGGAGAAGTCGTGCGGGGCGGGACGGCGGACCGTGACGCCCTGGGACTGCAGCAGGCGGGCGAGCCCTTCGAGCTCCTCGTTGGCGAGGTCGACCGCCTCCTTGGACTTCGGGCCGGTCGGGAAGGGCGTGTCGGGGGCGTTGCGGATGGCGGGCCGGCTGCCCGGCTCGGTGGGCTCGAAGCAGGCGTTGTCGGCCGAGCCGACGACCATCTCCTCGAGGGGGTCCCATTCATTCCAGGAGTTCACGACCACGGAGTCGTTGTGCATGGGTGCGGCCACCTGTCTGTGAGGGCGGGGCGGGGCGGTGCGGGTTGTGCGCCGGCGGTACGGGTCACGCGTCGGCGAGGCTCGCCGGGCGCATGTCGGTCCAGTTCCGCTCGATGTGGTCCAGGCAGGTCCGCCGGTCGCTGTCGGCGAGGACGACGTCCCAGCCGGGCGGCACCAGCGCGAAGGCGGGCCAGAGGCAGTGCTGGCGTTCGGCGTTGACGAGCACGTGGAAGGTGCCGTCCTCGTCGTCGAAGGGGTTGGTCATGTCGTTCTCCCGGTGGGTACGGTCCCGGCGCCGGCCCGTCGTGCGGTGAGCGCGGCGGCGAGGGCTCTGGGTGTGCGGTGGCGGAAGACGGCCGAGACGTCGAGGCCGGTGTCCAGTTCGGCCTCGATGCGGCCGACCAGGCGCAGCGCGGTCAGTGAGTCGCAGCCGAGGTCGAACACGTCGTCGTCGGCGCCGACGGCCGTGCGTCCGAGGATGTCGGCCGCCAGGTCGCACAGGCGCCGGGTGGCGGCGTCCGGCGAGGCGGCGGACGGGGCGGGGTGGCGCAGGAAACGCCCGGTCGGGGCGGTGAGCGCCACGGGCAGGGCGGTCAGCAGTTCGCGCAGCCGGGCGGCGGCCCGCTCGCCGGTCCCCTCGTCGAGGAGGTCGGCGCGGTGGCTGATCTCCAGCCGCAGCCGGCTGCCGGGCGCGACCATGAGCTTCAGCGGGTAGTGGTACGGGTCGTGGCCCGTCAGCCCGACCAGGCGCAGCCCCTCGTCGGGGGTGGGGAGGCCCTGGGCCAGGGGGAAGTTCTCGAAGACCACGCAGCTGTCGAACAGCGGGCCCCGGCCCGCGGCCCGCTGCACCTCGGCCAGGGCCAGATGGTGGTGGGGCAGCAGGACGGCCTGCTCCCCCTGCATGCGGCGCAGCAGGTCGGTCACCGGCTCGGCGGCGTCCAGACGCACCCGGACGGGGACGGTGTTGACGAACATCCCGACGGTCTCGGCGACGTCCGGGAGGTCGGCCTCCCGCCCCGAGACCACGGCGCCGAACACCAGGTCCCGCTGCCCGGTCAGGTCGTGCAGGCACAGCGCCCACACCGCGCGGACCAGGGTGTTGGGCGTGACGCCGTGGCCGCGGGCCGCGTCGAGCAGGGTGGCGGTGTCCGTCTCGGACAACTCGACGGTGAGGGCCCGCGGCAGGACCCGCACGCGGGCGGTGTCGCGGCCCGGGCTCACCAGGGTGGGCGCGGGCAGGCCGGCCAGGGCCGTGCTCCAGGCGGTGCGTGCCGCGTCCCGGTCCTGCGCGGCGAGCCAGTCGAGGTGGTCGCGGTAGCGGCCGGGGGCGGGCAGCTCCCCGTCGTCCCCGTCCCCGTCGAAGAGCGCCAGCAGGTCCCGCAGCAGCAGGGACGTGGACCAGCCGTCGGCGAGCAGGTGATGCATGCTCAGCACCAGGTGGTGCCGGTCCTCGGCGAGCGCGAGCACGGTGCAGCGCATCAGCGGCGGCACGGCGGGGTCGAAGCGGCGGTGCCGGTCGGCGTCCAGCAGCTCGGTGCGGCGGGCGTCCTGTGCCGGGCCGTCCAGCCCGGTCAGGTCGTGGACCTGCCAGGGCATCCGGACGTGTTCCGCGAGGGCCTGCACCGGCTCGCCCGAGTGCCGCTGGAGGAAGGCGGCGCGGAGCGTCGGGTGCCGGCGCAGCAGGGCGTCGCAGGCGCGCCGGAACCGTTCGGTGTCCAGCGGGCCCTGGGTCTCCATCGCGATCTGCACGGTGTAGACGTCCAGGTCCTCGCTGTCGTAGCGGGCGTGGAAGAGCAGTCCCTCCTGCGTGGGCGTCATCGGCAGCAGCCGCTCGACGGGGAGTCCGACGCGGGCGGCCAGCCGGGACCGCTCGGCGGCGTCCTCCCGCGCGGCGCGGGCCGACCGTGCCGCGCCGTGGGCGGCCAGGGCGCGCAGGGCCGCGAACCACAGCTCCGCCAGTTCCCCGGCGTCGGACTCGGTCAGCAGGCGCCGTGCCCACCGCCAGTGGGCGACGAGCCGGGGGCCGGCCGGGCCCTCCTCGACCGCGGCGTTGACCTCGACGACATGGGTCAGCGGCATCCGCGGGTCGGCGCCCAGCGGGAGCACGCCGGACTCGGGCGCGACGCCCCAGTCCTCGTCGCCGGACGCCGAACCGTTCTGCCGGCCCAGGTAGTTGAAGCACAGCTGGGGTGTCGGGAGGGCGGCCAGGCCGGCCGCCGTCCCGGGGTTGAGGTGGCGCAGCAGGCCGTAGCCGGAGCCGTGCCGCGGCACCCGGCCGAGCTGGGCCGTGACCCGGCGTACGGCCTCGCCGAGGCGGTCGTCGGACGCCGGGTCGGCGCTCTCGGGGCTCCAGCCCGGGATGCCCGCATCGAGGCGGACGGGGTACAGGGAGGTGAGCCAGCCGACGGTCTCCGACAGGTCGGCCTCCTGTTCGAGGTCCTCGCGGCCGTGGCCCTCCACGTCCACCACGACGGAGGTGGTGCCGGAGTCCGGGCGGCGCCGGGCGGCCACGGCGAGGGCGAGGGCGGTGAGCAGCACCTCGTGCGTACGGGCGCCGAGCGCGGTGGGCACGGCGGCGAGGAGCTTGCCGGTCAGGTCCTCGGGCAGGGTGAGGCGCAGCTCGCCGGCGGTGGCCTGGATGTCCCGGGAGGATGACAGGTGCGCGTCGGTGAGGGCCAGTCCGTCGGCGTCCAGGGTCCGCTGCCAGTGCGGGAGTTCGGCGAGGACGTCCGCCGTGTGCGCCGCCCGGTGCAGGGCGCCGCTCCACTCGGCGAGCGGCAGCGGTACGGGGTCGAGCCAGACGGGGGTGCCGGACGCGGCGGCGCTCCAGGCGGTGTAGAGGTCCATGAGCACGACGTGCCAGGACACCGCGTCGACGGCGAGGTGGTGGACGGTGACGAGCAGCCGGCCGGGCCGCCCCCGGCCCGCGTCGAACCAGGTGACCCGCAGCATGGCGCCGTCGCGCGGGGCGAGGGCGTCGGCGTCCTCCGCGGCGCGGGCGGCTATCAGGCGGTCCAGTTCCTCGCCGTCGGCGGCCGGGGTGCTCACGTCGACCCGCCGCACGGTGCCGGCGCGCGCGGTGCCCGGGGCGGGGTCCACGGCGAGGGACCCGTCCTCGAGCAGCCGTCCGCGCAGGGCCTGGTGGCGGGCCAGGACGGCGTCCACGGCGGCACGCAGCCGGTCGATGCCGAGAGCGGGCGGCACGCGCAGCAGGGTGGACTGGTGGAAGGCGTCGTAGCCGCCGCCGTGCGCGAGCAGGCGTCGCATGAGGGGCGTGGGCGGGACGACGGTGACCGGGTCGGGGCGTGGGCCGGCGGGGCCGGGTCCCGTGGCGCCGAGGGACGGGCCCGCGGTGGCCGTGCCGGGCCGCGGGCCGGTGGCGGTGTCGAGCCGCGCGGTGGCGGCCGGGCGCTCCGCTCCGGTCTTCGCGGGCGCGGGGTCGGCCAGGGCGGCGGCCAGGGCGGCGGACGTGCGGTGGGTGAACACCTGCTTCGGCGTCAGCCGCACCCCCGCCTCACGCGCCCGCGCCACCAGCTGGATCACCGTGATCGAATCCCCGCCGAGACCGAAGAAGTCGTCCTCGACCCCCACCGCCTCCAGCCCCAGCACCTGCCCGAACAGACCCGCCAGCGACGACGCCGCACCCCGGTCCTCGACGGACACCGACGCGGCCTCCGCTCCGGTCTTCGCGGGCGCGGGGTCGGCCAGGGCGGCGGCCAGGGCGGCGGACGTACGGTGCGTGAACACCTGCTTCGGCGTCAGCCGCACCCCCGCCTCACGCGCCCGCGCCACCAACTGGATCACCGTGATCGAATCCCCGCCGAGACCGAAGAAGTCGTCCTCGACCCCCACCGCCTCCAGCCCCAGCACCTGCCCGAACAGACCCGCCAGCGACGACGCCGCGCCCCGGTCCTCGACGGACACCGACGCGGCCTCCGCACCGGTCTTCGCGGGCGTGGGCTCCCCGGCCGTCCGGACGTCCTCGGGTGCGGGCAGTGCGGCGCGGTCGACCTTGCCGTTGGGGGTGAGCGGGAGCCCGGTCAGCGGGACGAAGGCCGAGGGCACCATGTAGGCGGGCAGCAGTCCGGCGACGCGGTCCGCCAGGCCGGAGGTGTCGCTTCCGGCGGCGGGCACCACGTACGCCACCAGGCGGGGGGTGCCCCGCCGGTCCTCGCGCACGGCCGCGGCCACCCGGGCGACCGCGGGATCGGTGCCGATCACGGCCTCGACCTCGCCGAGTTCGATCCGGTGGCCGCGGATCTTCACCTGGTCGTCGGTGCGCCCGCCGTAGACCATGACGCCGTCGGGCCGCCACCAGGCGAGGTCGCCGGTGCGGTACATCCTGGCTCCCGGCGCCCCGAACGGATCGGCGACGAAGCGGGACGCGGTGAGTCCCGGGCGGCGGGCGTAGCCCCGGGCCAGGACGTCACCCCCGATGTACAGCTCGCCGGGGACGCCGGCCGGTACCGGGCGCAGCCAGGGGTCGAGGACGTAGAGCCGCGCGGCGGGCACGGGGCCGCCGATGGGTACGGCGCCCCCGGGCAGCGGATCTCCGGGCTCCAGGCGGTACTCCATGCAGCCGACGGTCGCCTCGGTGGGACCGTACTCGTTGACGACCGTCACGCCGGGGTGGGCCGCACGCCACTCGGCGAGCGCCTCGCCGGTCAGCTGCTCGCCGCCGAGGACGAGTTGCCCGGTGGGCGAGTACCAGTCGGAGGAGGCCACCAGCACCGGCAGGTGGCTGGGGGTGGCCTTGACGAAGGCGGGCGGCCGGGTCCCGGCGCCGGCCGGGGCATCGACGTCGTCCAGGTCGACTACGTGGACCAGGCCGCCCGCGGTCAGGGGGCCGAGGATGCCGGTGACGGTGAGGTCGAACGACGGCGGCGAGTGCACCAGTGCCCGGCCGGCCAGTCCGGGGTAGGCGGCGCGGGCGAAGGCGAGGTAGCCGTCGACCGTGCGGTGCTCGACGACCACGCCCTTGGGGCGGCCGGTCGAGCCGGAGGTGTAGATGACGTACGCGGTGTCCCCGGGCCGCACCTCGGCGTCCGGGGCGGGCCCGTCGTACGCCGCCAGGGCCGCCCGTACGGCCGGGTCGCCGAGCGGGACGGGTGCGGGGCGGCCGGCGAGGGCGGGGTGGCCGGCGTCGGCGCAGACCACGGCGGCGGGCGCGGAGTCGTCGAGCAGGTGGGCGATGCGGTCGGCCGGGTGGCCGGGGTCCACCGGCACGTACCCGGCGCCGGCCTTCAGCGCGGCGAGCAGGGCCACGATGAGGTCGGTGCCGCGGGGCAGGACGACGGCCACCAGGTCGCCGCGGGTGACGCCCCGTTCGGTCAGGAGCCCGGCCAGCCGGCCGGCGGCGTCGTCCAGCTCGCGGTAGGTGAGGGTGCGTTCGGCGTCGGTGACGGCGGGCGCGTCGGGGGTGGCGCGTACCTGTTCCGCGAACCGCCGGGTCAGCGGGGCCGGTTCGGGGAGCGCCCCGGAGCCGCTGCCCCACTCGTCCAGCACCGTGCGGTGTTCCTCGGCGGTCAGCAGCGGCAGCCGGGCGACGGGCGTGGTGGGGTCCTGCGCGAAGCCGTCGAGCAGCAGCCGCAGGCGGGAGCCGATCAGCTCCACGCGCGCGGCGTCGAACACGTCCGCGCGGTAGCTGACGTGAAGGCTCAGCCGGGGGCCGGCGAGCGCGACGACGCTCAGCGGGTAGTGCGTCGCGCCGGTGATCTCCGGCCCGCCGGGAGCGTCGGCGCCGGCGGTGTCCCGGGCCTCCTCCTCGGCCCGCAGCAGGGGGGCGACGCGCAGGCCGGGGACGGCGTCGCCCAGGGCGTCCCAGCCCAGGGGCGCGTCACCGAAGCTGGTCGCGGTGTCGAACAGCGGGCCGTGACCGGCCAGGCGCCGCACGGCGGTCAGACCGAGGTGCTGGTGCGGGGCGAGGGCGAGCTGTTCGTCCTGGATCCGCGCGAAGAGCGCGGCCGCCGGTTCCGCGGGATCGATCCGCACCCGCACGGGGACGGTGTTCATCAGCAGACCCACGATCCGGTCGGCGCCGGGGAGATCGGCCGGGCGGCCGTGCACGGTCTGCCCGAACACCACGTCGTCGGAGCCCGTGAGCAGCGCCAGCAGCAGCGCCCAGGTGCCCTGGACGACCGAGTTCAGGGTGAGGCCGTGCCGGCGCGCGGCCCGCTCCAGCGCGCGGCTGGTGTCCTCGGGCAGGGTGACGCGGACCAGTCCGGGGAGTGTCCCGTCGCCGCCCTCGGTCGCGCCCGGTGCGACGAGCGTCGGCCGGGCCAGTCCGGCCAGCGCCTCGCCCCAGGCCCGTTCGGCGGCGGCCCGGTCCTGCCGGGACAGCCAGCGCAGGTAGTCGGTGAGGGGGGTGAGGGGGGCGCCGGTGACGGTGCCGTGGCCGGTGGCGTGGTGGTGGTAGCGGGTGAACAGGTCCTCCAGCACCAGCGGCACCGACCAGCCGTCGAGCAGGATGTGGTGGTACGTCAGCACGAACGCGTGCCGGTCCGCGGCGAGCCGGACGAGCGCGAACCGGATCAGCGGCGGGTCCGCCATGTCGAAGCGGCGGCGGCGCTCCTCCTCCAGGAAGGCGACCAGCTTCCCGGCGCGGGCGGATTCCGCCTCGCCCGCGAGGTCGAGCACCGTCCAGGACGTGGTCGCGGTGCGGCGGACCAGCTGCACGGGCCGGCCGCCGGCGCGCTCGCGGAAACCGGCCCGCAGCGCGGTGTGCCGGGCGAGCGTGTCCGCGCAGGCGGCCCTGAGCGCGTCGGCGTCGAGCCGGCCGGTCAGCTCGAAGGGCGCCTGCACGGTGTAGACGTCCGCGCCCTCGGGGTCGTAGAGGGCGTGGAAGAGCATGCCCTCCTGCAACGGGGTGACGGGCAGCGCGGCCTCGATCGGGGACGGGACGGTGCTCTGCGGCGTCGGCTGCGACGGCCTGGGGTCCTGCGGGGCGGCGTTGGTCTTCACTGTGAGGTCTTCCCGGAAGCGGTCGGCGGCGCGTACGGCGACGCGCTCGCCCGGGCGGGGTCGGGCCGGTGGGTCAGGAGCGGGGAACCGGCCGGGCGAGCGGGCCGAGAGCCCCGGCGAGGGCGTCGAGCATGTCCCCGGCGTGGGTGAACGGACAGTCGTGACCGCCGGGCAGCAGCCGCAGCGTGAACCCGTCGTCGGCGCAGTCCCGCCAGTCCTCCAGCCGCTGCGGGCTCACCAGCGTGTCGTCGGCGCCGCCGAACACGTGCAGGGGACAGCCGGCGGCCACCGGACCGGGGGCCGTGTACGCCTCCGCCAGCGCCAGGTCGCGGCGGACCGTGCGCACCGCGTACCGCAGGTACGCCGGGTAGCGGCGCAGTTCGGGCGGGAAGCCGCCGAACCCCTCCAGCCAGCTCAGCAGGCCCTCGTCGTCGCGGTCGGTGACCCGCCGGAGCACCCGGGTGTGCGGGGCGCGGGAGGCGGAGACGAGCAGCGCCGCGGGCGGGGTGAGGCCGCGGCGGCGGATGCGGACGGCGAGCTCGTAGCCGATCAGCGCGCCGAAGCTGTGACCGAAGAGGGCGTAGGGCGCGCGGAGTTCACCGGCTATGCCGTCGAGCACGGCGTCGGCCAGCTCCTCCAGGGTGTCGGGCACCGGTTCGGCGCTGCGGACGCCCCGGCCGGGCAGCTCCACCGTGGCCAGCTCGATGCCCGGCGGCGGGGTGAGCCGCCAGGGCGCGAACGACGCGGCACTGCCGCCCGCCTGCGGCAGACAGATCAGCCTCAGGCGGGCGTCGGGTGCTGTCACCCGGCCGACGATCCACGGACTGCCCACGCCGCGCGTCGGGGTGTGCGCAGGGTGGGAGGGTCGTGCGGCGGCGTCGGTTCGCATCCCGCTCCTTCGTCGGCCGGTCGTTCTCCGGGCGGTGGCCCGCGGGGACGATGGTGGGGCGGCCGGCCGCGACGGGGCCAGGCACACCCACCGGCAACACCTCTGCCGCCCAGTTGCCCGGCGTCTGCCTGGCCTGCGCGAACGCCCGTGGCGAGGATCGACGGAACAATCCTGCATCTGTGCCCCGAGGGGATCTCCTTCACGATGACCGCCCTTCCTGACGAGGCAGCCGACCCGACGTTCTTCACCCTTGAATCCGTCAAGGCGGAGCTGATGGAGGTGGAGACCCTCACCCGGGCCTGCCTGAACTGGGACTACGGCAAGCGCGACAGCCGTGTGTGGAGCCTGTACGAGAAGAACAAGGCCTCCCAGTGGAACGCCACCACCGACATCGACTGGGACCACGACGTCCGGTTCGGCTCCGAACTGGCCGAGGAGAACGGCGCGAAACTCGCGTCGTTCGTGATCGGCGAGGGCAGCCCGGTGCCCCGGGAAATGCTCACCCGGTTCCGGTGGGAGTACCAGGCGTGGATGTGCAGCCAGTTCCTCCACGGGGAACAGGGCGCGCTGGTGACCACGGCCCGGCTCGTCGAGACCGTGCCCGACATGGACGCGAAGACCTACGCCGCCTCCCAGGTCGCCGACGAGGCGCGGCACGTGGAGGCGTTCGCGCGCTACATCGACGAGAAGCTGGGCGTGGTCTACCCGGTCAACCCGGGCCTGGGGACGCTGCTGCACGACGTGCTGTCGGAGTCGCGCTGGGACATCGTCTACCTCGGCATGCAGGTGGTCATGGAGGGCCTGGCCATCACCGGGCTGCGCCTGGCCAGCAGCGGCTTCGGCGACCCGCTGATCCGGCAGATCACGCGGATGGTGGCGAGCGACGAGGCCCGGCACATCGCCTTCGGCGTCACCGCGCTCACCGGCATGTACCAGCAGGTCACCTCGGCGGAGCTGCGCGAACGGGAGGACTTCCTGCTGGAGGCGATCCGGCTGATGTCGCGCCGGTTCATGCTGCGGGAGCTGTGGGAGCGCATGGACCTGGACGTCGAGCTGGGCGTGCGGTTCGCCAAGACCAACCCGATGATGGCCACGTACCGGCAGCTGCTGTTCCAGCAGGTCATCCATGTGCTGCGGCAGCTGGGCATGCTGTCGGAGCGGGTGAAGGAACTGCTGATCGCGGAGAACCTGGTGCGGGTGGAGACGATGGCCGCGGTCCGCTGAACCGCCGGCCCCCGCGCCACGCCGACGACCGCCCCGGACCGTGCCGGGGCGGTCGTCGGCGTTCCGGGACGGACCGGCCCGGCGCCTGACCGCGGGCCCACGCCCGCGGTCCCGCAGCGGCCACGACCGCAGACCGGCACTCCCCCGCATACCCGCCAGGGCCGTGCCCGCGAGCGGCCGTCAGGCGGGGAACCGCACGACGCGAACGCCCCGACCGCGGACCACCGTCACGCGGAGAGCCACCGACCCGCGAACGCCCCGCCCCCCGACCGGCACTCCGCCGCAAGCATGAGGCCGCCGGAGCCATGACCGCGGACCGCCCTCACCCGGTCGACCGAGGAACCCTCGAAAGCCGCCCTTCGACCGGCACTCCACCACGAACCTCGGGCCCGCCGGAGCCGTGGCCGCAGACGGGGCCGTGGCGCGGGAGCCGGGCGGGGCGGGGAGCCCGCCGGCACGGCGTGACGCGGCGGGGGCGGAGGACGGATCCTCCCGTCCTCCGCCCCCGCCGCGTCGCTTGTCCTCGTCAGTCGTCCTCGGGTGTCAGCGGCCGCACGGTGTCCTCGTACGTGCCGCCGCACAGCGCCTTCCAGATGACCCGTCGCCTCGGCTTGCCGCTGGAGGTGACGGCGATGCCGCCGCGGGGGACCTCGACGGCGAGCAGTTCGGCGTCGCCCAGCCACTCGGACAGCACCTCGTGGGCGGCGCGCCGCCAGCCGTCCTGGACGCCCGCGAAGACGGCGACGCCGGTCGGCGCGCCGTCGCGGACACCGAGCAGCACCGCGACCCGGCGCTCGGGGATGCCCCGCTGGTGCAGCAGCGTCTCCAGGCTCTCGGCGAACACCATCTTGCCGTTGACCTTCAGCCCGTCGCCGAGCCGGCCGATCACGAACAGCTGCCCGTCGCGCAGGAATCCCGCGTCGCCGGTCCGCAGCCGGTCGCCGATGCTGGTGCCGGAGGCGGTGCCGGCGTCGCCGACGTAACCGTCGGCGATGGACACGCCGCTGACCACGATCTCGCCGACCTGCCCGTCCGGCAGCACGTCCCCCTCCTCGGAGACGATGGTCACCGTACGGTCCTCGAGCGGCCGGCCGCAGCCGACCACCGCCGTGCCGGCGAGGGAGCCCGCGTCGCCCTCGTCCGGCTCGCGCGTGGACCAGCCCTCGCCGGGGGCCAGCCCGGTCACGGCGAGGGTCGCCTCGGCGCTGCCGTAGGCGGGCAGCAGGGCGCCGCGGTCGAGCCCGTGCGGGCCGAGCAGGGCGTGGACGTCGTCCAGCACCTTCGGGTCGACGCGTTCGGCGCCGATGATGACGCAGCGCAGCGAGTCGAACCGCAGGCCGTCGAGGTCGGCCGGGCGGACGCGGCGCAGGATGTAGGAGAGCCCGAAGTTGGGCATGGCCGTCATCGCGATCCGCTGCTCGCTGATCCGCCGCAGATAGCGCTGCGGCGAGCGGATGAAGTCGTCCGGCTGGAGCATGTGCCCGTCGAAGCCGGTGACGACGACGTTGAGCAGGAAGCCGACCAGGCCCATGTCGTGGTGGACCGGGAGCCAGCTGATCGCGGGGAGCTCCGGGTCGCAGCCCAGCCAGCCGCGCATCCCCGTGAGGTTGGTGCGCAGGGCGTCGGCGGAGATCCGCACGCCCCGGGAGAAGCCGCTGGAGCCCGAGGTGAACTGCACCAGCGCGGTCTCCGGCAGCGGCAGCGGGCCGTCCAACGGCTCCGCGCCGGCGACGAGTTCGTCGAAGACGACCGGTTCCGGCAGGTCGGTCGCGGCGGCGACCTTGCGGACGCGTTCCTGCGACTCCTCGTCGCAGACGGTGATCCGGGGCCGCACGGTGCCGAGCAGGTGGGCGGCGTGCCGCTCGTACTCGTCGGCCCGCTGGAAGGCGAACGGCGGGGCGATGGTGCAGGGCGTGGCGCCCGCGGCCAGCGCGCCGAAGAAGGTGGCGACGAAGCCGGGACCGGAGCGCTGCACCAGCGCGACCACGTCACCGTCGCCGACGCCTCGCGCCCGCAGGGCCGCGGCGGTGCTCAGCACCAGGTCCCGCAGGTCGCGGTAGGACAGGAAGTCCCAGCCGTCGCCGCGCTGCGCGTAGTACAGGCCGCGCTCGGCGGACGCGTCGTCCAGCCAGTCGAGCAGTCCTCGGTCCCCGATTCCCAACGTGCTCGTCCTCTCCGGGATGTGGTGCCGGGATGCCCGCGGCACGGCCGGCTCCCCACGGGCGGGCGCCGCGTGCGGTGACCGCCAGCCTCGGCGTTCCGCGCGCGGCGGCGCCAGGCAGGGGCCCGGTAACTCGTTCGGGCCGAGCGGCAGTTACACAGCAATAGCGGTTGCCGGTCGGTTGCCTGGCGACCGGCGGACGGCCCGTGCAGCATCGAGCGGGGTGCCGACCCGCCCTGCGCCGCGGACGAGAAGGGCGCTCGCGCGGGGACGCCGCACCGTCCACCGGCAACCTCCGTCAAGGCCCTGGAGACCGCGGGTGGCGCCCGGCGGTTTCCCGGAAGTCCACGAGAGCGGTTACGAACCAGATGACACCACGCGACGGCGACCTGCCCGCCGACCCCGGCCTGCTCCCGCTCACCGCGGCCCAGTCGGGGGTCTTCCACGCCCAGGGCCTCGACCCCGGCAATCCGGCCTACAACACCGTGGCCGTCATGGAGGTCCGCGGGCCCCTGGAGGGGGACCTGCTGCGACGCGCCGTCCGCCGGTCGGAGGCGGAGAGCGGCACCTTCGACGTGCGGTTCGTGGAGCGGCCGGACGGCGTGTTCCAGCGCCCGGTGGCGCCGGGCTGCTCCACCTGGCGTGAGCTCGACCTGACCGGCGAGCCGGACCCGTTCGCCGCGGCGCGCGCGCTGGTGGAGGCCGACCGGTCCACCGCGCTGGACCTGACCGAGGACGCCCTGTCCGCGCACGTGCTGATGCGGGTCGGCCCCGACCACCACCTGTGGTACCAGCGCAGCCACCACGTCCTGTCCGACGCGTTCGGTTCCGTGCTGCACTCGCGGCGCATCGCCACGCACTACGAGGCGCTGTCCACCGGCACGGACCCGGCCGGCGAGCCGCTGGACACGCTGCGGGCGCTGCTCGCGGAGGAGGCGGACTACCGCACCTCCCCGGAGTACGCGGACGACCGGCGCTACTGGAACGACGCGTTCGCCGACCGCCCCGAGACCGCGAGCCTCGCCCCCGGTGTGCCCACGGGTGCCGCGCCCACCGCCCTGTCCGCGTCGGCGGAGCTGTCCCCGGCCGAGCTGGCGGCGCTGCACGCGGCCGGCCGGGCGGCCCGCGCGCCGTGGACGGTGGCGCTGCTGTCGGCGGTCGCCGCCTACCTCCACGGGATGACGGGGGCCGAGGACCTGACGATCGGCGTGCCGGTCACCGCGCGGCTGGGCGCCCGCTCCCGCAACGCGCCCGGCATGCTGTCGAACACGCTGCCGCTGCGCCTGAGCGTCCGCCCGTCCGAGAGCCGCACCGACCTGGTCCGGCAGGTCGCCCGCCGGCTCGGCGAACTGCTGACCCACCAGCGCTACCCCTACGACGAGCTGCGGCGCGACCTGAAGCTGCTGGGCAGCGGGGAGCAGTTGTACGGCGTGCTCGTCAACATCATGCCGGCCGGGTCGGAGACGGCCTTCACGGGACGCGAGGCGAAGCTGACCACGCTGTCCGGCGGACCGGTGACCGACCTGAACATCACCTGCCATCCGCATCCGGACGGCACCGGCGCACGGGTGTCCTTCGAGGCGAACCCCGAGC
>NZ_BMUC01000005.1:214640-311816 GCF_014649995.1 Streptomyces griseoflavus | reverse complement strand
GCTACTCCCCCGCCGAACTGGACCTGCACCGGATCCGGTTCACCGCGTTCCTGTCCCGGTTCCTGGCCGCTCCCGGTGACCTCCCGCCGGCCCGGACCGAGGTGCTGACCGCGGCCGAGCGCGCCACGGTGCTCGCGGCGGGGGAAGGCGCCCCGGGCGCGGAGCCGCGCACCTTCCCCGAACTGTTCGAGGAGCAGGTCCGCCGTGACCCGCGCGCCCTCGCGGTCCTCTCCCCCGACGGCTCCCTGGACTACGCCGGGCTCAACGACCGCGCCGGCCGGCTGGCCCGCACGCTGACGGCCCGCGGCGCGGGGCCCGAGGACCTGGTGGCGGTCGCCGTGCCACGCGGCGTCCACGCCCTGACCGCCGTGGTGGCGGTGCTGAAGTCGGGCGCGGCCTATCTGCCGGTCGACCTCGGCTATCCGCGGGCCCGCCTGACCGCGATGCTCGACGACACCGCGCCCCTGCTGGTCCTGACCACCCGCGCGGCGGACGACCCGACGCTCGCGCCCGGGGTGCCCCGGCTGTACGTGGACGAGGAAGACCTCACCGCTCCGGCCGGCCCGGACCCGGCCGCCTCCACGGACGCGAACCCGGCCGGCGCGGACCGCCGTGCGCCGCTCGCCCCGGGGCACCCGGCGTACGTCATCTACACCTCGGGGTCGACCGGCCGTCCCAAGGGCGTCGTGGTCACGCACACCGGTCTGGCCTCCCTGGTCCGGCACCAGCGGGACCGGCTGGGCCTGCGGCCGGGCACCCGGGTGCTGCAGTTCGCCTCGCCGAGCTTCGACGCCTCGGTGTGGGAGCTGACGACGGCCCTGCTGACCGGAGCCACCGCCGTGGTCGCGCCGGAGGAGCGGCTCGTGCCCGGGCCCCCGCTGGCGGACCTGGTGGCCGAACTGGGCGTCACCTGCCTGCTGCTGGCCCCCTCCGTGCTGGCGGCGCTGCCGGCGGACGCGCTGCCCGAGGGGACCGACCTGGTGGTGGGCGCCGAGGCGTGCTCCCCGGAACTGGTGGCCCGCTGGTCGCCCGGCCGCCACATGGTCAACGCCTACGGCCCCACCGAGTCGACGGTCATCGCCACCCAGACGGGACGGCTCTCCGGCCGGACCGTGCCGCCGATGGGCAGCCCGGTGCCCGGCACCCGGGTGCGGCTGCTGGACACGGCGCTGCGCCCGGTACCGCCCGGGGTCCCCGGCGAGGTGTACCTGAGCGGTGACGGACTCGCCCGCGGCTACCTGGCCCGCCCCGGCACCACGGCGGAGCGTTTCGTCGCCGACCCGTTCGGGCCGCCCGGCACCCGCATGTACCGCACCGGCGACCTGGCCCGCTGGGCGGCCGACGGCGAGCTGGTCTACCTGGGCCGCGCCGACAGCCAGGTGAAGGTGCGCGGTTTCCGCATCGAGCCCGGCGAGGTGGAGGGCGTCCTCGCCGGCGCGCCGGGCGTCGGCGGGGCCGTGGTCGTCGCCCGCGAGAGCGGGGCGGGCGTACGGCAGCTGGTGGCGTACGTGGTGCCGGCCGCCGGTGCCCGGACGCGGCCGGAGCCGGTGGCGGTGCGCGCCCACGCCGGGGAGCGGCTGCCCGCGTACATGGTCCCGGCGGCGGTGACGGTGCTGGACGCCTTCCCGCGCACGCCCGGCGGCAAGATCGACGTCAAGGCGCTGCCCGAGCCGCGGTTCGAGACGGCGAGCGCCTACCGGCCGCCCGCCTCGGAGCGGGAGCGGATCCTGCACGAGGTGTTCGCGGAGGTGCTGGGCCGGGAGCGGATCGGCGTCGACGACAGCTTCTTCGACCTCGGCGGCGACTCCGTCACCGCCACCCGTCTGGCGGCCCGGGCCCACCGGGCGGGGCTGACCCTCACCGCCAGGGACATCTTCGGCCACAAGACCATCGCGCGGCTCGCCGAGGTGGCCCGGGACACCGGTCCCGGGGCAGCGGCGCCGCGCGCCGAGAGCCTGGTGCGGCTCGACGCGGACGAACTCGACGAGCTCGAAGCCCAGTGGGGGACGACACTGTGAAACAGACTTCCTTGGAAGCGGTGCTGCCGCTGACCCCGTTGCAGCAGGGCATGCTCTTCCACGCCCTGTTCGACGAGGGGGACGGTTCGGCGCCCGCCGTCGACTTCTACACCGTGCAGACGCCCCTGGAGCTGACCGGCGTACTCGACACCGCCGCGCTGCGCCGCTCCACCACCGCCGTGGCCGGCCGGCACGCGAGCCTGCGGGCGGGATTCCTGCGGCGCCGCTCGGGCGAGGCCGTCCAGGCCGTCGCGCGGTCCGTGGAACCGGCGTGGGAGGAGGTCGACTTCTCCGGCTTCGGCGCGGACGAGCAGCGGCTGCGGCTGACGCGGCTGCTGGCGGACGACCGGGCGCGGCGCTTCGACATGGCCCGCCCGCCGCTGCTGCGCTTCACCCTGGTCCGCCTCGCCGCCGAGCGGCACGTCCTGCTGCTGACGCACCATCACATCCTGCTCGACGGGTGGTCGCTGCCGCTGCTGCTGGCCGACCTGTTCCGGATCTACCGGGACGGCGGCTCGGCCGCGGCGCTGGAGCCCGCGGTGCCGTTCGGGGACTACCTCGGCTGGCTCGCCGCGCAGGACCGCGAGGAGGCCGAACGGGCGTGGCGGTCGGCGCTGGCCGGGCTGGAGGGGCCGACGCTGGTCGCGGGCCCGTCCGGGCACGGCGGGCCGGTGCGGGCCCAGCGGCGCGCCGTCGCGGAGCTGTCCCCGGCGGACACGGCACGGCTGACGGAGACCGCGCGTGCGCGCGGGCTCACCCTCAACACCGTCGTGCAGGGCGCCTGGGCGCTGCTGCTGTCGGTGCTGACGGGCAGCCGGGACGTGGTCCACGGCAGTACGGTCGCCGGCCGCCCGCCCGAACTGCCGGGCAGTGAGCGGATGGTGGGCCTGACGATGAACACCGTGCCGGCCCGGGTGCGGATCGACCCGGCCGAGCCGGTGGCCGCGCTGCTCGCCCGTCTCCAGGACGAGCAGACGGCGCTGACCCGGCACGAGTACCTGGGTCTGGCCGACATCCACCGTGCGGCGGGCGTGACGGAACTGTTCGACACCACCGTCGCCTTCGAGAACGTGCCCGTCGACAGCGCCGTCCGCGGCGCCGAGGTGCCCGGCCTCGCGGTGACGCTGCTGCGTGACGTGGTCGACGACGCCTTCGAGGGCACCCACTACCCGCTGAGCCTCGCCGTGCACCCCGGCGAGGGGCTGCGGCTGGAGCTCAACCACCGCGAGGACGTGTACTCCGCGGACGCCGCCTCCGGGCTGCTGGACCGGCTGTGCGGGCTGCTGCGCGACATCGCCGAGGGACCCGATCTCCCGGCGGGGCGGCTGCCGTTGTGCTTCCCGGCCGCACGCGAGGAGCTCCTGCGCACGTGCGCCGGGCGGACCGTGGCCCACCCGGGGCGGACGCTGCCCGAGGTGTTCGAGGAGCAGGTCCGGGCCACCCCGGACGCGGTGGCCGTCGGCGACGGCTCCACCCGCCTGACCTTCGCCGCCCTCAACGCCGGGGCCAACCGGCTGGCGCGGCTGCTGGTCGCCGAGGGGGCGGGCCCCGGCCTGCTGGTCGGCGTGGCGCTGCCGCGCACCGTGGACGCGGTGGTGGCGATCCTGGCGGTGCTGAAGTCGGGCGCCGGCTATCTGCCGGTGGACAGCACGCACCCGGCCGAGCGGATCGCGGCGATCCGCGAGGAGGCCCGGCCGGTGCTGGTCCTGACCGACGCGGCGACCGAGCCGGCCGTGCCCGGCCGGACCCTGCGCGCCGACCTGGCCGTGCCGCCCGAGGACGCCTCGGACCTCACCGACGCCGACCGCGCGACGCCGCTGCGGCCGGAGCACCTGGCGTACGTGATCCACACCTCGGGCTCGACCGGCCGGCCCAAGGGGGTCGCGGTCGAGCACCGCAACCTGGTCAACATGTTCCACAGCCACCGGGCCAACTTCTTCGAACCGGAGCGGCGGCGCGCCGGGGGCCGGACGCTGCGCGCGGCCCTGACCAACTCGCTCGGCTTCGACGCCTCCTGGAGCCAGCTGCTGTGGATGGTCGGCGGGCACGAGCTGCTGCTGGTCGACGACGACGTCCGCAGGGACGCCGTCGCCCTGGCCGCGCTCACGGCCCGCGCGGCCGTCGACGTCGTCGACACCACACCGTCGGTGGCCCGCCAGCTGCTCGCGGCCGGCATGTTCGAGACGTCCGGGCAGGGGCACCGGGTGCGGGTCCTGGCCCTCGGCGGCGAGGAGGTCGGCGCCGACCTGTGGGAGGCGCTGCACGCGGTGCCGGACCTGTCGGTGTACAACCTGTACGGTCCCGCCGAGTGCACCGTGGACGCCATGCTGTGGCACGGTGGCGCCGCGGCCGGCCCGGCCATCGGCACCCCGGCCGACAACACGCGCGTCTACGTCCTGGACGCCTTCCTGCGCCCGGTCCCGGACGGGGTCGTCGGGGAGCTGTACATCGCCGGCGACGGGGTGGCCCGCGGCTACCTGGGCCGCCCGGCGGCGACGGCCGAGCGCTTCGTCGCCGACGTCCTCGGGGAGCCGGGGTCGCGCATGTACCGCACCGGTGACCTGGGGCTGCGCCGTCCGGACGGGGTGGTGGAGTACCGCGGCCGGTCGGACTTCCAGGTGAAGATCCGCGGGCACCGGGTCGAACTCGGCGAGGTCGAGGCGGCCCTCGCGGCCGACCCGTCGGTGGACCGGGCGGTGGTGTCGGTCCGTGAGGACGCGGCCGGTGTGCGGCGGCTCGTGGGCTACGTGCGTCCCGTGCCCGGCGCCGGGGTGCGCCCGGAGGTGCTGCGCGCGGCCGTCGCGGAGCGGCTGCCCGCGTACATGGTCCCGGCGCTGGTCATGACCGTCGAGGTCTTCCCGCTCACGCCCAACGGCAAGGTGGACCTGCGGGCGCTGCCCGAGCCGCGGTTCGAGGCGGCGAGCGCCTACCGGGCGCCGTCCACGGAGCGGGAGCGGATCCTGCACGACGTGTTCGCCGAGGTGCTGGGCCGGGAACGGGTCGGCGTCGACGACAGCTTCTTCGACCTCGGCGGCGACTCCATCACCGCCATGCGGCTCGCCGCCCGCGCGCACCGGGCCGGGCTCGCGGTCAACGCCCGGGACGTGTTCGTCCACAAGACCGTGGCCGGCCTCGCCGGCGCGGCGCGGGAGACCGGCCCCGAGCCGGACGCGCCGGCCGTCCCGGCCGGCCCGCCGATCACCCTCACGGCGGCCGAGCTGGCCGAACTGGAGGCGCCGGGGCGGCCGTACACCGAGGCGCTGCCGCCGACACCGCTGCAGCAGGGCATGCACTTCCACGCGATGCTGGCCGCGGACGGCGTCGACGTCTACACCGCCCAGGCGCCCGTACGGCTCACCGGCACCCTCTCCCCGGCGGTGCTCCGCGCGGCCTGCGACGCGGTCCTGGCCCGGCACACCGCGCTGCGGGTGTCCTTCCGCCTGCTCGGCTCGGGCCGCCTGGTGCAGCTGGTGCACGAGGACGTCCGCACGCCCTGGCGCGAGGTCGACCTGGGCGGGCTGGACGAGGAGGAGCGGCGGGCCCGGGTCGCCGAGCTGCTGGCCGACGAGCGCACCCGCCGCTTCGACCTGGCCGAGCCCCCGCTGCTGCGGGTCACGCTGGTCCGGTTCGCGGACGACGACCACCTGCTGGTGGTGTCGCACCACCACGCGCTGCTCGACGGCTGGTCGCTGCCCCTGTTCTTCCGCGACCTGTTCGCCGCCTACGCCCGTGGCGGCGCCCACCCGGCTCCGGCGCCGGCGCAGTTCACCGACTTCGTGCGCTGGCTCGGCGGGCAGGACGACGAGGCGGCGGTCCGGGCCTGGAGCAAGGCACTGGCCGGGTTCGACGAGCCCACGCTGGTGGCCCCGGACGCGGAGGCGGCCACGGCCGGTGTGCCGCACCTGGTGACGCACACCGTCGACGCCGGACGCACCGCCGAGCTCCTCGCCGGCGCGCGCGGCGCGGGACTGACCCTCAACACCCTCCTCCAGGGTGCCTGGGCGGTCGTCGTGGGACGGCTGCTCGGCCGCGACGACGTGGTGTTCGGTGCCACCACCGCCGCCCGCCCGGCGGACCTGCCCGGCTCCGAGGACATCGTGGGCCTGCTGATGAACACCGTCCCGGTGCGCGTCCGCCTCGACGCGGCCCGGCCGTTCGGCGCGCTGCTGGCCGGCGTCCAGGAGCAGCAGGCCGGGCTGCGGCCCTACCAGCACCTCGGGCTGACGGAGGTGCAGCGGTCCCTGGGGGTGGGCGAACTCTTCGACACCGTGCTGGACTTCGCGAGCGCGCCGTTCGACGGCGAGGCCGTCCAGGAGCAGGTGCCCGGGCTGCGCATGACGGTGGACGAGGACCCGGTGCCGGGCGCCTCGCACTACCCGCTGAACCTGGTGGTGGTGCCGGGCGAGCGGCTGAGCCTCGAACTCAGCTACCGCGCCGACCTGTTCACCGCCGAGGAGGGCGCCGCCCTGCTCACCCGGGTGCGGGCGGTCCTGGACGGTTTCCTGGCCGACCCGTCGGCCCCGCTGGGCCGGCTGGACCTGCTCACGGCCGGGGAGCGGACCGCGCTGCGCGCCGCCGCGCAGGGACCCGCCCACCCGGGTCCGGACACCTTCCCCGCGTTGTTCGAGGAGCGGGTGCGGGAGCGGCCCGGTGCCGTCGCCGTGATCGACGGGGAACACACCCTGTCGTACGGCGAGCTGAACGAGCGGGCCAACCGGCTGGCGCGGGAGCTGGTGGCCGAGGGCATCGGCCCGGAGGACGTGGTGGGCGTGGCGCTGCCGCGGTCGGCGCAGTCGGTGACCGCGGTCCTCGCCGTGCTCAAGGCGGGCGCCGCCCACCTGCCGCTGGACCCCGGCTATCCGGCGGAGCGGCTGCGGCACATCGTCGGCGACGCCCGGCCGGCGCTGGTGCTGACCGCGCCGGGGACGGCGGACCTGCCGGCCTGGGCGGGCGCGGCACGGACCCGCTGCCTCGGCACGACGCAGGTGGACGACGGCCTGCCCGGCACCGACCTGACGGACGCCGACCGGGTGGCGCCGCTGCGGCCCGCGCACACCGCGTACGTGATCTACACCTCCGGGTCGACGGGCCGCCCCAAGGGCGTGCAGGTGCCGCACCTCGGGATCGCGGCCCTGGTCGCCCAGCAGCGCGCCGGTCTGGATCTGCGCGCGGACGAGCGGGTGCTGCTGTTCGCGTCGCCGAGTTTCGACGCCTCGGTGTGGGAGCTGGCGACGGCCCTGCTGACCGGGGCGTGCGCGGTCGCCGCGCCGGCGGACGAGCTGCTGCCCGGCCCGGCGCTGGCGGCCACGGTGGCCCGGCACGGGGTGACGGCGCTGCTGCTGCCGCCGTCGTCCCTGGCCGTGCTGGGTGAGGACGCGCTGCCGCCGGGCACGACCCTCGTGGTGGGGGCCGAGGCGTGCCCGCCCGATCTGGTGGAACGCTGGTCGTCCGGGCGCCGGATGGTCAACGCCTACGGCCCGACCGAGGCGACCGTCATGGCGACGATGAGCCGCCCGCTGGACGGCCGGGTCCGCCCGCCGCTCGGCGAGCCCGTCGCCGGGGCCCGCGTGTACCTGCTGGACGGCACGCTCCAGCCGGTGCCGGCGGGCGTGCCCGGCGAGCTGTACGTGGCCGGCGAGGGCCTGGCCCGCGGTTACCTCGGCCGCCCGGGGCAGACCGCCGAGCGTTTCGTCGCCGACCCCTTCGGCCCGCCCGGGGCGCGCATGTACCGCACCGGCGACCTGGCCCGCCGGAGGTCCGACGGGGAGCTGGAGTTCCTCGGCCGGGTGGACCAGCAGGTGAAGGTGCGCGGATTCCGCATCGAGCCCGGCGAGATCGAGGCGGTGCTCGCCGAGGACCCGGCGGTCGCGCAGGCCGTGGTCGTCGTCCGCGAGGACCGGCCCGGCCACCGGCTGCTGGTGGCGTACGCCGCCCCGGCCGCCGGTGCCGTGCCCGACCCGGTCCTGCTGCGCGGGCGGGCCGCCGAGGCGCTGCCCGAGCACATGGTGCCCGCGGCGGTGGTCGTCCTGGACCGGCTGCCGAGGACCGCGAGCGGCAAGCTCGACCCGAACGCGCTGCCCGCGCCGGAGTTCTCCGCGGCGGCGGAGGGCAGGGCGCCGCGCACGCCGCGCGAGGAGTTGCTGTGCTCGCTGTTCGCCGAGGCCCTCGGCGTGGAGCGGGTCGGGGTCGACGACAGCTTCTTCGACCTCGGCGGCGACTCCATCGTCTCGATCAAGCTGGTCACCCTGGCGCGCGAGGCGGGCCTGGACGTCGCTCCGCGGGACGTGTTCGCCCACAAGACCGTGGCCTCGATCGCCTCGGCGGTCAAGGAGCTCTCCCCGCCGCCGGCCGCCGCGGCGGCCGGGGACGAGGACGAGGAGCCGCTGATCACGCTGGACCAGGCGGAGCTGGACCGCTTCGCCGAGGACTGGCGGTAGGACGCACCCGGACGGCGCCCGGCGCCACCCGCACCACCGCACCACCCGCACCACCCGCACCACCCGCACCACCCGCACCACCACTGGACCACGACACGGCCGGGACCCTGCTCGGCCGGTCCGGTGCGCTCCACCACGCGATCCGGCCGCGACCTCGCGGCGCGGACCGCACAGGACCGAACGACGGACGACCGCCAGCGGTCACGACCCGGTGAGGACACCGACATGACAATCACGAACCCGACCGTCGACGCGTCCCTCCGGGACGCCGCCCGCACCCCGGACACCCCGGACGCCCCCGCCGAGTACGTCCTGGACGCCGACGAGGTCGCCGAGCTGCGCAGCGCCGCCGAGAAGCTCGGAGAGGTGTACGGCGCGCCGTCCCTGCCCGGGTTCTACGACCGCGCGCTCACCGCGGAGGAGCTGCTGCCGGCGGGGCTGCGCACGTTCCTGCTGTCGTACCGGCGCAGCGAGCGCAGCGCGTCCTGCCTGGTGCACGGCTTCCCGGTGGACGGCGACGCGCTCGGTCCCACACCCGGTCACTGGCGCGAGGCGATCCACGGGGACACGGCCCGCGACCAGGAGGTGTGGCTGGCGCTGTGCGGGATGCTGCTCGGTGACCCGTTCGGCTGGGTGACCCTCCAGGAAGGGCGGATCATCCAGAACATCCTGCCGATCCACGGCGACGAGGACCGGCAGAGCGGGTACGGCAGCGAGGCGCTGCTGGAGTTCCACACCGAGGACGGCTTCCACCCCAACCGGTGCGACTACCTGCTGCTGATGGGGCTGCGCAACCCCGACGCGGTGCCCACCATCGTCGCCTCCGTGCGCGATGTCCGGCTCGACGACGCCGACCGGGCGGTGCTCGCCGAGGAGCGGTTCCTGATCCGCCCGGACACCGAGCACATCCGGCAGCTGGAGACCTACGCGCCCGGCCACCCGGCGCTGCCCCGGCTGCGCGCGATGGCCGACCGCCCGGTGCCGACGGCCGTGCTGTTCGGCGACCGGCTGAGCCCCTACCTGCGCATCGACCGGCCGTTCATGGACACGCTGCCCGGCGACACGGAGGCCGAGGCCGCGCTGGACCGGCTGATGGCCGAGCTGAACCGTGTCCAGCGGGACGTCGCGGTCGCCCCGGGCTCGCTGCTGATCGTCGACAACTACCGGGCGGTGCACGGCCGCAGGTCCTTCACCGCCCGCTACGACGGCACCGACCGCTGGCTGAAGAAGCTCACCGTCAGCCGCAACCTGCGCCGCAACCTGAGCGGTTACGCCCTCGACCACCCGCGCGTCATCGTCTGACCCGCCCGGTCCCCCACGTACGCGAAAGGCAGCATCCTCATGCGCACCGTCATCGTGTCCGGCGCCTCCAGCGGCATCGGGCAGGCCACCGCCGAACGCTTCGCCCGCGCCGGCGACCACGTCGTCAACCTGGACGTGCAGCCCCCGACGGGCGGCCGTCCCGACGGGCCCCGGGAGGGCGGCGGCGAGGTCCACTGGGCCAAGGTGGACGTCGCCGACTGGGACGCCGTCCGGCACGCCGTCGACCGGGTGGCCGCCGAACGGGGGCAGTTGGACGTCGTCGTCGCCAACGCCGGCATCAGCGTCCGGCACGGCATCCTGGACATCACCGAGGCCGACGCCCGGCGCACCCTCGACGTCAACCTCATGGGTGTCCTCGCGCTGTGGCGGCACGCCGTACCGCACATGCTGCGCCGCGGCGCGGGGGTGCTGCTGGCGACGGCGTCCGTCAACGGCTCCCGCGGCTACCCGCTGTACGCCGACTACAACGCCAGCAAGGCCGGGGTGGCGTCACTGTGCCAGACCTTCGCGGTCGAGCTGGCCCCGCTGATCCGCACGGCGTGCGTGGCTCCGGGGGCGGTGCTCACGCCGATGCAGCGCGCCGAGTACACCGACGCCATGCTCGACGAGGTGAACGCCCGCATCCCGGCCCGGCGGCACGCGCTGCCCGAGGAGATCGCGGAGGTCTTCCACTTCCTCGCCTCCCCCGGGGCGGCCTTCGTGTCGGGCCAGCAGTTCACGGTGGACGGGGCCGAGACCGCCGGGGCGACCACGGCGTTCTTCCCCGGACCGACCGAGCCCCCGTGCTGACCCGGCGCCGCCGGGAAGCCGACCGACCGAGCCCGAGGGACCCAGGAAGATGACCATGAAGACCCGGCCCGTGCTCGACCCGCCCGCGCTCGACGGGGTGGACCTCGCCGATCCGCTGCTGCACGCCCGCCACGACCTGGGCCCGCTGTGGCGCCGCCTGCGCGCCGAGGAGCCGGTGCACTGGCAGCCGGAGGGCGCGCACGGCCCGGGGTTCTGGGTGGTGAGCGGCCACTCCGACGCGTCCGCGGTGCTGGGCGACAGCGTGACGTTCACCTCCGAGCGGGGCAACGTGCTGGACACGCTGCTGGCGGGCGGCGACTCCGCTGCCGGGAAGATGCTGGCCGTCACCGACGGGCGCCCCCACCGGGGGCTGCGCAGCGCGCTGCTCAAGCCGTTCTCCCCGCGGTCCCTGGAGGTGGTCGTGGACAGCGTGCGGCGCGGCACCCGCCGGCTGGTCGCGGAGGCCGTCGAGCGGGGCACGGCGGACTTCGCCGCCGACGTCGCCGCGCACATCCCGCTGGCCGCGATCTGCGACCTGCTGGGCGTACCGGCCTCCGACCGGGGGCACATCATCTCCCTGACGTCGTCGGCGCTGTCCTCCGCGGACGGCGTGCCCGACGAGGAGGCCACCTGGTCCTCGCGCAACGGCCTGCTGCTGTACTTCTCCGAGCTGGCCGCCGAGCGGCGCAAGAAGCCCTACGACGACGTGGTCGGCCTGCTGGTCAACCGGGAGATCGACGGGCGTCCGCTGACGCACGAGGAGATCGTCTTCAACTGCTACAGCATCATCATGGGCGGTCACGAGACGACCCGCTTCGCCATGGTGGGGGCCGTGCACGCGCTGATGGAGCGGCCGGACCAGTGGCGGGCGCTGAAGTCCGGCGCCGCGGACACCTCGTCGGCGGTGGAGGAGGTGCTGCGCTGGACCACCCCGGCACTGCACAGCGGCCGCACCGCCACGCAGGACGTGCTGCTGGGCGACCAGTTCGTCGAGGAGGGTGACATCGTCACCGTCTGGATGGCCTCGGCCAACCGGGACGAGCGGGTCTTCGACCGGCCGGACGTCTTCGACCTGACCCGCTCCCCCAACAAGCACCTGTCCTTCGCGTACGGGCCGCACTTCTGCCTGGGCGCGTTCCTCGCCCGCGCGGAACTGTCGGCCCTGCTGGAGAGCCTGCGGGACCTGGTGGCCGAGGCGGAGCCCGCCGGGGAGCCGGAGTACGTGTACTCCAACTTCCTCAGCGGACTGTCAGCCCTGCCGGTCACCCTCCGCCCCGAGACCCTGTAGGCCGAGACGGCGCAGTTCCCCGGTCACGGCCGTCAGCGTCGCCTCCGGATGCGTGCGCGGGTAGGAGTGCCCGCCGGGGACCAGGCGCATCCGGGGCGGCGGCGTGCCGTACCCGGCCCACGGTTCGACCACGTCCGGGGCGGCGACGTCGTCGTCCGCCCCGGCCAGGACGGCGAGCGGGCAGCGCACCGGGGCCGGGCCGGGCAGGAGGTAGCGTTCGGCGATCTCCAGATCGGCCCGCACCGCGCGCAGCAGGTCGCTCAGGAAATCGGGGTACTCCAGCAGTTCCCCGGGCAGCCCCCCGTGCCGGTGCAGCCAGGCGGCCAGCTCCCGGTCGCTGCTTCCGGTGAGCAGCTTCCGGCCGAGCGGCAGGTGCGGGGCACGGTGGGCGGACACCACCAGCGCGGCCGGGGCGGGCAGGCCGCCCACGCTCTCGATGCGCCGCGTCAGCTCGTAGGCGACGACGGCGCCGAAGCTGTGCCCGAACAGCGCGTACGGCAGATCGAGTTCACCGCGCAGCCCGTCCAGGAGGGCGTCCACCAGCGGCTCCAGGGCGTACGGCACCGGTTCGTCGATGCGGGAGCCGCGGCCCGGCAGCTCCACCGGGGCGAGTTCGACGCCCCGCGGCAGGTGGGGACGCCAGACGGCGAAGGAGGCCGCGCTGCCTCCGGCGGGCGGCAGGCAGAACAGCCGGAGGCGGGGCCGTCCGGCGGCGTGCCGCCCGGCGATCCACGGCGCCGCCGGCTCCACGGGGTCAAGTGTGCTCATGCGGACCAGCCTTACCGCCGCCGGCGCGGGCCGGACAGGCAGAACGGCGGCAGTTTGCGCGGTAGCAACGCCGTCCGGTGCCAGGGGAGTTGCCGAGAGCCTGCCGGGGCCGTTACCTGGGGTGGGGCACTACCGCGTCCTAGCGTCGGCGCCATGACTCACACCCCTGCCGCAACCGCCACCGAGGCCGTGGCCCCCGTGGTGCTCGGGATGGCCCGGCTGATCGCCCCGCGCAAGCTCCCCGAGGTCACCGCGGAACACCACCTGATCGGCGACCTGGGCTTCCACTCGCTGGTCCTCGCCGAACTCGGCTACAACCTGGAGGACCTGTACGGTCTGCGGTCGCTGACCCCCGAGGAGGCGATGAAGCTGGAGCGGGTCGGCGACGTCGTCGACTTCGTCGTCTCCGAGGTGACGGCGGGCCACGCCACGCTGCCCACCGACGACGAGGTCGAACTGCTCCTCGCCCGTTACGACATCGGCGGCCCCACGGCATGACCGGTCAGGACGTCGACCGGCCGTCCCACGCGCTCGCCGCGGACCTGGACCGGGTCCTGGGCGATCCCGGCGCGGAGAGCGGCCCGTTCAGCTTCGCGGAGATCGTGGCGTACGAGGAGCGCGACGCGCTGCCGCCGGGGGCCGTGGACCTCCTGCGCTCCTGGGGCTTCGCCCGGTACCTGGTGCCGGAGGCGTTCGGCGGCGGGCTGCGCAATCTGGAACAGCTGTTCCTGCTGACCCGGGTGCTGGCCCGGCGCAACCTCACCGTGTCGGTGATGTTCGGCTCGGCGCTGCTCGGCGTCAACCCGGTGTGGCTGTGGGGCGACGAGGAGCAGCGTGAGCGGGTCGCGCGGGGCCTGCTCGACGGGGACCTGGCGTGCTTCGCCGTCTCCGAGCCCGACCACGGCAGCGACCTGGGCACCAACGAGACGGTCGCGGTGCCCGACGGTGACGGCTACCTCCTCACGGGAGACAAGTGGCCGGTGGGCAACGCGACCCGCGGCCGCTTCGTCACCGTGTACGCGAACGTCGAGGGCACCGGCTCGTCGCTGATGCTGCTCGACAAGTCGCAGCTCCCGGAGGGCAGCTGGGACAACCGTCCCTTCGTCCGCACGGTCGGGCTGCGGGGCCACGACCTCAGCGGCATCTCCTTCGACGGCACACCCGTTCCGGGCGGCAGTCTGCTCGGCCGTCCGGGCGGCGGCCTGGCCGGGATCCTCCAGGTGCTCCAGATCACGCGGACGGCGATCGGCGCGCTGTCGGTGGGCACGATGGACTCGGTGCTGCGGATCACGCTGCGCTACGCCCGCGAGCGGGAGCTGTACGGCGAGGCGATCTACCGGATCCCCGTGATCCGCCGGCATCTGGTCCGCGCCCACCTGGACCTGCTGATCGCCGAGTGCACCGCGCTGCCGGTGACGCGTTCGCTGTCGGTGGCGCCCTCCCGGCTGAGCCTGTGGTCGTCGGTGGTGAAGTACCTGGTGCCGACCCTCGCCGAGGAGGTCGTGGCGGAGGCCGGGCGGGTACTGGGCGCGCGGAGCTATCTGCGCGAGGAGGTCGCCTCGGGCGTCTTCCAGAAGCTCCAGCGCGACCACGCGATCGCGAGCATCTTCGAGGGCACCACGCACGTCAACCTGCACGGCATCGCCGCGCAGTTGCCGACGGTGGCGCGGATCGCGGACCGTCCGGCACGCGAGGGGAACACCGTGCTGCGGGACCTGTTCGACGATGCCCGTGAGGCTCCCGTCTGGCAGCCCTCGGGACGCGCGCTGCGGCTGACCAACGCCGCCGAGGACGAGATCACGCGCGGCTGGGAACCGGCGGTGGAGCGGGCACGGCTGATCGCCGGGCGGGAACTGCCACCGGCCGAGGCGGGCGCCCTCACCAAGGTCCTGGACCGGCTCTCCCTGCTGCGGGGCGGGTTCTACGCCCGGATCGCCGCGGGCACCCTGGACGCGACCACGGCCGAGGCGCAGGACGCCGCCGCCGAGCACTGCCTGTACCACGCGGCGGCCTCCTGCCTGTACACCTGGCTGTACTCGTTCGAGCAGGAGCGCACCGCGCCGGCCGGCACCGCCTGGCTGGTGCTGGTGCTCCAGCGGCTGCTGTCCCGCCTGGGTCACGCCACGGAGCCGGACGGGGACCTGCTGGAGCCGGTGGAGGAGCTGATGCTCGCGTGCCTGGACGGCCCCGAGCACTTCTCGCTCCGGGCGATCCGGGCGGCCTGCCGCACGGCCTGACCCGGAGCGCCGGGACGAAACCGGCCACCCGGACGCGGCGCCCGCGCCGGGGGCACCCCGTCCGGGTGCCCCCGCACCGGGCGGCCGTCGCTCCGCCCCGCCCCACCTCGGGAACGGCCCGGAGCAGCCCGCCCACTCCGGCACGGGAACCCACACCACGGGCACCCCGGTCACCGGGATCACAGCGGGCGGGCCACTTGTGACCCACCGTCGGCCGTCCGCCCGTCCCGAAACGGTGCGGAGCGCTCGGCCCCGCTTCCACACGGGAACCCACCCCAAGGGCCCGGCCCCGGGCGGGGCCGGGCGCTTTGCGGACGGGACGTCAGGCGGCGGAGTGCGCCGCGGAGACGGCACGGGCCCGGTACTCGTCCACGTCGGATCCGCACGGGGCGACGGACTGCTGCCGCGCGCGTTCCACCACGTGCCGGACGAGGGCGTGCACCCGGTACTGGTACTGCCCCTGACGCAGCGTCTGGACCAGCGACGCGTCGACGAGTTCGGCCAGCCGGTGGGACAGCTGGGGCGCCGAACCGGTGGAGCCCTGGTGGCCGGCGAGGACGTCGTCCAGCGAGAACGGGTCCGGCAGCGCGACCAGGTCGTGCAGCAGCTCCCGGTGGGGCGCGGGCAGCAGGTCGTAGCTCCAGCGAACACTGTCGGACAGGGTGCGGTGCGCGCTCAGCGCACCCGCGTCGACCTGGTCGAGCAGGTGGAACAGGTTCTCCTCCCGCAGCAGCGAGCTGAGCGGCAGGGACCGCAGCCGCTGCGCGGCGATCTCGATGGCCAGCGGCATGCCGTCCAGCAGGCGGCACAGCGCGGTGACCTGCGGCATGTGCGGGGCGAGGTCCAGCGTCGGAAGGCTGGAGCGGACCCGGCGCAGCAGCAGTTCCACCGCGCTCGGCACTCCGGCGTCGCCGTCCTCGGGGCCGTCCACCCGCAGCGGCTCGACCTCCCAGCCCTCGGCGGCCCCGGCGGCCAGGGCCCGGCGCGAGGTGACGAGCAGATGCAGCCCGGGGTGCTCGTCGAGGAGCCGGCGGGCGAGGCGGGCGGTCTGCCGGACGACGCGTTCGGCGCCGTCCAGGACGAGCAGCCGCCGCCCGGTGCCGCCGAGGTCGCCGGTCAGTCCCTCGGTGAGACGGTCCAGTTCGGCGCGGCTGCGCACCGGCTCGAGGTGTTCCGGCGGGCAGTCGCGCAGTTCGGCCACCGCGACGCCGTCCGGGAAGAGCGGACGCAGCCGGTACGCCGCCGCGAGCGCGAGCCGGGTCTTGCCGACGCCTCCGGGTCCGGTGAGGACCATCAGCCGGCTGCGCTGCGCGGAGGCCAGGATGTGCCGCATGTCGGTCTCGCGGCCCACCATCGGATCGCCGAGGGGCCGTGGTCCGTGCCACGGCACGGGTTGCGTCCGGTCGTGCTCGGGCCGGGTCCGCTGGGTGGGGACGAGCGAGCTGTCCCCGGAGTACCAGACGGTCGGGCCGGCGGGCGCGGCAGGGGCGCCGCCGAGGGCGTTGAGCAGCAGTTCGACGGAGCTCCGGCGGGGGTTGGTGTTGGAGCCGGTCTCCAGGTTCCTGATCGTGCGGACGCTGACCCCGGAACGCTCCGCGAGCTCTTCCTGCGTCCAGCCGGAAACCCGGCGCTGGTTAACCAGGAATTCACGTAGCTGATGTACGTCCATTCTGCCGAAGGAGAAAAATTCGGCGTGAATCACCATTGACAGAATCCCCCTTGGAAATCACACTTGCGCGACCTCCCGCGTCCATCCCCGTGTCCGTCCCCGTGGACATCTCGTACAGCGGCAGGCTGCGCCCCTCTTCGGCCGGTGGGCCGGCTCGGAACGATTGAGCCGATCCCCACAATGTCAACTGCGACACTTATTTGTTTTGGCCAAGAACGGACCCTACTCGACCAAAAGAACGAGCGGGAGTTCCCCTCTCGGCAGGAAAGCGTCACATGACCGCTTGCTGCCACCCACTGCCCGGCGGAAAACCCGCCGTCATCGGTCCGGACCAATCCGCGGCGGTCAGGCAGACCACGGCCACCAGGTAACCGGAACGCACCGCCCACCGCCCCTCGAACCGGTGCCGGCGCCCGGGCACCGTACCCCGGAACGAGCCATCTCCGGCCAGGCGCACCGCGAAGTCGCGGATGCCGTGACGGCGGCCCAGCCAGGGGGAGAACGCCTTGTACGACGCCTCCTTGGCGCAGAACGCCAGCCGGTCCGCCGGCACTCCGAGGGCCGCGCGCAGAGCGTCCGCCGACCGCCGTTCGGCGTCCGGCAGGAGTCGCGCGGCGACGACGGCGGGAAGCGGTTCGGCCGGTTCGGCGTCGACCCCGAGGGAGACGTACTCCCTGGCCGGGGCCACGACGGCCGCCCGGTAGCCGGGGCAGTGGGTCAGGCTGCCGACCGTGCCCCGGGGCCACCGCGGAGCACCCGACACATCCGGAACCAGTGGTTCCGGTGGGATGCCCAGCCGGGCCAGCGCCGTGCGCGCACAGCCCCGCACCGTGGCGAACTCACGCCTGCGCTCCTCCGACACGTCCCGCACCACGGCCCGTTCGGAGGGAAACAGGCAGGCTGCCGCCTCACCGGGCGCCGTGTCGCCGTACGCCTCGCACAGCTCGACGCCTTCGGGAACCAAGTGATCGAGCACCACGTCCCCCGCAGGAAAGATCGTCGGTTGATACGGTCGGCGCCGAAGATACTCCCTCACGTATGCGAACGACGTGTAGAGACGGTCGGCGGCCGAGGAGTTGGCGGATGACGGGGACGCGGGGTTGTGACTCCATGCTGCAGAGGTTAGGACTGGATCGAACCACCCAAAGGGTGTACATGCAGCTCATCACGGGACGATGCCGCGAAGCGGACGAACTCGCCGCCCACCTGGGCGTTCCGGCCGAGGACGTGCGCACGGCGCTGGAGCGGCTGGCGGAACTGGACCTGCTGCGGCCGACCGGTGAGGATTTCGGCGAGCTGGTGGATCCCCGCCTCGGCCTCAAAGCCCTGTTGCTGCGTCAGATGTCCGGGATCGAGGAGCGGCTGCGGGAGTTCGAGGAGGACCGGGCCGCCGTCACGACCCTCATCGACCGGTACGCCGAAGCGCGGCCCGGCGGCCGGGAGCCCGGTTTCGAGTACGTCAGCGGCCAGGCGGCCGTCACCGACCGGCTGCACGAGCTGTCGTGCGACGCGGCCACCGAGTGGCTGGCCCTCCTGCCGGACGGACCCGCCTCGGCGAGCTGGCTGGAACCCGCTCAGGAGACCCACCGGAAGGTCCTGGCCCGTGGTGTGGCGAACCGGGCGGTCACCACGGACAGCATCCGCGGTGACACCCGCCTCGCCCTGCGCGCCGTGTGGGAGGCCGAACCGGACTGCCAGGTGCGCACCGTTCCGTCGCTGCCCGTGCACCTGCTCCTCGTCGACCGCTCCCTGGCGCTGCTGCCCACCGACCCGCGCGACCCGTGGCACAAGGTCGTGCAGATCACCGTGCCGGGGGTCGTCGAGGCACTGATCTCCCTGTTCGAACGGTGCTGGGAGCACGCGGTACCGCTCGGCTCCAGCGGGCCGGGCCTCGACGAACACGGGCTCAGCCCCCGCGAGAAGGAACTGCTGCGCCTGATGGCACGCGGCCTCAACGACGAGGCGATCCGCCGGCGGCTGGGCGTCTCGCTGCGCACGGTGCGCAGGATCGTCGCCGAACTGTGCGTACGGCTGAAGGCGGCCAGCAGGTTCGAGGCGGGGTACCAGGCGGCCAAACGCGGCTGGATCTGACGGCTGCCGGAGGCGGCGGCAACATTTCCTCCCCCGTAATTGCCGGTGCGCTGCCTGGCCCGGCCGGTGCCGCTTCGACCAGCATGCAGGTCGGAGATCCGCGGCACCGGCCCGGACCAGCGAACGCGCGAACGGACGGGGAACGGACGACGATGGTGCGGTCACGTCCCGAGGACGCCGAACAGACCGAAGACTCCGGGCAGGCCGGCGGGGACACCGAACGGGGCGGGAAGCCGCCGTCGTTGTGGCGCGATCGCGACTACGCCATCTGGTGGTCCGGCGAGGGCCTGTCGGCGCTCGGCAACAGCGTCTCCACACTGGCCTTCCCCCTGCTCATGCTGCACGTGACCGGGTCGGCGGCCCAGGCGGGCACCATCACGGTGCTGCACATGCTGGGCCGGCTCGCCACGCTGGTGCTCGGCGGTGCCCTGTCGGACCGGGTGTCGCGGCGCCTCCTGCTGGGCCTGGCCGCACTGGTCGAGGCGCTGTCCATGGGCGTCGTCGCCTGGCTGGTGTACCGGGGCGACCCCTCGGTCCTGGGACTCGACGCGATGGCGCTGGTCAGCGGACTCGCGGCCGGACTGCGGTCCGGCGTGACGTCACCGGTGCTGCGCCGGCTCGTGCCGAAGGAGCGGATCGCCGACGCCACCGCGCAGGGCATGGGCCGCGACATGCTGGCCCAGCTCCTCGGCGCCCCCCTGGGCGGCCTGCTGTACTCGATGGCGCGCTGGGTGCCGTTCCTGTTCGACGCCATATCGTTCCTGTTCATCACCATCAGCTCCTTCCTCATCCGCCGCCCGCTGGGCCCGGACCGGCAGGACGACGGGGAGCGCCGGCCGGGCCTGGCCGCGGACGTCAAGGACGGGCTGCGCATGATCCGGCGCAGCGACTACCTGGTGTTCACGCTCGCCTGGGGCGCCGTGCTCAACGCGGTGGCGCAGGGCTTCACCCTGCTCTTCGTGGTCATGGTGACGCACCGGGGCGGCGGACCGACCACCATCGGCGCGGTGACCTCGCTGGCGGTGGCCGGCGGCGTGATCGGAGCCGTGCTGGGTCCGTGGCTGATGCGGCGGATCGGCGCCCGGCGCGTACTGCTGCTGTCCGCCTGGCTGTTCACCGCCTCCTTCGCCGCGGTCGCGGTCGCGCCCCGGCCCTGGCAGATCGGCCTGGTGATGATGGTCGGCATGACGAGCATGATCCCGATGAACGTGGTCACCGAGTCCTACGAGGTCCGGCTGGTGCCGGACGCGTACCTGGGACGGGTCGCCGCCACCGGGCAGTTCGGCTTCCAGGCGGTGCAGTGGACCGGACCGCTGGTGGCCGGTGTACTCGCCGACTCGCTGGGCGTGGAGTCGGCCGTGCTGATCCTGGCCGCCGCCATGGCCGTCCTGGCGCTCACCCTGCACCTGGGCCGGCGCCGCCTCGCCCTCCTGGACATTCCGCTGGAGGAGGTCCAGGAGCTCTCCACCGATGACGCCGGACCCGGGGAGGGAACCGCGGACGGCGCCGTTCTGATCCGATCGTCGAAGGACCGGACGGGCTGATCCACCCGCGCCGGCAGGGAAGGAAGCACGCATGGGCACGTCACCGGAGTTGGGCATCGTCGCCACGGGCATGGCCTTCGGCGAGCGACTCGACGTGGCGGCGACGGCGGCCGACTACGTTCCCGATCCCGAGGCGGTCACGGCCCTCGGCTACCGGACCTACCACCGCGCCGCACCCGGCGTCACCGCGGTCGACCTGGCCGCCGGGGCCGCGCGGGAGGCCCTGGAGAACGCCGACGTCACCGCCGCCGACCTCGACCTGATCGTCGTCGGCAACTCCGACGTGCCGGACTACCTGGGCTGGGACCCCTCGGCGGCCGTGGCGCGCGCCCTGGGCGCGCACTCCACGCCCACCACGCTGTTCACGCAGGCCTGCGCGGCGTGGGCACCCGCCCTGGACCACGCCGCCGGCGCGATGGCCCTGTCCCCCGGCGTCGAGACCGCGCTGGTCGTCCTGGTCAACGTGATGAGCGAGGCGCACGGCAACCGGATGGACTTCAACGGCTGCGTCGCCAGCGACGGAGCCGTCGCCGCCGTCGTCCGCCGCGGGCACCCGCGGCTGCGCCGGCTGTCCTCGGCGCAGTTCACCAACCCGGAGTACGCGGACCTGTTCCGCATCGAGTACGGCGGAGCCGCCGTGCCGCTGCCGCCGCCGGGAAGCGGACTGAAGGACGTCAGCCCGATGGCCTCCGTCTACCGGCACTTCGACCGGGACCCGGAGCGCTTCCAGGCGTTCCTGAAGGAAACCACGGGGCGGATCGCGGACGTCGTCGACGAGGCCCTGGCCCGCGCGGGACGGGACCGGTCCGAACTGACCCGGCTGATCCACATCAACGACAACCAGCAGACGTTCCGGGCGGTCGCCGACGCCGTCGGCATGCCCCTCACCCGTACCAACGCCGAACTGGCCCGCTCCCTGGGCCACATGGGCTGCGCCGACCAACTGGTCTGCCTCTGGCGGCACATCGAGGCCGGCGAACTGGCCCTCGGGGACCTGGTGGCCCTCACCGGCGTCGCGTCCCCCGGGATGCACTGGTTCTGCACGCTCGTCGAAGTGTGAGCCGGCGCGCCCAGCACGTCAGCACCTGCGAAAGGACGTACCGAAACATGGCCGCCGATCCGCCGTCCGCGCCGGTGATGCCTCCCGCCCCCTCCGAGGCGGACATCGCCGGCTTCCTCGTCGAGCGCTTCCTTCCCGGTCTCGACGCCACCGATCTCGACCCGGAGTACGACCTGCTCGCCACCGCGGTGATCGACAGCCTCGCGGTCCTGCACATCGCGGCCTGGCTGACGGACGAGCACGGTGTCGACCTGCCCGACGAGGAACTCGTCGGACGCAACTTCCGCACCGTGCGCGCCATCCGGGCCACCGCCGGGCGGGCGGTGGCCGGGACGGGGCGCTCATGACCGCCCCCGCGCCCCTCGCCGCGGCGTTCACCGCCCGGGCCGCCGAGCGGCCGTCCGCCCCCGCGCTCGTCTGGGAGGACCGGACCACCACGTACGGGGAGCTGCACGCCATGGCCTGCCGGGCCCGCGCCCAGGTGGAGGCCGCCGCGCCGCAGACCGGCCGCCCGGTGGGCCTGCGGCTGCGGAAGTCGCCGGAGGCGGTGGCCCTCGTCCTGGGCTGTCTGATGGCAGGCCGCGGCTTCCTGCTGCCCTCCCACGAACTGCCCGACCTGCCGCTCAAGGAGCTGTACGGGCAGGCCGGATGCGCGGTGGTCCTCGGGCTGGCCGGCGATCCGCTGGTGGACGTCGTGGTCGACCCGTCCGCGGCCGCTCCGGGCGACGGCAGCGGGGACCCGCGCCCGCCCGCCGAGGTCGCCGACGGCGACACCGGCTTCCTGCTGACCACGTCCGGTTCGACGGGCCTGCCGAAGATCGTGCCGCTGTCCCAGGGGGCGGTGGCCCGGTTCACCGCGTGGGCGGCGGACACCTTCCCGCTCGGGCCGGGCGCCACGGTCCTCAACTACGCGCCGCTCAACTTCGACCTGTGCCTGCTGGACGTGTGGAGCACCCTCGCGCACGGCGGGACGGTGGTGCTGGCCGACCCCGAGCGGGGCACCTCGGCGCGCTATCTGCACGGCCTGGTCACCGGCCACCGCGTCACGCTGATCCAGGGCGTTCCCCTGCTGTTCGAGCTGCTCTCGCGGGCCGCGGCGGAGGCGGGCCCTCTGACCACCGCGCGGCACCTGGTCTTCGCCGGGGAGGCGATGCCGGCCCGGGTGCTGGCGGGTCTGCCCCCGGTGTTCCCGAGCGCCCGCTGGTTCAACAACTACGGCTGCACCGAGACGAACAACAGCTTCCTGCACGAGGTGGACCGCGGCGGACCGGTCACCGCCCCGCTGCCGATCGGCCGCCCGCTGCCGGGCGTCCGCTGGCTGGTCACCGGGGACGACGGGCGCGCCCTGGCCGGTCCCGGCCAGGGGGAACTGCTCGTCAGCACGCCGTTCCAGACCACGGGTTACGTCAACGTGCCCGGCGGCCCGAAGTTCGCCCCGCACCGCGACGGCGTGCCCGGGGTGGTGTACTACCGCAGCGGCGACATCGTCCGGTGGCACGAGGACGGTTCGCTGAGCGTGCTCGGGCGCACCGACCACATGGTCAAGGTGCGCGGCACCCAGGTCAGCACCCAGCACGTCGAGAGCGTCCTGCTGGAGCACCCGGCCGTCGCCGAGGCGGCCGTCGTCGCGCTCCCCGACCCGGTCGCCGGCCACCGTCTGCACGCGACCGTGCGGCCGGTCGCGCCCGGCTCCGTCGGTGTCCTGGCCCTGCGTCAGTACTGTGCGGAGCGGTCGGTGCGGGCGGCCGTGCCGAGCGTGTTCGAGATGGTGTCCGAGCCGTTGCCGAGGACGTCGACGGGGAAGGTCGACCGCAACCGGATCCGGGCCGGGCTGAGCACGGCGTGAGCCGAGCCCGAAGGAGGGCTGCCCGGTCGTGACCGGGCAGCCCCCCTTCCGTTCGTTCCCCGCGGTCAGCGCAGCGCCGTGCGGTACGCCTTGGCCACCGAGGTGACGCCGATGGCGAGCACGATGAGCGCCGCCCCGCCGTAGACCGATTCCTGCGACTCCCAGAGGGTCGTGGCGTCGGCGAGGAAGTCGGGGTTGAACAGCTCCTGCCGGTACAGCACCCAGGCCAGCGGCAGCGTGAACACCGCGTGGGCGAGCGCGTACCAGCCGGCCAGCCGGACGGTCCAGCCCTGCCCGGCCACCCGTGCCACCCCGACCACCGCGAGACCGGCGAGACCGGCCAGGACCGGCCAGAGCCAGCCCGACCACAGGTCCGGGTTCAGCACCTCCAGGTGCTCCCCGTCGTCCGCCCGGTACGGCTCGGCGGTGTGCTGCCAGACGATCAGGGCGAACAGCAGCACGTTCCACGCCACGGCGGCCAGGGCCGCGACACCGCCCTTGTCCTGCTGCGGGACGTCGGGCAGTTCGTCCGGCGTCCAGCGGTCGCCCGTGGTGCCGCGGCGATACCTGATCCGCTCGTTCACCGCGAACACCACCGTGATCGCGGCGACCAGCTGGGCGCCGACGCCTATCAGCGTGCCGGCGCCGACGCGCACGGCGTCGCCGAGGCCGCCGCCGTCGGCCACCTCCAGCAGGGCGAGCCCGAGGGAGAGGACCGGCAGCACGCCGGCCACCAGGGTGGTCAACACCCGTACGTAGGCCGGGTACAGGTCGGGGCCGATCAGGACCAGCGGCCGTTCGGTGTACTGGGCCGCGTACCGCACCGGGTCCCCCAGTTCGCCGAGCACCTCCCGTTCGGCCGCCTGGTGGTCGTCGCCACCCCGGCCGTCGATGGTGTCGGCGATGGTGGCGCGGAGCTCTTGGGCCACGTCGTCACGCTGGTCCGCCGGAAGCCGCCGGACGACCTCGTGGACGTAGCGCTCGGTGAGCACCCCCGTACTCATTCGTTCTCCTTGGTGAGTCGTGAGATCGAAGCGACAAGGTCCTGCCATTCACGCACCAGGCCCTCCCGGACGCGGGATCCGTCGGGGCTGACGCGGTAGAACTTGCGGGGCCGGGACTCGTCGGTGTTCCACTCGCTGGTCAGCAGCCCTTGTTTCTCCAGGCGCCGCAGCAGTGGGTACAGCGTGTTTCCGTCGACGGTGACCCCCGCGTCGTCGAGCGTCTCCAGGAGCGCATAGCCGTACTGCGGTTTCCGGAGCAGCGCCAGACAGGCGAGCACCACCGTCCCGCGGCGCAGTTCCTGCGCCTGGCTCAGGGTCAGTTCTTCTACGGACACAACCCACACGATACTGTGTGCCGCACACTAATGTCACCCCCCGAACAATGTGGATGTTCCCCTCCGGGGGTTCCCGGGTGGACGTCTCACTGTCCGCGCGCTCCCGGTGGCCGCTTGTCACCGGACCGGGACGGGCACTACTGTCGCCACGCCTTGGTGACGGGAAATCGGTGCGATACCGGTGCGGCCCTCGCCACTGTGATCGGGAAGTCCGGCTCCGGCCCTCACGGGCAGCCACTGGGTCCTTCGGGACCCGGGAAGGCGGAGCACGGGCGGTGGTACCCGTCAGCCAGGAGACCGGCCAAGGCGCGTCAACCATCCACGAGGTGCTGGAGAGGGTCTGCTGAGCCATGCACATAGCCGAGGGTTTTCTGCCACCGGTGCACGCGGTCGCCTGGGGCGCCGCGTCGGCGCCGTTCGTCGTCCACGGAGCCCGGTCGCTCATCCGTGAAGTGAGGGAACACCCCGAGAGCACGCTGCTGCTGGGCGCCTCGGGAGCGTTCACCTTCGTCCTGTCCGCGCTGAAACTTCCGTCGGTGACGGGAAGCTGCTCCCACCCCACCGGCACGGGACTCGGCGCGATCCTGTTCCGGCCGCCGGTCATGGCGGTGCTGGGCACCATCACCCTGCTGTTCCAGGCGCTGCTGCTCGCCCACGGCGGGCTGACCACGCTCGGCGCCAACGTCTTCTCGATGGCCGTCGTCGGCCCGTGGGCCGGGTACGGCCTCTACCGGCTGCTGCGCCGCTCGGGCGTGCCGCTGATGGCCGCGGTGTTCTTCGGCGCGTTCGCCGCCGACCTGTCGACGTACTGCGTGACGAGCGTGCAGCTGGCGCTCGCCTTCCCCGACCCGGGCAGCGGATTCACCGGCGCCCTGGCCAAGTTCGGTGCCGTCTTCGCGCTGACGCAGATCCCGCTCGCGGTCAGCGAGGGCCTGCTGACCGTGCTGGTGATGCGCATGCTGGTGCAGTCCAGCCGGGGCGAACTGACCCGGCTGGGAGTGCTGGTGACGTCGGTGGCCGGGCGGAAGCCGGCGAAGCCGTCCGGGGCGGTGACCCCGTGAGCCGCGACGCGAGGATCAACACGGTGCTGCTGCTCCTGGTGGCCGCGCTCGCGGCGCTGCCGCTGGTGCTCGGGCTCGGCGACCACAAGGAGGAGCCGTTCACCGGAGCGGACGCCGAGGCGGAGACGGCGATCACCGAGATCGACCCGGACTACGAGCCGTGGTTCTCCCCCTTGTACGAACCGCCGTCCGGTGAGGTCGAGTCGGCGCTGTTCGCCCTCCAGGCGGCGATCGGCGCGGGTGTCCTCGCCTACTACTTCGGACTGCGGCGCGGGCGGCGGCAGGGCGAGGACCGGGCGCGGGAGCAGGCCGGGCCGGGCGCGGGAGCCGGCCCCGGGGACGGGGACGGGGCCGTCCCCGAGCGGACGGTCTGACGGCCGGTGCTGCCGATCGACGCGGCGGCGCACAGCAGTCGCTGGCGCCGCCGCCATCCCCTGGACAAGGCCGTGCTGGGGCTCGGCCTCACCGTGCTGGCCGTCTCGCTGCCGCCCTGGCCGGGCGCGGCCCTGGTCCTGGTGACCGCGCTCGCGGTGCTGCTCGGCCCGGCGGGGGTGCCGGGGCGCCGGCTGTGGCGGGCGTACCGGGTGCCGCTGGGCTTCTGCGTCACCGGGGCGCTCACCCTGCTGGTGCGGGTGGGCGGACCGGGCGGCTTGGTGTCACCGGCCGACGACGGGCCGCTGCGCGCCGCGGAGTTGCTGCTGCGCACGTCGGCGGCGTCCCTCGGGGTGCTGCTGTTCGCGTTCACCACTCCCCTGTCGGATCTGCTGCCGCGCCTGGTGCGGGCGGGCGTGCCCGCGCCGCTCGTGGACGTGGCGCTGGTGACGTACCGGATGAGCTTCCTGCTGCTCGACTCCGTACGGCGGGTCCGCCAGGCGCAGGCGGCGCGCCTCGGGCACACCACCCGGGCGGCGACGTGGCGCTCCCTGGGCGGGCTCGGGGCGACGGCGTTCGTGCGGTCCTTCGACCGGGCGGCACGGCTGCAGTCCGGACTCGCCGGGCGCGGCTACGACGGCACCCTGCGCGTGCTGGTGCCCGAGGCCCGGGTCTCCGTGCGGTTCACGGCGCTGAGCGTGGCGCTCCTGGCGGCGCTGGCCGCCCTCACCCTCGTACTGGAAAGGTCCTTCTCGTGAGCGAGTCCGTGCTGGTGGCGCTGCGGGACGCGTCGTTCGCCTACGAGGACGGCCCGCCCGTGCTCGGCGGCCTCGACTTCGAGGTGCGCGAGGGCCGGGCGCTGGCCCTGCTGGGACGCAACGGCAGCGGCAAGACGACACTGATGCGGCTGCTGAGCGGCGGACTGCGCCCGACCGGCGGCGAGTTGACCGTCGGGGGCCGGCCGGTGCGCTACGACCGGAAGGGTCTGACGGCACTGCGCACCACCGTGCAGCTGGTGGTGCAGGATCCCGACGACCAGTTGTTCGCCGCCTCGGTCGGGCAGGACGTGTCGTTCGGGCCGCTGAACCTCGGCCTGTCCGACGCGCAGGTACGCGACCGGGTGACTCAGGCGCTGGCCGCGCTGGACATCACGGCCCTCGCCGACCGGCCCACGCACCTGCTCTCCTACGGGCAGCGCAAGCGGACGGCGATCGCGGGCGCGGTCGCCATGCGGCCCCGCGTCCTGATCCTGGACGAGCCGACGGCCGGCCTCGACCCGGACGGCCAGGAGCGTCTGCTCGCCACCCTGGACGGGCTGCGCGAGGGCGGCACCACCGTGGTGATGGCCACCCACGACGTGGATCTCGCCCTGCGCTGGGCCGACGACGCGGCCCTGCTGACCCCGGCGGGGGTCGGCCGCGGCCCCGTCGCGGAACTGCTGGCCCGTACGGACCTGCTGCGCGCCGCCGGTCTGCGGCTGCCGTGGGGTGTGGCGGCCGGGCTGTTCCTGCGGGCGCGGGGACTGACGGCCGACGCGGCCGCCGGTCCCCGCACCCCACAGGAGCTGGCGGCCCTGGCCGCCCTCCCGGCCTCCGGCCGCCCGCGGGGCGGACCCGGGGCCGGGGGCCCGTCCTAGACGGCCGAGCGGAAGGCGGGCAGGTATCCGCTCGACTGGCCGACGGCCTTCGGGTGGTAGGAGTTGCCGATCGGGAAGGTCACGCTGTGCAGCCACGCGTCGCCCGAGCAGAGCTCGTGTCCGGTGAACTCGTCCACCACGCTGGAGTAGGCGAACCCGGAGTTGGCCGCCCGCTTGGCGATCACCCCGTTCAGCACGTTGGCGGCGTCGTTGATCGCGCCGCGCTCGGTCTCGGTGAGGCCGGCGATGCAACTGCCCGACAGCTTGTAGAAGCGCGGGTATCCGAGGACCACCACGCGCGCCTGCGGAGAACGCGAGCGGATGCCGGAGTACAGCGAGTCGAGCTTGCCCGGGAGGCTGCTCTGCATCTGCGAGACCGCGGTGTTGACCCGGGAGACGCAGGTCGCCTCGCTCTGCAGCACGCAGGTCTGCATGACGTCCGCGAAGCCGACGTCGTTGCCGCCCGCGGTGACGCTGACGAGGGTGGTGGAGGAGGACAGCGCGCTCAGCTGGGTGCCGGCCACGCTCGTCGTCGTCGCGCCCGAGCAGGCGACGAACTTGAACGACGCCGGGGCGTTGGCGTTCTTCCACAGCTGGGGGTAGGCAGCGGTGCTGCGCTTGCAGTCACCGCTCTCGGACGTGTAGCTCCCGGCGCCCACACCGGAGGAATAGGAATCGCCGAGCGCCACGTAGTTGTGGCCGGCGGCCGCGGCGGGTTGCGCCAGGCCGAGTACGGTCGCGGCACCCAGGATGAGGGTGGCGAGAGTTGCTCCGAGGGAACGCGTTGACACGTGTTTCCGCCCTTCACGAACGAAACGCACAGGAGTAGTTGAGGAAGCAAGAAGGGTTGTAGCAGGCTTCGATACCGCTCAGTAACTCCCGCGCAGGAAGTCTTCCGGAATGACCCGAATACTGATTTCGCCGAACCGGCTCCGCGCGTAGATAAACCCCCGGATCACCGTCCGGGCGGCGAATTTCGGGGCGTTCCCCGGTGCCGCGCCGCGCCCCCGCGACGCGGCTCAGACGCCGTCGGCCGGAACCGTTTCCGCGGGCCGCGACGGGCCGGCCGGGCGGCTTCGCGGGCCGGCGGCGCGGGTGATGGCCGACTCGACGGCGGCGATGCGGTCACCGAGGAGGGCGAGGGCGGCCACCGCGCGGGCCAGCGCGTCCTCGCCGGAGCCGCCCAGGGTGACGGTGCGGACGTGCGCGGCCTTCAACTCGTCCCAGCGCGCGCCTTGTTCGGGGGTGAGTGTGCCGCGCAGACCGGCGAGCTTGAGCAGGCTCGCCTCGGCGCCGGCGGTGAGGGTCTGGGCCTCGGCGGTGTAGTGGTCGTCGACGACGGCGGCCAGCTCGGTGTCGTTCATGACCGGCTGGATCCGCTGGGCGATCTTGTTCATGTTGCGGTAGGAGCCCTGGAGGCGGAACGGCGGCTCGGTACGCGCGTCGTCGGACTGCGCGGCGGAGGCGATGTAGGCGGCGTTGACCGCGAGGACCGTACGGCGGGCGGTGAGCAGGTGCCGCAGCACGGCCAGGATCGCGTCGAGTTCGGTGGGCGCGTACGCGTGGGTGAGCCGGTCGGGGCGGGCCGTGGGGTCGTTGCCGGCGAGGCGGATCAGCAGGTCCAGGTCGGCGCGGTCGCGTCCGGCGAGCGGGGCGAGCACCGCGTTGGCGGTGAGGGCGTTCTCCACGAAGCTGAGCGCGAAGACGTCCTCCTTGCCGGTGAGGACGTCACCGAGATTCCACACGTCGGCCCGGTTGGCCAGCATGTCCGGGACGCGGAAGACCTCGCCGGACTCGGTGTAGGGGTTGCCGGACATGCAGACGGCGAACCGCTTGCCGCGCAGGTCGTAGGTGCGCGGCTCGCCCTCCCACACGCCCTCGATCCGGCGGGTGGCGTCGCACAGCGGGATGAACTTCTGCAGCAGTTCGGGCGAGGTGTGCTGGATGTCGTCCAGGTAGAGGAGGGTGTTGCTGCCCGCGGCCAGCGCGAAGTTGATCTTCTCGACCTCCTGGCGGGCGGTGGCGTTCGGTGCCTCGGCCGGGTCCAGCGAGGTGACCGCGTGGCCGAGCGCCGGACCGCTGATCCGGACCAGGACCAGGCCGAGGCGGTGGGCGACGTACTCCATCAGGGTCGTCTTGCCGTAGCCGGGCGGGGAGACGAGCAGCAGCAGTCCGCCGGTGCCGGTGCGGGCGGACTCGCCCGTGGTGCCGAGCTGCTTGGCGAGGCTGTCGCCGACCAGCGGCAGGTAGACCTCGTCGACCAGCCGGTTGCGGACGAACGACGCCATCACGCGCGGCCGGTGGTCGTCCAGGCGCAGCCGGGCGCGCTCGGCGGTCACCAGGGCGGTGCGGCGGCGCTGGAAGGCGCGGAAGGCGGGGACCCCGTGTGCGCGGAACTCCTCGGTGCGGGCGAGGAACTCGTCGAGACGGAGGGTGAGGCGGCGGTCGGTGATCCGGGGGTGGGTGGCGACCAGTCCCTCCACCGTGACGGTGAGCGGCGCGTCCGACTCGTGGCGGGGCGGGCCGGGGCACAGCTCGGCGGCCACGGCCTCCGCGAGGTCGCCCGGCGCGACCCGGTCGCCGGTGGCGGCGGTGTAGGCGCTCAGCCATGCCTCGACGAGCTGGCGGCAGGCGGTCAGGTCGCGCAGGGCGGGCAGGTCCTCGTCGTAGGCGTCGCCGGCGACCGTGCGGCGGAACTTGTCGAGGAGGGTGCGGGTGCGGGTGCTGATGACGAAGCCGTCGGGTCCGGTGGTCAGTTCGTCGAACAGGTACGCGGCGCAGGCCTCGGGCCGGGCCGTGGCGTCCGGGTCCCAGTCCCGCAGGGCGCCGGCGAGTTCGCTCCGCAGGGCGTCGAGCGCGGGCGGCGGGCCGAAGGCGTCGCGGACCCGGGCCAGAGAGCGGGCCCGGCGGGTGAGGTCCTCGCGCTCCCGGTCGGTGGTGCCGTGTGCCCAGTACAGCAGGGCGTGGGCGCGGGCCGCCGGGGCGTGGCGCAGGGTTCCGGCGCCCTCGTACAGGGGCAGCAGGGCGGTGAGGAGCAGGGTCGCGTCGTGGTCGTGGACGCCCCGTTCGTAGCCCTCGTCGTACGCCGCCTCGGCGGCGGCACGCACCAGGGCGGCGAGGTCGTCGGCGCCGGTGAGGGCGTCGGGTCCCTGCTCGTGCAGCAGGCGGGCGGCGAGGTGTTCGGCGCGGCAGACCTCGGGCGACTCCGACGGCAGGTGCCGGTTCCACAGGGGGCGGTCGGCGAGGAGGGCCGGGTCGGTGACGGGGGCGCGGTAGTCGGTACCGGTGAGGGCGACGGCGAGGCCGTCACCGTGCGGGACGACGGTGAGGTCGAAGGGCTGGGTGGAGACGGCGAAGCGGTGGCCGCCGAGGCGGATGGCGCGCCCGCCGTCCGCGTAGAGGTCGGTGCGGTCGCGCAGGGCGCGGGCGGCCTCCTCGTGGGCGGAGCGCAGCCGGCCCTCGAGTTCCTCGGCCCGTACCCGGTCGCCGAGGGCGCGCAGGTCGTCCGCGGTGCGGCGGACCTTGGCGACGAGCGGGTCGGAGGCGAACCAGGTGCTCACCGCGTCGGTGTCGGCGAGCGCCGCGGACCGGCGGGCGATGGTCTCCAGGACGCGCCCGGCGGCGGAGGCGAGCTGTTCGGCGCGGCGGGCGCGGGCGTCGGTGAGGCTCTGCTTGCGGGCGGAGAACGCCTCGTAGATGTCGGTGCGCCGGGCGGCGAGTTCGCCGAGCACGTCGTCGAACTCCGCGAACCGGGACTCCAGTGCCTCCAACTGGGTCAGGACGCCGGTCAGCTGGTCGTCGCAGCTCCCGGGGTCGTCGGCGGCGGCGAGGGCGCCGGTCACGCTCTGGCCGAGCAGGGCGAGTTCGGCGGCGAACCCGGCGCGCGCCTCCCCTTCGAGGAGGCCGCGGCGGCGGCCTTCGAGGGTGGCGCGGGCGCGGTTGACGCCGCCGAGGGCCTCGGCGACCCGTTCCAGGACGGCCGTGCGGACGGTGGCGTCGGTGATGTCGAGTCCGGCGACCACCTCGGTCACCGTGCGCAGTCCGTCGGCCAGTTCGTCGAGGCGGGCGGCGAGGGGGGCGGCCCCGGCGGTGGTGGTGACCGACTCGATGTCGGCGTGCAGTCGTTCCAGGTCGGTGTGGTGGGCGGCGAAGGCGTCCTCGCGGGCCAGGAAGGCGATCGCGCGCTGCCCGAAGGAGGCGAGGTCGCTCGCGGCCTCCTCGGCCAGGGCGTCGATGCGGGCGCGGTCCGCGTACCGCATGTCCTTCAGGGTCAGCAAGTGACCCTGGGCGTTGCGGAGTTCGGTGAGACCGGTGACCCAGGCGGCGGCCTCGCGGGGCTGCTCCCCGCGCAGCCTGCGCACCACCGAGGCGATCCGGTCCGCCGCCTCGTCGAGCGCCTCGGCGGCCCTGCGGGTCAGGTCGCGTACGGTCTCGAACTCGGCGAGGACCTGCTCGGCGGTGGCGCGCACCTCGTCCAGCGGGGTGCGCAGGTCGCCGGTCTCCGGGTCGCCGAGCCAGTGGTGGGTGTCCAGGGCGCGGACGCAGGCGGCCGCCAGGGTGGTGTAGATCTCCGCCGTCGGGGTGGTCTCGGCGGCGGAGCGGGCCAGCGACAGGCAGTCGGAGATGCCGCGTACGAGGTCGGCGTTGCCGACCCGGGCCAGGGGCCCGTCGCCGGCGGGCCGCGCGGCGGCGAAGGTGTCGGAGGCGTAGGGCGAGTCCCAGAGCTGGACGGGGTGGACGCGGGCGGGTTCGTCGCCCTCGGGGCGCAGCAGGACGAGGTGTCCGTCGTCGAAGAGGGCCCAGCCGTGGCAGGCCATCGGGGTGGCGACGGCCTCGCGGATCTGGTTGTAGGACAGCAGCAGGCCGCGTCCGCGTCCGGGGGCGTGGAAGGCGTACAGCACGTCCTCGCCGTGCGGCGAGCGCACCTCGCGTTCGAACCGGAGCCCGTCGGTGTCGAGTTCGTACGTCTTGTGGGTGCCGGCGGCGAGGCAGTAGCCGCCGGGGAACACGATGCCCTGGTCCTCGGGCAGCCGGCGGCAGCCCTGTCCGATGCCGTCGAGGCGGACGACGGTGCGGGTGAGGGTGTTGAAGACGAGGTGGCGGTGCGCGGTCTCCTTGTAGGGGAGGATCCGCAGCAGGATCAGGGGGCCGACGCGGGCGTGGGAGATCTCGGCGTCGGCGAGGGACTGCAAGGGCTCGTCGACCGGCTCGGAGTGGATGCCGCCGGGGGTGCCGGTGTCGTTGTCGGTCTTGACGGTGAGGGTGCCGCCGAGGGTGTCGACGAAGACCTCGCCCCGGACGGAGACGTGCGGGTGACGGCCGAGGACGTGGTCCTCGCGGGTGCTGGGCGTCCAGTCGACGCCGTCGGGTTCGGTGAGCGCGTGGTCGCGGTCGCCGCGGGCGTCGAGGAACGCGGCGCGGCCGTCCTCGGCGACCGTCCAGCGCAGGACGCGGATGTCGCCGGGCTTCTCCCCGGTCTGGAAGACGGCGAGCAGCTTGCCGGTGACGCGGCGCAGCCGCAGCAGGCGTGCCTGGCGGTAGTAGCGGTGCAGGGCGGCGAACTCGCGGACGAACGCCGGGTCGTCGAGCAGTCCGGGCACGGCGTCGTCGGGCAGGCGGTTGAGGTCGCGGTCGTGCGGGGCGAGGACGTCGCCGACCGCCGTGTCCCGGTCGGGCCGGGGCCGCGCCTCGTAGCCGAAGAGGAGCACGTCGCCGACGGCGACGATGTCGCGGGGGACGGCGGCCCCTTCGGTGTGCAGCCGACCGGTGCCGGTGAGGCGGAGTTCGGGGGCGCCGAACTCCTCGGCGCGCCGGTGGTTCAGCGCCTCGGCGCGGCGGGCGAGTTCGCCGGCCTGTGCGGTGAGGCGGTCACGCAGTACCTGGTAGGCGCCGCCGTCGACCGTCGCGGGGGCCGTGGTGGCGTCCGTCGCGGGGGCGTCCGCGCCGGGGGCGTGGTGACGGTCGGCGGACGCGTGGGTGCTGCTGGTCATGGCTGCCTCTCGGGAAGGGAGGGGCCGGGAGCCGCCGTCCCCTGTGCGGCGGCTCCCGGCCCGGTGGTGGTCAGGCCCCGGCGCGGCCGTTCAGTGCGGCCAGCGGTGTGTCCGAGAGGCCCAGCTCACCCGCTTTGGCGATCAGTTCCTCGAACCGGCCGGTGTTCTCGCCGCCCTGCTGCATCAGGCGCATCAGCAGGGCCGAGACCGTGAGGTTCTGTATGTCGGCGGTGGAGACGGAGCCGAGGACGCGGCTCAGGTCGTCGGTGAAGCTCGCGGAGCCGTCCAGCCAGGGTCCGGCGAGCGCCTGCGCGGTATCGGAGCCGCGTACGAAGCCGTCCACGCTCTTGCCGAGCGCGATGGAGGACACCAGCCGGTCGAGGAACACCGACTCCCCGCCGACGATGCTGATGTCCGCGTTCTCCAGTCCGGTCGCCAGGACCGTCGCCTGCGCCTCGGCGACCTGCCGCTGGACGTCCAGTCCGGCGAGCCGGACGTCCTTCTCCGCCTCCAGCCGCAGCCGGTACTCCTCGTGGCCGCGGGACGCCTCGTCGAGTGCGGCCATCGCCGTCGCCTTCTCGGTGAGGCCGGCCGCCTCCGCGCGGAGCTTGCCGCTGATGGCCTCCGCGTCGGCGAGGGCCTTGGCCCGGGCGCCCTCGGCCTCGGCGCGCATCCGGGCCTCGGTGGCCCCGGCCTCGGCGCGGCCGGCCTTCTCGATGACCTCGGCCTCCTTGTCGCGGACCCGCACGGCGGCCAGTCCTTCGGCCGCGGCCTCCGCCTGGACGCCCTCGGCGAGGCGCAGCTTGGCCTGTGCGTCCAGGTCGGCCGTCTTCAACCGGGCCTCGGCGAGGGTGAGTTCCTCCGCGGCGCGGTGGGTGGCGGCCTGTTCGGCGGCCTCCGCGGCCTTGATGTCCTTGACCAGCTTCTCCTGGGCCTCGGCCTCCGCGGCGATGACGACCGCCTGGCGCTGCCGCTCCGCCTCCTCGACGGCGCGCAGCTTCTTGATGGACTCCTCCTGCTCGGCGACCGTGCGGTCCACCGCGACCCGCTCGCGGACGACCTCGGCGATCTCCCGCTTCTCCGCCTCGACCTCCTTGTCCGCGGCGATCCTGGTCAGCTGGGTCTCCCGCTCCCGGGCGATGACCTCGAGGAGGCGGTCCTTCTCGATGCGCTCGCTCTCGACGGCGATGACCCGCTCGCGGTTCTTGGCGGCGACGGCGACCTCACGGGCCTGGTTCTCGCGCTGCACGCCGAGCTGTTCCTCCGTGCGCAGGAAGGCGCTCTGCGCGCGCAGCCGCTCCTCCTCCACCACCCGGGCGGTCTCCGCCTCCTCGCGGGCCCGGACCGTCTCGATCTCCCGCCGCTGCTTGATCTCGGCGTCGGCCTGGCGGCGCTCCAGCTCCAGGATCGCCTCGCGCGCGTCGACGTCCTGCCGGGTGATCTCCTTCTGCTCGTTGCGCTGCGCCTCGTTGGTGCGGACGTGCTCCACGGCCGTCAGCTCGGTGATCTTGCGGATGCCCTGCGCGTCGAGGACGTTGCCCGGGTCGAGCTGCGACAGCGGCGTCTGCTCCAGGTAGTCGATCGCGGCGTCCTCGAGGTGGTAGCCGCTGAGGTCGACCCCGATGACCTCGATGATGCGGTACCGCAGTTCCTCGCGCTTGGTGTAGAGGTCGGTGAAGTCCATCTGCTTGCCGACGGTCTTCAGCGCCTCGGAGAACTTCGCGTGGAACAGCTCCTGGAGGGTGTTGCGGTCGCTGGCCCGCGCGGTGCCGACGGCCTGGGCGACCTTGATGACGTCCTCGACGGTCTTGTTGACCTTGACGAAGAACGTGATGCGGATGTCCGCGCGGATGTTGTCCCGGCAGATCAGGCCTTCCTTGCCCGCCCGGGTGATCTCGATGGTCTTCACCGAGATGTCCATCACCTCGGCCTTGTGCAGCACCGGCAGCACGACCGACCCGGTGAACGTCACGTCCACCCTGCGGACCTTGGAGACGATCAGCGCCTTGCCCTGTTCCACCTTGCGGAACAGCTTGGTGACGAGCAGCAGACCGATGAGCACGAGCAACAGGGCGACGCCGGCGAGTACGGCGATGCCCACGGTGGCGGCATCCATGGGACACGTCCTTCTGGGCTGAAAAATCGACAGAAGTCAGGTGGGAAGAGGCCTCGTTGGCGAGGCGGGTGAAGGTCCGGTGGAGAGGAGGACGGTTCAGCCGGCGCTGCGGTTCTGCACGGCGCGCGGACGGGTGCCGTCCGCTGCCCGGCGCAGCGCGCGCGATGCCCCGTCCCGGTCCGCACCGCGCCCGCGCGGGGACCGGGACGGCCCGGGTTCGTCCGGGCGGGGGTGGTGCAGCGGCCGTACGAAACGGGGGGCGGGGCCCGTGTGGGTGTTCATCTCCGCCCCCTCCCGTTCGGCACTCGACATCGCCGGACAGCGCTCACCGCGGTTCCGGCGCGAGACGCCTGCCGGTGTCCGGCACCGGAACCTTCCGTAGTGCTCCCCGCGGACCATGATGACCGGTGGAGGCGCGTCCCCGCATTGCCGGATTCCGGCAAGGTTCATTAGGGTCTGCATGCCGGTGCGTCAACATGAACGCATCAGGGACGCGTTAAGACTTGGGGGGCCCACGTGGCGGAACGAGAGATTCCGGAGGAGTATCTGGACGGCTGTGCCCAGATCCTCGTCGAGGTGGCGTCCACGGGCAGGCGTCTCACCCGGGACGAGATCGCCTCACGCCGGGCCCTGGGGGAACGGGCGGCGGAGGCCGGGTTCGGACTGCGCTCGCTCGTCAGCGCCCATCTGTCGGCCGCCCGCGGGGCGTGGCCGCGCGCCGCGGACTCGGCCGAGGACGCGCTCGCGGCGGTCCAGCAGGTCGTGGACGCGTTCGCCGAGGGCTTCGAGCGGGCACAGCGGCTGGCGGTACGTCAGGAGGAGGCGGCACGCCGGGAGTTCATCGACGACCTGCTGTACGGACGCAGTGATCTGGGCCGGCTCGCGGAACGCGCGGAGCGCTTCGGTCTGCGGCTGTCCCACGAACACGCGGTCGCCGTCGCGCGGGGGCCGGCCGCCTACGACGACGGCGACCCGGTGCCGCGGCAGGTGGAACGCGCCCTGATAGGGCGCTTCGGTGACCGCAGCATCCTGCTCACCACCAAGGACGGCCGGCTGCTGTGCATCGCGCCCGGACACCAGGGCGAGGTGCTCACCCACTTCGCGAAGCAGGCGCACGCCGCCACCGACGGCGGGCAGGTCGCCATCGGCCGCCCGCAGTCCGGCCCCGGCGGGGTCGTGCAGTCGTACGAGGAGGCGCTGAGCTTCCTGGAGATCGCCGAGCGGCTCGGCATGGACGACCCGGTGCTGCGCGCCTCCGACCTGCTCGTCTATCCGGTACTGGCCCGCGACCGGCAGGCCATGGCCGACCTGGTCCACAACACCCTCGGCCCGCTGACCACGGCCCGCGGCGGTGCCGAGCCCCTGCTCGACACGCTCACCGCCTACTTCGACTCCGGCTGCGTCGCCGCGGAGGCGGCGCGGCAGCTCTCCCTGAGCGTGCGGGCGCTGACCTACCGCCTGGAGCGCATCCACAAGCTCACCGGCGCCAACCCCTCGGATCCGGCGCACCGTTACATGCTCCAGACGGCGGTGATCGGGGCGCGCCTGCTGGACTGGCCGGGCGGCGCCCTGTGAGCCGGCGGGCGTCGCCGGGCCCGCGCCTACCGGCCGGCCGCCAGGACCTCCCGGCGCACGTCGTCGGGCCCCATCGCCACCAGGGCCGGGACCTCGGTGTTCCACCGCTCGGCGAAACCGTCCAGGGCGTCGGCCAGGAACCGGCGCAGCCGCCGCCGGCCCAGACGGAGGGCGACGGCTGCCACCGGGCGGAACAGACGCCGGCCCCGGACGCGTACGGTGACCGTCACCGCCCAGGCGCCGTCGGTGCCGTGGGGTCGCGGTACGGCCAGCAGCTCCGCCCGGGCGGCGCCGCACTCCACGCTCGCCCGCAGCGGCGCGGTGCGCACGGTCCGGCCCGCGCCGGCCGCCCACCAGTCGCCGCACAGCAGCCGTACCCGGCCCCGCACCCGGGACAGCGCCGGCCACGCGTCCGCCGTCCGGGCGCTCCCCTCGGCTTCGAACCGGCGCGGGCGGTCCGGGCGGTGCAGCGCGCCCCGCACCGTGAAGGCACCGTCGGGGGCCTCCACGGCCGCCGCGAGCCGCAGCGTCCGCCGGCGGTTCCACTCCTCCACGGTGATCCGTACCGTGTCCGCCGTCTCCTCCTGCGTGCCCTCGTAGACGGCTCCGGGGCGCAGATGGCGCCCCTCGGCGAGGCGCGCGTCCGGCACCTCGCGCCCGTCCGGCAGCAGTAGCCTCCCCGCTTCCGCGCGGGTGCCCTCCGCCACGTCCAGGAGGACGGCGAGGGTGTCGACGAGCCAGGGGCCCGGTACGGGGGCGAGCACCAGCGTGTGGCGGAGGGCGAGCATGGGCCCAGCGTGACGAACCGGCCGGGTGCCGGTCCATGCCCGCGCGCGGCAGCGGCGGAGCGGTCGCGTTTCCGGCTCCCGGCAGTGCGCGGGGCCGGTCAGTCCCGGGCCAGGGTGATGTTCCGCTCCCCGACGGCGTGGGGCACGGGCAGCAGGAGGATGCCGCTGGGCCGCAGTTCCATGACCGTGGCGCGGACGTGTGCCGGTCCGGCCTTCAGCTTGTCGCCGGACACGCGGCCGGTGTTCTTCCATGGGTGCTTCTTCCCGTCGCACACGGCGTAGCTGCCGCCGATGCCGTGGCGGACGGTGTCCTCGGCGGTGCGGCTGACCGAGGAGGCGATGAAGACCGTTCCGCCGGCGGCGAGGCAGCGGTAGGTGCCGGAGAGGGTGATCGTGCCGTCGTCGGCGATCCGTCCCCGCGCGTCCACCGTCACGGACTCCCCGGGGGCGGCCGCGGCGGCGGTCGAAGGCGCTGCCGCCGCGGTCCCGAGCAGCAGGAGCGCGGCACCGGCCGCCGCGCCGAGAAGGGTTCGTACGGGCATGGGGAACCTCCGGGGACGTGCGGAATGGGGCTCTCCAGCAGTACCCGGCGCGCGGGCCGCCGGCCACTCGGCGTCACCCTTCGGTGGCCGGGCGGTACCGGCCGTCGGGGAACCGTCCCGGGAATGTCCGGGAGCTGTCACGTTCCCCGGCGGACCGTTCCGGTGGGCCCCGGGCGGGAGCATGGTCTGTGGGTACGACCCGTTCGGACCGTTCCACCGATGTGGAGGTGCGCCATGTGTGCCCACCAGTCTTCCTGCCCGCGGACCGAGTCCTCCGACCCGCACGTGGTGGCCGCCCACCCCGAGCAGGGCTGGAGCCTGTTGTGCGACGGTGTGATCGTCTTCGACGACACCGGTGAACTGCTGCCCGACGGCCGGGTCGTCGCCCCGCACCGGACGTCAGCCGACCGCCTCGCGGCCGCCGCCTGAGACCCTGCGCCGTCCGAGACCCTGCGCCGCCCGGGCCCGTCCGCGGCCTGTGCCCGTCCGCGGCGGGGCTCACCCTTCCGCGACGAACCACCGCAGCAGGGAGGCGAGCCGCTCCGGGCGGTCCTCGGCGATCAGTGTCCGCGTGTCGCGGATCTCCGCCAGCCGGCCCCTGGGGAGCAGTTCGGCCAGCCGTCGCCCGTGCTCGCGGGGCATCATCCGGTCCTCGACGGCCCAGACGACCAGCGCGGGCCGGTCGAAGTACCGCAGGCCCTGTGCGGCTTCGAGCAGCTCGGTGCGCCGGACGTGGGTCCCGTAGTGCCGGAAGTCCCGCCGGATCGCCGGGTCGGTGCGCAGGGGACGCAGCCAGCGGTCGACGATCTCGTCCGGCACCGGACGCTTGGTGAGCGCGCCGAGGCCGACCGGCAGTCCGCGCAACGGTTTCCAGCCGAGCGCGCGGACCATGAGCGGGATGCCGCCGGGGATCCGGCAGGCCGCGCCGATCATCTTGCCGGGCAGGCCCGGCGGGTAGTTGTCGAAGGCCTCGCAGGAGATCAGCACCAGCCGCGCCAGCCGTTCGGGGTGCCGGGCCGCGACCGTCTGGGCGCGTCCGCAGTCGCTCTCGACGAGGGTGACGTCCCTGAGGTCCAGCCGCTCCAGGAACTCCGCGATCAGCTCGTTGACCAGGTCGGGCGTCGGCGGCCGGGTCATCGCCCTGCGGTGCGATCCGTAGGGCAGGGTCGGCGCGAGGAGCCGGTGGCCGTCCCGCATCTCGGCGATGACCTTCCGCCAGACCGACGCGTCGTGCACCAGCCCGTGCAGCAGCACGACGACCGGCCCCTCCCCTCCGGTGTCCTCGTACTCGACGGTGCCCGCGCTCAGCTCGATCTCCGGCATGGGGCCAGGCTAGGGGGTGTCTGACACATGAGCGCGGGTGAAGGAGCGGCGTCCGGTGCGTGCGATCGCAAGACGCCGGAGCGTCTTCGTGGCGGAGCCACGTGGACGCTCCGGCAACGCGGCGAGCGTGCGTGCCGGACGCCGCGACGCCGCGGGCATGTGTCAGACACCCCCTGGGGGGTGTCCCCCGTCAGGGCAGCAGGGCGAAGCCGTCGAGCTCGACCAGGGCGCGTTCGTCCCACAGACGGACCACCTGGACGACCGCCATCGCCGGGTAGTCGCGGCCGGCCAGCTCCCGCCAGCGGCGGCCGACCTCGCGGGCGTGCGCGCGGTAGTCGGCGACGTCGGTGGCGTACACGGTGACGCGGGCCAGGTCGGCGGGGGTGCCGCCGGCGGCGCGCAGGGCGGTGAGGAGGTTGCCGAGGGCCCGGGTGAACTGCTCGGGCAGGGTGTCGCCGACCACCTTGCCGTCCGCGTCGAGGGCGGTCTGGCCGGCCAGGAACACCAGCCGGGAGCCGGTGGCGACGACCGCGTGCGAGAAGCCGGCCGGCGGGGAGAGTTCGGGCGGGTTGACGCGCTCGGCGGTCACCGGTCCTCCAGTGTCTTGTACAACTCCTTGGCGATGATGCCCCGTTGCACCTCGCTCGCCCCCTCGTAGATGCGGGGCGCGCGGACTTCCCGGTAGAGGTGTTCGAGCAGGTGCCCGCGTTGCAGGGCGCGCGCGCCGTGCAGCTGGACGGCACGGTCGACGACGTACTGCGCGGTCTCGGTGGCCAGCAGTTTCGCCATCGCGGCCCGCCGGGGGACGTCGGCGGCGCCTTCGTCGTACGCCGTGGCCGCCGCGTACACCATCAGCCGGGCCGCCTCCGTGCGCAGGGCCATCTCGGCCACCTGGTGGGCGACGGACTGCAGGTCCTTCAGCCTGCCGCCGAACGCGTCCCGCCGGGCGGTGTGCTCGAGGGTCGCGTCCAGGGCGGCCCGGGCCATGCCGACGGCGAAGGCGCCGACGCTGGGCCGGAACAGGTTGAGGGTGTCCATGGCGACCCGGAAGCCGCCGTCGGGATCGCCGAGGACGTCGTCGGCGGTCACCGGTACGGCGTCGAAGCGGAGGGTGCCGATGGGGTGCGGGGACAGCATGTCGAGGCGGCCGCCGGTGAGGCCGGGGCGGTCGGCGGGGACGAGGAAGGCGGTCACCCCCCGGGCGCCGGCGCCGGGGGTGGTGCGGGCGAAGACGGTGCAGAAGTCGGCGTCGGGGGCGTTGGAGATCCAGCACTTCTCCCCGGTGAGCCGCCAGCCGGACGGGCCGTCCGGGCGGGCGGCGAGCGACAGCGCCGCCGCGTCCGATCCGGCGCCCGGCTCGCTGAGCGCGAACGCCGCGACCGCGCTGCCGTCACTCACCCGGGGGAGCCAGCGGTCGCGCTGCGCGGGGGTGCCGTGGGCGTGCACGGGGTGGGCGCCCAGGCCCTGGAGGGCGAGCGCGGTCTCCGCCTCGGTGCAGGCGTGGGCGAGGGACTCGCGCATCAGGCACAGGTCGAGCGCGCCGGAGGTGAACAGGCGGGAGAGCAGTCCCAGGGTGCCGAGTTCGGCGACCAGGGCGCGGTTGACGCGGCCGGGTTCCCCCTTCTCGGCGAGCGGTCGCAGCCGGTGTTCCGCCAGTGCGCGCAGCTCCGCGCACCAGGCGAGTTGTGCCGGTTCGAGCGAGAATGCGGTCATCGCCGGTCCCTTCCCTCACCGCCGGGCCCCTCCCGAGGTTATCGCGGACCGTTGACTGCCGTCACCAACACGATACGCTCCTGGTGCGAGCCCACCACGCCAAGGGGGCGAACCGTCATGAATCCACGGGCCACCGCGCACGTCGACACCTTCGCCCGCGACCACCTCCCGCCACCGGAGCAGTGGCCCGAGCTCCGCTTCGACCTGCCGGAGCTGAACTACCCCGAGCGGCTGAACTGCGCCGCCGAGCTGCTGCACGGCCCGCCCGGCGAACGCCCCGTCTTCCGCACGCCCGACGGCACCCCGTGGACGTACGACGACCTGCGGGCCCGGGTCGACCGGCTCGCGCACCTGCTCAGCGGGGACCTCGGGGTCCTGCCCGGCAACCGGGTGCTGTTGCGCGGTCCCACCACGCCGTGGCTGGCCGCGTGCTGGCTCGCGGTGCTGAAGGCGGGCGCGGTCGCCGTCACCGTGCTCGCCCAGCAGCGTCCGCACGAACTGGGCACGATCTGCCGGATCGCCCGGGTCGGCCACGCCCTGTGCGACGTGCGGTCCGTCGACGACCTCGTCAAGGCCGAGGTCCCGGGCCTGCGCATCGCCACGTACGGCGGCGACTCCCCCGACGACCTGCTGAACCGTCCGGCGCCGGCCACCCCGTACGAGGCGGTGCCGACCGCCGCGGACGACGTCGCGCTGATCGCGTTCACCTCCGGCACCACCGGACGCCCCAAGGGCTGCATGCACGTCCACCGGGACGTGCTGGCGATCGCGGACACCTTCTCCCGGCACGTCCTGAAACCGGTGGCGGACGACGTGTTCACGGGCAGTCCGCCGCTCGGCTTCACCTTCGGCCTCGGCGGGCTCGTGGTGTTCCCGATGCGTGCCGGGGCGAGCGCGCTGCTGCTGGAACAGGCCCATCCGCGCCAGCTGTTGGCGGCCGTCGCCGAGCACCGGGTGTCGGTGCTGTTCACGGCGCCCACCGCCTACCGCGCGATGCTCGGCGAGACGGACGGCCACGACCTGTCCTCGCTGCGCCGCTGTGTGTCCGCGGGCGAGAACCTGCCCGCCGCCACCTGGCACGCCTGGCACGAGCGCACCGGCCTGCGCATCATCAACGGCATCGGCGCCACCGAACTGCTGCACATCTTCGTCTCCGCCGCCGACGAGCACATCAGACCCGGGACCACCGGGGTCCCGGTGCCCGGGTGGCAGGCACGCGTGCAGGACCCGGACGGCGTGCCCGTGCCGGACGGGGAGCCGGGACTGCTCGCGGTGCGCGGTCCCGTCGGCTGCCGCTACCTCGCCGACCCGCGCCAGCGGGAGTACGTGCGAGACGGCTGGAACATCACCGGCGACACCTACGTCCGCGACCCGGACGGCTACTTCCGGTACGTGGCCCGCGCCGACGACATGATCATCTCGGCGGGGTACAACATCGCCGGCCCGGAGGTGGAGGACGCGCTGCTGCGCCACCCGGACGTCGTGGAGGCGGCCGTGGTGGGGCGGCCCGACGAGGCGCGCGGCGAGATCGTGGTGGCATACACGGTCCTCAGGGAGGGCGCCGGGCGGGACGCCGAAGCGCTGCGGGCGTTCGTGAAGTCGGAGCTGGCGCCGTACAAGTGCCCGCGCCGGATCGTGTTCCTGGACGCGCTGCCCCGCACGGCCACCGGCAAGCTCCAGCGGTTCCGGCTGCGCGCCCCCGACGGTACGGGAGATGACCAGCGCTGATGCCGGGGAACGGCGCCCGCCGGCACGACCTAAGATGATCAACGTGTCCGACCAGCATGCTCCACGGTCTCTGATCGTCACCTTCTACGGCGCGTACGGCCGCTTCGCGCCGGGCCCGGTGCCCGTCGCCGAGCTGATCCGGCTGCTGGCCGCGGTCGGCGTGGACGCCCCGTCCGTGCGCTCCTCGGTGTCCCGGCTCAAGCGGCGCGGACTGCTCCTCCCGGCACGCACCACGCGGGGCGCGGCCGGCTACGAACTGTCGGACGAGGCCAGGCAGTTGCTGGAGGACGGCGACCGGCGCATCTACGCCGGCGCGCCGCCCGGGGACGAGGGCTGGGTCCTCGCCGTGTTCTCCGTGCCCGAGTCCGAGCGGCAGAAGCGGCACGTCCTGCGCTCCCGCCTGTCCGGCCTGGGCTTCGGCACGGCGGCGCCCGGAGTGTGGATCGCGCCCGCGCGACTGCACGAGGAGACCAGGCACACCCTGGAGCGGCTGCGTCTGGACGGCTACGTCGACCTCTTCCGCGGCGAACACCTCGGCTTCGCCCCCACCTCGCAGGCGGTCGCCCGCTGGTGGGACCTGACGGCCATCGCCGGGCAGCACGAGGCGTTCCTGCGGCGGCACGCGCCGGTGCTGCGCTCCTGGGAGGAGCGCACGGACACCCCGCCGGAGGATGCCTACCGCGACTACCTCCTCGCCCTCGACTCCTGGCGTCACCTCCCCTACGCCGATCCCGGTCTGCCCGCCGCGCTGCTCCCCGCCGACTGGCCGGGGACGCGCTCGGCGGCCGTCTTCGGCGCGCTGCACGAGCGGCTCCGTGACGCGGGAGCGGCCTACGCGGCCCTGGAGACGGCCGGCTGACCCGGGCTTCTCCCCGCCCCCGCGGGTGCCCGCGCGGTCAGTCGTCCAGCGTGAGCCGCGGCCGGGGGGCGTCGGTGCGGCCGGTCTGTGGCCGGCGGCTGCCCGCCCGGTACGGCGCGGGCCAGACGACTCCCGGCCCTTCGTAGCCCTGTTCGGCCGCCGCGTGCAAGGTCCAGTGCGGGTCGTAGAGATGGGGCCGGGCCAGCGCGCACAGGTCCGTGCGCCCGGCGAGGATCAGGGAGTTGACGTCGTCCCAGGAGGAGATGGCGCCCACCGCGATCACCGGCACACCGGCCTCGTTGCGCACCCGGTCGGCGAACGGCGTCTGGTACGAGCGGCCGAACTCCGGCTTCTCCTCGGCGACGACCTGCCCGGTCGACACGTCGATCGCGTCGGCGCCGTGCGCGGCGAAGGCACGGGCGACGGCGACCGCGTCCTCGGCCGTGGTGCCGCCCTCCGCCCAGTCGGTGGCGGAGATGCGGACGGTCATCGGCCGGTCCCCGGGCCACACCGCGCGCACCGCGTCGAAGACCTCCAGCGGGAAGCGCAGCCGCTTCTCCGGTGAGCCGCCGTAGGCGTCGGTGCGGCGGTTGGTCAGCGGGGAGAGGAAGCCGGAAAGCAGGTAGCCGTGGGCGCAGTGCAGTTCGAGGAGGTCGAAACCGGCCCGGGCGGCCCGGACGGCGGCGGCCGCGAACTGTTCGCGCAGGTCGGTGAGCTGGGCACGGGACAGTTCGCGGGGGACCTGGCTGCCCGGCTTGTAGGGCAGCGGGGAGGCGGCGACCAGGGGCCAGTTGCCCTCGTCGAGCGGTTCGTCCATGCCCTCCCACATCAGCCTGGTCGAGCCCTTGCGGCCGCTGTGGCCGAGCTGCACGCCGATCGCGGTGCCGGGTGCGCTCGTGTGCACGAAGTCGGTGATCCGCCGCCACGCCTCGGCCTGCCGGCCGGTGTAGAGCCCCGTGCAGCCGGGGGTGATGCGGCCCTCCGGGCTGACGCACACCATCTCGGTCATCACCAGCCCGGCACCGCCGAGGGCACGGGAGCCGAGGTGGACGAGGTGGAAGTCGCCGGGGACGCCGTCGGCCGCCGAGTACATGTCCATGGGCGAGACGACGACCCGGTTGCGCAGGGTCAGACCGCGCAGCCGGAACGGGGTGAACATCGGGGGCGTGCCGGGCGGGCAGCCGAACCCGCGCTCCACCGCGTCGGTGAAGCGGGCGTCACGCAGCCGCAGGTTGCCGTGGGTGACGCGGCGGCTGCGGGTGAGCAGGTTGAAGGCGAACTGGCGGGGCGGCTGCGCGAGATGGCGGGGCAGGTCCTCGAACCACTCCAGACTGGCCCGGGCCGCGCGCTGGGTGGAGGCGACCACCGGCCGCCGCTCCTCCTCGTAGGCGGACAACGCGGCGTCGACGGTGGGTTGTTCGCGCAGGCAGGCGGCGAGCGCGAGGGCGTCCTCGACGGCGAGCTTGGTGCCGGAGCCGATGGAGAAGTGGGCGGTGTGGGCGGCGTCGCCGAGCAGCACCACGTTGCCGTGCGACCAGCGTTCGCCGACCACCGTGCGGAAGGTCGTCCACGCCGAGTTGTTGGACTTCAGCGGGCGTCCGCCGAGGGCGTCGGCGAAGATCTTGGCGCAGCGCCCGACGGACTCCGTCTCGTCCGCGTCGTCGAACCCGGCGGCGCGCCAGACCTCTTCGCGCATCTCGACGATCACGGTGGAGGCGTCGGCGGAATAGGGGTAGCCGTGGAGCTGCATCACGCCGTGCTCGGTCTCGACGATCTCGAAGCGGAAGGCGTCGAAGGCGAAGTCGGCGGCCAGCCAGATGTAGCGGCACCGGTGCTCGGTGATCCGGGGCCGGAACACGTCCGCGAACGCCTCCCGGGTGGTGCTGTGGACCCCGTCGGCGGCGACGACGAGGTCGTGCGTCCGCGCCAGCCGGGCGGGGTCCGGGGCCTCGGTGCGGAAGCGGAGCTCCACCCCGAGGGACCGGCAGCGGTCGTGCAGGATCTCCAGCAGGCGGTGCCTGCCCAGCGCGGCGAATCCATGTCCTGTCGAGGTGTGCAGGATGCCCCGGTGGACGATGTCGATCGCGTCCCAGCGGGTGAAGTCCTCCTGCAGGGCCGCGTGGACGACGGGGTCGGCGTGTTCGATGCCGCCGAGGGTCTCGTCCGAGAGGACCACGCCGAAGCCGAAGGTCTCGTCGGGGGGATTGCGTTCCCAGAGGGTGATGTGCCGGGCGGGGTCGAGGCGTTTCAGCAACGCGGCGGTGTAGAGACCGCCGGGGCCCCCGCCGATGACCGCGACACGGAGAGGGCGGGGCCGCCCGCCGGGCCGGCGCGGGCCGTCCGCGTCCGGTCGCGTCCCCGCGGCGCTGGCCGCGGATCCGGAACGGTCCCGGGTTCCCCGGGTCCGAGGGGTCCCGTTGGACGGAGGCATCCCGTTACCTCCCCCGCCACTTCGGGGGGCGCTTCTCGGTGAAGGCCGCGTGGAACTCCGCGTAGTCCTCGCCGTTCATCAGGAGGGCCTGGGTGGAGGCGTCCAGTTCGACCGCCGCGGCCAGGGGCATGTCCAGTTCGGCGGTGAGGAGGGCCTTGGTCTGGGCGTGGGCCAGGGCGGGGCCGTCGGCGAGGCGGCGGGCCAGGGACCGGGCGGCCTCGTCGGCGTCGCCCTCGTCCGTGAGCACGCTGATCAGGCCGATGCGCTCGGCCTCGGGGGCGCGGACCGACTCCCCCAGCATGAGCAGCCGGGTCGCGTGGCCGAGGCCCACCACCCGGGGCAGCAGATAGGCCGCGCCCATGTCGCCACCGGAGAGGCCGACCCGGGTGAAGAGGAAGGCGAAGCGGGCGCCCGCGTCGGCGACCCGGAAGTCGGCGGCCAGGGCGAGGACCGCGCCGGCGCCCGCCGCCACCCCGTGGATCGCGGCGATCACCGGGAACGGGCACTCCCGTACCGCCCGCACCACCTGGCCGGTCATCCGGTTGAAGTCGAGGAGCTGGGCGGTGTCCATGGAGAGGGTCGCGCCGATGATCTCGTCCACGTCGCCGCCGGAGCAGAATCCCCGCCCCTCGCCGGCCAGCACCATGGCCCGTACGGCCCGCTCCCGGGACAGCTCCGCGAGCAGGTCGCGCAGGTCGGCGTAGGCGCCGAAGGTGAGCGCGTTGAGCCGGTCGGGGCGGGCGAGGGTGACGGTGGCGACACCGTCGGTGATATCGACGCGCAGATGCTCCCAGTGGCCGGTACGGGCTGCGGAGCCGGTGAAGGGACTCATGAGGGCGGCCTCCTCGGGCGGGCACTGCGCTGCTCACTGAGTTCTGCCCCACGAAGTTATCACTGTTCGGTGACTGTCGTCACGGCCACGCGATACGCGATACGGGATCCGGGGTCAGGCGGCGGGAGAACGGCCAGAGGGCCGGCAGCGGGCGAACGGGCCCGGGGACCGGGGCCGCGCGTCCGTCACGACTCGTCGACACGCCGGTAACAGCGGGACCGGGCGTGCGCGGCGGGCCCGCGGCGCGGGTAGGCCGCCCGTTGCCGGGGCGCGCGCCCCGGACGGCGCCCGGGCAGGGTTCCGGGGCCGCCCCCGCGCGGGGTGGCACCGGGTGCGCCGTACCATTGACGGCTGAACGCAGGAGCACCCGCTCCATGAACGGACCCGCTGTGCACGAACCCTCCGCCGCTTCCTCCTCCTGGCGCGTCGCGCTGCCGCACTCCACCGCGGCAGTGCCCGTGGCCCGTGCGCTGGTCCGTACGGCCCTCGCCGAGCGGGAGCACACCGCCGACTGCGACACGGCGGAGCTGCTGACGGCGGAACTGGTGGCCAACGCCGTGGAACACACCTCGGGGAGCACCCCGATCGAGCTGGTGCTGCGGCTGCTGCCGGCCGGTTTCCAGGTCGAGGTCCACGACGCCGACCCGGCGCCGCCCGGCGACCTCACCCGTCCGACGCCCGGCACGCCCGACCCGTGGCAGGAGCACGGGCGCGGACTCCTGCTGATCCGCACCCTGAGCTCGTCCTGCGGTCACCGCCCCACCGAGTCCGGCAAGGCGGTGTGGTTCCGGCTGCCGGGTCAGCGGCGTCCGGTCTGAACCCCGGAGGGCCCCTCAGGCGAGGGTGGCGACCAGGACCGCCTTGATCGTGTGCATGCGGTTCTCCGCCTCGTCGAAGACCACCGAGTGCGCCGACTCGAACACCTCGTCGGTCACCTCCAGCGACTCCAGGCCGTGCGTCTCGTACACCTCGCGGCCGACCTCGGTCCCCAGGTCGTGGAAGGCGGGCAGGCAGTGCAGGAACTTCACGTCGGGGTTGCCGGTGGCGCGCAGCACGTCCATCGTCACCGCGTACGGCGCGAGGGCGGCGATCCGCTCGTCCCAGACGCCCTTGGGCTCCCCCATGGAGACCCAGACGTCCGTGGCGACGAAGTCGGCGCCCGCGACGCCCTCGGCGATCTCCTCGGTGAGCGTGATGCGGGCCCCGCTGGACACGGCGAGCTCACGGGCCCGGTCGACGACCTCCTGGGCGGGCCAGTAGGACTTCGGGGCGACGACGCGGACGTCCATGCCCAGCAGGGCCGCGGTGACCAGGTAGGAGTTGCCCATGTTGAAACGGGCGTCGCCCAGGTAGGCGAAGGCGATACCGGTGAGCGGCTTGGCGCTGTGCTCGGTCATCGTGAGCACGTCGGCGAGCATCTGCGTGGGGTGCCAGTCGTCGGTGAGACCGTTGTAGACGGGCACGCCCGAGTACCGCGCCAGCTCCTCCACCTTCGCCTGGCTGTCCCCCCGGTACTCGATCGCGTCGTACATCCGGCCCAGCACCCGGGCGGTGTCCTTCACGGACTCCTTGTGGCCCATCTGCGAGCCCGACGGATCGAGGTAGGTCGTCGAGGCGCCCTGGTCGGCGGCCGCCACCTCGAACGCGCAGCGCGTCCGCGTCGAGGTCTTCTCGAAGATCAGCGCGATGTTCCTGCCCCGCAGGTACCGGTGCTCGGTCCCGGCCCGCTTGGCGGCCTTCAGCTCGGCGGCCAGTTCCAGCAGGCCGCGGAACTCCTCCGCGGTGAAGTCCACCTCCTTGAGGAAGGGACGGCCGGCGAGGGCGGTCGGGACAGTCGCCATGGGGCTCTCCAGGGACGGGGACACGGACCCTTGGAAGTGTATACGACTATTTGTATTTCTATACGGCGTCTCGTTCTACGGGACAGCTCATGCAGCGCGGCCCGCCCCTCCCCCGGCCCAGCTCGCTGCCCGGGATCTCTATCACCTCGATGCCCTGCTTGCGCAGATGGGTGTTGGTGGTCGAGTTGCGCTCGTAGGCGACGACGACGCCCGGCTCGACGGCGAGGACGTTGCAGCCGTCGTCCCACTGCTCGCGCTCGGCCGCGTGCACGTCCTGGGTGGCGGTCAGCACCCGGATCTCGCTGAGGCCGAGCGCTGCGGCGATCGCGCGGTGCATGTGCTCCGGCGGATGGTCGGTGACCTTCAGCTCCTTCTCGTCCGAGCCGGGTTCGATCGTGTACGACCGGAGCATGCCGAGGCCCGCGTACTGGGTGAACGTGTCCCCGTCGACCATCGTCATCACGGTGTCGAGGTGCATCAGGGCGCGTCTCTTCGGCATGTCGAGGGCGACGATGGTCCGGGCCGAGCCGGCCGCGAACAGCTTGTGCGCCAGCATCTCCACGGCCTGCGGGGTGGTGCGCTCGCTCATCCCGATCAGCACCGCGCCGTTGCCGATCACCAGCACGTCCCCGCCCTCGATGGTGGACGGGTAGTCGGCCTGCCCCTCGGACCACAGGTGGAAGGACTCCCCGCGGAAGAGCGGATGGTGCCGGTAGATCGCCTCGAAGTGCACGGTCTCGCGCTGCCGGGCCGGCCAGCGCATCGCGTTGATGGACACACCGTCGTAGATCCAGGCGGAGGTGTCACGGGTGAAGAGGTGGTTGGGCAGCGGGCCCAGCAGGAAGTCGTCGAGCTCCATCGCGTGGAAGCGCACGGAGGTCGGCTCCGGGTGGGCGTCCAGGAACTCCCGCTTGGTCGTCCCGCCGACCAGCACCTCGGCCAGGTCCGGCGCCGGAAGCGTCTCGAACGCGGCACGGAGGTGGTCGGTGGCCAGCGGACCGTACTCCTTCTCGTCGAAGACCCGGTCCAGGACGAGCGAGCGTGCCGCCGGGATCGCCAGCGTCTCGGAGAGCAGGTCACCGAAGAGGTGGACGGTGACACCGCGGTCGCGCAGGACGTCGGCGAACCCGTCGTGCTCGGCGCGCGCCCGGCGCACCCAGAGCACGTCGTCGAAGAGCAGGGCGTCCTTGTTGCTGGGAGTGAGCCTTTTGAGCTCGAGATCGGGCCGGTGCAGGATGACGCGGCGCAGCCGCCCGGCCTCGGAGTCGACGTGGTAGGTCATGGTTCCATCCTGACCACCCGGCCGCCCGTTCACCCCCGCTTCGGCACATCCACGCTCCGGCTCCCGTCACCCGTCGGCCGGACTCCCCCGGCCCGCGGACCTGCCCGCGTCACCGGTGGACGGGTGACGCGGGCAGCAGCAGCTCCGGCCGGGCCAGCGCCCGCCGGGCCCCGGGACCCGGTTCCAGGGCGGCCCGGGCGACGATCCAGCCGGCGAGCAGGTGCGGGTCGCCCGGCTCCCGTTCCAGCCCTTCGGCGTACCCCTCGAACGCGGCCGCCGGGTTCCCCGCGGCGAGGTGCTCGTCGGGAGTGCGGGGACGGGCGGGCGGCACGGCGAGGACATGGGTGCGCAGGTCGGGCCAGGTCGTACGGTCGGGGCGGAACCGAGGAGGCGCCGGCGCGTCGCCGGACGGCACGGAGTGCCGCCCGGGTCCGGGCCGGGCCGGCGCGGCGACGTTGCGCAGCCGCCATTCGGTGCGGTGCAGGGTGGCGGCGGTGCGGGCACGGGCCAGGGCGGCCGGGGCGACGGGCTCGCGCAGCCAGGTGTCCAGGGTGCGGGCGAGCCCGGTCACCAGGGCGTGCCCGGTATCCGTGAGGAAACCGCTGGTGAGGAGGGTGCGAACGACGAGCCTGCTCTGCGTGCGGCGCAGGGCGAAGTGGTAGGCGGCCGTCTCGGCGTGCGCCGGTTCGGACAGCCGGTCCCGCCAGAACCCGGCGACACCCGTGAAGGCGTAGGCGCCGTGGAGCAGTCCGGTGAGGTGGCGCGGGTCCGGACGCCAGGGGGCGTAGTAGCGCTCGGCGCGGTCGTCGCGCACCAGCGGGAAGAGGTGGAGCAGCGCGGCGAGCTTGCTGTGCTGGAACTCGTGGACCAGCGCCTCGGCCAGGGCCAGCGGCTCGGAGGGGCGGGAGATGATCATCGCGCCGTAGGAGTCGCCGCTGGAGGCGGACACCCGCACGTCGGGGGGCGGCGGGGGCAGCGGAGCGGTCCTGCCCCAGGGGACGACGGCCCGGATCACGGCCGGGTCCAGCCGCCCGGGCTCCGGCCCGCCGGTGGCCGCGAGGATCGCGACGGCCTCGTCGACCATCCGCTGCCAGGCCACGGCCTCGTCGGCGTCCAGCCGGGCGGGCGGCAGCGGATCGTCGAGGTCCCGGTAGGGGTCCAGGTCCTCCAGGGGCAGGGCGGCGGAGCCGGCCGTGAGAGTACGCAGGGGCAGCCAGCGGGCGTCGTCGGCGGGCGGTGCCGTGTCCACCGGCACGGGCGCGGGGCGGCAGGTCAGCACCGTTCGCCCGCCGGCGCGTGACGGCCCCGTGACGGTCAGCTCCCCGGCACGCGTGCTCGCCGTGCCCGCCGACAGGCCGGCCGCCCCCTCCGGCAGCCGGGCCAGCCCCAGTCCCGGCAGGTGCAGCGCCCCGTCCTCCAGCGCCACGCCCACGGACACCTCCATGCCGGCGTGCAGCGCGGCGACCACCGCGAGGGTGTTCAGCCGGGCCGTCTCCGCCCACAGGGCCGGGCCGGTCGCGGTGCCGTGCAGGCGGCGCAGCATGTGCGCGATCCAGGCGCCCGTCGTCGGCGCCTGGATCAGCCCCTCGACCGCCTCGGGCGCCCGCCCCGCCGCCTCCCTGAGCACCCGCCAGGCGTCCCCGGCCGGGGTCAGCGGCGTGGACACACCCCGAAGCCGGCTGAGCAGCGTGCGCAGCAGCAGCAACCGGCGCGCCCGCTCCCCCTGTTCGAGGAAGGCGACGGCCCGTGCGGAGCCGCCGCCGGCGGCGAGTTCCGCGAAGAGGTGCTCCGGCATGCGCAAGGGGTCGGTGCGCGGCGCTCTCTGCATTGCCGGGAACCTCCGGTCGGTGGGCGGACACGGGCGGACCCCGGGGGGCGCTCCCCTCGTGCGGGGACCGCTATTCGGCCCGGCCGGGCTCGCTGCCTCCTCTGATGCCGCTGCGTGAGCGCAGGACCTCCAGGAGAAGACGGGCGTCGGGACCGAGGGGAGCAAGGCCGTCCACGGCTGTCAGAGGCAGCTGCGCGAGATCCGCCACGTCCGACTCCCGGACAGAAGTCCCCGCCGCCAGGGCCGGTCCCCGGGCGGCGGCTTCCGCGTTGCGCTGAGCGGGCGGCTGATGCAAGGTGCGTCCCCCTTCTCGCACGGTGGCACGCGATGCCCCGTGTCCCTGAAACCATCATGGCCACTGAATCCCGCATCGAAAACCATACGATCACGCCACTCGATCACCATGAACCATGGTGATGTCCTGGAGTACCGGCCAATCCTTGCTGTATACCCACGAGGTGGCGGAGGCGGATCCTGTTTCGCCGTGAAGCAGTTGTGCGCGGACGCCCGTTGTCCCGGAGGGGCACTCCCCGCCCGCACGGCTGGAAACACTCTCTCCTGATCCGCGGTCCGCGGACCGGCGGGCCGTCCGCCCCCGGGGGCGCGCCGACGGCGCACGGCAGCACGGACGGCGGCCGGACGCATCTACGTGGCACAAGCGGAACCGACCGCTACGGGTGTGCCTCCTGCGGCTGACCGGGCTCGCGCGTCGCCGACCCGACGGACCATCAGACACCTTCTATTCTGGGCCAGTTGGTGTCGCATTCACGCACACCTGTCGCCGGCCGCACGGCCGGACCAACAACCGGACCCCGGGGGACACATGAGCCCTGACGCGCTGATCGCGCACTTCGTGGGAGCCTCGGCCCTGATCCTCGTCGCCGCGCACACGGCGGGATGGACGGCCCGCAAGCTGGGGCAGCCGTACATCGTCGGCCAGCTCCTGGCAGGAACGGCACTGGGCCCCTCCCTTCTCGGCAGCGTGGCGCCCGGGGCCTACGAGACGCTGTTCCCGGAACACATCGGCACAGCCCTGTCCGGTTTCGCGCAGTTCGCCCTGGTGGTCTTCCTGTTCGCGGTGGGCTACGAGCTGGATCTGAAGCTGCTGGGCGACCGGGCCCGTACGGCGGTCATGGTGGCCCTCGCGTCGTTCCTGGTGCCGATGGCGGTGGGCAGCGGGGGCGCCCTGCTGTTCTGGGACGAGTTGCGGGCCCTGGGCATGCCGCGTGATCCGTCCCCCTCGACCGTGCTGTTCGCCGGGATCGCCCTGTCCGTCACCGCGGTACCGGTACTGACGGCCATAGTGCGGGAGAACGGTCTGGCCCGCACGGTGCCCGGTGTGGTAGCGATGTCCGCGGCGGGACTCCTCGACGTGGTCTGCTGGACGGTGCTGGCCGGTGCGTTGATGGAGGACGGTGACGACCACACGCCGGGTTGGGCGTGGCGGGCGGTGATCGCGGCCGTGTTCGTCGCCGTGATGTTCCTCGTGGCCCGGCCCCTGCTGCGCCGGCTGCTGTGGCGGCCGCAGGTGGAGCCCTCACTCCGGATGACGCTGCTCATCGGCTTCGCGCTCGGCTCGTCCTGGGTGACGCACTCCCTGGGACTGCATGTGATCTTCGGCGCGCTGCTGGCCGGTGTGGTGACACCCCGGGAGCGGGACGGCACCCTGGACCCCGATCTGCTGCGTCCGCTGAACGACATCAGCGGCCTGCTGCTCCCCTTCTTCTTCGTGGTCTCGGGCCAGGCCGTCGCACTGAACGGAATAGGGGTCGCGGGATGGTTCGCCGTGCTGGTCGTGACGGCCCTGGCGGTGACGGCGAAGATCGGCAGCGGGGTGGCGGCGGCCCGGATCGGTGGTCTGGACCGGCACGACGCACGCACCGTGGGCATTCTCATGAGCGCCCGCGGACTCACCGAGCTGATCGCCCTCAACGCCGGTCTGCAGGCGGGCCTGCTGAGCGAGAGGCTCTACAGCGTTCTGGTGTTCATGGCCCTGGCCACCACACTCTTCACGCAGCCGCTCCTGCTCCTGACCCGCCGCCCGGCCGAACGGCGCGGACACCGGCCCGCGGACCGCGCGGCCCCCTCACCGGCGGCGCCGCCCGAGGACGACGCCCGCACGACCCCGGTGGGGGACTCCCGCTGACAGGACGGCCGGGGCGGCTCGCGGTGCCGCCCCGGCCGGAAGCGCGTCCCCCGCCCCGCGACGACCCGCTACAGCGGCATGGGGGCGATGTCGCACTCGATACGGCGCCCATGACGGGCTGTGACCAGCCAGGGATGTCCCTCGCGGACCACACGGGCGAAGCCCTCCACCGCCTTGCGCTGCGTCTGGTCCGCCTCCGTTCCCCGGCCGAGACCGCGCAGGTCCAGGGCGAGGTTGGCGGTGCAGGACAGGGTCAGCGGGTGCTCCGCACCGGCAGCCACGGTGAGGGCGGCCACGTTGGCCTCGTCGATCTCGTGGGCCCGGCCGAAGTCGAGCCGGGCGTAGGCCGTGTTGGCCCTGCCGATCTCCACCGTCAACGCCATCACGTGCTCGCGTCCCAGCGTGGCCGCGAGACGGTCGGCCGCCTCGTCCTCCAGTTCCGCGGCACGGTCGAGAGCACCGACCGCACGCATGGTGGCGGCGAGATTCGCCTTGGTGAGCAGCGTGTACGCGTGGTCGTCACCGAGCAGCGCGGCGTAGTGCCCCGCCGTCTGCTCGCCCAGCTCACGGGACCTCTCGAGGTCCCCGGCGAGGCGCAGGTCGACCGAGAGGTTGATCGCCGTGGAGAGCGAGTCGGCCTGCACGGGGCCGTACCGGGTCACGAAGTTGCGGAGGGTCTCCTCGGAGAGCTTCAGGGCCTCGGCGAGCGCGCCGTCCCGGCGGAGACAGACGGCGAGATTCCGCGCCGCGCGCAGGGTGAGCGGGTGCTGCTCGCCCATCACGCCGCGGGCCCTTCGGTGCACCTCCTCCTGGAACTCCCGGGCGGCCGGGTAGTTCCCGCTCTCCCTCATGTCGATGGACAGGGCGTTGAGCGTGTTGAGCGTGAGGAAGCTGCGCGGTCCGAAGGTCGACTCGCGCTGCCGGGCGTTCTCCTCGTCCAGGGCCAGCGCCTCGTCGAACTGGCCGCACAGCCGCAGGTCGACCCCCCAGCTGTGAATGGCCCGCAAGGTCGTGGTGTCGTCGGGGCCGAACCTGGAGCGCGCCAGCTCGGTGGCCTCCTGGCCGAGGTCCCGCGCTTCCTCGAACCGTCCCTGGTAGCGCCGGGCGTCGGCCAGCGCGCACAGCGAGTCGACGAGGTCCTCCGGTTCCGCGTCGATGCGCCGGCTGACCTCCAGGGCTCTCTCGGCCAGCGGGATCGCCTCGCCGATCTGACCGACCTGGAGCAGGGCGAAGGCGAACGTCTTCGTGATGCGGATGACGTGGTTGTCCTCCTCCCCGGACGCGGCGAGCCAGGCGCTCCACGCCTGACGGGCGAGGTCCGCCGCACCCTCGTGGTCGCCCCAGTAGTAGAGGAAGAACACGGTGTCGGAGATGAGCTCCCGCACATAGGTGTCGGTGCTGGTGACGGCCCGGGACGCCAGGATGTGCGGCAGGAGCGCCTGGTAGGCGGGCCATTCCTGGGACGAGGCGAAGTGACCCAGTTTGGCCGCGGACAGCAGTTGGTGGGCGGCTTCCCTCATCTGCCGCCGCTGTTCGGGGCCGAGCTTGGCGAGGAGCACCGTCTGCAGCAGGCGGTGCATCTGCAGGGTGTCGGTGCGGGGGTCGGTCTTGATCAGGGAGAACTGGCTGAGGTCGCGTACGGCCCGGCCGAGTTTGACCGACTCCCGCAGTAGCGAGTCCACCTGCGGAGTGATGTTGACACCTCGGCCGCCCCGGAGGATGGACCGCGGAATCGGCTCGGGGGCCATGCTCGCGCAGATGTCGAGGAGCTGGCGGGCGCCGGGGTTGTTCTCCTGGATCCGCTCCAGCGAGATGTCCCAGGCCGCGGCGACCGAGACCGGGTAGTCGGGCGCCGGGTCCAGCTCGAGGATCTCGGGGCTGCGCTGGGCCAGCAGGTCGAGGTACTCCTCGACGAGCATGCCGGTGACCGCGCTCCAGGCGCCCGCCTGTTCGACCGCGAGGGGCAGGTCGCCGAGGGCCTCGGCAAGCCGGTCGGCGTCCTCCGTGGAGAGATCGGGGGAACGCTTCTGGAGCAGCTCGATGGATTCCTGGCGTTCGAACACGTTCACCGGGAGCGGGGTCGCCACCCGCTCCCAGGCGCGGTTGCGGGAGGTGACGATGACCTTGCCGGGGCCGCTGGTCGGGAAGTACCGGCGTACCATCGCGATGTCTTCGGCGTTGTCGAAGACCAGGAGCCAGTTGTCATGGGGTTCGCCGGAACGCAGCGCTTCCAGGACCTTGGCGACCGCCGTGTTGGCCGTGCCCTCCTGTCCCGTCTGGGCGACGCCGAGCCGAGTCGCGAGACTGGCCAGTCCGGCGAGGACGAGGCTCTCCCGCTCGGCCGCGATCCAGCAGATGACGTTGTACTCGTGCTGGTGCGTGTACACGTACTCCAGGGCCAGCTGGGACTTGCCCACGCCGCCGAGCCCGTGCAGGGCGTGCGGCAGCACGGCCGCCGTGTCCTGGGCGGCGAGCTGTTCCTCCACAGCCCTGAGCAGCGCCTGACGGCCGACGAACGAGGTGTTCCTGAGCGGAACATTCTCCAGGATGGCCAGCGTCGCGCTGTTGGGGCTCGGCATGAGCGGTTCAGCCTCCGGGGCTTCGTGTGGGGTCTCGGTCACCAGGCGCGTCCGGGAGTCTCCAGGGGAGACGTGAACGTCCGACGCTGGATGCCTCCCTTCCTGGTCGTCGGGCAAGTCGCCGCCGTACGGGTGGTTCGCCGTCGTGGGCGCCTCCGTGGGCACCCGCTCGGACGGGCCGGGCAGGAGCCGGGAGATGTCCGGCTCGATACGGTTCGCCCTTTCGGAGTAGGGCCCCGAGAGGGCTCGCATCACGGCGAGTTCCGTACGCAGCCAGCCGTGGTCGGCCGGGTCGGGCAGTGTCGCGCCGACCGGGTCGTGCAGTGCGGCGCGCAGCGCGAGTCCCCGTTCGCCGGCGGCGGGCAGGTCGCCGACGACGCTCACGGTGCGGGCGAGCTGGGACCGGGTGGTGGTGGCGAGCAGCGCCTCGCGGACGCCGTCCGCGAATTCGGGCCCGCCGCCGTCGCCCCGGTCCCAGTCGATCAGACCGCCCATCAGGATTTCGGCGAGGTGGTCGGGGCCGGCCTCCGGCATGACCCGCCGCCGTAGCTGATCGACCAGGTCGAAATCGAACGGGATGGCCGCCAGTTGGGCAGCCAGACGGCGGGCTGCGGGTGTGGCCAGCGTCAGGAAGCGGCGCACGGCGGCGGCCGCGGCGCGCGGGGCGCGCAGGCCCGGGGCGGGTGCTCCCTTGGTGAGCATGCCGGCGAGCACCACGGGCAGGGAGCGGCGCACTCCGCGTTCGCCGGTGACGAGATCGGCCCAGGCGGCGACGGACCCGGGTTTGAGGGAGAGCACCGGAACAGGAAGGGACCCGTCGGCCGACTCGGGCAGGGGGCGCAGGGGGTCGGGGCCGCCGGGCGGCGCCCAGTGCCCGAGACAGTCGTTGGGGGCGCCGAAGCCGCCTGCCTCCAGGACCGCCGGGTGGGGGTAGAGGGAGCTGCGGTGGCGCAGGTGGGGCTGGAGGAGGTGGACGAGCGCGGTCGGGCCGGAGTGCCCGAGCCGGCTCAGCAGGGTGTCGGCGGCGGGAGCGGCCCAGCCGTGGGCAAGGCCGTCGGTGACGACGAGGAAGACCCGGCCGCCGCGGCCGTCGAGCAGTTCGCCCGCGTCGGCGACGGCACCGCCGGTGGTCCAGCGGAGCGTCGCGGAGCCGGTTCGCGGCAGGACGAACCTGAGGGTGCGGACACCGCGGAAGGCACCGCTGTGTTCGGCGGCCTCGGCGAGGCCCGCCACCGTCTCCCGCCAGATCCGCATGGTGGGCGCGTCGTCGGCGAGCAGCACCAGGTCGAAGGCCGAGGTACGGGCGGGCCGGAGGAACGGCATCCACATGCCGTCCGCGACGCCTTGCTCGGCGGTGGTCTCCTCGTCGAGTTCCAGCGTGTCGCGGGACGGTACTCGGCGGGCGAGCTGGTGCAGTGCGCGGGCGAGCAGTGCCGTGCGGCGGCCGGGCCCGTACCGCGGCTGGTTGGCCTCGGGCAGCAGGGGGCGGCCGAAGTGGAGGGTGCCGGTGCCCTCGGGGTGCGGTAAGAGCCTGCCGTCCACGGAGCCCGGCCCCGGGGCGGGTCCGGGGAGGCCACCGGGATCCCCGGAGGTCCGGGGCTCGGTCCCGACCGGGGCGCCGGGCCGGCCGGGGGGTGGGGGCGCGGGGGGATCACCCGGGTCCGGGCCGGGCGCGACATCGGCCGGATCCGTGTGGTCGGTGGGCGCTTCGGGGCCGGTTCCGGCCACGGCGACAGGGGCGGGGGCCGCCTTCCCCGTATCCGCGCCGGGGCTCGTGGTGCCGTCGTCGGGCTCCGCCGTCCCGCCGGGACCGCCGTGGCGGCTCCAGTACGCGGCGAGCCACACCATGTCGCCGATTTCCTGCCAGTGCGGCACATCCTGTGCGTCGCCGTACGGGGTCGGCGGCTGGTCACGGCTCAGGGCTTTCCCCAGCGAGACAGCGACGAGCGGCTCTCCGGCCTCACTCGCGTACTCGGCGGACTCGGAGCACGCCGAAGCGGGCGACGGCCCTGTCTCAGGTCCGCCGTCGCCGGGTCCGGATGCGCGCTCCCTGGGAAAGCCGTCGTCCATTCAGCGGCCCTTCGCGAGGTCGCGGAGGAGCATTTCCACGAGCTTAGACCCGTTGCCGTCGGCCTGGAAACCACCCATGGTAGTGATCTGGACAGCGTTGAGTAACTGGTCCAGGGAGTGCATGCCCCCGGCCTCGACGCGCTGGAGGAAGAGGTCGACGAGGCTCTCACTGTGCCGTGAGCGCTCACCGAGGTGCCGGCTCACCATGGCGAGCAGCTGTTCACGGGTGGGCACACTGAGCTCCAGCGGCAGACAGCGCCTGCGGAACGCGGCCGGAAACTCGCGTTCACCGTTGCTGGTGATCACCACGACGGGGAACTCCGCGCATTCCACCCGGCCCTGCCGCAGCACGGCGCGGACTCCGGGGTCGCTGGTGTGGACGCTCGCGGTGTCGGCGGCGTCACGGACCAGCTCCGGGACGTCATAGCTTCCGTTCTCCAGGACGTGCAACAGGTCGTTGGGCAGGTCGATGTCGCTCTTGTCGAGTTCGTCGACAAGGAGCACTCGGGGACGATCGTAGGGCAGCAGAGCGGTCCCCAGTGGCCCGAGCGTGATGAAATCCCCTAACCGGGGCAGGACATGACGTTCACTCAGCTCCGTCGTCGCCTCTCCGTCGGTGGCCTCGGCGCCGGACGTCGGCGCGTCCCTGAGCCCCGCCTGCCAGGCGGCGATGGCCTGGGCGCGTCCCATCGCGTCGTGCACGTAGAGGCCGTCGCGCAACGACGTGCGACTGACGATGTTCCACTCCAGCACCCGGCCCAGTCCCAGTTCCCGGGCGATGACGTAGGCGAGGGTCGACTTGCCTATGCCGGGCGGTCCGCTGATCAGCAGCGGCCGGCGCAGCAGCAGCGCGGCGTTGACGGTGTCGATCTCCTCCGCACCGAGCTGCGCGGTGACCTCGCCGGGGCCGAGCCGGCGCAGCGCGGCCTCCGGGTCGTCGGGTGGGGCCGGCTGCGGCGGGGCGCCGCCGAACCGCCGCCAGGGCGGGGGCTCGGGCAACTCGACGGCGGAGGCCGGGACCTGGCCGGTGGCATGGAAGATCCGCCAGTCCTCCGGCGCGGTCTGCTCCTCCTGCGCGGTCATGCCGATGCCTCCTCGTTGGCGAGATCGCCGTCGTCGGTGTGGATGTCGACCACTCGTGTCGGATCGTCCCAGAAAAAGGCGATGTGTCTGCCCAGCAGGTCCGGGCTCTGTGCGGGGTCGACGGCCTTCTTGCGCAGCCGGTGGATGGCCATGGGGATCTGGGCGGCGATCGGGACGGAGGCGAAGACGGCGGTCACGACTTCGCGGCGCTCCTCGATGAAGGCACCCCGGCGGTCCCATATGGCCAGGGAGATGCCCTCCGCGATGGCGGCCTTCAATGCTTCCAGCGCGGGCGTGTCGGCGGGGGCGTCGAGGACCACGGCGGTGCGTGCGGACTCTCCGGCGAGAGCGGTCTGCCAGGCGTCGAGCCGCTGCGCATCGGCGTCCGTCCACCCGTGCACGGTGACTCCGTGCTTCCGCAGACTGCTCCAGCGCTCCCGCCACTGCCGCCGGACCAGCACGTCGTCGGTGCGCATCCGCTCCAGACTGCGCAGGTGGACGCCGTACTTCAGACCGAGCGGCAGGGGACGGCCGTGACCGACGCGGAAGCTGAGGCCCGCCACGTCGTGGTTGAGGAGGTCGTAGGGCAGGACGAATTCGACGTACGTCGGCTGCTCGCGCCCGTCCGGGTCGGCCGGGACGGACCAGAGGGGGGCACCCTGCCGCAGGGCGCTCTCCACGGCCTGGCCGAGGCCGTCGAGTGTGGTGGTGGCGGGTTCACCCGGCTGCGGGTCCCAGCGGCCGGGGACCGTGTTCAGCCAGGAACGGACGACGATCTCGCCGGTGCCGTCACGAGTGGGCTCCACGGCGACGATCAGGCAGCACGGGGTGTCGGGGTCGGCGGGGGTGCTGCGCCGCAGGGCGCGGCGCCGCGCCAGTGCCGCCGTCAGGTCCGAGCGCTGGGCCCAGCCGTCGACCCATTTGAGGAGGGTCCCGCGGTGACCGGGCGACGCGGCCAGGGTGGCGGCCGTGTCGACCAGCAGCACCGCGGGCGGTAACCCGTCCGGTTGCGCGTTCCACTCCAGGACGTGCGCGAACAGCTGCTCGGGCGTGAGCCCGGAAGGCAGGTAGAGGCCGTTGAGTTCCTCGGCGAGGACGTCCCGCAGCCGGGAGGCGGACACCTCTCCCTTGGCCTCGGCCAGCAGGACGTGCGCGGTGGCGGTGTCGTGCCCGGAGAGCGGGCCGGGAAGGGCCGCGCCGGCCGGCGCGGCGGGGGCGAGCAGCCGGTCGAGTTCTTCGGCCGGCGCGGGTCCCTCGAAGAGCTCGACCACCTTCACCAGTACGCGTTCCCCGCCCTCCGCGTTCAGGGCGGCGCGCACCATGGCCACCACGTCCTCGCGCAGCCGGACGCCGCGTACGTCGACGGTGCGGGCCATCTGTTCCCCGAGCACGGTGGCGAACTGGACCCGCCCCTGGGCGTCCTCCATGCAGCCGAGTTCACACAGGGCGGTGGTGAGCCGGGACAGCAGTTCCAGAGCCTGCGCGCGCGGGATCCCGGCCTCGGGACCGCTGGAACCCTCGCCTCTCTCCACCGACCGTTCCCCCATGAGTCGGTTCATCTGCCTGACCGGCCTGCGAAGTTAGCACGGTAACTGACGGTTAGCCAGGGACAGGTGGTACCGGCGGAAAGGCACCCGGCCGGACTCCCCCGTAAGGGTGAAATCCGGCCGGACTGGTAGGCACGCGTGCGACGGGGTGTCACAAACGCGGGTCGACCGGTTCCGATTCCAGGGCCAGGACGGCGAAGACCGGCTCGTGGACGCGCCACAGGGGTTCGCCCTCGGCGAGGCGGTCCAGGGACTCCAGGCCGAGCGCGTACTCGCGGATCGCGAGGGAGCGTTTGTGGTTGAGGAAGCGGCCGCGCAGGCGGGCCAGGTTCTCGGGTCGGGTGTACTCGGGGCCGTAGATGATGCGCAGGTACTCGCGGCCGCGGCACTTGATGCCGGGCTGGACCAGGCGGCCGGCGCTGTCGCGGACCAGGGCGTCGACCGGCTTGACGACCATGCCCTCGCCGCCGCGTCCGGTCATCTCCAGCCACCAGTCGACGCCGGCCCGCACCGATTCGGGGTCGGTGGTGTCGACGTAGAGGCGGCGAGTGGTGTGGAGCAGGCCGGTGGTGTCGTGTTCGACCATGCGGTCGATGAGGGCGAGCTGCCGGTCGTGGGGCAGGGCGGCCAGGCTGCGGCCCTGGGCGGCGAGGATCTGGAACGGTGCCAGGCGCACGCCGTCCAGGCCGTCGGTGGTCCAGCAGTAGCGGCGGTAGGCGTCGGTGAACGCCGAGGCGTCCTGGGCGCGTTCGCGCTGGCGGTCCAGCAGGTCCCCGACGTCGACGCCGCGGGCCGCCGCGCTCTCCAGGGCGGCCAGGGCGCCCGGGAAGACCGCGCCGGAGGCGGCACCGACCGCGGCGTACTGCGAGCGGAGCAGGCCGGACGCCTTCAGGGACCACGGCATCAGCTCGGCGTCCAGCAGGAGCCAGTCGCCCGCGCCGGAGGCGCCGTCGGATGCGGCGAGTTCGTCCCAGAGGCCGGCGTCGGTGACGGCGGTGCGCAGCCGGGCGAGGATCTCCTCCGTGACGGACGCGTCGTCGAAGAAGGGCCGGCCGGTACGGGTGTAGAGGGAGCCGGTCCCGCCGCCGGCGACGCCGAAGCGCCGGGCGGCGACGTCGGCGTCGCGGCAGACCAGGGCGACCGCGCGCGAGCCCATGTGCTTCTCCTCGCACACGACGCGGGTGACGCCGTCCCGCTCGTACTGGGCGAAGGCCTCCACCGGGTGTTCGAGGTAACCGTCGAGGTGCGAGGTGGCGGTGGGTGCCATCGTCGGCGGGAGGTACGGCAGCAGGCGCGGGTCCATCGCGAAGCGGCTCATCACCTCCAGGGCCGCCGCCGCGTTCTCCTCGCGGACGGACACCCTGCCGGTGTGCCGGGTCTCGACGACGCGGCGGCCGTGCACGTCCGCCAGGTCCAGCGGGCGTCCCTCGTGGCCGCCGGGGGCCTCGGTGCGCAGCGGGCGGGACGGCTCGTACCAGACCCGCCCGGCCGGTACGTCGACCAGTTCGCGCTCCGGCCAGCGCAGCGCGGTGAGTCTGCCGCCGAAGACCGCGCCGGTGTCCAGGCAGATGGTGTTGTTGAGCCAGGTGGCCTCGGGGACCGGGGTGTGGCCGTAGACGACGGCGGCCCGGCCGCGGTAGTCCTCCGCCCACGGGTAGCGCACCGGGAGGCCGAACTCGTCGGTCTCGCCGGTGGTGTCGCCGTACAGGGCGTGGCTGCGGACCCGGCCGGAGGTGCGGCCGTGGTACTTCTCCGGCAGTCCGGCGTGGCAGACCACGAGCCGGCCTCCGTCGAGGACGTAGTGGCTGACGAGGCCGTCGATGAACTGCCGTACCTCGGCGCGGAACGCGTCGCTCTCCTCGTCCATCTGGGCGATGGTCTCGGCGAGTCCGTGGGTGTGCTGCACACCCCGGCCCTTCAGGTACCGGCCGAACTTGTTCTCGTGGTTGCCGGGCACGCAGAGGGCGTTGCCCGACTTCACCATGGTCATCACGCGGCGCAGCACGGCGGGGCTGTCCGGGCCGCGGTCGACGAGGTCGCCGACGAAGACGGCGGTGCGGCCCTCGGGGTGGACGCCGTCGGCGTACCCCAGCTTGGCGAGCAGCGCCTCCAGTTCGGCGGAGCAGCCGTGGACGTCACCGATGATGTCGAAGGGCCCGGTGAGGTGGGTGAGGTCGTTGTACCGCTTCTCGGTGACGACGGTGGCCCGCTCTATCTCCTCGGTGCCGCGCAGTACGTGCACCTTGCGGAAGCCCTCGCGCTCCAGGTGGCGCAGGGAGCGGCGCAGTTCCCGGGTGTGCCGCTGGATGACCCGGCGCGGCATGTCGGCGCGGTCGGTGCGGGCCGCGTTGCGCTCGGCGCACACCTGTTCGGGCACGTCGAGGACGATGGCGATGGGCAGTACGTCGTGCCGCTTGGCGAGGTCGATGAGCTGCCGCCGGGCGTCCTGCTGGACGCTGGTGGCGTCGACGACGGTGCGGCGGCCGGCGGCGAGGCGCTTGCCGGCGATGTAGTGCAGCACGTCGAAGGCGTCGCGGGAGGCGCTCTGGTCGTTCTCGTCGTCGGCGACCAGGCCGCGGCAGAAGTCGGAGGAGATGACCTCGGTGGGCGTGAAGTGCCGTCGGGCGAAGGTGGACTTGCCGGAGCCGGAGGCCCCGATCAGCACGACGAGGGAGAGGTCGGTGACGGGCAGGGCGCGAGCGCCCGCGGTGGTGCCGGCGGTGGTGTCGGTGGTGGTCATGCGGCCTTCTCCTCCTTCGCGGTCCCGGTCCGGAACACGGCCATCTGGGTGGGCGGCCCGACCTCGGGGTCGTCGGGTCCCACGGGTACGAACTCCACGCCGTAGCCGTGCCGTTCGGCGACCTTCCCCGCCCAGGCGCGGAACTCGGCGCGGGTCCACTCGAAGCGGTGGTCGCCGTGCCGGACGTGGCCGGCCGGGAGGCTCTCCCAGCGCACGTTGTACTCGACGTTCGGGGTGGTCACCAGGACCGTGCCGGGGCGGGCGGCACCGAACACCGCGTACTCCAGGGCGGGCAGCCTGGGCGGGTCGAGGTGTTCGATCACCTCGCTGAGCACGGCCGCGTCGTAGCCCTTGAGCCTCTTGTCGGTGTAGGCGAGGGAGCCCTGGAAGAGGGTCACGCGCGCGGACTGCCGCTCCCCCATGCGGTCCAGTTTCAGCCGCCGGGAGGCGATGGTGAGGGCCCGCACCGACACGTCGACGCCGACGATCTCGGTGAACGACGGGTCCTTGAGGAGCTGCTGCACGAGCTGGCCCTGACCGCAGCCGAGGTCGAGCACCCGGGCGGCGCCGGAGGCGCGGAGCGCGGTGAGGATCGCCTCGCGGCGCTGCACGGCGAGCGGGGTCGGCCGCTCCTCCTGCTCGGTCTCCGCCTCGACGGCGTTGTCGATGGCCTCGACGTCGCTGTCGTCGGCCTCGGCCAGCCGGACCAGTTCCAGACGCTCCCTGGCCTGCCGGGTCAGCGACCAGCGGCGGGAGAGGTAGCGGCTGGTGATCAGCTGCTGCTCCGGGTGTCCGGGCAGCCAGCCCTCGCCCGCCCGCAGCAGTTTGTCGACCTCGTCGGAGGCGACCCAGTAGTGCTTGGCGTCGTCGAGGACGGGGAGCAGGACGTAGAGGTGCCGCAAAGCCTCGGCGAGGGTGAGCGTGTCCGCTTCCAGCACCAGGCGCACGTAACGGGAGTCGCCCCACTGCGGGAACTCGCCGTCCAGCGGCACGGGTTCGGCGGTGACCGTCCAGCCGAGGGGTTCGAAGAGGCGGCCGACGAGTCCGGGGCCGCCGCGCGCGGGCAGCGCCGGTACCTCGACGCGCAGCGGGCGCGGCTGCCCCGGGAGGTGCGGGCGCGCGGCGCACACACCGCGCATGGCGCTGGAGAAGACGCCGCTCAGCGCGACGGCGAGCAGCGAGGACGCGGCGTACGGGCGGTCGTTGACGTACTGCGCGAGGGCGGCGTCGGGTGCGCCGCCGCGGCCCTTGCCCTTGCCGCGCCGGACCAGTGCCACCGCGTCCACCTCCAGCAGCAGCGCCGCCGTGCAGCGTTCGGCGTCGGCCTCGGGGTAGAGGACGTGTGCCGTGCCGTAGGAGGTGGAGAACGCCTGCGCCTTGTCGGGGTGCTTGTGCAGCAGGAAACCGAGGTCGGTCGCCGGGCTCTCGGCGGAGCCGGTGGTACTGATCGTCAGGAACACGGTGGTTACACCTCTGACACCTTCTGAACTGGGATGACGCGCCAGGACTCCGGCGCGTGCGCTCAACGTACAGGGAAGGTCTCGCGAGGTCGCACGGAATTTCGGGAGGCCGGTGGGCGGGTCCGCCGCCGGCCTGCGGCGGACCCGTTCGCCGGGCGCGGGTGCTACGGGAGCTGGGACCGCACCTGGGTGGAGATCAGTTCCAGGTGGTCGAGGTCGGACAGGTCGAGGAGCTGGAGGTAGATGCGGCGGGAGCCGGTCTCGGCGTAGCGGCCGATCTTGTCGACGACCTCGGCCGGGGAGCCCGCCAGACCGTTGGCCTTGAGTTCGTCGACCTCGCGGCCGATCGCGGCGGCGCGGCGGGCGACCTCCTGGTCGTCCTTGCCGACGCAGACCACGAGGGCGTTGGAGTAGACGAGGTCGCCCGGGTCGCGGCCGGCTTCCCGGGCGGCGTCGCGGACCCGGCCGAACTGGCGGGCGGTGTCCTCGACGGAGGCGAAGGGCATGTTGAACTCGTCCGCGTAACGGGCCGCGAGACGGGGGGTGCGAGTGGCGCCGTGGCCGCCGATGAGCACCGGCACCTTGGCCTGGGCGGGCTTGGGGAGCGCGGGGGACTCGGTGAGGTCGTAGTAGGTGCCGTGGTGGTCGAAGGTCTTGCCGGGCTCGGTGGCCCACAAACCGGTGACGATCTCCAGTTGCTCCTCGAGGCGGGCGAACTTCTCCTTCGGGAAGGGGATGCCGTACGCCTTGTGCTCCTCCTCGAACCAGCCCGCACCGAGGCCGAGTTCGATGCGGCCGCCGGACATCTGGTCGACCTGGGCGACCTGGATGGCGAGCACGCCGGGGAGGCGGAAGGTGCCGGCGGTCATCAGCGTGCCGAGCCGGATGCGCTTGGTCTCGCGGGCGAGTCCGGCGAGGGTGATCCAGGCGTCGGTGGGGCCGGGCAGGCCGTCGCCGGAGCCCATGCTGAGGTAGTGGTCGGAGCGGAAGAAGGCGTCGAAGCCGAGGTCCTCGGTGGCCTTGGCGACGGTGAGCAAGGTGTCGTAGGTGGCCCCCTGCTGGGGCTCGGTGAAGATGCGCAGATCCATGCCTCCATCCTGCACGTTTCCGCGCGGGGACGGCTCCGCCCGGCCCTCCGGCGCGCCCCGCGCCACGCGGCGGGTGACGTCGGACGGCGTCCGGTGGCGCGGCGCGGTGCGGGGTGGCCGGGCCTCCGACCGGTCCTGGTGGGGGCCTTCGGCCCGGGCGGAGCGCCGGAGCGTGGGCACCCGGGCGGGGGCATCGTCATGCCGGTCCTCGGCGTGCCACCGGCCGGGGCGGCCGTCGTGCCGGAGGCACCGCCGCCGTGCCGGAGGTACCGCCCCCGTGCCGGAGACACCGGGACGGGATGCCCGGGCCGTGGGGCCGGGGAGCACGAAGGGCTGACACGGTGGCGTGCCCGGAGGGTGGGCCCTGGGTGGCTCGGGTAACCGGGGTGCCGGAAGGCTCGGGTACCTCTGGGCTCAAGGCCCTGAGGCCCTGAGGCCCTGAGTGTCCCGGTGTCCGTCGCGGGAGGCGTGGTGTTCAGCCGGCCTCCCGCACCGGTGGGAGCTCGTCGCGGTCCGCCAGCCTGCGGAGCATCTCCAGGACGCGGTCCCGGGACTCGTCCGCCGCGTCGATGGCCTCCATGCACTGCCAGTACATCGCCTCGTCGTCCACGGAGCAGGCGACGGCGACCAGGGCGATGCCGACCTCGCCGAGCAGTCCGCCGAGGCACATCAGGGCCTGGCGGGCGTCGCCCAGCTCGGTCAGCTGGGCCGCGCGCAGTTCCCCCGGGGCGAACTCCGGGGCGTCCAGCACACCGCAGCCGCGGCCCGCCAGCTCGGTCAGCCCCCGTGCCTCTCCGCGCAGTTCGGGTGGGCCGAGGACCGCGAGCCGGCTGCCCATCGCCTGCGCCAGGGCCTGCGCCTGCCACACCTCGGCCAGCATCTCCGGCACGCCGCCGCTCGCGGCCAGCGCCCTCCTGCTTGTCACGATGAGCCGCACAGCGTCCATGCGCTGCCCCCGTCTGTCCGACGCGCTGCCCACGCGTCCGCATCCGTTGCACTCCTCAGTTCACTACCCAGAGTGAGGGGACGTGAGACAAAAAGCCAGAGGAAGACCGAAATCTGCGGACAACAATTCGATCGCGACCCGTTTTTCGAACACGGAGAGTGAGAGCGGAGTCGGCGGCTCCCTACTCACCGGGCGGCTCGGGGACCGGGAACCTGAGCTCGTTCCGGTCGATCTTCGCGGCCAGGGCGGCCAGCAGGTCGACGCCGAGGACCTCGCAGAACTGGAGGAGGTAGGCGAGGACGTCGGCGACCTCGTCGGTGACGCGGTGCGCGGTGTCCGGGTCGTCCATGACGCGGGCGGACTCCTCGGGCGTCAGCCACTGGAAGATCTCCAGGAGTTCGGAGGCCTCCACGCTGAGCGCGGCGACGAGGTTCTTCGGGGTGTGGTACGGCTGCCAGTCGCGGGCGGCCGCGAACTCGGCGAGGCGGTGCCGGAGTTCCGGGAGACCGGGCGGGCGCGGGGTGTCGTGGTCGTGCGGATCAGTCACGGTCCAGGTGTACCACTGTCACCCCGGCCGCTCCGGCGGCCCAGGAGGCGTCGGTCACCGTGCCGGTCGGACGGACGTGTCCGCGCGCGCACTCGCGCGCCGCCAGGCCGAGCAGTTCCGTGCGCCGGCGGGGGTCGAGGGAGCGGTCCAGACCGTCGGCGAGCACCGTGAGGGTGCGCAGCGCGTCGGGCAACTCGCCGGGCACGTCGGTCTCCAGGACCCCGGGTCCGGTGAGCAGCGCCAGCGCGAGGGCGGTGTACCTCAGGTCGCCGTCGGCGAGCCCGCGCAGCTCGGTGCGGCCGCCGTCGGCCCGGTCGAGCAGGGCGCGGACCAGGCGGCCGGGATCGTACGGTTCGGTGAGCAGGTCGGCGACCGGTTCGGTGAGCAGGTCGGCGACCGGTCCGGTGCGGCGGGCGCGCACCGCGTCCACGAGGAGGGCGTGCCCGCGTCCCTGCCCGGCACGGGTGCCCGCCAGGACGTCGGCGAAGTTGTCGCAGCCGCCCGGCAGCGGGCCCGGACCGGCCGGTACGGGCCCGCGCGTCCGGTCGGGGCGGGGGTCGCAGGGGAAGACGGAGCGCAGCGCCACCACCATCTGTTCGGCGGCGGCGAGGACCGTGCGCTGCCCGGGGGTCTTGCCGGCGACGCGCAGCGGCAGCAGTGCGGTGCCGAGCCGGTCGTCCGGCAGCGGGGCGCGGGTCACGGGCGCGCTCCCGGCCGTGTGCCAGGCGGCCTGCACGGCGCGGCGGCGCGGGTCGCTGAGCGCGGTCCGCAGCAGGACCTGCCCGCCGGCCGTCAGCCGCTCCCCCACGACGCGCAGCTCGGGTTCGGCCTGTACGGCGACCTCCGGCCGGACGGGGCCCTCGGGGCCGTCGGCCGTGCAGCCGATGCGGAAACCGCGGCGCTGCTGTGCGTCGGGGCGGGCCCGCTCCGGCACGCAGGCGCCGGGCCGCGGGAACACCTCGTGCAGTTCGGCCCCGGCGCCGAGCCGGGCGAGCGCCTCGTACGCCCGCAGCGCGCTGGTCCTGCCGCTGCCGCTGGGGCCGGCGATCAGGGTGAGCGGTCCGAGGGGAAGCGTGACGCCGCGGTGCACCGCGAACGCGGACAGCAGCAGCTCGGTGACCCGCGGCGGCCCGGGCGGGCGGGCGCTCCCCTGAACGGCGACGGAAACCGGACCCGGGGCCGGAGCCGGAAGCGGGCACGCGCCCGGCGCGCGCTCCGCGTCCGACGGCACGTCCGGCCCGCCGTGGGCCCGGGCCGGGGCCGGGAAGGCGGGGGGACGGTCCGTGGTCCGGGCGGGCGGCGCGGGTGACGAGGGGGTGCCCGGGAGGGACAGGGGCGGCGGGGTCATGTGGGGGACGCCAGGGGATGGGCCGCGGGCGAACCGTTCCGCTGGGTGGACCTTCCTACGATCGGGCGGCGCGGGCCCCGTGACCGCTCGCGCCCCCGCCACCGTGCGCGCCCCCGGCACCGTGCGCGCCCCCGGGGGTCGCGGCACCCGCCCGCGTGGCCGGGCGCCCGGGGCGCCGCGTACCCGGGGTCCGCGGACGGTCAGCTGTCCGGGAGGCCCATTCCCTGCATCAGGCCCGTGACTTCCGTGCCGGACGGGGTGAGCAGGAAGACGTTGCGGTCGACGCGGTGCATTCCGCTGGCCAGGCCGAAGACGACACCCGTGCTGAAGTCCAGGACGCGTTTGGCGACGTCGGGCTCCGCGCTGGTCAGGTCGAGCAGGACGGGTATGCCGGACATCAGGGTCTCGGCGACGTCGCGGGCGTCCGCGAACACGTTCACGCGCAGGACCACGAAGCGGCGCCGCGCCTCGGTCTGGGCCTCGGGCAGCGCGCGGTGACCCACCGCGGACGGCCACGCGTCGCGGCCCCGCAGCGGAACGACCTGGGCGAGCCCCTCCCACTGCTCGTCGGTGACGTCGTGGCTGCTCACCGGCATGCTCCATCCCCTGTCGCGCTGGCTTTCTGCATCGGGCAATTCTTACTCATGGTCACCCGATCGGCCGAATACGACACGCTCCGCCATCGCACCGCGCCCGCTCCCGCCGCCGGCGGAGGTGAGCCGACTGCCCTACGGCGCACCCGCGTTGACCCGTTCGTCCCGGACCTGTTGCATGAACACATGGCTGGTGACGTGGAGGGTGTGGTGGGGCCGGTGCGCGCCTTCGGGACGCGGGAGGACTGGGAGGCGTGGCTGGAGGAGCACCACGAGGACACCGGCGGGGTGTGGGTGAAGATCCCGCGGAAGGGCTCCGGGATCCCCGGGGTCGACTACGCGACCGCGCTGGAGTCCGCGCTGTGCTACGGCTGGATCGACGGGCACAAGAAAGGGCTGGACGACACCCACTGGATCCAGCGCTTCACCCCGCGCCGCCCGCGCAGCAGGTGGTCGGCGGTCAACCGGGAGAAGGCCCTCGACCTGATCGCCCGGGGACGGATGCGGCCGCCCGGCCTGCGCGAGGTGGAGAGGGCGCGGGCGGACGGCCGCTGGGAGGCCGCGTACGCGAGCCAGAGCAGGGCGACGGTGCCGGACGATCTGCGGGCCGCGCTGGACGCGGTGCCGGGCGCCGCCGACTTCTTCGGCACCCTCGACAGCCGCAACCGGTACGCGATCCTCCACCGGATCGAGGAGGCGAAGCGGCCGGCGACCCGCGCGGCCCGGATCGAGAAGTTCGTCGCCATGCTCGCCGAGGGGAAGAAGCTCCACCCCTGACGTCGCGGCGGTCAGCCCGCGACGACCGCCTCGGCCGCCGCGACGCCGCAGACGCGGGCCGCGCCGTGGGTGGCGATGTGCGGGGCACCGCGCGGGGCGGACTGCGGTACTCCCATCTCGACCACCACGGTGCGCGGGTCGGCGGCGAGCAGTGTGTCGACGGCCGTACGCATCCACGGGTGCCGGTGCTCGTCGCGGACCACGGCGACGACGCGCAGGCCCGCCGCCGCCCTCAGCGCCGCCTCACCGGCGCCGGGGCCGGTGAAGTGGCCGGTGGTGGTGCCGGGCAGCAGCCGTTCCAGCTCCGCGCCGACGCCCCACGGGGTCTCGTCGCCCACGGCGATGTTCGGCGCCGGGCTGAAGGTGGCCACGTACACCGGCCCGGTGACCGGAGCGGAGCCCGCGGCGCGGGTGACGGTCACCGCGCGGCGGGCCGCGGTGAGGCCGATCTCCGGCCGGGGGTCGGCGGTCGCCGCCGGGGAACGCCGTACGCCGGCGGTCCACTCGGCCAGCGCGCGCACCCGGGCGGCCGCGTCGGCGAGCCGCTCCTCCGGGAGTTCACCGGAGCGTACGGCGCCCACCAGCGCGTTCTGCAGGTTGCGCACGGTGTCCTCGTCGCACAGCCCGCCGCCCACGCAGATCGCGTCGGCGCCGGCGGCGATGGCGAGGACGACCCCGTGTTCGAGGCCGTAGGTGCCGGAGATGGCACGCATCTCCATGCCGTCGGTGACGATCAGGCCCTGGTAGCCGAGTTCGCCGCGCAGCAGGTCGGTGAGGATGCGCCGGGAGAGCGTGGCCGGGCGGTCGGCGTCGAGCACCGGCACCCGGATGTGGGCGCTCATGACGGCCCGGGTGCCGGCCGCGATCGCGGCGCGGAACGGCTGGAGTTCCCGCTCGTGCAGCGTGGTGGTGTCGAGGTCGATCTGCGGGAGCGCGTGGTGGGAGTCGACGCTGGTGTCGCCGTGACCGGGGAAGTGCTTGGTGCAGGCGGCGACGCCGGTGGACTGCAGACCCTCCACGTACGCGGCGGTGTGCCGGGCGACCAGGGCGGTGTCCCGGCCGAAGGAGCGCACGCCGATCACCGGGTTGTCGGGGTCGGCGTTGACGTCCGCGGAGGGCGCCCAGTTGAAGTTGACCCCGCACTCGGCGAGCCGGCGGCCCAGTTCGCGGGCGACGTCCCGGGTCAGGCCGGTGTCGTCGACCGCGCCGAGTGCGTGGTTGCCGGGGAAGGAGGAACCGGTGCGCACCTCCAGTCGGGTGACGTCGCCGCTCTCCTCGTCGATGGCCACCAGCAGGTCGTCCCGTTCGGCCCGCAGTTGCGCGGTGAGGGCGGTGACCTGCTCGGCGGTGGCGACGTTGCGGCCGAAGAGGGCGACGGAGGCGAGGCCCTCGCCCAGCCGGCGGCGCACCCAGTCGGGCGCGGTGGTGCCGGCGAAGCCCGGCTGCAGTACGGCGAGCGCGTCCCGGGTGAGGGTGTCGGTGCCGGTGGTGAATGTCGTCATCGGGTGGCGTTATCCCTTCACTGCGCCCGCGGTGAGGCCGCTGACGGCCCTGCGCTGCAGGAAGACGAAGAGGATCAGGATCGGGATGGCGAACAGGGAGGAGGCGGCCATGGTCGCGCCCCAGTCGTTGCCGAACTGGGTCTGGAAGCTGGACAGCCACAGCGGCAGGGTCTGCGCACCGCCGGATTCCTTGCTGAGCACCAGGACGAGGGGGAACTCGTTCCACGCGGTGATGAAGCCGAACATGGACGTGGACATCAGGCCCGGCGCGAGCAGCGGCAGGATGACCCGGCGGAACGCCTGGCCGCGGGTGCAGCCGTCGACCATCGCCGACTCCTCCAGCTCCTTCGGCACGGCGGCGACGAAGCCGCGCAGCGTCAGGAGGGTGAAGGGCAGGATCATCATCATGTAGAAGGCCGTGAGCGGCACCAGGCTGTTCAGCATGGAGGCGTCCCGCACGATCATGTAGATCGCGATGACCATGACCTCCCAGGGCGCCATCTGGGCCAGCATGAAGCCGATGACGAAGCCGCGCCGCCCCTTGAACCGCATCCGCGCCAGGGCGAAGGAGCCGGCCAGCGCGATGATCAGCGAGAACACCACGGCCAGGCAGGTGACGGTCAGCGAGTTGCGGACGTAGGTCCAGAAGTGGTCGGCGTCGGTCGCGGTCCTGAAGTGCTCGAACGTGACGTTCGTGGGGAACCACACCGGGTTCTCCGCGATGATGTCGCCGGTCGGCTTCAGGGCCGTGGCGAACATCCAGTACACGGGGAAGACGCAGGCGATGAACACGACGACGGCCGTGGCGTTGGGCCACACGCGGCCGAAGAGCGAGCGCTTCACAGCTCGTCCTCCTCTTGCTTGAGCACGATCCTGAGGTAGTAGGCGGTCAGGCCGAGCATGATCAGGATGGTCAGTACGGCGATCGCCGCGCCCATGCCGTAGTGCTGGTTGCCGACGCCCTCGACGTAGGCGTAGACGGGCAGGATCTCGGTGAGCCGGTCGGGCCCGCCGCCGTTGAAGGTGAAGACCTGGACGAACGCCTTGAAGATCCAGATGATCTCCAGGAACGTCGTGGCGTACAGGAACGGCCGCAGGAACGGCAGGGTGACCGTGGTGAAGCTGCGCCAGGCGCCGGCGCCGTCGAGGGCGGCCGCCTCGTACAGTTCGCCGGGGATGGTGGTGGTCGCCGCGTAGAGGTTGATCGCGACGAAGGGGACGGACATCCACACGATCAGCAGGGTGACGACGAAGAACGTCGACATCTGGCTGCTGGTCCAGCTGTAGTCGGCCATGGAGTGCCAGCCGAGCTTGTCCAGGACCCAGTTGACCACGCCGAAGCGCTGCGCGAACAGCCACTGGTAGACGGTGGTGGCGGCCACCACGGGCATGGCCCAGGCCAGCACCAGGCCGATCAGCAGAGTGAGCCGCATCCGCTTGCCGAGGCGGGCGAGCAGCAGACCGGTCAGGGCGCCCAGGACCATGGTCAGGACGACGTTGACCGCCGTGAACAGGATGGAGCGGAGGGTGACCCGCCAGAAGTCCTCGCCGGTGAGGACCTCCTTGTAGTTGTCGAAGCCGTTCCACTCGGTGACGTGCTGGATCAGCTGCGCCATGTTGAGGTTCTGGAACGACAGCAGCAGGTCCTTCAGCAGCGGCCAGCCGAGCAGCAGCACGGTGGCCGCGCAGGCGGGCAGCAGCAGGAGGTACGGGGCGAGCGCGCCGGCGCGCGACGCGGCTCTCGGTTTCGGCCCGCCGGGTCCGGTGTCGTCCCCCTTGCGGACGTCCGCAGGGCCGGAGTGCGGCCGTTCGGTCTGCACGGTCATGCTCGCGATCTTTCTTCTCGGCGTGCTCAACACGGGGCGGGGGCCGTCGCGTCGGTCGGCCCCCGCCCCGGTCGGAGCGCGTGCGCTACTACTGCTGCTGCGCCAGGCGCTTGTTGAACTCGCCCTCGACCTGCTTGGCGGCTTCGGCCGGGGACTTGCCGTTCAGGACGGCGGTCAGGTACGTCTTGATCGGGTTGGGCGCGTTCTCGACCGCGGCCCACTCGGGGATCAGCGGCGTGGTGCCGCCGACGGCGGCGGCCGGTGCGGCGGCCTCGGCGGGGGCGTTGCCCTGCAGGTTGCTCTGCAGCGACTCCTTGTTGGGGATGACGCCGTTGAGCTTGGCCAGCTGGCCCTCGAACCGGTCGGAGAGGGCGATCTTCAGGAACTCCTTGGCGAGTTCCTGCTTCTTGCTGCCGGCGGCGACGGCGAGGTTGGAGCCGCCGAGGAAGACACCCTCGGGCTTGTCGGCCGCGGCACCGGGGATGGTGAAGTAGCCGATGTCCTGCTCGATCTTCGGGTTGGCCTTGATCGCGATGCCGGCTTCCCAGCCCATGCCGATGAACGCGCCGACGTTGCCCTTGGCGAAGACCTCGCCCTGCTGCGGGGTGGCCTCGTCCTTGTCCTTGGGGGCCTTGGACAGGGCCTGGAACTTCTTGTACGTCTCGGTGGCTGCGGCGACCTTCGGGTCGTCGAGGTTGGAGACGTACTTGTCGCCGTCCTTCTTGACCAGTTCGCCGCCCTCGCCGATGACGAGGCCGACGAAGTGGTACCAGTTCTGGCCGGGCAGGTAGATCGGCTCGGCGTCGGTCTTGTCACCGATGGTCTTGAGCGCGGTGTAGAACTCGTCGCGGGTCTTGGGGGTGTCCTTGAGACCGGCGTCCGCCCAGACCTTCTTGTTGTAGAGGACGACGCGGTTGGCGAAGTACCAGGGCGCGGCGTACTGCTTGCCCTCGAAGACGGACGACTCGTTGAGCGACTCGGTCCACTCGCCGCCGATCTCGGACTTGAGGTCGGCGAGGTCGGCGAGGCCGCCGGTCTTGGCGTAGGCCGGGGTCTGGGTGTTGCCGATCTCGAAGACGTCCGGCGGGTTCTCCTCGGACAGCGCGGTGGTCAGCTTCTGCTGGATGCCGTTCCACTGCTGGATCTCGAACTTGACCTTCGCCTTGGTCTTCTTCTCGAACTCGGCGGTGAGGTCCTTCTGCCACTGGTCCGGCGACGAGCCGTCCATCACCCACACGGTGAGCGTCTCGCCGGCGTACCCGTCCGCTCCGGCCTTCTTGTCGCCGTCGCCGCTGTCGCCGCCGCACGCAGCGACGGAGAACAACATGCCCGCGACCCCGATCGCGGCTATCAGCTTGCGCTTCACGCGCCACCCCTCCTCAGGAATGCCTTCCACACCCACGCCCTCGGCGGTGACCCTGACAACGGCGCAACGGCTCGGGGGGCTGGGACCCGGCTTCCTCTAAATGGTTTAGACCAGCAAGGGGAGCTTGGCCTAGACCTATGGCCCTGTCAAGGGTCGTGAACTCACGCCTGGGTAACGGCTCGGCCGCTCCTGGCGGTCCGTAGAACTCCACCCAAACGGGGACGGGTCGCGGGTTGGACTAGACCAAAGCGAGAACTCACCGTTATAACGGGACCGCCGAGCGTGCGGCGCCGAACCCGGCCGTCCGCCGACGGGCACCGCGGCCGGCTCCCTGCCGTCCGCGCGCCGGACACCGCAGCCGGAAGGCAGGTCATGAGCACCGACGTCATCAGCGCCCGGGCCGGAACGGGGGCACCGGACCGTATCGGCCGCGTGCCCAAGTACTACCGCATCAAGCAGCGGTTACTGCAGATGACCGACGAGCGCGCGCCGGGCGCCCCGATGCCGGCCGAGCGCCTGCTCGCCGTCGAGTTCCGCACCTCCCGCACCACGGTCCGCAGGGCGCTGCAGGAACTGGTGGGCGAGGGCCGGCTGGACCGCATCCAGGGCAAGGGCACGTTCGTCGCCCGCCCGAAGGTCTACCGGACGCTCCAGCTCACCTCGTACACCGAGGACATGCGGGCCCAGGGGCTCCGTCCGGCCTCGCAGGTGCTGGACATCGGCTACATCCCCGCCGACGCGGAACTGGCGGCCCTGCTGGAGGTGGAGCCGGAGGACAGGGTGCTGCGCATCGAGCGGCTGCGGCTGGCCGGCGGGGAGCCGATGGCGATCGAGGCGACCCATCTGTCCGCCCGTCGCTTTCCCCACCTGCGGCGCAACCTCTCCCGTTACACCTCGCTGTACACCACCCTCGCCGAGGTGTACGGGGTGCGGCCGGCGGAGGCGGACGAGACGATCGAGACCTCACCGGCGACGCCGCGGGAGGCCGGGCTGCTCGGCACGGACGTGGGGCTGCCGATGCTGCTGCTGTCCCGCCACGCGCGGGACGAGACGGGAAAGCCGGTGGAGTGGGTCCGCTCGGTGTACCGCGGCTCGCGCTACAAGTTCACGGCGACCCTGACCCGCCCGACACCCTGACCGGCGGATTCCTGTTCAACCTTATTTATTTATACGGGAGTTGGAAAGTCGTTTCTTGACAGGGCGCATGGGGCCGGTCCACCATCCAATGGTCTGAACCATTCACGGCGCCTTCCCGTCGCGGACGCCGCGTGACATCGATGTCACCTTCCGTCCGCCGTGCCCGGCGCGCGGGGCGCGCTCCCCCGGGGGCGCGCCCCGATGCCGTCTCCGCGCACGCCGCCGTCCGGCCGTGACGGACCGCGTGGCGGACCCGCGTGACGCCGACAGGTCACCGGCCGGGCCGTCCGCCCGTCCCCCTGTTGTCCGCATGCCGTGAGCGAGCCCGAACTCCGGAGTACCGCATGACGACGAACCACCGTTTCTTATACCGCGCCGCCTCCGAGCGCCCCTACTTCAGCGCCGACGGCGAGACCTACCTCGCCGGGACGCAGCTGAGGCACCTGAGGAAGGACCTGCCGCTGCGGGTGCTCACCGAGGAGCAGTTCGCGTCCTGGCAGAGCCACGGGTACGTGGTGGTCCGGGAGGCCGTCTCCCCCGACGCCGCCAAGCGACTGCTCGCCTTCGCCTGGGAGTTCCAGGGCCTGGATCCGCAGCGCCCCGACACCTGGTACGAGGAGCGCGCCTTCCGCTCGGACCTCGACAGGGACCTGTTCGTCTACGGCTTCGTCGAGGCGTACCACCACCAGCTGATCTGGGACAGCCGGCAGTCGCGGCGGGTCCACGACGCGTTCGTGGACGTGTGGGACTGCGAGGAGTTGTGGGTCACCCTGGACCGCCTCAACCTCAACCCGCCGAATGTGAGGAACCGTTCGCGTGCCTTGATCGACCCCGCGGACGAGGGCTTCGACATCGAGCTGCACTGGGACGTGGACACCACGGCGAGCATCCCGCCACAGCGGGTGCAGGGCATCATCGCGCTCACCGACACCGAGGACGACCACGGCGGTTTCCAGTGCTCGCCGGAGCTGTTCCGCCGGTTCGACGAGTGGCGGACGGGGCAGCCGGCCGACCGGGACCCGATCCGGCCCGGCACCGACCCCGCGGAGTTCCCGGTGGTGCGCCCCCGGTTGAAGGCGGGCGACCTGCTGATCTTCAACGGGATGCTGGCGCACGGCGTGGCCCCGAACTCCTCGGCCGACGGGGTGCGGGCGGTGCAGTACCTGTCGATGATGCCGGCCCTCGAGGAGCACGAGGAACTGCGCCGCTCGCGGGTGGAGTCCTGGCGCACACTCGGCACGCCCGACTGGAACGCGACCCTGCTCGGCGACCCGGTGAAGCACGAGTCGCTGCGCTACGGGCCCGCCGAACTCGACGGCCTCGGACGCAGACTGCTGGGCCTCGACGCCTGGCACGGGCGGACCCGATGAAGCGGGGGGACGACGTGCACCGGATATGCCTGGCGCTCCCCACCGACCGGGAGTGCTCCGCGACCATCACGGCCGTCGGCGCCGAAGCCGCGTACGCCGCGGGGAACTTCGACGTCGAGGTGGTGCTGCTGGTCCTCGACTCCTCCGACGCGCCGACCCGGGCGGCCCACGCCCGGACGGTCGCCGCGCTGCCCGAGGTGCCGCACGTCCTCGTGCGCCACCTCGACGAGTCCGCCCAACGGGACGTCCTGCGCGGGGCCGTCGAGCGGGCCGCGCTCCCGGAGCCGGAGCGGATCCTCGGTCTCATGCTCCCGGACGCGCTCTCCTACGGCGCCTGCACCAACCGGGCGTTCCTGATCGCGGCGGCGCTGGGCTGCCGGTCGGTGCACCGGCGCGACTCCGACTGCGCCTACCAGGTCTTCGAGGGCGCGCCCGTGTACCCCGTGCACCACGAGCTGACCTCCCTCGGCAAGCGGGCCGCCGACGCCCGCACCGGGGTGTCGGAGGTGGCCCTCGACCCCGCGATCGACCACCGGCCCGTGTCGATGGTGGGCGCCTCCTTCATCGGGGAGCTCTCCGTCGACATCGGCGGCATCCTGGAGCTCGACAAGGAGGTCTACGAGGAGGTCGTCGGCCTGTGGGCGCCCGCCCACTGGTCCGCGGAGCAGCGGCGGGAGCTGGCCGCGGAGTCCTTCCGGGGTGCCGGGCTGCTGCCCTTCGCGGGCGACCGCTCGACGCTGACGGTCGTCGACCCGATGCGTGTCGACATGTCCAACATCGCGTTCACCCGGGACGTGTACGAGCGGCTGCCGCTGCCGCCCGCCACCGCCACCATCGGCAGCGACTACTTCCTCATCCACGCCGTGTACGACGCCGCGCTGCCCGGCGTCCTGCACAACCGGCACATCGAGAACTACTACACCGGGGAGCGCCGCACCCCCGCCGGGTTCCTGGCGTACCAGACCCGGTTCGTGAAGTTCCTGCTGTCGATGCTGTACCTCCATCACGTCTACCGGCGGATGGCGGACGCGGGTGACGCGCTGCTGGACGATACCGGCCGGCTCGACCCCGCGCCCTTCGCGGCGTTCCTCGCCGAGAGCGTGCGGCTGGACCGCACGGAGAACGAGCGGCGGCTGGACACCGTGGCCGAGGCGTACGGGCGACTGGGCGGGAAGTACGCCGAGTTCGCGCGCGGGATGACGGCGGACCGGCAGCGGCTGCTGGACGAGGCGGCGCGGGACACCGAGGACTTCGTGCTGCTCATCGGCGCCTGGGAGGCCCTCGTGTACGCGAGCCGGGGCGCGCTCCGGTGAACGGGGCCCTGCGCACCGCGCTCGCGGCCGCCGCCGAGGACGCGCTGATCTACGACCTGGACGGGATCGCCGCCCAGTACGACGCGCTGACCGCCGAGTTGCCCGGCGTCGACGTACGGTTCGCCATGAAGGCGTGTCCGGTCCAGGAGGTCCTGGCCCACCTGGCGGACCGGGGCGCCGGCTTCGACGCGGCGAGCCCCCGGGAGATCGTCCGGGCGCTGGCGACCGGCGTCCCCGCGCGCCGCGTGCACTACGGCAACACGGTGAAGTCCGACCGCGACATCGCCCGGGCGTTCGGCCTGGGCATACGGGACTTCGCCACGGACAGTACCGAGGACGTGACCGCGCTCGCCCGGCACGCGCCGGGTGCACGGGTGTTCTGCAGGCTGGCCACCACGGGCGAGGGCGCGGTGTGGGGGCTGAGCCGGAAGTTCGGGTGCTCGGCGGACGACGCCGTGCGGGTGCTGGAGACCGCCCGGGACGCGGGTCTGGTCCCCGCCGGGCTGTCGGTGCACGTCGGTTCGCAGCAGATGACCGCCGGGGCGTGGCGGCGGGCCTTCGACGACCTCGCCGGGGTGCTCGGGGCGCTGCACGGCCGCGGGATCGTGCCGGACCACGTCAACCTGGGCGGGGGCCTGCCCGCGCTCGGCTACGCCGACCGGCGGGGCGACCGGCTGGACCCGCCGCTGGACAAGATCTTCGCGGTGCTGCGCGAGGGCATGGAACGGCTGGCGGAGCGGTCCCCCCGGCGCCTGGACTTCGTCGTGGAGCCGGGCCGCCATCTGGTCGCCGACCACGGCGCCGTCAGGGCCCGGGTCTCCCGGCTGACGTCCCGGCGCGGGCCGGACGGGGAGCGCGAGCACTGGCTGTATCTGAGCTGCGGCAAGTTCAACGGCCTGTACGAGATGGACGGGGTGCGGTATCCGCTCGTCTTCCCGTCCCATCCCCAGGCGGGGGACGCCGACCTGGTGCCGGCCGTCGTCGCGGGACCCACCTGCGACAGCGACGACGCCTACGCCTCCGGGCACCGGCGGGTGCGGGTGCCGAGGTCGGTGGCGTCCGGCGACCCGGTCTGGGTGCTGTCCGCCGGCGCGTACGCCGCCAGTTACATGACTGAGGAGTTCAACGGCTTCGGTCCGCTCCCCCGCGTCTGCGTCCGCGGGGACGCCCCGGAGGTACGCGTCCGCACCGTCCGCGAGGAGGACTGGGAGCGGATCGCCGCCCTGGAGGCGGCGGTGTACGAGCCGGTGTCCCTGTCCGAGGGGATCGACGCGCTGCGCTCGCGGGGCCGGGCGTCCCCGGCGACGTGCTTCGTCCTGGAGGCCGGGAGCCGTGTCGCGGGCTACGCGCTCGCCCTGCCGTACCCGCGGTACCGCTACCCGGACCTCCGCCGGCCGGAGGAGGGGACGTACGACTCGCGCAATCTGCATCTGCACGACCTCGTGGTCGCCGGCGACCTCCGCGGCCGGGGGCTGGGCAGCGCTCTGCTGCGGCGTCTCACCGACTCCGCCCGGCGGCTGTCGTACGAGCGGATCTCGCTGATCGCCGTCGGCGGGACGGAGCGCTTCTGGGCCGGACACGGCTACCGGCCCGACCCGGGGGCCGGGCTCCCCGGGGATTACGGCGAGGGTGCCGTCTACCTGTCCCGCCCGGTCCGCGACGACCGCTCCGGCGGTCCCGAAGAGGGGTCCTGACCACTCATGCTGCCTCATCCCGGCGACTTCCGCCGTGACCAGATGGCGACGGCCGCACTGTTCTGCTTCCTCGGCTTCCAGTACGCCACCTGGGTCTCCCGGCTGCCCGCGCTCAAGTCCCGTTTCGGGCTGGGCGAGACGCAGCTGGGGCTGCTGCTGATGATCTGCGGGGTCGGGGCGGCGGTGTCCTTCCCGCTGGTGGCGCCGCTGATGCGGCTGCTCGGCTCGCGCGGGCTGGCGGTGTGGTCCGCCCTGGTGCTGGTGGCGGTGCTGCCCGCGCTGGCCGCGGCCGGCAGCTACCCGCTCGCCCTGGCGGTCGTCTTCGTCGACGGTGTCGCGGTCGGCTGTCTGAACGTCGCCATGAACGCGCGGGGCGCCGCCCTGGAGAAGCACTACGGACGGGCCGCGATGGCCCAGTTGCACGCGATGTTCAGCGGCGGGGCGTTCGGGGGCGCGCTGCTGGCCTCCGCGACGAACACCGTCACCCACTCGGTGACCGCGCACTTCGCGGTGGCGGCGCTGCTGCTGGTGCTGCTGCTGGCCGCGTCCAGGCCCCGGGTCCTCGCCGAGGACCCGGCTCCACCCTCCCGGGAGCGGCAGGCGGGCGGGCGCGGGAAGGGACTCGGACGCCTGGCCGGGGCCTCGCGCACCGCGCTCTGGCTGGGGTGCGCCATGGTGTTCGGCACGGTCACCGAGGGCGCCATGAACGACTGGTCGGCCCTCTACCTCACCGAGGAGACGGGCGCGTCGGGGCGGCTGGCGCCGCTGGGCATCGCCTTCTTCTCGGTGACGATGGTGGTGGCCCGGCTGCTGGGCGACGGCCGGCGCAGCCGGTGGGGCGACGCGACGCTGGTGCGGGCGGGCAGCGTGCTGGCCGGCACGGGTCTCGCGCTCGCCCTGCTGTCCGGCGGCACCTGGCCGGCTCTCGTCGGCTTCGCCTGCGTGGGCCTGGGCATGGCGGCGGTGACCCCCTGCCTCTACGTCGCCGCCGCGGCGGAGGGGCCGGGCGCCCTGGCCCTGGTCGCCGCCATGGGCACCACCGGCCTCCTCGCGGGCCCGGCGCTCATCGGCTTCGTCGCCGGCCGCACCGACCTGACCGTCGGCATGGCGGTGGTCGCGGCCTGCGCGGTCCTGGTGGCCGTGTGCTCGTGGCGGGTGGGACGCATGGAGCGGGAGGGGGCGCCCGTGGCGCGCTGAACACCGTGGCCGGGGTGGGCCGTTGTCAGGCTCGCCGGGGCCGCAGGACCGGGGCGAGCACGATGACGAGGAGCCCGGCGAGGGGTACCACCAGCAGGCCCGCGCGCAGGCTGGTGGCGTCGGCGACGAGTCCGACGACGGGCGGGGAGCACAGGAATCCCAGGCGCATCAGCCAGGAGACGATGGTGAGCCCCGATCCCGGCTTGAGGCCGGGCAGTTCGTCGGCTTCGTGCATCGCCGCCGGTACGAGGGTGGCCACGCCGAACCCGGCGGCGGCGAAGCCGAGGATCGTGCCCGGGACCGTGGGCACGGCCAGCGCCAGGCCCATGCCGGCCAGCACGACGGCCCCGCCGGCCCGGGCCACCTGCCGCTGACCGAACCGGTCCACGAGCCGGTCGCCCATCAGGCGGCCGACGAACTGCGCCCCGACCAGGGCGATGAACCCGCAGGCCGCCAGCGTGACCGACGCGTCCAGCGACTCGGAAAGGTACAGCGTGGCCCAGGAGTTGCCCGCGTCCTCGACGAGCGTGCCCGCGGTGGCGATGAGGACGAGGGCGGCCAGCACGTACGCGGTGCGCCGCGACCTCACCCCCGCCCCGCCCCGGCGTCCCGGGTCGAGGTCCGTACCGCCCGCCTCCTCCGCGGCCGGCTCGGTCTCGGGGCCGGGCAGGCAGTGGCGCAGCGCCACGCAGGCGGCGACGCCGAACAGCACGCCGGAGATGAGCAGGTGCTGTCCCCGGGGGAGGTCGAGGGCGATGGCCCCCGCGGCCATGGCGCCGCCGGTGACGGCGCCGATGGACCAGATGGCGTGGAAGGAGTTGATGATGCTGCGTCCGTAGCGGCGCTGTACCCGCAGGCCGTGGGCGTTCTGACCGACGTCCGTGATCGCGTCCATGGCTCCGGCCAGGAAGAGCGCCCCCGCGAAGAGGGCCACCGAGCCGGCGAGACCCGCCGCCAGCACGGCGGCGCCCGTCAGCAGGGTCCCGAGGACGGCCACGCGCGCCGAGCCCAGCTTGCGCACCAGGACGCCCGCGGCGAGGCCGGCGACGATGGCGCCCGTCGGGAACGCCGCGACGGCCAGGCCGTAGGCGGCGTTGCCGATGCCGAGGTCGTCCTTGATCTGCGGGTAGCGCGGCAGCAGGTTGGCGAACAGGGCGCCGTTGGTGAGGAACAGCACCGCCACGGCCGCGCGGGCCCGCCGGTCGGCCCGGGTGGGCTCCCGCAGTACGTCAACAGTCATGCGCGGAGCCTACAGCGAGAGCGTACGTTCGTACATTGCAGGTGGCGCGCCTACGGGCGCCCCTCCCACGAGACGCGCTCCTCACGGTCGCCCAGGCGCACGAGGCACATCGCCGGCAGCGACCCCGCCATGGCGGGCGGGAACCACGCCGTCCTCGGAGACGGCCGCGACTGCCGTAGGCCCGGGTGAACGTCCCGCCGGCCGGCGACGACACCACGGCCGCGGCGCCGGTGGCCGGGTCGTACTCGGTGGTGGTCGCCGGGACCGCCCCACCGACGACCCGGGCTGACCGTGCCCGACGACGGCGCCGGCCCGTCCCCCGGGCCGGCGCCGGGTCGCCGGGGCACGGGCCCGGCCCGCCTCGGGGGCCGGGCCGCCGCGCCGGGCGGCACCCCGCACGCCGGCCCGGAGGGACGGCAGTTCCGGCCGACGGCGGCGCTACCGCTGAGCTGGGGCTGGACAGCACCGGTGGTCCGGGCGGAGGAACCGTCGGGTGCGGGCGGCCTTCCGGGCGCGCCACCGGGCGGGCTCAGCCGCCGGCCGGAATCCTCGCCAGGTCGAGGGCGATGTCGGTGATCATGTCCTCCTGGCCGCCGACCATGCCGCGCCGTCCGACCTCGACGAGGATCGCGCGGGTGTCGACCCCGTAGCGGCGGGACGCTGCCTCGGCGTGGCGCAGGAAGCTGGAGTAGACGCCGGCGTAGCCGAGGGTGAGGGTTTCGCGGTCGACGCGGACCTCACGGTCCTGGAGGGGGCGGACGAGGTCGTCGGCGGCGTCCATGAGGGGGAACAGGTCGCAGCCGTGGTCCCAGTCCATGAGGTCGGCGACCGCGATGAACGCCTCCAGGGGGCAGTTGCCGGCGCCGGCGCCCTGGCCTGCGAGGGAGGCGTCGACGCGGGTGACGCCGTGCTCGACGGCGACGACCGAGTTGGCCACGCCGAGGGCGAGGTTGTGGTGGGCGTGGATGCCCAGTTCCGTGGCGGGGTCGAGGGCGTCGCGGTAGGCGCGGACGCGGTCGCGCACCCCGTCCATGGTGAGCCGTCCGCCGGAGTCGGTGACGTAGACGCACTGGGCGCCGTAGGACTCCATCAGCTTGGCCTGGCGGGCGAGTTCGCCCGGTTCGGCCATGTGGGACATCATCAGGAACCCGGCCACGTCCATGCCCAGGTCACGGGCGGCGGCGATGTGCTGGGCGGAGATGTCGGCCTCGGTGCAGTGGGTCGCGACCCGCACGGAGCGGATGCCGAGGGCGTGGGCCTGCTTCAGGTCGTGCAGGGTGCCGATGCCCGGCAGGAGGAGCGTGGTGGGGACCGCGTGGGTGACCGCGCCGACGACGGCTTCGATCCATTCCCAGTCGGTGTGGGCGCCGACACCGTAGGTGATGCTGGAGCCGGACAGGCCGTCACCGTGGGCGATCTCGATCGCGGCGACCCCGGCGGTGTCGAGGGCGGCCGCGATGGTACGCGCCTGCTCGGCGGTGTAGCGGTGGCGGACGGCGTGCATGCCGTCCCGCAGGGTCACGTCCTGGATGTAGAGAGAGGTCATCGGGATGCCACCTCCGTGGCGCGGTGTGCGGCCATGCGTTCGGCGGTGCGCAGGGCGGCCGAGGTCATGATGTCGAGGTTGCCGGCGTAGGCGGGCAGGTAGTGGGCGGCGCCCTCCACCTCCAGGAAGACGGACACCCTGGTGGCCTCGCCGGTCCGCGAGGCCGCGGGCAGCAGGGAACGCAGCGGGTCGTCGGCCGCCACGCGGTCGAACTGCACGTCCTGCTTCAACCGGTATCCGGGGACGTAGGCCTGGACGCGGGCCACCATCTCCTCCACGGAGGCGGTCACCGCGGTGTCGTCGCAGTCGCCGACCAGGCAGTGCACGGTGTCCCGCATGATCAGCGGGGGCTCGGCCGGGTTGAGGACGATGATCGCCTTGCCCCGGGTCGCGCCACCGACCCGCTCGATGGCCGACGAGGTCGTCTCGGTGAACTCGTCGATGTTGGCGCGGGTGCCGGGGCCGGCCGAACGGGACGAGATCGAGGCGACGATCTCCCCGTAGTGCACCGGCGTCACGGCGGCGACGGCGGCCACGACCGGAATGGTGGCCTGGCCGCCGCAGGTGACCATGTTGACGTTGGGTGCGTCCAGGTGCGCCTCCCCGTTGACCGGCGGCACCACGTACGGGCCGAGCGCGGCCGGGGTCAGGTCGACGACCGTGCGGCCCAGCGCGCGCAGCACCTCGTCGTGGCGGCGGTGGGCGCCCGCGGAGGTGGCGTCGAACACGATCGACACGTCCGCGAACTCGTCCATCGCCACCAGGCCGTCCACGCCCTCGTGGGTGGTCGCCACCTTCAGGCGGCGGGCACGCGCCAGCCCGTCGGAATCGGGATCGATCCCGACCATGGCGGCGATCTCCAGCGACTCCGAGAGCCGCAGGATCTTGATCATCAGGTCGGTGCCGATGTTGCCCGACCCGATCACGGCGACCTTCGTGGTCATGCTCCCGCTCCTTCCGCGGTGGCCTGGCCGAACACGGCTCCGACCGTGCCCAGTCCCTCGATGTGCGCCGAGAACTCGTCACCTTCGGCGGCGACGGCCATCGGCCCCAACGCCCCCGTCAGCACGACGTCCCCGGCCTTCAGCGGATCACCCAGACCGGCGAGGGTGGAGGCCAGCCAGAGGGCCGCGGTCAGCGGGCTGCCCAGACAGTCCGCGCCCGTGCCCCGGGAGACGGTCCCGCCGTTCTTCGTCAGGGTCATGCTCACGGCGCGCAGGTCGACCCGGTCCAGCGGGACCGGGGTCCCGCCCAGGACGAACAGACCGCAGGAGGCGTTGTCGGCGACCGTGTCCACGATGGTGATGTCCCACCCGGCGATCCGGCTGTCCACGATCTCCAACGCGGGCAGCGCGAAGGCGGTGGCCCGCAGCAGGTCGGCGACCGTCGGCTCCCGGTGCGGCAGGTCCGCGCCCAGGACCAGGGCGACCTCCGCCTCCACCTTCGGCTGCAACAGCCGTCCGGGCGCGACCGGCTGCCCCTGCGGCACCGCCATGTCGGCGAACAGCACTCCGAAGTCCGGCTGGCCGACACCGAGCTGACGCTGCACGGCCGGAGACGTCAGACCGATCTTCCGGCCCACCGGACGGCGCCCCGCCGCCACGGCGCGCTCCACGTTCAGCCGCTGCACCGCGTAAGCGGCCTCGACATCGGCCTGCGGCAGCAGCGAACGCACGGGCGCGCAGGGCGACTTGGTTGCGGCGGCCGCCTCCAGGACAGCCGCCGCCTTCGACACGGCGGCGGAGCCGTCACGGCTGGTCATGGCTGCTCCCGGTGTGGGCTGCGGGGGTGCGAGGCGGACATGCGGGATACCTCCGGGAGAGGACTGCGGCGGACGACGGGGGGGGCGGACTGCGGGTTGTTCAGAAGAGCACCGACGGCGGTACGGGGTGGCCGAAGGTGTGGAGTCCGTAGGCCTGGTAGATCGGGTCGGCGTTGTTGCTGGCGTGGTTCATCGCGGCGTGGATGTCGCGCCAGCACCGCTGGAGGGTGGAGTCGCCGCGCAGCGCCGAGCCGCCGGCGTGCAGGAAGAGTTCGTCGACGGCGTTCACCGCGCGGCGGGCGATGCGCACCTGGTTGCGGCGGACGCGCAGCCGCTCCTCGGCCGGGAACCGTTCGTCGCGCTGTGCCTGCTCCCACATCCGCTCGATGTCACCGAACAGCTGGACCTCGCCGGCCTGCAGGTCGGAGATCGCCCGGCCCAGTACGGCGAGCTGGTGCGGATCGTTGGCGGTGCGCACCCCGCGTGCCGTGACCCGGCCGCGCATCGAGGCGACGAACGCGGCGAGGGCGCCCTGCGCCATCGCGACCGTGGCGGTGGTGATGCCGGCGGTGAACATCGGGTGGAACGGCATCCGGTAGAGCGGCGAGTCGCCGCGGCCGACCCGGTGGGCCAGGCCGCCGTCCTCCATCGGGACCGGGTCGAGGATCCGGTGTTCCGGGATGAACTTGTCCTCGATGACGATGTCCTTGCTGCCCGTGCCGCGCAGCCCGACCACGTCCCAGGAGTCCTGGACTATCTCGTAGTCCGCCCGTGGGAGCACGAAGTGGCGCAGTCCGCCCGGGACCGGCTTGCCGTCGCCGTCCACGATCAGGCCGCCCAGGACGATCCACCGGCAGTGGTCGGTGCCCGAGGAGAACGGCCAGCGGCCGGAGAACCGGTACCCGCCCTCGACCGGGGTGGCCCGCCCCAGCGGGGCGTACGGCGAGGCGATCCAGGTGTCCGGGTCCTCGCCCCAGATCTCCTTCTGCAGCGCGATGTCCATCTGCGCCACCTCGAAGGCGTGGACGCCGACCACGCCGGCCACCCAGCCCGCCGAGGAGGACTGCACGCCGATGTCGCGCAGGGTGCGGAAGAAGTCGACCGGGCTCGCCTCGTGGCCGCCGAACTCGGCGGGCTGCAGCATCCGGATGACGCCGCTGGCGCGCAGTACCTCGGCGGCCTTGTCGGTCAGCCGGCCCAGCTCGTCGCTGGGAGCGGCCTCGGCGGCGATCTCCTCGGCGCGGGCGAGGATCCGCTCGTGTACCTCGTGCATGGTCGAAGGGGCCTTTCTTCCTCGGTTCTTCCTCAGTTGTGGAGCAGGAAGTCGGTGACGGTGCGGTTGAACTCGTCGGCGTGCTCCAGCTGGGCCCAGTGGCCGCAGCCGGCCAGCAGCACCATCCGGGAGCGGGGCACCAGGGAGACGAGCTTGAGTGAGCTCTCGTAGTGCACGACCCGGTCGTCGCGGCCGTGGAAGAACAGGGACGGAGCGGTGATGCCGGCGATCTGGGCGTGGGTGGCCATGTGCGGGCGGGGCCGGCCGATGCCGGCGGCGAAGTTGGCGAGGTGATCGGGGCGTTCGACGGCCGCCTTGTGACGCAGGCGGACCAGTTCCTCCGAGGCGTGCGCCGGGTCGAACGTCATCACGTCGACCAGGTCGCGGAAGTTGGCCTCGGTGGGTTCGCGGTAGGTGCGCTGCAGCACCTTCACCCCCTCGCTGGGGCCGCCGCCGGGCACGAAGAGGTGGGCGCCGCCGACTCCGGCTCCCATGGTGACGAGGTGGCTGACCCGCTCCTGGTGGGTCGCGGCGAACAGGATCGAGGTGGCACCGCCCATCGAGTTGCCGATGAACGCCGCCTTGTCGATGCCCAGCGCGTCGAGGAACTCCAGCGCGGTCGCGGCGTGGTCGCGGTCGTCGTAGCCGACCGGGTCGGACTTGCCCCAGCCGGGCATGTCGACGGCCAGGCAGCGGAACCGCTTGCCGAGCTCGCGGATGTTCGCCGCGAAGTTGCTCCAGCCGGTGGCGCCGGGACCGGAGCCGTGCAGCAGCACCAGCGGCCGGCCCTCGCCGTACTCGTGGTAGTGGACGCGCCCGCTCGGCAGTTCCACGAAGCGGCTGGTCGCTTCCTCGGTGAAGGTGTCGGTCATGGTCGGGGGTTCTCCTGGTGTCGGGGTCGGCGCGACGGGCACGCGCCCGGTGGGGAACGGACGGCTGCCGGATCAGCCCTGTACGGGCGGGCCGGCGAGGAGTGTCTGCAGGTCCCGCGGTTCGTCGGAGTCCGGTACGGCGTGGAGCGCGTCGAACCAGGACCGCGTCACGGGTCCGTGTCCCGCGCACTGGTGGAACTTCGCGGCCAGTTCGTCGCGGGACAGCGGCCGGTGGGAGTCGCCGCGGGAGTGGTGGACGTCACGGACCAGGACCCGGCCGTCGTCGGTGTGCAGCCGGACGACGGTGTGGCCGGGCTCGTCGGCGGGGGGCCTTTCGGCGAGCGTGATCCGGGACATCAGGCCGGGCACGCCCGGGCGCCGCAGTGCCTCGTCGGTGAAGTCGCCGAGCCGTACGTCCCCGGTGAGCAGGGCGACGGCGAGGGTGTACTCCAGGGAGAACTTGGCCTCGAGCCCGTTGCCCGGCCGGGTGGTGCGCAGCGGCCGGGTGCCGCCGTGTTCGAGGGTCACCTCCACCCGGGCGATGCCGGCGGTGCCGGTGCCCAGCTCCTCGCGCAGGGAGATCCCCGCGTCGATCGCGCGCTGGGTGGCGAAGCAGGAGGGGTACGCCTTGATCGCGTAGTCGTCGACCCAGGCGGTCATCCAGTGTTCCAGGCGTTGGCCCAGCACCGCGGTGCGCTCGGGGTCGTGGTCACCGAAGAGGTCGAGGAAGCCGCCGCGCGCCTCCAGCTGGGCGGGGTGCGCGGTGAAGCCCCTCGTGGCGAGGCCGACGGCCATCACCGCGTCCCGGGAGGTGAGGCCGGCGTGCATCGGCTTGGTCATCGAGCCGAAGTTGGCGAGGCTCCCGGCCGCCTGGGAGGCGGCGATGCCCAAGGCGTGGGAGGTCGCGCCGGTGTCCAGGCCGAGCAGCCGGGAGGCGGCGGCGGTGGCGGCGAGCCGCCCGGTGGTGGAGGTGTTGTGCCAGCCGCGACCGTAGTGGACGGCGTGCGGCAGGATCTCCGAGACCGCGCGGAAGACGGCGGAGCCGACGCTGTAGGCGGCGACGAGGTCCCCGCCGGTCAGCGGGCGGCGGGCGGCGAGCGCGAAGAGTGTCGGCAGCAGGACCGCCGCGGGGTGCATCGCCATCGAGGGGGCGGCGTCGTCCCAGTCCAGGGCGTGTGCGGCGGTGCCGTTGACCAGGGCGGCGTCGGCCGGGCCGAAGCGTTCCCCCGTGCCCCAGACGGTGGCCGAGCCCGCCGTGCCCGTCCGCGCGCCGGTGGACGGCGCCTGGTCGGCCACCCAGTCGCGCACCAGGACGGCGGCGGGGGTGGCGAGCCCGGCGACGGCGACCCCGACGGTGTCGGCCACCAGCTGGCGCAGGGCCGCCCGGGGTGCGGGCTCCGGGCGGCGGTCCGGGTCGCAGACGAAGCCGGCCAGCTGTGCGGTGGCGCCGGCCTGCTGCGACGTGGGGGAGGCAACGCTCACGGCTGTCCTCTCGAAGGTGGTTCCGCGGGCTACTCGGTGACCCGCGAGGACCAGTCTCGGAGCAGCGCGACCGGATCGGTCGCGGGCTCGCATCCAGCGGAAAGCCAGTTGCCCGGCCGGGGGCGCGGGGCCGCCCGCCGGGAGCGTGGGAGGGTGTCCCGTCCGGGCGGTACGGGTCATCGGCGGCGGGCTCGCCAGGGGCGCGCCGGGACGGAACCGTACGGGCGCGGGTCGGCCGGCGGAGGCCGGGCGCCGGCGTCGCGCCGCACCGGGGCGCGTTCGACGGCCCTCGGGACGGGGTGGGTGCGTTGTCGCCCCCGCCGCCCCTTCCCGTCCCGTCCTCGGGGGCGCCGCCCCCGACCCCGTCACCCCGCTCGGTGGTCACGTCGACGCCACGGCCCGGGCGCGAAAAACGCTAGGTGACCGGCCGCCCGGGGGGTGCCCCGCCCGGGGGAGGGCAAGTCGCCGGTGCCCCGGGGCGCCTTGCCGACGGCTTCGGGCTCAGCCTGTGGCCCTCCCGGCGCACCGGCCGCACCCCGGCGCGTGCAGCGGCCGGAGCCCGTCGGCGAAGTCGACGAACGAGCCACCCGTGCCCCGCGCCACGACTTCCCCCGTCACCCCGGGGACGGGGCCTGCTCAACCAGCGCGACCGCACCCGGCCCCGTCCACTCAGGGCGGAAACCAGCCAATCGGGCCCCCACGCAGCGGCTCCCCCGTCACCCCCGGGACAAGGCCGCCTCAGTCGGCGCGACCGGAACCCGCCGCATCACAGCCTCGGTGTCGGCGCCCGTGCGGCGGTGGCGCCGGCGGGGCGGGTCAGGCGTGGGTGCGGGTGAGTGGGGTGTCGTCGGCGCTGTTGCGGAGGGCGGTGGAGATGTCGCGGGCCGTCGTGCGGGCCAGACGGCCCAGGGACACCGGAGGATGCTCGCCCCGGCGGCCGCCGATCATCACGCAGGTGCTCACCGTCTGGTCGTCGGCGAAGACGGGCGCGGCCGCCCAGACCAGCGGGGAGGTGTGCCGCGCGCCCGTCGGCGAGTGCGCGAACCCGAGCCGGCGGACCTGGGCGAGCTGCTGCCGCCAGGCGAACTGCTCCTCGCCGCGCAGCGGGCGCGAGGCCGGCCTGCGGTCCGGGTCGCCGCTCCAGGCCAGCAGGGCCAGGCCGGCCGGGTGCTCGTCCAGCACGGGTGTCCCCAACTGCTCCCAGACCCGGACCGTGCCCCGCCCGGCGATCTTGTCGATGATGTGCAGCCGGTCGCCCTCGCGGGTGGCCAGGGCGACCGGGAGCCGGGTGCTCGCGTGCAGGTCGACCAGGGCCGGGCGGGCGCAGTCACGCAGCAGGCGGATGTCCGGGACGCCGTGGCCGAGGCGCCACAGGCGCGGGCCGAGCCGGTAGCGGCCGCGGCCGGTGCGTTCGATCGCGCCGTGCTCGGAGAGCGTGGCGAGCATCCGGTGCACGGTGGCCGGCGGCAGGTCGGTCACCGCGCAGATGTCGGCGACCGAACGCTCCGGCTCACCGCCGGCGAAACAGCCGAGGATGTCGAAGGCCCGCGCCAGCACGCCGCGCTTGCCGTTGATCTCGCTCATCTCGACTCCGTCTCGTCACCCGAGGCTCCCGCAGGGAACGGTTTCAGCCATGTGAAAGATGTGTGTACACGGAACGTACGTGACGTCCCGCGTTACGTCGAGGTTTCCGGGAGACGACCGAGATGAAATTCCGATTGGTGAGGGATCCGGCCACGCGCGGGCCGCGCTTTGTCACTGTCGTCGTGCCCGTCACGGACACATCCTCCGCACGAGCCCAGCTCTCGGGCACGACAGAAGGACTGGACCCCTCATGGCTTCCACTCGATTTCGCGCTCTCGCCACGACCGCCGTCGCGGCGCTGGCCCTGTGTACCGCCTGTTCCTCCGACGGCGCCGGCTCGAAGGCCTCGGCCGACGGCCCGCTCAAGCTGGCCGTCTTCGCTTCGCTCAACGGTGTCCCGGCCTTCGCCGCGGACGACGAGGGTGTCTTCGACAAGCACGGCCTCGACGTCGACATCAGTACGGCGAAGACGTCCACCGAGATGGTCCCGCAGTTGCTGGGCGGCAAGGTGAACCTCGCCCTGCTGGACACCGCGACCTCGCTCGTGGCCGCCGGCCAGGGCGTCGACCTGGTCTACGTCGCCGCGGCCACCGACGGAGGCATCCCCGAGGGCCAGGAGGAGTTCAGCTTCGCCAACGTGTGGGTCGAGAAGGACTCCCCCATCACGTCGCTGGCCGACCTGACGGGCAAGACCGTCGGCGTGCCGCAGATCAAGAGCGCTCCGTGGGTCGACCTGCGGGGTTCCGTCGACGAGGCCGGCGGCGACAGCTCCACGATCAAGTTCATCGAGTCGCCCGACACGCTGGCCGCGCTGAAGTCCGGTCAGGTCGACGCGACCACCACCCCCGAGCCGGTGGGCACCGTGGAACGCGCCAAGGGCGAGCTGCGCCCGCTCGCCCCGGTGAACTCCGGCGGTGGCGGCATGGCGTACGTCTGGGTCACGACCCGGGCCTTCGCCGAGGCGAACAAGGACACCCTGAAGGCGTTCGCCGAGGCGGTGCGCGAGGGCAACGCGGCCGTCAACGCCGACCGCCCGCTGCTGGTGAGAACCGCCGCCGAGGTCCTGAAGGCGGACGCCGGCCTCCTGGAGAAGGCGGCGTTCCCGGTCTACGCGGAGAAGCCGCTGACCAAGGACGACATCGAGTTCTCGGTCGCGTACATGAACAAGTACGACATGTTCGAGAAGGCCGCGCCGGACGCCGGGAAGCTGATCCTGCCGTGACCCGCACCCCACTCGCAGCGGCGCCCCCGGGTGTCCGGCGCCTGGTCAACAGGCTGCTGGCGATCCTGGCCGCGCTCGCCGTCTGGCACCTGTTCGCCCGCGGGCCGGGCGCCTCCAGCGGATTCCCGACGCCCGGCGAGAGCCTGGGCTCCGCGGCGGACCTGGCCGGCACCGGCGCCTACTGGTCGAACATCGCCACCTCGGTCGAGACCGCCCTGCTGGGCCTGGCCCTGGCCGTCCTGGTCGGCCTGCCCGTCGGCCTGCTGATCGGCGCCAACGAGCACGCCCGGCGCAGCACCCAGCTGGTCCTCGACTTCGGCCGGACGGTGCCCGCGATCGCGCTGCTGCCGCTGTTCCTCCTGCTGTTCGGCGCGACCCGTGACCTCGGCCTGGTCCTGATCCTGGTGTCGGCCGTCTGGCCGGTCATCATCCAGACCTCCTACGCGGTCGGCGAGATCTCGCCGCAGCTGCGCCGGGTGGGGCGGGCGTACCACCTGTCCCGGTGGCACCGGCTGCGCTACCTGATCGCGCCGTCGATGCTGCCCTTCGTCTTCGTCGGCCTGCGGATCGCCGCGACGATCTCGCTGCTGATGGCGATCAGCTCGGAGTTCCTCGGCGGCTCCGACGGCCTCGGCTACGTACTGCTGCAGGCGATGCAGGTCAACGACACCCACCGGGCGTTCGTCTACTCGTTCACCGCGGCGCTCCTCGGCCTGGTGCTCAACCTGGTGTTCGTGCTGCTGCAGCGCCGCGTGCTGTGGTGGCACCCCTCGGTCCGCAAGGGAGGTGCCGCGTGAAGGGCACGCTGAGGTTCGCCACGGCCGTCGCACGGGAACTGTGGCTCCCGGTGCTGCTGGTCGCCGCCTGGTGGTGGCTCAGTGCCGGCAGCACCTCGATCTACTGGCCGGCGCTGTCGGAGATCACCGACCGCTTCGTCGACCTGTGGTTCTTCGACCACCTCCGCGAGGACGCGCTGCCCAGCGTGATCCGGCTGGTCTCCGGGTTCGGGATCGGGTTCGTCGCCGCCGTGGCGCTCGGCCTGCTCCTCGGGTCCCTGCCCGCGCTGGAGGACGCGACCCGGCCGCTGGTGGAGTTCATGCGGGCGCTGCCCAGCGTGGCGCTGCTGCCGATCATGATGCTGCTGCTCGGCACCGACGACGACATGAAGGTGATCACCATCGCCTTCGTCTCCACCTGGCCGATCCTGCTCAACACCGTCGAGGGCGTCCGCTCCGTCGACCCGGTCCTGCGCCAGGTCGCGGCCGGCTACCGGCTGAGCACCTGGCACCGGATCCGCTACCTCGTGATCCCGGCCGCCCTGCCGCAGGTCTTCGCCGGTGCCCGGGTGGCGCTGTCGATGTCGGTGGTGGCGATGGTGCTCACCGAGATGGTCGGCAGCCCCGGCGGGCTGGGCTACTTCGTCCTGAACGCGCAGCGCACGTTCGACATCGTCGCGATGTGGACCGGCCTGATCGTCCTGGGCCTGATCGGCTACGCGGCCAACAAGGCGTTCGGCCTCGTCGAGGCCCGGGTGCTGGCCTGGCACCGCGGCTACACCAAGCAGAAGGAGGACCAGCGTTGAAGACGCAGACCACCCTGGAGGAGGGACGGCCGGACGGCGGTGCCTCCGGCCCGATCATGCGGATCCGCGGCCTGGGCCACAGCTACGGCGACCGCCAGGTCCTCGAGGGCCTCGACTTCGAGGTCGGGCGCGGCGAACTGATGTGCATCGTGGGCCCCTCGGGCGTCGGCAAGACCACGCTCCTGGAGTGCCTGACCGGGCTGCGCCGCCCCAGCGAGGGCGAGGTGCTGTTCGACGGCGCGCGGATCGAGGCGCCGCCGCGCGGCCTGGCCATCGTCTTCCAGGACTACAGCCGCTCGCTGATGCCGTGGCTCAGCGTCCTGGACAACGTGGTGCTGCCGCTGCGCTCGGCGGGCGTCGGCAAGGCCGAGCGGGAGACGACCGCCCGGGAGGCGCTGTCGGAGGTGGGTCTGTCGGACTTCACCGGCCACTACCCCTGGCAGCTCTCCGGCGGCATGCAGCAGCGGGTCGCGATCGCGCGGGCGCTGGCCTACCGGCCGGCCGTGGTGGTCATGGACGAGCCGTTCGCCTCGGTGGACGCCCAGACGCGGGCGGACCTGGAGGACCTGCTGCTGCGGGTGCGTGAACACCTCGGCATCACGGTGCTGCTGGTCACCCACGACATCGACGAGGCCGTCTACCTCTCCGACCGGGTGCTGGCCCTCGGCGGGAAGCCGGCCGGTATCCGCAGTCTGCTCACCGTCGACCTGCCCGCCCCGCGCGAGCAGGTCGCCACCAAGGCGCTGCCGCGGTTCGCCGAACTGCGCAGCCAGGTCTACAGGTTGATACGCGATGTCTGACACGATCACGGGCGCGGCGCCGACCGCGATCGACCCGCACACGTTCCGCGAGGCGCTGGGACACCACCCCACCGGGGTGGCCCTGGTCACCGCGACCCTCGACAGCGGCGAGCACATCGGGATGGTGGTCGGCACGTTCAACTCCGTGTCGATCGACCCGCCCCTCGTCTCGTTCATGCCGGACCGCAACTCGGGCACCTTCGCCCGGCTGCGGGAGGCGGACACCTTCTGCGTCAACGTCCTCGCCGCCGACCAGGCCGACCTCGTCACGGGCTGGCGCGGCCCGGAGTCCTTCGCCGGCGTGGAGTGGCGGCCGTCGCCGTCCGGCGCGCCGATCCTGCGCGACTCGGTCGCCTGGGTCGACTGCTCCTACCACCAGCTGGTCGACGCCGGTGACCACTACATCGCGCTCGGCGCGGTCCGTGCGCTCGAGGTGCAGCGGCCGACCTCCCCGCTGCTGTTCTTCCAGGGCGGCTTCGGCGGTTTCGCGCCGTCGTCGTTCCTGGTGCCCGGCGAGCACGACCTGATCCGGGCCGCCCGGCTCAGCGAGGTGGCGATGGAGCCGCTGGCCGCGCTGGCCGCCGAGGAGTCGGCCGACGTGTCGCTGCTCGCGTCGATCGGCGACCACGACGTGGTGATCGGCACCGAGCGGGGCTCGGCGACGCCCACCTACTTCGAGATCGGTCTGCGGCTGCCGCACCTGCCGCCCATCGGAGCGGTGCACCTCGACCCCGCCGACGGGGCGGGTCTGGCCCGCTGGCTCGACCGGCTGCCGCGCAAGGACGAGGCCGCGCGGGGGCGCTGCCTGGAGATCGCGGAGCGGGTCGCCGCGCAGGGCCACTCGCTCTGCCTGGTCGGCCACACCCCGGACCCGGACACCTGGCAGGACGTCACCCGCTACATCCACGGCGATCCGACACCCCGGCGCCGGCGGCAGGTGCTCACCATGCACCTGGACCACCTCGACTGCTACGAGCCCGACCTGGACCCGGACGGCACCTACGACGTCCGTTCGATCACCGTGGCGGTGCCGATGGCCGGTACGCCGCGGCTGGCGGTCCGGATGTCGTTCCCGCCGGCCGGGGCCGACGGCCGGACCGTCGACCGGTGGACCGCGCAGGTGCGCGACCGGGCGGCCGAGGTCGCCGACCTGATCCA
>NZ_BMUC01000005.1:59939-214605 GCF_014649995.1 Streptomyces griseoflavus | reverse complement strand
GATCCGCTTCGGCCAGGACCGCGTGCTCGGCTGAGCCGGGCCGCACCGCACGACCGTACGACCGTACGAAGGAGAGACATGACCGCCCGCGTCACCGCCCTGGGATACCTGCAGTTCACGGCCACCGACCTCGATCGCTGGGAGGAGTTCGGGCAGCGCGTGCTGGGGCTGATGGCCGACCGCCGCGGTGACGACCGCCTCCTGTTCCGCATCGACGAGAAGGCCTACCGGCTCGAGGTGCGCCCCGGTGAGCGGGGCGGGGTCAGTGCCGTCGGCTGGGAGACCAGGGGCCCCGCCGAGCTGGCCGAACTGGAGGAGCGGCTGGTCACGGCCGGGTACGAGGTCACCCGGCCGGGCGAGGAGGTGGCCCGGGAGCGGATGGTGTCGGACCTGATCCGTTTCCGCGACCCCGACGACTGCTACGACCACGAGATCTTCTGGGGTCTGAGCACCTCGTCGCAGCGGTTCGCCTCCCCGATCGGCGCGGAGTTCGTCGCCGGCGCCGAGGGCGTGGGGCACGTCCTCCAGGTCGTCTCCGACCGGGCCCGCTACGAGTCGCTCTTCCTCGACGTGCTGGGCTTCAGGCTGTCCGACCACATCGACCTCGCTCCGGGCCTCACGGCGACGTTCACCCACTGCAACCCCCGCCACCACTCCTTCGCCTTCACGCCGAAGGTGGAGGGCCGTCCGCTGGGCGTGGGCCACTTCATGCTCGAGGTCACCGACCTGGACGTGATCGGCCGGGCCATCGAGCACATCGAGGACGAGCCGCACCGCCTGCTGAAGACCTTCGGCCGGCACAGCAACGACCGGATGACCAGCTTCTACCTGCTGACCCCGTCCGACGTGGGGCTGGAGTTCGGCACCGGCGGCATCAAGATCGACGACGAGACCTGGACGCCCACGCGGTACGACACCGCGCATCTGTGGGGCCACCACTCCGTCGACCACCACTGACCGGCCGGTCATCCCCGACCCCACCGCCCCACCAGAGAGGAAGGCGCCATGAACCCCGTGCTGGACCGCGTGCTGGAGCACGCCGAGCTGCTGGAGAGCGACGGGCCCGTGTCCGAGGAACTCGGCCGGGTCAGCGACGACGTCGCCGCCGTACTGCGCGAGTCGGGGGTGATCCGCATGCTCCAGCCCCGCGACTTCGGCGGCCTGGAGTCCCACCCGACGGACTTCCTGCGCACCGTCCACGAGATCGGCCGGCGCAACGGCGCGGCCGGCTGGATCGCCGGCGTGGTGGGCGTCCACCCGCACGAACTCGCCCAGGGCGATGTGCGGATGCAGCGCGAGATCTGGGGCGAGGACCCCGACACGTGGGTCGCCTCTCCGTACGCCCCGATGGGCCGGGCGCGTCCGGTGGAGGGCGGCTACGTCTTCAACGGGCGCTGGCCGTTCTCGTCGGGCACCGACCACTGCCGGTGGGTGATGATCGGCGGCCTGATCACCGACCAGGAGGGCAACGTCACCGACCGGGAGACGATCCACTTCGTCCTCCCGCGCGCCGACTACGAGATCCTGCACGACTCCTGGGACGTCGTGGGGCTGCGCGGCACCGGCAGCAAGGACATCGTCGTCAAGGACGCCTTCGTCCCCGCGCACCGGCTGATCCGGACCGACCCGGTCACCGACGGCAGCGCCGGACAGATCGCCGGCCGGGACGCGCCGCTGTACTCGATGCCGCGCAACGTGATCTTCTCCGGCGCCATCACCACGGCCACGATCGCGCTGGCCCAGGGCACCCTGGACGCGTACGTGTCGTGGACCCGGGAGCGCAGCAGCCGCTTCGGCTCCGCCAGCCGCGACCCGTTCCAGCTGTCCGCGCTGGCCCCGGCGGCCGCCGACATCGAGGCCAGTCTCGGTCATGTCCTGCACGACATGGACCGGGCGTTCGACATCGTCTCCTCCGGCCGGCCGCTCACCCTCTCGGAGCGGGCGGAGATCCGCCGCAACCAGGTCTCCGCGTCGCACCGCGCGGCCTCGGCCGCCGACGAGGTCTTCAAGGTCAGCGGCGGCTCCCAGCTGCACGCGAGGAACCCGATGCAGCGGATGTGGCGCGACTGCCAGAGCGCCCTGCACCACGTGCAGAACTACGCGGGCCCGCTGTACCAGGCGTACGGCATGGACTACTTCGGCGGCGAGATGCCGGCGGCGGTGAAGGTCTGATGTCCGCCGCGCAGCCGCCCACCCGGGAGTCCACGTCCCGTTTCGTCACCGTCGGCGGGACCCGCCTGCACTACCACGAGGCCGGCACGGGACCGGAGGTCCTGCTGTGCGTCCACGGCGGAGCCCCCGGGGCTTCCGGGTGGGGCAACTTCGGCGCCAACATGGCCGAACTGTCCCGGCACGCCCGGGTGCTGATCGTCGACCTGCCCGGGTACGGCCGCTCCGGCACGATCGACCTGGCCGGCGGCAAGTACCGCCCCTACGCGGACGTGTTCGCCGCGATGCTCACCGAACTGGGCGTCGAGCGGGCGACGGTGGTGGGCCTGGCCACCGGCGGCGCGGTCGCCCTCGCGATGGCCCTGCACCACGCGGAGCGCGTGGACCGGCTGGTGCTGGTCTCCAGCGCGGGCGGGGTCCCGCTGTTCAGCACGACGCCGTCCGAGGGCCAGAAGGCCATCCGCTCGTACTACGCGGGCGAGGGCCCCTCGCGCGAGAAGATGCGCGCCTACCTGCGGATGATGATGTACGACCCGGCGCTGGTCACCGACGAACTCGTCGAGGAGCGGTACCGGGAGTCGGTCGCCGGCGGTGAGGGGCGCCGGGCGGGCGCCGAGTCGGCGGGGGTGCCGGCCGAGCCGCTGTGGCGGGAGCTGGGCCGGATCACGGCGCCGACGCTGATCGTCTGGGGGACCGAGAACCGGGTGCAGGGCTTCGACAACGCCCTCTTCCTGCTCCGGCAGATCCCCGACGCGCAGCTGCACCTGTTCAAGCGGACCGGCCTGTGGGTGCCGTACGAGCGTGCCGGGGAGTTCACCCGGCTGGTGCTCGGGTTCCTCGCCGGCCGCCCCGCCGTCCCGGCCCCCGCCCCCGCCTGAGGCCGCCCGGCCCGAAACGCAAGGAGATGCAATGTCGTACACGAGCGTGTGGTCCGACCTGGCGCAGGTCGAGTTCCGGCAGGGGTACCTGGAGACCGGACCGTACCGGACCCGGTTCCTGCAGTCGGGCAGCCCGGACAAGCCGCTGCTGCTGATGCTGCACGGGATCACCGGGCACGCCGAGGCGTACGTGCGGAACCTGGCCGCGCACGCGGAGCACTTCAACTGCTACGCGATCGACTTCATCGGGCACGGCTACTCCAGCAAGCCCGAACACCCGCTGGAGATACCGCACTACCTCGACCAGGTGCGGTGGGTGCTGGACGCGCTGGGACACGAGCGCGCGTACTTCAGCGGGGAGTCGCTGGGCGGCTGGGTGACCGCGCGGTTCGCCCAGCTGCACCCGGAGCGCACCGAGCGGATCGTGCTCAACACCATGGGCGGCACGATGGCCAACCCCAAGGTGATGGAACGGCTGTTGACGCTGTCCACGCAGGCCGCCGAGGACCCCTCCTGGGAGCGGGTCAAGGCACGTCTGGAGTGGCTGATGGCCGACCCGTCGATGGTCACCGACGATCTGATCAGGACCCGGCAGGCGATCTTCGAGCAGCCGGACTGGAAGACGGCCTGCCGGATGAACATGGCGCTGCAGGACCCGGAGATCCGGCGGCGCAACATGCTCACCGACGACGACCTGCGCGCCATCGAGGCGGAGGCGCTGGTCGTGTGGACGACGAAGGACCCGTCCGGCCCGGTGGACGAGGGACGCCGGATCGCGGACCTGATCCCGCGCGGCCGTCTCGCGGTGATCGAGAACGCGGGCCACTGGCCCCAGTACGAGCAGACCGCGACCTTCGACCGGATCCAGCTGGACTTCCTGCTGGACCGCTGACCGCCGCCCTTCCCCCTGCCCCCCTGCCCGCCGGGCCGTCACCGTGACGGCCCGGCGGCGGCGTGTGCGGGGCCTCTTTCCGTCCGGCTGCCGGGGCCGTCCCGCTGCCGGGGAAGCGGGCCTGCGGCCCCCTCCGTCGTGTGCCGCGTACGCGTTCCGTCACCGGAAATCAAACCTAGACACGTGTCAAATTCTTGGTTAGGTTGACCGGACTTCACCGCCGAGCGGGCCGGACGCGCCCGGAAGCGGCGGGTCACACCTCAACGACGAGGGGATCGATCATGGAACTCGACGGCAGGATCGCGGTCGTCACCGGAGCGGCTTCGGGCATGGGCCTGGCCGCCGTGAAAGTCCTGGCGGAAGCCGGCGCCACGGTGTACGGCATGGATCTGCGGCAGGAGGACCTCGACCGCGCGTTCGCCGGTCTGGAACGGGTCCGGGGCCATGCCGCGGACGTCTCCGACTCCGCGGCCGTGAACCACGTCCTCGACCGGGTCCGGGAGGAGCACGGCCGCCTGCACGTCCTCGTGAACGCCGCCGGTGTCGCCACCCCGAACAGGGCGAAGCAGGCATGGGTCGACGGGATCAACCAGCGGATGACCGAGTCGTTCAAGAACGGCGAGACCTACCACCCGGAGTTCCTGGACGGCATCTCCGACGAGGACTTCGACCGCGTCGTCGCGATCAACCTCAACGGCACCTTCTACACGATCCGCGCCGCCGTGCCGCTCATGAAGGCCGCCGGCGGCGGTTCGATCATCAACTTCGCGTCCGTCGCCGGTCTCATCGGCCTGCCGATGCCCGCCTACTACCCGGCCTCCAAGGCCGCGGTCGTCGGCCTCACCAAGGCGGTGGCGGCGGAACTCGCCCCCTTCGGCATCCGGGTCAACGCCCTGGCCCCGGCCGGCATCAGGACGGCCATGCTCACGGCGTCCGGCGACGACCACGTCCAGGCCCTGCTGGCCCTCCAGCCGCTGAAGCGGCTCGCCGAACCCGACGAGATCGGCCGGACGGTCCTCTTCCTCGCCTCGGACGCGGCGGGCCACTACACCGGTCAGACGCTGGCGCCCTCCGGCGGCGCCCTCATGCTCTGACCCCTTCAGCACACCCGGACGGAGAAGAACCAGTGCAGCACACCGAGGCCCCGGAGCCCACCGTCGCCCTCAGCGGGACGCCCGGCGTCGAACGCCGCTTCCTCGACATCCTGGACGCCACCATCCGCGCGGACATCGCGAGCGGCGCCTACCACGGGGCGAACGTCGTCGTGGCCCGCCACGGCGAGGTCGCCCTGCGCGGCAGCTACGGGCTGGCCGACGCCGCCACCGGCCGCCCGACCCGGCGCGACGACGTCTACCGCATCCTGTCCATGTCCAAGGGCTTCACCAACGCCCTCGTCTTCCGGGCCCTCAGCGAGGGCAGGCTGATGCTGTCGACCCGCGTCGTCGACCTGATCCCCGAGTTCCTCGGCACCGAGCCGTTCCGCGCGGCCCGCAAGGACCGGATCAACCTCGCCCACCTGCTGACCCACCGCGCCGGCATGCCCGCCACCCCCAACCCGGGCCTGGGCCCGGAGGGTTTCGCGGTGCTCGCCGACGTCATCGAGGCACTGGGCGGCGTCGACGTCGTGCACGAACCGGGCACCAACCTCAACTACTCGGCGGCCATCAACCACGCGCTGATGGGCGAGATGGCCCGTCGCGCCTACGGCGCCGACTCGTTCCGGGAGCTCATGCGGGAGAAGGTCTTCGAGCCCGTCGGCATGCCGCACACCAGGTTCGGGATGCCCGCCGAGTGGCGTGAGCGGGGCGTTCCCCTGAAGGTCATCGTCGCCAACGACTCCTGGCTCAAGCCCGAGGACATCGAGTGCCTCGACGCGGTCATCGACCGCGAGGACGCCGAGATGCCCTGGGTCGGGGCGGTGTCCACCATCGACGACGTCTTCGCCTTCACGGAGATGCTGCGCAACAAGGGGCGCACCGGCTCCGGGGAGCAGCTCATCGGTGAGCCGGTGCTGGACTTCGCCACGACCAACCAGACCGGCGACCGGATCAACGACCTGTACGGCATGGTCGCCGCCGCCCGCAAGTGGGACCTCCCGCCGGGCAACATGGGTCTGGGCATGGCCCTCGCCGGCACGGGGACGCACGCCCGCTTCTTCGGCCCGTTCGTCTCGCCGCGCACTTTCGGCTCCTACGGCGCCGGCTCGTCCCTGCTGTGGGTGGACCCCGTCTCGGGCATGTCCTTCTGCTTCCTGTCCTCGGGAGTGATGGACGAGGGCGACAACGTCGCCCGCTTCCAGAAGCTCTCCTCCATCGTCGCCTCCGCGGCGACCAGCGTCTGACCCGCGAAAGGACCAGGCCATGACGTCACTGCAGGATGAGGCCCGTCCCGTGGGCCGCTGCCCCGTCGCCCACGGATTCGACGCGATGGGGGACGACTACTACCGGGACCCGGCCGCCCATCTGGCCACGGTCCGGGACACCTCCCCGGTGTTCTGGTACCCGCACCTGAACGCGTGGATCGTCACCCGGCGCGAGGACTGCCTCACCGTCCTGTCGGACTGGCAGACCTACTCCTCGGCCGCCAACTCGGCGGCGGACGTGCCGGACAAGCACCGGGAGGTCTACCCGCCGGACCTCGTCTCCAAGATGATCGTGGGACAGGACCCGCCCGGGCACACCGAGACGCGGTCCGTGGCGCAGCGGGGCTTCGTCAAGGAGCGCATGGACCGGCTGCAGCCCGAGATCGAGGCCCGGGCGCACCGCATCATCGACCGGTTCGAGAACAACGGCGCGGCGAACCTGCTGGAGGAGTACTCGCTGGAGCTGACCACCCAGACCATCATGGCGCTGCTGGGTCTCGGCTACGAACACGAGCCCATGATGCGGCAGTTGCGCGACGACCTGTTCGCCGTGCTGTCGTCCGCGCACGAGCCGCTGCCCGAGCCGGCGCGTTCCGAGGTGTGGGACCGTTTCGTCGAGGCCAACCTCACGCTGCGTGCCCTCGTCGAGGAGCGGCGCGACTCCGACGCCGACGACATCATCTCCGTGATGGCGTCCGCCCGGGCCAAGGACGGCTCGTACGCGCTGCCCACGCCCCAGATCGCCCTGCACGTCTCGGAGTTCGCCGCGGCCGGCACGGACACCACGGCGCAGGCGATGACCAACGCCGTCCTCTTCCTGTCCGAGAACCCCGAGGCGCTCCGGGACGCGCTCGCCGAACCGGAGCTGTGGCCGCGGGTCTTCGAGGAGACGGTACGGCGGCGCCCGTCCTCCACGTTCACCTCCCGCCGGGTGACGCGGGACGTGGAACTGTCCGGTGTGCGCATCTCGGCCGGTGACATGGTGTGGGTCGCGCTGGCCTCGGCCAACACCGACCCCGAACACGTCGAGCGTCCCTTCGCGTTCGACATCCACCGCCCCGACCCCACCGATCACCTGGCCTTCACGGCCGGACGGCACACCTGCCTCGGCAATCCCCTGGCCCGCGTCCAGGGCGCCACGGGGCTGCGGGTGCTGTTCGAGCGGCTGCCGTCGCTGCGGCCGGACGACACCGACGAACTCGACTTCCTGCGGATGGCCCTGCTCCCGGTGCGCCGCTCGCTGCAGGTGCACTGGGACGTCGCGGACGTCGAGCGCTCCCGGACGCGGACGGTGCGCACGCTGGCCCTGGAGGTGACGGAGCGCACCGAGGCGTCGGACGGCGTCGTCGCCCTGACCCTGGGCCACCCGGACGGCGGGGAACTCCCGCCGTGGAAGGCCGGGGCCCACATCGACGTCCACGTGCCCAGCGGGGACGGGGAGCCCTGGGTGCGCCAGTACTCCCTCTCCTCCGACCCGTTGGACCGCACCTCCTACCGCATCGGCGTGCTGCGGGAGCGGGCCGGCCGGGGCGGTTCGGCCGCGGTGCACGACGTGCTGACGGTGGGGTCCCGGGTCACCGTGTCCTGGCCGCGCAACAACTTCCGGCTCCTGCCGTCCCGCCGCTACCTGTTCGTCGCGGGCGGCATCGGGATCACGCCGATCCTGCCCATGATCCGGGAGGCCGAGCGGGCCGGGGCCGAGTGGCACCTCGTCTACGGCGGGCGCACGCACGCCTCGATGGCCTTCCGCGACGAACTGGCCGTGCACGGGGACCGCGTCACGGTGGTCCCCCAGGACGAGCACGGGCTGATCGACCTGCCCGGACTGCTCGGCGAGGTGCGCGAGGACACGCTCGTCTACGCGTGCGGTCCCGAGCCGCTGCTGCGGGCGGTGGAGGAGAACACCGCCCACTGGCCGAAGAACTCGCTGCGCCTGGAGCGGTTCGCCCCGAAACCCGTGGTGCGGACCGTGCCCGACACGCCGTTCCAGGTGGAGTTCGCCGAGTCCGGGACGGTCGTCGAGGTCGGCGCGGACGAGACGATCCTGGAGGCCGCGGAGAAGGCCGGACTCGCGGTGGTCTCCTCCTGCAAGACCGGGACGTGCGGCACCTGCGAGACGCCCATCGTCTCCGGCCGGGCCGACCACCGGGACTCGATCCTCACCCCGTCGGAGCAGGAGGCCGACCGGACCATGCTGATCTGCGTGTCCCGGGCGGCGGCGGACTGCCCGCGCCTGGTGCTGGGCGGCTGACGGCGGGCGGTCCGACCGCTCCCCCACTCCGCCGGGAGGCCCGTGCACCGGGCTTCCCGGCGGGGTTCGCGCGTACGGAGGCCGCGCGGTCCCGGGTCAGTCGTCGAACAGCCGGGCCCACTGCCGGGCCAGCGCGGTGAGGACCAGTTCCTCCCGTTCCGTGTGGCCCCGGAGGTACAGGAAGTAGAAGGTGCGCTCCAGGCCCATCATCAGCGTGGCCATGTGCACCTCGCGTTCCGTGCGCGCCTCGTCCGTCGCGCCGGCCAGGTGGTGCGCCGCGTGGGCCGAGGAGACCCGCCGGACCAGGCCCAGCCACTCGTCCAGCACGTCCGGGTCGATGGCCATGGCCTGGTTGACGGCCGCGAACTCGGTGGCGTAGCGCAGCCACATCTCGCGGGCGGTGCCCAGCCACTCCCGCAGGGTCTCGGGCGTGTGCCTCGGGAGGGCGTCCAGCAGCGCGTAGAGCTCGGCCACCTCGGCCTCGATCTCGGCCATGCGCACCCTGATGATCTGTGACTTGCTGTTGAAGTACAGGTACAGATTGGCCCGGCTGCTGCCGGCCGCGGACGCGATCTGGGCCATCGACGTGCGCTCGTAGCCCTGCTCGTGGAAGAGGCGCAGCGCCTCGTCGACGAATCGCCGGCGGGTGGCGACGCTCTTGGCCGTGCGGTTCGTTGCCATGCGGAGTACCTGACTCACGAAGAGGGGCGGTGGGTCACGGAACACTCCTGGACGGTCGGCGCCGCGGTTCGGCCCTGCCGGTGCGGTGTGCAGTCTAGCCATCCGGGGACGCCGCGTCCGAGGCGCCTTCCCTTCCGCGCCCGGCCCGGGCCGGGACATGTGTGCGCGTCGTGCGTGATGTGCACCGAGACCGCGTGCGAACCATGGACGGGGTGACGCGCCTCATGCCGTTTGCCGGAGCGGCACTGCAAACCCGCACCCCGCACACCGGCACATATCCCCCATATCGCCCCAACGGTGGGGGCCCGTCCGGCACTTCCGCCCTTCACGCCGACGGCGGGAGCTGCGGATCCTCCCTCCGACGGCTTTAGGATCAAAGAACGGGCCGTCCCCTCCTACCGATGCCCCGCTCCCCGCGCTCTTGGCGGCCGCGAACGCGGCGTGCCGGACGAGCCACGCGGAGACCTGCGTGAAGAAAGGTGAACACCATGGTCCTCGGACTGCTGCGGCGACTGCGTCCGCACGGCGAGCCGGACGCCGCGTCCGGCCTCTCGGTCCCCCTGCCCGAGGGCGCGGGGGCGTTCGGCTGCGAGGCCGTCGACGTCCTGGGGCAGCCGCTGGGCGGAGCCGAGGTCACGGTGACCGCGCTGGACAGCCACCGCGTCGCGGCACGCGGCACCACCGACCCGTACGGCTACTTCATGGCGGTGCTGCCTCCCGGCACCTACAGCGTGATGGTGGCGGCGGAGGGCCTGACGCCCGTGCGCGAGAGCGTCGACATAACCGCCGGCACGGCACTCGCCCCCGCACGCGTCGTGCTGGAACCCGGACGCCGGCTGGAGCTGCCGCCCGCCGGCACCTGGATGTTCGACCCTCCGCACACCGCGATCCGGTTCATCGCCAAGCACGTGGGCATGGCCCACGTCCACGGCCGCTTCACCCGGTTCGACGGCGGGATCCGGGTCGCGGAGAACATGGGCGACTCGCAGGTGTCGGTGCGCATCGACGCCTCCAGCATCAACACGGGCAACCAGACCCGTGACAACCACCTGCGGTCGGCGGACTTCCTGGACGTGGAGAACTACCCGTTCATCGATTTCGTCAGTACCCGGTTCGCCTACCGCGGCGGTTCCAGGTGGACCGTGCACGGCACCCTCACCATGCACGGCACCACTCGCTCGGTGGGCCTGGACACCGAGTACCTCGGCACCGTCAACGGCGGCTACGAGCAGGAGTTGCGCTGCGCCGCCCTCGCCAGGGCCGAACTGCACCGCGAGGACTTCACCCTCAACTGGCGTTCCATGCTGGCCCGCGGGATCGCCGTCGTCGGCCCGACGGTCCAGCTCGCCCTCGACGTCCAGGCCATGTACCGGACCCACGACACGCCGACCCCGCCCCGCTAGAGCGGTATCAGCCGTACATGGACTCGATGGTGGCGGCGTGCAGGTGGGCGACGGCCTTGCGGCGCAGGCTCAGTTTCGGGGTGAGTTCGCCGGACTCCGGTGTCCAGGGACCGGCCAGGACGCGGTACTTCTTCACCTGCTCCGGGCGGGAGAGCGACGCGTTGGCCTCCTCGACGGCGGTGTCGAGGGCCGCCAGCACCTCGGGGCGCCGGGCCAGCTCCTCCGGGCCGCCGTCGCCGAGTCCGTGGGCCTTCGCCCAGAGCGGGGCCGCCTCCTCGTCGAGCACCAGCAGCGCGGTGACGTACGGGCGCCGGTCACCGATGGCGACGGCGTGGGCGACCAGGGGATGTGCCCGCAGCAGGGACTCGATCCTGGTCGGGGCGATGTTCTTGCCCCCGTCGGTGATGATGATCTCCTTCTTCCGGTCGGTGATCGAGACGATGCCCCGCGCGTCGACGGTGCCGATGTCACCGGTGGGCAGCCAGCCGTCGGCGTCGGTGGCGGGCTCGATGCCGCCGTCGGCCCGCAGGTAGCCGGGGACGACCACCGGGCCGCGCACGAACAGCTCCCCGTCCCCGGCGACCCTGACCTCGATGCCCGGACCGGGCCGGCCGACCGCGCCGAGGGCGAACGCCTCCGGGGTGCTGATCGTCGCCGCCCCGGTGGTCTCGCTCAGGCCCCACACCTCGTGGACGGGCAGCCCCACGCTCGCCAGGGTCTCCAGGACCGCGGTGGGGATCGGCGCCGCTCCGCTGGAGGCACGGTGGCACCGGTCCAACCCGACAGCGGCCCGGATCGGCCGCAGCACCTGCTCGTCGAGCCGCTCCAGCTCCGCGGCGAGGTCCTCGGGGACGTCCTTGCCCGCGGAGCGCAGGTGGAACACCTCGAGTGCCAGGCGGCGCGCCCGCGCGACCGTCTCGGCCGGCTCCCCCGTCAGCGCGTCGAGCCGCCGGCGCAGACCGGCCGCGAGTTTCTCCCACACCCTGGGCACGCCGAAGAACCCGTGCGGGCGCACCCGGAGCAGGGTGGGCAGCAGCTGGGCGGGGTCCGGGCAGATGGTGACGTGGCCCGCGCCGCAGATCGGCATGTGGATCCCGAGCACCTGCTCGGCGATGTGCGCCATCGGCAGGTAGGCCACCGTCCGCGGATGCTCGGGGACGGCGAGGAGCTGGTCCTGCATCAGCGACTCGTGGATCACGTTGCGGTGGGTGAGCACCACGCCCTTGGGGTCGCCGGTGGTGCCGGAGGTGTACACGACGGTCAGCGGCTGGTCGGGCGTGGCCTCGTCCGTGAGGGCGTCGAAGGCGGCGTCGTCGGGCGGTCCCGCGGCGCGCACGGCCGGGTAGCTCACGAACCGCGCGTCGCCCGCGGGTGCGGCGTCCCAGTCGAGGAGGACGACGGCGCGCAGGTGCGGCAGGTCGTCCAGGACAGGCTGCCAGCGCCGCAGTTGTTCCGCGCCCTCCACGACGAGGACGGTGGCCGCGCTGTGCCGGGCGACGAAGCGGATCTGCCCGGTGCTGAGCGTGTCGTAGGTGCTGCAGGGCAGGGCGCCGAGGTGGATCGCGGCCAGGGCGGCGACCCAGTGCTCCGCCCGCTTGGACATCGCGATGAGCATGCGCTCGCCCCGGTTCAGGCCGACGGCGGCGAGACCGCGGGTGAGGGCGGCGACCTCGGCGCGCAGCTGGAACCAGGTCAGGGTTCCGTCGTCGGGGCCGATGCCGGTGGTGAGCGCGGGACGGTCGGCGTGCTGCAGGGCGTTGCGGCGCAGCAGCCGGGGAATGGTCAGTTCCTCGATGGACTGGTGCAGTTGCTCTGGCGACTCCACGGACGGGGGCTCCCTCCATCGCGAACCACGAGCGGATGCCTCGGGGTCCTCGGACTCCTCGGGCGGCACACAGTGGACCCGTTGTTGACTGGGTGTCAATAGACCGCGCGGCGGGGGCACCGCGCCGGCCCGGTCACGCGGGGACGGGTGTCACGGGTGTCCGGGACGCGGCGGTTGCAGCATCGGGACGAGGAACTGACGGGCCACCGCGCGCATCTGCTCGTCGTCGTCCAGGTCGACGACATGACTGGGGATGACCAGGAACGACGCGGAGATGCGGACCATCATCTCGGCCACGAGATCCACGTCGACGTCCGGCGGGACGGTGCCGGCGTGCTGCTCCCGGCGCAGCCTGCCGGCGAGGAACCGCCGCACGGTGGCCAGGGTGCGGCCCCCGTCACTGGTCATGGACGGTACGACGACGTCCGGTTCGGCCGTCATCAGGCCCCCGATGAGGGGGTTGCGGCGGATGGTGCGCAGGGAGCTCACGAAGCCGAGGACGACCCGGTCGGCGACGGTCTCGGCGTCCTGGATGTCGAGGATGAACCGGTCGAAGTACCGCCGGAACTCCCGCCGAACGACCTGCTCGACCAGCACGTCCTTGGTGGCGAACCGGCGGTAGACGGTGATGCGGGAGACGCCCGCCAGCCGTGCCACGTCCGCCATGGTGGACCGCTTGATGCCCATGCGGCAGAACTGCTCGTACGCGGCGTCGAGCAGGCGCGCGGCGATCTCGTCGTCCGGATCCGCGCCCTCGACCGCCTCGGTGAACGCGATCTCCAGCAGCGACGGGGGGTCGGAGGGCCTCATGAGGGCCGAGAGTACCGCCTCCTCGTCCACCTTCCCGATGTCCACGGGCCCCTCCCTCGTTCCGTCACGCCTCTGGCGTTCAAGCCCCGTCTGTGCTCCCCTGGGGAACCAGCGAAGAAACAGCGATACCCGATGTGTTTCACCGTACCAAATGGAGTGGGCGCGGCAGCGGGACTCGAGGAGGAGTTCGGGCTCATGGATGTCAGCAGGCGCAGGATGTTGGCCGCGGGCGGCGCGCTGGGTGCGTTCGGCGCGGTGGGCGCGGCGTCGCCGGCCCGGGCGCGTTCGGTGTGGACGTGGTCGCCGAACGGCTCGGTGGCCGGCCGGGGAGCGGGCGTCGACCCCGACTGGGTGTGGGACGAGGAGGTCGACGGGCTGGTCGCCGCCGTGATCGACCGGGGCGACGTACCGCGGGTCAACCGGGAGCTCGCCCAGTGGACCCGCAACGGCCAGCCGCTGCCCACCGGTCTGCCCGCCGACGTGCGGGAGTGGATGGAGCGGGCACGCCGGCTGCCCTCCTGGGCGGACCGGGGCAAGCTGGAGCGGGCGGCCGACTTCAACGAACGCAGGGGCCTCTACCTCAACCTGCTCAACGGTGTGGGCGGCGGCATGCTCAGCACCGCCATCCCGAGGGAGGCGCGCGCCGTCTACTACTCCAAGGGCGGCGCCGACATGGAGGACCGCGTCGCCAAGACGAGCCTGCTCGGCTTCGCCATCGGCGACCTGAACGCCTACCGGCCCGACGGCAAGGTCGTCGTCGAGGCCGTCAAGACCCGCATGGTGCACGCGGCCGTACGGCATCTGCTGCCGCGGTCCCCCGGCTGGAGCCGCACCAGCGGCGGCCGGACCGTCCCGATCAGCCAGGCCGACATGATGGTCACCTGGCACAGCCTGCCCACCTACACCATGCGCAAGCTGCTCGAATGGAAGGTGCCGGTGCCGGCCGCCGACGCGGAGGCGTACCTGCACCTGTGGCAGGTGAGCGCGCACCTGCTCGGCATCCGCGACGAGTACATCCCCGCCACCTGGGACGAGGCCAACGCCCAGTCCCGGCAGGTCCTCGACCCGGTCCTGGCGCCGACGCCCGAGGGTGTCGAACTCACCGACATCCTGCTGCGCCAGCTCGCCGAGCAGACCAGCCCCGGCGGCATCGACCGGCCCCTGTGCAACGCCCTCGCCCGGTACCTGGTCGGTGACCAGGTCGCCGAGTGGGACGGCATCCCGCGCGAGCCGTTCTGGGAGCGGGCCATCGCGACCGCCTGGCCGAAGCTGGTGGCCTTCCGCGAGAAGCTGATCCCGCTTCCGCTGGTGCCGCCGCTCGCCTGGACGATCGACGAGGCGATCCGCCAGTACATCCTCTTCTACCTGACCAAGGGCCAGGGCACGCAGATCGACATCCCCGACACCAACCGTCCCACCGAGCGGTGACAAGCGAGAAGGAGTGCACATCATGGCAGACATCAACCGGCGCAGATTACTGGTCGCCGGCGGCGCCCTCGGCACGTTCGGGGCCCTGGGACTCGCCTCCCCGGCCCGCGCCCGGTCCCTGTGGACGTGGTCGCCGGCCGGTTCGGTGGCGGGCAGCGGCGCGGGCCTCGACCCGGAGTGGGTGTGGGACGACGACATCGACGCGATCATCGCGCAGGTGATCGAACGGGGACAGGTGCCGCGCGTCAACGACCTGCTGCGCGGCTGGGTCCGCAACGACCAGCCGCTGCCGGACGGGCTCCCCGGCGACCTGCGCGCCTGGATGGAGGAGGCCCGCAGGCTGCCCTCCTGGGCGGACGCGAAGAAGCTCCAGGACGCCGTCGACTTCACCAGGAAGAAGGGCCTCTACACCGGCGTCCTGTACGGCCTGGGCAGCGGTCTGCTGAGCACCGCCATCCCCAGGGAAGCGCGCGCCGTGTACTACTCCAAGGGCGGCGCGGACATGAAGGACCGCGTCGCCAAGACCGCCCAGCTCGGCTACGACGTCGGCGACCGGTACGCGTACCAGCCGCAGGGCGGGATGATCGCCACCTCGGTGCGGACCCGGCTGGTGCACGCGGCGGTGCGGCACCTGCTGCCGCAGTCCCCCGGCTGGTCCCGCACCAGCGGCGGTCAGACCATCCCGATCAGCCAGGCCGACATGATGGTCACCTGGCACAGCCTGCCCACCTACGTCATGGGCAAGCTGCGGGACTGGCGGGTGCCGATCACCGCCACCGAGTCGGCGGGCTTCCTGCACGTGTGGCAGGTGAGCGCGCACATGCTCGGCATCCGCGACGAGTACATCCCCGCCACCTGGGACGAGGCCAACGCCCAGTCCCGGCAGGTCCTCGACCCGATCGTCGACCACACCCCCGAGGGCGCCGCGCTGACCGACGCGCTCCTCGGCATCATCGCCGAGGTCGACGCCGGCCTCACCGAGCCGCTGATCAACGCGTTCTCCCGGTACATCGTCGGCGACCGGGTCGGCGACCTGATCGGACTGGACCGGGAGCCGATCCTGAAACCGATCATCAGCAGCGCCTGGCCGCTGGTGGTGGCCTTCCGCGAGGGCCTGATCCCGCTGCCGGGCGTGCCGTCGATCGCGTGGGTCCTGGAGGAGGCGCTGCGCAAGTTCGTGCTGCTCTTCATGTCCGAGGGAAGGCCCATCCACCTGGAGATACCGGACGCGAACCGTCCGCTCTGACCGCGCCCGGCGTCCCGGGGACGCGGGCCCCGCCGCCCCACTCGGCGGCGCCCGCCTCCCGGCGCCGGCGCCGGCCGGGGGGACACGCCCCCTTGCCGTCCGAGCGGGCGCACGGAAGGGTGTGCGCCCCTGGAACCGCTATGCCGAAAGGGACACTTGACGAGCATGCGCAACGACGGAACGGCACCCCGCGAGGAACCAGGACCGCCCGACGGCCCCGGAAGACGCCGTTTCCTCGGATACGTGCTGGCCGCCCCGACCCTGGTGGCCGCCGCCGAACTCGCCCCCGCGTCCCGGGCTGCGGCCGCCGACATCCCCTCCCCGGAGATCACGGAACTGCTGGACCTCAACGACGTGATGACCGCGGCCGCCCTGCCGACCTCCGGCCTGATCAGGGTCGAGGTGCACGAGGACGGCACCGTCTCCTTCGCGCTGCCGCGCGCCGAGGTCGGCCAGGGCATCACCACCCCCACGTCCATGCTGATCGCCGAGGAACTGGACGTCCCGGTGGAGCGGGTACGGGTCACCCTGGCCGACGCCCGGCCGGAACTGCTGTTCAACCAGCTCACCGGCGCCTCCAACACCACCATCTCCACCTACACCCCGGTCCGGGTCGCCGCCGCCGTCGCCCGGCAGCGGCTGCTGCGGGCCGCGTCCGCCGAACTCGGCGCCGCCGTGGGCGAGCTGACCCTGAGAGCGGGTGTCGTCACCGCCCCCACCGGCCGCACCGTCGGCATCGGGGCGCTGGCACGGCAGGCCGCCGCATCACGGACCGAGCAGGCGTCCGTGGACCTCAAACCCCGCGAGCGGTTCACCGTCATCGGCCGCCCGCAGAACCGCGTCGACGCGCTCGCCGCGGTCACCGGACGCAAGAAGTTCACCCTGGACCTCGACGTCCCGGACGCCCGGCCGGCCATGGTGTGCCGCCCGCCGACCATCAACGGCAGGCCCGGAGCGGTGGCCAACCTCGACGAGGTGCGCGCCATGCCGGGAGTCACCGACGTCGTGGTGATCTCCACCGGAGTGGCGGTGCGGGCCGGGACGTTCGGGCAGTGCGTCGACGCCGTACGCGCCCTGCGCGTGGCCTGGAAACCGGGGACCGCGGAGGGCAAGTCCGACGCCTCCGTCCAGAAGCAGTTGCGCGCCGCCGAACTCCCCATGGGGCTGCCGCCCCTGACACCCAGCGTGGAGGGCGAGTTCACCTTCGCCTTCCGCAGCAACAGCGCACTGGAACCCAACTGCGCGATCGCCGACGTACGGCCGGACCGGGCCGAGATCTGGTCCTCCCTGAAGTCCCCGATCGTCGCCCAGCAGACCATCGCCGCCCAGCTGCGGCTGCCGGTCGGCGCGGTCACCGTCCACGTCACCGAGGGCGGGGGTTCGTTCGGCCGCAAGCTGTTCTTCGACGCCGCGCTGGAGGCGGCGGAGATCTCCCAGAAGACGGGCAAGCCCGTCAAGCTGATGTGGCACCGCGCCGACGACGCCCGCCAGGGCCGCGCCCACCCCATGGCCCGCTCCCGGGTCCGCATCGCCTACGCCGGTGACACCGTCCTCGGCTACAAGCAGCGGCACACCAGCGTCGCCACCGACCTCGGCCACGGCCTCGGCGAACTGTTCACCGCCATGGCGGCCCAACTGCCGGTCGGGGACGCCGCCTTCGCCCAGACGTTCTTCCAGCTCTCCCAGTCGATGCCGTACGACTTCGGCGCCAACAGCCGCCTGCTGAACGAGACGGACAAGGGCTTCAACACCGGCAGCATGCGCAACGTCTACTCCCCCGACGTCACCTGCGCCCGGGAGCTGATGGTCGACCGCCTCGCCGCCAGGACCGGCCGGGACCCGTACGAGCTGCGCCGCCGCTCCCTGCGCGACGACCGCGCCCGCGCGGCCCTGGAGAAGGTCGCCGAGGCGGGGGACTGGGGCCGGTCCATGCCGGCCGGTACGGCCCAGGGCATCGCGCTGCACACCGAGTACCACGCGGTCAACGCGGTGCTGGTGGAGATCGACTGCCGCCCCGAGACCGTGAACCGGCCCGTCCGCGACGGGGTGACGGGCCCGCGCGTCACCAAGGCCGTCGTCGCCGTGGACGTCGGCCTCACCGTCAACCCGCGCGGCCTTCAGGCGCAAATGATGGGCTGCCTCATGGACGGCATCGCCCTGACCCTCACCTCCGGCCTGCACCTGCGCGACGGCCACTTCCTCGAGGCGAGCTGGGACAACTACTTCTACACCCGGCAGTGGAACACCCCGCCCGAGCTGGAGATCATCGTCATGCCGGACACCACCGGGAAACCGGGCGGCGCCGGGGAACTGGGCGTCGCCGCCTCCATGGCCGCGGTCGCCTGCGCCTACGGACGGGCCACCGGCACCATGCCCACCAGCTTCCCCATCAACCACGACACGCTCTCCTTCACCCCCAAACCGACCGTCCCGCCCATCCCCGCGTCCCCCACCGACGGCCTGGACCACGTCCGCTGAACCTCCCGGGAGAACCCGTGCCGAAGCACACTTTCCGCCTCAACGGCGAACAGGTCACCGTCGACGTCGCGGACGAGGAGCGGCTGCTGTGGGTGCTCCGGGACGTCCTCGGCGTCACCGGACCCAAGTACGGATGCGGCATCAACGTCTGCAAGGCCTGCACCAGCCACCTCAACGGCCGCGCCGTCAACCCCTGCGCGGTCCCGGTGGGCGCCCTGAAGCCCACCGACGAGATCACCACCATCGAGGGCCTCGCCGACACCGTCGACACCGACCTGCACCCCATGCAGCAGGCCTGGCTCGACCTGGACGTCGCCCAGTGCGGCTACTGCCAGCCGGGCCAGATCATGGCCGCGGTCGCCCTGGTCCGCCGCGTCGCCGAGGAGAACCGCGACATCACCGAGGCCGACCTCGACGGCATCCGCAACATCTGCCGCTGCGGCACGTACCCGCGCATCCGGGCGGCGATCAGGGCGGGAGCCGCGAAGATGTGACGCCGGGGCGTCGGTCCGCCCGGCCCACGGCCGTGACCTCCCAGCAGCCATGTACGCGATAAGTAACAGAGCCGTGGCGCCGGCTTTCCGGGGCCGGTCCCCGGTGCAGAATCGCCTTGCATCCGGACGAACACCGGCCGCACACGGCCGATCTCAGGGGGACATCATGAACGCCGCCGCATCCAGACACCACCGTGCCGTCCGTGCCCGCCGGGCGTGCGCCCTGGGCGCCGTGGCGATCGCCGCGCTGCTGGCGACCACGGCGTGCCGGCCCACCGACGACGCCGCGGACGGAGCCGAGTCCACGCAGCAGCCCAGCGCGTCGGCCTCGGCGACGGCGACGCCGCCCGGCGCCGGCAGCGGCGGCGGCAGCGAGGAGGACGCAGGCGTCGCCCTGTGCACCCTGGACGACCTGTCGATCTCCGCCACGAAGTACGGCGCGAAGGACGAGCCGACCCGTCACCTCCTCCTCGTCGCCACCAACACGAGCGACAAGAAGTGCGACGTCCAGAACGCCCCTGAGGTCACGCTCGGCGACGCCCAGGGCCCGGCCCCGGTGCTGGACGGCGCCTCCCCCGGCGAACCGGTCACCCTCGCCCCGGGCGAGAAGGCGTACGCCGGTCTGCGCGCCACCGGCGGGCACATGGACACCTACGACGTGGCGTCGATGACCGTCACCCTCGGCAGTCCCGGCGGCGAGGCCGAGGCCGAGCCGCCGGTCGACCTGACCATGCCGGTCGAGTCGTTCCCGGCCGACGACGGCCAGCGCGTCACCCCCTGGGCGGGCACCGAGGGCCTCGCGATGCGCCCGATCACCACGTCCTGACCGGTCCGCCGGGGCGGCGGAGACGGGGCCCGCACCCGTGCGACCCTCATGCCCCGGCCTCGGGGCAGGGGACGAACCGCTTCTTGGGCGTGTCCGGCGTGCGCTATTCGGAGTCGGGGTGCATCTGCACCCACCGGCCGTCGATGAACTTCATCTCGACGCCGTAGTACGGCTGCGGCGGGCGGGACGCCTGCGTGCCACGGTGCGACGTCACCGGCGGCTTGGGGCGGCGGGCGGGCGGAACCTTCGCCGTGCCCCGCTTCTTCGGGGCGCCCGGCTTCGTCACGGCACCGGGCTTCGGTTGCGCTTTCGCGTCGCCCTTCCGCAACGCTGCGATCCTCCGCAACATCTCGTCGCGGCTGATGTCCTTCGGCGCCCTGGTGATACCGGACGGTGTCGCCGAGCGCCCCGGCAAGCGGTCCGCGGACGTTCGACAGGCACGGTGAACCGGCTGTCCGCCCGCGGTGAGGACGAGCTTCTTCCTGGCCACCGAGTTGCGGCAGACGGCGCAACGCTTGAGCGCGGGCTTGGACTTGGACGCGTCGGACACGATCCCCCCGGATGGTGATTCCTCAATGGGACAGCACCCTAGGCACGCCGACGACAGACCGGGAGACTTCGGGCCAAACGTTACCCCTTCGTGAATCGGCCGTCGGCAGTGTCCTGCTGGGAGCCGTCGTCAGTGTCGTGGCGCTGTGCCGTCCGCGCCGTCACCGCCGTCGCCGGAGCCGAGCAGGGTGACGAACCCGTCGGGGCCGCGCACCGCGAGCCGGCCGGTGCGCAGCCAGCCGCCGGACGGGCGGCCGTGCTGGTCGCCGATCTGCGGGCCGCGCAGGAGGAGTTCACCGGCGTGGCCCGGCAGCACGTCGACCTCGGGGAACCCCTCGACGGCGATCCGCGCCCGGGCGCGCGGCACCGCCAGTCCCGCCGTGCCGGGACGGGCGTCGGCGGTCAGCGGGTTGGCCAGCGCGACGCCCGCCGCGGCCGCGGGACCGTACGTCTCGACGACATGGGCGCCGAGCGCGGTCCGGATCAGTTCGCCGGTGGCGACGTCCAGCGGGGCCGTGACGACGGTCCGCACGGTGGCCAGGGCCTCCCGCTCGTGAGGGGGACGCTCCAGGAGACGGCGCAGGTCCGCCGGTGGGGCGAACAGGACGGTGGGCGTGTGACGGCGTGCCGCCCGCAGCGCGCCGCACGGGTCGCCGTCGGGCACCATCACGGTGCGCGCCCCGGCGAGGAGCGCCGCCGTGACCAGCGCGATGCCCCGGGCGCCCGACAGCGGGACCAGGGACAGCAGCCGCGGCCGACGCGGCACCGGGCCCGTGTGCCAGGCGACGATCTGGTGCGCCGCCGCCACCAGGTTGCGGTGCCGCAGGGAGACCCTCGTGCCGTCCCTCCGGTGCACGACGACGGCGACGTCCTCGGGTTCCGTCCCGCCCGACCAGTCCCAGTCCCTGAGGTCGTCCGGGCGCCCGGCCGGCCGCCGTTCCAGATCCCGGTAGGCCACGATGTCCACGGGCAGGCGCCGCGGGCGGGCGTCCACACTGCCGGTGGCGTACGAGGAGCCCGGGCCGCTCCGCTGTCCGGGGACGGTCCGCGAGCCGGGACCCGGCCGGCGCCCCTCAACGGTCCTGGCCGGGCCGGGAGTCCACTCGTCCGGCGCCGGGTCCGTGACGGGCGACGAGGTGTGCCGTCCGGTGCGGGAGGAGCCGCCCCGCCGTTCCGGCGCCGTCCGCACGGTCACCACGGCGCGCAGGAACGCGCGGTCCCCGCTCGCGGCGATCTCCGGCAGCCGGTCCTCCGGTACGGCGGCGATCACGGCGTGCGACAGCGCCCGCCGGCGGTGGGTGAGGCCGCCCGGCACCACCACCGCGCCGAGCCGCCACGCGGCGTGGCACAGCACCACCGCCTCCGGGCAGTCGGGCAGCAGCACCGCGAGGTGGTCTCCGCGCCGCAGTCCCAGCCGGGAGAGCGCCGGGGCGATCCGCGCGGCGGTCCGCGACAGGGCGCGGAAGCCGGTCCGGGTCGCGTCGGTGGCGAGGGCCGTGCGGCTCCCGTACCGTCGGGCGGCGGCGTCGAGCAGGTCGGGCAGCGTGCCGCGGGGCACGGGCAGGTGCCAGGGCACGCCGGTCGCGTAGAAACGCAGACCGGGCTCGTCGGCGGGTCGTCGCTCGAACAGATCCGTCATGTGTCGGATGGTGACGCATCGCGTCCTGTGACCACTTGTGTCCGTACGCACAGGGCACGCCACCTCGTTGTCACTTCACTGACAAGCGCCGTCGCGCGCTCCGCCCGCCGCTGACGGGCCGCCGCACCGGCTGGGCGGTACCGGTCTGCGGGCCGGCCGGCCGCTCAGCCGAACCGCAGGAGGCGCGGGGCGAAGGTGCCCTCGGGGCCGTCGGCCCGGCCGGCCGACCACACCGTGTCCGTGCCGGGCACCGGTGCCAGCGTCAGGGTGCGCGATCCGCCCTCACCGGCCACGGCCGGTTCGCCGTACTCGGTGAAGGACTGCCCGTCCCAGGCGAGGAAGTCCGGTCCGGGGACCATCTGCGGATACGTGTCCGGTGGTCCCCACTTCATCGAGGAGCCCACCGCGACCCAGCCCAGTTCCCCGGAGGGGGTGGGTGCCAGCGCGCTGACGGAGCCGAAGTCGGTGGGGACGCTCACCCTCGTCCACTGTTCACCGTCCCAGCGGGCCAGCAGGGGCGGGATCGGCCTGCCCACCGGGCCGCCGACAAACCCGGCCGTGCCGCCCGCCCACACCTCCGTCGGTGAGACCGCGAGCACGCTGCCCACGGCCGAGCGGGGGAAGCCGTCCACGACCGTCCGTGTCCACTCCCGCCCGTCCCAGTGCGACACGGCCGCACCGGAGGCGGTGGCGCCCGCGGCCCAGACGTCGTCGGCTCCCAGGACGTGCAGCCCGTACACGGACTGATCGGGCGTGGGAACCTCCCTCCAGCCGTTGCCCGCCCGGCGCAGCAGCACCTGCGCGCCGTCCCGGGATCCGGTCAGCCAGGTCTCCCCGCCGCCGGTGACGGCCTGGGTCAGCACGACACCGCCCGGCGGCCGGCTCTCCCGCCAGGCGGTTCCGTCGAAGCGGAGCAGCCGGGCGGCGCCCGTCGTGTCGCGGCCCACCGCCCACACCTCGGCCGGTGAGGTCGCGGCGACGGAGAGCAGTTCCCCCTGCCATGCCTTGCCGGGCAGGCCCTGCCGGTGCCACGCGGTGCCGTCCCAGCGCAGGAGCAGCGGGAAGCCCGGCGCGGTGCGGCCGACGGCGTCGGCGCCCACCGCCCAGGCCCGGCCGGGTCCGACGGCCACGACCCCGGTGAGCCGGGCCTGCGGACGCACCTCCTGCGGGACGGGGACGTGGCTCCACGACGCGGCGCCGGCGGTGGCGGGCGTCACAGGAGCCGTGCCGGCGGTGGCCGGCGTCATGAGGGCCGTGACGGCCAGGACGGCGGTGAGGAGCGCGACGAGCAGTCTGCGGGTCATGACCGGCCTCCCAGCCGCTCGCTCATCAGGTTCGGTTTCGAGCCGTAGATCTCGGCGGTCCCGAAGGACAGCAGCGCGGACCCGGCGGCCGCCAGGGCCCGCGGCCTGACCTCGATCGCGTTCGGGCGCTCGGGACCGTAGGAGAAGGTGGTGCGGGCGCCGTTCACCCGTGCGTACTTCGACCGGAACGCCAGGTCGCTGACCACCGGCAGCCACAGCGCTCCGTCGGGGCCGCGCGTCAGGGCCTCGGTGGAGGCGTCGCCCAGCGGCGGGTACGTGGTGCGCCAGGTGGAGCCGGTGCGGGTCGTCAGGTACGTACGGGCCACGCCGTCGGTGTACCGGCTGCCGCCGATCGTGACCCGGCCGGACGGTTCGGGCAGGATCGTGTGGACGTTGCTGTCCGGCGGCAGGGGCACTCCGGCGTCGCGCCAGGCCGTGCCGTCCCAGCGCAGGATGCCCGCCCCGGTGGTGGTGTCCGCCCAGGCCCACACGTCGGTGGCCGTGCGCGCGGTGATCCCCGTCAGGTAGTACACGCCGTCCGGGACGGACTGCTCGCTCCAGCCGGCGCCGTCGTGGTGCAGCACCTTCAGCCCGGTGTCGTCCTCACCGACCACCCAGGCCGCGCCCGGCACCGCGGCGAAGTCCTGGTACGTCCACAGGCTCCGCGGCAGCGGGACGGTGCTCCACGCGTCCGCCGACCACCGGAGGATCTCCGCCGTCCCGTCCCGGCCGTGGAGGATCCACACCTCGTCACCGACGAACTGCACCTTGCCCAGGTGGCCGAACTCGCCGGCGCCGGGGAAGGAGGTGTCCCTGCTCCACGCGGTGCCGTCCCACCGGTACAGCACGGGCCGCATGAGACCGTCGACGTACTCGTTCCCGGTCGCCCACGCCTCCCCGGGCCCCCGGGCCGCGAGGTCGGACACGTACACCTGCTGCCCCGCCGCCGGCACCGGAAGCACCGACCAGTCAGGTTTCGCCGCGGCGGCCGGCGCCATGGCCGCGACGCAGGCGATCACCAGGCACACGACGACCGCACGAAGTCTGTTCACGAGCCCCCCAGAACGCGAAGAGCGCACACGCTATTGGCATGTACCCGCCCAGCAATAGGCGGCATCCGGCCATAGGCGTTCCTCCCCCGTCCCGGCCGGGCGGACGGCGCCCGCGGTCCGGGGCCTTCGCCCTGGACGGGGCCGCATCGGCGAAGAACGATCAGCGGGCCACCGCCCGCCACCGGGTGGCCGAAACCGGCCGGAGGAGCCGGGCGCGGCCGAGGGCCGGGGTGGCGGTCTCCCGCGCGGTACGGTCCGCCGGCCCGCCCCGCTTCGCCGGTGCCGTCAGGGGCGCTCCGCGGTCCCGGCCGCGCGGTCGCCCGAGCGGGGCTCCAGACGTACGACGATGCCCTTGTACGTCGGCGTGTTGCTGGTCTCGGCCACGCTGTCCAGCGGCACCAGGACGTTGGCCTCCGGGTAGTAGGCGGCCGCGCACCCGGCCGTCGTGGGATAGGAGACGAGCCGGAAGTCCTCGGCACGGCGTTCGGTGCCGTCCGGCCAGACACTGACCACGTCCGCCCGGCAGCCGTCCTCGAGTCCCAGGGCGCGCAGGTCGGCGGGGTGGACGAGCACGACGCGACGCGAGCCGTGGATGCCCCGGTAGCGGTCGTTGGTGGTGTAGGGCACCGTGTTCCACTGGTCGTGGGAGCGCAGCGTCTGCAGGAGGAGATGCCCGCGGGGAGCACGCAACGACTCGAAGCGGTTGACGGTGAACAGCGCCTTGCCGCCGGGGGTGGGGAAGACGCCCTCGTTCACCGGGTTCGGCAGGGTGAAGCCGCCCGGCTTGCGCACCCTGCTGTTGAAGTTCTCGAAGCCGGGGACGACCCGCGCGATGCGGTCCCGGACGGTGCCGTAGTCCGCCTCGAAGTCCTCCCAGGGCACGGGCACCTTGTCGGCCAGGGTCCGGCGGGCCAGCCTGCTGAGGATCGCGACCTCGCTGAGCAGGTGCCCGGAGGCCGGATCCAGACGGCCGGACGAGGCGTGCACCTGGCTCATGGAGTCCTCGACGGTGATGAACTGCTCCTCACCGTGTTGGCAGTCCCGCTCGCTGCGGCCGAGGGTGGGCAGGATCAGCGCGGTGTCGCCGCAGACGGTGTGGGAGCGGTTCAGCTTGGTGGAGATGTGCGCGGTGAGGCGGCAGCGGCGCATGGCCTCCTCGGTCAGGTCGCTGTCGGGGGTGGCCCGTACGAAGTTGCCCGCGAGGCCGAGGAAGACCTTGACGCGGCCTTCGCGCATGGCCCGGATGGAGTTCACCGCGTCCAGGCCGTGACGGGTGGGCGGCGTGAAGGAGAACTCGCGTTCGAGGGCGTCCAGGAAGCCCTGGGGCATCCGCTCCCAGATGCCCATGGTCCGGTCCCCCTGGACGTTGCTGTGTCCGCGCACCGGGCAGACGCCGGCTCCGGGCCTGCCGATGTTGCCCCGCAGCAGCTGGAAGTTCACCAGCTCGCGGATGGTGGGCACGGCGTGCTTGTGCTGGGTGAGCCCCATCGCCCAGCAGACGATGATCCGCTCGCTGGCCAGGACCCGGTCCCGCAGTTCCTCGATCTGGTCGCGGGTCAGGCCGGTGGCCGCCAGGACGTCCGGCCAGGAGACGGTGGAGCGGATGTGGCGGGCGAACTCCTCGAACCCGCTGGTGCACCGGTCGATGAAGTCCCGGTCCAGCACCGTGCCCGGCGCGGCGTCCTCGGCCTCCAGCAGGAGCAGGTTCAGGGCCTGGAAGAGGGCGAGGTCCCCGCCGAGCCGGATCTGCAGGAACTGGTCGGCGATGTTGGTGCCCCGGCCGACGACCCCGCGGGGCTTCTGCGGGTTCTTGAAGCGGATCAGGCCCGCCTCCGGCAGCGGGTTGACGGCCACGATCTGCCCGCCCCCGCGTTTGGTCTCCTCCAGCGCGGAGAGCATGCGGGGGTGGTTGCTGCCCGGGTTCTGCCCCAGGGTGATCACGAGGTCGGCGTGGTGGATGTCCAGCAGGCTCACGTTGCCCTTGCCGGTGCCCAGCGTCTCGTACAGGGCGGCGCCGCTCGACTCGTGGCACAGGTTGGAGCAGTCGGGCAGGTTGTTGGTCCCCAGGGCGCGGGCGAAGAGCTGGAGGACGAAGGCGGGCTCGTTGCCGGCCCGGCCCGAGGTGTAGAAGACCGCCTCGTCGGGTGAGTCCATGGCCCGCAGTTCGTCGGCGATCAGGCCCAGGGCGTCGTGCCAGCTGATCGGCTCGTAGTGGTCGGCGCCCGGCCGCTTCACCATGGGCTGGGTGAGCCGCCCCTGCTGGTTCAGCCACCGGTCCGAGCCGCGTGCCAGTTCGGAGACCGAATACCGCCGGAAGAAGTCGGGGGTGACGCGTCGCGTGGTGGCGTCGTCGTTGGCGTGTTTGGCGCCGTTCTCGCAGTACTCGTTCGTGTGCCGTTGGCCCGGCGCGGGGTCCGGCCAGGCACAGCCCGGGCAGTCGAAGCCCTCGGTCTGGTTGATGTCGAGCAGGTTCAGTGCCGTCCGGCGGGGTGACGTCTCGGCGAGGGAGTACCGCACCGCGTGGGCCACCGCCGGGACACCCGCCGCCCACGTCTTCGGCGGAGTGATCTTCGCCTGCTCGCCGCCCGGATCACCGTTCGATGACTCTCGCACCGCGTCCACCTTCCGCTCCGTTCCCCTCGCCCGCTCCGCTTCCCGCCGGCCGGGAAGGGGATGACCGAGGGCCTTTCCTGACATATCACCTCGCGCGAGGCGGGGCGTCGCGGCAGTTCTCAGCCGACCGGCCAGTTCGGCACCTGGCGCGGCATCCGGTCGGAGTCCGGTTCGACGCGTCCGCCACTGATCGTTCCGCGCCACTGCCCGCTCTCCCGGCCCTGGCCCTCGATGTACTCCTTGAAGCGCGCGAAGTCCTCCCGGACCTGCCTGCGGACCAGCCCCAGGGCGTCCCCCACCCGCTCGGCCGCGCCCCTCGGGGTGAACTCGACCCGGAAGGCGACGCGGCAGCGGCTCTCCCCCAGCGCCCGGAAGGTCACCTCACCGATCAGGCGGGGTGCACCCACGGAGCGCCACACGATGCGCTCGTCGGGGCGCTGCTCGGTGATCTCCGCGTCGAACTCGCGGGTCACGCCACCGAACCTGGTCACCCAGTGCGTCATGGAGGAGCGCGACCGGTCCACCCGGCGCACACCGCGCATGAACACGGGGAAGCACTCGAACTGGGTCCACTGGTTGTAGGCCATGCTGACCGGGACGTCGACGTCGGCGGCGCCTTCGATGACGCTCATGGGCGTTCCTCCTCTCCGCCACGGCCCGGGGGCCATGGGTGTCCGCCCCGTGCGGCCGAGTGCCCTCCTCGCGGGCTCTCAACCCGGGAGGCGCCGTCGCCGTGCGGTGGCCGGAGGGGGCCGGCCGGGCAGCGGGGGCCACGCGACGTGGCGGCCTCCTCGGCCCGCCCCCGGCGGACGACCGGGCCGGCCGGCCGGACCCCACGGGTGCCCACCCGGACCTCACCGGTGCCCGCCCGGCAGGCCCAAGCCCTCCCTTCAACAGGCCGGACGCCGATCGCAGCATCAACTCTCAGCCCTTGAACACAAATTGCACACAACCCCTCTTCATATCGGCCCCTCATGGTCTAGATTGACCGTGCTTCAGATGTTCGGGCACGAGGCGACCAAAATGATCTATGGGTCCGGCGTTGTGGAAAGCACGTGGTCACATCCCCGACGCCCGACGTGGGGGTGATCAATTCCTGAGCCCGGCAGGGGCTTCGGGTGCGGGGAGCAGCCGGGGTCCCGAAGGGTTCATACGCAGGGGGAAAGTTCGGCGGTACGGGCGAGTCGCCGCCGCCGGGGGGGTTGTCACACGGTTCCGCATCAGCCGGCACGTCATGCGCGGAGGCGGGGGCCTCACGCGGGGGAGAACAGCGCGGCACGGGGGGCGGGGGCCTCCCGGGGGTGGGAGGAACAGTGCTAGGCGAACACGTCGAACCACTGGGGACCTGGGGGGTTCTGTGCGGCAAGGGGGATTACTCAGCCCGTTTCCGTCGACGCGCGGGCGTCCGGCGGACGGGACGATCAGCAGGCCCGCGACCGACTGGGAGCAGCGGTACCGCCGTACGGTGATCACCGGCGATGCCGTGGCCACTGCCTGTGTGGTGGCGGGAATCGGCAACTTCTTCGGGGCGCGGGACGCGGCCAACTGGCACGAGAAATGGGGAATTCTCGCATTCGGCACCTGGATTCTGGTGCTGGGGGCGCTGGCGGTGAGCCGGTCATGGGCTCCGGCGGTTCTCGGCCAGGGAGCCGAGGAATTCCGCCGGCTCGGACGTTCCCTGTTCATGGCGACGGTCGTCCTGGCGCTCGGCGGAATAGCGCTCACCTCGCGCAACATCAAACTCTGGATCTTCGTGGCAATTCCCGCGATCGCGATCGTCACCATGACCGAGCGGTATCTGCTGCGGCTCTGGCTGCACAGAGAACGCAAGGAAGGCCGCTGCCTGAGACCGGTGCTGGCCGCCGGCAGCCCGGCCACCGTGCGGGACCTGATCACCCGGACCCGCAAGTTCCCGCACCTGGGCTGGCGGGTGGACGCCGTGTGCACCACGTACGGCGCGGTGGCCGGCGGTGACCGGCTCGACGGGGTACCGGTCGTCGGCCGGCTGACGGACGTCGCGGGCCACGTGCACCGGGACGGCTACCGCGTCGTCGCGGTGACCCCGGACCCGCACTGGTCGCCGGAGCGGCTCCAGCGGCTGGCCTGGAGCCTCGAGGGCAGCGACACCGAGATGGTCGTGGCGCCCGTGCTGATGGAGGTGGCCGGTCCGCGGCTGCACATCGACGCGGTGCTGGGGATCCCGCTGCTGCGGGTCAGCATGCCGACCTTCAGCGGCGGCCGCCGCGCGGTCAAGGGGGTCGTCGACCGGCTCGGCGCGGCGGTCCTGCTGCTGGTGTTCGCGCCGCTGATGGTGGGCGTCGGGCTGCTCGTGGCGGCGGACAGCCGGGGCGGGGTGTTCTACCGCCAGCGCCGCGTGGGCAAGGACGGGCGCGAGTTCACCATGGTCAAGTTCCGCACCATGGTCGCCGGGGCCGACCGGGCCCGCGCCGAGCTGATCCACCGCAACGAGGGCGCGGGACTGCTGTTCAAGCTCCGCAGGGATCCGCGGGTGACCCGCGTCGGAACGGTTCTGCGCCGGTACTCGCTCGACGAGCTGCCGCAGTTGTTCAACGTGCTCACCGGCTCGATGTCGCTCGTCGGTCCGCGGCCGCCGCTGCCGGAGGAGTCCGCCGCCTACGGCCCCGACATCCGGCGGCGGCTGCTGGTCAAGCCCGGACTCACCGGACTGTGGCAGATCAGCGGGCGCAGCGACCTGTCATGGGAGGAAACGGTCCGTCTGGACCTGCGGTACGTGGAGGACTGGTCGCTCGCCCTGGACACGGTGATCCTGTGGAAGACGCTGCGCGCGGTGCTCCACGGGCAGGGGGCCTACTGATGCGGGGCGGCCGAGGACCGGCCGGCGCGCGGACCGCAGGCCGCGAGGGCCTGCCTGGGGGGAGGAACGGGTCATGAGAGTCAGTGTGTTCGGGCTCGGCTACGTGGGCTGCGTGTCGGCCGCGTGCCTGGCCGACCTGGGGCACCAGGTCGTCGGGGTGGACGTCAACCAGGTGAAGGTCGACCTGGTCAACGACGGCAAGGCCCCGGTGGTCGAGGAGCGGATCGGAGAGCTGATCGAAGGGGGCGTGCGGACCGGGGCGTTACGCGCCACCGTCGACGTCCGCGAGGCGATCATGGACAGTGAGGTGTCGCTGGTCTGCGTGGGCACGCCCTCGGAGCCCAACGGCAGCCTGTGCACCACCTACCTGGAGCGGGTCACCGAGCAGATCGGCGCGGCGCTCGCCGAGCGGGGCGGACGGCACACCGTGGTGTTCCGCAGCACCATGCTCCCCGGCACCTGCCTCGACCTGCTGGTGCCGATCCTGGAGAAGTACGTCGGCGGCACGGCCGGGGTGGACGTCGGGGTCGCGGTCAACCCGGAGTTCCTGCGCGAGGGCACCAGCGTGCGGGACTTCTTCGACCCGCCCAAGACCGTCATCGGCGAGCTCGACCCGGCGAGCGGCGACGTGGTGGCGGCGCTGTACGACGGACTGCCCGGCGAAGTGTTCCGGGTGCCGATCCCGACGGCCGAGGCGATCAAGTACGCGGACAACGCGTTCCACGGCCTCAAGATCGGCTTCGCGAACGAGCTGGGCGCGGTGTGCCAGGCCCTCGGAGTGGACTCGCACCAGGTCATGGACGTGTTCCTGGCCGACCGCAAACTGAACATCAGCCCCGCCTACCTGCGGCCCGGCTTCGCCTTCGGCGGCTCCTGCCTGCCCAAGGACCTGCGCAGCCTGGTCCACGCGGCGCACCGCGCCGACGTCTCGGTGCCCATCCTCGCCCATGTGCTGCCCTCCAACGCCGACCACCTGCAACGGGCGGTGGAACTGGTGGAGCGCACCGGCAGACGCCGGGTCGGGATGTTCGGGCTGTCCTTCAAACCCGGCACCGACGACCTCCGCGAGAGCCCGCTCGTCGAACTGGCGGAACGGCTCTTCGGCAAGGGGTACGACCTGCGGATCCACGACGCCAACGTGAGCCTGTCCCGGCTGCTCGGCGCGAACCGCGAGTACATCGAGACCCGGCTGCCGCACCTCGCGCAGCTCCTCGCGGACTCCGTCGAGGAGGTGCTCGAACACGCCGAGGTGTGCCTGGTCGGGACCAGGGACCCGGCCGTGCTGTCGGCGCTGCCCCGTGGCGGCGGCCCCGTGATCGTCGATCTCGTCCGCCTTCCCGACGCCGAGGCGCGCCGGACCGAACCGGGGTACGTGGGCCTTGCCTGGTGACACGTCGTTCACAGACCCGTCCGGCGGCGGGGCGGGCCGGCGCGCGCTGGTCCTCGTGGAGAACCTGTCGGTGCCGTTCGACCGGCGGGTGTGGCAGGAGTGCACCACGCTGCGCGACGCGGGCTGGGAGGTGCACGTCGTCTGCCCCCGGGGCACCAAGCGGGACACGGAACCGGAGGCGGTGATCGACGGGGTGCGGATCCACCGCTACCCGCTGCGCGCCGCCACCGGAGGACCGGCCGGCTATCTGCGGGAGTACGGATCGGCGCTGTGGCACACCGTGCGGCTGGCCCGGAAGGTCGGCCCGGTCGACGTGGTGCACGCCTGCAACCCGCCCGACCTGCTCTTCCTGCCGGCCCTGTGGATGAAGCGGCACGGCGCGCGGTTCGTCTTCGACCAGCACGACCTGGTGCCCGAGCTGTACCTGTCCCGGTTCGGCCGCGGCAAGGACCTGCTGTACCGCGGCGTGTGCGCGCTGGAGCGGATGACCTACCGGGCCGCGGACGTCGTGCTCGCCACCAACGAGAGCTACCGGGACGTCGCGGTGCGCCGCGGCGGGCGGCGGCCCGAGGACGTGTTCGTGGTGCGCAGCGCCCCGGACACCGGCCGGTTCCACCCGGTGCCGCCCGAGCCGGAGTTGAAGCGCGGCAAGCCCCATCTGCTGTGCTACCTGGGCGTGATGGGCCCGCAGGACGGCGTCGACTACGCCCTGCGGGCGCTGGCGAAGCTGCGCGACGAGGTCGGACGGACCGACTGGCACGCGGTGTTCGTCGGCGGCGGCGACACCTTCGACGCGATGGTGGAACTGTCCCGCCGGCTCGGGCTCTCGGACCAGGTGCAGTTCACCGGGCGCATCCCGGACGCCGACCTGGTGCGCTACCTGTCCACCGCGGACGTGTGCCTCTCCCCCGATCCGCACAACCCGCTCAACGACGTGTCGACCATGAACAAGGTCCTGGAGTACATGGTGATGGGCCGGCCGGTCGTCTCGTTCGACCTCCGTGAGGCGCGCGTCTCCGCCGGTGACGCCGCCGTCTACGCGCCCGCGAACGACGAGGGGGAGTTCGCCCGGCTCGTCGCGCGGCTGCTGGACGAGCCGGAGACACGGTCCCGGATGGGCAAGACCGGCCAGGAGCGGATCAACGGGCCGCTGTCCTGGCGCAATTCGCAGGCGTCGCTGCTCGCCGCCTACGCCGCCGCCTGCCGCGACCGGCCTCCGGTGCGGGCGCGCGGCACGTACCGCGCGGGGAAGAGGCCGCGCCGTTGAGCGAGGACACGATACGCCTGGTCACGATCGGGCGGCTGATCCGCCGGCGCCGGCGGCTGCTCACCGTCGTCGCCGTCCTGGGCGCGCTCGTCGGCCTCGGCACCTCCCTGGTGTTCCCGCCGCGGTACACGACGTCGGCGTCGGTGCTGCTGCCGGGGGCGTGGGAGGAACGCGAACTGCTGACCCAGGTGGAGATCGCGACCAGTTCGGTGGTGGTGGACCGCGCGGCCGACGAGCTCGACCGGGACGGGGTCGGCGCGGGCGACCTGCGGGACCGGGTGGCCGCCAGGGCCTCCGACGGGAACATCATCGAGATCTCGGCCACCGCCGACACCCCCGAGCACGCGCAGCGCCTCGCGGACGCGATGGTCGAACAGTTCGTCGCGTTCGCCGCGCGAGTCGGGGGCGACACCGCCGACGCCGAGGCGGCGGCGCGGCCCGAGGAGCTGCGGCAGCTGGTGCTGCGGACCAGCCGCCGCATCACCGAACTGGCCGACTCGGCCGACCCGGGGCGGACCGTGGAGAGCGTGCAGACCCGCACCGAGCTGGCGAAGCTGCGCACCGCGCTCCAGGAGGCCGTCACCAAGCTGGACCGGACCGACCCCGCCGCGGCCGGCACCGGCATGGTCGTCATGGGGCCCGCGGCCCGGCCGGACGGCGAGGCACCGCCGACCAGGTGGCAGCTCGTCGCCGCCGGGGCGCTGCTGTTCGTCCTCCTCACGGTCGCCGGGCACCTCACCGCCGCCCGCGTGAACCGCCGGCCGTGCACCGGGCCGGAGATCGCCGCGGCGCTGCGCTCGACGCCGCTGGGGACCGTCGACGTACCCGGGGAACGGCCCGCGCACCGGCCCGGGGAGGACGGCCCGCGGGCCCGGATCAGCCGGCTGCTCGGCACCGGCACCCGGTGGGACGCGCCCGTCCCGCGGCCGTCCGGCGACGAGGCCGGCCGGCAGGTCCGCTACCGGCGCGTCTGCGCCCGCCTCCGGGACCTGCTGCCCGCCCCCCGGCGGCTGCTGGTCCTGGTTCCCGACGGCGACGGGGTGGCCCTGCGGGCCGCCGAGCGGCTCGCCGCCGAGGCCGGAGACGGTCCGCGCCTGCGGGTGCTGGAGGTGCCGGTGTCCCGGCCGGTGGTTCCGGACCGGGGCGACGAGTCCGGCGCCCTGGTGGTGCTCGGCGCGGGCGACTGGACCACGGAGGAACTGACCGGCCTCGCCGAGGCGTGCGCGGACGCGGGGCACGAGGTCGTCGGCGTCGTCCTCGCCGGCCCGGTACCCGTCGCTCCGGGGACCGCCGGCGGCCGTCACCGGGACGCCGCGGTGCCGGCGCTCGCGGCGGGCGAGGGCACGACGGGTGGTGCGGCGTGACGACACCCGCGACGCCGGACGCACCGGCCTCCGCCCCGCTGCTCGACCTGCACTCGCTCGTGGTGTCGGTGCGCAGACGGCGCCGCCTCTGGTCCGCCCTGGCGCTGCTGGGGCTGCTCGCCGGCGCGGCGGTGGCCGTCCTCCTGCCGCCGCCACCGACCGCGGTGACCAAGGTGCTCGTCGCCCACCAGCAGGACCAGCCGAACGACCCCGGCACGCTCATCCGCACCGACGCCGCCCTGCTGCACACCACGCGGATCGCGGGAGCGGCCCTGAAGGCCATGGGGTCCCCGGAGAGGCCGGAGGACTTCATGGAGGACTACGAGGGCCTGGGCCTGACCAACAACCTGCTGCAGATCACGGTGACCGGGGACAGCGACGCGGAAGCGGTGGCCCGCGCCGGGGCACTGGCCGACGCGTTCGTCGCGGACCACGTGCGGCGGATCCGCGAAGCCGCGGACGCCGAGGCCAAGACGCTGCTCGAACAGCAGGCCCGCATGCGGGAGGAGCTCGACCGGGTCAACGAGGCGATCGGTGACGGGCCGCCGCAGGGCGGGCCGCAGGATTCGGCGACCATGGAGTCGCTCTTCGCCCGCCGCGCCGAACTCACCTCCCGCGTCACCGACTTCGGGCAGCGCGCCGCGGAAGCACGCGTCGGCACGCCCCGGCTCGTGGCCGGCACCCAGATCGTGGACGCGCCGCGCGTGGTGCGGCACTCCCTCACCGGGGCGGCCGCCACCAACGCCGCGATCGGGCTCGTCCTCGGGCTGGTCCTCGGGCTCGCGGTCGCCGCGGTCACCTCGGTGGTGGCGGACCGCCCCGTGCTGCGCCGGGACATCGCGGCGCACCTCGGCGCCTCCGTGATCGCCGAGCTGCCCCGCCGGACGGTCGCGCCGTGGCGGCGCCGGCGGACCCGCGCGGCACGCACCCGGCTCACCACGTCCCTGACCCGCACCGTGCGCGGCTCCGCGGAACCGGTGTCCCTGCTGGAACTGGGCTGTGCGCGCGCCGCGGGCGACCTCGCCCTGGACCTCGCCCGCGCACTGGCGGCCGAGGAGGCGGTGGTCGTCGTCGACGGTCTGCCGGGAGCGCTGCTCGCGGGCCGCCGCCCGCGGCCCGGGGACCCGGCCGTGGTCGACGGCGGGCGGGCCGCCGAGGCGCCGCCCGGGGAGCGCGCGCTCGGCGTCGGCTCGGTGCGGCCCGGCACGCCGTGGACCGACCTGCGGTACCTCGGCACCCGGACCGTGCTGGTCGTACGGGCCGGTCACGGCAGCGCCGCGTGGCTGCACACCGTCGCGCGGCAGCTCGCGGAGCAGCGCGTCGCGGTGATCGGTGTGGTGCTGATCGACCCCGATCCGCGGGACCGGACCGACGGCACGCTGTGGCACGGCCTGCGCACCGGCCCGCACACCGACCCCCACACCGGCCTGCACGGCCGTGACGAGCGGCCCGCCCGGAACAACGGTGGGGGTACCTCCCACGCCGTCCGGGCAGTGGGGGACGGCCCGAGGCGGACCGAACGCCGGCCGATGCCGGCGGCACGGGTCCCGGACAGCGACCAGGAGGCGCGGTAGCACATGTGTGGCATCGCAGGCACGTACCGATGGCCGGACGGGAAGGCCGTCACCGACCGGCTCACCGACACCCTCGCCCACCGCGGCCCGGACGGGGCGGGCCGGTACAGCCACTCCGCGGGGGACGGCGAGGTGCACCTGGGGCACCGCCGGCTGGCCGTGATCGACCTGTCCGGCACCGGCGCCCAGCCCATGGTCTCCGGCGGCCTCGCCCTGACCTACAACGGCGAGCTGTACAACGCGCCCGAGCTGCGCGCCGAACTGCAGTCCGCCGGGGTGCGCTTCCGCGGTACCTCCGACACCGAGGTGCTGCTGGAGGCGTGGCGGCGCTGGGGCACGGACTGCCTTCCCCGGCTGCGCGGCATGTTCGCGTTCGGGATCTTCGACGAGCGGACCGGTGAGCTGGTGCTCGCCCGCGACCAGCTCGGCATCAAGCCGCTGTTCCTGCTGCGGCGCGGTGAGGGTCTGGTGTTCGCCTCCGAACTCAAGGCGCTCGCCGCCGTGACCGGCGGGACGCTGGAGGTGGACCACGCGGCGCTGGTGGCGTCGCTGCTGTACTACTGGGTGCCCGACTCGCGGTGCGCGTTCCGCGAGGCGGAGAAGCTGCCGCCGGGGAGCTGGCTGCGGTGCCGGCCCGACGGCCGGGTGGAGCGCGGCCGGTACTGGAACCTGCGGGACGTCGCCGCCGAGGCCCGGGAGCGGGCCCTGGCCGGTGAACAGCCGGACGTCGCCGCCGTCGTGGAGGAGTCGACCCGGCGTCACCTGCTCTCCGACGTCCCCGTGGCGACCTTCCTCTCCGGCGGTCTGGACTCCAGCTACCTGACCGCGCTGGCCGCCCGTGACCGGCCCGGGATCTCCGCGTACACGATCGGGTTCCGCGCCGAGGACGCCCGGTTCGAGGCGATGCCGGACGACCTGCGGTACGCCCGGCAGGTCGCCGAGCGGTTCGGTGTCGACCTGCGGGAGATCGAGATCGCCCCGGACGTGCTCGACCTGCTGCCGCGGATGACGTACCACCTGGACGAGCCGATCGGTGACCCCGCCGCGATCAACACGTTCCTGATCTGCTCGGCCGCCCGCGAGGCCGGGGTGAAGGTGATGCTCTCGGGGATGGGCGCCGACGAGCTGTTCGCCGGGTACCGCAAGCACCTGGCCAACCTGCTCGCGCTGCGCTACCAGCGCGTCCCGGGGCCGCTGCGGCGCGGGGTGTCCGGCGCCGTGGGCCGGCTGCCGGTGGCCACGGCCCGCCGGGGGTACCGGTCGGTGCGCTTCGCGAAGCGGTTCCTGTCCTTCGCCGACCTGCCGGAGGAGACCGCGTTCCGGCGCAGCTACACCCTGTACGACCGGCGGGAACTGCTCGCCCTGGTCGACCCGGACCTCGCCGGGACGGTCGACGACGTGCTGACCGAGCACGCGGACGTCTACGCGGACAACGCTCTCGACGACTTCGTCAACCGCATGTGCCTGGCCGACGCCCGCATGTTCCTGCCGGGCCTGAACCTCGCGTACACGGACCGCTCCAGCATGGCCGCCTCGACCGAGGTGCGGGTGCCGTACGTGGACGTCGAGGTGGTGAAGGCGGCGTTCGCCGTGCCCGGCCGCCGCAAGATCGCCGGCCGGCAGGGGAAGGCCGTCCTCAAGGAGGCGGCCGTCTCCGTCCTGCCGCGGGAGATCGTCCACCGGCCCAAGGGCCTGTTCAGCGCCCCGCTGCGGGCCTGGATGAGCCGGGACCTGGCACCTCTGGTGCGCGAGGTGGTCGACGACGGCGAGCTGGTCCGTTCCGGTTTCCTGCGCCGTGACGCGCTCCAGCGGCTGGTCGCCGCGGACGCCGCCGGGCAGCAGGACTTCTCCAAGCATCTGTGGCACGTGCTGACCCTCGAGTACTGGTACCGCGGCGCGACCTCCGGGTCCGGCCAGAGCTCCCCGACGGCGTAGAGACAAGAGGACTTCGGTGAAACAGGTCGTACAGAACTACAAGACCGGCGAGCTGGCCCTGCTCGACGTGCCGGTGCCGGGGTGCAAGCCGGGCGGGGTGCTGGTGCGCACCGCCTACTCGCTGATCTCCACCGGGACCGAGCTGATGAAGGTGTCCGAGGCCGGCATGTCGATGCTGGGCAAGGCCCGTTCCCGGCCGGACCAGGTCGCCAAGGTGGTGCAGAGCGTGGCCGTCAACGGCGTGCCCGCCACCTATCGCAAGGTGATGGGCAAGCTGGACTCCTACACCCCGCTGGGCTATTCGCTGTGCGGGGTGGTGGAGCAGGTCGGGGACGGCATCGACGACGTCAAGGCCGGCGACCTGGTGGCCTGCGCGGGCAACGAGCACGCGCTGCACGCCGAGCTGAACTGGGTGCCGAAGAACCTGTACGCCCCGGTGCCGGACGGACTCGCGCCCCAGCACGCGGCGTTCGGCACCGTCGGGTCGATCGCCCTGCAGGGGGTGCGCCGGGGCGAACCCCAGCTCGGCGACGTGGCGCTGGTCATCGGCCTCGGCCTGATCGGCCAGCTGGTGGTGCAGCTGCTCGCCGCCTCCGGGGCCCGGGTCGTCGGGGCCGACCCCGACCCGGTGCGCTGCGAGCTCGCCGAGCGGCTGGGCGCCGCGGCCTGCGGCGACCCCGGCTCCCCGGCCGTGGAGCAGGCCGTGGCCGAGCTCACCGGCGGTCTGGGCGTGGACCAGGTGTACCTGGCCGCCGGCGGCGACAGCAACCAGCCCGTCGAGCTGGCCGCCCGGCTCTCCCGGGACCGGGGCCGGGTCGTCGACATCGGCAAGTGCCGCCTCGACCTGCCGTGGAACGCGTACTACGAGAAGGAACTCGACGTCCGGTTCTCCCGCAGCTACGGCCCCGGCCGCTACGACCCGGAGTACGAACTCCAGGGCCGGGACTACCCGGCCGGCTACGTGCGCTGGACCGAGCGCCGCAACCTGGCCTGCTTCCTCGACCTCGCCGCCCGGGGCCGCGTCGACGTGGAGCCGCTGGTCTCCCGCACGGCCGACTTCGACGACGCCGTCGAGACGTACCGGAGTCTGGAGGGCGGCGGTCTGAAGGCCGTGGCCGTGCTGTTCCGCTACCCCGGGCAGACGGTGGAGGCGCCGGCCCCGGAGGTGGCCGTGCCCGCGGTACGGAGCGGCGGCCCGCGTTCCGCCCCGGCCAGGCCCGCCGGGACGCCGGTGCGGCTGGCGTTCGTCGGCGCGGGCAACTACGCGACGTCGATGCTGCTGCCGCACCTGGCGGGACGCGACGGTGTCGAGCTGTCCACGGTCGTCACCACGACGGCGCTGTCCGCGGCCAACGCGCAGCACAAGTTCGGCTTCGCCGGGGCGACCACCGATCTGGACGCGGTGCTCGGCGACGCGTCCGTCGACGCGGTGTTCGTGGTCACCCGGCACAGTTCGCACGCCGAACTCACCCGCAAGGCGCTGCTGGCCGGCAAGGCGGTGTTCGTGGAGAAGCCGCTGGCGCTCACCGAGGACGAACTGGCGGGCGTGCTGGCCGCGGTGGAGGAGTCGGGCAACGACCGGCTCCAGGTGGGCTTCAACCGCCGGTTCGCGCCGCTGCTGCGGGACGCCTCGGAGCGGTTCGGCGCCCGGACCGGGCCGGGACACGTCCGCTACCTGGTCAACGCGGGCCGCCTCGACCACGGCAGCTGGTACCTCCAGCAGGCCACGGAGGGCTCGCGGTTCGCGGGCGAGGGAGGACACTTCGTCGACACGGCGAGCCGGCTGCTCGGGGCCGACCCGGTCTCGGTGTACGCGCTCACCACGCCCGGCGGCGAGGACCTCCAGGTCGTGCTGCGCTACCCGGACGGGTCCACCGCCACCATCGGCTACGTCACCACCGGACCGGCGGGCTTCCCCAAGGAGACCATCGACCTGGTCGCGGACGGCCGTGCGCTGCGCCTGGACGACTTCGTCCGCGCCTCGGTCTACGACGGCCGCAAGCGGTGGGTCAGCTCGCGGCTTCCCAAGGCCCGGGACAAGGGCCAGTCCGCCCAACTGGCGGCGTTCGTCAAGGCGGTGCGGACCGGTGGCCCGATGCCGGTGCCGCTCGAGTCGCTGGTCGCCACCACCGCGGCGACCCTCGCCGTGCGGGCGGGCCTGGCCGCCGGCGTGCCGGTGACGCTGGCGGGGGCACGATGACGGTGAGCTCGGGGAGTCCGGGCTGGTACCTGCGGCGGCTGTCCCGGATGGGGCCGCGGGAGGTCGCCGGCCGGGTGGGCGACACGGTGCGCAGACGGCGGTGGCGGTCGGTGCCGCCGCCGGACTGCCCGGCCGTGACCGGCGCCAAATTCACCGCCGTCCTGCCCGCCGGGGCGATCGCCGCGGTGCCGCCGGACGCCGCGAAACGCCTGGTCGCCGACGCGGACCGGCTGATGGCCGGGCACGCCGTGTTCTTCGGGGTGGAGCGCGCCGACCTGGCCGACCCGGACTGGTGGTTCGACCCGAAGACGGGCCGTCGCGCGCCGGGAGGCTACGCCTTCGACGTGCCGTACCGGGACGAGGACGCGGCCGGCGACATCAAGCAGATCTGGGAGCCGTCCCGGCACCAGTACCTCACCGTGCTCGCCGCCGCCCACGCGGTCACCGGGGACGAACGGTACGCCGAGCGCGTCGCCGGGCACCTGCGGTCGTGGTGGGCTGCCAACCCGCCGCTGCGCGGGGTGCACTGGACCAGCGGCATCGAGCTGGGCATCCGGCTGCTGTCGTGGGTGTGGATCCGCCGGCTGCTCGACGGCTGGCCGGGCGCGGCCGGGCTGTTCGAGGACGATCCGGTGGCGCGGAACCAGATCTGGCACCACCAGCGCTGGCTGGCCGCCTTCCCCAGCCGGGGGTCCTCCGCCAACAACCACGCCGTCGCCGAGGCGGCCGGACAGCTCGCCGCGGCCTGCGCGTTCGGCTGGTTCCCCGAATCGGCGCGGCTGCGGGCCGACGCGCTGCGGTCGCTGGAGCGGCATCTGCGCGGCAACACCTTCGGCTCCGGCCTCAACCGCGAGCTGGCCACCGAGTACCACGGGCTGGTGCTGGAGCTCGGCCTGGCCGCGGTCGCCGAGGCCGACGCCGCGGGCGTGGAGGTGCCCGCGACCGTACGGCGGGTGCTGCTGCGGATGACGGACGCGCTCGCGGCCGTGGTGGACGACCGGCTGCGGCCTCCCCGCCAGGGGGACGCCGACGACGGGCACGGTCTGGTGGTGGACGGCGCGGGCACCGACCGCTGGGGTTCGCTGCTGGCCACCGGGGACGCGGTCTTCGGCCGGCTCCCGTGGTGGCCGGAGGTGACCGGCACGGACGTGCGCACCCCGCTGCTGGCCGCGTTGATCCGGCCCGGAACCGGCCCGGCCCCCGCCCCCGCGCCCGCTTCCGCGGCCGGCGGGCGCCCCGGCCGCACGGCGTTCCCGGACGGAGTGCCGCGCGCCGGCCGCGGGGCGCCTTCGGGCCGGTGGCTCCGCCGCCCGCCCGGCGCCGGGCTCGTACAGCCGCCGGACGGCGGGACGCTCCCGGCCGTGACGCGCCCGGCGAGCCGGCCGGACCACTTCGCCGACGCGGGGCTCACCGTCCTGCGCGGGCCGGGAGGGATCTGGTGCCGCTGCGACGGCGGCCCGCACGGGTTCCTGTCCATCGCCGCGCACGCCCACGCGGACGCGCTGTCCGTGGAGGTCCGGCACGACGGGGTCGACGTGCTCGCCGACCCGGGAACCTACTGCTACCACGGGCAGCCCGAGTGGCGGCGGTACTTCCGGTCGACCCTCGGCCACAACACCCTGGAGCTGGACGGCGCCGACCAGTCCGTCTCCGGCGGCCCGTTCCTGTGGACGCGGCACGCCCGCAGCCGGGTCCTGTCCGTGGACACCTCCGGCGCGGACATGGCCCGCTGGTGCGCCGAACACGACGGCTACGGGGCGTCCGTGCACCGGCGCGAGGTGGAACTGACGCACGCCACACGCGAGGTGAGGATCGTCGACGAGGTGCGCGGGCCGCGCCGGGCCGTCCGGCTGGCGTTCCACCTCGGTCCCTCGGTCACCGCGGACCTGTCGGACGGCCGGGCGGTGCTCACCTGGTCCCGGGACGGCGCGGACCGCTCCGCGGTGCTCGACCTGCCCGCGCGGCTGGACTGGCGCGCGCACCGCGGCGAGAGCGACCCGCCGCTGGGCTGGTACTCCCCCGGCTTCGGCCGCAGGGAACCCGCCACCACGCTGGTCGGCACCGGCTTCACCGACGGCACGGAGGGCTTCACCACCGTGCTCGGGTTCCAGGACTGAGGGGAGGAGGGCAGGTGGGGAGCACGTGGCGGCGCCGGGCGTTACCGGCGGCACCGCTGGTACTGGTCCTGCTGGCGGCGACCGGCTGTGACGGCACACCGGACGCACGGCCGGAGCCGACCGCCGCGCCGGCCACCCCCGTCGCCCGGGTGTGCGACCGGCCCGCACCCGGACCGGCGAAGGCGCCGGCGGGAGCGGTGGCCGTCGACCCCGCGGTCACCGGCGACCTCGCCGCGAAGACCAGGAACAGCCCCCCGCACACCACCTTCTGGCTCCGGCCGGGCACGCACCGGCTCGGACCGGACCGCTACGCCCAGGTCGTCCCCAAGGAGGGCAACACCTACCTCGGCGCGCCCGGCGCGGTGCTCGACGGCCGGAGGACCAACCAGTACGCGTTCGGCGGCGCCGCCCGGGACGTCACCGTCCGCCACCTGACCGTGCGGGGCTTCGTCGCCCCGCACGACGAGGGCGTGGTCAACCACGACTCCGCCGACGGGTGGGTGATCGAGCACACGACGATCCGGGACAACACCGGCGCCGGTCTGATGGCCGGCGCCCGCCAGCGGGTCCGTGCCAACTGCCTGCGCGACAACGGGCAGTACGGCATGAACGCCTACAAGGGAGGCGGCCGGATCACCGGTCTGGTGGTCGAGGGCAACGAGATCACCGGCAACAACACCGGCGACTGGGAGCGGAAGCGGCCGGGCTGCGGCTGCACCGGCGGCATCAAGTTCTGGGCCGTCGACGGCGCCGACGTCCGCGGCAACTGGGTGCACGACAACCGCGGGACCGGGCTGTGGGCGGACACCAACAACAACGACTTCCGCATCGAGGACAACGTGCTCGAGGCCAACGACGGTGCCGCGCTGATCTACGAGACCAGCTACAACGCGGTCATCCGCGGAAACACCATCCGGCGCAACAACTGGGTCGAGGGCCGCAGGTACGCCGACCGCGGCGACACCTTCCCCCTCGCGACCGTCTACGTGTCGGAGTCCGGCGGCGAACCACGGGTACGGGCCCGCACGGACCGGATCGAGATCCACCGCAACGTGCTGGAGGACAACTGGTCCGGGATCACCCTGTGGGAGAACGCCGACCGGTTCTGCAACAGCCCGGCCAACACCTCCTCCGGCCACTGCACGCTGCTGGTGGCGGACACCGCCCGCTGCGCGCAGCCGCGGATCGCCGCCGCGCCCCTGCGCTCGGACTGCCGGTGGAAGACCCAGCGGGTGGACATCCACGACAACCGCTTCCTGCTGGACAAGTCCGTCGTCGACTGCGCGGACCTGTGCGACCGCATGGCGGTGCTGGCCAACTACGGCACCTACCCGGACTGGTCGCCGTACCAGGGCGAGGGGGTCGCCGAGGCGATCACCCACGGGCAGCACAACCGCTGGTACGACAACGTGTACGTCGGGGCGTGGAAGTTCGTCGCCCACGACCCGAGCCGGGTGCTGGACCGCGGGCAGTGGCAGGGCGCGCCGTACCGGCAGGACGCGGGCAGCACCTTCCGTACCCGGGACGGTGGTTGAGATGGGCGCGGAGCGCACGCCGCGGGCCGTCGGGACGGCCTGGGGGCTGCTGGTCCTCAACACGCTCGGCTCCGCCGGGGCGAAGACCATCGTGCCGCTGCCCCGCTCCCTCATCCAGATGGTCACGATGGGCGCGCTGGTCGCCGCGTTCGCGCTGGCGCTCGCGGTCGACCTCCGGCTGCGCGTCCGGCCGAGCGCCTTCCTGTTCCTGCTCACCCTGCTGCTGGTGCCGAGCGTGCTGGCCAGCGCGAGCCTGGAGTCGGGGTTCGGCGCGCTGTTCCGCTGCGCCCGGCTGACCTTCTTCATCGCCACGCTGTGGCTGCTCAGCCGCTGGTGGGACGGCGGCACGGCCTTCGTGCGGCACCACATCCGGATGTACTTCCTGGTGCTGTGTTCGGTGGCCGCCGGACTGGCCGTCTCGCCGGGCGCCGCCCTGCCCGACCTCTACGGCGGCCGGCTGGTCGGCGCGTTGTGGCCGCTCACCCCGCCGCAGATCGGACAGTACGCCGCGGTGATCACCGGGCTCACCGTGCTGCTCCTGCTGGGCCGCCGCACCGACCGGGGCAGCGCGGCCCTGGTGGTCGTGCCGGCCCTGGTGCTGCTGGCGCTGACCCACACCCGTACGGCCACGCTCGGTCTGATCGCCGGACTGGCGGTGGCGATCGGCTCGCTCGTGCTGACCAGCGCCGCCGCCCGCCGCTTCTTCACCTGGGCGGTACTGGTGGCCGCCGTGGCCGCCGTGGGGTTCGGCTCCCTGCTCCAGGCGTGGTTCCTGCGCGGACAGAGCCAGGAGAACTTCACCAGCCTCACCGGCCGGGCCAAGGTGTGGGACGCCCTGCTGGCGGCACCGCGGTCGACCCCGGAGTTCCTGTTCGGCTCGGGCCTGGGCGACAAGTCGTTCGGCGGGCTGCCCATCGACAACAGCTGGCTGGCCGTCTACCACGAGCAGGGGGTGACCGGCGTGACCCTGGTGGCGGCGATGATCGCCGTGCTGGGCGGGGTCGCGCTGCTGCGGCCGCCGTCGCTGTCGAGGGCCTGCGCGCTGTTCCTGATCAGCTACTGCGCGATCGCCTCGTACACCGAGGCCGGGCTGGGCGACGCCTCGCCGTACCTGCTGCACCTGACCGTGGCCGCCTCCCTGCTGGCGGCGCCCGCGGCGGCCCCCGCCCTCCCGGTGCCCGGGGCCGCCCGGCGGCGCGTACCGCGGTGGGCCCAGCGATCGGAGGTGACCTGACATGCACGTCCTCGTGGTGCACAACCGCTACGCCTCGGCGCAGCCGAGCGGGGAGAACAAGGTCGTCGACCAGGAGGTGGCGCTGCTGCGCGGGGCCGGCCACCGGGTCGGGCTGTTCGAGCGGCGCAGCGACGACATCCCCGGCCGGTCGCTGCCCGGCAAGGCGGCGCTGCCGCTGCTGGTGCCGTGGAACCCGGCGGTCCGCAGGGAGCTCGCCGCGCGGCTGCGCGCCGAACGGCCGGACGTGGTGCACGTCCACAACGTCTTCCCGCTGCTGTCGCCGGCGGTGCTGGCCGCCTGCGCCGACGCGGGGGTGCCCGCCGTCGCCACACTGCACAACTACACCCAGGTCTGCCCGCCCGGCACGCTCCAGCGGGACGGCCGGCCGTGCACCGAGTGCGTCGGCGGCTCACCGCTGCCCGCCGTCCGGCACGGCTGCTACCGGGACTCCCGGCTGGCCACGGTGCCGCTCGCGGTCAGTCTGTCGCTGAACCGGCGGCGGTGGTGGTCCGGCGTGGAGCGGTTCTTCTGCATCTCGGCGGCGCAGCGCGACGTGCTGGTCGGGGCGGGCCTGCCGGCGGGACGGCTGGCGGTGAAGCACAACTTCGTGCCCGACCCGGAGGCGCGGCGGGCGGGCGACGGTGAGCACGTGCTCTTCCTCGGCCGCCTCGCGGAGGCCAAGGGCGTGCGGCTGCTGATGGCCGCCTGGGACGAGATCGCCGCCGGCGGCGGCGCGGGCGTGCCGCTGGTGATCGCCGGGGCGGGGCCGCTGGAGCGGGAGGTCGCCGCCTGGGCGGCGGGCCGGGACGACGTGCGGTACGCCGGCCTGTACGACACGGCTCGGTGCCGGGAGGCCGTCGCGCGGTCGGTCGCCGTGGTGGCTCCCTCGACGTGGCTGGAGACGTTCGGCCTGGTGGTCGTGGAGGCGATGGCGGCGGGGGTCCCGGCCGTCGCCGCCGGGCACGGCGCCTTCGCCGAACTCGTCGACGACGGGGAGACGGGGCTGCTGCACCGGCCGGGCGACGCCGCCTCGCTGGCGGCCTGTCTGCGCCGGATCACCGCCGGGGGCGCCCGCAACCGGGAGATGGGGCGGGCGGCCCGGCGCCGTTACGAACGGGACTTCAGCCCGGCCGTCGGGCTGGAGCGCCTGCTGGAGGGGTATCGCGCCGCGGTCGCGGGGCGGTCCGGCGGCGGGGACGGCCCGCCGCCGGGGGACGGAAGCACTGGCTCGCGGCGGGGCGACCCGCGCGGGCGGGATGGGGGCAGTAGATGACACGATGCCGACTCTGCGGCTCGGCGGCGCTCGCGAGCGTCGTCGACCTGGGGGCGACTCCGCCGTGCGAGAGCTTCCTCGCCGCGGACGAACTGGACCGGCCGGAACCGGCGTACCCGCTGCATCTGCGGGTGTGCACGGACTGCTGGCTGGCGCAGATCCCTCCGCTGATCACTCCGGAGGAGACGTTCACCCAGTACGCGTACTTCTCCTCCTACTCCACCTCCTGGGTGGAGCACGCGCGCGCCTTCGTCGCCGACGCGGCGGCCCGGCTGGACCTCGGCTCGGACTCCTTCGTGGTCGAGGTGGCGAGCAACGACGGGTACCTGCTGAAGCACGTGGTGGACCGGGGGATCCGCTGCCTGGGCATCGAGCCGTCGGTGAACGTGGGCGCCACCGCCAGGGACGCGGGCGTGCCCACGCTCACCGCGTTCCTCGACCCGGCCACCGGCTCGGACGTGCGGGCCGAGCACGGCCCGGCGGACCTGGTCGTGGCCAACAACGTGTACGCGCACATCCCCGACGTGGTCGGCTTCACCCGGGGACTGCGCGCCCTGGTCGCCGACGACGGCTGGGTCTCGGTCGAGGTACAGCACCTGCTGACCCTGATCGAGGAGAACCAGTACGACACGATCTACCACGAGCACTTCCAGTACTACACGGTCGCGGCGGCGGCCCGGGCGCTGGCGAGCGGCGGACTGACCCTGGTGGACGTGGAGCTGCTGCCGACGCACGGCGGTTCGATCCGGCTGTGGGCCCGGCCGGAGGGGGTGGCCGGGGAGCCCTCCCGGCAGGTGTCCGAGGTGCTGGACCGGGAGAAGGCCGCCGGACTGCAGGAGCTGTCCGGGTACGCCGAGTTCGCCGCCCGGGTGGCCAAGGTGCGCCGGGACCTGCTGCGGTTCCTCATCGACGCGGCCGAGCGGGGCGAGACGGTCGTCGGCTACGGCGCGCCCGGCAAGGGCAACACCCTGCTCAACCACTGCGGCATCCGGCCCGACCTGCTGCCGTACACGGTGGACCGCAACCCCTACAAACACGGCAGGTTCACCCCCGGCACCCGCATCCCGGTCCTGCCGCCGGAGCGGATCGCCGCCGACCGGCCGGACTACGTGCTGGTGCTCCCGTGGAACCTGCGGGCCGAGCTGACCGAGCAGCTGTCCTTCGTGCACGAGTGGGGCGGACGGCTCGTCTTCCCCATACCCGAACTGAGCATTGTCGAGGTCGAGCGATGAAGGTCGTACTGTTCTGCGGCGGTTACGGGCTGCGGATGCGCAGCGGGACCTCCGACGACGTGCCCAAGCCGATGGCGATGGTCGGGCCGCGCCCGCTGATCTGGCACGTCATGCGCTACTACGCGTACTACGGGCACACGGAGTTCATCCTGTGCCTCGGCTACGGGGCGCACCACATCAAGGACTTCTTCCTCAACTACGAGGAGACGACGTCCAACGACTTCGTGCTGCGGGGCGGGCGGACCGAGTTGCTGTCCACCGACATCGCCGACTGGACGATCACGTTCGCGCAGACCGGCATCGAGTCGCCCATCGGGGAGCGGCTGCGCCGGGTGCGGCACCACCTGGACGGCGACGAGATGTTCCTCGCCAACTACGCCGACGTGCTCACCGACGCCCCGCTGCCGGAGATGATCGACCGGTTCGCCCGGCGTGACGCCGGCGCGTCGATGATGGTGGTGCCGCCGCAGTCCTCGTTCCACTGCGTGGACCTGGGCGAGGACGGGCTGGTGGGGGGCATCACCCCGGTGAGCGAACTGCCGCTGTGGGAGAACGGCGGCTACTTCGTCCTGCGCCGTGAGGTCCTCGACCACATCCCCGAGGGCGGTGACCTGGTCGCCGACGGCTGCGCCGGGCTCGCCAAGCAGGGGCGGCTGATGGCCTACCGGCACCGCGGCTTCTGGAAGCCGACCGACACCGTGAAGGAGCGGGCCGCGCTCGACGAGGCCTACGCGCGGGGCGACCGCCCGTGGGCAGTGTGGGAGCGGGACGGTGCGGGCGCCGGGGTGACGGCGTGATCCGGCTCGGGACCGGCCGTCTGGACCGGGTCGTCGCGGTGGGCGCGCACTGCGACGACATCGCCATCGGCGCCGGCGGCACGCTGCTGACCCTGTGCCTCGCGCGGCCCGGCATCCGCGTCGACGCGCTGGTGCTGTCCGGCGGCGGCGGTGAACGCGAGGAGGAGGAGCGGGCCGCGCTCGCCGCCTTCTGCCCCGGCGCCGACCTGCGGCTGACCGTGCTGAAGCTGCCGGACGGCCGGATGCCCGCGCACTGGGAGGAGGCCAAGGCCGCGGTCGAGGAGCTGCGCGCGCGGACCGAGCCGGATGTCGTGCTGGCCCCGCGCGCCGAGGACGCGCACCAGGACCACCGCGGCCTGGCGCGCATGATGACCACCGCCTTCCGGGACCACCTCGTGCTCGGCTACGAGATCGTCAAGTGGGACGGCGACCTCGGCCCGATGACGGCGTACCAGCCGCTGTCGCCGGAGACCGCCGAGCGGAAGGTGCGGCTGCTGCAGGAGCACTACCCCTCGCAGCGGCACCGGCCCTGGTACGACCGGGAGGCCTTCCTCGGTCTGGCCCGGATCCGCGGCATCGAATGCCACGCCCGCTACGCCGAGGCGTTCGCCGTCACCAAACTCACTCTCGACCTGGGGGAATGACCCGTGCGCGTACTGCTGACCGGACACCAGGGCTACCTGGGCACCGTGATGGCCCCGGTCCTCGCGGCCGCGGGCCACGAGGTCGTCGGTCTGGACGCCGGCCTGTTCGCCGACTGCGTCCTCGGCCCGGCGCCCGCCGACCCGCCGGGGACCCGGGTGGACCTGAGGGACGTCACGGCCGAGCACGTGGCCGGGGTGGACGCCGTGATCCACCTGGCCGCGCTGTCCAACGACCCGCTGGGCTCGCTGGCGCCGGAACTCACCTACGACATCAACCACCACGCCTCGGTGCGGCTGGCCCGGCTGGCCCGCGACGCGGGGGTCCAGCGTTTCCTGTACGCGTCGACCTGCTCGGTCTACGGGGCCGCCGGCGGTGACGACCTGGTGGGCGAGGACGCCCCGCTGCGCCCGGTGACGCCGTACGCGGAGTCCAAGGTGCGGGTGGAGGACGACCTGCACGCGCTGGCCGACGGCGACTTCAGCCCGGTGTACCTGCGCAACGCCACCGCGTTCGGGTTCTCGCCCCGGCTGCGCGCCGACATCGTGCTGAACAACCTGGTGGGCCACGCGCTGCTGTCCGGTGAGGTGCTCGTGCTCTCCGACGGCACCCCCTGGCGTCCGCTGGTGCACGCCGCCGACATCGCGCGCGCCTTCACCGCCGCGCTGACCGCGCCGCGGGTGGCGGTGCACGACCGGGCGTTCAACATCGGCACCGAGGCCAACAACGTCACGGTCGCGGAGATCGCCGGGCAGGTCGCCGAGGCGGTGTCCGGCTCCAAGGTGGTGATCACCGGGGAGAGCGGCGCCGACCCGCGGTCCTACCGGGTGGACTTCTCCCGCTTCCGGGCCGCCGTGCCCGGCTTCGACTGCGCGTGGACGGTGAAGCGGGGCGCGCTCGAACTCGCCGACGCCTACCGCACGCACGGGCTGACCCAGGAGGACTTCGAGCGGCGCTTCACCCGCCTCGCGGTGCTGCGGGCGGCCTCCGACGCCAAGGCCGTCGACGACACCCTGCGGTGGCGCCGGTGACCGACGTCGGCGAGGAGATGCACGCGCTGGTACGGCGGCTGTACCCGCTGTGCCGGAGCATCACCGGCGACGGGGTGCGCGCCACCCTGGACATCGTCGGTGAGTACGTCCCGCTGGAGGTGCACGAGGTGCCGACCGGGACCCAGGTCCTGGACTGGACGGTGCCGCAGGAGTGGAACATCCGCGACGCGTACGTCGCCGACGCCTCCGGCCGCCGGGTCGTCGACTTCGCCGCGTCCAGCCTGCACGTCCTCGGCTACAGCGTGCCGGTGTCGGCGACCATGCCGCTCACCGCACTGCGCCCGCACCTGCACACGCTGCCCGACCATCCGTCCTGGGTGCCGTACCGCACCAGCTACTACACACCGGAGTGGGGGTTCTGCCTGGCCCAGGAGACCCTGGACGCGATGCCGGACGGCGACTACGAGGTGCGGATCGACTCCACGCTCGCCGACGGCCACCTCACCTACGCCGAGCACGTGGTCCCCGGGCGGGTCCCCGACGAGGTGATCGTCTCCTGCCACGTCTGCCACCCGTCGCTCGCCAACGACAACCTGGCCGGCGTCGCGGTGGCGGTCTTCCTGGCCCGGGCGCTCGCGGAGCGGCAGCCCCACTACACCTACCGGTTCGTCTTCGCCCCCGGCACCATCGGGGCGATCACCTGGCTGGCCCGCAACGCCGAACGGGTGGGACGGGTCAGGCACGGGCTGGTGCTGGCCTGCGCCGGCGACCGGGGGCAGCTGACGTACAAGCGGAGCAGGCGCGGGGACGCGGAGATCGACCGGGTGCTGCGGCATGTGCTGGCGGCCTCCGGACGCCCGCACCGGATCACCGAGTTCACCCCGTACGGCTACGACGAGCGGCAGTACTGCTCGCCCGGGTTCGACCTCGGCGTGGGCTCGCTCAGCCGGACCCCGTACGCCGGGTACCCCGAGTACCACACCTCGGCGGACGACCCGGACTTCGTGTCCGCGGAGGCGATGGCGGACACCCTGGCGGTCTGCCGCGAGGCGTTCGGCGTCCTGGACCGCAACCGGCGGTACGTCAATCTGAGCCCGTACGGGGAGCCGCAGTTGGGCCGGCGCGGGCTGTACGACTCGCTCGGGGGGCGCAGCGACGCGAAGCAGGCCCAGATGGCGATGCTGTGGGTCCTGAGCCTGTCCGACGGGGAGCACGGCCTGCTGGACGTCGCCGAGCGGTCCGGGCTGCCGTTCGACACCGTCGCGGCGGCCGCCGACGCCCTGCACACCGCCGGGCTGCTCAAGGCATGACGCCGATGACCACCGAGGGGGAGAGGACGAGGCCGCGGGCGGCGTCGGCGAGGCGGGCCGTCGTCGGGCGGCTGTCCTGGGGACTGGCCGACCAGGCGGCCTCCAGCGTGAGCAACTTCGTGGTGGGCGTCTACGTGGCCCGCTCGCTCGGGGTGACCGCGTTCGGCGTGTTCAGCCTCGCCTGGGTGACCTACGGGGTGGTGCTCAACGTGTCGCGCGGGGTGGCCACCGACCCGCTCGTGGTGCGGTTCAGCGGCGTGCCGGAGGCGTCCTGGCGCGGGGCGGTGGCCCGGTCGTCGGGGGCCGCGCTCGGTGTCGGTGCCGCCCTCGGCGCGGTGTCCGTGGCGGTCGGTCTCGCCCTCGGCGGCCCGGTCGGGACGGCGTTCGCCTGCCTCGGTGTCGTCCTGCCGGGGCTGCTGCTCCAGGACGCGTGGCGGTTCGCGTTCTTCGCCGCCGGCACCGGGCGGAAGGCGTTCGTCAACGACGTCGTGTGGGGCGTGGCGCTCGTCCCGGCCCTGGTGGCGGCGGCCCGGGTGGGCAGCGTGTCCGCCTTCGTGCTCGCCTGGGGCGGGTCCGCCGCGGTGGCCGCGGTGTACGGCTGCTTCCAGTCCGGCATCCGGCCCCGCCTCTCCGGCGCGCGCCCGTGGGTGCGCGAGCACCGCGACCTCGGCTACCGCTACCTGGTCGAGAACGTCAGCAACAGCGGCGCGAGCCAGCTGCGGGCGTACGGGCTCGGCGCGATCGTCGGGGTCGGCGCGGTGGGGGTGATCCGGGGGGCGGAGCTGCTGCTGGGCCCGTTCCTCGCCCTGCTGATGGGCCTGTCGCTGGTCACCGTCGCGGAGGCGGCACGGGTGCTGCGGCGGGCCCCGCACCGCCTCGGCACGTTCTGCCTGCTCCTCGGCGGCGGTCAGGCCGTCGCCGCGCTGCTGTGGGGCGGGGCCCTGCTGCTGGTGCCGGACCGGCTCGGCGAGCTGGTGCTCGGCGGTGTCTGGAGCGCCGCCGCCGAGCTCGTCGTGCCGGTCACGCTGGGCGTCGCGGGCGCCGGCCTGGGCACCGGCGCGGCGGCCGGGCTGCGCGCCCTGGGCGCGGCCCGGCGCAGTCTGCGCAGCCAGCTGTTCGCCTCCGTCTGTTACGTCACCGGCGGGCTCGGCGGGGCGGTCGTGGCCGGCACGGCCGGCTCGGCCTGGGGCGTCGCCGCCGCCACCCTGTGCGGTTCGGCCGTGTGGTGGCTGCACCTGCGGTCCGCCCTGCGCGAGCACCACCAGAAGACCATCCGTGAAGTTCCGTGAAATCCCGTGAAGTCGCGTGAAGTGAGGACCTCATGACAGCCCAACCCAGGCTGAGCGTCGGCCTGCCCGTGTACAACGGCGAGGAGTACCTCGCCGAGGCGTTCGACGCGCTGCTCGGCCAGACCTACGAGGACTTCGAACTGGTCGTCTCCGACAACGCCTCGACCGACGGCACCCAGGACATCTGCCGGACGTACGCGGCGAAGGACTCCCGCATCCGCTACATCCGGCTGACCCGTAACATCGGCGCCGCCCCGAACCACAACCACGTGTTCACCCAGTGCCGGGGCGAGCTGTTCAAGTGGGCCTCGCACGACGACCTGTACGCCCGGGACCTGCTGCGGGCCTGCGTCGAGGCGCTGGACGAGCGGCCGGACGTGATCCTCGCGCACAGCGGCCAGGCCGTCATCGACGGCGACGGCAAGGTGAAGGTCCCCTACGCGTACGGGCTCGCCACCGACTCCCCGCACGCGCCGGAACGCTTCCGCAGCCTGCTGTTCGAACCCGGCGGCGACGACTTCTACGGCGTGATGCGGGCCGACGTGCTGCGCCGGGTCAAGCCGCACGACAGCTACCACCACGCGGACCGCACGTTCGTCGCCGAGATCACCCTGCACGGGCCGTTCCACCAGGTGCCGGAACTGCTGTACTTCCGCCGCGACCACCCCACCCGCGCCGAGCGGGCGAACCCCTCCAAGCGCTCCCGGTGCGTCAACCTGGACCCGCGCCGCGCGGGCCCGCTGCACCCGACGCCCCGGCTGCTCGCCGAGTACGTGTGGGGTTTCGTCTCGGCGATCCGGCGGGCGCCGCTGTCCCCGGCCGACCGGCGCGCCTGCTACCGCCACCTGGCCGCGTGGATGACCTCCCGGGCCCGGCCGGGCGCCGGCGAGCGGGTCGAGGACCGCGCCCCGGTCGACCCGGACCGGCTCACCGTGTCCGTCGACGCCCTCGTCGCCGGGCGGGAAGGGCGGCAGGCGTGAGGCAGGCGCGCGTCGGCCTGTTCGGCCTGCTCGGCTCCGGCAACCTCGGCAACGACGGATCGCTGGAGGCCGTGCTCGGGTACCTGCGGGCCGCGCACCCGGAGGCCGTCGTGGACGCGCTGTGCGGCGGACCCGAGGTCGTCACCGCCCGGTACGGCATCCCCGCGACACGGCTGCACTGGTACCGCGGGGAGTACCGGACCGCGTCACGGGCGGGCGCGATCGCGGGCAAAGGGCTGGGCAAGCTCGTCGACGCCGTGCGCACCGCCGCCTGGGTGCGCCGGCACGACGTGGTGATCGTGCCGGGCATGGGCGTCCTGGAGGCCACGCTGCCGCTGCGGCCCTGGGGCTTCCCGTACGCGCTGTTCCTGCTCTGCGCGAGCGGCAGGCTGCTCGGCACGAAGGTGGCGCTGGTCGGTGTCGGCGCCGCCCCGATCGGCAGCCGGCCCACCCGGGCCCTGGTGCGCCGGTCGGCGCGGCTCGCCGCCCACCGGTCGTACCGGGACACCCTGTCCCGTGACGCGATGCGGGCGATGGGCGTGGACACCACGCGCGACGCGGTCCACCCGGACCTCGCGTTCGCCCTGCCGGCACCCCCGGCCGGCGAGGGCAGGCAGCCGGGCCGGGTCTGCGTCGGCGTGATGGACTTCCACGGCGGCGACGACGACCGCGACCGCGCCGAGGAGATCCACCGGCGCTACCTCGACGGCACCGTCCGGTTCGTGCGCACGCTGGCCGGGGAGGGCAGGCCGGTCCGGCTGCTCACCGGCGACGCCTGCGACACGCGGGTCGTCGAGGCGATCCTCGACGCGGTGGACTCGCCCCTGGTCACCGCCGCCGAAGCCACCTCGCTGGCGGACCTGATGAAGGAGACGGCGGCCGCCGACACCGTGGTGGCCACCCGGTACCACAACCTCGTCTGCGCCCTGAGGACCGGGACGCCGACGCTGGCGCTGAGCTACGCGGCGAAGAGCGAGGCGCTCATGGCCCGCATGGGCCTGGACGCCTACTGCCACCCGGCCCGCGAGGTCGACGCCGACCGGCTCCTCGAACAGTTCCGGTCACTGGAGCGGCGGTCCGCCGGGCTGCGGCGGACCCTGGCCGAGCGGAACCGGGCCGTCACCGAGCAACTCGACCGTCAGTTCGCCGCGTTGACGGCAGCCCTCTTCCCGGCGACCGACCGTCCCCACGCCCCGCAGGAGAGTTCATGAAAGCGACCGACGTCCCGGCGATCGCCGGCGCGTACCTGTTCCGGCCGACGCCGTACACGGACGAACGCGGCTTCTTCTGCCGCACCTTCGACGCCGGCGTGGTCCGCTCGGCGGGCATCGACCCGGACGCCTTCGTCCAGGACAGCCTCTCCCGCTCGGTCCGGGGCGTCCTGCGCGGGCTGCACCTGCGCTCCGGCGCCGGCGAGGCGAAGCTGGTGCGCTGCTCGTACGGGAGGATCTTCGACGTCGTCGTGGACCTGCGGCCGGACTCCCCCACCTACCTGCGCCACGCCACGTTCGAACTGTCCGGCGAGACCCAGACGACCCTGTACGTCCCCGCGGGGTGCGCGCACGGCTTCCAGGCGCTCACGGACACCGCCGACACCTCCTACCGCATCGACCGCCCGCACGACCCGGCCGAGGACGTGACGATCGCCTTCGACGACCCGGACCTCGCCATCGACTGGCCGCTGCCGGTCACCTCGATGTCCGAGCGGGACCGGCGGGCGCCGAGCCTCGCCGACGTGCTGAAGCAGAGGGAGAACTGAGGCGTGAGTACCGCCGAATTCCGCCTGCCCCGTTCACGGGAGGCGAACGAACGCCTGCACGCCCTGATCCCCGGGGGCGCGCACACCTACGCCAAGGGCGACGACCAGTACCCCGAGAGCCTGGCCCCGGTCATCAGCCACGGCCGCGGCGCCCACGTGTGGGACGTCGACGGCAACCGCTACGTCGAGTACGGCTCCGGCCTGCGCTCGGTCAGTCTCGGTCACGCGCACCCGCGCGTGGTCGACGCGGTGCGGCGCGAACTGGACCGCGGCGGCAACTTCGTCCGCCCGTCCCTCCTGGAGGCCGAGGCCGCGGAACGCTTCCTGGCCACCGTGCCGACCGCCGAGATGGTGAAGTTCGCCAAGAACGGCTCCGACGCCACCACCGCCGCGGTCCGTCTGGCCCGCGCCGCCACCGGCCGCCCCCGGGTGGCGCTCTGCGCCGACCACCCGTTCTTCTCCGTCGACGACTGGTTCATCGGCACCACCCCGATGTCCGCGGGCATCCCGGCGGCGACCACCGACCTCACGGTGGGCTTCCCCTACGGCGACCTGGCCGCCACGGAGGAACTGCTCACCCGGTACGAGGGCGAGGTCGCGTGCCTGATCCTCGAACCCGCCACCCACACCGAGCCGCCGCCCGGCTACCTCGCCGGCCTGCGCGCCCTGGCCGACCGGCACGGCTGCGTCCTGGTCTTCGACGAGATGATCACCGGTTTCCGCTGGTCCGAGGCGGGCGCCCAGGGCCTGTACGGCGTCGTCCCCGACCTCTCCACGTTCGGCAAGGCGCTGGGCAACGGGTTCGCCGTCTCCGCGCTCGCCGGGCGCCGCGACCTGATGGAGCTCGGGGGCCTGCGCCACTCCGGGGACCGGGTGTTCCTGCTCTCCACCACGCACGGCGCGGAGACGCACTCCCTGGCCGCCGCGATGGCCGTGCAGCGCACCTACGCCGAGGAGGGCGTCACCGCGCGGCTGCACGCCCTCGGCGAGCGGCTGGCCACCGGGGTGCGCGACGCCGCGGCGAGCATGGGCGTCGGCGACCACGTCGTCGTCCGGGGCCGGGCCAGCAACCTGGTCTTCGCCACCCTCGACGAACGGCGGCGGCCCTCGCAGGAGTACCGCACCCTGTTCCTGCGCCACCTCCTCGCGGGCGGGGTGCTGGCCCCCTCCTTCGTGGTGAGCGCCGCCCTCACCGACGCCGACATCGACCACACCGTCGACGTGGTGTCCCAGGCGTGCGCGGTGTACCGCAAGGCCCTCGACGCGGGCGACCCGACGCCCTGGCTGGGCGGACGCCCGGTGAAACCGGTGTTCAGGCGCCGGGCGTGACCCGACGCCGGGACGGTCTCGCCCGACCGGCGTCGGCCACCCGGTCGACCAGCCGTGCGGCCGCCGGTGTCACCGCCGACGCCGTGCACCAGCCGCCGAGGACGTCGGTCGGGTAGTGCGCGCCCAGGGTCACCTGCGCCCAGCCCATGGCGGCGCCGGCGGCCAGGGCGGCGCCCAGCACCAGTGCCGTGCCGGCCGTCCTGCCGAGGCCGAGCCGGCCGGCCACGAGCAGCGCCGCGGTGAGGGCGAACGCGGTGAGGAAGGCGGTGTGCCCGCTCGGGTAGGACAGGTTGTCGTCGCCGTGGATGGTACGGCCCACCCATGGCTTGAGCAGCGTCGTCGCGGCCACGGCCAGACCGGCGCCGGTCACGGCCAGCACCGCCGCGCGAGGCCACCGGAGCAGCAGACAGCCGGTGACGGCGGCGCCGACCAGCACCGCCGCACCCGCCGGCTCCCCGAGGAAGTCGACGGCCAGGGCGGCCTTCCGCCACCACGGCCCTCCGCCCTCCGCCGCCGCGGACACCCGCGCGTCCACCGTGCCGGGCTCGCTGTCGCCTGCGTACAGCATCCCGAGCAGGGCGACCAGGAGTGCGGCAGGCACCGCGCCCCACCCCAACGGCCCTCGCAGCGGCGGGGGCAGCAGCACGCGCCCCGGCCGGCCGGTCACCCCGCCCCCACGCACGCCTCGGCCGTCCGGTGCCCCGGCCGGGGCGGACACCCCGCCCCCCACCGCCGATCCCCTGCCGCGGCCCATGACTCCCCCGTACGCCGCCCGACTTGGCCGGCCCGGCACGCGGGCCCGCTCCGGCCAGGCGATCGTACGTCACCGACGCCGCCCGGAAATAAGCACATGATGCACGCCGGTGCGCGGCCGTAGTGTGGTGACGACGGAGCGGACCCCACCTCACCAGGAGCCGGACGTTGACACCCGATCCCATGGTTCTCCACCCGCTGCCGGCCCACGACAGGGTGGTGTTCCTCAAACCGCTGGTCCGCTCCCCGAAGATCGTCGTCGGCGAGTACACGTACTACGACGACCCCGAAGCCGCCACCGACTTCGAACACCGCAACGTGCTCTACGCCTACGGACCGGAGCGGCTCGTCATCGGCAGGTACTGCGCCATCGCCATGGGCACCCGGTTCCTGATGGCCGGTGCCGCACACCCGACGACGGGCTCGTCCACCTTCCCGTTCACCATGTTCGGCGGCGAGTGGGCCGAGCGGACCCTCGACATCGTCACCGGCATGCCCAGCCGGGGCGACACCGTCGTCGGCAACGACGTCTGGCTCGGCCACGGCGCCACCGTCATGCCCGGCGTACGCATCGGTGACGGCGCCATCGTCGCCGCCGGAGCGGTCGTCACCGCGGACGTCCCGCCGTACACCGTCGTCGGCGGCAACCCGGCCCGCCGGATCCGGCAGCGGTTCGACGACGCCGACGTCGACCTGCTTCTGAGGGCCGCCTGGTGGGACTGGCCGGCGGAGCTGGTCACGGAACACGCCCGCACCCTCATGGCCGGCACCCCGGCCGACGTCGCCCGCATCGCCGCCGACCACGGACTGGAGACGGCATGACGAACGTGTCGATCGAGGAACACCCGGTGGGTGGCGGCGGACCGTACGCGGTCACCACCGGTCCGGACGGCGCGTTGTGGTACACCCTGGTCCACAGTGGCCGGATCGGCCGGCTCGTACCCGGCGGGGAACCGGACAGCCACCGGCTCGACCCGGACTGCGGACCGACGGTCATCACCGACGGTCCGGACGGAGCCCTGTGGTTCACCGAGTACCGGGCCCACCGCATCGGCCGCATCACCACCGGGGGCGACGTCACCGAACACCCCCTGCCCACCGCCGGGTGCGGACCGTTCGGCATCACGGCAGGGCCCGACGGGGCGCTGTGGTTCACCGAGACCACCGCCGACCGCATCGGCCGCATCACCACCGGCGGTGAGGTCACCGAGTTCCCGCTCCCGGTCACCGGCGCGTTCCCGTCCGCGATCACCGCGGGACCGGACGGCGCCCTGTGGTTCACCATGAACCAGGCCGACGCCGTCGGCCGGATCACGGTCGACGGCACCGTCACCCTCCACCCGTTGCCCACCGCGGCCTGCGCACCGGTGGGCATCACCTCCGGCCCCGACGGTGCCCTCTGGTACGTCGCCATCGCCGCCGGTCACATCGGCCGCATCACCCCCGGGGGCGGGATAACGGAGTTCCCGCTGCCCGACCGCGCGGGACGGCCGCACGCCATCACCCCGGGCGCCGACGGCTCCCTGTGGTTCACCGAGTGGGGCGGCAACCGCGTCGGCTCGATCACCACCGCAGGCGTGATCGCGGTGCACGACCTGCCCACCCCGGGCTCGGAACCGCACGGCATCACCCCCGGCCCCGACGGCGCCATGTGGGCGGCACTGGAGACCGGTTCCCTCGCCCGCATCACCCCGGCAGCCGCCGCCTCCCGGTGAGCACTCCGCCCACCACCGAGAAAGGGGTCGGGCGCCGGTGGTCAGTCGCAGGACGCCCGGTGCGTGAGGTGCGGGAAGAGCTGCTCCCACCGGTCCTCGGGGATGCTCGCGGGATGGGCCGCGCACAGGGCCCGGTAGAGGCGGTCCGTGTCGAGGTCGAGTACGTAGGTCCGCTCCGACAGCAGGCCGGGCGCCTCGCGGTCGGTGACGGCCAGCCACCGGGGGCCGTCGTCCCGGGCCGGCGGTACGCGTACCGCGTCCGCGTGCTCCAGGGTGAAGAGTTCGGGTGTCTCCCACCGCCCGTCCTCCCGGACGGACCAGAGGCGGTACGGCTCGCTGGTCACCGCGTGCCGGCCGTCGGCCGTCATGCCGATCGAGCGGACCGCACGGTCGAAGAGCAGGTCCTGGCGGGTCTTCTCGGGCCGCCCGGGATCGGAGACGTCCCAGAACTCGAGGCTTCCGTCGGCCGAGGCCGCCGCCAACTCGTCGCCTCCCGTGGGGAAGTAGCCGCCGGGTGCGGCCGGCAGCGTCCCGCCCTCGACGGGACGGGCGGGCCGGGACAGGTCCCAGAGCCGGACCCGGTCCCCGACCGTCTCCGTGAGGAGCAGCTGAGGGGTGTCGACATACATCGCGCCGTCCATCGCCGCCGCCCCTTCGATGCGGCCGCCCTTGCGGGGGCGGGACGGGTCGGAGAGGTCCCAGAACCTCAGGTGTTCCTCCTCCTCGACGGTCACCAGCGCATCCTGTCCGGCGAACCACAGCGTTCCCGAACCGAAGAGCGCGCCGCTCGACCGTACGGGGACGGCGCCCCGGCGCACGGGCCGGTCAGGATCGCGGATGTCCCAGATCGCGGTCCCGGGTTCCTCGTGCGAGCCCACGGCGAGGAGTGTTCCGTCGGGGCTCACGGTGATGCTCGGCATGTCGGCGGTGAACCGGATGCCGGCCCCCTTCCGCACGGCGCCGCCGGGGGTCACCTCCCAGAGTGCCAGGGTGTGCTCCAGTCCTTCGGTCCAGTGATGGCCGAGGAACACCGTCTCCTCACGCCGGGTCAGGAAGAACTTCGCCTCCCAGCCTCGCGGCAGCGTGTACCGCACCTCGGGCGACTCGAGGTCGCTGACGTCCCACACCTTCGTCGTGGACTGTCCCCCGGTGCTCTGCGTGGCGAGGACCAGGCTGCCGTCGGCGCTGAACGGGCCGGTGCCCGTCCGGTGTCCGTCGTCCACCCTCCCGGTGATCGCCGGTGTCCACGGCCGGTCGGGCCACACCCGTATCCCTCCGCCCACCTCGCCTGCCGCCAGGTACCGGCTGTCCGGGCTGAACGCCACCGACTGGGACGGCCGGCCCGTCGGCAGGTTCAGCGAGGGGAGGGGCGCCGTCAGGTCCGACACCTCCGCCGGGGGTTCGGCCCGCAGGACACCGGCTCCGCGGTCCGCCCCGGCCAGGTACCGGCCGTCCGCGCTGAAGGCCAGGGACGGCATGCCCTCGTACTCCGTGCCCCAGGTGTTCCGGTCGTCGTCCGCCACGGGCCGCAGTTCCCGTCCGTCCACCACCTCCCACCAGACGGTCCTCCCCGCCGCACCGGCGGCGACGACCAGGTCGCGGTCGGGGGCGGCGGCCACCGCCATGACCGTCTCGGTCTCCTCCGTGTCCCGCGGCACGGGCCGGTCCGGGTCGGTGAGGTCCCAGAGCCGGACCTGCGCGGGCCCGCCGCCCGTCCCCGTGGCCCCGTCCTCGTCCCCGTTCCCGTCCTCGGTCCCGTCCTCGGTCCCGTCCTCATCCCCGGCCCGGATGCCGTGGCCGGTGACCAGATGCGCGCCGTCGCGCGTGAAGGCGAGGGAGATCAGCGGCGCACCGGCGACCGTCCGCTGGGCGCGCAGAGCGGGCCGGGCGGGGTCGGTCACGTCCCACAGCCGCAGCAGTCCTCCCTCGCTCCCGGCCGCGAGGGTGCGGCCGTCCCCGCTGAAGGCCAGCGTGAACGTCGCCCGTGGGTCCAGTGGCACGTTCGCCAGACTCCGCGGTTCTCGCGGATCCGTGGTGTCCCACAGCCTCAGTTCGTCGGCGGACTGTGCGGCGAGGATCCGTGAGCGCGGGTGGTAGGCGACGGCTGCGCTGCTCCGCATGCTCACCCGGCCCGCTTCGGCGGGCCGCGACGGCACGGACACGTCCCAGAGCTGGATGCGGGCACCGGCCTCCCCGTCTGCCCGGTGACTGCCGGCCAGGACCTTGCCGTCGGGGCTGTAGGCGACGTTCAGGACGGGCATGCGGTGCGGTTCACCGGGCACGAGGTGCACCGGTGTGACGGTCATCGACGCCGCGTACAGACTGGAGCGGGTCGCGGGCGTCCGTGCCGTACGGTAGGCCGCCAGGGCGATGGCGAGCGCGGTCCGCGGGTCACGCTCGCGCAGGACGTCGGCCTTCGCGGCCAGTTCCCTGGCGATCAGTCCCCGCTCCCGGCTCGCCGCCTGCCCGTTCTCGTGGAACGCCCACCCGAAGAGGGACATCGCCACCAGGGCGAGCGCGGAGAGCGAGGCGATCCACGCCCGGGTGACGAGGCGCCGCCGGCGTTGCGCGAGTTCACCGGCGGCGACGAAGTCCCGCACCACGGGCGGGACCGGCACCCGGACGGCCGGCGTGTCCGCCACGTCGGCCGGGCCGGCGGCGAGCACCGCACCGGTCCGCACGGTGTGCGCCCCGGTGAGCTTCCGCGCCTCCGCCAGCGCGTCGCCCGCGTAGAGGCCGCTCGGCCTGCGCCCCGCCTCGGCCCAGGTCTCCGCCGCCGCTGTCAGCCGGCGCAGCCTCAGCAGGTCGTCCCGTACCTCGTCGATCCAGCCGCGCAGCCTCGCCCAGGCGTGCAGCAGCGCGTCGTGGCCCAGTTGGGCCCCGCCCTCCTCGTCCACGACGACCAGGCGCGCGTCCGCCAGCCGGCGCAGCAGGTCCTCGCTCCCGGCCAGTTCCGCCGGCAGCGCCCGGCGGCGGACCAGCCGCCCCTCACCGTCGACGACGTGGACCATGGACAGCAGGAGCGTCCGCAGTGCCGTGCGGCCGGAGTCGTCCAGGGAGTCGTGGATGCGTTCGGCGGCCGTGGCGACCGCGCCCCGGATGCCTCCGGCGGCGGCGTACCCGGCGTACGTCAGCGTCGTCCCCCGGCGCCGCAGCCAGATCTCGGGGAGTGCGTAGGAGAGGAAGGGAAGCGCCGCCGCGTCGCCCGTGCCGCGCCGTTCCTCGTTCACGTCGCGCCGCAGGAGCCGCGGTACGCCCTCCTCCCACCGCAGGCCCGCGTACCGGGCCGGGCCCACGATCGCGGCCTCCACCTCGGCGTCGGTCAGGGCGGGGACGGCGAAGTGGCCGGGTCGTACGAGCGGCGCCAGGCGCGGGTCGCTCAGGGCGTCGCCGTAGAAGTCGGCACGCAGGGCCAGGACGAGGCGGGGCCCGGAAGCTCCCCCGGCGGTGAGGGCGGCGGCGAACCGGTCGCGCTCGGCCTCGTCGGAGCAGAGCGTGAAGTACTCCTCCAGTTGGTCGACGACGAGGAGACCCGGCGCCCGCCCGCTCCCGGGGCCCGTCCGCGGCGGCTCGCTCCAGCGGCCCCGTTCCAGGTCCCGCACCACCTCCGACGCGGCCCTGTCGACCGCCGCCGCCCACGTCTCGGCGAGCCTGCGGAAGGGCCGCTCACCCGGGGCGGACACCAGTCGTACGGGCCCGAGCCCCGCGTCCTCGGCGCTCACGGCGAGCCCTGCCCGCAGCAGGGAGGACTTGCCGACGCCCGAGGGTCCGACCAGGACCACCGGCTCGCCGGGCCGTGCCCGCCCGACACGGTCCAGCAGCTCCCGGGTCAGTCCTTCCCGGCCGAAGAAGAGCCGGTGCTGTTCCGGGAGGAAGGGGACGATGCCGGGGTACGGGCAGACGGCGTCCGGATCCGCGACGGCGGACGCCGGTTCCTCGGTCCGCGGCTCGTACCGCCGGTTGACGGCGAGGGCCAGCTCGCTCATGCGGGCGGTGCCGCCCCCGTAGGGCCGGCCGGCGCCGCCCTGGAGCCGCTGGTCGAGCAGCCGGTAGACACCACCCAGGGTCAGCCGCTTCGGGCCGGCCGCGTCCCCCTCCCGCAGCAGCTCGATCAACCGGCCACTGAAAAGGGTGTGTTCCGCGTCGCGCGGGGCGTACGCCAGGGTGTCACGCATCGCCGAGGCGAGCAGGTAGCTGCCGGCGGGCCGGGCCGCGGCGAAGGAGTCCGCGGCCGTCGGCCGTCCCGGCTCCCGGGCGTTCCCCGCGAAACAGCAGTCGAGGATCACGACCGGGTCGGCGGCGGCGTCGCTCAGGTATCGCTCGGCCTCCGCATAGGGGACGGAGTGCGCGAGGTCCGTCTGGGACTTGGTGCTCGCGGTGGCCAGGTAGAGCCGCCGGCCGGGACCGCGGAGCCCGTGCCCGACGAAGTACAGCAGGACGGTCCCGCGTGTGTGACGCTCCTCGGTGGGTTCGGCCAGGCGAATCACCGTGGCCAGCGCCTCCAGCACCTCGCTCGGCGAGTCCGGGTCGGTGAGCAGGGTGACCCGCTCGCCCATGCCGCACACCGTGCTCAGCACCTCGGCCACGTCCCGCGCCGACCGGAGGGCGGAGGGCAGGCCGGGCAGGTGCGGCCCCGGGTGGGTGCCCGTGCCGACCACCAGTGCGTGGCAGCCCGGCGCGGCCAGATCCGTCCCCGCCGCTCCGTGCGGAGCCTCCCCCGAAGCCATCGTCAGCCCGCCGCTCCCGACGATCCGCCCTCCGCGGCGCGCGGCCCGTCACCGTCGGCCGCCCGGCTCCCGGGCCGCCCCTCCTGCCGCTCCTGCTGGAGCGCGGCGGCGACCCGCTCGGCCAGCTCACTGGCGCCTTCCGCGGTCAGACCGCGCACCTTTTCCGAGGAGACCACGACCTGCGTGCCGTCCGGCAGGGTGAGCGTCACCGTCTGGTTCCCCCGGCGCCCCTGCAACCACACCACCACGGCCGCCCCCACGGCGGCGGTCGGGCCTCCGGGGGCGAGCAGCAGCGACACCAGTTCCCCCAGCGCCCCCATGGCACCGTCCTCCGGTGCCGCGGGAACCTCCCGGCGCACGAACGGTCGCACGTCCGGGTCCTGGCGGAGCCACTCATACAGGTCCTCGGACGCTCCGGCCTCGTCACCGTCCCCGGACGCGACGGCCAGTGTCACTCTCATCTCCGCTGCCCTTCCGACCCCACGACGGCACAAGTGACACCAACTCTGAACGCAGGGAACGGAGTTGGCAACCGCGGCAACGCGGCCACGACGGCCTGCTCCACTGCCGGTTTCGCCGTACGACGAGTCCGGCTGCCGGTGAGCGCTTTTCGGACAACTGCGGCCAACCGGGTGAGCGGAGCCAACCCGGAGGGTGCCCGGCCCCCTCTCACGTTCCGAACACAGCAGCCCCACAAGCCAGTTCGGGCCGCACTGCTCATCCAGGTTCCACAACGCACTCCACAGCCGGAAGCACGAGGACTGATGACCAGACTCCAGCAGAGCCGCACCAGCCGCCTGACCCGCCCCTCCCTCGCAGCCGCCGCGGCCATCGCCGTGACCGCGGGCGTCGTCGCCGCCGCGCCCGACGCGAAGACCGCGGAGCCGACGCCGAAACTCAACCTGATCGCCGCGTCCACCTCGGTCACGCTCGACTCGTGGAAGGAGGACCCCGGGGTCTACCTCGACCTCGGTACGTACCTCACCTCCGAGAACGGCGCCTTCGAACTCAAGGTGACCCGCAAGTCCTACAAGGACCCGGTCGTCGCCCAGCAGATCCTCCGGGACGGGAAGAAGACCCGGACCAAGACGCTCCCCGCCGGACTCGTGAAGGACTTCGCCGGACTGCCGGACTTCACACGGATCACCCTCACCGACGCGGCCGGCGCGAAGGTGCTGGAGAGGACCGAGGCGTTCTGCCCCAACAACGCCTCCGGACGGGTCCGGCCGGACGCCCCCGCCAACTCGAAGTATCCGGAGAGCTGCCCGACGAACCCCTTCACCCTCGGCTCGGTGTGGGGCGTCGAGAACGGCTGGGCGTCCAACACCTACTCCGCGTACTACACCGCGCCGATCCAGCTAGACCCCGGCACCTACACCGCCGAGATCAACGTGTCCGAGAAGTACCGCGACCTCTTCGGCATCGCCGACCAGCCGCAGACCGTCAAGGTCGTCGTACGCGAGCGCAGCTGGGAGGACTCCTCGAACTCGGCCTCCCGCAGCTCGGCGAGGACCGCCGCCTCCGGGCACGACGCCCACGCGCAGCACGGGGCGCCCGCGAAGGACGGCGCGCACGCGGGGCACGGAGCGCACGCACAGCACGGGGCCGCCGCGAACACCCCGGCCCCCGGCGCCGTGACGAGCGGCGCCGGCCCCTCGTACAACGCCGGCCACGGCCCCTACCCGTCGGCTCCGCCCGCCCTGCCGTGGGCGTTGAAGAGGAAGTCCCTGGGGCGCCAGGCCGTCGCCGCCGCCGAGACGGGCGACGGTCCCGGGCAGACCGACGGTTCGCGTCAGGCGCCGGGCGCCCAGCCCAACGCGAAGCGGCCCACCGGCAAGGCGTCGGTGCCTGACGTCCCGAAGCCCGACCTGCGCTCGCTGCCCGCCTACGGCATCACCGTCAGCGACGGCTACGAGGAGGTGCCCGGCAAGGACTACCTCGCCTTCAGCGCCAACGTGTGGAACGCGGGCCCGGCCAAGCTCGTCGTGGACGGCTTCCGCTCCCCGGGCAAGGAAGTGATGGACGCCTACCAGTACTTCTACGACGCCGACGGCAAGCAGGTCGGGTACACCCCGACCGGCGGCATGGAGTGGGACCCGCGTCCCGGCCACGAACACTGGCACTTCCTGGACTTCGCCAGCTACCGGCTGCTGACGGCCGACCAGAAGGAGACGGTGCGCAGCGGCAAGGAGGCGTTCTGCCTGGCCAACACCGACGCCGTCGACTACACGGTGAAGAACGCCGCCTGGCACCCGGGCAACACGGACCTGTCCACCGCGTGCGGCTACGAGAACTCCATCTCCGTCCGCGAGGTGCTCGACGTCGGCTCCGGTGACACCTACACCCAGGACCTGCCCGGCCAGTCCTTCGACATCACGGACCTGCCGAACGGCACGTACTACATCCAGGTCCTCGCCAACCCGGAGAACCGGCTCAAGGAGACCGACCACAGCAACAACAGCGCGCTGCGGGAGGTGGTCCTGGGCGGCGAGAAGGGCGCCCGCACGGTGACGGTCCCCCCGCACCACCTGGTGGACGCCAACTGACCCGTCCGTGACGGCAGGGGCGGCCCCGCGTGAGCGGCCGCCCCTGCCGGAGCGGGCCGCGTCAGGTCGCCACCCGTTCACCGGACGGGCGTGGCCGGGTGCCGCGGCTACGCGGGATCCAGCACGGGCTGTGCGGGGAGCCCGCCGTCATCCTCGCAGCCCAACTCCTTGGCCATGGCCAGCGAGACGGAGTGAGCCACGGTCGCGTAGGCGTCCTTCAACGCCCCGACGTCACCCTCGGGCTCCGTCGGCACGGCCCAATGCTGCACGCCGATGACGATGTGGGCCACACTGGACGCGTTGAGCAGCTTCTCGCTGCGGCATGCGAAGAAGACGTACGCCTTGTCCGCCGCCGTCACGGACCGCTCCCCCATCTTCACCTTGGTGAATTCCGGTGCCGGGACTCCCGTTGGGGCACCGTCTTCCAGACTCCAGGTGATTCTGAGGTCGAAATCCGGAGTGCCGATGGGTGTGTACACACGGCAGACGTCCTTTCTACCGACGGTGGGAACTGGGAACGCCTCGACCAGGTCCGCAGCGGCCTGTTCGACCGTGTACTCCTCCGCCGACGCCTCGAACCGCGACGTCCCCGTGATCACCTTCAGGGCTTTGGACGCGTCTGCGGTCACCACCCCGCCACCACACAGTTGCGTCCCGCCGACGACCTTGTAGTCCTTGGGAGTCTTCGGAGTTCCGTCCGCCTCTCCGTCCCCTCCACAACCCGTGGCTCCGAAGAACAACGAGCCGGCCACGACCGCGGCGAGTAATCCCCCGCGTACCGACCTCCGATTGATCACTGTCCGCGTCCTCTTGCGTCCTCGGCCGTCCACTGGTCTCAGTCGGTCTCCGGGGCGTTGCCCTGCTGCCTCTGCCTATCGTTGCCAACTCCGTAGCCGATCAGCATCGATTCGTACAGTTCCTGTCTGAATTCGTCGTCCTCGCCCACATCATGATGCTGCAGGAACGCGTCCTTCGGGGCCTCGACCATGCTCTCACCGGCGGTGTAGATCTTCTTCCTCTCCTCGTCGGTGAGGTCTTCCATCTTCTCCTTGTGCTCATCCACCGAGTTGCCGGAGATGTCGCCGATCATCTGGCCGATGACCTGTTCGGCGGCGCCGCTGGCGGTGTCGGTCGCCAAGGGGACGAGCACCGCGGCCGTGCCCACGGCCGCGGTCGCGGGCAGGAAGGCGACGCCCGCCGCGATGCCCGCCGTGGCCCCGAACTCGATCCAGCCCGCCCGCGCGGCGACCGCGGCCGCGTACTCCTCGTGGGTCTTGAGGTTCGTCGCTTCGACCTGGTCGGCCCGGGACTGGTCGAGCATGCCCTGCACCTCGGCGCCCACCCGCACGGTCGCCCTGGCAGCGCCCTGGCTGATCGTTCCGTCCGGGCCCACTGTCCCTTCGAGGACGCTGCGGGTGTAGACCTGTTCCGCGGCCGACACCGTCGCGTAGGCGTCCGGGTGTTGTCCCAGGGTGCTGAGGAAGCCCCGGACGGCACTTCGCCCGTTCCCGTCCGCGGTGTACGCGAAGTCGACGTGTCCGTCCGGGTTCCTGCCCGGCGCGAACACGCTTCCCGGTTCGTTCTTGGCCAGCGCCCAGTTGATGTCGTCGATGTAGCCGGCGCCCATGACGCCCAGGCTGTCGGCCATCACCTCGTGCTTCTTGAGCAGCTCCGGTTCCGCACCGTACTTCTCCATGACCTTCTGCATGACCGCGGCGTTGTCCGCGTCCCGCACCACGCCGGCGTCCGGATGCCCGGCCGGATGGCCGAGGGTCGCCGCCTCCAGGGCGTGGCCGAGGGCGTCGGGCATGTAGCCGTGCGACGCCGTGATCTCCTTCTGGTCCAGCGCGTTGATGTCGGAGAAGGACTCCCACTTCTCGTTGCCGAAGAAGTCGAGGTAGTTGTCGATCGCCTCGCCGTACTTGTTCTTGCCGAGGTCGGCCGTGGCGCCGTGGTGGACCGTGCCGTCCTCGTTGTACGCGGTCGGGGGGTCGGCGAAGAACTTCTTCGCCGCTTCCGGGCTGTTGCCGAGCGCTTCCAGCATGGCGGTGGCCGGGTCGTAGCCGGCCCCGTTCACGCCGGAGGGGTTGAACGGGTTCTTCCCCACCCTGTTGCCGGCGAACATGTCGGGGTCCTTCTGGTGCAGCTGCGCCACGTGTTCGGCGATCGGGTTGAGGAACTCCGCGTCGTAGTTCCCGTACCGCATGATGCCGCCGAGCAGCTGGTATCCGAACGGCCCGCCGCGTTCGTGCTCGGCCAGCGGAACGTGCTCCGTACCCAGTCTGCGGAGCTCCGGTCCCCACCGGTCGGTGAACTCCTTGTCGTGGGAGGCGGTACCCAACGTGAGGCCCAGGTTCCGCTGGAGTTCCTGGACGTCCTTGAGCCGCTCCTGGTCGACCTTGCCGAACTCGTACGTGTCCGTGGAGAGCCGGCCGAAGAACGCCAGCGACTTCTCGGGGCCGAGCTTCTCGTAGAAACCCTTGGAGAACTCCGCCGACGAACTGTTGTCCTTCAGCAGGTCGTTGAGCTGCTGAAGCTCGGCGTGTGTGAGGTCCCGCCCCTTGGCCGCGAGGGCGGCGGCGCGGGCGGCCTCCTCCTGGTCCAGTTTCGTGTACGTCGGGGCGCTGAAGTCCTTGCGGTCGGTGACGTTGGCCTCGAGCGTGTTCTTGAGGGCTAGGTCGGTGTCGTTGCAGTTGTCGACAATGATGTCGATGCGCTTCTGCCACGACTCGATGTTCCGCTTCTCCTTCCGCACCATCTCGTTGTGGTCGGGGTCGAGCAACGCCGCCTCGTTCTCGGACAACGGGTGCCGTGCCACGACCTTGCCGTTGCCGTCCACGCGGATGCCGGCCGCGGGCCCCTCGTGGTCCCGGATGTCGATCAGGTCGTCCCTGGCCTTCTTGATGGCCGCGTAGCCCTCTTCCAGGATCCGCTTCACACCCTTGGCCTCGGCCGCGGCGTCCGCGAACTCCTTGGCCGTCCTGCCGATGAACGCCTTGGTGACGCCGGCGTTGACGCCTTCCCAGTCCGCGCGGTCCGCCTTGGCCTTCATCCCGTCGGCGGCCTCGGTGGCGAGCTTGTCCAGCTTCCCCGCCATCTCCGACCAGTCGTCGACGGCGGCCTTCAGCTTCGCCACCGGGGCGTCGATCACGTCCTCGTACTTCAGCATGCCGAGCGCTCCCCCGAGCCCTAGCTCATGTAGTCGGTGAGCAGGGAGATCCGCGTCAGCTCTCCCTCGATCCTCGCCTCGTTCTTGTCGTGCTGGGCCTTGCTGTAATCGAGGTGGTTCGAGATCTGCGCGCAGGCGTCCAGCAGCGTCTTCAGGTGGGTCCCCCAGAAGTCATGCACCTTCAGCACGGCCGAACCGCTCACGAAGTTCCCGTTGGTCAGTGCCGTCGCCGCGTCGAACGTGGCGGGACGGGCGATGTCGCCCTCCTTCGTCAGCCGGCCCAACAGGTCGTAGGCGTCACTGCCGATGGCGCCGAGGTCGTCCCGGCTGACCACCAGGTCCTTTCCGCCGCCCCCGCCTCTGCCACCGTCGGCCGGAGTGCTGTTGATCCGTACGGCGGTCCGCTCGACCGCCGCCGCACGCAGTTCCCACCACTCCCGCTCGAACGACATCGAACTCCCCCAGACCCATCCGGACAGGCCACTCACCATACTCGCGCCGCCACCGGCCCGTTCACCTGTCGCCTGCGTCGTCACCCGCACGTGGGGCGGTGGTGGTTGCCTCGCCGCGCCCACCGGCGGTCCCGGCATCGACATCACCCGAAGGCGAGGGACTGCGCCACAGGCACCCTGCGGCGCGCCACGGTCGTGCGCGGGCACGGCCGGCCGCGGCCCCGACCGGGTCCGGGTGGAACCAGTGCGGGGAGAACAGGGCGAGAGTGGTGCCCGTGGTGTCGTGGCCCTGGCCGGTGAGCAGGGTGCGGATGTGCTCCAGGCGTTGCAGGTCGCCGGTGCCGCGGCGGGCGACCGTGGCCCTGGCCTCGCCGAGGAGGGCGATCCGGGCACGGGGGGCCCGCGGGCGCTCGCCCAGGGCCGCGGCGATGACGTCGACCTCGTCGAGACCCCCGGCACTCCTGCTGAACCGCAGGTCAGGCGCCCTTGCCGGCCGGCTCCAGGATCGCCACGCACTCCACGTGATGCGTCATGGGAAACAGGTCGAACACCCGCAGCGTCCGCACCCGGTACCCGCCGTCCCGGAAGTACGCCAGGTCCCGGGCCAGTGCCGCCGGGTCGCAGGCGACGTAGGCGATGCGGCGGGCGCCGAGGGACGACAGGTGCTCGACGGTCTTGCGGCCGGCGCCGGAGCGCGGCGGGTCGAGGACGACGAGGTCGACCTCGCTGATGCCGGTGCGGGGCAGGACGGAGTCGACCTTGCCCTGTTCGATGCGGACGCGGGGGAAGTCCGCCAGGTTGTGGCGGGCGTCCTCGACGGCGCGCTTGCCGGACTCGATGCCGAGGACCGCGCCCGCCTCACCGACGCGGTCGGCCAGGGCGCCGGCGAACAGGCCGACGCCGCAGTAGAGGTCGAGGGCCATGTCGCCCTTGCGGGGCAGCAGGCCCTGCATGACGGCGGTGACGAGGGTGTCGGCGGCCTTCGGGTGGACCTGCCAGAAGCCGCCGCCGGCGACGCGGTGGGTGCGGCCGTCGGCGCGTTCGCGGACGAAGGGGCGGCCGTGGACGCGGTGCAGCTGACCGGAGCGCTCGTCGACGCGCATGACCGACACGGGGCGGTCCAGCTCGACCAGGGGGAGCCGGGCGCCGGGCTTGGGGGTGAGGACGACCTGGCGGTCCTGGGAGCCGGTCGCGGCGATCGCCTCGACGGAGTCCATGCCCGTCCAGTCCCGCTTCTCGATGCCCAGCTCGCTGACGCCCTCAGCGGCGATCATGCAGTGGTCGATCGCCTCGACCTCGTGCGAGCGGTGCCGGCGCAGTCCTGCCCGGCCGTCGGCGGTGACGGCGTACTGCACGCGCGTGCGCCACGCCGGGACCTGACCGGCGGGGACCTTGTCGCCCTCGGCCGGCATCACGGTGCCGTCCCAGCCGGCCTCCTCCGGGGTGAGCCCGGCGAGGCGCTGGAGCTGCTCGGCGACGACCTCGCCCTTGAGGCGCCGCTGGGCGCCGGGCTTGGCGTGCTGCCAGTCGCAGCCGCCGCAGCGGCCGGGGCCGGCGAAGGGGCAGGGGGCGTCGATGCGGTCCTTGGAGGCGTCCAGCACCCGTACCGCGTCCGCGCGCAGGAAGCGGGCCCCCTGCTCGCCCTCGGTGACCTGGGCGACGACCCGTTCGCCGGGCAGGGCGTGCCGGACGAAGAGGACCTGGCCCTCGGAGGTGCGGGCGATGCAGTGGCCGCCGTGGGCGACGGGGCCGACCTCGACCTCGTACTCCTCCCCCACCAGTGATTTCCTCGGTTCTGCCTGCATGGCGGGGTGACTCCACAACATCGGGAACGGGCGGACCCCTCAGGGCCCGGGACAACAACAGCCCACCAGTCTACGTGTGCCGGGAGGAGTCCTTCGCCCGCTCCTTCGGGCCGCGGCGCACGGATCCGGGCGCGGCCCAGTCCGCCCGCTTGCGGGCCCGCTTCTTCGCGGCCTCGGAGGACTCCAGCTGGTACGGCACCGAGGTCACCATCACGCCGGGTGTGAACAGCAGCCGGCCCTTGAGCCGCAGCGCGCTCTGGTTGTGCAGCAGCTGCTCGTACCAGTGGCCGACCACGTATTCGGGGATGAACACGGACACCACGTCCCGCGGCGACTCCCTGCGCAGGTTCTTGACGTACTCGATGACCGGCCGCGTGACCTCGCGGTAGGGGGAGTCCAGCACCTTCAGGGGCACCTCGATGCCGCGCCGCTCCCATTCCTCGTGCAGCGCCCGGGTCTCCGCCGCGTCGACGTTGACGCTGAGCGCCTCGAGGCTGTCCGAGCGCATCAGCTTGGCGTAGGCGAGGGCCCGCAGGGTCGGGCGGTGGATCCTGGAAACCAGGACGACCGAGTGGACCCGGGAGGGGCGCACCATGTCGTCGCTCGGCTCCTCCGGTGCGGCGACCTCCTCGGCGACGCGGTCGTAGTGCCGGCGGATCAACGTCATCGTCACGAAGAAGACGCACATGCCGAGCAGCGCCACCCATGCTCCGTGGGTGAACTTGGAGACCAGCACGACGATCAGGACCACGCCGGTGAAGAAGGCGCCGAAGGTGTTGATGGCCCGGGAGCGGATCATGTGACGGCGCTTGGCCTGATCCTTCTCGGTGGTCAGCAGGCGGTTCCAGTGCCGGACCATGCCGATCTGGCTGAGCGTGAAGGACACGAACACGCCGACGATGTAGAGCTGGATCAGACGGGTGGTGCTGGCGCCGTACGCCCACACCAGCAGCGCGGCGGCGCCGGCGAGCAGCAGGATGCCGTTGGAGAAGGCGAGCCGGTCGCCGCGGGTGTGGAGCTGGCGGGGGAGGTAGCGGTCCTGGGCGAGGATCGAGCCGAGGAGCGGGAAGCCGTTGTAGGCGGTGTTCGCGGCGAGGAACAGCACCAGCGCGGTGGCGGCGGCAAGGAGGAGGAACAGCAGGCTGCCGTGGCCGAAGACGGCTTCGGCCACCTGCGAGATCACCGGGTGCTGTACGTAGTCCGGACCGAGCGGTACGCCGTTGTCGAAGAGATCGGTGGCCGGGTTCTCGGCCATGCGCACCCGGGTGGCGCCGGCCAGGGCGATGATGCCGCAGAACATGGTGACGGCGAGCAGGCCCATCAGCGCGAGCGTGGTCGCCGCGTTCTTGGACTTGGGCTTGCGGAAGGCCGGGACACCGTTGGAGATCGCCTCGACGCCGGTGAGCGCGGCACAGCCGGAGGAGAAGGCGCGCAGCAGGAGGAAGAACAGGGCGAAGCCCGCCAGGCCGGGGTGTTCGGGTTTGATCTCGAAGTCCGCGGTCGGGGCCCGCATCTCGTCGCCGAGCACCAGGCCGCGGAACGCGCCCCACGCGATCATGGTGAAGACGCCGGTGACGAAGATGTACGTCGGGATGGCGAAGAGAGTGCCCGATTCCCGCACGCCGCGCAGGTTCATCAGCGTCAGCAGCACGATCACGGCGATGGCGCAGGCCACCTTGTTCTCGACGACGAACGGGATCGCCGAGCCCAGGTTCTCCACACCGGCGGAGATCGACACGGCGACGGTGAGGACGTAGTCGACCAGCAGGGCACTCGCGACGGTCCGGCCGGCCCTGGGGCCGAGGTTGGTGGTCACCACTTCGTAGCCGCCGCCACCGTTGGGGTAGGCGTGCACGTTCTGCCGGTAGGAGGCGACCACGGTGAACATCAGCACGACGACCGCCACGGCGATCCAGGGGCTGAAGTGGTACGCCGACAGGCCCGCGATGGACAGGACCAGCAGCACCTCGCCGGGGGCGTAGGCCACGGAGGACAGCGGGTCGGAGGCGAAGACGGGCAGTGCGACGCGCTTCGGCAGAAGCGTTTCCCCGAGCCGGTCGCTGCGGAGTGCGCGCCCGATGAGGATGCGTTTGGGCACGTCGGTCAGTTTGGACACAAGAGTGGATCGTAGGCCGTCGGCCAGGGGGTGACCCACTCGCCACCCCAATCCATACGGCGTCCATACGGCCTCGGCCCACCGGGTGAATTCGCCGGGGACCGGGGTGCGGATTCCGCAGGTCGCGGGAGTTCCATGCCTATATGACTAGCCCGGCCGCAGGCGCCGCTCCTCGTGGAGGTCCCATGCACACGACCGCAGAACTGATCGGCGCCGCGGCGGCGCTCGTCGTCCTCGGCGTCCTCACCGTGGCGAGCGTGCGCAGCTTCACACGCCGCTGACCGCGTCGCCGGCGTCTTCGGACGCGGGCCCGGCGGCTCCGGCGAGCAGTGCCCCGGGTCCGATGGCGGCCACCCGCGTCGAGGGGACCGTGCAGGCGTACGCGCCGGCCACCGCCCCGAGGCGGGCGCAGCGCGGGGGCGGTTCGCCGTGGAGCATGCCGTACAGGAACGCGGCCGCGAAGGCGTCGCCGGCGCCGTTGGAGTCCACCGGGGGTGCCGGGGGTTCGGCCGCGGGGACGTGGGTCAGCCTGCCGTCGGCGAGGAGGAACGCTCCGTCGGCGCCCGCGGTGGCGACGACGGTCCGGGCCCGGCCCCGTGCGGTGATCCGGCGCATGGTGGCCTCCGGGTCGGTCAGGGCGGCGGCGGAGAGGAACACGAGGTCGGCGGCGTGGGCGAAGGCCTCGTGGTAGGGGTTGGCGCCGTCCCAGTCGTGCAGGTCGGTGGAGATCGTCACGCCCGTCTCCCGCAGCAGGGGGAGGGCGTCCGCGCAGGGCTGGGTGATGACCACGTGGGCGTGGCGGCTGACCGAGGCGAGGTCGCGCACGGTCCGCTCGGGCAGCCGGTCGCCGTCCGCCCAGCGGGTCGCGTCGTACAGGGAGAGCCGCCGGCCGTCGGGGCCGACCAGGTTGACGGCGCGCTTGGTGCCGCGCGGCTGCGGCAGGGCGGTGAGCGCGATGCCGTGGTCCCGGTGCAGGGCCCGGACGAGGTCGCCCTCGTGGTCGTCGCCGATCAGGTCGAGGTGGTGGGTGCGCAGGCCGAGGGTGCTGGTGCCGAGGGCGACGAAGTCGCCGCTCTGCCCCGCGCGGGTGACGATTCCCGGCTGGATCATGTGGCTGTCGGCGAGCGGCACGGGCAGTTCGGGCACGTGCACGACGGTGTCCACTCCGGCGCCGCCCAGTACGAGGACGTCGATCTGTGTGGTCATGGCTGCTTCTCCCCTTGCCCCGAACCTCGGAGGTTCGCCGGCGGTGTCGGTTGCGTCGGACCGGGCACGCGGACGCGGCGGCCGGACCCCGGAGGGCGTCAGGACCGCGGTCCCCCGGCATGATGTTGCCTGGCGGCCCGGTCTCCGGCGCCGCGACGTCCTGCCTGGCGAGCCGAAAGAGAGACATGAGCACGAAGGTCATGAAGGTCCGAGGGCCTTCAGGAAGCGCGGTGTGACGCGATGCATATTGTCATCATGGGCTGCGGAAGGGTGGGTTCCGCCCTGGCCCAGACCCTGGAGGAACAGGGCCACACGGTCGCCGTGATCGACCAGGACCCCACCGCCTTCCGCCGGCTGGGCTCCTCGTTCGGCGGGCGCCGGGTCACCGGTGTCGGCTTCGACCAGGACACCCTGCGTGAGGCGGGCATCGAGGACGCGGGCGCCTTCGCCGCCGTCTCCAGCGGCGACAACTCCAACATCATCGCCGCACGGGTGGCCCGCGAGATGTTCGGCATCGAGAACGTCGCCGCCCGCATCTACGACCCCCGCTCTACGACCCCCGCCGTGCGGAGGTCTACCAGCGCCTCGGCATCCCCACGGTGGCGACCGTGCGCTGGACGGCCGACCAGATGCTGCGCCGGCTGCTGCCCTCGGGCGCCGAGCCGTTGTGGCGCGATCCCACCGGTGGTGTCCAGCTCGCCGAGGTGCACACCTCCACGGCCTGGGTGGGCCACCGGATCAGCAGACTGCAGGACCAGACCGGTGTGCGGGTGGCGTTCCTGACCCGGCTCGGCGAGGCCATACTGCCCAGCTCGCAGACGGTGCTTCAGGAGGGGGACCTGGTGCACGTGATGATGCGCACCGACGAGATCGACCGGGTCGAGGCGGCGTTCGCCAAGGGACCCGACGAGGAGGGCGGTCACTGATGAGGGTCGCCATTGCCGGAGCCGGCGCGGTCGGCCGCTCGATCGCGGGCGAGCTGCTGGAGAACGGCCACGAGATCCTGCTGATCGACAAGGCGCCGACCGCCATCTCGGTCGAGCGGGTCCCGATGGCGGAGTGGCTGCTCGCCGACGCGTGCGAGATCACGTCACTGGACGAGGCGGCGCTCCAGCGCTGCAACGTCGTCATCGCCGCGACGGGCGACGACAAGGTCAACCTGGTCGTCGCCCTGCTGGCCAAGACGGAGTACGGCGTGCCGCGGGTCGTCGCCCGGGTGAACAACCCGAAGAACGAGTGGCTGTTCAACGAGTCCTGGGGCGTGGACGTCGCCGTCTCCACCCCGCGCCTGATGTCGGCCCTGGTGGAGGAGGCGGTCAGCGTCGGCGACCTGGTCCGGCTGCTGCGCTTCAGCCACGGCGACGCCAACCTGGTCGAACTGACCCTGCCGGAGGAGTCGGCGCTGGCCGGCACCCAGGTCGGGGACGTCCAGTGGCCGCAGGACACCTCGCTGGTCACCATCATCCGCGGCACCCGCGTGCTGACGCCGACGCGGGAGGACTCCCTGGAGGCCGGCGACGAACTCCTCTTCGTGGCCGCGCAGGCCCGCGAGGAGCAGCTGGAGGACCTGCTGTCGGTCCGCAAGGAGTCGTAGGACCGCGGCGGGAACGACGACGGGGGGCGCCCGGATCACTCCGGGCGCCCCCCGTCGTCGTACGGGCCGGGACTCGCGTCGTCACACGGGCCGGGACTCGCGTCCTCGTCCGGGCCGGGACCCGCGTCCCGTACGGGCTAGGACTCGCGGCGGTGGCGGCCGGCCGTGGCCGCCCCGCCGTCGCCCTGCGCGGCGGCGGCCTTCCGCTCCTCCTCCGCGCGCTCCTCCGCCTCCATCTCGGCGAAGACGTCGATCGGCGGCGGCGCCTTCGCGAGGAAGACCCAGGTCAGGTAGACCGCGAGCAGGAACGGCGGGATCTTCAGCGCGACCAGCACCCAGCCCAGCTGGGTCGTGTCCGCCCACCAGTAGAGCGGGAAGAGGATCGCGCTCTTGCCCAGCAGGATCAGTCCCCAGGCCCAGCTGGCCTTGGTGTAGGCCTTCTTCCGTCCGGGGTTGCGGGTCCGCCAGGACAGGTTCTCCCGGAAGACCGGGCCCAGCATCAGGCCGATCAGCGGGACGCCCGCCATCGCCGTCACGATGTACGCCAGGGCCAGGCCCAGCGTGTAGAGCATGCCCGGCAGGTAGAAGTCCTTGGCGTTGCCGGTCATCATCGCGAAGACCACACCGAAGGCCACACCGAAGACGCCACTGAAGGCGTGCTTGACGGTGTCCTTCCGGGCCAGCCGGACCACGACCATCGCCAGCGCCACGGCGAGCGCCGCGATCGCCGACATGTGCAGGTCCTTGTTGACCGTGTAGATGCTGACGAAGAGGAGTCCGGGCAGCACCGTCTCGACCATGCCCCGCACCCCGCCGAACGCCTCGAACAGGGCGGCCTCCGTCACCGCCCGGGCGTCGTCCGCGGATGTGTCTTCGGTTGTCGGCTTGTCGAGCGACGTCACCGGCTACTCCCGTCCGAGGGGTCTCAGTTCGTATTTCGGGTTGAACAGCACCCGGCGGCCCCGGCTCATCGAGATCCGGCCCGATGCGATCAGCTTGCGTCCCGGCTCGATCCCGACGATGGAGCGCCGTCCGAGCCACACCACGTCCAGCGCGGCGGTGCCGTCGAACAGCTCGGCCTCCAGGGCCGGTACTCCCGCGCGCGGCCGCAGCGTGACCGTGCGCAAGGTACCAGTAACCGTAACGATCTGCCGGTCCTGGCAGTCACCTATCCGCGTGCAGCCGGCGGTCTCGGCGTCCTCGCGCAGCTCCTCGGACTCCAGGTCCTCCTGGGACGAGGAGAGCCGGTCGAGCATGCGCCGGAACCGGCCTGCCGGCTTCTCGGAACGAGGAACAGCACTCATATCTGAAGCGTACCGGGGTGCACTGACGGTTACGTACCCCCTGCCGCCCCGGCCCGAACCGGCCGCTGCCGGCCGCCGGCGCGGGGCCGCCGCCGGGCCTCACTTCTCGAAGCGGTACCCCATGCCGGGCTCGGTGATGAGGTGCCGGGGGTGCGACGGATCCGCCTCCAGTTTCCGCCGCAGCTGCGCCATGTACACGCGGAGGTAGTTGGTCTCCTTGCCGTACGACGGGCCCCACACCTCCCGCAGCAGCTGCTTCTGCGCCACCAGCCGCCCGCCGGCCCGCACCAGCACCTCCAGCAGATGCCATTCGGTGGGCGTCAGCCGTACGTCCCTGCCGTCACGGTTGACCTTCTTGGCGGCCAGGTCGACGGTGAACCCGGCGGTCTCCACCACCGCGTCCCCCCCGTCGGCGGGCTCGGCGCGGCGCACGGCGGCCCGCAGCCGGGCGAGGAGTTCGTCCATGCCGAAGGGCTTGGTGACGTAGTCGTCGGCGCCCGCGTCGAGGGCCTGGACCTTCTCGTCGGAGGCGTGCCGGGCGGACAGCACCAGGACCGGCACCCGGCTCCAGCCGCGCAGCTGACGGATCACCTCGACGCCGTCCATGTCGGGCAGCCCCAGGTCGAGGACGACCACGTCGGGGTGGTGCGCGGCGGCCGCGCGGAGGGCGGCGGCGCCGTCGTGGGCGGAGTCGACCTCGTAGGAGCGTGCCTTGAGGTTGATCACCAGGGCGCGCACGATGGCCGGGTCGTCGTCGACCACCAGTACACGGGTCATGAGGGCCGCCTTTCCGGTTCTGCCGCTGCGGGTGGGGCGCTCGGCCCGTCCGGCACGGGTGCGCGGCGCGTTCCCGCGGCGCGCAGGGTGAGTGTCATGGTGAGACCGCCGCCGGGTGTGTCCTCTGCGTTCAGCGTGCCGCCCATGGCCTCGGCGAAGCCCCGGGCGACGGCGAGGCCGAGGCCGACACCGGCTCCGCGCGGGGCGTCGCCGTGCCGCTGGAAGGGTTCGAAGATGCGGTCCTTGGCCTCGTCGGGGACACCGGGGCCGCGGTCGACGACCCGCACCTCGACCCGGTCGGCGAGGGCGCTGGCCGCGACCAGGACGGGCAGGCCCGCGGGGCTGTACTTGACGGCGTTCTCGATCACGTTGGCCATCGCCCGCTCCAGCAGCCCGGGGTCGACCGCGACCATGGGCAGGGCCTCGGGGATGTCCAGGGCGACACCGGCCCCGGGCACCCCGCCGAGCGCCCTCGGCACCACCTCGTCGAGGTCGATCCCGCGGATCAGGGGGGTGACCGTGCCGGTGCGCAGCCGGGACATGTCGAGCAGGTTGCCGACCAGGTGGTCCAGGCGGTCGGCGCCGTCCTCGATGCCCTCCAGCAGTTCGGCGCGGTCCGCGGGCGACCACTCGACGTCCGCGGAGCGCAGCGAGGTGACGGCCGCCTTGATCCCGGCGAGCGGGGTGCGCAGGTCGTGGCTGACGGCGGCCAGCAGGGCGGTGCGGATGCGGTTGCCCTCGGCCAGGGCGAGGGCCCGGTCGGCCTGCTCGCGCAGCCGGCGGCGGTCCAGGACGACGGCGGCCTGCGCCGCGAAGGCACCCAGGACCCTGCGGTCCTCGGCGGGCGGCACCCTGCCGGTGAGCGCCAGCGCCATGTGGTCGCCGACCGGCACCTCCACGTCCGCGTCCTCGGGCCGTTCGACGGGCCGTCCGCGGCCCGCGTGGCCCGCGCAGGTCCACGGTTCGACGTCGCCCGCGCGTTCGAGGAGCGCGGCCGACTCCATGCCGAAGGTCTCCCGCACCCTCTCCAGCAGGTCCTCCAGGCCGGTCTCGCCGCGCAGCACGTTGCCGGCGAGGAAGGAGAGGATCTCCGACTCGGCGCGCAGCCGGGCCGCCTGGTGGGTGCGCCGGGCCGCGAGATCGACCACGGACGCCACCGACGCGCCGACCCCGACGAAGATCACGATGGCGATGATGTTCCTCGGGTCGGCGACGCTCCAGGTGTGCAGGGGCGGGGTGTGGAAGTAGTTGAGCAGCAGGGAGCCGGCCGCCGCGGAGGCGAGCGCCGGCCACAGACCGCCGAGCAGGGCGGCCGCCACCGTCAGGGTCAGGAACAGCAGCATGTCGTTGGCGAGCCCCAGGTCCACGGCGATGAGCAGCGCCGCGAGCGCCGCCGGTCCGCCCACGCCGACCGCCCAGCCCCAGGCCCGCCGGGAGCGTCCGAGCCGCGCGCCCCGGGCGCCGGGGAGGCCGCGGCCCTTGGCGACCTCCCCGTGGGTGACGATGTGCACGTCCAGGTCGGGCCCCGAGTCCCGGGCGACGGTCGCGCCGACGCCGGGGCCGAAGACGTACTGCCAGGTTCTGCGGCGGGAGGAGCCGAGGACGATCTGGGTGGCGTTGGCGCCGCGCGCGAAGGCGAGCAGCGCGGCCGGAATGTCGTCGCCGACGACGTGGTGGAAGCTGCCGCCGAGGTCCTCGGCGAGGGTGCGCTGCTCGGCGAGTTCCTTGGGGGAGGCGGCGGTCAGGCCGTCGCTGCGCGAGATGTACACGGCGAGCAGTTCGCCGCCGGCGCCCTTCTCCGCCAGCCGTGCGGCCCGCCGGATCAGGGTGCGGCCCTCGGGGCCGCCGGTCAGGCCGACCACGATCCGCTCGCGCGAGCCCCAGATCGCGGAGACCTGGTGCTCGCTGCGGTAGCGCTGGAGATGGGCGTCGACCCGGTCGGCCACCCACAGCAGGGCCAGTTCCCTGAGCGCGGTGAGGTTGCCGGGGCGGAAGTAGTTCGACAGGGCGGCGTCGACCTCGTCCGGCTGGTGGATGTTGCCGTGCGCCATGCGGCGGCGCAGCGCCTCGGGGGTCATGTCGACCAGTTCGACCTGGTCCGCCCGCCGCACCACCTCGTCCGGTACGGTCTCCGGCTCCCGCACTCCGGTGATCGACTCCACGACGTCGCCGAGTGATTCCAGGTGCTGGATGTTGACGGTGGAGAGCACGTCGATCCCGGCGGCCAGCAGTTCCTCCACGTCCTGCCAGCGCTTGGCGTTGCGGGAGCCGGGGGCGTTGGTGTGGGCGAGCTCGTCGACCAGGGCCACCCGGGGGCGGCGGGCCAGGACGGCGTCGAGGTCCATCTCGGCGACGACCGTCCCGCGGTGCCGTCTCTCCGCGTACGGGATCTGTTCCAGGCCCTCCAGCAGGGCCTCGGTGCGGGGCCGGCCGTGGGGCTGGGCGAAGGCGATGACGCAGTCGGTCCCTCGCTCCGCGCGCCGGTGTGCCTCGGCGAGCATCGCGTAGGTCTTGCCGACACCCGGCGCCGCACCGAGGTGGATCCGAAGCCTGCCGCGTCCCATACGGCCATTGTCCCGTCCCCGAACGGCCGTCCGAACGCCGGGCCCGCACCGGGGCCCGGCGGCACGGTCCCGGACCGGTGCGGTGCGGTGCGGTGCGGTGTCAGTGTTCGGTGATCTCGCCGTCGCGGAGTTCCAGGACGCGGTCGGCGAGGTCGAGCAGGGTGGCGTCGTGGGTGGCGACGAGGGCGGTGACGTGCTCGCTGCGGACGACCGCGCGGAGCAGTTCCATGACGGCGTGCCCGGTCTCGGCGTCGAGCTGGCCGGTCGGCTCGTCGGCGATGAGGAGGGAGGGGCTGTTGGCGAGGGCGCGGGCGATGGCGACCCGCTGCTGCTGGCCGCCGGACAGTTCACCGGGCCGCTGCGCGGCGTGGTCGGCGAGGCCGACGAGGGACAGCAGCAGTTCGACGCGCTCCTCGCGCTCGCGCGGGTCGGCCCGGCGCAGCCGCAGCGGGACGCCGACGTTCTCGGCGGCGGTGAGGATCGGGATGAGGCCGAAGGACTGGAAGACGAAGCCGACGTGGTCGCGGCGCAGCGCGAGCAGCCCGTTCTCGTCGAGCCCGGCGAGGTCGCTGCCGTCGATGTGGACCCGGCCGCGGTCGGGGGTGTCGAGGCCGCCGACGATGTTCAGCAGGGTCGTCTTGCCCGATCCGGAACGCCCCTTGAGGGCGACGAGTTCGCCCCGCGGGACCTCGAAGGAGACGCCCCGCAGCGCGTGGACGGCGGCGGCTCCGGTGCCGTACGACTTGTGCACGTCCTCGACGCGCACCATCGTCTCGGTGACCACCTGACTCATCGGCTGCCCTCCCCCGTGGACCGGACGCCAAGTATCGCTGCCCGGCGCCCGCCCGATCAACGGCGGCGCCGGACCGTCCGGGCGGGCGGCGGAGGGCCGCGCCGTTCGCCCCCGCGGTCCGTGTACGCGCGAAAGGGCCGCGTCCCTCCCGGGACGCGGCCCCGTGAAGCGCCGACCGCGCCCCGGCGACAGCCGTCTAGCGGACCTCGGTGATCTCCGGTCCGCGCTGGAGCTGGCCCATGCCGCCGGCGAAGCGGGAGCCGCCCTCCTCCTGCTGCACGTTCTCGGGGACCATCTGGGCGTCGTTCGGCAGCTTGAGGACGATCGGGTCGCGCGGGGCCATCGGGCCCTCACCGCGGACCACGACCGTGTCCCGGAAGATCTGCTCGAGCAGTCCGGCGGCCTGCGGCTGCACCGCGCCCTGACCCGAGATCACCCCGCGCAGGAACCAGCGGGGGCCGTCCACACCGACGAACCGCACGACCTGGTAGCCGCCGGTGCCGTCCGGCAGCTGCACCGGCACCTGGGCGCGCAGTTCCCAGCCCAGCGGACCCTCGACCTCGTCGATGATGCCGCCCTGCTGGGTGATGCCGGAGGCGATCTCCTCGCGCACCTCGCCCCAGATGCCCTCACGCTTGGGTGCGGCGAAGGCCTGCAGCTGGATGGCGCTGTCCCGCAGTACGACCGTGGCCGCGACGATCGCGTCGCCCGCGACCTCCACCCGCAGCTCCATGCCGTCGACGCCGGGCACGAACAGCCCGCCCAGGTCGACCCGGCCCTCGGCGGGTTCACGGATCTCGGTGCTGTCCCAGGGTCCGTCGGGCCGCGGCGCGGGCTCGAGCCTCAGCCGCTCGGCCTCCGCACCGTCCGCCTCAGCGTCGACACCGTCGACGACCTGCTCGGCCTCGCCGGCCGCACCGTCGGCGGCATCCTTCTTCTTGCGACGTCCGAACACGTCACTGTCCTTCCCGGTCGGATACGACCGAAGCGTATCGATTCCCACCCGCTGTACCGCCCACGGCGGCCTGAACGCTTGTGCCGCTCTTACCTTCTTCTTCCACCGCGGCATGGCCGCCGGTGGACCCGAAGCCCCCCTCGGCCCGGGCCGAGGGGGGAAGCTCCGCGACCGACACGAAGCGGACCCTCTCGACCTGCTGGACGACCAGTTGGGCAATCCGGTCGAAGCGCTCGAACCGCACGGACTCGCGCGGGTCGAGATTCACCACGATCACCTTGATCTCCCCACGGTACCCGGCATCAACCGTCCCCGGGGCATTCACCAGGGCGACGCCGCAGCGGGCGGCCAGACCGGATCGCGGGTGCACGAAGGCCGCGTACCCCTCAGGCAGCGCCACAGACACCCCCGTCGGCAGCACGGCCCGTTCCCCGGGAGCCAGTTCGCAGGCCTCGGTGGTCCGCAGATCGGCCCCGGCGTCGCCCGGGTGCTCGTACGCCGGAAGCGGTACGTCGGGGTCGACGCGCCGGAGCAGTACCTCGAGGGCTCCGCCGCCGGGCTCGCTCACGGGTTGACCTCGAAGGCACGCGCGCGGCGGACCTGGTCGGGGTCGCTCATGGCGGCCTGGATCTCCTCCTCGCGGCCGTGGTCGATGAAGTGGTCGACCTTGACCTCGATGAACAGGGCGTCGGCGCGGACCGCGACGGGTCCCTCCGGGCCGCCGATGCGCCCGGTGGCGGTGCAGTAGATCTTCCGGCCGGCCACCGCGGTGACCTCCGCCTCCAGGTACAGCACGGTGTCGACCGGCACGGGCCGGACGAAGTCCGTCTCCAGCCTGCCGGTGACCGCGATGGTGCGCAGCAGCCAGTTGAGGGAGCCGAGCGCCTCGTCGAGGGCGGTGGCGAGCACCCCGCCGTGCGCGAGTCCCGGGGCGCCCTGGTGGGCGGCCTGCACGGTGAACTCGGCGGTGATCGTCACGCCTTCGCCGGCGCGGGCCTGGAGGTGCAGCCCGTGGGGCTGTTCGTCACCACAGCCGAAGCACTGGCCGTAGTGGGCGCCGAGGAGTTCGCCGGGTGCGGGGGCGTCGGGGTGGCGCACCGGTTTCGAGGCGTCGGCGGGGGGCTGAAGGGCTGCGGAAGTACCACTCACAGGCGCAGACCTTACCCGCCCGTACCGCACCCGCGACCGGCCCGCCCGGCGGCGCCCCGCCCCCGGCCGCCCCTGATGGCGGCCGTGTCCCGCCACCGTGCCAAGCTTGGTTCCATGCAGCTCTCCGCCGCCCCGTACGAAGAACGCCTCACCGCCCCCCGCTCCTGGTGGCTGCTCTGCATCCTGGCGGGGGTCTCCATGGCGCTGATCCTGCTGCCGTTCGGCACGCTGCCGATGCTCGGCGGTCTGGCCGCCGGCACCGCCGCCGCGGCCGTGGTGGCGAGCTCGTACGGCTCGGTGCGCATCCGGGTCGTGGGCGGTCATCTGATCGCGGGCGAGGCGAAGATCCCGGTGTCGGCTCTCGGCGAGGCGGAGGTCCTCGACGCGGAGGAGGCCCGCGCCTGGCGTGGCCACAAGGCCGACCCGCGCTGCTTCATGCTGCTCCGTGCGTACATTCCGGGCGCGCTGCGCGTGGACGTCACCGACCCGGACGACCCGACCCCCTACGTCTTCCTGTCCACTCGTGAGCCCGAGCGGCTGGCGCAGGCGCTGCGGGCGGCGAAGGACGCGGCGGACGCCGCGTAGCGCCTGTCCGGCGGAGCGTGCCGGGGGCTGTGGGGGGCGCGTCGCCCTTTCCCACGGACAGCTGGGGTCCAGGGGCGTGCCGGCCCCGCGGTCGCCCGTCCCACCACGGGGCACCGGTGCTTCCGGTCACGGGCCGCCCCGCCCGAGCGTGCGGGCCCGCCCCCGGTCCGCGTCCAGCGTCCGGGCGAAGGCCCGCACAGGGCCGCCACCGACTCCGGAGCGGTTCGCGTGGCGCCGCCTTGCACGCGCGGGCGTCGCGGCCGGCTCGTAACCGTGGTGCCCTCACGGTGCGCGGGGCCCTCACGGGGTGTGGTGACCGCCGCCCTTCTTCCGCGGGTGGCCGCCGAGCTCCTTGAGGGCGTCCTCGGGGAGGACGTCGTCGGGGCGCTCCAGGGCGGGCAGCGCCGGCAGGGCGTCCCAGGGCACCTGGATCCGGCGCAGGTCGTCACGGATGCGGGCGGCGAGCTTTCTGGTGTCCCGGCGGTTCATCACGGCGCCCACCGCGGCTCCGACCAGGAACGGCATCAGGTTGGGCAGGTTGCGGACCGTGCGCTTCATGATCCGCTGGCGCAGTTCGCGCTTCATGCGGCTGTTGAGGGCCGCGCTCACGGTGGAGGGCCTGGTCGCCTCGACCCCTCGCTCCTCCGACCAGGAGTTCAGGTACACGGTGCTGCGCTGGGCGAGGGTGCCGGGGGGCCGTACGCCGTAGACCTCGTGGAGTTCGGCGATCAGCTTCAGTTCGATCGCGGCGACGCCGGTGATCTCGGCGGCCAGTTCGGTCGGCATCGCCGGCGGCACGGGCATCATCGCCGCCGCGCCGACTCCGGCGCCGACGGTCGCGGTGGCCTTCGCCGCTCCCGCCACCAGTCTGTCCGCGAGTTCCTCGGGGCCGAGCCCGGGGAACTGCCGGCGCAGTGTCCCGAGGTCGCGTACGGGCACACGCGGGGCGATCTCGATGATCCGGTCCGCCAGGTGCGCCAGCCCCGCGCGGGCGCGTGCGCCGCCCCTGCGGGCGCCTTCCCGGGCCTTCTCGCGGAACGCGGCGGCCCGCCGGTGCGCCACGGGCGCGGTGACCTCCAGGGATGCCGGGAGGTCACCCCGGCCGGTTGCTGCTTCGAGCGAGGCCGCCCCGGTACCGGTTGGGCCCCGCTCTGGGTCACGCGTGTCGTGCTGCGGGCCCCGCCGGGGCCCTGTGTCCGCTCCCTTCGTGAAGAAGCGGCGCTTCCGCGGAGGGGTCGAGCCAGTCACGGCCGACCCCGCCTCAGTCGCAGTCGCGGCAGATCGGCTGGCCGTTCTTCTCGCGGGCCAGCTGGCTGCGGTGGTGGACCAGGAAGCAGCTCATGCAGGTGAACTCGTCCTGCTGCTTGGGCAGCACCCGGACGGCCAGCTCCTCGTTCGAGAGGTCCGCGCCGGGCAGTTCGAGGCCTTCGGCGGCCTCGAACTCGTCGACGTCCACGGCCGAGGCGGACTTGTCGTTCCGCCGGGCCTTCAGCTCTTCCAGGCTGTCCGAGTCGACGTCGTCGTCGGTCTTGCGTGGAGTGTCGTAGTCGGTTGCCATAGTCGCTCTCCCCCTCTGGGTGTATGCGGTGTCTCCAGCGCACGTAACGCGTGAGAGGCCGGACTTGTGCCCGACCTGAGGCGGAGATTTTGCCTCACATCAAGGTCTGTTACTCAATCGACACCCAACCGGACTCCCCTTGGGTGATCGGCTTGGATGGCGATGGGGACCGTACACGGTCCGAACGCCGCACATCAAAGGCGCCTCACCGTGTACTTCCCGTGATCAGGGCCCCTGAAAACCGGGACTTTCCCGACCTTCCGGCCCGATACATGATCACGGAGAGTGGATGACCGGGAAAACACCCCTGTGATCGATCACACAGGGGAGTCCCGGACATGCGTCTCGAAAATTCCGCGCAAAGCGAACACCCCGTCGTGTCGGGGGCATGATCTCAGATCGGCAGGGTGACACGCATCACGAGACCGCCCCCCTCTCGCGGTCGCGCGTAGATGTGTCCGCCGTGCGCCCGGGCGACCGACCGCACGATGGACAGACCGAGTCCCACGCCCTTGTCGCTGCCCGTGCGCTCGGTGCGCAGCCGGCGGAACGGCTCGAAGAGGTTGTCGATCTCGTACGCCGGGACGACCGGCCCCGTGTTCGACACGACCAGGACCGCCTGGCCGTGCTGGACCTCGGTGGTGACCTCGACCCAGCCGTCCTCGGGCACGTTGTAGCGCACGGCGTTCTGCACCAGGTTCAGGGCGATCCGCTCCAGCAGCACACCGTTGCCCTGGACGACCGCGGGCCGGCGCTCGCCGCGGAACACCACGTGTCTGCTCTCGGCCTCGGCGTGCACCTGGTCGATGGCCTGGCCGGCCACCTCGGCGAGGTCCACCGGCCCCCGCTCGACGATCTGGTTGTCGCTGCGGGCGAGCAGCAGCAGGCCCTCCACGAGCTGTTCGCTGCGCTCGTTGGTGGCCAGCAGCGTCTTGCCCAGCTGCTGGAGCTCCACCGGGGCGTCCGGGTCCGACAGGTGCACTTCGAGCAGGGTGCGGTTGATGGCCAGCGGGGTGCGCAGCTCGTGCGAGGCGTTGCCGACGAAGCGCTGCTGGGCGGTGAACGCCCGCTGGAGCCGCTCCAGCATGTCGTCGAAGGTGTCGGCCAGCTCCTTCAGCTCGTCGTCCGGGCCGTCCAGCTCGATCCGGCGGGACAGGTCGGAGCCCGCCACCGCGCGGGCGGTGCGGGTGATCCGGCCCAGCGGCGACAGGACCCGGCCGGCCATGGCGTAGCCGAAGGCGAAGGCGATGACCGCGAGCCCGAGCAGGGCCAGCAGCGAGCGGCTGAGCAGATCGTCCAGGGCGTGCTGGCGCTGCTCGTTGACGCACTGGTTCAGCGCCCGGTTGAGCTCGTCCGCGGGCAGCTCGGCGCTGCGCAGGTTGCACACGTCGCTGGAGACCTGGCCCACGACGATCCGGAAGGGCAGGTCACTGCCCACGTTGAGCGCGTTGGCCGCGAGCAGGTAGATGATCGACAGCAGCATTATCCCGGCGATCAGGAACATGCCGCCGTAGAGCAGGGTGAGCCTTATCCGGATGGTCGGGCGCAGCCAGGGGAAGGGCGGAACCGGCCTGTGGGGGTCCCAGGTGGGCTTCGGGGGTGGTGCCTGCGGGGACGCCGGCGTGGGGGTGGAGGCCACGGTGATCAGATCCGGTAGCCCGAGCCGGGCACGGTCACGATGACCGGCGGCTCGCCCAGCTTGCGGCGCAGGGTCATCACGGTCACCCGGACCACGTTGGTGAAGGGGTCGGTGTTCTCGTCCCACGCCTTCTCCAGCAGCTGCTCGGCGGAGACCACCGCGCCCTCACTGCGCATGAGCACCTCCAGCACGGCGAACTCCTTCGGCGCCAGCTGGACCTCCTTGCCGTCGCGGAAGACCTCGCGGCGGTTGGGGTCGAGCTTGATCCCGGCGCGCTCGAGCACGGGCGGCAGCGGCACGCTCGTCCGCCGTCCCAGGGCCCGCACGCGCGCGATGAGCTCGCTGAACGCGAAGGGCTTGGGCAGGTAGTCGTCGGCGCCGATCTCCAGGCCCTCGACCCGGTCGCTGACGTCACCGGACGCGGTGAGCATCAGCACGCGCGTGGGCATGCCGAGCTCGACGATCCTGCGGCAGACGTCGTCACCGTGCACGAGCGGGAGGTCCCGGTCGAGGACGACCACGTCGTAGTCGTTGACTCCGATGCGCTCCAGGGCGGCCGCACCGTCGTACACGACGTCGACGGCCATGGCCTCCCGGCGCAGGCCGGTGGCCACCGCATCGGCGAGCAGCTGCTCGTCCTCGACGACGAGTACGCGCACGTCGCTTGTCCTTCCTCATGTCCCGCGCCCGCGCAGCGCCTCGGGGCGCACGCGGGCGGGGATGCGGGTGGGTGTTGCCCCCATCCTGCCCTTTTCGGCCGTAAGTCGGCCGTAAGGCGGTGGGACGGCCGGTGACCTGCGGCCGTGGTACCGGGGAACGTACGGGCGAACGGCGCGGGAATACAAGATTTTCTCGCGCGGTGAGGTTTCCACGGAAGAGAGCGTGGGGAGGACGGGTTTACATCCCGCGATCACGCTCCGCATGTACCGCACCACCATGCGGTGCCACGCAGTCCGCTTCCGCAGAGCGGGCCTGGATGTCCGGCACCGCCGCCGCCCGGCCGGGTGGCGCTGGGCATCCGCTTCGGACGTGATCGTCCCTTCCCGACCGGCACACCCCCGTGCCACCGACCCACCGACCCAGGACGAGGGGGCGCAGCATGGACGCATTCACCGCAGGACTTCTGCAGCGCATAAGGGCGACCGAGTCCGATCTGACGCGGGCACGCGACGAGGGCGACGACTTCCTCGTCGACGTGGAGCAGGGCGAGCTCGACGACCTGCGCCGCCTCGCCGCCGAACACGGCGTGGAGGTCGGCGCGTACAGCGTCTGACCGGTCCGCACGCGACGGGCCCCGGCGAATCCAGCGCCGGGGCCCGTTCGCGCGTTCAGGCGCCCCGCGGGGGTGCGGGGCGTTCCTCTCCGTCGTGCCAGGCGCCGAAGTCCTCCAGCAGCCGCTGGAGGGGCTCGAAGACGCCCGGGGAGGCGGCGACGGTCAGCTCGTAGGAGGGGCGGTCGCCGGGGCGGCCGCCGGTGAGGGCGCCCGCCTCACGGGCGATCAGGTCACCGGCGGCCAGGTCCCACGGGTGCAGGCCGCGCTCGTAGTAGCCGTCGAGCCGCCCGGCCGCGACGTCGCACAGGTCGATCGCGGCCGACCCGCCGCGCCGGATGTCGCGGAGCAGCGGGATCAGCCGGCGCGCGACGTCCGCCTGGTGGGTGCGGACCTCGGTGACGTAGTTGAAGCCGGTCGACACCAGGGCCTGGTCCAGCGGCGGCGAGGGCCGGCAGCTCAGCCGGCGCTCGCCCGCCCAGGCGCCGGTGGCGTACGCCCCGCCGCCGCGCACCGCGTGGTACGCCTCGCCGCGCATGGGGGCCACCACGGCCCCGGCGACCGTCTCGCCGTCCTGCTCGGCGGCGACGGACACGGACCAGCTCGGCAGGCCGTACAGGTAGTTCACCGTGCCGTCGAGGGGGTCGATCACCCAGCGGACACCGCTGCTGCCCTCCGTGGAGGCGCCCTCCTCGCCGAGGAACCCGTCCTGCGGGCGGCGCTCGGCGATGACCGTGGTGATCAGTTTCTCGGCGGCGATGTCCATCTCGGTGACGACGTCGATGGGGCTGGACTTGGTCGCCGCGACCGCGAGGTCCGCGGGACGGCCGTCCCGCAGCAGCTCGCCCGCGCGGCGGGCGGCCTCCCGGGCGAGTTGCAGCAGTTCCGCGTGCAGCAGGTCGGTCACGGGACTCCTCACGCGTAGGGGCTGTCGGCGCCCGCCGCGGCGGGACGCGGGGCGCGGGCCGGGCAGCAGCCGACGGGACAGAGGTCGTGGCTCGCGCCCAGGGCGCCCAGGGCGCACGGTGTGACGTCCTCGCCGCGCTCGGTCCGCGCACGCTCCACGGTCAGCTCGCGGATCGCGGCGGCGAACCGCGGGTCGGCGCCGACGGTCGCCGAGCGGCGTACCGGCAGCCCCAGTTCCCGCGCCTTGGCCGTGGCCTCCGTGTCGAGGTCGTACAGCACCTCCATGTGGTCGGAGACGAAGCCGATGGGGGCCATCACCACGGCCGGTGCCCCGGCCGCGTGCCGCTCCTCGAGGTGGTCGCAGATGTCGGGCTCCAGCCAGGGGATGTGCGGGGCGCCCGAGCGGGACTGGTAGACGAGCTGCCAGGGGTGGTCGACGCCGGTGCGCTCCCGGACGGCGTCGACGATCAGCCGGGCCACGTCGAGGTGCTGGGCGACGTAGGCCCCGCCGTCCCCGTGGTCCTCGACGGGGCCGGAGGTGTCCGCGGCGGTGTTCGGGATGGAGTGGGTGCAGAAGGCGATGTGCGCGCCGTCCCGGACGTCCTCGGGGAGGTCGGCGAGCGAGCGGAGCACGCCGTCGACCATGGGTTCGACGAAGCCGGGGTGGTTGAAGTAGTGCCGCAGCTTGTCGACCTTCGGCAGCTCCAGGCCCTCGGCCTCCAGGGCCGCGAGGGAGTCGGCGAGGTTCTCGCGGTACTGGCGGCAGCCGGAGTACGAGGCGTAGGCGCTGGTGGCGAGGACCAGGATGCGGCGGCGGCCGTCCCTGACCATCTCGCGCAGGGTGTCGGTGAGGTAGGGCGCCCAGTTGCGGTTGCCCCAGTAGACGGGCAGGTCGAGGTGGTGCCCGGCGAAGTCCTCGCGCAGCGCGTCCAGCAGGGCGCGGTTCTGGTCGTTGATGGGGCTGACCCCGCCGAAGAGGAAGTAGTGCTGCCCGACCTCCTTGAGGCGTTCCTTGGGGATACCGCGCCCGCGGGTCACGTTCTCCAGGAACGGGACCACGTCGTCCGGGCCTTCGGGGCCGCCGAAGGAGAGCAGGAGGAGGGCGTCGTAGGGGCTGGCATCAAGCACGTCAGGCATGTCTCGATCCTGCCACCCGGCACCGGTGGCCGGGACGGGGGTGGGGGTGTCGCCGGCCGCGCCGCTCCATTCGGTGGTGCATTGGAGTGACCCCGGCAGTAATCTGTACCGACCGTGGTCGCACCTTACTGAGCCCTTCGGAGCCTCCGTGCCCAGCCCCTATCGCGCCCTGTTCGCCGCCCCCGGCAGCAAGGCCTTCTCCGCCGCGGGGTTCCTCGGCCGGATGCCGCTGTCCATGATGGGCATCGGCGTGGTGACGATGATCTCCCAGCTCACCGGGCGGTACGGGCTGGCCGGCGCCCTGTCGGCCACGATCGCGCTCTCGGCGGCGTTGGCGGGCCCCCAGGTCTCGCGTCTGGTGGACCAGTACGGACAGCGGCGGGTGCTCCGCCCGGCGACCCTGATCTCGCTGGCCGCGGCGGCGCTGCTGCTCCTCGCCGCGCACTTCGCGTGGCCGGAATGGGTGCTGTTCGTCGCGTGTGTCGGCATCGGCTGCGTGCCGAGCGTCGGCGCGATGGTCCGTGCCCGCTGGGCCGCCGTGTACCGGGGCACCCCCAAGCTGCACACCGCGTACTCCTTCGAGTCCGTGGTCGACGAGATGTGCTTCATCTTCGGGCCGATCGTCTCCATCGGGCTGTCCACGGCCTGGTTCCCGGAGGCCGGCCCGCTGCTCGCGGCCTGCTTCCTCGCGGCCGGCGTCTTCTGGCTGACCTCGCAGCGGGCCACCGAGCCGGAGCCGCATCCGCGCGCGCACAAGGGCGGCGGTACGGCGTTGCGTTCCGGCGGGCTCCAGGTCCTCGTCCTGACCTTCGTGGCGACGGGGACGATCTTCGGCGCCGTGGACGTGGTCACCGTGGCCTTCGCCGAGGAACAGGGGAGCAAGACCGCGGCCAGCGTGGTGCTCGCCGTGTACGCGCTGGGCTCGTGCGTGGCCGGGGTGGTCTTCGGGCTGCTGCACTTCGCGGGGGCGCCGGAGCGCCGGTGGCTGCTCGGCGTCTGCGCCATGGCCGTGAGTATGATCCCACTCCTACTGGTCGGAAACTTGCCGTTTCTGGCCGTGGCGCTGTTCGTTGCGGGACTGTCCATCGCTCCGACGATGATCACGACGATGTCCCTCATCGAAGAGCACGTACCACGCGCGCAGCTCACCGAGGGCATGACCTGGGTGAGCACCGGGCTCGCGGTCGGGGTCGCGGCGGGCTCCGCCGTGGCCGGCTGGGTGATCGACGCGGCCGGGGCGCGTGCCGGGTACGGGGTTCCGGCGGTGGCCGGGGCCGTCGCGGTCGCGGTCGGTTTCCTCGGTTACCGCCGGCTCAAGCGGCCGGCTCCGGGTCGGGGAGGCTCCGTTGGGCAGCACAGCGAGCACGAGGAACGGCACATGGCGTAACTGGGGAGGCACCGTCTCCGCCCGCCCCGCGCGGGAGGTCGCGCCGGCCTCGGTCGACGAGCTGGCCGCCGTGCTGCGCCGGGCCACCGAGGACGGGCTGCCGGTGAAGGCGGTCGGCAGCGGGCACTCCTTCACGTCCATAGCCGCCACGGACGGGGTGCTGATCCGCCCCGACCTGCTGACGGGCATCCGTGACATCGACCGGGAGGCCGGTACGGTCACGGTCGAGGCCGGCACCCCGCTCAGGCGGCTCAACGTGGCCCTCGCGCGGGAGGGCCTGTCGCTGACCAACATGGGCGACATCATGGAGCAGACGGTGTCCGGGGCCACCAGCACCGGCACGCACGGCACGGGCCGGGACTCCGCCTCCATCGCCGCGCAGATCAAGGGCCTGGAACTGGTCACCGCCGACGGTACGGTGCTCACCTGTTCCGAGAAGGAGAACCCGGACGTCTTCGCGGCCGCGCGGATCTCCCTGGGCGCGCTCGGCGTCGTCACCGCGGTCACGTTCGCCGTGGAGCCCGTCTTCCTGCTCACGGCCCGCGAGGAGCCGATGCCCTTCGACCGGGTCTGCGCCGAGTTCGACCAACTGCATGCCGAGAACGAACACTTCGAGTTCTACTGGTTCCCGCACACCGGCAACACCACCACCAAGCGCAACAACCGCAGTGCGGGTCCTGAGCGGCCGGTGCCGCGGCTGAAGGGCTGGATCGAGGACGAGTTCCTCTCCAACGGGGTGTTCCAGGCGGTCAACTGGCTCGGCCGGGCGGTACCCGCGAGCATTCCGGCCATCGCGCAGATCTCCAGCAAGGCACTGTCCGCGCGGACCTACACCGACATTCCCTACAAGGTGTTCACGTCGCCGCGCCGGGTGCGCTTCGTGGAGATGGAATACGCGGTCCCGCGCGAGGCCCTGGTGGAGACGCTGCGTGAATTGAAAGCCATGATCGACCGCTCGCGCCTGCGGATCACCTTCCCGGTCGAGGTGCGCACCGCGCCGTCCGACGACATCACGCTGTCCACGGCTTCCGGCCGGGACACCGCGTACATCGCCGTCCACATGTTCAAGGGCACCCCCTATCAGGGGTATTTCACCGCCGCCGAGCGGGTCTTCACCGCCCATGAGGGGCGGCCGCACTGGGGGAAGATCCACACACGGGACGCCGAGTACTTCTCCCGGGTGTATCCGCGCTTCACGGAATTCACGGCGCTCCGGGACCGCCTCGACCCGGAACGCCGGTTCCGTAATGACTACTTGCGGAGGATCCTGGGCACATAGAGGATGCCTTGGGCGGCGCGCCAATCCACGCACGTGGCCCATATGGAGTACTGTTGCGAGCCCTGGGTCCGGTCTCCCGTCAGGGTGCTCGGAACCTGTCAGGACCGCCGGGAGGGGGGCTAGTTGCACAGGGTGACGCGTTTGGTCACTTAGCGTTGCGAACAGGTAACCGTGCCATAACGGCGATCCAGGGCCCGCGCCCGACACGCCGGGCAACTCGGCAAGGTTGTGGCAGGCTGCACCCGGGCAGGCCACACTCGACTAGCGGAAGCAGCGACGCACGTGACGTCGGCAGGCACCACCCGGGAGGTCCCCATGCCCGAACTGCGTGTCGTGGCCGTCTCGAATGACGGCACACGGCTGGTGCTCAAGGCTGCGGACAGCACGGAGTACACGCTTCCGATCGATGAGCGGCTCCGGGCCGCCGTACGCGGCGACCGTCCGCGTCTCGGCCAGATCGAGATCGAGGTGGAGAGCCATCTCCGCCCCCGTGACATCCAGGCACGTATAAGAGCCGGTGCGACCGCGGAAGAGGTCGCGCAGATGGCCGGCATCCCCGTGGACCGGGTCCGCCGCTTCGAGGGCCCCGTGCTCGCCGAGCGCGCGTTCATGGCCGAGCGTGCCCGCAAGACCCCGGTCCGCCGCCCCGGTGAGAACTCCGGTCCGCCGCTCGGCGAAACCGTGCAGGAGCGGCTGCTGCTGCGCGGCGCGGAGAAGGACACCGTCCAGTGGGACTCCTGGCGCCGCGACGACGGCACCTGGGAAGTGCTGCTGGTCTACCGGGTCGCGGGGGAACCGCACTCGGCGAGCTGGACGTACGACCCGCCCCGGCGGCTCGTCCAGGCCGTCGACGACGAGGCGCGCTCGCTGATCGGCGAGTCCGACGACCTCGCGGCGCCCGAGCCCAGCTTCCCCTTCGTCCCGCGCATCGCGCGGCTGCCGCGCGACCGTCCGCTGGACCGTTCCCTGGACCGCCCCGGCGACCGCGAACGGCCGAGTCTGCCCGCGCAGGCGTCCGAGCCCGCCGAGGAGTCCACGGCGGTCACGGCCTCCGGCGAACGGGACTCGCTGACCAGCCTGCTGGAGGCGGTGCCCAGCTTCCGGGGCGACCTGGTGGTGCCGGAGCGCACACCCGAGGCCGTGCCCGAGGAGCCGGAGTCCGAGCCCGAGGTGGAGGAGCCGCCGGCTCCCGCCGCGTCCGCCGGTGCCGCCTACGCGGACGTCCTGATGCCGCGTTCCGTCACCAGCCACCGGGACCGTCTCATCGGCTCGACCGACCGTCAGGCCGAGGCGGACGGCGTCCGCCCGGGCCGCCGCGCGGCGGTGCCGAGCTGGGACGAGATCGTGTTCGGGACCCGGCGGAAGAAGCAGGAGTAAGCCTTTCGTGCCGTCCGCACGGGCGGACGGTTGACGGAGCCGCGCAGCGCCGAAGGGGCGCCCGCCGGTCGGCGGGCGCCCCTTCGGCCTGTGCCACGGGGACCGGTCGTCCCCTGCGGAACGGGTCGGGCGGTGCGGTGCACGCCCTGCCTGCGCCGGCCGGCCGGCGGTTCGCGGCCCGGACCGGCGTGCGGGTGCCTCCCGGGCCGACGGAAGCGACGCGGCGCGCGTGCGCACCGGGCCGGCCCGTCGGCGCGGCCCGCATCAGGACCGCGGCCGGGGAGCGCCCCGTGCCGCGGAAGCGGTCGAGGCGCCGCCCTTCCGGCTACTGCGGGTCCGGGCCCACCGCGACCGGCCGCTCCGGGTCCGCGGACCACTCCGACCAGGAACCGACGTAGAGGTCCGCGGGGATGCCCGCGACCGCCAGCGCCAGCACCTCGTGCGCGCCGGAGACACCCGAACCGCAGTACACGCCGACCGGGGAACCCCCCGACACGCCCAGGCCCCCGAACCGGGACGCCAGTTCCGCGGCCGGCAGGAAGCGGCCGTCGGCGCCGACGTTCTCCGTGGTGGGCGCCGAGACCGCGCCCGGGATGTGCCCGCCGACCCGGTCGATCGGCTCCACCTCGCCGCGGTACCGCTCCCCCGCCCGGGCGTCCAGCAGCACGCCCGAACGGGCCAGCGCCGCCGCGCCGTCGGCGTCGAGCAGCCCGGTCTCCCCCGGCACCGGTGCAAAGTCCCCCTCGTCCGGCCGCGGCACCGACGTCTCCAACGGCCCCTCCCAGGACGGCAACCCGCCGTCGAGGACCCGCACGTCCGGGTGACCCGTCCAGCGCAGCAGCCACCACGCACGGGCCGCGCCCCAGCCGATGCCCCCGTCGTACACGACGACCGGCCGCGCGGACGACACGCCCGCCCGCCGCATCGCGGCACCGAACACCGCCAGGTCCGGCAGCGGATGACGGCCGTGCCCGCCCGGCGCGGAGGCCAACTCCGCGTCCAGGTCGACGAAGACGGCACCGGGAAGGTGCCCGGCCCGGTACGCGGCCCGTCCGTCGAACGGCGGTTCACCGGCCGCCCGGGCCGTGCTGAGCTGCCAGCGGACATCGAGCAGCACCGGCGGATTACCGCCCGTCAGTTCGCTCGCGAGTTCGGATGCGGAGATGATGGCGTTCATGGTCACTCATCCTCGCGCACGGGGTGGCCGTGTCGTCCAGGTCCGGCTACTCTGCTCGGCCGGACAGGACCGGTCACGAGGCGTACGGTACCGGGCACATACGGTGTCGGCTCCGGCGCGGGGACGATCCGCCGAGCGGACGGGACACGCCCCCGCAGGGGCGAGAAGACCACGGCCGGCGCCACGGGCGGCCGGGAAGGCAGCGACGATGACCGACGCACGGGGCAACGCCCGCCCGAACGGTGAGGCACCCGCTCCGCATCCACCCGGCACACCCTGCTGGGTGAGCCTCATGGTCCACGGGCTGGAGGCGACCGAGGAGTTCTACGGAGCGCTGTTCGGCTGGGAGTTCCGCCCCGGCCCCGAGCAACTGGGCCCCTACGTACGAGCCTTACGGGACGGGCACGCGGTGGCCGGCGTCGGCGTGCTGCCCCCGGACCGCCGGCTGCCCATCGCCTGGACGCCCTACTTCGCCTCGGACGACGTGAACGCCACGGCCGACGCCGTGCGCTCGTGCGGCGGCACCATCGGGGTGGGCCCGCTGGACGCCGGCGACGCGGGACGCCTGGCGATCGGCTCCGACCCCGGCGGTGCCGTCTTCGGCATCTGGCAGCCGGCCACGCACACCGGCCACGCCCTCACCGGCACGCCCGGAACGCCCGCCTGGAACGAGCTGACCACCTACGAGTCCGCCCCCGTGGCCAAGTTCTACGGCACCGTCTTCGGCCACGACGGGGAACGCACGGTCTCCGCCGACCTCGACCACGTCACCCTCCACCTGGACGGCCGTCCCGTCGCCGCCGTCCACGGCCTGGGCCGCGCCCTGCCCCGGGACCGGGGCCCGCACTGGACGACGTACTTCGCCGTGGCCGACACCGACGACGCGGTGGAGCGGGTCCGGCACCTGGGCGGCCGGGTCCTCCGACCGCCCCGCGACGGCGACCGCGGCCGCTCCGCCCTGGTCGCGGACCCGGAGGGGGCGCGGTTCGCCGTGGTGCAGACCGTGCGGTGACGCGGGCGCTCAGTCCCCGGGAGACGGGGAACAGGTGGGCGCAGGGGTCGGGTTCGCCGGTGCACGGGTCCAGGCCGGCCGCGAGTCGCCGTTCCTGCTCCCGCCAACTGACGAAGACATCCGTCCGGTTCCAGAGCGACGCGTCCCCGAGCGGGCAGGCGTCGAACCGGCCCAGCATCATGCGGATGGGGAACTGCACCGTGCCGCAGTCGACCAGCGTCCAGCTCGACTCGTTCCACGCGTGCCGGCGACGCCAGGCCACCACGGGCCACTTGTCCCGATATCAGTGACGGGCAACCCTGGTCGCAGGGTGGGCGGTGGCGGGGGGAGCCCGGGGGTGTGACGGTGGAGGGGTGCGGGGAGACGCAGCCGGCGTTCCCCGGCCCTTCACCACGTACGGAGCAGCGCATGATCGTCACCATCGCCGGTGCCGGGAACATGGCCCGGGGCATCGGTACGCGGATGCTGGCGGGCGGGCACACCCTCCGGCTGTACGACCGTACGCGCGCCAAGGCGGAGGAGCTGGCCGCAGCGCTGAGTCAGGGGACCTCCGGGGCGGATGCCGCGGCGGTGGACGAGGGGGCGGTGGGTGATGCCGACGTGGTGGTGCTCGCGCTGCCCCATCCGGCCGGGCGGGACGTGGCCTCGGGGTGGGCGGGCGCGCTGGCGGGGAAGGTCGTGATCGACATCTCCAATCCCGTGGACTTCTCCACGTTCGACTCGCTCGTCGTCGCCCCCGGTACGTCCGCCGCCGAGGAGATCGCCGCCGCCGTGCCGGACGCCCGGGTGGTCAAGGCGTTCAACACGACGTTCGCCGGGCCGCTGGCCGCCGGTGAGGTGGCCGGGCGGCCGCTGGACGTCTTCGTCGCGGGTGACGACGAGGGCGCGAAGGAGACGGTGTCGGCCCTCGTCGCCTCCGGCGGGCTGCGTCCCCTGGACGTCGGGCCGTTGCGGCGGGCCCGGGAGCTGGAGGGGTTCCAGTTCCTGCACATGGCGGCGCAGGACCGGCTCGGTCTGAACTGGTCGAGCGGTATCGCGATCCTGCCGTGACCGGCCGGAGCGGGGTGGTCAGTGGCCGGTGGTGCGTGTGATGCGGGCGTCGAGTCGGTAGCGGGACTGGACCGCGAGGGCGGCTGCCATGAGGAGGGCGGGCAGGAGCGTGAAGCCGAGGAGGATGGCGGTGTGGGCGGCGCCGGTCTGGGTGACCTCCTCGCCGGCCCGCGCGGCGGCGTATCCGCCGAGGCCGAGGGCCGCCGAGTACAGGTAGGGGCCGGCGGCGGCGCCCGTCGACTCCGTCGCGGTCCACACGCCCGTGTAGGCGCCGGTGCGTCGGATCTCTTCGCTGCCCGCCGAGCGGACGGTGTCCGGGACCATCGAGAACGGGAAGAGCTGGAGGCCGGCGAAGCACACGCCGAGGATCAGTGTGCACAGCACGGGGACCACGATCCCGGCGGAGTCGCCCGCGGCCAGGCCGAGTGCCCCGGCGGCGAAGAACGCCTGGCAGAGCAGCAGGCAGCGCTGTTTGCCCCAGCTTCGCGAGAGGCGGAACCACAGGGGCGTGGTGAGCAGGGCGGGGGCCACGAACGCGGCCATGAGGACGGTGGTGAAGCCGGGGCGGCCCAGTTCGTGCCGGGCGTAGTAGGGCAGGCCCGCGAGGACCAGGTGGGTGGTGGTGGAGACGAGGAGGTAGGCGAGGACCAGGACGCGGAAGGACGGGTTGGCGCGCAGCACGTCCCGTACCTGGGCCAGGGCCGAGCCGTGTGCCGTCGGCGCCGGGGACTCGGGGTGCGTCCGGGGTGCGGTGGGCAGGAGGTCGCGGACGCCGCCGACGCCGACGATCTGGAAGGCGAGGGTGAAGGCGCCGAGGACGAGGGCCATGACGGCGTACCGGGCGACCGAGTCGCCCTCGCCCGCCAGGAGCGGGGCCAAGGCGCCGCCGGCCAGGATGCCGACGGTGAGGACCACCATGCGGAAGGACAGCACCCGCGTCCGGCCGTGGTAGCCGACCGTCATGTCGGTGGGCGTGGAGAGGTACGGCACCTGGTACGCGGCGAAGAGGGCGTTGGCGACGACGAACCAGCCGGCGACCCAGAGGGCGGCGGCCCAGGGCCGGTCCGCCACGGGCGCGGGCACCGCGAAGAGCGCGACGAACGCCGGGGCGAGCGCGCAGCCCGCCGCCAGGAGCCGCAGCCTGTTGCCCCGTCGGGCGCGTTCCCGGTCGGAGAGGGAGCCGACGAACGGGTGCAGCACGATGTCCACGGCCTTCGGCACGAGCAGCGCCAGTCCGGCCAGCCAGGGGGCCACACCGAGGGTGTCGGTGAGGAAGTACAGCAGGAGCAGGCCGGGGACCGTCACGTAGACGCCCATGCCGGCCGAGCCGAGGGCGTAGCGCACAAGGGCGGGGCGGGGCACGTCGGTGCCGTCCCGGTCGGTCCCGTCGGCGGCGGGGACCGGGTGTCCGGGGAGAGGGGCTTCGGATCCTGTGGCGGCGTTCATGAATCCCTCAGGTGTTTGATTGCGAGGTCTGCGGATCCTAGCCAGACTGGGCCGGATGAGGAAGAGCGATCAGACACCCGACGAGCGGCCCGCCCGGCGCGGTCCGGGCAGGCCGAGGCGCGCGGAGCGGGAGGGGCCCTCCACGCGTGAGCTGATCCTGCGGGAGGCGACGGCGCTGTTCGCCGCGCGGGGGCCGGAGGGGACCTCGCTGCGGGACATCGCGGCGCGGGTGGGTATCGACGTGTCGAGCCTGCACCACCACTTCCCGGCCAAGGACGCGCTGTACGACGCCTGCTTCGAGCGGGTGCACGAGGCCGAGCGGGCGGCGCTGGCCCCGCTGGTGGCGGAGCTGAGGCGGGCGGCGGCGGCCGGCGGGCCGCCGCTGGCCGCGGCGCTCAGTGCGCTCGCGGAGGGTTTCGTGGACTTCCTGGAGGAGCATCCGCACACCACGTTCCTGTGGCTGCGCCGCTGGCTCGACCCCACGCGCGGCACCGGCCTGGACCGGGCCTACGCGCTGCCGCTGTACGGCGAGGTGGAGCGGGCCCTGCTGGAGGCGGCGCAGGCGGGGACGGTGCGGGAGACGACCCCGCACGTGACGGTGCGCAGCCTGGTGTGGGCGGCGCACGGCCACGTCACCGCGCTGGCGGCGGCCTCCCCCGCCGAGCGGGAGCGGGAGCGCTACGAGTTCCGCCTGTGGGTGCGCAGGTTCCTGGCCGCGCTGTACGGACCGGCGCCGGGCGGCGGGGAGCCGGGGTCTGGTGCCGGTGACGGAAGTGACGTAATAATCCCTCGCACGTTGGATTAGCTCGGAGGAAGGGCGCGGGGCGATGGGCGCAGGGCGGGAGACGGCGGGGCCGGGTCGGGTGGCCGTCGTCGGGGGCGGGGTCGCGGGCATCGCGGCGGTGAAGGCGCTGATCGAGGCGGGCGTCGAGGTGTTCGGCCTGGAGCGTGCCGGGGAACTGGGCGGGCTGTGGCGGCTCTCCGACGACACCGCCGCCTACGAAGGGCTGCGGCTCAACACCTCCAAGCCACGGACCGAGTTCAGCGACCACCCGATGCCACCGGAGTGGCCCGACTACCCCTCGCGCGCCCAACTCCTGGCGTACGTACAGGAGTACGCGGAGCGCTTCGGCGTCCCGGGGCACTACCGGATGCACACGGAACTCGTCGCCGCGCGACGCACCGGGGAGGGCTGGCTGCTCGAACTGGACGGCCCCGACGGCCCGTACGAGGAGTCCGTCGCGCACCTGGTGGTGGCCAACGGGCACAACCACACGCCGCGCCTGCCCGAACCGCCCTACCCCGGCACCTTCGCGGGCACCTCCTCGCACGCCCACGCCTACCGCGAGCCCGCCGAGTTCGCCGGGCGCCGGGTGCTCGTCGTGGGCACCGGCAACTCCGCGATGGACATCGCCACGGAGCTGGCCGGGCAGGCGAGCGAGGTGCTGATATCGACCCGGCGCGGTGTGTGGGTGCTGCCGAAGCGGCTGCTGGGCCGGCCCACCGACCAGTGGAACGGCGCGCTCGCCGCCGTACTGCCGTGGCGGCTGCGCCAGCGGGTGTCCCAGGCGATGCTGCGGCTGGCCGGCCGGGGCGGCGAGGGGCCGGCGCTGCCGCCCTCCCCCGAAGGGGTGCTCCAGGACCACCCGACGCTGAGCGACACGGTCCCGGCGCTGGTGGCGGCCGGGCGGATCGGCGTACGGACGGGCATCGAGCGGTTCGAGGGACGCCGGGTGCGCTTCACGGACGGACGCGAGGACGAGGTGGACCACGTGCTGTGGTGCACCGGGTACCGGGCGACCGTCCCCTTCCTCGACCCGGAGCTGGTGCCCGATCCGGCGCGGCTGCCGCTGTACCGGCACGTGTTCCCGCTCGACGAACCCGCGCTGTCCTTCGTCGGGCTGATGCAGTCGACGGGCTCCGCGCTGCCGGTCGTGGAGGCACAGGGCAGGCTGCTGGCCGCACACCTGTCCGGGCGGCTGCGCCGGCCGCACCGGGACCGGATGCTGGCCGCCGTCACCTCCGAGCTGCACGCCGCGCGGGACCGGTGGGGCACCAAGCGCCCGCACATGCGCATCGACGTGGACCGCTACCTCCGTCAGGTGGCACGCGACCTCGCGGAGCGGCGGGGCACGGCGTCCTCCCTCGCGGGGCGTCGGGTGATCGTGACGGGCGCGGCGGGGACCTTCGGCCGGGCGCTCGGGGACCGCTTCACCGCACTCGGTGCGCGGGTGGTCGGGCTGGACCTGGTGGCGGACGAGACGGCGCCGGTGCCCGTGGTGGGCTGCGACCTGACCGACCCCGAGTCCGTGACCAAGGGGGTGGAAGAAGCGGTGCGGCTGCTCGGCGGCGGTGTGGACGTCCTGGTCAACAACGCGGGGCGGGGCGGTCCCGCGCCCGCGGAGCTGCGGCCGTCCGAGGAGGTGCACACGCAGCTGCGGCTCAACCTGCTCGGCGCCTGGGAGGTGACGGCCGCGGCGCTGCCGCACCTCGAACGGGCCCGCGGGCGGGTGGTGTTCGTCGCCTCGCGGATGGCGCTGCTGCCGCTGCCGCTGGCCGCCGCCTACGGGGTCTCCAAGCGGGCCCTCGCCGCGTACGCGGACACGCTCCGGCTGGAGGTCGGCACGCACGTCGGGGTGACGACCGTGTACCCGAGCATGGTGCGCAGCCCGATCCACGACAGCACCCGCGAGGCCGGACTCTCGCTCGACGGGGTGTCCCGGCCCGAGCCGCTCGAAGGGGTGGTGTCCGCGGTGGTCTCGGCGGTCACGGCCCGGCGGGCACCGCGCGACGTGGCGACGACCTCACGGGGACGGGCCGAGATGGCGCTGGCCCGGCACGCGCCCGCCCTGACCGACCGGATCGTGCGGCGGACCGTCGCGTCCCGGCTCGCGGCGGGCGCGTTCGCGAAGGCACCGCTCGCCGAGGGTCTGCGGCGCCGGCACGGCCGCGACGGCTGACGGCGGTCGCCCGCGGGGAAAACCCCGGGCAGGACCGGGCGGAACCGGACGGGACGGGGCAGGACCAGGCAGCGGGAACAGCCGCGGCCCGCGCCGTGTTGGCCCGGGCATGACGACGCACGCCTCACGGCTCGAAGTACTGCGCTACACAGCCTTCTCCAGCACGCCCGACGGCGGGAACCCCGCCGGTGTCGTCCTGGACGCCACCGGTCTGGACGACACCGACATGCTGGCCCTCGCCGCCGAACTGGGCTACTCGGAGTCCGCGTTCCTGACCGCGCCGCCGGAAGGGTTCGACGGCCGGGAGGGGCGGGCGTACGGCATCCGCTACTTCAGTCCCCGGGCCGAGGTGCCGTTCTGCGGGCACGCCACCGTCGCGACCGCCCTCGCGCTCGCGGAGCGCGTCGGCCCCGGGGAACTGGTGTTCGCGACGCGCGCCGGCACCGTACCGGTGGAGGTGACCGAGGAGGACGGGACGCTGAGGGCCACGCTCACCAGCGTCGAGCCGCACGTCGAGGAGATCGCCGACGCCGACCTCGCGGAGGCGCTCGCCGCGCTCGACTGGCCGGCGGCCGATCTGGATCCGGCCTTCCCGCCCCGGATCGCGTTCGCCGGCGCCCGCCATCTCGTCCTCGCGGCGTCCACGCGCGCCCGGCTCGCGGATCTCGCGTACGACTTCGCGCGCCTGGAAGCCCTGATGCAGCGGCTGGACCTGACCACGGTCCAGCTGGTGTGGCGGGAATCGGCGACCGTCTTCCACGTCCGCGACCCGTTCCCCGTGGGCGGTGTGGTCGAGGACCCGGCGACGGGTGCGGCGGCCGCGGCGTTCGGCGCGTACGCCCGTGAGTTCGGCCTGGTCGCGCGGGACGCCGTCCTCACCCTGCACCAGGGCGAGGACATGGGCCGCCCCGGGGAGCTCACGGTGACGCTGCGCGCGGGCGACCCGCGCGTGCGGGTGAGCGGTGCGGGAGTCCGTATCGGCTGAGCGCGGCCGTCAGGTGGCCGACACCGGGAGCACGTCCGGGGACAGGGCCGCGGCGCGGGCCGTCGCGGCCGTCATGTGGCGGCGGTGGTGACGCCGGCACAGCACCTCGTAGCCGATCTCGTCGGGCGACTGGGCGACGTCGCCGATGACCACCTGGGCGCCCTCGACCACCATGACACCGCCGACGGTCCGGGCGTTGTGCGTGGCGCGGGCGCCGCACCAGCACAGGGCCTCGACCTGGAGCACCTCGACCCGGTCGGCGAGTTCGACCAGACGCTGGGAGCCGGGGAAGAGCTTGGAGCGGAAGTCGGTGGTGATGCCGAAGGCGTACACGTCGATGTTGAGGTCGTCCACCACGCGGGCGAGCTGGTCTATCTGGTCCGGTGCGAGGAACTGCGCCTCGTCGGCGATCACGTAGTCGACGCGTCCGCCCTGCGAGAGGTGGTCGACGACGTGGGCGTACAGATCGTGCCCGTCCACGACCTCCACCGCGTCCGTGACCAGGCCGAGCCGGGAAGAGAGCTTGCCCTCGCCCGCGCGGTCGTCGCGGGTGAAGATCATGCCGGCCAGGCCCCGCGCCGAACGGTTGTGCTCGATCTGGAGAGCCAGCGTCGACTTCCCGCAGTCCATCGTTCCGGAGAAGAACACCAGCTCGGGCATGGAGGGTCGGAAACCTTTCGGCGGGACGGTCACGGGCGGAACCTCAGGAGCGTACTTCGAGGAGGGGGACGAGCTGCTCGGCAGGGGTCATCGAGCCGTGGTTGCCCACCATCGCCGACTCCCTGGGCTCCCGCTCGGAGGCGATCAGCAGCACGTCGTCCCGCGCGGCGGCGACCACGTCGCCGATGCGGCGGTACACCCGCTCGTCGACGGCCGGCCCGAACCAGCCGGAGTCGATCGCCTCGTCGCGCGAGGCCACCCAGAACTGCTCGCCGAGCACCTCGCGCCAGCAGGTCAGTACGTCGTTCGCCGCGCCGGGGACCGCGTACACGTGCCGGGCGCGGCCCTCGCCGCCGAGGAGGGCGACGCCCGCCTTCAGCTCCCAGTCCTCGTCGAAGTCGATGCGGTGCGTCTCGTCGAAGGGGACGTCGATCATGCCGTGGTCGGCGGTGACGTAGAGGGCGCTGCGCGGCGGCAGCTGCTCGGCGAGCCGCTGGACGAGCCGGTCGACGTGGGCGAGCTGGCCGCGCCAGGTGTCGGAGTCGACACCGAAGCGGTGACCGGCGCCGTCCACCTCGGCGTAGTACGTGTAGACCAGGGCGCGGTCCGCGCCGGCCAGCTGTGCCGCGGAGAGGTCCATGCGGTCCTCGCCGGAGAGCCGCCCGTGGAAGGAGCCGCCGCTGAGCGCGACCTTGGTCAGCGGGGTGTTCGCGAAGGTCGGGGAGGACACCTGGGCGGCGTGCACACCCGCCCGGTGGGCCAGCTCGAAGACGGTGGGGTACGGCTGCCAGGCGCCGGGGGCGGTCCACGGCTGCCAGCGCAGCTGGTTCATCAGCTCGCCGGTGTCCGGGTCGCGCACGGTGTAACCGGGCAGGCCGTGGGCGCCGGGCGGCAGTCCGGTGCCGACGGAGGCCAGCGAGGTCGCGGTGGTCGCCGGGTAGCCCGCGGTGATCGGGCGGCCGGTGCCGCCGCGCGAGCTGCCGAGCAGCGACGTCATGAAGGGGGCGTCCTCGGGGTGGGCGCGCAGCTGCTCCCAGCCGAGGCCGTCGATCAGGAACACGCAGTTGCGGTCGGCGGGGGTCAGCTCCCCGATGCCGGCGGTCATGCCGGGGACGCCGAGGCCCGCGGCGAGCGTGGGCAGCAGGTCGGCGAGCGAACCGGTGCCGTACTCGGGCACGGGGGCGGAGTCGAGGGGGAGGGGTTCCGGGTGGGAGTCCCAGACCGCGGAATCGGCAGGGGCGGGCGCGAAGCGCCCTCGGTCATGGGCGGCGGGGGGAGGCGGGTGGGCCATCAGCGGGTGTCCGCGGTCGCCTCGGAGAGGGCCTGCGCGAAGACGAGCGCCTGGCGCACCGTCTCCGGCCCGTCGCCGGCCTCGCTGACGCGCAGGCTCAGGTCGTCGGCGGTCGAGCTGCCCGTGTAACCGTGGTCGGCCTCGCAGTTGGGGTCGCCGCAGGCGGCCGGTTCGAGGTCGATGCGGGCGACGGCACCCCAGCCGATGGTGAGCACGATCTCCCGCGGCAGCGTGCCCGGCTTGTACGACTCCGGGTTGGCGACCACTCGGCTGACCACGATCGACGAGATCCGGCCGAGCTTGACCGACTCCGTCGACGTGGTGGCGTAGGGCGTCGGGGAGGTGCTGTCCGCGGCCTGCTCGTCGGTGTGGCTGACGATGAAGCGGTTGCCGGTGAGGACGAGCACGGTCACGTGCCGCCGCACCTCGTTCTGGTCGAACGTCGTCTCCTGGTGGACCAGGTACGACCGGATGGGCTCGCCGCCCACGGCGGCCTCCACCGCCTCGGCCACGAGAGCCGGGTAGTAGCCGCTGCGCTCGATCGCCGCCCGCAGCCCCTGGGTCGTCGTACTGGTCTTGGCCATGACGCCCATCCTACGGGTGGCCACTGACTGCCAGGCACCGCTCTCACCCGCCTCCGCTCCCCGGGCGGCCTCAGTACGCCGGGAGGGTGCGCGGGCCGAGGTCGTCGCGGGCGGGCGGCGGGGAGAGCCGCACGGAGGCGCCGAGGACGCTGACGCCGTGCGGGGCGACGACGACCGGTTCCAGGGTGACCGCGACGACCTCCGGATGGTCGTGGACCAGCCGCGACACCCGCAGCATCAGCTCCTCCAGCGCCGGGGTGTCCACCGGCGCGGATCCCCGCCAGCCGAAGAGGAGGGGGGCGGTCCGGATGGATCGCACCAGTGAGGTCGCGTCCCGGTCGGTGACCGGGATCAGGCGGTGCGCCATGTCCCCGAGCAGCTGCGAGGGGGCCCCGGCGAGCCCGAAGGACAGCACGGCTCCGGCGGCGGGGTCGATGACCGCGCGGACGAGGGTGTCGACACCGCGCGGTGCCATGCGCTGCACCACGGGGCGCAGCTCCCCCGGCGTGCCGAACAGGTCCGTCAGCTCGCCGTACGCGCGGCGCAGTTGTTCCTCGTCCGCGAGGTCGAGGCGGACGCCGCCGAGGTCGGCGCGGTGCCTGAGGTGGGGGGCCGTGGCCTTGAGGACCACCGGGTAGCCGAGGGTGCGCGCGGCCCGGGCCGCGGCGTCGGGGGTGGGGGCGGGCAGGGCGCGGTACACGTGGATGCCGTACGCGCCGAGCAGGTCGCAGGTGTCGTCGCTGCCGAGGGTGAGGTCCTCGCCGTGCGAGAGCAGCGTGTCGATGAGCGAGGCGGCGCCCCTCTCGTCGATGTTCTCGTGCTCGGGCACCTTGCCGGGTTCGGCGGCGTCCCGCCGCCACTGGGCGTACGCGACGGCGTGCGCGAGGGCCCGGACGGCGCGCTCGGAGGCGGGGTAGGCGGGGATGAGGTGAGCGTCCTCGGGGGGCTCGACGGGGGTGGGCGGACCGGCGGCGGCCGCCGGGCCGCTCCCCGCCGGGGACACCGCGCCCCGTCCGTCCGGCGTACCGGCGGCCGGTCCCGTCTCCGCGGGAGTTCCCTGCCCCGTCCGTGGCGGCGGGTCCGCGCCCGGGCCCCCCGCGGGGGGCCGGTCCCCCGCCGGGCCGGTTCCGGCCCCCGGGGGCGCCGGCGGTTGGGGGGCCGTGCCGGCCGCGGCCGACAGGGCCTCCGCGAGGCCGCCGAGTTCGACGTGGACGACGAGGACCGGCTTGGTCGGGGCAGCGGCGGCGGCCGAGCGCAGGGCGTCCGCCAGGGCCGCGTCGCCCATCGGGCCCTCCCCCACCGCGGGGATCGCGGTCACCACGACCGCGTCGCTGGTCTCGTCGGCCAGCGCGTGCGAGAGCGCCGCGTGGAACTCCGCCGCCGACGCCGCCGTGGTGAGGTCCCGCGGGGGGTGCGGGCGCAGCCCTTCGGCGAGGCATGCCTCGTAGGTCAGCAGTCCCAGCGACTCGGAGTTGCCGAGGATCGCCACCCGGGGCCCGGTCGGCAGGGGCTGGCGGGCCAGCAGCAGACCGGCGTCGACCAGCTCGGTGATGGTGTCCACCCGGATCACCCCGGCCTGCCGCAGCAGCGCGGACACCGTCTCGTGGGGCAGCCGGGTCGCCCGTACGGCGTGTCCCCGGGGTCCGGCGCCGTGGCGTGCGCCCTGGACCACGACCAGCGGCTTCGCCGCCGCGGTCCGCCGCGCGAGGCGGGTGAACTTGCGGGGGTTGCCGATGGACTCCAGGTACATCAGGGCGACGTCGGTGTCGGGGTCCTCGTACCAGTACTGCAGGACGTCGTTGCCGGAGACGTCGGCCCGGTTGCCCGAGGAGACGAAGCTGGAGACGCCCGTGACCCCGGTGACGCCGCCGCCGCGCCGGTGCAGGCGGGAGAGCAGGGCGACGCCGATCGCGCCGGACTGGGCGAACAGCCCGATGCGGCCCGCGCGGGGCGACTCGGGGGCCAGCGACGCGTTCAGCCGCACGTCCGGCGAGGTGTTGATGACGCCGAAGGAGTTCGGGCCGATGATCCGCATGCCGTACGAGCGTGCCTGCCGTACGAGGGCGCGCTGGCGCTCGCGGCCCTCGGGGCCGGACTCGGCGTAGCCGGCGGAGACGACGACGAGCCCCTGCACCCCGTGCTCACCGCACTCGGTGACCACCTCGGGCACGTGCTCGGCGGGCACGGCGACGACGGCGAGGTCGACGGGACCGTCGACCTCGCGGACGGAGCGGTGGGCGGCCACCCCGTCGAGTTCCCTGCGGTCCGCCTCGAACGCCTTGTTGACGGCGTACAGGCGTCCGGTGAAACCGGCGTCCCTGATGTTGTCGAGGATGCTGCGGCCCACACCGCCGGGCGTGCGTCCGGCGCCGACGACGGCCACCGAACCGGGGGCCAGCAGCCGCTGCACCGAGCGGGCCTCCGCCCGCTGTTCCCGCGCGTACTGCACGGCCATGGACCGGTCGGTGGGTTCGAGACCGAACTCCAGGCGTACGACGCCGTCCTCGAAGCTGCGCTTCTGGGTGTACCCGGCGTCGGTGAACACCTTGATCATCTTGGTGTTGGCGGGCAGTACCTCGGCGGCGAACCGGCGGATGCCGCGCTCCCGCGCGACGGCTCCGATGTGTTCGAGCAGGGCGGAGGCCACGCCCCTGCCCTGGTGGGCGTCCTGCACGAGGAAGGCGACCTCGGCCTCGTCGGCCGGCGCGGACGCGGGCGTCCCGTCGGCGCCGATCCGGTCGTAGCGTACGGTGGCGATGAACTCGCCGCCGATCGTGGCCGCGAGTCCCACCCGGTCCACGAAGTCGTGGTGCGTGAAGCGGTGGACGTCCTTGGCGGACAGACGCGGGTAGGGCGCGAAGAAGCGGTAGTACTTCGACTCGTCCGACACCTGCTCGTAGAAGCTGACCAGGCGCTCGGCGTCATCGACGGTGATGGGGCGGATGCGCGCGGTGCCGCCGTCGCGCAGCACCACGTCGGCTTCCCAGTGGGCGGGATACTCGTGCCGGTCCGACGAGATCTGCATGGGCCCCAGAGTACGGCTCGCGTGCGACAGGGGCGCGAGGCAGTCTGTGGTGGACGACAGCCGGGCCGAGGCCGCGGGCCGGCTGTCGCCGGGAGCGGGCACGATGCCGCTCTCCGGCACGCTTCACGATGTGGGAAACTGGTCTAGACAACCCTGAACACCGAAGGGCAGCAACACATGGCTGAGCGCCGCGTCAACGTCGGCTGGGCCGAGGGCCTCCACGCCCGCCCCGCTTCCATCTTCGTCCGAGCCGCCACGGCCGCAGGCGTCCCGGTGACGATCGCCAAGGCCGGGGGCGACCCCGTCAACGCGGCCTCCATGCTGGCCGTCCTGGGCCTGGGCGCCCAGGGCGGCGAGGAGATCGTCCTCGCCTCCGACGCCGAAGGGGCGGATGCCGCCCTGGACCGTCTGGCGAAGCTGGTCTCCGAGGGTCTCGAGGAGCTTCCCGAGACCGTCTGACGCCCTCGAGAATGCGGTGACCGCCTTTTCGCGGGTTGTCGACCGCACACGGAAAGGCCCGCCCGGCTCCCCGGGCGGGCCTTTCGCATTTCCCGCGTTCCCCTTTTACGGGCAGCAGAAATAACCCCCGCGAATAACTCCCTCTTTGTATACGGCACTCGTGTTAAGGGCGCAGACTCGGCGTGTTTACGGGATGTTGCGCGTTCCTCACACGGTCCACGCGCCCGGCGCCGGAGCCGAACCGCGGGCGCTGACCGGCGCTCGCGCGTTCGGTGTGCAGGGCCGTGACGGACCTCGCGCGCTCGCCGTCCCCGCGGGCGACCGCGTCCACGATCGCGCCGTGCTCCGCCCAGTACTCGACGGGGTCGGACGGCCCCTCGGTGGTGTACATCCAGGCGATCTTGTAGCGCAGCTGGGTCAGCGCCGACGTCAGCGCCGGGCTGCCGGAGGCCTGGGCGAGCGTCTCGTGGAACCAGCCGCTCAGGGAGCGCAGGTCGTCGCTGTTGCCCTGGCGGGCGCGTTCCTGCCCCAGCCGGACCAGACCCCGCAGCACCTTCAGATGGGCCTCGGTGCGGCGCTGGGCGGCGCGGGCGGCACCGAGCGGTTCGAGGAGCGCGCGCATCTCCAGCAGGTCCGCCGCCTCCTGCTCGGTGGGCTCCGCCACGCACGCGCCAGCGTGCCGGCGGGTGACGACGAAGCCCTCCGCCTCCAGGGTGCGCAGCGCCTCACGGACGGGGACGCGGGAGACGCCGTACCGGCGGGCGAGGACTTCCTCGGTGAGCCGGCCGCCGCGCTCGTGGACACCCGCGACGATGTCGTCCCGGATCGCCGTGCACACCGAGTGCGCGGGAATGCGCATGACCGACCTCCGGCTTAATCCCCGTGAAACGTCGCCGCTTGACGTCCGTTCCGTGACTCTATTGCAATCAGCGGGAATTTCCGACGGCGATCCGGAATCCATGCATATTTTTTTGCACGAGCGGCACGCACGGGCGGCACCCCGAAACACCGAATGCCCCGGCTCGGGGAGCCGGGGCATCGGGAAACGCGGGGGGCGCGGGCGCCTTGCGTCTCAGAGGTTCACGCCGTGCGCGCGGAGGTAGGCGACGGGGTCGAGGTCGGAGCCGTAGTCGGCGCCGGACCGGGCCTCGAAGTGCAGGTGCGCGCCCGTGACGTTGCCGGTCGCGCCGGAGACGCCGATCCGCTGGCCGGCCGCAACCTGCTGGCCCGGCGAGACGGCGATGGACGACAGGTGGCCGTACTGGGTGTAGGTGCCGTCGTTCATCCTGATGACGACCTGGTTGCCGTACGCGCCGCCCCAGCCGGCCTCGACGACGGTGCCCATGCCGACCGACTGGACGGGGGTGCCGGTCGCGGCGTGGAAGTCGACACCGGTGTGGCTGCCGGAGGACCAGACGGCGCCGCCGCTCTTGTAGCCGGTCGACACGTACGAGCCGGGGATCGGGGAGACGAAGGTGTTGAGGCGCTTGCGCTCGGCCTCGCGCGCGGCCCGCTCCTTCTCCGCGCGGGCCTTCTCCGCCTCCTCGGCCGCCTTCTCGCGGGCGGCTTCCTCGGCGGCCTTGCGGGCGGCGGCCTCGGCCGCCTCGCGCGCGGCCTCGTGCTGGGCCGCGGCCTGGGCGTCGATGCGGTCGGCGACCGCGTCCCCGAGGGTGACGACGGGGGTGAGACCGGTCTGCGCGGCGGCGGGTTCGGCGGCGAGCGCGGGAGCCGCGAGGGAACCGACGACGCCGGTGCCGGCGAGCGCCGCGACGCCCGCCGCGCGGGCGGTGCCGCGCTGCATCCTGCTGGGACGACGGTGCTTGCCCGGGGCGCGGGTGAACGCCATGTACAGGCTGGTCCTTTCCTTCCCTCTCGCCTACCGGGTTAGCTGACGGGTTCGGAGCAGGAAGGTCTCCTACGGACCCCCTCGCGACACGCGCGGGCGTCCGATTCACCCCAGGGACTCATGTGGGTCCCCGGCTCCCCTGGCTCGCGCCGTACGGGGACTCGGCGATGGCTGTCCGGTGCCGCGGGTGCGGCGCACTGCCCGACGAACAGCCCGGACGAAGCTAAGCGGGGCGCCCCGCAATCCTCAAACGGATCCCGGTTTTTGTAGCGCATCCCACAGGGCAGACAGGCAACCTCTGCCCCAATTCGGGCATAAGAGGGCCCCGGTGACGTTCACGTCACCGGGGCCCTCCGGGCGTGTGCCGTACGGCGGCTCGCTACTCGGCGCTCACCACGGTGACTTCGCCGATCCCGAGGGCCTCCACGGGCGCCTTGATCTGCGCGGCGTCACCGACGAGGACCGTCACCAGCCGGTCCTCCGGGAAGGCGTTCACGACGGCGGCGGTGGCCTCCACGGTGCCGGTCGCGGCCAACTGCCGGTACAGGTCGGCCTGGTAGTGGTCCGGCAGGTGCTGCTCCACCTGGTCGGCCAGGGTGCTCGCGACGGCCGCGGCGGTCTCGTACTTCAGCGGCGCCACCCCCACCAGGTTCTGCACGGCGACGTCGCGTTCGGCGTCGGTGAGCCCCTCGGCGGCGAGCGTGCGCAGCACCTTCCACAGGTCGTCCAGGGCCGGACCGGTGTTCGGGGTGTCGACGGAGCCGCTGATGGCCAGCATCGCCGCGCCCGTGCCGTCCGGCGCGGACCTGAGGACCTGCCCGAAGGACCGCACGCCGTAGGTGTAGCCCTTCTCCTCGCGCAGGACGCGGTCCAGGCGGGAGGTGAGGGTGCCGCCGAGGCAGTAGGTGCCGAGCACCTGCGCGGGCCACACGCGGTCGTGCCGGTCCGGGCCGACACGGCCGATCAGCAGCTGCGTCTGGACGGCGCCGGGGCGGTCCACGATCACGACGCGGCCGGTGTCGTCGGCGACCACCGGGGGGACGGGCCGCGGCTCGGCCGAGGAGCCCGTCCAGGCACCCAGGGTGTCGCCGAGCAGCTCGTCCAGGTCGACACCGGTGAGGTCGCCGACGACCACGGCGGTGGCCGTGGCGGGACGTACGTGCTTCTCGTGGAAGGCGCGCACGGCCGCGGAGTCGATGCCGGCCACGGTCTCCTCGGTGCCCTGGCGCGGACGCGACATGCGTGAACTCGCCGGGAACAGCTCCTTGGAGAGTTCCTTGGCCGCACGGCGGGAGGGGTTGGCCAGCTCGTGCGGGATCTCGTCGAGGCGGTTGCGGACGAGCCGCTCGACCTCGCTGTCGGCGAAGGCGGGCGCCCTCAGGGCGTCGGCGAGCAGCCCGAGTCCCTTGGGCAGCCGTGAGGCCGGGACCTCCAGGCTGAGACGGACACCGGGGTGGTCGGCGTGCGCGTCCAGGGTGGCGCCGCACCGCTCGAGTTCGGCCGCGAACTCCTCGGCGGAGTGCTTGTCGGTGCCCTCGGAGAAGGCCCGCGCCATGATCGTGGCGACACCGTCGAGGCCGGCCGGCTCCGCCTCCAGGGGGGCGTCGAGCAGCACCTCGACGGCGACGACCTGCTGGCCGGGGCGGTGGCAGCGCAGCACGGTCAGCCCGTTGTCGAGCGAGCCGCGCTCGGGGGCCGGGAAGGCCCAGGGCTTGGCCTCGCCGGCCTGCGGCTGCGGGTGGAAGTCCATCGTGGCGAGCTCGGTCACTTCGCCGCCTCCTCGTTCTCGTCGGCGCCGGCTGCGGCGGCCTCATCGGTCTCGTCGGCCTCGCCGGCGACGGGCTCGTAGACGAGCACGGCGCGGTTGTCCGGGCGCAGACGGCTCTTGGCGACCTCCTGCACCTCCTGCGGCGTCACCTCGAGGACGCGCCGGACGGCGGTGAGGGCGAGCTGCGGGTCACCGAACAGGACGGCGTACCGGCACAGTTCGTCGGCGCGGCCCGCGACCGTGCCGAGCCGGTCGAGCCACTCGCGCTCCAGCTGGGCCTGCGCGCGCTCCATCTCCTCGGCCGTGGGGCCCTGCTCGGCGAACCGGGCGAGCTCCTCGTCGATGGCGGACTCGATGACGGGCACCTCGACGTCGCCGGACGCCTTCACGTCCAGCCAGCCCAGGGACGGCGCCCCGGCCAGCCGCAGCAGGCCGAACCCGGCGGCCACGGCCGTACGGTCACGCCGTACGAGACGGTTGTAGAGGCGCGAGGACTCGCCGCCGCCGAGGATGGTCAGCGCCACGTCGGCCGCGTCGCACGCGCGCGTGCCGTCCTGCGGCAGCCGGTAGGCCGCCATCAGCGCACGCGCGGGCACCTCCTCCTCCACGACCTCGCGCAGCTGCTCGCCGATGACGTCGGGCAGCGCGCCGTCACGCGGGGCGGGCTTGCCGTCGTGGGCGGGGATGGAGCCGAAGTACTTCTCGATCCACGCCAGCGTCCGCTCCGGGTCGATGTCGCCGACGACGGAGAGCACGGCGTTGTTCGGCGCGTAGTAGGTGCGGAAGAACTGGCGCGCGTCCTCCAGGGTGGCCGCGTCCAGGTCCGCCATCGATCCGATGGGCGTGTGGTGGTACGGGTGGCCCTCCGGGTAGGAGAGGGCGGTCAGCTTCTCGAAGGCCGTGCCGTAGGGGACGTTGTCGTAGCGCTGGCGGCGCTCGTTCTTGACGACGTCGCGCTGGTTCTCCATCGACTCGTCGTCCAGGGCGGTCAGCAGGGAGCCCATGCGGTCGGCCTCCAGCCAGAGCGCGAGCTCCAGCTGGTGGGCGGGCATGGTCTCGAAGTAGTTGGTGCGCTCGAAGCTGGTGGTGCCGTTGAGGGAGCCGCCGGCGCCCTGGACCAGCTCGAAGTGACCGTTGCCCTTCACCTGGGCGGAACCCTGGAACATCAGGTGCTCGAAAAGGTGAGCCAGACCGGTACGCCCCTTGACTTCGTGGCGTGAGCCCACGTCGTACCAGAGGCACACCGCGGCGACCGGGGTCAGGTGGTCCTCGGAGAGCACCACGCGCAGGCCGTTGGCCAGGCGGTGCTCGGTCGCTGTCAGGCCCCCGGAGCCTGCCTGGGCTGTGGCCGTGTGACCCATGGGCATGTACGTCCCTTCGATCGCGGAGGCGGTCGTCGACACCGCCGTTCCTGCCGGTCCTGCCACTGTATGCAAGCGCGCGGACGAACCGGGAAGTTCCCGCGGGGGGCGGCTACGCCGAGAGCGAGCACCCGGCCGGAACCGCGGGGCGGCCCCGTGTCCCGGCACGCTTCCGGGATGCTGGAGACGCCCGCGGGCACCGGGCCGCGCGGGCCTTCCCCGGCCTCCTCCGCCCCTCCGGCCGGGAACCCCGCACCATCCCGGCCGCCCGCGCCGCGTAGCCTGCTCGCGCCGCCGCACCGCCCCGAACCGACCGGCCGGACCCGGGTCCTGGTCCCGCCTGTCAGTGCGACGGTCCACAATGGTCCGCGTCAGATCCCGTCCCACGCTCAGCAAGGAGCCGGCAGCGATGGCCCGCCGCAGCACAAAGACCCCGCCGCCCGACGACTCGTACGAGGAGAAGATCCTCGACATCGACGTCGTCGACGAGATGCAGGGCTCCTTCCTCGAGTACGCCTACTCGGTCATCTACTCGCGCGCCCTGCCGGACGCGCGGGACGGCCTGAAGCCGGTGCACCGCCGCATCGTCTACCAGATGAACGAGATGGGCCTGCGGCCCGAGCGCGGCTACGTGAAGTGCGCCCGCGTCGTCGGCGAGGTCATGGGCAAGCTGCACCCCCATGGCGACGCGTCGATCTACGACGCCCTGGTGCGCATGGCGCAGTCGTTCTCGATGCGCGTCCCGCTGGTCGACGGCCACGGCAACTTCGGCTCGCTGGGCAACGACGACCCGCCCGCGGCGATGCGGTACACCGAGTGCCGGATGGCCGAGGCCACCAGCCTGATGACCGAGTCCATCGACGAGGACACGGTCGACTTCGCGCCCAACTACGACGGCCAGGAGCGGGAGCCGGTGGCGCTGCCCGCCGCGTTCCCGAACCTGCTGGTCAACGGCGCGTCGGGGATCGCGGTCGGTATGGCCACCAACATGCCGCCGCACAACCTGCGCGAGGTGATCGCGGCCGCGCGGCACCTGATCAGGCACCCCGGCGCCGACCTCGACGCCCTGATGAAGCACGTCCCCGGCCCCGACCTGCCCACCGGTGGCCGGATCGTCGGCCTCTCCGGCGTCCGCGACGCCTACGAGACCGGCCGCGGCACGTTCAAGATCCGCGCGACGGTCACGGTCGAGGACGTGACGGCCCGCCGCAAGGGCCTGGTCGTCACCGAGCTGCCGTTCGCGGTCGGCCCCGAGAAGGTGATCGCCAAGATCAAGGACCTGGTCGGCTCGAAGAAGCTCCAGGGCATCGCCGACGTCAAGGACCTCACCGACCGCGAGCACGGGCTGCGCCTGGTCATCGAGATCAAGAACGGCTTCGTGCCGGAGGCGGTGCTGGAGCAGCTGTACAAGCTGACGCCGATGGAGGAGTCCTTCGGCATCAACAACGTGGCGCTGGTGGACGGCCAGCCGCTCACCCTGGGCCTCAAGGAACTCCTGGAGGTCTACCTCGACCACCGGTTCGACGTGGTGCGCCGACGCTCGGAGTTCCGCCGCGGCAAGCGGCGCGACCGCCTCCACCTGGTCGAGGGTCTGCTCACGGCGCTGGTGGACATCGACGAGGTCATCCGCCTCATCCGCTCCAGTGACAACTCGGCGGAGGCCAAGCAGCGCCTGATCGAGCGCTTCTCCCTCAGCGACATCCAGACCCAGTACATCCTGGACACGCCGCTGCGCCGCCTCACCAAGTACGACCGGATCGAGCTGGAGGCCGAGAAGGACCGGCTCAACACGGAGATCGAGGAACTGACCCGGATCCTGGACTCGGACGCGGAGCTGCGCAAGCTGGTCTCCGCCGAACTGGCCTCGGTCGCGAAGAAGTTCGGCGACGACCGGCGCACGCTGCTGCTGGAGTCGGCCGGCGCGCCGGCCGCGGCCGTGCCGCTCCAGGTGGCGGACGACCCGTGCCGCGTCCTGCTGTCCTCCACGGGCCTGCTCGCCCGCACGGCGAACAACGCGCCGCTCACCGACAACGGCAAGCGGGTCAAGCACGACGTGATCGTCTCGGCGGTGCCCGCGACGGCCCGCGGCGAGGTCGGTGCCGTCACCTCCTCGGGCCGTCTGCTCCGGCTGAACGTCGTGGACCTGCCGCAGCTCCCGGAGACGATGCCGACGCCGAACCTCTCGGGCGGGGCTCCGCTGGCCGAGTTCGTGTCCCTGGAGGACGACGAGCAGGTGGTGTGCCTGACCACGCTCGACGAGTCGTCACCGGGTCTGGCGCTCGGCACCGAGCAGGGTGTCGTCAAGCGCGTGGTGCCCGACTACCCCTCCAACAAGGAGGAGCTGGAGGTCATCACGCTCAAGGAGGGCGACCGGATCGTCGGCGCGGTGGAGCTGCGCACGGGCGACGAGGACCTGGTCTTCATCAGCGACGACGCGCAACTGCTGCGCTTCCAGGCGGCGCAGGTCCGCCCGCAAGGCCGCCCCGCGGGCGGCGTGGCGGGCATCAAGCTCACCGAGGGCGCGAAGGTCATCAGCTTCACGGCGGTCGATCCGGCCGCGGACGCGGTGGTGTTCACGGTCGCGGGTTCACGCGGCACGCTGGACGACTCCGTCCAGACGACGGCCAAGCTCACCCCGTTCGACCAGTATCCGCGCAAGGGCCGGGCCACCGGCGGCGTCCGCTGCCAGCGGTTCCTCAAGGGCGAGGACTGTCTGTCCCTGGCGTGGGCGGGTCCGCTGCCGGCCCGTGCCGCGCAGAAGAACGGCACGGCGGTGGACCTGCCGGAGCCCGACCCGCGCCGTGACGGTTCGGGTGTGTCCCTGGCGAAGACGGTTTCCGTGGTGGCGGGCCCGGTCTAGGCGGCCGGGTCTTCCGCGGCCCCCTGCACATAGCGCAGGACGCCCCACATGCCTTCCTCGTCGGCGTGTGGGGCGCCGTCGCCCACACACGCCTCCAGGTCCGCCCGGAGGGCGGCGGTGTCGAGGTCCGTGCCGATGAGCACCAGTTGCGTGAGCCGCTCCGCCCCGGCCGTCCAGGGCTCGGGGTAGAAGCGCAGGAACCGCCCCACGGCGTGCACGGCGTACCGGTTGCGGACGTCGTACGGCCCGAAGTCGACGTAGCCCTTGATGCGGTACAGCCCCTCGGGCCGGCTGTCCAGGAAGCGGATCAGGCGCCGCGGGTCCAGCGGACGCCCGGACGTGAAGGAGAGGCTGTCGTAGGCGGTGTGCAGGTGCCCGGCGTGCTCGTCGGGTCCGTCGCGGTGCAGGTCGTCGAAGGACAGCTGCCCGACACGCTCCTCGCTCGGCCGGCAGTCGAACAGGAACTCCGGGTCGACGCGGCCGTGCGTGGCGGGCACCACGGCCGCACGGTCGGCCAGTGACCGGACGAGCCCCAGCACCCTCCCGGCGTCCGCGGCCCGGTCGACCTTGTTGACGACGACGAGGTCGGCGAGTGCGAGGTGCCGGTCGATCTCGGGATGGCGGGCCCGGGTCCCGTCGAACTCGGCGGCGTCCACCACCTCGACGAGCCCGCCGTAGACGATCCCCGGATGCTCGCTGGCGAGCACCATCCGCACGAGCTCCTGCGGTTCGGCGAGCCCGCTGGCCTCGATGACGATGACGTCGATGCGGGCCTCGGGCCGGGCGAGTCGTTCGAGGTAGACGTCCAGCTCGCTGCTGTCGACCGCGCAGCACAGGCACCCGTTGCCGAGCGAGACCGTCGAGTCCCCGAGCGCGCCGGCCACGGCCATGGCGTCGATCTCGATGGCCCCGAAGTCGTTGACGACCGCGCCGATGCGGCTGCCGCCGCTGCGGTGGAGGAGGTGATTGAGCAGGGTGGTCTTCCCCGAACCGAGGAATCCGGCCAGCACCACGACCGGAATCTGCCGCCCACCGCTGCGCACCACCACGCGACCCCTTTCACCTCTGGGCGTGCCCCGGCCCGCGTCCGCGCGTACGCCGGGGAATTGACTGACGTACCAGGATACGAGCCGTGCGGCCGGCGCCGAAGTGAACGATTGTTAGCAGCACCGGCGGGGCAGACGTTGGGCAAGGCGCCGGTTCGTGCGACCCTCGCTTCCCTCCGTGCGCCTCTTCTCCGCCTTCCTGCCGATCAGAGCCGCTCGGCACCCTGGAAGGCGGCAAGCGCCGCCCACCGCTCGCCGGTTCCCTCCAGTCGACCCGCATTCCGACGACCGGCGGACGGCGGCCCGATCGGGGGTATGTGACATGGCCACACAGAACAGTGGCGTCTGGAGTCGGGGCCTCGCCCTCGCGGCGGGGTCCTCCTTCGCCGCGGGAGTCCTCACCGGGCTCGCCGCGCGGCAGCGTCGGCACGAGGAACTCCGCCGGCAGTCGGTCGAGCTGAAGAAGGCCGAGAGCCGCCGCGCAGCGCTCGTGGACTACCAACGACTGCAGCTGGGACTCCTGGAACGGGCCATCGACGACCCCGAACTGGCTGCGGTGCTGAGCACCTTCGAGACCGACTCCCCCACCCACCTCCGCCAGCACCTCTTCGCCAACGCGCTGTACTCCACCGCCCTGTTCGGCTATCGCATCGGTGTGGCGACCCGGGAGGAACTCCACGGGCATCTGCGGGTGCTGTGCAGGAGCGCCGCGTTCCGCACGTACTGGGACTCCACGCGCCCCCACAGGGCGAGTCTGCGTGACGACTCGGAGGAAGGACGCATCGGCCGGATGGTGGACTCCCTCCTGCACGATCTGGACGCGGCCGGCGACACCGAGGAGTGGTGGGTGGTGGGTGAACTTCCCACGGACCAAAGGTGATTGGTGTCGACTGCAGCCCTGACGGGGCGTGCGTGTTCGGGGCGCGGCATCTCAATGGACGGACGGCACCCTCGACCGCGGACCAATACTCTGTCCCCGCCCAACAGCCACACTGCGAGAATGGGGACCCCCGTTGGAAATCGTGCGTCGCATTGGTGCCTCCCCCAAGGAGCGCGGGAGCATGACCGGCGACACCTGTCCCGACATCTTCGAACTGTCCGACGGCAACTTCGCCGTCATCGGCACGGACGCCACGGCGGCACTCGACGCGAAACTACCGGCCGACGCCGCGCGCGCCGACCACGAGCGGATCGTGGTGATCAGCCGCGACACGCTGCTCCGCGCGAAGGGAGACATTCCCCATGGCTGACATAGCCGATGTCGTGGGGGCCATCGGTACGGCTCTCGCCGGTATGGCGGCGGTAGCCGCGGTGCTGATCAACTGGCGCACGTCCAAGAGGGAATCGCACGATCCGCCCGAGTGAGCACCCCGGGGAGGAGCCCGGCGCCGGTGCCGCGCCGGGCTCCGCGGCCAGGCGGCACCCGGGTACCGCACCGACCCGGGGGTGCAGCGGTCGGCCTCCGCACCACGGCCGAAGCCGCTGGCCCCCGATGTGGCCGGAACACGGGCGGAACGACCGAGCACGCCCGCGCAAGTCAGGTTAGGCTCACCTCTGTGAGTAGCACGTGCTCAACCGTCGCCCGCGAGCTCGACGAGCCGGTCGCGGGAACCGCGGCGACCGCGAGGACCTGGCTGCTACTGGAGCAGCCCGGACCCTGGGGTGCCAAGGCGCTCACGTCGAGCCATCTCGACCCCGCGCTGGGCAGGGCCCTGGAGGCCGCCGCGAAGGGCACCGGGGTGCGGATCGCGCTCGTACGCCGGGCCGGACGTCACGCGGACAGCGGGGTTCCCGCCCTGCGCCGGGTGTACGTGGCCCACACCGTGCCGGGAAACGTGTGGCTGCACACCACCACGCTCACCGACCCCGGCCGGCTGCTCGGCCTCGACTTCGCCGCGCTGGGCCGGGGCGAGCCCGGGACCTTCGACGCGGTGCTCGGCGGAGCGGTCCACGAGGGCGACCCGCTCGCCCTGGTGTGCACCAACGGCAAGCGTGACCGCTGCTGCGCCCTGCTCGGACGGCCGCTCGCGGCCGAGCTGGCCGCCTCCGGGGTCGAGGGTGTCTGGGAGGTCACCCACCTGGGAGGTCACCGCTTCGCCCCCACGGTGCTCGTACTGCCGTACGGCTACGCGTACGGCCGGGCCGAGGCACACGCCGTCAAGGAGGTGCTGCACGGCGCCCAGGAGGGCCGGATCGTCGTGGAGGGGTGCCGGGGCCGGTCCGCGTGGGAGCGGCCCGGTCAGGCGGCCGAGCTGGCCGTCCGGCGCACGGTGGGCGAGTACGGCGCCGCGGCCCTGGACGTCGTGACGACGGAGGGCGCCGCACCCCGCTGGACGGTGACCGTCGCCCACGCGGACGGGCGCCGCTGGCGGGTCGAGGTCGCCCAGGGCGCGTCCCTGCCGCCGCGACCGGAGAGCTGCGGGTCCGCGCTCGGCTCGCCCGCGCGGATGGACGTCGTGGACGTCCGCGAGGTGACCGTGTCGTCGCCGGCGCGCTGACGGCCCCCGGGAGGTCTCACAAGGCCCCGGAAGGGTCCGCGAGGTCCGGGGGGGCGAGAGGTCCGAGAGGTCCGAGAGGTCCGGGGGGTCGAGGGGTCCGAGAGATCCGAGAGGTCCGGGGGGTCGAGGGATCCGAGGGGCCCGGGGAAAGTACCCGCCCCCGCCCCGGCGGCACCCCGCCGCCACCCACGTACCGTCAGGGGCATGCGTTCCGCTCCCCCCGCACGCCGTCTGCGCCTCGGTCTGCCGCGGCGGGCGTTCTCGCAGGTCCTGCTGATGCAGCTGGCGATCGCCGCGGGCGTCGCGGTGCTCGCCACCGGGCTGTTCCTGGCGCCGCTCGGCGAGCAGCTGGACGACCAGGCGATGCGCCGGGCGCTCGCCATCGCGCAGACCACCGCCCAGCAGCCGCAGATCGCGGACGGCGTCCGGAGCACCGAGCCGTCGCCGGACGGACCGGTGCAGCGGGAGGCGGAACGCATCCGGCGGGCGACCGGCGCCGAGTACGTCGTGGTGCTGGACGTGCGGGGCGTGCGCTGGTCGCACACTGATCCGGAACGGATCGGCGGCCTGGTGTCGACCGACCCCGGTGAGGCGCTGGCCGGCCGCGACGTCATGGAGATCGACGACGGCACCCTCGGTCGCTCCGCGCGGGGCAAGGTGCCGCTGCGTGACGACGACGGCGAGATCGTCGGCGCGGTGTCCGTCGGTATCGCCTACGACAGCGTGCGGGCCCGGCTGGTCCACGCCGTCCCGGGGCTGTTCGCCCACGCGGGCGGCGCCCTGGCCGTGGGCGCGCTCGCTGCCTGGATCGTCTCCCGCCGTGTGCAGCGTCAGACCCGTGACCTGGCCTTCTCGGACATCGCGGCGCTGCTCGCGGAGCGCGAGGCCATGCTGCACGGCATCCGGGAGGGTGTCGTCGCCCTGGACGCCGACGGCCGCGTCCGCCTGCTCAACGACGAGGCGCAGCGGCTGCTGGGGGTCGGCGAGGAGGCCGTCGGCCGCTCCCCCGGCGAGGCGCTCGGCGCGGGACGCACCGCCGATGTGCTGGCCGGGCGGGTGACCGGCACCGATCTGCTCGCCGTCCGCGGCCGGCGGGTGCTGGTCGCCAACCGGATGCCGACCGACGACGGCGGTGCCGTGGTCACGCTGCGCGACCGCACGGAGCTGGAACGGCTCGGCCGGGAGCTGGACTCCACGCGCGGCCTGATCGACGCGCTGCGCGCCCAGGACCACGAGCACGCCAACCGCATGCACACCCTGCTGGGACTGCTGGAGCTGGAGATGTACGACGACGCGGTGGAGTTCGTCGGCGAGGTCGTCGGCGATCACCGGGTCACCTCGGAGCAGGTCACCGAGAAGATCCGCGACCCGCTCCTCGCGGCGCTGCTGGTCGGCAAGGCCACCGTGGCGGCCGAGCGCCAGGTGGCCCTGCGGATCTCGGACGGGACGCGGCTGCCGGACCGGCTGGTCGACCCCCGCGGCCTCGCCACCGTCGTCGGCAACCTGGTGGACAACGCCCTGGACGCCGTCGCCGGGACACCGCAGGCGCGCGTCGAGGTCGAACTGCGCGCCGAGGGGCGCACGGCGGTGCTCGTGGTGCGCGACACCGGGCCCGGCGTCCCGCCGGAGCGACGGGAGCTGATCTTCACGGAGGGCTGGTCCACGAAGGAACCGCCCGCCCACCGCGAACGGGGCATCGGGCTGTCCCTGGTGCGTACGCTCGCCGAACGGCAGGGCGGCAGCGCGCGTGTGGGCGAGGCGAGCGGCGGGGGCGCCGAGTTCACCGTCGTCCTGCCCGAGGCCCTGACCGGGCCGGGCGCGGAACCCGCGCCCACGGGGGCTCGCGAGGCGACCGAGGAGCGGGCGTGACGGTCGGGGTCCTGACGGTGGGCGACGTCCTGGTGCTGGACGACGACGTGCGGGGCGCACGGGACGGGCCGCACCGCCCGCGAAGTACACGGGCCGCACCGGCCGCGAAGTACGGGGACCGCGGGCCGCCCGGAACACCGGTACGTGGGGGGCGACCCGCGCCCAGGGGCACGGCCCGTGGGGGGCGAGGAACCGTGCTCACCTTCCCTGCGGATGCCGGCCCCCTTCGTCTCCGCCGCCGCCTACACCGCCCCCGCACCGGTGAGGGAACGCACCTCGGTCTCGGCGTGCCGGGCCTCGTCGGGAATCTCGGCCGAGGTGACCGTGCCGAGCCAGCCCGCGAGGAAGCCCAGCGGGATGGAGACCAGCCCCGGGTTCTGCAGCGGGAAGAGCTGGAAGTCGACGCCCGGGAACAGGGATTCGGGGCTGCCGGACACCACGGGCGACAGCAGCACCAGCACCACGGCCGGGACCAGACCTCCGTAGACGGACCACACCGCGCCGCGCGTGGTGAAGCCGCGCCAGAACAGCGAGTACAGCAGCACCGGCAGGTTGGCCGAGGCGGCCACGGCGAAGGCGAGGCCCACGAGGAACGCCACGTTCAGGTCGCGGGCCAGGAGTCCGAGGGCGATCGCGAGCAGGCCGATGCCGACCGCGGCGACGCGGGCCACGGCCACCTCGCTGCGCGGCTTTCCGCGCCGGCGCCGCAGGGAGGCGTACAGGTCGTGCGCGACGGACGCGGACGAGGCGAGCGTGATGCCGGCGACCACCGCGAGGATCGTGGCGAAGGCGATCGCGGCGACGACCGCGAACAGGACCGTGCCGCCCGTGGTGCCGGCGCCACCGCCCAGGTCGAGCGCGAGCAGGGGCACCGCCGTGTTCCCGGACGCGTGGGAGGCGCGGACGGCGTCCGGTCCGATGAGGGCCGCGGCGCCGAAGCCGAGCACGATGGTCATCAGGTAGAAGCCGCCGATGAGTCCGATCGACCAGACCACCGAACGCCGTGCCGCCCGCGCGGTGGGCACCGTGTAGAAGCGGGACAGGATGTGCGGCAGCCCCGCCGTGCCGAGCACCAGGGCGAGGCCCAGGCTGATGAAGTCGAACCGTGCCGTCCAGTCCGCGCCGTAGGCGAGCCCGGGCGCCAGGAACGCGTCCCCGTGGCCGCTGCGTTCGGCCGCCGTCTGCAGCAGGAGGTTGAGGTCGCCGTGGAACCGCAGCAGGACCAGGACGGTCAGCGCGACGGTGCCGCCGAGCAGCAGGACCGCCTTGACGATCTGGATCCAGGTGGTGGCCCGCATGCCGCCCAGCGACACGTAGATCACCATGAGGACACCGACGCCGACGACCGTCCACGCCTGCGCCGCCTCGCCGGTGCCGCCGAGCAGCAGCGCGACCAGGCTGCCCGCGCCCACCATCTGCGCGACCAGGTACAGCACCGACACGGTGACCGAGGACGTTCCCGCCGCGATCCGCACCGGCCGCTCGCGCATGCGGGCGGCGACCACGTCGGCGAGGGTGAACCGGCCGCAGTTGCGCACCAGTTCGGCGACCAGGAACAGAACCACCAGCCAGGCCACGAGGAAGCCCACCGAGTAGAGCATCCCGTCGTAGCCGACGAGGCAGATGAGTCCGGAGATGCCGAGGAAGGAGGCCGCCGACATGTAGTCCCCCGCGAGGGCGAAACCGTTCTCCATGGGGGAGAACAGCCGGCCGCCCGCGTAGAACTCCTCGGCCGAGCCCTGCCGGTGGCGGCTCACCCAAGTCGTGATGGCCAGGGTGACCGCGACGAACAGTCCGAACAGCAGCAGCGCCATGGTCCGGTGATCGGCCGTCATGACGGGCCGCCCCGGCCCCGCGCCAGTTCCTGCGTGTCCCAGCGCAGTTCCAGCGCCGCGCGGTCCCTGCGCAACCGTGCGTGCCGCACGTAGGCCCAGGTGAGCAGGAAGGTGGTGAGGAACTGGCCGAGTCCCACCAGCATCCCGAGGTTCACCGCGCCCGCGACGGGCCGTGCCAGCAGGCCCGGCGAGGTCGTGGCGGTCACGACGTACGCCACGTACCAGGTGAAGAAGACCACGACCGCCGGGACCACGAACCGCCGGTACCTGTGGCGCACCTCCTGGAAGGCGGCGCTGCGCTGTACTTCGAGGTAGATGTCGGCGGCCGTCACGGTGGTGTCCCGCTCACCTCGCGCCGGCGGGACCCCCGCGTCGGGCGACTCGCCCCACCCCGAGGCCAGGGCGTCGTACCAGGGATCGTCGTAGGCGACGTCCCCCGAATTGCTTGGCTGCATGCCCAAGGATGGACAGAACGGGAAGATCCCTGACTCTTCTTCCCGTTCTGCTTCACCCCATCAGGTGACTGGACCGCGCACGCGCCCGGTGAAACCGCTAGGCGTCGATGCGGGAGCGGTCCAGCGTCGCCGCGGAGCTGGAGATGAACTCCTTGCGCGGCGCCACGTCGTTGCCCATGAGGAGGTCGAAGACCTGCTCGGCCGCTTCCAGGTCGGTGAGGTTGATCCGGCGCAGGGTGCGGTGACGCGGGTCCATCGTGGTCTCGGCCAGCTGGTCGGCGTCCATCTCGCCGAGGCCCTTGTAGCGCTGGATCGAGTCCTTGTAGCGGATGTTCCTGCTCTGGAACTCCATGAGCTTGTCGCGCAGTTCCCGGTCCGAGTACGTGTAGACGTACTTGTCCTGGCCCTTCTTGGGCTGGATCAGCTCGATGCGGTGCAGCGGCGGCACCGCGGCGAAGACCCGGCCGGCCTCGACCATGGGCCGCATGTAGCGGTGGAAGAGGGTCAGGAGCAGCGTGCGGATGTGGGAGCCGTCGACATCGGCGTCGGTCATCATGATGATCTTGCCGTAGCGGGCGGTGTCGATGTCGAAGGTCCGGCCCGAGCCGGCTCCTATGACCTGGATGATCGCACCGCACTCGGCGTTCTTCAGCATGTCCGTCACGGACGACTTCTGGACGTTGAGGATCTTCCCGCGGATCGGCAGGAGCGCCTGGAACTCCGAGTTGCGGGCGAGCTTCGCGGTGCCGAGGGCGGAGTCGCCCTCGACGATGAACAGCTCGCTGCGGTCCACGTCGTCGCTGCGGCAGTCGGCCAGCTTCGCGGGCAGCGACGAGGACTCCAGGGCCGTCTTGCGGCGCTGCGCGTCCTTGTGCTGGCGGGCCGCGATCCTCGTGCGGGCCGCGGCGACGGCCTTCTCCATGACGACGCGGGCCTGCTGGGCGGCGTCCCGCTTGGTGGAGGTCAGGAACGCCTTGAGTTCCCTGGAGATCACGGTGCTCACGATGCGGCGGGCCGCCGAGGTGCCGAGGACCTCCTTGGTCTGGCCCTCGAACTGCGGCTCGGCGAGGCGGACCGTGACCACCGCGGTGAGACCTTCGAGGGCGTCGTCCTTGACGATGTCGTCCTCGGCCACCCGCAGCATCTTCTTCGTGCGCAGCACCTCGTTCATCGTCCGGGCGACGGCCTGCTCGAAGCCCGCGACGTGGGTGCCGCCCTTGGGGGTGGCGATGATGTTGACGAAGGAGCGGAGCGTGGTGTCGTAGCCGGTTCCCCAGCGCATCGCGACGTCCACGCCGAGCTCGCGCGTGACCTCGGTGGGCGTCATCTGGCCGCGCTCGTCGAGGACGGGGACGGTCTCCTTGAAGGTGCCCTGCCCGGTGAAGCGGAGCGTGTCGCAGACGGGCCGGTCGGCGGCGAGGAACTCGCAGAACTCGCTGATGCCGCCGTCGAAGCGGAAGGATTCCTCGCCCTTGCTGCCGCCCTCGCCGAGTCCGTACTCGTCCCGGACCACGATGGTGAGGCCGGGCACCAGGAAAGCGGTCTGGCGGGCGCGCTGGTGCAGCGTCTCCAGGGCCAGCTTGGCGTCCTTGAGGAAGATCTGGCGGTCGGCCCAGTAGCGCACGCGGGTGCCGCTGCGGCTCTTGGGGATCTTCTTCGTCCTGCGCAGTCCGCTGCCGGGCTCGAACTTCGCGTCCGGGCCGACCGCGGCGAAGGCACCGGGGACACCGCGCCGGAAGCTGATCGCGTGGGTGTGCCCGCCGCGGTCCACCTCCACGTCCAGCCGTGCGGAGAGGGCGTTGACGACGGAGGCGCCGACGCCGTGCAGACCGCCGGAGGCGGCGTAGGAGCCGCCGCCGAACTTGCCGCCGGCGTGCAGCTTGGTCATGACGACCTCGACGCCGGAGAGGCCGGTCTTGGGCTCGACGTCGACCGGGATGCCCCGGCCGTTGTCCCGGACCTCCACCGAGCCGTCGTCGTGGAGGATCACCTCGATGTGGTCGCAGTAGCTTCCGAGGGCCTCGTCGACGGAGTTGTCGATGATCTCCCAGAGGCAGTGCATCAGACCACGGCTGTCGGTGGATCCGATGTACATACCGGGGCGCTTCCGCACGGCCTCGAGCCCTTCGAGGACGAGCAGGTGCCGCGCGGTGTAGTTGGAACCGTCCCGGTCTGCTCCTGCCAGCAGCGCTGTGGACGGCACGGACGTCTCGGCGGTCACGCGGTTCGCTCCTCGCTGAATTTCAGATGGGGCCCTCATGGGTAAGGGCGCGGCCTGGGTCACCGGTGAGAGGGTACCGATGCCTGGTAGAGCCGTTGTAACGCCACCCTCGTCCCGGTCCCACCCTAGTCCAGGGTCGTATGCCTGTTCGATCCCTCGATGGAGTGAAGCACACATCACGTTCCCTTCGAGGCATGAACCATTTAGGCTCCGGGCACGTCCTCATGAACAACCGGCAAGCCAGCCGGGAGGGCCGACCACCGATCCGAACGCGAATCCGTACGACACACAGACACGCACTACGGCACATTCGCCGCCAACCGGCAGCAGCCGACCGCCTCGGAAAAGAATTTTCGAGGAAAAGCCACGAGCGGGAACGTTTTGGGCCTGGTTGGATGTTGACCCTGGTACGACAGCTCGTCGAGCTAGAGAAGAGGCGACGTGACTACTGTTCTGACCCCCGCGAGCCCCCTGACGGCCGCCGATCGCTGCGACCGCTGCGGCGCCCAGGCATACCTGCGCGTCGTCCTGCTGAGCGGCGGAGAACTGCTCTTCTGCGCCCACCACGGCCGCAAGTTCGAGCCGGAACTCAAGAAGATCGCCGCTGAGATACAGGACGAGACGGAGCGGCTGACCGCTCCGGCGAGCACTCCCGACGAAGAGCGCTGACACCTCGCGTCCGACGACGAGCTAACTGGCACAGGCCGGCGAACGGGCGACCGCCTCCGCTTCGGAGAGTGGTCGCCCGTCTCGTGTTCCCGCCGCGCTCCAGGCCGCTCAGGGCCCGTCCAGGGCCCTGCCGCCCGCCTTCTGGCCCTGCGGCCACCCAAGGGTGTGCAGGACGTCGGAGACGCGCGTGTAGACGCCGGGGCTGCCCACCCAGCCGCAGCCGGCCCCCCAGGACACGAGCCCTATCAGCCGCCCCTCCGCCACCAGCGGTCCGCCGCTGTCCCCCTGGCAGGCGTCGCGGCCCCCCGCCACCTCTCCCGCGCACAGCATCGTCTCGGCGCGGTAGGTGCCCTCGGCACCGCCCGGATACGCGCGCTCGCACCGCGCGTCCGGCTGTACGCGCACACGGGCCGCGTGCAGACGCCCGGTGTAGCCGCCGGAGCCCGTGGTGTCCCCCCAGCCGTAGACCGTGGCCGGCGTACCGGCGCGGTAGGCGGGGTCTCCCGCCCCGGCCATGCCTATGACCGAGCTCGCCGGCAGCGGCTCGGCCAGGCTGAGCACGGCGAAGTCGCCGGAGTTGGTGGCGCCGTCGTAGCGGGGGTTCACCCAGGTGTCGCGTACGGCGATCTCCTGGCCGCTCTCCGCGAGCAGCTCCGCGCGTCCCGTGATCACTCTGAGGTCGGGCACCCGCTCCGGCGGTGCTCCCAGCACTTCCTCGTCCATGCAGTGGGCCGCGGTGAGCACGGTGGTCCGGCCGACCGCCACTCCCCCGCAGAACTGCCCCGCCCGCGTACCCCCGAACCGGTCACGGCTGGACAGCGCCACCGTCCAGGGGCTTTCCGCTATGTCGACAGGGAGGCCGCCGACGACGCTGCTGTCGGCGGCCGCCGGAACGGCCGAGGCCAGCGGTATGAAGGTCCCCACGGCCGCGAGGGCCAGCGGCCGGGCCAGGGCCCGAGCAAGACGACGTCGCATGCGCGCTCCTCACACTGGGGTGATCCTGAAGCACCCAGAGTGATCGACCGCACGGGGGAGCGCACCCGCGCGACAGCGCCGAGGCCCGGCTCCCGAGAACGGGAGCCGGGCCTCGGCGGACGTACGCGACGGCGGAGCGCCGTGGCGGTGGTGCCTAGTCGAGGTAGTCGCGCAGCACCTGGGAACGCGAGGGGTGGCGCAGCTTCGACATGGTCTTGGACTCGATCTGGCGGATGCGCTCGCGGGTGACCCCGTACACCTTGCCGATCTCGTCGAGGGTCTTCGGCTGACCGTCGGTGAGGCCGAAGCGCATGGAGACGACGCCCGCCTCGCGCTCGGACAGGGTGTCGAGGACCGAGTGCAGCTGCTCCTGCAGCAGCGTGAAGCTGACCGCGTCGGCCGGGACGACCGCCTCGGAGTCCTCGATGAGGTCACCGAACTCGCTGTCGCCGTCCTCGCCCAGCGGGGTGTGCAGGGAGATGGGCTCACGGCCGTACTTCTGGACCTCGATGACCTTCTCGGGGGTCATGTCGAGTTCCTTGGCCAGCTCCTCCGGGGTGGGCTCGCGGCCCAGGTCCTGGAGCATCTGGCGCTGCACGCGCGCGAGCTTGTTGATGACCTCGACCATGTGCACCGGGATACGGATGGTGCGGGCCTGGTCGGCCATCGCGCGGGTGATCGCCTGGCGGATCCACCAGGTCGCGTACGTGGAGAACTTGTAGCCCTTGGTGTAGTCGAACTTCTCCACGGCACGGATCAGACCCAGGTTGCCCTCCTGGATGAGGTCCAGGAAGAGCATGCCGCGGCCGGTGTAGCGCTTGGCCAGGGAGACCACCAGGCGGAGGTTGGCCTCCAGCAGGTGGTTCTTGGCGCGGCGGCCGTCCTCGGCGATGATCTCCAGCTCGCGCTTGAGCTTCGGCGCCAGCTTGTCGGCGTTCGCCAGCTTGTCCTCGGCGAACAGGCCCGCCTCGATGCGCTTGGCGAGCTCGACCTCCTGCTCGGCGTTGAGCAGGGGGACCTTGCCGATCTGCTTGAGGTAGTCCTTGACCGGGTCGGCGGTGGCACCGGCGGCGGCGACCTGCTGGGCCGGCGCGTCGTCCTCGTCCTCGTCGGAGAGCACGAAACCGGCGTTCTCGGCGCCCTCGGGCTCGTCCGCCGCCTTGGTCTCCTCGATGACCTCGTCGTCGGCCGGCGCGTCGTCGTCCTTCTTCGCCGTGGTCTTCTTCGCGGCCGTCTTCTTGGCCGTGGTCTTCTTCGCGGCCGTCTTCTTGGCCGTGGTCTTCTTCGCGACCGCCTTCTTGGCGGGCGCCTCCTCCTCCGCCTCTGCGGCGGGGTCGGCGGCGGGCGCCGCCGGTGCGGCGGTGGCGGCCTTGCGGGTGGTCGTCGTCTTGGCCGCGACCGTCTTGGTGGCGGTGCGCTTGGCGGGACTCTTCGCTGCGACGCTCTTGCGGGTGCGCTTGGGCTCTGCGGCACTGACCATCAGCGTCACACCCTCTTCCTCGAGGATCTGATTGAGGCTGCGCAGTACGTTCTTCCACTGAGTGGCCGGAATCTGGTCAGCTTCGAAGGCCCGACGCACGTCATCGCCGGCGATCTGCCCCTCAGCCTTTCCCCGCTCAATGAGAGCCATGACAGAGACGGACTCGGCGATCTCCGGCGGGAGCGTACGGGATGTGCTGGCCGACACGAACAACCTCTCGGAACGTTGATAAACGGCTTCCGGCCTCGTCCACAGCGGACAGGGGCCGACCACCGGCTCGGGGACGGGCCGACGGCGCGGGCGGGGGCCGGGAGGATGCACAGCGCCATGTCTGGCGTCCGTATTCCCTCCGCGGCTGTCACCTCTTAGGTCATCGCGTTCTCCACGGGAGCGTTACGCCCAATCCGCGTGGCCCGAGTCACACCCCGTACGCAATCAAAAACGAGCACACAAGGACAAACGTGTTCACCCGGGGGCGAGGGGGGTCCACGGGGGTCGGGCGCCTGTCCTTCTCGCCGTCGGACCCAGGGGGATCGGTCGACGATCCCCCTGGGTCCGACGCGGGGGACGGCGACCGGTGGGACGCTTGCCACAGGAGGGGGATGGCATGCCGCACCGCGCCGTCCGCGGAAACGCGGTCAGTGCTCGCGGGGAGCGGGCACGACGCGTTCCACCTCGGGGTGGACGGTGAGGAGCTGCCGCATGGCCGCCTCTGCCGCGGCGCCGTCACCGCCGGCGAGGGCGTCGAGGATCCGGGCGTGGTGCGCCAGCGAGGCCTCGTTCGGCCGCTCACAGCCCGTGACCGGGCTGCCCGAGACCTGGAGGGCGGCGGACACGATCCCGGAGAGGTGCTCCAGCATCCGGTTGCCCCCGACCTGGATGAGCAGGGAGTGGAACTCCGCGTCGGCGCGGGCGAACGTGAGCCCGTCCCCCTGCCCCAGCGCGTGCCCCATGATCTCCACCATGTCGGACAGTCGCTGCTGGACGTCCTCCCGCCCGTGGCCGGCCGCGAGGCGCGCGGCGAGCGGCTCGATGGTCCAGCGCAGCTCGCTGAGCTCGCGGCGCTGATCGTCCCGCTGGGGCCCGTAGGCCCGCCATTCGATGATGTCGGGATCGAGGAGGTTCCAGTCGCTGACGGGGCGCACGCGCGTGCCGACGTTCGGCCGGGCGCTGACCAGGCCCTTGGCCTCCAGGACACGGAGCGACTCACGGACGACGGTGCGGGAGACCTCGAAACGCTGGCCGATCTCCTCGGGGACCAGCGGGCGGTCGGCGCCGAGGTCTCCGGAAACGATCATCTGTCCCAGTTGCTGGACGAGTTGGCCGTGTAGCCCTCGCCCGCGGCTGCCCGCGGCGCGGCGGCTCACACGGCCGAGCTCCGGGTCCGCGCCGTCCCAGACGGGGGCCCCGACGCGGTCGGCGGCGGCGGCCTCGCCGTACGGGTAGCGGTCGAGTTCGCCCGGGGTCGCGAGGCCGGAGTCGGCGGAGCGGGCGGCGGTCATCATGGTGTGCGCAAGGGTACTCACGCATCTTTTGTCGGCGTCGCTTCCAACTCCCTTGAGGTCTTTGGTGAAAAGCACACGAAAGGGTGATCGCTCACCCCGTCGCACTTGACGCCTTATCGGAAAGAAACGCGCTCCCGGTGGGAAGTTGTGAACAGAGACGGCCCGATGTGTTCGTGGACGGTCGTCATCGGACCCTGCTCCGCAGACCGGTGAGCAGATACGCGCAGAGCAGTACGGCCAGCGACAACGTCAGGGCACCGCCCACAGGTTGGGCGACCAGCCGCAGCACGGCGTCCAGATGACGCTCGCCCCCGAACGGCCACCGCAGCGGCAGCCCTTCGCGCAGCCGCTCGGAGAGCGGGGCGGGGGTGCGTCCCGACGGCCCGGCCGGCACGTTGCGCACGAGAGGGACGACGAGGAGGGGGACAGCGACGACCGCGGCCACTCCGGCGGTGGTGGACCGGAAGACGCCGGCGGCCAGCACGCCGGCGCAGGCACACCCCGTCACCAGGGCGAGCCAACCCGCGCTCAGCGGGAGCCAGTCGGCGGGAACCTCCACGAGTTCCGGTCCGTAGACGAGGTAGAGCACCTCGGCGTCGCAGCCGACGGTCAGGACGGCCAGCACCAGCGCGGTGGCCGAGGCGACGAGGAGTTTCGCGGTCAGCAGCCCCAGCCTGCGGGGCACGGTGCCGCGGTCCGCCGCCAGCGCGGGGTGGCGGAACTCGTCGCCGAAGGCCAGCGCGCCGAGCAGCCCCGCGCCGAGGGCCGCGGGCGGCAGCGGCAACTCGGCAGGCCAGGCGGCCAGCAGGCGCGGCTGCGGGGTGTGCCCGACGCGCGCGAGCAGCACGGCCGTGAGGGCGGACACGACGAGCACGCCGGCCGCGACGAGGAACCCCGTGCCGATCCCGGTGGCACGGCGGATCTCGTAGCGGACGGGGCGGAGCGGCCGGGGTGCGGGACGGATCGAGATGGGGGGCGGCAGGCCGTCCCCGGCGGGCAGCGCCCGGTCTCCGCGGGGCGGGCGGCCGGCCCGCCGCCATCCGCGCCGGGGTTCCTCGGCGCCGGTCTCCTCCGGGGGGTTGTGGTCGCCGGGCACGGGTGTGAGGGACGCGACGGCGGCCGGCTCGGCGGGGGTGGGCCGCGGGTCGTCCGCGGCGGTCTCCGCGCCGCCGCCGGCCCGTTCGGCCGTCCCGGCGCCTGGTCCCATGTCGCCGATCTCGTCCGCCAGTTGGTGCACGACGATGCCGTTGCGGAACGCCGTCTCGCCGATGTGCGCGCAGGTACTGCCGTAGACGCACAGGCGGTTGCCGCCCTCCCGGACGACCTCGACGGACCGCCGGGCGGAGCGCGCCTCCTGCGCGAGCAGCGCGGACAGGCGCGCGGCGTGCGGGCTGCGGACGGCGACGCGAGGGCGCAGCCGGGTGCGGGCGAACTCGCGGACCTCCTGGTCGGCGACGACCTTTCCGCCGTCCAGGGTGACCACGTGGTCCGCGGTCCGCGCGGCCTCCTTCGGGTCCGTCGTCGTGCACAGCACGGTGCCCCCGTGGTCCGCGTGTGCCCGGAGCACGCCGTGCAGCCAGCGCCCCTCCCCGGCGGACAGCCCTCGCGCGGGGTCGTCCAGCACGAGTGTGTGCGGGTCCGGCAGCAGCGCGCAGGCGAGCCCCAGGCGGCGGTCGAGGCCGCGGGACAGGGTGCCGAGGCGTTCGTCGCGCAGGCTCACCAGCCCCACCGCTTCGAGGACTTCGTCGGCGCGGCTCCCCGGCAGGCCCGAAGCGGCGCAGAGCATGCGCAGATGGCCGCGTACGGTGCGCGCGGGGTGCCCCGGCACGTCGCCCAGCAGTACGCCGACCTCGTGCGCGGGGTGGGGGATGCGGTGCAGGGGCCGGCCTCTGAAGTGCGTGACGCCACGGCCGCGTTGGAGTTCGAGCATGAGCCGCAGCACCGCCGTCTTGCCGGCTCCCGGTGCTCCGAGCAGTGCGGTGACGCGGCCCGCGTGCGCCTCGAAGGAGACGTCGTCGACGGCGGGCGGAAGCTCTTTGCGGGGGCTGCTGGTCAGTCCGATGGCCTCGATCACCCGATGCAAGATAGCGTGTCATATAGGGTTTTTCGGGCATCGCGCGGCTCACCGCGGAAGGAGGAGTACGTGGTTCCCGGCCCGTTGGCCGCTCGGCCGGCCCCCGCCGCGCGACCGCGGGGAACTCCCGGCTCAGACCTCGGGGCGCAGCATCGGGGGGTTGAGCAGGGTGGCTCCGCCGGCCCGGAAGAGCTGGGCGGGGCGACCGCCCTGCCGGGTGGTGGTGCCGCCGGTGGGGACCAGGAAGCCGGGTGTGCCCGTCACCTTGCGGTGGAAGTTGCGCGGGTCGAGCGCCACGCCCCAGACCGCCTCGTAGACCCGGCGCAGCTCGCCGACGGTGAACTCGGGCGGGCAGAAGGCCGTCGCCAGCGAGGAGTACTCGATCTTGGAGCGGGCGCGCTCCACCCCGTCCGACAGGATCTGGGCGTGGTCGAAGGCGAGCGGCGCCACCGGCTCGCCGTCCCTGCCGTCACCCTGCCGCAACAGCTCTTCCACGGGCGCCCAGCGCGCGTTGCTGGCGTCACCGCCGGCCCGGGGCGCGGGCAGGTCGGGCGCCAGGGCGAGGTGTGCCACGCTGACGACGCGCATCCGGGGGTCGCGCTCGGGATCGCCGTAGGTGGCGAGCTGTTCCAGATGGGCGCCGTTGTCCTGGGCGGGGGCGGCCGGGTCGTGCACGCTCAGTCCGGTTTCCTCGGCCAGCTCGCGGGCCGCCGCCTGCGCCAGGTCCTCGTCGGCCCGCACGAAACCGCCGGGGAGGGCCCATCGTCCCTGGAACGGCGATTCGCCCCTGCGTACCGCGAGCGCGCACAGGGAGTGCGTGCGCACGGTCAGCACGACCAGGTCCACGGTGACGGCGAAGGGCGGAAAGGCTGACGGGTCGTAGGGCATGCCGCGATCATAGTCGTCTGCCTGACGATAAACACTCCCTTCGCCGGTCGTATCGATGGCTGATCCACTTCGGTTCCGCCCGGCTCGCGCGACGGGCGGGCAGCCACCGCTCCCCCGCTTCCGGCCAGCCGGTGCCGCCACGCGACCGCAGGTCACACCCCGGCTCCGGTCGTTCGGCCGCTTCCTCGACCGCGGCAGGACCGTCCCACGCGGGAAGGGCCTCGCCGCTCTCGGGGCGATCACCGCCCCGCTCCGGGCGATCACCGCCGGCCGCGCCAAGCACCCGGCTGCCCGCCGTCGCCCACGCCTCCGCCCCGCTCCGGTCCCTGACCGGGGCCGGCCTGGCGGTCACGTCCGGCCCGCCGCCCGCCGGCCACGGCCCGCCCCGCGCAGGGACGGGCGCGGCATCCCCGCGAACCGGGCACGGTCGGCCGCCACGGGTCCGGGCCGGTTCCGGGAACGGAACCCGCCACGCCGTCCCGTACACGCCGTCGCCGGTCGGGTCCACGCCCGGCGCACTCCCTCCTCCGTGCCGCGCCCGGCCCCGTCATCACGACCGAGGGCAGCCCGACGTCCACCTCACTCCTCACGGGACATGGCCCCCGGGCCTCACTCCTTCCCGTCACTGCCCCGACGGCCGGTCCGGGCTTCACCGGACCGCGTCCCACGCGTGTCCTCGCCGACGGGGCGCGCGCCGCCCGCCGCGCCCCCGCCGGGATGTGTGCTGCCGGCCGGCACGCGTGGGCGCGGGAGCCGCCCGCTCGGCCGGCTGCCCTCCGCGCGCTTCCGCCGGAGTGAACCGCCGCCGGTTCCGGAGCCGCGTGCGCGGTGACGGCGGGTCAGGGGTGGTGTGCCGGGGCCGGGAACCGCGGGCCGGGGGGTGCGGGATTCGTGATCGTCCCCGGGGTCGGGGTCGGGGCCGGGGTCCGGGTCCCGGTCCGTCGGCCCAGCCGGTTCCCCGGGCGCCCGCGGCCCGCGCTCCTCGCGTTCGGTGCGCAGGCAGCGGCGGACCGACTCCGGGTCGAGGCCCTCGTTGCACGCCTGGTGCAGCAGACGGGCGAAGAGGTAGTCGGGATCGGCGCCCAGGGCCATGGCGAACGCCTCCCGTGCCTCCAGCTCGTCACCGGTGGACCAGGCGACCCACCCGGCGAGTGCGAGGGGCGCCGCGGCGTGTTCGCCGTACGGTCCGACGCAGCGGCGGGCCAGGGCGCGCCACAGGCGCAGGGCCGGGCCCGCCTCGGCGCCCTCCATCCACTCCGCCGCGCGGTCCCGGGTCGTACGGTCCTGCAGGCCGAGGATCAGCGCGGCCGCCTCCTCGTGCCCGAGCAGGTCGTCGTCGCGCAGGTCGGCCGGGGCGGCACCGGATGCGGCTGGGGCGTCGGCGAGGCGGGCCATGATCCGCTCGGCCAGGGTCAGTGTCTCCCCGGCGACCTCGAGGCGGCCCGCGGCGTCGAGGATCCGGGGGACCAGCGCCATGCCGGCGGCGTCCAGCGCCTTCCGCTGTTCCGGCGCGGCGGCGTTCTGCCGGGGAAGGAACCTGGCCCGCAGTTCGCGCAGTGTGCCGCGGACCTGGAGCCCGGCGTAGGCCGCGGCGGCGGCCAGCACCGAGGTGCCGGGCAGCCCCGTCGGCGTCCCCTCGGCCGGGCAGCAGCCGTCGTCGTCACAGCAGTACGACCAGTAGCGGCCGTCCGAGACGCACAGGGCCTCCACCACCGGGATGTCCAGGGCACCGCACTCCAGGCGGAGGGCGCGGGCCAGCGGGGCCAGGCGCTCCTTGACCTGCCGGCCGGATTCGCCCGGACCGGGCTCCTGGCAGAGGAAGACGACCATCTGTTCCGGACGGGTGCCCCGGCGCTCACTGCCCGCCACCAGACCGTGGGTCAACTGGCGTGCGGCGGCGGGCCAGTCGTCCACGCTGCCGGGGATGCCGAGCCGGGCGCGGCCGCCGAACCGGCCACGGCCGTCCCGGTCGTGCAGGGCGACCAGGACGACGCTGTCCTCGGGGCGGTAGCCGAGGAGGTAGGGCAGGGCGTCGGCGAGTTCGGCGGGGGTGCGCAGGGTGACCTGTTGTGCGCCGCCGTGGCTGTCGTAGGCGGTGCGGGCGAGGTCGTCGGGGAACGGTGCGCTGCCTCGCGCGCCGCCGTCCGGGCGGGAGCCGGTTGATCCGGTGGGGCCCTCGGCCCGGTCCCCCGGCGGAAGGCCGGTGTGCTCGTGCCGGTCGTGCTCCGGGATGTCACTGTCTTCGGGGGATCCGGTCGCCCCGCTGTGGTTCGTCATGCCCAGACGATCTCGCAGATCTCCGCATTCCGGTTCTTCCTGTGGATAAGTCGCATCAGGGACATGCCACTGATGTCCCTCGGTACCGCTCACGTCCTCCGTACCGCTCATGTGGCTCGTGCCGCTCATGCCTCCCCTCCCCGGCCGGAGCGCGGGCGGGCGCCCGGTCCCACCGCGCGACGGGCCGGATGTCGGTGCCGTCCTGTTGTATGGAACCCATGGAGCACACGAACAACGCGGATCTCCGGGCGGACGCCGACGCGGTCCTCGCCCGTCTCGTCGGGGACACCTCGGGCGGGGCCCGGCTGCGCGAGGACCAGTGGCGGGCCATCGAGGCGCTGGTGGCCGACAAGCGCAGGGCCCTGGTCGTGCAGCGCACGGGGTGGGGGAAGTCCGCCGTCTACTTCGTGGCCACGTCGCTGCTGCGGGCGCGGGGCAGCGGCCCCACCGTGATCGTCTCTCCCCTCCTGGCGCTCATGCGCAACCAGGTGGAGGCCGCGGCCCGCGCCGGCATCCGCGCCCGGACCATCAACTCCTCGAACAGCGAGGAGTGGGACGCCATCCAGGGCGAGATCGCCGCGGGCGACGTCGATGTGCTGCTGGTGAGTCCGGAGCGGCTGAACAACCCGGACTTCCGTGACCAGGTCCTGCCCAGGCTCTCCGCGGCGACCGGGCTCCTCGTGGTCGACGAGGCGCACTGCATCTCCGACTGGGGACACGACTTCCGCCCGGACTACCGCCGGCTGCGCACCATGCTCACCGACCTCCCCGACGGCGTGCCGGTGCTCGCCACCACCGCCACCGCCAACGCGCGCGTCACCGCCGACGTCGCGGAGCAGCTCGGTACGGGCGGCTCGTCGGACGCACTGGTGCTGCGCGGTCCGCTGGACCGGGAGAGTCTGAGCCTGAGCGTGCTGGCACTGCCGGACGCCGCGCACCGGATGGCCTGGCTCGCCGACCACCTGGACGAACTCCCGGGCTCGGGGATCGTCTACACGCTGACCGTGGCCGCCGCCGAGGAGGTGACCGCCTTCCTGCGGCAGCGCGGTCACACCGTCGCCTCGTACACCGGCCGCACGGAGAACGCCGACCGGCAGCAGGCAGAGGAGGACCTGCTGGCCAACAAGGTGAAGGCGCTGGTGGCCACCTCGGCTCTCGGCATGGGCTTCGACAAGCCCGACCTGGGCTTCGTGGTCCACCTCGGTTCGCCCTCCTCCCCCATTTCCTACTACCAGCAGGTGGGCCGCGCAGGCCGCGGTGTGCGGCACGCCGAGGTGCTCCTCCTTCCCGGGAAGGAGGACGAGGCGATCTGGGAGTACTTCGCGTCGCTCGCCTTCCCCTCGGAAAACCTGGTGCGCCGCACGCTCGACGTCCTCGCGGGAGCGGACCGGCCCGTCTCCCTGCCGGCCCTCGAGCCGCTGGTCGAACTGCGCCGCTCCCGGCTGGAGACCATGCTGAAGGTGCTCGACGTGGACGGGGCGGTGAAACGCGTCAAGGGCGGCTGGATCGCCACCGGGCAGCCCTGGGCGTACGACGCCGAGCGGTACGCGTGGGTGGCCCGCCAGCGCAAGGCCGAGCAGCAGGCGATGCGCACGTACGCGACGACCACGGACTGCCGGATGGAGTTCCTGCAACGCCAACTGGACGACGAGGGCGCCAAGCCCTGCGGACGCTGCGACAACTGCGCGGGCGCCCGCTACACCGCCGACGCCTCCGCGGCCGCGCTCGAGGCGGCCCGCGTGGACCTGGGCCGGGCGGGCGTCGAGGTGGAGCCGCGGCGGATGTGGCCCACCGGACTTCCCGCGATCGGCATGGACCTCAAGGGCCGCATCCCGGCCGGGGAACAGGCCGCGCAGGGCAGGGCGCTGGGGCGGCTGTCCGACATCGGCTGGGGCAACCGGCTGCGGCCGATGTTCGCGCCCCAGGCGCCGGACGGGCCGGTGCCGGACGACGTCGCCCAGGCCGTGGTGGGTGTGCTGGCCGACTGGGCCAAGGGGCCCGGCGGATGGGCGGCGGGAGCGGTGGACGCCCGGCCCCGGCCGGTGGGGGTGGTGACCCTCGCCTCGCGCAGCCGGCCCCGGCTGATCCACTCCCTCGGAGCGCGCATCGCGGAGATCGGCCGACTGCCGCTGCTGGGGTCGGTGGAGTACACGGGCGAGGCGCGCCCCGCCTCGCGGAGCAACAGCGCCCAGCGCCTCAAGGCCCTCGACGGCGCGCTCACCGTGCCCGGCGACCTCGCGGACGCGCTCGCGCGGGCCCAGGGACCGGTCTTCCTCGTCGACGACTACACGGAGACGGGCTGGACCCTGGCCGTCGCGGCGCGACTGCTCCGGCGTGCCGGTGCACAGGGCGTACTGCCGCTGGTGCTGGCCGTACAGGGCTGACGGTTCGCCGCACCCCGCGGGTGGGGATATTAGCCGTGGAACGCCCGATACCGGCCCGCGGCTCCAATTGCTCGTTGCCGCATCCCAGTTCGACAGCAAGAATTGAAGTCCGCACCCGCACGGCTCGCCCGCCGATCAGGTAGGGCTCTGTTGCGTGCGCGCTCCCCTGATCCGTCCCCGCCCGCAGTCCGGGCGTAGCCGAAGGGAGGACCGTGACCTTCGGATTCGCTCCGTCCTCGGCGGCACCGCTGTCGACGTCCGCCGCTTCCGCCGCCCGTGTGCTCGAGCCCGCGGAGTGGGCCGCCGCGGGCATCCCGCTGCTGCGCAGTCCGCGCGAGGTCGTCAGCGGACTGCACGCCCGGCACCGCCCCGGTCCGGCGACCGCGGTCGTCGCCGTGCTGGACCCGGACGAACGCCTGCGGGCGAGCGCCTCGTTCACCCGCCGCACCGCCTCGGCGGACGGCTGGATGCTCCGCAACGTGCTGCTGGCCCAGTTGCGGCGGGTCATCCCGCACGATCTGCGGCGCCGCACACCGGTGCGCACCGCCGTGCTGCTCTACTGCCGTGAGGGTGATGCCCGGTGGACCGAGGAGGACGGCGCGTGGATGTGGGGGCTGCGGGACGCCTGCACACTGCACGGGCTGCGTTGCGGGGCCTACATCACGCTGACCCGTGACGGCTGGCAGGTGCTCGGCGAAGGGCGTGGCGGCCGGCATCCCAGCGCCGGCTCGGCGCCGGAGCCGTTCGCCATGTCCGAGGCGCCGCCGCGGATTCCGCGTACCGGCGGCGCCGCCTCGGAGGTGCTGCGCCGCGCGGCGGCCCGCTGACGTCACGGGGACGCCGCCCGGATGCCCGGGCCCGCGCGTCCGTGCGGGACCGGGTGGCGGGACGGCACCTCCGGCACGACGGACGGGCGCGAACGCGGTGGTGGCCACCGGCCGTTGCCCGTCCGGCCCCGTACGTACCGGGGCGCCGACCGCACGAACGCCGCCGCGGGGGCATCCGCGGCGTCCGCGGCTCCGGTCCGGCCTCCGGCCGGCGGTGGTGGCGCCGGGTCAGGCAGCCGTTCCCAGCATCGAGTTGATCCGCTGCGGGTCCCCGCAGACGATCAGCAGGGCGCCGGCCCGGGTGTGTGCCACCGACAGGGCGGAGACGGTCGCGGACTCCGGGCCGCCGTTGACGGCGACCACGACGACCGGCCGTGCTCCGGCACGGTCCGCGACCTGGGCGTCCGTGTAGAAGACGTCGTCGCCGGAGTCGTGCTGGGCCCAGTAGGACGCCTCACCGAAGGACAGTTCGTGGGTGGCCCACGGGTGCGGCTCACCGGTGGTGATCACCAGTACGTCGCCGGGGGCTCGCCCCGAGTCCAGCAGCAGGTCCACGGCTTCCTCGGCGGCGTCGAGCGCCCCCTCGGCGGAGGCCGGGATCAGCTGGATCTGCGGGGTGGTCGTGGTGGGTGCGGGCTTGGCCGCGGGTGCCGGCTCGGCCGTGGCCGCCGGCTTGGCCGCGGGTGCAGCGTCGCGCGGCGCGCGCTGCGCCGGCGGCGTGGGCCGTGGCGGGCCGGGACGGCCGGGACGCGAAGCCGCGGGGCGGGGACCGGGTACGGGGCGGGGGGTCGGCGCGGTGCGGCCGCTGGCCGGCGTGGCGCGGGGACCCTGGGCACTCTCGTGAATCTGAGGCTCCTCGGGAATGAGAGGCATGAGCTGATTTTTATCAAACGTTGGTACGACACGCGCCGCCGGGTGGGCACATGAGTACGAGCGGCCGGTCAGAAGTCGAAGCCGAGCTGACCCTCGATCCCCGGAACACGCCCGTCCGCCCAGCTGCGGACCTTCTTGAGGTGCCGCCACTGGGGCAGCGCATCAAGATACGCCCACGACAACCGGTGGTACGGGGTGGGGCCCCGGACCTCCAGTGCGGCCTTGTGCACGGGTGACGGATACCCGGCGTTGTCCGCAAAACCGAAGTCTGCATGGTCGATGCCCAGTTCGGCCATCATTTTGTCGCGCTGAACCTTGGCGATCACGGAGGCCGCCGCGACCGCCACGCACGACTGGTCACCCTTGATGACCGTGCGCACCCGCCAGGGTGACCCGAGGTAGTCGTGCTTGCCGTCGAGGATCACCGCGTCGGGCCGGACCGGCAGCGCGTCCAGCGCGCGGACCGCGGCCAGCCGCAGCGCGGCGGTCATCCCCAGCCGGTCGATCTCCTCGGGGGACGCGTGCCCCAGGGCGTACGACGTCACCCAGGTCCGCAGCGTCTCCGCGAGCTCGGTGCGCCGCTTGACGGTGAGGAGCTTGGAATCGGTGAGCCCCTGCGGGGGCCGGCGGAGTCCGGTGACCGCCGCGCAGACGGTGACGGGGCCGGCCCAGGCACCGCGCCCCACCTCGTCGACACCCGCAACGATCTTCGCCCCGGTCGTGGCGCGGAGAGAGCGCTCGACGGTGTGAGTAGGTGGTTCGTACGGCATGGCGCCCTTAGCGTACGCCGCCCACGACGGGGTGCGACACCCCGGCCCCCGGGTAGGGAGCGGGCAGCGTGCGGCCGAGGGGTCAGGCGCCGGTGCGCCGCAACAGCGGAACCATCAACTGGTCGATCATCTCCTCCAGATCGGCGTCGGCCAGTTCGCTGCCGCACATCTTCGACCGGTACATCATCATCGCCGGGACCGCGTCGAAGACGTAACCGTTGGCCGCGTCCGCGCGCACCTCGCCGCGTTCGATTCCACGCTCGATCACCTCGCGCAGCATTCTTATGGTCGGCTCCACGACCCCTTCGAAGATGACGGCGTGGAAGCGCTCCGCCTGCGTGCTGTCGCATTCGTAAATCACCGAGCGCACCGCGAACCCGGAGGGGGAGAACATCGCGTCGCGCGCCCGCCGGCACAGGTCGAGCAGGTCCTCGCGGACGCTCCCGAGGTCCGGCACCGCGTCGACCTGCGGAAGTCCGGCCCACAGGGCGTCGGCGACCAGGTCCTCCTTGGAGGGCCAGCGCCGGTAGACGGCGGCCTTGCCGGTCTGGGCGGCGGCGGCGACACCTTCCATCGTCAGGCCGTTCCAGCCGACCGTGCTGAGCTGCTCCAGGGCGGCATCGAGGATCGCGCGTTCCAGCACGGCGCCTCGGCGGCGGGAAGCGGCCGTATGAGCGTGGGACGCCGCCCAGCTCGAAGTAACCATCTGAACTCTCCAACGAGCAGCGGAAACGAACATGCGGGGATGAAGTACGCGCCGCGCGGCGACTGAGGGGGGACACGCCGAGCGACAACTCCCTAAGTGAACGCTTGCGTTCACTGTCAGGGACTCCTACCGTTGACGCAACAGTGAACGCGAGCGTTCACTGACACACTCGTGGGGGACCCATAGTGACAACCTCTCCTTTGATCCAGGACCGCAAGCCAGGTGCGGCCCGCCGGGGCGGACGCCCCGGCGTCGCGCTCGCCGTCATCGCGGCCTGCCAACTCATGGTGGTACTCGACGCGACGATTGTGAACATCGCGCTGCCACACATCCAGAACGCCCTTCGGTTCAGCACCACCGACCTCACCTGGGTGGTCAGCGCCTACACGCTGACCTTCGGCGGCCTGCTGCTGCTCGGCGGCCGCGCGGGCGACATACTCGGCCGCCGCCGTGTCTTCATGAGCGGCATCCTGCTGTTCACCCTGGCCTCGCTGCTCGGCGGATTCGCCCAGGAGCCGTGGCAGCTGCTGGCCGCGCGGGTGCTCCAGGGTGTGGGCGGCGCGATCGCGTCGCCGACGTCGCTGGCGCTCATCACCACCACGTTCCCCGAAGGGCCCGAGCGCAATCGGGCCTTCGGTGTCTTCGCCGCGGTCTCCGCGGGCGGAGGCGCCATCGGACTGCTCGCGGGCGGCATGCTCACCGAGTGGCTCGACTGGCGGTGGGTGCTCTTCGTCAACGTGCCGATCGGTCTGCTGATCGCCGTACTCACACCGATGTATATCAACGAGTCCGAGCGGCACACCGGCCGGTTCGACATCGCGGGAGCCGTGACCTCGACGGCCGGCATGGCCTCCCTCGTCTACGGCTTCATCCGCGCCGCGGAGGAAGGCTGGCGGGACGGCCTGACCATCGGCTCCTTCACGGCCGCCGTGGTCCTGCTGGTGGCCTTCGTGCTGATCGAGTCCCGGGCCAGGGAACCGATCACCCCGCTGCGGATGTTCACCGACCGCAACCGCGCGGGCACCTACGTGATCATGCTCAGCCTGGCCGCGGCGATGTTCGGCATGTTCTTCTACATCGTCCTGTTCGTGCAGAACGTGCTCGGGTACACCCCGATCGAGGCGGGCCTCGCCTTCCTCCCGGTGACGGTCGTGATCGCGCTCGGGGCGGGACTGTCGCAGCGGTTCCTTCCCGTGTTCGGGCCCAAGCCGTTCATGCTGGCCGGTTCGGCCCTCGCCGCGACCGGGCTGGCCTGGCAGACGCTCATCAGCTCCGACAGCTCCTACGTCACCGGCATCCTGGGTCCGATGCTCGTCTTCGGCTTCGGCATGGGCCTGAACTTCGTGACGCTGACGCTCACCGCCGTCTCCGGGGTGGCCCAGCACGAGGCCGGCGCGGCATCCGGCCTCCTGAACGCCACGCAGCAGGTGGGCGGGTCGGTGGGCCTGGCCCTCCTGACGACGGTGTTCGGCACGGCGAGCAGGAACGAGGCGGAGAAGCAGGTGCCCGCCTTCCTCGCCGAGGGGACGGCCGAGCAGAAGGCGCAGTTCGCGCAGACCCAGCAGTTGCCCGCGCCCTGGGGGCACGAGGTGCTGGCGCAGGGCATCTCCACGGCCTTCGTCCCCGCCGCCGCGATGGCCGTACTCGCCCTGGGCACCGCGTGGTTCGTCATCCGGGTCCGCAAGAGCGACCTGGAGGCGCTGTCCGGCACGGCCGGACCCGGCATGGGCTGAGCCGCGACTCCCGCGGGTCCCGCCCGGCGGTTCCCCGACCGTCACGGGGGTCGGCCGGGGAACGCCGGGCCGGCCCCCGGGACACGGCACCACGGCGCCCGGCGCGAGCCGGACGGCGAGCCACCTCCACAAGGTCATGGCGACCGCCCCTCTCCCCGACCGACGACACCCCGCCCGGCACACCCGTGTGTGCCGGGCCTCATGCCTCACACAGCGCTTGTCCGGACAACGCACGGCCGGTCACGGAGAGTTCCCGGAGCGCACGGAGAGTTCCGGTGGAGCTCCCGAGCTCAGACCCGGGTCGGCATCCACTCCGGCAGCGACTCGACCTGCCCGGCCCAGTCGGCGGGCGGGGCCCCGGCCTTCCCGGCGGCGACCACCCCTCCGACGATCGCGCAGGTCGTGTCGACGTCTCCGCCCACCTGAGCGGTCGTCCAGAAGGCCCCCTCGTAGTCACCGAGGGACCGGGCCGCCGACCAGAGCGCGAAGGGAACGGTGTCATGGGCCGTCGTACGCCGTCCGCAGCCGAGCACGGCCGCGACGGTGGCGGCGTCACCGTAGTCGAGCATGTCCCGGCCCCGGCGCAGACCGGCGCCGACGGCGCTCCTCGCCGGGACCAGACCGATCACCCCGTCCAGGAGGGCCTCCGGGCCGGGCGGCCCGCCCGGCGCGGCGGCGAACGCGGCGGCCGCGGCGACGGCCATGGCGCCGACCACGGCCTCACGATGCTGGTGGGTGGGGTAGGCGGAGATCTCGGCCTGGTGGGTGGCCTGCTCCGGGTCGTCCGCGTACCAGGCGCCCAGCGGGGCGATCCGCATCGCGGCGCCGTTGCCCCAGGACCCCTGCCCGTTGAAGAGCGCGGCGGCCAGCTCACGCCAGTCCCCGCCCTCGCGGACCAGGCGCAGCAGCCGGTTGACCGCGGGACCGTATCCCCGGTCGAAGTCGTGGTGGTCGGCGAAGGAACGCGCCAGGGCGTCCTGGTCGATCCGGTGGTGCGCGGCCAGGACGGCGACGACGGAGCACGCCATCTCGGTGTCGTCGGTCCACTGCCACGGACCCGGGGGCAGTTCCCGGCGCTTGAGCAGCGGGTAGTTCACCGGCACGAAGAACTGGGAGCCGAGCGCGTCGCCCACGGACAGTCCGCGCAGGCTGGCCAGAGCGCGCTCCAGGCGCCCGGCGGGAGAAGAATCAGAGGTCATCGCCCTGCCACTCTATCCGTGACCCCCTGTCTATCCGGTGATCCCGTACGGTTCCGGTTCGCGCCAGCGTTCGAAGGGCCGGTCGAGGGTGTACTTGCCGTTCTCCCCCAGAACGAGCATCCGCATCTCGGCGTTCCCCGGGTTCGACAGCGACTCGAACTCCGCCACGGTCCAGTGGAACCACCGCATGCAGAACAGCCGCATGGCCAGCCCGTGGGTGACGATCAGGACGTTCGGCGGATGGTCGGGGGCCTCGAAGCTGCGGAAGAGGCTTTCGAGGAAGCCGCCGACCCGGTCGTAGACGTCGGCTCCGGACTCCCCTTGCGCGAAGCGGTAGTAGAAGTGCCCGTAGGCGTCCCGGTACGCCTTCTGCAGACGCACGTCCTCGCGGTCCTGCCAGTTGCCCCAGTCCTGCTCGCGCAGCCGCGGCTCCTCGCGCACGCGTATCAGCCCCGGGTCGAACCCGAAGGCGCTCAGCGTCTGGTGCGTGCGCCGGTACGGGGAGACGTAGACGCTGACGCGTTCGTCGCCGAACAGGGTGCGCAGCCGCTCCCCCGTCTCCTCCGCCTGCCGCCGGCCGCGCTCGGTCAGGGCCAGGGCGTGGTCGGGTTCGCGTTCGTAGACGGAGTCATCGACATTGCCCGTCGACTCGCCGTGCCGGACAAGGACGATGCGCCGTGGTCGTACCATGCCAAGACCCTAGATCGGGTGACGTCCGGACGGGCACTCGTGCGGTCCCCATACGGCGTACGTCACACACCTTCCCCACCGTGGGGCCCGGGCGGCGACCCGCCCACCCGTGACGGAGCGAGCATTTCCGGTTCCAGGGCTCGGACCGTCCAGGCATTCCGTCGCCGGGGCTCAGACCGTCCAGGCCTTCTCCATGTCGACGATGTCTCCCGCCAGGGCCGCGACATCGGCCTCCGTCTGCGCCCGCAGCGCCAGCCGCTCCACCCGCTCGGCGCGGTACTTGCCGTGCTCGGCGGCCGAACGCCACATCGACAGCACCAGGAACTCGTGCCCGGGCGCCTCGCCGAACAGTCCCCGGACCATGCCGGGCGAGCCGGCCATCGCCGGGTTCCAGACCTTCTCCTGCATCAGGACGAAGTGTTCCGCCCGCTCCTCGTGGACCCGGCACAGGGCCACCCGGAGCAGGTCGGCGTCGGTGAAGCGCGGTTCGAAGCCGGTCTTCACGTCGAAACGGTGGTCGAAGAGCCTGACCTGGGCGTCCTTGAAGGTGCCCGCCTGGGTGGAGGCGAGCCGGTCGTGGGAGCGCGCCATGAAGGAGTCGTAGAAGGCGCGGCTCTCCCAGAAGGAGAAGATGTGCGCCACGTCCGCCCGTCCCCGGCTCCAGCCCCCGCCCTGCCCCCGAAACCCCGGCTCCCCCAGAAGCCCCGCCCACTTCCGCTGCCCCCGCTCGAACCCGCGGCGGTCCACCACGGTGCAGCGAATCCACTTGACCAGCACCGCGCCATCGTAAGGCCCCGGGGCGTGGCGTCGGTCACCCTCGTCGGGACCGCTTGGCGGCATCGGTCGCCACGCGCATGGCAGGATGGACAACCTGCCACGAACGCCCGGCAGTTGGGGTGGGCCGGGCAGGACGGTCACGGGAAGGGGAAGACTGGTGAACGGCCTCAGCAAGGGCTTCGGGAAGGTCGAGATCGCACTGCGGTGGGACCCGAGTCCTTCGGGTGAACCCTCCACCGACCTGGACCTCGTCGCCGCGCCCTATCCGGCGGGCGACCCGCACGGTGATCCCGCCTACGTGGTGCACTTCGACAGTCGTTCCCCCGACGGCACCATCATCCTCAACCGGGACAGCAAGGACGGTAAGGGCTTCGGCTACGACGAGGTCATGACGCTGGAACTGGACCGGCTCCACGAGCGGTACGCGCGCGTAGTGGTCGGTGTGGTCATCCAGCAGCACCGGACGCGGCGGACCTTCTCCGGCGTGGACAGCCCGGGTCTGCGCATCCGCGAGGGCTACACCGTCCTGGCCGAGGACGACTTCGGCGGCGTCCCGGGGGCCACGGCGGCGACGGTCGCGGAGTTCGTGCGCGAGGGGTCGGGTCCCTGGGAGTTCCGCTTCGGCGTCCAGGGCTTCGAGGGCGACCCGGCGGACTTCCCCCGCGCGATGGGAGCCGTACGCCGGGCCTGACGGCGCGGGGGACCCGGGCCGTCACGGCGGGCCCGGGCCGACGGAGCGGAGCGCCGGGGGCGGTGGTACCGGGAGGCCGGCACCACCGCCCCCGGCGCCGGCGCGTGCGGCCGGGCGGGGTGCTCCCGGCTCACGGCGCGTGGTCGCGGAAGGCACGCAGGTCGAGTTCCGGTGCCATGGAGCCCGCCGGCCAGGTCATCCGCCCGTCACCGGCCGCCAGTCCCTCCCGTGCGGCGACGCACCAGTCCGCACGGTCGGTGAGGGCGAGGTAGGACGTCCGGACCTGGTCCCAGCGCGCCCTGACCGCGGCGTCGTCGGACCAGGCGGGCGTCTCGGCGCCCAGGTACTGGGCGACACTCGCCGCGGCGAAGTACCGCTCGGCCGTCGGCCCCAGGTCCGTGATGTGGCGGACGTGCGCCTCCATCACCGTGAGCGCCTGCGGGTAGTGACGCAACGAGGTGCCCATCCCCTCGCAGTGCTTCATAACGTGCAGGATCCGGCCCGCGTGGTCCACGATCCCGGCGTCGTGCCCGGACCGCACGATGACCTCGTGGAGCACGGTCACCCGGGCGACCTCGGCGGCGAAGTAGCCGTTGAGGTGGTCCCCGTCGACGGCTCTGCGCAGCAGCCACGGCCGGACGGCCGGGTGGTCGTCCAGATGCCGGCAGAGCGTGTCCACCGCGTGCACGCGGCCCCAGGCCGTCACGCGTTCGGCCAGCCAGATCAGTGCCTCGACGCCGCCCGGCAGGCGGTCCAGAGCCCTTACCGCCAGTGGACCGAAGGGGTTGGACAGGAGGCCGATGGTCTGGATGAGGGGGATGTCGTCCACCGTGGCGGTCTCGGTGAGGAGCGCGAGCCCGACGGCCACGGGGGTGAGACCGGTCCCGTGCCGGACCAGCCACCGTCCGGTCTCCCGGACCCTGGGCGCCGGTGCGCCGAGTGCCACGGCGGTGACGCTCTCGTCGTGCCGGGAGGGAAACGGGACGTCGCGGAGCCCGGCGGCCAGCCGGTGGGGCGGGGTGCGGGGGTCGAGGAAGTAGGCGCCGAGGATGCCCGCGGCCTCGTCGGTTCCGCCGTCGTGGTCGTGCGTCCGCTGCCGACGGCGACGCCGCGCGGTCGCGGGAAACGGTTCTCCGCTGCGGAGGAGCGGCTCGTCCGGGGTCAGGCGGTGCAGCCGGAGGGCGTGCAGGAACAGGGGCGTCGGGACACCGGGCAGTCCGGTCCCGGGCGTCTCGCTCACCGGTGGGTGGCGGACTCGATTCTCTTGATCATGCCCGGCAGCCTGCCACCGTCTCCCCCGCCGAGACAACCCCCGCGGTGCGGCCGACGGCCGCACCGCGCCACGGACATGCCGAGGGCGGCGGCGCCGGAAACCGGCACCACCGCCCTGACCGGGCACTCTCATGCCCGGGCCGTGCCCTGTGTCAGCTGCAGCCGCTCGTCGAGCCGCAACCCTCGCAGATGTAGCAGGAACCGGCCCGCTGCATCTTCGTACCGCAGGAGAAGCACAGCGGGGCGTCCGCCTGGATGCCCAGCTGCATCTCGACCAGCTCGGCGCTGGTGTGGGCCTGCTTCGGGGCGGGCTCGACCGCCTCGACCTCGGCCTTCGGCGCGGCGACCGCCTTCAGTTCCTGGGCCAGCGGCGCCGACTGGGCGAGGCCCTCGACGTCGAGCTCGTCGTCGGACGGCTCGTACGAACCGGTCTCCAGGTGACGCTGACGCTCCTCGGCGGAGTGGATGCCGAGCGCGGAGCGCGTCTCGAAGGGCAGGAAGTCCAGCGCCAGGCGGCGGAAGATGTAGTCGACGATCGACTGCGCCATCCGCACGTCGGGGTCGTCCGTCATGCCGGCCGGCTCGAAGCGCATGTTGGTGAACTTCGAGACGTACGTCTCCAGCGGCACGCCGTACTGGAGGCCCACGGAGACGGCGATGGAGAAGGCGTCCATCATGCCGGCGAGGGTGGAGCCCTGCTTGGACATCTTCAGGAAGACCTCGCCGAGACCGTCGTCCGGGTAGGAATTGGCGGTCATGTAGCCCTCGGCGCCACCGACCGTGAACGAGGTGGTGATGCCGGGACGGCCCTTGGGGAGACGCTTGCGGACCGGGCGGTACTCGACCACCTTCTCGACCGCGGCGCGGATCGTCTCCTCGGCCTTCTCGGTGACCTCGGCCTTCTCCTTCTCCTTGGTCTTCGCGGAGAGCGGCTGGCCGACCTTGCAGTTGTCGCGGTAGATCGCGAGCGCCTTGACGCCGAGCTTCCAGGCCTCGAAGTAGATCTCCTCGACCTCCTCGACGGTCGCCGTCTCCGGCATGTTGACCGTCTTGGAGATGGCGCCGGAGATCCAGGGCTGGATCGCGGCCATCATGCGGACGTGGCCCATCGGGGAGATCGCCCGCTCGCCCATGGCGCAGTCGAACACCTCGTAGTGCTCCGGCTTGAGGCCGGGGGCGTCGATCACATTGCCGTTCTCGGCGATGTGGGCGACGATCGCCTCGATCTGCTCCTCCTGGTAGCCCAGGCGGCGCAGGGCCTGCGGGACGGTGCCGTTGACGATCTGCATGGAGCCGCCGCCGACGAGCTTCTTGAACTTGACCAGCGCCAGGTCCGGCTCGACACCGGTGGTGTCGCAGGACATCGCCAGGCCGATGGTGCCGGTCGGGGCGAGCACCGACGCCTGGGCGTTGCGGAAGCCGTTCTTCTCGCCGACGCGGACCACGTCCTGCCAGGCCTCGGTGGCGGCGGCCCACACCGGGGTGTCCAGGTCGTCCATGCGCACGGCCGTGCCGTTGGCGTCGGCGTGCTGCTTCATGACGCGCTTGTGGGCGTCGGCGTTGCGCGCGTAACCGTCGTACGGGCCGACGATCCCGGCGAGTTCGGCGGAGCGCCGGTACGCCGTGCCGGTCATCAGGGAGGTGATGGCACCGGCGAGGGCGCGGCCGCCGTCGGAGTCGTAGGCGTGGCCGGTTGCCATCAGCAGGGCGCCGAGGTTGGCGTAGCCGATGCCGAGCTGGCGGAAGGCGCGGGTGTTCTCGCCGATCTTCTGGGTCGGGAAGTCCGCGAAGCAGATCGAGATGTCCATCGCGGTGATGACCAGCTCGACGACCTTCTGGAAGCGCTCGGTCTCGAAGGACTGGTTGCCCAGGCCGTCGTCCTTGAGGAACTTCATCAGGTTCAGCGAGGCCAGGTTGCAGGACGTGTTGTCCAGGTGCATGTACTCGCTGCACGGGTTCGACGCGGTGATCCGGCCGGACTCGGGGCAGGTGTGCCAGTTGTTGATGACGCCGTCGTACTGGATGCCCGGGTCGGCGCAGGCCCACGCGGCCTCGGCGAGCTTGCGGAACAGCGCCTTGGCGTCGACCTCCTCGATGACCTCACCGGTCATCCGGGCGCGCAGGCCGAACCGGCCGCCCTGCTCGACCGCCCGCATGAACTCGTCGTTCACGCGGACCGAGTTGTTGGCGTTCTGGTACTGGACGGAGGCGATGTCGTCGCCGCCCAGGTCCATGTCGAAGCCCGCGTCGCGCAGGACGCGGATCTTCTCCTCTTCCTTGACCTTGGTCTCGATGAAGTCCTCGATGTCCGGGTGGTCCACGTCGAGGACGACCATCTTGGCGGCGCGGCGGGTGGCGCCACCGGACTTGATCGTGCCGGCGGAGGCGTCCGCGCCGCGCATGAAGGAGACCGGGCCGGAGGCGTTGCCGCCGGAGGACAGCAGCTCCTTGGAGGAGCGGATCCGGGAGAGGTTCAGGCCGGCTCCGGAGCCGCCCTTGAAGATCATGCCCTCTTCCTTGTACCAGTCGAGGATCGACTCCATGGAGTCGTCGACGGACAGGATGAAGCAGGCGGAGACCTGCTGCGGCTGGGGCGTGCCCACGTTGAACCACACGGGGCTGTTGAAGCTGAAGATCTGGTGCAGGAGGGCGTACGCCAGCTCGTGCTCGAAGATCTCGGCGTCGGCGGGCGAGGCGAAGTACCTGTGGTCCTCGCCGGCCTTCCGGTACGTCTTCACGATGCGGTCGATCAGCTGCCTGAGGCCGGTCTCGCGCTGCGGGGTGCCCACGGCACCGCGGAAGTACTTGCTGGTCACGATGTTGACCGCGTTCACCGACCAGAAGTCGGGGAACTCCACGCCGCGCTGCTCGAAGTTGACCGAGCCGTCGCGCCAGTTGGTCATGACGACGTCACGGCGTTCCCAGGTCACCTCGTCGTAGGGGTGGACTCCCGGGGTGGTGTGGATGCGCTCGACCCGCAGCCCCTTGCCGGTCTTGGTGCCCTTGGCTCGGGAACTCCGTGCCGGACCGCTCGCCGTCTCTGTCATGCCGCCTCCCTGGTACGGGCGAAAACGCCCTGAAGTGCCCCGATTGTTCCCGTGGCACGGTGTTCTGTCTGGTGCTGCGGGCGCCCACTCGCCTGCCCGCAACGGGTCTTCTCATCGCCGCCGCCCGGCCGGTCCCCGTGTCCTGACGCCCGGGGCCGGCCCGCCGGTCAGCCGGCGGCGGGAGCGGGCCGGGGAACCTGCACGGTTCCCCCGGACCCGCCGTCTTCTTCCTGGCTCCCCGGAACGGCCCCGACGCCGTCCCCGTCGCCCTCGGCGGGCCGCTCCGCCCGCCGGAGTTCCGCGATCGCGGCCTCGAAGTCGTCCAGCGAGTCGAACGCCCGGTAGACGGACGCGAACCGCAGATAGGCGACGAGGTCGAGTTCCTGCAACGGGCCGAGTATGGCCAGCCCCACGTCGTGGGTGGTCAGCTCGGCGCTTCCGGTGGCCCGCACCGCCTCCTCGACCCGCTGGCCGAGCTGGGCCAGGGCGTCCTCGGTGACGGGCCGCCCCTGGCATGCCTTGCGCACACCGTTGATGACCTTGGTGCGGCTGAACGGTTCGGTGACCCCGGACCGCTTGACCACCATGAGCGAACACGTCTCCACGGTCGTGAAACGACGGGAGCAGTCCGGACACTGGCGGCGCCTGCGGATCGACGTGCCGTCGTCGGTCGTACGGCTGTCGACGACACGGCTGTCGGGGTGCCTGCAGAAGGGGCAGTGCATGGAACTCCCAACCCTCCTCACAGCAGACTCAATGACCTCGCAGGCCCTCAGGGGCCTCACGAAGCAGCACCAGCATAGGCGATCGTGGAGGGCTCGAAGACCCGGGGGACCACAACTTCTGGGCTGCTGCCGCAATCCAACCACTAGATGTGGGGATTGGCTCAAACATTCACGCTCTGCACGCGTGTCGCGTACGCACCGGAACCGGACGTCGTGCGACAGGGAGACCGCGTGCCCCGGAGAGGAGGAAACATGCGGCGCAGGAGGGAAGCCGGGGGCCGCTTCCCGCGCGCGGGGGCGCCCGATGGCAGGATGGGGCCGACAACCCGGAAGGTCATCGCCTCGGCGGTGAAGAGTACAACGATCAGCCCGTTTGTCCGGCCGAGAGCGTGGCGACCAATACACCTCGACACAAGATCGCGTACCCCAATTCGCGTTTTTTCACTCGAACGTGTGTTTGGCGCAACCTTTCGAAAGCAACTACCGTTGTGCTGCAGGGAGACCATCGAGAGGGGCCGACGTGACCACCACCGCAGACAGTGCCGCCATCACTGCCCAGGACCACTCCCAGGGCCGGCTCGAACCGGTGCACGCGATCAACGAAACCGTGCATCCCGAGGGACCCAAGCGCTCCCTGCCGGGCCGACCTCCCGGCATCCGGGCGGACAGCTCCGGACTCACCGACCGCCAGCGCCGGGTGATCGAGGTCATCAGGGACTCCGTGCAGCGACGGGGCTACCCGCCCTCGATGCGGGAGATCGGCCAGGCGGTCGGCCTCTCCAGCACCTCCTCGGTGGCACACCAGCTCATGGCACTCGAGCGCAAGGGCTTCCTGCGCCGCGACCCGCACCGCCCCCGGGCGTACGAGGTGCGCGGCTCCGACCAGGCCGCCTCCGTGCAGCCGACGGACACCGCCGGCAAGCCCGCCGCGTCCTACGTCCCGCTGGTCGGCCGTATCGCCGCCGGTGGTCCGATCCTCGCCGAGGAGTCCGTGGAGGACGTCTTCCCGCTGCCCCGGCAGCTGGTCGGTGACGGCGAGCTGTTCGTGCTGAAGGTCGTGGGCGACTCCATGATCGAGGCCGCGATCTGCGACGGGGACTGGGTCACGGTCCGCCGCCAGCCGGTCGCGGAGAACGGCGACATCGTGGCGGCGATGCTCGACGGCGAGGCGACCGTCAAGCGCTTCAAGCGCGAGGACGGCCATGTGTGGCTCCTCCCGCACAACGCCGCCTACGAGCCGATCCCCGGCGACGACGCGACCATCCTCGGCAAGGTGGTGGCCGTACTGCGCCGCGTCTGAGCACAGCGCGGGACCGGCCTCGGCCTCGACCCCGCTCCCTGACCGGGCCCCGGAACCCCTGCGCCGGTTCCGGGGTCCTGTGCTGTCCGGACCCGCTCCACCCGACGTGGTGTGCCGCCGGCCATGCGGCACACCACCGGAATCACTCCGCGCCGGCCTCCTCCTCGGCCTCCGCCCGCACGGCCGCCGCGTCGATGGCGGCCAGCGACTTCCTGACCTGGTTGCGGTCCGTGGTGTACCAGAAGTCGGGCAGGGAGGCCTTGAGGTAGCTCCCGTAGCGGGCGGTGGCCAGGCGCTGATCCAGCACGGCGACCACACCCCGGTCCCCCGACGCGCGGACGAGACGGCCGGCGCCCTGCGCCATGAGCAGCGCGGCGTGGGTCGCGGCGACCGCCATGAATCCGTTGCCGCCCGCCTCCTCCACGGCCTTCTGGCGGGCGCTCATCAGGGGATCGTCCGGACGCGGGAAGGGGATCTTGTCCATGACCACCAGCTGACAGCTGGGGCCCGGCACGTCGACGCCCTGCCAGAGCGACAGCGTGCCGAAGAGACAGGTCCTCGGGTCGGCCGCGAAGTTCTTGATCAGCTCGCCGAGCGTCTCCTCGCCCTGGAGGAGGATCGGGAACTGGGGAATGCGCGAGCGCAGCTCCTCGGCGGCCAGCTGCGCGGCCCGCATCG
>NZ_BMUC01000005.1:5256-59913 GCF_014649995.1 Streptomyces griseoflavus | reverse complement strand
AGGAGAACAGCCCCAGGGTGCGGCCGCCCGCCGCCCGGATCAGCTCCGTGAGCTCGTCCAGCATGTCCGCGCGGTCCCCGTCCCGGGCCGGGCGGGCCAGGTGCTTGGCGACGTACAGGATGCCCTGCCTGGGGTAGTCGAACGGCGAGCCGACGTCCACCCCCTTCCACTGCGGGAGGTCGTCGCCCTCGACCCCCTCGGCGCCGAGCCCCAGCGACGCCCCGACGCCGTTGAAGTCGCCGCCCAGCTTCAGCGTCGCGGAGGTCAGGACGACGGAGCGGTCGGTGAAGAGCTTCTCGCGCAGCAGGCCCGACACGGACATGGGGGCGACGCGCAGCGACGCCCCGAAGCGGTCGTGGCGCTCGTACCAGACGACGTCCCACTCCGAGCCGTTCGTGATCCGCTCGGCCACGTCGTGCACGCTCTCCACGGAGGCCAGCGCCTGCTTGCGGACCGCGTCCTCGTCCTGGACGGACCTGTCGCGGGTGCCGCCGATCGCCGAGATGACGGTCCGGCTCGCGTCGCGCAGCGCCATGAGCGCGTAGCCGAGGTCCTCCGGGATCTCCTCCAGGCGGCCCGGGAGGGCCAGCTCCATCAGCCGTTCGAACCCTTCGGCGGCGGTCTGGAGCTGGTCCGCGGCCTTCTCGTCGACGAGCTTCGCCGCGCGCCGCACCGCCCGGTTGACCTGTCCGGGAGTGAGCTCCCCGGTGGCGACACCGGTGACCCGGGAGACCAGCTCGTGGGCCTCGTCGACGATGAGCACCTCGTGCTGCGGGAGCACGGGGGCGCCCTCGATGGCGTCGATCGCGAGCAGGGCGTGGTTGGTGACGACCACCTCGGCGAGCTTGGCGCGCTCACGGGCGGACTCGGCGAAGCACTCGGCACCGTACGCGCACTTCGTGGCGCCGAGGCACTCCCGCGACGACACCGAGACCTGGGACCAGGCCCGGTCGGACACGCCCGGCGTGAGGTCGTCCCGGTCGCCGGTCTCCGTCTCGTCCGACCAGTCACGCAGGCGCAGCAGGTCCTGGCCCAGCTTGCTGGTGGGGGCCGCCGCCTCGAACTGGTCGAACAGCCCCTCCTCCTCGTCCTGCGGCACGCCCTCGTGCAGCCGGTGCAGGCACAGGTAGTTGGAGCGGCCCTTGAGCATCGCGAACTCCGGGCGCCGGCGCAGCAGCGGATGCAGGGACTCCACCGTGCGCGGCAGGTCCCGCTCGACGAGCTGGCGCTGCAGGGCCAGGGTGGCCGTCGCCACCACCACACGCTCCCCGTGCGCGAGCGCGGGCACCAGGTAGCCCAGGGACTTTCCGGTGCCGGTGCCGGCCTGGACCAGCAGATGGGCGCCGTCGTCGATCGCCTCGGCGACGGCTTCGGCCATGGTCACCTGGCCGGGACGCTCCGTGCCGCCGACGGCGGCCACGGCGGCGTGCAGGAGTTCGGGGAGTGAGGGCTTCGTCATAGCGCGACCACCCTACGACCCGGGACTGACATCCGTGCGCTCACGGCGAGGGAGGGGCATGCGATCAAGACGTCTCCTCGTTCGGGTCGGGAGGGGCGTGCGGGGGCACTGGGGGGCGAGCGCTACAGCACATGGCGCAGGGAGCGGTCCCTGACCATGAGGGCGGCCCGCTTGGCCGGCAGGTCCGCCTCGGCGAAGAAACGGAAGCCGGCCTTGAGGAACGCGGTGACGGAGGGGACGTTGCGCACGTCGGGTTCCGCGACGATCCGGGGTGAGCGGGGCCGGTGGTCGAGGGCGAGGTCGGCGACGGTCCTGAGCAGGATGCCACCGAGGCCCCGGCCCCGGTCACCGGCGGGCCCGATGAGGACGTGGAGTCCGGTGTCGTGCGGCCGGGCCGGGTAGTGGCGGGCCAGGGGATCGAGGTCGGCGCGGTAGATCTCCCAGTAGCTCATCGGCGTACCGTCCAGGAGGCCCAGGTAGGGGACGCTGTGGCCGTCGCCGGTGAGCTGGGCCCGGACGTGGTCGGCGGTCCGGGCGGGAGGTCCGGCCAGTTCCCAGAACGCGGCGACGGCCGGGTCGTTCATCCACCGGGTCAGCAGGGGGAGGTCCCGTTCGGCCCGGACGGGGACCAGCCGGAACGGGCCCGCGGGTGTCGGGGCCGGGCCCCAGCCGGCGGTGTCGCGGGCCGTCACGGGTGCAGCGGGTTGGCGATGGTGACGTAGACGGACTGGGTGTCGACCGGGCCGACGAGTTCGTCGAGGCCGTGCAGCCGCGTCAGCAGGTTGGCCTTGCAGCGCAGGACGGGTGAGTCCAGGAGGAGCGCGGGCAGCGTGCCGCGGGTGCGGGCCGGTCCGGCCGAGACCTCGGTGAGGAACCGGCGGAAGGCGGCGAGCAGCAGCCGTTCGCCGGCGAGGCGCTGGGAGCCGATGGCGCCGATCAGTCCGAGGACGTTGTTGATGCCCAGGTAGTAGGCGAAGCGTTCGTCGGTGACCGGGTCGGGGACGAAGGTGTCGCTGTGCTCGCCGATGCCGGGCAGCCGGGCGTCGAGTTCCGTGCGCCGCGACGCGCGGAAGTAGTAGCCCTGGTTGTCGCGGTAGCGTCCGCCCGCGGGCCAGCCGTCGGGGTCCAGCAGGACCAGCGTGTTCTGCTGGTGCGCCTCCAGGGCGATGCCGGCCGCCGCGTCCAGCCACAGCACGGGCCGCACCACGTGTTCGAGGTAGCGCAGGAACCACTCGGCGGCGACGGCCCCGGGCGGCCGTCCGGTGCGGGCGGCGAGGCGGAGGACGATCTCGGCGAGCCGGGATCTCATGGGTCCGCCGGGGCGGGGCCGCGGTGAGAGGAGTCCGGCGACGCAGGCGACGTCGTCGTGCGGCCCGAACGGGTTGTGGCGGATCACCAGGTCCAGTCCGGACACGGGGTCGCCGCCGGGCCGGCGCACGGCGAGCCAGGCCGGGTCGCGGACGATGTCGAAGCCGGGGTGCGCGGCCCGCCACTGCCGGGACAGTCCGGTGCGCAGCAGCCGGTGGACCTCGACGCCCCGGTGGAGTTCCTTGCGGAGGTTCTCCCGGCGGGAGTTGGTGATGCGCAGGGCCAGGGACAGCTTGAGCATGGCCGGGGCGCCGGTGCGGTGGACGGTCCGTACGGACGAGGTGGGGTGCCAGGGGTCGCCGTGGCTGCCGAGGTCGCGGAGCAGTCCGGCGTCCAGCAGTCCGGCGACGTCCGGGCGGTGGCGGACCTGCCCCAGTTGCCAGGGGTGGACGGGCAGGGCCGTGTATCCGTCGGGCAGGGGCAGGCCGGGGCCGGCGAGCCGTTCGGCCAGGCGGGGCGCGGCGACGGTGCGGCCGCGCTCGGTCCAGGCGGAGTCGGTGACGAGCAGCGAGGGGGCGACGGCGAGCCAGTGCAGCGGGAAGGAGCCGCGCAGCTCGGGCGAGTACCGCTCGGCCTCGGTGTCGGAGAGGTCCTCGCGGCTCTTCGGGGCCGGGTGCAGCGGATGCCCGAGGACGAGTGCCTGCTCGGCGGCGAGGAAGCGGTCGGGGTGGTCGTCCGGGCTCTCGCGCCGCGCGGTGACGAAGGCGGTGACCCGGCGGACGGAGTCGGCGACGCGTGCGGTGAGGTCGGTGCTGTCACCGGCCGCCGGGAGCGAGGGGTCCGCGCTGCCGGCGTTCTCCCGCGCCAGGAGCGCGGCCAGCGCGACGGCGTCCAGCGGCGGGGCGTGGTCCGGGGCGCCTGCCAGGCGGGGCGGCCCGAAGCGGTGCAGACCGGCCGGGGACCAGTACAGCACCGGGACGAGCAGGGCGGTACCGCTCGCGGGGAGGGGGATCCGCAGCTCGTCACCGGCCGGCGCCGGGAGGTCCGACTCCCGTACCCAGCAGCGCAGGAGGTTCTCGCAGGCCGCCGCCTGGGCCACCCGGCGCGGGTCGGACTGTTCCAGCGGGCAGGGGGCGCCGTCCCGGAGCCGGGCGGTGCCGGCCGGTCTCCTCTCCTGGTGCGGGACCAGTGGGCCGGTGCGGTCGGACGGCGCGGGGGGCGTGTGCAAGGCGGCTCCTCGTGCGGGGGTGAGGGTGCGAGGCGTCGACGGGTCCGTCAGGAGAAGGGGCCGTCAGGGTCGGACTCGGGGTGACGGCCGTCGCGCTGGGAGCACGCGATGCGCGGGGCCGTCGGCCCGACCGGGGGTCCGTCACCGTTCACCGTCCTCCCCGTGCTCGCGCCGAACTCTGGGCAGGGGGCTCCCCCGTGCGGACGGCGGGCCCCCACCGCTACCAACAGCGGGCCGCCCACCGGGTTACGGGTGGCACCGGCTTCCGCGGCCGTGCCGCCCGCGCGCCCGGTGGCCCCGGGGCGCCGGACCGGTGGAGTGCCGGACGACCGGCCAGGTCAGGTGGCTTGTGGCCGAACCGTTGCCGTTCCGTCGGATGTCCCCCACAGCGAGCGCATAGTGTGTGGTGCCGTTCCCGACGGCCGTGGGAGCGCCTGTGAACTCCGCGCGGTTCGAGGGTGTGAGGACGGCCGCAGCACCATGTTCGTTCATTTCAGGGGGAGTCAGATCATGCGATCCATACGGCCGTCGTCCACCGTTCGCCGAGAGGGGCGGGCCCGGCGCAGAACCTCCCCCGTGCTGGCCTCCGTCGCCCTCGTCTCGGCACTCGCCCTCACCGTCACCGCCTGCGGCTCGGGCGACACCGACGTGAGCGCCGACGCCTCCGCGACCGCCGCCGACGACGGCAAGCTGAAGATCCCGTCCGACATCAGGGACCGGCTCAAGGAGCACGGGATCGACATCGACAAGTGGCGGGACGGCGCCTGGAAGAACTGGGACAAGGACGACTGGCTGCGCGAGGCGCAGGACTACGTCAACCCCATCATCGAGGACCTGTGGGACCCGGACCGCATGCGGGACGCCGAGGAGCCGGAGCAGGAGGTCGACGAGAGCGACATCTCCGGCGACCAGGGCGTGACCGATCCCACGCCGGAGCCGGTGCGGGCGGCGGCCGTTCCGGCGTCGTACCGGGCCAACGCGCCCGAGGCCGGGAAGGTGTTCTTCGACTCCCCCGAGGGCACGATGGTCTGCTCGGCGACGGTGGTGCAGGACCCGGCCAATCCGGGCAAGTCCAACATGGTGTGGACGGCGGGCCACTGCGTGCACGCCGGCAAGAAGGGCGGCTGGTACCGCAACATCGCCTTCGTGCCGTCGTACAACGACTCGGGCAGGTCGGCGCAGGAGCTGGAGGGCGCGTCCAAGGAGGAGGTCGCTCCGTACGGCCTCTGGTGGGGCGACTGGGTGCAGACCTCGGACCAGTGGATCGAGCAGGGCGGCGCCACCGGCGGTGACGGCGCCTCGTACGACTTCGCGGTCATGCATGTCACGCCGGAGAAGGGCGGGAACGGCAAGTCGCTGGAGGAGACGGTCGGTTCGGCGCTGCCGGTGGACTTCGCGGCTCCCGCGGTGCCCGACATGGAGGAGATGACGGCGACCGGCTACCCGGCCGCTCCGCCGTACGACGGCCAGACGCTGTACCGCTGCGCGGACAAGCCCGGCCGGCTGTCGCTGGCCGCAAACGACCCGACGATGTACCGCATCGGGTGCAGCATGACGGCGGGTTCGTCCGGTGGCGGCTGGGTCACGACCGGCTCGGACGGCAAGCCGGCACTGGTGTCCAACACCTCCATCGGCCCGGTGACGTCGGGCTGGCTGGCGGGTCCGCGCCTCGGTGACGAGGCCAAGGGCGTGTACGAGGCGGTCAGCGAGAAGTTCGCCGGCCGGTGACCGGCGGCCCGGTCCGGGTGCCGCCGCGCTCCCGGACCGGACCGGCACACGGGCGCGCGGCACACTGTTCGCGCGTACCGACGGGGGGTCGTCGCGGCATGGGTTGCGGACGTACGCCCGCTCCGCGCGCACGGAGGCCCTCCCCCGCGCTGTGCGGGGGAGGGCCTTCGGTCCGTTCCGGGCGGGTCAGCCGGCCGGCGTGGGAACGAACGGCGTGAGTTCCGCCGCCAGCTCCTCGTGCACCCGGACCTTGAGCAGGGTGCCCTCCGCGGTGTGCTCCTCGGAGATCACCTCGCCCTCGTCGTGGGCGCGGGCGACCAGCTTGCCGTGCGTGTACGGCACGAGCGCCTCGATCTCCACCGAGGGACGGGGCAGCTCGTTGTCGATGAGCGCGAGCAGCTCCTCGATGCCCCGGCCGGTGCGGGCCGAGACGGCGATGGAGCGCTTCTCCACCCGCAGCAGCCGCTGAAGGGTCAGCGGGTCGGCCGCGTCGGCCTTGTTGATCACGACGATCTCGGGCACGCCGGTGGCGCCGACGTCCCTGATCACCTCGCGCACCGCGGCGAGCTGCTCCTCGGGGACCGGGTGCGAACCGTCCACCACGTGCAGGATCAGGTCGGCGTCGCCGACCTCCTCCATGGTGGAGCGGAACGCCTCGACCAGGTGGTGCGGCAGGTGCCGGACGAAGCCGACGGTGTCGGCCAGCGTGTACAGCCGGCCGCTCGGTGTCTCGGCCCGCCGCACGGTCGGGTCGAGGGTGGCGAACAGGGCGTTCTCGACCAGGACGCCCGCGCCCGTGAGGCGGTTGAGCAGCGAGGACTTGCCGGCGTTGGTGTAGCCCGCGATGGCCACGGACGGCACCTTGTTGCGCCGGCGCTCCTGGCGCTTGATCTCACGGCCGGTCTTCATCTCCGCGATCTCACGGCGCATCTTCGCCATCTTCTCGCGGATCCGCCGCCGGTCCGTCTCGATCTTGGTCTCACCGGGGCCGCGGGTGGCGAGGCCGCCGCCCTTGCCGCCGCCCATCTGCCGGGACAGCGACTGGCCCCAGCCGCGCAGCCGGGGCAGCATGTACTGCATCTGCGCGAGCGCGACCTGCGCCTTGCCCTCTCGGGACTTGGCGTGCTGGGCGAAGATGTCGAGGATCAGGGCCGTACGGTCGATGACCTTGACCTTGACGACGTCCTCGAGGTGGATCAGCTGGCCGGGGCTGAGCTCACCGTCGCAGATGACGGTGTCCGCGCCCGTGTCGAGCACGATGTCGCGCAGCTGCTCGGCCTTTCCGGAGCCGATGTAGGTGGCGGCGTCGGGCTTGTCGCGGCGCTGGATCACACCGTCGAGGACGAGGGCGCCGGCCGTTTCCGCGAGGGCGGCGAGCTCCGCCAGGGAGTTCTCCGCGTCCCCCACGGTCCCCGAGGTCCACACCCCGACGAGTACGACGCGCTCCAGGCGGAGCTGCCGGTACTCGACCTCGGTGACGTCCTCGAGCTCGGTGGAGAGGCCGGCGACACGGCGCAGAGCCGCCCGCTCGGAGCGGTCGAGCTGGTCGCCGTCCCGGTCCGAGTCGATCTCGAGGCTCCAGGCGACGTCCTCTTCCATCAGGGCATCGGCCCGAAGACCTTCGGGATGGCTGTGCGCGCGGCGCTTGGTGTCCTGGGAAGGGGAAGAAGAGGAGGTCATTGGGTCCTTACGTCGTCGGTGAACCGTCTGCGACGGAGCCGGCCCGGTGGGACCGTCCGTCACTGTGCACAACGTGCGGGCGGCCCGGGAGATTCCCGCGCCCGCGCTGTGCGGACCTGACGATGGTCGCACGGTACGGCCCGTCTCGTCATCGTGTTATTCCCGGCCCGGGCCCGGTCGATGCGCGGGCGGTACCGGCCGCCTCGCGGGGACGGCGTCCCGGGCCGAGGTCCGCCATCGCGGGTGGCCGGGCATCGGCGGAGTCGTGGCGCCGTGGAGCCAGGGGTGCAGGAAGCCGGTCAGGTCGCGTCCGGCGGTCTCGGAGGCCAGCCGGACGAAGTCGGCCGTCCCGGCGTTGCCGTCGCGGTGGCGGGTGACCCAGGCCCGTTCCAGGCGCTCGAAGGCGGCGCGGCCGATCTCCTGGCGCAGGGCGTAGAGCACGAGCGCGCCGCCCTCGTAGACGCCCGGCCGGAAGATGCCGATCTTGCGGCCGGGTTCCGGGGGCAGGGGTGCGGCGGGCGGTCCCCCTGACGCGCGCCGGGCGTCGGACGCCTGGTAGGCCGCCTTCATCCGGGCTTCCAGGGACCTGCCGCCCCGCTCCTGGGCGTACAGCGTCTCGTACCAGGTGGCGTGCCCCTCATTGAGCCACAGGTCGGACCAGAGGCGGGGGCTGACGCTGTTGCCGAACCACTGGTGGGCCAGCTCGTGCACCATGATCGACTCGACGTACCAGGCGGGGAGGGCGGGGTCGGTGAACATGTCCCGCTCGAAGAGGGAGAGGGTCTGGGTCTCCAGCGCGAAGCCGATGGACGCGTCGGCCAGGAGCAGGCCGTAGGTCGCGAACGGGTAGGGACCGGTCCTGTCCTCCATCCAGGAGATCTGGCCGGGGGTCTTCGCCAGCCACGGTTCGGCCGCCGCGCGGAGTCCGGTGGGCACGACGTCCCGCAGGGGCAGGCCGTGTGGGCCGGTGCGGTGCACGACCGTCGACCGGCCGATGGACACCTGGGCGAGTTCGGTGGCCATGGGGTGCCGGGTCCGGTACGTCCAGGTGGTGGTTCCGCGTGTGCGGCCCGCGGGACGGCCGGCGTCGGCGGGCAGGCCGCTCGCGACGGCCGTGTGGCCGTCCGGGGCCGTGATCCGGAAGGTGAACAGCGCCTTGTCGGACGGGTGGTCGTTGCACGGGAAGACCAGGTGGGCGGCGTCGGCCTGGTTCGCCAGGGCGAGGCCGTCCGCGGTGCGCACCCAGCCGCCCTCGCGGTCGGCGGCCCTCGGGTCGCTGGTGTGCCGGACGGTGACGCGTGCCGGTTTCCCCTTCTCGAGGCCGTTCACGGGGGTGATCACCAGGTCTTCGCCGGCGCCGGTGAAGGCGGCGGGGCGGCCGTCGACCTCGACCGAGCGGACCGTGCCGTGGGCGAAGTCGAGGTTGAGCCGGCCGAGGTCGGCGGTGACGCGGGCGTCGATCGTGGTGACGGCTTCGAGCGGCCGGTCGTTGCGGCCGGGGTAGGCCAGCGCGATGTCGTACGCGAGCACGTCGTAGCCGGGGTTGCCCAGGTGGGGGAAGAGGCGGTCGCCGACGCCGAGCGGGACGGCGGGGTCGCTCGCCGCGAGCAGGCAGACGCAGACGGCGGGGGCGAGCACCGCCGTGGCCGCCCTCCGGCGGCGAGGGGCGGGGGCGTGAGGGGTGAGCGGCATGCCCCACGGCTATCAGCGCGCCGGTGAACGCCGGTGACGGCGCGCGTCCGACCCACCCGATCGGACAGTCATACCGCTCGGACGCTCCGGTGCGTCCGTCAGGCGCCCGAGGTCTGCGGCTGGGCCCTGCTCACGTCGAACACGCCGGCCACGTCGCGCATGGCGCGCATCAGCGCCGGAAGGCGGGCGGCGTCCGGCAACTGCACGGTGTAGGTGTGGCGCACCTGCTGCCGGTCCGGCGGTTCGACGGTCGCGGAGACGATCTCGGCGCCTTCGAGGGCCATGGCCTCGGTGAGGTCCGCGAGCAGATGCGGTCGGACGAACGATTCCGCGACCAGGGTGACCCGGCACTCGGCGCCCTCCCCCCAGCGGACACCGACCTCGGCCCGCCCCACGCCCTTCATGCGCGCCACCGCGGAGCACTGCGCGCGGTGCACGGTCACCGCTCCCCCGCGCACCGCGAAGCCGGTCACCTCGTCGGGCGGTACGGGCGTGCAGCAGCCGGCCAGCCGGACGGGCGCGCCGGCCCGGTCGGTCAGGACCTGGGCGGCGGCGGGACGGCCGGACGCCGCCCCCGCCGGGATGCCCGACTGGGGCGGGGCGAGGTCGTCGGAGCGGGGCCGGGACGACGCGTCCGCGTGCGCCGCAGCCGCGTCGCCCTGTGCGGGGTGTGCGGTCAGCCACCGCTGGATGGCGATCCGCGCCGCCGGGGTGTGCGCGTGCTCCAGCCACTCCCTGGAGGGCTCGGAGGCCGCGTCCTGACCCATGAGCAGCTGGACGGTGTCACCGTCCTTCAGCACGGTGCTCAGCGTCGCCAGCCGGCCGTTCACCCGGGCTCCGATGCACGCGTGGGCGTCCTCGCCGTACTGCGCGTAGGCGGCGTCCACGCAGGTCGCCCCCTCGGGCAGGCCCAGCGTGCCCCCGTCGGGGCGGAAGACGGTGATCTCGCGGTCCTGGGCGAGGTCCTCGCGCAGGGTGGACCAGAAGGTGTCGGGGTCGGGCGCGGCCCGCTGCCAGTCGAGCAGCCGGGAGAGCCAGCCGGGCCGGGTGGGGTCGACGCGCTCGCCGTCGCTCGCGGACTGCTCCTCCGGGGCGGCGTAGGGGTTGCCGAGGGCGACGACCCCGGCCTCGGCGACCTTGTGCATCTGGTGGGTGCGGATCAGCACCTCGACCATCTGGCCGTCCGCTCCGGTCACGGCGGTGTGCAGCGACTGGTACAGGTTGAACTTCGGTACCGCGATGAAGTCCTTGAACTCCGACACGACGGGCGTCAGGCAGGTGTGCAGCTCCCCGAGGACGCCGTAGCAGTCGGCGTCCTCGTTCACCAGCACCAGCAGGCGGCCGAAGTCGGCGCCGCGCAGCTGCCCGCGTTTTCGCGACACCCGGTGCACGGAGACGAAGTGCCGTGGGCGGATGAGGACTTCGGCGGTGATGTCCGCCTCGCGGAGCACCTTGCGCACGTCGTCGGCGACATCGGCGAGCGGATCGTCCGCGCGGGCCGCGTTGCGGACGATCAGCTCGCGTGTGTGCGCGTACTCCTCGGGGTGCAGGATCGCGAAGACCAGGTCTTCCAGTTCCGTTTTGAGCGCCTGCACACCGAGGCGTTCGGCGAGCGGGATCAGCACGTCCCGGGTCACCCTGGCGATGCGCTCCTGCTTCTCGGGGCGCATCACGCCGAGGGTGCGCATGTTGTGCAGCCGGTCGGCGAGTTTGATCGACATCACGCGGACGTCGTTGCCGGTGGCGACGAGCATCTTGCGGAAGGTCTCGGGTTCGGCGGCGGCGCCGTAGTCGACCTTCTCCAGTTTGGTGACGCCGTCGACGAGGTAGCGCACCTCCTCGCCGAACTCCTCGCGGACCTGATCCAGCGTCACGTCCGTGTCCTCGACGGTGTCGTGCAGCAGGGAGGCGGTCAAGGTCGTGGTCTCGGCCCCCAGTTCGGCGAGGATGAGGGTCACGGCGAGCGGGTGGGTGATGTACGGCTCGCCGCTCTTGCGCATCTGTCCGCGGTGCGAGGACTCGGCCAACACATAGGCACGGCGCAGGGGTTCGAGGTCGGCGTCGGGGTGATGGGCGCGGTGGGCGTCGACGACGTGCCCGATGGCGTCGGGGAGCCGGTCGCGCGCGGTGCCGCCGAGCAGTGCGGCACGGCCGAGACGGCGCAGGTCGAGCCGGGGGCGTGCCTTCCTGCGTGTTCCCGTGGGTGCGACGTGACCAGATGTCGCAGGGCCTGGGGTCGCGGGATTCACGGCCTCCGCGTTCATGGGCACCTCCGGCTGCGTGGACCGGCGGACGGTGTGCCCCAGGGCGGACTCGGGCTCAGGAGACGGCGTTCGTCCCCCGTCCGGGCCGGTGCTTGATGCTACCGAGCCGAACCCCGCCAGGCTGACCGCCTCCGGCCGAGCGTGAAACGGATCACTCCATCGAGCGAAGGTCGGCCGGAGGTCGCTTTCACGCCATCGCGTCGGCGGTCTGCCGTGATCTCGCAGCCGGTCCGCCCGCCTGCCCTGCGGATCCGCACGCCGTGCGGGCCGGGGGCTGGGATACCACGCCCACGCCCCGGTTCAGCCGAGGGCGTCCTCCAGCCAGTCCGTCTCGATCACGCCCTCGGCGACGATCACCGCCGGTCCGGTCATCTCGATCTCGCCGTCGGGCCGTTCGGTGATCACGAGGGTGCCGCCGGGCACGTCCACCGTGTACGTCACGGGGGTGCCGGTGCGGGCCGGGTCGGCGCCGTCCCTGCGGGCGGCGGCCACGGCGACCGCGCACGCGCCCGTGCCGCAGGACCGGGTCTCGCCCGCTCCGCGTTCGTGCACCCGCAGCGCCACGTGCCGCGGCCCGCGGTCGACGACGAACTCCACGTTCACCCCGTCCGGGTAGGCGGCGGCCGGGCTGCAGGGGGGCGGGGCGGACAGATCGCCCGCGTGGGCGAGGTCCTCCACGAAGGCGACGGCGTGCGGGTTGCCCATGTTGACGTTCCGTGCGGGCCAGGTGCGCCCGCCGACGCTCACCGTGACGTCACCGGCCGGGAACAGCGCCCGGCCCATGCCGACGGTGATGTCACCGTCCTTGTCGATGTGCACGCTCTTCACACCGCCGCGCGTGGCCACCGCGATGTCTCCCGCGGACACGTGTCCGGCGCGCTGGAGGTAGCGCGCGAACACGCGCACTCCGTTGCCGCACATCTCCGCGACCGAGCCGTCCCCGTTGCGGTAGTCCATGAACCACTCGGCCTCGGCCGCCATGGCCTTCGCCTCGGGGTGGGCCGCGGACCGCACCACGTGCAGCAGGCCGTCACCGCCGATTCCGGCGCGACGGTCGCACAGGGCGGCGACGGCGGCCGGGGACAGGTCGACGGCGTTCTCGGGGTCCGGGACGATCACGAAGTCGTTCTCGGTGCCGTGCCCCTTGAGGAAGGCGATCCGCGTGCTCATTCCTCGATCGTACGGGGTGCGGGTGACAGCGCGTCGCCGCCCGCGGACCCGCGGGCCGGCGCGGGGTCACCGGAGCCGGGCGACCCGCCAGACCGCCAGGGCCACCACGGCGGCAACCATCACGGAGTACGCGGCCACGACCCGCCAGTCCGACGTGCGTCCGGAGCCCCGGGCCGACAGGCCCGGCCAGGTGTAGCCCACCTTGCGGGCGGCCATCATCCCCCAGCCGGCGGCGCAGGAGCAGATCAGCAGCCCCAGCATGGCGATCACGGCACCGCTGTCGCCGAAGTCGAAGGCGAGCGGGAAGGCGAACATCAGGGAGCCGAGCGCCGCGAGCCCGACGATGGGCGCCAGCTGCCACAGGCGCAGCCTGCGCTGCGGGCGCAGCTCCACCTCGACCTCTTCACCGGCGGTGAACATCTCGTCCGGGCCGGGGCCGTCGTCGGTCACCCCGCCCTGCGTCTCCTCCGGACCGTCGGGGCTGAGACGGTCGGCTTCCTGCTCCGGCACACCCCGCTCGGTGGTGAGGTGCTCGGTGCCGTGTGCGGTGTCGCGAGGGCCGGCCTCCATCGCCACGCGCCCTCCCAACTAGGACTCCACTTGGTCGATCGAAGCTCGATGATGGCACGGCGTCACAGGCCCGGATGACGGCCTGGGCGTCCCGATGCCATGACGTGATCAGGCTGTAACCGGTCGTTCGACCAACGACAACGCGAGCTGGGGAAGTTCCGCGAGGTCCGCCGCGGCCCCACTCAACCAGTGCACCCGGGGATCGCGCCTGAACCACGAATCCTGACGGCGCGCGAAGCGCTTGGTGGCACGTACGGTCTCGGACCGCGCCTCGTCGAGGGTGCACTCCCCGGCGAGTGCCGCGAGCACCTGCTGGTAGCCGAGCGCCCGCGACGCCGTACGCCCCTCGCGCAACCCGTGCGCCTGGAGTGCGCGCACTTCTTCCACGAGGCCCGCCTCCCACATCCGGTCGACCCTGCGGGCGATGCGCTCGTCGAGTTCGGGGCGGGCCACGTCGACGCCGATCTGGAGCGTGTCGTAGACCGAGTCGTGGCCCGGGAGGTTGGCGGTGAAGGGCCGTCCGGTGATCTCGATGACCTCGAGGGCGCGGACGATGCGGCGGCCGTTGCTCGGCAGGATCACCCGCGCGGCGTCCGGGTCCGCGACGGCGAGGCGCGCGTGCAGCGCTCCCGGGCCGCGCAGCGTGAGCTCCTCCTCCAGGCGGGCCCTGACCTCGGGGTCGGTGCCCGGGAACCGGAGGTCGTCGACGGCTCCGCGGACGTAGAGGCCGGAGCCGCCCACCAGGACGGGCCAGCGTCCGCCGGCGAGCAGCGCGTCGATCCGCTCCCGGGCCAGTCGCTGGTACTCGGCGACGGAGGCGGTGACGGTGACGTCCCAGATGTCGAGCAGGTGGTGGGGGACCCCGCCGCGCTCCTCGGGCGTCAGTTTGGCGGTGCCGATGTCCATCCCCCGGTAGAGCTGCATCGAGTCGGCGTTGACGACCTCACCGCCGAGCCGCCGGGCCAGGAAAACGCCCAGATCGGACTTTCCGGCCGCGGTGGGACCGACGACGGCGATGACGCGGGGGGCGAGGGGTGCGCTGCTCACTGATCCAGTCTCCCAAACCTCGCACCCCGCTCTCGAACGGGTTACGTGACGCGGCGCCGACCGGGTCGTTGCCCGTTGCGAGGTCTCTGCCGCCGGATCGCGGCGGCGGTGCCCCGGGTCACACGAACGGACACGCCGGGCAACGCGGGATGTCGCCCGCACGAGTAACGTATGGAGTGGATATGGGCGTTTTTGCACGGCTTTTTCGGAGGTCGCGGGCCACGGAGGAGACACGGACCGCCGAGTCCCGGGCCGACGGGCCGGCGTCCGGGCCCGGATCGGAGGAGACGGCCGGGACCGCGGAACCGAAGGGATCCGCCGGGGCGCCGGAGACCGCCGAGCCGCCGGCGGCCGAGGGTGGCCAGGCCACCGCCGCCGACACCGTCGACATCCCGAAGCAGCAGTCCGCCGAGAGCGGCAGCGAAGCCGGTGAGGGCGCCCGCACGTAGATTGCCGCGAGGAAGGTGCATCATGGGTCTGCTGGACAATCTGAAGGCCAAACTCGGCCCGGCCAAGGACAAGGTCTCCGGGCTCGCGCAGCAGCACGAGGACAAGATCCAGCACGGTCTGGACAGGGCCGCGCAGACCGTCGACAAGCGGACCAAGGGCAAGTACAGCGACCGGATCGAGTCGAGTACGGGCAAGGCCAAGGGCGCCGTGGACCGCTTCACGCACAAGAACGACCCCGGTCCCGGCGGGGAGGGCACCACACCGCCGGCCGGGCCGCCGCCCACTTCCTGAGCCGAGCGGCACACCGACGGACGGCCGAGGCGCGCACCGCGTGCTCCCGGCCGTCCGCCGCCGTCCCGGCAGGACCGTCGCGGACGCCGCCCGGCCCTCGCCGCCGGACGGCCGCCGTCCGGCCCTAGGACCAGGTGGCCACGAGGTATCCCACCCCGTACGGGGCGTCCTCGTAGAGCAGTGAGCCCCGAAGTCCCCCGTTCCCGGACGCCGCGCCGGCGAGCACCTGCCAGGGGGCCCGTCCGGACACCTTCAGCTCGCGGGCCAGCCCGGTGTCCAGGGCGCGCAGGGCCGCCGTGTCGGCGGCGCCCAGGACGCGGGCGAGTTCCGCGTCGAAGGGGGCCGCGCGCTCGTCGAGGTAGCCGGGCGCCTTGAGCGTGCGGCAGGCACTGGCGTCACCCATCACCAGCATCGCCACCCGCTCCGCCCGGCCGGCGATGTCCTCCCCCTCCTCGATACACCGCTCGGCCATGAGGGAATCCCCCACGCCCCGTCCCTCGACGGGAGCGTCCGCCCATCCGGTCCGCTGCAGCAGCCACGCGCCGACGGCGAGCCCGTACGGCAGCTGCCGTCCGGCCGCGTCCTCGCCGTCGCCCCGTCCCAGCCGCACGTCCATGCCGACGCCGAAGCCGCGGAAGGATCCGGGGGTGCCCGGCGGGTAGCTCTCGGGTCCGGTGCCGTCCGACGGGCCCACCACCACCAGCAGGTCGGGCCGGGCCGCCGCGAGCACCCCCAGCGCGTCCGTGCACACGGCTCGCGCGGCGTCCAGCTCGGGGGCGGCGCCCGCGGCGACCTCGGGCACGAGCAGCGGCGGGCAGGGGCAGACTGCGGCGGCGACAAGCATGATCAGCAGCCTACTCACCATCCCCGCGCCGGGCGTGCCGGTACCGCGGGCGGCGGCTCAGTCGACGGCGCAGCCCCCGGTGACCGCCGGCAGCGGCTCGGGCACGCCGACCTTGGGCAGGCCGAGCAGCACACCCGTGGACGGTGCCGCCTTCTCGGCGCTCCGCTTCTCCCAGGCGTCACCCGCGCGGGTGCGGCGCACGTCCAGCACGGCACCTTCGGCGAGGAGGTGGTGCGGGGCGGCGTAGGTGATCTCCACGGTGACCACGTCGCCGGGGCGCACCTCCTGCTCCGGCTTGGTGAAGTGGACCAGGCGGCTGTCGGGGGCGCGGCCCGAGAGCCGGTGGGTGGCGTCGTCCTTGCGGCCCTCGCCCTCGGCGACCATGAGCTCCACCGTGCGGCCGACCTGCTTCTTGTTCTCCTCCCAAGAGATCTCCTCCTGGAGTGCGACCAGCCGCTCGTAGCGCTCCTGGACGACCTTCTTGGGGATCTGCCCATCCATCTCGGCGGCCGGAGTGCCCGGACGCTTGGAGTACTGGAAGGTGAACGCCTGCGCGAAGCGGGCCTCGCGGACCACGTGCAGGGTCTGCTGGAAGTCCTCCTCGGTCTCGCCGGGGAAGCCCACGATGATGTCGGTGCTGATCGCCGCGTGCGGGATCGCGGCCCGGACCTTCTCGATGATCCTGAGGAAGCGCTCCTGCCGGTAGGAGCGGCGCATCGCCTTCAGGACCGGGTCGGAGCCGGACTGCAGGGGCATGTGGAGCTGCGGCATCACGTTGGGCGTCTCGGCCATGGCGGCGATGACGTCGTCGGTGAAGTCGCGCGGGTGCGGGGAGGTGAAGCGGACGCGCTCCAGGCCGTCGATCGTCCCGCAGGCCCGCAGCAGCTTGCTGAACGCCTCGCGGTCACCGATGTCGGAGCCGTAGGCGTTGACGTTCTGGCCGAGCAGGGTGATCTCCGAGACGCCCTCGGCGACCAGCGCCTCGATCTCGGCGAGGATGTCGCCGGGCCGGCGGTCCTTCTCCTTGCCGCGCAGCGCCGGGACGATGCAGAAGGTGCAGGTGTTGTTGCAGCCGACGGAGATGGACACCCAGGCCGCGTAGGCGCTCTCGCGCCGGGTGGGCAGCGTGGACGGGAACGCCTCGAGCGACTCGGCGATCTCGACCTGGGCCTCCTCCTGGACGCGGGCGCGCTCCAGCAGGACGGGCAGCTTGCCGATGTTGTGCGTGCCGAAGACGACGTCCACCCACGGGGCCCGCTTGACGATGGTGTCGCGGTCCTTCTGCGCCAGGCAGCCGCCGACCGCGATCTGCATCCCGGGGCGGCTCGCCTTCTTCGGGGCGAGGTGGCCGAGGTTGCCGTACAGCTTGTTGTCGGCGTTCTCGCGCACGGCGCAGGTGTTGAACACGACGACGTCGGCGTCGCCGTCGGAACCCTCGGGGGCGCGGACGTATCCCGCGTCCTCCAGCAGCCCGGACAACCGTTCCGAGTCGTGGACGTTCATCTGGCACCCGTAGGTGCGTACTTCATAGGTGCGCGTGCCGCCCACTGACTGGCTCCGGTCGATGCTGCTCATGCGGACAAGGGTAGGCGGTGCCGGGGCCGGCCTTCCGTCCCGGCGGCCGGTCAGCCCCGCAGGGCCAGGTGGTACGCGGTGGCCCAGAGCACCAGCGCGCAGCCCAGGCCCACCACGACGCGCAGGCCCTCGTCCGGCAGGCCGGTCGCGGTCAGCGCGAGACCCACGGCCGCCACGGCCGCCAGCAGCGCGCCCGTCCACCGGTACTGCCGCTGGTCGTAGAGGCGGGCGAGCGGGAAGAAGTGCAGCCCCACGACGAGGGCGACGGCGGCGGGTATCACCCGGGGGTGGCCGGAACCGGCGGCCGCGGCGATCACGGCGGCGATGGCCGCCACCTCGGCCGCGTTGACGATGCCCACGCCCCGCGCCCAGTTCGCAGGCAGGTTCACGGTCCGGGGCGAGGGCGCGGCGTCCCCGCGGTGCCCGAATCGGATCGCCGCCGCGGTGACGAGTACGGCCGCCACCTCCACCGTCAGCGGTACGGCGTCCGTCGCCGAGCCAGTTCCCGAGGCGGCGGCGAAGGCCCAGAGCAGGGCGAACACGGAGAGCACCACGGTTCCCCTGCGCCGGAGCCGCCGGGTGAGCTCGACGCACTCGGCGTCCGCGGCGGAGGGGACCGGCTGTGTCGGTGTCATGGGCGGAGAGTACTGCGGCCGTTCCGCCACCAGGACGGATTTTCGACGGACGCCGCACCCTCCGCCGGGCGGCTCTCCTCAGGCCTCCCGGCCCGGCACCCTCAGGCCTCCTGGCCCGGCACCCTCAGGCCTCCCGGCCCGGCATCCAGCCCTGCCCGCGCAGCACCCGCGCGACGTCCGGCGCCTCGTAGTGCTCACCCTTGAGGACCTTGCCGTCGGCCCGCCGGCTGACCCGTCCGCCGGGACCCAGCTTGGTCATGTTGGAGCGGTGGATCTCGGCGATCACCGCGTCGAGGTCGATCCCGTGCACCAGCGCCGTCCCGTAGGCGACGTAGACCACGTCGGCCAGCTCGTGCGCCAGCCGGTCGAGCGGCCCGGTCACCGACACCTCGGCCACCTCCCTCGCCTCCTCCGCGAGCAGTTCCCCGCGGTGGGCGGCCAGTTCCGGGGTGACCTCGGCCGGTGTGTCACGGGCGTCCAGGCCGAAGGCGCGGTGGAACTCACGGACCAGGTCGGCGGGCGAAGCAGTCATGCGGCGACTGTAGCGGCCGCCGCCGGCGTCGTCCTGTGAGCTCCGCCCTGGTCAGCAAAGACCCGGGCTGGCAGGATCACGCGCATGTCCCACGCGCTGTCCCGGATCGGCAGGCGGCGGGCCCTGCGGGGCGCGGCCGCCGCCTTCGTGGCGTTCGGACTGCTGCTGTGGTGGCTGGCGCCCTGGAGCGAGGAGCCGCCCGGGGGGACGGTCACGCTGAGCACCGGCACCCGCTCGGGGGTCTACCAGAAGTACGGCGAGCTGCTGCGCTCGTCGCTCGGCAAGCACATGCCCGACCTCGAGGTCCGGCTGCGGACGAGCGACGGCTCGCAGGAGAACGTGCGCCGCGTGGCGACCGGACAGGCCGACTTCGCGATCGCCGCGGCCGACGCGGTGGAGACGTACCGGCTGGAACACCGGCCGGGGGCGGACGGGCTGCGGGGGGTGGCGCGCCTGTACGACGACTACGTACAGCTGGCCGTCCCGGCCGGCTCGGACATCCGCGGCGTGGAGGACCTGCGGGGCAAGCGGGTCGGCATAGGGCCGCCCAAGTCGGGGGTGCGGCTCATAGCGAACCGGGTGCTCCAGGCGGCCGGCATCGATCCGGAGACGGACATCGAGCCGTCCTCGGACGGCATCGACAGCGGACCGGGACGGCTGGGCCACGGTCTGGACGCGTTCTTCTGGTCGGGCGGGCTGCCCACGGACGGCCTGAAGACGTTCGCCGAGCAGGCCGCGCTCAGGTTCGTGCCGATCGACGCCGACCTGGTGGCGGAGCTGCACGAGCAGGGCGGCGCCACGCGCTACTACCGCGCCACCAACATGCCGGAGTCCGCCTACCCGGGCAGTCAGCTCGGTTCCGCCGTCCCGACGATGGCGGTGTCCAACCTGCTGATCACGCGCACGGACGTGGATCCCCGGCTCACCGAGTGGCTGACCCGCATCGTCCTCAAGAGCCGCGACGGCATCGGCGCGCACGTCCACTCCGCCCAGCTGGTCGACGTGCGCACCGCGATCTACACCGATCCGCTGCGGCTGCACGACGGCGCCCGCCGGTACTACCGGTCCGTCAAGCCCTGAGCCGCCGGATCCCCCGCGGGAGCGTTCCTGGGCACCGTCACGGTCACCCGCAGTCCGTGCGGCTCGTGGCACTCGTACGCGATCGAGCCGCCGCCCGCCGCGAGCAGGGCCCGGGAGATGGACAGGCCGAGTCCCGAGCCCTTGATGTTCTGGTGGCGGCCGCTGCGCCAGAAGCGGTCGCCGACGCGGGTCAGCTCCTCGGCGGTCAGTCCCGGCCCGTTGTCGGTGACGACCACGGTGACGGTGTCGCCGCGGGGGGCCACGGCCACCTCGACGGTCTCTCCCCCGGGCGTGAACTTCACCGCGTTGTCGATGACCGCGTCCAGCGCGCTGGACAGCGCGACCGGGTCGGCCCAGGCGGTGGTGGGCGGGCAGGTGCCGGTCAGCCGGACGTCCTTGGCGCCGGCGGTGGGTGACCAGGCCGCGACCCGCTCGGCGGTGAGGGCACCGATGTCGGTGATCTGGAGGTCCGCCTCGCTGTGCTCGGCGAGCGCCAGACCCAGCAGGTCGTCCAGGACCTGCGCCAGACGCTTGCCCTCGGCCTGCACGGAGGCGATCTCCTCGTTGCCCTCGGGCAGCTCCAGGGCGAGCAGCTCGATGCGCAGCAGCAGCGCGGCCAGGGGGTTGCGCAGTTGGTGGGAGGCGTCCGCGACGAAGGCGCGCTGCTGCTCCAGGACGCTCTCGACGTTGTCCGCCATCTCGTTGAACGACCGGGCGAGCCGTCTGAGCTCCGGTGGTCCGCCGGCTGCCGCGACCCGGGACTTCAGCCGCCCGGTGGCGATGTCATGGGTGGTGGCGTCCAGGACGCGTACGGGTTTGAGCACCCAGCCGGCCAGCCGCAGCGCCGCGCCGACGGCGAGCAGCATCGCGGCGGCCTCCCCTGCGGCGATGACCAGCCAGCCCTGCAGGATGCGCGAGCGCATCTGCCCGGTGGGCGAGTCGGTGACCACGACCGCGACGACGTCGCCGTCCCGGATGACCGGGGAGGCCACGACGAGGCTGCGCCGCTGCCAGGGCCACACCTGCTCGGGGTCGTGGCTGCGGCGGCTGAGCAGCGCCTCCTCGAAGGCGTCGCGGACCTCGCCCGTGGCGGGCAGGAACCAGTCGGCCGGCGCCTGCGCCATCGGCGAGTCGTTGCGGTAGAAGACGCCCGCGCGGATGCCGTAGACCCGGTGGTAGCTGCGGAGCTCGCTGCCGAGGGTCTCCCTGCGCTCGTCGACGTCCCCGCCCGCCGGGTCGGCGGGTTCGGTGACGAACTGGGCGAGGGCCGCGAACCGTGCCGTGTCGTCGATCCGGTCGACCACGACCTTCTGCTGCTGCGCGCCGGCCAGACTGACGGCGAGCGGAATACCGAGGGCGAGCAGCACGGCCGCCATCAGGACGATGAGCAGCGGAAGCAGACGCGTGTGCACCCGGCCCCGCTACGCCACGGGCGCGACGAGCCGGTAGCCGACGCCGCGTACGGTCTCGATGAGGGCGGGCATGCGCAGCTTGGACCGCAGGGACGCGACGTGCACCTCCAGGGTGCGCCCGGTCCCCTCCCAGCTGGTGCGCCACACCTCGCTGATGATCTGTTCCCGGCGGAAGACCACACCCGGCCGCTGGGCGAGCAGGGCGAGCAGGTCGAACTCCTTGCGGGTGAGCTGGACGACCGAGCCGTTCACGCTGACCTGGCGGGTCGGCAGCTCGATGCGGACGGGGCCGAGGCGCAGCTCGGTCTCCGTGCTGCCGGTGGCCTCCTCGGGGGCGCTGCGCCGGCTGACGGCGTGGATCCGCGCGAGCAGCTCCCCGGTGTCGTACGGCTTGACCACGTAGTCGTCGGCGCCGAGGTTGAGGCCGTGGATGCGGGAGCGGACGTCGGAGCGCGCGGTGACCATGATCACCGGTGTGCCGGTGCGCTTGCGGATCTTGCCGCACACCTCGTAGCCGTCCTGGTCGGGCAGACCCAGGTCGAGCAGGACCACCCCGAAGCCGTTGCCCTCGGGGACGAGCGCCTGGAGGGCCTCCTCGCCGCTGCGCGCGTGGGTGACGTCGAACCCGTGTCGCGCGAGGACCGCAGACAGGGCGGCGGCGACGTGGTTGTCGTCCTCGACAAGAAGCAGTCTCACCAGGGCCCCCTTCGGTTCATCGGCTGTACGTTCTCTCCGTGTGGACTGCGCGTGCGGACGCGTGTCGCACCTTGCAGTCACGCCGATGGAGCGGGACGGCGTCAAGAGGGTTCCGGTTGCGCTTTCGTACCGTTACCCCGCCGAAATCACCCCTGCTCACAAGTGCTACGACAGGTGTCCGATTGCTATCGGATCGTGATGCTCAGATTCCCCTCAGATGTAATGACGGACGTCTGACGGGTTACTACTGTCCTCCGAAACCGAGGAGGACGGAGCCCGAGAGCGATGACCGAAGTATCGGTGGCCAAGGAAGATGTGGCCGCGACCGGCGATCTGGTCGTCCTGAAGAGCGTCAACAAGCACTTCGGCGCGTTGCACGTACTCCAGGACATCGACCTGACGATCGCCCGTGGCGAAGTCGTCGTGGTCATCGGACCCTCCGGGTCCGGCAAGTCCACCCTGTGCCGCACCATCAACCGACTGGAGACGATCGACTCCGGCTCGATCACCATCGACGGCAAGCCCCTGCCCCACGAGGGCAAGGAGCTCGCCCGGCTGCGGGCTGACGTGGGCATGGTCTTCCAGAGTTTCAACCTCTTCGCGCACAAGACCGTGCTCGAGAACGTGACGCTGGGCCAGGTCAAGGTCCGCAAGAAGGACAAGAAGGCGGCCGACGAGCGGGCCCGTGCCCTGCTCGACCGGGTCGGTGTGGGCGCGCAGGCCGAGAAGTACCCCGCGCAGCTCTCCGGCGGCCAGCAGCAGCGTGTCGCCATCGCGCGTGCCCTGGCGATGGAGCCCAAGGTCATGCTCTTCGACGAGCCGACGTCGGCCCTCGACCCGGAGATGATCAACGAGGTGCTGGAGGTCATGCAGCAGCTCGCCCGGGACGGGATGACGATGATCGTCGTCACCCACGAGATGGGTTTCGCCCGCTCGGCGGCGAACCGCGTGGTGTTCATGGCCGACGGTCGCATCGTCGAACAGGCTTCGCCGGATCAGTTCTTCAGCAATCCGCGCAGCGACCGTGCCAAGGACTTCCTGTCGAAGATCCTTCACCACTGACGGCGCCCCCGCGCCCCGAGGACTCGCGTCACCGGACATGCCCGGCCGCGTCATTTCACCAGTCAAAGGATGTGCACCAATGAAGCTCCGCAAGGTCACCGCCGCCTCGGCCGCCGTGTTCGCCCTTGCCCTGACCGCCACCGCCTGTGGCGGCGACGACAGCGGTGACGGCGGTTCGTCCTCCTCGGGCGGCGGCGAGAAGATCAAGATCGGCATCAAGTACGACCAGCCCGGTCTCGGCCTGAAGACGCCGGACGGCTCCTTCTCCGGCTTCGACGTGGACGTGGCGACCTACGTCGCCAAGGAGCTCGGCTACGAGCCGAACCAGATCGAGTGGGTCGAGACCAAGAGCGCCGACCGCGAGAACGCCCTCTCGCGCGGGGACGTGAAGCTGATCGCGGCGACGTACTCGATCACCGACGAGCGCAAGCAGAAGGTCGACTTCGCCGGCCCGTACCTGCTGGCCCACCAGGACCTGCTGGTCAAGGCCGACTCGGACATCACCGAGGCCACGGACCTGAACGACAAGAAGCTCTGCTCGGTGACCGGCTCCACCTCCGCGCAGAACGTCAAGAACGACTTCGCGCCGAAGGCCCAGCTGAGCAACCGCGGCGGCTACTCGGAGTGCCTGTCCGCCCTGCAGAGCGGCCAGGTGGACGCGCTGACCACCGACGACTCGATCCTCGCCGGTTACGCCGCGCAGGACCAGTACAAGGGCAAGTTCAAGCTGGCCGGCCTGAAGCTGAGCAACGAGAACTACGGCATCGGCGTCAAGAAGGGCGACACGGAGACCGTGAACAAGGTCAACGCCGCGCTCGAGAAGATGGTCAGCGACGGTTCGTGGGAGAAGGCCGTCGAGGACAACTTCGGCCCGGCGAACTACAAGAACGAGCCCGCGCCGAAGATCGGCCAGCTCGTCAAGTAACGCGGGACTCCGCCGACGCAGGAGCCCCGCGGCCCACGCGGGGCTCCGCCGATGTGCCGCCGCCTCCGGCCTGTCCGGCGGCGGCGCGTCACGTCCGCCCCTCACGTCACACACCCGGAAGCGCGGGAGATCGTGTTCGACTTTCTTTCAAAATATGACGACCCGTCCCTGCTGGGTGCTTTCTGGGTCACGGTGCAGCTCACCGTCTTCTCGGCCGTCGGCTCCCTGATCTGGGGCACCCTGCTGGCGGCCATGCGGGTCAGCCCCGTACCGCTGATGCGCGGCTTCGGCACCGCCTACGTGAACCTCGTCCGGAACATCCCCCTGACCGTCATCATCGTCTTCACGTCGCTCGGCCTCGCCGACATCTTCGGCGTGACGATGGGCGCGCGGGACAACTTCGACCTGATGTACTTCCGGCTGGCCGTGCTGGGCCTCGTCGCCTACACCGCCGCCTTCGTGTGCGAGGCGATCCGCTCCGGCATCAACACGGTGCCCGTCGGACAGGCCGAGGCGGCGCGTGCCCTCGGACTGAGCTTCAGCCAGGTACTCAGGCTCGTCGTGCTGCCGCAGGCGTTCCGCTCGGTGATCGGCCCGCTGGCCAACGTGCTGATCGCGCTGACCAAGAACACGACCGTCGCGGCCACCATCGGTGTGGCGGAGGCCGCGTTCCTGATGAAGGGAATGATCGAGAACGAGGCACAGACGCTGCTCATCGGCGCGGTCTTCGCCTTCGGGTTCGTGGTACTGACCCTGCCCACCGGCCTGATCCTCAACTGGCTGAGCAAGCGCCTGGCGGTGAAGCGATGACTTCTGTTCTCTACGACGCCCCCGGCCCCAAGGCCAAGCGGCGCAACCTGCTCCTCTCGGTCCTCTTCTTCGCCCTGCTCGCCCTGGCGCTGTGGTGGGTGTGGTCGGTGATGGACGACAAGGGCCAGCTGGAGTGGTCCCTGTGGAAGCCCTTCACCACGTCCGAGGCCTGGACGACGTATCTGCTGCCGGGCCTGGCCGACACGCTGAAGGCGGCGAGCCTCGCCATGGTCATCGCCCTCCCGCTGGGCGCCGTCCTCGGCATCGCGCGCATGTCGGACCACCGCTGGGTGCGTGTCCCGGCCGGCGCGGTGGTCGAGTTCTTCCGGGCCATCCCGGTGCTGCTGCTGATGCTGTTCGCCAACGAGTTCTTCGCCCGGTCCACGGACGTCACCAGTGAGGACCGGCCCCTGTACGCGGTCGTCACCGGTCTGGTGCTCTACAACGCCTCGGTGCTCGCCGAGGTGGTCCGGGCCGGCATCCTCTCCCTTCCCAAGGGGCAGTCCGAGGCCGCCCAGGCGATCGGCCTGCGCAAGAGCCAGACGATGGGCAGCATCCTGCTGCCGCAGGCGGTCACGGTGATGCTCCCGGCGATCGTCAGCCAGCTGGTCGTCATCGTGAAGGACACCGCGCTGGGCGGCGTGATGCTCGGCTTCACCGAGCTGCTGAACTCGCGCGCCACGCTGGCGGCCAACTACGCCAACGTCATCCCCAGCTTCATCGTGGTGGCGATCGTCTTCATCGTCCTCAACTTCCTCCTCACCTCGTTCGCCTCCTGGCTCGAGGGCCGGCTGCGCCGCAGCAAGCGCAGCACGGGTGCGGTGCTCGGCGCGGACGACATCGACGACCTCAACGCGGCCAAGGCGGGCGGTCCCCACGGGACCGGTGCGGGCGGCACCGTCTGAGGCACCGCTGCCGTACGGCATGGATGTGGCCCGCCGGGATCCGGCGGGCCACACTCGTGTCGAGTGGCCGGCGGATCCGGCCGGTGCCAGGGAGCGGTACGCCCCGGACTCGTGTGATGAGCGGACGACCGGTGTGACGGGCATCCGTCCTCTTCATGATCGCCACCGGCCTTCGGTCACTTGACGCAAGCACCGGCAATGGGTTGCATACGTTCTGTGATCGCGCACCCTGCTCCATTCTTCTGTTCCACCACGTCCCTTCGGACGTCACTCCGGGCAGGGGGCGCCGCGCCGTGGACCCGGTGATCGTCGTCGGAGCGGGGCCCGTCGGGCTCACGCTCGCACTGGCGCTGGCACGTCAGGACGTACCGTGCGTGGTCCTCGACGAGGGACCGGGCAAGGACGAACCCCGTCCGGCACGGACCGTCGTGCTGCGGGAGGACACCGCCGCGCTCGTGGAGCGGCTGACCGGCGTACCGCTCGCGCACGCCGGTGCCCGTTGGGCCGGATGGCGGTCGGTGCGGCGCAAGCAGGTGATGTACGAGGTCGCCTTCGCCGACACCGATCCCGCCCCGCTGCACATCGCCCAGCACGTCCTGACGGACGCCCTGCGCACGGCACTCGCGGGCGAGCGGCTCGCCGAGATCGCCGTGGAGAGCCGGCTGGACACCATAGAGCAGGAGCCCTCCGGCGTCACCGCCCGCACGCGCGGCGCCGCGGGCACCTGGTGGCGCGGCAGTTACCTGGTCGGCTGCGACGGGCCGCGCTCGACGGTGCGCAAGCTCCAGGACATCCGCTTCCCCGGCCGCACCGCGGTGGAACGGCACGCCGTGGCCGCCCTGCGCACCGAGCTCCCCTGGTACGACGAGGCGCTGCTGCACCGGATGCCGCCGTGGCGCACGTCCGGCCCCTCCGCCGGGGAGATCACCGCGCGGCCGCTGCCGGACGACGTGTGGCGGCTGGACTGGCTGCTGCCGCCGGGCAAGGACCTGGTCACGCCGGAACTGCTGCTGGCCCGGGTCAGGGAGACCCTGACCGGCTGGGGCGGCGGCCCCACCCCGTCGTACGAACTGCTGGACACCGGTGTCCACACCGTGCACCACCGGCTGGCCCGGCGCTGGCGGGCCGACCGGGTGTTCCTCGCCGGGGACGCGGCCCATCTGCTCGGCGCGCTGGGCACCCACGGGCTGGACGAGGGGCTCCGCGACGCGGACAACCTCGCCTGGAAGCTGGCGCTGGCCTGGCACCACGGTCCTCACGAGGCACTGCTCGACAGCTACCAGACCGAGCGCCGCGCGATCGTCTCCGCCCGGCTGCGCGCCGCCGACCAGGCACTACCCCTGCTGCGGGGCGGCGGAGGGCTGCGTGCCTACGTTCCGGGCTCCGCGCGGGGGCACGACACGCTGCTGACGGACGGTCACCTGGGGCGCGGTGCCCTGGGCGCGCCGGGGACGTACGCGCGGTCCCCGCTCGCGCCCGGACCGCTGGAGGGCGAGGCCCCGGTCGGGACGGCGCCCGGGGCGGCGGTGACGGACGTGCGGGTCACGGCCGAGGACGGCACGTTCGTCCGGCTGCGGGACCGGCTCGGCCGGGGTGCGCTGCTCGTGGTGCTGATCGCACCCGGAACGGGTGTGTGGGAGCGCAGGCACTGGGTGTCCGCGGGGATCATGCCCCGGCTGGCGGCGGCGGTCTCGGCGCTGCCGCACCGGGCGGAACTGCTGGTCGCCGAGAGCTACCCGGGCGCGGCGGCCCACACCGTGCTGCTGGTACGCCCCGACGGTCACCTGGTGACCGCGCTGAGCGGGGTCCGCCCGGCGGACCTGTACACGGCCGCGGAGGCGGTGCTCGGCGGTCCGGCCGCGGAGGAGGGCGGGGAGGGCGCCGGGGCGAGGGCCGACGCGGGGGCGGGGTCGCGCTGAGGCGGGCCGCCGCTCCCGGCGTCCGGATGGTGACGTCGAGTTGAACCGGTGATCGGCCTCGTGGTGTACTCCGCCTCGTGACCGACACCTGCGTGCACCTGTGGCGGAGGGTCCACATGGACCTCGTCCGCTACGCGGGCTGCGTGTGTCGCCCGTCCTGTTGATTCGCCTCTCTCCTTCTCGCGCGCCGTTGCCGCGCGCCTTCGCGAACTCTTCTCCAGGACGGTGCACATGTCTGTCTCCTCCCCTGCCCCGGCTCCCTCCGCCGCCCCCACCCAGGCGGACCTCCTCGACTTCGTGCGGCGGATCGCCGCCGACGCCGAACTCATCGCCTCCCTCCCGCTCGACCCCGAGGGGCGCACCTGGGTGCGGCTCGACGGGCCGGGCGGCAGCGAGGCATGGCTGATCGGCTGGCCGCCGGGGACCGGTACCGGCTGGCACGACCACGCCGACTCCGTGGGCGCCTTCATGACCGCCGCGGGCGAGCTGAAGGAGCACTCGCTGGCCGCCCGGCTGCCCACCGACGGCTGGCGGACGCTGGAGCTCACCGACGGCGTGGACCGGGAGCGCCGGCTGACCGCCGGGCAGGGCCGCGCCTTCGGGCGGCACCATGTGCACGAGGTGCTCAACGAGTCCGCGGACCGGCACGCGGTCTCGGTGCACGCCTACTTCCCGCCGTTGCCGCGGATCCGCCGTTACAGTCGCAGCGGCCCTGTGCTGCGCCTGGAGCAGGTCGAACGTCCGGAGGACTGGCAGTGAGCGGGACGAACGAGACGAGCGGACAGAGCGCCGGGATCGACGAACTGCTGGAGCGGGTGCGAGCCGGCTACGAACGCGTCGAGGCCCCGGCGGCCTACGAGGCGGCCCGGACCGGTGAGGCGCTGCTGGTGGACATCCGGTACGCCGCGCTGCGGGACCGCGACGGGCTCGTCCCGGGCGCTCTGGTCGTCGAGCGCAACGAGCTGGAGTGGCGTCTGGACCCCCGGGGCAGCCACCGTCTTCCCGAGGCGACCGGCCATGACCTGCGCGTGGTCGTGATCTGCAACGAGGGCTACGCCTCCAGCCTGGCGGCGGAGTCCCTCCACCGGCTGGGGCTGCGTCGCGCCACCGACCTGGTGGGCGGCTTCCAGGCGTGGCGGGCCGCGGGTCTCCCGGTGACGCGGACGCCCGCCGCGTAGACGCCGGTGCGGGCGGGGTCGCCGGCCTGGGCGGCGGGGACCTCCCCGCACGCTCACCAGCGCGGATCCGCCCGGTCACCCGGGGATCGTCTCGGGGCACGGGCGGGGTCACCGGTCCGGTCGATCCCCCGGCTGCCCCGGCACGAGTCCGCGCTCGCCGTCGGCTCAGTCCCCCGTGTCCCCGAGGAAGTCCGTGTCCTCGCCCTCCTCTTCCAGGGCCTGCCGGACCACGCGCAGGGCGAGGCCCTCGGGGTAGCCCTTGCGGGCGAGCATGCCCGCGAGGCGGCGGACGCGCTTGTCGCGGTCGAGTCCGCGGGTGGCGCGCAGTTTGCGGGCCACCAGTTCGCGCGCGGTCTCCTCCTCCTGCTCGGAGTCGAGCCGGGAGACGGCCTCGTCGATCAGCGTGGGGTCGACGCCCTTGGTGCGCAGTTCGCGGGCGAGCGCGCGCCGGGCCAGTCCCCGGCCGTGGTGGCGGGACTCCACCCAGGCGTCCGCGAAGGCGCTGTCGTTGATCAGTCCGACCTCTTCGAACCGGGACAGCACCTCCTCGGCGGCCGCGTCCGGGATCTCGCGCTTGCGCAGCGCGTCGGCGAGCTGCTTGCGGGTGCGCGGGGTCCCGGTGAGCAGGCGCAGGCAGATCGCCCGCGCTCGCTCGACCGGGTCCCCCGGAGGTTCCTCCCGCTCCGCCCTCTCCGAGGAAGAGGCGCCTCCTTCCGCCGCGGCCGCGTCGCCGAAGGTCCGGCGACCGCGTCCGCGTCCACCGCGCGGCCCGCCGTCACGCGAGCCGCCCGCCCGTGCGCCTCCGCCGCGCCGCCTGCCGCCGCGGTCCGCGCCCGTGCCGTCGTCGTACGCCGTGTCACCGCCGACGGCTGAGCCGTCGCCGCCGTCGGTGTCCCTCCCCCGTGGGACACCGGTGGCGTCGAACGCGTCCTCGGCCCAGTCGGTTCGTCGGGTCACCGGTCAGCTCTTGGCCGCCGCGGCCTTGGACTTGGTGGCCTTGGCCGCCGGAGCCGGTACCGCGGCCGGCTCGGCCGCAGCGGTGCCCGTGGCGTCCGCCGGCTCGGCGGCGGGCTCCTCGGGCCGTACGCCGACGCCCAGCTTCTCCTTGATCTTCCTCTCGATCTCGTTGGCGAGGTCGGGATTGTCCTTCAGGAAGTTGCGGGCGTTCTCCTTGCCCTGGCCGAGCTGGTCGCCCTCGTACGTGTACCAGGCGCCGGCCTTGCGGACGAAGCCGTGCTCCACGCCCATGTCGATCAGGCCGCCCTCGCGGCTGATGCCCTGGCCGTAGAGGATGTCGAACTCGGCCTGCTTGAAGGGCGGCGCCACCTTGTTCTTGACGACCTTGCAGCGGGTGCGGTTGCCGACCGCCTCGGTGCCGTCCTTGAGGGTCTCGATGCGGCGGATGTCGATGCGCACCGAGGCGTAGAACTTCAGCGCCCGGCCACCGGTCGTGGTCTCCGGCGAGCCGAACATCACGCCGATCTTCTCGCGGAGCTGGTTGATGAAGATCGCGGTGGTCTTGGACTGGTTGAGCGCGCTGGTGATCTTCCGCAGGGCCTGGCTCATCAGACGGGCCTGCAGACCCACGTGGCTGTCGCCCATCTCGCCCTCGATCTCCGCGCGCGGGACGAGGGCCGCGACGGAGTCGATGACGATGAGGTCGAGGGCGCCGGAGCGGACCAGCATGTCCACGATCTCCAGGGCCTGCTCGCCGTTGTCCGGCTGGGACAGGATCAGGTTGTCGATGTCGACGCCGAGCTTCTTCGCGTACTCGGGGTCGAGGGCGTGCTCCGCGTCCACGAAGGCGACCTGGCCGCCGGCCTTCTGGGCGTTCGCCACCGCGTGCAGGGTCAGGGTCGTCTTGCCGGAGGACTCCGGTCCGTAGATCTCCACCACGCGGCCGCGCGGCAGACCGCCGACGCCGAGGGCCACGTCGAGCGCGGTCGACCCGGTCGGGATGACCTCGATGGGCTCGTTCGTCCGGTCACCCATGCGCATGACCGCGCCCTTGCCGAATTGCCGTTCAATCTGTGCGAGCGCGGCGTCGAGCGCCTTCTCGCGGTCGGTTCCTGCCATGGGTTCCACCCGATTTGCTTGAGTCGATCGCTTCACGTCAAAGACGCTAACGCCTGCCACTGACAACGCGCTCCGACGCACGTCCGGCCTGTGGATAACGCGGATGCATTTCGGTGTGAACCAGGACAGAACACCCGCCGTCGAGCCATACCGGCCCTCCCATAAGAATGGATGTTCGATTTTTGTGTCAAGCCGCGCCACGCGGTGCCCGCGGGCGCCGGCTGCCCTCAGGAGGCCCCGGTCTCCCCGTCCCGGGGACGGGGCACACCGGTCCGCCGGGCCCACAGGCGGCGGGCGCGCGTGAACGCTCCCTGCGCTCCGCCGGAGCCGCGGTGGCCGTGCACACGGGGGTCGTCCGTGACGTCGTACCGCCTGACGTAGGCGCCGAGGAACGCCTGGAGCGTGGCGACGGCGGGGATGGCGATCAGCGCGCCGACGGCGCCCAGCAGGGCGGTGCCCGCGACGACCGAACCGAAGGCGACCGCCGGGTGGATGTCGACGGTCCTGGAGGTCAGCTTGGGCTGGAGCACGTAGTTCTCGAACTGCTGGTAGATCACCACGAAGACCAGCACCCACAGGGCGTACCAGGGGTCGACCGTGAAGGCGATCAGCATGGGCAGGGCGCCCGCGAGATACGTGCCGATGGTGGGGATGAACTGCGACACCAGGCCCACCCACACGGCCAGCACGGGCGCGTAGGGGACCTCGAGGAACTCCAGCAGGACGTAGTGCGCGAAGCCGGAGACGAGGGCCATCAGTCCGCGCGAGTACAGGTAGCCGCCGGTCTTGTTCACGGCGATCTCCCACGCGCGCAGCACCTCGGCCTGCCGCGCGGGCGGCAGCAGGGAGCAGACGGTGCGGCGCAGCCGGGGGCCGTCGGCGGCGAAGTAGAACGAGAACAGGCCGACGGTCAGCAGCTGGAAGAGACCGCCGAGTACCTGGGCGGAGACGTCGAGCACACCGGTGGCGCTGTTCTGCACGTAGGTGCGCAGCCAGTCGGAGCGCAGCAGGCCCTCCTGGATGTCCACCCGCCGCAGCTCGGTGCGGAAGTGCGCGTTGATCCAGTTGATCACCGAGTCGAGGTACTCCGGGAAGTCCTCGACGATCTTGACGATCTGTCCCGCCAGCATCGACCCGAGCAGCGTGACGAAGCCCGCCGACGCGACCAGGATGCCCAGGAAGACCAGGAACGTGCCCAGGCCCCGGCGCACCCCGCGCGTCGCCATCCAGCTCACCGCGGGCTCGACGGCGAGCGCCAGGAAGAACGCTATGAGCACGTTGAGCAGCAGGCCGGTGAGCTGGTGGAAGGCCCAGCTTCCCAGCTGGAACACGGCGATCAGCGCGAGCGCGAGCACCATGGCCCGCGGCAGCCAGCGCGGCATGCGGGCGCCCGGCCGGGCCGTGGGGTCCACCGGAGGCCCGGCGGGCGGTGGCGCGCCGGGCATGGTGGGTTGCTGGGCCGCCGGCCCGGTCTCGTCAGTGGATGCCACGGCTCAAGTCTCACCTACGCCGGCACCGGCCGTCCGCCCCCGCGCGGTCACTGTGACGATCAGCGCTTTTCCCGGGGCACGTCCATCACCGTGCAGACCACCTGCCAGACCTCCTTGGCGTCCCAGCCGTCCGACAGCGCCTCGTCCACGGTGCGCCCGCCGAGCGCGGACATGACGTGGTCGCGCGCGAAGGTCTCGGCGTAGCCCGCCCCGAAGTGCTCCGCCATCCGCTCCCGGAAAACCGTCAACCGCATGCCCCCAGTATCCCGCCTCGGGGGGTGGCCCACGGCCGGTGGGCCCGCCGGCCGCCGCTTTCCCCCTACGGTCGGTGCCATGGCCGACACCCGAGCCGATCCGCCGTCCCCGACGTCCCCGCCGCACGGCGCGCTCGCGCGGGCGGAGCGGTTCGTCCGGCTCACCGCGCGGGTGCTCGAACAGCACCTCTTCGCCCACCACTTCCGCGGCGGCGGCACGGCTCCGGTGGAAACGGCGCTGGACGCCTACCGCGCCGGGGGCGGCGGGTACGGTCACGGGCTCGACCCCGGTCTGCGCGGTCCGGCGGGCCGGCCGCCGCACGCCGCGTACGCGCTGCGGGTGCTCGACGCCGTGGGCCGCTGCGACAGCCGGCGCGCGGAGGACGTGTGCCGGCATCTGACGTCCGTCTCCACGGCGGACGGCGCGCTGCCGGCGCTCCGTCCCGTCCGGCGCGGCCACCCGGACGCGTCCTTCGTGCCGGCCGGGGACGATCCGCCGGGAGATCTGCTGGTCACCGGGCCGGTGGTGGGTCTGCTGCACCGCAACGAGGTGTGGCACGCCTGGCTGTTCCGTGCCACGGACTTCTGCTGGCGGGCCGTGGAGTCGCTGGAGGAGCCCCATCCCTGCGAGGTCGAGGCCGCCGTGGCCTTCCTGGACCACGCGCCGGACCGCGCCCGCGCGCGGGCCGCCGCCGACCGGCTGGGCGCCCTGGTGCGCGAGCGGCGGATCGCGGCGGCCGGCCCGGGCGGCCCGCACCCGTACCCGGTCGCCCCGGGTCACGCCCCGGACGCGGACCACTTCCCGCACGACTACGCGCCGACGCCCCACTCCCTCGCCCGCGCGTGGTTCACGGACGAGGAGATGGCCCGCTCCCTGGACTTCCTCGCGGCCGGGCAGCGGGAGGACGGCGGCTGGCCGGTCCGCGGGCGCCGGTGGGCCCCGGGCCCCTCGCGGGAGGCCCGCCCGGTGGTGACCATCGAGGCCCTGCGCACCCTGGTGGCGTACGGCCGCCCCGTCGACTGAGCGGCTTCCGCTCCGCCGCCGGCCGAGCGGCCCCGCTCACCCGCCCAGCGCGCGCACCCCCGCCGTCACCACGACGGCCGCCCCGATGACGAGGAGGAACGGCGCGCGCAGCATCAGTGCCACGGCCGCCGCCGCCAGGCCGGCCGCGCGGGCGTCCAGGACCAGGCTCTGGCCGTCGGAGAAGGCCTGCTGGGCCGTCAGCGCGGCGAGCAGGGCGACCGGCAGCAGCGCGGCGAGCCGCCTGACGAGGGGACGCTCCAGGACCCCGGCGGGCACCAGCAGCCCCGCGAGTTTCACCGCGTAGCAGCCGATGACGGTCACGCCGATCGCGATCCAGATGCTCAACGGTCCTCCTCCGTCACGTCACCGCGTGCTCCGCCGCGGCGGCCCCGCGCCCACAGCACGGCCGGTGCCGCGAGCGCGGCCACCAGCACCGGCACACCGGCCGGCAGAACGGGCAGCAGACCGAGTCCCAGCAGGACCGCGAGCCCGGCGACGGTCCGCTCGGTGCCGGTCCGCAGCATCGGGGCGAGCAGCGCCAGGAAGACCGCGGGACCGGCCGCGTCGAGCCCCCACGCGTCGGTGTCCCCGATCGCCTCCGCGCCCAGCGCGCCGAGCAGCGTGGTGAGGTTCCACAGGACGTACAGGCTGAGCCCGGTCACCACGAATCCGAGCCGGGCGGCGCGCCGGGTGGGCTGGGCGAGGGACACGGCGGCCGTCTCGTCGATGACCCACTGCGCGGCGAACGGCCGCACCGCGCGGGGCAGCGCCAGGAGCTGCGACAGGCGCAGCCCGTAGAACGCGTTGCGCACCCCCAGGAAGAACGCGCCCGCGGCGGCGGTGAACGGGCCGCCTCCGGCGGCGAGCGCACCCACCAGGGCGAACTGGGAGGCCCCGGTGAACACCAGCAGGCTCAGCGCGCAGGTCTGGAGCAGGGTGAGCCCACTGCCCGCCGAGGTCACGCCGAAGGCGAACCCGGAGAGTCCGACGGCGATCCCGACCCCGAGGGCGTCGCGTACGACGGCGCCGTCCGGCTTTCCGTCCGCGCCGTCCGGCTTCCCTCCCGCGCCGTCCCGTGGGTCCGCGAGTGCTGCTGTCCGTTCCGTTGCCACGCTCCGGACGGTACGAGGAGGCCACCGCGCGCGTCTTGTACGTTCTTGCGCTCGCGCTGGTAGGCGCCCGGGGGCACGCCGACGATCCGGCTGAAGTGCCGGTTCAGGTGCGGCTGGTCGGTGAACCCCACCGCGTGGGCCGCCTCCGACGGCACCGTCCCCGCGTCCAGCAGCCGGCGGGCGCGCCGCACCCGCGCGTCGGTGAGCCAGGTGTGGGGCGGCATCCCGTAGGTGTCACGGAACGCCCGCAGCAGGGCGAACGGGCTGGTACCGAGCTCCGCCGCCAGCCGCTCCAGCGTCGGCGGCCCGGACATCCGCTCCTCCAGCACGGCACGCGCGCGTGCCGCGAGCCGGGCGCCCGCGGTGCGCACCTCGCGGCGCGGCAGCGCGCCCCCGTTCAGCCGGAGCAGCCGCGTCACCGCGACGCGCAGCAGCGTGTCGGCGGCGAGCGCGTTGCCCTCGTCGGTGGCCCGCAGCACCTGGTGCACCAGGTGGACGGTGTACGGGTCGTCGAGGACGGGTGTGACGAACCCGGGTGTGCCGCGCAGCGTGGTGGTCTCGGCGGCGATCGCGGCCACCACCTCAGGCGAGGGGTACACCGCCCCGTACCGCCACCCCTCGGGGACGCCGGCCCGGCCGGTGTGCGGGGTGTCGGGGTTCACCAGCGCGAGGGAGCCGGCACCCGCGTACTGGTCCCCGCCGCCGTGGTGGAAGACCTCCACCCCGTCGGCGATGGCGGCGATCACGAAGTGCTCGTGCGTGTGCCGGACGAACGTCTTGTGGATGTAGCGGGCACGCAGCAGGTCGACACCGGGCAGTTCGTCGTACTTCCAGTGCCGCGCTCGTTCCTTGCGCGATTCCGCCATACGGCCATTGTCACGCGGTCCCGGCACACCACCGCCCGTGGCCCGGCTCGGCCCGGTTGTCAGTGGCCGGGTGCACGATGGACGCATGGTCAGCGATCCGCACCGGGCCCTGGACGGCTTCTCCCCCGCCACCCGCGGCTGGTTCACGGGGGCCTTCTCCGCGCCCACGGCCGCGCAGGCCGGTGCCTGGCGGGCCATCGGGGAGGGCTCGGACGTGCTGGTGGTCGCGCCCACCGGCTCGGGGAAGACCCTGGCGGCGTTCCTCGCCGCCCTGGACCAGCTGGCGTCCACGCCGCCGCCCGCCGAGCCCAGGAAGCGCTGCCGTGTGCTGTACGTCTCGCCGCTGAAGGCGCTCGCCGTCGACGTGGAGCGCAACCTCCGCAGCCCGCTGACCGGCATCCGCCAGGAGTCCGTGCGCCTGGGGCTGCCCGAGCCCGAGGTGAAGGTCGGCATCCGCTCCGGCGACACCCCTCCGGCGGAGCGGCGCGCCCTGGCGACGCGGCCGCCGGACATCCTGATCACCACCCCGGAGTCGCTGTTCCTGATGCTGACGTCCGCCACGCGCGACGCGCTGACGGGCGTGGAGACGGTGATCCTGGACGAGGTGCACGCGGTCGCGGGCACCAAGCGCGGCGCGCACCTCGCCCTCTCCCTGGAGCGGCTGGACGAGCTGCTGCCCCGCCCGGCCCGTCGCATCGGCCTCTCGGCGACCGTGCGCCCGGTGGACGAGGTGGCCCGCTTCCTCGCCCCCCGCGGGAAGGTGGAGATCGTCCAGCCGGTGTCGGGCAAGGAGTTCGACCTGTCCGTGGTCCTGCCGGTCGAGGACCTGGGCGAGCTGGGCGGTTCCCCGGTCGCCGACGGTTCGGAGGGCGCCGAGCGCCCGTCGATCTGGCCGCACGTCGAGGAGCGGATCACCGATCTGGTGCAGTCGCACCGCTCGACCATCGTCTTCGCCAATTCGCGCCGTCTCGCCGAGCGCCTGTGCAACCGGCTCAACGAGATCGCCTACGAGCGGGCCACCGGGGAACCGCTCGACGAGCACCACTCGCCCGCCGAGCTGATGGGCGGCTCCGGGGCCGCCCAGGGCGCGCCCCAGGTGATCGCGCGGGCCCACCACGGTTCGGTGTCCAAGGAGCAGCGCGCCCTGGTCGAGGAGGACCTGAAGGCGGGCCGGCTGCCCGCGGTCGTCGCCACCTCCAGTCTGGAGCTGGGCATCGACATGGGCGCCGTCGACCTGGTGATCCAGGTCGAGTCGCCGCCGTCGGTCGCCTCGGGGCTCCAGCGCGTCGGCCGCGCCGGGCACCAGGTGGGCGCGGTCTCCACGGGCGTGGTGTTCCCGAAGTACCGGGGTGACCTGGTGCAGTCGGCCGTGGTCACCGAGCGGATGCGCACCGGGGCCATCGAGGCGCTCCGGGTCCCCGCCAACCCGCTCGACGTCCTGGCCCAGCAGCTCGTCGCGATGACGGCCATGGACACCTGGCAGGTCGACGACCTGCTCGCCCTGGTCCGCCGCGCGGCCCCCTTCGCGTCCCTGCCCGAGTCGGCCTTCACGGGCGTCCTGGACATGCTCGCCGGCCGCTACCCGTCCGACGCCTTCGCGGAGCTGCGCCCGCGCGTGGTGTGGGACCGGGTCACGGGCGAGATCACCGGCCGCCCCGGCGCCCAGCGCCTCGCCGTCACCTCGGGGGGCACGATCCCCGACCGGGGCCTGTTCGGGGTGTTCCTGGCGGGTGCCGACCCCAAGAAGGGCGGCGGCCGGGTCGGCGAGCTCGACGAGGAGATGGTCTACGAGTCGCGGGTGGGCGACGTCTTCACCCTCGGCACCAGTTCCTGGCGCATCGAGGACATCACCCGCGACCGGGTCCTGGTCTCCCCCGCGCCGGGCGTGCCGGGCCGGCTGCCGTTCTGGAAGGGCGACCAGCTGGGCCGTCCGCTGGAGCTGGGCCGCGCTGTGGGCGCCTTCCTGCGCGAAGTGGGCTCGCAGTCCGAGGAGGACGCCAGGCTGCGGCTCCTCACGGCGGGCCTCGACGCCTGGGCCGCGGACAACGTGCTGTCGTACCTCGACGAACAGCGTGAGGCCTGCGGCCACGTCCCCGACGACCGCACCATCGTCGTCGAGCGCTTCCGTGACGAGCTCGGTGACTGGCGGGTCGTCGTGCACTCCCCGTTCGGCGCCCAGGTGCACGCCCCCTGGGCGCTCGCGCTCGGCGCCCGCCTGTCCGAGCGGTACGGCATGGACGCCCAGGTGATGCACGCCGACGACGGCATCGTGCTGCGCCTGCCGGACGCCGACCTGATGAGTCTCGACCTGCTCGACCAGGACCCGGTGAAGGCGGGCAGCGAGTACGACAGCGACCAGGCCCCCGTGGGCGCCGCCGACGTCGTCTTCGACAAGGGCGAGGTCGACCAGGTCGTCACCGACCAGGTGGGCGGCTCGGCGCTGTTCGCGTCCCGGTTCCGCGAGTGCGCCGCCCGCGCGCTGCTGCTGCCGCGCCGCAGCCCCGGCCGGCGCACACCGCTGTGGCAGCAGCGCCAGCGCGCCTCGCAGCTGCTCCAGGTGGCCGGGGAGTTCGGCTCGTTCCCGATCGTCCTGGAAGCGGTGCGCGAATGCCTCCAGGACGTCTTCGACGTCCCCGGGCTGGTCGAGCTGATGGGCGACCTGGAGTCCCGCAAGGTGCGCCTGGTGGAGGTCACCACCCCGGAACCGTCGCCTTTCGCCCGCTCCCTCCTCTTCGGGTACGTCGCCCAGTTCCTGTACGAGGGCGACTCCCCGCTCGCCGAGCGCCGTGCCGCCGCGCTGTCGCTGGACTCACGGCTGCTGGCCGAGCTGCTCGGCCAGGCCGAGCTGCGCGAACTGCTCGACGCCGAGGTGCTGACCGAGCTGGAGCGTGAGCTGCAGTGGCTCACCGAGGACCGGCGCGTCAAGGACGCGGAGGGCGTTGCCGACCTGCTGCGGATGCTGGGCCCGCTCACCGACGGCGATCTCGCCGAGCGCGGCGCCGAACCGCAGTGGGTGCGGGAGCTCGCCTCCGCGCGGCGCGCCATCCGGGTGCGGGTGGCCGGCGCCGACCACTGGGCGGCCGTCGAGGACGCCGGCCGGCTGCGGGACGCGCTGGGCACGGCGCTGCCGGTGGGTGTGCCGGAGGCGTTCACCGAACCCGTGAAGGACCCCCTGGGCGACCTCCTCGCCCGGTACGCGCGCACGCACGGCCCGTTCACGTCGGCCACGGCGGCGGGCCGCTTCGGGCTCGGTGTGGCGGTCACCGAGGGAGCCCTGCAGCGGCTCGCCGCGGCCGGCCGGGTCGTCCAGGGCGAGTTCCACCCCGCCGGGATCGGACAGGAGTGGTGCGACGCGGCCGTGCTGCGCAGGCTGCGCCGCCGTTCCCTGGCGGCGCTGCGGCACGAGCTGGAGCCGGTCCCTCCGGCCTCGCTCGCCCAGTTCCTCCCCCAGTGGCAGCACATCGGCAAGGGGCACTCCCTGCGCGGCGTCGACGGCCTGGCGCGGGCCGTCGAGCAGTTGCAGGGTGCCTCCGTGCCCGCGTCCGCGCTGGAGAAGCTGGTCCTGTCGGCACGGGTGGCGAACTACACGCCGGCGATGCTGGACGAGCTCACGGCCGCCGGGGAAGTGGTCTGGGCGGGGGCCGGTTCGCTGCCGGGAAAGGACGGCTGGGTCTCCCTGTACCTCGCGGACACGGCGCCGCTGCTCCTGCCGCCGCCGCTCCCGCTCGAGCTCACCGCGCTCCACCAGTCGGTCCTGGACGTCCTGACCGGCGGGTACGGCCTGTTCTTCCGCCAGATCGCCGACCAGGTCCGGGCCACCACGCACCCGGAGGCCACCGATCCCCAGCTGGCCGACGCCCTGTGGGACCTCGTCTGGTCCGGGCGGCTGACCAACGACACGCTCGCCCCCATGCGCTCCCTGCTGGGCTCCGGCCGGACGGCGGGGTCCACCGCGCACCGGGCCAGGCGCTCGGTCCCGCGCGGACGCTACGGCTCGCTCACGGCGGCCGCCCGCACCGCCTCGCGCACCGGCCCGCCGACCGTCGCCGGGCGCTGGTCCCTGGTCCCGGACCGGGAGGCCGACCGCACGGTCCGGGCGCACGCGCTGGCCCACACCCTGCTGGACCGGCACGGTGTGGTGACCCGGGGAGCGGTCTCCGCGGAGGGCGTCGAGGGCGGCTTCTCGGCGACGTACCGCATCCTGTCGGCGTTCGAGGAGACCGGCCAGGCCCGCCGCGGCTATGTGGTGGAGGGCCTGGGCGCCGCCCAGTTCGCGATGGACGGCGCCGTGGACCGGCTCCGCGCTGCGGCCAACGCCCGCGAGCGGGGCGGCGGCACGGCGGCCCCGGACGCGCCCGTCCCGTTCGGCGGCGCCCCGGGGCACACCGGCCCCGAGGACTCCCGTGACCCGCGTCAGTCGCCCGGTGACCACGCCTCTCCCCGCGACCTGGCCACCCAGGTCCCACCGCCCTGGAAGAACGGCGGCGGTCCGTCGTACGACCCCTTCGCCGGCCGCCCCACCGGGCCGGACCGCACGGGGCGCGCCGTCGTCCTGGCCGCCGCCGACCCGGCGAACGCGTACGGTGCCGCGCTGGGCTGGCCGGAACCGCCGACCGGCGCCGGTCACAAGCCGGGCCGCAAGGCGGGCTCCCTGGTGGTGCTGGTGGACGGCGAGCTGACGCTCTACATGGAGCGCGGAGGCAAGACGCTGCTGGCCTGGCCCGCCGGGGACGGCGGCGGACCCGCCGACGACCCGCGGCTGCCGGCCGCCGCCGAAGCCCTCGCCGGCGCCGCCCGCGCGGGCTCCCTCGGCACGGTCACGGTGGAGCGGATCAACGGCACCCCGGCCCTCACCTCCCCTCTGGGCACCCTCCTGGAGAACGCCGGCTTCGTGGCCACCCCGCGGGGCCTCCGCCTGCGCGCCTGACGCCGCTGACCCCGGATGTGGCCACGCCGCAGTCCGTCGCCACGCCACCTCGGCCCCGCCCCGCGTGGCGTGCCACTCTTGACGCATGCCTGAAGGAGACACGGTGTGGCAGGCCGCGCGACGGCTGCACGACGCCCTCGCGGGCCGGGTGCTGACCCGCAGCGACCTCCGGGTGCCCCGGTTCGCCACGGCCGACCTCACCGGCCGCACCGTCCTGGACGTCACCCCGCGCGGCAAGCACCTGCTGACCCGTGTCGAGGGCGGCCTGACCGTGCACTCGCACCTGCGGATGGACGGCTCCTGGAGGGTGTACGCCGACGGACAGCGATGGAACGGCGGCCCCGCCCATCAGATCCGCGCGATCCTCGGCAACACCGTCCGCACGGCCGTCGGCTACCGGCTGCCCGTCCTGGAACTGCTGCGCACCGCCGACGAGGACCGCGCGGTCGGCCACCTGGGCCCCGACCTCCTGGGTCCGGACTGGGACCCCGGCCTCGCCCTGGCCAACCTGGTGAAGGACCCGGCCCGCCCGCTCGGCGAGGCGCTCCTCGACCAGCGCAACCTCGCCGGTATCGGCAATGTCTTCAAGTGCGAGCTCTGCTTCCTGCTCGGCGTCACCCCCTGGCTCCCGGTGGGTGAACTCCCCGCCGACCGTGCCGCCCAACTCCCCGGGCTCGCCAGGAAGCTGCTGGAGTTCAACCGTGAACGGCCGATTCGCAGTTCGACGGGCCGCCGCGGCCAGGACCTCTTCGTGTACGGCCGCGCGCGCCGGCCCTGCCTGCGGTGCGGCACCCCGATCCGTCTCGCCGACCAGGGCGACGGCTCCCGTGAACGGCCCACCTACTGGTGCCCCACCTGCCAGCCGGGCCCGGCCCCGGCACGCCCGCGGGGCGGCCTCCCCCGCTGATCACACCCGGCCGCGCGTGGGAGCGGACGGACCGTCAACGCCCCTCCTGACGCCCTCCCGAGCGCCACGCGCGCCGCCAGCGCCCCGCCGCGAGTGCCCCCCGCGCCCGGGCCTTGGGCATGCAGTGCACCGGCAGCACGCTCAGGCCCCATCCGCCGGCCGCGACCGCCCCTTCCAGCACCCCGGCATCGGGCGCCAGCACCAGCCGCGCCACGGCCCACCACCACAGCACCCCGCCGAGCCCGAGCACGGCCCACCGGCACGCGCCCCGGCCCGACGTCACACCTGTCTCGTCCGCACCGCGGCCCTCGGGGTCCGCGGCTCCCACGTCCGGTTCATCCGTTCTCGGCCTGGAACATCCAGTGCTGCTTCTCCAGGTCCCCGGTGACCGCGATGAGGATGTCCTGGCTCACCGGGTCCGGCTGCTCGGTCGACGTCACCCGCTCACGCATCCGGGCGATGACCGCGCCCAGGGCGTCCACCATGGCGCTCACCGCGGCGGAGTCGTCGACCCAGCCCTCCGGTGTCACACCGATCCCGCTGCCGACGGCCACCGTCGCGGCACGCCCGTCCGGCGAGACGCCCAGGGCCGCGGCCCGCTCGGCGACGGTGTCGGAGTGCCCGCGCGCCAGCGTCACGACCTCGTCGAGCTGGAGGTGCACGGAGCGGAAGCGTGGCCCCACCACGTTCCAGTGGATCTGCTTCGCCACCAGGGCGAGGTCCACCAGGTCGACCAGGGCGCCCTGCAGCGCCTCGGACACGATCTTCAGGTTCTCGTCGGACAACGGGCTCTTCACGACGTACATCCGCACCTCCGTGGCTGACCCCCGCCTCGTCCTTCCACCATGACGGCCCCCCGCCCCACCGGCAAACGCACGCGGAGCCCCTGGAAACGGCCCGGAGACGCGAAAACCCCGGCGGCACCCCTCCGGATGGTCCGGACGGGCCCCTACCGGGGCATCCCACACCTTCACGCCACGCGGGCGCTGCACACCGCGATCACGCGGCGACGACGTCCACCGCCTCGGCGGGCGCCTTGATGGTCACCCGTTCCGGTGGCACTCCGGTCACCGAAACGGAACCCAGCATCGGACGAACCGGCGTGGGTACGGGCTCGCTGGGGGTCGCTGCCGCAGACTGGGCCAGCTCGGCGAGGGCGAGCTCGTCGCTCACTTCCCGCATGAGCTCGGACATCCGTACGTCCAACGCGTCGCAGATGGCGGAGAGCAGCTCGGAGGATGCCTCCTTCTGCCCCCGCTCCACCTCGGAGAGATAGCCGAGTGAGACTCGGGCGGACGAGGAGACTTCGCGCAGAGTACGGCCCTGGCGCTGGCGCTGCCGACGCAGCACGTCACCCAGCAGGCGACGGAGCAGAATCATCGGTGGCTCCCTCCTCGGACCGCGTAGCCGCATCCTTCACGCCCCACCGTACCGCCTTGCGCCGCGGCCGTGCGGGGAGCGATGTCGTGTTCACTCAGGGCTGCAAACATCAAAACCCCCCGTTCCGTTCCGTATCCTGTGCCCGCTCATTCCCGGTCTGTTCGCCCGCAAGCTCCGTCAAAAGCAGTGCGAGTACGCTCCGTACACTCTCCATACGAATTTCCGCGCGGTCGCCGTTCAACCGCAGACGCCGCACTTTTCCGCCGCCGGCGGAAGCGGAACCCGCCCCCGGAGGCCCGGCCACGGCCACGAACACCGTCCCGACGTCCTGGCCGTCCTGCCGGTCCGGACCGGCGACGCCGGTGGTGGCGATGCCCCAGTCGGCGCCCAGCGCCCGGCGGACACCCGCCGCCATCTGGGCCGCCACCTGCGGATCCACCGCGCCCCGCTCGGCCAGCAGAGTGGCGTCCACACCGAGCAGCCGGTGCTTCAGCTCGGTCGCGTAGGCCGTCACCGAGCCACGGAAGACCTTGGACGCCCCGGGCACGGCGGTGAGGTCCGCCGCCACCAGACCACCGGTCAGCGACTCGGCGACGGCGAGCGTCCCCCCGTTCACAGTGAGTAGTCGCACCACCTCGGTGGCCGTGGAACTCACGCTTCCTTCTCCTCCAACGCAGCCTTGCGCGCGGCGATTCCCTGCCTGCGGAGCACAATGGCCTGTTTCACGTAGTCGAGTCCGGTCGCCACGGTCAGCACGACCGCCGCGGCCATCACCCACCACCGCAGCGTCGCCAGCCACCCCGTCAGCGCCAGCACGTACATGCCGACGGCGATGCCCTGGGTGAGGGTCTTGAGCTTGCCCCCGCGGCTGGCCGGGATGACGCCGTAGCGGATGACCAGGAAACGCAGCAGGGTGACCCCGAGTTCCCGGCCGAGGATGACGCCGGTGACCCACCACGGGAGATCACCCAGCGAGGAGAGACAGATCAGCGCCGCTCCCATGATCGCCTTGTCGGCGATGGGGTCGGCGATCTTCCCGAAGTCGGTGACGAGGTTGTAGGTGCGCGCCAGGTGCCCGTCGAACAGGTCGGTGATCATGGCGACGGCGAAGGCCGCCCAGGCGAACGACCGCCACGCCGGGTCGTCACCGCCTTCGGCCAGCATCAGCATGACGAACGCCGGCACCAGGAGCAGCCGGAGCATGGTCAGCAGGTTGGCGATGTTCCAGACGCTCGCCTGGTTGACGGCCGCCGCCGCGATCTTCGCGCCGCGGGCCGGCCTGGTGCCGTCCCCGGCGTCGATGTCGTCGCCGGTCACGACGGCCGGGGCCGGTTCGTCGCCGCGCGGCCGGGCCCCGGCCCGACCGCGCCGTGCCGGACCGCCTCCGGACGACCCCGGAGCGGCGCCCCGTGACTCCCGCGCCGCGGCCGTGCGCCCGGGCAGCGCCCCCGGTACGCCCGCGGGTGCGGTGCCCGCCACCCTCCTCGCGCCGGGAGGGCCGCCTGCCGCCGATGCCGGAGCACCCGTCATCTGCCCGCCTCCTCACTCCGCGCGAGCGAACCCTGGAACAGCGGCTCGGCCACCAGGTCGACACCTTCGGTACCGACCACCTTCGCCTCGACCATACGGCCGACGCCCAGTCCCTCGCCGCTCGTGAGCAGCACCTGGCCGTCCGTCTCGGGAGCCTGGTGCGCCGCCCGCCCGTGGACACCCTCCTCCTCGTCCACGGACTCCACGAGCACCTGCACGGTCTCGCCGACCCGCTCCTCGGCGCGCTGCGAGACGAGTTCCTCGGCCATCCGGGACACGCGGGCCAGTCGCTCGGCGACGACCTCCTCGTCCAGCTTGCGGTCGTACGTCGCCGCCTCGGTGCCCTCCTCGTCGGAGTATCCGAAGACGCCGATGGCGTCCAGCCGCGCGTGGTTCAGGAACCGCTCGAGCTCCGCGAGGTCGGCCGCCGACTCACCGGGGAACCCGACGATGAAGTTGGAGCGCACGCCGGCCTGGGGCGCCTTGCCGCGGATGGTGTCGAGCAGTTCGAGGAACCGGTCGGTGTCGCCGAAGCGGCGCATCGCGCGCAGGACGTCGGGCGCGGAGTGCTGGAAGGACAGGTCGAAGTAGGGGACGACCTTCGGGGTGGAGGTCAGCACGTCGATCAGGCCGGGCCGCATCTCGGCCGGCTGGAGGTAGCTGACGCGCACCCGCTCGAGGCCGTCGACCTCGGCGAGCTCGGGCAGCAGGGACTCCAGCAGGCGGATGTCGCCCAGGTCCTTGCCGTAGGAGGTGTTGTTCTCGGAGACCAGCATGATCTCCTTCACGCCCTGTTCGGCCAGCCACCGCGTCTCGTTCAGCACGTCGCTGGGCCGGCGCGAGATGAAGGAGCCGCGGAAGGACGGGATGGCGCAGAAGGAGCAGCGCCGGTCGCACCCGGAGGCGAGCTTCACGGAGGCGACCGGGGCGCCGTCCAGCCGGCGGCGCAGCGGTGCCCGGGGTCCGGAGGCCGGGGCGAGGCCCTCGGGGAGGTCCACCGGGCCGTGGCCCGGGAGGGCGACGGAGGCGGCGGAGTCCTGCCGCTCGGCCGGGCTGATCGGCAGGAGCTTGCGCCGGTCGCGCGGGGTGTGGGAGGCGTGGATGCCGCCGTTGAGGATGGTCTGGAGGCGGTCGGAGATGTCGGTGTAGTCGTCGAAGCCGAGCACGCCGTCGGCTTCGGGCAGGGCCTCGGCGAGCTCCTTGCCGTACCGCTCGGCCATGCAGCCCACCGCCACGACGGCCTGCGTTCTCCCGTGTCCCTTGAGGTCGTTGGCCTCCAGGAGGGCGTCGACGGAGTCCTTCTTCGCGGCCTCGACGAAGCCACAGGTGTTGACGACGGCCACGTCGGCGTCCTCGGCGTCCTCCACGAGCTGCCAGCCGTCCGCCTCCAAACGGCCTGCGAGCTCCTCCGAGTCCACCTCGTTGCGGGCGCAGCCAAGAGTGACGAGTGCGACGGTACGGCGTTCAGGCATGGGCTCAAGACTACTTCGTCCCGCCGACACCCCACGTCGACGGGGTTGGCCGATCGCGGCCGACCCCGTCGCCGGTGTGCCCGGGGCGACCGGTCATCCGGCCTGCGGGTCGCCCTTGGTGTACGTCAGGCGCTCGACCGCGCCCGGCTGCCAGTCGTCCTCGATCTTCTTGCCGTTGACGAACAGGTCGATCGCGCCGGCGTCACCGAGCACCAGGTTGATCTTGGAGCTGTCCTGGAAGGTCTCGCTGTCGCCCTGCTTGAGCAGTCCGTCGAACAGCAGCCGGCCGTTGTGGTCCTTGGCGGAGATCCAGCTGCGGCCGTCGGCGGCGGTGACCTGGACGGTCACCTTGTCCTGCGGTGCGGCGGCGATGGCGCTGTCCGACGGCTCCGGTTCGGGGGCGAGGGGCTTCTCGGACTTGGGCGTGGGCGAGGCGGACTTGCTCGGGGTGGCTCCGTCGGCGACGTTCGCCTTGCCGCCCTCGTCCTCGCCCTTGACCATGGTGAAGCCGACGAAGCCGATCACGACGACGATCGCGGCGACCATGGCCGCGGTCCAGTTGGGTCCGCGCCGCTCCGGGCGGATGCGTTCCGCCTCGAAGAGGGGTGCGGCCGGGGTCGGGGCGGGGCGGCCGCCGCCGTGTTCCCGCTCGTACTGGGCGAGCAGCGGCGCCGGGTCGAGACGCACGGCCTTGGCCAGGGTGCGGATGTGCCCGCGCGCGTAGACGTCACCGCCGCAGGGCGCGAAGTCGTCCGCCTCGATGGCGTGCACGATGGCGATCCGGACGCGGGTGGCGGTACTGACGTCGTCGACGGTGAGCCCGGCGGCGATGCGCGCCTGCTGGAGCGCGCGGCCGACGGACACGGAAGGGCGGGCTTCCTCGGAAACGTCTTCGATCGGACGCTCGTCTTCAGGGGAGTTGCCGATGGACACGGGGGCGCCTTTCGAGCGTGTATCCGCCTGTGCTGGAGGTTCAGTCTAGGAGGGGTACGAGAGGGTGGGGCAACCGGGCGGCAGGACTTTGTACGCCATCGGAATGGCCCGACGATCCGATGGTGGTACTGCGGTGTGTGACTTCGCTCAACTTGACGTACACCGACGGGAAACAGTTGCTCGGTGCTCCCTAACGGGTGGGTCACGATCGGCCGCCGGGGTACCGCGGGGCGACGACCGTGTCCCCTCCGCCTACCCTTCAGACTCCCCCCGGATCAGCGCGAGCACGCCATCCAGCTCGTCAGCCTTCACAAGAACGTCACGCGCCTTCGATCCCTCGCTCGGACCGACGATGTTCCTCGACTCCATGAGGTCCATCAGCCGGCCGGCCTTGGCGAAGCCGACGCGCAGCTTGCGCTGGAGCATGGACGTCGACCCGAACTGGGTGGAGACGACCAGCTCCGCCGCCTGGCACAGCAGGTCGAGGTCGTCGCCGATGTCCTCGTCAATCTCCTTCTTCTGCTTGGACCCGACGGTGACGTCGTCCCGGAAGACGGGCGCCATCTGGTCCTTGCAGTGCTGGACGACGGCCGAGACCTCCTCCTCGGTCACGAACGCGCCCTGCATGCGCGTCGGTTTGTTCGCGCCCATCGGCAGGAACAGCCCGTCGCCCTTGCCGATCAGCTTCTCGGCGCCGGGCTGGTCGAGGATGACCCGCGAGTCCGCGAGCGAGGAGGTGGCGAACGCCAGCCGGGAGGGCACGTTCGCCTTGATCAGACCGGTGACGACGTCGACCGAGGGCCGCTGCGTGGCGAGCACCAGGTGGATGCCGGCCGCCCGCGCGAGCTGCGTGATCCGCACGATGGCGTCCTCGACGTCGCGCGGGGCGACCATCATCAGGTCGGCCAGCTCGTCGACGATCACCAGCAGGTAGGGGTACGGCTGGAGTTCCCGCTCGCTGCCCTCGGGCGGCTTCGCCCTGCCCTCCCGCACCGCGCGGTTGAAGTCGTCGATGTGCCGGTATCCGTAGGCGGCGAGGTCGTCGTAGCGCAGGTCCATCTCGCGGACGACCCACTGCAGCGCCTCCGCGGCCCGCTTGGGGTTGGTGATGATCGGTGTGATCAGGTGCGGGATGCCCTCGTAGGCGGTCAGCTCGACGCGCTTGGGGTCGACCAGGATCATCCGGACGTCCTCCGGGGTCGCCCGCATCATGACCGAGGTGATCAGGCAGTTGATGCAGGACGACTTTCCGGAGCCGGTGGCGCCGGCGACCAGCATGTGCGGCATCTTCGCCAGCGAGTCCATCACGTAGCCGCCCTCGACGTCCTTGCCGAAGGCGACCAGCATCGGGTCGTCGTCCTCGGCGGACTCGGCGAGGCGCAGTACGTCACCGAGGTTGACCATCTCCCGGTCGGTGTTGGGGATCTCGATGCCGACCGCGGACTTGCCGGGGATCGGGCTGATGATCCGCACGTCCGGGCTGGCCACGGCGTACGCGATGTTCTTGGTCAGCGCGGTCACCCGTTCGACCTTCACGGCCGGGCCGAGTTCCACGACGTAGCGGGTGACCGTCGGGCCGCGGGTGAAGCCGGTGACGGCGGCGTCCACCTTGAACTCGGTGAAGACCTTCCGCAGGGCGTCGACTATGGCGTCGTTGGCCGCGCTGCGGGACTTGCCCGGCCCGCCGCGGGTGAGCAGGTCGAGCGAGGGCAGGGAGTAGGTGATGTCACCGGCGAGCCGGAGCTGCTCCGCCCGGGGCGGCAGGTCGCGCGGTTCGCGCGGCGGCTCCTTGGTCATGTCCAGGACGCCGGCCGGCGGCTTCTCCCGCGTCGGCCCGTCCGCCTTCGGCGTCTTCGGCTGGGTGCGGGCCGCCGGAACCGGTGTCGGGGTGGTGGGCTCGCGGTCGCCGGTGTTCACGCCCTGGGTGAGGTCGGCGACGACGGGCGAGGGCGGCATGCCGTGCAGCACGGCGCCGTCGAGCGCGGCGGCCGCCGCCGCGGCCACGTCGACGGCGTCCATCGGCCGGTTCATGTCGGGCTGCGGCACCGCGGACCTGCGGGACCGGGAGCGGCGCCGGGCCGGCGCCTCGTGCTCCGCGCCGTCGGGGCCGTACTCCTCGGGGGCCGGCCGTCGTCCGCGGCGGCTCGCGGGGAGGGCCTCGCGCCACTGCTCCTCGTAGCGGGCGTCGTCCTCGCCGAACTCCTCCGGCTCGGGCTCGTGGACGAGTCCGAGCCGTACGCCGAGCAGGCGCAGCCGCTGCGGAATGGCGTTCACCGGGGTGGCCGTGACGACCAGCAGACCGAAGACCGTCAGCAGCACCAGCAGCGGCACGGCCAGGACGTCGGTCATGGTGGACGACAGGGGTGTGGCCGCCGCCCAGCCGATCAGGCCGCCCGCGTCCCTTATCGCGTGCATGCCCTCGCTGCGGGCGGGCGATCCGCACCCGATGTGGATCTGGCCGAGCACGCCGACGACGAGTGCGGACAGGCCGATGACGATCCGTCCGTTGGCCTCCGGCTTCTCCGGGTGCCGGATGAACCGCACGGCGACGACGGCGACCAGGATCGGCACGAGCAGGTCGAGCCGCCCGAAGGCTCCGGTGACCAGGATCTCGACGAGGTCCCCGACGGGGCCCTCCAGGTCCGCCCAGGTGCCGGCGGCGACGATCAGCGCGATGGCGAGCAGCAACAGCGCGAGGCCGTCCTTGCGGTGCGCCGGGTCGAGGTTCTTGGCGCCCTGCCCCAGACCGCGGAAGACCGCGCCGACGGCGTGCGCGAGGCCCAGCCAGAGGGCGCGCAGGAGCCGGAAGACGCCGCTCGTCGGACTGGGCGCGGGCGCCGGCGCCGGCCTTCTGGCCGCGGCCTTCCTGGCGGGGGCCTTCTTCGCCGGGGCCTTTTTGGCAGCGGCCTTCCTCGCCGGGGCCTTCGCGGAAGCGGCCGCCTTCTTCGCGGGCGGCTTCTTGGCTGCGGAGGGACGTGAGGCCATGGGTGTGAGGTTACCGGTGGAGACGGGCGGGGACACGCGTGGCGGATGCTTCACCCGTTCGTGTCGCCCTCGTCGAGGCGTGAAGCTGACGCAGCGGGACGCGGGCGCGGAGAGGTTGATGCCCCTTCAGGAGCGGCCGACCGCGGGAGCCGGCCAAGGCCGCTGCTGCGGCGCTCAGTTCGGCGAGGGCAGCGAGGACGCACCGCCGGTGCCCGGCTCCAGGGCGTCCAGCGCCCGCCGCAACCCCGTGAGCTTGCGCTCCAGATGGGCCGCCGTGGCCACCGCGGCCGCGTCGGTCGACTCGTCGTTGAGCTGCTTGGTCAGCGCCTCGGCCTGCTCCTCGACCGCCGCGAGCCGCGCCGAGAGTTCGGCGAGCAGCCCCGCCGGCTCACCGGCCTCGCCGGCGTCCTTCTCGCCGCCCTCCAACTGGAGCCGCAGCAGCGACGCCTGCTCCCTCAGCTGGCAGTTCTTCATGTACAGCTCGACGAAGACCGAGACCTTGGCACGCAGCACCCACGGGTCGAACGGCTTGGAGATGTAGTCGACCGCACCGGCCGCGTACCCCCGGAAGGTGTGGTGGGGGCCGTGGTTGATCGCGGTGAGGAAGATGATCGGGATGTCCCGGGTCCGCTCCCGCCGCTTGATGTGCGCCGCGGTCTCGAAACCGTCCATGCCCGGCATCTGGACGTCCAGCAGAATGACCGCGAAATCGTCCGTGAGCAGCGCCTTGAGCGCTTCCTCCCCGGACGATGCCCGCACCAGCGTCTGATCCAGCGCCGAGAGGATCGCCTCCAGCGCGAGCAGATTCTCCGGCCGGTCATCGACCAGGAGGATCTTGGCCTTCTGCACCATGGCCCGCCCTCCTCGCCCCGGCTTGGGGCCTCCCCTGTCCACAGGACCTGGGACCGTACCTTCCACCGCCCCAGGGGACGACTCCCTTGCGCCGCCCGTCCTTGTGCCGGTCATCGTAGCCGCACCCCGCCTGTCGCCACACCCTGTCACCGTGATGTCACTGTGTACGTAGCGGAAACGCGGCAGGAGACCAGAAGGTTCCCCGGATCCCGTACTTCTACACGACTTCGCGCATACCGCGTCAGCAACTTTGTGTGAACGCGGAAGCTTCCCGTCCCGCCGCACGCCCCGCGGACACCGCCTCACTCCCCCCTCATCCACTGCTCCATCACCGACAGCAGGTGGTCGGGGTCGACGGGCTTGGTCACGTAGTCGGAGGCACCCGACTCGATCGCCTTCTCCCGGTCGCCCTTCATCGCCTTCGCCGTGAGCGCGATGATCGGCAGCCCGGCGAACTGCGGCATCCGGCGGATCGCCGTGGTGGTGGCGTACCCGTCCATCTCCGGCATCATGATGTCCATCAGCACGACCGCCACGTCGTCGTGCTGCTCCAGCACCTCGATGCCCTCGCGGCCGTTCTCCGCGTACAGCACGGACAGACCGTGCTGCTCCAGGACGCTGGTCAGCGCGAAGACGTTGCGGATGTCGTCGTCGACGATCAGCACCTTCTGCCCGCCGAAGCGGATGCCCCGGCGCGACGACCGCGGCGCCGGCTGCTGCTCCGCACCCGGCCACTGCTCCGGCTCGGCGGCGGGCCGCCGCTCCAGCGTGATCCGGCGGCGACGCCGGAACAGCGCGGCCGGACCGTTCTGGGAGTCCCGGTACGACGTCACCTCCGCCGGCGTCTCGGTCCGCGGCGCGGCCGGCTCGGCCGACACGACCAGGTCCCCGGCCTCCAGCGCCGGCATCGGCTGCGCGTATCCGTGCGGCGGCAGCTCGCTCGGGTGCAGCGGCAGGTACAGCGTGAACGTGGAGCCCCGCCCCGGCTCGCTCTGCGCGTGGATCTCGCCGCCGAGCAGCTGGGCGATCTCCCGCGAGATGGACAGTCCCAGTCCCGTACCGCCGTACTTGCGGCTGGTGGTGCCGTCGGCCTGCTTGAACGCCTCGAAGATCACCCGCATCTTGCTGGCGGCGATGCCGATGCCCGTGTCGCTCACCGAGAACGCGATCAGGTCGGCGTCCGGGTCGGTCAGCGAACCCGCCTCCAGCAACTGCTCCCGGATGGCCTGCGGGACGTCGTCCCGGGCGGGCCGGATGACCAGCTCGACCGAACCGGAGTCGGTGAACTTCACCGCGTTGGACAGCAGGTTGCGCAGCACCTGCAGCAGCCGCTGCTCGTCGGTGTGCAGGGTGGCCGGCAGCTCCGGGGAGACCCGCACCGACAGGTCCAGGCCCTTCTCCGCGGTCAGCGGCCGGAAGGTGGCCTCCACGTAGTCCACGAGCTGCACGAGCGCGATACGCGTCGGCGAGACGTCCATCTTGCCCGCCTCGACCTTCGACAGGTCGAGGATGTCGTTGATGAGCTGGAGCAGGTCGGACCCGGCTCCGTGGATGGTCTCGGCGAACTCGACCTGCTTCGGGGAGAGGTTCGCGTCGGCGTTGTCGGCGAGCAACTTGGCCAGGATCAGCAGCGAGTTGAGCGGCGTACGCAGCTCGTGCGACATGTTCGCCAGGAACTCGCTCTTGTAGCGCATGGACACCGCGAGCTGTTCCGCGCGCTCCTCCAGGACCTGCCGCGCCTCCTCGATCTCGGTGTTCTTCACCTCGATGTCGCGGTTCTGCCGGGCCAGCAGCTCGGCCTTCTCCTCCAGCTCGGCGTTGGACGCCTGGAGCGCCTTCTGCCGCTGCTCCAACTCAGCCGACCGCTCCCGAAGTTGCTCGGTCAGCTCCTGGGACTGGGCCAGCAGCCGCTCGGTCTTGGTGTTGACCGAGATGGTGTTGACGCTCGTCGCGATCATCTCGGCGATCTGGTTGAGGAAGTCCTTCTGGATCGCCGTGAACGGCGTGAACGACGCCAGCTCGATGACGCCGAGCACCTTCCCCTCGAACAGCACGGGGAGCACGATCACCTGCGCCGGGGGCGCCTCCCCGAGCCCCGAGGAGATCTTCAGGTAGCCGCTGGGCGCGTTCTCCACCAGGATCGTGCGCTTCTCCATGGCGGCCGTGCCGATGAGCCCCTCACCGGGCTGGAACGACGTCGGCATGGACCCCATGGAGTACCCGTACGAGCCGAGCATGCGCAGCTCGAAGTGGTCGTCGTCGGCGGAGGTCAGATCCTCGCCGTCGACCAGCGGCATCGCGAGGAAGAACGCGCCGTGCTGCGCGGACACCACCGGTGTCAGCTCGCTCATGATCAGTGACGCCACGTCGTCCAGGTCGCGGCGGCCCTGCATCAGCGCGGAGATCCTCGCCAGATTGCCCTTGAGCCAGTCCTGCTCCTTGTTGGCGATCGTGGTGTCGCGCAGGTTGGCGATCATCTTGTTGATGTAGTCCTGCAGCTCCTGGATCTCCCCGGACGCGTCCACGTCGATCTTCAGGTTCAGGTCGCCACGGGTCACCGCGGTCGCCACCCGCGCGATGGCGCGCACCTGCCGGGTGAGATTGCCGGCCATCTCGTTCACGGACTCGGTCAGGTCCCGCCAGGTGCCGTCCACGTCACGCACCCGTGCCTGCCCGCCCAGCTGGCCCTCGGTGCCCACCTCGCGCGCCACCCGGGTGACCTCCTCGGCGAACGAGGACAGCTGGTCCACCATCGTGTTGATGGTCGTCTTCAATTCGAGGATCTCACCGCGCGCATCGATGTCGATCTTCTTCGTCAGGTCGCCCTTGGCGATGGCCGTCGTCACCATCGCGATGTTGCGTACCTGGCCGGTCAGGTTCGACGCCATCCCGTTCACCGACTCGGTGAGGTCCTTCCACGTGCCCGCCACACCCGGCACGTGCGCCTGACCGCCCAGGATGCCGTCCGTGCCCACCTCGCGGGCCACCTTGGTGACCTGCTCGGCGAACGCGCTCAGCGTCTTCACCATGGTGTTGATGGTGTCGGCGAGCTGCGCCACCTCTCCGCGCGCCTCGATGCTCACCTGCCGCGTCAGGTCACCGTTGGCGACGGCGGCGGAGACCTGGGAGATGTTCCGCACCTGCGTGGTCAGGTTCTTCGCCATCAGGTTGACGTTGTCGCTCAGGTCCTTCCAGATGCCGGTGACTCCCGGCACGTTCGCCTGACCGCCGAGGATGCCCTCCGTGCCCACCTCGCGGGCCACCCGGGTCACCTGCTCGGCGAACGACGACAGCTGGTCCACCATCGTGTTGACGGTGGTCACCAGCTCGAGGATCTCGCCCTTGGCGTCGACGGTGATCTTCTTCGACAGGTCGCCCTTGGCGACGGCCGTGGTGACCTCGGCGATGTTGCGCACCTGGAGGGTCAGGTTGTTCGCCATGCCGTTCACCGACTGGGTGAGGTCCTTCCAGGTGCCGGAGACGCCCTGCACCTCGGCCTGACCGCCGAGGATGCCCTCCGTACCCACCTCGCGCGCCACTCGCGTGACCTCTTCGGCGAACGACGACAGCTGGTCCACCATCGTGTTCAGCGTGTTCTTGAGCTCCAGGATCTCCCCGCGCGCGTCCACGGTGATCTTCTGCGACAGGTCACCGCGCGCCACCGCCGTCGCCACCTGGGCGATGTTGCGGACCTGCCCGGTCAGGTTCGACGCCATGCCGTTCACGGAGTCCGTGAGGTCGCGCCACACTCCGGCGACCCCGGGCACCTGCGCCTGACCGCCCAGCCTGCCCTCGGTACCCACCTCGCGCGCCACCCGCGTGACCTGGTCGGCGAAGGAGGACAGCTGGTCCACCATCGTGTTGATGGTGTTCTTCAGCTCCAGGATCTCCCCGCGCGCGTCCACGTCGATCTTCTGCGAGAGGTCACCGCGCGCGACGGCCGTCGTGACCTGGGCGATGTTGCGCACCTGGCCGGTCAGATTCGACGCCATCGAGTTGACGGAGTCGGTGAGCTCCTTCCAGGTGCCCGACACGCCGTCCACGCGCGCCTGACCGCCCAGCCGCCCCTCGGTGCCCACGTCCCGGGCCATCCTGGTGACCTGGTCGGCGAAGCTCGACAGCTGGTCCACCATCGTGTTCACGGTGTTCTTCAGCTGGAGCATCTCGCCGGAGACGTCCACGGTGACCTTCTGCGACAGGTCGCCGTTGGCGACCGCCGTCGTCACCTGGGCGATGTTCCTCACCTGCCCGGTGAGGTTGCGGAAGGCCGTGTTGACGGAGTCCGTCAGGTCCTTCCACGTGCCCGCGGCTCCCGGCACCTGCGCCTGACCGCCCAGCTCGCCCTCGACGCCGATCTCCCGCGCCACGCGCGTGACCTCCGCGCCGAAG
>NZ_BMUC01000005.1:4998-5209 GCF_014649995.1 Streptomyces griseoflavus | reverse complement strand
GAGGACAGCTGGTCCACCATCGTGTTGACGGTGTTCTTCAGCTCCAGCATCTCGCCGGCCACGTCCACGGTGACCTTCTGCGACAGGTCGCCGTTGGCGACCGCCGTCGTCACCGCCGCGATGTCCCGCACCTGGGTCGTCAGGTTCCGGAACACCGTGTTGACGGAGTCCGTCAGGTCCTTCCACGTGCCCGCCGCCCCGGGCACGTTCG
>NZ_BMUC01000005.1:0-4988 GCF_014649995.1 Streptomyces griseoflavus | reverse complement strand
CACGGTGACCTTGCGCGACAGGTCACCGCGCGCCACCGCCGTCGTCACCAGGGCGATGTCGCGCACCTGCGCCGTGAGCCGCTCCGCCATCGTGTTGACGGAGTCCGTCAGGTCCTTCCACGAACCGGACATCCCCCGCACCTGGGCCTGCCCGCCCAGCTTGCCCTCGGTGCCGACCTCGCTGGCCACGCGCGTGACCTCGTCGGTGAAGGTCGACAGCTGGTCGACGAGGTTGTTCACGGTGCGCGCGACCTTGAGGAACTCGCCCCGCAGCGGATGCCCCGTACCGTCCGGCGCCTGCGTCCGCAGCTCCATGCGCGGTGACAGGTCGCCCTCGGCCACCGCCGACAGCACCCGGCTGACCTCGGAGACCGGCCGCACGAGGTCGTCCACGAGCGCGTTCGAGTGGTCGATCGCGGTCGCCCAGGAGCCCTGCGAGGCACCGGTCTCCAGCCGCTCCGTGAGCTTGCCCTCACGGCCCACCATGCGGCGCACCCGCGCCAGCTCACCCGTCAGGTGGAGATTGCGGTCGGCCACCTCGTTGAAGACCGCTGCGATCTCCGACATCACGCCGTCGCCGGACACCGTGAGGCGTTTGCGGAAGTTGCCGTCCCGCATCGCCACCAGGGCCGTCATCAGCCGGTTCAGGGACGCCGAGTCCACCGTCGTGGTCCCGCCCCGTGCCTTTCCCGGCTTGCTCAGGGACTGTCCGCCTTTCGCGCGCGTCGTCTTCGTGCTCCGCGTCGCTGCGCCAGACTCCACTGTGTCCCTCCCGCAGGGGTCGACCGTTACCGCTCTGTGCCCGGGCACCGCCTGGGGCCTGCCCGTTACTGCCGTGCTCTTCCTGTAATACTGCGATGTGCTGCCCGGCGTTCCGAGGTGCCGCCAAGCGGGCTGCTGCCCACCCGGTACGGAGGGCACACGGCCTGCCCGGACCTCATCACAAGCCTGCCCAGTGTTTCACCCCCGCCGAACCAGGCCATAACAGTTCGGCAGCTTCGCACATCGTCCGCACACCCGCCGGACGGCGAACACCTCCGGACGGCAACACAGCGGACCGGCATCCGCTCGGACCGCGAAGGTAAGTACCCTTGCATCCGGCTGTCCAGCCACGCCGGTCCGCCCGGCCTGGGCGGTGGCACGGAGACGAGCGGGCATCGGAGGGGCGGCCGCACATGACCACCGGACTGATCCCGGGGGAACAGCCCCCGGACCCACGGCCGGCTGACGGCCTGCCGCCGCAGCGGCGCGAGCCGGCCGGTCAGGGGACCATGTCCGTCGAGAACCGGTCGAGGAGTTCTGTGATCACCGCGCGCGCGGCCGCCAGTTTCGAGCCCCTCGGGCGGTCGGTCGCGAGCGCCCGCTCCTTCGTCCGCGACACCCTGCAGGGCTGGGGCTTCGGCGACATCGTCGACGACGCCGTGGTCCTCACCAGCGAACTGGTGACCAACGCCGTCGTGCACGCCGGGACCTCCGCCGACGTCCTCTGTCTGCGCAGGGAGGAGGGCGTACGGATCGAGGTGGCCGACCGGTATCCGGAGCGTGAGATCCCGCTGCAGGGCTCACCGGTGGACATGGGCAGCCCCGACCGCGAGGGCGGCCGCGGACTCCAGCTCTGCGCGGCCCTGGCCGGTCACTGGGGTGTCGACTACACACCCACGCACAAGACCGTCTGGTTCCAGCTGGCCCTCCCCGAGCGCCCGGTCGGCACCCGGTCGGCCGGTCCGTCCCTGCCGACCCCCCTGCTCCCGCTGGCCGACGCCCGGGTCCGGGTGGCCGTCGTCCAGGTCGACCGGGCGGGCTCCATCAGCGCCTGGAACGAGGACGCGGAGGAGCTGTTCGGCTATTCCGCCGAGCAGGTCACGGGCAAGCCGCTCACCGATCTGGCCGCCTGGCCGCACACACCGGGCACCGGCACCGGTATCGCCGACGCGCTGCGGCTCTCCCGCTGGGAGGGCAGCTACGGCATCAGGGGCGCCCACGGCCGGGTCATCCCGGTGTACGCCTCCCACCTGCGGGTCCGCGACACCGAAGGAGAGCCGTCAACGGTCTGCCTCCTCGTGCGGGACCACGAACGGGCGGTTCTGCAGACCCCGTCGCGCGTTCCCGCGTCCGACTCCTCCGGCGGCTCCGACGGTCAGAGCGCCGACCCGTTCGAGGTCTTCATCGGCTCCCCCGCCCCGGACGACCTCGACGGCCTGCTGCAGCGCACGGTGGAACGCGCCCGCGACATGCTCGACGGCGACTCCGCCTTCCTGCTGCTGGCCACCGACGACGAGACCGAACTGGAGGTCCGCGCCTCGACCGGTCTTCCCTCGGCCCGCCAGCGCTTCGCCCGCGTCCCCGTCGAGGCCGGCCCCGGCCGCTACGGCTCCGCCCGCATGCCGGCGGTCCACGACGATCTCACCGCCGTCTCCGGCGCGGTGCCCCTGCTGAACGGCACCGGCATGCGCTCGGTCGTCACCGTCCCGCTGAAGGTCGAGGGCCGCCTCACCGGTTCGCTCGGCGTCGCCGCCGAGGCGCCCGGCAGGTACTCCAACGAGGAGGCGCTGCGCCTGCAGTTCGCGGCGGACCGGATCGCGCTCGCGGTCGAGTCGGCCCGGCTGGGTGAGCTGGAGCGGCTGCGCCGCGGCTCGCTGAGCTTCCTCGTCGAGGCCTCCGACCTGCTGGCCGGCACCCTGGACCGGGACCAGACCCTGGCCCTGATGGCGCAGATGACGGTCCCGACCCTCGCGACCTGGTGCGCCGTGTACACGATCGCCGACCAGGCGTCCGAACCGGACCTGTCCTATGTGCTGCACGAGGACGAGGAGTTGATCGACGGCATCAAGTCCCTGCTGTCGAAGATCGACCCGCCGGACCCGGTGCCCACGCCCGGTGCCCGTGTCTGGTCGGCGCCCGCGGAGGTCGCCCACCAGGCGGCTCTGCGCAGCTCCATGCGGAGTCTGGGCCTGAGCGGCGGCCCGACCAGGCAGGTCACGCCGGGCATCGGCCCGACGCTCGCCACGGCCGCCGCGGTCGGTGGTGAGACCGTGGTGCTGCCCCTGGTCGCCCGCAATCGCGTGATCGGCATGCTGACGCTCGGCAAGCCGACCGACGAGCACTTCCGTCAGGAGATCCTGGAGCTCGCCGAGGACCTGTCCCGGCGGGCCGCCCTGGCCCTGGACAACGCCCGCCTGTACTCGGAGCGCACGGCGATCAGCCAGTCCCTGCAGCGCAGTCTGCTGCCGCCGGAGCTGCCGACGGTCGACGGTGTCGAGGTCGAGGTCATCTACCGGGCGGCGGGCGAGGGCAACGAGGTCGGCGGCGACTTCTACGACCTGTTCCCGATCAGCGACGGCGCTTATGGTTTCGCCATCGGCGACGTCTGCGGCACGGGTCCGAACGCTGCGGCCGTGACGGGTCTCGCCCGGCACGCGCTGCGCCTGCTCGCCCGCGAGGGTCTGAGCGGCCCGGCGGTCCTGGAGCGCCTCAACTCGGCGATCCTCGACGAGGGCGCCCGCAGCCGCTTCCTCACCCTCCTGTACGGCGAGATGCGCCCGCGGGCGGACGGCAGCGCGGAACTGAAGGTGGTGTGCGCCGGTCACCCCCTCCCGCTCCGTCTCCGTCAGGACGGCACGGTCGAACCGGCCGCCGAGCCGCAGCCGCTGCTCGGTGTTCTGGAGGACCTGGAGCTGTACGAGCAGACGGTCGTCCTGGATCCCGGTGACGTCCTGCTCTGCGTCACGGACGGCGTCACCGAGCGCCGTGAGGGGCCTCGGATGCTGGGCGACGACGGCCTGGCGGAGGTCCTGACGACGTGCACGGGTCTGACGGCCGGTGCGGTCGCGGCCCGCATCATGCGCGCGGTGGAGCGCTTCGCCTCCGATGCTCCGTCCGACGACATGGCCATCCTGGCCATGCGTGTCCCGGGCCTGCAGACGGACGGGTGAGGACACCTGAGGACATGAGAAAGGCCCCGCCCGAATGGGCGGGGCCTTTCTGTCGGAGCCCCCAAACGGAATCGAACCGTTGACCTTCTCCTTACCATGGAGACGCTCTACCGACTGAGCTATAGGGGCCTGTTGTCCGCTCCGGGGTTTCCCTCGCGGCAACGGAATAGATCATACCCCGAACAGGTCCGTGCTCCCAACCACGCTCACAGGGCTGGTGCCAGCAGTCCGCCCAGGGCGTTGCAGGCGGACACGATCCGCTGCATCTCCCGCTTGGTCAGCGTGGCTTCCACCGGCAGTGCCAGCGTCTCGTCGGCTGCCCGTTCGGTCTCGGGCAGGGACACGCACCGCCGGAATCCGGGCAGCCGGTGCACCGGTGTCTTGACCGGGATGCCGCAGTCAATGCCCTTGGCTCGTACGGCCCGCGCGAAGGCGTCCCGGTCGGGCCGGCCGTTCCCCGGCACGCGGACGACGTACTGCTGGTAGGTGTGTCCGACTCCGCCCGCGGGCGTGCGGACTCCTCTCAGCTTGGTGTCGAGGAACGCGGCTCGCTCGCGCCGTTGGGCTATCTCGTCGTACGGGGCTTCGGTTTCCCCGTGTTCCAGTACCAGCAGTCCGTGCCGCCGGCCGAGTGCGTGCAACGGCCCGATGTCGGCGGGCCGTCCGAAGCGGTGGACGACAACGATCGCCGCGGTCCGGGCAGTTACGGCCCCTTTCACGGCGGCCGGCTCCAGACAGTACGTCGCCGGATCTATGTCGGCGAAGACCGGCAGCGCCCCGGCCATGGCGACGGCCTCGGCGACTTCCACGTTGCCGAAGGCAGGTACGACGACTTCGTCCCCGACGCCGACACCGGCGGCCCTGAGCAGTGCTGCGGTACCCATGTGAGGGATGTTCGTTGCGCGACGTGAACGCCAAGTGACGGAGAACAAAAAAGGGTTGGACCCTGAACCGAAGTTCGGGGTCCAACCCTTTGAAGAATTGTTCGGCGGCGTCCTACTCTCCCACAGGGTCCCCCCTGCAGTACCATCGGCGCTGTAAGGCTTAGCTTCCGGG
>NZ_BMUC01000004.1:314424-456262 GCF_014649995.1 Streptomyces griseoflavus | reverse complement strand
CTCCCGCTCGAGCGAAGCCGGGAGTGGGGGAGGGTGGGCGCGACGGCACCCCGTCGGCGCCGGGCTGCGCGGACACCCCCCGGCCGAGGCCGGCGCCGGGCTCCTGCGGACACCGGTCAGTGGGCCCGTCCCCAGCCGCCGCAGGCCCCCCCGCCCCCCTGGCCCAACCGAACGGAGTGAGCTGGCGCACACCTGCCGTAGAGTTGAGGCCGGTCGATACAGGGCCGTGGCAGATCGGAAGGGCAACAGACGCGTGACCGTCGACGACTCGGGTTCCGGTGCGGACGCGCAGGGCGCCGGCGAGGATCCGCTTGCTCTGCGCCTCGAGCACCTCATTCTGGGTGCCGAGCGCCGCTACACACCGTTTCAGGCGGCCCGCAGCGCCGGCGTCACCATGGAGCTGGCCACCCGCTTCTGGCGGGCCATGGGCTTCGCCGACGTCGGCCAGGCCAAGGCGCTGACGGAGGCCGACGTGCTCGCGCTGCGGCGGCTCGCCGGTCTGGTGGAGGCGGGGCTGCTCAGTGAGGCCATGGCGGTGCAGGTGGCCCGTTCCACCGGGCAGACCACCGCCCGGCTGGCCGAGTGGCAGATCGACTCGTTCCTGGAAGGGCTGACCGAGCCGCCCGAGCCGGGAATGACCCGTACCGAGGTGACGTACCCGATCGTCGAGCTGCTCCTGCCCGAACTGGAGGAGTTCCTGGTCTACGTCTGGCGCCGGCAACTCGCCGCCTCGGCCGGGCGGGTCGTGCAGGCGGCCGACGACGAGGAGATGGTCGACCGGCGGCTGGCCGTCGCCTTCGCGGACCTGGTGGGATTCACGCGGCTGACCCGGCGGATGGAGGAGGAGGAACTCGGCGAGCTGGTCGAGGCCTTCGAGACCACCGCCGCCGACCTGGTCGCCGCACGCGGCGGGCGGCTCATCAAGACGCTGGGCGACGAGGTGCTCTACGCCGCCGACGACGCGGGCACCGCGGCGGAGATCGCGATGCGGCTGATCGAGACCATGGCGAACGACGAGACCATGCCGGAGCTGCGGGTCGGCATGGCGTTCGGCACGGTGACCACCCGGATGGGCGATGTGTTCGGGACGACCGTCAATCTCGCCTCCCGGCTCACCTCCATAGCCCCCCGCGACGCCGTGCTCGTCGACGCCGCGTTCGCCGAGGAACTGATCCGTACCGGTGACGCGCCCGCCTCCGAGGCCGCCGCGGCCGAGGCGGTCGCCACCGCGGAGAAGGAGGGCGAGGAACCGCCGACGTACCGGTTCGCGCTCCAGCCGATGTGGCAGCGGCCGGTGCGTGGGCTCGGCGTGGTGGAGCCCTGGCTGCTCACGCGCCGCGGTGACGCTCCTCCCTCCTCGTAGGCCGTCTTCCTCAGCGGGCCGGTTCGGCGCCCACGCACAGGCCGATGATCGGCACGCACAGGCCCGGAGCGGGCTCGGGGGCAGGCTGGTGCGGGGGAGTGGCCGGTCCGTGGGGCGGGCGCGGGGGCGGTTCCCCGTGCGGGGGCGGTGGCGGGCCGGGAGCGCGGGGTGTGCCGGGAGGTGCGCTCGCCGGGGGTGTGGGGGTCGGCGGGGCCGAGGTTTCCGGGACGGTGGTGGGGATCGGGGGCCGGGTGCTCGTGGGCGGTGGACCGGGTGGGGTGAGAGGGCGTGCGTTCTTGCCGCCCAGGGCTCTCGGGGAGGACGGACTGACCTCCGGGGCCGGTGTCGTCCTCGCCGCGGCGGGTGGGTGCGCGGCCGGCGGAGTGCTCGTGTCCGCGTGCGGGGTGGGGCGGGGGCCCGCCTCCACGCCGATGCCGCCGTCGGGGGCGGACGTCAGCCGGATCAGGGTCACGGCGCCCGCCGCCAGCGCCAGACCGCTCGCGGCCAGCAGCGCCTTGCGGGGGCGGGGCCTGCGGTGACGGCCCCGGGCGGGGAGACGGCCGGTCCGCGTGGGCGGGCCGGCGGTGTGCGGAGCCGGGTCCGCTGATGGTGGTTGCGGTGTCATCGGTGTCCCTCCCCTGCCGCGCGCCCCCGACGCGCCGCGGTGTGCGCACGCTATGGGCTTCCGGGGGCGGGCGGCGCCGGAGTCGACCGGATGTCACTCGAACGGGTGGGCGGGGGGTGACGAGGGAACTGGACGTGCGCCCTTTTCCGGGTGGGCGACGGCTGCGATGATCGGCACGAGCGAAAAGTTAACCCGCGTTAACCGGAGGGTGTCATGAGTGAGGAACGGTTCGGGGAGTTCGTGCTGGTGCGCCGGCACGAGCGGGGGCATGTCGCGGAACTCGTCCTCGACCGGCCCAAGGCCATGAACGCCGTGTCGACGGAGATGGCCCGGTCGATCGCCGGCGCCTGCGCGGCGCTGGGCGAGGACCGTGACGTACGGGCGGTCGTGCTGACCTCGTCGCACGAGCGGGCGTTCTGCGTCGGTGCCGATCTGAAGGAGCGCAACTCCTTCACCGACGCCGACCTGGTGCGGCAGCGGCCCGTGGCCCGCGGGGCGTACACCGGGGTGCTGGAGCTGCCGGTGCCCACGGTGGCCGCCGTGCACGGATTCGCGCTCGGGGGCGGCTTCGAGCTGGCCCTGTCGTGCGATGTGATCGTCGCCGACGGTACGGCGGTGGTGGGGCTGCCGGAGGTGTCCGTCGGAGTGATCCCGGGCGGAGGCGGTACGCAGCTGCTGCCCCGCAGAGTGGGGGCGGCGCGGGCCGCCGAGCTGATCTTCACCGCGCGTCGGGTGGAGGCCGGTGAGGCGCGGGAGCTGGGGCTGATCGACCAGTTGGTCGAGGAGGGGCGGGACCGGGAGGAGGCGCTGGCCATGGCGGCCCGGATCGCCGCGAACTCGCCGGTGGGGCTGCGGGCGGCCAAGCGGGCCCTGCGGCTCGGGCACGGGCTGGATCTGCCCGCGGGCCTCGAGGTCGAGGACGGCGCCTGGCGGTCCGTGGCGTTCTCGGGGGACCGGGCGGAGGGGGTCGCCGCCTTCAACGAGAAGCGCAAGCCGGAGTGGCCCGGGGAGTAGGGGAGGCGCCTCTCGTTCACCTGCTCGATGTCCCGGTTCGGGTGGAATCTCCCTAATCTGGGTCCATGGGTGAGGACAGCCGGCTGGCGGCCGTGGTGGCGCTGGCGCAGGGCATGGCCGCCGCGCACGGTTCGCGGGAGGCCTGGCGGGCCGCGGCCTGTGGGGCCTGCCGGGCGCTGGGCGGGAGTTTCGCCGCCCTGTCGGTGTGGGAGCGGGAGCTCGGGCGGCTCCGGGTGCTGGTGAACGTCGGGGAGCTGGCTGAGGGGGAGGAGGAATTCCCGGAGGACGAGTCCTATCCGGTGCATCAGTTCGCCGAGATCACCGAGTTCCTGCACGAGCGGTGGGCGGGGGGTGGTGAACCCGACGCCTGGGTGGAGACCGCCGAGGGGGCCTCGGAGGAGCGGACGGAGTACTGCCATCAGCGGGTCGCGGCCCTCAGGCGGCGCGGGCGCGGATGCTGTGTGGTCGCGCCGATCGTGCTGCACGGGCGGGCGTGGGGCGAGCTGTATGTGGCCCGGCCGGCCGGTGCGCCCGTCTTCGGGCGGGGTGACGCCGACTTCGCGATCGTCCTGGCGGCCGTGGTGGCGGCGGGGATCGCGCAGACCGAGCGGCTGGAGGAGGCGCGGCGGCTGGCGTTCACGGACGCGCTGACCGGACTGGCCAACCGGCGTGCCGTGGACGCCCGGCTCGACGAGGCGGTGGAGCGGCACCGGCGCGACGGGGCCGTGGTCAGCCTGGTGGTGTGCGATCTGAACGGGCTGAAGCGGGTCAACGACACCCTGGGGCATGCCGTGGGGGACCGGCTGCTGGAGCGGTTCGGGAGCGTGCTGTCGCTGTGCGGGGCCATGCTGCCCGGTGCCCTCGCCGCGCGGCTCGGCGGGGACGAGTTCTGCCTGCTGGTGGTGGGGCCGTCGGCCGACGCGGTCGTCAAGGCCGCCGACGAGGTGTGCCGGCGGGCCGAGGAACTGGGGATCGGGGACGGCGTGGCGTGCGGCGTTGCCTCCACCGAGGATCCCATCGGACCGGTGCACACCGCCCGGCGGTTGTTCCGGCTGGCCGACGCGGCGCAGTACCGGGCGAAGGCCGAGCGGGCCGCGCGTCCCGTGGTGGCCGGGCGGGAGGGGCCGGACGACGCCGTGATGCGGCTGGCGGACGAGCCGTCGCGGGAGCGGGACGGGGAGCGGCGGCGGTTCCGGGGACGTCATTCTCCGTAGCGCACCGGTAAGGGGCGCGGGACGGATCGAGGGGTGACATCGCGGCATTCACTGCGTACGCTCCTGAATATGGATATGCACACTGTGGTGGTGGGGACATCCGGCGTGACCGCGTCCGACGTGCTCGCCGTGGCGCGCGGCGGCGCCCGCGTCGAACTGTCCGCGGAGGCGGTGGCCGCCCTCGCCGCGTCGCGCGAGGTCGTGGACGCCCTGGCCGCCAAGCCGGAACCCGTCTACGGGGTGAGCACCGGCTTCGGCGCCCTGGCGACCCGGCACATCAGCCCCGAGCTCCGCGCCCGGCTCCAGCGCAACATCGTCCGCTCGCACGCCGCGGGGATGGGGCCGCGGGTGGAGCGGGAGGTCGTCCGGGCGCTGATGTTCCTGCGGCTGAAGACCGTCTGCTCGGGGCGCACCGGCGTCCGCCCCGAGGTCGCGCGGACCATGGCCGACGTGCTGAACGCCGGGATCACCCCGGTCGTCCACGAGTACGGTTCCCTCGGCTGCTCCGGCGACCTGGCCCCGCTGTCCCACTGCGCCCTCACCCTGATGGGCGAGGGGGACGCGGAGGGGCCCGACGGGAGCGTGCGGCCGGCCGGTGAACTGCTGGCCGAGCACGGCATCCGGCCCGTCGAACTGCGCGAGAAGGAAGGGCTCGCCCTCCTCAACGGCACCGACGGCATGCTCGGCATGCTGGTCATGGCCCTCGCCGACCTGGACCTCCTCTACAGGTCCGCCGACGTCACGGCGGCCCTGAGCCTGGAGGCGCTGCTCGGCACCGACAAGGTGCTCGCCCCCGAGCTGCACGCCATCCGCCCGCACCCGGGGCAGGCCGCCAGCGCCGCCAACATGCTCGCCGTGCTGAGGGACTCCGGGCTGACGGGACATCACCAGGACGACGCGCCACGGGTCCAGGACGCCTACTCGGTGCGCTGCGCCCCGCAGGTCGCGGGCGCCGGACGGGACACCCTCGCCCATGCCCGGCTGGTCGCGGAACGCGAACTCGCCGCGGCCGTGGACAATCCGGTGGTGCTGCCCGGGGGGCGGGTGGAGTCCAACGGGAACTTCCACGGGGCGCCGGTCGCCTACGTCCTGGACTTCCTCGCCATCGCCGTCGCCGACCTCGCCTCCATCGCCGAACGCCGCACCGACCGGCTGCTGGACAAGAACCGCAGCCACGGGCTGCCGCCGTTCCTCGCCGACGACCCGGGCGTCGACTCCGGGCTGATGATCGCTCAGTACACGCAGGCCGCACTGGTCAGTGAGCTGAAGCGGCTCGCCGTACCGGCCTCGGCGGACTCGATCCCGTCCTCCGCGATGCAGGAGGACCACGTGTCCATGGGCTGGTCGGCGGCCCGCAAACTCCGTACGGCCGTCGACAACCTCACCCGGGTCGTGGCCGTGGAACTGTACGCCGCCACGCGGGCCGTGGAGCTGAGGGAGGGACTGACACCGGCTCCGGCGACGCGGGCCGTCATCGAGGCCCTGCGGGAAGCGGGGGTGGACGGCCCGGGTCCGGACCGGTATCTGGCCCCCGACCTCGCGGCCGCGGCCGCGTTCGTGCGGGACGGGCGGCTGGTCGCGGCCGTGGAGAAGGTCACCGGGCCGCTGCGCTGACCCCGACGGACCCCGCGGCCGGGACGGACGCGGGGCCCGCCCGGTCACCGGGCCCTAGAAGTCCAGCCGTTCCCTGCGCACCGAGTAGACGACGAAGCCGGCGCCGAGCGCGAGACTGGCCGTGCCGCCGATGACGTAGGGGGTGCTGTCGAAGCTGCCGGTGTCCGCGAGGCGTACGTCCTGGCCGGTGCCCTCCAGGGAGGCCGACGTGCCGGACACCACTCTCGCCTGCTCGGTGACCCGTGGGGACGGACTCGCCGACAGCGTGTCGGTCACGGGGGTGTCCGACGACGCGTTGGCGGAGGGGACGAACCACAGGGCGCACAGCAGGGTGCCCGCGGCGGTGGCGGTCAGCAACGGACGGAGCGCGGATGACACGGAATATCGATCCCCTTGTGGCGCTGGCGAATTGGCCGTGTGGTGCGATGTTAATGAAAGGCGCGGGTCACAGGAAAGTCACGGGAGCCGGAAGCCGTACGCTCCGCTTATGAGCACACCAGAGACATCACGGTTTGTCCGGCTTCGCGTAGAACTCGTCCTCCAGGTCGACGACGAGGAGGCGGTGACCGGGGCCGCACTGCAGCGGATCGCCGAGGAGGGCGATATGCCGGCCGGGGAACGGGTACACGCCGAGAGCGCTGTGACGGAGGACTCCGCGGAGGCGCTCGCGTACCTGGTGGACCCGTTCAGCCTGGTCGGCGAGGTGCCGGGGGTCGAACTCCTGCAGGCCTCCTGGAGCAGCGAGCAGATCGACTACGACCCGGACTCGCCGGAGTGGGACCTCGACGAGGAGGACGGCGACGAGTCCTACGACACGGAGGACGGGGCGGAGCGGGCAGGCTGAGGCGACTTGGGGAAATCGTGACCCCGCGCGGCAACCGCCGCCGGGGTCACGACGTCTCAACTGGAGCACAGGCCGCCGTTTTCGCCGTTCGCCCCCGCGGACGTGGTGAGCCCCACATCCGTGGGCCATGGGGAACCGGATCACCCGGTCGTAGCGTTGATGGTTGTGACGAGGTCTCTAGGCTTCGCGCCGGGGACTCGTGGGGTTGGGATTCGGCAACGATGGAGAAGCGTGTGATGACGGACGGTAAGCGGCGCAGGCGTCTGGCGGCCGCGTCCGCTCTGCTCGGCGGAGTGCTGGTGCTCTCGGCGTGTTCCGGCGGAGACGACGGTGCTTCGGGCGGCGACGGCAAGGACACCTCGCAGGCCCAGGTCGACGAGGCGGCGGCGAAGAAGTCCTCCGAGGCGCAGATCAAGATCACGCCGAAGGACGGCTCGAACAACGCCTCCATCAACAACTCCGCGGCCGTCACGGTGAGCAAGGGCACCTTGACCGAGGTGAAGATGACCACCTCCGAGGGCACCGCCGTCGAGGGTGAGATATCCGCGGACAAGAAGAGCTGGAAGCCCAGCGCCCAGCTCGAGCGCGCCACCACCTACAAGGTGACGGCCACCGCCCAGGACTCCGAGGGGCTCGCCGCCCACGAGAACGCGACCTTCACCACCGTCTCCCAGGGCAACAGCTTCATCGGCAACTTCACCCCGGACAACGGCACCACGGTCGGCGTCGGCATGCCCGTGTCGATCAACTTCGACAAGGCGATCACCAACAAGGCCGCCGTCCAGAAGGGCGTCACCGTCTCCACCACCAGCGGCCAGGAGGTCGCCTGTCACTGGTTCGGCGCCAACCGCATGGACTGCCGGCCCGACGAGTACTGGCAGGAGGGCTCCACCGTCACCCTGAAGCTGGCGCTCGACGGTGTCGAGGGCGCCCAGGGCGTCTACGGCGTGCAGCAGAAGACGGTCACCTTCAAGATCGGCCGCAACCAGGTCTCCTACGTCGACGCCAAGACCAAGCAGATGAAGGTGACGCAGGACGGCAAGACCGTCCGCACCATCCCGATCTCCGCCGGGGCGCCCGAGAACAAGACGTACGAGGGCCAGATGGTGATCTCCGAGAAGTTCAAGGAGACCCGGATGAACGGCGCGACGGTCGGCTTCACCGACGACGACGGCAAGGGCGAGTACGACATCAAGGACGTGCCGCACGCCATGCGTCTGAGCACCTCCGGCACCTTCATCCACGGCAACTACTGGGGCGCCAAGTCCATCTTCGGCAGCGTCAACACCAGCCACGGCTGCATCGGCCTGGCCGACGCCAAGGGCGCCGGCGACCCGAACACGCCCGGTTCCTGGTTCTACGACAACTCGATCGTCGGTGACGTGGTCGTCGTCCAGAACACCGGCGACAAGACCATCGCCCCGGACAACGGCCTCAACGGCTGGAACATGAGCTGGGAGCAGTGGAAGGCGGGCTCGGCGGTCTGACGCCTCCCTCCGGACACGGAGCACCCACACCCCACGTGACCGATGCCCTCGTCCCCTCCTCCGGGAGCGGACGGGGGCATCGTCCGTTTCCCGCACTGCCGCCCGCTCTTTACGGTGTCGAGAGGTCAACCCCGCGATCGTGTAACGGAGTCACGGCGGTGGCGTTACAGCCGCCCGGCGACTTCGGCACCCCCTCCGGCAGTGGTTGAGCGGCTTGATCACCCCTCGGCATACTGCGTGACCCGGGGGGTGCGCGCATGCGTACGAGACCACCCCCGGCCGGGTGACGGTGCTTCGCCCGGCAACTCCGCTAGGGGGAACCTTGCGCAGACAAGTGAAGAGGGCGGGCGCGGCCGCGGTCGCCACGGCCACGGCGGTGGCGCTGGCGGCGGGCATGGCCGGGCCGGCGTCGGCGAACGGGGAACACGTGCCCGCCGGTTCGGCCCCGGGGGCGTCCGAACCGGTGGCCAAGGACCGGATCACGCTGATCACCGGCGACCGAGTCGTGGTGGACGCCGAGGGCCGCGCCGTCGGACTGGAGCGGGCGAAGGGGCGGGAACACATACCCGTCCAGGTCCGCGAGGTCGACGGCCACACCCTCGTGCTGCCGGTGGACGCCGGCCGGCTGATCGCGAGCGGCAAGCTCGACCAACGGCTGTTCGACATCACCGAGTTGAGGAAATCCGCGGCCCGCGGCACGCAGCAGCGGGGCCTGAAGGTCATCGTCGGCTACAAGGGCGTGGCGGCCGCCGCCAAGGCGGAGGTCCGCGAGGCGGGCACGGTCCGCCGGACCCTGAAGTCCCTCAACGCCGAAGCGGTGCAGACCCCGCACGAGGAGGCGCCCGCGCTGTGGGACGCCCTCACCGACGGGGACACGACCGCCTCCGGTGTCGCCCACGTGTGGCTCGACGGAGTCCGCAAGGCCTCCCTCGACACGTCCGTGGCGCAGATCGGCACCCCCAAGGCGTGGGCGGCCGGTTACGACGGCACGGGCGTCAGGATCGCCGTCCTGGACACCGGCGTCGACGCCACCCACCCGGACCTCAAGGGCCAGGTGACCGCGGCCAAGAACTTCACCTCCGCGCCCACCGCGGGCGACAAGGTCGGCCACGGCACCCACGTCGCGTCCATCGCGGCCGGCACGGGCGCCCGGTCCAAGGGCACGTACAAGGGTGTCGCGCCCGGCGCGAAGGTCCTCAGCGGCAAGGTCCTCGACGACTCCGGCTCCGGCGACGACTCCGGCATCCTCGCCGGAATGGAGTGGGCGGCCGCGCAGGGCGCCGACGTCGTCAACCTGAGCCTGGGCGGCATGGACACCGCCGAGGTCGACCCGCTGGAGGCGGCGGTCAACAAACTGTCCGCCGAGAAGGGCATCCTGTTCGCCATCGCCGCCGGCAACGAGGGCCCGCAGTCCGTCGGTTCGCCGGGCAGCGCGGACGCCGCCCTCACCGTCGGTGCCGTCGACGGCAAGGACAGGCTCGCCGACTTCTCCTCCACCGGCCCCCGCGTCGGCGACGGCGCCGTCAAACCGGACGTCACCGCCCCCGGCGTGGACATCACGGCCGCCTCGGCGAAGGGCAACGACATCGCCAGGGAGGTCGGCGAGAAGCCGGCCGGCTACCTGACCATCTCCGGTACGTCGATGGCGACCCCGCACGTCGCGGGCGCGGCCGCGCTGTTGAAGCAGCAGCACCCCACGTGGACCTCGGCCGAACTGAAGGGCGCGCTCACCGGTTCCGCCAAGGGCGGCGCCTACACGCCGTTCGAGCAGGGCTCCGGGCGGATCCAGGTCGACCGGGCCGTCCAGCAGACCGTGATCGCCGAACCGGTGTCGCTGAGCTTCGGCACCCAGCAGTGGCCGCACCACGACGACAAGCCCGACACCAAGCAGGTCACCTACCGCAACCTCGGCACCGAGGACGTCACCCTCAAGCTGACGTCGACCGCCACGAACCCCCAGGGCAAGGCGGCCCCGGCCGGCTTCTTCACGCTGGGCGCCACCACGGTGACCGTCCCGGCGGGCGGCACGGCGTCCGTGGACCTCACCGTCGACACCAGGCTCGGCGGCACCGTCGACGGCGCCTACTCGGCGTACGTGGTCGCGACGGGCGGCGGGCAGAGCGTGCGCACGGCGGCCGCGGTGCAGCGCGAGGTCGAGTCGTACGACCTGACGCTGAAGTTCCTCGACCGCGCGGGACGGCCGACGGCGGACCACGTCGCCGGTCTGGTCGGCATGTCCGGCCTGGGCGCCGGACAGTGGTCCCAGATCCACGACGCCGACGGCACCGCCACCGTCCGTATGCCCAGGGGCGGTTACGTCCTGGACGCCGGCATCCTCGTCGGCTCCGACCCGGAGAGGTTCGAGGGCGCCGACTGGATCGCCCAGCCGAAGCTGGACCTGACCAGGAACACGGCGATCACGCTCGACGCCCGCAAGGCCAAGCCGGTGAGCATCACCGTGCCGGCCAAGTCGGCCAGGCCGGAGTTCGCCTCGGCCGGCTACACCGTCGACACGCCGGACGCCTCCATGACCTTCTCCTGGTGGCTGGATTCGTACGCCGGCTTCCGCTCCCTGCACCTCGGTCCGCAGATCACCGACGGCTCGCTGCACCAGCAGTGGGACGCGCACTGGAGCAAGGGCGCCAAGGAGCAGTACGACACCGTCGCCGGGGCCAGGGTGAAGAAGCTCGCCACCGGCTACACCCGGCACTACAGGGCGGGCGAGTTCGCCACGGTGAACGTGGGCATGGGCGCGGCGGCGAAGGGCAAGAAGGGAATCGTCGGCGCGGCCGGCTGGCTGCCCGGAGGCGGCAGCGCCTCCTCGATCGGCGTGCCGCAGGCGCTGCCCGGCACCCGCACGCTGTTCCTGTCCACCATGGGCGGGGTGAAGTGGGACCTCGACTTCACACAGCTGGGCGGGGTCGACGCGGACGGCTGGCCGGTCGCCGACGCCGCGTACATCGTCGGCACGCAGATGGGCGTGAAGGCCGGCAAGAAGTACGCGCAGACCGTGAACACGGCCGTCTTCGGCCCCAGTCTGAGCGCCGGCACCGGCCTCTTCCGCGACGGCAACAGCATCACGGGGTCCCTGCCGCTGTTCGCCGACGGCAAGGGCCACTTCGGCCTCTCGGAGATCTCCTCGGCCACCACCACCCTCTACCGCAACGGCAAGAAGGCCGGCTCGCACGACGACCCGCTGCTCGGCGACAAGGAGTTCACGGTCCCCGCCGGGGACGCCGCGTACCAGCTGACCACCTCGGTCAGGCGCGCCGCGAAGGTCGCCGCCGCGTCCACGCGGATCGACGCGAGCTGGACCTTCCGCTCCAAGAAGACCGCCCACCTCACGCAGCTGCCCGCCTCCACGGCCCGCTTCCACGCGGTCACGGGACTGGACAGCAGGGCGAAGGCCGGCCAGAAGGTCACCGTTCCGGTCACCGTGGAGGGTGCCGCCCGGGGCAGGAACCTCAGGTCCCTGACGGTCCACGTGTCCTACGACCACGGCAGGACCTGGAAGAAGACCACGGTCACGAAGGGCAAGATCACCGTCAGGAACCCGGCGAAGGGGAAGGCCATCTCCTTCCGGGCCCAGATCGCCGACAAGAAGGGCAACAAGTCGACGATCAGCATCTACAACGCCTACTACGGCAAGTAGACGCCGCGACGGGGACGGCCCGCCGGAAGCAGTACGCCCGGCGGGCCGTTCCGCACGTCCGGGGCGCCCCGTCTCACGGAGCCGCCCGGTCCGCCCCCGGCCGCGTCGCGTCCGCGCCCCAGCTGGCCAGCAGCCGCAGGGCCTCCGCCGACCGCGAACCCGGCTCCGCGAAGTACGTGACCAGCGACTGCTCGGAGCCCTCACCGGCCGGGCGGAACGACTCCCACAGCAGCGTCAGCCCACCCACCAGCGGATGCCGCATCCGCTTGACGCCGTGGCTCTTCTCCTTGACGTCGTGCGCGGCCCACAGCCTGCGGAACTCCTCGCTCTTGACGGACAGCTCACCGACCAGTGCGACCAGTTGGGGGTCGTCGGGACGGCGGCCCGCGTCCATGCGCAGATAGGCGACCATGTCGGACGCCTTCTGGTCCCACTCCATGAACAGGTCCCGGTAGTCCGGATCCAGGAACACCAGCCGCGCCCAGTTCCGCTCCTGCGCCGGCATCCGGCCCCAGTCGCCGAAGAGCGCCGCCGCCATCCTGTTCCAGGCGAGGATCTCCGAACGCCGGCCCACGACGTACGCCGGGACGGTGTCCATCGACTCCAGCAGCTGCCGCAGCGCCGGGCGGACCTGCTCGGTGCGCGGCGCCTGCTTCCTCCGGTGCCGCTTCGGCTTCGCCAGATGCGTCAGATGGGCGCGCTCGGCGTCGGTGAGCCGCAGGGCGCGGGCGATCGAGTCGAGCACCTCCGCCGACACGTTCCGCCCGTTGCCCTGCTCCAGGCGCGTGTAGTACGCCACGGACACCCCGGCCAGCTGCGCCAGCTCCTCGCGGCGCAGGCCCGGGACCCGGCGGTGGCGTCCGAAGTCCGGCAGACCGACGTCCTCCGGCTTCAGCCGGGCCCGCCGGGTCCGCAGGAACTCGCTGAGCTCCGCACGCGGGTCGAGGCCGCCGCTCGCGGGACCGGCCGGGCCGGTGTGCTGCTCGTCCATGCCGTCCAGTATTCCCGGTCGTACGCCCAGCAGGCTGTCCCCGCCAGTGGTACGCACAGCCAACGTAGGCAGAGCCGTGGGCTGGGTGGGTCGCGCGCGTTGCCGCAGGCTGGAGGCCGTGCCCGGCCGGACAGAAGCCGGCCGGGCCCACGACCCCACGAGGAGAGAACCCCGGCATGAGCACTGTTGCCGCGTACGCCGCGCCCGCCGCCAAGGCTCCGCTCGAGCGGACGACCATCGAGCGGCGCGAGGTCGGCGAGCACGACGTCCTGATCGACATCAAGTTCGCGGGCATCTGCCACTCCGACATCCACCAGGCCCGTGAGGGCTGGGGCGAGGCGATCTTCCCGATGGTGCCCGGACACGAGATCGCCGGCGTGGTGTCGCAGGTCGGCCCCGGCGTCACCCGGTTCGCCGTCGGCGACCGGGTCGGCGTCGGCTGCATGGTCGACTCCTGCCGCGAGTGCGACAACTGCCGGGCGGGCAGGGAGCAGTACTGCGCCGCCGGCATGACCGGCACCTACAACGCCCTCGACCGCGACGGCGAGCCCACCTACGGCGGTTACGCGCAGACGATCGTCGTCGACGAGAACTACGTCCTGCGCATCCCCGACGGCCTGTCCCTCGACGTCGCCGCACCCCTGCTGTGCGCCGGCATCACCACGTACTCCCCGCTGAAGCGCTGGGGCGCGGGTCCCGGCAGGAAGGTCGCCGTCGTCGGCATGGGCGGCCTCGGCCACCTGGCCGTGAAGATCGCGCACGCGCTGGGCGCCGAGGTGACGGTGCTGTCGCAGTCCCTGCGCAAGCAGGACGACGGTCTGCGGCTCGGCGCCGACCACTACCGGGCCACCTCCGACCCGAAGACCTTCGAGGAGCTGCGCGGCACCTTCGACCTGGTGGTGTCGACCGTGTCGGCCCCGCTGGACCTCGACGCCCACCTGTCCCTGCTGGGGACGGAGGGCACGCTGGCCAACGTGGGCGCGCCCGAGGAGCCCGTCTCCCTCAACCTGTTCTCGTTGATCGGCGGCGGCCGGTCCCTCGCGGGCTCGCAGATCGGCGGCATCGCCGAGACGCAGGAGATGCTGGACTTCTGCGCCGCGCACGGCATCGGCGCCGAGATCGAACTGATCGCCGCGTCCGAGATCAACGAGGCGTACGAGCGGGTCCTGGACAGCGACGTCCGCTACCGCTTCGTGATCGACACGGCGACGATCTGACGCGGGCGGGCCACGGCCCCGGGCGAGCCGGGGCCCTTCGGGCTGGCTCAGTCGTACTCCACGTAGAGCGGGCTGGCCACGATCAGTCCCGGGCCGTCGCCGCCGGTGAATCCGGTGGTGACGCGCGCGTAGCCGCGCATGGCTGCCGCGGTCTCGGGGTGCGTCCGGGCGTCGATGCGCTCCAGCAGGCCGCGCAACGCCGTGATCAGCGACGGCCGCCGCCCGTTCGCCCCGGCGCCGAGATCGTCGGAGAGGGCGGCGAGGAGCGCCCCGGGGGCGCTGGCGTCGGAGCCGATGAGGTCGCGCACGAGCTCACCGGATTCCGGCGTCCCGTCGGTGACCCGCGGCAGCAGTCCCGTGATCAGGTGCTCGGCGGAGCCGTGCAGCAGCAGCCGTACGGTGCGGTCCCGCGCCGGTGTGTCCGCGAAGAACACCATGGCCGGGTCGACGCTCTCCAGGGCGAAGTAGTTCAGCGGCGCTTCGAAGGCGACCCACTGGCCCGGCCGCAGGCCCTCTTCCGCGTACCAGCGCGCCGACTCCTCGATACGGCGGACGACGCGCGTGAGGTGTCTGCCCCTGAGGTCGGGTCCGGCTCCGGGCGGGGGATCCACCTCCACGCCGCCGAACGGCGTGGAGAAGCTGACCCGCTGGCGGGGCCAGACGGACCGGAGTCCGGGCAGAAACTGCGAGAGCTTCCGGTCGGACAGGTAGATCACTTCCTGCACTCCTGCTCCGTTCGTCAGAAGTCGGGGGACCGCTTCACACGTCCTGCAGACCGAGGAACTCGAACGCGGCCGTCGGCAGCAGCTCCGACGGCCGGTACATCCCGTCCGGTCCCGGTTCCATGTCGCGCGCGATCCGGGCCAGCAGTTCCCCCAGATCGGGACGTTCCGCGGGGTTCCGGCGCAGGCACTGCGCGACGACGCCGGAGAACGCCTCCGGCACACCGCTGAGGTCGGGGTCGTCGCCCTGCATGCGCATCATCACCGAGAGGGGGTTGCTGCCCGGGTAGGGGCTGTGCCCGGTGGCGGCGAAGACCAGCACCGCCCCCAGGGCGTACACGTCGCTGGCGGGCGTCACCTTCCGGGCGTCCGCCGCCTGCTCGGGCGACATGTAGGCGGGGGTGCCCAGCGTGGTGTGGGCGACCGTCAGTTTGCTCGCCGCCACCGCGGCGGCCAGGGCGAGACCGAAGTCGATCACCCGCAGGCCGTCGACGCCCACCAGCACGTTGGAGGGCTTGAGGTCCCGGTGCACGATGGCGGCGGCGTGCACGGACCGGAGCGCCTCGACCAGCTGGGCGGCGACCCAGCGCAGGGCGTCGAGGGGCAGCGGACCGCACGCGTCGACCAGGTCCTGGAGGGAGGGAGCGGAGACGTAGGCGGTGGCCAGCCAGGGGATGTCCCCGGTGGTGTCCGCGTCCACGACGGGTGGTGCGTAGAAGCCGTTCACGCCCCGGGCCGCGGCGACCTCCCGCTGGAAGCGCTTGCGGAACTCCGGGTCGTCGGCCAGCTCCTCCTTGACGACCTTGATCGCGAGCAGCCGTCCGGCCAGGGACTGGCCGAGGAACACCCGGCCCATGGACCCGCTCCCGATCCGCCGCAGGACGGTGTACGGCCCCACCGTCCGCGGGTCGAAGGACTGCAGGGGCTTCCAGCGGGAGGTGGGGTCCCACTCGTGGTGCTGCGGCCGGAGCACCGAGCCGGCCGGAGGGTCCGCCGCCGGCCGGGGCCCCGGCCGGGACGGGACCGAGCGCTGCTCCGGCATGCGCTCCCGCGCGGCGGGCGGCAACCCCTGGAGCCCGGGTCGCGCGGCACGGCCCCCGGCGACGGGCTCGGGGGCCGGCCGGGGGAAGGCGTCCGCCGGCGACGGCACGCGGATGCCGGGCGAGGGCGGCGGTACCTGCGGGGTGGCCGCGGGCGGTGGTGCCTGTGGGGTGGCCTGTGGGGTGGCCGTGGGCACGGAGTGCGGCGGCGCGGCCGTGGGGGCCGGGGGAGCGGGCTCGGGCGGCCGGGCGCTCACCGGTCCGGTGGGCGGCTTCCGGCGGGCCTCGGCGAACTCCAGGCGCAGCCGCCCGCCGAGACGCGGCGGCAGCCGGTCCCCGGCGCGGAACGTGGCGGCCGTCCGCCGGTGGACCTCCGTGAGCAGGACGTCCACCGGCATGTCCAGTTCCGCGGCGAGTGCCTCGACGGTCACGGCCGGGCCCTGCCGCGCGGCGCCGAGGGCGCCCGCCAGCTCACGGACGGCCGGTGCTTCGACGCGTGAGGAGGCCGACCGCACGGCATGGCCCAGTTCGCGCAGCGTGGCCATCACGACCTTGCTCTCGACCCCGAACTCCTCGGCCAGTTCGTAGACCCGTACGTTCGCCACACTCGACTCCTCGACCGGAGGCCCGGACCGTCCTCACAGGGAGCAAGACTATGTGGCCGGATGGGGTTATTTCCGGACGGACGCGGGGGCGTCGCGCGGGTGTTGGGGCCTGGCGCGGCTCAGTGCGGCAGGGTCGCCGGGCTGCCCCCGTTCGCCTCGTAGCCGGCGACCGCCATCGCGCGGTAGACCGCGAACTCGGCCGCGGGGTCGGCGGACAGGGTCCAGGGCAGGGCGCCCACGTGGCCGTCGATGTGTATGAGCTGGTTCATGGCCTCGGCCCAGCGCTCCGCGCGGACGAGGAAGAAGACCAGCAGATGCCGCACGTGCGCGAGCATCGGATCGTCGGGCCGGGCCGAGTGCACGGCGTGCAGCGCGCCGTGGATCGCCTTGGTCACGACGTCGCTCTGGTAGAAACCGGAGACCAGGGTCACCTCGGGGAGGTGCTCGAACACCGCGAAGAGCGGCATGGCGGCGAGCAGCGAGCCCTGGGGCGCCCGCGCCGCCGCGGCCTCCGCGAAGGCGTAGGCCTGCTGCCGCGACCCGTGCCACTTCTCGCACCAGTAGTGCAGCGCGGCCAGGTGCGCGCCCATGTGGGCCGGCGCGCGGTCCAGGATCTTCAGCCAGACCTGCTCGAAGTCGGCCTGGGAGTAGCCCAGTCCGCGGGCCACCGAGAGCTCCACGATGTACGGGATCGGGTCACCGGGAGCCAGCAGTGCCGCATCGCCGCACGCCGCCTTCGCCTCCTCCATGATGATCCGGAACTCGTCCGTGCCGGGCGCCGCCGTACGCCAGGCCTGCTGCACCAGGAACTCGGCGTGCACCGCGGCGCCGCCCGCGTCCTTGGGCGCCTCGGACCGCCACACCCGCAGCCACTGCCCGCCCGGGGCCTCGCCCGCCCCGCCGGGACGCCGGGCCAGCTCCAGCGAGGCCGCGCCCGCGAAGGCCTGGACCCGCTGCCAGCGCAGCTCGCCGTCCGCGCCCGTGCCCGCCAGCAGCTGCTGCGCCGCGCGGTAGTCCTGCGTGCGCTGCACCAGGTCCAGCACGTCCAGCAGGTCCTGGTCGGGGCCCGGCATACGCATGTCCAGCTCCTCCTCGCGGACGAAGCCGTAGTTGGCCGGGTCCGCCCCGTCCGGATGGCCGGGCGGGACCAGCCCCACCGCACCCCGCCGGCGCCTGAGGAACGGCAGCACCACGAAGCCGAGCATGAGGAGGGCGATCAGGACCAAGAGAATCTCCATGCCACCAGCGAACCAGACCGCGCCGCCCCGTGGCCAACCCGGAGCCCCGCCCTGTGGAAAACTCTCCGCTCCCGCCCCGGGGACGGCTCCGCGTCCGCCATCCGTGCCGGGGGCGCACTACCCTCGGTGCCCATGAGCGACAGGCACATCAGTCAGCACTTCGAGACGCTCGCGATTCACGCGGGCAACACCGCCGATCCCCTGACGGGCGCGGTCGTCCCGCCGATCTATCAGGTGTCCACCTACAAGCAGGACGGCGTCGGGGGCCTGCGCGGCGGCTACGAGTACAGCCGCAGCGCCAATCCGACCAGGACCGCGCTGGAGGAGAACCTCGCCGCCCTGGAGGGCGGCCGTCGCGGCCTCGCGTTCGCGTCCGGACTGGCGGCCGAGGACTGCCTGCTGCGTACGCTGCTCAGCCCCGGTGACCACGTGGTGATCCCGAACGACGCGTACGGCGGCACCTTCCGCCTCTTCGCCAAGGTCGTCGCCCGCTGGGGCGTGGAGTGGTCGGTCGCCGACACCAGCGACCCCGCCGCCGTCCGGGCCGCGATCACGCCGAAGACGAAGGTCATCTGGGTGGAGACCCCCTCCAACCCGCTGCTCGGCATCACCGACATCGCCGCGGTCGCCCAGGTGGCCCGGGACGCGGGCGCGCGGCTCGTCGTCGACAACACCTTCGCCACGCCCTACCTCCAGCAGCCGCTCGCGCTCGGCGCGGACGTCGTCGTGCACTCCCTGACCAAGTACATGGGCGGCCACTCGGACGTCGTCGGCGGTGCCCTGATCGCCGCCGACGCGGAGCTGGGCGAGGAACTGGCCTTCCACCAGAACGCGATGGGCGCGGTCGCCGGCCCCTTCGACTCCTGGCTGGTGCTGCGCGGCACCAAGACGCTGTCGGTGCGCATGGACCGGCACAGCGAGAACGCCACGAAGATCGCCGACATGCTCGGCCGTCACGCGCGCGTGACGAGCGTCCTGTACCCGGGGCTGCCGGAGCACCCCGGTCACGAGGTCGCCGCCAAGCAGATGCGGGCCTTCGGCGGCATGATCTCCTTCCGCGTGGAGGGCGGCGAGGAAGCGGCCGTCGAGGTCTGCAACCGGGCCAAGGTGTTCACCCTCGGTGAGTCGCTGGGCGGCGTCGAGTCGCTGATCGAGCACCCGGGACGGATGACGCACGCGTCGGTGGCCGGTTCCGCGCTCGAGGTCCCCGCCGACCTGGTGCGGCTGTCCGTGGGCATCGAGAACGCGGACGACCTGCTCGAAGACCTCCAGCAGGCGCTGGGGCGCTAGAGCGGCACGGGTTCACCAGCCCGTCAGGGGTGGGGTCGTCTCCGACGGCGGCTCCACCCAGGGGCGTGCCGTGACCGCCCACACCACGAACGCCACCGTCATCGCCAGCGACAGCAGCCACATCGCGCGGCGGGCGAGCGTCCTGCGCCGCAGTATCCGGGACCCGCGCCGGACGGCCTCCGCGTGCAGGTCGGGCGGCACGGACGGGGGTGACTGCTCCAGCATCCGCCGCACGGTCGCCTCACGGCTGATCCGGCTCATGCCGTCCGCCCTTCCGTCCCGGGGGCGGTGTCATGACGGCACCGCCTCGACGCCGCCCACGGGCGGGGCCGGGCGCGGGGCCGGGCGCAGCACGTTCGCCATCGCGCGGTTGAAGACCGTCCGTACGCGCTCCACGGGCAGCCCGAGCAGTGCCGCCGTCTGCTCCCCGTCGACGCCCTCGTACAGGCGTATCACCAGGACCAGGCGTTCCTGGGGGGTGAGACCGGCGAGGGGGCCGGCGGGGCGGGAGCGGGAGCGGAGCAGTCCGCCGTTCTGGTGCCATGCGCCGCGCGCGAACCGGGTCGCCAGGTACTGGCGGGTGTGGTCGTAGGGGTCCTCGCCGTGCAGGCGGTCCCAGGAGGCGTACGTCCGGGCCAGGGCCAGGGTGAGCAGGCGGCGGGCGCGGGGGTTGTCGCCGCGCGGCTCCGCGGTGAGCAGGGTGGCGGTGTGCAGGAGGCGGCCGCCGGCGCCCGCGACGTAGGCCTCGAACTCGCGGGCGCGGCGGGCGTCGTCCAACGTGTGCCGTGGTCGCAACCGCGCCTCCCGTCGCCCTGGGGGGAACGGGCCCCTGTCTCATATCAGGACAGGGTGTGCCCCGCGGTCAAGGGGCGCGCACGCGGGACGCTCACGGATTCCGTCCGCCCCGCCGCGGGGGTCAGGCGTCCGTCCGCTCCGGTGCGGACATCCGCGAGGACAGGGCGCCGTTGAAGCGGGTGAGGAGCCGGCAGAAGGCCTCGCGTTCCTCCGGCGCCCAGTCGTCGGTCAGCTCGGCCATCAACTGGCGCCGCGAGGAGCGCACTTCCTCCAGACGGGTCTGCCCGCGCGGGGACAGCTGCAGCACGACCGCGCGCCCGTCCTCGGGGTGGGAGGTCCGCTTGACCAGGCCGGTGTCGACGAGCGGGGCCACCTGACGGGTCACCGTCGAGGAGTCGATGCCCATGCTCGCGGCGAGCGCCTTGACGCCCATCGGGCCTTCCTTGTCGAGGCGGTTGAGCAGCAGGTACGCGGCGCGGTCCATCGTGTTGCGCACCTGGCCGACCCCGCCGAGGCGCGTCTGTTCGGCGCGGCGGGCGAACAGGGCCACCTCGTGCTGCAGCGTGTCGAGAAGACCGGTGTCGCCGACGGTCGTCGGGTCCGTCGTCATGTCCATCGACATTTCAGGTGTTGTGGGCATGGCCGGAGCTCACTTCGTGAAGGGCTGCTAATTGGGGGACAGGGTACGCGGCCGGGCGGCGGGCCGTACCGGAGCTGAGCAATGCGGCGGTCCACGGATCGGTCACACCGGTCGCGACCGTGCGGGGACTGCGATGCTGGAGTCATGAGTCACAGCACGGCCCCCTCCCTGCGGACCGTCACCCTCGACGACGTGCGCGGCGCCCGGAAGATGCTCGCGGGCGTGGCACGGACCACCGCGATGGAGAGCAGCAGGCACCTGTCCCGGCAGGTGGGCGCACCGGTGCACCTGAAGTGCGAGAACCTCCAGCGCACGGGCTCCTTCAAACTGCGCGGCGCGTACGTCCGGATCGCCGGGCTGCTGCCGGAGGAGCGGGCCGCGGGGGTGGTCGCGGCGAGCGCCGGCAACCACGCGCAGGGGGTCGCGCTGGCGTCGTCGCTGCTCGGGGTGCGTTCCACGGTGTTCATGCCGAAGGGGGCACCGCTGCCGAAGATCAGCGCGACCCGCGAGTACGGCGCCGAGGTGCGGCTGCACGGGCAGGTGGTGGACGAGTCGCTGGCCGCCGCGACGCGGTACGCGCGGGAGACGGGGGCGGTGTTCATCCACCCCTTCGACCACCCGGACGTCATCGCGGGCCAGGGCACGGTGGGCCTGGAGATCCTGGAGCAGTGCCCGGAGGTGCGCACCGTCGTCGTGGGCGTCGGCGGGGGCGGGCTGGCCGCCGGGATCGCGGTCGCGGTGAAGGCGCTGCGGCCCGACGTGCGGATCGTCGGTGTGCAGGCGGCGGGCGCCGCGGCGTACCCGCCCTCGCTCGCCGCCGGGCGTCCGGTGTCGGTGCGCGACCCGGCGACGATGGCCGACGGCATCAAGGTGGGGCGGCCCGGTGACGTGCCGTTCGGGATCGTCGGCGAGCTGCTCGACGAGGTGTGCACGGTCACCGAGGACGAGCTGTCGGCCGCGCTGCTGCTCTGCCTGGAGCGCGCCAAGCTGGTGGTCGAACCGGCGGGGGCGAGCCCGGTCGCCGCGCTGATGAGCCGTCCCGGTGCCTTCGAGGGGCCGGTCGTCGCGGTGCTGTCCGGGGGGAACGTGGACCCGGTGCTGATGGAGCGGGTGCTGCGGCACGGCATGGCGGCGCAGGGCCGCTACCTGGCCGTCCGGCTGCGCCTGACGGACCGGCCGGGCGCCCTGGCCTCGCTGCTCGGGGCGTTGTCAGTGGTGGATGCCAATGTTCTCGATGTGAGTCACGTACGGACCGATCCGCGGCTCGGGCTCACGGAGGCGGAGGTCGAGCTGCATCTGGAGACCAAGGGCCCCGCGCACTGCGCCGAGGTCGAACACGCGCTGCGCGAGGCGGGCTACACCGTCATGGACTGACACCGGCGGCGGTGTCACTCGTTCGGGTAAGCCCATGGAAAGACACGATACATCGCGTTATGGTGTGTCCCACGCCACTGCACGGACCTTCGTGTCCCGCCGCCGTGCCGGGCGGTGAACCGACTGCACACCACAGCGCGCGAACCCAGGCTTTCCGAAGAATCACGACGACGTGGAGACTCATATGCCAGGCGCCATCTACGCCGAGGGACTGGTGAAGTCCTTCGGGAAGGTCAAGGCACTGGACGGCGTCGACCTCGAGGTCCCCGAGGGAACCGTCCTCGGCCTGCTCGGGCCCAACGGCGCGGGCAAGACCACCACCGTCCGCTGTCTCACCACCCTGCTGCGGCCCGACAGGGGCAAGGCCGTCGTCGCCGGCCTCGACGTGCTCAAGCAGCCCGACGCGGTGCGCCGCTCCATCGGCCTGTCCGGCCAGTTCGCCGCCGTCGACGAGTATCTGACCGGCCGCGAGAACCTGCAGATGGTCGGACAGCTCTACCAGATGAGGGCGAAGGCGGCGAAGGTCCGCGCGGACGAGCTGCTGGAGCAGTTCCACCTCGCCGACGCCGCCGACCGCATCGCCAAGACGTACTCCGGTGGCATGCGCCGCCGGCTCGACCTCGCGGCGGCCCTGGTCGTGTCACCGCCGGTGATGTTCATGGACGAGCCGACCACCGGCCTCGACCCGCGCAACCGCCAGCAGTTGTGGGAGGTGATCAAACAGCTCGTCTCCGGTGGCACGACGCTGCTGCTCACCACCCAGTACCTGGAGGAGGCCGACCACCTCGCGCACGACATCGCGGTCGTCGACCAGGGCCGGGTCATCGCCCAGGGCACCTCCGACCAGCTCAAGGCCCGCACCGGCGGCGAGCGCGTCGAGGTCGTGGTGCACGACCGCGAGCACATCGCGGCCGCCTCCGCCCTCCTCGACAAGTTCAGCCTGCGCGGACCCGGCAAGGGCGACACCGCCGTCGAGGACCACATGCGCAAGATCACCACACCGGTCTCCGGCGGGGCGAAGCTTCTCGCCGAGATCATCCGCGAGCTCGACGCCGACGGCATCGAGATCGACGACATCGGCCTGCGCCGCCCCACCCTCGACGACGTCTTCCTCTCCCTCACCGGACATGTCGCCGAAGCAGGGCGCGAGGACGCCGGCGACGAGGGCGACGACGGCAAGCGGACCGCCGAGGGACAGGACAGGGGCCGGCGCCCCGGCAAGGAGGCCGTGAAATGAGTGCCGTCACCGACGCCGTGCGGCGCACGCCGGCCGGCAACCGCATCGGCCGGTCGATCCGGGACTCCCTGGTCGTCGCCAAGCGCAATCTGATCCGCATGGTCCGGATCCCCGAAGTGGTCATCTTCGGACTGATCCAGCCGATCATGTTCGTGGTGCTGTTCTCGTACGTGTTCGGCGGCTCCATGGACATCGGCGGCAGCACCAGCCCTCAGGTCTACCGCGAGTTCCTGATGGCCGGCATCTTCGCCCAGACCGTCACCTTCGCCACCGCCGGAGCCGGGGCGGGCATCGCCGAGGACATGCACAAGGGCCTCGTCGACCGCTTCCGCTCGCTGCCCATGGCACGCGGCGCGGTGCTCACCGGCCGCACCCTCGCCGACCTGGTGCAGACGGCGCTCACCCTGCTCGTGCTCGCCGTGGTCGCCCTCCTGGTCGGCTGGCGCACCCACACCAGCGCCGGCGAGGTGATCGGCGCGTTCGGGCTGCTGCTCCTGACCGGGTACGCGTTCACCTGGATCGGCGCGGTCATCGGCCTGTCCGTGCGCACGCCGGAGGCGGCGACCTCCGGCGGACTGGTCTGGCTCTTCCCGGTCACCTTCGTGTCGAACGCGTTCGTGGACTCCAGCAACATGACCCCCTGGCTGCGCCACATCGCCGACTGGAACCCGTTCAGCGCGACCGTCCAGGCATGCCGCGAGCTCTTCGGCAACCCGGGGGTCTCCACGTCGGACGCCTGGCCCATGCAGCACCCGGTGTGGGCCTCACTGCTCTACTCGGTCCTGATCATCGTGGTGTTCCGCACCCTGGCCGTGCGCAAGTACCGCTCGGCCGCCGCATGACGAAGCCCCCGGCACCCTCAGGGGTGCCGGGGGCCCGTCGGGGACCGGTCAGCCGTTGTACGGCTCGGCCTTGAGGATCTTCACCGAGGCCGTCTTGCCGTTCGGCAGCTCGTACTCGGCGTCCTCACCGACCTTGTGTCCCATCACGCCGGAGCCGAGCGGGGACTGCGGGGAGTACGTCTCGATGTCGGAGCTCGCGTACTCGCGGGAGGCGAGCAGGAACGTCAGCGTGTCGTCCTCGTCGCCGTCGAAGGCGATCGTCACGACCATGCCGGGGGCCACGGCGCCGTCGGCCGCCGGGGCCTCGCCGACCTTGGCGTTCTCGAGGAGCTGGGTCAGCTGGCGCACGCGGAGCTCCTGCTTGCCCTGCTCCTCCTTGGCCGCGTGGTACCCGCCGTTCTCCCGCAGGTCGCCCTCCTCGCGCGCGGCGGCGATCTTGGCGGCGATCTCCGTGCGCGCGGGACCAGTAAGGTATGCAAGCTCTTCCTTGAGCTTGTTGTACGCCTCCTGGGTCAGCCAGGTGACGTTCTCGCTGGTCTGGGTCACAGGTGCTCCTCGTAGGACTGGGAAATACAAAGCAACGCCCTATCCAGAAGGATGGTCCTCCAGGGATGGGCGAAACCACGAGCCTAACAATTCACGGCCCGAAGGGGGAGGACATAAGCCGCCGGACTCATGACAGCGCAGGTCAGCGGCCAGGTATTCCCCGCCCCATCACTCCGCGTGGCACCCGACCAGCTCGGCACTGGTGGCCCTGGAGGTCGTGCGCAGCGTGACGACCTCGTCGAGGCGCGTGGCGTCCTCGGCGAACCGGAAGTCGGCGCGGCCCACCTCGGCGCCGTCCTCCGCCTGGGAGCGCACCGTGCAGTAGCCCGCCACCCCCGCGTCCTTGTGCACCTCCAGGTGCACCTGGACCGACTCGTCGGAGATCTCGAAGCCGATCAGGTTGCCGCTGATCTCGTTCTTGGCCACGTAGTGGTAGCCGAACCAGCCGATCAGCGCGAGCAGCAGCGCCCCCAGCACGGCGCCGACGACCTTGAGGGTGCGGTCGGCACGCTCGTCCGAGGAGCGGCCGTAGCGGCCCTCGGGCAGCCGCGTACTCGACGTACTCATGATCGTCTCCTCGGCAGGATGGGGCCGGTGTCCCCGTGGCGGGTCCCGGAGCGGAACCCCGGAATTATTCGTCCCCCGATTCGGTCACTATAGAAGCCTGCGACTGCGCCGCCGCACACAGGGCGCCCAACGACTTGAGGATTGAGTCTTGACTGACCAGCTGCGACTGATGGCCGTGCACGCCCACCCCGACGACGAGTCGAGCAAGGGCGCGGCCACCATGGCGAAGTACGTGTCCGAGGGGGTGGACGTGCTGGTCGTGACCTGCACGGGCGGGGAGCGCGGCTCCATCCTCAACCCGAAACTGCAGGGGGACGCGTACATCGAGGAGAACATCCACGAGGTGCGCCGGAAGGAGATGGACGAGGCCCGCGAGATCCTCGGCGTGAAGCAGGAGTGGCTCGGCTTCGTCGACTCCGGGCTGCCCGAGGGCGACCCGCTGCCGCCGCTGCCGGAGGGCTGCTTCGCCCTGGAGGACGTCGACAAGGCGGCCGGCGAGCTGGTGCGCCGGATCCGTTCCTTCCGTCCCCAGGTGATCACCACCTACGACGAGAACGGCGGCTATCCGCACCCCGACCACATCATGACCCACAAGATCACGATGGTGGCCTTCGAGGGCGCGGCGGACACCGCGAAGTACCCGGAGGACGAGTTCGGCCCGGCGTACCAGCCGGTCAAGGTGTACTACAACCAGGGCTTCAACCGTCCCCGCACCGAGGCGCTGCACCAGGCGATGCTGGACCGGGGCCTGGAGTCGCCGTACGGGGACTGGCTCAAGCGCTGGAGCGAGTTCGAGCGCAAGGAGCGCACGCTGACCACGCACGTGCCGTGCGGCGACTTCTTCGAGATCCGCGACAAGGCGCTGATCGCGCACGCCACGCAGATCGATCCCGACGGGGGATGGTTCCGGGTGCCGCTGGAGCTCCAGAGGGAGGTCTGGCCGACGGAGGAGTACGAGCTGGCGAAGTCGCTCGTCGATACATCCCTCCCCGAGGACGACCTCTTCGCGGGCATCCGGGACAATGTCTGACATGAGCGCAAGCGCAAGCCTGGCAATGACCCACCTCGTGCCCCTCGCCAAGGAGCTCGACGAGGACAAGGTGACCCCCGGTGTTCTGGGGTTCATCGTGTTCGCGGTGATGGCTCTCGCGGTGTGGGTCCTGATGAAGTCCATGACCCGGCACATGGGGCGGGTGAACTTCGCGGAGTCCGACGAGGCGGAGGGCTCCGCCGCGGACAAGGGAGCGGCGAAGCGGGCCTGACCGCAGACCCCCGACCGCCGGGCGGTGTGAGGTGAGGCACCCGGGCGCCGGTTTCAGCCGGCACCCGGGTCTCACGCCTTCTCGCTGACCGGTACTCCCATCACCTCCCGGGCGTTGCGGCTGGGGACGAGGCCGAGGTGCCAGGCCTGCCAGCCCGATTCCAGGGTGACTCCCCGTTCCAGGAGGAGCAGGTAGGCCTCCGCGCAGTCGGTCAGTTTCGGGTCGCGGGTGGCGTGGGTGGCGCGGGCCAGCTGGGAGAGCTCCTCCTGGGCCACCGCCGTACCGACCTCCGTGCCGCCCGGTGCCGCGTACGGCAGCAGCGTGCAGCGCAGGAAGCGGGCCCAGTCCTCGCCGCGCCGGTCGCCGTAGGACGCGAACAGCGTCACCGCCTCGTCGCACAGGGCCAGCGCCTGCTGGGTGCGCGCGTTGCCCGCGTCGACGACGGCCAGCTCGAGGCAGGTCCACGCCTCGCCGTGCGCCACCCCGATGCGCTGGAAGTCGGCGCGCGCGTCCACCAGCAGCTGCCGGGCGAAACCGGAGTTGCGCAGCGACCCGGTCCGGGCCGCCCGCTGGTCCCGGGTCACCCGCGCCGAGTGGTGCCGGGCGCAGGCCAGTCCGTAGACGTCCCGCATGCGGGAGAACATCGTGCGGGCCCGTTCCAGCTCACGCACCGCGCGGTCCAGGTCGCCGGTCTCCTCCAGCGCCTGGCCCAGGTAGTAGAGCGTCCACGCCTCGCCCCGCGCGTCCTCGTTGTCGCGGTGCCGGTCGGCGGCCCGCCGCAGGTCCTCCACCGCCGGTGAGGCGTCGCCGTCGACCAGCCGGGCCCGCGCCAGCTCGGTCAGCGCCCACGCCTCCCCCCGCGCGTCGCGGGTACGGCCGTACAGCTCCAGGGCCGTACGCAGCTCGTTCTCGGCGCGCGGCACGTCGCCCATCCGCAGGTTCAGCTGCCCCAGCTGGAAGTGCGCCCACGCCTGGCCGTGCACGGACTCGCCCGCGCGGTGCAGCACGAGCGACTCGATGAGCAGGTCCAGGGCCTCGGACAGCCGGGCCCGGTCCCGTTCCACCGCCGCGAGGGCGTGCATCGTCCAGGCGCGGTCCGTGGCCAGCTCGGGTGCGGCCTGGAGGTCCATCGCCTCCCGCAGCCGTGCCGACGCCTCACTCAGGTTGCCCTGGTGGTGCAGCGTGATGCCGAGCGAGGTCAGTGCCCGTGCCGCGCCCGCGCTGTGCCGCGCCTCGCGGTACAGGTCCACCACCGACGTCAGCGTCGTGCGCGCCTTGTCCAGTTCGCCGAGCTGGCGTGCCGCGATGCCCGTGCGCCACTGCACCGAGCGCACCAGCAGCCCTTCGTCCACGGTCTGCGCCAGCTCGTTGATCTCCCCGAGCCGGTAGAGGTCGCCGCGCAGCAGGCAGTAGTCGCACAGCGCGCCCAGCAGGTTCAGCACCGCGCGCCGGTCCACGCCCTCCGCGTGCCGCAGCGCCGCCGTGATGAAGCTCGACTCGTCGTCCAGCCAGCGCAGCGCCTCGTCCAGCGAGGTGAAGCCGTACGGGCTGAAGCGGTCCGAGCGGGTCGACATGTTGCCGTCGACGAGCCGCAGCACCGAGTCGGCCAGCTCGGCGTAGTTGACGATCAGCCGCTCCTGCGCCGCGGTGCGCTCGTCCGGGTCCTCCTCGTCGTGGAGCCGGGCCAGCGCGAAGGCGCGGACGAGGTCGTGCAGCCGGTAGCGGCTGTGCCGTACGCGGTCGATCAGCCCGGCGCGGTGCAGCGCGGTCAGGTGCCGGGTCGCCTCGGCCTCGTCGGTGGCGAGGAGCGCCGCCGCGGCCGCCGCGCCCAGCGAGGCCCGTCCGGCCAGCGCGAGGCGCCGCAGCAGCCGCCGTAAGGTCTCCGGCTGGTCGGTGTAGCGCAGCCACAGTGTCCGCTCGACCGGATCGACGGGTCCGTACGCGCCCAGGTCGGTGGCGAGGGCGAGCGGGGAACGCGGGCCGAGGGCGGCGCCGGCGGCGCGCAGGGCCAGCGGCAGACCCCCGCACAGCTCCCGCACCCGCTCGGTGGACTCGGCGTCGTAGGGGCCCGAGGGGTCCTGCGCGGCGGCGGACAGGAGTTCCTCCGCGCCGGCCGCGTCCAGCGGCTCCACCGGCAGCTGGTGCACCCGGGCGGGCAGGTCGTCCGGCAGGCCGAGGGGCGCACGCGCGGTGACCAGGACCAGGCTGTCGGAGCGTTCCGGGATCAGGGTGCGCACCTGCTGCGGATCGGAGACGTCGTCCAGCACGACGGTGACCGGCATCCCGGTCAGGTGCTGGTGGTACAGCTCGCTCAGCCGCCTGACCTGCTGGTCCGGGGAGGACCGCTCACGGAACAGCAACTGCTCGCGCGGCGCCCCCAGCCGGTTCAGCAGGTGCAGCAGCGCGTCCCGCGTGGACAGCGGGGGCTCACCGGGGCTGTCGCCGCGCAGGTCGACGACGCACGCCCCGCGGAAGTGGTCCTTCAGCTCGTGGGCGGCGCGCACGGCCAGCGTCGTACGGCCGCTGCCGGACGGCCCGTGCAGCACCACCACCGTCGGCCGGGTCTCGGTGCTCGCGCGGGCCGCCTGCACCCACTGCCGGATCCTCGCCATCTCCTGCCGCCGCCCCGCGAACGGGCCGACCGGTTCCGGGAGTTGCCCGAACGACTGCCCCAGCACGCTGCGTCCGCGGTTGGCCGCGCTCTTGTCCGCGCCGCGCAGCCGCGGGCCCGCCTTCCCGGGGCCCGCGGAGGCGGCCAGCACCCGCTGCTGGTCGAGGAACGGCCGGATGCCGCGCACCTCCAGCGCGGTGAGCCACTGCAGCCGCAGCTGCTCCGGACCGCCCGGCTGGCCGGCCGCGCCGGCCCGGTGGTGGGCGGCGGGCACATGGGTGCCGGCCACCTTCACCACGGTCGCGGCCGCGCCGACGACCCCGACGGCCACCCCCGCGCCCAGCGCCGTCCCGGTGCCGGTGCCGAGTGCCATGTCGGCGACCACGGCCGCGACGCCCGCCACACCGGCCACCAGCAGCGGTGTTCCGGCGCCCTCGCGGGCGTAGCGCTGCCGGAAGGTGAGCTGCCCGGCCTCCGTCTCGTCCAGGGCGTGCGTGTAGGCCGCGTACTCCTCGGCCGCCGACCGGGCCATCGTGTCCAGCGCCCCGCGTGCCCGCGCCAGCAGCACCTTCCCGTCCGTGCGCCCGCCCGACCGGCGCACCTCCTCCTCCACGGCGCGCGCCAACAGCCTTTCGGCTTCCGCCCGATGACCGTCCCGCATGTCTGTCCCCCTCCGGCGGCGTCGGCCGGTCCCGGCCGCGTTCCCCGGTCACAAGTGTGTCGTGCGGGGGCCGCCGTGTGGAGAGGGCCGGATCTCCCGGCTGTGTGCTGCCGGGCCCGGGGGCGGGTACTGCGGCAGGATGGACACCATGCCGAACCGACTGGCCCATGAGACGTCCCCCTACCTGCTGCAGCACGCCGACAACCCGGTCGACTGGTGGCCCTGGTCCCCGGAGGCGTTCGAGGAGGCGCGGCGGCGTCAGGTGCCGGTGCTGCTGAGCGTCGGCTATGCGAGCTGCCACTGGTGCCACGTCATGGCGCACGAGTCCTTCGAGGACCAGGACACCGCCGACGACATGAACGCGCACTTCGTCAGCGTCAAGGTGGACCGCGAGGAGCGGCCGGACGTGGACGCCGTGTACATGGAGGCCGTGCAGGCGGCGACCGGGCAGGGGGGCTGGCCGATGACGGTGTTCCTCACGCCGGACGCCGAGCCGTTCTACTTCGGCACGTACTACCCGCCCGCGCCCCGGCACGGCATGCCGTCGTTCCGGCAGGTGCTGCAGGGGGTCCACCAGGCCTGGGACGAGCGGCGGGACGAGGTCGGCGAGGTCGCCGGGAAGATCACGCGGGACCTGGCGGAGCGGGTGATCTCCTACGGCGACGACCGGGTGCCCGGCGAGCAGGAGCTCGCGCAGGCGCTGCTCGGGCTGACCCGGGAGTACGACCCGCAGCGGGGCGGGTTCGGCGGGGCGCCGAAGTTCCCGCCGTCCATGGTGATCGAGTTCCTGCTGCGGCACCACGCCCGCACCGGCGCCGAGGGCGCGCTGCAGATGGCGTCGGACACGTGTGAGCGGATGGCGCGCGGAGGGATCTACGACCAGCTCGGCGGCGGTTTCGCACGGTACTCCGTGGACCGGGACTGGGTGGTGCCGCACTTCGAGAAGATGCTCTACGACAACGCGCTGCTGTGCCGGGCGTACGCGCACCTGTGGCGGGCCACCGGATCGGAACTGGCGCGCCGGGTGGCGCTGGAGACGGCCGACTTCATGGTGCGCGAACTGCGCACGCCCGAGGGCGGGTTCGCGTCCGCGCTGGACGCCGACAGCGACGACGGCAGCGGGCGGCACGTCGAGGGCGCCTACTACGTGTGGACGCCCGCGCAGCTGCGCGAGGTGCTCGGGGAGGCGGACGCCGAACTCGCCGCCCGGTACTTCGGCGTGACCGAGGAGGGCACCTTCGAGGAGGGCGCCTCGGTGCTGCAACTCCCGCAGCGGGACGAGGTGTTCGACGCCGGGCGGATCGACGGCATCAGGGAGCGGCTGCTCGCGGCCCGCGCCTCGCGTCCCGCCCCCGGCCGGGACGACAAGGTGGTCGCCGCGTGGAACGGGCTGGCGGTCGCCGCCCTCGCCGAGACCGGGGCCTACTTCGACCGGCCGGACCTGACGGAGGCCGCGGTCGCCGCGGGTGACCTGCTGGTGCGGCTGCACCTCGACGAGCAGGCCCGGGTCGCCCGCACCAGCAAGGACGGGCACGTCGGCGCCAACGCGGGGGTGCTGGAGGACTACGCCGATGTCGCCGAGGGCTTCCTGGCGCTCGCCGCGGTGACCGGTGAGGGCGTGTGGCTGGAGTTCTCCGGGCTGCTGGTCGACCACATCCTGTCCCGCTTCGCCGACGAGGCGTCGGGCGCGCTGTACGACACGGCGTCGGACGCCGAGCGGCTCATCCGGCGTCCGCAGGATCCGACCGACAACGCCGCCCCGTCCGGTTGGACGGCCGCCGCGGGCGCGCTGCTGAGCTATGCCGCGCACACCGGCTCGGAGCCCCACCGGGTGGCCGCCGAGCGGGCGTTGGGCGTGGTGAAGGCGCTCGGGCCGCGGGTGCCGCGGTTCATCGGGTGGGGTCTCGCGGTCGCCGAGGCCCTGCTGGACGGTCCCCGGGAGATCGCGGTGGTCGGTCCGGCGCTCGACGACCCGGCGACGGCGGTCCTGCACCGCACGGCGCTGCTGGGGGCGGCGCCCGGTGCGGTGGTCGCCGTCGGGACTCCGGAGAGTGACGAGTTCCCGTTGCTCGCCGGTCGTCCCCTCGTCGGCGGTGAACCGGCGGCCTATGTCTGCCGCGACTTCACCTGTGACGCGCCGACGACCGATCCTGACCGGTTGCGTACCGCGCTGGGTGGCTGAGAAGGGCGCCGCGGCCGGGCGTCCGGTGGCGCGGACCCGTCCAGAACCGGTCGAACGGTGAGTCAGTATCGGTCAACTTTCGTGCAATAAAGGGTGGTTGCGCAACAGGATCTTTATGGGAAGTGCCCCCGTGTTTCACAACTTCCCCCTAACCTCGACACGTCGACGTGACGGACGAGGCCCCGGTCGAAAGGCACTCCGTCACGTCACGGGGGATGTTCGGGATCTGGGGGGATCTGATGCTCACGTCCGTCTTCATCGCCGTCGTCTCGCTGGCCCTGTTCTGGATGGCCGCGTTCACCCTGTGGTGGCAGATGCACGCCTGGCGCACCCCGGAGGTGCTGGCCTCCACCCGTTTCAGCAGCCCGGACGGCGGTGAGCACCTGTCCTTCTCGCTGCTGATCCCGGCGCGCCACGAACAGGCGGTGCTGGACCACACCGTCCAGCGGCTGCTGGAGTCCGGTCACACCGACTTCGAGATCATCGTGATCGTCGGCCACGACGACCCGGAGACCACCGCGGTCGCCGAGGCGGCCGCCGCCCGGGACCCGCGGGTCCGGGTGGTCGTGGACACCCACGAGAAGAAGAACAAGCCCAGGGCCATGAACACGGCGCTGCCGCACTGCCGCGGCGACGTCGTCGGGGTCTTCGACGCCGAGGACCAGGTCCACCCCTCGCTCCTTGCCCACGTCGACCACGCCTTCCGCTCCACCGGCGCCGACGTGGTCCAGGGCGGCGTGCAGCTCATCAACTTCCACTCCAGCTGGTACAGCCTGCGCAACTGCCTGGAGTACTTCTTCTGGTTCCGCTCCCGGCTCCACCTGCACGCCCAGAAGGGGTTCATCCCGCTCGGCGGCAACACGGTGTTCGTCCGCACCGGCGTGCTGCGGGAGGCCCGCGGCTGGGACCCCGACTGCCTCGCCGAGGACTGCGACCTGGGCGTGCGGCTCTCCAGCGCGGGCAGGAAGGTCGTCGTCGCCTACGACTCCGACATGGTGACCCGCGAGGAGACGCCGGGCTCGCTGATGTCGCTGCTCAGGCAGCGCACCCGCTGGAACCAGGGTTTCCTGCAGGTCCACCGGAAGAAGGACTGGAGGCGACTGCCCACGTTCGGCCAGCGGATGCTGGCCCGCTACACGCTGATGACGCCGTTCCTCCAGGCGTTCTCCGGCCTGATCATCCCGCTGAACGTGGCGATCGCGATCTTCCTCGACGTGCCCGTCGGCGTCGCCTTCATCACCTTCCTGCCGGCCGTCACCGCCCTGGTCACCTTCGTCTTCGAGGTGGTCGGGCTGCACGACTTCGGCAAGCAGTACGGACTGCGCGTGAGGTTCGCGCACTACCTCAAGCTCGTCGTGGGCGGCCCCTTCTACCAGGTGCTCCTCGCCGGTGCCGCGATCCGCGCCGTCTGGCGCGAGCAGCGCGGACGCACCGACTGGGAGCTGACCACCCACGTCGGCGCCCACCTCGACCCGACGGCCACGACGGCCCACGACGCCGCCACCGTGTCCCGCGACGCCGCCACCGTGTCCCGCGACGCCTCCGCCGCGACCCGAGAGGACGTTCCCGCGTGACCTCCACCCTCCCCGCGGCGACCGCCCCGAAGGTCCCCGCGCGGCGCCGGCCCGTGCCCGCCGGCGGCCCGGCCGGCCGCACCCGGCCGCCGGGCCGGCTCCGCTCCTCCCGCTCCGACCTGATCCTGTGCGGTGTCCTCCTGGTCGTGATCCTCGTCGTCCAGGGCTGGAACATCGGCGACTACCCGACCCTCAGCGACGACGAGGGCACCTATCTCGCCCAGGCCTGGGCCGTCCAGGAGGGCCGGGGCCTCGCCCACTACACCTACTGGTACGACCATCCGCCGCTGGGCTGGATCCAGCTCGCCGTCCTGACCTGGATACCGGCGGTGATCAGCCCCGAGTCGATGACCGTCGGCACCATGCGCGGCGTGATGCTGCTGATCAGCGGCGTCAGCGCGGTCCTCGTCCACGTCCTCGGCCGCCGCCTCGCCCTGCCCCGCTGGGCCGCCGGGCTCGGCATGCTGATCTTCGGGCTCTCCCCGCTGTCCGTCGTCCTGCAGCGCGAGATCTTCCTCGACAACCTCGCCGTGATGTGGACCCTGCTCGCCTTCACCCTCGCCGCCTCCCCGAGCCGGCACCTGTGGCACCACTTCGGCGCGGGCGTCGCCGCCGCCGTCGGCGTGCTCACCAAGGAGACGATGCTCGTCGTCCTGCCCGCCCTGTTCGTCACCGCCTGGCGCCACAGCCACCGGGACACCCGCAAGTTCGCGCTGACCGGCGCCGTCACGGCCTGCGCGCTCATCGGCCTCTCCTACCCGCTGTTCGCCCTCCTGAAGGGCGAACTGTTCCCGGGCAGCGGGCACGTCTCCCTGTGGGACGGCGTGGTGTACCAGATGACCCGGCCGGGCTCCGGCTTCGTCCTCGACGAGGGTTCCGGCTCCTGGGGCGTGCTCCAGTCGTGGCTGTACTACGACCGCGTCCTGCCCCTCGGCGGCCTCGCGGGCGCCCTGCTGCTGCTCGCCACCTGGCGCTGGTCGGTCACCGCCCGGGCGCTGGCCGGCCCCGCCCTCACCGTCGCCATCCTGGCGGCGCTGGCGCTGCGCCCGGACGGCTACCTGCCCGCGATGTACATCATCCAGGCGCTGCCCTTCCTCGCCCTGGTCCTCGCCGGCGGCACCGCCGGCGTCGCCCACGCCGTCCTGCGCCGCGGCCGCCAGGCGACCGGGGGACGGCCGCCGACCTGGTCCCGGTACGCGCTCGCCGGTGCCCTCGCCCTCGCCGCCTGCCTCCACGTCGTACCCCGCTGGTACGAGGGCGCCCGCACCGCCGTCACCACCGAGGCGAACGCCCCCTACCGGGCGGCTTCGGCGTGGATGGCCACCGAGGTGGCGGACCCGGCGGACACCAGGGTGCTGGTCGACGACGCGATGTGGCTGGACCTGGTGCACGCCGGGTACCGGCCCGGGCCGGGCGTCATCTGGTTCTACAAGGCCGACCTCGATCCGGCGGTGACCGACACCCTGCCGAACGGCTGGCGGGACATCGACTACGTGGTCGCCTCGCCGACCGTACGGCGCGACGCGAAGGACCTGCCCAACGTCGCCGGCGCGATCGCGCACTCCCAGCCGGTCGCCGTCTTCGGCACCGGGGAGGACCGCATCGAGATCCGCCGGGTCGACACCACCGGAGGCAGCCGATGAGCCAGGAGTCCACGGTCCCCGGCGAGCTCGGCGACCGGGCACTCGGCCCCGTGGAGGTGCCGGAGCCCGGCGCCGTCACGCTCGTCGTGCCCACCTTCAACGAGTCGGCGAACGTACGGCGGTTGCTGCACCGGATCACCGAGTCGGTGCCCGCCCGGCTGCCCTGTGAGGTCGTCTTCGTCGACGACTCCACCGACGACACCCCCGACGTCATCCGGGAGGCGGCCGAGGACTGCCCCTTCCCCGTGACCGTGCTGCACCGCGAGGAAGCGGTCGGCGGGCTCGGCGGCGCGGTCGTCGAGGGCATCCGGGCCGCCTCCTCGGACTGGGTCGTCGTCATGGACGGCGACTGCCGGCACCCACCGTCCCTGGTGCCGGAGTTGGTGGCGGCGGGGGAGCGGGCGAACGCCGGGCTGGTGGTCGCCTCCCGGTACATCGGGGGCGGCAGCGGGGCCGGGCTCGTCGGCGGCCACCGGACGGCCGTCTCGCGCGGGGCGACCTGGCTGGCCAAGGCCCTCTTCCCGCGCCGGCTGCGCGGCATCAGCGACCCGATGAGCGGCTTCTTCGCCGTCCGGCGCGGCGCCGTCACCGCCGGCGTCCTCAGGCCCCTCGGCCACGAGATCCTCCTCGAACTCGCCGTCCGCGGCCGCCCCCGCACGGTCACCGAGGTGCCGTTCGTCCTCCGGGACCGGTTCGCCGGGGAGTCCGAGCCGACCGCGCGGGAGGGGATGCGGTTCCTGCGGCACCTGGCCGGGCTGCGCACGGAGTCCCCGCTCGCCCGCATGGTCGTCTTCGGACTGATCGGGCTGACCGGCTTCGTGCCCAACCTGGCCGCGCTGTGGGCGCTGACCGAGGCGGGCGTGCACTATCTGCCGGCCGAGATCGTCGCCAACCAGTTCGGTGTGGCCTGGAACTTCCTGCTGATCGAGACACTCCTGTTCCGCGAGCGACGGCGACACCGGCACTGGGCCGACCGCACCGCGCGGTTCACGCTGCTCGCCAACGCCGACCTGGTGCTGCGGCTGCCGCTGATCGCGCTGCTCGTGGCCCGGTTCGGCATGGCGGCCCTGCCCGCCACCGCCCTGGCCCTCGTGATCACCTTCGTCCTGCGCTTCGTGGGGACCGAAGCGCTGGTGTACCTCCCGAGCCGGAGCCGCAAGGCAAGGAGCACCGCATGAGAACACCCGGGAACCCGACGGCGTCCAGACGCACCACGGCCCTGCTGGCCGTCGGTGCCCTCACCGCCGGCCTTCTCCTGACCGCCCCGCGACCGGCTTCCGCCGCCGGCCTGATCAAGAACCCCGGCTTCGAGACCGCGGGCGGCGGCGACATGCCGTACTGCTGGGAGAAGTCCGGCTGGGGCGACAACGACTTCACCTTCACCACCACCGCCGACGCGCACACCGGTGCCAGGGCGATGAAGGTGGAGCTGACCCGCCGCGTGGACGGCGACCGCAAGGCGCTGATCACCGAGTCCGCCGACTGCGCTCCCGTGGTGACGCCGGGCCGGCAGTACGACCTGGGCCTCTGGTACAAGACGACCACCCCCGACGCGTCCATCACCCTGTTCCGGCACGACACCACGGCCGGCTGGCAGTACTGGACCGACCTCAAGACCCTCGACATGCGGGCGGCGTGGACCGAGGCCACCGTCCGCACTCCCGAGGTCCCGGCCGGCACCGACCGCGTCTCCTGGGGCGTCTCCGTCCACGGCACCGGCTCCGCCACCACCGACGACTACACGATGGAGCAGGTCGCCGAGCCGGTCCCGGAACCCGGCTGCACGGGCACCGCGCAGGAGTGCGCCGACGGCGCCTGGGAGGTCCTGGCCACGCGGAACCCGGTCCGCTCCATGCACTCCGTGGTCCTGCACAACGGCAAGGTGCTGCTGATCGCCGGATCCGGCAACGACCCGGAGCTGTTCGAGGCCGGCACCTTCACCAGCGCCGTCTACGACCCCGAGGACGGCACCTATGAGGTGATCCCCACCCCGGACGACATGTTCTGCGCCGGGCACGTCCAGCTCCAGGACGGCCGGGTGCTGGTGATGAGCGGCAACAAGGGCTACCCGTCCGACGACGGCACCATCGGCTACCAGGGGTACAAGGACGCGTACGTCTTCGACCCGGAGACCGAGACGTACACGAGGACCAACGACATGAACGACGGGCACTGGTACCCGTCGGCGACGATCCTCGGCAACGGTGACGTGATCAGCTTCGGCGGGCTGCGCGAGGACTCCACCGGTTCGGTCACCGCAGAGCTGTGGTCGGACGCCGAGCAGCGGTGGCTGCCGACGTGGCGGGTCAACCAGACCTGGTCGTACTGGGGCCTGTACCCGTCGATGATCCTGATGCAGGACGGCCGCCTCTTCTACTCGGGCAGCCACGTCTTCGGCGACAACATCCCCGGCACCGGCTCCGCGATCTACGACTACGACGCCAACACCATCACCCAGGTGCCCGGCCTGCGGAACAAGGACGAGCGCGACCAGTCGGCGAGCGTGCTGCTGCCCCCGGCGCAGGACCAGAAGGTGCTCACCCTCGGCGGCGGCAACATCGACTCCAACCCGGACGCGGGCCGCCTCACCGACATCATCGACCTCAAGCGGCCGGACCCGTCCTACGTCGCCGGCCCGCCCCTCCCGCAGGGCACCGTCGACTACGGCAACGGGCCGGTGCCGCAGACCGGCGACCAGGGCAAGATGTACGTCTCCGCCGTGCTGCTGCCCGACGGCACGGTGCTGGAGACCGGCGGCGCGCTGCACAACCGGGCGGACCCGGTGTTCGAGACGTCGGTGTTCGACCCGGCGACCGAGACCTTCGACCCGGTGGCCGTCGACCCGGAGGCCCGCGGCTACCACTCCTCGGCGTTCCTGCTGCCCGACGGCCGGGTCATGACGACCGGCGACAACCCGGGCAACGGCTCCTGGAACCACAACGTGTCGGTCTACAGCCCGCCCTACCTGTTCAAGGGCGAGCGTCCGACGATCACGTCGCTGATCGACACCGAGTGGAACTACGGCGACACCCAGCGGATCACCGTGGACCGGCCCATCGCCAAGGCCGAGTTGATCCGCCCGGCCGCCGTCACCCACTCCTCCGACCCCAACCAGCGGTTCGTCGACCTGCCGCTGTCCGTCGACGGGAACACCGTCGACCTGAACGTCACCAGCAACCCCGACCTGGCCCCGCCCGGCTGGTACATGCTCTTCGCGGTCGACGCCAACGGGGTTCCCTCGGTGGCGAAGTGGGTGCACCTCCAGGGTCCGCGGGCCCTCACCGCCAAGGACGCCTCCGCCCACGTGCACGGCTTCGCCGAGGCACCGGCGGGGAAGGTGACGGGGCCCGGCAGGAAGCGCACGGCACAGCCGGTCGCCCCGACCGTCTCCGGCTGCGACCGCCACTACGGTTCCGCCAACGTCTGCGTGCCGACCGCCTTCCCGGCGGAGGTGAAGCCGACGACGCTCGCCCGCTGCACGTGGCTGAAGGACCACGACTACGGCCCGCTGCGGGTCAACGGCGGGGACGACCCGCTGCACCTGGACCGGAACCGTGACGGCACGGCCTGCGGCGCGAAGGATCTGAGGGTGCGCTGAGGAGCGCCCCCGACGGGGCGCGGGGACCGCGGGGCCGGCCACGACGGACCCCGCGGTCCCCGCCCGGCGCGCCGTGCACCGGCGGAGCGAACGGCTTCAGTCCCGCTCGGGGCGCGAGGCGACGGCTCGCTCCACGATGGCGACCAGCTGCTCGTGGTGTGCGCCCTTCCAGTAGGCGCGACCGCAGTCGGAGCACTGCGCGAACACGTCGTAGTTCCGGTGGGTGCCGCCCCGCAACTGGTCGGCGACCTCCTCCTTGCCGGCCTCGCGCAGCAGCCCGTTGCAGGCGGTGCACCGCGTCCACGGCCGCAGTTCGGGATCGAACCGGTCGAGCACGTACTGGAGTTGTTCCTCCGGCTGGGTGCTGTAGACGAACGCGCCCGCCCACAGTTCGCGGCGCCGCAGCAGCCCCCGGTCGCGGCTGAGCATGACCCGCCGCTCCGCCGCCGACCGTGCGGCGAGCGCCGGATCACCGATGTCCGTCGACTCGTACGCCGTGTCCACGCCCAGCAGCCGCAGCCGGCGCGCGAGCGTGCCCAGGTGCACGTCGAGGAGGAACCGCAGGGGAGCGCCGGGCACCCGCTGGGGGTGGGCGTGCGGGCGCACGGTCACCGACTCGCCCGCGGCCGGGACGTGTCCGGCCGGCACCTCGCGGCCGTCCACGAGCAGCGTGCCCACCTCGGTCAGGGGGACGCCGAGGGACTCGACGACGTGGCCCAGGGTGGAGACGCCGTCGGTGGCGGCCTTCAGGGCACCGGTGGGCCGTGCCCGGGGCACGAAGAGCAGCAGTCCTGGGGCGAACTCGACATGGATTTCGGGACCGTTCACCCGGCCAAGGATGTCATGTCCGGGGTCCGCCGCCTCAGGATTACGCGGTGGGCAGGCCGTGCTCGAACACGTCGAGGGCGCGGTCGACGAGGTCGGCGAGGTCGTCGCCGCGGCCGTGGCCCAGTACCGCGAGGCCTCCAGCAGGCCGCCGGCCAGGGACATCGCGCAGACCCGCACCTCCAGCCCGTCCGGGTCGAGCCCGGTCCGTACGGCGACGGCCTCGGCGATCGGACGGCCGGTGGCCGAAAGGCTCTCCAGCATCCGGGAGCGCACCGCGGGCACCTCGGCCAGCAGGCGCGCCCGCAGCAGGGTCACCTCGGGCTGCTCGGCCAGCGCGAGACCGACGGCCCTGCGCAGCACGTACCGGAGCGAGGCCGGCCAGGGCTCGTCGGCGGGCCGGGCGGTGAGTTCCGCGCGCAGCAGCCGGTCGTACTCGTCCGTGAGGACGATGTCCTCCTTGCCATCGGCCTCGGTGGTGGTCCCTGTGCGACCGCCCCGGCCCGCGGCGGTGAAAAAGGGCCGCGGCGTCGATGCCGCGGCCCGTCGGGGTGCGGGTGGCCCCCGTGCGTGCTAGTACGCCACCAGGGAGATCCCCACGTAGTGGGCGATGAAGGCGGCCAGGGTGAACGAGTGGAACACCTCGTGGAAGCCGAACCAGCGAGGGGACGGGTTGGGCCGCTTCAGGCCGTAGATGATCCCGCCGACGCTGTAGAGCACGCCGCCCACGATCACCAGGACGAGCACGGCGACACCGCCGGCGCGCATGAAGTCCGGGAGGAAGAAGACGGCCGCCCAGCCCATCGCGATGTAGCAGGGCGTGTACAGCCAGCGGGGGGCGCCGACCCAGAAGACCCGGAAGAGTATCCCGGCGACGGCCGCCGCCCAGATCCCCCAGAGCAGCCACCGTCCCTTGGACTCGGGCAGCAGCAGGATGGTCAGCGGGGTGTAGGTGCCCGCGATGATCAGGAAGATGTTGGCGTGGTCCAGGCGGCGCAGCACGCCGTCCATGCGGGGGCTCCAGTTGCCCCGGTGGTACAGCGCGCTCACGCCGAACAGGAGGCAGGCCGTCAGCGCGTAGACACCGCAGGCGAGGCGGCCCCGGGGCGAGTCGGCGAAGGCGGTGAGCACCAGCCCGGCCACCAGGGCGGCGGGGAACATGCCCAGGTGAAGCCAGCCGCGCAGCTTGGGTTTGACGGGGTGGGGCAGAGAGGTCGCCACCGGGCCGTGGCCGTCGGCCGGCGGATCCGCGGGGGCGTCGGGGGCGAACGCAGTCATGTCACGCATCGTACCTACGGAACCGTAAGTTACGGATCGCGGTGGCGACATGACGGAGTGGAGTGGCCATCATCTCACCCCGACCGGGCGGCATGTCACGCAAAGAAATATTCAGGTCTGCCCAACGGGGAGGTAAAGCTCCGCGAAAGGCCGTGGTCAGCGTCACGTTGCTCACCTGTGCGGCCCTCTGGACAGATGGGCGCTCGCATCGGATGATCAAATGAGTGCGGTCGACACCGGATGAGCGCGCAGCGCACCACCGTGCAGCATCCGGGTCGCAGCCCCCACGGGGCCTCCAAACAAAAAACCCCTCATTTAGGAGCAAACGTGGCGCGCGACATCGCGGAACCCGGCGTCCCCACCACCCACCAGGGACTGATCTCCTGGGTCGACGAGATCGCAGAGCTCACCCAGCCGGACAACGTGGTCTGGTGCGACGGCTCGGAAGCCGAGTACGAGCGCCTGTGCGAGGAGCTCGTGGCCAAGGGCACCTTCAGGAAACTCGACCCGATCAAGCGCCCCAACTCCTACTACGCGGCCTCCGACCCCACCGACGTCGCCCGCGTCGAGGACCGGACGTTCATCTGCTCCGAGAAGGAGGAGGACGCCGGCCCGACCAACCACTGGAAGGCCCCCGCCGAGATGCGGGACGTCTTCCAGGGGGACGAGGGCGTCTTCCGCGGCTCCATGAAGGGCCGCACCATGTACGTCGTGCCCTTCTGCATGGGCCCCCTCGGCTCGCCGCTGTCCGCCATCGGCGTCGAGATCACCGACTCCGCGTACGTCGCCGTGTCCATGCGCACCATGACCCGCATGGGCCGCCCGGTCCTGGACGAGCTCGGCTCCGACGGCTTCTTCGTCAAGGCCGTGCACTCGGTCGGCGCCCCGCTGGAGCCCGGCCAGGAGGACGTCCCCTGGCCCTGCAACCGGACCAAGTACATCTCCCACTTCCCCGAGGACCGCGAGATCTGGTCCTACGGCTCCGGCTACGGCGGCAACGCCCTGCTCGGCAAGAAGTGCTACGCGCTGCGCATCGCCTCCGTCATGGCCCGCGACGAGGGCTGGCTGGCCGAGCACATGCTCATCCTGAAGCTCACCCCGCCGCACGGAGAGTCCAAGTACGTCGCCGCCGCCTTCCCCTCCGCCTGCGGCAAGACCAACCTCGCCATGCTGGAGCCCACGATCTCCGGCTGGACGGTCGAGACGATCGGCGACGACATCGCCTGGATGCGCTTCGGCGAGGACGGCCGCCTGTACGCCATCAACCCCGAGGCCGGCTTCTTCGGTGTCGCCCCCGGCACCGGCGAGCACACCAACGCCAACGCCATGAAGACGCTGTGGGGCAACTCGGTCTTCACCAACGTCGCCCTCACCGACGACAACGACGTGTGGTGGGAGGGCATGACGGAGGAGACCCCGGCCCACCTCACCGACTGGAAGGGCAACGACTGGACGCCCGGGTCCGGTACGCCCGCCGCCCACCCCAACGCCCGCTTCACCACCCCCGCCGCGCAGTGCCCGATCATCGCGCCGGAGTGGGAGGACCCCAAGGGCGTGCCGATCTCCGCGATCCTCTTCGGCGGGCGCCGCGCCAGCGCCGTACCGCTGGTCACGGAGTCCTTCGACTGGAACCACGGCGTCTTCCTCGGCGCCAACGTGGCCTCCGAGACGACCGCCGCCGCCGAGGGCAAGGTCGGCGAGCTGCGCCGCGACCCGTTCGCCATGCTGCCGTTCTGCGGCTACAACATGGGCGACTACATGGCGCACTGGATCGACGTGGCCAAGGACAAGGACCAGTCCAAGCTGCCGAAGATCTACTACGTCAACTGGTTCCGCAAGGACGACGAGGGCAGGTTCGTCTGGCCCGGCTTCGGTGAGAACTCCCGCGTCCTGAAGTGGATCGTGGAGCGCCTGGACGGCAAGGCGGAGGGCGTCGAGACCCCCATCGGGGTGCTCCCGGCCAAGGCCGCCCTGGACACCGACGGGCTGGACCTCTCCGACGCCGACCTGGACTTCCTGCTCACCGTCGACAAGGAGGTGTGGCGCGAGGAGGCCGCCCTGGTCCCCGAGCACCTCAACACCTTCGGTGACCACACGCCCAAGGAGCTGTGGGACCAGTACGACGCGCTGGTGCAGCGCCTGGGCTGACGCCCGCACAGACCCCGCGGCCGGTCGGTTCTCGGTTTGAGGATGCCCTGACCAGCGATCGTCACGCCACGACCGGCCGCGGAACACACCGGCGGGCCCCGTACAACGGCGTACGGGGTACCGGGCCGGCCGCCGCCCCCTCCGTCCGCCCCGACGGAACCCGGCGGCGGCCGACCCACCCCGCCCCTCCGGCACGGCCCACCCAGAGGGCTCACGAACGTGCCGGGGGACGACCGAGCGCTCCGGCCGACGCCCACCGTCGGCCGGAGCGCTCGGCCGTTGCCCTTCCGTCCCGTGGTGCGGGCGCCCCGACCGTCCCCGGCGTCGGCGGGGTGCGGGCCGCGCGGGCCGTGCCGGGGGCCTCGGCCGGTGGCGTCAGGCGAGGTGCCGGGCGAAGAACCGTACGCTGCTGTCCAGTTCGTGGGCCGGGATCTCGGCGTGTGCGCCGGGGTTGGCGTGCAGGGTCTTCTCGGCCGAGGAGAAGGCGTCGAACAGGGCCAGGCTCTGGGAGCGCGGCACCCGTTCGTCGTCCCACTGGACCAGGAACTCCACCGGCACGGTGATCCGCGCGGCGGCCTCGGCCGTGCCGAGCGCTCCGCCCAGGCCCAGCACCGCCGCCCGGACCCGCGGCTCGTCGGCGACGAAGGGGACACCGAGGCCGCAGCCCAGCGACACGCCCCAGTAGCCCACCGGGCCGGGGCCGACGTGGTCGAGCTCCTGGAGGGCGTCCAGGACCTTCCGCCACTCGGGGACGGTCCGGCGGGCGACGAGCGCCTGGAATCCGGCGATCAGCGGAGCGAGTTCCTCGCCGGCCGCCACGCGGGCCTGGTTCGCGGTGGCGATCCGGTCCAGCTCCTCGTCCTTGGGCCGGTCGCCGTGGGCCGGCACATCCACCGCCGCGACCGCGAAACCGCACGCGGACACGAAGCGACGGGCGCGGAACAGGACGCCGGGGGCCTTCTTGTGCCGGCCGCCGCCGTGCCCGATCAGGATCAGGGGGCGCGTGCCGGTGGCGCCTTCCGGCGTCCACAGCACGCCGGGGATCTCACCGAGGGTGAAGAGGTGCTCGGACACGCCGTCGGACGACGTGCGGGAGGTGAAGCGCATAGCTTTGAGGGCCTTTCGGGATGCCTCCGCGGGCGCTCCCTAGGCCATGCACGGGAGGGAGCCCCGACCTGTCACAGCGTTGATCGGACTCACCTCCTCGGTTCGCAGCACTGAGCACTGCACGACGGTCGCTGAATCTAGCAGGCGGAGCCGCCGGCGGGCCGGGAATTACCGTCACGGCCGACCGGCCGTCCGGGAAGCAGAATTCGGCGAGGCATACGATCGCCCGGGGCCGCCGCACTGCCTGGGGAGGCGCCCCCCCGATCGAGAAGGCGGAGGAGAATGACCGGGACGGCGAACAGCGGAATCGACCTGACCGCTCCCGTCAGGCGCCGGAGCACCTCCGGCGACGGGGGCGGAGGCGACTGCCCCAAGGGGTGCGAGGCGCACACCGGTCCCGCGCCCGTCCGCGACGTCCGGATCACCCACGGCCCGCTCCCCGATGGCGCGGCCCGGCCCCGGACCTCCTTCGTCACGCCCTTCGAGCCGGCCTCCGCAGCGTGACACGGCCACGGGGCGTCGACCTCTTCGACGTCGACCGCCTGCGCCTGGTCGAGGAGCCGCCGTTCCGGCTGTCGCCCGAGGACCGGCGGGCCATGGACGCCGCCTGGGCAGCGGCCGTCCACGCCAACCCGACGCTGTTCGACGGTCCGGTCGCCGGCTGCACCGCCGTGGAACGGGAGGAGCCGCGGGTCCTCGTGCTGAACTGGGTACGGGCCACGTACCGGTACTACGTCCTGCGCCGGGTGCCCGGAGCGGGGGTACGGCTGCCGTCCCTGTTCGTCGCCGTCGCCCAGCCGTCCACGGACGGACGGCTTCTGGTCGGACGGATGGCCCCCTGGACGACCTCACCGGGCCGCTGGCAGCTTCCCGGCGGCTCGGTCGAACCCCCACCGGAGGGTGAACTCCTCGACCCGGACGTCCTGCGCCGCCACGCGGCCCGGGAGCTGGCCGAGGAGACGGGCATCGACCTGCCGGACGACCGGCTGACGCTCTGGCAGGTGACCCGGGGCGAGAACGGCAGCGTGGGCGTGCTCTTCAGGGCCCCGCCCCGGCCGGCCCCGTGGCTGTACGAGCGCTTCGGGATCCTCACGTCGGCCGAGCGAGCCCTCGGACGGGAACCGGAGCTGGACCGCATCGTCCTGGCCGGCGCCGCCACGGACCTGACGGGCCGCCAGGTGCCCTATCTGGCGCCGGTCCTCGACCGTCACGGGCGGTCCGGGCTCCCGGCCCCATGACCGTGGCGCGCCGGCTGGGCGAATCCGCCCCGGGCGCCACCCGTCACCGGCCGGAACCAGCCAGTCTCACGAGGGGGTCCGCGTCACCTCCGGGCCATGGGGACCGGCCCGCGGGCCTTCGACGAGGTCCGACGGGAGGTTCCGGCGTGCCCGGACGGCACCGCTGCCGGGGCGACGGCGCGCGCCGGTGGACGTGCGGGGCGCCCGGTCCGCGCGTCGCTGCGGTTGCGCGCGGACCGGGGCCGTAGGGGGAGCCCGGAGGGCTCAGCGGGACGCGAGGGCGCGCGGCTGGAGGGCCGCGGCGTGGACGTCCATCTGTTCGGCGGCGAGGATCGCGACCGCGGTGTCGGCGCGGGACGCGGCGACGACCAGGGCGCGGCCCGCGAGGGCGTGGGCGCGCCGGTGCAGCGCCGCCGCGTTCGGCTCGCGGCCCGTGGTCCTCGCGGGCACGCGGGCCGGCGTACGTCCTCCCCGCAGGCGGGATACCTGCTCGGTGAGCCGCTCGGCGGCGGTGTCCAGACCGGCCGAGGGCGCCGCCGTGCGGAGCTCGTCGGTGACGGCGAGCAGCGCGGCGAGATGACCCGCGAGCTGGATGTCCAGCTCTTCCTCGCGGGAACGGTGGGGGAAGTCGTGGGGGGTGCCGGCCATCGTGCTGTGGACCGACTTGTCACGTATCGGCTCGTACATGGATGGCCTCCTGGGTGCTGACAGGAAGCCATCCTAGCTTGGATTCGGTCTAAAGTTGAGTCGTCCACAAGATCAGACAGGTGTCACCGGTTGTCAGGGCTGGCCGTACCCGTCCAGGAAGCGGCCGATACGGCCCATCGCGTCCCGCAGATCGGTGACCGACGGCAGGGTGACGATCCGGAAGTGGTCCGGTTCCGGCCAGTTGAAGCCGGTGCCCTGGACGACCATGATCTTCTCGCGGCGCAGCAGGTCCAGGACCATGCGGCGGTCGTCCTTGATCTTGAAGACGTCGGGGTCGAGGCGGGGGAAGAGGTACAGCGCCCCCTTCGGCTTGACGCAGCTCACCCCCGGAATCTGGGTCAGCAGCTCGTACGCCGTGTCCCGCTGCTCGCGCAGCCGCCCGCCGGGCAGGACCAGCTCGTTGATCGTCTGGCGTCCGCTGAGCGCCGCGACCACGCCGTGCTGGCCCGGCATGTTCGCGCACAGACGCATGTTCGCCAGGACCGTCAGTCCCTCGATGTAGGAGTCGGCGTGGGCGCGCGGACCGGAGATCGACATCCAGCCCACCCGGTAGCCGGCCACCCGGTACGCCTTCGACATGCCGTTGAAGGTGAGGGTGAGCAGGTCGGGGGCGACGGAGGCGGTGGGGATGTGCTCGGCGTCGTCGTAGAGGATCTTGTCGTAGATCTCGTCGGAGCAGACCAGCAGGTTGTGGCGGCGGGCGATGTCGGTCAGGCCCTTGAGGACCGCCTCGTCGTAGACGGCGCCGGTCGGGTTGTTCGGGTTGATGATGACGATCGCCTTGGTGCGGTCGGTGACCTTGCGCTCCACGTCGGCGAGGTCCGGCATCCAGTCGGACTGCTCGTCGCAGCGGTAGTGCACCGCGGTGCCGCCGGAGAGTGAGACGGCCGCCGTCCACAGCGGGTAGTCGGGCGCGGGGACGAGCACCTCGTCGCCGTCGTCGAGCAGGCCCTGCATCGCCATCACGATCAGCTCGGACACGCCGTTGCCGATGAAGACGTGCTCGACGTCGGTCTCGATGCCGAGGGTCTGGTTGTGCATGACGACCGCCCGGCGTGCCGCCAGCAGCCCCTTCGCGTCGCCGTAGCCGTGGGCCGTCGACACGTTGCGGAGGATGTCCTCCAGGATCTCGGGCGGACACTCGAAGCCGAACGCCGCCGGATTGCCGGTGTTCAGCTTGAGGATGCGGTGACCGGCCGCTTCGAGCCGCATCGCCTCCTCGAGCACCGGACCCCGGATCTCGTAACAGACATTGGCGAGCTTGGTCGACTGGATCACCTGCATGGTGGGAGCTTACGGCCCGGTATGGCCCTTCGGGCCGTGTTTTCCGCCACGCGAGACGCGTCGATTCGGGTGGTTATGTCTCCGGGGGTCCCGCGCGGGGGCGCGGGCCTCCACCACTTCCACACCGGGCCTCCCCGCGCCGGGCGCCCCTTTCCCCGCGGAACCGGGCGACCCTGGGGGCGCCCCGGCGGGCGCTGCCGCCGGTCGTGAAACGCGTCCTTGCCCGCTCGTCCCCGACGTGCTGAGAATGCGCATGACAACTTCGTGGGTGGCCGGAGGTCCGGCCGCCCGATGCCGCATTGAGGGGACCCCCATGAGAAAACCTCTCGTCGTCGCGCTCTGTGCCCTGGCCCTCGCCGGGGCGGGCGCGGCCCCCGCGGTCGCCTCCGCGCCTTCCCCCACGGGCGCGGATACGGCCACGGACGCGGTCCCGGCCGTGTCGCTGACGGATGTCGTCGACGACACGGCCGGGGCCGCGGCGGACGCCCTGTCCGCACTCGTCGCGCCGAAGGCCGCCGCGGTGAACTTCGCCGGCACCGTCTCGCTCAGCAACTGCTCCGGCTCCCTCGTCCGGATGCCCGGCTCACAGGCCGACGACCCCGCGCTCGTGCTGACCAACGGCCACTGCCTGGAGAGCGGCTTCCCCGCGCCCGGCCAGGTCCTCGTCGACCGCGCCTCCAGCCGCAGCTTCGGCCTGCTGAACTCCTCCGGCACCAAGGTCGCCACCCTGCGCGCCAACCGGCTCGTCTACGCGACCATGACGGACACGGACGCCGCGATCTACCGGCTCGGCACGACGTACGCGCAGATCAAGAGCGCCTACGGCATCGACGCGCTGACGCTGAGCGGCACCCGCCCGGCGGCCGGCACGGCCATCAGCGTGGTCTCCGGCTACTGGAAGCGGATCTACACCTGCTCCGTCGACGGGTTCGCCCACCGCTTGAAGGAGGGCGACTGGACCTGGAAGGACTCGGTCCGTTACACCTCCGCCTGCGACACCATCGGCGGCACCTCCGGCTCACCGGTCGTCGACCACGCCACCGGCCGGGTGGTCGCGGTCAACAACACCGGCAACGAGGACGGTGAGCGCTGCACGGTCAACAACCCGTGCGAGGTCGACGAGAAGGGCACCGTCACGGTCCGCCGGGGCATCAACTACGCCCAGCAGACCCACCTGTTCCCCGCCTGCTTCGGCGCGGACAACCGGCTCACCCTGAGCGCGAGCGGCTGCGCGGTCCCCAAGCCGTAGACGGGGAGGGGCGGGCGGTCAGCGGGGAGTCCCGCGGACCGCCCGGCCCGCCAGCGCGTCGGTGCGCCGCCCGTCCTCGATCACGAACCGCCCGTCGACCAGCACGTACGGGATGCCCGTCGGCAGCGTCCGCGGCTCGGCGAAGGTCGACCCCGCGGCCACCGTCGCCGGGTCGAACAGCACCAGGTCCGCCTTGTACCCCTCCCGGACCAGCCCCCGGTCCGGCAGCCGCAGCCGCGCCGCCGGGCGCGCGGTCAGGTGCGCGACGCACTCCTCCAGCGACAGCACCCCCAGCTCGCGCACGTAGTGACCGAGGTAGTGCGGGAACGTGCCGTACGCGCGCGGGTGCGGCTTGGCGCCCTGGAGGATGCCGTCCGAGCCGCCGGTGTGCACCCGGTGCCGCATGATCGCCCGGACGTTCTCCTCGTGGCCGACGTGCTGGAGGATCGTCGGGGCGAGCCTGTCCTTCAGCAGCAGTTCCCGTGCGACCGCCCACGGCGACTCGCCGCGCTCCCGCGCCGACTCCAGGACCGTACGGCCCACGTACCCGCCGAGCGCCGGGTCGCCGACGCCCGAGATCTCGATGGTCTCCCACTCCACGGGCACGCCGTGGCAGCCGTCCGAGCCGGTGACCTCCAGATGGTGCCGGACGCGTTCGGCGGTCTCCTCGTCCGCGAGGCGCCGCAGGGTCTCCTCCGGGCCGCCCTCGCTCGCCCAGCTCGGCAGCAGCGCCACCAGGGTGGTGCAGCCGGGGGTGTAGGGGTAGGTGTCGAGGCTGATGTCCGCGCCCGCGTCCAGGGCGTCGTCCAGGAGGGACAGCAGCTCGGGCGCTCGGCCCCTGTTCACGCCGAAGTTCATCGTCGCGTGCGCGAGGTGCAGCGGACAGCCCGCCTCCCGCGTCAGCGCCACCATCTCCTCGTACGCCTCCAGCGCGCCCGCCCCGTAGGAGCGGTGGTGCGGGCAGTAGTAGCCGCCGTAGGACGCCACCACCCGGCACAGCTCGGTCAGTTCGGCCCCCTGGGCGTACATGCCGGGCGTGTACGTCAGCCCCGACGACATGCCGACCGCGCCCTGCTCCATGCCCTCGGCGACCAACCGCCGCATCCGGTCCAGCTCTTCGGGCGTGGCCGCACGGTCCTCCCAGCCGACGACGAGCGCCCGGACCGTGCCCTGCGGGATCAGGTAGGCGGCGTTGACCGCGATGCCCCGGTCGAGCCGGTCCAGGTACTCGCCGACCGACCGCCAGTCGAAGTCGATGTCGTCGCCCGGGCCGTTCCAGCCGGCGATCGCCCGCCGCACCTCGCCGAGCGTGCGGTCGTCGACCGGGGCGTACGACAGCCCGTCCTGGCCGAGCACTTCGAGGGTGACGCCCTGCGCGGCCTTGGCGCTGTGGTCGGGGTCGCGCAGCAGCGCCAGATCGCTGTGGGCGTGCATGTCGATGAAGCCGGGGGCCAGCACCAGCCCCTCGGCGTCCAGTTCACGGCGGGCCTTCGGGCGCTGACAGCCCGCGGCCGCCGCCTCCTTCACGATGGAGACGACGCGGCCGCCGTCGACGACCACGTCCGCGCGGTACGACGGGTCGCCGGAGCCGTCCACGACGTCCGCGTCCCGGATGACGAGCTCTTCCATGCGCCGGCCTCCTAGAAGAACGTGCGGATGTAGTCGACCACCGTGCCGTCGGCCTCGGCCACGGGGATGAGCACCCACTTGTCGAACGACGTGCAGGGGTGCGACAGACCGAGTCCCACCCAGTCTCCCACCTCCAGACCGGCCTCCCCGGTGGTCCGCAGCCACGCGTGCTGGTCGGACAGACCGGTCACCGAGATCCCGTCCGCCGGGCGCTCGGCACCGTCCCGGCGGACCACCTGGGCGAACGGCAGGTCGAGGTCGTAGGCCGCGTCCCGCTTGCCGGCGTTGGTGAACGCCTGCTCGGGGGAGGGGCGGGACACCACCTGGGTCCACAGCCGGAACGCCGGCTCCAGCGCCCCCTCCTCCGGCACCCGGTTGAAGGGCGTCAGCTCCCGGTAGTGGCCGTCGTCGTGCGACACGTACGCCCCCGAGCGCAGCAACTTCAGGACGGGCGCCGAGAGGTCCGGGATGCCGGCGAAGACGTCCGCGACGGCGTCGAACCAGGCGCTGCCGCCGGCGCTCACCACGATCTCGTCGAGTCCGGTGAACCGCCCCGCCTCGTCGAAGTCGACGGCGAGCGACACCAGCCGCCGCAGCCAGGCGCGCACCCGCTCCGGGTCCGCCCGCGGCACCTCGCCCTCGTACCCGGCGACCCCGGCCAGCCGCAGCGACCGGGCGCCTGCCACGGCGTCGGCGACGGCGGCGCACTCGGCCTCGGTCCGCGCACCGGTGCGGGCGCCCTCGCCCGCGGCCAGCTCGACGACGACGTCCACGGGACGGGACACGCCGGCGAGGGCCGAGTCCATCAGCTCCACCCCGCGCACGGAGTCGACGTAGCAGAGGAACCGGAATGCGGGGTCGGCGTCCAGCTCGGCGGCGATCCAGCGCAGGGCCGCCGCGTCCACCAGCTCGTTGGCGAGGAAGACCCGCTGGATCCCGTACGCCCGGGCCACCCGCACCTGGTGCGGCACCGCGAGGGTGATGCCCCAGGCCCCGTGCGCGATCTGGCGGTGGAAGAGCTGGGGGGCCATGGACGTCTTGCCGTGCGGGGCGAAGGCGAGACCGTGCCGGGCGGCGTACGTCTCCATCAGCCTCAGGTTGTGCTCCAGGCGCTCCGCGGAGAGCGCGAGCACGGGGGTGGTGAAGCCGTCGGTGAAGAGGTTGCGGCGCTGGGCGGCCAGCTCGCCGACGGTCAGGCCCTCGGCGTCCGGCGGGAGGCCCTTGAAGCGGTGGTCCACCCGTTCCCCGGCGAGGTGGTTGAGAGCGTCGAGGACCATCGGAGCCTCCCTGATCAGCGGTGTTGCACTGTTTGCAACACTCGTTGCGTATATCGCTTACCGCTGTCTAACATCTCGGCCAACGCGGGGTCAACGGACACCGCCCCGCCCCGCAGCAGACGAGGAGCCCCGCCATCGTGACCGCCACCGCAGCCGGCAACGCCCCCGACGTCGTGGACGTCGTCGCGCTCGGCGAGTCCATGGTGACGTTCCGGCCCTCCCGGCCGGGCCGCCTCGCCGACGTCCCCTCCTTCGACCGGGGCATCGGCGGCGCGGAGTCCAACGTGGCGTGCGTCCTCGCGGCGGCCGGACACACCACCCGGTGGATCAGCAGCGTCGGCGCCGACGGCTTCGGGGACCACCTCGTCGAGACGATCGGCGGATACGGGGTGGACGTGTCGCACGTCCGCCGCGACCCCGCCCGCCCGACCGGCATCTACTTCCGCACGGCGGGCGACCGCTCGACGGACGCCCACGAGGTCGCCTACTACCGGGCGGGCTCGGCGGCCTCCGCCATGTCACCGTCCGGCGTGGACCCGGCCGCCGTGCGCGCCGGACGCGTCCTGCACCTGTCCGGCATCACGGCGGCGCTCTCCCCCGGCTGCCTGGCCCTCATGCGGGAACTGACCGCCCCCCGCCCCGGCCGCCCCCTGATCTCCTTCGACGTCAACCACCGCCCGGGCCTGTGGAACGACGGCCACGGCCCGGAGGTCCTGCTGGAACTGGCGCGCGGGGCGGACATCGTCTTCGTCGGCGACGACGAGGCGCGCGAGGCATGGGGGCTGCACGGCGCCCGCGCGGTCCGTCAGGCCCTGCCCGAACCCGGGATCGTGGTCGTCAAGCAGGGCAAGGGCGGAGCGGTCGCCTTCGCCAAGGACACCGACGGCCTCCCGGGCGAGGACGCGGACGGCACCGCGACCTTCGTGCCCGCCCTGCACGTCGACGTCGTCGCCGCCGTCGGGGCCGGCGACGCCTTCGCCGCCGGCTTCCTCTCGGCGACCCTGAGGGGCCTGCCCGTACGCGACCGCCTCCGCCACGGCCACCTCACCGCGGCAGCCGTCCTCACCGCCCCCGGCGACCTCGCCGCACCCCCCGCCCGCGACCGCGCCGACCGCCTCGCCGCTCTCGACGACACCGCGTGGGGGAGACTGCGACTCGGCCCCGGCTGGACACGAGCCGAAGAACACCCGGGGACCGAGAAGGAGGCACGCACCCCATGAGCCAGACCGTAGACCGCGCCCTGAGCATCCTCCCGCTGCTCGCGGAGGGCCCCGCCGACCTCGGCCAGGTCGCCGACCGCCTGGGCGTGCACAAGTCCACCGCCCTGCGCCTGCTGCGCACCCTGCACGAGCACGGCATGGTCTACCGCCAGTCCGACCAGCGCTACCGCCTGGGCGCGCGCCTCTTCGCCCTCGCCCAGGAGGCGATGGAGAACCTCGACGTGCGGGAGATCGCCCACGCCCACCTCGTACGCCTCAACGAGAGCTGCGGACACACCGTCCACCTCGCCGTGTACGAGGAGAACGAGGTCCTCTACATCGACAAGGTGGAGAGCCGCTACCCGGTCCGCATGTACTCCCGGATCGGCAAGCCGGTGGCGATCACCGTCGCGGCCGTCGCCAAGCTCCTCCTCGCCGACCTGCCCGAGCACGAACGCCGCGCCCTCGCGGAGAAGCTCGACTACCCCATGTACACGTCCCGTTCGACGCCCCACGCCGGCGCGTTCCTCCAGGAACTGGCCAAGGTGCGCGAACAGGGCTGGGCCACCGACCTCGGTGGCCACGAGGAGTCCATCAACTGCGTCGCCGCGCCGATCCGCGGCGCCGACGGCCGGGTGGTCGCCGCGATGTCGGTGTCCGCGCCGAACGTCGTCGTCTCCGCCGACGAACTCCTCACCCTGCTCCCGCTGGTGCGCCGTACGGCGGACGCGATCAGCGGCGAGTACTCCGGCAGAACCCCAGTGAAGGACACCCCCGCATGACCGAGAAGACCGCGCTCACCCCCGGCACCCACACCACCCCGCCCGCGAAGTTCTCCCACGGCGTCCGCAAGGGCAACATCCTCCAGGTCGCCGGCCAGGTGGGCTTCCTCCCCCACGAGGAGGGCAAGGCCCCCACCCCCGCCGGCCCGACCCTGCGCGAGCAGACGCTCCAGACCTTCGCCAACGTCAAGGCGATCCTCGAAGAGGGCGGCGCGAGCTGGGACGACGTGATGATGATCCGCGTCTACCTCACCGACGTGGACCACTTCGCGGAGATGAACGAGATCTACAACGCCTACTTCGAGGAGCAGGGCCTCACCCAGCCGCCCGCCGCCCGCACGACCGTGTACGTCGGTCTGCCCGCCGGCCTCCTCATCGAGATCGACGCGCTCGCCGTCCTCGGCTGACGCGCGCCCCTTACCCCACCTCCCCCCACCGCCGTACGTCGTCACGGCACGGTCTCCCGCACCCCGCCGGGACGCCGTGCCGCGATCCCCCCTGCCCGAAAGCCCCATGCCGTTACCCAGAGGACCCCCGAATGTCCCATCCGTTCCTCCCGCTCGCCGCCTCCGCCCCGGCCGAGGCACCACCGCACACCGGAGGACTCCTCCTCTTCCTCGAGGGCACCGCGGGTCTGCTGACCGTCGCCGCCATCGGGATCGCCCTGCTGCTGTTCCTGATCATCAAGGTCCGGCTGCAGCCCTTCGTGGCGCTGCTCGCCGTCTCCATAGCCGTCGGCCTGATGGCGGGTCTGTCGGTCACCGAACTCTTCGGCACGGTCCAGCGTTCGGACGCGGTGTCCACCATCGAGTCCGGCATGGGCGGCATCCTCGGCCATGTCGCGATCATCATCGGCCTGGGCACCATGCTCGGCGCGATCCTCGAAGTCAGCGGCGGCGCCGAGGTGCTGGCCGGCCGGCTGCTCGGCCTGTTCGGCGAGAAGCGCGCCCCGCTCGCCATGGGCCTGACCGGTCTCATCTTCGGCATCCCGGTCTTCTTCGACGTCGGCATCTTCGTCCTCGCGCCGATCGTGTACGCGGCCGCCAAGCGCTCCGGCAAGTCGATCCTGCTCTACTGCCTCCCCCTGCTCGCCGGCCTGTCCGTCACCCACGCGTTCCTGCCCCCGCACCCGGGCCCGGTGGCCGCCGCCGGTCTGCTCGACGTCGACCTGGGCTGGGTCATCCTGATGGGCGTCGTCTGCGGTCTGCCGGCCGTCGTCGCCGCCTGGGTCTACTCCGCCTGGATCGGCAAGCGCATCTTCGTCGCCGTGCCGCAGGACATGGTCGAGGCCGCGCAGGAGGCCAAGGACGCCGTCGTCGCCGAGCAGCGCGCCTCGGGCGTGGAGCCGCGGGAGACACCCGTTCCGCTCGGCACCGTCCTCGGCATCATCGGCACGCCGCTCCTGCTCATCCTCGCGTCGACGTTCTCCTCCATCGCCCTGGACCCCTCGACCCTCCGCTCGGTCATCGAGTTCTTCGGCCACCCGTTCGTGGCGCTCACCCTCGCCCTGTTCCTCGCCTACTACCTGCTGGGCATCCGGCGCGGCTGGTCCCGCAAGTCCCTGGAGACCGTCTCCACGTCCTCGCTGAAGCCGGTCGGCAACATCCTGCTGGTGGTCGGCGCGGGCGGGGTCTTCGGCGCCGTCCTCAAGGCCAGCGGTGTCGCCCAGGCGCTGTCCGACACCTTCAACGGCGTCGGACTCCCGGTGATCGTCCTGTCCTACCTGATCTCCGTGGTGCTGCGGGTCGCGCAGGGCTCGGCGACGGTGGCGATCGTGACGACGGCCGGCATCGTGGCCCCGCTGCTGGCCGAGGGCGACCACTCGCAGGCGTTCGTGGCGCTCGTCATCATGGCCATCTCGGCGGGCTCGATCTTCGCCTCGCACGTCAACGACGGCGGCTTCTGGATGGTCGCCAAGTACTTCGGCATCAGCGAACGGGACACGCTCAAGACGTGGACGGTGCTGGAGAGCGTGCTGTCCGTGGCCGGCTTCGCGGTCGCCGCGGCGCTCAGTCTCGTCGTGTGAGCCGTGATGCCCGTGTAGGCGTCCGATAACGAAGTCGGGGTCGCCTGTGCCCGGCACAGGTTTGTCGACCATACTCCTGCGGTGTGGAGCAGCGTATAGGTTCGAGCAGCCAGCCCCTGGAAGGCGCCGGGTTCGACCCGGCATTCATCCCCGGGCTCACCTCGCCCCCGTCCGCCCGGGAGGCGGACGGGAAGGCGGCGCCGGAGGAGCCGGAGGACGGGACGGCGTCCGGGGCGGAGACCGAGGAGCCGGCCGGGTCCTCGGCCGCGGACGCCGCGGAGGACCCGGAACCCGCCCCCGACGGGCCCGTGTTCGAGGCGTCCGACCGCCGCGCCAGGATCGTCGCCGACCACAGCGGTGTCCGGCTGCGGCTGGACGACCAGGAGTGCGAGTTCCGCTGGGACGAGATCGGCGCGGTGGAGACGGAGACCGGACGCTTCGGCAAGCGGTACACGGTCACCGTCCACACCCCCGACCGCCGGTGGTACCCCCTCGAGATCGAGGCCGACTCCCGGAGCCGCTTCGCCGAGTGGGACACCGCGCTGGACGCCGTCCTGGACGCCTACTTCGACGAGGACGCGGAGAAGTCCCCGGAACCCGGGGAGAGTTCCGAGGACTCCGAGGACTCCGAGAACTCTGCGGGCTCCGAGGACTCCGAGGACCCCGGGACCTCCCGGGACGGCGACGCCGGGCGGGAGCGGTGACCGGACGCTAGGCGCAGTACTGCCCCGCCTTCCCGATGGAGCGGTACATGCAGTCGGCGTTCTCCAGGAGCTGGAGCACGGCGTCCCGGTTGCGGGACGTCTCCCGCTCGATGACCTCGTCGGGCGGGTAGAAGCCGCCGCCCGAGGACGACCTCGGGTACATCTCGAAGGTGTAGCCGAAGATCTTGTGCGCGCCCCAGAGGTAGTCGTCGATCGACCCGTCCGTGATGTACAGGTCGCTGGACTGCTGGGGCGTGTACCCGTTGCTCGCGGCCATCTTCTGGCCGACGGCCTTGAAGGCGGCGTGGTCGTCGGCCGTCATGCCGGTCGTGGTGTCGGAGTAGGTGTAGCCGAACGGCCACAGCACCAGTTCGCTGTAGGTGTGGAAGTCGATGCCGGCCGTGATCTGCTGCTTGCCGCCCACGACGCGGCTGCGCACGAAGTCGGCGACGACCTTCACCTCGGGCGCGGACTCCGGCGCCGAACCCCGGTAGGTGTCCGAGGACTTGGACCCCGAGGAGCCGCCGCAGCAGCCCCAGCGGTAGTCCCAGTTGCGGTTGAGGTCGGTGCCGACGTACGAGGAACCGGAGTTGGGCTGGCGGTTCTTGCGCCAGGAGCGGTAGGAGCCGGTGGCGATGTCGTACTCGCCGCCGTCCGGATTGAGGTCGGGGACGATCCAGATCTCCCGCCCGTTGACCGCGTTCGTGATCCGGGAGTCGCTGCCGTACCCCGTGCCGAGTTCGCGCAGCAGGTACAGGGCCATCTCCACGGTGAGGTGTTCGCGGGCGTGCTGGTGGTGGGTGAAGAGGATCTCCGGCTCGTTCTCGTCCGTGGCCACGTTGTCGCTGATCTTGATGGCGACGATGTCCCGGCCCTGGTAGGACTTGCCGATCACCCGCTTGCTCATGAGGGACGGGTGGGCGGCCAGCCGCTGGTCGATCTCCGCGTTCATCTCGGCGTAGTTGTGGTAGCGGGAGTCGGCCGAGGGGAAGTCGTACAGGCGCAGCCCGTCGGCGGCCGACGAGCGGTCCGGGGCGGCGCCCAGCGGCGTGACCTCGTAGCCCTGCCGGCGCAGGGTGCGGATCTGGTCCGCGCGTCCGGAGACGACCACGGTCTCCTCGTCCGCCTCGTCCACGGTGACGCCGGAGCGCTGGATGGCCGTGCGGGTCAGGGGCGTGGTGTGGCGGTGGATCTCGTACTGGCGGACGTCGTCGGCCGAGGGTGCCGGCCGGTCGGCGCTGTCGGCCCCGGCCTGGGTGGCCGTCAGGGAGAGGGGTGCGGCGAGCGCGAGGGCGAGCAGCCCGGCGAGGGCGGCGGAGCGTCTGCCGCGGGTGCGGAGTCGCATGAAGTCTCCTTGTGGGAGGTGGGGGTTGTCCATGGCGACGTGCGTGGTGCGGTGCGGTCATCGTCGATGCATGACATGATCAGGTCAAGTGTGCGTGGGTGTGGCGGCCGACCGGACGCATCCCGTGAAGATCCCCGCACGCCCTCTTGTCCGAGGGGCACCCGTCCGCTTTCTTGACCTCATGGCGGACACCACGGGAAACACCCAGGACACCGGGGCGGCCACCGCGCCCGGACCCCACCCGCGCACGTCCGGATGGCGCCACATCGGCCCCGGCATCGTCGTCGCCGCGACCGGTGTGGGCGCCGGAGACCTCGTGGCCACGCTCATCGCCGGCAGCAACTTCGGCTACACGCTGCTGTGGGCGGCGGTCGTCGGCTGTCTGGTGAAGATCTCCCTCGCGGAGGCGTGCGGCCGGTGGCACCTGTCCACCGGCCGCACCCTCTTCGACGGCTGGGCGAGCCTCGGCCGCTGGACGACGTGGTTCTTCGCCGTCTACGCGGTGATCTGGGGCTTCGTCTACGGTGCGGCGGCGATGTCGTCCAGCGCCCTGCCGCTGCAGGCCCTCTTCCCGGACGTGATGGACCTCCGCTGGTGGGGCATCGCCTGCGGTCTGGTGGGCCTGGCCTTCGTCTGGTTCAACAAGTACGAGGTCTTCGAGAAGGTCATGACGGTCCTGGTGGGCGTCATGTTCGTGGTGACCGTCTACCTGGCGGTCCGGGTCACGCCGAACCTCGGCGACGCCTTCGCCGGTCTCCTCCCCGTCCTCCCGGACGAGGAGGACTCGGTCCTCAACACCCTCGGCCTGATCGGCGGCGTCGGCGGCACCATCACGCTGGCCGCGTACGGCTACTGGGTCAACGCCAAGGGCTGGACCGACAGCGGCTGGATGAAGGTCATGCGGCTGGACAACCGGGTCGCCTACGCCACCACCGGCATCTTCGTCGTGGCGATGCTGCTCGTCGGCGCCGAACTGCTGCACTCGGCGAACATCGCCGTCGCGAGCGGCGACAAGGGGCTGATGCAACTCGGCGGCATCCTGGAGGAGCAGTACGGCACGGCCACCGGCACACTCTTCCTGATCGGGTTCTTCGCCACCTCCTTCACCTCCCTGATCGGGGTCTGGCACGGCGTGAGCCTGATGTTCGCCGACTTCCTGGCCCGGCAGCGCGGTGAGCGGGAGGCGAGGGGCGAGGTGCTGGCCTCCGGACGCCGCGAACGCTCCTGGGCGTTCCGCGCCTACCTGCTCTGGCTCACCTTCCCGCCCATGATCCTGCTCTTCCAGGACGAGCCGTTCCGCCTGATCATCCTCTACGGCGTCCTGGGCGCCGCCTTCATGCCGTTCCTCGCCCTCACCCTGATGTGGCTGCTCAACTCCTCCCGCACGCCCAGGCAATGGCGCAACGGGCCGCTCAGCAACTCCATGCTCGCCCTCGCGGGCCTGCTGTTCCTCGTCCTGTGCGTGAAGCAGGTCTGGGACCAGCCGTGGTCGCGGTTCCTCTGACCGCCGCCGCGGGGCCGACGGGCCGCATCACCGCAGCGCCCGCCACTTCGGGCTGAGCGCGATCTCCCTCAGCTGCCCGACGGTCAGCGCCGGGGCGTCCCGGGTGGCGTCCTGGTGCTGGGCGCCGGTGTTGAAGGCGGTGACCACCACCCGGAAGCCGTCCGGCCGCATGGTGTCGGCGGTCCACATGACGACCCCCTCGGCGCCCTTCTCGCCGGGGCCCTTCCGCGTGGTGACCAGGGTGCCGTCGGGGAGGGTCTCGGCGTCGCCGTGGAGCTGGCCGGCGACGTCGCCCATGCCGGGCTGCACATTGATCTGGACGAGGCTCCTGCCCCTGCCGTCGTCGACGACGAGGTAGGCGTACTCGCTCTCCTGGCCGCCCCGGCCGACCACGGTGAGCCCGTCCGGCAGCAACTCGGTGAGCGTGGCGCCGATGGACCCGCCCGGAACGGCCCGGGGCGGGGCCTGCGGCGTGCCGGTGGCCGACCGCCCGGGGCGCTCCGGGATGGCGTCCACGACGCGCCGCCATACGTCGGCGGTGACGACCTTCCTCAGGTCCTCCACGCTCAACGGGGGTTCGGCGCGGGAGACCTCGGCACCCTTCTGCGCCGGGGCGTTCCACTCGCTCAGGGAGACGTGCGCTCCCTCGGCCGTCACCAGCTCGGCGTTCCACCACTTGGTGTCCTCGCGCCGGTCGGGATACTCGTACCCCTGGAACAGCATGAGCAGCGAGCCGTCGGGCAGCCGGGCGGAGGTGCAGTCGTCGTAGTCGACGAACGTGCGGTCCGGGCACCGGGTCAGCTCACGGACCTCCTGGCTGCCGGGTTCCACCCGGCGCAGGCCGAGGCCGATGGCGGCCGCGCCCCCGCCGTCGTCGTACACCAGGTGCGCGTGCGGCGGCAGGTCCCCTCCGGTGCCCCGGGCCGACTCCTCGCGGAACTTCCCGGGGGCGGGGAGCAGGTCCTTGAGGCTGCGCAGGAGGTCGTCGCCGGAGAACGACGCGGCGGCCGGGGCGCTCGCGGAGGCGGCCGGTCCGGTGGAGGCGGCCGGTCCGGCAGCGGCGGTGGACCGGGGGCCGGAGGAGTCACCGCCCGGCACGAGCAGCACCCCGCCCAGCCCGGCCAGGGCGATCCCGGCCGCGCCGGAGAGCACGGCCGTCCGCCGCAGGAGCCGGGCCCGCCGGCCGCGGACCTCACCCCCGGCGGTGAGGGCTGCCACGTCGGCGTCGAAGCCGTCTCCGGAGTCGCGCAGGGCGGCGGTGAGCCGGTCCTCGAAGGGGTCGTGGTACTGGTCAGAGGGCATGACGAACCACCCTTTCCGCAGAGGTGTGAGAGTAGGGGTGTCAGAGGTGGGCGGGACGGCGGGGGTCAGGGTCTGGAGTACTCCGCGAGGTCCTCGCCGAGCAGTTCCCGCAGCCGGCCGAGCGCCCGGACGCACCGCGTGCGTACCGCCGCCGAGCTGACGTTCAGCACGTCGGCGGTCTGCTCGACCGAGCGGTCCTCCCAGTACCGCAGGACGATGACGGCCCGGTCCTTGGCGGGCAGCCGGGCGAGCGCGGCCATCAGGGTCAGCCGCAGGGGAGCGTCCCCGTCGGCGGCCCCCGGCAGGTCGGGGAACACGTCCGTCGCCCGCTCGCGGCTGCTGCGCCGCCGCTGGTGGGCGAGGAAGGTCCGGGTGAGCACGGTCTGCGCGTACGCGGCCGGGTTGCCGACCCGGCTGACGCGCCCCCAGCGGACGTACAGCCGCCCGAAGGTCTCCTGCACGAGGTCCTCGGCGAGGTGGGTGTCCCCGGCGGTCAGCAGACACGCCGACCGGTACAGGTGGCCGGCCCGGGCCGCCGCGAACTCGGCGTACTCGTCCGCCCGCCGCTGCCTCATGCTCCGCGCCCCCGTGTGTGTCTCGTCGTCCGCCGTCCTCACCTCATTGATGCGGTGGGGCGGGGGAAATGTTTCACCCGGACGTCCCCGGCTTTCCCCGTGGCAGGGGAAGGCCCCGCCCACGGTGCCGTGGGCGGGGCCTTCGGAGCCGGGACCGGCCGCGGTTACGGCAGGGCGTGGACGTGCGGGCCCACCGCGTTCGACCAGGCGTGGTTCGCCGTGGCGTCCCAGTTGGTGGACCAGGTCATGGCGCCCCGCAGGGACGGGTAGGTCCTCGACGGCTTGAAGGAGCCGCAGTTGGTGCCCCTGGTGAGGCAGTCCAGGGCGTTGTTCACCACGGACGGGGAGACGTAGCCGCTGCCCGCGCCCCGGGTCGAGGCCGGCAGGCCGAGGCCCACCTGGGACGGGTCGAGGCCGTTCTCGAGCTGGATGCAGGCGAGCGCGGTGAGGAAGTCCACCGTGCCCTGGCTGTAGACCTTGCCGTCGCAGCCCAGCATCGAACCGCTGTTGTAGTACTGCATGTTGACGACCGTGAGGATGTCCTTCACGTTCAGCGCGGTACGGAAGTACGCGTTGGACGTCGACTGCATGTCGATGGTCTGCGGGGCCATGGTGAGGATCATCGACGGGCCGGCCTTCGCCGACAGGGAGCGCAGCGCCTGCGTCATGTAGGTGGCGTTCAGGCCGTTCTCCAGGTCGATGTCGACGCCGTCGAAGCCGTACTCCTGCATCACCGCGTACACCGAGTTCGCGAAGTTCGCGGCGGAGGCGGAGTCGTTCACCGCGACGGTGCCCTTCTCGCCGCCGACCGAGATGATCACCTTCTTGCCGGCCGCCTGCTTGGCGCGGACGTCGGCCTTGAACTGGGCGACGGTGTAGCCCTTCAGGCCCGCCGAGTCGAGGGTGAAGGTGACGGCGCCCGGTGTGCCGGTGGCGTCGGCGAAGGCGACCGCGATGATGTCGTACTGGGAGGAGACGTCCGAGATCCGCTGGACGGCGGCGCCGTTGTCGAAGTTCTGCCAGTAGCCGGTCACCGCGTGCCCGGGCAGGTCACCGCCCCCGCCGCCGCTCTCCTTCGTGCGCGCGGTCACCGCCGCCGACTTAGGCGACTCGCCCGCCGCGTTGGTCGCCGCCACCTGGAAGTCGTACGACGTCGAGGCCGCGAGGCCGGTCACCGTGGCGGAGGTTCCGGACACCGCCGTCACCCTGGTGCCGTCGCGGTAGAGGGTGTAGCCGGTCGCGCCCGACACCGCGTTCCAGGCCAGGGAGACCGAGGAGGACGTCGTACCGGAGACGGCCAGTCCGGCCGGGGTGCCCGGGACCGTCGGGTCCGGGTCACCGCCGCCGCCCCCGTCGGGACCGAAGACCGACACGTCGTCCGCGTAGTAGGCGGCCTGGCCGTACCAGCCGTGCGTGTAGACCGTCACCGAGGTGGTGGTGGAGCCGGTGGTGAAGCTGGTCGAGAGCTCCTTCCAGGAGCCGGAGTCGGGGGTCCAGGTGGACACGTCCGTCGTGCCGGTGCCGGTGACGCCCAGGTAGGCGTACCCGCCCCGCACCCAGCCGCTCAGCCGGTACGTGGAGCCGGGCTTCACCGCGACGGTCTGGGCGCAGCGGGCGTTGTCCTGCCCGGCCGGTGTGGCCTGGAGGGCGGATGCGCCGCCGTGCACCGGGGAGGAGACGGTGGTGCCGCTGTTCGCCGAACAGGTCCAGTTGCTCAGGCCCGCCTCGAAGCCTGCGTTCTTCGCGTTGTTGACGTCCGCCGCGGACGCCTGGCCCGCGCCGGCGAGGGGAAGGGCGAGGGCGAGGGCGGAGACGAGGGCTCCGGCCCAGACGCGTCTGCTGCGGCCGGGCGTTCCTGGTGCGCGGTCCACTGGGGCCTCCGGTGGGGGAAGTCGGGGAGGGGGAGCGACGGTGGCCACCGTTCGAGGACAACGTGGTCCAGACCAATCCTCTTGTCAATAGGTCCAGACCGGAAACACCTTTGCCGGGGCGGGAGTAGGGCACCCGTGGGGAGGGAAGCGTGGGGCCGAGGGGCAGGGGGTGGAATCCGGCGTCGAGCCGGTGCGCGGAACCCGTACCACCGGGTTCGGGCCGGACCGGCCGGATGCTCGACCTGTCCCGGTTTGACGCACCTTGTGCTCCAGGAGTTGCCGTGCGGCTGCGCGATCGCTGTTCTCCGGTCACGGACCCGCGGTTACAGTGCTCACGTAGTCACGCAGTGAAGTCACCGGGGTGCGTCGCGGTCACGATCCCGGCGGGCTGCCGGGTACGGGGAGAACGGGGAGCCGCGCATGCCAACCGCCATTGCCGTGACCGGCGCCGACATGGCGTTGCCGGCCCAGGACGAACGGACCCTGCCCGCGGTCGTGCTGCGGGACATCGACACCCGCCCGCTGGAACAGGCGCTGACGGACATGCAGATGCTCGTCGAGCAGCACGGCCACGTCATCGTCGTGTGCTCCCCGGCCGCCCCCACGTCCGTCCGGCGACGGCTGCACACGCTGCGTTCCCTCCTGGAGAGCGACCGCATCGCCCTCTTCCGCCCCGATCTGCCCCCGCTCGGACTGGCCATCCTGGCACGCCAGTTGCGTCAGCTCGCCTCCTGCGACCTCAGCCCCGGCGTCCTCGCCTCCGCCGGCCGCCTGCTGATCCACTACATCCACGCCGGGGCGCTGCTCGGCTCCGTCGCCCGGCTCGACCGCGTGCCCGTGAACCTCAAGCAGCACGCCAAGTCCTGGATGCCCGGCAGCCAGTTCGCCGTACTCGCCCACCCGCAGCCCCAGCTCGTCCGGCTCGGCCCCGAAGCCATGCTCGACGGGCCCGAGTTCGGCACCTGGATGCTCGTCGCCAAGGGGCAGCTCCAGTCCGACTGGGTCACCGCGACCCTGGCCCCCGCCTGGCAGGTGCAGGGCCTGCGCGAGACCCCGCTGCCCGCCGGGTCCCCGGGCTGGTGGGGGACCGGCAAGGTCGTCGAGTTCTGCACCTACCTGCCCGACCTGTCCGTCCTGTACCAGCTGGTCACCTCCGTACGGCGCGGCACCTGCCACTGGTGCGGCATCGACGTCATCGGCGACCGGTGCGTGTTCTGCTCCGCCGTGCCACCCGCCCCCGAGGGCGCCTCCGCTCTCACCCACCGCACCTGACCCGTTCGTCCACCGCACCAGCCGGCCCGATGATCCCGATGAGGTTGTACGGTTCATGAACTCCCGTCAGCGCCGAGGCGTGATACTCCTGCTCCTGTCGGTCCTGTGCGCCCTCGGCGCGTTCGCCGGCGTGCTCTCCGTCATCAGCGACGTGAAATCCAAGGTCGGCCCCGAGGTCACCGCCTACCGGCTGAAGTCCGACATCGCGCCCTACACCGCGCTCGGCACGGACCAGTTCGAGAAGATCTCGATGCCGGAGCGGTGGCTGTCGGAGAACGCCGTCACCGACCTCGCCGACATCCGCGGGAAGATCGCCGTGACCACCCTGCGCAAGGGCTCACTGCTGCAGAACGACATGGTCGTGAACCAGCCCGCGCTCCAGCCGGGGCAGCAGGAGGTCGCCATCATGATCGACGCGGCCACCGGCGTCGCCGGCAAGATCACACCGGGCGCGTCGGTCAACGTCTACGCCACCTTCGAAGGCGAACGCGAGGGCGCCCCCGCCCAGTCGAAGATCATCGTGACCAACGCCAAGGTCCTCGACGTGGGCCGGCTCACCGCGCTCCAGCCCGACGAGAACGACCGGGGCGGGCAGCCCACCGACGCCGTCCCGATCACCTTCGCGCTGTCCGCCATCGACGCCCAGCGCATCACCTACGCCGAGTCGTTCGCCCAGCGGGTCCGGCTCGCGCTGGTCGCTCCCGGGGGCGACACCGCCGTCCCCGAGCAGGACCGGACGTACGAACTCGCGAAGGACAAGTGAGAGCCGCATGCCCACCAGGATCCTCCCGGCAGTCGGCGACGCGGACGCGGTCCGGTCCATCACCACACTGCTCAGCCAGCTCCCGGACGCCGAGCCGGTGGCCCCGGTGGCCGACTCCACCCAGCTCGTCGACACCCTCGCGCGCCTGGCCGCCGAGTCCGTCGACGAACTGCCCGAGGTCGTGGTCGTGCACGAGCGGATCGGCCCCGTCCCCGCACTGGAGCTGATCCGCGAAGTCGCCCTGCGTTTCCCCTCCGTCGGCGTCATCCTCGTCACCTCCGACGCGAGCCCCGGCCTCTTCCAGGCGGCCATGGACTACGGCGCCCGTGGCCTGGTCGCCCTCCCGCTCAGCTACGAGGAACTCGCCAGCCGCGTCCAGGCCGTCGCCCAGTGGTCCGTCGGCGTCCGCCGCCACCTGGGCGCGGGCGTCGACGTGTTCACCGGCGTCGGCGGCACCGTCGTCACCGTCAGCGGATCCAAGGGCGGCGTGGGCGCCACCCTCACCGCCGTCCAGCTCGCCCTCGCCGCCCAGGCGTCCGGCCGCCCCACCGCCCTGGTCGACATGGACCTCCAGACCGGCGACGTCGCCTCCTACCTCGACGTCCAGTTCCGGCGGTCCGTCGTCGACCTGGCCGCCGTGGGCGACATCTCCCCGCGCGTCCTGGCCGACGCCGTCTTCCGCCACGACACCGGTCTCACCCTGCTGCTCGCCCCAGGCGAGGGCGAACGCGGCGAGGACGTCACCGACCGCTCCACCCGCCAGATCGTCAGCGCCCTGCGCTCCCGCTACGAGGTCGTCGTCATCGACTGCGGCGCCCAGCTCGGCGGGGCCGGCGCGGCGGCCGTGGAGATGGCCGACCGGGCCCTGCTGGTCACCACCCCCGACGTGATCGCCGTACGGGGTGCCAAGCGGGTGGTGCGGATGTGGGACCGGCTGCAGATCCGCAAGGCGGAGGAGACCACGATCGTCGTCAACCGGCACACCCGGGGCACGGAGATCCAGCCCCCGCTCATCCAGAAGATCACCGGCACGACGGTGGCGGCCACCACGGTCCCCGCCCACTTCAAGGAACTCCAGGGAGTCGTGGACGCCGGACGCGTCCACGAACTGGAGAGCAAGAGCACGGTGAAGCAGGCCCTGTGGGGCCTGGCGGGCGAACTCGGCCTGGTCAAAGCCGTCGAGGGCGCCCAGAAGGGCAACCGGCTGCGGGGCGACCGGGGGTCGGTGAGTTTCCGGCGGAGGAAGGACGACGGGGGATGAGATCCATGCGGACAACGACCTCACGGCGGCCCCGCGACCATGACCGGGGCCAGGTCACCATCGAATTCCTCGGCATGACGCCGACGATCCTGGTGACACTGGTGGTGCTGTGGCAGCTGGTGCTCGTGGGGTACACCTTCACGCTCGCGGGGAATGCTGCGGACGAGGCGGTACGGGCGGCGACGGCGGCCGACCCCGGGGCCCGGCAGGGCGCCTGCCACGACGCCGGTGTCGACAAGCTGTCGGGAGCCTGGGCGGGGGGAGCGACCGTGAACTGTGCGACCGGGGGCGGCTTCGTCACCGCCGACGTGAAGCTGGACGTCCCCCTCCTCTTCCCGGGCACGGTCTCCTTCCCCTTCGACGTGACGGGCCACGCCGGTGCCGTCGAGGAGGAGGACTGAGATGCCGTACCGACGCGGCCACCGCCGGCCCGACCGCGACCGCGGGCAGGCGGCCCTGGAGTACCTGGGTTTCCTCCCCGTCCTGCTCATCGTCGGCATGGCCGTCGTGCAGCTGGGCCTGATCGCCTACACCGCCCAGCAGGCGGGCACCGCAGCCCGCGCGGGGGCGCGCAGCGCGTCGCTGGACCGCGGCGCCCAGGGGGCGTGCACGGCAGCCGTCAGCTCCTGGCTGGCCGACGGCACCGCCTGCGTGCCGGTGGGGCTCGGCAAGGAGGTCACCGTGACCGCCACGGTCGACATCCCCTCGATCGTCCCCGGCTGGGACTTCGGCCCGGCCCGCAAGACCGCCACCATGCCGAAGGACCGCTGAACGAGGAGCCGCGGGAACCGCGGGGGAGCCGCGGGGAGCCGGGCGACGGGGCGAGGAGGAGCAGCCGCCAGAACGAGCACTTTCGCGAACGGGCAGTTCCCAGAACGAGCAGCGACCAGAACGAGCGACAGAAGAAGAGCCACCGGAACGAGGAGCAAGCGACTCATGAGCCTGCGGGCACGCATCAACTCCCCCGAGGAGTCGGGCGGACGGGGCGAGGACGGCCACCTGGTCGCCTCCTACCGCGCCAAGCTCCTGGAGGAGATCGACCTCGCGGAGATGAGCTCGCTGGCCGCGGCCGAACGCCGGGCCCGGCTGGAACGCGTGCTGGGCCACATCATCAGCCGCGAGGGCCCGGTCCTGTCGACCGTCGAACGCTCCCAGCTGATCCGCCGCGTCGTCGACGAGGCACTCGGCCTCGGCATCCTGGAACCCCTGCTGGAGGACGCGTCGATCACCGAGATCATGGTGAACGGCCCCGACGCGATCTTCGTCGAGCGCGGCGGCCGGGTGGAGCAACTGCCCCTGCGGTTCGCCTCCAACGACCAGCTCATGCAGACGATCGAACGCATCGTCTCCACGGTGAACCGCCGCGTCGACGAGGCCAACCCCATGGTCGACGCCCGCCTCCCCTCCGGCGAGCGCGTCAACGTCATCATCCCGCCGCTGTCCCTGACCGGCGCCACACTCACCATCCGCCGCTTCCCCCGCTCCTTCACCCTCCAGGAGCTCATCGGCCTCGGCTCGCTCGACGAGCAGATGCTGTACCTGCTCGCGGGACTGGTGCAGGCCCGCTTCAACGTCATCGTCTCGGGCGCCACCGGCACCGGGAAGACGACCCTCCTCAACGCCCTCTCCGGCCTGATCCCCGAGGGCGAACGCATCATCACCATCGAGGACTCCGCCGAACTCCAGCTCCAGCAGCCCCACGTCATCCGCCTGGAGTCCCGCCCCCCGAACGTCGAGGGCAAGGGCAAGGTCACCATCCGCGACCTCGTCCGCAACTCCCTGCGCATGCGCCCCGACCGCATCGTCGTCGGTGAGGTCCGCGGCGGCGAGTCGCTCGACATGCTCCAGGCCATGTCCACCGGCCACGACGGCTCCCTCGCCACCGTCCACGCCAACAGCGCCGAGGACGCGCTGATGCGCCTGCAGACCCTCGCCTCCATGTCCGACGTGGAGATCCCCTTCGTGGCGCTGCACGACCAGATCAACAGCGCCGTCGACGTGATCGTCCAGCTCACCCGCTTCGCCGACGGCGCCCGCCGCATCACCGAGATCGCCCTGCTGGAGAGCCACGGCTCGGAACCGTACCGGCTGGCCACGGTCGCCCGCTTCCACGCGCAGCCGATGACCGCCGACGGCCGCGTCCACGGCGCCTACGACCACTACCCGCTGCCGCGCCGCACCGCCGACCGCCTCTACATGGCGAGCCAGCCCGTCCCGCAGGCGTTCGGCATCGCGCACTCCGCCGACCAGCTCGCCACCCGAGAAGCCAGGTAGGAACCGTCCCCATGGATCTGCAGAACCTGATCAGGCTGACCACCGGCATCGCCCTGCTGACCTGTGTCCTCGGGGTCGTCGGTGTGCATTCCTACGCCTCCGGCAGGGCGCAGCGCCAGGCGCTGGTGGACCGCCTCTCGGCCACCGGCCAGATCCCCGTCGTCGGCCGCCGGCGCCACTTCCCCGCCCTGGACCGGCGCCTGCGCCGCACCAAGCTGGGCAGGAAGCTGGAGCTGCGCCTGCTGGCCACCGGCCTGGACATCACCCCCGGCGAGTTCTTCGCCGCCATGCTCGCCACGGTCGCCGGCCTCTGGCTGATCGGCCAGGCCACCCTCGCCCCGTTCTTCGGGCCGATCGCCGGACTGCTCGGCATCTGGGCGGCACTGCAGTTCCTCCACTGGCAGCGTCAGAAACGCATCGAGAAGTTCATCAACCAACTCCCCGAGCTGGCCCGCATCCTGGCCAACGCCACCCAGGCCGGCCTGGCGCTCCGTACGGCCATCGGCATGGCCGCGGAGGAACTGGAGGCCCCGGCGGGCGAGGAACTGGCCAAGGTCGCCAACCAGCTCGCGGTCGGCGCGTCCATGGACGACGCCCTCGGCGAACTGGCCGACCGCCTCCCCTCCCGCGAACTGGTCGTCCTGGTCACCACCCTGGTGCTGTCCAACCGGGCGGGCGGCCAGGTCGTGAGCGCGCTCCGCAACCTCACCGAGACCCTGGAGGAACGCAAGGAGACCAGGCGCGAGGTCCGCACCCAGCTCTCCCAGGTGAGCATGACCTCGTACGCCGTCCCCGTCCTCGGCGTCGGCTCGTTGTTCCTGATGAACGGGGTGAAGGACGGCGCCCTGGAGCGCATGACCGGCTCCCCGGCCGGCCAGGCCGCGGTGATCATCGCCTTCGGGCTGTACGCCGTGGGCTTCGTCCTCATCCGCCGACTGTCGCGCATCGACGTCTGACCGGCGAGGAGGCCGACTGACATGGGACTTCTGCTCGCCCTGCTGATGGGCCTCGGAGTGTGGGGCGTCTTCGCCGGCATCCGCATGTACCGGGCCGAGGCGAAACTCCCCGGCGACCTGATGCTGGCCCTGGAGGTCGGCTCCACCCGCACGGGCGCCGTCGACTCCCTCGTCGACCGCATGGGCATGCGCTACGCCCCCGCCGTGCTGCGGGTCATGGGCCCGGCGCGGGTCGCCAGGTACCGCCGCAAGATCGACCTGGCGGGCAACCCCGGCGGCCTCACCATCGACCGCTACGCCGCCCGCCGCGCGGTGTACGGGGCGCTGGGCGGCGTCGGCTTCCTGGTCTTCCTCATGCGCGGACAGCTCTTCGTGGCGCTGCTGCTGCTCGCGTTCGGCGCGTTCTGGACGGAGGTCGGCATCTGGTCGGCGATCCGCGTCCGCAAGGACGTCATCGAGCGGACACTGCCGGACTTCCTGGACGTCCTCGCGGTCGTGGTCAGCGCCGGCCTGGGCTTCCGGCAGGCACTGGACCGGGTGTCGTCGAAGTACGAGGGCCCGTGGGCGGACGAACTGCGCATCACCCTCCGCCAGATGGACCTGGGCATGAGCCGCAGGCAGGCGTTCGCGGAACTGCGCCGCCGCAACGACTCCGAGCAGGTGGCCATGTTCGTGACCGCGCTGCAGCAGGGCGAGGAGCTGGGCGCGCCGATCGTCGACACGCTGGTGTCGCTGGCCAAGGACATGCGCCGCACGGACGCGCAGAACGCCCGCAGGAAAGCGGCCCGCGCGGTCCCCAAGGCCACCATGATGATCACCACCTTCATGGTCCCGGCCACGATGATCCTCCTCGGCGCCGGCCTGATCCTCGGCTCCGGCACCGACTTCGGTTCCCTCACGGGCGAGTAGGGCGGAGGCAGGGCGCACGATGACCACGACGAGAGAACGAACACGGCTGCTGCGCCGCCCGGTCCCGGCCGAGCCGTCGGAGATCACCACCCCACCGGCGGGCACGGTCCTCCCGCCGTACGCCCGCACCGGCGCCCCGGACATCCCGGTGACGTCGGTGACGCCCGTACTGCCACCGGGCTGGGCACCGGCCGGCCGGGCACCCGCGCCCCCACCGGCCCCCGCCTCCGCCGACGCCGGTGGACCCGTACCGGGGACGCCCGCGGGCGACGCGGACGCCCGTCCGGCCGGGAGCCGGACGCCCCCCGCCCCTGACGCGCAGATCCAGGCCAACGCCCTCCAGGCCCTGTGCCGGCAGGTGTTCGGCTTCCGCCTGGCGATGATCGCCGTGGCCGCCCCCGCGGCCCTGCTCAACGCCGGCCCCGGCTGGGGCACCCGCCTGGTCGCGACCGCCGTGGTCGTCACCTTCATGGCGTCCTACATCCTCTTCCGCGACTGGGAACGCTTCGGCCCCCTCCTCCTGCGCCACCCCACCCTGCTGGCCGTGGACACCCTCTTCGGGGCCCTGCTCCTGGTCTCCGCCGGCCCGGACACCACCCTCGCCTACGTCAGCGTCTGCACCCCCCTCCTCGCGGGCCTGGTCTACGGCTGGCGGGGCGCCGCCGTCTTCGCCTCCCTCCAGGGCCTGATCCTGCTGCTGGTCTACGCGACCCTGGAGGACCCGCACACCGACCTGGCGCAGACCCTGCTCCTCCCCGGCCTCTGCGTGGTCGCGGGAGCCGTCGGCTCCAGCCTGCGCAAGCTGATGCTCAGCCTGGGCCGGGCGACCCGGGCCCTGACGGCGATCCAGGCCCGCCTGGCGGTGACGGAGGCGGTCAGCGCGGAACGGGCCCGCCTGGCCCGGGAGATGCACGACTCGGTCGCCAAGACCCTCCACGGAGTGGCCCTGGCGGCGGACGGCCTGGCCGCCACGGCGGGCGCCCCGCACATGACCCCCGACCTGGTGAAACAGCAGGCGGAGCTGGTGGCCCGCTCGGCCCGCAGGGCCGCCGCCGAATCACGCGAACTCCTCGCCGACCTCCGACGGGAATCCGACCCGGACCAGGGCACCGACGTCCTCGTCGAACTCGCCGCACGCACCCGCGACTTCAGCAAACGCACCGGCCTGACCGCCTCGTACGCCCCGACCGGCGAGGACACCGTCCCCCCGGTCCCCCCGGCGGTGGCCCGCCAGCTCCTCACCATCGCCCAGGAGGCCCTGGAGAACGCCCACCGGCACGCCGAGCCGACCCGGGTCGACGTCCGCGCGGGCGTCCACGGAGACCTCCTGCGCATCAGCGTCTACGACGACGGCTCCGGCCTCCCGCCGGGCACGAACCTGGAAAACCTCCGCAGGGCGGGCCACTTCGGTTTGGTGGGCATGGTCGAACGGGCCGCCTCGGTCGGAGCCCGCATCCGCATAGGCCGGGGCACCCTCGCCCAGGGCACGGAGGTCCGCCTGGAACTCCCGCTCGCGGCGGTGACGCCGACAACCCCCACGGAGGCCACGCCATGACGACACCACCGCCGGACCCCTTCGAGAACGTCCCCCCGCCGGCCTCGCTGCGCGTGGTGGTCGCGGACGACAACCCGGTGGTCCGGGCCGGCCTGACGGCCCTCCTCACCGGCCGCGAGGACATCACGGTCGTCGCGGAGGCGGCGGACGGCAGGGAAGCCTACGAGGCCGCCCGCGCCCACCGCCCCGACGTGGTCCTCCTCGACGTCCGCATGCCCGGCGTCGACGGCATCTCCGCCCTCCCGTACCTGGTGGGCATCGCCCCGGTCGTGATGCTCACCTACAGCAGGGAGTCGGAGATCGTCCAGGAGGCCCTGCGCAGGGGAGCGGGCGGCTACCTGGTGCACGGCGAGTTCACGGCGGACCAGCTGGTGGCGGCGGTGCGCGACATCAAGGAGGGCCGGCCGCACTTCACCCCGACAGCGGCAGGAGCGTTGCTCTCGCAACTTCGACAGAGGCCCGGCCCGGGGCAGCCGCTACCGGAGGGGCTGGGTGCGACCCGTGCAACGCCCCCTGGGGCGAACGGACTCGGCCTGCCTCATGTCCCGAACCCGCCTACTTCTGTGGAAAACCTTTCGCGACTGCAACCGGATGTGGCACAGTCGTCGTCTGGGTGGACAGGTGGCCGCCCGGCCGCCCCCGACCGATCCGGGTTCCAACTGAGCACGAGGGAGGCAGAGATCATGGACCTCATCGCATCCGGCATGAACAACCAGCAGATCGCCGCCACGTGCTTCATCAGCGAGAAGACGGTGAAGAACCACATCAACCGCATCTTCGCGAAGCTCCACAGCACGAGCCGTTCCGAAGCCGCGGCGAAGTGGCTCGGCACGGCGCCGGGTTCGGGCCGAGGAGTGGGGGGACTCCGGTGACAACGAGGGCGAGGAAGCGGTGGGTCCGTGTTTGGGCCCGGGAATGGGCCCTGGGGCCCTCCGACGGACGGGGCGCCCGGCCGTACGTTACTCATGTCGAAAGCGGCCCCACCCAAGAGGCCGCCACCGCGTCAGCCGGAGGGGACCACCATGAGCAACTGGATCAACACCACCGTCAGTTACCTCCACTCCCGCGCAGCCCGCGACGACAAGGGCCAGACCGCGGTGGAGTACCTGGGCATCATCGCGGTGGTCGTGGCCATCGTGCTGGCGATCACGGGGACGGACATCGGACAGTCGATCTACGACGCGATCACGGAGCAGATCGCCGAGGTCACCGGCTGATCGCACGGTTCCATAAGGATGGCGACGCAGGGCAGGCATTCCCCATCTACATCGTGGTGGTGGGGGGCCTGCTCTTCCTCGCGTTCGCATACTTTGCGGTCGGCCAGGCCGCGGCGAACCGGAACGACGCGCAGACCGCCGCTGACGCGGCGGCACTCGCGGCAGCCCAGGACAGGCGGGAGAAGCTCGCCGACGCTCTGACGAAGAGCATCAACGATCCCACCGCCTGGGCGGAGATCTTTGCCGGCTACGTGCCTGGCATTGGGCCGTCGTGCTGGCGTGCCTATCAGCTCGCCGCGCAGAACGACGCGACCGCTTTCTGCACTCCCAGTGGGCCCCTGTCGTTCACCGTCGAAGCCGTGACGAACGGAACCGTCGGGGAATCCATCGTCCCGGGCACGGAAAACAAACGGTCACGTGCAGTGGCCACTGCTGTGATTGAGCCTCGCTGCGACTTCAAGTTGCCGACCGAGGATGTCTTGGCCCTGCTTACGTGTGACGGCAAGGAATGGGATTTGGACCCGCAGGGCCCTGCGGAACTGCTCCCGAAACCTGAAGATCTCTTCGATGTCCATCTGGCCGACTGACAGCGAACGACGAATGACGAAGGAAGCAGAGGCATGAGCACTCGGTTCACAACGAAGGCCCGCAGGGGGGTGGTCGCAATGGCTGTTGCGGCCGGATTGGCCCTCGGAGTGGCTGGCTGCGGTGGTGGGGGTGACGACGAAAAGAAGCCGGAGACATCGGCGTCTGCTTCCGCGGACAGAGGGTCGGACCCAAGTGCTCAAGAGGGGCAGGCAGACGAGCCGCTCGCTGAACTGAGGGGGTCGGACGGACTCCTGCTTCAGATCACCTCCGCACAACGTGACGCGGGGGGCTTTGTCACCGTCAACGCCACCCTGAAGAACGACGGAGCCAAGAGTTCCGTGGTCCCGGCCGCACTGAGCGGTAACGAGACCGAAATCGTGAGGAACGGGCGGTCGTTCGGTGGTGCCACGTTGGTCGACTCGAAGGGGAAGAAGCGGTATTACGTACTACGTGATACGGACGGTCGCCCGTTGACCACCACGGGATTCTCGACAATCAAGGCAGGAGAGAGCCTCTCTGTCTTCATGCAGTTCCCCGCGCCGCCCACGGACGCCTCCGAAGTCACCTTCCAACTGCCGACCTTCGCCAGCGGCACCATCCAGATCTCTGGGTGAGGCACAGGATGACTCATAACCGCCTGCTTCTCATCGCGACTGTCGCCGCTCTCCTGGCTGTGAGCCCGGGCGTGGCCCACGCCGACGACGGCCCGAGTGTTCCTCCCGGCACCGAAGCCACCGCCTCGGCCCCCGTCGAGCTCGACCCGAACGACCCCGACCTGAAGCTCCCGGACGGCGCCACCCTCGCCGAGCCGAAGGTGCTGGACATCAAGCAGGTCGTCGAAGACCAGAGCGGTGACGAGCGTCGCGAGGACACCAACTCCGACGTCAAGTTCGCTCTGCAGGCCGAGGTGCTGTTCGGCAAGGACAGCGCCAAGCTCGGCGGGGAGGCGAAGTCCCGTATTGCCGCCATCGCGGACGAGATCAAGACGCAGAACGCGACGAAGATCCGCGTGTTCGGCTTCACGGACAACCTGGGTTCGTCCGCCCACGGTGACGTCCTGTCCCGTCAGCGTGCCAACGCCGTGCACGGCGTTCTCGTGAAGGAGCTGAGCGACTCCAACGTCACGTACGAGGTCCGTGGCTACGGCGAGCAGTACCCGATCGCCGACAATTCCACGGAGGCCGGCCGCAAGAAGAACCGGAGGGTGGAGATCTCCTTCCCGCGGGCGGAGGGCTGACCAGCCGGTGTCGCGCTGGTGATCCGCCCGGACGCAGCTCGCGGGCAGCAGGTCGGTGACGGCCACCAGCCGACGGACTGATCACGGGTAGTCATGTGCTTCTTCCGGCTGTTTCCTCGACGATTTCGGCGGCTGCGGCGCGGCCCTCGGGTGTGGGGGTGAGGGGGTACACGTGGATCGCTCCCTCGCAGACCGTGGTGGTCACCTGGGCGCCCGTTGCGGTGGCGCGGCGTTCCAGCAGGCGTACGTCCGGATGGGTCAGGTCACGGGTGCCGATGTACACGTGTGTGGGGGCGAGGCCGGTGAGCGGGCCGTTTACGGGGCTGAGGCGCGGGTCGGCCGGGTCGTCGCCGCCCGCCCAGGCCCGGCCCAGTTCGATCAGCCCGACCGGGGAGAGCCAGGGGTCGTGGCGGGCGACGGCCGGTATCTCCGGGTTGCCGAGGGTCAGGTCCAGCCAGGGGGCGATCAGCACCAGCCGGGCCGGCTGCGGAAGCCCCAGGGCGTGCAGCGTCTGGGCGAAGCCCAGTGCCAGGCCGGCCCCGGCGGAGTCCCCGGCGAGAGTGACCCCGGACGCGGGCACCTCGGTCAGCAACCGCCGGTACACCTCCGTGACGAAGGGGTACGCCTCACGGTAGGTGTGCTGCGGTGCCAGGCCGTAGAGGGGTACCTCGACGCGCACGCCGGCGTCGGCGAGCGCACCGACGAGGGTCCAGTGCTGTGGGGCGATCTCACTGACGTAGGCCCCGCCGTGGAGGTAGACGGCGGCACGGGTCGCCTCCCGTCCGCGCGGGGCGACGGTCCAGCACGCGAACCCGTCGATCCGCCGGGCGGAGACGTCGTGACGCTTCCGCAGCGCGGCGGGCGGCTCGGCCGGCCCCTTCGGCCGGCGCAACCGCCGCTGTGCCCGGGAGACGCTCGACGAGCGCGGCTTCATCCGCAGCCGCGCGTACAACGCGACCACGCGCATGGCCGTACTCACGGACCTCACGGACCTCGCGGACGTCACGGACCTCCCGGACCGCGCGGACTTCACGGGCTCTCCGACTCGATCGCCACGCGCGCCCCGACCCGTAGCCCCCACGCCTCCATCGCCCCCGCCTCGGCCTCGAGCACGTGCCGTGCCCGGAGCCGGGGCCGTCCGAGCCGCCCGGGCGGCATGGTGCGTACGGCGACGACCCGGAGCCGCCGGTCGAGATAGGCGACGTCGATGGGTATCCGCATGCGGAAGGTGTGGACGCCGTTGGCGGGGGAGAGCAGCAGCGCCCCGTCGACGGAGTCCCGCCCCAGCAGTCCTTTCGTGCGGGCCCGGTAGGAGGTGGCGATCTCCAACGGAACGCGCGTGACCGAGGACCCGTCGTCGTGCTCCCCGCGTACCGTCAACTGCCCGCGCCCATCGCGCCAGCGACCCATCGGAGACCGACCTCCTCACGGTGGACCAATGCCACCACGCACCACGGCGAACACGAAGACGACCCCGCGAACGTATCTCCGGAAGGCCCTCCGGCGTCAGTGCTTTCGCAGTTGTGCCGCCAGGGCGGCGAGGGTCCGGGCCGTCTCGGCCAGGCTCGCGACGGCGGTCTCCAGCTCCGAGGCGACGCGGGGAGGGACGGACGGGGCGGAGGAGGGGGCGGCGACGGGGGCGCCGCGGTAGCCGATGGGGCCCTCGTCGTGCCGCTGGTAGTAGCCGGTGAACGCCTGCCCGGCGGGCGCCTCGGCGAAGGCCACCTGGGCCAACTGGGTTTCGTCCGCACCGCCGTTGCGGGAGATGTCGAGACGGAAGTGGCGGCAGGCGGGGGTGGCGGCGCGGAGGAGGAACTCCCTCGTCTCGTGACGTCCGGTGAAGGTCTCACCGGCGCGCGAGTCCAGCGGCGTCCAGGCCCGGCCGTCGTCGGACCCGTACAGCGTCCAGTCGCGGGGGTCGCGGTCGGGGAAGTCGTTCGCCGACGTCAGGGAGTAGGAGGCGACGGCGGCGGGGCGGGCGAGGGTGAAGTCGAGCCGGGCGGTGGTGTCGCCGGCCAGCCACTTGGTGCGGCGGTCGTCGAGGAGGTTGGCGGCGACCTCGCGGGCCGCCCTGTGCTCGGCGCTCGCCTTCACGCCGGTGACCGCGACGTCGGTGACGGCCGCGTGCAGCACGACCACGCCGGAGTTGCCCCGCTGGTCGCGCCAGGTCACCCGCTCGACGGGGGCCGCCGCACCGTCGTCGATCAGCAACCGCAGCTCGTGGGAGGTGTGCCAGCCCCCGCCCCACCCCTCCTCCGTGCGGAAGCGGTGCAGGGGGGACGCGGAGAGGTTCGCGGTCTCCTCCGCGTACGGCCGACGGTCCAGGAGACGCCCCCGGTACTCGTACGCCGTACCGTCCGCCGCGCGGTGACAGCCGTGGAAGTCGGACATGCTGGACTGGAAACCGACGGCGGACTCGGCTCCGTCCGCCGTGCGCCAGCCGAGCTGCCCGGGCAGGGAGCGCTCGTCCCGGTCGATGTGGAACAGCAGCCGGGGTGCGGCCTGCCAGGTCGCGGTGGAGGAGTGGGCGAGGCGGCGCTCCGTGCGGTAGAAGAACACCGAGTCGCGGGCGGCCTCCGCCGTCCGCGCCCGCTCCGAGCGGCCACGCTCCCGGACCGGGTCCAGGGTGACCCGGTAGAGCCGGAGCGTGCTGCGGGCCTTGTCCGAGGTGCGTATCTCGAGGGTGTTGGTGCCGGGCTTCAGCAGGTGCCCGGGGACGGCGAACACGTTGTCCTGCGGGAGGTCCCCGCCCCCGGGCACGGTGAGATCATCGACCAGCGGCTCGCCCTGCAGCAGCACGTCCATGGGCGCGTACCCCAGCGACCCCCCGAGCTTGGACACGAGCGCGGTGACGGTGAGCGTCGCCTGGGGTACGTCGTCCGGGTCCTCCACTTCGAAGTTCAGCCGCACGCTGCCGCCGGCGTCCAGCGCGAGATGCGATCCGGCGGCACGGGTCCGCTTCCGTTCGACCTCGGCGTTGGCCAGCCGGGCGGGCTCGGCGGAGAAGTCCGCGTAGGTGACGTCAAAACCCATGGGGTGTCGCTCCACGTCCTGAGGGGTGGTCGGTGCCGGCCGCGCCGTCCGGCACGCGCCGACGTGATCACGGACCCTAGTGCGCGTCACCGACAACGCGGACGGCGTCAGCGGGCCGGGCGGCGCCGGGCGGGAGCTTGGGTGCTGCTTTGGGCCCACGGGCCCATGCCCTGACAACCGCCCCTCCCTACCCTCGGGCCGAGCCGTGAATCAAACACGGTTCGAATGGCGGGAGTTGTGGAGGGGCGGGCATGGCCTGGATCGGGGGAGGGGCGGCAGCCGTGCCGGCGCACGGGGGCGGGCGGCGGGACATGCCCCGGCCCCTGTCCAATGCGCTGCTGCTCGTGCACGCGCTGTTCGCGTTCACCGTGCTCGGTGGTGCGGGCCTGCTGCTCACCGCCGCGTCCGTCGACGCGGTGGACGGCGCGCTGCTCGCGCAGGTCGCCTACGCCGCCGCTCCCGGTGTGCTCGGCTGGTGGCTGGCCCGGCGCACCTGGCGGGGCGGAGCCGCGGTCTGGGCCGGTCTGGTCGTCGTCCAGGCGTGGCTGGTGCTGGGCGCGATGTCCACCATCGCCGACGGGTCGGCCCGCGGGCTGATCCAGCTGCTCCTGCCCCTCCTGGTCCTGTTCCTCCTCACCCGCCGCGACAGCCGTGACTGGTACCGGCTCGCCGAGCCCGACCGGCGTGAGCGCCGCGCCTTCTCCCTGCCCCGGATGATCCGCTGGCGCCGGGACGACGGCCAGACGGCCGTGGAGTACGCCGGCCTGATCGCCGTCGTGGCGGCGATCATCGCCGCCCTCGTCGTCACCGGACTGGGCGGGCAGATCCTCACCGAGGTTCAGGCGCAGGTGTGCCGGGTCACCGGAGCGGCCTGCCCCGCGCCCGGCGCCGGGGTCGACGACGACGGCCGGGTCACCGCCGAGGACGGCGCGGGAAACACGACGGGCGGCACCGGCGACACGACCGGCGGCCCGGGGGAGACGACGGGCGGCACCGGCGGCACGACAGGCGGTACGGGCGGCACGACCGGCGGCCCGGGCGACACGACGGGCGGTACGGGCGGTACCACCGGCGGTACGGGCGGCACCACCGGCGGCGGCGCGGACGACCCCGGCCGCACCGCCCCCGGCCCCGGCGACACCCCCGGCGCCCCGCCCGGCGACCCCTCCGTCGTGGACCCGGTGGCCGCCGCCGACGAGATCGACGAGCCGCCGTACGAGGACCCGACCGCCGGCGACGAGGACGCGGGCGAGGGCGACGAGGGCTGCTTCTCCGGTTTCGGCGCGTTCTTCGGTTGCGCCGGGGACCAGCTGGGGCAGGTCGGCACGGGTCTGTTCGTCGACGGCATCTGGGGTGACCTGACCGGGATCTGGGACGTGGTGACCAGCCCCGTCGACACCTGGAACGGCCTGATGGACTACGGCAGTTCCCTGGGCGACGAGTGGTGGGACGACACGGCCGACGCCCGCCGGAAGTGGGACGACGGCGACTACTTCGGCGCGATCTGGGACTGGGGCGGAGCCTCCCTCGGCACCGGCGGAACCGTCCTCTTCGACTCCTTCATCGGCGACGACGTCGTCGAGCAGTGGGACAACGGCAACGAGACCCGCGCCGTCACCACCGTCATCTGGAACGTCGGCTCCCTCTTCATCCCCGGCTACGGCGAAGCCAAGATCGCCGAGAAGATCGGCTCGCTCGGCCGGCTGAGCCGGGTCGTCGACGACGCCACCGAGGCCGCCCAGGACGCCCGGCGGGCGGCCGAGGCGGGCGACCTCGACGCGCTGGAGGACGCCGCCCGCCGCGCCGACGACGCGGCCGACGAGGCGGAGGACACGGCCCGCCGCACCGGCTGCACCATCGCCGCGCCCGCCCCGAGGACTCCGTACGGCGGCGGCCCGCACCCCGGTCTGGACGGTGGTCCCGGCGCCGGCACCACCGTGCTCGCCGCCGGTCCCCTCGCCAAGCGGCCGTACGTCCTCCTGGCGGAGGGCACCTGCGACGAGGAGGCCAAGCAGCAGGCGGAGGAGGCCCGCGCCGCGGAACGCCAGGCCTACCTGGAACGCAAGCGAGCCGAGGAACCGGCCCGCGCGCAGGAGGCGCAGACGAGGAAGAAGCAGTACCCCGACCCCGTGCACGGCGACGCCAGGGACCCCCGCAACTACAACCCGCCGGACTGGGCCGGCGACCTGAGCAGCCGCACCTACGGCGACGCGGACGGCGGCGACGGCTTCTGGGCGAGCCGCGACCGCAACCCCGCTCCCACCTGGCCCAACGAGTCGTGGCTGCGCTACCAGGAGCAGGTCACCGGCACCCAGCGCGGCTACGAGTACGTCGTCCCGCACCCGGACCCCGACGTGCCGGACGTCGAGTTCGACGGCTGGGACTCCTCCCGCCAGACCTTCCTGGAGGCCAAGAACGGCTACGACAGCTTCCTGTCCTCCGACCGCACCGAACTCACCCCCTCCGGCAGCGAACGGCTGCTGACCGAGGCGCGCCGGCAGGTGAGCGCGGCGAACGGCAAGGGCATCGAGTGGCACTTCTCCAACAAGGAGGTCGCCGACGCGGCCCGGGAAGCCTTCGAGAACGCCGGCCTGGACATCGAGGTCGTCCACACCCGGCCCGCCGACATCGCCGGCGGGAGGAAGCCGGAGGCGTTCGACTGACGGGACGCCAGATGCGCCGGGCGGCGGTCCGCGTCGCGTCCTAAGGTGGGTCGCGGCAGCGGACGTGGCCGAGGGGCGACAGGAGAGGGACGGGACATGCGACGCGTGGTGCGGGGCTTCTGGGGCCCCCGTCAGGAGTCGGCGGAGCGGCTCGCCGCACGGTGGAGCACGACGCTGGAGCGGTTCGCCGCGCTGCTCCCCGACGCGGTGGCGGGCGGCCCGGCCGGGGCGCGGTGGCGTACCGCGCCGGCGTCCGGGCCCGCCGGGACGGTCGGGCCGGACGAGGCCGCGCTGCTCGGAGCGCTGAGCACGGCCAGGGAGGCCGACCCCTGGGCGGCGGCGAACGGCACCTCGCTGCGGCTGCTCGCCGACGCCCCCGCCCCCGGCTGGAAGGTCGAGATCGCCGGTCTCGCCGGCGGCACACCGGACAGCCTCCTCCAGTCGCTCGTCGCCACGATCACCTCCCCCGACGGGGCGAGCCCTCCCGACGCCGCGCTCCTCACCGCCGTGGCGGAGGCGTGGGACCCCGACTACGGGGACGTCGGCGACCGCACCGTCACCGCCGCCCTGAAGCAGGAGGCCGGCTTCAGGGTCGGGACGCCGTCGGTCGGCTGGGTCGGCTACCTGTCCCCGGGCCGCGCCGCCCGCGTCCCCGCCGACCTGAGCGCCGAACGTGCCGAACTCCCCACCGGCGGGCTCCTCCTGACCGTCGCCCCGCCCGGGCACACCCCGGCCGTCGTCGCGGCGTACGAGACGCTCCGGAAGAGCGGCGCGCTGGAGCCGCTGCCCCGCCCGATGAACCGGCCCGCCCTGTGACAGCCCGCGCCGGCGAGCCCTACGACACCCGGCGGGCGGTGTCCGCCATCGAGTCCGCCCTCACCGCCCCCCTCCCCGGCCCCACGGCCGACGAGGGGGAGCCGGTCACCGGGGAGTGGACGGCGACCAGGGGCGAGGGGTTCCTGCTGTTCCCCCTGTGGGAGAGCGAACCCCTCACCGGCGTGTACGAGCGTGCCTGGACCGACGCCGAGACGGCGGCGGAGGCCAACCTGACCGCGCTGGTCACGGAACTGGACACCCGCTGGGGCCCGCACCGGACCCTGCCCCTGCTCGGCCCGGAGGCCCGCCCTCCCGGCGCGGAGCCCTTCCGCACCCTCCTCGCCAAGGACTGCAACGGCGACCTGGCCCTCTGGGGCCCGCTGCCCGGCCCGGCCCCCCGCTGGGCCGCCGTCTCCCTCAACCACTCCGACGGCGACGCCCCCCTGACCCTCACCGCACTGGTCACCGACCACCCCCTCGAAACCGTGTGACGGCCGACGGGCGGGACGGGTAGGAAGGAGGCCATGACGACACTCGGCGCTGTCTTCCGTCCCCAACTCGCCCCTGAGCGGCTCCGCTCCGTCGCGCGGACCGCGGACGACAGCGGACTCGAGGAACTCTGGCTGTGGGAGGACTGCTTCCTGGAGGGCGGCATCTCCACCGGAGCCGCCGCGCTCGCCTGGACCGAACGGGTACGGGTCGGGATCGGACTGCTCCCCGTGCCACTGCGCAACGTGGCCGTCACCGCCATGGAGGCCGCGAGCCTGCACCGGATGTTCCCCGGACGCGCGATCCTCGGGGTCGGACACGGGGTGCAGGACTGGATGGGCCAGGTCGGTGCGCGGGCCGCATCGCCGGTGACCCTGCTGCGGGAGTACCTGGTCGCGCTGCGCGCCCTGCTGGGCGGGGAACGGGTGACGACCGAGGGGCGGTACGTGCGGCTCCACGACGTCGCCCTCGACTGGCCGCCGGACGGACCGGTCGAGGTGCTGGCCGGTGCCGTCGGCCCCCGTACCGTGCGGCTCACCGGGGAGGCCGCCGACGGGACCGTCCTCACCGCCGGCACCACCCCCGACGGTGTGCGCCGCGCGCGCCGGCTGATCGAGGAGGGACGGACCGCCGCGGGGCGGACCGGTGGCGCCCACAAGGTGGTCGTCTACCTGCTCGCCGCCACCGGAAGCGGCGCCCGTGAACGGCTGCGGGCCGAACTGGCCGCCGAGGGGGCCGCTCCGGAAGCGGACCTCGGGGCGGCCGGGGACGCGCCCGCCGTCGCCGCGGCGGTCCGGCGGCTGGCCGAGGCCGGTGCCGACTCGGTGATCCTCCAGCCGACCGCCGACGAGCCCGACCCCGAGGGCTTCGTCCGCTTCGTCGCGCGCGAGGTCCGCCCCCTGGTGCCGTAGGGGCGGTAAAGACGGACGGCCGGACGGAATAAACGGGCGACAGTGCGGGGCGCCCTGGTGCATCGTCGGCTCATGTCCGACCAGCAGACGCGCACGTTCGCGGAACTCGTCGCCGAAGGCGCCGCCGTGCCCACCGAGGGATGGGACTTCTCCTGGTTCGAGGGGCGGGCCACCGAGGCCCGGCCCCCCTGGGGGTACGCCACCGCCCTGGCGGGACGGCTGGGCGAGGCCGCTTCGGCGCTCGACGTCCAGACCGGCGGAGGCGAGGTGCTGGACTTCGCCCTGGCCCGTGCCGCCCGGCGCCCGGCGCCCACCGTCGCCACCGAGGGCTGGCCGCCCAACGCCGCCAGGGCCACGGCGCTGCTCGCGCCCCGCGGTGTCGCCGTCGTCGCCTCGCCCGGGGACGCGCCCCTGCCGTTCGCCGACGAGGCCTTCGACCTGGTCGTCAGCAGGCACCCCGTCACCGCCCACTGGAGCGAGATCGCGCGGGTGCTGCGCCCCGGCGGCACGTACTTCGCCCAGCACGTCGGGCCGGCCAGCGGCTACGAGGTGGTCGAATTCTTCCTGGGACCGCAGCCCCGGGAGCAGCGGGAGGCCCGGCATCCGGACCGCGAGCGGCACGCGGCCGAGGCCGCCGGACTCGAGACCGTCGACGTGCGGGCCGAGCGGCTGCGCATGGAGTTCCACGACATCGCCGCCGTCGTGCACTTCCTGCGCAAGGTGATCTGGATGGTGCCGGGCTTCACCGTCGAGGCCCATCTGCCCCGGCTGCGCGCCCTGCACGAACGGATCGTGGCGGAAGGCCCGTTCGTGGCCCACAGCAGCCGTCACCTGTTCGAGTTGCGCAAACCGCACGGGTGACGGGGCCGGTTTCCGCATCGTTATCGCCCGCGACTGGCCTTCGGACCACCCACTCGCGTAGGTTCGGACCAAGGTAATTCGCGCAAGCAAAGCTGCGCGGTGCGGTACCGCGCAGTGGAGGGGGCTGCGCGGTGCCCGGCCCCGCGGGCCCCGAAGCGGGGAATCCTCCGCCGGGGTCAAGCGGACACCGCCGCCGGGTCACCCGTCAGAGGGATGGCCGGAAGAGCGGTCCGGGAGCGGCGCGCCGGCGCCGCAACCTGCACACAGTCCCCTCATTTCCCGGATTTCCCCAGGATGTGGCCGCGTTTCGGCCTGCCGGAACCCGCGCGGGGCCCCTTTTCGGGCCCTCGGGGCGTCGCCGGGCGATTCCGGAGAGTAGTGGTGGCCCGCCAATGCGCGCGACATCACTCACGAAGGGTTATGGTGGAAACCCCCCCTCGGGCCGGTCCGTCTCCCCCCACGGACCGGCCCGTTTTTTCATGCCGCCCCGGGAGTGACCCTCCCCGAGGGTGTCTGGCTAGAGTCCAGGCATGTCGAACGAGCAGCCGACACCGCGACAGCCCTCCGGGCAGCCCGGCGCGTACGGTCCCCCCGCCGCGTACGGTCCGTACGGGCAGCAGCCCCCGCCCTACGGGCAGCAGCCCCCGCCCTACGGGCAGCCCGGCGCCCACCCCCGGCCCGGCGCCTACCCGCCGCCCGGCGCCCAGCCGCAGGGCTGGACCGGTGGCCCCCCGCCGTACCCGTACGACCCGTACCAGCCCGCGGGCATGCCCGGCTCCGTGCGCGCCGCGCAGATCGTGATCTTCGCGACGTTCGGGATCGGGGTGCTGCTCACCGTCGTGACCGCCGCCACCGTGGGGGCCGAGGAGGCGGGGCGGTTCTTCAGCACGTACCTGATGGCGCTGGTCCTGTTCGTCCTGGCCTTCCAGTACCGCAAGGCCGGCAACGGCGTGCGCGTCGCCTCCATCGTGCTGGCCTCGGTGCAGATCCTCTTCGCCCTCAGCGCGGCCGCGCAGGGCGTCCCGCTCGGCATCGTGCCGCTCGGCACCGCCGTCGCGGTCATCGTGCTGCTCAGCCAGGGGTCCGCCGGACAGTGGTTCCGGCGGCAACGGGTGACCGGTACACCGCCGCCGTACGCGCGGTAGAGCCGACAAACGCACCACTCCGGACGTTGGGGACCCCCGCCCCGGCGGGGGTACGCTTCGCCTTCGGGGACCGCCATCCGGGCAGGGGCCGCCCGCGGCCGAGACCGGGCCGCTTGCCGCGCGACGCGGCGGGGTGCCGCGCCTGTCCGATCCGTACGGAGGGGCTGACGAACACGTGAACCTGCGCGACAAGCTGCGCGGCCTGCTGGTCAGGCTGTACGCACGCCGGGTGGAAGGCCACCTGGACACCGCTCAGGTGCCGGGGCACATCGGCGTCATCATGGACGGCAACCGCCGGTGGGCGAAGGCCGCGGGTTCCAGCACCGTCCACGGCCACCGGGCCGGCGCCGACAAGATCGAGGAGTTCCTCGGCTGGTGCAGCGAGACGGACGTCCGGGTCGTCACCCTCTGGCTGCTGTCGACGGACAACTTCGACCGGCCCCAGGAAGAACTCGTCCCGCTGCTCGGCATCATCGAGGACGTGGTGCGCACCCTCGCCGCCGACGGCCGCTGGCGGGTCCACCACGTCGGCACCCCCGACCTGCTGCCCTCCGAGATGCAGACCACCCTCAAAGAAGCCGAGGCGGCCACCGCGCACGTCACCGGCATAGTGGTCAACGTCGCCATCGGCTACGGCGGTCGCCAGGAGATCGCCGACGCCGTGCGGTCCATGCTCGTCGAGGCCAAGGAGAAGGGCACCTCCATGGAGGAGCTCGCCGAGGCCGTCGACGTCGACATGATCGGGCGTCACCTCTACACCCGGGCCCAGCCCGACCCCGACCTCGTCATCCGCACCAGCGGCGAGCAGCGGCTGTCCGGTTTCATGCTCTGGCAGACCGCGCATTCGGAGTACTACTTCTGCGAGGTCTTCTGGCCGGCCTTCCGCAAGGTCGACTTCCTGCGGGCGCTGCGCGACTACGCCGCCCGCCACCGGCGCTACGGCGGCTGAGCGGTCCCCGGCGCCGCCCCCGCACCGCTGGTCACACACTGTTCACCGGCGCGCCGTCGCGGGCTGTGGCATGGCTGGACTCCGATGAGGGAATAAGCCAAGCAGGCCGACGCCCGAACCACGGGTGTCGGATCTCAGCGGACGGCACGGGAGCCGTCCGCCCGGGAGGCCCTTTTGCAGCAGCCCGACCGTGCGGTCACGGCACGGACGAAGCAGCGGAGGGCCGGTTCCCGGCCCCCTGTGCAGGAGGGCCGTCGACCGGTCCAACTCCGCTCCGTCGCTCCCCGACCTCATCCGAGGGGGTACGTCCTTCCGTGGTGACCAGCGCAAAGCGCCACAAGCCCGACCGGCGCACCTATGTTCTCGACACCAGCGTCCTGCTGGCCGACCCAGGCGCCCTGAACCGCTTCGACGAGCACGAGGTCGTGCTCCCCGTCGTCGTGGTGACGGAACTGGAGGCCAAGCGGAACCATCCCGAACTCGGCTACTTCGCCCGGCAGGCCCTGCGCCTGCTGGACGACTACCGGGTCCGGTACGGCCGTCTCGACGCCCCCATTCCGACCGGGGACCTCGGCGGGACCGTGCGGGTCGAGCTCAACCACTCGGACCCCGGCGTGCTGCCCAGCGGCTACCGCCTGGGGGACAACGACTCCCGCATCCTCGCGGTCGCCCGCAACCTGCAGGCCGAGGGGTTCGACGTCACCGTGGTGTCGAAGGACCTCCCGCTCAGGATCAAGGCGTCCTCCGTCGGGCTCCTCGCCGAGGAGTACCGGGCGGAGCTCGCCATCACGGACTCCTCCGGCTGGACCGGAATGTCCGAACTGACCCTGCCCGGCGAGCAGGTGGACATCCTCTTCGAGGAAGGGCACGTGTACGTGCCCGAGGCGTCCGGCCTCCCCGTGCACACCGGACTGACCATCCAGTCCGAGCGCGGCAAGGCGCTGGGACGCGTCACCGCCGACGGCAACGTCCGGCTGGTGCGCGGCGACCGGGACGTGTTCGGCATCAAGGGCCGCAGCGCCGAGCAGCGCATCGCGCTCGACCTCCTCCTCGACCCGGACGTCGGCATCGTGTCCATGGGCGGCCGGGCCGGCACCGGCAAGTCGGCGCTGGCGCTGTGCGCGGGCCTCGAGGCCGTCCTGGAGCGCCGCCAGCACCAGAAGGTGATGGTCTTCCGTCCGCTGTACGCGGTGGGCGGGCAGGAGCTCGGCTACCTGCCCGGTACCGAGGCGGAGAAGATGAGCCCCTGGGCTCAGGCGGTCTTCGACACGCTCTCGGCCGTCACCAGCCGCGAGGTCATCGAGGAGGTCACCGCGCGCGGCATGCTCGAAGTCCTGCCGCTCACCCACATCCGGGGCCGTTCGCTGCACGACGCCTTCGTCATCGTGGACGAGGCGCAGTCACTGGAACGGAACGTCCTGCTGACCGTTCTGTCCCGGATCGGGGCCAATTCGCGGGTCGTGCTGACCCACGATGTCGCCCAGCGCGACAACCTGCGGGTGGGGCGCTACGACGGCGTGGTCGCCGTCGTCGAGAAGCTGAAGGGGCATCCGCTGTTCGCGCACGTCACGCTGACCCGGTCCGAGAGGTCCCAGATCGCCGCCCTTGTGACCGAAATGCTCGAAGACGGTCCGATCTGACCCGCGGATTCCAACAAGGGTCGTATGTGCGATAGTTGACGCCGTCCGGAAAGGCGAAGAGCCTAGCCGGGCGGCGTCGGCGCGCGTGTGGCTTTCCGAGGATCCCCAGGGCCAAACGGGATGTGAGCTTTCACACGCAACGGAGAATTGCCTCGCGCCGTCCGGTTACGGCAGAGTCTCATTCCTGTCAGGCCCCGCATACGACTCAGCCGTGCCCCCAGCGGTACAGCGACCACAGCAGGACACAGGTTCAACTCCATAGCGTCGTCGTATGCCGCCCGTGCACCACGCGGCGCTCCTCTCGTGGGAGTTGCCCACCGGGCCCGTGCCTCCCGTGACCCGCAGTTGGGGAGGTCAGTGCCAGGGGCACGATTGCGTCCGCGAGGGTCACCGAAGCGGTCGATGCTGGAAGGAAACCGTGTGAGCCGGATCTCGGTCCGGGGATTCGCAGTGGCCTCGGCCACGGCGGTCACCGCTGTCGGAAGCGTCGTCGGTGTTGCCTCGGGCAGCACCGCGCAGAACAACGACGTGGAGGCGACGGCAAGCGGCACCACGCTGCTCGCGGACATCCCCGCGGGCACGCAGGCACAGGTGCAGACCGCGTCCCTGACGCAGCAGGCCGAAACGATGGCCATCGCCGCGGACGCCAGCGCCAAGAAGGACGCCGAGGAGGCCGCCCGCAAGGCAGCCGCCGAGACCGCGGTCGCGAAGAAGAAGGAAGCGGCCGAGAAGGCGAAGCAGGACGCCAAGGAGCGCGCGGAGGCCAAGGCCGCCGCCAGCCGCTCCGCGACCCGCGACGCGTCCAGCTTCGCCGTCCAGTCGTCCTACACGGTCGCCGAAGTGCAGGCGATGGCCCGGCAGATCGTGCCCGCGGACCAGTTCCAGTGCTTCAGCAACATCGTGGAGCGCGAGTCGAGCTGGAACTACCGGGCCGACAACCCGACGTCCGACGCCTACGGTCTGGTGCAGGCGCTCCCCGGTTCCAAGATGTCCTCCGCCGGAGCCGACTGGGCCACGAACCCCGCCACCCAGATCAAGTGGGGACTCGGCTACATGGACAACCGCTACGGCAGCCCCTGCGGTGCCTGGAACTTCTGGCAGGCCAACCACTGGTACTAGGAGTACCGGGAGCCGGCCGCCCCCGCCCCGCTCGACCCCGCGACAGCCCCGCACCGTTCTACGGTGCGGGGCTGTCGCCCTGTACGGTCTGACCGACGACTCCAGGGGGAGTGGTGGGGGGAAACGGGGGAAGAGGACGGATCATGTCGCGAGTGCCAGGGTGGCTCGGCCGGGTCGGAGCCGGACTGACCGAGGTCAGCAAGCGGCTGGAGCAGCGCCGCGCCGAAGTGGCGCGCGACCTCCGGCCCGAGGACGAACCCACCCCGCGGGAGAGCGGCCCGGGCCCCGACCAGCCGCCGCTCCCCGCCGAGTACGCCGCCCCCGCGCCCGCCCCGGTGCGGCCCGACCCGGCGCAGGCCGTGCCCTGGGGGGTCCGGGTCGCCGCCGAGGCCGGCTGGCGGCTGCTGGTGCTGGCCGGCACCGTCTGGGTGCTCATGCGGGTCATCAGCGCCGTACAGCTCGTCGTCCTGGCGTTCGTGGCCTCCCTGCTGATCACCGCGCTGCTCCAGCCCACCGTGGCCCGGCTGACGCGGGTCGGTGTGCCGCGCGGCCCGGCCACCGCGCTGACCGCGCTGTTCGGGTTCGTCGTCATCGGCCTCATCGGCTGGTTCGTGACCTGGCAGGTCATGGAGAACATCGACCACCTCTCCGACCAGATCCAGGACGGCATCGACGAACTGCGCAACTGGCTGCTGAACAGCCCCTTCCACGTCACCGACAAGCAGATCAACGAGATCGCCAAGAACCTGCGGGAGGCGGTCGGGGCCAACACCGAGCAGATCACGTCGGCCGGCCTGGAGGGCGTGACCGTCGTCGTCGAGGCGCTCACCGGCATACTGCTGGCCGTCTTCTCGACGCTGTTCCTGCTCTACGACGGCAAGCGGATCTGGGAGTGGTCGCTCAAGCTGGTTCCGGCCGCCGCCCGTCCGGGAGTCGCCGGCGCCGGGCCGGTGGCGTGGCGGACGCTGACGGCGTACGTGCGCGGCACGGTGATAGTGGCTCTGATCGACGCGATCTTCATCGGCCTGGGCATCTACTTCCTGGACGTGCCGATGGCGGTGCCGCTCGCCGTCTTCATCTTCCTGTTCTCGTTCATCCCGCTGGTGGGCGCCGTGGTGTCGGGAGCGCTGGCCGTGGTCGTCGGGCTGGTCACCCAGGGCGTGTTCACGGGCGTCATGGTGCTGGTGGTGGTGCTGGCGGTGCAGCAGATCGAGGGGCACATCCTCCAGCCGTTCATCCTGGGCCGCGCGGTGCGGGTCCATCCGCTGGCGGTGGTCCTGGCGGTCGCCTCCGGCGGCATGATCGCGGGCATCGGGGGCGCGGTGGTCGCGGTGCCACTGGTCGCGGTCACCAACACCGTCGTCGGCTACCTCCGTGCCTTCTCCCACGAGGCGGCGGTGCTGCGTTCGCCCCGGCCGCGGGGTGCCACGGCGATGTCCGCCCCGGACGCTCCGCTCCCGGCCGCGCCGGCAACTCCTCCGGCACCGCCCCCGGCGCCCCACCCGGACGACCCGCCCGAGTCCTGACCCGGGCCTCGCCCCCACGCCGCGCCGGCGGACAGTCGTACGGCTGGGGAGATGGGCGAGGACGGGCGCAACCGCGACCGCAACCGGCTGGTGCCCGGGAGCGCGACGGCGTGGGTGCGGGCCGGGGGGTGATCGCGCAGCCCGGCGCCCGCGGGGTGCCGTCGCGCCCACCCGTGCCGCCCTGCGGCACGACTGCCCGCGGAGAGCGGCGGCAGGACGGCGTGGCTGCCCGCGGAGAGCGGTGGCAGGACGGCGTGGCTGCCCGCGGAGGGTGGTGGCGGGCCGGGGTGGATGCCTGCGGAGGGTGTTGGCCGGGGACGGGGAAGGGCCCGGCCACTGGGGTGTGGACGGGCCCTGGGTGAGGGCGGGGTTACTGCGCGGCCAGGGCCGCTTCCGCGTCGAGCGTCGCCGCCACCGCCTGGATCACCGCCGCGATCTTGAACGCCTCCTGGACCGCCTCGCGCTCCAGTCCGGCCTTGCGCAGCACCTGCTCGTGGGAGTCGAGGCACATGCCGCAGCCGTTGATCGCGGACACCGCGAAGGACCAGAACTCGAAGTCGACCTTGTCGACACCCGGGTTGCCGATGACGTTCATCCGCAGACCGGCACGCAGGTTGCCGTACTCGTGGTCCGACAGCAGATGGCGCGTGCGGTAGAAGACGTTGTTCATCGCCATCACCGCGGCAGCGGCCTTGGCCGCCGTGTACGCCTCCGGCGACAGGTTCGCCTTCGCCTCCGGCTCCAGCTCGCGCAGCACGATCGGCGAGCGCGAGGCGATCGCCGTCGACAGCACCGTGCCCCACAGCTGCTGGGCCGGCAGGTCCGAGTTGCCGATGACCGAGCCCAGGTTGAGCTTCAGGTCCTTGGCGTAGTCCGGTATACGGGACTTCAGGGAGTCGAGGGACATGTCAGGTCACTCCCCGGCCAGCAGCGCGACCGGGTCCAGGGTCTCCTCGCCCTTGGACCAGTTGCACGGGCAGAGCTCGTCGGTCTGCAGGGCGTCCAGCACCCGCAGGACCTCCTTCGGGTTCCGGCCGACGGAGCCGGCGGTCACCATGGAGAACTGGATCTCGTTGTTCTGATCCACGATGAACACCGCGCGCTTGGCGAAGCCGTCCTCGCCCTCGATGCCGAGGTCGCGCATCAGCTCGTGCTTGGAGTCCGCCATCATCGGGAACGGCAGGTCGCGCAGGTCGTCGTGGTCCTTGCGCCAGGCGTGGTGGACGAACTCCGAGTCACCGGAGAAGCCCAGGATCTGGGCGTCCCGGTCGGCGAACTCCTCGTTCAGCTTGCCGAACGCGGCGATCTCGGTCGGGCACACGAAGGTGAAGTCCTTGGGCCACGCGAACACGATCTTCCACTTGCCCTCATAGGTCTTGTGGTTGATCGTCTCGAACTCCTTGCCCTTCTCCAGCGAGACGCAGGCGGTCAGTTCGAACTCGGGGAACTTGTCACCGACAGTGAGCACAGGCCCTCCTTGCAGCGAGGAAACGCCCGGATCGCGGGCATTTCCCATGGGTTGGACCTTGTTGATGTTGGCACAGGCTGGATTGATTCGTGAAATAGCTACACTCGGTCGTGTTGATCGGAGGAAGTTATCAGTGACTGTGGGTAACGGGCGCAGGCAGCCGAGCCTTGCCCAACTGCGGGCGTTCGCCGCCGTGGCGGAGCATCTGCACTTCCGGGACGCCGCGGCGGCGACCGGTACGAGCCAGCCGGCGCTGTCGGGAGCCGTGGCCGCCTTGGAGGAGACCCTCGGTGTCACGCTCGTCGAGCGTACGACGCGCAAGGTGCTGCTCTCGCCGGCCGGTGAGCGGCTCGCCCCCCGCGCCAAGGCCGTACTGGCGGAGATCGAGGCGCTGCTGGAGGAGGCCGACGCGGTGCGGGCGCCCTTCACCGGGGTGCTGCGCCTCGGGGTGATCCCCACGGTGGCGCCGTACGTGCTGCCCACCGTGCTGCGGCTGGTGCACGACCGCTATCCGCAGCTCGACCTGCAGGTGCACGAGGAACAGACCGCGAGCCTGCTGGACGGGCTGGCCCGCGGCCGGCTGGACCTGCTGCTGCTCGCGGTGCCCCTCGGTGTACCGGGAGTGATCGAACTTCCCCTGTTCGACGAGGACTTCGTGCTGGTCACGCCGCCCGGTCACTGGCTCGGCGGGCGGCGGGGCATACCCCGCGAGGTGCTGCGCGAGCTGAACCTGCTCCTGCTGGACGAGGGCCACTGCCTGCGCGACCAGGCCCTGGAGATCTGCCGCGAGGCCGGCCGCGCGGGTGTCGCGGCCACCACCACGGCGGCCGGACTGTCCACGCTGGTCCAGCTGGTGGCGGGCGGCCTCGGGGTGACGCTGCTGCCGCGCACCGCCGTCGACGTCGAGACCACCCGCTCCAGCCGCCTGCTCACCGGCTGCTTCACCGACCCCGCCCCCACCCGGCGCATCGCCCTCGCCATGCGCACGGGCGCGGCGAGGGCGGCGGAGTACGAGCAGCTGGCGTCGGCGCTGCGCGAGGCGCTGCGGGACCTGCCGGTGCGGACCGTGGGGGACTGAACGCCCGCGGTCCGCACCGGACCTACTCCGTGCGCAGCCCGTCCGGGCGCATCATGCGCAGCAGCGGGGGCATGCTCAGCAGGGTCACCACGAGGACGACGCCCGCGCCGATGCCGGTCATCTGCAGGACGCTCGCCCAGTCCACACCGACCGGTGTGGAGGTCATCCGCAGCAGCACGGCGCCCAGGGTGATGCCGACGACCGAGGCCAGCAGCAGGCCCAGGCCGATCGGGACGGCCGTCTGCCACAGCACCGACAGGCTCAGCGTGCGCCGCCGGGTGCCGAAGGCCACCAGGGCGGACAGCAGCTTGCGGCGTTCGCGCAGCTGCTCCAGCTGGGAGACCAGCAGGCTCGCCCCGATCAGCGCCAGGACGGCGGCGGCGCCGACGAACAGGCCCGTGCGGATGCTGTCGAAGCGCTCGGTCCGCTCGGTCGCCGACCACGTCATCGGAGAGGACAACGGGTCGATCGCGGCCGCCGTGTTGCGCACGTGCTCACGGGCGTGCGGCACCGAGTCGTCGATCGCCAGGTACAGCTGGCCGGAGACCGCTCCGGCCAGGTCGTCGGGCATCGCCCCCGGCGTCAGCAGGAAACCGCCGCGCTTCGTCCCGGTCGGGTCCTCGACGGAGTCGGCCTCCTTCAACGCCTCGGGGACGGTCCACGCGACCTCCGTCAGCTCCTCGCCGGAGGACGAGACCTCCGCGTACAGCTTCTGACCCGGCCTGCTCAGCGACGGCGTGTCGGTGTCGTACTCGCCGCCCCGGACCGCGAACACGTCGCCGTCCGCGCACGAGGGCAGCTTCGCCACCTCGCGCAGGGTCGCGCAGTCGCCGACGGTCAGCTGGGCGTTGCGCTGCGGTTCCTCCGTGTACGGGCGGTCGGCGAAGTACCCCTCGGACAGCGGGTAGACCTTGCGGACGCCCTCGGTCTTCTCGAGCCTCGTCGTGGCGGCGGCGATCTCGGTGCCGTCCGGCACCCGGACCTGCATCTGCGCCAGCGTCACGTCGAAGCCGGTCTCCTTGGTGTAGTCGTCCTCCACGCCGGCGAACAGCATCTGCAGGGCGATGGCGCCGGCCACGGCCACCGCGATGCCGTTGACCATGCGTGCCGCCGTGCCGCTGCTCAACTGCAACCGCCGCACGGCCAGTTGCCAGGACACGCTGCCCGTGCCGAGCCGGGCGACGACCGTCTCCACGAACCACGGCAGCAGCGCGGTGACGCCGACGAGCAGGCAGATGACACCGCCGGTGACCAGGTACCCGTTGAACTCGCCGTTCTCCCTGCCCTGGCCGAGCATGGGGACGAGCATGATGACGCCGGCCAGCGGGAACAGCAGCCGCCACCACAGCCGGCGGCGGGCCGGCCGCGCCGTGCGCACCACGCCCAGCGGCTCGATGACCACCCCGCGCAGCGTCAGCAGGGTCACCAGCACCGCGGCCCCCGGGACCGCCACCGCGACCAGCAGCGCCAGCAGCGGCGAGGGGTTCAGATAGCTGGGGAAGACACTGATGCGGAACACCTCGACGGACGCCGCGAACTCACGCCCCGCCAGGAAGAAACCGGTGCCGAACACCAGTCCCAGCAGGGCCCCGCCGAGCGCCTCGCCCGCGGCGATCCGCCGGGTCATGCCGCCGTCGGAGCCGACCAGCCGCAGCGCGGCCAGCCTGCGGTCGCGCCGCTCGCCGCCGAACCGCACGGCGGCGGCGATGAACACGGCGACCGGCATCAGCAGCACCACGAAGACGACCAGGATGAGGAGCATGAGGACCGGGTCCATCTCCTCCTCCGTGGGGTTGGGGTCCCCGAAGGAGTCGATGCGGCCCACCATTCCGTCGCCGACCCGGTCCGCGAGGCCCTCGGCGCCCGCGTAGTAGGCCAGCTCCTGCGACCCGATCAGTCCCTGCTCGCCGATCGTCCCCACGATGTCGTACGGCAGCCGCTCCCGCAGCAGCGCGCCGTCACCCGAGCCGAGGAGTTCCTTCAGCGCGGGGGAGACCACCATGTCGCCCCGCGCGGGGAACTCCCGCAGGCCGGGCGGCACCGGGGCCTTGTCGCCCTCCGGCTCCAGCAGCCTGCCGCGGATGTCCCGGCCGCCGAACTCCGTGTCGGTGTCCGCGGTCACCAGGGTGTCGCCGGCCCGCTCGATCTGCTCGCCGTAGGTGAAGTTGAGGCGGGCCTCCCCCCGCCGGTCCCGCTCCGCCAGCGCACCGGGCAGGGCCGTGGTGAGCAGCAGCAGCGCCACGCCCAGCCCGACACCGACCGCGGTGAGCAGGGCACGGGTCCAGCCCTCGCGCCCCCCGGCGAAGGCGAAGCGCAGACCCATGCCGAGGTCCCGCGCCCACTGAGCGGCACTCATACGACGCGCTCCATGTCCCGGGACCTGCCGTCGCGCACGACGATCTCGCGGTCGGAGTACGCGGCCACCCGCGCCTCGTGCGTGACGAGGACGACGGCGGCGTTGGAGGACCGGGCGGCGTCGGTGAGCAGCTCCATCACCCGCTCGCCGTTGAGGGAGTCCAGGGCGCCGGTCGGCTCGTCGGCGAACAGCAGCCGCGGGCCGGTGACCAGGGCCCGGGCCACGGCGACCCGCTGGCCCTGGCCGCCGGACACCTCGCCGGGGCGCTTCCCGCGGACGTCGTCGACCTCCAGGCGCTCCATCCAGGTCAGCGCGGCCCGCTCGGCCTCCTTGCGGGGCGTGCCGTTCAGCCGCATCGGCAGGGCGACGTTCTCCACGCAGGTGAGTTCCGGCACGAGCTGCCCGAACTGGAAGACGAAGCCGAACTCCGAGCGCCTGAGCGCGCTGCGCTCGCCGTCGCTCATCTCGGTCAGCTCGCGCCCGTCGTACATGATCGACCCGGAGTCGGGGGTGACGATCCCGGCGAGGCAGTGCAGCAGCGTCGACTTGCCCGAACCGGAGGGCCCCATCACGGCCACGACCTCGCCGGGGTGGATGGAGAAGCCGGCGCCGTCGAGCGCGGTCGTCGGGCCGTAGACCTTGCGCAGGTCCCGGGCGACGAGCAGGGAGCCGGGGGGAGGGGTCGTGGTCATCGGGCCACCGCCTCACGGAGCTTGTCGAGACGCGCCGCGGTCAGCTCCAGCCAGCGCAGGTCGGCCTCGAGGTGGAAGAGGGCGTGGTCGCAGATGAGCTGGTCGGCGAGATCACCCTTGCGCTTGCGGTCGGTGAGGATCCGCATGCTGCGCAGATGCTCCGAGCGCTGCGTGTCGAGGACGTCGGCGGCGTCACGGCTGGTGAGCAGCGCCAGGACGACCTTGGTGTAGAGGGTCGACTGGAGGTACGGCTCGGGCTTCTCCGGCGTGGCGAGCCAGCGCTCGACATCGGTGATGCCGGCCTCGGTGATGGCGTACCGCTTGCGCTCGGGGCCGCCGCCGGCCTCGATGCCGTCGACCTCGACCAGTCCGTTCTTCAGCAGGCGGGACATCGTCGAATAGACCTGGCCGTAGTGGAGCGGCCGGTCGTGACCGAACTTCTCGTCGAAGGCCCGCTTCAGGTCGTAACCATGGCGCGGGCCGGACTCCAGGAGCCCCAGGAGGGTGTGACCGATGGACATACCGAGCACTCTACACACCGTGTATACGCACCGTGTATACACCGGGTGTGCAGAGCGCCGCAGGGTGTACGAACCCCCAGGTGGGGGCCGATTGTCACGGTTCTGCCACCGGGCCGGGTACGGCCGTTCAGGTGGGCGGGGGTCCGGGGGTGGAGCCCCCGGGCGGACGGCCGCGGCGGGGCAGCGGCCCGGCCTCGCCGGGCAGCCGGCCCGCCTCGGCGAGGGCCCGCCGCAGCAGGAACTCGATCTGCGCGTTGGCCGAGCGCAGATCGTCGTTCGCCCAGCGCGCCAGCGCCTCGTACACCGACGGGTCGAGCCGCAGCAGCACCTGTTTGCGCCGCGGCCGGCCCTGGGGGGCCGGGCCCCCGGACGGGGCCGTCACTGGTAGAGCGTCCCGGTGTTGAGGACCGGCTGCGCCGAGCGGTCCCCGCACAGCACCACCATCAGGTTGGACACCATCGCCGCCTTCCGTTCCGGGTCGAGCTCCACGATGTCCTGCTCCTGTATCCGGGCCAGGGCCGTCTCCACCATGCCCACGGCGCCCTCCACGATCTGCTGCCGCGCCGCCACGACCGCGCCGGCCTGCTGCCGCTGGAGCATCGCCGAGGCGATCTCGGGCGCGTAGGCGAGGTGGGTGAAGCGGGACTCGATGATCTGTACGCCGGCCGCGTCCACCCGTGCGCGCAGTTCGACGGCGAGCTTCTCGGTGATCTCCTCGGCGTTGCCGCGCAGCGACAGGCCGTCCTCGTCGTGGGCGTCGTAGGGGTACTCGATGGCGATGTGCCGCACGGCCGCCTCGGTCTGCGTGGAGACGAACTCGACGTAGTCGTCCACCTCGAAGGTGGCCTGCGCGGTGTCCTCGACCCGCCACACCACGACGGCGGCCAGTTCGATGGGGTTGCCGTAGGCGTCGTTCACCTTCAGGACGGCGGTCTCGTGGTTGCGGACCCGCGTGGAGATCTTGGCGCGGGTGGTGAAGGGGTTCACCCAGCGCAGGCCGTCCTCGCGGATCGTGCCCCGGTAGCGGCCGAAGAGCTGCACCACCCGGGCCTCGCCCGGCGCCACCATGTTCAGTCCGCACATCGCGAGGAACGCGGCGAGCGCGATCAGGACGCCGCCGGTGATCAGGGCGGCCTTGGCGCCGGTCGCGGCGACCGCCGTGGCGGTGACGATCAGCGCCGTGCCGATGAGCAGCCCGACCAGTCCGAGGACCAGTGCCAGTCCGCCGCCGATGCTGTGCGCCTGGACCTCCCGCACGCGCGGGGCCGGCATCTCCGGCACATCGGCCGTGACCTGCGTGTCGTCCATGGGCATGGGTGATCCCCCGTTCCTCCGGGCGCCCCCGGACGGGGTTCCGCCCGGCTAGCGCCTGTCTATCTAAGTGATATCACTTTACCTCATCACGGCAACCTCGCGCGCCTCTCGCACGTCGGTTCCTTCGGGGCGGGTGCTGATTGTCACGTCCGTAACGACCGGATCAGCAGCCCTTTGTCATAGCTCCCGGTGTTAGCTTTCTGAGCTGACCTGAGCGGCGAACCTGTGTGGCGGTCGAGCACACATGAACGAAGCGGAGCGAACGGGCGTATGGGACGAGCGGAAGAAAGACGCGCACGACAGCGCGGCGGGCGCCGTGCGGCACCCACGGGCCGCAGCTCGTCGGGTGCGACCGGCCGCACCGGCATACGCCGGCTCTTCACCTGGAAGAAGATCGTCGGCACCTTCTTCGGCCTCTGCCTGCTCGGCATGGGCGCCTTCATCGTGCTGTACATGATGATCGACATACCCGAGGGGAACGCCGAGGCGGAGTCGCAGGGCAACGTCTACCGGTACAGCGACGGCTCGGTCATGGCCCGCAGCGGCTTCAACCGCGAGATCGTCGACCTCGCCCGGGTCCCCAAGGACGTCCAGCGCACCTTCGTCGCCGCCGAGAACAAGACCTTCTACAAGGACTCCGGCGTCGACATCAAGGGCACCGCGCGCGGAGTGCTCAACACGCTCTCCGGCAAGGGCGCCCAGGGCGGTTCGACGATCACCCAGCAGTACGTCAAGAACTACTACCTGTCGCAGGAACAGACCGTCACGCGCAAGATGAAGGAAGTGGTCATCTCCCTGAAGCTGGACCGGGAGAAGTCGAAGGACTACATCCTTGCCGGCTACATCAACACCAGCTACTACGGCCGCGGCGCCTACGGGATCCAGGCCGCCGCGCAGGCCTACTACCGCGTCGACGCCGAGGACCTGACGGTCGAGCAGGGCGCGTACCTCGCCGCGCTGCTCCAGGCGCCCAGCCAGTACGACTGGGCGGTCGCCGGCGAGACCGGCAAGAAGCTCGTCCAGGAGCGCTGGAACTACGTCCTGGACAACATGGTCGAGCAGAAGTGGCTGGGCGCCGGCGACCGCCGGGCCATGGAGTTCCCCGTCCCCGAGGAGCCGAAGGCCGCCCCCGGCATGGAGGGCCAGACCGGTTACCTGGTGGAGGCCGCCAACAACGCGGTCAAGCGGCAGTTCGTCGAGCAGGGCATCGCCGAGGACGTGAAGCAGGCCGACGCCCTGCTGGACCTCGGCGGCTACACCATCACGCTCAACGTCGACAAGAAGAAGCAGGCCGCGCTGGAGAAGGCGGTCAAGGCCAAGCTGACCAGCAGGCTCGACCCGGACGAGCGCGACGTCGACGCCGACGTCCAGGCCGGTGCCGTCTCCGTGGACCCGAAGACGGGCGCGGTCGTGGCGATGTACGGCGGCGTGGACTACGTCAAGCACTTCACCAACAACGCCACCCGCGACGACTACCAGCCGGCCTCCACCTTCAAGCCGGTCATCCTCGCCGCCGCCGTGGACCAGGGCGCCGAGACCCAGGGCGGCGTGCCGATCGGGGCCGACACGATCTACGACGGCACCAGCAAGCGCCCCGTGAGGGACGGCGACCGCAAGGTCGGCTTCGCGCCCCCCAACGAGGACGACGTCGACTACGGCGACGTCACCGTCCAGGAGGCGATGAACAAGTCCGTCAACTCGGTCTTCGCGCAGATGGGCATCGACGTCGGCATGACCGAGGTGGTGAAGGTCGCGGGCGATCTCGGCATGGACACCGAGGGCGTCGAGGCCGTCCCCGCGCAGACCCTGGGCAGCATGGGCGCCAGCCCGCTGGAGATGGCGGGCGTCTACGCCACCCTCGCCAACCACGGCAAGAAGGTCACCCCGGCCGTCGTGAAGTCGGTCGAGCACAACAGCCGCAGTGTCGAGTTCGCCGACCCGGTCGGCGAGCAGGTCATCAGCCGGGCGGCCGCCGACACGGTGACCTCCGTGCTCACCGGCGTGGTCGACGACGGTACGGCCAGGCGGTCCGTGCGGGAGAACCCGCTGCGGGGCGGCCAGCAGGTCGCCGGGAAGACGGGCACGTCCGACAACAACAAGTCGGCCTGGTTCACCGGCTTCACCCCCGAGCTGGTCACCTCGGTCGGCCTGTTCGGCGAGGACGCCAAGAACCACAGCCAGGTGCCGATGTACAAGGCGGGCGGTGTCGAGTACCGCGTCAACGGCGGCGGCTTCCCCGCCGAGATCTGGGCCGCGTACACCTTCGGCGTGATGGACGAGGTCAGCAGGTTCGACCTGGACACCGACCAGGGCGCCGCCGTACGGCCGACCCGCACGCCGTCGGCCACCACGTCGCCCTCGGCCACCCCGAGCCAGGAGCCGACGACCCAGGCACCCACCACCGAGGCCCCGCCCGAGACCTCGTCCGCCCCGCCGACGTCCGAGCCGCCGACCTCCGAGCCGCCGACGTCCGCCCCGCCGACGAAGACGCCCCCCACGGGCTCGCCGACCTTCGGCATCCCGGGCGACCCGGACGACCCGCAGTCGGACGGCAGCCAGTAGACCCGCGGGACGAAGCCGCGAGGGGCGCCCGGTGACCGCACCGGGCGCCCCTCGCGGCGTGAGCGGGCCGTACGCGGCGGCTCAGCCGTGGTTCAGCCGTGGTTCAGCTCGAACCACACCACCTTGCCCGTGCTCAGCCGGGTCGCGCCCCAGCGCCGGGCCAGCCGGTTCACCAGGTACAGCCCGCGCCCGCCCTCGTCCGTGGCGCGCGCCTGCCGCAGCCGCGGGAGCTGCGGCACGTCGTCACCGACCTCGCAGCGCAGCACGTCCGTGCGCAGCAGCCGCAGCGTGACCGGCCGGGTGGCGTACCGCACCGCGTTCGTCACCACCTCGCTGACCAGCAGCTCCACCGAGTCGCTCAGCTCCTCCATGCCCCAGCGGGTCAGCGCCCGCCGGGCCAGGCGGCGGGCCCGGCCGGGGGCCGCGTCCTCCGGCTCCAGGAACCAGTACGCCACGTCGGTCGGCGCGATCCCGTCGAAACGGGCGGCGAGCAGCGCGATGTCGTCGTCCCGGTCGCCCGGGCCGAGCATGTCGAGCACCTCGTCGCACAGCGCCTCCAGCGGCGGCGGATGGTCCGGGCCGGTCAGCTGGGCGGTCGCGGCGAGCTTCTCCCGCAGCTGCTCGATGCCCGTCCACACGTCCCGCAGCCGGGACTCCACCAGGCCGTCGGTGTAGAGCAGCAGGGTCGCCCCGGCGGGCGCCTCCAGCTCCACGGCCTCGAAGTCCACCCCGCCCACACCGATCGGCGCGCCCGCGGGCACCCGCAGCACCTCCGCCCGGCCGCCCAGCTCCAGCAGGATCGGCGGCGGATGACCGGCGTTGGCGATGGTGATCCGGTGCGATACCGGGTCGTACACCGCGTACAGGCAGGTCGCCATGCGGTCCACGCCGAGCCGCTGCGCCTGCTCGTCGAGGTGGTGCAGCACCTCCTGCGGGGGCAGGTCGAGCCCGGCCAGGGTCTGCGCGGTGGTGCGCAGCTGGCCCATGATCGCCGCCGACGTCATGGAGTGCCCCATCACGTCGCCGACCACCAGCGCCACCCGGCTGCCCGGCAGCGGGATCGCGTCGTACCAGTCGCCGCCGACCCGCGCGGTCTCCGCGGCCGGCAGGTACCGCGACGCCAGCCGTACGCCGGTGCAGCGCGGCAGGGTCTCCGGCAGCATCGTGCGCTGGAGCTCGTCCGCGATGTACGCCTCCCGCCCGTACAGCACCGCCTTGTCGATGCCGAGGGCGCTGTGCGTGGCGAGCTGCGCCGCGACCAGCAGGTCGTCGGCCTCGAAGGGGATGCGTTCCGGGCGGCGCAGGAACAGCGCCGCGCCGATCACCCGGCGCCGGCCGCGCAGCGGCGCGAGGATCGCCCGCTGCCCGTCCGGGACGGCCGACGCGCCGTCCTCGCCGAGGAGTTCGGGCAGCGCGGCCCGCGCGGCGGGCGCGTCCGTGAACACCGGACGCACACCGCGCAGCACCTCGGCGAGCGCGCTGCCGGGCCGCACCGTGCACAGCTCCTCGCCGACCGAGTCCAGCTCGGACGGCTCCGGCGGCGCGGCGACCGGCATGAAGCCGCCCTCGGTGTCCCGTTCGGCCGGGATCCGGTCGGTGCGGCGCAGCCGCAGCACCAGCGGGCCGGTGGGCCGCTCGTCGCCGACCGGCAGCGGGTCGCGCAGATAGACCAGGATCGCGTCGGAGAAGGTGGGCACGGTGGCCCGGCACAGCCCCATCACGATCTCGTCCAGGTCGATGCCGCGGGCGATCCGCCGGGTGGCGGCGCCCACGAAGCGCAGCCGGTCCCCGTCCCGCCGCATCGGCGTCGGCCGCCCGGGCGGCGTCACCTGCCCGCTGCGGCGCTCCGTGCCGTCCGGCGCCTGCCCCGTCCGTCCCTGGCCCGCGGCGGGCTGCACCGGGATGCCCTCGGGCGCGGGACGCGGCCGGTGCGTGTCCGGGCCGGCGCCCTGCCCGGCGCCCGGCTGGGAGTGCTCCGATCCGGGTGCGGCGGCGGGGTCCTGCCCGGTGCCGCCCGGCGTCACCGTGCCCGGCGACGTGGCGCCCGAGGGGCCCGGGGACGCGGCCCCGGACGCGGGCGGCTCACCGCCGGAGCGGCCCTGTACCGGTAAGGCGGCCCCCGTGCCCGGCACGCGGGCCGGTGGCGGGGCAGGCAGGAGCGCCCCGCAGGGCTCCACGGGGTCCACGCCCGGCTGGGGGCGTTCGAAGGAGGTCGGCTGCTCCGTCACGCGTGTCGAGTCCATCCGTCCGGCGCACGCCGTGCGCGCGGTTCGTCCCGCCGAAACTCCGATACCCGGAACAGGTGGCCCCGGAACGGATTTCGCGTGTGGTCAGAGGTTGTTGCTGCGCCGCCTGCCGACCCTTCCCGGCCGGTACCGGTGTTTCCGTACCCCTCGCTCACGTCCTGCCGCCCCTCGGTGACGTTCGGTCAAGCCCAGCGCGCGCTCCGGTGATTCCTGCCCCGCGCCGTGCGGACGACGATCCTACGTTTCCCGCCCGGGGGCGCAGCAAGGGTCTCACGAGGACGCATGGGCGGGAGTGCGGTCCCAGTCCTGTGGCAGTGACGGTACCGCCCAGGACGGGTCCGGGCGCCAGTTCTCCCAGCCGTCCGAGAACGGCGGACCCCAGGCGTCGATCACCCGCGCGGCGGCCCGCCCGGCCGCCCGCACCCGCCCGGCCAGCGCGGAGTCCACCAGGCCGTCCCGCCGGGCCTGGTCGAACTCGTCCTCGTCCCGCCAGTGCCGGACCCGGTCCGGCCGCACGGAGATGTCCAGGAAGTGGTCCTCGGAGTCCACTCCGCCCGCCCAACGGGCCAACGGCTCCTCCAGGTTGACGTACCAGTTCTTGAACCGCCAGCCCGGGTCCCAGAACAGCCACACCGACCACGGGTCGCCGGGCCGGGCCAGCTTCAGCACACCGGTGCCGAACCAGCGGTCCCGCACCACCGTGCGCGGTCTGGTGTAGCGGGTGCCGAGCGGCTCCTGGTGCACGGGCGTGCCGTCGGCGAGCACCGGTCTCACGCACTCGGTGCCGGGCGCCAGCCACACCGCGAGCAGCTCGGGCTCGTCGCGTACGACGGTGACGGGGCGCGCGATGTGAATGCGCGCGCCGCCGTTCTCCCGGTAACGCCACAGGATCTGTGTCCCGGGTGCCCAGTGGCCGGACGTTCTGCCCGCTCGGTCGCCCATCGTCGCTCCGCCCTCCGCCATGCGTGGATATGTGTGTGCTCCAGGCATACGACGCCGCGGTGCCCGTCACGGTTCACCCCGGCGCGCGAGGGCTACGGGCGTGTCATCCGCAGCACGTCCAGCGCCTCGTCGAGCTGCCCGACGGTGAGGTCGCCGCGCTCGACGTAGCCGCCCTCCAGCACCACCTGACGGATCGTCTTCCGCTCGGCGAGGGACTTCTTGGCGACCTTGGCGGCCTCCTCGTAGCCGATGTACTTGTTGAGCGGGGTGACCACGGACGGCGAGGACTCGGCGTACTCCCGGGCCCGTTCACGGTCCGCGACGATCCCGTCGACGGTGCGGTCGGCGAGGAGGCGGGAGGCGTTCGCCAGCAGCCGCACCGATTCCAGCACGTTCTTCGCGATGACCGGAAGCATCACGTTGAGCTCGAAGTTGCCCGAGGCGCCGGCGGCGGCGACGGTCGCGTCGTTGCCGGTGACCTGCGCGCAGACCATCAGTACGGCCTCCGGGATCACCGGGTTGACCTTGCCGGGCATGATCGAGGAGCCGGGCTGGAGATCGGGCAGGGCGATCTCCGCGAGGCCCGTGCGCGGGCCCGACGCCATCCACCGCAGATCGTTGGCGATCTTCGTCAGTCCGACGGCGATGGTCCGCAGCTGTCCGCTGGTCTCCACGATGCCGTCCCGGGCGCCCTGCGCCTCGAAGTGGTCGCGCGCCTCGGTCAGCGGCAGTCCGGTCGCGCGGGCGACCTCCTCGATGACGGCGGCGGAGAACCCCGGCGGGGTGTTGATGCCGGTGCCGACGGCGGTCCCGCCGAGCGGCAGCTCCGCGAGGCGCGGCAGGGAGGCGTTCAGCCGCTCGATGCCGTACCGCACCTGGGCCGCGTACCCGCCGAACTCCTGGCCCAGCGTCACCGGGGTGGCGTCCATCAGGTGGGTGCGCCCGGACTTGACCACGTCGGCGAACTCGCCGGCCTTGCGTTCCAGGGCGGCGGCGAGGTGGTCGAGGGCCGGGATCAGGTCCCGGACGACGGCGGCGGTCGCGGCGATGTGGATCGACGACGGGAAGACGTCGTTGGACGACTGCGAGGCGTTGACGTGGTCGTTGGGGTGCACGTCCCGGCCGAGCCGCTCGGTGGCGAGGGTGGCGAGGACCTCGTTGGTGTTCATGTTGGAGGAGGTCCCGGACCCCGTCTGGAACACGTCGACGGGGAAGTGCTCGTCCCACCGGCCCTCGGCGACCTCACCGGCCGCCTCCCCGATCGCCTCGGCGATGTCCTCGTCCAGCACGCCGAGCCGGGCGTTGACCGCGGCGGCGGCGCCCTTGATGCGGGCCAGGGCCTCGATGTGGGCGCGCTCCAGGCGCTGCCCGGAGACGGGGAAGTTCTCCACGGCGCGCTGGGTCTGCGCGCGCCACTTGGCGTCGGCGGGGACCCTCACCTCTCCCATGGAGTCGTGCTCGACGCGGTAGTCGCGGTCGTCGTCCGTGGTCGTCATCGTCGTACCTCCGAAGATGCACAGCAGTGGTCCCGGACGAGCGTATTCCCGTGGACGGCGTCCGCCCCGCCGCGCGGGGGGCGCGGCGGGGCGGGGCCACCCGTGGGGGGAGGATCAGCCGTTGCGCAGGGCCACGTCGTCGAGGAGGAAGCCGGTCTGCAGGGTGTAGTCCTCGGTGGCGGTGAAGGTCAGGGTCACCGTCTGCCCGGCGTACGCCGACAGGCCGACCGACCGCTGCACGTAGCCGCTGCCGGCGTCGACGTTGGACAGGGTGGCGAGGGTGGTGCTGCCGGCCTTCACGGTGAACCGGTCGTAGGCGCGTGAGGTGGACTCGTCGGTGTCGACGTGCAGCCAGTAGGTCAGGGAGGCCTGGGTGCACCCGGACGGGACGGTCACCGTCTGGCTGATCGACTCGGTGCTCGTGGACCCGTTCCCGCCGAGCAGGGCGAACCGGGTGCCGCCGTGGGGGGCCTGGCCCGAGTGGGCGCCGATGGTGGCGGTGTTCCCGGTCCACGGCGTGGTCCCGCTCTCGAACCCGCCGTTGCCGACGGCGCCGGCGGTGTCGCAGGTGCCGCCGGTGCCGGTGTTCACGGCCCGCTGCCACAGGGTGTACGCGATCCCGTCCGACGCGCGGTCGAGACCGGTGGTGTTGATGTTGGTGAGGGTGTCGCAGGACCGGTGGTAGCACGGGTCGTACGCGGACCCCGAGGTGCCGCCCCACTTGGCGGCCTGCGCGGAGGTCTTGCGGGCGCTCGCGCCCATGGCGTACCCGGAGGTCGGGATGCCGTACTGCTCGAAGGGGTAGTCGTCGCTGCGGCCGGCGCCCTCGGTGTTCTCCTCCGGCTGGAGGCCGAGGGAGTCCCAGTAGGCCTTCATCGGCGCGGCGGCCGCGGAGGTGATGTGGTTGATGAAGTAGCCGCCGTTGGTGGAGGCGACCATGTCGAAGTTGTAGTACGCCTTGATCTTGGCGCGCTCGGTGGAGGACAGCGAACGCACGTAGAAGTCGGACCCGTTGAGCCCCTGCTCCTCGTCGGTCCACCAGGCGAAGCGGACCCGGTTGCGCATGTCCGGGTTCTGCTGGGCCAGCGTCAGGGCGTTCTCCAGCAGGGCGGCGGAGCCGGAGCCGTTGTCGTTCATGCCGGGCCCGGCGGAGACGCCGTCGAGGTGGGCGCCGAACATGTAGACGTTGTTGGCGTCGCCCTTGGGCCACTCGGCGATGAGGTTGGGCCCGGCCCCGCTGGTGCAGCCGGACGTGCAGGGCTGCTCGGTGACGGTGTAACCGGCCGCCTGGAGCTTGCCCTTCACGTAGGCGACGGAGTCGCGGTACCCCTGTCCGGTGGAGCGGCGGTTCCCGCCGTTGCGTCCGGCGATGGCGCTCAGTTCGTTGAGGTGCGCCTTGACCTTGTTGACGTCGACGTCGGGTGCGGCGGCGGCGGTCGGGGCGGTCACGGTGGTCGTGGAGTCGGCTGCCGCGGCGGGGAGTGTTCCGCAGCCCAGCACGACGGCGAGCGAGACGCTCGCCACGGCGAATCTTCGTTTCACCTGGTCTCCTCGGGAGGCAGCCCGTGGGGTGGGCCACACAAGGATTGACATGGCATGTGCATGTCTGAGCGCCGAGAAGACTCACAGCGATGGTTGATCCCGTCAACGGAACGGGCGGGGTCAGGGCCAGATTGTCCGAAAGTGGCACACGGGGTCCGCTATACGGACGTGCCGGTCGCTCGGTCTCCACCCGCCGGAAGGGCCGTCCCCAGCCCTTCCGGCGTCGGTCGAGGAGCGGGGGTCCGGGGTCAGCGCCCCCGGGACGGCAACAGGAAGGGCGGCGAGGGCGAAAAACGCCACCCCGCCGCCCCCGAGCCCTGCGCCCGCCGGTCGGCCGCTACGCCAGCCCCGGCCCCCGTACCGGGATCGACGTGAACGTCGGCTGCTGCGGCGAAGGGTCCTGGAAGAAGTCGTTGCCCTTGTCGTCCACGACGATGAACGCCGGGAAGTCCTCGACCTCGATCTTCCAGACCGCCTCCATCCCGAGCTCCTCGTACTCGACGACCTCGACCTTCTTGATGCAGTCCTGCGCGAGCCGGGCCGCGGGCCCGCCGATCGACCCCAGGTAGAACCCCCCGTGCGTGCCGCACGCGTCCGTGACCTGCTTGCTCCGGTTGCCCTTCGCCAGCATCACCCTGGACCCGCCGGCCGCCTGGAACTGCTCCACGTAGCTGTCCATCCGGCCCGCCGTCGTCGGCCCGAACGACCCCGACGCGTACCCCTCGGGCGTCTTCGCCGGCCCGGCGTAGTACACCGGGTGGTCCTTCAGGTACTGCGGCATCCCCTCGCCCGCGTCCAGCCGCTCCTTGATCTTCGCGTGCGCGATGTCCCGCGCCACGACCAGCGGCCCGCTCAGCGAGAGCCGCGTCTTGACCGGGTACTTCGTCAGCTCGGCGAGGATCGCGTCCATCGGCTGGTTGAGGTCGATCCGCACGACGTCGCCGGACTCGTCCAGCTGCTCGTCCGTGGTCTCCGGCAGGAACCGCGCCGGGTCCGTCTCCAGCTGCTCCAGGAACACGCCCTCGGCGGTGATCTTCGCGACCGCCTGCCGGTCCGCCGAGCAGGACACCGCGATCGCGACCGGGCAGGACGCCCCGTGCCGCGGCAGCCGCACCACGCGCACGTCGTGGCAGAAGTACTTGCCGCCGAACTGCGCGCCGATGCCGATCCTCTGCGTCAGCTCGAAGACCTTCTCCTCCAGCTCCTTGTCCCGGAACCCGTGCCCGAGCGGGGAGCCCTCGGTGGGGATCTCGTCCAGGTAGTGCGCGGAGGCGTACTTGGCGGTCTTCAGCGCGTACTCGGCCGACGTGCCGCCGACCACGATCGCCAGGTGGTACGGCGGACAGGCGGCCGTGCCCAGCGAACGGATCTTCTCCTCCAGGAACTTCATCATGGAGGCCTCGTTCAGGACGGCCTTCGTCTCCTGGTACAGGAAGCTCTTGTTGGCCGACCCGCCGCCCTTGGCCATGAACAGGAACTTGTACGCGTCACCGTCCGTGGCGTACAGCTCGATCTGCGCCGGGAGGTTGGACCCGGTGTTCTTCTCCTCCCACATGGTGAGCGGAGCCATCTGCGAGTACCGCAGGTTGAGGTTCCGGTACGCGTCGTAGACGCCCCGGCTCAGGGCCTCCTCGTCACGTCCCGCCGTGAGCACGTTCTGCCCGCGCTTGCCCATCACGATCGCCGTACCGGTGTCCTGGCACATCGGCAGCACGCCCGCCGCCGCGATGTTCGCGTTCTTCAGCAGGTCCAGGGCGACGAACTTGTCGTTGCCGGACGCCTCCGGGTCGTCGATGATGCGGCGCAGCTGCGCCAGGTGCGCGGGACGCAGGTAGTGCTGGATGTCGCGGATGGCCTCCTCGGCGAGCTTGCGCAGCGCCTCCGGCTCCACCCTGAGGAACGTCCGGCCGTCGGCCTCGAAGGTGGACACACCTTCGGAGGTCACCAGCCGGTAGGGGGTGGTGTCCTCTCCCATGGGGAGCAGATCGGCGTACTCGAACTCAGGCATCTCGCCCATTCCTCACTCGACGGAAGACCGCCCGCCTCCGTCGGCGGGCGATGACCAGCCTAGGACCTGCCGCCGGCGGCGAATCTGTGAGGTTGTCCTCAGTCGTCCGCCCCGGAGGGTAGTCGCGATCTATCGCGTTTGGGTACGCTGCTGTCGTGGACCTTGAGAAGCACGCCCAGCAGCCGGACACGGCACCGCGGACCGCCGAGTTGCGCGCCTCCGACGCCGACCGGGACCGTATCGCCGACCTCCTGCGCGAGGCCCTCGCCGAGGGCCGCCTGACCGCCGACGAGCACGCGGAGCGCGTGGAGGGCGTGCTGGCCGCCAAGACGGTGGGGGAACTGGACGTGTTCGTCCAGGACCTGCCGATAGCCCACCGGCGCGCGGCGGCCCACGCCACCGCGCCCCACCGCCCCACCGCCGGCGCGATCCCCATGGACCCCGACGACAACGTGGTCGCGGTGTTCAGTGCCGCCGCCCGCAAGGGCCGCTGGCGGACCGGCCGCCGCATCCACGCGTACGCGATCTTCGGCAGTGTCGAGATCGACCTCAGCGAGGCCATGTTCGACCACCAGCAGGTGATGATCAAGGCGTTCTCCGTCTTCGGCAGCGTCGAGATCCGTGTCCCGGAGAACGTGTCGCTGCGCGGCACGGGCGGCGGTGTCCTCGGCTCCTTCGAGGTGGACACGCTGGACGCGACCGACGAGGAGGCGCCGGTGGTCTTCGTCGACGGCTGGGCGGTGCTGGGCAGTGTGGAGGCGCGGCCCCGGCGGGGGAAGCTCGTCGCGGACATCCTGGACCGGGTCCACCGCACGGTCGGCAAGAGCATGCGCAAGCACCTCGGGCACTGACTCCCGGGCGGGCGGAGCCCGTTGGGGACTCAGTGCATAGGCTCGCGCACATCGGGTAAGCCTTGCTGCATCGTGTCTCGCTTGCGAAGCCGTCGTCAGGAGTAGACCGTGCTGCAACCGCCGCATTCGTCCCTGCAGGTAGCCGCCGTTCCGGACCGGCCGGCAGCAGCGCGGGACAGGGACCAGGACGCGCCCTGGCACACCGAGGCGGTGTGCCGGCGCGACGAGGCGGGGCTGTTCTTCGCGCCGTCGAAGGAACCCACCGCCGCCCGGCTCTCCCGCGAGGAGGCCGCCAAGCGGGTCTGCGCCCGCTGCCCGGTCATGGTCGAGTGCCGCGAACACGCCCTGCTCCAGCCCGAACCGTACGGCGTGTGGGGCGGCCTCACCGCCGCCGAACGCCGCGTGGTCCTCGCCCGCCGCAGGCGCCGCGACATGGAACTGAAGAAGACGCCCCGCCAGAACCGCATAGCCGCCGCGGGCTGACCCCGCACCCAACAGCAGGGGCGCCCTCCCCCCAGAGGCCGCCCCCTCCCCACGACCACCCCCAGCGGCGCGGGGAACTGCGCGCCCAACCTCCACCCACCCGCACGGACAGGCCGCTCCCGGCCCCACGGCCACCAACCCATCGCCGGCGAGCACAACTCACCTCAGGGGTGCGGGGAACTGCGCGCCCAACCCCCACCCACCCGCACGGACGGGCCACCCCAGCCCACGGCCACCGCCCACCGCCGGTGAGTGCAACCAGCCCCCCAAGGGGCGCGGGGAACTGCGCGCCCAACCCCCACCCATCCGCACGGACAGGCCGCCCCCGGCACCACGGTCGCTCCCCCCGCACGGGAAGTCATTCCGTCACCGGGCGCGCGCTCACCCCCCAGGGGCGCGGGGAACTGCGCGCTCAGCCACAACCCACCCGCACCCGACGGAGTCTCACTTCGCCCGGTCGAAATCCACCGCGCTGTAAGCCCTCAGCTTGCTGAGCCGGTGCTCGGAGTCGATCCTCCGCACCGTCCCCGACTTCGACCGCATCACGATCGAGTCCGTCGTCGCCGTCTCCGGCCGGTACCGCACACCACGCAGCAGCTCACCATCGGTGATCCCCGTCGCCACGAAGAACACGTTGTCCCCGGTGACCAGGTCCTCCGTGGTCAGCACCCGGTCGAGGTCGTGCCCCGCGTCGACCGCCCGCTGCCGCTCCTCCTCGTCCTTGGGCCACAGCTTGCCCTGGATCGTGCCGCCCAGGCACTTCACCGCGCAGGCCGAGATGATGCCCTCGGGGGTGCCGCCGACGCCGAGCAGCAGGTCGATGCCGGTGCCCTCGCGCAGCGCGAGGATGGAGCCGGCCACGTCGCCGTCGGAGATCAGCTTGATGCGCGCGCCGGTTTCCCGGATCTCCTTGATGATGCCTTCGTGGCGCGGCCGGTCCAGGATCACGACGGTGACGTCCTCGGGGGTGACCCGCTTGGCCTTGGCGACCCGCCGGATGTTCACGTTCACCGGGGCGTTGATGTCGACGAAGTCGGCCGCCTCCGGGCCGGTGACCAGCTTGTCCATGTAGAACACGGCCGACGGGTCGAACATCGAGCCGCGCTCGGCGGCGGCCAGCACCGCGATGGCGTTCGTCATGCCCTTGGCGGTCAGCGTGGTGCCGTCGATCGGGTCGACGGCGATGTCGCACTCCGGTCCGGTCCCGTCGCCCACGCGCTCCCCGTTGAACAGCATCGGGGCTTCGTCCTTCTCGCCCTCGCCGATGACGACGACGCCGTTCATCGAGACGGTGGAGACGAGCGTGCGCATGGCGCGCACCGCGGCACCGTCGGCGCCGTTCTTGTCGCCGCGCCCTACCCAGCGGCCGGCAGCCATCGCCGCGGCCTCGGTGACCCGTACGAGCTCCAGGGCGAGGTTGCGGTCGGGGGCCTCGGAGGGAACATCGAGCTCGGACGGCAGATGATGGTGTTCGGTCATCGGAGCGCACCTTTCTGTACGACGACGGCCGGATGAGGGTGTGGCCACGACTCTATCGCCAGGCAGACAAAATGAGCAGGGGCCCCCACGGATGAGCGCTCCGGGTACCTGCGACGATAGGGGCGTGGCAGGAACGAACAGCATGCAGAAAACGGTCAGGGACATGGTCCTCTCCCTGGCTGTCATCGTGCTCGTGGCGGGAGTGGTCTGGCTGCTCAACACGCAGGAGGACGGCGACCCCGACCTCAAGCGGGTCGACTACCGGGTCGACCTGCTCACCGCCCGCCGGGCCGCCCCGTACCCGGTGGCCGCTCCCGTCGGCCTGCCGGAGGAGTGGAAGCCCACCTCCGTGCGCTACCGGGGCGCCGACGGCGACGCCTGGCACCTCGGCTACCACGCCCCTGACGGGGAGTACGTGGCGGTCGAGCAGTCCACGGGCAAGCGGGCGGTGTTCATCAGGAGCAAGACGCAGGGCGCCGAGAAGACCGACGTCACCCAGCAGATCGACGGCGAGACGTGGACGCGGTACGACGGCGACCACTACGACGCGCTGGTCCTGGAGGGCACCGACGGTTCGACCACCCTGGTGACGGGCACCGGGTCGTTCGGGCAGCTGACGAAAATGGCCGAGGCGCTGCGCACCGAGTGAGCGCGCAAGGCGAAGGGGCGGGGCTCCGCCGGTTCGGTTGATCCGGCGGAGCCCCGCCCCTGTTGCGCCGTGCGTGGGGTCCGACCGCCGTGGACGGGGTCAGACCGTGGTGACGACCTGCTCGAACTCCAGGCGCGGGCTGCGCGGGAACCAGGCGTCGGGGCCGGGGCGGCCGATGTTGACGACCATCAGCGGGGTGTGGTCGTCGTCCAGGAACTCCTTGCGCAGGCCCTCGAAGTCGAGGCCGGTCATCGGTCCGGCGGCCAGGCCGGCGGCGCGGACGCCGATGATGAAGTACGCGGCCTGGAGGGCGGCGTTCAGCGCGGCGGAGCCCTCACGCACCGGGCGCTCGCCGAAGACGGCGTCCTTGGCCTGCGGGAAGTGCGGGAAGAGCTGCGGCAGCTCCTCGTGGAACTCGTTGTCCGCGGACAGGATGGCGACGAGCGGGGCGGCGGCGGTCTTGGACCGGTTGCCCTCGGCCAGATGCTGGACGAGGCGCTCGCGGGCCTCGGGGGAGCGCACCAGCGTGACGCGCAGCGGCGACTGGTTCATGGACGTGGGGCCGTACTTGACCAGGTCGTAGATCGCCCGCACCTGCTCGTCGGTCACCGGCTCGTCGGTGAACGTGTTGGCGGTGCGCGCCTCGCGGAACAGCAGGTCCTGGGCGGCGGCGTCGAGAAGGAGAGACATAGGTGAACCTTTTGCGGTGGTGCGTCGGCCCGGAGTTCCGTGCAGGAGCCACGGACCTGATGACGCACCCGACCGTACGCCCATGAGGTTCAACCTTCAACTAAATCTGGAGTGCGGTGATCCATTTCACGGATCAGTCCTCGCGGCCGCCCTTCCCGCCGTCCTCCCCGGCCTCCTCCGCCAGCGCCGCGTCCAGCCGCGCCCGCGCCCCCTCCAGCCAGCGCCGGCACACCTTGGCCAGCTCCTCGCCCCGCTCCCACAGCGCGAGGGACTCCTCCAGCGTCGTACCGCCCGCCTCCAGCCGCCGGACCACCTCGATCAGCTCGTCCCGCGCCTGCTCGTACCCGAGCGCCTCGGCCGCCACCTGCTCGGACTCCGTCTCCGTCTTGCTCGTCATTCCGCCCACCCTACGCATCGACCCGGACAGTGAACTCGCCCTCGGACACCCGCGCCCGCAGCGCCTCACCGGCCTCCACCTCGCCCGGAGCGCGCACCGCGTGCCCGTCCGGCCGCTGGAGCACCGCGTACCCGCGCTTCAGGGTCGCCGCGGGGGACAGGGCGACCACCCGCGCGTGGGTGTGCGACAGCTCGGAGTCGGCCCGGTCCAGCTGGTGCCGCAGCGAGCGCCGCCCCCGCTCCAGCAGCGCCGTGACCTCCTCGGCCCGGGCGTCGATCATCCGGTGCGGGTCCTGTATCGAGGGCCGGGCCAGCGCGTGCGCCAGCCCGCGCTCCTCCCGCTCCAGCAGCGCCCCCACGCAGCGCCGCGCGCGGTCGCGCAGCATCCGCACCCGCTCGTACTCCTCGCCCACGTCCGGCACCACCTTCTTCGCGGCGTCCGTCGGCGTCGAGGCGCGCAGGTCGGCGACGTGGTCCAGGAGCGGATGGTCCGGCTCGTGCCCGATCGCCGAGACGACCGGCGTACGGCACGCCGCCACCGCCCGCACCAGCTGCTCGTCGGAGAACGGCAGCAGGTCCTCCACGCTGCCGCCGCCCCGCGCGACGACGATCACGTCCACGTCGTCGATCGCGTCCAGCTCCTTCACGGCCTGAACCACCTGGGGCACCGCGTGCACCCCCTGCACGGCCACGTTGCGCACCTCGAAGCGCACGGCCGGCCAGCGGTGCCGCGCGTTCTCCAGCACGTCCCGCTCGGCCGCCGAGGCCCGCCCGCACACCAGGCCGACGAGCTGCGGCAGGAACGGCAGCGGCTTCTTGCGCTCCGGCGCGAAGAGCCCCTCCCGCGCGAGGGACTTCTTCAGCTGCTCCAGACGCGCCAGCAGTTCCCCGACCCCGACCGGCTTGATCTCGGCGGCGCGCAGCGACAACTGCCCGCGCGGCGCGTACCACTCCGGTTTGCAGTGCACCACCACCCGGGCGCCCTCGCTCACCACGTCCGCGACGGCGTCGAACACCTGCCGGTAGCAGGTCACGCCCACGGAGATGTCGTACGAGGGGTCGCGCAGCGTCAGGAACACCACCCCGGCGCCGGGCCGCCGCGACAGCTGGGTGATCTGCCCCTCCACCCACACCGCGCCGAGCCGGTCGATCCACCCGCCGATGAGCCGCGACACCTCCCCGACCGGGATGGGAGCTTCCACAGACGTGTTGACAGCCATGCCGCGAGGGTAGTGCGCCCCACCGACAACGCACCGGGACCGGACGCCTCCGGCCCGGCCCTTACGATGGGAGGCATGACCGCTTCGCCTGGCCGCCGTGTCCTGCTCGCCGCCCCCCGTGGTTACTGCGCGGGTGTGGACCGCGCCGTGATCGCCGTCGAGAAGGCCCTGGAGCAGTACGGGGCCCCCGTCTACGTCCGGCACGAGATCGTGCACAACAAGTACGTCGTGCAGACCCTGGAGAAGAAGGGCGCGATCTTCGTCGAACGGACGGAGGAGGTCCCCCCGGGCAACATCGTGATGTTCTCCGCGCACGGCGTCGCCCCCGTCGTCCACGAGGAGGCCGAGCGCGGCCGGCTCGCCACCATCGACGCCACCTGCCCGCTGGTCACCAAGGTCCACAAGGAAGCCGTCCGCTTCGCCAACGACGACTACGACATCCTCCTCATCGGTCACGAGGGCCACGAGGAGGTCATCGGCACCTCCGGCGAGGCCCCCGACCACATCCAGCTCGTCGACGGGCCGGGCGACGTGGCCAAGGTCGAGGTCCGCGACCCCTCCAAGGTCGTGTGGCTCTCCCAGACCACGCTCTCCGTCGACGAGACCATGGAGACCGTCGACGCCCTCAAGGAGAAGTTCCCCCAGCTCATCTCCCCGCCCAGCGACGACATCTGCTACGCCACGCAGAACCGTCAGCTCGCCGTCAAGCAGATGGGCGCCGAGGCCGACCTGGTGATCGTGGTCGGCTCGCGCAACTCCTCCAACTCCAAGCGGCTGGTCGAGGTCGCCAAGATCGCGGGCGCCCGCGCGGCGTACCTGGTGGACTTCGCCGACGAGATCGACGAGGCCTGGCTGGAGGGCGTCTCCACGGTCGGCGTGACCTCGGGCGCCTCGGTGCCGGAGATCCTCGTCGAGCAGGTCCTGGAGTGGCTGTCGCAGCGCGGCTTCGAGGACGTCGAGATCGTCAAGGCGGCCGAGGAGTCCATCATCTTCTCCCTGCCGAAGGAGCTCCGCCGCGATCTGCGCGACGAGGCCGCCGCCCTGGTGGCCGAGCGCGGCGGCACCGGGACCGGTGCGGATTCCGCGAAGTGACCGTGGTGCGGCGGTGGCGGTCACGGAGGTCGGCCCCGTGACCGTCCGTCGTACGTCGTAACGTGGAGACATGCAGATCTTCGGCGTGGACATCGGCGGATCCGGGATCAAGGGCGCCCCGGTCGACCTGGACAAGGGGGACCTGGCGCAGGAGCGCTGCAAGGTCCTCACCCCGCACCCGGCGACGCCGGACGCGGTGGCCGACGGCGTGAAGCAGGTCGTCGACCACTTCGGCTGGACCGGCCCGGTCGGCGTCACCTTCCCCGGGGTGGTCACCGACGGCACCACGGTCCGCTCGGCGGCCAACGTCGACAAGAGCTGGGTCGACACCGACGCGCGCGTGCTGCTCGGCGGCCGTCTGGGCGGCCTGCCGGTGACGGTGGTCAACGACGCGGACGCGGCGGGCATCGCCGAGATGCACTTCGGCGCCGGCCGCCACCGCAGGGGCACGGTCGTCCTGCTGACCTTCGGCACCGGCATCGGCAGCGCGGTCTTCGCCGACGGCGTCCTCGTCCCCAACAGCGAGCTGGGCCACCTCGAACTGCACGGTCACGAGGCGGAGAAGCGGGCCTCCAGCAAGGCCAGGGAGGACCACGACCTGTCGTGGGAGCAGTGGGCGCACCGGGTGCAGAAGTACCTGGCCCACGTGGAGATGCTGTTCTCGCCGGAGCTGTTCATCATCGGCGGCGGCGTCAGCCGCAAGTCCGACAAGTTCCTCCACCACATCAAGGGCATCAGGGCGGAGGTCGTCCCGGCCCAGCTGCAGAACAACGCGGGCATCGTGGGAGCGGCGATGCGGGCGGCTACGGGCGGGTAGCGGCCCCCTACGGGCGGGCCGGGCGCCGGGCCGCCGGGCGGCCCTTGGCCTCCCGGGTCCGCCGGACCCACCGCACCCTGCGCACGAGCACGATCACCCCCGCGACGAGCGTCCCGCCGTAGAGCCACCCGGCCTGGGTGGCGAGGCCCGTCACCATGCCCATCAGCCGGTCACCGGTGCCCCCGCCGCCGGTGTCGGCGACCGGCACCAGCCCCACGGCGAAGGCGATCGGCACGACCACCGGCGCGATGAGCACGTCCCCCTCCCGCACCCACAGCGCGGTCAGCACGCACACGGGCAGGAACAGCACGCCGTACACCGTCGGGGACGCCCCGAACAGTGCCCCGGTCAGCAGTCCCAGCGCCAGCATCACCGCCGCGCAGAACAGGCCCCCGCCCAGTCCGGTCAGCCGGGGCCGGGCCGGTGGCCGCCGGACCGCGGCCGGGGGAGCGGGCCGCCGCTGCGGCACCCGCCCGGTCCGGTCCGCCCGGGAGGACCGGACGACTCCGCCCCCCGCCGCCCGCCCCGCCTGCGGAGGCAGCGGTGACTTCCCCGGCCGGGGCTGCCGGGGCGGCCCCGGCGCCGTCTCACGTCGTGGTCCGTGCTGCGTGGGTCGCGTCCTGTGTTGCTCCACCGGACCAACTTAGGTCGTTTTATGTGCCGAACGGTCCGTCAGACACGCCGGGATCCGGAGCCCGCCCGGGCGTCCGGTGCACCGGCCGGGCGGGCGCGGGCACGCCGTAGACTGGTGGATCGGCCCACTCAGCCCCGTGGGGCCGGTCCTCGCCCCTCATCCTCACGTACGGGAAGTCGCAACGTGTCGCTCACGATCGGAATCGTCGGTCTGCCGAATGTCGGCAAGTCGACCCTGTTCAACGCCCTGACCAAGAACGACGTGCTGGCGGCCAACTACCCGTTCGCCACGATCGAGCCGAACGTCGGCGTGGTCGGCGTCCCCGACCCCCGCCTGACCAAGCTGGCGGAGATCTTCGGCTCCCAGCGGATCCTCCCGGCCACGGTCGACTTCGTCGACATCGCCGGCATCGTCCGCGGCGCCTCGGAGGGCGAGGGCCTGGGCAACAAGTTCCTCGCGAACATCCGCGAGTCCGACGCGATCTGCCAGGTCATCCGCGCCTTCAAGGACGAGAACGTCGTGCACGTCGACGGCAAGGTCTCGCCGAAGGACGACATCGAGACGATCAACACCGAGCTGATCCTCGCCGACCTCCAGACCATCGAGAAGGTCCTCCCCCGCCTCCAGAAGGAGTCGCGGATCAAGAAGGACATCGCGCCCAAGGTCAAGGCGGTCGAGGAGGCCAAGGAGATCCTGGAGAAGGGCGACACCCTCTTCGCCCACGGCATCGTCCAGGGCACCGAGCGCAACGAGCTCCTCCACGACCTGCACCTCCTCACGACGAAGCCCTTCCTCTACGTCTTCAACGTCGACGAGGACGAGCTGACCGACGAGGACTTCAAGAACGAGCAGCGCGCCCTGGTCGCGCCCGCCGAGGCGATCTTCCTCAACGCCAAGCTGGAGGCGGACCTCGCCGAGCTGGACGAGGACGAGGCCCTCGAACTCCTCCAGTCCGTCGGCCAGGAGGAGCCCGGCCTCGCCACCCTCGCCCACGTCGGCTTCCGCACCCTCGGCCTGCAGACCTACCTGACGGCCGGTCCCAAGGAATCCCGCGCCTGGACCATCAAGAAGGGCGCCACCGCCCCCGAGGCCGCCGGTGTCATCCACACCGACTTCCAGAAGGGCTTCATCAAGGCCGAGGTCATCTCCTTCGCCGACCTGGTCGAAACCGGCTCGGTCACCGAGGCCCGCGCCAAGGGCAAGGCCCGCATGGAGGGCAAGGACTACGTCATGCAGGACGGCGACGTGGTGGAGTTCCGCTTCAACGTGTGATCACCGCACCACAGTAAGGGGCCGGTCCCTCCGGGGGACCGGCCCCTTGTCGTCGCCCGTGCCGGAGTGCTGCCGGGGCGTCCGGCTCCTCCGCATCCTGGCCCGGGAACGACCGCAGGTTGCTCGCTCGGATGTCCTCGAGGACGTCAGGCGGGGCCCCTTCACCGGAATCGGCAAGCCCGTACCGCTACCGGACTCCCGGTCGTCGTCACCGAGCCCGACCGGGGCCCCGGCCGGGCCAGGTCGGGATCGTCCCCGGGAAACAGGGGTATCCGGGGAGCAGGTAGGCTCCGGGGTGACCATTGCTTGTCGATGGACAACAATGGCCCTGGGGCAACGAACTGGTGGCCGTGGCGGACGGGGAAGTGGGTGGAGATGTCCCGGTGGGGCGCAGGGGGTCCCTCCGCGCACTGGCCATGGATGCCCCGTCGCATCGCGGAGCCCGGTGGCGCGGTCTCGCGGTCAGGCGGTCCGGTCGTCGGGCCGGGCGGCGCTGTCGTGCATCTGCAGCGCCGCCGCGTCGCAGAACGCCTCGAGCCCTTCGCGCAGCGCCGCGCGCTTGTCCGCCGGCATCAGGGTGAGCACCGCCTGCAGCTCCTGCTCCCGGCGTGCGCGCAGGTCGTCGAGGAAGGCGTGGCCCCGCTTGCTGAGGTGCAGCCGGACCTCCCGGCGGTCGGCCCGGCCGACCACCCGCTCGACCAGGCCGACGGCGACGAGGCGGTCGCAGAGCCGGCTGGTGGACGGGGGGGTTGAGGCGAGGGCGGCGCTGAGCGTCCGCAGATTGATTCCGTCCTGGTGCTCCAGGGTGAGCAGCACGCGCATCTGGGACGCGGATGCCGGGGCGGTCGAGGCGCGGCCCCACAGGACTTCCAGCAACTCTCCCGCCGTCGCGGTCACGCGGGCGACCTCGACGGGCTCCGGGCGGGGGCGGAAAGCAGCCACTGTCACACTCTCGCAGGCACTGGGACAGCCGCCAGCGTACTAGCCGTGCGCTGCGGTTACACATGGGCTGGACGCCCCGGTGCGGCCCGTGGGCGGCGTCACCGCCCGGCGGAGCCGCTCACATTCTCCGAAGGATCGGTGTTATTGCCATCGTGAACAGATTCGTGACCGCCGAGCGGGCTCTGCGTACAGCGGCACCGCATGAGCTGCTCGACGCCACCCGTCGTGTGCTGGCCGAGGTGTACGGGGCTGAATCCGCCGAATTGTTCATGGCCGACTACGGCCTGACCGTGCTCCAGCCCGTGTCGGAGCTGCCGTACACCGCGGAGCCGGTGTCCGTGCACAACAGTGTGGTGGGCCGGGCCTTCGGTGCCCAGGAACCGGTGGTCGAGACCGCCGACGGCCGGGTGCGCGTGCACCTGCCGGTCAGTGTGCGCGGCGACCGGCTGGGCGTGCTGTCGGTGACCCTGCCGGACGAGGACGGCGCCGAGGGCGTCCTGGAGGAGCTCGCGGAGATCGCGCAGGTGCTGGGCCACGAGGTGGTCGTCGCCGAGCGTGACACCGACGTCTACCTCCAGGCGCGCCGCAAGGACCGGCTCACCCTGGCCGCCGAGATGCAGTGGCAGCTGCTGCCCGGACGTGCGTGCTCCCGCCCGGAGTACGAACTCGGCGCCCAGCTGGAGCCCGCGTACGCGATCTACGGCGACAACTTCGACTGGTCCGTCACGGCCGACCATCTGATGCTGTACGTCACCAACGGCATGGGCGAGGGCATAGAAGCCTCCCTGCTGACGAACCTGGCCATCAACGCCCTGCGCAACGCGCGGCGTGCCGGTATCGCCCTCGCCGACCAGGCCGCCCTCGCCGATCAGGCGGTCTACGCCCACTACCAGGGCCGCTGCTACCTGTCGGTGCTGATGTTCGACTTCGACCTGACGACCGGACGCGTCGCGGTCGTGGACGCGGGGTCCCCGCGGATGCTCCGGCTGCGGGACGGATCGGTCGAGCCGGTCGCCTTCGAGGCGCAGCTCCCGCTGGGCATGTTCGAGGAGACCGACTACGTCACCCAGGAGTTCCAGGTCGAGCCCGGCGACCGGCTCGTCTTCGTCAGCGACGGGGTGCACGCGGTCGCCGATCCGCAGGGGACGGCGTACGGGGACGCCGCGCTCGCCCGGGCGATCCAGGCCACCCGGCTGCTGCCGGCCGCCGAGGTGCCGCGTGCCATCCTCCGTGAGCTGACCGGCTACCGCGGCCGGTCCCTCCCCGACGACGACGCCCTCGTGGTCTGTCTCGACTGGCACGGCCGCTGACCCGGACGGTGGTCGCCGGCTCCCTCCGTCACGGGTGCCGGTCCCGTGTTGTCCGCCGTGCGTCGTCGGCGCTAACGTTTGCCATGAGGCAATAATTGCCTCATGGGTGGGGCCGCGGCCGCGGCCCCGTACGGAGGTGACGGTGAAGGTGTCGGAGCAAGAGGCGGTCGAGTCGGCCGCGCGTGATCTGGGAGCCTTCCTGGAGCGCCGCAGGGAGCAGATCGCTCAGCGCTGGGCCGACGCCCCGCTCTTCCGCGCCGTGTTCACCATGTCCCGCGACGAGGCCGAGGAGGCCTGCAGGGCCGTCGTGGACGCCTTGTCCGAGGTGGCGGCGACCGGGAGGCTGGAGGACATCGTGGCCCCCGGTTTCGACCGGGTGCGCGACCAGCTCGGGCGCATGTCCGGGTCCCGGACGCGCACCGGCGCCGGCCCCGCGCAGATAGCGGACGAGGTGGCCGCCCTGCGAGGGCCGGTCGCCGAACTGCTGCGGGCCGAGTCCGCCGACGCGTCCGCCCCGGAGGCGGCCGAGAGGATGCTGGCGCTGACCCTCCTGATGGGCACGCTGCGCCTGGTGGTGATGCAGACGGCGCTCAGCTCGGGCCAGGAGCTCATCGCGCGGCAGCGGCAGCAACTCCTTGAGGTGGCCACGCCGGTCATCAGTCTGTGGGAGGGCGTCGTCGCGGTGCCGCTGATCGGCACGCTGGACAGCGCCCGCAGCCAGGTCGTCATGGAGTCCCTGCTGGAGAGCATCGTCGACCGGGGCGCCCGCTACGTCATCCTGGACATCACCGGTGTGCCCACGGTCGACTCCCTCGTCGCGCAGCACCTGCTGAAGACGGTCGACGCCGCGCGGCTGATGGGGGCCGAGTGCATCGTCTCCGGCATCCGTCCGGCCATCGCCCAGACCATCGTGCACCTCGGTATCGACCTCGGCTCCGTCCTCACCCGCGCCTCACTGGCGGACGCCCTGGCCCACGCCCTCTCCCGACAGGGCGTCGAAGCCGCCCCCCGCGCGGACACCCGGTGACCTCCTGCCCGAGCCGCGGCGTCGCGGTGCCGGTCCCGGCGCCGGGGCCCGGGCCGGTCACCGCACCCGACGTCGCGCAGGGCGGGCAACGGTCGACGCGGAACCTGCCGGCCGCCGCGGACGGACGGGGGAGGGGGACGTGACGGCGGGCGCCGGTCCCTCCGTCGCGACGTGCCTGCCGGTCGGCTCGGACGCGGACCTGACCTGGGTGCGCAAGCGGATCCGCCAGACCGCGGCCCGGCTCGGCTTCGGCCTGGTGCAGCTGACGAAGCTGGTCACCGCGGCCAGCGAACTGGCCCGCAACACGCTGGTGCACGGCGGTGGCGGCCACGTGGAGATCACTCCGGTGGAGCGGGGCGGGGCCCGGGGGCTGCGGCTGTCCTTCGTCGACGGCGGTCCGGGGATCCGTGACGTCGAGCTGGCCATGACCGACGGATACACCAGCGGCGACGGCCTGGGGCTCGGCCTCAGCGGAGCCCGGCGCCTCGTGCACGAGTTCGAGCTCGACACCGAACCCGGCCGCGGCACCACCGTCACCGTCGTCGCCTGGACCGCCGACGTCCCCGCGGCCCGTTCCGGGGGAGCGATGACAGGCGCCCGTGACATCCCGGTGCACGACCCCGTCCTTGTACGGGACGTCCGCCCGGCGACCGGTGGGGCCGGCACCCCGGCCCGCCTCGATGCGCACCGCACGGCGGTCGCCGCCCCGGCGGCCGTCCCCGCCCACCCGCCCGCCGGACCGGCGTCATGATCCCGCCCGATGTCCGCAAGATCGCCACGGCGCCCGACGTCGCCCGCGCCCGGAGGGCCGCGGCGCGCCTCACGGCCGCCCTGGACGCCCCCGGAGTCGAACGGGCACGTTTCCTCACGGCGCTCACCGAGCGGCTGCGCCGGTGCCTCGACGGTGACGACGCGGAACTGACGCTCACCGTCGAAGCGCCCGGCCCGGACGGAACCGCGCGGGTGCGGGCGACCGTGCGGCCCCTCCCGCCCGGCGGACGGTCCCCCCTGTGGCGGCTCGCCGTATCCTGCCCCGGCCCCGTGCCCCGAAGCCTCGCCGACCCGGCGGAACCGGACGACCCCGCGCCGACCGCCGCCGTCCTGGACGCCGACGAGGAGACGGCGGCCGTCCTGCGGCGGCTCGACGAGGTGGAGGAACTCCTCCGCCTCCACCGGGAGGAACTGCGCCGGACCAACCGGGGCGTCGTGGCCCTGCACGCCGAACTGGACGCCGCCGCCCTCCGCCGGCGCGATCTGCTCGACGCCGAACGGGCCACGCGCGGTGAGGCCGAGAAGGCCCGGCGTCTGCTGACCTTCCTCACCGACGCCAGCGCGGCCGTGACCGCGTCCCTCGACCACGAGGACATCCTGCGCTGCCTGGCCGGCCAGCTCGTCCCGCACTACGCGAGCCAGGTCGACGTGTGGCTCTTCGGCGAGAACCAGGCGGTCCGCGGCGGCACCCGCTCCGCCGCCGCGGTCACGGCCGCCCGCACCGGCCGCCCCCAGCACGCCGGACGCCACCCCGGCGGGCTGCCCGGCACCGACGACCTCCCGCCGTCCGCGCTCTCCCCCGACCGGCCCGTGCTGTGCGTCCCCCTCGCCGTGCGCCGGACCCTGGGCGTGCTGACCCTCACGGCACCCGGCGACCGCTTCGACGCGGACACCGGCGTGATGCTGGTCGAACTGGCCCGCCGGATCGCCGTCGCCCTGGAGAACGCCCTCCGCTACGAACAGCACCGGGACACCGCCGAGACACTCCAGCGTGCGCAGCTCACCGACCTGCCCACCGCCGACGGCCTGCGCCTGGCCGCCCGCTACCTGCCCGCCACCCGGGGACTCAACATCGGCGGCGACTGGTACGACGCCTTCTTCCAGCCCGACGGCAGTCTGCTGACGGTCATCGGCGACGTCACCGGGCACGGACTGCACGCCGCCGTGGTCATGGGCCAGTTGCGCACCGCGCTGCGCGCGTACGCCGTCGACGGGGCCGGCCCCGCCGAGATACTGACCCGTCTGCACCGCATGCTGCGCCATCAGCAGCCCGACCTGTACGCCACCGCGTTGATCGCGCGGTTCAGACCGGGAGACCCGCGGGTCGCCTGGGCCTCCGCCGGTCACCCGCCGGCGGTCGTCCGGGCCGCCGGGGGAGCCGTGCGGGTCCTGGACAGCAAACCCGGCGTCATGCTGGGCGTCCCGATCCGCTTCACGCACCGGGACAACACGGCCGGTCTCGAGCCGGGCTCCACCCTCGTGCTCTACACCGACGGCCTGGTGGAGCGGCGCTCCCAGGGAATCGACGCCGGCATCGAACTGCTCGGCCGGACGCTGGCCGCGCTGGACGAGTCCGCCCTCGGGGACCTGGACCGGTGTGCCGGGTCACTGGTCGAACCGCTCGTCCACGTGTCCGAGCGGGACGACGACGTCTGTCTCCTGCTCTGCCACAGCACCGCGCCTGAGGCGGTGCCCCCGCCGGTGCACGGGCGGGGCGGAGCCCGGACCGCCGGAGCAGCGGATCCCGCGCTCGGCCCCGGCGAACGGCCGGCACCGCGATAGCGTGGAGGTCCAAGGGGAGAGGCGGATGCCGTGAACGTGTCCGGACAGCAGCCGTCCGTGGAGAGCCGCCTGCGCGCGGCCGCGCCCCACGCCCTGCCCGCCACCGCCGAGGCACTGCTGGCGGAGGGGTTCGGCGCCCGGGAGGTCACCCTCCTGCTGGCCGACTACGGCCTCACCGTCCTCCAGCCGGTCACCCACCTGCCGCACACGGGCGAGCCGGTCTCCGCGTACGACGGTCCGGCCGGCACGGCGTTCACCTCCCAGCGGCCGGTGGTCGAGATCACCGCCGACCCGGGCACCGAGGCGGTCCACCTCCCCATCACGGTCCGCGGCGACCGGCTCGGCGTCCTGACCGTCCGCGTCCCCGCGGGCTCCGCGGAGCCGGCCACCGTGCTCAGGCTCGGTGAGTTCGCCACGGCGCTCGGGCACGAGGTCACCACGGCCGGCCGGGACACCGACCTCTACCTGCGGGCGCGCCGCACCCGTCGCCTCACCCTCGCGGCCGAGATGCAGTGGCAGCTCCTGCCGGGGCGCGGCTGCGCCCGCCCCGAGTACACCATCGGAGCCCACCTGGAGCCCGCGTACGCGATCGGCGGTGACAACTTCGACTGGTCCACCGGCGCGGACGACCTCACCGTCACCCTCACCGACGGCATGGGCCAGGGCATCGACGCCGCCCTGCTCACCGGTCTCACCGTCGGCGCCCTGCGCAACGCCCGCCGCGCCGGCATCGGCCTGGCCGACCAGGCCGCGCTCGCGGACCAGGCCGTCTACGCCCAGTACGGCGGCAAGGTGTACGCCTCGACGCTGCTGCTGCGCTTCGACCTGGACACGGGAACGGTGCTGGCCGTCGACGCCGGTTCACCGCAGATCTACCGGCTGCGCGGCTCCGGGATCGAGCGGATCGAGCTGACCGCGCAGTTCCCTCTGGGGATGTTCGAGGAGACGCCGTACGAGGAGCAGACCTTCCGGGTGGAGCCGGGGGACCGGCTGGTCGCCATCAGCTCCGGTGTGCACGGCACCAGCTCGGCCACCGGCGACCTCTTCGGGGAACGCGGCCTGCGCCAGGTCCTGAGCGCGGCACGGCTGACGCCGCCGCACGAGACGGCTCGCGCGGTCGTCGCCGGTCTGCTGGAGCACACGGGCGGCGAGAGCCTGTCCATGGACGCCGCCGTCCTGTGCCTCGACTGGGCCGGCAGGCCCGGCACCGGGGCGGCGGACGGGCCCGGGGCGGCGGACGGGCCCGGGGCGACGGACGGGCCCGGGGCGGGGTGAACCCGCCCGGTCACGGCGCCCCCGGTGGGCGCGGCTCACGGATCCGGGCGGCGAGGAACGTCCTCAGGGCGTGGCGCAGCGCCGACCGCTCCGCCGGTTCCATGCCGGCCAGCACGGCCGCCAGGGCCCGTGCCCGCCGGGCCGCGACGTCGTCCAGTACGCGGTGTCCCTGCGCGGTCAGGCTCAGCCGGACCTCCCGGCGCCTCTCCGGATGCAGCGAACGCTCCAGCATCCCCGCCGCCTCCAGCCGGTCGCAGAGGCGACTGGCCGTGGGGGGACCGATGCCCAGCCGGTCGGCCAGCGCGGTCAGGTTCAGCTCGGTGGCCGCCTCCAGGACCAGCAGCGCCCGCAGCTGGTGCGTGGACAGGCGCAGCGCTGCCTGCTGAGCGGCCACCGACCACAGGTTCGTCAGACTCTCCACGGCGTCGGCGATGTCCAGCGCGACCGCGTCCGGGGCATCGCCCGGTTCCTCCTCACGGTCGCCGCCGGGGCCGTCGGGACGGGTCACCAGAACGACCCTTTCATCATGTTTCGGATGCCGCGGAGATGTTCCTCATTCCCTCGCTGTACCCGAAGACGCGCGGTGCAAGCCGGTTCCCGGGCCCGGCCCGGCGAGGGGCCCGCGCCACCCCGACGCCGCAGGTGACGCGGCCGCCGGCCGCCCCGCGACGTCACCGGAAGGGGAACCGGTCCGGGTGAGCGGGAACGGCTCGGAGCACGTGCCGTTCGGGGTCCGCCCGTCGAGCCGCGCGCGGCGGGGCGGCCGGACCGGAGTCAGCGGCCGCCTCCCGGTGGCGGCAGGGCCGGCTTCAGCGGGCCGCAGCCGAGGCGGGCCGCCTCGGCCTCGACGTAGCGGGGGAAAAGGGCGCGTACGTCCGCGCTCGCCCCGCTCTCGTGGGACTGGACGACGAACACCGTCTCGCCCGCCTGGCAACGGGCCTGGAAGACACCGAGGTTGGGGCCGAGTCCGCCGAAGCCGGCGGCGGCGCGGACCCGGTCGCCCTCGTGCAGCGCCATTCTGGTGAAGATCCCGGCCAGCCTCGGGTCCTCGACGGTCATCAGGCGCTGTTTCGGCCGGGAGCCGGTGATGTCCCGGTCGCAGGTGCGCACCGGGCCGGGTCCGTCGGTGATCAGGGGGGCCCGGAGCGGCCGGCGCTTCTCGCCCAGGGTCAGCCCCTTGATGCCGCAGAGCGCGTCCGGCTTCTCCCCGCGGGTGTAGCGGGTGGCCTCCGGCAGGCGTTCGACGGGATCGGCGATCGTGCCGGTGCAGCCCAGGTCCTCGCTGACCTTGTTGACGAGCTTCACCACCATGCGGGCCATCCCGTCCCGTTCCCTGGTGCGGGGCTCCATGTCGCTGATCCAGTTGCCCTGCGCGATGTCCACCACGGTCGGCCCCTCGAAGTCGCCGGGGCGTCCCAGGCAGCCGTCCGGGACGGCGAGCCAGGCGCGGTTGTCCGAGGCCATGCCGAGCAGGCCGCCGCCGAGCGGGGTGAGACGGGCGGAGAGGAACTCGTCGGCCCACGTGCGGTGGTCGCCCCGGCGGTCGTCCAGCCGGTGCACCCGGGCGGTGAGCGCCCAGGCGTCGCCGTCGCTGTTCGTCAGCCGGCAGCTGCCGCTCGGGCCGTCCGTGGACCGCTCACTGTGGAGGACGGGAGCCTCGACCGCCTTGACGTTCTCCGGCTCGCGGAAGGTCGCGGCGAGGTCGTCGCGGGACAGGGCGCCCCAGCACACCCCGTCCGGCGCGAACGGTCCGGCCTGCGTCTGCCAGGCCGTGCCGCCGGCGCCGAGCAGTGTCCCGGCGAGGCCCGCGGCCAGCAGGGGCCGGATCCGGCCGCGCAGGAGCCGGCGCCAGTGCCACCGGGGCAGGTGCCGTTCGCCGAGCGGTTCCCGCCCGGCGGGCAGGGGCTGCTCGCCCTCGTTCAGCTCGTCCGCGGTGCTGCTCACCGGTCGGCTCCCTCGGGGGCGGTGGGGGCGATGGGGTCGCAACCCAGGCGGGTGGCGACGGCGTTGGCGAAGACGGCGAGGTGGTCGGGGTCGGTGGAGACGCCCATCAGGAAGGTGACGGGCCGGCCGTCGCAGTCGGCCCGTGCGATGGCGTGCTCCTTGCCGAGGCTGCCCGTGCCGCGCCAGCCGCGGGCCACGGGCCGTTCGCCCGCGATGTCGTCGAACACCGCGGCCAGCCGGGGCTGCGCGACCATCGCCAGGTTCAGGTGGGGTACGTCGGCGCTGTCGTCACGGACGCTGCACGTCTGGAGGTCGCGGGTGGCAGCGCCGATCTGGTCCTCGGTGTCCTCCATGCCGAGGCTCAGGCCCCGGATGCCGCACACGTCGTCGGAGGCGCTGAAGACGGGCGTCCTCGCGCCCGGTACGTCGTGGAGCGGCGAGCTGACCCCCAGCGGTTCGTCCGGTGCGCAACCGGCCGCGGCCATCCCGTGGTTGGCCGCCGCGACGAGCAGCACCGCCGCCTGCCGGGCGCCGCCCAGGCCGGCCGGATCGCTGCGGGTGTACGAGGAGCCGCTGGTGTACGTGCCGGACGCGCGCAGGGTGACGACGGTCGGCCGGCCGTCCTCCGCGTCGCAGGACTCCGGGAGCACCAGCAGGCCCCCGCGCCCGTTCACCGTGCCGGGCAGGCCGTCCGGGAGCGGCACCATGTCGCCGCCCAGGAAACCGTCGTGGACCATCGCGAGCCGGGCCTCCGCGGACTTCGGGACCGGGCCGTACTCGACGGTCACCGTCTGGTTGACGGTGACCTCGTCGCCGTCGTGACGGCTCGTGTACGCGTCGGTGAGGGTGATCTCGCAGCTGCCGGCCGGATGTTCGCGGGTGGGCGCCGTCTCCTGGCCGGTGCGGGACAGGTCGTCGTCGCCGAGGAATCCGGGACCGCTGTCCTCTTCCCAGGCGCCCCAGCAGTAGCGGTCCTTGGGCCAGGGCCACGTGTCCGCCGCCCACGTACCGAGTCCGGTGCCCGCGAGCACGAGCACCAGCGCGGATGCCAGCAGCAACCGTCCGCGCGTGCCGCGCGGCAGCCCCCGGCGCGGCCGCCCCGGTTCAGCGGGCTCCTCGCCCATCCCCGTCACCCCCGTGATCACTTCCGTCACAGGAGTGTATTCCCCTTGTCGCACGGCGTGTTGGGGTGTGGTGTCCCGCTGTCCGGTGCGCCCGCACGGAGCGGCGCGGGGGCCGGAGCACCGACGTGGTCGGCGGTCCGGCCCCTGCCGTCCCGCGGGTGCGGGCCCGCCGGGTCAGCAGTCGCGGATGACGGTTCCGTTGTTGTCCCGTGCCTGGTCGTTGCCCCACCGGGAGAGGTAGTACGCGGAGACGTACTGGTTGCCGGGGCCCACGTCGAGGTCGGTGCGCAGCCACCAGTGGTTGTAGTTGCCGGCGCCGTCGCGGATCTCCCGGCCCCAGACCTTGCAGAACACGTAGTGGGTGCCCGCGTACAGCGTGCCGGTCCGGGTCGTGCTGGTGGGCGAGGCGTGGCCGGGCGCGTCGGCGAAGGTGTCCACCCAGTAGGTGCCGCCGCCGGCGCAACCGTTGTCGCTGGTCAGGTACTTCTGGTAGTACGAGCCGGGGTACGGGGCGAGGGACGCGCCGTTGATGCGGATGGTCTGCCCGACCCCGTTGTAGAGCTGCTCGTAGTGGAGGTGGGCCCCGCTGCTCGCGCCGGTGGAGCCGGTCGTGCCGATCTGCTGGCCCTGGGCCACGCCCTGGCCGTGGCCGATGGAGTAGGCGGCCAGGTGGAAGTAGTACGTCTTCCAGCCGCCGCCGTGGTCGACGACGACGTAGTTGCCGGCGCCGCCCGCCTCGTAGTAGCGGTAGGCCGTGCCGGAGGCGGAGGCCAGCACGGGGGCTCCCGCGGTGGCGCCCCCGTCGGAGCGTACGAAGTCCAGGGCGAGGCGGACCTCGGCGGAGTGGTGGCTGTAGGTCCACTGCTGACCGCAGGGGTAGGGCGCCTTGAAGTTCGGTGCCGCCTGCGCCGGTGCGGCGGTGAGGCCGACCAGGCCCATGGCCCCGAGGGCGCTGGTGAGGAGGACGGACAGGAGGCGTCTGAATGACATGGCACGGGGCCCTTCCGGGAGGGTGGGCCGGCGGCTCGGGGGAGCGGCGGCCGCAGGACGCGTGCGCACGCGGGACGGTTCGCGTCGCGGAGCCGAGTGTATGAGCGTGTTCATGCCAGAGGTGGGGAGCTTTTCCGTGCCGGCCGAAAAGCGCAGGCAGTTGTGGTGCGCGGAGGCCGGGGGCGGGGTTCCGCCGGACGCCCGGACGCTGTTTCATCCCGGACATGGCCGGAACGCTGAGCATCCACTTCACCCCTGCCGACTTCCTCCGCGTGCGGTTCGCCCGCTCACCGGACCCCATGTGGGAGGCCGTCCTCGGGCTGCACGTCCTGACCACCCCGGTGGACCGGCTCCCGGCCCGGCTGCGCCACTGGCGCAGCCGGGTGCGTGAGCGTGCCCGACGGCCGGACGTGCGGGGCGCGTTCCGCCTGCTGCACGATCTCGCCCCGTCCGACGCCTCCTACTGGCCGGACTTCCTCACCCCCGCCGAGTCGGAGGAGGGGCTGGCCGCCGGGCTGCGCGTGCTGCGGGAGACCTCACGGGCCCGGCTGGAGCACGAGGTGCGCGAGGCGTCCCGCCACCGGCCCCTGCCCGCCTGGACACGACGCCTGGCCGCCGGCGACCGCTCGGTGCTCGACGACGTCGCGACCGCCGTCGGGACCGTCCACGGCGGCCTGCTCGCACCCGACTGGAGCGAGGTCGAGGCCGCCGGCGCGGCCGACCGGGCGCGCCGGATGGAAGCGCTCGAAGGGGGACTCGGGGCGCTGTTCGCCTCGTTCACGCCCTTCGTGTGGCGTGAGCCGGTCCTCAGCGCGGCCTACCCCAAGGACGTCACCATCCGCCTGCGGGGGCGGGGTCTGAGCCTGATCCCGTCCTTCTTCTGCCACACGCGGCCCGTGGCGATAGCCGACCCCCGGCTGCCTCCCGTCGTGGTGTATCCCCTGCACCCGGAGGACCCGTACGGCGCCCGGCGGGGAGCGCACCACGAGACCGCCCTCGCACGGCTGCTCGGAACGAACCGGGCGCGGGTGCTCACGGCGCTGGCGACCACCCGCACCACGGGTGCCGTCGCGGCACGCCTCGCCCTCCCGGCGTCGTCGGTCAGCGGTCACCTGACCGTGCTCAGGAACGCCGGACTCGTCGCGAGCGAACGCGCCGGAGCGCACGTCACCCACCGGCTGACGCCGCGTGGCCGGCACCTGCTCGGACGGCTGCCGGGCGACGACGGCCGCCCCGGCAGCCCGTAGGAACGTCACGGCCACGGCCGCCCCGGCCGCCCCTGGGAACGTCACGGCCACGGCCTCCCGCGCGGCCGTGTCGCCGCCCCTTCACCCGAGGCGGGCCGACGCGCTGCCGGCGGCGGCGACGACCGTGCGCGCCCGGTGCTCCACCTGGTGCGCCACGGGGACCCGGCGCAGGTGCAGGGACTCTGCTCGGCGGGGCGCCGCCGGACGGGCGCCGCTGCCGGGAGGAGAGGGGTCGGCGGGGCGGGCGGGTCCCCTGGGGCGTATGTGACGTCGGTTCGGCGTCCTGCTGTCGGGGCCGGTGCGGCCGGTTGTCGTGGGTGTGGGGCGTGACGTCCGTGCAGGGCCCTTGTGCAATTCCTGTGGAACCCTCAATCTTTCGGCTGACGCACGGACCCGGCCGCGACATTGACATGATCTCGTCAGCGGTTGGTTCGTGCCGCCACACGTGCGGCACGTGCGTCGACCGCACCATCCCCCCACAGCACACGCACCACCGACTGAGGAGGAACCCTCATATGGCAGTGATGCGTCATCCCCGGCGAAGACTGGCCACCCTCGGTGCCGCGGCCTCCGCGGCGCTCGTCGCGGGTCTCGTCTCCGCTCTCCCCGCGGGCGCGGCCCCGGCCGCTCCCGAAGGCCGCGTCCAGTACGCGGGCGACGCGAACGCGGTCTCCGGCAGCTACATCGTGACCCTGAAGGCGGACCGGGCCCGCTCCGGCAGCGCCGAGGGCCGGGCCGTCGCCCAGAAGCACGGTGCCGAGATCGAGCGCACCTACACCAAGGCCCTCAACGGCTACGAGGTCGAGGCCTCCGCGGCCGAGGCCGAGCGCCTCGCCGCCGACCCGGCCGTCGCCTCCGTGGTGCAGAACCGCACCTTCCACGTCACCGGCACCCAGCCCAGCCCGCCCTCCTGGGGCCTGGACCGGATCGACCAGCGCAACCTCCCGCTCAACAGCTCCTACACCTACCCGGACCGTGCCGGGGAGGGCGTGACGGCGTACATCATCGACACCGGCGTCCGCATCAGCCACAGCGACTTCGGCGGCCGTGCCTCCGACGGCTACGACGCCGTCGACAACGACAACACCGCCCAGGACGGCCACGGTCACGGCACCCATGTCGCCGGCACCGTCGCGGGCAGCGCCTACGGCGTGGCGAAGAAGGCGAAGGTCGTCGGCGTCCGGGTGCTGAACAACTCCGGCTCCGGCACCACCGCCCAGGTCGTCGCCGGCATCGACTGGGTGGCGCGCAACGCGGTCAAGCCGGCCGTCGCCAACATGTCCCTCGGCGGCGGCGCCGACAGCGCCCTCGACACGGCGGTCCGCAACGCCATCGCCTCCGGCGTCACCTTCGTCGTCGCGGCCGGCAACGAGTCCACCGACGCGAGCACCAAGTCCCCGGCCCGCGTCACCGAGGCGATCACCGTCGGCGCCACCACCTCCGGCGACGCCCGTGCCAGCTACTCCAACTACGGCTCGGTACTGGACCTGTTCGCACCGGGCTCCTCCATCACCTCCGCCTGGCGCACCAGCGACACGGCCACCAACACCATCTCCGGCACGTCCATGGCGAGCCCGCACGTCGCCGGTGCCGCCGCCCTCCACCTGGCCGCCAACCCCTCGGCCACGCCCGCCCAGGTCTCCACCGCGCTGACCTCCGCCGCCACCACCGGCGTCGTCGGCAGCCCGGGCAGCGGATCGCCCAACCGCCTGCTGTTCACGGGCGAGGGGGACGACACCCCGCCCCCGACCGGTGACCGCTTCGAGAACACCACCGACTACACCATCGCGGACCGTTCCACCGTCGAGTCCCCGGTGACCGTCTCCGGCGTCTCCGGCAACGCGCCCTCGGACCTGTCCGTCGAGGTCGACATCACCCACACCTACATCGGTGACCTCCAGGTGCAGCTGATCGCCCCCGACGGCACGGCGTACACGCTGAAGTCGTACGGCACCGGCGGCAGCGCGGACGACATCAGGACCACCTACACCGTCGACGCCTCCGCGGAGGCGGCGAACGGCGTCTGGAAGCTGCGCGTCAGCGACAACGCCTGGTGGGACAGCGGCCGTCTCAACGGCTGGGCCCTGCAGTTCTGACGCGGACCCGTCCCGCCGACCTGCACTCTCACCCCCGGGGGAGCATCCCCCGGGGGTGAGACCCGTGACCCGGCGCTTACGATGCGGCTCGTGTCCATACCTCCGCCCTACGGGCCCCCGCACCCCCACGGCCCGCAGGACCCCCCGGGCCAGTACCCCGCCGGCCCGCACCAGGGTGCCCAGCCGCCGCCGCAGTACCCCTACGGGGGGCAGCCCGGGTTCGCGCCCTACGGGCTCTACGGCCCCTACGGACCCCGGCCGCCCGTCGCCGTCAACGGGGTCGCCATCGCCGCCCTGGTCCTCGGCATCCTGTGCTTCGTGCCGGCCGTCGGGCTGGTGCTGGGGCTGATCGCCCTGCGGCAGATCAAGCGGCGCGGGGAACGCGGCCGGGGCATGGCCGTCGGGGGTGCCGTGCTGTCGTCGGTCGGACTCGCCCTGTGGACGCTGATGCTCGCCACCGGGGCCGCGGCCGACTTCTGGGAGGGCGTGAAGGACGGGGCGCGCGCCGAGAGCGTCCTCGCGCTGCGCGAGGGCGACTGCTTCAACTCGCCCACCGGACTGGAGGGCTGGGCCGACGAGGCCACCAAGGTGCCCTGCGCGCGGGAGCACGACGGGGAGGTCTTCGCCCTCGTCGACCTGCCCGGCGGCGCCTACCCCGGCGAGGACTCCCTCACCGGGACGGCCGACGACCGGTGTTACGACCTCCTGGACGGCTACGTCATGGACCGCTGGGCGCTGCCCGACACCGTCGACGTGTACTACTACCTCCCGACCGCGGAGAGCTGGCGCTTCGGCGACCGCGGGATCACCTGCGTCCTCGGCGAGCGGGACGGCCGCTCCCGCATCACGGGCCCGCTGCGCCGCGACGAGACCACGCTCGACGAGCACCAGGTGGCCTATCTGGAGGCCGCCGCGGTGCTCAACGCCGCCCTGGACGAGGTCCCCGAGGAGGAGGACGACCTGCCCGGGCACACGGCCTGGGCGGAGGGCGTCGCGACGGCCCTCGCGGAGCAGACGCGGATGCTGCGCGCGCACGAGTGGCCCGCCGCGGCCGGGAAGCCGGTCGGCGACCTCGCCGACGGACTGGCCGAGGCCGAGAAGGTGTGGGCGAAGGCCGCGGCCGCGACCGACGAGGACACCTACTTCGAGTACTCCGACCAGGGTCTGACCCTGATCGACCCCAAGGAGTCGGTCACCGCGCGCGAGGCTCTGGGGCTGGCCACCTCGCCGCCGCGTTACGAGGAGGAGTGGGGAGACGCTCCCGAAAGCGGTGAGATGAAGGTGTGACGGGCTCCATAGCGGGGAGAAAGTGCCTGCGTAAAGCCCTCACCCGGCAGATGTCATCACATCGAGTGATTCCTTGGCCTTCACTTGCCTGGGACAACCTACGGTTGCCACGCTGTTGCTGTCTGTACAACCTGATGGGAGTGGCCCGTGACATTCGGTGAGCAGCCGGCGTACCTGCGCGTCGCGGGTGATCTCCGCAGGAAGATCGTCGACGGACGGCTGCCCCCGCACACCCGGCTCCCCTCCCAGGCGAGGATCCGCGAGGAGTACGGCGTCTCGGACACGGTCGCGCTGGAGGCGCGCAAGGTGCTCATGGCGGAAGGGCTGGTGGAGGGCCGCTCCGGCTCGGGGACGTACGTGCGCGAGCGTCCGGTGCCGCGCAGGGTCGCCCGCTCCGGGTTCCGTCCGGACCGCGGCGCCACGCCCTTCCGCCAGGAGCAGGCCGACGCGGGCGTCCGCGGCACCTGGGAGTCCAGCAGCGAGCAGCGGGACGCCTGCGCCGCCATCGCGGGGCGGCTCGGGATCCAGCCCGGCGACCGCGTGATGCGCACCGAGTACCTCTTCCGCGAGGCCGGTGAGCCGATGATGCTCTCCACCTCCTGGGAGCCGCTCGCCCTGACCGGCCGGACCCCGGTGATGCTGCCCGAGGAGGGCCCGCTCGGCGGCATGGGCGTCGTCGAGCGCATGCGCGCCATCGACGTGATCGTGGACAACGTCACGGAGGAGGTCGGCGCCCGCCCCGGCCTCGCCGAGGAACTGGTGCTGCTCGGCGGTGTCCCCGGACATGTCGTCCTGGCCATCCAGCGCACCTACTTCGCCTCGGGCCGCCCGGTGGAGACCGCCGACGTGGTCATCCCCGCCGACCGCTACCGGGCCGCCTACCACCTGCCCGTGAAGTAGCGCGGTTCCGGCCCACACGCTCCCCGCCCCGCACCGCGCTCCCGCCCCATCACTCCCTCGCGCTCCGTTCCGCGCCCCGCGCCCGCCTCCGCTCCGGCGCGCCGCGCGGGGCGCCGGAGCTCCGCCGCCGTGGCGATCTGGCCGTTCTCGCAGGTCGCCCCCGGAGCGGGGCGGGGCGGGCGGCAGGCCGCCGACCGGATGCGGGGACCCGTGCGCACGGCGCGTCCGCCGCCGTGCGCCCCCCGCGTTCTGGCTGGTTGCGTGCCTCTTTGTGAAAAGGCGTATTCGCTCAGTGAAGGTAAGGCGTAGGCTCGGGCATATGCGGACTGGGGTTTCCTTATCGGGCGGGGCGCGGCGCGGGTCGCGGGCGGCAAGGGGAGGGGAGCGATGAACGACGGCACGGTGACTCTTCCCTGGCTCGTCGTGCGTCAGGACGACAACGGCAATCGCTACCGGGTGGGCAGGTACGCGACCCGCGCCGAAGCGGAGCGGATCGCGGACAGCCTCGACGGGCGCGGGCACGAACAGCTCTACTGGGTCGAGCGGATCAGCCAGAGCGGAACGCCGTCCGGCTGACCTCCTCCCGTAGGCTCCGGCGCATGAGTGAGCGGATCGTGGTGGTGGGTGCCGCCCTGTGGCACGAGGGCCGGCTGCTCGCCGCCCGCAGGAGCGCGCCCGCCGAACTCGCCGGGCGCTGGGAGCTGCCCGGCGGCAAGGTCGAACCGGGGGAGGCCCCGGACGCCGCCGTCGTACGGGAGTTGCGCGAGGAACTCGGCGTGGACGCCGAGGCGACGGGACGCGTACCGGGCGAGTGGCCGCTGCGGACGCCGTACGTGATGCAGGTGTGGACGGCGCGCCTGCGCCCCGGATCCGCCCCGCCCCGCCCCCTGGAGGACCACGACGAGCTGTGCTGGCTCGCCCCCGACCGGGTGTGGGACGTCGACTGGCTCGACCACGACGTGCCCGCCGTCCGCGACGCCCTGGCCCACCTCGGCGCGCACGAGGGCATCTGAGGCGCGATTCCGGCGCGACGGCGCGGGGATGACGGAGCGTGGGGCGCCTGTCCGCGCCGCGCACGCCAGGGCGCGCCGCCGTCCGCGGTACTCCGTCCGGGATATCGGGTATGTGCCCCTTGACAGTGCATTGACCCCATGAGACCGGACATGAGCGGTTCTCCCGTTCCCTCGCTCCCCTCGTTCCCTCGCTCCCCCGGTGGGAAGTGGTCCGCGTGACCGACACCGACGGCGAACGGGCCGCGTGGACCTTCTCCGCCGACCCGGGGGTCGCCCGCGCCGCCCGCTCGGCCGTCCGCGACCAGCTGCGCCTGTGGGACCTCGACAGCGTGGGCGACCTCGCGGCCCTGCTGGTCAGCGAACTCGTCACCAACGCCCTGCGGCACGCCACCGCGCCCATCGGCGTCCGCCTGGTGCGCCCCTCCGGGCTCGCCGGCGTGCTCCTGGTCGAGGTCTCCGACCCGCTCCCCGACCCCCCGCGCGCACGTGACGCCCGGCCCGACGACGAGGGCGGACGCGGACTGCAGCTCCTGACCTCCGCCTCCCGCCGCTGGGGCACCCGCCCGGGGGCCGACGGCAAGACCGTGTGGTTCGAACTCACGCTGCCCGGATGAGCCCCCGCACGGCCGTTCGCCGGTGTACGTTCCCGGGCCTTCCGTCGAGTGACCGGTTCGGGCCGGTGGAGGTTGCCGAAGAGGGGGATTCGACGGCGTGTCCGCTGGTTAGAAGACTGGGAGTGTTCTCACGGCACGGACCGAAAAGCATCGGGACCGTGCTGTGATCGTGAACACCGTGTTGTGCGGCGCCGTAGTGCTGGATACTGCGGGCAGCCGCCCCCGGTGACCGGTACCGGACGCGGTGAGCTGGAGGGGACGGTTCGCGTGAGCGAGATACCAGCGAAGGCCACGGGGTCCGAGGACTCGTCGGGCGGCGCGAGGAGAGGGGCCGTCGACGGCCTCGTCCCAGGCGATGCCCCGTCCGGCGACGGGATGTGGCAGAGCAGTCCGCCCGGCTCCATGTACGACTACATCAAGGTCGCCTCCTTCTCCATCGGCCCGGACGGGCTGGTCGACCAGTGGAGCCTGCGCGCCGAGCAGATCTTCGGCATTCCCGCGGACCGCGCCGTCGGCATGGACCCCATAGAGGCGTTCGTCGAACCGGTGCGCCGGGAGCGCGGCCAGCGCAAGATGGCCGAGATCCTCGACGGCCGGGAGTGGACCGGTGTGGTGCCCTTCCGGCTGCCGGACTCCTCGTCGGCGGACGCCCGCGACCGGGAGGGCATCGCCGAGGTCTACGTCATGCCGACCCGCACCGAGGGGGGCGAGAAGGCCGCCGTCTGCATCGTCGTCGACGTCCGCACCCTGCGACGCATCGAGACCGATCTCGCCGCCTCGCAGGCCATATTCGGCCAATCTCCGTTCGGCTTCCTGCTGATCGACCCCGACCTGCGGGTCCGCCGCGCCAACCAGCGGTTCGCGTCCATCTTCGGCGGCACCGTCGACGACCACCGCGGCAAGAGCGTGCACGACTACCTGCCGCGCGGGGAGGCCGAGCGGGTCGCGGCGACCCTGCGCCGGGTCCTGGAGACCGGCGACTCCATCACGGACATGCACGTCACGGGCTTCGTCCCGGGCTCCGACGAGCGCCGCCACTGGTCCGTCAACCTCTACCGCGTGCACAGCGGAAGCGGCCGGCCCATCGGCATCGCCTGGCTCGGAACCGACATCACCGCCCGCCGTGCCGCCGCCCGCGAGGCCGCCGCCGCCCGGCGCAACCTCGCCCTCCTCAACGAGGCGGGCGCCCGGATCGGCAATTCGCTGGACCTGGAGACGACCGCCCGCGAACTGCTCGACGTCGTCGTCCCCGGCTTCTGCGACCTCGCCACCGTCGACCTGTACCAGGGTCTGCTGGCCGGTGACGAGACCCCGCCGGGGCTCGCCGACGGCAGCGCGGAGGTGCGCAGGGTCGCCTTCGCCAGCGCGGTCTCCGACGCGCCGTTCAGCGGCACCGGGAAGCCCGTCAAGCTAGGCGCCGTCCACCACTACCCGTTCAACTCGCCCTGCGCGGACGCCCTGCGCACCGCCCGCCCGCAGAAGGTGCCGGGCGACGACGGCGGCCTGGTGCAGTCCACGCTCGCCGTGCCGATGGTCGCCCACGACACCGTGGTCGGCCTCGCCCAGTTCGCCCGCACCAAGGGCAGCGAGCCGTTCGGCGACCGCGACCGCGAACTCGCCGTCGAACTCGCCGCCCGGGCCGCCGTCTGCATCGACAACGCCCGTCTGTACCGGCGCGAGCACGAACGCGCGCTGATACTCCAGCGGTCCCTGCTCCCGCCCGGCGACCCGGAGGCCTCCGGCCTCGACATCGCCTGCCGCTACCTGCCGGGCAACGCGGCCACCGGCCGCCCCAGCGAGGTCGGCGGCGACTGGTTCGACGTCATCGAACTGCCGGGCCACCGCACCGCGCTGGTCGTCGGCGACGTCATGGGCCGCGGCCTGCGCGCCGCCGTCGCCATGGGGGAACTGCGCACCGCCGTACGCACCCTGGCCCAGCTCGACCTGGAACCCGCCGAGGTGCTGTCGCAGTTGGACGAGATCGCCCGGGGTCTCGGCACCCCGGCCTTCGCGGGAGGCGTCCAGCAGGCCACCCGAGCCGCCCGCCGCCCCCGCGAGGCGGACCTCTCCGAGGTCTACCTGGCGACCTGTGTCTACGCCGTCTACGACTCGGTGACCAGGCGCTGCACCTTCGCCAACGCGGGCCACCTGCCGCCCGTCCTGGTCGAACCCGGCGAGAGCGCGCTGATGCTGGACGTGCCGCCCGGCATGCCGCTCGGCGTCGGCGGGGAGCCCTTCGAGGAGGTGGAGGTCGAACTGCCCGAAGGTGCCCTGCTCGCGCTCTACACGGACGGACTGGTCGAGAGCCGCGACCACCCCCTCGACGAGGGCCTCCAGGCCTTCGTGGGCGCCCTGACGGACCCGTCCGCCCCCTTGGAGGACGTCTGCGACCACGTCCTCAACACCCTCGACACCCACCACGGCGAGGACGACATCGCCCTGCTGATGGCGCGCGTCCAGGGACTGCCCGCCGACTCCGTCGGCGACTGGACCCTGCCCCGCGAGCCCCGCAGCGTGGGCCGGGCCCGCGAGTTCGCCCGCGCGCAGCTGCTCGCCTGGGACATGGAGCCGCTGGTCGACACCACGGAGCTCCTGGTCAGCGAACTGGTCACCAACGCCCTGCGGTACGGCGAGGGGGAGATCCGGCTCCGGCTGCTCCTCGACCGCACCCTGGTCTGCGAGGTCTGGGACTCCGGCCTGGTCCAGCCCCGCCGACGACGGGCCCGTGACACCGACGAGGGCGGCCGGGGGCTCCAGCTCGTCGGTCTGCTCAGCGCCGCCTGGGGGTCCCGCCGTACGCACCGCGGCAAGACGGTCTGGTTCGAACTGCCCCTCCCCGGCACCGACACCACGCTCGCCGACCCCGCGGAGGCCCTCCTGAGCCTGTTCTGACGTCCCGCCCGGCGCCGGCGCGTACGCTCACGCCATGTTCAGCACCCCGGACACCAGTCCGATACGCCTGACGGCCGGTCCGCTCACCCTGCGTCCCTGGACGCCGGACGACGCGGGGGCCCTGGCCGAGCTGTACCAGGACGAGGCCCTGCGCCGCTGGGCGGCCGCGCCGGTGCACGACGAGGCGAGCGCGTTGCGCTGGGTGGCGGAGCAGCGGCGGGGCCGGGAGACCGGTGAGCGGTTCGCCTTCGCCGTGGAGGAGACGGGGACGGCCGGTGCCCGGCCCGCGGGCAACGTCGTCCTCAAGAGGCCGGCCGGGGATCCCGCCGCGGCCGAGGTCGGCTACTGGACGGCGGCCCACGCACGGGGCAGGGGAGTGGCCCCGCGCGCCCTGGCGGCCCTGGCCGACTGGGCGTTCGACACCTTCGCCGGGGAGGGCCTGGTCCGCCTGGAGCTGCTGCACCAGGTCGACAACACGGCCTCCTGCCGGGTCGCGGAGAAGAGCGGCTTCGTCCTGTCCGGTGTCCTCCCGGCCGCCCCGCCCGCCTTCCCCCTCGACGGCCACCGGCACGTACGGCGGTCCCCGGCCGCCGTCCGACCGCAACCGGAACACCCGTTCCCCTCGTCCCTCCCCTCAACATCGACTACGGGGCCGCACACGGGTGTCGGCGGATGAGGGGTGTCGGCATGGACCGCACGGAACCGCAGGAACCGGCGGCCACGTCGGACGACCCGGCCCTGGCCCCGGCCCCGGAGCCAGGGCCCGGGGAGCCCGTGAGCACCCCGGAGGGCGTCGGCGGCAAGCGCCGCAGACCCTGGGTGCGCCGGGTCAGGCTCACCGCGCTCGCCCTCGTCCTGCTGCTGATCGTGCCGGTCCTCGCCGTCGAGACCGCCCTGCGGATCAACTACATGGGGGATCCGGCAGAGGGCACGTACAGCCGTGACCGGGACGCCATGTGGCTCGGGCACGCCTGGGTCGACGGGCGGAAGAAGGACGCCGACGTCACCGCCCTCGCCCGCCGCCTGGCGGACACCGGCATCCGTGACCTCTACGTCCACTCCGGCCCGCTGGAGCACGACGGCACCCTGCCGAAGTCGGCCTATCCCCGCGCCCGGTGGTTCATCGACTCCGTGCACCGCGAACTGCCCGGCGTCCGCGTCCAGGCCTTCCTGGGGGACGTCCTCGCCAACGGAGGCCCCGACGGTCTGCGCCTGGACGACGCCGCCACCCGCGCGGAAGTCGTCCGCAGCGCCGGACAGGTCCTGGACACCGGCTACGACGGCGTGCACCTCGACCTGGAGCCGCTGCACTCCGACGACCCGGACTACCTCCCCCTCCTGGACGACCTGCGCGCCCTCACCCGCGCCGAGGACGCGCGGCTCAGCGTGGCCGCCCACCAGATCGACCCGCTCCCGAACCTGCACTCCGTCGCGGGCCTCTTCGCCGACCACCCCAAGTGGTGGTCCCAGGAGTTCTTCGGCCAGGTGGCCCGGCGCGTCGACCAGATCGCCGTGATGTCGTACGACACCGCGCGCCCCCTGGAGAGCACCTACGGCGGCTACGTGGCCCAGCAGACCTCCCTCGCCCTGGAGGTCACCCCGCCCACCACCCACCTGCTGATGGGCCTGCCCTTCTACTACGAGAGCGACTTCAGCCACTGGGGCCACGCCGAGACCGTCGCCGCCGCCGTCCGCGGTGCCCGCCTCGGCCTCTCCCGCACCGACCCCGACCGGGAACTCTTCGGCCTCGCCCCGTACATCGACTTCGCGGCGACGGACACCAACTGGAAGGAGTACCGGGAGGGCTGGGTCCGCTAGGCGGCACCGGGCGAGGCGTCCACGCCCGGCTGCGGCGGCGGGCCGTCGACGGCGCCCGGCACCGGGAACCCACCGCCCCGACGGCGCGGGCCGACGACTCGCTCACCCCCGTGTGTCGTCGTGGCCGCGCAGTAGTGCCGTCGCGTCCGGCGTGAGATCGGGGCGGGAGCGGAGGGCCGTGAGGACGACGTCCGCCTTGCCCGTCGCGCCGTGGGCCCGCAGCCACGACAGGGCACAGGTGACCGCTCGACGGCTGTCGTCCGCGGTGAGGTCCGGGCGGGTGAGGAGCGGACCGAGGACGAAACGGGCGCGGGCGCCGTCGGCGTGGTGGGTGAGCCAGGTGAAGGCGGCGGAGACGACCGCGTCGGCCTCCGCGGCGGTGAGGCCGGGGTGGGAGAGGAGGGGGTGCAGGAGGAGGGGCGCGCCCGGCGCGGTGGCGTGGTCGTCCAGCCAGGCGAGCGCTGTGGAGAGGACCTGGCGCGCCTGCTCGGGGGCGACCTCGGGCCGGAGGAGAAGAGGGGCGAGGACGAAGCGGGCCCCGCCGAGGTGGCTGTGCGGGCCGAGCCAGGTGAAGGCGTGTGCGGTGACGCGCCGTGCGTCGGCCGGGTCCAGGTCCGTGCGGTCGAGCAGGGGCTGGAGGACGTGACTGGCGTGGAACTCGGCGTCGTACCGGCCGAGCCAGGTGAAGGCGTGCGCGGTGACGCGCCGTGCGTCGACCGGGTCCAGGCCGGTGCGGCTGAGGAGGGCGGAGAGGACGTGGCTGGCGTGGTACTCGGCGATGTACAGGCCGAGCCAGGCGAAGGCCCGCGCGGTCGCGTGCCGTGCGTCGTCCCGGCCCAGGTCGGTGCGGTGGAGGACGGACTGGAGGACGAAGCGGGCCTCGCCGAGGTCGCCGCGCAGGTCGAGCCAGGTGAGGGCGTGTGCGGTGACGTGTTGGGCGTCGGTGGGGTCGAGGGTGGTGCGGTTGAGGAGGGGCTGGAGGACGAAGCGGGCCTCGCCGAGGTTGCTGTGCAGGTCGAGCCAGGTGAGGGCGTGTGCGGTGACGTGTTGGGCGTCGGTGGGGTCGAGGGTGGTGCGGTTGAGGAGGGGCTGGAGGACGAAGCGGGCCTCACCGAGGTCGCTGTGCAGACTCAGCCACGTGAAGGCGTGTGCGGTGACACGCCGTGCGTCGGCCGGCTCCAGGGTGGTGCGGTGGAGCAGGGCGGAGAGGACGTGGCTGGCGTGGAAGTCGGTGCTGTGCACGTCGAGCCAGGTGAAGGCGTGTGCGGTGACGTGTCGTGCGTCGGCGGGGTCCGGACCGGTACGGCTGAGGAAA
>NZ_BMUC01000004.1:314009-314249 GCF_014649995.1 Streptomyces griseoflavus | reverse complement strand
CGGCTGAGGAGGGGCTGGAGGACGAAGCGGGCCTCACCGAGGTCGCTGTGCAGGTCGAGCCAGGTGAAGGCGAGCGCGGTGACGTGTTCTGCGTCGGCGGGGTCCGGGCCGGTGCGGCCGAGGAGCGTGGAGAGGACGTGGCTGGCGTAGAAGTCGGCGATGTGCAGGTCGAGCCAGGTGAAGGCGAGCGCGGTGACGTGTCGTGCGTCGTCGCGGTCCGGGCCGGTGCGGCTGAGGAGG
>NZ_BMUC01000004.1:193984-313749 GCF_014649995.1 Streptomyces griseoflavus | reverse complement strand
GCCGGTCGCGGCCGGACCGGTCGCCGGACGCGCGGCCGCCGTCACCGCCGGCTCCACCGCCAGCGGCCCCGCCCGCTTCCCGACCGTCCCGGCTGACGAGCAGGTGAATGACGTGCCCGGCGTAGACCTCGGTGGCGTACCCGTCGAGCCAGTCGCGGGCGATGCCGTTCGCTTCCTCGGCGGTCTCGGCGTCCAGGTCGTCGCGGGGCAGCAGGGCGTCCAGCACGAACCCGGCGTCCGAGGTGTCCTTGTACCGGGAGAGCCAGGCGCGGGCGAAGCCGATCGCCCGCCGGGCGTCGTCGGCCGGCAGGTCGGGCCGGGCGAGGAGGGGCCTCAGGACGTGTCCCGCGTCGCCGTTCAGGTTGCCGTCGAGCCAGCGGAAGGCGGCGGTGACGGCGCGCAGGACCTCGCCCTCGGTGAGTCCGGGCAGTCCGAGGACGCGCTTGACGATGTAGGACGCCGTCTCGGTCACCGCGTGGTGGTCGAGCCAGTTCAGGGCAGCCAGGCGCACCCGGTGGGCGTGCTGCTCCGGCAGGTCGGCGCAGTCGAGGAGCTGGCCGAGGACGAACTCCGCGTGCACGCTGGCGGCGTGGTGGTCGAGCCAGTCCAGAGCATGGGAGCGTGCCGACTCCGTCTCGTCCGGCGGCAGGTCGGGACTGCCGAGCAGCCGGGTGATGATCGACTCCGCCTGGATCGTCGTCGCGTGCGAGGCCAGCCAGCCGAGGCCGGCCCGGACGGCGTCGCGGAGGGCGGACGGCTCCAGGTCCCGCCGGGCCAGGAGCGGCTTCAGTATGTAGGCGGCCCCCAGGGTGGTGGTGTACTGGTCGAGCCAGGCGAAGGTCGCCACGAGGACCCGCTTGACGTCCTCGGCCGTCAGGTCGGGCCGGGCGAACAGGGCGCTGAGGACGAACCCGGCGCCGAAGGCGGTGGCATGGCGGCTGAGCCACATGGTGGCCGCGGAAACGACCCGCCGGGTGTCGAAGGGACTCAGATCGGTACGGCCCAGCAGCGCGCGCAGGACGTATCCGGTGTTCGGACCGGTGGTGTGGCGATTGAGCCAGGCCAGGGCCGTGGAGGTGGCTTCGTGGACGGCGTCGGCGGACACGTCGGTGCGGGAGAGCAGCGGGCCGGTGACGTAGCAGGCGACGGGCGTCAGGCCGTGGGCCTTCAGCCATTCGAGGGCGACCGGTACGAGGAGTCCGGCGCCTTCGGCGGGGAGATGGCGCAGGCCACGGTGCAGGACGTGGCGGGCGTCGAGGGATCCGCCGAAGTCGGTGAGCCAAGGAGTGACGACCTGGCCCCAGCACTCGATGGCCGCGTCGGACCAGGGCGGACCGGAGCAGATGGCGCCGAGGGCGTAGCCGCCGACGCTGGAGTCGGCGCGCAGCAGGCCGCCGATGGCGGTGGCGTGCCCGGTGAACCAGTCGTGGAGCACGGGGGCGACCGCCGTCGCACCCTCGGAGAAGGCGAGGTCGCTGACCAGACGGCCGATGTTGACGGAGAAGCGGCCGATGGTGCGGGCGCTGGTGAGGCCCCCGGCGAGCATGGCGCGGGTGCCCCCGGTGTCCGGGACGGGGAGCGGCTCGGGCAGCATCACCGATTCCATCAGCTGGTCGGCGACGATGTCGTGGGCGACGGACAGCGCACCGTTCCTGTGCTCCAGCCAGCCCAGCGAGACGAGGGTCGCGACGATGCCCTCGGCCTGTGCACCCGAACCGTGCAGTTCCGTGAGTGTGGCGTGGGCGGCGGCGACGACCCCGGGGTGTTCCTGCGGGCATGCGGCCGCGGCGGCGCCGGCGGCGACCAGACCGTCGGAGGCCCGGGCGGGGGTGTGCGGGTCGTCGGGACGGCGGCCGGGCACCGTGTAACCGTCCTCGCTGAGCCGTTTCAGCAGCCAGGCGGCGAGTTCACCGCCGGAGCGCAGGCCGACGGCCGAGGGCGGTTCGAGGTCTGCCTTGATCCGGCGTTCGATCTCGCGCGCGACCAGGAGCGCGATGATGGGGCGGTTGCCGCTCAGTGCGAGCATGCGTTCGATGCCCAGCTGTTCCTTGGCGGCGGGTGCCAGGGTCTCCAGTGCGTTGCGGGTGACGAGCTCCTGGAACTCGGGGTCCTGGCGGACCGGCACCTTGTCGAAGAGCTCGTGGACCAGCGCGCGGTCCGCTCTCAGCAGCCAGCCGGGGCGTGCGGAGGCGAGCAGGGCCAGGGAGACGCCGCGGCGCCGCGCCTCGGGCAGGAGTTGCTGCCGGACGGCGTTCAGGTCCAGGTTGGTCTCGTCGAGGTCGATCACCAGCAGGACGTAGCCGGCCTCTGTGAACGCGTGCTCGGCGATTTCGTCGAGGATCTGCTCGGAGTTGGACTCGCGGCGATGCGGTGACACGACGTGGAGCACGCGCCAGTCCTCCTCGAGGGCGAGCTGCCCGACCTCGAGGCCGGTGCGGGACTTGCCCGTTCCGGCCGCGCCGACGAGGAGGACGCCGCGTTCACCGGAGGTGACCAGGCGCGTGAACAACTCCTCGGGATGCGTGTCGTGTTCGCTGCCCGGGGACACGTAGGGCAGGCGGTCGGAGGTCAGGTTCTTCTCGAAGTCCCCGAAGCCTTCGATCAGTTCCTGCTGGGACAGCACCGAGCGCAGGCGGCGGCCGGGCTCGCGGCCGGACGCCTCCACCTGCATCGGCTCCGTACGTACGCGGTTCTGCCGGAGGATGTCGGTGAACGCCGGGTCCGCCAGGGCGGTGGCGAGGGACTCGCCCTCGGCGCTGCCGGTGCCGGCGGCGGGGAGACGGTGGGTCTGGACGCCGATGAGGACGCCCTGCTGGGTGAACAGGGCCATGCCGGAGATGCCTTTCCAGGCGTCCTGGCCGCCGGGGCCCTTCTCGGCGGGCGGGGAGGTGGTGATGGTGAGGTCGAGGTAGCCCGACTTCAGGTTGGAGCCGAGGTTGACGCGGCCTTCGATCTGCCGGCTGTCCCGGCGTCCCAGCCCCCGGAACCGTTCGGTCTCCTCCCGTTGCGCGTAGGCGGGGAAGCCGATGCCTATGAACGGCACGCTTCCCGCGCCGTCCGGCAGCCGTCCGAGCGGGACACCGGGCGCGGGGCCCAGTTCGGCGGGGACCTCGTCGAGCCGCAGCAGCGCGAGGTCGGAGCCGGAGCCACGCCAGACGACCGTGGCCGGCAGCCTGGCCTTGTCGTCGCCGAGCATCACCCGGCAAGCAGTGCTCGTACCCAGCAGGTGGGCGGCGGTGAGGATCAGCCGGCGACTGATCCGGTAGCCGGATCCGTACTCGGCCCCGGTGTTCTCCCCGGAGCCGATGACGACGACCTGCGCCACCCGGCTGGTGTCGAGAGGGCTCACCCGGGGCTCAGTCGGCGGCGAGCAGGCTCGAGACGTCGTCGCCGGTCAGTACGGAGCCACCGCCGGCCGTCTCCGCCGCCAGGCTGAGCCTGACGGTGTGCGTCTCCGCCGACTTGACGCTCCCCTTCGCCCCGAGCGACATCACCCAGAAGCGCACGCCGGCGTCCGCGTCGGCGCTCTTCTCGGCGGCGACCTGGAGTTCGAGGTCGATGGAGTCGATCCGGAACCGCACGTCCTCACCGGCGGCCTGGAGACGTGCCCGGTTGATCTCCGAGCGGAGCGACGTGAGGAGTTCGGCGAGTTCGATCTTCATCTGTGCCCCCGTGGTGAGCTGGCGCCTACCGGTGTGCCTGTTGAGGAATCTGACACTATCTCAGAGGTGCGGGCGCCGGAGGGCCGTCCGGGTTGCGGGGCATCCGAATCCGGTCACCGGAACACCCGGTCACCGCCACCTCCGGTCACCGCGACCTCCGGGCACCGCGACCGCCTAGGACCGGCGCCTGATCTTCGACCCCAGCCACACCAGCGGGTCGTACTTGCGGTCCACCGCGCGTTCCTTCAGCGGGATCAGCGCGTTGTCCGTGATCCTGATGCCCTCGGGGCAGACCTCCGTGCAGCACTTGGTGATGTTGCAGTAGCCGAGGCCGTGTTCGTCCTGGGCCGTGCGTTTGCGGTCCAGGCCGGACTCCTCGGCGGCGTCCAGCGGATGCATGTCGAGTTCCGCGACCCGCATCAGGAAGCGCGGCCCGGCGAAGGCCGGCTTGTTCTCCTCGTGGTCGCGGACCACGTGGCAGACGTCCTGGCACAGGAAGCACTCGATGCACTTGCGGAACTCCTGCGGGCGGTCCACGTCCTCCTGCATCATCCGGTACTCGCCCGGACCCACGCCCTCCGGTGGCACGAACGCGGGGATCTGCCGGGCCTTGGTGTAGTTGAAGCCGACGTCGGTCACCAGGTCGCGGACCACGGGGAAGGCCCGCAGCGGGGTCACCGTGATCGTCTCGTCCCGTTCGAAGACCGACATGCGGGTCATGCACAGCAGCCGGGGGCGCCCGTTGATCTCCGCCGAGCACGAGCCGCACTTGCCGGCCTTGCAGTTCCAGCGCACGGCGAGGTCGGGGGCCTGGGTGGCCTGGAGGCGGTGGATGATGTCGAGCACCACCTCGCCGTCGTTCACCTCGACCCGGAAGTCCTCCAGGGCACCGCCCCGCACGTCCCCCCGCCACACCTTGAAGCGGGCCTCGTAGCTGCTCACTCGTAGAGCTCCTCTTCGGCGAGGTACTTGACCAGCTCCTCCTTCTCGAAGAGGGCGAGCAGGTCGGGGCGGACGGGTTCGGTGGTCTCCCGGGTGAGGGCGATCTGGCCCCGCACCGCTTCGGTGACGGGGAGGGCGTCGTCGGGTTCGGCGAGCGCGCACAGCAGGTTGACGTTGCGCCAGGCGCGGTCCATGGCGGCGTGGTCCTCACGGGTGTGCCCGCCGCGCGACTCGGTGCGTTCCAGTGCCGCCCGCGCCACGCACTCGCTGACCAGCAGCATGTTCCTGAGGTCGAGGGCGAGGTGCCAGCCCGGGTTGAACTGCCGGTGCCCCTCGACCCCGGCGCGGCGGGCCCGCACCCGCAGCTCGGCGAGCTTGTCGAGGGCCTGTTCCATCTCGTGCGCGCGGCGGATGATGCCGACCAGGTCGTTCATCGTCTGCTGGAGTTCCTGGTGCACGGTGTACGGGTTCTCCGGCGGGCCCCCGGCCGGTTCCCCGCCCTCCGCGGAGAACGGGCGCAGCGCCTCGGCGGCGGCCGTGTCGACCTGTACGTCGTCCACCCGGGGCCGGGTGTCCGCCAGGGAGCCCGCGTACTCGGCCGCGTGCCATCCCGCCCGGCGCCCGAACACCAGCAGGTCGGAGAGGGAGTTGCCGCCGAGCCGGTTGGAGCCGTGCATGCCGCCGGCCACCTCACCGGCCGCGAACAGCCCCGGCACCCCGCGGGCCGCCGCGGTGTCGGAGTCGACGGCGATGCCGCCCATCACGTAGTGGCAGGTCGGCCCGACCTCCATCGGCTCCGCCGTGATGTCGACGTCCGCCAGCTCCTTGAACTGGTGGTACATCGAGGGCAGCCGTCGTGTGATGACGTCGGCCGGCATCCGGGTGGAGACGTCCAGGAAGACCCCGCCGTGCGGGGAGCCGCGGCCCGCCTTGACCTCCGCGTTGATGGCGCGGGCCACCTCGTCGCGGGGGAGCAGTTCGGGCGGGCGCCGGTTGTGGTCGGGGTCGTCGTACCAGCGGTCGCCCTCCTCCTCGGACTCGGCGTACTTGTCCTTGAAGACGTCCGGGACGTAGTCGAACATGAACCGCTTGCCCTCGGAGTTGCGCAGCACCCCGCCGTCGCCGCGCACCGACTCGGTGACGAGGATGCCCTTCACCGACGGCGGCCAGACCATCCCGGTCGGGTGGAACTGCACGAACTCCATGTTCAGCAGCGGCGCCCCGGCCAGCAGCGCCAGCGCGTGTCCGTCGCCGGTGTACTCCCACGAGTTGGACGTCACCTTGAACGACTTGCCGATCCCGCCGGTGGCGATCACCACGGCGGGCGCCTGGAGGACGAAGAAGCGCCCGGTCTCCCGTTCGTAGCCGAAGACCCCCGAGACGCGGGGCCCGTCCTTGAGCACGCGGGTGACCGTGCACTCCTGGAAGACCTTCAGCCGGGACTCGTAGTCCCCGGTCTCGCGGAAGTCCTCCTGCTGGAGGGCGACGATCTTCTGCTGGAGGGTGCGGATCAGTTCGAGGCCGGTGCGGTCGCCCACGTGCGCCAGGCGCGGGTACTCGTGGCCGCCGAAGTTGCGCTGCGAGATGCGGCCGTCCTTCGTGCGGTCGAACAGCGCGCCCCAGGTCTCCAGCTCCCACACCCGCTGCGGCGCCTCCCGGGCGTGCAGTTCGGCCATCCGCCACTGGTTGAGGAACTTGCCGCCGCGCATGGTGTCGCGGAAGTGGACCTGCCAGTTGTCGCCGGAGTTGACGTTGCCCATCGCCGCGGCGATGCCGCCCTCGGCCATCACGGTGTGCGCCTTGCCGAACAGCGACTTGCAGATCACGGCCGTACGGGCGCCCCGCTCGCGCGCCTCGACGGCGGCGCGCAGGCCCGCGCCGCCGGCGCCGACCACGACGACGTCCCACTCCTGTCGGTCGACCACGGACATAGGCAAGGCCCCCAGCTAGAAGAAGCGCGGATCGTCGAAGACACCGGTCGCGACGAGGTACACGTAGAGGTCGGCGACCGCCACGCTCACCAGCGACGCCCAGGCGAGCTGCATGTGCCGGGCGTTCAGCCGGCCCACCCACTGCCACATCCGGTAGCGCACCGGGTGCTTGGAGAAGTGCTTCAGCTTCCCGCCGACGATGTGCCGGCAGGAGTGGCAGGAGATGGTGTACGCCCAGATGAGGGCGATGTTGACCAGGAACACCAGGGTGCCGAGCCCCATGTGGCCCCAGTCGTAGTTCTCGTCCCGGAAGGCGAGCACGGTGTCGTAGGTCAGGACGCCGGCGACCAGCAGGGCCGCGTAGAAGAAGTACCGGTGGATGTTCTGGAGGATCAGCGGGAAGCGGGTCTCCCCGGTGTACGTGGCGTGCGGCTCGGCGACGGCGCAGGCCGGGGGGGACGCCCAGAAGCCCCGGTAGTAGGCCTTGCGGTAGTAGTAGCAGGTCAGGCGGAAGCCGAGCGGGAAGATCAGGATGATGACCGCCGGTGAGATGCCCCACCAGCTCCCGAAGAGCTCCCAGTTCGGTCCGGCCTTCATCGGCTCGCAGTTCTCCGCCAGGCACGGCGAGTAGAACGGCGAGACGTAGGGGGCCGCGTAGTAGTCGGCGTTGGCCAGGGCCCGCCAGGTCGAGTAGACGACGAAGGCGAGCAGCCCGGCCGCGGTGGCGGCGGGGGCCAGCCACCAGCGGTCGGTCCGCAGGTGCGGGGCGGCGATCGCGGCGCGTGTGCCGGTGCGCACGCCGCCGGTTCGGGGATGGGGTTCGGTGGCGGGAGGTTCCGTGCCAGTGGCCACTGGTCCACTCCGGTAGGGGTCAGGGTGCCGCGATCGGCGGTGGTCAGGGGGCGTGTCGGCCGCGGGCGCCGAGCCCTTCGTCGTCCGTGTCCACCCACAGCGAGGGGTCGTAGGGCGTGTCGGAGATGGTGACGAGGTCGTGCCGCTTCTGGGGGGCCGCGGCGGTGACCGCCGTCTCCCGCAGCAGCGCGATGCTCTCGCGCAGGTGATCGGTGTCGGACCGGACGCGGCGCATCTCCAGGCCGCCGCTGCCCATCTGCTTCTCCAGGCGCCCCACCGACCGGATCAGGTCGTCGAGGCAGCGCTGGACGGATGTCAGTTCATCGTGCACGGACATGACTTGCCCTCACTTCCACGGGTCCTTCGGGCCCAAGGCGGCAACGCTCATGCGCCTGCGAGTGTCGCGCGTCACACCTTGCGCTGTGAAGGGATGTGCATCGATTGGCCGAGGCGTACGGGTGCATCGTCCGGTGCGTTGCGCCGCACGGGTGGGCTTGTCACTCATGGCCGTCGTGTCGCCCTGCGTTGCAGAACCCTTTCCTCTTCAGTGGGCCGCATACATCGGATGAGATCCAAATACCACCAAAAGTGATCGTAACGCCCGCGGCTTCCCGGAGGTACTCAGAGATGTCCCACGACGGCGTCGGCCCGCGCGCGGCTCTGCGCTCGGTCGCCCTCCTCACCGCCGGCATCCTCGCGGTACCCGCGCTGGCCGGATGCGGCTCCGAAGGCGACCCCGCGGGCGAGCCGCTCGCCGGCGCGGACATCGGGCGCGCCGACCGGGCGACGATCGCGGACGGGGGCACCCTGCGCTGGGCCGTGGACACCGTCCCGGCCACCCTGAACACCTTCCAGGCGGACGCCGACTCCACCACCTCCCGGATCGCCCAGGCCGTGCTGCCCTCCCTGTACCGGACGGACGGCAAGGGCCGGGCGGTGCGCAACCCCGACTACCTGGAATCGGCCGAGGTCGTCGACACCGAGCCCAAACAGGTGGTCCTCTACAAGCTCAACCAGCAGGCCGTGTGGAGCGACGGCCGCGAGATCGGCGCCGCCGACTTCGCCGCCCAGTGGCGCGCCCTGTCCGGCAAGGACACCGCCTACTGGACCGCCCGCAACGCCGGCTACGACCGCATCCAGAAGATCGAGCGGGGCAGGAACAACCTGGAGGTCAAGGTCACCTTCGACCGTCCCTACGCCGACTGGAAGTCGCTGTTCACCCCGCTGTACCCCAAGGAGGTCATGGGCACCCCGGACTCCTTCAACGACGGGGCGCGCAAGAAGCTGAAGGTCACCGCCGGCCCCTTCACGGTGAAGAAGATCGACACCGAGGAGGACGAGGTCACCCTCGTCCGTGACGCGCGGTGGTGGGGCGACCCGGCGAAGCTCTCCACGATCGTGCTGCGCTCGGTGCCCCGCGCCAAGCGGATCTCCGCGCTCAGCGCCGGCACCCTCGACCTGGCCGAGATCGACGCCACGGCGGCCGGCCGCGTCAGCGCCGCCGCGCCGGCCCGCGGGGAGAGCACGGAGAGCGGGGCCACCCCTCTCATGGGCCCCGGCGCGGACCGCTCCGCCGCCGACGCCCTGCGGTCCTGGGCGGTCGCCAACGGCTCCGACGAGGACGCCGCCGACGAGGAGGTCGCCGCCCGCGCGAAGCTCCGCAAGAAGGCCGAGAAGTACGCGCGTCAGCAGAAGGCCCTCGCGGGCTTCGAGGTGCGCAAGTCACTGGAACCCGCCTACACCCAGCTCGCCCTCAACGGCGCCGACGGCCCCCTGGCCGACGAGCGGGTCCGCCGGGCCGTGGCCCGCGCCCTGGACCGGGGTGCCATCGCCGAGTCCGTCCTGAAGCCGCTGGGCCTGCCCGCCGAGCCCGTCGGCAGCCACCTGGCGCTGGCCGGCCAGGCCGCCTACGCCGACGGCAGCGGTGCCCTCGGCGAGCAGGACGCCAAGGAGGCCCGGGCGCTGCTCGCGGACGCCGGCTGGGTGCGGGGGGGCCCGGTCAAGGAGGAGAAGAAGGACGCGGAGAAGGCGGCGGGCTCCGAGAACGACGAGGGTTCCGGCGGCGACGAGGACGCCGGGAGCGACTCCGAGGGCGGCGACGACGGCACGTACATCGTCGGCCAGGACGACGGCGAGGGCGACGGGGACAAGGGCGACAAGGGCAGCAACGGCAGTAACGTCGACAACAGCGACAACGGCGACAACAGCGACAACAAGGCCCCTCGCGACTCCGGCACCGGTGCCAAGCAGCTCAACCAGGGCAGTGCTCCCGGCGCCTACGCCCCCCGGGGCACCGCGGCCCCCGCCCGCGCCGACAACGCGCCCGTCGCCAAGAACGGCAAGGCGCTCATCCTCCGCTTCGTCCTGCCCTCGGGGCCCGGCTCGGACACGCTGGCCGCCGTGGCGGGCCGGATCTCGGCGATGCTGGAGAGGATCGGCATCCGCACCGACGTCTCCAAGGTCGACGACGACAGCTACTTCAAGGACCACATCGCGTCCGGCGAGTACGACCTCGCCCTGTACTCGTGGCCCGCGACCGCCTTCCCCGCCACCGACGCCCGCCCCGTCTACTCCAAGCCGGTCCCGGCCGCCGACGGCTCCCTGAACGTCGAGCAGAACTGGACCCGCGTCGGCACCGACCAGGTCGACCAGCTCTTCGACCAGGCGATCGCCACCCTCGACGACGCCGAGCGCGCCGCCTTGATCCGCAAGGCCGACTCCCGCATCTGGGCGGCGGCCGGCTCGATCCCCCTCTTCCAGCGCCCCGAGCTCACCGCGGCCCGCGAGAACCTGGCCAACGCCGGCGCCTTCGGCCTGCGTACGCCGGTCTTCGAGGACATGGGATTCCTAAGGAAGTCCGCGCGGGGCCCGTCGGGCTCGCCGGGCGCCACGGGCTCCGGGCCGTCGGCCGGGGACTGACGCCTCGGGTACGTACGGAAGCGGCCCACCCCGCTCGGGGGTGGGCCGCTTCCGCAGGCGTGCGTGCCGGGGTCAGGCGTGCTTGGCGCGGCTCGTGGCGCGGGCGCGCTCGCGGGCGTCCAGGTTCACCTTGCGGATGCGGATGGCCTCCGGGGTGACCTCCACGCACTCGTCGTCGCGGCAGAACTCCAGGGACTGCTCCAGCGACAGCTTGCGCGGCGGGACGATCGCCTCGAACGAGTCGGCCGAGGACGACCGCATGTTGGTGAGCTTCTTCTCCTTGGTGATGTTCACGTCCATGTCGTCGGAGCGCGAGTTCTCGCCGACGATCATGCCCTCGTACACCTCGGTGCCGGGGTCGGTGAACAGCACGCCGCGCTCCTGGAGGTTGGTCATCGCGAAAGCGGTGACCGCGCCGGCGCGGTCGGCGACCAGGGAGCCGTTGTTACGGGTCGTGAGCGTGCCGAACCAGGGCTCGTGGCCCTCGTGGATGGAGTGGCCGATGCCCGTGCCGCGGGTCTGGGTCAGGAATTCCGTGCGGAAGCCGATCAGACCGCGGGAGGGCACCACGAACTCCATGCGCACCCAGCCGGAGCCGTGGTTGGACATGTTGTCCATGCGGCCCTTGCGGACGCCCATGAGCTGCGTGACCGCGCCCATGTGCTCCTCGGGGACGTCGATGGTCATGCGCTCGACCGGCTCGTGGACCTTGCCGTCGACGAGCTTGGTGACCACCTGCGGCTTGCCGATCGTGAGCTCGAAGCCCTCACGGCGCATCTGCTCGACCAGGATGGCCAGCGCCAGCTCGCCGCGGCCCTGCACCTCCCAGGCGTCGGGGCGGTCGGTGTCCAGGACGCGGAGCGAGACGTTGCCGATCAGCTCGCGGTCCAGGCGGTCCTTGACCTGGCGGGCGGTGACCTTGCGGTCCTTGACGGCTGCCTTGTTGTTCGCGCCCTTGCCGGTGCCGCCGCGGCCGACCAGCGGGGAGGTGTTGGTGCCGATGGTCATGGAGATCGCCGGCTCGTCCACCGTGATCAGCGGCAGCGCGACCGGGTTCTCCGGGTCGGCCAGCGTCTCGCCGATCATGATGTCCGGGATGCCGGCGACGGCGCAGATGTCACCGGGGCCGGCCTTCTCGGCGGGCTTGCGGGTGAGCGCCTCGGTCATCATCAGCTCGGAGATGCGCACGTTGGTGACGGTGCCGTCGCGCTTCATCCAGGCGACCGTCTGGCCCTTCTTCAGCTCGCCCTGGTGGACGCGGAGCAGGGCGATGCGGCCGAGGAAGTTGTCGGCGTCGAGGTTGGTGACGTGGGCCTGGAGCGGGGCTTCCTCGTCGTACGTGGGAGCCGGGATGTAGTCCAGGATCGTCGAGAAGAACGGCTCCAGGCTGGTGGAGTCGGTCGGGACCGTGCCGTCCTGCGGCTTGGTCAGCGAGGCGACGCCGTCGCGGCCGCAGGCGTAGACGATCGGGAACTCGATCTGCTCCTCGTCGGCGTCCAGGTCGAGGAAGAGGTCGTAGGTCTCGTTGACGACCTCGTCGATGCGGGCGTCCGGACGGTCCGTCTTGTTGATGCACAGGATGATCGGCAGCCGCTGCTGGAGCGCCTTGCGCAGCACGAAGCGGGTCTGCGGCAGCGGGCCCTCGGAGGAGTCCACCAGCAGCACCACGCCGTCGACCATCGACAGGCCGCGCTCGACCTCGCCGCCGAAGTCGGCGTGGCCGGGGGTGTCGATGATGTTGATCGTGATGGGCTCCCCGCCGTCCTTGGGGTGGTACTTCACCGCCGTGTTCTTGGCGAGGATCGTGATGCCCTTCTCACGCTCCAGGTCGTTCGAGTCCATCATGCGCTCGTCGACCTGGTCGAGCTGGTGGGCGGCGAAGGCGCCGGCCTGCTTGAGCATGCCGTCGACGATGGTGGTCTTACCGTGGTCGACGTGAGCGACGATGGCGACGTTGCGGATGTCGTGACGTGTTGCGGACGGAGCCATAAAAGGCGTACTCCCGGAGTGCTGAGGAATGCCCCGCACGGGCGTCTGTGGTGTGCGGGCCCTGCCGGGCTGTACACGCCTCGGCCTCACCCCATGGTACGGGTGCGCGACAGGGTCCGCCGTCGCGAGCGGGCGCGCGGGCTGTTGCTCCCGGGAAGCGGGAAGACCCGTTCGGATATCGGAGTGCACAGAAACACGTTTCGGACATGTAAACAAAATGGTGCACCTGTATGTCCGGAATGTCGATTTCCGATTCTTCATGTCAAGCGCGCGCAGGTGTCAATCTTTGCAATTTTTGCTCAAAATATGGACGGTAGGGAGATCCCTATGTCTTCCGCCCTTGACGCGCGTTGACCGTCTTGGCGAAAGTTCCCCCAAACCACAGAACCTGCCGGTATCTGTGCTGCGCTCAACTCTCCAACCCCCCGGGGGACGAACACGATGACCAGTCCAATCAAGGCCGAGGACTCCGGGTCCGCGGCTGTCTTGGACCCTGAGCTCGCAGCGACCGCCGAGAACGCGGTCGTGAAGGGCGAGAAGCAGCCCGAGGGTCGTTCCCCCGGCCAGTTGATGTGGCAGCGCTTCAAGCGCGACCGTACCGGGGTCGTCTCCGCGTGCGTAGTGATTTTCTTCTTCGTCGTCTCCGCCGCGGCTCCGCTCATCGCGAAGCTGTACGGCAAGAACCCCTACACGCTGTACGCCCAGGAGCCGGACTACCCCTTCCTCCTGGACGACTTCGCCATGCCGACCGGATCCTTCGGCGGCATGTCGGGCGAGTTCTGGTTCGGTGTGGAGCCGAAGCTGGGCCGTGACGTGTTCACGATGCTGCTGTACGGCATGCGGACCTCGCTCTACATGGCCGTGGTCGTCACGACGCTCTGCGTGATCACCGGCGTGCTCATCGGCATGGTGATGGGCTACTTCGGCGGCCGGGTCGACTACTGGCTCGGACGGGTCACCGACTTCTTCCTGGCCTTCCCGCAGCAGCTCTTCTTCATCGCCTTCATGCCGGTCGTGGTCGCCATGTTCGTCGACCCGCAGGACGAAACCCCCACCTTCCTGCGGGCCGTGGCGATCACCCTGGTGATGTGGTTCCTCGGCTGGATGGGCCTGGCGCGCCTCGTGCGAAGCTCCGTGCTCTCGCTCGCCGAGCGGGAGTTCGTGGAGGCGGCCAAGGTGTCCGGCGCTTCTCCGTGGCGCATCGTGCGCAAGGAGATCCTGCCGAACATCGTCACCCCGATCCTGGTGCAGGCCACCTACATCCTCCCGGGAACGATCCTCTCCATCGCCTTCCTCTCGTACATCGGCGTCGGCTTCGTCGAGCCGACCCCCGACTGGGGCCGGATGTTCGCCATCGGCGCCGACGTGTACGAGCAGGACCCGATGTTCATGTTCTTCCCGGGCGTGGCGCTGGTGGTGTTCGTTCTCTCCTTCAACCTTCTCGGAGACTCCGTCCGGGACGCATTCGACCCCAAGACCGGACGGTAATCGTCCATTGGTGGTGGGGGAGCTGCCGCCCCCGTGCCGGGCTACCGGACCGCTAGGCAGCACTCGTGGACAACTAATGACAGGTAGGTGCATCGGCATCATGAAGCCCATCAGAACGCGTACCGCGCGTGCCATCGCCGTCGCCATCGTGGCCGGCTCGCTGGCGCTGACCGGCTGCTCCAGCGACAACGGTGGTGGCAGCAAGGGCAAGGACGACGCGAAGAACCAGAAGGACGCCGCCGAGCAGCAGGACCCTGTCGCCTACGGTGACGCCGCCGCCTCCAACGGTCCGGCCGAGGAGATCGCCGGCGCGAAGCCCGGTGGTTTCATCAACGTCTACATGCAGTCGGACCTGACCCACATGGACCCGGGTCAGATCTACGTCTCCGACGCGGGTCAGTTCTCCAACCTGATCCACCGCGGTCTGACCAACTACCAGGAGGACGAGAAGGGCAACCTGACCGTCGTCGGTGACATCGCCACCGACTCCGGCCAGTCCTCCGACGGCGGCAAGGTCTGGACGTACAAGCTCAAGGACGGCGTCAAGGACCAGGACGGCAACGCCATCACGTCCGCCGACGTCCGCCACACCATCGAGCGCCTGTACTCGAAGGTCATCTTCGACGGCCCGACGTTCGTCCAGTCCTGGCTCTCGGGCAACGACTACCGCAAGGCGCTGCCGGACGGCCCCTACAAGGGCAAGCACCTCCCGGACACCGTCCTGGAGACCCCGGACGACAAGACGGTCGTCTTCAAGTTCGACAAGCCGCGTCCGGACCTCCCGCAGGCCCTCGCCATGGCGGGCTACTCCATCGTCCCGGCGAAGGCCGACACGAAGGAGAAGTACGACGACGCCCCGAAGGCGCTCGGCCCCTACAAGATCGCCGAGTACAAGCCGGGCAAGTCGATGAAGCTGGTCAAGAACGACCAGTGGGACGCCAAGACGGACTCGGTGCGTCACCAGTACGTCGACGGCTACAACTTCAGCTCCACCATCGACCAGGCCAGCCAGACCAAGCGTCTGATCGCCGACCAGGGCGAGGCGAAGAACGCCATCCAGTTCACCGACTCGGTGGACCCGGCGCAGATGTCCACGGTCATCGGTGACGCGAACGCCAAGAAGCGCACCGTCCAGGGCTACCAGCCCTACGTGTGGCAGCTGACCTTCAACCTCGACCGCGTCAAGGACAAGAAGATCCGTGACGCGATCACCTACGCGATCCCGAACCAGTCCATGGTTCAGGCGGACGGTGGCCGCTACGGCGGTGAGGTCGCCGGCGGTCTGCTCGCCCCGACCCTGCCGAACTACGACCCCGAGTACGACCCGTTCGGCAAGCTGAAGAAGCCCAACGGTGACCCGGAGAAGGCCAAGGAGCTGCTGAAGGAGGCGGGCTTCAAGGAGGGCACCAAGATCTCCTACGCCTACTCCAACACCCCGCGTGGCCAGGCGCAGCAGGTCATCATCAAGGACGCGCTCGAGAAGATCGGCTTCGACGTCCAGGCCAAGGAGATCGACCGGGCCAGCTTCTACGAGCAGATCGGCAAGCTGAACAACCCGTACGACATCTACATGACCGGCTGGGGCCAGGACTGGTCCTCCCCGTCCACGGTCATCACCCCGGTCTACGACGGTGAGCTGGTCGCCGACGGCGCGTCCAACTACTCGCACGTCAACGACCCGCAGGTGAACGAGCTGATCAAGAAGGCCCTCGTCCAGGAGCCGGAGGAGGCCGCCAAGACGTGGGAGCAGGCTCACCACCGTCTGGTGGAGGAGATCAACCCGGCTGCTCCGGTCTACTACTCGAAGCAGATCCAGCTCTACGGTTCGAACATCGGTGGCGCCAAGTACAGCACGGAGTCGAGCTACATCAACATCAACGACCTGTACCTGAAGCAGCCGTAACCCGTCAGCTCGGCTGACCGCGGGGGTGTGCGCCAGGCGGAGCGCACCCCCGCGGACGGTACCCCCTCCCTGCCGCCGCGTTTCGAAGAGAGCATCCACCCGCCATGCTTCAGTTCCTCATCCGCAGGCTGATCGGCGCCGTCGTCATCATGTTCCTGATCGGCGCCTTCACGTTCTTCCTGTTCTATACGGTTCCTCAGGACTTCGCTGCGCTGTCCTGCGGCAAGAACTGCTCGCCCGAGAACCTCGCCGTGATCCGGGAGAACCTCGGTCTTGACAAGCCCATCACGACCCAGTTCTGGGAGTTCATGACGGGCATCGTCGCAGGGCGGGACTTCGCGACCGGTCACTGTGCCGCACCCTGCCTCGGGCAGTCCTTCAGCACCGGTGAGTTCGTCTGGGACTCGATCATGGACCGCTTCCCGCTGACGCTCTCGCTGACCGTCGGCGGTCTGGTGATCTTCCTCATCGTCGGCCTCGGCTCCGGCCTGCTGGCCGCGTGGAAGCGCGGCACGGTCGCCGACCGGGTGGTCAGCGGCGCGTCCATCGTGCTGAGCTCGTTCCAGATCTACTTCCTCGGCCCGATCGTCCTCGGCATCGTCGTCTACCAGTCGGGCTGGCTGGACAACCCCAAGTACCACCCCTTCACGGAGAACCCGCTCACCTGGGCCGCCGGCATGCTGATCCCGTGGGCGGTGATGGCGACCATCTTCACCGCCCAGTACACCCGTATGTCGCGCTCGACCATGATCGAGCAGCTCCAGGAGGAGCACGTCCGCACCGCCCGCGCCAAGGGCATGAAGCAGAGCTACGTCTTCTTCCGCTACGCCTGGCGCGGTTCGCTCATCCCGATCGTCACTATCCTGGGTATCGACCTCAGCGCGCTGCTGTCCGGCGCGGTGGTCACGGAGTTCACGTTCGACCTGGCCGGCATCGGCCGTCTCGCGGTGGATTCGTCGCTGACGAAGGACCTGCCGGTGACCATGGGCGTCATGCTGTTCGGGGCGTTCTTCATCCTGCTCCTGAACATCCTCGTGGACCTCGTCTACGCGTACATCGACCCGCGCGTGCGGCTCAGCTAGGAGAATGACCGTGACCACACTGACCAAGACCGAAGGCGAGAAGGCCCCGACCGGGCCGGACTCCTTCCTCTCGGTCCGCGACCTGCGGGTGCGGTTCTCCACCGAGGACGGCATCGTCAAGGCGGTCGACGGACTGTCCTTCGATGTCGAGCGCGGCAAGACCCTCGGGATCGTCGGCGAGTCGGGCTCCGGCAAGTCGGTGACCAACCTGACCGTCCTCGGTCTGCACAACCCCAAGAGCACCACCGTCGAGGGCGAGATCCTCCTCGAGGGGCGGGACCTGGTCACCGCCCCCGAGAAGGAGCTGGAGAAGCTCCGCGGCAACAAGGTCGCGATGATCTTCCAGGACCCGCTGACGGCGCTCTCGCCGTACTACACGGTGGGCCGGCAGATCGCCGAGCCGTACATGAAGCACACGGGTGCCTCCAAGAAGGAGGCGCGGGCCCGGGCGATCGAGATGCTGACCAAGGTCGGCATCCCGCAGCCCCAGTCCCGGGTGGACGACTACCCGCACCAGTTCTCCGGCGGTATGCGCCAGCGCGCCATGATCGCCATGGCGCTGGTCTGCGACCCCGACCTGCTGATCGCGGACGAGCCGACCACCGCCCTGGACGTGACGGTGCAGGCGCAGATCCTCGACCTGCTGAAGGAACTCCAGCAGGAGTTCGGCACGGGCATCATCTTCATCACCCACGACCTCGGCGTCATCTCCGACATGGCCGACGACCTGCTGGTGATGTACTCGGGCCGGGCCGTGGAGCGCGGCACCGTCCGCGAGGTGCTGCGTCAGCCGAAGCATCCCTACACCTGGGGTCTGCTCAGCTCGATGCCGCGTCTGGGCGCCGACGTCTCGCAGGCCCTCAACCCGATCCCCGGATCCCCGCCCAGCCTGCTGAACCCGCCCTCCGGCTGCCCCTTCCACCCGCGCTGCGCCTTCACCGGCGAGGTGCCGGGGGACCGGTGCAGCACCGAGCGCCCGCCGCTCGGCGAGGGCCGGGACGCTGCCTGCCACCTGACGGCGGAGCAGAAGCAGTCCATATTCATCGACACGATCCAGCCCCGGCTGCGCTAGGGAGAGATCCGAGACATGAGCGACAACCTCACCCTCCCCGCACAGCAGGGCTCCACCGGCGCGTCCACCGAGACGCTGCTGAAGGTGGAGGGCCTGACCAAGCACTTCCCGATCTACGGCGGCTTTCCGATCAAGCGGAAGGTCGGCGCCGTCCAGGCCGTCGACAACGTCGACCTGACCGTCGGCGTCGGCGAGAGCGTCGGACTGGTGGGTGAGTCGGGCTGCGGCAAGTCGACCACCGGCCGGCTCATCACCCGGCTGCTGGAGCCGACCGGCGGCAGGATCGAGTACGCGGGCCAGGACATCACGCACGCCAAGCGCAGGCAGCTGGCGCCGGTCCGGTCCGAGATCCAGATGATCTTCCAGGACCCGTACTCGTCGCTGAACCCGCGCCAGACCGTCGGCACCATCATCAAGTCGCCGATGGAGGTCAACGGGATCGACCCCGCGGGCGGCCGGGAGAAGAAGGTGCGCGAGCTGCTCGAGCTCGTCGGCCTCAACCCCGAGCACTACAACCGCTTCCCGCACGAGTTCTCCGGCGGTCAGCGCCAGCGCATCGGCGTCGCCCGCGCCCTGGCGCTCAGCCCGAAGCTGATCGTCGCGGACGAGCCGGTCTCCGCCCTGGACGTCTCCATCCAGGCGCAGGTCGTCAACCTGCTGCAGAAGGTCCAGGACGAGCTGGGCATCGCCTTCCTGTTCATCGCCCACGACCTCGCGGTCGTCCGGCACTTCTCGCAGCGCGTGGCCGTGATGTACCTCGGCAAGGTGGTCGAGGTCGGCGACCGGGACTCCATCTACAACCGTCCCCGCCACCCGTACACCCACGCCCTGCTGTCGGCCGTGCCCGAGGTGGCGATGGACGACGAGACGGAGAACCGCGAGCGCATCCGCCTCTACGGTGACGTCCCCTCGCCGATCATGCCGCCGTCCGGCTGCCGCTTCCGCACCCGGTGCTGGAAGGCGCAGGACAAGTGCGCGACGGACGAGCCGCCGCTGGTGCAGATCTCCGGCAACCGTGACGGCCACCTGACGGCCTGCCACTTCCCGGAGGAGCCGACCACGGAGGCCCGCAGCGAGGACGTCGTCCTCGACCCGGCCCTGAAGGCCCTGGAGGAGTCGGCCGGCAAGGACTGACACCTCGTCGTACGCCACGGCTGCCGCCCGCCCCGTCGAGGGGCGGGCGGCAGCCGTCGTTCGTCCCGGAGCCGTACGCGCGGACGGGGGAGTGCCCCCCGGACAGGTGCCCTGCGTGTGCGTGATGCCCCGTGTGCCCCGATATTGGCGTAAAGGATCGGCGCACGTACGAGGAGGCACCCCATGCGCGGAGCCATGCACGCCGGATGGGCCGCTTGCGCGATGGCGGTCGCCCTCGCCGCGGCGGGCTGCGGAGGCGGCGGGGACGGCGGCGGGAGCGACTCGGGAGCCGTGCTGAGCGCCTCCTGGGGCGATCCGCAGAACCCGCTGGAGCCGTCGAACACCAACGAGGTGCAGGGCGGCAAGGTCCTCGACATGATCTTCCGCGGACTGAAGCGGTACGACCCGAAGACCGGCGAGGCCCAGGACATGCTCGCCGAGAAGATCGAGACCTCCGACTCGCAGAACTTCACCATCACCGTCAAGGACGGCTGGACCTTCAGCAACGGGGAGAAGGTCACCGCCCGGTCCTTCGTCGACGCCTGGAACTACGGCGCCAGTCTGAGGAACAACCAGCGCAACGCGTACTTCTTCGGCTACATCGAGGGCTACGACCAGGTCCACCCGGAGGAGGGCGACCAGACCGCCGACACCATGTCCGGTCTGAAGGTCACCGGCGACCGCACCTTCACCGTGAAGCTCACCCAGAAGTTCTCCACCTTCCCCGACACCCTCGGCTACGCGGCGTTCGCCCCGCTGCCCCAGGCCTTCTTCGACGACCACGACGCCTGGGTGAAGAAGCCCGTCGGCAACGGCCCCTACCTGGTCGACTCCTACACGCGCGGCTCACAGATGGCCCTGCGCAAGTGGGACGACTACCCCGGTGACGACAAGGCGCAGAACGGCGGCGTGGACCTCAAGGTCTACACCGACAACAACACCGCCTACACCGACCTGATCGCCGGCAACCTCGACCTGGTCGACGACGTCCCCGCCGCCCAGCTGAAGAACGTGGGGAACGACCTGGGCGACCGCTACCTCAACACCCCCGCCGGCATCATCCAGACCCTCGCCTTCCCCTTCTACGACGAGAACTGGAACAAGGCGGGCTCGGAGAAGGTCCGCACGGGCCTGTCCATGGCGATCGACCGGAAGCAGATCACCGACACGATCTTCCAGAAGACCCGCACCCCCGCCACCGACTGGACCTCGCCCGTCCTCGGCGAGGACGGCGGCTACCAGGCCGGCCTGTGCGGGGACGCCTGCGAGTACAACCCCGGCGAGGCCAAGAAGCTCATCGAGGAGGGCGGCGGCCTGCCCGGCGGCAAGGTGACGATCACCTTCAACGCCGACACGGGCTCCCACCGCGAGTGGGTCAACGCCGTCTGCAACTCCATCAACAACGCGCTGGACGACGAGCGCGCCTGCACCGCCAACCCGGTCGGCACCTTCGCCGACTTCCGCAACGAGATCACCGACCAGAAGATGACGGGCCCGTTCCGGGCCGGCTGGCAGATGGACTACCCGCTCATCCAGAACTTCCTCCAGCCGCTCTACTACACCGGAGCCTCCTCCAACGACGGCAAGTGGTCCAACCAGCAGTTCGACGACCTCGTCAACCGGGCCAACCAGGAGACCGACACCGCCAAGGCCATCGACCTGTTCCAGCAGGCCGAGGGGGTCGTCCGCGACAACATGGCCGCCATTCCGCTGTGGTACCAGAACGGCAGCGCCGGCTGGTCCGACCGGCTCTCCGGCGTCGAACTCAACCCCTTCAGCGTCCCCGTGTACAACCAGATCAAGGTGAGCTGACCGGCCATGGGACGCTATGTCGTCCGGCGGCTGCTCCAGATGATCCCGGTGTTCATCGGGGCCACCCTGCTGATCTTCCTCATGGTCAACGTGATGGGCGACCCCATCGCCGGCCTCTGCGGGGAGCGCCAGTGCGACCCGGCGACCGCCGCCCGGCTGGAGCAGGAGTTCGGCCTCGACAAGCCCGTCTGGCAGCAGTACCTGACCTACATGGGGAACGTCTTCACCGGCGACTTCGGCACGGCCTTCAACGGCCAGGAGGTCACCGAGCTGATGGCGACGGCGTTCCCCGTCACCATCCGGCTCACCCTCATCGCGATCCTCTTCGAGATCGTCATCGGCGTCACCCTCGGCGTGGTCACCGGACTGCGCCGGGGCCGCCCCGTCGACACGGGCGTGCTGCTGCTCACCCTCGTCGTCATCTCCGTGCCCACCTTCGTCACCGGTCTGCTGCTCCAGCTGCTGCTCGGCGTGAAGTGGGGCTGGATCCGCCCCTCGGTCTCCTCCGAGGCGCCCTTCGACGAACTGATCCTGCCCGGCCTGGTGCTGGCCTCCGTCTCCCTCGCCTACGTCACGCGGCTGACCCGCACCTCCATCGCCGAGAACCGCCGCTCCGACTACGTCCGCACCGCCGTCGCCAAGGGCCTGCCCCGGCACCGGGTCGTCGTGAGGCACCTGCTGCGCAACTCCCTCATCCCGGTGGTCACCTTCATCGGGGCCGACATCGGCTTCCTCATGGGCGGCGCCATCGTCACGGAGCGGATCTTCAACATCCACGGCGTCGGCTACCAGCTCTACCAGGGCATCCTCCGGCAGAACACGCAGACCGTCGTCGGCTTCGTCACCGTGCTGGTGCTGGTGTTCCTGGTCGCCAACCTGATCGTCGACCTCCTGTACGCCGTACTCGACCCGAGGATCCGCTATGCCTGACGGACGCCACGAACCCGAGCAGGCCATCGCGGGCACCTCGATGGGCGGCACCATGGACCTCGGCGTCGACGAGGCGGAGACCCTGGAGCAGCGGCCGGACGGCGCGGGCGGCCCCGGACCCGAGGGCAAGCCGCGCTCACTGTGGTCCGACGCGTGGCGCGACCTGCGCCGCAACCCCGTCTTCATCATCTCGGCGCTGGTGATCCTCTTCCTGGTCTTCATCTCCCTGTGGCCCTCGGCGATCACCTCCGGCAGCCCCCTCAAGTGCGACCTGTCCAAGGCGCAGCAGGGCTCCCAGTCCGGGCACCCCTTCGGCTTCGACGGCCAGGGCTGCGACGTCTACACCCGCACCGTCTACGGGGCCCGCACGTCCGTGGCGGTCGGCGTCCTCGCCACCCTCGGCGTCGCCGTCCTCGGCAGCGTCCTCGGTGCCCTCGCCGGGTTCTTCGGCGGTGTCGGGGACTCGGTCCTGTCCCGGATCACCGACGTGTTCTTCGCCATCCCGGTCGTCCTCGGCGGACTGGTGCTGCTGTCGGTCATCACCAGCAACACCGTCTGGCCGGTCATCGGGTTCATCGTGCTGCTGGGCTGGCCGCAGCTGTCGCGCATCGCCCGCGGTTCCGTCATCACCGCCAAGCAGAACGACTACGTGCAGGCGGCGCGGGCGCTCGGCGCCTCCAACTCGCGCCTGGTGCTGCGGCACATCGCGCCCAACGCCATCGCCCCGGTCATCGTCGTGGCGACCATCGCGCTGGGCACCTACATCGCCCTGGAGGCCACCCTGTCCTACCTCGGCGTCGGCCTGAAGCCGCCCAGCGTCTCCTGGGGCATCGACATCTCCGCCGCCTCCCCGTACATCCGCAACGCCCCGCACGCGCTGCTGTGGCCCTCCGGGGCCCTCGCGATCACCGTCCTGGCGTTCATCATGCTCGGCGACGCGGTGCGCGACGCCCTCGACCCGAAGCTGAGGTGAACCGCCGTGCTGCTCGAAGTGCGGGACCTGCACGTGGAGTTCCACACCCGTGACGGGGTCGCCAGGGCCGTCAACGGGGTCAGCTACGGCGTGGACGCTGGGGAGACCCTGGCCGTGCTCGGCGAGTCCGGCTCCGGCAAGTCGGTGACCGCGCAGGCCGTCATGGGCATCCTCGACGTCCCGCCCGGCCGGATCACCGGCGGCGAGGTCGTCTTCCAGGGGCGCGACCTGCTGAAGCTCAAGGAGGACGAACGCCGGCGGGTCCGGGGCGCCGAGATGGCGATGATCTTCCAGGACGCGCTGTCGTCCCTGAACCCCGTGCTCAGCGTCGGCGACCAGCTCGGTGAGATGTTCACCGTGCACCGGGGGATGTCCCGCAAGGACGCCCGCGCCAAGGCGATCGAGCTGATGGACCGGGTGCGCATCCCCGCCGCCCGGGAGCGGGTCAGGCAGTACCCGCACCAGTTCTCCGGCGGCATGCGCCAGCGCATCATGATCGCGATGGCGCTGGCCCTGGAGCCCGCCCTGATCATCGCCGACGAACCGACCACCGCCCTCGACGTCACCGTCCAGGCCCAGGTCATGGAACTGCTCGCGGAGCTCCAGCGGGAGTACCGCATGGGGCTGATCCTCATCACCCACGACCTGGGCGTGGTGGCCGACGTCGCCGACCGCATCGCCGTGATGTACGCGGGCCGGATCGTGGAGTCGGCGCCGGTCCACGACATCTACAAGGCCCCGGCCCACCCCTACACGCGGGGTCTGCTGGAGTCGATCCCGCGCCTGGACCAGAAGGGCCAGGAGCTGTACGCCATCAAGGGGCTGCCGCCCAACCTCATGAACATCCCGCCGGGCTGCGCCTTCCACCCCCGCTGCCCCCTGGCCCGGGACGTCTGCCGCACCGACGAGCCGCCGCTGTACGAGGTGTCGTCGACGCGGGGGAGTGCCTGCCACTTCTGGAGGGAGTGCCTGGATGGCTGAGCCGATCCTGGAGGTCAGCGGCCTGGTCAAGCACTACCCGCTGACGCGGGGCATCGTCTTCCGCAAGCAGGTCGGCGCCGTGCGCGCGGTCGACGGCGTGGACTTCCGCCTGGGGCGGGGCGAGACGCTGGGCATCGTCGGCGAGTCCGGCTGCGGCAAGTCGACGGTCGCCAAGATGCTGGTCAACCTGGAGCGTCCGACGGCCGGTTCGATCCGCTACAAGGGCGAGGACATCACCCGTCTGTCGGGCAAGGCCCTCAAGGCCGTGCGCCGCAACATCCAGATGGTGTTCCAGGACCCGTACACCTCCCTCAACCCCCGTATGACGGTGGGCGACATCATCGGGGAGCCCTACGACATCCATCCCGAGGTGGCGCCCAAGGGCGACCGGCGCCGCAGGGTGCGTGAGCTGCTGGACGTGGTCGGCCTCAACCCCGAGTACATCAACCGCTATCCGCACCAGTTCTCCGGCGGCCAGCGCCAGCGCATCGGCATCGCGCGCGGGCTGGCGCTGCGGCCGGAGGTGATCGTCGCCGACGAGCCGGTCTCCGCGCTGGACGTCTCGGTGCAGGCGCAGGTCATCAACCTGATGGACCGGCTGCAGAGCGAGTTCGACCTCGCCTACGTCTTCATCGCGCACGACCTGTCGATCGTCCGGCACATCTCAAACCGGGTCGGGGTGATGTACCTGGGGCGGATCGTGGAGACGGGCACGGACACGGAGATCTACGAGCATCCCACCCACCCCTACACGCAGGCACTGCTCTCCGCCGTGCCCGTGCCGGACCCGGAGGCCAGGGAGCACCGGGAGCGGATCATCCTCAGCGGGGACGTGCCGTCCCCGACGAACATCCCCTCCGGCTGCCGCTTCCGCACCCGCTGCTGGAAGGCGCAGGAGCGCTGCGCGCTGGAGGTGCCGGCGCTCGCGGTGCCCGCCTGGTTCGAGGCGGCGGGCGGTCCGGCGGCGCACGACTCGGCCTGCCACTTCGCGGAGGAGAAGCATGTGGTGCCGGCGGAGGGCGACGGCGACGGGCCGGGGTGACATGGCTGCACCCCGGCCCGCTCACGGCACCCGCACGGCCGCACGTCGTTCAGCTTCCCGTGTCCGTATATCGGGACGGCTTCCGTGAAGTTGCCCCGCTGTTAACGCGGTTCGTCATCGTTTGTCAGGCCCAGGGAGCGCCTGAGGAAGTCGAGCTGGAGGCGGAGCAGGTTCTCGGCGACCTCCTCCTGCGGGGTCATGTGCGTGACGCCGGACAGGGGGAGCACCTCGTGGGGCCGGCCGGCCGCGAGCAGCGCCGAGGACAGCCGCAGCGAGTGCGCGACCACCACGTTGTCGTCGGCCAGCCCGTGGATGACCATCATCGGCCGGTGCGGTTCGGCGGCGTCGACCAGGCCGGCGTCGTCGATCACCGAGTTGCGTCGGTAGACGTCCGGCTGCTCGTCGGGGAGGCCGACGTAGCGTTCCTGGTAGTGCGTGTCGTAGAGGCGGAGGTCGGTGACCGGGGCGCCCACCACGGCCGCGTGGAAGACGTCGGGGCGGCGCAGCGCGGCGAGGGCGGCGAGGTAGCCGCCGAAGGACCAGCCGCGGATCGCGACCCGGTCGAGGTCGAGCGGGAAGTCACCGGCGAGCGCGTGCAGCGCGTCGACCTGGTCCTCCACGACGACCGCCGCGATGTCGTCCCTGACGGACTTCTCCCAGGCGGGGGAGCGGCCCGGCGTGCCGCGGCCGTCCGCGACGATCACGGCGAAGCCCTGGTCGGCGAACCACTGGGAGGTCAGGTGCGGGTTGTGGGCGGCCACCACCCGCTGGCCGTGCGGACCACCATAGGGGTCCATGAGCACCGGGAGAAGGGTGTCACCGGCGTAGTCACGAGGCATAAGCACGGCGCACGGGATACGCCGTGCGCCCCCCTGGGTCAGGGTCAGACGGGGGGACATACCGGGGTCTTCGGCGTACGAGGGGACGGTCGCCGTCGGTTTCCCGTCACGCAGGACGACGGCCCGGGAACCTGGCCGGTCCGGGACGGCGGAGACGAGCACGGTGACGCCTCCGGCGCGCACGGCGGAGTGGACGCCGGGCTCCCGGGAGACGCGCTCCACGCCGAGTTCGTTCACCCGGTAGACGTGCACCTCGCCGGTCTCCGGGACGGCTGCGTCCTCGCCCGCCGACGCCGAGACCAGCACGTCGTCGTCGGACACGTCCAGCACGGCCCGGACATGCAACTGGCTGCCGGTGAGCGGTCGTTCACCCACGGCGAGGCGTCGTGCGCCCCCCTCGTCCGCGATCCGCACCAGCTGCCCGGAAGGGCTCCAGCAGGGCACGCCGGGGAAAAGTTCCAGCCAAGTTGGATCTTCGTCGGCGTGCACCATCCGGGTCGCCCCGGAGTCCGGGTCCACGGCCAGGACGAGCTGCCCGCGCTGGTCGCGCGCCTGTACGAGCAGCAGCGGGGCTCCCGCGGCTGACCAGTGCACATGCGCCAGATAGGGATACCGGGCACGGTCCCAGGAGACCTCCGTGCGGGCCCCGTCGAGGCCGATCACGAACAGCCGCACGTCCGCGTTCGGGGTGCCCGCCGCCGGGTAGCGCACGGGGTGCGGCTCACGCTCCGGACGGGCGGGGTCGGAGATCCACCACCGCTGTACCGGCGTGTCGTCCACGCGCGCCACCAGCAGCCGGTCCGACTCCGGAGCCCACCAGAAGCCCCGCGAACGCCCCATCTCCTCGGCCGCGACGAACTCCGCCAGGCCGTAGGTGACCTGCTCCGCATCGGGGGTCGCGAGCGCGCGGTCGTCCGCCCCCTCGGCCCCGGTCACCCGCAGGGCCCCCTGGGCGACGTAGGCGACGTGCCGCCCGTCGGGGGAGGGCCGGGGGTCGATCACCGGTCCCGCCGCGGGCAGTTCACGCGCCGTCCCGTCCCGCAGTCCGGCCGTGAAGAGCCGCCCTGACAAGGCGAAAGCCGCCAACTCGACGGCCGCGTCGGTGGCGTAGCCCACGATGCCGGCGCCGCCCTCGCGGCTGCGCTCGCGCCGCGCGCGCTCCTCGGCGGAGAGGTTCTCCGAGACCCCGCCCAGGAGGGCGCGCGGGTCGGCGGCCACGCGCTCCCCGCCCTCCCGCGTGTCGAGGACCCACAGGGAATGGGCCCGGTCCGTACCGGAACCCGAGCGCAGGAACACGACGCGCGAGCCGTCGGGCGCCACGCTGAACGAGCGCGGCGCGCCGAGTGTGAAGCGCAGGGTACGGGCGTGCCGTCGGGGGAAGGAGTCAGCCTCGGTCGTCATGCCATGACCATATTGGCCATGCGCCCCCTTGTGCGGCCGTGCGCCGACCGATGCGCACGTACGGATAGTTATGATCGTTAGCGCATAGTGGGTATGAACCTGCTGGCTGCTGTGTGGATTTATCTGCCCCCATATTCCTACCCCCCGCGCCCTGGGATCCTTGGAGGTGAACCGCCGTGGCACTCTCGATTTCGGCGGTGGTGCTGCTGGCGATCATCGTCTTCCTGCTGATCAAGAAGTCGGGCCTGAAGGCAGGGCACGCCGTGGTGTGCATGCTGCTCGGCTTCTACCTGGCCTCGTCGACGATCGCCCCGACCATCAGCGAGCTGACGACGAACATCGCGGGGATGATCGGCAGCATCAACTTCTAGGCGCCGGCCCGCGGTTGCGCGCACCGTCTTCCGGCTGGGGCCCCGTGGCGGGACCCGGGACCCGGCCGGAGTCCACGTCCCGTGCGGACGGGGGGAGCGGGTGGTCCTTCCCACCCCGTCCGCTCGACCCCCTCGCGTGTTACCCGTCGGTAAGCAATGATGGCGGGGCCATCATCCACGCACGCAGGGCGGAGCCGACGGTGACGACTTCCGAGGAACAGAGCGGGGAACGAAGCGAGGCGGCGACGAGGGTGCACGTCTTCCGGGACGACGCCCTCGGCGACCTGGACGCGGTCGGACTCGCCGCGGCGATCCGCCGGGGCGAGGTCGGCGCCGCCGAGGCCGCCCGTGCCACGTCGGCGCGCGTCCGGGCCGCCGACGACCGGCTCAACGCCGTCCAGGTCCACCTCGACCTCCCGGCCCACGGCTCCGCGCCCGCCGGCGCCCTCGCCGGGGTGCCGACCTTCGTCAAGGACAACACCGACTACCAGGGGCTGCCCACGGGGCACGGCAGCGCCGCCTTCGCGCCCCGCGCGGCCCGGCGGCACGCACCGTTCACCCGCCAGTTCCTGAGCACCGGCGTCACCGTCCTCGGCAAGACCCGGCTGCCCGAGTTCGGCTTCAGCCCGACCACCGAGTTCGAGGGGGCCGAGCCGGTCCGCAACCCGTGGCACACGGACCACTCGGCGGGCGGCTCCTCGGGCGGCAGCGCGGCCCTGGTCGCCGCCGGCGCGGTACCGATCGCCCACGCCAACGACGGCGGCGGCTCGATCCGCATCCCCGCCGCCTGCTGCGGCCTCGTCGGCCTGAAGCCGACCCGCGGCCGGGTGGTGGCGAACGCCCAGGGCCGCCAACTCCCCATCGACCTGGTCAGCGACGGCGTGGTGAGCCGCTCGGTGCGCGACAGCGCGGCGTTCCTGGCCGCGGCGGAAGAGCACTGGTGGAACCCGAAGCTGCCGCCCGTCGGTCTCGTCGAGGGACCGTCGGACCGCCGCCTGCGCATCGGCCTCCTGGTGGACTCGCCGAACGGGGTCCGTGTCGACGCCGACACCCGGACGGCCGTCACGGAGACGGCCGAGCGCCTGGAACGGCTCGGCCACACCGTGGAGCCGGTGGAACTCTCCATCGACCCGCACTTCACCGAGGACTTCCTGACGTACTGGGGTCTGCTGTCGTTCCTGATCGGCGTGACCGGCAGGACGATGGGCGCGGACTTCGACCGCCGCCGCATGGACGGGCTGAGCCGGGGCCTGCGGGAGATGTACGTGAGCAGGTGGCGAACCACGCCGGGCGTCGTGCGCCGGCTGAAGCGCACGCGGGAGGCGTACGCGGCGGGCTTCCGGGGCCTCGACGTGATCCTCTCCCCGGTGCTGGCCCACACCACCCCGCCGATCGGCCACCTCGACCCGACGGTCGAGTACGACACGCTGATCCAACGGCTCCTCGCCTACGTGGCGTTCACCCCGGTCAACAACGTGGTCGGCACCCCGTCCCTCTCGGTCCCGGCCGCGCACGCGACGGCGGACGGGCTGCCGGTCGGCGTCATGCTCTCCGGCCGCCCCGGTGCCGAACGCAAGCTGCTGGAGCTGGCGTTCGAGCTGGAGGCGGACCAGCCCTTCCGGCGCCTCCAGGACGTCTGAAGGGCCCGGTCGTCCTCGCGGTGACGGGCGGGTGGCGCCCCACGGCCCCGCCGTCCGTCACAGCAGGAGCAGCACCGCCGCGCCCCACAGCACCGACAGGGCCGCCAGCGGGGGCCCGACGGGCATGCCCTGCTGCCCGGGCGGCGCCTCCTCCGGAGGCCGCAGCTCCGGGTGGAGCAGCAGCGCCCGCATCTCGTCCGCTACGCGCTCCGCCCCCGGCTCACGGCCCAGGCGCCGCTCCAGCCACACGAAGCCGGTGGGGGAGAGATCGACGGAGCCGTCCTTGGCCACTCCGACGCGGAGGGTGTCCTCGGAGAGCCGCACGGACGTGATGGCGTCCCACGGGACCCGCCGTACGCGCCACGCCCCGGTCACCCACAGCCCACCCCGGTCGGCGGTGATCCGCCAGGTGAGCGCCGTCGCCACGGCCGTCACCAGCCACGGCAGACCCACGATCAGGAGCAGCCAGGTCCAGGACGGCCCGTCGTCGAGCATGGCCCAGATGCCGCCGCCCTCCACCAGCAGCAGCCCCAGCCCCACCGCCCGCGAGAAGCCGTGCGCCCGCCACCTCCGCGGGCCCGTCGTCGGCGTCATGCCGGCGGCGACCTCGTCGGCGGACCGCCGCACGCTCTTGCGTCCACGGCGCTGCGCCCCGGGTTTCCTCCACCCCGGTTCCGCCGGCTTCACCGCGTTGACGCTGCACTCCACGATCACCTCGTCGTCGTCCGCGTCGTCGCGCGCGACGAAGGCGACTTCGGCACCCGCGTAGGGGACGCCGTACAGGACGGCCTCCCGCATCGGCGGCTCGGGGCCGTCGCCCCGGAGGATGTCCCTGAGCCTGCCGAGTTCGACGGCGGACGCGTGCTCGTCGTCCGGCCCGGGGCCGGTCTCCCCCTCGTCGTCCTGCTCGTCCTCGTCCTCGAAGGCGGAGAGCGAGTGGAAGTGCAGGACCGGCCGGAGGCCCGCCGGGTCGTCGGCGGCGAACACCCAGGTGCGGCCGTCGTCGCGACCCTCCCGCACCAGCACGTGCAGGACCGGCAGCGGCCCGCGCCGCAGCCGGCGCGAACCCGCCTGCCCGGCCGCGCCGTTCACGAGGAACGCGAGCCCCACGACGGAGCCGCCCAGCACCAGCAGCTCCCAGCCGAAGACGTCGTACGGCTCCGCGACGAGGGCCTTCCAGTCGCCGTCCACGACGATGTCGACCCTGCTGCCCACGGGGAAGTCCTCGGGGAACGCCGTCTCGAAGCGGTGCGCGCGCCCGTCGGCCGTCACCGTGACGACGTCGGTGTCCTCGTCTCCCCGGTCCAGGGCCGTGACCCGTCCAGACAGGTGCGTGGCGCCCGCGGCCCGCTCCTCGTACGCGTCGGCGACCTGCTGGGCCTGCCAGAAACCGAACCCGGCGACGGCCAGCAAAACCGCGGCCAGGATGAAGGAGAGCCGGCCCCGGCGGAACGTCCGAGCGGCGGGGGGCAGCGGCTGCGCGACCGGCCCGGCCGCCTCCAGGGCCAGCGACCGCTGCCGTCCGGCGGCGGCCAGCCGGTGGAGGATCCCCGCCGTGGTGAAAGCGACGGCCAGGAGGAAGGCGAGCGCGGACGGCCGGCCGAACGTGGCGAAGCCCTCCTCGACGGCGAGCGCCGCCGTGACGGCCGCGAGCCCGGCGAGCGCGAGCCGTGGCTGCCGCCACACCCAGTACGGGGTCAGCACCATGACGACGGCCACCCCGAGGCCCGGCCAGTCGGTGCCGCACGGGTCGGCGGACGTGCACGCGGCGGCGGGACCCGCCTCCAGTTCCCACACGACGGAGACGAGCAACGCCAGGGTCGCCCACAGCGGATGGGCCCACCGGGCGGGCACGGCGGCGAGCCAGCGACGGGTGTCGGACGTCCGCCAGTCGGCGGTGCCGGGCGGTATGCGCTCGGCGGGCAACGGCACGGGAGGTAGGGACACCCGCGCATTATGATCACATCTGCTTCACACGTGGATCAGCTGTCGGTCGCGTACGGCACGAAGCCGGCCCACGCGGCGCGGGCGAAGGCCAGGCGGGGACCTTCGAGGTTCTTCGAGTCACGCACGTGGACGGTGCCGGGGGCGGCGGCGATCTCGACGCAGGAGTCTCCCTCGCTGCCGCTGCTGTAACTGCTCTTGAACCACACCAGGTCGGAGGCACTTCTGGCCGTGCTGTTCCGGATCATGTCTCCCCCAGCAGATGCTCGATAAAGGCGGTCGACTCGCGAGGTGTGAGTGCCTGGGCCCGGATGATGCCATACCGGAGTTCCAGGATACGGAGCTGCCGCAGGTCGGAAACCGGACGCCCGTTGGCCACCGCAGGGGAACGTCCGATTGCTGCGCCGTCCTCGAACTTGAGCACCTCGATGCCGCCGTCCACTCCGGCGTGCTCCTCGCGTTCCATCGGCATCACCTGAAGCTCGACGTTACGCAACTGGCCGACTTCCACGAGGTGTTCAAGTTGACCTCGCAGGATTGCCCTCCCGCCCAGCGGTCGCCGAAGTGTCCACTCCTCCAGGACGAAGCTGAGGTCGGGTGCCGGGTCACGCTCGAAGACCGCCTTGCGTCCTACGCGTGCTGCGATGAATCGCTCCACCTCTTCCGCGGAATAGGCCGGGCGACGCATGGTCAGTAGGGAGCGAGCGAACTCCGGAGTCTGCAACAGGCCATGGATGTGCAGCGGGTCATAGAGCTGAAGCTCGACCGCCCGAGCTTCCAACTGCGCCAGGTCCCGCACCTTCTTCGGGTACCGGACCTTCTTCACGTCCTCCTTCATCGCCGCGATGAGCCCTCCGGCGCGCAGCACTTCGTCGGCCGTGTCCAAGAACTCGGGCCGGGGGATCCGCTTGCCCGTCTCGATCTTGTAGACCAGGTCCTCGCCGTACCCGACGGCCACCGCGAAGTCGCCGACCCGCAGGCCCGCGGCCTCCCGGCGGAGCCGCACCTGCCGCCCCACCGTCGCCACCACGGCGAGCGCCCAGTCGTCGTCCGGGTCGACCTCCCACCCCGGCTCGTCGGTCCGCTCCGGCTCCGACCCGACCCGCACCGCCTCGACGTTCACCGACATCTGTGACCCTCCGTGCCGCCGTGCTCCGTGCGCGGGGGTCGTCCCGACAGCCCGGACACGACCGGACAGACCTCGGACCATCACCCTACGCAACCCCGTGATTACCCCCCACGGTACGACCGGGCGGCCACGCTGAGTGATGTGAATCAGGAAATTGCCCAGAGCAGGACCCGACCGGGCAGCGGCGTCCGGAACGTCACCATGCTGCTGTCCTCGACCCCGCGCGGTGCCCGCCTCGCCCGTCTCCTGGCGGTGGACGCCCTCCGCGACTGGGGCCTCCCCGACGAGCGGGCGAGTCATGTCGTCGCCGAACTGGCCGCCAACGCCGCGACGCACGGCCGCGTCCCCGGGCGCAGCTTCCGGCTGACGCTGTACGTGGTCGGCACCACCCTCCGCATCGAAGTCACCGATACGCGCGGGGACCTGAGCCCCGTGCTCCGGGAGCCCGGCGACGGCGGCGAGTCGGGCCGGGGCCTGCTGCTCGTCGAGGCGCTGGCCGACCGCTGGGGCGTGACCGAGGGCCGGTTCCCGCGCAAGACCGTCTGGGCCGAACTGGGCTTTTCACCACCGCGACCCGCACCTTCGCGTCCCGGTGGCGTCGGCGACTGAGGACACAGAACGTCGGGGGAGAGCACCCCCGCACGTCACCCCGCGGCCGTACGCCGCGCTCTGACCGGCGACCTGCCCGCCGAGTGCGGGACCGCGACGGCTGCGACCGCGGCTTCCGCGCACCCGAGCCCGGGCCGGGGCCGAACGCCATGGCCCACCTCTTCCGGGGACTGTGATCTACGTCATCGCTCTGAACTCCCCGCGCGCGGGGGCCGTCTTACGGCCGGATTCCTTCGAGGAACGACAGCTGGACGCGGCGACCCTAGCCGCGCTTCCACGGGCAGCAACGGGAAAGAGGCAGACATGAAGCTGGCGGTCAAGACAGCGGCAGTGGGAGCGGTCCTCGCCTCCACCGCCGTACTGGCGACTCCGGGAACCGCATCGGCCGACCCCGCCAAGGAGGGGATCGTGAGCAGCTGTCAGGCAGGCATGATCTGCCTCTTCGACGGCCACAACCTCACCGGGGACGTCGGGCAGTTCTACCCGGTGAACACCCCCAATATCGGCTGGGTGTGGAACGACCGGGCCAGTTCGGTGTGGAACCGCAGCGGCGAGGAACTCTGCATCTGGACCGATGTCGGCTACAACGGCATCTTCTTCCCCATCCAGCCGGGTGCGACACAGGAACTCCTGTACCTCTACGACAACGCGGTGTCCGGCTTCTCGATCAATCAGTGCGGAGGCTGAACAGGGTTGACCGGTTGACCGGTCCCGCCCTCCGCCCGCGCTTCGCGGGAGGAGGGCGGGACTCGGCCGGGCGGCGTCCCGTGAGACGCCGTGGGCCCGTGCGGCGGTGGCCGCCGGACGAGGTCCGGTGAGGCGTCGAATCGGTCCACGGGGTCCCGCGCCTCATAGGGTGGGGCCATGACGGAACTGCCCCCTCGGCGTCTGATGCTGGTGCACGCCCACCCCGACGACGAATCGATCAACAACGGCGCGACCATGGCCCGGTACGCGGCCGAGGGAGCCCATGTGACGCTGGTCACCTGCACCCTCGGTGAGCGGGGCGAGGTCATCCCCGGTGAGCTGCGGCACCTGAGCGGAGCCGCCCTCGGCGGACACCGGCTCGGGGAGCTCAGGGAGGCCATGCGCGCGCTCGGGGTCACGGACTTCCGGCTGCTCGGCGGGGCCGGGCGCTACTGCGACTCCGGGATGATGGGGCTCCCCGACAACGAGGACCCCGGCTGCTTCTGGCAGGCCGACGTCGACCAGGCCGCCGCCACCCTCGCCGAGGCGATCCTCGAGGTGCGGCCGCAGGTCCTCGTCACGTACGACGAGAACGGGGGGTACGGCCACCCCGACCACATCCAGGCCCACCGCGTCGCCATGCGCGCCGTCGAGCTCGCCGCCGAGGCCGGGTGGGACATCCCCAAGGTGTACTGGAACCGCGTCCCGCGCTCCGTGGTCGAGGAGTCCTTCGCCCGGCTGGACGACGACCTCGCCGGACTGCCCTTCGGCAAGGCCGGCGCCATGGCCGACGTACCCGGCGTGGTCGACGACGAGCGGATCACCGCCGCGGTCGACGGCACCGCGCACGCCTCCGCCAAGGCCGCCGCCATGCGCGCGCACGCCACCCAGATCACCGTCGCCGAACCGTACTTCGCCCTGTCCAACGAACTCGCGCAGCCCCTCCTCACCACCGAGTACTACGAACTGGTGCGCGGGGAACGCCCCGAAGGGCGGGAAAGCGACCTGTTCGCCGGAGTCGGCGTCGCGGCGGGGGAGGCGTCGTGAGCGGCGAGCGGGCGCCGATGATGGCGCGGCCCCCGCGCCCGCCCTCCGCCGGGCGGGCCGCCGCCTACCTGGGACTTGTGGTGCTCGGGGCCGTGACCGGCGTGGCGGGCGCGCTCGTTCAGCCCGCGTGGTTCCCCGGCGGGCTGCTGTTCGCGCTCGCCGCCGAGGCGGGACTGGTGCTGGCCGCGGCGCGCGTGATGGACAGTCGGGCCGGCGGTGCGGCCGTCGCCGCCGGGTGGATGATCGTCGTCGTCCTGCTCACGGCCAGCCGTCCGGAAGGCGACTTCCTGTTCGCCGCGGGAGCCGGATCGTACCTCTTCCTGCTCGGCGGAATCGGCGTGGCTGTGATCTGCGCCACCCTCGGTGGGGGGCGAAAACCAGCCGGTGACCCCGCCCGACTTGGCAAGTGACGTACCACTTCTCCGTGTCTGGGGGGTGCGGGTCCGGTGTGGGTTTCGCCAGTGGTACTGGGATACGGGCCGGATGTGGCCAGTAAGGTGGTGCGCGCCGCCGAGCCTCCCTCGAACCCTCGGCTTCGCCCGAGCAGGGGGGACCCCCACCGTGAGGTCGTGACGGGCGGCGGAGCCAACCGGGAGAACCTGCCTTGAGTCGTGAAACTGACACTCCGTCCTCCGGGCCCAACGGGCGCGGCGGAGCCGCCTACCCGTCGGGCACCCCGCCCTACGGCATTCCGGCGATTCCGGACGAGGGTACGGACGCGGGCCGTTCGGCCGCGCGACCGGGAGAACGCAAGACCGAGACCACGCTGACCACCCGCATCCGGATCAACATCCCCGGGTCGCGGCCCATTCCGCCGGTCGTCGTGCGCAAACCCGTCAAGGACGCGGAGAGCCAGGGCACCGTGGACGCCGAGGCGTCGGCGGCCCCCGCCCCCGCCGCCGACACGGCCCCGCTTCCGGCGCTGCCCACCCGGCCCGCCCCGTCCGCCCAGCCCGCCAAGCCGGCGGCCGGGGACAAGCCGGCCAGCGACTGGTTCGCGCCGCGCAAGGGCGGCTCGGGCAACGGCACTCAGGGTGGCGGCTCCGCCAACGGGACCGGTGCGCCGAGCGGTTCGGGAAGCGGAGCGCCCGGCGGCGCCCCGGCCGGTCCCGCCGCCCCGGCCGCACCCGGCGGCGCGCGGCCGGGTACCGGGCGCCCGGGAGGCGTGGTCGGTGCCATGGGCGCGCCGGGCGGCCCCCGCCCCGGTGCCGCGCCAGGTTCCGGACGGACCGGCACGACCGGTGCGACCGGCGGCCCCGTCGCTCCCGGACACGGCGGCGGCACCGGTTCCTTCGACGTGACCGAGGCGCTGGCCGGCGGCCCCGCGGCCAACGGCACCCGGCCGGGCGCCGACCGCGCGGGCGAACCGCGCCACGACGACCCGCCGTTCCCCCCGGGCGGCGGCCCCGCCCCGGTCGGGCAGCGCGGTCCGGGCGCCCAGGGGCACCCGGACGGGCCGCAGGGTCCCGCCGGTCCCACGGGCGGCCCGGTCACCGGCAGCGGCCCGATGGCCCCGCCGGCGGGCGGCCTGCCGGGCGGTACCGGTCTCAGCGACGACACCGCGATCCTCACGCCCCAGCAGCCCGCCGAACCGGGCACCCCGGGCTACGGGCCCCGCCACGACAACGTCTCCGGGCACACCGTCACGAGCGGCATCCCCGTCGTCTCCCCGAGCGCCGCCTTCGACGCGCCCGGCACGGGCCCGGCCGGTCCCCGCGCGCAGACGGCCCCCAAGCGTCCCGAGCCGGCCGCCGCGCCCCCGGCGAGCTCCTCGAAGCCGCCGAAGAAGAAGGGGCGCAGCAAGCTCGTCCTGCTCGGCACCGGTGTGGTCGTCGTCCTCGGTGTGGCCTACGGCGCCGGTCTGCTGATGAACAGCTCCGACGTGCCCAAGGGCACCACCGTGCTCGGCGTCGACATCGGCGGCGGCACCCGCGACGACGCCGTGAAGAAGCTGGACGCCGCCCTCGGCGAGCGGCTGAACAAGCCGTTGAAGCTGTCCGTCGACGGCAAGACCGTGGAGCTCCAGCCGGACAACGCCGGCCTGCAGTTCGACACCGACGCCACCGCCGGCGACGCCGCCACCAGCGACTACAACCCGGTCAACGTGATCGGGTCGCTCTTCGGCCAGCAGCGCGTCGTTGACCCGGTCATGCCCGTCGACGAGGAGAAGCTCCAGGCGGCCCTGGAGAACGCCGCCGGCGGTGCCGGCTCGGTGACCGAGGGCTCCGTCAAATTCGAGTCCGGCAAGGCCGTCCCCGTCTACCCCAGGGCGGGCCAGGGCATCGACGTCGCCAAGGCGTCCTCGGTGGTGACGGAGGCCTACCGCACCCAGGTGGAGACCGGCGCCGCCGCCGCGGTGAACGTGCCGACCAGCCCTCAGCAGCCCAAGGTCTCCAAGGCCGAGGTCGACCGGATGCTGAAGGAGTTCGCCGAGCCGGCGATGTCGGACATAGTGACGGTGCAGACCGATCCGGCGCACTCCATCCCGATGAGCCCCGAGAAGTCCCTGTGGAAGTTCCTCAGGGTCCAGGCCGTGAACGGCAAGCTGGTCGACAAGCCCGACCTGAACGCCCTCAAGGAGCTCTACGGGCAGACCTTCGACGGCGTGCTCATCACCCGGGGCAACGGCGAGAAGACGGCCGTCACCCCGCAGGACGTCTACGGCGCCCTCCGCCAGGCCCTGATGAGCAGGACCGACCGCGTCGCCGTCATCGAGACCGACCCCAGCTGACGCGGTCCTCTCCGGGCGCACGGAAGCGGCGCCGTACGGGTCCCCGGCCGGGGACCCGTACGGCGCCGCTTCCGCGTGCGCGCGTCAGTGGGCGGCGACGGCCACCGGGACCTCCGCCTCCCCGGCGCCGGCCCGCTCCTGCGGACGGCGCCTGATGCCGAGCACGGCGACCACGGCACCGATCAGGCACAGCACACCGGTGACCGTGACCGCGGAGTGCAGCCCGTTGACGAACGCCTGCCCACTGCCCTCGACGACCGCGGCCCTCAACTGCGCCGGCATGTCCCCCGAGACCGGGGCGATGCCCATCGTCACCGCGTCCTCGGCCTTCTCCAGCCCGTGCGCCACGGAAGCCGGCACGCCCGCGGCGGTGAGCTCACCGAACAGCGAGGAGCCGACCCGGCCCGCGATCACGGTGACCAGGACGGAGGTGCCCAGCGCGCCACCGATCTGCAGCATCGTCGACTGCAGGCCCGACGCCACACCCCCGTCCCCGACCGGCGCGTTGCCGATGATCGCGGCGGCCGTGGCGGGCAGCACGATGCCCACGCCGAGGCCCATCGCGATGTACGACGGCCACATCGTGGCGTAGGAGGAGTCGGTGGTCCAGGAGAGCATCCCGAACAGGGCGGCGGCCGAGAGGACCAGACCCAGCGGGATCGTGACGCGCGGCCCGAAACGGGTGGTCAGCTGGGAGCCGAGGGGAGAGGCGAACAGGGACGCGATTGACAGCGGCAGCGTGCTGATACCGGCCTCGACGGGCGTGTAGCCGCGCACGTTCTGCAGGTACAGCATGATGAAGAAGATGCCGCCGAGCATGACGAAGAAGTTCAGCCCGGTCATCACGACACCGGTGGTCAGCGACCGGTCGCGGAACAGGCGCATCGGCAGCAGCGGGTGCGTCTGCCGGGTCTCGTACCAGCCGAAGAGGAGCAGCAGCACCAGGCCCAGGGCGATGGAGCCGAGCGTCCCGGCGGAGGTCCAGCCCCACGTCTCGCCCTTGACGATGCCGAAGACGAGCGCGAGCAGGCCCGCGGCGAGCACCACGACACCGACGAAGTCGAAGCGCTGCTCGTCGTCGGCGTTCTTCGACTCGGCCAGCACGGCCATGCTGAACAGCAGGGCGATGACGCCGATGGGCGCGTTCAGGTAGAAGACCCAGGTCCAGTCGACGTGCTCGACGAGCAGACCGCCGACGATCGGGCCGAGCGAGGTGGACACGGCCGAGACCATGCCCCAGATGCCGACCGCGAGGCCGAACTTCCCCGGCGGGAACACCGCGCGCAGGATGCCCAGGGTGTTGGGCATCAGGATGCCGCCGCACAGGCCCTGCAGGGCGCGGAAGAGGATGACGCCCTCGATGCTGCCGGCCAGGCCGATGGCGACCGAGGTGACCACGAAGCCGCCGACGCCGAGGAGGTAGTGGAAGCGCCGGCCGAACCGGTCACCGAGCTTGCCGCCGAGGATCATCGAGGCGGCGAGCGCGAGCAGGTAGGAGTTGGTGACCCACTGCAGTTCCGCCGTGTCGGCACCGAGGTCCTTGCCGATCGCGGGGTTGGCGATGGCGACGACGGAGCCGTCGAGCTGCACCATGAGCAGCCCGAACGACACGGCGACGAGGGCGAGCCAGGGATTGCCCCGGCGCGCGGTGGAGCGATCCACGGACGTGGACGACGACATGCGGAAGCCGTTTCTCTCTCAAAGGGGGAAGAACGAAGCGCGCGGGACGGCGTGCGGGCAGGGGACTGCCCGGGGCGTCACCGCGCGGGGAACACGCGTGAGGGGGCGACCGCGTCCGAGGTGGTGTCGGTCAGCGGGTCGCGGCGTGGAGGTGGCCGGTCAGCGCCTTGAGCGCGCCGAGCGCGGAGCCGAGGGCGTCCATCTCGCCGTCGGTGACGGCCCGCAGGGCCTCACCGAGCAGACGCTCCTCCAGGGCACGGACCTCCGCGATCCGCTGACGGGACGTCGCGGTGAGGTGGAGGCGGGCGACGCGCTTGTCGGCGTCGTCCTGGCGGCGCTCCAGCTCGCCCCGCTCCGTGAGCTGGGAGACGACGGCGCTGACGTTGTTGGGCTTCATCAGCAGCGCGGTGGCCGCCTCGCCCACCGTGGCACCCTCGTGCCGGGCGACGAACCGCAGCAGCGCGAGCTGTCCCTCGGTCGGCTTCGGGTGGGCGTACTCACTGCCGACCCGCCGGTCCAGAGCCCGGTGCAACGCGGGCAGGCACGCGGCCAGCTCGGCGGCCACGTGCGCGATGCGCTGCTCGGAAACGGACATGTACGTGAGGATAGGTATCTGGTCATACCTATGTCAAAGCGGGAGAGCGCCGGCGGATCGTCACGGCGCGGGTCCAGGGGACGTCCGGGCTCAGTTCAGCATCGCCCGAGCCGCCAGCGCCTCGCCCCGCACCTGCTCGGCGGCCCCCTCGTCCACCGCCCCCACCACGTCCGCGTACGCCTCCAGCTCCCCGGCCCCCGCCGAGAACTCCCCCCGCAGCACCAGCAGTCGGGCCCGCTCGTACCGCAGCCGCGCCGCGTGCGAGGGCAGCAGCAGCGACAGGTCCACCGCCCACAACCCCACGTCCGACCGCTCCGGCCGGGCCGCCGCCCACGCCCGCACGTTGTTCAGGATCCGCAGGACGACGTCCAGCGTCCCCGCCGGCGTCAGCATCGACGCGTCCAGCGCCGCACCCGTCGCCCCCGCGACCAGCAGCTCCGCGTCCGCCCCGCTCAGCACCCGCCCCCCGTCGAACGGATCGGCCAGCACCTGCCCCGCCCCCGGCTCCCCGAACCCGACGACGAAGTGCCCCGGCAGGGCCACCCCGTACACCGGCGCGCCCGCCCGCCGGGCCACCTCCAGCCACACCACCGACAGCAGGATCGGCAGCCCGCGCCGCCGCCTCAGCACCTCGTGCAGCAGCGACGACTCCAGCCGCTGGTAGTCCTCCGGCGCCCCGTGGAAGCCGTACCGCTCACCCAGCAGGTCCCGCAGCGCCGACGCCCACGCGTGCGGCGAAGCCGGACGGTAGGGCAGCTCACCGGCCAGCCGGTCCAGCTCCACCTCGACGGCGTCCATGCCCGCCTCGTCCAGCGTGCCGTCCCCCTCGGCGCCCACCAGCACACAGAGCGCGGACAGCCCGGGCCGCTCACTGCGGGCCTCCTCGGCGAACCGCCGGCGCAGTTCGGCCGAGCGCCCGGGAGGCGGGGGGTACGGGGAACGCATACCCGGTACGTGCCCGCTCACGGCGCTCCCTCACCCTCCGGGGCACGGTAGTGGTGATAGGCGTGGTGCGCGGCGAACCCCATGCGCTCGTACAGCGCCCGCGCGCCCGCGTTGTCCTCCTCCACCTGGAGCCACGCCGCCGACGCGCCCTCGTCCAGCGCCCGCCGGGCCAGCGCGGCCATCACCGCGGTCGCCAGACCCTGCCGCCGCCGCGCCGGATCCACCTCGACCGCCGCGAAGCCGGCCCACCGCCCGTCCACCATGCACCGCCCGATGGCGGCGGGCGCGTCCGGCCCGCCCGGCACCGTGGCGAACCACACCGACGGCCCGCCCGTCAGCACCCGCAGGGCCACCCCGCTCACCCCCTTGCGCCGGTACCGGGCCAGCCACGCCTCGTCGGCCTCCCGCGACAGCAGCACGCCCGACGGCTCCGCGCCCAGGTCGGCGACCGGCGCCAGCGGGCCCACCCACACCTCGGCGGTCACCTCCCGCACCCAGCCCCGCCGCTCCAGCTCCGCGCAGAGCAGCTCCTGCGCCCCCTCCGCGCCCGTCGCCGTCTGGAGGTACGCGGGCAGCCCACGAGCCGCGTACCAGCCGCGTACGGCCGTCAGCGCCTCGTCGAGCGGCACGCCCGGGTCGCCCAGCGGCAGCACCGAATTGGCCCGCCGGGTGAAGCCCTCCCGTCGCCCGGCCGCCGCCCCCCGGGGACGCGCTCCGCACGGCACCTCCCCGACTGCCGCCCGCAGTTCCCAGTCCCCGAGCCGCTCGCTCTCCACGGGCCGCCACGCCCGCGCGGAGACCCGCGCCAGCTCCTCGTAGGTGGCCGCCGGACCACGCCGGCGCGCCGGGGCGGACGCCACGACCTTGCCCGCGACCAGCGCGGACTCCGCGACACGGACGCCCTCACCGCTCTTCTTTGTGATCCGCAGCACACCGTCGTCCCATGATGTGAGAACGCCGACCGTGTCGGTGAACTTCTCACCCGGGGGACCATGTTCGATCAAGCTCCGTACGGAGACTCGTTTCCCCACGTCAGCGGTGGTGATGCGGACCTCCAGACGCCCGGCGGCGGAGATTTCCACAGGTCGGTTCACCCCTCCTGTTCGGATCATGCCCAAGAACGGAGATACTAGGGGCGGGCATCGACGACGCCGCGCTCCCGCGCGCCAGGCGGCGGAGCCTGAGGAGGCCCGCCAGCGCCCTATCGAGGAGGAACGACAGCGTGACCTACGTCATCGCGCAGCCTTGTGTCGACGTGAAGGACAAGGCGTGCATCGAGGAGTGCCCGGTCGACTGCATCTACGAGGGCCAGCGGTCCTTGTACATCCACCCGGACGAATGCGTCGACTGTGGCGCCTGTGAACCGGTCTGCCCGGTCGAGGCCATCTTCTACGAGGACGACACTCCCGAGGAGTGGAAGGACTACTACAAGGCGAACGTCGAGTTCTTCGACGAGCTCGGCTCGCCCGGCGGCGCCAGCAAGCTGGGTCTGATCGAGCGGGACCACCCGTTCATCGCCGCGCTGCCGCCGCAGGCGTAGCCGTCCCGCAAGCGGCACCGCATCGACGTGCCGCCCCGGTCCCGTACGGCCAGACCGCCGTACGGGGCCGAGGCGTTCGCCGTACCAGAAAGTGAGCCCCGCCCGTGTCCGCAGTCTCCGACCGGTTGCCCACCTTCCCCTGGGACAAGCTGGAGCCCTACAAGAAGACGGCCGCCGCGCACCCCGACGGCATCGTCGACCTCTCGGTCGGCACGCCCGTCGACCCGGTGCCCGAGCCGATCCAGAAGGCGCTGATCGCCGCCGCGGACTCCCCGGGCTACCCGACCGTCTGGGGCACCCCGGAACTGCGTGACGCGATCACCCGCTGGGCGGAGCACCGGCTGGGCGCCCGCGGGATCACCCACCGGCACGTCCTGCCGGTCGTCGGCTCCAAGGAACTCGTCGCCTGGCTCCCCACCCAGCTCGGACTCGGTCCCGGCGACAAGGTGGCCTTCCCGCGCCTGGCCTACCCGACGTACGAGGTCGGCGCCCGCCTCGCCCGCGCGCAGTACGAGAGCTACGACGACCCGACCGAGCTGGACCCGGCGAACCTCAGGCTGCTCTGGCTGAACTCCCCGTCCAATCCGACCGGCCGGGTGCTCTCCAAGGAGGAGCTGACCCGGATCGTCGCCTGGGCCCGCGAGCACGGCGTCCTCGTCCTCTCCGACGAGTGCTACATCGAGCTGGGCTGGGAGGCCGACCCGGTCTCGGTGCTGCACCCCGACGTCAACGGCGGTTCCCTCGACGGCATCGTCTCGGTCCACTCCCTGTCCAAGCGGTCCAACCTCGCCGGATACCGCGCCGCCTTCCTCGCCGGCGACCCGGCGGTCCTCGGCCCGCTGCTGCAGATCCGCAAGCACGGCGGCATGATGACGTCCGCGCCGACGCAGGCTGCCGTGGTGGCGGCGCTGAGCGACGACGAGCACGTCCGCGTCCAGCGCGAGCGGTACGCGGCCCGTCGCACCGCCCTGCGCGCGGCGCTCCTCGCCCACGGCTTCCGCATCGAGCACAGCGAGGCCAGCCTCTACCTCTGGGCCACACGCGACGAGTCCTGCTGGACCACCGTCGCGCACCTCGCCGACCTCGGCATCCTCGTCGCCCCCGGCGACTTCTACGGCCCGGCGGGCGCCGACTTCGTCCGCGTCGCCCTCACGGCGACAGACCCGCAGATCCACGCAGCGGTCACCCGCCTGACTCCCTGAACCACCCTCCGCAGGGCGATGGGGGAGCGTGGGCACAGCCACCGGCGCCGGGCGCCGTTCGATCCACGGCCGTTCAGCCGACGTGGCCGCACAAGGAAACGGGGCCTGGGGAACACCCCAGACCCCGTCGCCGTACAGCCCGGCCGCAGCCGGCCTCAGCCGATCGGCAGTCCCTCGACCGGCAGGTTCTTCGCCGGCCCGCCCCCCTGCGCCAGCGAATCCGTCGGCAGCTCCTTCACCACCGGCACGGCCTTCTTCACGGTCGTCCCCGCGGCCGGCGCCACCTGTCCCGCGTCGGGCGTGGTCTTGCCGACACCCTTCGACACGTTATCCATGGTGTTGCCGGTGGCGCCGTCCAGGGCGCTCAGCCCGAGGCCGGGCGCGGCCGGCAGCTGCGGAGCCGCACTCGCGGAACCGGCCGCACCGACCCCGGCGGCCGCTCCCGCAGCGACGATCAGCGCGGCACGGGCGATGCGACGGGTGAGGGGGAGGGACATGGTGCTCCTTCGACGGCAGAGAACTCGTACGCGGTGACTACCGCTCGACCGCCAGGAAGGTTGCGGCGCGGCACCGTAAAGAGTTGGCAATGCCGCCGTCCGACCGGCCTTCCGCCACGCCTGCGGGGGACGTCCCGCACTACTGCACGGTCGTGATCCTGACCGTCCCGGCGCCGCCGCCCCCGTCCGCCGCCGACCCCTTGCCGTCGTCCTGCCGCCACCGGCCGTCGGTCGTCCCGGCGACCCACTCCCACCCGGCGTAGGAGACCCGCTTTATGCGCAGCTCGGACGCGTTGGCCACGGCCCAGTGGGCCAGCTGCCAGCCCCGCGCCCCCGCGCTCCGCCCGGCTCCCGCACCGGCGTCCCCGGTGACCGGGAGCGTCACCGTCCGCCCGCCGGAATCATCCGGACCACCGGAGTCACCGGAACCGGAGGCGTCCGCGGACGGCGAGGACGTCGCCGACCCCTCCACCTCCGCACCGGCAGGCTCCAGCACGTCCCGCCCGAAGTCCCGCGCCAGCGCGGCCCGCACCCCGTCCGCACCCGACGTCCGGTTCGCCGAGGGCCGGCCCTCACAGGTGAGCGTCGCCGCCGAGCGTCCGGTGAGGGCGGCCGCCAGCAGGGCCGCGTCCGGTTCGTGCTTGGCGTACGCCTGCGGGAAGCCGCTGCGCTGCACCCGCTGCGCGGCGACCGTGAGCGGCAGCCGGGTGTAACCCGGCACCTCCTCGAGATGCTCGTAGAACTTGTCCGCCGAGTACGACGGGTCCATGATCTCCTGCGGCGAGCCCCAGCCCTGCGAGGGACGCTGCTGGAACAGGCCCAGCGAGTCACGGTCGCCGTAGTCGATGTTGCGCAGCGCCGACTCCTGCAGCGCGGTCGCCAGCGCGATCGTCACGGCCCGCTCGGGCAGGTTGCGCGCGGTGCCCACGGCGGTGATCGTCGCCGCGTTCACCGCCTGTTCGGGCGTGAACTCGTACGTCGCGCCGTCGTCCGTGCCGGAGACGACCTTGCAGCCCGGACCGCGGGTGCCCCCGGTGTCGTACTGCACCACGACGTATCCGGCGACCGCGGAAAGCACCACGAGGCCCGCGCTCCAGCGGAGGACACGGCCGCGACGCGTGCGCTTGGAAGGAAGGGACGGCTCTGGCACGCGTACAAGGTACTGGAGAGTACGGTTCGCTGTGAGCCGGGTGCGCACCGTGCGCGGACGCCCGCCGGGTTAGGGTCGAGGCCATGGCCGACACCCCGCTTGACCTCACGCTGGACGCCGCGCGGCTGACCGCGCAGCTCGTCGACTTCCCGTCCGAGAGCGGCACCGAGAAGCCCCTCGCGGACGCGATCGAGACCGCGCTGCGCGCGCTGCCGCACCTGACGGTCGACCGGTACGGCAACAACGTCGTGGCCCGTACCCGGCTCGGGCGCGCGGAGCGGGTGATCCTGGCCGGCCACATCGACACCGTCCCCATCGCGGACAACGTCCCCTCCCGGCTCGACGCCGACGGCACGCTGTGGGGCTGCGGCACCTGCGACATGAAGGCGGGCGTGGCCGTCCAGCTGCGCCTCGCGGCCACGGTCCCCGCCCCCAACCGCGACCTGACCTTCGTCTTCTACGACAACGAGGAGGTCGCCGCCGACCTCAACGGTCTGAAGCACGTCGCCGAAACCCACCCCGAGTGGCTGGAGGGCGACTTCGCGGTGCTCCTCGAACCCTCCGACGGCCAGGTGGAGGGCGGCTGCCAGGGCACGCTGCGGGTGCTGCTGAGGACCGCCGGCGAGCGCGCCCACTCCGCGCGCGGCTGGATGGGCTCCAACGCCATCCACGCCGCCGCCCCCGTCCTCGCCCGCCTGGCCGCCTACGAGCCGCGCCACCCGGTGATCGACGGCCTGGAGTACCGCGAGGGCCTGAACGCGGTCGGCATCAGCGGCGGAGTGGCCGGCAACGTCATCCCCGACGAGTGCGTCGTCACCGTGAACTTCCGCTACGCGCCGGACCGCAGCGAGGAGGAGGCCCTGGCGCACGTCCGTGAGGTCTTCGCGGACTGCGGGGTCAGCGACTTCGTCGTCGACGACCACAGCGGCGCGGCCCTCCCCGGCCTCTCCCACCCGGCCGCGGCCGCCTTCATCGAGGCGGTGGGCGGCACGCCGCAGCCCAAGTACGGCTGGACGGACGTCTCCCGCTTCGCCTCCCTGGGCATCCCCGCGGTCAACTACGGCCCCGGCAACCCCCACTTGGCGCACAAGCGGGACGAGCGCGTGGACACGTCGAAGATCCTCGCGGGGGAGGAGCGGCTGCGCTCCTGGCTGACGGCCTGAGCCCGCGCGGACCACGGGGCGTTTGGAACTCTCTCCCGTGGACATGCTGACGTCCCCCGTACGTAACCCGCGTAGATCTACGCTGAGGCGGTACGACCTGGCAATCGGAGGGAGCACACATGGCTACGGGAAACCCGGAGGGCAAGCGGCAGCCGCCGGAGGAGAAGCGACTGGGACCGGTGCTCCGCCGGCGCGGCCAGGTGCAGGGAAGCACCACCGACCAGCGCCTGCTGGACGAGCGCGCCCCGTCGGACTGGGTGCACACCGACCCCTGGCGGGTGCTGCGCATCCAGTCGGAGTTCATCGAGGGCTTCGGCACACTGGCCGAACTCCCGCCCGCCATCAGCGTCTTCGGCTCGGCCCGCACACCGGTCGACTCGCCCGAGTACGAGGCCGGGGTGCGGCTGGGCCGGGGCCTGGTCGAAGCGGGCTTCGCGGTGATCACCGGCGGCGGCCCGGGAGCCATGGAGGCGGCCAACAAGGGCGCCCTCGAAGCGGACGGCATGTCGGTCGGCCTGGGCATCGAGCTGCCCTTCGAGCAGGGGCTGAACCGGTACGTCGACATCGGCCTGAACTTCCGGTACTTCTTCGTGCGCAAGCTGATGTTCGTGAAGTACGCCCAGGGCTTCGTGGTCCTGCCCGGGGGCCTCGGCACGCTCGACGAGCTCTTCGAGGCCCTGACCCTGGTCCAGACCCAGAAGGTCACCCAGTTCCCCATCGTCCTCTTCGGCACCGAGTACTGGGGCGGCCTGGTCGACTGGCTCCGCGACTCGGTCATCGCCCAGGGCAAGGCGGCCGAGAAGGACCTCCTCCTGTTCCACGTCACGGACGACGTGGAGGAGGCGGTGGCCCTGGTCTCCAAGGAAGCCGGGCGCTAGCAGGGCCCCGGGAACGGCGGCGGGGCGGAAGACCTGCGGCGCCCCCCGCCCGTCGGCCCCCCGGGCCGGGTCCCGCGCCGGCCCCGCCGTCCGCTGCGCCGGCCCTGGCCGTCCGCTACGCCAGCCCCCGCCGTCCCACGGCCGGCTCCCGCTCCCCGGCGATCGCGGACACCATGTCCAGCACCTGCCGCGTCTCCGCGACCTCGTGCACCCGGTAGACCTGCGCCCCCAGCCACGCCGACACCGCCGTCGTGGCGAGCGTCCCCACCACCCGCTCCTTCACCGGCCGGTCCAGCGTCTCCCCGACGAAGTCCTTGTTGGACAGGGACACCAGCACCGACCACCCGGTGTCCACCATCTCCCCCAGCCGCCGGGTCGCCTCCAGACTGTGCCGGGTGTTCTTCCCGAAGTCGTGCCCCGGATCGATCATGACCGACTCCCGCGCCACCCCCAGCGACACCGCCCGCTCCGCCAGCCCCACGGTCACGTCGAGGATGTCGGCCATGACGTCGTCGTACGTCACCCGGTGCGGCCGCGTCCGCGGCTGCGAGCCGCCCGCGTGGGTGCACACCAGCCCCGCCCCGTACCGCGCGGCGACCTCCGCGAGCCGCGGGTCGACCCCGCCCCAGGCGTCGTTCAGGACGTCCGCGCCCGCCTCGCACACCGCTTCGCCGACGTCGTGCCGCCAGGTGTCCACGCTGATCACGACGTCCGGGAAGCGCCGCCGCACCTCGGCGACGAAGCCGACCGTCCGCCGCGCCTCCTCCTCGGCGGTGACCTCCTCGCCGGGACCGGCCTTCACGCCGCCGATGTCGATGATCGCGGCGCCCTCGGCCACGGCCTGCTCCACGCGTGTGAGCGCGGGCTCGTCGAGGAACGTGGCGCCCCGGTCGTAGAAGGAGTCCGGGGTCCGGTTCACGATCGCCATGATCACCCGCTCGTGCGGTGCGAATTCCCGCCTGCCCAGCCTGAGCATCCCCTGTGACCTCTTCCTCGTGCGTCCGTCCCGGGCCGTCCGCGTCCGCCCGACGGCCCCGAGTGTCAGACTCGCATGGCACGATCGGAGCCACACATCCGACTCCGATTCATCCGACCGTGGGGGCCCCGGCGATGGTTATGTTCCTGTTCCTGGTCGTGGCGCTCGCCGTCGTGGTCGCCGCGGTGACCCTCGCGGTGGTGGGCGGCGGCGACAGCGGCCCGCTGCCCGAGGCCGCCCCCGAGCGTCTGGTGGACCACCTCCCGCCGGACCGGCCGGTCAGCCGCGCGGACGTGGACGGCCTGCGCTTCCCGCCCGCCGCCCGCGGCTACCGCATGGCGGACGTGGACGACGCCCTCGGCCGCCTCGGCGCCGAGATCGCCGAGCGCGACGCCCGGATCGCCGACCTGGAGTCCGCGCTGGCCGGCGCGCGCGCCGCCGCGGCGCACATGTCCCTGGACAAGCCCGCCCCGCACGACGAGGACGAGCGGCCGTGACCGGGGAAGCGGCCGCCCCGGCCGGTCCGGACGGGCTCCCGCGCTGCCCCTGGGCGCTGTCCGCCCCGGACTACGTGGCGTACCACGACGAGGAGTGGGGCCGCCCGGTCCGCGGGGACGACGCCCTCTTCGAGCGGCTCAGCCTGGAGGCGTTCCAGTCCGGCCTGTCCTGGATCACCATCCTGCGCCGCCGCCCCGGCTTCCGGGCCGCCTTCGCCGACTTCAAGATCGTCACGGTCGCGGAGTTCACCGACACCGACCGCGAGCGCCTGCTGGCCGACACCGGCATCATCCGCAACCGCGCAAAGATCGACGCGACGCTCGCCAACGCGCGTCTGCTGGCCGGGTGGGAGCCCGGTGACCTGGACGCCCTGATCTGGTCGCACGCCCCCGACCCGGCCGGCCGGCCGGTACCGAAGACCCTCGCCGAGGTCCCGGCGGTGACCCCCGAGTCGACGGCCCTGTCCAAGGCCCTGAAGAAACGGGGCGTCCGCTTCGTCGGCCCCACCACGGCCTACGCCCTGATGCAGGCGTGCGGCCTGGTCAACGACCACCTCGCCACCTGCACCATGAGAAACACCCCCTGAGCCGCCCCCGCCCAGCCTCACCGACCCGGCGCCGCAGCCCCCAAGGAGCGCGGGGAACTGCGCGCCCAGCCGCAGCGAACCCGCACCCGAAACGGCGCCGCAGGCGCCCTCACCGACCCAGGTACGTCGGCTTCTCCTTGTTCACGAACGCCCGCACCGCGATCGCGTGGTCCTCCGAGGAGCCCGCCCGCGTCTGCAGCTCGTCCTCCTTCTCCAGCGCCTCCTCCAGCGAGTGGCTCAGCCCGTACGCCACCGACTCCTTCAGCGCCGCGTACGCCACCGTCGGCCCCTCGGCCAGCGCGCGGGCCACCTTCTCCGCCTCCGCCCGGAGCTCCGCCGCCGGCACCAGACGGTTGGCGATCCCCAGCTCGTACGCCTCCTGCGCGGAGATGCCGCGCGGGAAGAGCAGCAGGTCGGTGGCGCGCCCGGGGCCGACCACGCGCGGCAGCGTCCAGGAGATCCCCGAGTCGGCGGTCAGCGCGACCCCCGCGAACGAGGTGTTGAACGCAGCCGTGTCCGCGACGATCCGGTAGTCCGCGGCCAGCGCGAAACCGAAGCCGGCGCCCGCCGCGACCCCGTTCACCGCCGCGACCACCGGCTTCGCGGCCCCGGCGATCGCCTTCACGATCGGGTTGTAGTGCTCGCGCACCGTGCTCATGGTCTGCCCCGAACCGGTCTCCCGGTCCTCCTTCAGCAGCCCGATGTGCTCCTTGAGGTCCTGGCCGACGCAGAACGCCCGGTCACCGGCGGCCGTCAGCAGCACGGCCCGCACGGCGTCGTCGTCCGCGGCGGAGCGGACCGCGTCCCGGAGGGCGACCTTCGCCGCGACGTTCAGCGCGTTCATCGCCTCGGGGCGGTTCAGCGTGATCGTCGCGAGCCCGTCGCTCACCTCGTAGAGCACGGTGTCGGCCATGGTGTATCCCTCCGTGTGCGGCTCGGGACGTACCGGTGGAGACGTCCCCCTCTGCTGGACAGCATGACGGAGATCACCGGCCGTGGAGCATGCCCTCCGTGTGAGGTGCGTCAAACGATTCGGTCCCGTTTCCGGTCGCCGGAAGGGAATGCGGCGGCGCAGTATCGCAGTCACATCGCCGAATTGAGTGGTTTTGCTCGCGCGCGTTGCCCAAGCGATGCCTACTGATGTTGGTCATCGGGTCCTGCCATGCGGGATAATGGCCTGGAAGCAATGTGTTCGATGCCGGTGGCGTGTGTCCTGCTTCAAGGACCGCAGGTGCCCTTCAGTGGGCCGTCGGCTCAGACGGTTTAGCCGGGTTTCAGGAAGGGGAACGAGCATGGCGGCCATGAAGCCGCGGACGGGTGATGGCCCGCTCGAGGTGACCAAGGAGGGGCGGGGCATCGTCATGCGCGTTCCGCTCGAAGGCGGCGGTCGGCTCGTCGTCGAGCTGACCCCGGACGAGGCCGACGCGCTCGGCGACGCCCTCAAGAAGGTCGTCGGCTGACGCGCAAGCGACCATACCCTTTCAGTCGCCCCGGTGCCGCACGCGGTGCCGGGGCGGCTGTTTCGCGTACGGGCGCGGTGCGCGGGGCCCGGGTGTCGCCGGTGAACCGGCGGTCACCGCTTCACGGCGCAGAGGAGCCCGTCCCCCACCGGCAGCAGGGACGACACCAGCTCCTGGCTCTCGCGGACGGTCCGCACCAGCTCCCGCAGCCGCAGCACCTCCGACGGCTGCGGACCCGAATCCACCGTGCGTCCGTTCGCGAAGAGACCTTCGAAGGCGACCAGGCCTCCCGGGCGCAGCAGACGCAGCGATTCGGCGAGATAGTCCTGGTACTCCTGCCGGTCGCCGTCACAGAACACCAGGTCGTAACCGGCGTCCGCGAGACGGGGCAGGACGTCCAGCGCGCGGCCGGGGATGAACCGGGCCCGGTTGCCGGCGAAACCCGCCTCGCGGAACGCCTGACGGGCGGACTGCTGGTGCTCCGGCTCCTGGTCGACCGTGGTCAGCACACCGTCCGGCCGCATGCCGTGCAGCAGATGGATCCCGGAGACGCCGCAGCCGGTGCCGATCTCCGCGACCGCCTTGGCGTCCACGCTGGCGGCGAGCAACCGCAGGGCCGCGCCCGTGCCGGGCGACACCGAGCGCAGGCCTGCGTCGCGGGCCCGGTCCCGGGCCCAGTGCAGCGCCTCGTCCTCGGCGACATAGGCGTCGGCGAACGCCCAGCTCGTCTGCCGGTTGGCGGTAATGACCCTCTCCTGTCCCCGTGGTTGCCTGGGCGTGACTGTATCCGTTGGCGTCGGGAACCCGCAGATGGGACCGGTCGTTTGAAGGGGTGAGGACTTGGTGTGCGCCATGACGGGGGGCAGGCAGTGGACGAGGACGCCGAGCAAGTGCTGACGCAGTCGTACGAGCCGTGGCACCCCAGATCAAATTCTCGTAAAACCGCTTATCCGGAGCTAACGGGCGAGGTGGCTATGGTAGGGGCTCCACTGGACACCACCAGAGCCGACAGGGGAGGTGCGGCTGCACCTGTGGATCGCGGAGGAGTGTTCCGGCGCTTCCTCGGATCGGCGGGCAGGCCGAAATCCGTGAACGACACCGCAGCTGACCACGACCGCGCCGGCGACCCGGCCCAGACCGCCACCTTCTCCGGCGAAGCGGACGGGCAGGCGTGGACTCCGCCCAGCTGGGAGGAGATCGTCAGCATGCACAGCGGCCGGGTCTACCGGCTCGCCTACCGTCTCACGGGCAACCAGCACGACGCCGAGGACCTCACCCAGGAGGTCTTCGTCCGCGTCTTCCGTTCCCTGTCGACGTACACGCCGGGCACCTTCGAGGGCTGGCTGCACCGCATCACCACCAACCTCTTCCTGGACATGGTCCGCCGCAAGCAGCGGATCCGCTTCGACGCGCTCGGCGACGACGCGGCCGAGCGGCTGCCCAGCAAGGAGCCCACGCCGCAGCAGGCGTTCAACGACGCCCACTTCGACGCGGACGTCCAGCAGGCCCTCGACACCCTGGCGCCCGAGTTCCGCGCCGCCGTCGTCCTGTGCGACATCGAGGGACTGTCGTACGAGGAGATCGCGGCGACCCTGGGCGTGAAGCTCGGCACCGTCCGGTCCCGCATCCACCGCGGCCGTTCCCAGCTGCGCAAGGCCCTCGCACACCGTTCGCCCAAGGCACGCGCGGAGCGCCGCTCCTTCGTGCCGCGTGTTCCCGCACTGGGAGGAGGGGGCGCGAGCGCGTGAGCGGTTCACAGCCGAAGTCGGCCGAGGGACACCTCGCAGAGCAGCACCTGGGAGACCGACTCTCCGCCCTGGTGGACGGAGAGCTCGGTCATGACGCGCGCGAGCGCGTACTGGCGCACGTCGCCACCTGCGCCAAGTGCAAGGCGGAGGTGGACGCGCAGCGCCGGCTGAAGAACGTCTTCGCGGAGGCGGCCCCGCCGCCGCCCTCCGAGAGCTTCCTGGCCCGCCTCCAGGGGCTTCCGGGCGGCGGGGACTTCGGCGACGGCGGCTCACCGCTGGGCGGCGGCGGGCTGCCGGGCGGCGCGTCGGGGCGCTTCGGCTCGTCCGGGGTCTTCGGGCCCAGGCGGAGCGAGCGCTTCGAGTTCGCGTACACGCCGGTCCGGCGGCACACGCCGGTGGACACGGCGGCCGGCCGGGGACCCGGCGCGCACGCCGTCGGCCGGCACGAGACCGACCGGCCGTCCTCCCGCGGACTGCGGTTCGCCTTCGTCGCCGCCGGAGCGGTGTCGCTGGCCGCGATCGCCCTGGGCGGCGTCACCGTGAGCGGCCCCGTCGACACGGAGACGCGCGGCTCGGGCAAGGGCAGCAACGTGACGCCCGCGCGGACCCAGGGCACCGGCGCGGCGGCGGCGACGCCCGACACGCGTCGCCGTGGCGTCGGGCCGCTGCTGGGCCAGATGGCCGGCCACAGCGGGCTGGGACACACCCCCGTGGCCCCGACCGCCGTCGCCGCACCACTGCTGCCCGGCCTCCCGGCGCCCACCACGGGCGGCGCGACGGCGGTGTCCCCGCTGATACGTCCGCTGGGCACCACCCCGCCGCTCACCCTGGCCGCCTGGGCCGCGTCCTCCGGCCTCCGGGCACCCGGGACCGTCACCGCCGCCGGTACGACGCCGGAGCCGACGCCCACCGGCACCTCCCGCACGGCCCGCTGACCGTTCACTGCGCGGGGGCGCGCGAACCTGGTTCAATTCCAGGTGGCGCGCCCAGGCCCCACGGCCGGGCGCCGAGTCAGTGTCCAGCTGTGGGGAGAGCATGAACCAGGGGAAGCCGGGCCCACCGGGGGATGAGCCGACCGTGCGTCCGGAGACACCCGACGGGGACTTCGAACTGCCGCGCCCGGCCCGGGCAGCCGCAGCCGCCCACGACGAGGGCGACTACGAACTCGAACGCCCCCGGCCCTCCGAAACCCCCCTCCCGCCTCCCAGGACCGCGCCTCCGGCCGCCGGTCCCCGGACGCCGGACGAGGGCGCCACGCCCCCCGCCACACCCGTGCCCGACCCAGGAACGGGCGCCCCCGGCCCCGGAGCGGACGCCCCCGGCCCCGCAGCGGACGTGCCCGGCCCCGGAGCGGACCCCACGAACCCCGCGGCCGCACAGGACGGCGGGAGCGCCGTGCGGGCCGTTCCGGCGTCCGAGGCGGGCGGCGCCCCGGAGCCCGCGACCGGGCCGGACGAGGGGCAGGTACGGCCGTTGCACGACCCCGACCCCTACAGCACCCCGCCGTACGGCGAACCGGGCCCCTGGGCGCCCGCGCCGCCCGTGCAGCACCCGGGGAACACGCCCGCGCACGGTGTGCCGAGCGCCGCCCCGCCGCCGGTCGTGGAAGCGGCCCCGCCCGCCCCCGACAGCCCGGCGGTCACCCCGCCCGCCGACCCCTGGGGCCGCTACGACCCCTGGGCGGTCGCCGCGGCGGCGACGCCGTTGCAGCAGGCCGATCCCGTCCCGACGGACGGGAAGCGGCGGCGCGGACGCACCCGGCGGACGCTGATCGCGGGCGCCCTGCTGCTCGCCCTCGCCTCCGGCGGCGCCGGCGGGATCGTCGGCGCCTACCTGGAGCGCAACGGCGGCATGGGGACCGTGGAACTGCCGCAGGCCGCCGGGAACGACGCCGGCCGCGATCCCGGCAGCGTCGCCGGCATCGCCGCACAGGCCCTGCCCAGCGTCGTCACCCTGCACGTCAGCGGCGCCGGAGCGGCCGGCACCGGGACCGGCTTCGTGCTCGACGAGCGCGGCCACATCCTCACCAACAACCACGTCGTCGAGCCCGCCGGCGACGACGGCGACATCACCGTCACCTTCAACAGCGGCGACACCGCCGAGGCAGCCGTCGTCGGCCGGGACAGCGGCTACGACCTCGCCGTGGTCAGGGTGAAGGGCGTCCGCGGGCTCGCCCCGCTGCCCCTCGGCAACTCCGACAACGCCCGCGTGGGCGACCCCGTTGTCGCCATCGGTGCCCCCTTCGACCTGGCCGGCACCGTCACCTCCGGCATCATCAGCGCCCGCGAGCGGCCCATCACCGCCGGCGGCGAGAAGGGTGACGGCAGCGACGTGTCGTACGTCGACGCCCTCCAGACCGACGCGCCGATCAACCCCGGCAACTCCGGCGGCCCCCTGCTCGACACCGAGGGGCGGGTGATCGGCATCAACTCCGCGATCCGCTCCGCCGACGGCGGCGACGACCCGGACGGCGGCGGCCGGGCCGGCTCCATAGGACTCGGCTTCGCCATCCCGATCAACCAGGGCAAGCGCGTCGCCGAGGAACTGATCAACACCGGGAAGGCGACCCACCCGGTGATCGGCGTCACCCTCGACATGGACTACAGCGGTGACGGCGCGCGCGTCGCCGCCCGGGGCAACGGCGGCGGACCGCCCGTCACCACCGGGGGTCCCGGCGCCAAGGCGGGCATCAAGGCCGGTGACGTCATCACGGAGGTCGACGGCCGCCGCATCCACTCCGGCGAGGAGCTCATCGTCAAGACCCGCGCCCACCGCCCCGGCGACCGGCTGGACCTCACCGTGGAGCGGGACGGGAAGGAACGGAAGGTGTCCCTGGTGCTCGGTTCCTCCGGCGGCGACTGAGCCACAAGGGGCACCGGACAGTACCGGTCGTACGGGATGGCCGGGTACCGTGGACCCGGCCCGGACCACGGAGAGAGCACAGGCCGGCACCGAGGGCCGAGGACCGAAGGCATCGCGAGGAGCTTCAGGTGTTCAATGACATAGGACCGCTCGAGCTGGTGACGCTCATCGTCCTCGCCGTGCTCGTCTTCGGTCCGGACAAGCTCCCCAAGGTCATCCAGGACGTCACCCGCACGATCCGGAAGATCCGGGACTTCTCGGACAGTGCCAAGCAGGACATCCGGGAGGAGCTCGGTCCGGAGTTCAAGGACTTCGAGTTCGAGGACCTCAACCCCAAGACGTACCTCCGCAAGAAGCTGGACAGCGACGAGCTGGGGCTGAAGGAGATCCGTAACGGCTTCGACCTGAAGAAGGAGATGGCCGAGGTCACGGACGCCGTCCACGGCCGTGAGAGCGAGGCCGCGCCGGCCCCCGCCGACTCCGCCGGTGGCCGCGTGGACATGACCAAGAAGCCGGAGCGCGCGGCGGCCGCCGACGACCGCCCGCCCTTCGACATGGACGCCACCTGACCCACGGAAGCGGAGGCCACCGCTCCGTCAGGCCCCGGGACCGGCGGGGCGGGCGTACGCCCCCGCCTACGTGACGCGTTTCATACTCCACACGGGCTGTGCGAGGCCCGATCAGGACGTCCAGGTGGCCCATGCGCCGGGCGCTTTCCCCGGCCTGTGGCCACAGGGTGACTATGCTGCCGACTTGTTGTGCGGAGTGGACGAGTACGCCCGAAGGGGGGCGGGCCGCCCGGTCCGACGAGAGCGAGGAGGCGTCCGGGCACATGGAGACGACGAGTTCGGCGGTCGCGCAGGCACCGGCCGCGGAGGACGGACAACACGTCCCCTCCGCCCGGCGTACGGTCGACGGCTACCTGCGCGCACCGTTCCCCTGGTACGGCCTCGACGAGGCCTTCACGGGCCCGCGCTGGCTGATGCAGGTCGGACTGGCCGCCGACGGAGCCGTCGAGCACGGATCGGTCGGGCACGGCGACGAGCCCTCGGTGCGCAGCGAGTTCGTGGCCGGCGGCGACCCGGAGGCCAAGGAGAAGTTCGCCGTGGTGGTGACCGTGGCCGCCAACCCGGTCCGCCGCAGCGCCGACGGCACCGGACTGCTGGAGGCCACCTCGGTCTCCTCCGCCGCCTGGCTCGCCGGCGTGGGACTGCTGTCCTTCACCTGGCCCGGCCAGATGGACCACTCCCTGCGCGACGACTGGCTGGAGCAGCAGACGGAGACGGCCTGGGCCCTCGCCGACGACCTGCAGGGCGAGGACTGGTCGACCCTGTCCCTGCCCGTGGACGGCGTGCCGACCCCGTTCCACTACCGGGAGTCGGAGTTCGGCTGGGTGCTCGCCGGTTCCACCCGGGCCGGCGTGCACGTGGGCGCGTACGGCCGGGGGATGAGCGCCTACGGCCTGGGCTTCGCCGTGGTCGACGACATCGCCGCGTACGCCGACTGAGCGGACCCCGCACCGAGCGATCACGCCGAAGGGCGCCGTCCGCGTGGACGGCGCCCTTCGGCGTGGAGACCCTCAGAACTTGTTGCGCGGGGTGATCCCCAGGGACATGCCCGACAGGCCCCGCTGGCGGCCGCCCAGCTTGCCGGCGATCGAGCGGAGCGCCGAGCCCGCGGCGGAGTCCGGGTCGGACAGCACCACCGGCTTGCCCTCGTCGCCGCCCTCGCGCAGCCGGACGTCGATCGGGATGGAGCCGAGCACCGGAACGTTCGTACCGGTCGTGCGGGTCAGCCCGTCGGCGACCGTCTGGCCGCCGCCCGTGCCGAACACGTCGACCATCTCGCCGCAGTGCGGGCAGGGCAGCCCGGACATGTTCTCCACCACGCCGACGATCTTCTGGTGGGTCTGCACCGCGATGGACCCGGCCCGCTCCGCCACCTCGGCCGCCGCCTGCTGGGGCGTGGTGACGACGAGGATCTCCGCGTTCGGCACCAGCTGGGCGACGGAGATCGCGATGTCGCCCGTGCCGGGCGGCAGGTCGAGCAGCAGCACGTCCAGGTCGCCCCAGTACACGTCCGCGAGGAACTGCTGGAGCGCGCGGTGCAGCATCGGGCCGCGCCACACCACCGGCGCGTTGCCCGGGGTGAACATGCCGATGGAGATGACCTTCACGCCGTGCGCCGACGGCGGCATGATCATGTTCTCGACCTGGGTCGGACGCCCGTCGGCGCCCAGCATGCGCGGCACCGAGTGGCCGTAGATGTCGGCGTCCACGACACCGACCTTCAGGCCGTCGGCCGCCATCGCCGCCGCCAGGTTCACCGTCACCGACGACTTGCCGACGCCGCCCTTGCCGGACGCCACCGCGTACACCCGGGTCAGGCTGCCCGGCTTGGCGAAGGGCACCTCGCGCTCGGTCTGGCCGCCGCGCAGGGCGTTGGCCAGCTCCTTGCGCTGCTCGTCACTCATGACGTCCAGCGTGACCTCGACACCGGTGACGCCCTCGACCCCGGAGACCGCGTCCGTCACGCGCTGCGTGATGGTGTCCCGCATGGGGCAGCCGGACACCGTCAGGTACACGGTGACCGCGACCGCACCGTCCGCACCGATCTCCACCGATTTGACCATCCCGAGCTCGGTGATGGGCCGGTTGATCTCGGGGTCGTTCACCGTCGCCAGTGCTTCGCGCACCGCGTCTTCCGTAGCCATACCGACGATGGTACGGCGCCGGGCACACCGGCCGGTAAGGACGTCAGCGGTCGTCTGCGTCACGTCCCGGCGGCCGTTCCGCCCGCATCGCCGGGAACGACCCGTGCTGGTCCTTGTGCCCGTTCTGCCGCGCCTCCATCTCCTTGACCATGTCCTGCAGCTCGGAGCGGATCCAGTCCCGGGTGGCCACCTCCCCGAGCCCGATCCGCAGCGCGGCGATCTCCCGGGTCAGGTACTCGGTGTCCGCGATCGACCGCTCGTTCTGCTTGCGGTCCTGCTCCAGGTTGACCCGGTCGCGGTCGTCCTGCCTGTTCTGCGCGAGCAGGATCAGCGGGGCCGCGTAGGAGGCCTGGAGGGACAGGGCCAGGGTCAGGAAGATGAACGGGTACTCGTCGAAGCGCAGCTCCTTCGGCGCGGACACGTTCCACAGCACCCACAGGATGATGACGAACGTCATCCAGACGATGAACCGCCCGGTGCCCAGGAACCGGGCGACGCTCTCCGACAGCCGTCCGAAGGCCTCCGGGTCCCACTCGGGCAGGAACCGGCGCCTGGGGGGCCGCGGCTGGTCCAGCCGGGGCGTGCGCGGCCGTCCGGCCGCCGTGGCGCCCGCCGGCAGCCGCTCGCGTGCGCCGTCGCGCTCAGCCGCCATCGGGCACCGCCTTCTCGTCGGCGAGGTGGAACTCGGTCTCCCGCCAGTCGTCGGGCAGCATGTGGTCCAGCACGTCGTCCACCGTCACCGCGCCCAGCAGCGACCCCGACTCGTCGACCACGGGCGCCGCCACCATGTCGTACGTGGCGAAGAACCCGGCGACCACCGGCAGCGCCGCCTCCGGGTCCAGGGGCTGCAGATCGTCGTCCAGCATCGAGCCGACCAGCGTGTACGGGGGATCGCGCAGCAGCCGCTGGAAGTGCACCGTGCCCAGGTACTTGCCGGTCGGCGTCTCCTCGGGCGGGCGGCAGACGTACACCTGCGCGGCGTGCGCCGGGGACAGGTCGGGCTCCCGGATCCGCGCCAGGGCGTCGGCGACGGTCGCGTCGGGCCGTAGCACGATCGGCTCGGTCGTCATCAGACCGCCCGCCGTGTGCTCCTCGTACGACATCAGGCGCCGCATGTCGGCCGCGTCGGCGGGCTTCATCAGGCTCAGCAGGCGCTCCTTGTCCGCCTCCGGCAGCTCACCGAGCAGGTCGGCCGCGTCGTCGGGGTCCATGGCCTCCAGGACGTCCGCCGCACGCTCCTCCTTCAGCTTGCCCAGGATCTCGATCTGATCGTCCTCGGGCAGCTCCTCCAGGACGTCGGCGAGCCGGTCGTCGTCGAGGGCGGCGGCCACCTCCGCCCGCCGTTTCGGGGAGAGGTGGTGCAGGACGTTGGCGAGGTCGGCGGGGCGCAGCTGCTCGAAGGTGGCGAGCAGGTTCTCGGCGCCCTGCGCGTGCTCCTCCAGGGAGAAGCCGGTGACGGCGGACCACTCCACGGTCAGCGCCTCGCCCTTGCCGCGCCGGAACGCGCCGCCCTTCTTCCCCTTGCGCACGAAGACCCGGTCGATCTCCCACTCGCGGCGGGCCTGCAGCTGATGCACCGACAGGTCCAGGACGGTGACCTCCTCGCCGCTGTCCACGAGCGTCACCCGCCGGTCGAGGAGCTCGCCGAAGACGAGCCGCTCCGTGGGCCGCTGCTCGAAACGCCGCACATTGAGCACCCCGGTCGTGATGACCTGGCCGGACTGCACCGCGGTCACCCGGGTCATGGGCAGGAAGATGCGGCGGCGGGTGGAGAGTTCGACCACCAGGCCGAGCAGCCTCGGCGGCCGCCGGCCGGGCCGCAGGATGACGACGAGATCACGCACGCGCCCCACCTGGTCGCCGGCCGGGTCGAAGACGGCGACACCGGAGACATGTGAGACGAAGAACCGGGGGGCACCCGCTGCCATGGCGGCGGCTCCTTTGCGTGCGGGGTCTTTCGTTGCCGTGTACTGCCTGCTGCGTTCGATTTCCGGATTGCCCGCTCGGGTGGGCTTCAGGCTAGCCCGTCCCGATCGGCCGTGCGCCCGCGGCCGGTCCGGACGGACTGGCTCCGTCCGGCCGCGCACGCCCCGGTACTCTGCGGTACGCCGTTCAGGTCCCCCGTAAGAGAGGCAGCCCACCTGTGATTCCGATCTCCCAGGGCCGATCCCGCAGGGCCAGGCTGGCCGGCGCCGTGTGCGCGCTGCTCGTGACGGGGACGGCGCTCACGGGATGCTCCGAGGATCCGAACGAGGGCACCAACGGGGTGGGCCGGCTGCCCGCCGACCAGATCCAGGACAGGGCCCAGAAGGCCGCCGAGTCGGTCGGCACGGTGCGGCTGCACGGAAGCGTGGTCACCAGTGGGCGCACCTACACGCTCGACATGCGCCTGAAGGAGACCGGTGGCGTCGGCTCGGTCACCACCAAGGGGGAGACGTTCCGCCTCCTGCGGATCGACGAGGAGCTGTACCTGAAGGCCGACGCCGAGTTCTGGAGCCACGGGGCCGACGAGACCGACGGGGGTGAGGGCGGGGCGGGCGGCGCGGCGGACGCGGCGGCGGCCGAGAAGCTCGCCTCGAAGTACGTGAAGGTCCCCCAGGGCGACCCCTCGTACAAGAAGTTCATCGGCTTCACCGACAAGACTGTCCTGCTCAGCGGCCTGCTGACGCTGCACGGCAAGCTGGCCACCGACGGCCACCACGAGCAGTCCGGCGTGCGCACCATCCGGGTCACCGGCGACGAGGGCTCCGGGGGCACCCTGGACGTCTCGCTCGAGGGCAAGCCGTACCCCGTGCGCCTGGTGCGGGCCGGCGAGGCGGGCACCCTCACCTTCTCGGCCTGGGGCACCGACTTCCCGCTGGAGGAACCGGCCAAGGACGAGACCCTGGACTACGGGAAGCAGCTCCCGACCTCCTAGCCGGGAGGGTCCGGCGCGCCGGACCCGGGACCCCCGGTTCGGGCGGGCCAGGGGCGGCCGGGCCCGCCCGCCCGGCACGGGAGGGCGTCGACGTGACGCGGCAGCGGGCCGGTGGGGACGGGGTGCCCGCGGTGGGCGAGCGCGTGCATCCCGGCCCGTGGAGCAGCGGACCGGACCCGCGTGCACGGTCTCAGCCGTGCCGCCGCTTCCTCTTCAGCAGCAGCCGGGGCAGTGCCGCCGGGACCGGCCGTCGGGTCGTCACCGGGGTCGGCAGCGGAGCCTCGGCCAGGGAACCCCCGGGGAGCGGCGAGGTCGCCCCCGTCGGCTCCAGGCGCAGCACCCGGCACTCGCGGGCCCAGCGCTCGGGCATCGTCTCGGCGTCGGGCGCGTTGAGCCGCTTGCCCTTGAGTTCGGCGACCGCCGCCGTCCACGCCTCGGAGTGCGGCGCCACCCGCACGACCGTGGCGGCCCACGACACCAGCCGGCCGCCCTTGTCCTTGCTGCGCACGGTGACCTCGGCGGGCCCGCCGTCGACCAGCCCCGGCAGCGGCTGCTCCCCGGGCCCGTCACCGACGACGCAGGCGGCACCCTCGTGCCAGACGTGCCACAGCGCGCGGGCCGGCACGCCGGGCCCCGCGACCCAGACGAGGCCGGACTTCTTCGTGGCCTCCTCGATGAGGGCCCGGTCGAGCAGCGCACCTGTCATGGGGGCAGCCTATCCGGGCCGGGCGCGGACGCCCTCACAGCCAGCCGTTGCGCTTCAGGGTGCGGTGGATGCCCAGACAGATCGCCACGGTGACCCCGAGGACCACCGGGTAGCCGTACTTCCAGTGGGTCTCCGGCATGTAGTCGAAGTTCATCCCGTACACCCCGCACACCATCGTCGGCACGGCGATGATCGCGGCCCACGAGGTGATCTTCCGCATGTCCTCGTTCTGCGCGACGGAGGCCTGGGCGAGGTTGGCCTGGAGGATGGAGTTCAGCAGTTCGTCGAAGCCGACGACCTGCTCCTGCACCCGCGCCACATGGTCGGCGACGTCCCGGAAGTACTTCTGGATCTCCGGGTCGACCAGCCGCATCGGACGCTCACTCAGCAGCTGCATCGGCCGCAGCAGCGGTGCCACGGCCCGCTTGAACTCCAGCACCTCACGCTTGAGTTGGTAGATCTCACCGGCGTCCGTACCGCGCGGGGTGCCCTTGCGGCCCGGCGAGAACACCTTGGTCTCGACCTCGTCGATGTCGTCCTGCATCGCGTCGGCGACCGCGATGTAGCCGTCCACCACATGGTCGGCGAGGGCGTGCAGCACGGCCGAGGGCCCTTTGGCCAGCAGCTCCGGGTCGTCCTGGAGGCGGTGCCTGAGGGCCCGCAGGGAGCCCTGGCCGCCGTGCCGGACGGTGATGACGAAGTCCCGGCCGGTGAAGCACATCACCTCACCGGTCTCGACGACCTCACTGCCGGCGGAGTGCCGCTCGTGGTCGAGGTAGTGGACGGTCTTGAAGACCGTGAACAGCGAGTCGTCGTAGCGCTCCAGCTTGGGCCGCTGATGGGCCTGGACGGCGTCCTCCACCGCCAGCGGGTGCAGCCCGAACTCCTCGGCGATGCCCGCGAATTCGGCCTCGTTCGGCTCGTGCATGCCGATCCAGACGAAGCCCCCGTCGCGGCGCACGAGACGCATCGCCTCCTGGGGGCCGAGCGGGCCGCCCCCGGTCTCCAGGCGGCGGCCGTCGCGGTAGACGGCGCAGTCCACGACGGCACTGGCCGTCCCGGCGTCGCGGGTGGGGTCGTACGGGCCGCTCTCCTTGCGCAGCGAGATGCGGGAGGAGGGACGGACCACGGCGCGCAGGTCGCGGATCATCGACATGGCGGGCTCCTTCGCGGGCAGGCAACGAAAGGCGCCGGAACGACGGGTGGAACAACCCGGAATGAGGACGTCCTGGACTGTGCGTATGGGGCACGTCCACAAAGCGGGGAGCACCGCACCGTCGCGGTGGCGAGCTTCGTCGCTGATTCAGCTACTGGGGCAGATCAGGCAGAACGAAACGAAGTGCTCTTCCGATGGAGACGCGCGCGGAGAGTGAGGCGGCAGCCGGACAGGAGGCGACTACATCAGAGGGCGGAAGAGCGGGTGCTACTGCACGGTCGACTTCGGTCCATGCGAGCCCCACCTCCTCCGGCCGGTCCCTCGTGAGGGACGATCCACGATCCCCTGCGGGGATTTCCCCTCGACAGGGGAGCGTCGTACAGCGTTCGGGACGATCGGACGCCACTGGCTGTCCGAATCACCGGGCAAGCGTATCAGCCGACTGCCGTGTCAAGGCCCCGCTTTGCCCCGTACCGACGAGTTCTATGCTCGCCGCATGGCTGATGTTCTTCCTCTGGTCGAGGCCCGGCTGCGCACGGCGCTGGGCGAGCCGGACGCGCGCGCGGCGGTCACCTTCCTGGGCACGGACCGGATCGAGGTGCTGCGCTTCCACGAGGGCGACATCGCGCGCTACGCCACCCTCGGCATGTCCGCGCAGCCCATGACCGACCCCACGGCGGTGGTCGCGGACCCGGTCAAGGGGCCGCGCGTCGAGCTGGTGCTGTCGGTGCGGGCCGGCGTCGCGGACACCGACAAGGTGCTCCGCCCGCTCGCGGTCCTGGCCGCGTCCCCGCAGGTCGAGGGCGTGGTCGTGGCCCCCGGAGCCTCGCTCGACGTGGGTGAACCGCTGTGGCCCGGCGCCCCGTTCACCTCGGTGCTGGTCGCCGAGCCGGGCGGTCTGGTGGAGGACCTGGAGCTCGACGAACCGCTGGATCCCGTCCGGTTCCTGCCGCTGCTGCCGATGACTCCGAACGAGGCGGCCTGGAAGCGGGTGCACGGCGCCCAGGCCCTCCAGGAGCGCTGGCTGAACCAGGGCACGGACCTGCGCGACCCGACCCGCAGGTCTGCCTCGCTGGACTGAGCCCGGCGGCCGGCACGCATCACCCCGGTGAGGGTGTTCATCGCACAAGATGAGTGCGCTGGACGGGTGATCGTCCTTGACGTGGCGCGGCGGAGCTAGGACCGTGGGGCCCTATGAGGGGCGAACCCAGTTGCCCGAAGTGCGGTGGCCGGGTCAGGGCTCCCGGCCTCTTCTCGGATGCCTGGCAGTGCGACGCACACGGCACCGTGCACCCGATGCAGCCCGTGATACCGCCGAGCGTCGAGGCCCTGGAGGTCGTGGTGCACCGCACCAGGGTGCCGGTGTGGATGCCGTGGCCGCTGCCGGTCGGCTGGCTCTTCACGGGGGTGGCCAGCGCGGGCGACGACCGCAGCGGGGGCCGGGCGACCGCCGTCGCCTGCACCGGTCCGGGACCGCTCGGCGGCATGGGCGAGCTGATCCTGGTCGCCGAGGAACTCGGCGTCGGCCTCGGCGCGCGGTACGCGGGCACCGAGGGCCCGGACCCGGGCCCGTACATGAACGTCGAGAAGCCGGCCCAGGCGAAGGTGCTGGCCGCCGGCCGGCCGACCCCGCTCTGGCACGTCTCCAGGACGCCCGACGACCGCGCCGTCTTCGCCGGCGAGGCGCTCGGCATGTGGCTGTGGGCGGTGGTGTGGCCGGAGCAGTCCGGGATGCTGATGTACGACGAGCTGGTCCTGACCGACCTGCGCGACGCCGGCGCCGAGGTGGAACTGGTGCCCTGCGGGGCGCTCTCCCCCCGCCTGCTGGAGGCGTAGGCGCTCCGGACCGCGCCGGAGCGGTCGGTGGCAGGGAAGCCGGTAGGGGGCGCGGAGCGGGTTCGGGTATGACGGGGGAGGTCGGGAATCCGGTTATCCTGAAGCGTCCCCGTCCGTCCGACACCGCTTGGAGTAACGCGTCGTGCGTATCGACCTGCACACCCACTCCACCGCGTCCGACGGTACGGACACGCCCGCCGACCTGGTCCGCAAGGCGGCCGCCGCCGGTCTGGACGTCGTCGCGCTGACCGACCACGACACCACCCGCGGGCACGCCGAGGCGCTCGCCGCGCTGCCGGCGGGACTGACGCTGGTCACCGGAGCCGAGCTCTCCTGCCGGCTCGACGGCATCAGCATGCACATGCTGGCCTACCTCTTCGACCCCGAGGAGCCCGCGCTGCTCGCCGAGCGCGAGCTCGTCCGGGACGACCGGGTGCCCCGTGCCAAGGGCATGATCGCCAAGCTGAACGCGCTGGGTGTGCCGGTCACCTGGGAGCAGGTCGCGAGGATCGCCGGGGGCGGCTCGGTGGGACGCCCGCACGTGGCCTCCGCGCTCGTCGACCTGGGGGTCGTGCCGAGCGTGAACGACGCCTTCACCCAGGAATGGCTGGCCGACGGCGGCCGCGCGCACATGGAGAAGCACGAGACCGACCCCTTCGAGGCCCTGCGGCTGGTCAAGAACGCGGGCGGGGTCGCCGTCTTCGCGCACCCGGCCGCGACCAAGCGCGGCCGGACCGTGCCGGAGTCCGCCGTCGTCGCGCTGGCCGAGGCCGGACTCGACGGCATCGAGGTCGACCACATGGACCACGACCCCGACACCCGGGCCCGGCTGCGCGGCCTGGCCAAGGAACTGGGGCTCCTGGTCACCGGCTCCAGCGACTACCACGGCAGCCGCAAGTCCTGCGTCCTCGGCGAGTTCACCACCGACCCCGAGGTCTACGGCGAGATCACGCGCCGTGCGACCGGGGCGTTCCCGGTGCCGGGGGCCGGAGGAGTCTGAGGCTTCCCTCCCGGACACGGCGCCGACGCGCCCGGGTCCGGCTCCTCACCCTCCCGACCCACCCCTTTCCCGTACGCGGGCACCGTCGCACGCGTGCGTACCGCCCCATGCGCCCCCGTGCGCCCTTCACCGTTTCCTCAGCAAGGCAGTCATGCTCGACATCGCCGTCTTCGGCTCTCTGTTCCTGACCCTGTTCGTCATCATGGACCCCCCGGGGATCACCCCGATCTTCCTCGCCCTGACCGCGGGCCGGCCCGCCAAGGTGCAGAAGCGGATGGCCTTCCAGGCCGTCTGCGTGGCCGGTGGCGTGATCACCGTGTTCGGGCTGCTCGGCCATCAGATCCTCGCCTACCTGCACGTCTCGGTGCCGGCGCTGATGATCGCGGGCGGGCTGCTCCTCCTGCTGATCGCCCTCGACCTGCTCACCGGCAAGACCGACGAGCCGCAGCAGACCAAGGACGTCAACGTCGCGCTCGTCCCGCTGGGCATGCCGCTGCTCGCCGGGCCGGGCGCGATCGTGTCGGTCATCCTGGCCGTGCAGAAGGCCGACGGCGTCACCGGGCAGATCTCGGTGTGGTCGGCGATCCTCGCCATCCACGTCGTGCTGTGGCTGGTGATGCGCTACTCGCTGCTGATCATCCGCGTCATCAAGGACGGGGGAGTGGTCCTGGTGACGCGCCTGGCGGGCATGATGCTGTCCGCGATCGCGGTGCAGCAGATCATCAACGGCGTCACCCAGGTGATCCAGGGCGCCTGATCGCCGCACCGGCGCGGTGAACGCACGGAGCCCCCGTACCGTTGGCGGTACGGGGGCTCCGCGGTGCGTACCGGGTCCCGGCCCGTGTGGCCGGTGTCCGCGCGCGACGGGCGTTACGAGGCCGGTGTGTCGGCCGGGCGGATCCACAGGCGCTGTCCGATGGCGGCGGCCTGCTGCACGATGCTGTTGACGGAGGCGGCGTCCACGACGGTCGAGTCCACGGGTGTGCCGTCGACGTCGTCGAGTCGCATGATTTCGAAGCGCATAGGGCTTCTCCCTTCGTCTGGTCATCCTCCTGGAGGAGAACTACTCGGTGGGGCGGCCCACGGGCCTCCGGGCCCGTGTTCTCTGAACGGTTCAACGGGATGCGTGGTGCAAACATTCCCTACGCTAAAGAAAATGTTCGATCGACTAAATACTGACGAGTAAGGGTTTCGTTTCGAAGGGGACCGACCGGGACCGGTTGTGTTCATAGCGTGACCACCGGGACAATGGACGTGATGAACGACGACCTCGCGGCCCTGCACGCCCGTATCGACCGCACGAACGAACTGCTTCAGCGGATGCTCGCCGAGGTGGCGAAGACACCCTCGACCCATGCGATCTTCGTCGACGCCGGGTACCTGTACGCCGCCGCGGGCCGGCTCGTGGCCGGGACGGAGGACCGCCGGGCCTTCGACCTCGACGCCGAGGGACTCATCGACGCGCTCATCGACCGGGCCCGCACCGTCTTCGCCGACAGCAGGCTGCTGCGCGTCTACTGGTACGACGGGGCCAGGCGCCGCATCCACACCGCCGAGCAGCAGACCATCGCCGAACTCCCCGACGTCAAGGTCCGCCTCGGCAACCTCAACGCCAACAACCAGCAGAAGGGCGTCGACAGCCTGATCCGCACCGACCTGGAGTCACTGGCCCGGCACCGCGCCATCAGCGACGCGGCCCTGCTCGGCGGCGACGAGGACCTCGTCTCGGCCGTCGAGGCGGCGCAGGGATACGGCGCACGGGTCCACCTCTGGGGCATCGAGGCGCCAGAGGGGCGCAACCAGGCGGAGCCGCTGCTCTGGGAGGTCGACAGCCAGCGCACCCTCGACCTCGACTTCTTCAAGCCCTACGTCTCCCGGCGCACCGCACCGGCGTACGAGGCCGCCACGGGCCGGCCCACCCGCGAGGACGTCCGGTTCGTCGGCGCGCAGATCGCCGCGAAGTGGCTGGTCGTACGCGGCCGGGAAGCCATGGCGGAACTCCTCCCCGGCCACCCCTACCTGCCCGGGTCCGTCGACCAGGACCTGCTGGTGGAGGCGGAGAGCCTGCTGCAGTACTCCCTGCGCGGCCAGGCCGACCTGCGCCGGTCCCTGCGCGACGGCTTCTGGGCCCACCTCCAGGCCCAGTGCTAGCGGGAGGCGTCCCAGAAGTCGGCGAGCGCGCGGGCGGTCGGCGCGGGCCGGTCGACGGCGGGTGAGTGCTCGGCCCCGTCGACGACCGTACGGTGCGCGCCCAGCCGGCGGGCCATCCCGTCGAGGTCCGGCACCGGCCAGGTGTCGTCGCGCGCGCCTGACAGGACATGGAACGGCAGCGGTACGGACGCCAGTTCGGCGACACGGTCCGGCTCCGCGCACAACTGGCGTCCTGTAGCCAGCAGTTGCGCGGGCTTGGTGCCCAACCAGCGTTCCCTCAGCCACTCCTGGCCTCCGATCCCGCGGGCCGGGCCGCCGACCTCCTCCGGCGGGCCCATGGCGAGGATCGCCTCCCAGCACTCCGCCATCGACATCACCGCGAGAGCGTCCCGGAGCAGCCTCACCCGCTGCTCCTGGGAGACGGAGATCCGCGCCGGCCCCGAGGAGACGAGGGTGAGGGAGCGGAAGGGTGAGGGGTCGAGGAGGACGGCGGCCCGGGCGATCTGGCCGCCGAGCGAGTGCCCGACGAGATGCACGGGCGCGTCGAGCGCCGCCGCCTGCGCGAGCACGTCCCGCGCCAACTCCTCCTGCGCGTAAGCGGATTCGTCGTCGGCGGGTCCGTCCGACTCGTACTGCCCCCGCCCGTCCACGGCGACGGTGCGATAGCCGCGCGCGGCGAGCGGCTCGTGCACCAGCGCGAAGTCCTCCTTGCTGCCGGTGTACCCGGGCAGCAGCAGGACGGTCCCGCGGGCCGTGGCCCCCGGGGCGGGGGGCACGTCCACGACGGCGAACTCACCGCGGTCGGTGCGCAGTCGGCGTGCGCCGGAGGTCGGGGCGGGCGCGGAGTGGCTGGTCACGTGGGCGAGGGTAGTCGCCGCCCTCGGCCGGCGCCGCGCGGGTGGGCGAGTGGGGGAGCGGACATGCCGACGGCCCGGCCCCCGCGAGGGGGACCGGGCCGTCGGCGCGGGTGCGTCAGCTCTCCGCGGGTTCCGCGGCGGCCGTGGCCTTCCGGGTACGGCGGGCCTTGGGCTTCGCCTCCTCGGCGGCCTCCGTCTCCGGCGCGGACTGCGCGGGGATGTCGGCGGCGGCCTTGCGGGTGCGGCGCGGCTTGGCCTCGGCGGCCTCGGCCGTGTCGCCGGCGGCGGTGGCGGCTGCCGTCTTGCGCGTGCGCCGGGGCTTGGCCTCGGCGGTGTCCACGGCGGCCTCCGCCTTCTTGGCGGCCGTCTTGCGGGTGCGGCGCGGCTTGGCCTCCGCCTCTTCGGCCTCCGGCGCCGTCTGCGCCGGGATCTCGACGGCGACGGCCGGCTCCACGGCCTCGGCGGCCTTGCGGGTGCGGCGCGGCCTGGCCTCGGCGGCCTCGGCCGTGTCGCCGGCGGTGGCCGCCGTCTTCCGCGTGCGCCGGGGCTTGGCCTCGGCGGTGTCGACGGCCTCCTCGGCCTTCGCGGCAGCGGTCTTCCGGGTGCGGCGCGGCTTGGCCTCCGCCGCCTCGGCCTTCGCCTCGGCGGTGTCGACGACCGTCTCGGCCTTCGCCGCCGTCTTGCGGGTGCGGCGCGGCTTGGCCTCGACGGCTTCGGCCGGCTCGGCGTTCGCCTCGGCGGTGTCGAGCACCGTCTCGGCCTTCGCGGCGGTCTTGCGGGTGCGGCGCGGCTTGGTCTCCGCCGCCTCGGCGGTGTCGACGACCGTCTCGGCCTTCACGGCCGTCGTGCGGGTACGGCGGCGGCTCGGCTCCGCGGCCGGGGCCTCGGGCTCCGCGGCCGGCGCCTCGGGCTCCGTGGCGACCGGGGCCGCGACAGCCACCGCGGTCTCCTCGGCCGGGGACGGGTCGACGGACGTCACCGTGTCCACCGTCACCGGCTCCGCGGACCTGCGGGTCCGGCGACGGCGCGGCTTGGCGGGCGCCTCGGCGGCGTCCACCGTGCCCTCGGCCGTGCCGACAGCCGACTCCGCCGCCTCCACGGACTCCACCGGGCTCGCCGACGGCGCCCCGGACGCGGCGCCGCCGCGCGTGCGGCGACGACGGCGCGGGGTGCGTGCGGCCGTGTCGGTCTCCGCCTCGCCGGAGCCTTCGGCGACCGGGCCCGCGGGCTGCTGGGCCGCCTCGCCCAGCGGCGTGCCGCCTCGCGTGCGGCGGCGGCGCCGCGGCGTGCGCGGGGCACTCTCCCGCTCCTCGTGACGCGAGTCTCCGCGTCCGTCCCGGCCGCCTCGCCCGCCGTCCCGGCCACCACGCCCGCGCGGTGCGCGGCCGCCCGGCTCGCCCAGGTCCTCCAGCTCCTCCGCGTCCAGCCCGGCACGGGTGCGCTCCGAGCGCGGCAGGATGCCCTTGGTGCCCTCGGGGATGCCCAGGTCCGTGAACAGGTGCGGCGAGGTGGAGTACGTCTCCGGCGGGTCGCTGAAGCCCAGGTCCAGTGCCTTGTTGATGAGCTGCCAGCGCGGGATGTCGTCCCAGTCGACCAGCGTGATCGCCGTACCCTTCGCGCCCGCGCGGCCGGTACGGCCGATGCGGTGCAGGTACGTCTTCTCTTCCTCGGGGGACTGGTAGTTGATGACGTGGGTGACGCCCTCGACGTCGATACCGCGGGCGGCGACGTCGGTGCAGACGAGCACGTCCACCTTGCCGTTGCGGAACGCGCGCAGCGCCTGCTCACGGGCACCCTGGCCGAGGTCGCCGTGGACCGCGCCGGAGGCGAAGCCGCGCTGCTTGAGCTGGTCGGCGAGGTCGGCGGCGGTGCGCTTGGTGCGGCAGAAGACCATGACCAGGCCGCGGCCGTCGGCCTGCAGTATCCGCGCGACCATCTCGGGCTTGTCCATGTTGTGGGCGCGGTAGACGAATTGCGTCGTGTTCGCGACCGTGGCGCCCTCGTCGTCCGGCGTCGTGGCGCGGATGTGCGTCGGCTGCGACATGTAGCGCCGGGCCAGTCCGATCACCGCGCCCGGCATGGTGGCCGAGAACAGCATCGTCTGGCGCCTGACCGGAAGCATGTTGATGATCTTCTCGACGTCGGGCAGGAAGCCCAGGTCGAGCATCTCGTCGGCCTCGTCGAGGACGAGCGCCTTCACGTCCTTCAGGTTCAGCTTCTTCTGGCCCGCGAGGTCGAGCAGTCGGCCCGGGGTGCCGACGACCACGTCGACGCCCTTCTTCAGGGCCTCGACCTGAGGCTCGTAGGCCCGGCCGCCGTAGATCGCCGTGACGCGCACGTTGCGCACCTTGCCGGCGGTGAGCAGGTCGTTGGTGACCTGCGTGCACAGCTCGCGGGTGGGGACGACCACCAGCGCCTGCGGGGTGTCGGTGAGGTCCTCGGGCCGGGCGCGGCCGGCCTCCACGTCCGCGGGGACGGTGACGCGCTCGAGGAGCGGGAGGCCGAAGCCCAGCGTCTTGCCGGTGCCGGTCTTGGCCTGGCCGATGACGTCCGTGCCCGTCAGGGCCACGGGGAGCGTCATCTCCTGAATGGGGAAGGGAGTGGTGATGCCGACGGCCTCCAGGGCCTCGGCGGTCTCGGGGAGGATTCCGAGCTCTCGGAACGTCGTAGTCAGGGTGCTGCCTCTTCTGTGTGCGCGGTGCGAGGCGAGCGCGGGGGTCGTGTAGGGACCGTGCCGGGGACGTCGGCTGCCTTGAGGGCGGGGCCGAAGGACACGGGACCACTGCCGACGCTCGAGCGTTCGTACCGCTGAGGTGTCCCTCCGGATTCCGTACGCACGGTGCCGTACGGCCGAGAAGGCTGTCGGGTCGGAGCCGATCGGGCCTCCGACCGGGCATCCTCATACATGCGGCCCGTCGAGTACGTCAGAGTGCTCAGCAGGCGCCTTACCACCATACCCCGGATTCGCGCACACGCCATGGCCGATGTGGTCACGTAGTCGTCGTCACACTGATCGGTCGGGACCCTACGGTGTGGGACAAGCGGGCTATTGTGCGCTTCATGACGAGCTCTGACAAGCCTGACAACGCCGCGGACACCCCCGACACCAACGCCGGACACACCGGCGTCGCCGCCATGGACTGGGCGGCCGCCTCCGCCGACCCCCAGTACCGTGCCGCCGTCGTGGATCTGCTCGGCGCGCTCGCGTACGGCGAACTGGCGGCGTTCGAGCGGCTCGCGGAGGACGCCAAGCTGGCGCCCACGCTGGCGGACAAGGCGGAGCTGGCGAAGATGGCCTCGGCCGAGTTCCACCACTTCGAGCGGTTGCGCGACCGGCTCGCCGAGATCGGTGAGGAACCGACCCTCGCCATGGAGCCCTTCGTCGCCGCCTACGACGGCTTCCACAAGCAGACGGCTCCCTCCGACTGGCTGGAGGGCCTGGTCAAGGCCTATGTCGGCGACTCCATCGCCAGTGACTTCTACCGGGAGGTCGCGGCCCGGCTGGACTCCGACAGCCGCGCCCTGGTGCTGGCCGTGCTCGACGACACGGGGCACGGCGGCTTCGCCGTGGAGAAGGTGCGCGCGGCGATCGACGCGGACCCGCGCGTCGGCGGACGGCTCGCTCTGTGGGCGCGGCGGCTGATGGGCGAGGCGCTCTCGCAGTCCCAGCGGGTGGTCGCGGACCGGGACGCGCTGTCGACGATGCTGGTGGGCGGGGTGGCGGACGGCTTCGACCTGGCCGAGGTCGGCAAGATGTTCTCCCGGATCACCGAGGCGCACACCAAGCGGATGGCGGCCCTGGGACTGGCGGCCTGAGGGAGCCCCGGCACGCGCGGTGCCCGGATCACCCCCGGCGCCGCCCCCGGCGGCCGGTCAGGCGGTCGCCGATCGGCGGCGCAGTCTTCCCGCGGGGCGCAGCAGCAGCGACAGCGACGCCACGGACACGATCGCCGCACCGAGCAGTATCGTCAGGAAGCTCCCGGCGTCCAGCGCGGTGTTCATGACGAAGGCACCGGACAGCGCTCCGGCCACGCCGGTCGGCAGGACCAGGGTGCGGGCGGGCAGACGGTGCGGCAGGCGCTGATACGCCACCCACGCCAGGGTCAGGCCGAGGATCGCGGAGCTGAGCGCTTCCAAGAGCATGCTGGGGTCCCTCCCACATGGCCGGCGTGCTCACATCGGTCGTAGCCCGTCCTACCCCTGACCTGCGGAATCCAATCCACCCCTGCGGGGGACCCGTGCCCCCTCGCGGGGAACGCGGAAGGGCCCGGCGGTACGGAACCGCCGGGCCCTTCGCTCTGCCTCCGGTCGTCGCCTACAGCGCGCCGAAGCCCACCTTGCGGGGGGCCGGCTCGCCGATCTCGACGTACGCGAGACGGTCGGCCGGGACCAGGATCTTGCGGCCGTGCTCGTCCACGAGGCTCAGCAGCTGCGACTTGCCGGCCAGCGCCTCGGCCACCACACGCTCGACCTCCTCGGCGCTCTGACCGCTCTCCAGAACGATCTCGCGGGGCGCGTGCTGCACGCCGATCTTGACCTCCACGGCTATGTCCCTCCGACGGTCAGTGAGTGCGCGACCTTCCGCGCCGTACCAGCACACATTAGCCCGGTGAGGGGACCTGCATGCCGCGCCCGGCCACGCCAGGAGCGAACAGCCGACGGGAACAAACGCCCGCCGGCGCCGTCAGTGCTGCTGGTCGATCCCGTGCAGCGGGAATCCGGCGATGCCCCGCCAGGCCAGCGAGGTCAGCAGCTGCACCGCCTGGTCGCGCGGCACGCTGCGGTCGCTGTGCAGCCAGGACCGCGCCACCACCTGGGCGAGACCGCCGAGCCCCGAGGCCAGCAGCATCGACTCCGCACGCGACAGCCCGGTGTCCTCGGCGATGACGTCGCAGATCGCCTCCGCGCACTCGTTGGTCACCTTGTCGACCCGCTCGCGCACGGCGGGCTCGTTCGTCAGGTCCGACTCGAACACCAGGCGGAACGCGCCGCCGTCGTCCTCCACGTACGCGAAGTAGGCGTCCATGGTCGCCCGGACGCGCTGCTTGTTGTCCGACGTCGACGCCAGCGCCTGGCGCACCGACTGGATCAGCGCCTCGCAGTGCTGGTCCAGCAGGGCCAGATAGAGGTCGAGCTTGCCGGGGAAGTGCTGGTACAGCACCGGCTTGCTGACACCGGCACGCTCGGCGATGTCGTCCATCGCCGCCGCGTGGTAACCCTGCGCGACGAAAACCTCCTGGGCGGCGCCCAGCAACTGGTTCCGCCGGGCACGGCGCGGCAGGCGTGTACCCCTCGGGCGTACCGCGTCCGTCTGCTCGATGGCTGTCACGCCGCCTCCCATTGTCGTCCCTGTGCGGAGTGAGCCGCGCCGCCATCGTACTTTTCGGTAACCGTGGTGTGCGCGGCGAGAGTGCAGAATTTCACGGACCGGACGGAGGCGAAAGCCGTACGGATGGTTTCAAAAGCTGTCAGAGCGGGCAAGAGTGGTCCCCTCGTCGCTCGCAGGCGTCCTGGCAGGCGTGCTCCTCACCGGTAGTCGTCCTCGTCGAGGGAGACGACCCGGGCCTGTTCCACCAGGTCCGCCTCGTTCCCGCGGTCCGGGTCGACGCCGGTCAGCGGGTCGTCACGGTCCGGGGCGACCTCGGCCTGCTGCTCGGCGGCGTCCACCTCGGGCGCCTCGACGTCGTGCTCCTGGCCCTCGGACACGTCCTCGTCCTCCGCGAACGTCTCGGGGTCGGTCGGGTCTACGGCCATGCTGGGCTCCCTTCCTACGGATGTCCCTGAGGATGCAGGGGCCACTCACGGGTGCCCTCTTCCCGAGCCTAGGAGACACCCGATCCGGATGCCATGCGATCCGCGACCGGGACGTGACAGGGCGCGCACGCCGGTGCGCCGGGGCACGCGCCCCGACGCGCGCGGGGCGGGAGCGTTCTGTGACGCCGAACACGTGAGCCAATACGTGATCGTCTCGTAACATTGCCGCATGTCTTCGCCCGAGCTGCCGTCCGTGCCGCCCGCCAACCTGCTGCCCGAGGTCGCGGACGTCAGGGTCGCCGACGGCGAGCGCCTCAGGTCGGTGGAACTGCCCGGCGTCACGCTCTCGGTGCGGTCGAGGCCGCCCGCGCGGGAGGGCCTCCCCCCGGCGCTCTACGTCCACGGACTCGGCGGCTCCTCGCTGAACTGGTCGGCCCTCATGCCCCTGCTGCACGACGTCGTCGACAGCGAGGCCGTGGACCTGCCCGGCTTCGGCAACTCCCCGCCGCCGGACGACGGCGACTACTCGGTCACCGCGCACGCCCGCGCGGTGATCCGCTATGTCGAGTCCACCGGCCGGGGCCCGGTCCACCTCTTCGGCAACTCGCTGGGCGGCGCGGTCACCACCCGGGTCGCCGCCGTGCGCCCCGATCTCGTCCGCACCCTCACCCTCGTGTCGCCCGCCCTGCCCGAGCTGCGGGTGCAGCGCACCGCCGTCCCCACGGGACTGCTGGCGCTCCCCGGGATCGCACTGCTGTTCACCCGCCTCACGCGGGAGTGGACCGCGGAACAGCGGGTCCGCGGAGTGCTGAAGCTCTGTTACGGAGACCCCGCGCGGGTGTCGCCGGAGGGCTTCCGCAACGCCGTGCTGGAGATGGAGCGGCGGCTGCGGCTGCCGTATTTCTGGGACGCGATGGCGCGCTCGGCGCGCGGACTCGTCAACGCGTACACCCTCGGTGGCCAGCAGGGACTGTGGCGCCAGGCCGAGCGGGTGCTCGCGCCGACGCTGCTCGTCTACGGCGGCCGGGACCAGCTCGTCGGGTTCCGGATGGCGCAGCGGTCGGCGCGCGCCTTCCGCGGCTCCCGGCTGCTGACCCTCCCGGACGCGGGGCACGTGGCGATGATGGAATACCCCGAGACCGTGGCGCTCGCCTTCCGTGAACTCCTCATGCAGGCAACGGATTCTGCCGATGAGGGGGATACTGGGCAGCCGGGAGCGCGGCGCGCTCCGGGTCCGCCCGCCACCGGTGGCGGATCCACCGCAGACGACAAGAGGGGCTGAGGCGCGACGTGGGACGCCACAGCCGTCGTGGACCCGCCCCCAAGGGCGACACCGCCGACACCACCGCGGCACGCAGGGCCCGCGAGGGCCGGGACGACGGCGACGACCGCCGGGACACCCGCGCCGGCCGGCGCCGGACGCCTCCGGCTCCACCGGCCCAGGGGCCGCTCCAGCAGCCGGGCCGGCCCGCCACGGGCGGCACCCAGGGGTACGGGACCCCTGCCGGGGGCGTACCGCGCTTCCCCGACGGGACGCCGGCGCACGGAGTGCCGCGCCTGCCGGACGGATGGACCCCGCAGGGAACGCCGGCGTACGGCTTCCCCCGCCTCCCGGACGGAACACCGGCGCACGGCGTGCCGCGACACCCCGACGGGACCCCGCCGCGGAGCGTTCCGAGGCCGCCCGACGGTACCCCCGCGCGCGGAATTCCCCTGCTGCCCGACGGCACTCCCGCGCACGGTGTCCCCCGGGCCCGCGGCGGACACCCCGAGCAGCGGGAACCCGGGGGCGGCTGGGGCACGTTGAACGGCCGGACGACCGGCGGGACCGGATACGGTCCGCCGGCCGCCGGGCGGGGTGCCGTGCTCCCGGGACAGCGGCAGGCGCCGCAGGGAGACCTCCGGGACCCGCACGGCCCGCGCCAGGACTACCTGGACGCCTTCGGTGACGACGTCGACCTCTTCACCCCGCGCACGCCCGTCCCCGCTCCCCGCCCACCGCACTCCGCCGGCGCCCGTGCCACCCTCACCGGCCGGGACGACCTCCCGGCCGCCGGCGCCCGTGCCGACGCGGAGGACGGTCACGAGCCGCCGGCCGGCGAGCCCGCGCCGGCCAGGGGCGGCAAGGGGCGCGCGTTCACCGGGATCGCGGCCGCCGCCGTCACCACGGTGCTGGCGGTCGTCGTGGCCGGCCAGGTCACCGAGGAGCACGACGCCTCCGGCGCGCAGGCCAGGCCCGCCGGCGAACAGGCCCGTGACGTCCGGGGCTCCGCCTCGCGCGGTGACGAGCGGGAGACACCCGCCGTGCCCTCCGCCGAGCCGTTGACGTACGAGCAGAAGATGGACAGGACGTACCCGTTGGCCGCGACGCGCGCGGGCAGCGGGAAGTTCGACGCGATCCCCGGCATCGACAAGGCGCCCGGCAAGGGACAGCGGATCACCTACCGCGTGGACGTGGAGCAGGGGCTCGGCCTCGACGGCGAGCTCTTCGCCGACGCCGTGCACAGGACGCTCAACGACGACCGCAGCTGGGCGCACAACGGTGCCCGGACCTTCGAGCGCGTCCACTCCGGCCGTGTCGACTGGGTGATCACCCTCGCCAGTCCCCGCACGACCGCCGACTGGTGCGCCAAGTCGGGCCTGGACACGACCGAGGACAACGTCTCCTGCGACTCCGCGGCCACCGACCGCGTGATGATCAACGCGTACCGGTGGGCGCAGGGGTCCGAGACCTACGGCGACGAGATCCACGCCTACCGCCAGATGCTGATCAACCACGAGATCGGCCACCGCCTCGGCCACAACCACGTCACCTGCGACAAGGACGGCGACCTCGCCCCGGTGATGCAGCAGCAGACCAAGTTCCTCGACCACGACGGGATCAGCTGCCGCCCCAACCCGTGGGCCTATCCCAACGCCTGATCATCACCTGATCGCACGCTGACGCCCGACGTCACGAACGCGTCCCGCGCGGGAAGGTTACGCCCGTTCACCCCTTTTGGTGGCGTGATGGACAACCGTCCGTCGCGGCACCACCTCTTCCGCGTACGTTCGTCCCGCTGCGAGCCGTCGGGTCAACGGCGGCTCCCCACACGGGAGATCGGGGGTGCACACGTGCGCATCGGACTGCTTACGGAGGGTGGCTACCCGTATGTGGGCGGTGACGGATGGCTCTGGTGCGACCGCCTGGTGCGCGGACTCGACCGGCACGAGTTCGACGTCTACGCGTTCAGCAGCGGCGAGGCCCAGGAGGACGCCGGCTGGGTGCCGCTGCCTGGCCAGGTCCGCAGGGTGCGCACCGCGCCCCTGTGGGCGACGGAGGACGACGGGGTGGTGTTCGGCCGCCGCGCGCGCCGGCGTTTCCGGGAGCACTACGGCGAACTGGCCGCCGCCCTCTGCGCCGCCGTCGCCCCTGCCGCCCCCGAGGCGGACCGTTTCACCACCGCGCTCCACGGCCTCGCCGAACTCGCCCGCGACGAAGGCGGCCTGGTGTCCGCGCTCCGCTCCGAGACGGCCGTACGCGCTCTGGAGCGCGCCTGTCGTGCGCCCGGCGCCCAGCGCGCCGCGCGGGAGGCCCGCGTTCCCGACCTGCTCGCCGTCGCCGCACACCTGGAACGCGCCCTGCGCCCCCTCTCGCTCGACTGGTACGAGGAGGACGGGCTCGGCGCGGTGGACCTGTGCCACGCCGCCGCCGGGGGAGCGGCGGCCCTTCCGGGCCTGCTCGCGCACCACTTCTTCGGCATCCCGTTCCTGGTCACCGAGTACGGCGTGCGCCTGCGCGCGCACTACCTCACCCGCCCCGACTCCCCGCCCGCGGTGCGCTCCCTGCTCGCCGCCTTCCACGGCAGGCTCGCCGCCGAGACCTACCGCCGGGCCGCCTTCATCACGCCGGGCAACACACACGCCCGCCGCTGGCAGGAGCGCTGCGGCGCCGACCGGGCCAAGCTGCGCACGGTGTACCCCGGCATGGACCCCGCGCCCTTCGCCGACGCGGGGGACTCCCTCCGGGAAGCGGACCCGCACACCCTCGTCTGGGTCGGCCGGGTGGAACCCGCCAAGGACCTGGTGTCCCTGCTGCACGCCTTCGCGATGACCCGCGCCGCGGAGCCGAAGTCCCGCCTGCGGATCATCGGCGGCCCGTCCGGCCCCGAGGGCGCCGCCTACCTCGGCCACTGCAGGACGCTGGCCGCACAGCTCTTCCCCGACGAGGCCGACGGCCCGCACACCGTCGGCGACAACCCGGTGTCCTTCGAGGAACCCGGCGCCCCCGGCCCGGCCACGTCCGCCGACGCCCACGCCGCCGGGGCCGTGACCGTGCTGTCCAGCGTCGTCGAGGGATTCCCCGTGGGCCTGGTCGAGGCGATGCTCTGCGGGCGCGCGACCGTCTCCACGGACGTCGGCGCCGTCGTGGAGGCCATCGGCGGCACCGGTCTCGTCGTACCACCGCGCAACCCCCGGGCGCTCGCCGACGCCTGCGTCTCCCTGCTGCGCGACCCCGAACGCCGCACGCGCCTGGGCGCCGCCGCCCGCGCCCGCGCACTCGAACTCTTCACCGTCGACCAGAACGTCGCGGCCTTCCGCGGCCTCTACCTGGAGACCGTCGCACACACCCCGGTCCGCCACCCCGTCCTCGACGACACCGGCGACCCCCTGCCCTTCGCGGCGCCCGCCGAGGCCCGCGTCCCCGGCCACTGGACGACCGACCCCGGCCCACGCGCCGTGCCCCGATGGGCCATGGACACACCGGTACCCGCGACGGAGACAGCACGATGAGCCACCTCGGCGAACTGAACCGCGGTCCGTCCCCCGGGGCGGCCGACCCGGTCAAGGCACTCCTGCACCGCCACCGCGACCTGTGCCTGCGGGCCGTGGACCCCCTGGAGATCGCGGCGGGCCTGGAGGCCCATGGCATCACCGACCGCACCGCCGCCCGTTTCCGCCACCGCGACGTCTTCTCCCTCGCGGAGGAGCTCTACGCCCGGGTCCCCCGCGACGGCGACCCCCCTCACCCCGTCCCGCCCAGCGCCGCGCCCTTCGACCGGGCGGCCCTCCTCCTCCCCCTCCTGCCCGGCGCGGTGTGCGCGGCATCGGTGACCGCCCTGCGGCACACCGACGGCGGGACGCGCCTCTATGCCGCGGCAGCCGGCGTCCTCGCCCTCACCCTCGCTCTCCGCGCGGTCCTGCGCCGGGGCCCGCTGAGCACCCCCGCCCACGCACCGCGCCCGGCCACCGCGGCCTGGACCTGGTGGCTCATCGGCTACGCCCTCCTCGGCGACGGCCTGCTGCACCTGGCGATCACCGGCGGCCCCGACAGCCCGCCCGACGGCACCGGCGGCGGCCACTGGCCGCTCACCACCGCCCCGGTCCTGGCCCTCGCCCTCGCCTGCGCGCCCGCCGCCTGGACCACCCATCTCTTCAGCGGCCACGCCCGCCGCCGACTCGGGTCCAGCCGCGGCCTGGAGGACTTCACCGCCTCGGTGCGCCCCGTGCTGCTGGGCACGTTCGCCCTGTTCCTGCTCGCGCTGACCGCCCTGCTCACCACGGCGTCCGCCCTCCTCGACGAGCCCGCCCCGCTCCCCGGGACGCTCACCCTCGGAGCGCTGCTCTTCCTGGCCCGCCTCCTCATGGCCCACGGCTTCACCCACGCGCCCAAGGTGATCCTCACGCTCACGGCCGGCGCCCAGGTGACGGCCCTGGCGACGGTCTTCGCCGCCCGCCTCCCCGGCTGCGCCGCCCTGTCCGCACCGGTGGAGACCCTGACCGCCTGGCATCCGGCAGCCGTCCCGTCCGTCACCTGCGGAATCGCCGCGCTGACCCTCCTCGTCCACGCCTCCCGCAGGCTTCCCCGCGCCTCGGCGCACCTTCCCCCGGGGAGGGCGCGGTGACCGGCCGACGCGCGGCGAGCAGTACGACCCCACCTGAAGGAGAACCCACATGACCCTCCGTCCCGCCGCTCCGCGCCACCCCGAAGGAGCCGCCCGATGAGAGTCCTGCTGATCGGAGCCAACGGCTACATCGGCCGCTTCGTCGCCGACCGCCTCCTCGCCGACCCCGCCGTCCAGCTGACCGCCCTCGGCCGGGGAGACGACGCCGACGTGCGCTTCGACCTCGCCACCGGCAGCCCCGGCGCCCTCACCCGCTTCCTCGACGCCGTCCACCCCGGCGTCGTCGTCAACTGCGCGGGCGCCACCCGCGGCGGCGCCCGCGAACTGACCCGCCACAACACCGTCGCCGTCGCCACCGTCTGCGAGGCACTCCGCCGCAGCGGCTGCGGCGCGCGGCTCGTGCAGATCGGCTGCGGCTCGGAGTACGGCCCCAGCCAGCCCGGCTCCTCCACCGCGGAGGACGCCGTCCCCCGGCCCGGCGGCCCCTACGGCGTCAGCAAGCTCGCCGCCACCGAACTGGTCCTCGGGTCCGGCCTGGACGCCGTGGTCCTGCGGGTCTTCTCACCCGTGGGCCCCGGCACCCCCGCCGGCTCCCCCCTCGGCCGGCTCGCCGAGGCCATGCGCCGGGCCATGCAGTCCGGTGACGCCGAACTGAAACTCGGCGGCCTCGGCGCGCAACGGGACTTCGTCGACGTCCGCGACGTGGCCCGCGCCGTCCACGCCGCCTCCCTCTCCGCCGCGCAGGGCGTCATCAACATCGGCTCCGGCCGTGCCGTCCGCCTCCGCGACGCCGCCGGCATCCTCGCCCGCGTGGCGGGCTACAGCGGCGCCCTCAACGAACTCGACAACACGCCCGGCCCGCACCACGCCGGCCACATGGCGCACACGACCGGCACCCCTCACCTCAGGCCCGCCATCGGCCACCCCCGCCCCGACCCCGACCACCCCCACGCCGCCACCTCGCCCACCGCCTTCCCCTACCCCGACGGCTGCGGCACCTGGCAGCAGGCGGACGTCCGCACCGCCCGCGACCGCCTCGGCTGGCGGCCCCGCATCAACCTGGAGGAGTCCCTGGCCGACATCTGGATGGAGGCGGCGTGCCGTATCTGACCAGCACCAGACCAGGCACCGCGGGCACGGACGTCCGCACCGGCTTCGGCGTCCCCGGTCCGGCGCACCCCCTCCTCGCCCCCGCCGAGTGGAACAGGCTCACCCGCCCCGGCACCCCCCTGCACTGGGTGGTGCTCGACGTGGCCGACGGCCCCGGCGTCCAGCCCGACCCGCACTGCCTGGAAGCGGCCGGCCGGCTGCGGAACGCCGGTGTCCGTGTCCTCGGCCACCTCGACACCGCCTACGGTCTGCGCTCCTTCGGGGAGGTGATCTCGGACGCGCACCGCTTCCTCGACTGGTACCAGGTCGACGGCTTCCTGCTGCACCGCTGTCCCGCCGACCCCGCCGCGCTCCCCGAGGTGCGGCGCACCGTCGGCACGCTCCGGGCGATCCACGAGGACGCCCACATCGTCCTCGGCCACGGCACCCACCCCTGTCCCGGCTACGCCGAGTACGCCGACCAGCTGGTCACCTTCTCCGGGGCGTGGAGCGACTACCGCTGGTCGCAGGTGGCCGAGTGGACCGCCGACCACCCGCCCGAACGCTTCTGCCACTTCGTGCACGGGGTGCCGGGGCCGCACCTGGACGAGGCCCTGCGCATCGCCCGCTGGCAGGGCGCGGCGACGATCTACTTCACCGACCACGCCCCCGGCCACCACACCGATCCGTGGGAACCGATGCCCGGCTACTGGGACGACATCGTCTCGCGGATCGGGACAGGTGTCTCGGAATGAAAAAGCGCGTGGCAGTGTTAAGCGGAGAACAACCCGTAGTGATTGACCGACCAACGGAGTCCCCGTGTCGCTGCCACCCCTGGTCGAGCCGGCCCCCGAGCTCACCGTAGACGAGGTCCGCAGGTACTCCCGCCACCTGATCATCCCCGATGTGGGGATGGACGGGCAGAAGCGGCTGAAGAACGCCAAGGTGCTCTTTGTGGGCGCCGGCGGCCTGGGTTCCCCGGGGCTGATGTACATGGCCGCGGCGGGCGTGGGCACGCTCGGCATCGTGGAGTTCGACGAGGTCGACGAGTCGAACCTGCAGCGCCAGATCATTCACAGCCAGGCCGACATCGGCCGCCCCAAGGCCGAGTCCGCGCGGGACACGATCAAGGGCATCAACCCGTACGTGAACGTGGTGCTTCACGAGGAGCGGCTCGAGGCCGACAACGTGATGGACCTGTTCGGCCAGTACGACCTCATCGTCGACGGCACGGACAACTTCGCGACCCGCTACCTGGTCAACGACGCCTGCGTGCTGCTGAACAAGCCGTACGTCTGGGGCTCGATCTACCGCTTCGACGGCCAGGCGTCCGTCTTCTGGTCCGAGCACGGGCCCTGCTACCGCTGCCTCTACCCGGAGCCCCCGCCCCCCGGCATGGTCCCCTCCTGCGCCGAGGGCGGCGTCCTCGGCGTGCTGTGCGCGTCGATCGGCTCCATCCAGGCCAACGAGGCCATCAAGCTGCTCGCCGGCATCGGTGAGCCCCTCGTCGGCCGTCTGATGATCTACGACGCCCTGGAGATGCAGTACCGCCAGGTCAAGGTCCGCAAGGACCCCGACTGCGCGATCTGCGGCGAGAACCCCACCGTCACCGAGCTCATCGACTACGAGGCCTTCTGCGGCGTCGTGTCCGAGGAGGCCCAGGCGGCGGCCGCGGACTCGACGATCACTCCGAAGCAGCTCAAGGAGTGGATCGACGACGGCGAGAGCATCGAGCTCATCGACGTCCGCGAGCCGAACGAGTTCGAGATCGTGTCCATTCCGGGCGCCCGGCTGATCCCCAAGAACGAGTTCCTCATGGGCAACGCCCTGGAGAGCCTGCCGCAGGACAAGAAGATCGTCTTGAACTGCAAGACGGGTGTCCGCAGTGCGGAAGTCCTCGCGGTGCTCAAGGCCGCTGGCTTCGCCGACGCCGTCCACGTCGGCGGCGGCGTGATCGGCTGGGTCAACCAGATCGAACCGGCGAAGCCGGTCTACTGAGCGACACCGGCCGCTGCCGAGGCCGGGGCGGGGGCTCCGCGCACCACGGGTGCGCGGAGCCCCCGCCGTCGTCATGAGCAGACCTTGCCGTCCTTCGGCACCGTGCCGTCCAGCAGGTACGCGTTCACCGTGGAGTCGACGCAGTCGCTGCCGCTGCCGTACGCGCCGTGGCCCTCGCCCTTCCAGGTGAGGACGACGCCGACCCCCTCGCCCAGCTCGTCCGCCATCTTCCGGGCGCCCTCGTACGGCGTGGCCGGGTCGCCGGTGTTGCCCACGACCAGGATCGGCGCCGCGCCCGGCGCGCTCACCTCCGGGGTGTCGAACTGGCCCGGAACCGGCCAGTCGTGGCACCAGCCGGCCGTGTCCCAGCCGAGGAAGGTGCCGAACACGGGCGAGAGCTCCTCGAATGCGGGCAGCAGCTTCTTCGTCTCCTCGACGGTCGGCCGCTGCTTGTCGTCGAGGCACGATATGACCCGCTGCGAGTGGGTCGTGGTGCCGTAGCGGCCCGAGGGGTCGCGTTCGTTGTAACCGTCGGCCAGGGCCAGCAGTTCCGAGCCGTCCCCGTCCTCCGCCGCGTCCAGCGCGCTGGTCAGCGCCGGCCAGCCGTCCTTGCTGTACAGCGGCAGGACGATGCCGGTCAGTGCCAGCGACTGGGTCAGCTTCCGTCCGGAGGAGGACGTCGGCAGCGGCTCGGCGTCGATCCGGTCGAGCAGGTCCGCGATCTCCCGGGAGCCCTGCTCGGGGTCCCGGCCGGTGGACTTCAGGTAGTTGTTGAGGGCCGTCTGGAAACCGCGCGTCTGGTTCTTGGCGTGCCCCACGGTGTCCGCGGTCGGGTCGACCACCGCGTCGAGCGTCAGCCTGCCGACCTTCCCGGGGAACAGGTGGGCGTAGACACCGCCGAGTTCGGTCCCGTAGGAGATGCCGAAGTAGTTCAGCCTGTCGTCGCCGAGGACCTGCCGGATGCGGTCCATGTCGCGGGCGGTGTCGGTGGTCGAGACGTGGGCCATCAGCTCGCCCGCGGACTTCTCGCACCCCTTGCCGAAGTCGGCGGCGTCCTGGAGGTACGCCCGCTCCTCGGCCGGTGTGTCCGGGGTGCCGTCGACCGCCGACTCGGCTGCCTGGATGTCCTTGTCGTCGCGGCAGCGGACGCCTTCGCTGGCGGCCACGCCACGAGGGTCCCAGCTGACCAGGTCGTACCGCTCGTGCAGGGTGGAGACCGCGGAGGCGTAGGACGGCATCATGGAGACGCCCGAGCCGCCGGGCCCGCCGAAGTTGAACAGCAGTGAGCCGAGCCGGTCGTCTCCCGTGGCCTTGGCCCTGATGAGGGCGAGCCCGATCGTCGAGCCGTCCGGCTTCGACCAGTCGAGCGGCACCTGGAGGGTGGCGCACTGCCAGTCGCCGCCCGGCGCGGGCTCGTCCCCGGAGGCCTTGCAGCGTCCCCAGTCGAGCGCCGCCGTGCCGTCGTCGCCCTTCTTGCCGTCGTCCCCGGAGCCGTCGTCCGACGAGCCGCCGCCGGTGCAGCCGGCCGTCAACAGCGCGGCGGCGGCCGTCAGGGCCGCCCACCGTGTGAAACGGGTCATGTGCCGATTTCCCCCCTCGCTTGCCGTCCGCACCGTGCCACGGATGGCGGTCGTGCCATGGTAGGCAGATTCGCCGTCCACCGTGACAGCCTGTGGAAAACGCTCTGACCTGTGGGTTTGCGGTTGGTGCGGAGCGAGGCCGACGGTTCCGCTCAGGAACAGACGGTCCCGGCCGCCGGTACCCTCCCGTCCAGCAGATAGCCGTGCACCGCCCTGCGCACGCACGCGTCGCCGCTGTTGTACGCGCCGTGCCCCTCCCCCTTGTACGTCAGTTCCACGCCGACACCCTCACCGAGGGCCCGCGCCATCCTGCGTGCCCCCTCGTACGGCGTGGCCGGGTCGCCGGTGGTGCCGATCACCAGGATCGGTGCGGCTCCCCGGGCGCTCACGTCGGGACGGCCGGCGGCACCCGGCACCGCCCAGTCGGTGCAGCCGATCATGCCCCAGGCCAGGAAGTCGCCGAACACGGCGGACGCGGACCGGAATTCCGGCAGGCTTCGCCGGACGTCCTCGGGTGTGTAGCGGGGTTCGGTGTCGGCACAGTTGATGGAGGTGTTGGCCGCGACGAGGTTGCTGTACTCCCCGTTCTCCCCGCGTCCGTTCATCGAGTCGGACAGCAGCATCAGGATCGTGCCGTCACCGTCGTACGCCTGCTCCAGGCCATCGGTGAGGAACGCCCAGAAGTCCTGTGAGTAGAGGGCCTGAAGGATCCCGCCGGTCGCCGCGGTCTGGGTCAGCCGGCGGGGGAACACCCCCGGCAGGGGCGAGCCGTCCAAGTCCTTCAGCAGCCGGGCGATACGGTTCTTCACGTCCTGCGCGCTGTCCCCGACGGGGCACTCCTCGGCCTGGGAGACGCAGTCCTCGGCGTAGTTGTCGAGGGCGAGCTGGAACCCGCGGGCCTGTCCGAGCGCGCCCTCCTCGGCGGTCAGCGTGGGGTCGACGACCGCGTCGAACACCGCCCGGCCCACCTTGTCGGGGAACAGGTGGGCGTAGACGCCGCCGAGTTCGGTGCCGTAGGAGAAGCCGAAGTAGTGCAGCCGTTCGTCGCCGAGGACCTCACGCATCAGATCCAGGTCACGGGCGGCGTCGGTGGTGCGCACGTGCGGCAGGACCCGCCCGGAGTTCTCCTCGCAGTCCATGTTGAACTCCTTCGTGTTGTTCAGGAGTTCGCTGCGCTCCGCCGCGTCGTCGGGGGTGGCGTCCTGTTGGAGGAGGGCGTCGAGCCGCTGGTCGTCCTGACAGATCACGGGTGCGCTGCGGCCGACCCCCCGGGGGTCGAAGCCGACCAGGTCGTAGCGGGTGCGCAGGGTCGCGTACTCGTCGCCGAAGGCGGGCAGGGTGGTGACGCCGGAGACGCCCGGGCCGCCGAAGTTGAAGACCAGGGAGCCGATGCGCTCGTCCGCCGGACCGCTCGACCGGGCCCGGATCAGGGCGAGGTCGATGGTGTCGCCCCCGGGATCGGCCCAGTCGAGCGGCGCCTTCATGGTGGCGCACATCCACTCGCCTCGGCCGCCCGGCAGGGGGGAGGGCGGAGGTCCCCCGCCCTGGGCCTCGGAAGGGGCCGGGCAGGCCTTCCAGTCGAGCTCCTGCCGGGCAGGGTCCGCGCCCTTGTCGTCCTCGCCGCAGCCTGCCAGCAGCGCGGGGAGCAGTACGGCGCAGACGGTCAGGGCGGCGGCACGCAGGCGGCAGGGGCGGGGCATGGTCCCATCCTGCGGTCGTCCGGGGCGGGCCGCGCGGGACGCGGGCCGTACGAGGTAGGCACCTCGTGGGGGCCCACCCGGTGCCGGGCCGCCGCCCTTACAAGGCGGCCTTGCGCGTGAGGTGGTTGAAGGCGATCCATCCGGGCAGCACGGGCAGCCACAGCGTCAGCAGGCGGAAGAGCAGCACCGCCGGTGCGGCGACCTCCTTGGGGAGTCCGACGGCGATCAGGCCGACCGTCAGGGTCGCCTCGACCGCGCCCACGCCACCGGGTGTCGGCGCCGCCGACCCCAGGGCGTTGCCGGCCAGGAAGACGACGGCGACACTGGCGATGCTGACCGAGGTCGTCTCGTCGCCGAAGGCGCGGATCGAGGCGTCCAGACACATCACGAAGCACGCCGTCAGCAGCAGCATGCCGCCGATGCCGGTGACCAGCTTCTGCGGCCGCTGGAGCACGTCGAGCATGCGCGGCACGACGCCCGCGAAGAGCGACCGCACCCGGGTGACGACGAACTTCCGCAGGAACGGCACCGACGTCACGACCAGGACCAGCACCGCCACCGTGAGCAGGCCGCCGATCACCGTGCGGGACGGGGAGAGGGAGGGGGTCTTCTCGGTACCGGTCAGGTAGCCGAAGGCCAGCAGCATCAGGATGTGGCAGCCGAGCCCGAACAGCTGCGACGCGCCGACGCTCGCCACCGCGAGACCCGGCCGCACCCCGGCGCGCTGCAGGAAGCGCGTGTTCAGGGCGACGCCGCCCACCGCCGCGGGGGCGACGATCTTCACGAACGACCCGGCGACCTGAGCCGCCACGGTCCGCACGAACGGCACTCGCTCGGGCACGAACCCGAGCAGCGCCATCGCCGCGGCGACGTAGCTGGCCGCCGAGAACAGCACCGCCGCGGCCACCCAGCCCCACTCCGCGTTCGCGATCAGCGGGCCGAACTCGATGTGGGTGAGCTGGGTGAGCAGGAAGTACGCGCCGATCGCGCCGGCGATGAAACTGATCAGCGTCCGCGGGCGCACCCGCTCCAGGCGGGCCGGCTCGACCGGGGCCTGCGGCCGGATCCGCAGCACCTCGTGCCGGATCTGGGTGAGCAGGTCCTCCTCGCGCGCCTCCTCCAGCGCCTCGTCGATGGCCCGCTTCTCGGCCCGCTGCTCGGCGCGCACGGCCTTCTTGTCGGACTTGTCGGTTCTGTCCGCCTTGGCGGGTGACGGCTGTCCGGCGTCGTGGGCGCCGGCGGGCTCCGCGCGGGCCGGCCTGGACTGCCGGGAGGCCTCCAGGACCGCCTCGCGTTCGCGTTCGGCGCGCTCGCGGGCGAGCCTGCGCAGGGTCCCGCGCGTGGAGCGGCTCAGCGCGATGGGCTGGAGCATCGGCAGGCAGTCCGCCACGGCGTCGGGGCCGAGGACGCTCAGCGCGGAGGCCACCGCGCGTTCCGCGCCCACCCTGAGGCCCAGCGTCACCAGCAGCTGCGAGACGTCCATGCGCAGCAGCAGTTCACCGGCCGCGATCTCGCCGCCGCGCAGATCGGTGAGGATCACCGTGCCGGAAGGGTCCACCAGGATGGCGTCGCCCACCAGTCTGCGGTGCGCGATGCGGCGGGACTGAAGGGCCCGCACCTGGTGCCAGGTGTCGCGCAGCAGATCGTCGGTGATCTCCTCGTCCGGCAGCGAGTCGAGCGTGCGCCCGCCGCTGTGCTCGTAGACGAGCATCACCGCGTCCGGCCCGAGTTCGGAGGTCGCGATCAGCTTGGGCGCGTTGGCGCCGGCCGCGATGGCCGCGTACGCGAGCAGCGCCTCCTGTTCCAGGGCCTGGCGCAGCGACTGCAGGCTGCTGCGGGTGGCGAAGCCGCGCAGGGCGAGATTGCGCCACGCGCGGTAGAAGAAGCCCTGCGCCTGCTGTTCACGGTCGACCACCGTGACGTCCAGCGGCGGACCGTCCTCCAGGGTGACGAAGTACCGGCGCCCGCGGTCACCGGTCTCGGAGGCGTCCGACGCCTCCTCGCGCGAGGCGGTCACGGGGTGGAAACCGACGGTGCGCAGGCCCGCCATCAGCGTGCGTCCGGTGGGGCGCACATTGGGTGACCCCACCGCGTAGAGGGTGCCGTAGGCGACGGTCCAGCCGATCAGCACCGTGAGGATGATCGAGAACGGGGTCGTGTACCCGGTGACGAGCATCGAGAAGGCGTCGAGGAGCAGCACCACCCACAGCACCGCGCGCCAGCGGGGTCTGCGGGACATGCCGACGGCCGTCATGTACGCGATGACGGGGGCCAGATAGCCGTGCACCGGGTCGGTGAGGGCGTGGATGTCACCGGGGGAGGGCTGGGTGAGCGCGTCCTGGATCGAGTCCGGGGCGGCCCGCGCCACCCACAGGTCGGTGGCGAGTGTCACACCGTGCGCGAGGACGGCGGCGAGCACACCGTCGGCGATCCGCAGCCCGTCCCGTTTGATCAGCCGCTCGATGGCGAAGGCGACCGGCACCAGGAGGATCGCGATGCTGGAGGCCAGGCCCGCGATCTTGATGAGCAGGTCGGGCGCCTGCCCGGTGCCCTTGGTGATGTCCTGTTCCAGCCCGGAGGTGGTGCCGTGGGCGAACGCGGCGATGGCCAGCAGCACCGCGACGGCGAGCACGCCGCCGAGGAGCCGCATGAGGTCGGACGGCCGGTGCACCCGCGCGGGGAGCAGCGGCTCGTCGCCCTCCACCTCGTCGATGTGCGCCGTGTCGGGGTCCGTGCGGCCGGGGCCCGCGGTGTCCGGGCGCGACGAGGCGTCAGGGCTGCCCTCCGTGTTCTCGGGGTGCGCGCCCTGCTGCTTCATCGTCTCTTCTCGATCTCGTATCACCGGTCACCGCCCGCACGATGGTGGCATGCCGTATCGGCACAAGGGGGCATCAGGGTCGAAAAGCGGGGCGGCACAGTCTGCCCGAAGCACTGCTCCGGGGCGAGTCGTACGCACACGCGTGAGCGCGTCGGGTTGTCGGTGGCGTGGGGCAGGATGGGACGGATGAGCCAGGAAAGCCTCGCGCCGGACGGCGGCCCGCAGGGTCCGGACGCCCTCCCCGAATACGCCGAGCGCGTCCTCGAGGTGGCCGAGCTGATCCCGCCGGGACGCGTCATGACGTACGGAGACGTCGCCGAGTGGCTGGGGGAGGGCGGCCCCCGGCAGGTGGGGCGCGTGATGGCCCTGTACGGGGGAGCCGTCCCGTGGTGGCGCGTCGTCCGTGCGGACGGCGTGCTGCTGCCGGGCCACGAGCCGAGAGCCCTCGGTCACTACCGCGCGGAGGGCACACCGCTGAAGGAGGCGAGCCGGGCCGCGCAGGACCATGTGCCGCGGCTCGACATGAGACGCGCGCGGTGGGACGGCGGCGGGGACACCAGGGGTCACACCTGACAGCTTCCGCCATCGCGCGCGACGCCGTGTGACCCGTGATCCGTTCCGGGGACGGGGAGCACATCCGTGGCATGACGTACGTTCGTGAGGTGAGGGACATGTGCGCCGGAAGTGGCCGGAGGGAAGAAGCGGAAGCTCTGCTTCCACTGTTTTCCCCGGCGTAGCGTCGGCAGCGCGTGTCCCCTTCACCACCCGCCCACCGCCCCGCACGCGCGGCGAACGGCCCCACAGCACACCCACCAGGACCGGCGAACCACGTGAGCTCCTCTTCTTCCACCAGCGGCCTGTCGCACCCCCCGGTGCGACGGGGGAACCGTGGCGCCTACCGACTGGTGCGTACCCCGCCGGCTCACGTGAACCCCCCTGTACTGGACGCCGCACAGCGCTCCGTGGTTGAGCACACGACCGGGCCGCTGCTCGTTCTCGCAGGTCCGGGCACCGGGAAGACCACCACGCTGGTGGAGTCCGTGGCCGCCCGGATCGCCCGCGGCGGGGACCCGGAGCGCATCCTGGTGCTGACCTTCAGCCGCAAGGCGGCCGTCGAACTGCGCGACCGCATGGCCCTGCGCATCGGGGCCGCGCGCGCCCCGCGGGCCACCACCTTCCACTCGTTCAGCTACGCCCTGATCCGCGCCCACCAGGACAGCGACCTCTTCGTCGAACCGCTGCGGCTGCTGTCGGGCCCCGAGCAGGACGTCACCGTCCGCGAGCTGCTGGCCGGCCAGGTGGACCTGGAGCGGCTCGGGCTCGCCCACGTGCGCTGGCCGGACGAACTGCGTGCCTGCCTGACCACCCGCGGATTCGCCGACGAGGTCCGCGCGGTGCTCGCCCGCAGCCGCGAACTGGGGCTCGGCCCCGACGCGCTGGACGCCTTCGCCCGCCGCATAGGGCGCCCCGACTGGCGGGCCGCCTCCGCCTTCCTCGCCGAGTACCTCGACGTCCTCGACCTGCAGGGCGTCCTCGACTACGCCGAACTCGTCCACCGCGCGGTGCTCCTCGCCGGCCGCCCGGAGATCGCCGGACAGCTCGCCGCGCGGTACGACGCGGTGTATGTCGACGAGTACCAGGACACCGACCCCGCACAGGTACGGCTGCTGCACGCGCTGGCCGGCGGCCGCACCCTCGTCGCCTTCGGCGACCCCGACCAGTCGATCTACGCCTTCCGGGGCGCGGACGTGGGCGGCATCCTGGAGTTCCCCCAGGCCTTCCCCCGCCCGGACGGCCGCCCCGCCCCGGTCGAGGTGCTGCGCACCTCCCGCCGGTCCGGCGCCGCCCTCCTGGAGGCCACCCGGCGGGTCACCACGCGCATGCCGCTGCCCCGGCTCCCCGCCGAGAAGGTCCGCGCCCACCGGGAACTCACCCCGGTGCGGGACGGCGGGCGGGTCGAGGTCCACACGTACCCGACGTCCGGCACCGAGCTGGACAACATCGCCGACATCCTGCGCCGGGCCCACCTGGAGGACGGGGTGCCCTGGAACGACATGGCCGTCCTGGTACGGGCGGGCTCCCGCACCCTGCCCGCGGTCCGCCGCGCCCTCACCTCGGCGGGCGTCCCCGTGGACGTCGACGGCGACGACCTGCCCCTGCGCCACGAGCCGGCGGTGGCCCCGCTGCTGACGGCCCTGCGCGCGGTGGCGACCGCGGAGGCGGACGGACGGGACGCCACCGGGACCGGGGCGGAGGCCGTGACCGGGACCGATGCCGTGACCGGTGCCGATGCCGGTCCGGAGCCCGGTGCCGATGGCGACACCGAACCCGGGACCGACGCCGGTCCGGAGTCCGGTGCCGATGGCGACACCGAATCCGGGACCGACGCCGGTCCGGAGTCCGGTGCCGATGGCGACACCGAACCCGGGACCGACGCCGGTACGGACACCGGGACCGGCCCCGGAGCCGGGACCGACGAATCCGGCCCCGCCCCCGACACCGGTGCGGAAGCGTGCTGGCTCAGCACCGAGACCGCCCTCACCCTGCTCACCTCCCCCCTCGCCGGCATGGACACCGCCGACCTGCGCCGCCTCGGGCGGGCCCTGCGCGAGGAGGAGCGGGCCGGGGGCAACCCGCTGCCACCGCCCTCGGACGACCTGCTCGCGCGGGCGCTGGCCGAACCGGAACGGCTCGCCGTGCACGACCCCGTCTACGCGCGGGGCGCCCAGCGGCTCGGTTCCCTGCTGCGCCGGGCCCGCGAACGCCTGGCGGACGGCGGCACGGCGGAGGAGGCCCTGTGGGACCTGTGGGACGGCACACCGTGGCCCCAGCGCCTGGAACGCTCCGCGCGGCGCGGAGGCGCGGCCGGCCGCAACGCCGACCGTGACCTCGACGCCGTGTGCGCCCTGTTCGCGACCGCCGCCCGCGCCGAGGAACGCACCGGCGGCCGGGGCGCCCTGAACTTCCTGGAGGAGATCGAGGCCGAGGACATCGCCGCCGACACCCTCACCCGGCGCGCCGTCCGCCCCGACGCCGTGCGCCTGATGACCGCGCACCGCTCCAAGGGCCTGGAGTGGCGCCTGGTCGTCGTGGCCGGTGTCCAGGAGGGCCTCTGGCCCGACCTGCGCCGCCGCGGCTCCCTGCTGGAGGCCGACCGCATCGGCCGCGACGGACTCGCCGAACCCCTCACCCCCGGCGCGCTGCTCGCCGAGGAACGGCGCCTGTTCTACGTCGCCGCGACCCGCGCGCGCGAACGCCTCGTCGTGACGGCCGTGAAGGCCCCCGCCGACGACGGCGACCAGCCCTCCCGCTTCCTGACCGAGCTCGGCGTCGAACCCAGGGACGTCACCGGGCGCCCCCGCCGGCCCCTGGCCGTCGCCGCGCTGGTCGCGGAACTGCGCGCCACGACGGTCGACCCCCGGGTCTCCGGCACCCTCCGCCAGGCCGCCGCCCGGCGGCTGGCCCGGCTCGCCGCGCTCGCCGACGAGGACGGCCGCCCGCTCGTCCCCTCCGCGCACCCCTACCGCTGGTGGGGCATGTTCGAACCGACCGAGAGCAAGGTGCCGCTGCGCGACCGCGACCAGCCCGTCGTCCTCTCCGGCAGCGCCCTCGACCAGCTCGCCAACACCTGCGCCCTGCAGTGGTTCCTGGGCCGGGAGGTGAAGGCCGACGCGCCCGCCACCGCCGCCCAGGGCTTCGGCAACGTGGTGCACGTCCTCGCCGACGAGGTGGCCTCCGGGCGCACCCCGGCCGATCTCGCCGTCCTCATGGAACGCCTCGACTCCGTGTGGAACGCGCTCGCCTTCGACGCGCCGTGGAAATCGGCACAGGAGAAGGAGAACGCCCGCGTGGCGCTCGAACGCTTCCTGCGGTGGCACGTCATGGACCGCACCGGACGCACCCCGCTGGCCGGCGAGCACGACTTCGACGTCACCCTCGAGGCGGGCGACTACGAGGTCCGCATCCGCGGTCAGATGGACCGCGTCGAGACCGACGGCGAGGGACGCGCGTACGTCGTCGACTTCAAGACCGGTAAACAGGCGCCCAGCAGCAAGGAGGTGGAACGCCACCCCCAGCTCGCCGTCTACCAGCTCGCCGTCGGTGAGGGCGCCGTCGACGACCTCTTCGACGGGACACGCCCCGAACCGGGCGGCGCCGAACTCGTCCAGCTGCGCCAGGGCGCCGCCAAACGGGACGGCGGCGAGACCCTGCCCAAGGTGCAGTCCCAGGAGCCGCCGCAGGGCGAGTGGGTCGGCGACCTGCTGGCCACCGCCGCCGGCAAGGTCCTCGACGAACGGTTCACCCCGACCACGGGCCAGCACTGCACCCACTGCGCGTTCCGCGCCTCGTGCAGCGCCCGCCCCGAGGGCCGGCACATCGTCGAGTGACGGGGGTGACGCATCGCACCACCCGCCCCGACCTGCGGTTCCTCACCCCCGGGACGCTCGGTGGGCCCCCGCTGTCAGTACCCGCCGCTAGATTCTCTGTGTGCCCGCCCGTATCACCGATCCCGATCAGCTCAAGGAACTCCTCGGGATCCCCTTCACCCCGGAGCAGACGGCCTGCATCACCGCGCCGCCCGCCCCGCAGGTGATCGTGGCCGGAGCCGGATCGGGCAAGACCACGGTCATGGCCGCCCGCGTGGTGTGGCTGGTCGGCACCGGCCAGGTCGCCCCCGAACAGGTACTGGGCCTCACCTTCACCAACAAGGCCGCCGCCGAACTCGCCGAACGCGTCCGCAAGGCACTGGTCAAGGCCGGCGTCACCGACCCCGACGCCATCGACCCGGACAACCCCCCGGGCGAACCGCTGATCTCCACCTACCACGCCTTCGCCGGCCGCCTGCTCACCGACCACGGACTGCGCATCGGCCTGGAACCCACCTCCCGGCTGCTCGCCGACGCCACCCGCTACCAGCTCGCCGCACGCGTCCTGCGCGAAGCTCCGGGGACCTACCCGGCCCTCACCCGCTCCTTCGCCGACCTGGTCGGCGACCTCCTCACCCTCGACGGCGAGCTCGCCGAACACCTCGTACGGCCCGAGGACCTGCGCGCCCACGACGCCGAACTGCTGCGCACCCTGGAAAACCTCAAGCTCACCAACGCCGACCTGCGCAAGGTCCCCGAGGCGGCCGCCGCCCGGCGCGAACTCGCCGGGCTGGTCCTGCGCTACCGGGCCGCCAAACGCGAACGCGACCTGCTCGACTTCGGTGACCAGATCGCCCTGTCCGCCCGCCTCGCCGCCATCCCCGAGGTCGGCCGCGCCCTGCGCGACGAGTTCCGCGTGGTCCTCCTCGACGAGTACCAGGACACCTCCGTCGCCCAGCGCGTCCTGCTGGCCGGACTGTTCGGCGACGGCACCGGCCACCCGGTGACCGCCGTCGGCGACCCCTGCCAGGCCATCTACGGCTGGCGCGGCGCCTCCGTCGCCAACCTCGACGACTTCCCCGAACACTTCGCCCACGCCGACGGCCGCCCCGCCACCCGCCAGTCGCTCAGCGAGAACCGCCGCAGCGGAGGCCGCCTGCTGGACCTCGCCAACGGCCTCGCCGAACCCCTGCGCGCCCTGCACGCGGGCGTGGAAGCCCTCCGCCCGGCCCCCGGCGCGGAACGCGACGGCACCGTCCGCTGCGCCCTGCTGCCCACCCACGCGGAGGAGATCGACTGGATCGCCGACTCCATCGCCCACCTCGTCGACACCGGCAAGGCACCCGGCGAGATCGCCGTCCTGTGCCGCACGGCGACGGACTTCGCCGAGATCCAGGGCGCCCTGGTCGCCCGGGACGTCCCCGTCGAGGTGGTCGGCCTGTCCGGGCTGCTGCACCTGCCCGAGATCGCCGACCTGGTCGCCGTCTGCGAGGTCCTCCAGGACCCCGGCGCCAACGCCTCCCTCGTACGGCTGCTCACCGGACCGCGCTGGCGCATCGGCCCCCGCGACCTCGCCCTGCTCGGCCGCCGCGCCCGGCGGCTGGTCTCCCACGCGCGTGTGGACGGCGACGACGACCCCGACCGCCGGCTCGCCGAAGCCGTCGAGGGCGTCGACCCGGCCGAGGTGATCTCCCTCGCCGACGCCCTCGACACGTTCCTGGAGACACCGCTGGACGGCCGCGGGGACGACGACGGCCTGCCCTTCTCCCCCGACGCCCGCGTACGCTTCGCCCGCCTCGCCGCCGAACTGCGCGACCTGCGCCGCTCCCTCGCCGACCCCCTCATGGACGTCCTGCACCGCGTCCTCGCCGTCACCGGCCTCGAGGTCGAACTCTCCGCCTCCCCGCACGCCCTGGCCGCCCGCCGTCGCGAGACCCTCTCCAACTTCCTCGACATCGCCGCCTCCTTCGCCGCCGGCGACGGCGAGGCCACCCTGCTCGCCTTCCTCGGCTTCCTGCACACCGCCGCCCAGTACGAGAAGGGCCTCGACAACGCGCTGCCCGGCGGCGAGAACACCGTCAAGGTGCTCACCGCCCACAAGTCCAAGGGCCTCGAATGGGACGTCGTCGCCGTCCCCGGACTGGTCACCGGCACCTTCCCCAGCGGCCAGGGCCGCGAGAAGTGGACCGCGCAGGGCAAGGTGCTGCCGCACGCGCTGCGCGGCGACGCCGAGACCCTGCCCGACGTCCTCTCCTGGGACTCCCGCGGCCTGAAGTCCTTCCACGAGGCCATGAAGGACCACCAGCACACCGAGGAACTCCGCCTCGGCTACGTCACCTTCACCCGCCCCCGCTCCCTGCTCCTCGGCTCCGGGCACTGGTGGGGCCCCAGCCAGAAGAAGCCCCGCGGGCCCTCCGACTTCCTCCACGCCCTCCACGACCACTGCGCCGCCGGGTACGGCGAGATCGAGGCATGGGCGGACGAGCCCGCCGAGGACGAGGAGAACCCCGCCCTGCAGCGGGCCGGCGACCTCCAGGCGTGGCCGCTGCCCCTGGACGACGCCGCCCTCGCCCGCCGCCGCGAGGCCGCCGAGGCCGTCCTCGCCCACCTCGACGGCCTCGCCGGCCCGCCGGACGGCCCCGCCACGGCCGTACACGACCCGGACGCCCACGACGACCCGGACTGGCCCCCGCCACCGGACGACGAGGACCCCTTCCCCGACGAGGACCCCTTCCCGGACGCGGACTCCTTCCCGGACGCGGACTCCTCCCGGGACGGAGAGTCCTTCCGGGACGGAGAGTCCTTCCGGGGCGAGGACTCCCCTCCCGACGAGGACCCCCTCACCGACCCCGGCCCGGACGACTGGGACTCCTGGAGCACCGACCGCCCCACCGTCCCCCACCAGGCGACCGCCCCCGACGCCACGGACCGCCCCCGCACGCAGGAGCACCGGCCGGCCCGAATGCCGGCAGCACCCCCGCTCACTCCCGAGGAAGCCCGCACCATCGCCTCCTGGGACCGCGACCTCGATGCCCTCACCGGAGAACTGCTGCGCACCCGCTCCGCCGTCACCCACGTACCGCTGCCCGCCTCCCTCACCGCCTCCCAGCTGCTCCGCCTGGCCGAGGACCCCGACGCCTTCGCCCGGGAGCTGGCCCGCCCCATGCCCCGCCCGCCGCAGCCCGCCGCCCGCCGCGGCACCCGCTTCCACGCCTGGGTCGAGGCACGCTTCGAGGCGCTGACGCTCCCCCTGCTCGACCCGGACGAGCTGCCCGGCAGCGACGCCGAGATCGACGACGAACGCGACCTGGAAACACTCAAGGAAGCCTTCGAGCGCACCGAGTACGCCCACCGGACACCCCACCGCGTGGAGGCACCCTTCCAGCTGTCGATCGCCGGACGCGTCGTCCGAGGCCGCATCGACGCCGTCTACAAGGAGGACGGCGACCACGGCACGACCTACGAGATCGTCGACTGGAAGACCGGCCGCGGCCACACCGCCGACCCGCTCCAGCTCGCCGTCTACCGGCTCGCCTGGGCCGAGCAGCAGGGAATCGAGGTGGAATCCGTCACAGCCGCCTTCCTGTACGTACGCACCGGCGAGGTGGTCCGCCCCCGCTCCCTGCCCGGCCGCGACGCGCTCGAGAGGCTCCTCCTGGAGGAGCCCCCCGGTGAGATACCGCACTCCGAGGACACCCCCGCGGGCCGATAGGCTCGAAGGCATGAGCCAGCCCGTTGACAGTGCCGTCAGCGCCGTCCGTACGTACATCGAGCGGCACCGAGCCGCCTTCCTCGACGACCTCGCCGAGTGGCTGCGCATCCCGTCCGTCTCCGCCCAGCCCGACCACGCCACCGACGTGCGCCGCAGCGCCGACTGGCTCGCCGCCAAGCTCAAGGAGACCGGCTTCCCCACCACCGAGGTCTGGCACACCCCCGGCGCCCCGGCCGTCTACGCCGAGTGGCCCTCCGCCGACCCCGAGGCACCCACCGTGCTGGTCTACGGCCACCACGACGTGCAGCCCGCCGCCCGCGAGGACGGCTGGGACACCGACCCCTTCGAACCCGTCGTCCGCGGCGACCGCCTGTACGCACGCGGCGCGGCCGACGACAAGGGGCAGGTCTTCTTCCACACCCTCGGCGTCCGCGCCCACCTCGCCGCCACCGGCCGCACCACCCCCGCCGTCCACCTGAAACTGCTGATCGAGGGCGAGGAGGAGTCCGGGTCCCCGCACTTCCGGGCCCTCGTCGAACAGCACGCCGACCGGCTCGCCGCCGACGCCGTGATCGTCTCCGACACCGGCATGTGGTCCGAGGACACCCCGACCGTGTGCACCGGCATGCGCGGCCTCGCCGAGTGCGAGATCCGGCTGTACGGCCCCGACCAGGACATCCACTCCGGTTCCTTCGGCGGCGCCGTCCCCAACCCGGCCACCGCCGCCGCCCGCCTGGTGGCCGCCCTGCACGACGAACACGAGCGCGTCGCGGTCCCCGGCTTCTACGACGGCGTCGTCGACCTCACCGACCGGGAGCGCGAACTCCTCGCCGCCCTGCCCTTCGACGAGGCCCGCTGGCTGCGCACCGCCAAGTCCCACGGCACCCTGGGCGAAGCCGGGTACAGCACCCTGGAACGCGTCTGGGCCCGCCCCACCGCCGAGGTCAACGGCATCGGCGGCGGCTACCAGGGCCCCGGCAGCAAGACGATCGTCCCGTCCTCCGCCACCGTGAAGCTCTCCTTCCGGCTGGTCGCCGGACAGGACCCGGAGCACGTGGCGAACGCCGTCCGCGCCTGGGTACCCGGACAGCTCCCCGACGGCATCCGCCACGAGACCTCCTTCAGCCCCGCCACCCGTCCCTGCCTGACGCCGCTGGACCACCCCGCCCTCCGGTCCGTCGTCCGCGCGATGGGCCGCGCCTTCGGAAAACCCGTCCTCTTCACCCGCGAGGGAGGCTCCGGCCCCGCCGCCGACCTCCAGGACGTCCTCGGCGCACCGGTGCTCTTCCTCGGCATCTCCGTCCCGTCCGACGGCTGGCACGCCCCGAACGAGAAGGTCGAGCTGGACCTCCTCCTCAAGGGCGTCGAGACCAGCGCCCACCTGTGGGGCGACCTCGCCGAGCACTGGCGGCACGCCCCCTGACCGCCGCCCGCCGCCCGCACACGGCGCACCCGCGGGACGCACGGAACCGGCCCGCCACCACGCCGTACCGGACCCGGCCCCTCCCGCCGCACACCCCGCCGAACCGCCCGCCGACCCAATCCGTTTCACCGGGGGAGATGGAAGCACCCGTGACCACCTGGACCGACCACACCGCCGACCGCCCCGTCTCGCTCACCGCCCCGAGCGGCATCGACCGCGCCGCCCACCACCGGCTCGACGAAGCATGGCTCGCGGCGGCGTGGAGCCACCCCTCCACCCGCTGCTTCGTGGTCTCCGGCGGCCAGGTCCTCATCGACGAGACGGCGGACGGCCGCACCGAACTCGTCATGACCCCGACCTTCGAGGCCCCGCTCACCGAAGCCCACCGCTACTTCCTCGGCACCGACCAGGACGGCGTCAGCTACTTCGCCCTCCAGAAGGACTCCCTGCCCGGCCGCATGGACGACTCCGCCCGCCCGGCCGGCCTGCGCGAGGCGGGCCTGCTGCTGTCCCCCCGCCAGGCGGGCCTCATGGTGCACGCGGTCGCCCTGGAGAACTGGCAGCGGCTGCACCGCTTCTGCTCCCGCTGCGGCGAGCGCACCGTCATCGCCGCCGCCGGCCACATCCGCCGCTGCCCGGCCTGCGGTGCCGAGCACTACCCGCGCACCGACCCCGCGGTGATCATGGCCGTGGTCGACGACCGCGACCGCATCCTCCTCGGCCGCCAGGTCCACTGGCCCGAGGGCCGCTTCTCCACGCTCGCCGGCTTCGTCGAGCCCGGCGAGTCCATCGAGCAGTCGGTGCGCCGCGAGGTCCACGAGGAGGTCGGCATCGACGTCGGCGAGGTCGAGTACGTCGCCAGCCAGCCCTGGCCCTTCCCCTCGAGCCTCATGCTGGGCTTCACCGCCCGCGCCACCACGACCGACATCGACGTCGACGGCGACGAGATCCACGAGGCCCGCTGGTTCTCCCGCGACGAACTCGGCGCCGCGTTCGCCTCCGGCGAGGTGCTCCCGCCCTACGGCATCTCCATCGCGGCCCGCCTCATCGAGCGCTGGTACGGCAAGGACCTGCCGACCCGCAGCGCCTTCTGACCCGGCACACGACGAAGCGGGGCGGCCTCCCGGAGGAGACCGCCCCGCTTCGTACGTCGACCGCTCAGACGCCGACCTTCTGCTTCACCTGGGCCAGCGACGGATTCGTGAGCGTCGAGCCGTCGGGGAAGAGAACGGTCGGAACCGTCTGGTTCCCGCCGTTCGCCTTCTCCACGAACGCCGCCGACTCGGGGTCCTGCTCGATGTTGATCTCGGTGTACGCGATGCCCTCGCGGTCCATCTGGCTCTTCAGCCGACGGCAGTAGCCGCACCACGTGGTGCTGTACATCGTCACAGTGCCCTGCATGCCTCTCGCGCTCCTTCGGCGGCTCGGGGAAGTCCTCGTCGTCGATGGCAACGTACTTGAAAGCGCCGGCATTCCCACCGGGCGGTGCGCCGCCCGCCGGCCCGGGAGCGGCGGGCCGGCGTGACGCCCGCCGCATTCGTACGACTGCGAGGCCCTCCCTGTGGACAACCGGCTCACCTGTCCCGCGCGACCTGGCAGCATGGCTGTGTGACAGCAGCAACGCACTCCACCCTCTTCCCGCAGGCACCGGACTCGGCCGACGCGGTGCTCGAAGGGCTCGACCCCGAGCAGCGGGCCGTGGCCACCGCACTGCACGGGCCGGTGTGCGTGCTGGCCGGCGCGGGCACCGGCAAGACCCGGGCGATCACCCACCGCATCGCCTACGGGGTGCGTGCCGGGATCCTCCAGCCCTCCAGCGTGCTCGCCGTCACCTTCACCAACCGGGCCGCCGGAGAGATGCGCGGCCGGCTGCGCCAGCTCGGTGCCACCGGGGTCCAGGCCCGCACCTTCCACTCCGCGGCGCTGCGCCAGCTCCAGTACTTCTGGCCGAAAGCCATCGGTGGTTCCCTGCCCCGGCTCGTCGACCGCAAGATCCAGCTCGTCGCCGACGCGGCCGCCGCCTGCCGCATCCGGCTCGACCGGGGAGAGCTGCGCGACGTCACCGCGGAGATCGAGTGGTCCAAGGTCACCCAGACCGTCCCGGCGGACTACGCGGCCGCCGCGGCGAAGGCCGGCCGGGAGACCCCCCGCGACCCGTCCGAGGTCGCCCAGCTCTACTCGGCCTACGAGGAGCTCAAGCGCGACCGTGCCGTCATCGACTTCGAGGACGTGCTGCTGCTGACCGTCGCCGTCCTGCAGGACCGGCACGACATCGCCGACCAGGTCCGCGCCCAGTACCAGCACTTCGTCGTCGACGAGTACCAGGACGTCAGCCCGCTCCAGCAGCGCCTGCTCGAACTGTGGCTCGGCGAGCGGGACGACCTGTGCGTGGTCGGCGACGCCAGTCAGACGATCTACTCGTTCACGGGAGCAACCCCCGACCATCTGCTCGACTTCAGGACCCGGCACCCCGGCGCCACCGTCGTCAAGCTCGTCCGCGACTACCGGTCGACCCCCCAGGTCGTCCGGCTGGCGAACGGACTCCTCGCCCAGGCCCGCGGCCGTGCCGCCGACCACCGGCTGGAACTGATCTCGCAGCGCGCCGCGGGGACGGAGCCGGTCTTCACCGAGTACGCCGACGAACCCGCGGAGGCCGAGGGCGCCGCGCGCCGCATCCGCGAGCTGATCGACGGGGGCGTCCCGGCGAGCGAGATCGCCGTCCTGTTCCGGACGAACTCCCAGTCCGAGACGTACGAGCAGGCCCTCGCCGACGCGGGGGTGCCCTACCAGCTGCGAGGCGCCGAGCGGTTCTTCGACCGTCCCGAGGTGCGCAAAGCGATCCACTCCCTGCGTGCCGCGGCCCGGTTCGGGCGCAACGACGCGCTCCTCGACGACGCCCCCGACCTGCCGTCCCAGGTGCGCGCCGTGCTCTCGGGCGAGGGCTGGACGACGCAGCCGCCGGCCGGATCGGGCGCGGTCCGCGAGCGCTGGGAGTCCCTGGCCGCGCTGGCGCACCTGGCCCAGGACTTCGCCGCCGCCTGGGACGGCGTCACCCTCGCCGACCTCGTCTCCGAACTCGACGAGCGGGCGAGTGCCCAGCACGCCCCGACCGTGCAGGGCGTCACGCTCGCCTCGCTGCACTCGGCCAAGGGGCTGGAATGGGACGTCGTCTTCCTGGTCGGTGTCGCCGAGGGCATGATGCCGATCACCTACGCAAAGACGGACGAGCAGATCGAGGAGGAGCGCCGCCTCCTCTATGTCGGGGTGACCCGTGCCCGTGAGCGTCTGCACCTCTCCTGGGCGCTCTCCCGTGCGCCGGGCGGCCGGCCCGGCCGGCGTTCCAGCCGTTTCCTCGACGGACTGCGCCCGGGAGGGCGGGCGGCCGGCGGGCGCGGCGGTCCGGCCGGTCCGGGGGGAGTGGAGCGGGGCAGCTTCGGCGCCGCGTCGGGCCCGGCCGCGCCGCGCCCGCGGCGGGGACAGCGCAGCCCCGCCCGCTGCCGGGTCTGCGGCCGCACGCTGACCGACGCGGGCGAGATGAAGCTGATGCGCTGCGAGGACTGCCCCTCCGACATGGACGAGGGCCTGTACGAGCGGCTGCGCGAGTGGCGCGCCGACCAGGCGCGGCGCAGCGGACAGCCGGCCTTCTGCGTCTTCACCGACAAGACGCTGATCGCCATCGCGGAGACGGCCCCCGACGACGAGCACGATCTGGCCCGCATCCCCGGGGTCGGGATGCGCAAGCTGGGGCGCTACGGAGCCGATGTCCTGTCCATCTGCGCAGGCCGTGAGACAGCCGGGGAGCGCGATCCGGACTGATGCGAACTCGTCGAGAAAATAGTTTGCGCATGCCCCAGCGAGCCCCATAGGTTCTTAGGCACGGGGACGGCGGCCTTCTCCAAGGCCCTGATCCCGTGTTCTACTTGCATATCCGCGGACTGGTTCGTCCAGTCCCTGAGACGCCGAGAGGAGGCGAGTCCAGTGATCAGCATCAACACCAGCTCCATCGTCAAACTGACCGATCGCTCGGCTGTCTCCCTGTGCATTCTCGGCGCCTCGAACCAGGGCACCGGTCTGTCCGGCATGCGTGCCGCTCGCCTGGTGTCCTCTCCCGCTCCCGCGGCCTTCGCCGTCCGTGAGCGCGATGAGCGACCGACCGAGGCACCGGAAGCAGTAGTGGCACAGGCGCAGGCCTATGCCTTTGCGGCGACCGGTGCCGGATTCCGGAAGCAGACGACGCAGCACCACCTGATGTGGGCCTTCCGTGGGCCAGAACCCTGGAGTGATCCAGCCTGATTCGATCAGGCCGGCGCCTTCAGGGCCGCGGAACCCCAACCGGGATCCGCGGCCCTTCTGTTTGCCCCGAACGGGGAGCAGGGCGAAGCGCCTCGGGACAAGAAAAGAACCCGGTACCAAGCCGCCACCCGGCCGACCGGCCGGAAACGACCAGACGAGGAAGACGAACCGTGCAACTCGAAGCGCACGCCCCGTCCGTACCGCCTTCCGACACGATCCCCAAGTACGGCTCCACGGAGGACCCGACCTTGACTCCGCTCACCGCGCTCACCGCGCTCGACGACGCCATCGAGAACCTGGGCGTACCCGTCCCGTGCCGCTCCTACGACCCGGAGGTCTTCTTCGCCGAGTCGCCCGCGGACGTCGAGTACGCCAAGTCCCTGTGCCGCACCTGCCCGCTGGTCGAGGCCTGCCTCGCCGGCGCCAAGGAGCGGCGCGAGCCCTGGGGCGTCTGGGGTGGCGAGCTGTTCGTCCAGGGAGTTGTCGTCGCCCGGAAGCGGCCGCGTGGCCGCCCGCGCAAGAACCCGGTCACAGCATGAACACCCCGGGAACGATCGACCGCCCCCTCACGCACGACCCCCAGAAGCAGGCCCCGATGATGCCGTCCGCCCACGAGCCCGCAGGCTCCGCGACCGAAGACTTCACCACCAGTGGTGCGAACGACTCGCGCCAGAACAGGACCCGAGAGATGCAACTCATCCCAGAAGCCATGGCCCGTGCGCGAATGCACGAGCGACTGCACGAGGCGCAACGGGAGCGCCAGGCCGTGCGCCTGGTGACCGCGCGCCGGATGCAGCGCCGGGCGGAGCGCGCCTCCCGGCGCGCCCGCCGCGCGCTCGCGATGGCGGTCATGCAGTAACCGATCCACCAGCAACCGCCTCACAAGAAGCGGCGGCCCCCCGCGAGGGGGCCCGGCTCTTCCGCCGGGGGCCGGCCCGTGTCGACGGACCGGCCCCCGCGGTGCGTTGAGCCGTGCACGCCGTGCACGACGGCGCCGTCCCCCGCGCCGGTCACGCCTCCGCGGCCGGTGCCTCCTCCTCGGGCTCCTCGGGGACGAACATCGGCAGCCATTCCTCCAGCTCGTCCCGCAGCCGCACCGTCGCTCCGAGCTGGCAGAGCACACCGATCGTGCTCAGCGTCACCCGGTGGATCAGCAGGTAGGCCGGGGGCAGGTTGAGCTGCTTGGCCAGCTGGTAGGCGGGGGAGCGGGGGTCGGCTATCCGGGCGGCCTGGCTGCGCATCCAGCCGCGGGTGAAGGTGAACTCGTCGGCCCGGGCCGGTTCGATGATCGGCAGCAGGTAGTCGAGGACCGCGTCGGGGTCCAGCTCGATCGACTCCCTGACGAAGCCCTCCGCGCAGAGCATCTCGTAGACCGCTTCCGCCTCGCCGTCCAGCGTCATGCGCAGCGCCTCGCCGATGGGGGAGGGCAGTCCGCCGGGGAGCCGGTCGACGGTGCCGAAGTCCAGTACGCCCAGGCGCCAGTCGTCCTCCCCGTCCGGCCCTCCGGGCAGCAGACGGAAGTTGCCCGGATGCGGGTCCGCGTGCAGCAGGCGGGTGCGGGCGGGGCCGGAGAACAGGAAACGGGCCAGGAGCTGGCCGGCCCGGTCGCGCTGCGCCGCGGTGCCGTCGGAGATGATCTCCGACAGCGGGATGCCGTCCATCCACTCGGTGATCAGGACCTGCTCGCACTGGTGGACCACGTCCGGCACGACGACATCGGGGTCGCCGGCGAACTCCTCGGCGTGGGCCCGCTGGGCCTGGGCCTCCAGGCCGTAGTCCAGCTCCTCCGACACACGGTCCTTGAGCTCGGTGATCAGCGGCTTGACGTCCATGCCGGGAATGAGCGGACCCAGCAGACGGGCGAAGCGGCTCAGCTGGTTCAGGTCCGACAGCAGGGCCTCGCCGGCGCCCGGGTACTGCACCTTGACCGCCACCTCGCGGCCGTCGTGCCACACCGCCCGGTGCACCTGGCCGATCGACGCGGCCGCGGCCGGCTTGTCCTGGAACTCCAGGAACAGCTCCTGCCAGTCCTCGCCGAGCCGCTCCCCGAGCACCCGGTGAACGGTGCCGGTCGGCATCGGCGGGGCCGCTTCCTGGAGCTTCGTCAGTGCCGCGCGGTAGGGGCCGGCGACCTCCTCCGGCAGGGCCGACTCGAAGACCGACAGGGCCTGGCCGAACTTCATCGCTCCGCCCTTGAGCTCGCCGAGCACCTTGAACAGCTGCTCGGCGGTGCGCTGCTGGAGCTCGCGGCCGACGATCTCCGCGGACTCGCCCACGATCCGCTTGCCGAGACCCCAGGTCGCCCGCCCGGCGAAGCCGAGCGGGAGCGCGGCCAGCTTCGCGGTCCGGGTGACCGCCTTCCGGGGAAGATCAGACATGCGCCCTCCAAGTACCTGCCGGCCGCTCCGCGTCCGCCTGACGGCGACACTGGTCCGGCGGCCCTTGCACGGCCATTGTCGCGCGGGACCCCCCGCCGCCGGTGGTGTGTTCTCGCTTACCTTCGTCCGGGCCGCTCGTCTCCTCCCGCGGACCCCTTCCGGCCGCTCCGCAGGGGCAGGCGGCGTGGGGCCACACCGACCGGGCGTGCCAGTGCAGGCCGGGCAGGGACACCTCCCAGCGGGCGCCGGCCGTGGAGGGGACCCGGCCGTCCAGGAAGGCGAGCGCGTGGGCGGCCGCCAGCCCCGCCACCGTCGTGGCGAGTGTCACATCACAGGCGCCGGTCCGGCGCCGGTGGCCGGAGCGCCACTGGGCGACCAGCCGGGGCCACGTCGGGTCCCGGTCGACGCGGTCCTGCTGCAGGCAGCCGGCGCAGCTCGTCTCACCGGGCAGCACCAGCGGACCGGCGACACCGGTCGCCTCCACCACCCCGGCGTAGAGATGGGGCGTGCCGGAGTCGAGGAGGGTCTGGGCGGCCGCCGGGTCGGGCGCGTGCACGGCGACGTCGTCCCGCGGGGCGAGGACCACCAGGGAGTAACCCGGGTCGCCCTCCTCGAGGGGTGACCGGGCGGTCCGGCGCGGCGGCCGGTCCGGTGCCGCCCGCCGCACCGCCCGGCGGGCCGCCTCCTCCCGGCGCTCGCCGACGGACTCGGGGGGCAGCCCGCCCGGCGAGACGTCCCACGGCTCGACCCGGCCCACGTCACGCACCAGCACCTCACCCACCCCGGCCCCCGACAGCAGCGCAGCGACCGCCGCGCCCACCCGGCCCGCGCCCCTCACCTGCACCCGCATGCCGCGACGCGCCGCCATCCGGCGGAGCGGATCGCCGGGCTCGGAGGTGGTCAGGCTGAGGGAGGCCAGGTCCGGTCGGAGCCGCTCGATCACCTCCGGCTTGCCGCGCAGGGCCTCGCCGGCCGGTCCGCCGCCCCGGGAGTCGTCCAGCAGCCCGGCCCGGGACAGCCGCCGCACCAGCCGGTCGGTATGACCCTCGGGCAGGTCTATGCGCCGCGCCTCCTCGCGCAGGAGCTCCAGACCGCGGGTGCCGTCGAGCAGGTCGAGGAAGCTGCCCGTGGCCGTGTCCACCGGGCCCACCGTCAGGGCGTGCGCCGGTGTCATCCCGAACTGCACGGTGTTGAGGTCGCGCCAGCCGCGCCTGAGCGCGGGTTTCACCATCGGATGCATGACAGGCCCCCGTACGTCCGGCTTCGATCCGTGGGTGGCCGGGTCCGTCCGTGGTCCGGCCACGCGTCACAGCATGCCGGGACGTGCCGGAGGGCGCCGAAAGTTGTCCACAGGCACCGCATTTCATCGTACAAATCCGGCGCCCGGTGAGGGGATCGCCACGGAAGCGTCCCGGAGTCAAGACTTCCCCGTGTGCAGCGGGTAACGTCGGGGCGTGCCCGCCGACCCACTGCACAGCGCCGGAACGTCACAGCGCAGCACGACGAGCCAGCCGACGAACGGCTCCAGGGCGAGCGCGATCGAGGTCCGCAGGAGCGCCCGTCGACGCAGGACGGTCTCCGCGTACCGCGAGGGCGATCGCACCGTCGTGCTCATCCCCGCCCGGATGTCCGAGGCGGAGGAGCAGCGCTGGGTGAACGTCATGCTCGACAAGCTGGCCGCCCAGGAGAGCCGGCGCACGCTCGACGACTCGGATCTGGCCGAGCGCGCCCGGCGGCTGTCGGACCAGTACTTCGACGGACGGGCCAGGCCCGCCTCCGTGCGCTGGGTGACCAACCAGAACACCCGCTGGGGCTCGTGCACCCCCTCCGAGGGCAGCATCCGCCTGTCCCACCGGCTGCAGGGCATGCCCGAGTACGTCGTCGACTACGTGCTCTGCCACGAACTGGCCCATCTGCTGGTACCCGGACACGGCCCCCGGTTCTGGCGGCTGCTGGAGGCGTACCCGAGGACCGAGCGGGCCCGCGGTTATCTCGAGGGCGTGGTCGCGGCCGAGCGGCTGCCGCACCTCCCGGGCGCCCGCGGCACGTGAGCGCCCGCCCGGAGTGAGCGCGCCGTAGGCCCCCGTACGCGTTGTGTACCGGGTCTGTACCGACTTCATCCGGTGTCGGTGTTTGCCGTTAGCCTGGCGCGACGCACTCACATTCGGGATGGGGGACGGTCGTACGTATGGTCAGGGAATTCCAGCGCGGCCACAAGGCCAGGATCAGTGATCTGACCGCGGGCACGGATCTGTACGTGGGCGTGCAGATCTCCGGTCCGGGGCTGAGCTTCGACATCAGCTGCTTCGGTCTCGACGCCGACGAGCGGCTCTCGGACGACCGGTACTTCATCTTCTACAACCAGCCGAAGTCCCCCGAGGAGTCCGTTCAGCTCCTGGGCGCCCAGGCGGGCGACACCGAGTCCTTCCGCGTGACGCTGGACCGCATCCCGCAGCAGATCAGGAAGCTGTCCTTCACCGCGACGATCGACGGCGCCGGGCAGATGTCGCAGGTCGGCCCCGGTTACATCCGAATCGTCGCGGGCGGCGAGGAAGTGGCCCGGTACCCCTTCGGCGGCTCGGAGTTCTCCACCGAGCGGGCCGTGATGCTCGGCGACTTCTACTTCAAGGACGTGTGGCGGTTCGCCGCGGTCGGACAGGGCTTCGACGGCGGGCTCGACGCGCTGCTGAGGAACTTCGGCGGTGAGGTGGCCGAGGACGAGCCGGCCGCCCCGCAGCAGCCGGGGGCCGGTGCCGCCGCGCCCGGTTTCGCACCGCCTGCCCAGGCCGCCGCGCCTCCCGCGTTCGGTGTTCCCGGCGGGGGCGCGCCCGTCCCGCCGCCCCCGGCACCGGCCCCCCAGCCCGCCGCCCAGGGCTTCGCGCCGCCTGCGGGCGCCACCCCGCCGCCGGCCCCCGCGCCCTCCGTGCCGCCGGTGCACTCCGCGCCGACGATCGTCGCGCCCCTGCACACCCCGCCCGGTGGCTCCACGGTGCCGCCCCCCGCCCCGGCCCCGGCTCCGTTCGGCCAGCAGCCGCCGCCGTACGGCCAGAGCGCCCCGCCGCCCCCGGGTTACGGGCAGCCCCCCGCACCGCAGGCACCCCCGCCGCCCGGCTACGGCGGCGCGCCGACGCCCCCTCCCGGCTACGGACATCAGCCCCCTCCCGGCCAGGTGCCCCACCAGCAGGCCCCCTACGGCGCCCCGCAGGCGGCACCGCAGAGCCCCGGCGTGCTCGGCGCGCTCCAGCAGTACAAGGAGACGCCCACCGGGCAGCGGTGGACGCAGCAGAACAAGAAGCTCGTCCGCGCGGACCTCGGCATCGGCGGGCAGCCCGTGCTGGCCCGGCAGGGCAGCATGGTGCTCTACCAGGGCAAGGTCGACTTCAGCTACAAGGGCGCCGGTTTCTCCGGCCGCATCGTGGGCAACGCCACCGGCCAGGAGATGCAGCTGATGCGCTGCACCGGCCAGGGTCAGGTGTTCTTCGCCGAGGACTCCACGATGCTGCACCCCATCGAGCTCCAGGGCGACGCCGTGTGCGTCTCCGCGGAGAACGTCCTCGCCTTCGACGAGGGTCTCCAGTACGAGGTCCGCCGCATCGAGGGCCACGGCATCCCCGGCGGCGCCCTGTTCACGATGCAGTTCCAGGGCACCGGCACGATCGTCGTGAAGACCCACGGCACGCCCGTGGTCCTCCCGGTCACACCGACCACCTTCGCCGACTGCAACGCCGTGGTCGCCTGGTCGGCCGCCTCCCAGGTGGTCGTCTCCAGTCAGGTGCGGATGCGGCGCAACTCCTACCCCGGCGACACCGGGGAGAGCGTGAACCTGCAGTTCCGGGGCGCACCCGGCAACTTCATCGTCGTCCAGCCGTACGAGATCTAAGGGGAGCCCGTCATGAACCAGCCACTCGCGGGCTTCGCCCCCGCACCCGTCACCGCCCGCATGGAGAACCACGGCAACCACATGCTGAAGGTCGCCATGCAGACCGGCAACGACCTCCTCGCACGCGTGGGCTCGATGGTCGCCTACGAAGGATTCGTCCAGTACGAGCCGAACCCGCCGGCCGTGCGCCAGATCGCCAAGGACTGGATGACCGGCGAGGGCGCGCCCCTGATGAAGTGCTCCGGCGACGGCCTGCTGTACCTCGCCGACTACGGCGCCAACGTCGTCGTGATCAACCTCAACGGCGACGGCATCTCCGTGAACGCCACCAACCTGCTCGCCTTCGACGCCCACCTCACCTGGGGTGTGGAGCGGGTCAAGGGCCTGGCGAAGTTCGCCGGACAGGGGCTGTGGAACACCAGGATCTCCGGGCAGGGCTGGGTCGCGCTGACCTCGCGCGGCAAGCCGATCGTCGTCGACTGCGGTGGCGGCGACGACGAGACGTACGTCGACCCGGACGCCCTGGTCGCCTGGTCCCCGAACCTCAAGGTGAAGGGCAAGCGCAGCTTCCGCGCCCAGTCGCTGATCGGCCGCGGCAGCGGCGAGGCCTACCAGATGGCCTTCTCCGGTCAGGGCATCGTCGTCGTCCAGCCCAGTGAGGACAGCACCGACCGTCTCCGGGTCCGGGGCTGAGGGGGAGCAACCACATCATGCAGAGCCCGCTTTTCGCCTTCAACGACCAGCAGACCCAGGAGCGCTGGAGCCTGCAGAACCAGCAGATGCTCCGCGTCGCCCTGGAGGGTCACGACGACGTCCTCGCCCGCAAGGGCAGCATGGTCGCCTACCAGGGACTCATGGAGTTCGACGCCGAGTTCCAGAGCAGCGGCGCCTCACGCACGCGTGCGCGCACCGGTGAGGGCCTCGACCTGATGCGCTGCCACGGCCAGGGCACGGTCTACCTCGCCAACCTCGCCCAGCGCATCCACATCATGGACGTGGACCACGACGGGCTGACGGTCGACAGCAGCTACGTGCTGGCCATGGACTCCTCGCTGCACCACGAGGTCATCGCCGTGGACAGCCTGTACGGCATCTCCGGCTCGGGGAAGTACCAGCTCAACATCACCGGCAACGGCAAGGTCGCGCTGATGACCTCGGGGATGCCGCTCCTCATGCAGGTGACGCCGGACAAGTACGTCAACTGCGACGCCGACGCCATCGTCGCCTGGTCCACCTCGCTGCGGGTGCAGATGCAGGCGCAGACCCACTCCTCGGGAGTGTGGCGGCGCCGCGGCAGCACGGGTGAGGGCTGGGAGCTCAGCTTCATGGGCAGCGGTTTCGCGCTCGTCCAGCCCAGCGAGCTGCTGCCGCCGCAGAACGCCCAGATCGGCTCGGGCCTCGCCGCCCAGTACGGCATGGGGCAGCAGGGCGCCCGCGGCCAGAACCAGGGCAACGTCTGGAGCTGACCGGCACACGTGAGGGGGCGGCCGCCCAGGCGGCCGCCCCCTCACGCGTGTCAGACGCCCAGCCTCGACCGGGTCGCCTCCAGCAGACGCAGGACCGACGCGTCGGCCACGTCCGCGATCTTGTCGTAGGGGAACCAGCGCAGGTCGAGGGACTCGTCGCTGATCGCGTGCGCCGCGCCCGGCGCGGCCACGGCCGCGTACTGGACGTCGAAGTGCCAGTGGCAGGGCGCCGGGATGGGATGCCGGTCCAGGCGCACGGGACCGCCCGCCAGGAGCGTGAGGTCCGCAATGCCGGACTCCTCCGTGGCCTCCCGCAGGGCCGCCCGGGCGAGCGAGGCGTCCTGGGGCTCGCAGTGGCCGCCCATCTGGAGCCACATCCGCAGCTTCCGGTGCAGGGTGAGCAGCACCCGGCCGCGCTCCGGGTCGACCACCAGGGCGCTCGCGGTGACGTGGCCCGCGTGGCAGGCCTTCCACATGCCGTCCGGATGCGCGGCGAGGTGGTCCAGGTAGGCCTGGCGCAGCTCCGGCTGGTCCTCGTACCCCTTGAGGACGAGGACCGCGTCGTCGTACAGGCTCACTCGGCGCCGTCGCCCTTGCTGTCGTCGCCGCTCTCGCCGCCGCCCTCGTCCTTCTTCCCGAGGTCGGGCTTGTCGGCGGCCTCGCCGAGCATCTTGTCCCACTCGGAGAAGTCGATCTGCTCGCGGTGCACGAACCCGTCCGGGTCGTCCAGGTCGGTGGCCGTCGGCAGCATGTCCGGGTGCGCCCACAGGGCGTCCCGGCCGTCGACTCCGCGCGCGTCGGTGAGCGACGCCCACAGCCGCGAGGCGTCGCGCAGCCGGCGCGGACGCAGTTCCAGACCGATCAGCGTGGCGAACGTCTGCTCGGCGGGACCGCCCGAGGCGCGACGGCGTCGCAGGGTCTCGCGCAGCGCGTCGGCCGAGGACAGCCTCGGCTTGGCGGCAGCGTGCACCACCGCGTCGACCCAGCCCTCGACGAGCGCCAGCGCCGTCTCCAGACGGGCCAGGGCCGCCTTCTGCTCGGGCGTGTCCTCCGGCTGGAACATGCCCTGCTGGAGTGCTTCCTGGAGCTGCTCGGGATTCTGCGGATCGAACTGGCCGACCACGTCCTCCAGCTTGCCGGTGTCGACCTTGATCCCGCGCGCGTACCCGTCGACCGCGCCGAACAGGTGCGAGCGCAGCCACGGCACGTGCGCGAACAGACGCTGGTGGGCGGCCTCGCGCAGGGCGAGATACAGCCGCACCTCCTCCTGCGGGACGCCCAGGTCCTTGCCGAAGGCCTCGACGTTCAGCGGCAGCAGCGCGGCCCGGCGGGCGGGGCCCAGCGGCAGGCCGATGTCGGACGAACCGACGACCTCACCGGCGAGCACGCCGACGGCCTGCCCGATCTGGGTACCGAACATGGCGCCGCCCATGGAGCGCATCATGCCGATCAGCGGGCCGGCCATGGCCTGCATCTCCTCCGGCAGGACGTCGCCCATCGCGTTGCCGACGCGCTCGGCTACCGGGTCGACCAGCTCGCGCCAGGCCGGCAGGGTGGCCTCGACCCACTCCGCGCGGCTCCAGGCCACGGCGGAGTTGGCGCCGGACGGCAGCGAGGTGGCGTCGTCCAGCCACAGGTCGGCCAGCCGGACGGCCTCCTCCACGGCCTTGCGGTCCGCGGGACCGACGCTCGCGTCCTTCGAGCCGCCGGCGGTGCCCTGGGACACCGTCTGGCGGGCGATCTGCTTGGCCATGTCCCAGTTCACCGGCCCGCCCTCGTAGGAGAGCATCTGGCCCAGCTGCTGGAACGCGGCCCCCAGGTCGCCCGGGTTCAGCGACCCGAACATCGCGGCGAACGGATTGTCCGCGCCCGGGCCGCCCAAGCCTCCGGCTCCGGACATGCCGAAACCGAACGGGTTGGCCGGGCCCTGACCACCGCCGCTCTGCGGGTCCTTCTTCTTGCCCTCGTCGCCGTCGTCCGGCTCCTCCGGCGGAAGGCCGAATCCGAATGGGGTGTCACTCACGGGATTCCTCGGCTTGTAGGGCCACCGGTTCTTTCCGGCGGCACGGCTGCCCGACAACACCACCCAGCGTAGACACCTGAAGCGGTTCGGGCCTCGGTGCTTCGCCGACACAACGCCTGCGGCAGGATGGATGCCACCTGGTACGTACGCGTCGCTTGCGCTCGTACTGAAGACAACCGCTGGAGACGCCCGGTGAGTTCCCCAGATCCGCAGGTTCGCGCAGCGCGAAACGAGTCGGCGCGCCCGTCACCCGACCACCGACCCTCGACGGCCGCCCACGGCGCCGACCGGACGACCGCGCCGCGCGGGCCCGTCGTCGCCGTCACCGGAGCCGCGTCCGGCGTCGGCGCGCTGCTCACCGCGCGGCTCGCCGCGTCGGAGGAGATCAAGCAGGTCGTCGCGATCGACGAGCGGCGCGGCGAGTGCGACGAGGCGCTGTGGCACATCCTGGACGTACGGGACCCGGCCATCGCGGACAAGCTGCGCGGTGCCGACGTGGTGGTCCACCTGGCCCTCGACCTCGATCTGGAGTCCGACGCGGCCGCCCGGACGGCCTACAACGTACGGGGCACCCAGACCGTGCTCACCGCGGCCGCCGCGGCCGGAGTGCACCGGGTCGTGCTGTGCACCTCGACGATGGTCTACGGGGCGCTGCCGGACAACGGGCTCCCGCTGTCCGAGGACGCGGAACTGCGCGCCACGGCGGAGGCCACCGGCGTCGGTGACCTGCTGGAGATCGAGCGGCTGGCCCGCCGGGCCCCCCGCGCCCATCCCGGGCTCAATGTCACCGTGGTGCGCCCCGCGGTGCTGGTCGGAGGCACCGACACCGCGCTGACCAGGTACTTCGAGTCGCCGAGGCTGCTGGTGGTGGCGGGATCACGGCCCGCCTGGCAGTTCTGCCACGTCGACGACCTGTGCAGCGCCCTGGAGTACACCGTGCTGGAGAAGGTCGAGGGCGAACTGGCCGTCGGCTGCGACGGCTGGCTGGAGCAGGAGGAGGTCGAGGAGCTCAGCGGGATCCGTCGGATGGAGCTGCCGTCGGCGGTCGCGCTCGGCGCGGCGGCCCGGCTGCACCGGATCGGACTCACCCCCTCCCCGGCCGGTGACCTGGCGTACACGATGTATCCGTGGGTGGTCAGCGGGAGCAGGCTGCACGACGCCGGGTGGCGGCCCGCGCACACCAACGAGGAGGTGCTCGCGGAGCTGCTCGACGAGGTGTCGGGCAGGCACACGGTCGCCGGCCGGCGGCTGGGCCGCAAGGACGCCACGGCCGCGGGCGCGGCGGGCGCCACGGTGGCCCTGCTGGGCGCGGCGGCGGTGGTGCGCCGGGCCAGGAAGACGCGGCGGCGCATCTGACCGCCGGGGGACGGGCCGGCCTCCGGCGGAGGTGCGGGCGGGTGCGGGGCGGCGGCTTCCGTTCCCCGCCCCCGTCCCGGTGGGGCACGATGGTGGCATGGCATCCACGCACGATCATCCGGGTGAGCAGGCGGCACAGGACGCGATCAGGCTGATCGCGATCCGGGACACGCCGCTGTCGGTGGACGAGGTCCTCCGGGCCGTCGGGGACGACGCGGCCGGTGGGACGGCGCTCTTCGTGGGCACCGTGCGCAACCACGACGGCGGTGCGGACGTCGACGCGCTCGGCTATTCGTGTCACCCCAGTGCCGAGGACGAGATGCGGCGGATCGCCGAGAAGGTCGTCGCCGAGTACCCCGTGCGCGCGCTCGCCGCCGTCCACCGTGTGGGGGATCTCCGGGTCGGCGACCTCGCCGTGGTCGTCGGCGTGTCGTGCCCGCACCGGGGGGAGGCCTTCGAGGCCTGCCGGAAACTGATCGACGACCTCAAGCACGAGGTGCCGATCTGGAAGCACCAGACGTTCTCCGACGGCACCGAGGAATGGGTCGGCGCGTAGCGGCGTCGTTGACGGGTAGGAGGACGGGTCGGCGCGTGGCGCGGCGTCGTCGAGGGGCGGTGGCCGGGCCGTCGTCGCAGGCAGGGCCTCCGGTTGCGTAACCCCACCCCTGAGGTGAGCGTTGTCACTGCGGATGGTTAATCTGCTCATCAGTCAGTTGCGGACGCTCATGGGTTGGGAGGTCGGCATGGGGGCTCTCGCCTGGTTGCTGATTCCGCTTGTGGCCGCGATCGGAGCCGGACTGTGGGGCAGTTGGGCCAACAGAACCCGCAAGGTGCGGAGCGACGGGCCCGAACTCATCGGTTACGCCCGGTTCCGTGAGGCCATGGAGAAGCCGCGCTCGGACCGCTGAGAGCAGGAACGCGGCGGTTCGCGGCGGTTCGCGGCGCACAGCAGGGTCAGGGCCGCCCGTCCGGGCGGCCCTGACGGTGCGCTGACAGGCCCGTCCCGTACTGTCGAGACATGCCACGCCGCACCGCGACGATGCTCGCCTCCACCCTGATGCTGATCGCGTTGCTGTGCGTGGGAGTCTTCATCCCCGTGCCCTACTCGGAGATGTCGCCGGGGCCGACGGTGAACACGCTGGGCGAGCACGACGGGGAGCCGGTGCTGAACATCGCGGGCCGCAAGACGTACCCGGCGGACGGTCACCTCAACATGACCACGGTGCGCGTCACCGGCGCCGACTACCGGATGAACCTCGTCGAGGCCGTGTACGGATGGCTCGCGCACGACAGCAAGGTCGTGCCGCACGAGACCCTCTACCCCGACGGCAAGACGGAGGAGGAGTCCACCCAGGAGAACGCCGAGGAGTTCAGCCAGTCCCAGGAGAGCGCCAAGGTCGCGGCCCTGGAGGCGCTGGACATCCCGGTGAGCTCATGGGTGATCGTCGCCACGGTGGTCAAGGGCTCACCGGCCGAGGGCAAGCTGCACGCGGGCGACGTGATCAAGGCCGTCGACGGCACGGCCGTGAAGGAGCCCGCCGACGTCGCCGAGCTGGTGACCGAGCACAAGCCCGGCGAGGACGTCGTCTTCACGATCGTCCCCGCCAAGGAGCAGGCCGCCGCGGAGAAGGAGAAGCGGGAGCCGGCGAAGATCGAGAAGGTCACCATCACCACCGCGACCTCCGACGACGCCGGCGAGAAGCGCGCCATCGTCGGCATCTCCGCCGGGACCGACCACACCTTCCCGTTCAGCATCGACATCAAGCTCGCCGACGTGGGCGGTCCCAGCGCCGGCCTGATGTTCGCGCTCGGCATCTACGACAAGCTCACCCCGGGCGACCTGACCGGCGGCGCGTTCGTCGCCGGGACCGGCACGATCGACGACGACGGCAAGGTCGGGCCGATCGGCGGGATCGAGATGAAGACGGTCGGCGCGCGGGACAAGGGCGCCGAGTACTTCCTCACGCCCGCCGACAACTGCGCGTCCGCGGCCAGGGACACCCCCGAGGGCCTCACCCTGGTGAAGGTGAGCACCATCGACGACGCCCTGGGCGCGCTGGAGGACATCCGTTCCGGCGACACCGCCGGCCTGCCGAAGTGCACGGTGTCCTGACCGGACGGGCCTACTCCGCGAACGTCGCCGTCAGCGCCTCCGCCAGACCCGGCACCAGGTCGGAGCCGGTGAGGACCTCCGTGGGGGAGTCCTTCTCGCGCAGCCGCAGCGCGGACTCGCGGGCGCCGTCGCGCAGCACCGCGACCGTCATCCGGACCTCCTGACGCTCGGGGTGCTGTGCCACCCACTTGGTCAGCGCGGCCTCGCCGAGGTCCTTGGGGACCTGGGCCTCCGCCGACGGGGGCAGCATCATCCGCTCCACGGTCAGGGCGCAGCCGGCCACCGCCTCGGGCCAGGCGATGGTGCCCAGGAACTCGTCGAGCGGCTTGCCCGCCGGAATTTTGTCCTGCTCGATCGGGGTGTAGGCGGTGGTCTCCTGTTCGCCGTCGGGGCCGAGACGGCCCGCGAGCGAGGGCTGCTCGGCCCGCAGCCGGGCGGTGTCGACGAGGGCGAACAGGCGTGCGGGCTGGTCCCAGCCGAGTCCGGAGGCGTACTCGTCGATCTCGAGAACGGCCCGGGTGAGCGGGTTCGCGGCCATGGGTGTGTTGGACATGGTCACAATCCTCTCTCGTTCCTTGCCGGAATCGGGAACCGAGTAAAGCGTAGGTAAGTTGCATAGGTGTGGGCCCTCGATCACGGGGGGCCCACACATGGTCCGTGGAACCGCGGGCCTGACGAATCAACAGCGATTTTCGAGGTGCCTACCTTGGCTTTCCAGATGCCGGACCGCGGCGGAGGCCCGACGGGGCCACGGATCAGAGTGGGCCGCCCGTCCCGGCGGGTCCGGACCCTGCTGATGACACTGGGCGTCCTGGCCGTCCTCGGCATGGTGTTCACCATGTTCGCGGGCTTCTGGACGGACTGGCTGTGGTATCGCTCGGTCGATTATTCCTCCGTCTTCACGACGACCCTGTGGACCAAGATCGGGCTGTTCTTCGTCTTCGGTCTGCTGATGGCCCTGGCGGTCGGTTTCAACATCTGGCTGGCCCACCGCATGCGGCCGCCGTTGAGCGCCATGTCGATGGAGCAGCAGAACCTCGACCGGTACCGCATGGGCATCGCCCCGTACAAGAAGTGGCTGCTGCTCGGCATCACCGCGCTGGTCGGTCTGATCGCCGGCGCCTCGGCGTCGAGCCAGTGGCGGACGTGGCTGATGTGGGTCAACGGCGTGGCGTTCGGCCAGAAGGACCCGCAGTTCAACCTCGACGTCTCCTTCTACGCCTTCGACCTGCCGTGGTACCGCTTCATGCTGGGCTTCGGCTTCGCCGCCACGATCCTGGCGCTGATCGCCGCCGCGCTCACCCACTACCTGTACGGCGGGCTGCGCATCACCAGCCCGGGCGCGCGTGCCACGGCGGCGGCCACCGGGCACCTGTCGGTGCTCCTCGGCGTGTTCGTCACGCTGAAGGCCGTCGCGTACTGGCTCGACCGGTACGGACTGGCGGTGAAGTCCAGCGACTTCAAGGCCACCGACAGCTGGACGGGCCTGAGGTACGTCGACGCGAACGCCTACCTGCCGGCCAAGACGATCCTGTTCTGCATCGCCGTGATCTGCGCGCTGCTGTTCTTCGCCACCCTGTGGCGGCGCACCTGGCAGCTGCCCGTGATCGGTTTCGGCCTGATGGTACTGTCGGCGATCCTGATCGGCGGCCTGTACCCGGCGATCGTGCAGAAGTTCCAGGTCCAGCCGAACGAGCAGGCCAAGGAAGCGCCGTACGTCGAGAAGAACCTCAAGGCCACGCGTGAGGCCTACGGGATCAACGACTCGCAGGTCACCGAGTACCCGGGCACGGCCCAGACCGAGGACGCGACCAAGCTGCGCAAGGACGTCGCCGACGCGGCGAGCATCCGCATCATGGACCCGAACATCGTCTCGCCGACCTTCCAGCAGCTCCAGCAGATCAGGAACTACTACGCGTTCCCGACCAACCTGGACGTCGACCGGTACATGATCGACGGCAAGGAGCAGGACACGGTCATCGGTCTGCGCGAGCTGAACTACAACGGCATCCCGAAGCGGAACTGGATCAACGACCACTTCCGCTACACCCACGGGTACGGTGTCGTCGCCGCGGAGGGCACCACCGCCGACTCCGGCGGCCGTCCGGCGTTCACCGAGTCCGACCTGCCCTCCAAGGGCGAGCTGGGCGAGTACGAGCAGCGCGTCTACTACGGCGAGCGGACGACGACGTACTCGATCGTCGGCGGTCCCCAGAAGGAGATCGACTACTCCGACGACAGCGGCGAGAAGACGTACAGCTACAAGGGCGACAGCGGCGTCAACCTCGCCAACCCGGTCAACCGGGCCGCGTACGCCGTCGCGTTCGGCGAGCCGCAGATCCTGTACTCCGGCGCGATCGGTGACGGGTCGCGGATCCTGTACAACCGCACGCCCAAGGAGCGCGTCGAGGCGATCGCCCCGTGGCTGACCATCGACGGCGACGCCTACCCGGCGGTCGTGGACGGCCGGATCCAGTGGATCGTCGACGCCTACACGACGACCAACGGCTATCCGTACGCCTCGCGGACGACCCTCGGTGACACCACGGCCGACTCGCTGACCGCCACCAACGACCAGCGCGCGGTGGTGGCCCAGCAGAACCAGGTCAACTACATCCGCAACTCGGTGAAGGCGACCGTCGACGCGTACAGCGGCGAGGTCAAGCTCTACCAGTGGGACACCAAGGACCCCGTCCTCAAGACGTGGATGAAGGCCTTCCCGGGCACGGTCGAGCCGAAGAGCGAGATCTCGGGCGATCTGATGGCCCACCTGCGCTACCCGCAGGACCTGTTCAAGGTGCAGCGCGAGCTGCTGACCCGCTACCACGTGAAGGACGCCAACACGTTCCTCTCCGGCAGCGAGGTGTGGCAGGTGCCGGACGACCCGACGAACAAGACCGGCGACGCGGTGCCGCCGTACTACCTGAGCATGAGGATGCCGGACCAGCAGGAACAGGTCTTCTCGCTCACCACGACGTTCACTCCCAACGGGCGCGACAACCTCAGCGCCTTCATGGCGGTGAACGCCGACCCCGGCACCGAGGACTACGGAAAGATCAGAGTCCTCAAGCTGCCGACCAGTACGACGGTCTCCGGACCGAAGCAGGTCCAGAGCCAGTTCAACTCCCAGCAGGACATCGCCGAGACGATCAGGCTGCTGAGGGGCGGGGACTCGGAGGTCGAGTACGGCAACCTCCTGACCGTCCCGCTCGACGGGGGACTGCTCTACGTGGAGCCGGTCTACGTACGCGGTGGCGGGCTGAAGTACCCGCTGCTGCGGAAGGTGCTGGTGACCTACGGCGGTCAGACCGCGTTCGAGGACACCCTCGAACAGGCTTTGGACAAGGTCTTCGGCGGAGAGGGCACGCCCGTCGAGCCGCCACCGGGCGAGGACGAGGGAACGGGTGAGGACGAGGGCACCACGCCACCGCCCAGCACCGAGGCGCCCTCGGTCCAGAAGGCTCTGGACGACGCCCAGAAGGCCTTCGACGCCGGCCAGGAAGCCCTGAAGAAGAACGACTGGGAGGCCTACGGCAAGGCGCAGAAGGACCTGGAGGCCGCGCTCCGCAAGGCCGAGGAGGCCCAGTCGGCCGAAGGGGGCGGCGGCGCGCAGAGCAGTCCCAGCGCCACCGCGAGTCCCAGCGGTTAGCGAGCGGGCTGGTCAGAGGCCCACCCCGCGCCGTGCTACGGTTGCAGCACAACGG
>NZ_BMUC01000004.1:99820-193949 GCF_014649995.1 Streptomyces griseoflavus | reverse complement strand
GCGGGGTGGAGCAGCTCGGTAGCTCGCTGGGCTCATAACCCAGAGGTCGCAGGTTCAAATCCTGTCCCCGCTACTGACGTCGCGCAGTCGCGACAACAAAGGCCCGGATTCCCAACGGAGTCCGGGCCTTTGTGATGGGCGAACGCATGTACCTGGACCTTCGACGGCCCTGCCGCCGACGGGAGTTGGCCGATCTGTGTTTGACTTGTCTCTCTGTGGGCATGTCGACAAAACGCTGTAGTGACCTCACTGACTGCGGTATACCAGGTGTACCCAGGTTGCAGGTGGTGCGACGATGGATGGTATGGGGGACAAGGCAACTCTGTTCGCGTCAGGACGATTTGTACAGTCCTTCCCTCGGGAGGAACCTCGCGACGGCGAAGCCGCCGACGAGGCGGCGGAGGAGCTGCGCCGGCGGATCGCCGCCGAGGCCGGTGACGTCGAGGCGATGAGCGTGCTCGGCGCCATGCTGCTGCGCCGCGGTGACCTCGACGGAGCCGAACCCCACCTGCGTGCCGCCACCACCGCGGGCGACCGCGCCGCCGCCAACAACCTGGGTGTCCTGCTGCACCAGCGGGGCTACCCCGACGAGGCCGCCGGATGGTGGCGGATCGCCGCCGTCGCCGGTTCCACCGCGGCGGCCCACGCGCTCGGCCGCCACCACCGCGAGCGCGGCGACGAACCGGCTGCCGAGTACTGGCTGCGCCAGGCCGCCGAGCAGGGGCACGCCCTCGGCGCCTACGCCCTGGCCGACCTGCTGGAACACCGCGGGGACACCGGCGGGGCCGAGCGCTGGATGCGGGCCGCCGCCGAACGGGGGCACCGGGAGGCGGCGTACCGGCTGGCCCGCGCCCTGGACCGCCGGGCCGCTCGCGAGTCCGGCGACGACGGCGGGGCGCCGGCCGACGAGGCCGAGCAGTGGTACCGCCAGGCCGCCGCACGCGGGCACCGCCGGGCCGCGCTGCACCTCGGGGCGATCCTGGAGAAGCGCGGCGAGCTCAAGGAGGCCGGCCGCTGGTACCTGACCTCCGCCAAGGACGGGGAGGCCCGGGCCGCGTGCGCGCTCGGTTTCCTGCTGCGCGACGCCGGTGACAGCGAGAACGCCGCCGTGTGGTGGCTGCGCGCCGCGCAGGACGGCGACGGCAACGCCGCCAACGCGCTGGGCGCCCTGCACGCCCAGCGCGGCGAGACCCAGACCGCCGAGCGCTGGTACCGGGCGGCGATGGACGCCGGCGACATCAACGGCGCGTACAACCTCGGGCTGCTCTGCGCCGACCAGGGGCGGACCGGCCCCGCCGAGCAGTGGTACCGCCGGGCCGCCTACGCCGGGCACCGCGAGGCGGCGAACGCGCTGGCGATCCTGCTGCTGCGGGCCGGGGACGAGACCGGCGCGGAGCCGTGGTTCTCCAAGGCCGCGGAGGCCGGCAGTGTCGACGCCGCCTTCAACCTGGGCATCCTGCACGCCGGCCGGGGCGAGGAGCGGGCCGCGCTGCGCTGGTACGAGCGGGCGGCGGCCGCCGGGCACACCGAGGCGGCGCTGCAGGTCGGCATGGCCCGGCTGCGGGACGGCGAGGAGGGCGAGGCGGAGCGGTTCCTGCGGTGCGCGGCGGGCGGCGGCAGCGCGGAGGCCGCCTACCGGCTGGCGACGGTACTGGACGCCCGCCGGCCGCCGGAGCCCGCGCACGAGCTGGGGGAACCGGTGCACCGGCGCAGCGAGTGCGAGGAGTGGTACGAGCGGGCGGCGTCCCAGGGGCACCGGAGGGCCCAGGTGCGGGTCGGCATGCTGGCCGCGGCACGGGGCGACGTGGTCGAGGCGGCCCGGTGGTACCGGGAGGCGGCGGAGGCCGGGTCGCGCAACGGCGCGTTCAACCTGGGGCTGCTGCTGGCCCGGGAGGGGAGCGAGCCCGAGGCGGCGGTGTGGTGGACGCGTGCGGCGGACGCGGGCCACGGGCGGGCGGCGTTGCGGCTCGCGTTGGTGTACGCGCGGCGGGGGGAGCTGGCGGAGGGGCAGCGGTGGGCCGACCGGGCGGTGGCGCTCGGGCCCGTGGCGGTGGCGGAGCGGGCCACGCGGCTGCGGGACGCGCTGCGGGAGGAGCTTTCGGCGTGAGGTCGCACCGTGCCGGGACGGATTTGCTTCCGTCGGCCCTCTTGACGTAGTGTTTCCTTCATCGACGCGGGGTGGAGCAGCTCGGTAGCTCGCTGGGCTCATAACCCAGAGGTCGCAGGTTCAAATCCTGTCCCCGCTACTGAAGGCCGAGGGCCGGAATCCGACAGGGTTCCGGCCCTCGGTCGTGTGTGAGCCCCCGGCACTGGTCAGTGCCGGGGGCTCTCGTCGTTCGCGTCCGCGGTCGGCGGCTACGGCGCCGCGCAGTTCGGGCAGACGCCGCGGTAGGTCACTTCCACGCCGGAGACCGTGAAGCCGAAGCGTTCGGTGTCCGGCAGGTCCGCCAGCGGGTTGCCGGTGGGGTGGACGTCGCGGATCGCCCCGCACTGCGCGCACACCAGGTGGTGGTGCGGGCGGTGGGCGTTGGGGTCGTAGCGCTTGGCCCGCTTGTCCGTGGCGACCTCGACCACCTCGCCGAGCGAGACCAGTTCGCCCAGCGTGTTGTAGACGGTCGCCCGGGAGATCTCGGGCAGCTTGGCGACGGCCCGGGCGTGCACCTCGTCGGCCGTCAGGTGGACGTGTTCGCCGTCGAGGACCTCGGCCACGACACGGCGCTGTGCGGTCATCCGCCATCCACGTCCACGGAGCCGTTCCAGAAGGTCACTCATAGGCACCAGCCTAACAGCAGGGGGATCGGGTCCCGAATGGGTGTGACTTTGGAGCCTTACTTGACTTAGACATTGTCCATTGTAGGATCGAGCTCGGCTTTAGCCAAGGGACAGGTTGGTCAGTGATGACGCAGGAGGCGCACGTGACGCAGGGACCGCTTACTACGGAGGCCGGGGCTCCGGTTGCCGACAACCAGAACAGCGAGACCGCGGGCGCCGGTGGCCCGGTCCTCGTGCAGGACCAGCTCCTCCTGGAGAAGCTGGCCCACTTCAACCGTGAGCGCATCCCGGAGCGCGTGGTGCACGCCCGCGGCGCCGGTGCCTACGGCACCTTCACGGTGACCGCCGACGTCACGCGGTACACGCGCGCCAAGTTCCTCTCCGAGGTCGGCAAGGAGACGGAGACCTTCCTGCGCTTCTCCACGGTGGCGGGCAACCTCGGTGCCCCGGACGCCGTGCGCGACCCCCGCGGTTTCGCGCTGAAGTTCTACACCGAGGAGGGCAACTACGACCTCGTCGGCAACAACACCCCGGTGTTCTTCATCCGCGACGCGATCAAGTTCCCCGACTTCATCCACACCCAGAAGCGCGACCCGTACACCGGCTCGCAGGAGGCGGACAACGTCTTCGACTTCTGGGGCCTGTCGCCGGAGTCCACGCACCAGGTGACCTGGCTGTTCGGTGACCGCGGCATCCCGGCGTCGTACCGCCACATGGACGGCTTCGGCTCGCACACCTTCCAGTGGAACAACGAGGCCGGCGAGGTCTTCTGGGTCAAGTACCACTTCAAGACGGACCAGGGCATCAAGAACCTGACCGCCGAAGAGGCCGAGATCCTCGCGGGCAAGGACCCCGACTCCCACCAGCGGGACCTGCGCGAGGCCATCGAGCGCGGCGACTTCCCGTCCTGGACCGTCTACGTCCAGGTCATGCCGGCGGCCGAGGCGGCCACGTACCGCTTCAACCCGTTCGACCTGACCAAGGTCTGGCCGCACGCGGACTACCCGCTGATCGAGTTCGGCAAGCTGGAGCTCAACCGCAACCCGGAGAACATCTTCGCCGAGGTCGAGCAGTCCATCTTCAGCCCCGCCCACTTCGTGCCGGGCATCGGTCCCTCCCCGGACAAGATGCTCCAGGGCCGCCTCTTCGGCTACGGCGACGCCCACCGCTACCGCGTCGGCATCAACGCCGACCAGCTGCCGGTGAACCGCCCGCACGCCACCGAGGCGCGCACCCACTCCCGTGACGGCTACCTGTACGACGGCCGCCACAAGGGTGCGAAGAACTACGAGCCGAACAGCTTCGGCGGCCCGGCCCAGACCGGCCGTCCGCTGTGGCAGCCGATCCCGGTCACCGGCGTCACCGGTGAGACGGTCACGCCCGTGCACGCCGAGGACAACGACTTCGTCCAGGCCGGCAACCTGTACCGCCTGATGACGGAGGAGGAGAAGGAGCGCCTGGTCAACAACCTGGCGAACGCCATCTCCGGTGTCACCCGTGACGAGATCGCCGACCGCGCGATCAACAACTTCCGCCAGGCGGACGAGGACTTCGGCAAGCGGCTGGAGGCCGCGGTGCAGGCCCTGCGCGGCTGATTCCAGCGCTGGACCGCTTGTCGATCGACGGGCCGGACTCCCTTCGGGGGTCCGGCCCGTCTCCCGTTTCCTACGCCGGTGCGTGCAGGGCCCGCTGTCGCCGGGGTGCCCAGCAGCGGATGATGTCGCGGACCGAGACGATCCCGGTGGGCTCGCCCCGGTCGAGGACGATCAGATGACGGAACCCGCCGTGGCTCATGGCGACGGCGGCCTCCTCCAGGGTCCAGTCCGGGATGGCGAAGACGACGTCGGTGGTGGTGTGGGCGTGGGCGCGCTCGGTGTCCGGGTCCTGGCCCAGGCCGAGCGAGTTGAGGATGTCGCGCTCGGTCAGGATGCCGATGCCGGTGCCGTCGGGGTCGTGGACCACGGCCGCGCCCACCCGGCGGGCGGACATCAGGGCGGCGGCCTGGCGGAGTGTGTGGGCGGGGCCGATGGTGAGGACCACGGTGCTCATGGCGTCACGGACGAGCATGGATGGAGCCACCTCCTACCGGAAAACGCGAGGTCACGGGCGAGGAAGCCCGCTCGTTCGCGATTTCACAAGTTCACAAGTGGGGGGACTCTCAGAGTGGCAGGCAAAGCGGGGGTCAACAAGAGGGCGCGTGCCGCCGGTCGGGGGCGCGCACCGCCCGCGCGAGCCGTCAGTAGCGCTGGTTGAGATACCCCAGCAGCTCGTCGTGCAGCAGCCCGTTCGACGCCGCCGCGTTGCCGCTGTGCGGTCCGGGGCGGCCGTCGAGGCCCGTGAACGAACCGCCGGCCTCCGTGACCACGATCGCCGTGGCCGCCATGTCCCACAGCGACAGCTCCGGTTCGGCGCACAGGTCCACCGACCCCTCCGCCACCATCATGTACGGCCAGAAGTCCCCGTACGCGCGCGTGCGCCACACCTCACGGGTGAGGTCGAGGAAGCCGTCGAGCCGCCCCTGTTCCTCCCAGCCGCTGAGCGAGGAGTACGCGAAGGAGGCGTCGGAGAGCTCGGCGACGCGGGACACCTGGAGCCGGGAGGCCGACGACAGGCTGCGGCCCGCGTAGGCGCCGTGCCCGCGGGCGGCCCACCAGCGGCGGCCCAGGGCAGGCGCGGAGACGACCCCCACGACCGGCTGGAAGCCGCCCTCCCCGGCCTCCATCAGGGAGATCAGCGTGGCCCACACGGGCACCCCGCGCACGTAGTTCTTGGTGCCGTCGATCGGATCGATCACCCAGCGGCGCGGGCCCGTGCCCTCGACGCCGTACTCCTCGCCCAGGACCGCGTCCCTCGGGCGGGCACGCTGCAGATGGCCGCGGACGAGCTCCTCCGCCGCCTTGTCCGCCTCGCTCACCGGCGTCATGTCCGGTTTGGTCTCCACCTTGAGATCGAGGGCCTTGAACCGGTCCATCGTCGCGGCGTCGGCGGCGTCGGCGAGGACGTGGGCGAGACGCAGGTCGTCAAGGTAGTCGGGCATGCAACGAACGGTATCCGCCGAGGTCGCCGCGGGGCCAGCGGGGGCCCGGTCCGAGAACCCTTGACAGTGCCCGACGGCGCGTCAAATCTGAACCACAGGACCGGCCGCTCGCCCCGAGGGAGGCGAAGATGCCCGCAGCGCGGGAGTCCCTGCTGGACGCCGCATACACGGCACTGGCACGCCGGCCGTGGTCCGCGGTGCGGATGGTGGACGTGGCCGCCGCGGCCGGAGTCTCCCGGCAGACGCTCTACAACGAGTTCGGCAGCAAGGACGGCCTCGCCCGGGCCCTCGTCCGCAGGGAGGCCGACGGCTACCTCGCCGGTGTCGAGCGCGCCCTCACCGCTCACGCCGACCCGCGCGACCGGCTGACCGCTGCCGCCGAGTGGACCGTCGCCAGCGCCCGCGGCAACCCCCTGGTCCGTGCCATGCTCACCGGATGCTGGGGCGAACGCCTGCCCGCGCCGGCCCTCCCGGCCGCGCCCTCCGGCTCCACCGTCCCCGCCCAGCGCCGCGCCGACGGCCCGCTGCCCTCACCCGCCGACTTCGTCGCCCTCGTCCGCGACCGGGCCGCGGCCGTCCTCGCCGGCCCCGGCGCCCCGAGGAGCGACACCGCCGAACTGGCCCGCTCCTGCGAGCTCGTCGTCCGGCTCGCCCTGTCCTGCGTCGCCGCGCCACCGGCCGACGACGGCGTCGCCGACCTGGTCCGCGGCGCCCTGCACCGGCAGCCGGTCACCTGAGACGGCTCAGTGAGCGGACCCCGAGAGCTGCAACCCGATCACCCCGACGATCACCAGAGTGATCGACACGATCTTCAGCGTCGACACCAGGTCCCCGAGGAACACCATCCCGTAGATGGCCGTCCCCGCCGCTCCGATGCCCGTCCACACCGCGTACGCGGGACCGACGTCCAGCTTCTTCAACGCCATGGTCAGCAGCCCGAAGCTGCCCAGCGCGAACGCGCAGAAGGCGACGGTCGGCCACAGCCGGGTGAACCCGTGCGAGAGCTTCAGGCACACGGCGAAGCCGGTCTCGAGCAACCCGGCCACGATGACCAGCAGCCACGCCATGTGTCGTCCTCCCGCATGTCCACGTTCGGTGACCGCTTCGCCGGGTTCGGCAGGTACGGGTCCGGCTCGGTGCGATTATGCACTTACCGTCCGCACGCCACGGCAAACACGCGAGGGTCAGTCGCCCTCGGTGCGCTCCCGTGTCGCCAGCAGCCTGCGCAGCGAGTACAGCCGCGCCGGATCGGCGTGCCCCTCGCTCACCCAGGCGTCCAGCGCGCAGTCCGGCTCGTCGTGACTGCACGCGCGGGGACAGCCCTCGGTGCCCGGCTCCAGGTCGGGGAAGGCGTGGATGACCCGGGACGGGTCGACATGGGCGAGCCCGAAGGACCGCACCCCGGGGGTGTCGATCACCCACCCCCCGGCGCCCGCCAGCGGCAGCGCCAGCGCGGAGGTCGTCGTGTGCCGCCCCCGCCCCGTCACCGCGTTGACATGACCGGTCGTCCGCCGTCGCTCCTCGGGCACCAGCGCGTTGACCAGCGTCGTCTTGCCGACCCCGGAATGCCCCACGAACGCGGTGATCCGGCCGTCCAGCTGCTCGCGCACCCGGTCCGCCGCCTCCCCGCTCTCCAGCTCCGCGCGGCTGGTGACGACGTACGGGATGTCGAGGTCGCCGTAGAGCTCCAGCAGCTTGTCGGCCGGCGCGAGGTCCGACTTGGTCAGCACCAGCAGCGGCTCCAGACCGCCGTCGTACGCCGCGACCAGACAGCGGTCGATCAGCCGCGGGCGGGGCTCGGGATCCGCGAGCGCGGTGACCACGGCGAGCTGGTCGGCGTTGGCCACGACCACTCGCTCGTAGGGGTCGTCGTCGTCGGCGGTGCGGCGCAGGACCGAGGTGCGCTCCTCGATCCGCACGATCCGCGCGAGCGTGTCCTTCTTCCCGGAGAGGTCGCCCACGATCGCCACCCGGTCGCCGACCACGGCCGCCTTGCGGCCCAGCTCTCGGGCCTTCATCGCCAGCACGACACGGTCGTCGACGAGGCAGGTCAGCCGGCCCCGGTCCACGGTGAGGACCAGGCCCTCGGCGGCGTCCTCGTGCTTGGGCCGGATGTGGGTGCGCGGCCGGTTGCCCTTGCGGTTGGGGCGCGAGCGGATGTCGTCCTCGTCGGTGTGCTTGCCGTAGCGGCGCATGGCGGACCCCTATGCCCCGAGCATCCCGGTCCACAGATCGGGGAAGTCCGGCAGGGTCTTCGCGGTGGTCGCCACGTTCTCGATCTGCACGCCCTCGACCGCCAGGCCGATGACCGCGCCGGCGGTGGCCATGCGGTGGTCCTCGTAGGTGTGGAAGACGCCGCCGTGCAGCCGGCGCGGGCGGATGTGCAGCCCGTCGGCGGTCTCGGTGACGTCGCCGCCGAGCTCGTTGATCTCCTTGGTGAGCGCGGCCAGCCGGTCCGTCTCGTGCAGCCGCAGATGCGCCACGCCCCGCAGGGTGGACGGGGAGTCGGCGAGGGCCGCCACGGCCGCGATGCCCGGCGTCAGCTCACCGACCTCACCGAGGTCGACGTCGATGCCGTGGACCGACCCGGAACCGGTGAACTCCAGCCCGTACTCGGTCAGCTCGCAGGAGCCGCCCATCTCGGTGAAGATCTCCCGCAGCCGGTCACCGGGCTGGGTGGTACGGGCCGGCCAGTCCGGTACGACCACCCTGCCGCCGGTCACCAGCGCCGCCGCCAGGAACGGCTGGGCGTTGGACAGGTCGGGCTCCACGGTCAGGTCCCGGCCCAGCAGGGCGCCCGGGGTGACCCGCCACACGTTCGGCTCGCCGCCCGACTCCGGGGCGTCCACCTGGGCGCCCACCGCGCGGAGCATGTCGACGGTCATCCGGATGTGCGGCAGGGACGGCAGGGTCTGCCCGGTGTGCCGCACCTCCACGCCCTGGTTGAACCGCGGCGCGGACAGCAGCAGGGCGCTGACGAACTGGGAGGACGAGGACGCGTCGACCTCGACCGTGCCGCCCTCCAGGGCACCGCCGCCGTGCACCGTCATCGGCAGTGCGCCGCGCTCGTCGTCGTCGATCCTGGCACCCAGCCGGCGCAGCGCGTCGATGACCCCGTTCAGCGGACGCTCGTACGACCGCGGGTCGCCGTCGAAGCGCACGGGGCCGTCGGCCAGCGTGGCGACCGGGGGCAGGAACCGCATCACGGTGCCGGCGTTGCCGACGTCGACGGTGGCCGGGCCGTGCAGACCGTCGGGCAGCACCCGCCAGGCCTCGCCGGTGCCGTCGGGGCCCACGCCCTCCTCGATCCCGACGCCCATGGCGCGCAGCGCCCCCGCCATCAGGAGCGTGTCGCGCGAGCGCAGCGGGCGGCGCAGCCAGCCCGGCTCGGAGGCGAGGGCGGCGAGCACGAGAGCTCGGTTGGTGACCGACTTGGACCCGGGCACGTGGACCGTCGCGTCGACGGCTCCGCTTGCGTGCGGGGCGGGCCAGAGAGCGGTGTGCGCGGGGTTCGGGGCCATGGGGCCACTCTATAAGGAGGGGGACGGCAAGGCCGCCCGCCACCTGCGCGTCCGCGGGCGGGGACCCGCTCGGCTCCCCCGGCGGGTGCCGCCGGCGTCACAGCCCCAGCAGCCACCTGCCCCCGCCCAGCAGGGAGCACAGCGACACCGCGTGGAACAGGAACAGCCACAGCCCCGCCGGTACGTGCGTCAGCCGGGACAGCTGGTCCGCGTCCGAGTCCCCGGCGCCCCCGCGCGCCCGCTTGGCCTGGAGCTCGAAGGCCGGACGCACCCCGCCGAGCAGCAGGAACCACACCACCGCGTACGCGAACGCCGCCTGCACCTGGGGGCCGGCCAGCCAGGACACCAGGACGAACGTACCGCCGGTGACCAGCATCGACACCGCCCCGTAGGCATTGCGGATCATCACCAGCATCGCGAGCAGCAGCGCCGTCGCCAGCCACAGCAGCAGCGTGATGCGCCCGTCGCCCAGCAGCGCGGCGCCGCCCAGGCCCAGCAGCGGGGGAGCGGTGTAGCCGGCCGCCGCGGTGAGGATCATGCCGATGCCGTCCGGCTTGCCGCGGCTGACGGTCAGGCCGCTGGTGTCGGAGTGCAGCCGTATCCCCGTCAGCGTGCGGCCCGTGAGCAGCGCCACCAGCCCGTGCCCGCCCTCGTGCGCGATGGTGATGGCGTTGCGGGACAGCCGCCACAGCCCGGGAGGCACGACCACCGCGGCGGCGGCGACCAGGGTGGCGACGACCACCCACGCGTCGGGGTCGGGCTGGGTGCCGGACACCTCGTCCCAGAGGGAGCCGAGCGACGCGGACGCGGTGCTGACCATGCTTTCCATGTGTGGCGGATCGCCCCCTGTGTGCGTACGGAGTCTGGCAGTGTTGCACGTATGTGCGGACGGTATGCAGCGAGTCGCAGGCCCGAGGACCTCGCGGGGATCTTCGGGATCGAGAAGTGGGAGCCGGAGGAGACCCTGGAGCCCGATTTCAACGTGGCGCCGACCAAGGAGGTCCACGCCGTTCTCGACCGTGCCCTCAAGGACGTGCCGGACCCGCGTCCGGTTCGGCAGCTGCGGAAGCTGAAGTGGGGACTGGTGCCCTCCTGGTCGAAGACCCCCGAGGGCGGCGCCCGGATGATCAACGCCCGCGCGGAGACGGTCCACGAGAAGCCGTCCTACCGCCGCGCCTTCTCCTCCCGGCGCTGCATCCTGCCCGCCGACGGCTACTACGAGTGGGTCACCGGCAAGGAGGAGCGCGACCTGGAGGTCGAGGGCCGGAAGAAGCGGCCCCGCAAGCAGCCCTACTTCGTGACGCCGGCCGACGGCTCCGTGTTCGCCATGGCCGGGCTCTACGAGTTCTGGCGTGACCGGACGCTGCCCGACGACCACCCCCTGGCCTGGTGGGTGACCTGCTCCGTCATCACCACCGAGGCGGAGAGCAGCCCGCTCGCCGTGGCCCCGGCGGACGGGCCGCACGCCCTCGCCGAGATCCACCCGCGGATGCCGCTGATGCTCACCCCGGACCGCTGGGACGCCTGGCTGGACCCGGCCCGCACCGACGTCGACGAGCTGCGCGAGCTGCTCGCCCCGCCGCCCGCCGGCCTGATGCGCGCCTACCCGGTCGCCACGGCGGTCAGCAACGTCCGCAACAACGGGCCGGAGCTGCTGAAGGAGCTGACCGCACCGGAAGAGGGCACACTCTTCTGACGTGACCCCCCACAGCGCAGACGCAGACGTGACGGACGTGACCGAGACCGTCGGGACGGACGCCGGCCCCGCCCGCATCACCTGGCACCGTGCCCCCGGCCGGGCCCGCCTGGTCCTCGCCGTGAGCCACGGCGCCGGCGGCGGCATCGAGGCACGGGACCTCAGGGCGCTCGCCGCCGCGCTGCCCGCGCACGGGGTGAGCGTCGCCCTCGTCGAACAGCCCTGGCGGGTGGCCGGCAAGAAGGTCGCCCCCGCTCCGAAGACCCTGGACACCGGCTGGCGCGGCATCTGGCCCGCGCTGGCGGCACCGGGCCTGCCGGTGATTTCGGGAGGGCGCAGCGCCGGCGCCCGCGTCGCCTGCCGCACCGCCACGGAACTCGGCGCCCGTGCCGTCCTCGCCCTGAGCTTCCCCCTCCATCCGCCGGGCAGGCCGGAGAGGTCCCGCGCCGACGAGCTGCTGGGCGCCGGCGTGCCCACGCTCGTCGTCCAGGGCGGCAACGACCCGTTCGGCAGGCCCGGGGAGTTCCCCGAGGGGGCCTACGAACTGGTCGAGGTCCCGCACGGCGATCACGGCTTCGCCGTGCCCAAGCGGGCGGACATCACCCAGGACGAGGCCGTGGCGGTCGTCACCGGCGCCGTCGTGCGGTGGACCGGGGCCCTCGGCTGAGTCCCGGGGCCCTCGGCTGAGTCCCGGGAATGCCCGGGCGGCTCCCGCTGTTGGGACGGACGTATCTGCCGGTCGACGGCACCACCGTCATAGGAGAGGGAGTCCGCCGCATGGGTTCCACGTTCTGCCCGAGCCGCAGTGCCCGCGCCGACCTGGAGTGGACGGTGCTGCACGCGGCGAAGACCGCCCCTGTTCGGGCGGCGGGCGGACCGGATCGTCGTCTATCCTCCGATTCGGGTGAGACCGGTCTCGGTCTCACGACGACACTGGAGGAGGTGGGTCCGGTTCCCGGTACCGACTCAGGGACCGAACACGGCCAGGCGGAGCAGCCCGAGGGCCGGGGCAGCGCGAGAGCGGAGTCGACCGAGGAGCGCAGCGCGCGCTTCGAGCGGGACGCCCTCGAGTTCCTCGACCAGATGTACTCGGCCGCCCTGCGCATGACGCGCAACCCCGCCGACGCCGAGGACCTGGTGCAGGAGACGTACGCCAAGGCGTACGCGTCCTTCCACCAGTTCCGCGAAGGCACCAACCTCAAGGCGTGGCTGTACCGGATCCTCACCAACACCTTCATCAACTCCTACCGCAAGAAGCAGCGTGAACCGCAGCGCAGCGCGGCCGAGGAGATCGAGGACTGGCAGCTCGCGCGCGCCGAGTCGCACATGTCGACCGGTCTGCGTTCCGCCGAGTCGCAGGCGCTGGACCACCTGCCCGACTCGGACGTGAAGGAAGCACTCCAGGCGATCCCCGAGGAGTTCCGCATCGCGGTGTACCTCGCCGATGTCGAGGGCTTTGCCTACAAGGAGATCGCCGACATCATGGGGACACCCATCGGTACGGTGATGTCCCGGCTGCACCGGGGGCGCCGCCAGCTGCGCGGCATGCTCGAGGACTACGCGCGCGAGCGCGGGCTGGTCCCGGCCGGTGCCGGGGAGTCGAACGAAGCGAAAGGCTCGGGGTCATGAGCTGCGGAGAGCCGCACGAGACGGATTGCAGCGAAATCCTCGATCATCTCTACGAGTTCCTCGACCGTGAGATGCCGGATTCCGACTGTGTGAAGTTCGAGCACCACTTCGAGGAATGCTCCCCGTGCCTGGAGAAGTACGGGCTCGAGCAGGCCGTGAAGAAGCTGGTCAAGCGCTGCTGCGGCCAGGACGACGTGCCGGGCGACCTGCGCTCCAAGGTGATGGGGCGGATCGACCTGATCCGCTCCGGCCAGGCCGTCCCCGACCAGGACGTCACGGCCACCCCCCAGGAGTCCTGAACTCCTGACGGCCCCCGGCCCTCCTGTCACTCGTACGTGCTAATCCGCGGGTTATCGGCCCGTGGAGGCACCCCCCGCCGCCCTAGGCTCCAGAGCCTGGCGGACGTCACGCCGAGTGCGGCGGGCACGGTCGGGGGAGGGGCTCATGGAGGCGTTACCGGCAAGGGCCCGGGCGTATGTCGCCGGTGTCACCCTGCTGGCCCTGCTCAGTCTGCTCCCCCTCCCGGGGCTCCCGTCACCGGGGCTCCCGCCCGGCGCCCGGATCCCCTGGGCACCCGTCGTCCTGCTCGCCGCGCTGTACGCCGGCTGCGAGCGCGTCGCCCGGTCGCGCCTCGTCCCCGCCCCGTATCCGGGCGGCATCTTCCACCCCGTCCTGCTCGCCGGGGCCTTCCTGCTGCCGCCGCAGGCCGCGGCGCTGGTCGCGCTGCCCGGGGCGCTGCTGCTCCCCGTGGAGCAGCGGCCGCGCCGGGTGCGCCGGCTGTGGCGGGCCGGCCGGCTCGTCCTCGCGGTGTGGGCCGCGAGCCGGGCCCACCTGGCGGCCGGGGGCCGGGACGCCGTGGCGGCCTGTGACGTGCCGGGCGCGCTCGTGGCGGCCGGGGCCGCGGTGCTGGCGTTCTGCCTGGTGCTCACGCTGCTCGACGGCGGCGTCCCGGCGACGGCGGCCGGCCCGCTCCCGCGCGGAGCCCGGACGGCGGCCGCGGCCGGCTGGGCGGGGAGGTTCCTGAGATCCCTGGCCCCGCTCACCGTGCACGGACTCGCCGGGCTGATGATGGCACTGCTGTGGCGCAGTACGTACGGCCCCGTGGCGGCGCTGCTGGTGCTGCTGCCGATGGGCGTCTCCTGGTGGGCGTTCGCCCAGGCCCACCGCGAGCGGGCCGCCCACCAGGCCACCATCCGCGCCCTCGTCCAGGCCGTCGACATCAAGGACGGCTACACGCGCGGGCACAGCGAACGCGTCGGACGGGCCTCGACGATGATCGCGCGGGAACTCGGCCTGGACGACGAACGCGTCGAGGTGCTGCGCTTCGCGGGCATCCTGCACGACGTCGGCAAGCTCGGCGTGCCCACCCGGCTGCTCACCAAGGACGGCCCGCTGACCCCCGAGGAACGCCGGGTGATCGAGCTGCACCCCGAGTACGGACACGAGATGGTGCGGGGCATCTCCTTCCTCGGCGAGGCCCGCGCGGCGGTGCTGCACCACCACGAGCGCCTCGACGGATCCGGCTACCCCTACGGACTGGCGGGCGGTCAGATCCCCGAGTCCGCCCGGGTGGTCGCCGTCGCCGACGCCTTCGACGCGATGACCTCCACCCGCTCCTACAGCCGGGCGCGGCCCGTCCCGGCCGCGCTGGAGGAACTCCGCCGGTGCGCGGGCACCCACTTCGACCCGCGGATGGTGAGCGCGCTGGTCCGGGCCGTCGGCCGGACGGGATGGCATCCCGCGGTGACCGCCGACGACACCCGCGCCACCCCCGTACCCGGCCCCGCCGCCCGGAACCTCACCGACCGCCCCGGGGCGCGCCGGTGAGGCCCCGCCTGCACACCGTCGTGCACGTCTGCGCCGTCGTCCTCGCCGCGGGCTGCCTCGGCAGCACCCTCCACCACGGCGTCGCGGACCGGGGCGCCGCCCTGGCCTTCGGGGTGCTCGTCACCGTCGGCGAGCTCACCCGGCGGGGCGGGACGCTGGTCCGGGAGGGCGCGCCGCTCGCCGCCGCCGGATCGCTGTCGTACGCGCTGCTGGGGGAGATCGCCGGACGCCCGGCCCAGCCCGGCGCCGCCCAGGTCGTCACCGTGGTGCTCGCCGCGTCCCTGCTCGGCAGCGTGCCGCACGTCGGGCGCGGCGACGGGCCCGCCCTCGACGCACCGGCCCGCCGGGTGCTGGCCGTCGGCTTCGTCGCCGTGTGCTTCCAGCCGCTCTCCGGCAGGGGCGCCTTCGACGACTGGGGCGGGCCCGCGCACGCGCTGCTGCTGCTCGCCCTGCTGTCCCTGTCCGCGCTGTGCGACGCCGTGCTGGCCGCCGCGCTCGCCCGCTCCCGCACCGGCTGGCCCTTCCTGCCGATGCTCCGCGACGAGCTGCGGGCCGTTCCCGGCATCGGCGCGGCCGTCATCGCCACCGGCGCGGTGATGGCCCTCGGGGTCGCGGTCGTCGGGCTGTGGGCGCTGCCCGTCTTCTCCGTCCCCCTGCTGCTCGCGCAACTGTCCTACCGGCGGTACGCGGCCGTGCGCGCCACCTACCGGCAGACCATCGCCTCCCTGGCGCGCGCCACCGAGATCGCCGGGTACACCCCCGCCGGGCACGCCCGCCGGGTCGCCGCCCTTAGCCGGGCGGTGGGCCGGGACCTCGGGCTGACCGAGGCCGAACTGAACGTGCTGGAGCACGCGGCACTGATGCACGACATCGGCCAGCTCAGCCTCGTCGACCCGGTCCCCGCCGGCGCCACCGCCGGACTGCCGGTCACCGAGCAGCGGCGGATCGCCCTGCTCGGCGGCGCGGTCGTACGCCAGACCGGCGTCGACCCCCGGGTGGCCCGTATCGTCGAACGCCAGGCCGATCCGCACGGGGAGCAGCCGCTCGCCGCACGGATCGTCCGGGTGGTGAACGCGTACGAGGAGAAGTCCCGGGAAGGAGGTCCCGGCGGGCCGCTGACCGCCCTGGAGGAACTGAGGCTCGCCGCCGCCGGGGAGTACGCGCCGGAGGTCGTCGACGCCTTGGCCCGAGTCCTGTCCCGGAAGACGGAGGAGGCGCGTGAGTACCCGGACCGCTCGCGGTGAGAGCCGCGAACACGGCTGTCTGACCCCGTACGAGGCTGGGTAACCCATGGGTAATGAGCGTCCTCGCGGCCGTACGTGGTTGGATGCGAAGGAGAGGGTGTCCGGGGGCGCGGTGCGGAACAGCCGGCCCACCGAACGGAACTGGCAGGCGGGAATCGTGAGGATCTTCGGCAAGGGACGGCACCGGCCCTCCGCCTCCTGGCGGCAGGCCACGGACCGCGCGTTCACGCTCATCGGCGACGGCCGGTACGAGGACGCGGGCGCGCTGCTGACACGTGCCGCCGACCTGGAACCCTGGCTGTCGGAGTCCTGGTTCAACCTCGCGCTGCTGCACAAGTTCCGGCACGACTGGGAGCAGGCCCGCGCGGCCGGTCTGCGCGCCGTGGCGCTGCTCGACCGCGACGCCGGCGCTCCCGACTGGTGGAACGTCGGCATCGCCGCCACCGCCCTGCAGGACTGGCCGCTGGCCCGGCGGGCCTGGCAGGCCTACGGACTGAAGGTGCCGGGGCCGGCCACCGACTCCGGTGAGCCCCTCGGCATGGACCTGGGCAGCGCGGCCGTCCGGCTCTCCCCGGAGGGGGAGGCGGAGGTCGTGTGGGGCCGGCGCCTGGACCCCGCCCGGATCGAGGTGCTGTCCATTCCGCTGCCGTCCTCCGGGCGCCGCTGGGGCGAGGTCGTGCTCCACGACGGCGTCCCGCACGGCGAGCGGAGCACCGCCGCCGGCCACACCTACCCGGTGTTCGACGAGATCGAGTTGTGGGCGCCCTCGCCGGTGCCGACCTGGGTGGTGCTGCTGGAGGCCGCCTCCGAGGCCGACCGGGACGCGCTGGAACAGCTCGCCTCCGACGCCGGTTTCGCCGCCGAGGACTGGTCGTCCTCCGTGCGGCTGCTGTGCCGGATGTGCTCGGAGTCGCGGATGCCGTCCGACGAGGGCGAGGGCGAGCACCTCGACCCGCACGACCACAGCGAGCCGGGGCACCCCGGACCGCTGGGCCACGTCACGGACGGGCAGTCGTGGGTGCCGGAGCGCGAGTGCGGGCTTGCCGCGCCGGCCTCGCTGGTCCGGGGGTTGCTGGACGGATGGGTCGCGGACAGCCCCGATTCCCGGGACTGGCGGGATCTCGAAGAGGTCTGTTAGGGACGGCCGCCCGCGCCGTTCGCCGTACGCTGTATCCGCACCACACCCCCGTTTTTCCCAGGAAGGCACACCCCGGTCATGGCTCAGCAGGACACCGATCAGCAGCACGCGGGCGTGCTCCCCGTCGACGACGAGGGGTACGTCATCGACACGGAGGACTGCGAGGAGCGCGAGGCGGCCTGGCGGGAGCGCGGCACCTCGCGCCCGATCACGGTGGTCGGCAACCCGGTGCTGCACAAGGAGTGCCAGGACGTCACCGACTTCGGCGAGGAGTTCCAGCAGCTGGTCGCCGACATGTTCGCCAGCCAGCGCACCGCCGAGGGTGTGGGCCTGGCCGCCAACCAGATCGGTGTCGGCCTCAAGGTCTTCGTCTACGACTGCCCGGACGACGAGGGCGTGCGGCACACCGGCGTGATCTGCAACCCGAAGCTCGTGGAGCTGCCCGCCGAGCGGCGCCGGCTGGACGACAGCAGCGAGGGCTGCCTGTCGGTGCCCACCGCGTACGCGTCGCTGGCCCGCCCCGACTACGCCGAAGTGACCGGCCAGGACGAGAAGGGCAACCCGGTCCGGGTACGCGGCACCGGCTACTTCGCACGGTGTTTGCAGCACGAGACCGACCACCTCTACGGCTACCTGTACATCGACCGGCTCTCCAAGCGGGAGCGCAAGGCGGCGCTGCGGCAGATGGCCGAGAACGAGCCGCGCTACCCCGTGGTCGCCAACGACTGACCGGCGGCGGGAGCAGCCCCTTCACCGCCCCGCGCACGGCGCCCGGCCGGACCCCGTCCGGCCGGGCGCCGTGCGTTTTCGTGTGCGGAGAACCGGCGAATGAAGCAAATCCGTTCCCAGAACGGTCAGTCGTGGTGCTGAATGGAGGTGCGGTGATACGCGCGGCGTGCGCCCGGCTCGGGGGTGGGCACGCGCCAACTGGCGGCTGAGAGGGGATTGTTCGTGCATGCTCTGTCACACGGCACCACATCGACACCGACCACCGTCGCAGTTCCACCGGCGCTCTCCCTTCCGGTGATCGAGGAGGAATTTCCCCGGCAACTCCACCCGTATTGGCCGAAGCTTCAGGAGACGACGCGGGCGTGGCTGCTCGAAAAGCGGCTCATGTCCCCGGACAAGGTGGCGGAATATGCCGACGGCCTGTGCTACACCGACCTCATGGCGGGGTACTACACGACCGCCCCCGACGAAGTGCTCCAGGCGATAGCGGACTACAGCGCGTGGTTCTTCGTCTGGGACGACCGGCACGACCGCGACATCGTCCACGGCCGCCCCGCCTCGTGGCGGCTGCTCAAGGACAGGCTGCACACGGCCCTCGACAGCCCCGGGGACCACCTCGGCCACGAGGATCCGGTGGTCGCGGGTCTCGCGGACAGCGTGCTGCGGCTGTACGGGTTCCTGCCGGACACCTGGAACGCGCGGTTCGCCCGGCACTTCCACACGGTGATCGAGGCGTACGACCAGGAATTCCACAACCGCACGGAGGGAATCGTCCCCACCGTCGAGGAATACCTGGAACTGCGCCGGCTCACCTTCGCGCACCGGATCTGGACCGACCTGCTGGAACCGAGCGCGGGCAGTGAACTTCCCGAGGCGGTGCGGAAGAACCCGGCATACCGGAAGGCGGCACTGCTCAGTCAGGAATTCGCCGCCTGGTACAACGACCTGTGCTCACTCCCGAAGGAAATAGCGGGCAGTGAGGTGCACAATCTCGGCATCAGTCTCGTCACTCACGAGGGGCTGACACTCGAAGAAGCCATTGCCGAAGTCAGGCACCGTGTGGAGGAATGCATCCGGGAATTCCAGCAGGCCGAGAAGGAAGCCTTACGCTTCGCCGACGGTCTGGACGACGGCACGGTGGGAGGGAAGGAGACGGGCGCTGCCGTACGCACCTGCGTCGCCACGATGCGGAACTGGTTCAGTTCCGTCTACTGGTTCCACCACGAGTCCGGCCGGTACCGGGTCGACAGCTGGGACGACCGGTCCACACCCCCGTACGTCGACAACGAAGCGGCAGGTGAGAAATGACCGTCGAATCGGTGGAATCCGGAGCGTCCGGGACGACCGCACGGCGCGAGCCGCCCCTGGCCGGCGGAGGGCTCCCCGTCCTCGGCCACGGCTGGAAGCTGGCGCGCGACCCGCTCGCCTTCATGTCCGCCCTGCGCGACCACGGCGACGTGGTGCGCCTGAAGCTCGGACCGAAGACGGTGTACGCCGTCACCACCCCCGCCCTCACCGGGGAAGTGGCCCTGAGCCCCGACTACATCATCGCCGGCCCACTGTGGGAGTCCCTGCAGGACCTGCTCGGCGACGAGGGCGTGGCCACCGCCAACGGCCCGCTGCACCGGCGTCAGCGCCGGACCATCCAGCCCGCCTTCAAACTCGACGCGATCCCCGCCTACGGGCCGATCATGGCGGAGGAGGCGTACGCGCTCGTGGACCGGTGGAACTCCGGCGAGGAGCTCGACATCACGGCGGAGTCCTTCCGGGCGGCCGTCCGGATCGCCGCCCGCTGCCTGATGCGCGGCAGCTACATGGACGCCCGGGCGGACCGCATCTGCACCGACCTGGCCGCCCTGTTCAGCGGCATGTACCAGCGCATGGTGGTCCCGCTCGGGCCGCTCTACAAGGTGCCGGTTCCGGCCAATCGGGAATTCAACCGGGCGCTGACCGATTTGCATGTCCTGGTCGACGAGATCGTGGCCGACCGACGGGCAAGCGGTCAAAAGCCGGACGATTTGCTGACGGCTTTGCTGGACGCGAAGGACGACAATGGCGACCCCATCGGGGAACAGGAGATCCACGATCAGGTCATCGCCATACTCACCCCCGGCAGTGAAACCGTCGGGGCGACGATCATGTCGCTCCTCCTGGTTCTCACCGAGCACCCGGAACTCGGCGACAAGATCCGCGAGGAGGTGAAAGCGGTCGTCGGGGACCGCCCGGTCGCATTCGAAGACGTCCGACGGCTGACCTACACCGCGAATGTCGTCACGGAGACGCTGCGGCTGTATCCGGCCGTATGGATATTGACCCGCCGCGCGGTGGCCGAAACGGAACTCGGCGGATACCGCATTCCCAAGGGGGCGGACCTCATCTACAGTCCGTACGCCATCCAGCGCGACCGGCGTTCCTACGAGCGGAACGAGGAGTTCGACCCCGACCGCTGGCTCCCGGAGCGGTCCAAGGACGTGCCCAAGTACGCGATGAGCCCGTTCAGCGTGGGCAACCGGAAATGCCCCAGCGACCACTTCTCGATGGCCGAGCTCACGCTCCTCACCGCGGTGATCGCCTCCGCCTTCCGGTTCGCGCACGTGCCCGGTTCGGACATCCGGCCCCGGATCGGCATCACCCTCCGGCCGCGCCGGCTGATGCTGCGGGCCCTGCCCCGCTGAGCATCCGCCCGGCCGCCCGGGACGCCGTCCCGCACCGCGCGTGCGGTGCGGGACGGCGCCGGGGGAGCACGCGCTAGAAGTCCTCGTCCAGGTCGACCGTGCCCTCCACGGCGACCTGGTACGCGGACGGGCGCCGCTCGAAGAAGTTCGTCAGCTCCTGGACGCCCTGCAGCTCCATGAAGGAGAACGGGTTCTCCGATCCGTACACCGGTGCGAAGCCCAGCCGCACCAGCCGCTGGTCGGCGACGCACTCCAGGTACTGCCGCATCGACTCGGTGTTCATGCCCGGCAGCCCGTCGCCGCACAGGTCACGCGCGAACTGAAGCTCCGCCTCGACCGCCTCGCGCAGCATGTCGGTCACCTGCTGCCCGAGCTGCTCGTCGAACAGCTCCGGCTCCTCCTTGCGGACGGTGTCGACCACGTCGAAGGCGAACGACATGTGCATCGTCTCGTCCCGGAACACCCAGTTGGTCCCGGTCGCCAGACCGTGCAGCAGGCCCCGGCCGCGGAACCAGTAGACGTAGGCGAACGCCCCGTAGAAGAACAGGCCCTCGATGCAGGCGGCGAAGCAGATCAGGTTCAGCAGGAAGCGGCGCCGGTCGGCCCGGGTCTCCAGCCGGTCGAGCTTCTCCACCGAGTCCATCCACCGGAAGCAGAACTCGGCCTTCTCCCGGATGGAGGGGATGTTCTCCACGGCCGCGAAGGCCGCCGCCCGGTCGTCGGGGTCGGGCAGGTAGGTGTCCAGCAGCGTCAGGTAGAACTGGACGTGCACCGCCTCCTCGAACAGCTGCCGCGACAGGTACAGCCGCGCCTCCGGGGAGTTGATGTGCTTGTACAGCGTCAGCACCAGGTTGTTCGCCACGATCGAGTCACCGGTGGCGAAGAACGCGACCAGCCGCCCGATGAGGTGCTGTTCCTCGGGGCTGAGCTTCGCCAGGTCGGCGACGTCCGAGTGGAGGTCGACCTCCTCGACGTGCCAGGTGTTCTTGATGGCGTCCCGGTAGCGTTCGTAGAAGTCGGGGTAGCGCATGGGGCGCAGGGTCAGTTCGAAGCCCGGGTCGAGCAGGTTCTTGGTCTCACTGGTCATCACTGGCAGGCCTCGCAGGACTCGGGGTTTTCCAGGGAGCAGGCGACGGCCTCGGGGTCGGCCGCCTGCTGGACGGGGACGGTGGTCCGGGCCGCGGCGCGGGCGATCCGGGTCGCCGGGCGGGAACGCAGGTAGTACGTGGTCTTCAGACCCTGCTTCCAGGCGTAGGCGTACATCGAGGAGAGCTTGCCGATGGTCGGCGTCTCCAGGAACAGGTTGAGCGACTGCGCCTGGTCCAGGTACGGGGTGCGGGCGGCGGCCATGTCGATCAGACCGCGCTGCGGGATCTCCCACGCCGTGCGGTACAGCCGGCGCACCTCCTCGGGGATCCACGCGAAGTCCTGCACCGAGCCGCCGGCCTCGCGCAGCGCCTCACGGGAGCGCGCGTCCCACACACCGAGCCGCTTCAGGTCGTCCACCAGGTACGAGTTGACCTGGAGGAACTCCCCGGACAGCGTCTCGCGCTTGAACAGGTTGGACACCTGCGGCTCGATGCACTCGTACACGCCCGCGATCGACGCGATGGTGGCGGTGGGGGCGATCGCCAGCAGCAGCGAGTTGCGCATCCCGGTCGCCGCGATCCGTGTCCGCAGCGCCGCCCAGCGCTCCGGCCAGGCGAACTCGACACCGTAGTGGTCGGGGTGCAGCACGCCCCGGGCGGTGCGGGTCTTCTCCCAGGCGGGCAGCGGGCCGTGGCGCTCGGCCAGGTCGGCGGACGTCTCGTACGCGGCGAGCATGATCCGCTCGGCGATCCTGGTGGACAGTGCCTTCGCCTCCGGGGAGTCGAAGGGCAGCCGCAGCTTGAAGAAGACGTCCTGCAGACCCATGGCGCCGAGGCCGACGGGGCGCCACCGGGCGTTGGAGCGGCCCGCCTGCTCGGTCGGGTAGAAGTTGATGTCGACGACCCGGTCGAGGAACGTCACGGCCGTGCGGACCGTCTCGTCCAGGCGCTCCCAGTCGACGTCCCCGTCCGCCACGAAGGCGCCGAGGTTGACCGACCCCAGGTTGCAGACCGCGGTCTCCCCGTCGTCGGTGACCTCCAGGATCTCCGTGCACAGGTTCGAGGAGTGGATGACGTGGCCCGGTTCGGCGGTCTGGTTGGCCGTGCGGTTGGCGGTGTCCTTGAAGGTCATCCAGCCGTTGCCGGTCTGCGCGAGGGTGCGCATCATGCGGCCGTACAGCTCGCGCGCCGGGAGCGTCCTCCGCGCCAGGCCCTTCGCCTCGGCGGCCCGGTAGGCCGCGTCGAACTCCCCGCCCCACAGGTCGACCAGTTCCGGCACGTCCGCGGGTGAGAACAGGGACCACGAACCGTCCGCGTCCACCCGGCGCATGAACTCGTCCGGCACCCAGTGCGCCAGGTTCAGGTTGTGCGTACGGCGGGCGTCCTCACCGGTGTTGTCGCGCAGCTCCAGGAACTCCTCGACGTCCAGGTGCCAGGTCTCCAGGTAGACCGCCGCCGCGCCCTTGCGCCGCCCGCCCTGGTTCACGGCGGCGACCGAGGCGTCCAGCGTCTTCAGGAAGGGGACGATGCCGTTGGAGTGCCCGTTGGTGCCGCGGATCAGCGAACCGCGGGCGCGGATGCGGGAGTAGGCCAGGCCGATGCCGCCGGCGTGCTTGGAGAGCCGGGCGACCTGGTGGTAGCGGTCGTAGATCGAGTCCAGCTCGTCCTTGGGCGAGTCGAGGAGGTAGCAGGACGACATCTGGGGATGCCGGGTCCCGGAGTTGAACAGGGTGGGGGAGGAGGGCAGGTAGTCCAGGCGGCTCATCAGGCCGTAGAGCGCGGCGACCTCGTCCACCGAGCGGGCGCTGTCGTCCTCGGCGAGACCGCAGGCGACGCGCAGCAGGAAGTGCTGGGGGGTCTCGACGACCTTGCGGGTGACCGGGTGCCGCAGCAGGTAGCGGCTGTGCAGGGTGCGCAGGCCGAAGTAGCCGAAGCGGTCGTCGGCACCGGTGTCGATCAGTGCGTCGAGCCGGTCCGCGTGCCGTGCGGCGAACGCTGCGGTCCGGTCGGCGATCAGACCCTCGCGGTGCCCGGTCGCCACGGACCCGGTGAAGGAGGTGACGCCCTGCGAGGCGGCCTCGGCGCGGATGCCGATGGTCAGCAGCCGGGCGGCGAGCCGGGAGTAGGCGGGGTCCTCGGAGATGAGTCCGGCCGCCGCCTCGGTGGCCAGTTCCCGCAGCTCCGCCTCGTCGGCGGCGGCCGACCGGCCGCGCAGCGCGGCGGCGGCGACCCGGCCGGGGTCGGCGTCGGGCAGGTCGGCGGTCAGCTCCGTCAGGGTCCGCAGCAGCGCGGCACCGGGGCCGCCCTCGCTCTCCCGGGTCACCTCGATCGCTGAGGCCGGATCGGCTGGCGCGATGGTCACGTGGGGCTCTCCCTCGCTCGGCACGGGGGCCTCGAAGAGCGCAGGGGGCAGCACACGAACGCACGGGGCGTCGCGTCCACCGGCCCATTCCGCGAGGCCCGGACGTCAGGGCACCCGGACCGGACGGCCGGGCGCACTGTCGGCAGGTCCTCGGACTGACCTCTCCGCACGCCTCGACGTGGGCGTGCGGGGGGACACCGTTGCGGGACAGTTCCGGATTCACACCGGATTCCCCTGCGGCGACAGCGAGCACGAGCATACATCTTGTGCCGGGCGGCGCCAGCAGCCCCATATGTTGTGTCGCGTTGGTGTCGGAGCGTCAGCTCGCAGGCGACGAGCGTGACGTCCGTCCGGGGCGGGTGCCGGACGACGGGCGTGCCGCCGCGGGTACGCCGACGGGCCGCCGGATCTCCTCCCGCGGCCCGTCGCCCGTCGTCCGCGACGCTAGTGCGCGCTGCCGGCCGTGGCCGGCGGGAGCTTCACGTCGACGCCGGGATCGCCCGCGTCCGCCGTGTAGTCCTCGGGCTTGGTCCGGTCGATGCCCTCGGGAGCCTTGAGGGCCCGCATCGCGAAGGTCAGCACCACGGTCACCACGACGTTGAGCACGAAGGCCGTGAGGCCGATGTAGCCGATCTCGCCGATCCCCGGGATCTCCTTCGCGGACCCGCCGAAGTGCTTCTGCGTCGGCGAGGCCACCCCGTACGCGGCGACCGTGCCGTAGATCATGCCGACCGCCCAGCCGCCGATCAGCGCCCAGCGGTGGAACCAGCGGGTGAACAGGCCGCCCACCAGTGCCGGGAAGGTCTGCAGGATCCAAATGCCGCCGAGGAGCTGGAAGTTGATGGCGACGGTCTTGTCCATGGTCAGGACGAAGGCCAGCGCGCCCACCTTCACCAGCAGCGAGACGACCTTGGAGACCTTGGTCTCCTGAGCGGGGGTGGCGTCCGGCCTGATGAAGTCCTTGTAGATGTTGCGGGTGAAGAGGTTCGCCGCCGCGATCGACATGATCGCCGCCGGCACCAGCGCGCCGATGCCGATCGCCGCGAAGGCCACGCCCGCGAACCACGCCGGGAACATGTCCTCGAAGAGCTGCGGGATGGCCAGCTGCCCGTTGCTCACCTTGACGCCGGCCGCGATCGCCATGAAGCCGAGCAGCGCCAGCAGGCCCAGCATCAGCGAGTACAGCGGCAGGATCGTGGTGTTGCGGCGGATCACCTCACGGCTGCGCGAGGACAGCGTCGCCGTGATCGAGTGCGGGTACATGAACAGCGCGAGCGCCGAGCCCAGCGCCAGCGTGGCGTACGTCCACTGGCCCGCCTCGCCCGGCACCAGCGCACCGCGCGGCGCGCCCGTGGCCGGGTTGGTCTCGCTGTACGCCTCCCGCGCCGAGGCGAAGATCTCGTCGAAGCCGCCCAGCTTGACCGGGATGTAGATGATCGCCACCGCGATCACGAGGTAGATCAGCGTGTCCTTGACGAACGCGATGAGCGCGGGGGCCCGCAGGCCCGACGAGTACGTGTACGCCGCGAGCACACCGAAGGCGATCAGCAGCGGCAGGTCCTTGACGAACCAGTTGGTGTTCTCGCCGCCGCCGACGCCCATCACGTCCAGCACGGCCTGGATGCCGACCAGTTGGAGCGCGATGTACGGCATCGTCGCCAGGATGCCGGTGACCGCGACGGCCAGCGACAGCCCCTTCGAGCCGAACCGGCCGCGCACGAAGTCGGACGTCGTCACGTAGCCGTGCTTGTGCGACACCGACCACAGCCGGGGCAGGAAGGTGAAGATCAGCGGGTACACCAGGATCGTGTACGGCACGGCGAAGAAGCCGGCCGCGCCCGCCGCGTAGATGGCCGCCGGCACGGCGACGAAGGTGTACGCGGTGTACAGGTCCCCGCCCAGCAGGAACCAGGTCACCCATGTGCCGAACGAGCGCCCGCCCAGGCCCCATTCGTCGAGCGTGTGCTCGTTCGCGGCCTTGCGCCAGCGCGCGGCCAGGAAGCCCATCGCGGTGACGAGCACGAAGAAGAAGATGAAGACGGCGAGTGCCACGCCGTTCACGCCGTCGTTCACCGCGACGCACCGCCCTTCGAGGCAGAGCGGGCGCGCTGGTCACGCTGCCAGAGCTTGTACGCGACCATCGTCAGCAGGGTGGAGATCAGCACCCAGAGCATCTGGTACCAGTAGAAGAACGGGATGCCGATGACGACGGGGTCGGTCTTCGCGTACGAACCGACCCACAGCATGGCCACGAACGGTGCGACGAGACAGAGGGCGATGACGACGCGCACGGGCGTCACCACCGGCCCTTCCTTGGTTTCCGGGGCTTGTGACATCAGACGGTTTCCGTCCCCTCACTGATCACCGACGGTAAGGCGCTCGGAAATCTAGGTGAGGGCGCGGCGGGGCCGTAACCCCTCGTCAACACAGCGGTATTCAGGCGCGGCCCAACCGAGAGGCAACAGCAACGAAAACCTTGTCAACCACCCGTTTCACAGGGGTTTGGGATGCCCGGAGGTCACCGGCGGGGGCACGGCGGGGTCACCGCGGAATCACTCCTGGGGGCGCTTCAGGCGTGCGACGAACTTGTACCGGTCGCCCCGGTACACCGACCGCACCCACTCCACCGGCTGCCCGTCCCGGTCCCGTGAGTGCCGGGACAGCATCAGCATCGGCAGGCCGACGTCCGTGCCGAGCAGCCCGGCCTCGCGGGGGGTGGCCAGCGACGTCTCGATCGTCTCCTCGGCCTCCGCGAGGCGCACGTCGTACACCTCGGCGAGGGCGGTGTAGAGGGACGTGTACTTCGTCAGGCTGCGCCGCAGCGCGGGGAAGCGCTTGGCGCTGAGATGGGTGATCTCGATGGCCATCGGCTCCCCGTTGGCCATGCGCAGCCGCTCGATGCGCAGCACCCGCCCGCCGGCCGTGATGTCGAGCAGCCCGGCGAGCCGGTCGTCGGCGGTGATGTAGCCGAGGTCCAGCAGCTGCGAGGTGGGCTCCAGGCCCTGGGCCCGCATGTCCTCGGTGTACGAGGTGAGCTGGAGCGCCTGCGACACCTTGGGCTTGGCGACGAAGGTGCCCTTGCCCTGGATGCGCTCCAGTCGTCCCTCGACCACGAGCTCCTGGAGCGCCTGGCGCACGGTGGTGCGCGAGGTGTCGAACTCCGCCGCCAGTGTGCGCTCGGGCGGGACCGGCGTGCCCGGCGCGGCCGTCTCGGTCATGTCGAGCAGGTGCTTCTTCAGCCGGTAGTACTTGGGCACACGCGCCGTACGGACCGTGGTCCCGCCCTCGTTCTCCGCACTGCTGACGTCGGTGCTCATGCTCTGCCTTCCCGGCTCCGGGTGCCGAACGGCCGACATCCCCATCGGCCGCGGCTGACATCGTGGCACGGCTCAGGCCGGGGGTGTGCCCCGCACGCTCCGTGATCCCCTTTGTATACCCCCGGGGCGAGGGCTGGTCCAGACCACGGACGCCGGTCAGATCCCCTGCCAGTCGGGCTTGTTGACGAAGGTGTGCCGGAAGTAGTCGGCGAGCTTCAGCTTGGAGGCGGCGGCCTCGTCGACGACCACCGTGGCGTGCGGGTGCAGCTGGAGGGCGGAGGCGGGGCACACCGCCGCGACCGGGCCCTCCACGGTCGCCGCGACCGCGTCCGCCTTGCCCTCTCCGGTGGCCAGCAGGACCAGGTGGCGGGCCTCCAGGATGGTGCCGATGCCCTGGGTGATGACGTGGTGCGGGACCTGGGCGATGTCTCCGTCGAAGAAGCGGGCGTTGTCCCTCAGGGTCTGCTCGGTGAGTGTCTTGATGCGGGTGCGCGAGGCGAGCGAGGAGCACGGTTCGTTGAAGCCGATGTGCCCGTCCGTGCCGATGCCGAGCAGCTGGAGGTCCACCCCGCCCGCATCGGCCAGCTTCCTGTCGTACGCCTCGCACGCCCCCTGCACGTCCTCGGCCGTGCCGTCGGGGCCCATGAAGGCGTCCATGCCGATGCCGAGCGGCTCCAGCACCTGGCGCCGGAGCACCGAGCGGTAGGACTCGGGGTGGTCGGCGGGCAGCCCCACGTACTCGTCGAGCTGCGCGATCCGCGCCCGGGAGGTGTCCACGGCGCCGGCCTTCACCTTGGCCGTCAGGGCCTGGTAGACGGGCAGCGGCGTCGAACCGGTGGCGACGCCCAGCAGGGCGTCGGGCTTGCGCCGCAGGAGCTGTGCCATGGCCTCGGCGATGAGTTCGCCGCCCGCCTCGGCGTCCGCAACGATGACAACTTCCACGGTGGGCCTGCCGATCTTCAGGAGGACTCGACTGGAACGGTTCCCGACGAGCGGGAACAGGTGGTTTAGACCAATCTCAATCTAGCAGAGAGGCGTGTCCGCGGGCGGGTCCCCCTCCCCGTGCGGGCGCGGCCGCAGGCCCGGAGCGCACGCCGGAAATTGCGGCGGCCGTCCGGTCCGCGAAGGCGGCCCTTCGGGATAGGCTGGATGGCGGAAGCGTCTGCGTCCGGGCGGATCGACGCCCGACAGCAAAGAACGGTGTTCCACGCATTTACAGGGACAGTGGTCTAGTCCACAATGCGTAGCGGAACAGAGTGAGCCTGCCTTCCCCGCACAGGAAGGCGGACCGAGGACCCGGAGCTCTCTGCCCTGACTGCCCCGGCTCCTCATCCACGGCCGACCGGGACCGCACACCCCGCCGGCCGGTGTTGCTCCGGGCTGCGGTGCCGGGAGGGTTGAGGGTCCCTCTCAGGCGCCGCGGCCCGCGGGTGTTCTCGGGCACCGCGCCGACCCACGGGTACGCTCGCTGACGTGCCCTCCATGAACGAACTCGTACGCCAGCACACCGCCCTCGACGACACCGACCTCGAGTGGCTCCATCTGCTGGTCTCGGAGTGGCAGCTGCTCTCCGACCTCTCCTTCGCGGACCTGGTGCTGTGGGTCCCCACCCGCGACGGCACCCGCTACGTCTCGGTCGCGCAGATGCGCCCCAACACCGGGCCGACCTCCTACCAGGACGACATGGTCGGCCATCTCGTCCCGCGCGGCCGCCGGCCCATGCTGGACGCGGCCCTGGACGAGGGCCGGATCGTGCGCGAAGGGGACCCGGAGTGGCGCGAGGAGGTCCCGGTACGGGTCGAGTCCATCCCCGTACGGCGTGAGGGCCGCGTCCTCGGTGTCATCGCCCGCAACACCAACCTGCTCACCGTGCGCACCCCGAGCCGGCTGGAGCTCACCTACCTGCAGAGCGCCTCCGACCTCGCGCAGATGATCGCGGCCGGCGCCTTCCCGTTCGCGAACCAGCAGCTCGAGATGGACGCCTCGCCGCGCGTCGGCGACGGCCTGATCCGGCTGGACGCCGACGGCATCGTCCAGTACGCCTCCCCGAACGCCCTGTCCGCCTTCCACCGGATGGGCCTCGCCGCCGACCTGGTGGGCCATCACCTCGGCACGACCACCGCCGAACTGGCGCCCTCGCGGGGCCCGGTGGACGAGGCGCTGGCCAAGGTCGCCAGCGGCTGGGCGCCGCGCGAGTTCGAGATCGAGGCCAACGACGGGGTGATCCAGTTCCGGGCGATCCCGCTCAAACCCAAGGGAACACGCATCGGGTCGCTGGTGCTGCTCCGCGACGTCACGGAACTTCGCCGCCGCGAACGCGAGTTGATCACCAAGGACGCGACCATCCGGGAGATCCACCACCGGGTGAAGAACAACCTCCAGACGGTGGCGGCGCTGCTGCGCCTCCAGGCCCGCCGCATCGGGTCCGAGCGCGGCCGTGCGGCGCTGGAGGAGGCCGTCCGCCGGGTGGGCTCCATCGCGATCGTCCACGAGACGCTGTCCCAGAACCTGGACGAGCGGGTGGAGTTCGACGAGATCGCCGACCGGGTGCTCGCGATGGTCGCGGAGATCTCCCCGGGCAAGGTCAGCGGCCGCCGCTCCGGCCGCTTCGGCATACTCGACGCCGAGGTCGCCACCCCGTTGTCGATGGTGCTGACCGAGGTGCTGCAGAACGCCCTGGAGCACGGCTTCACCGAGGGGGAGACCGGCACCGTCGAGGTGTCCGCGGTCCGCGGTGGCACCTCCAAGGAGGCCCGCCTGCTGGTCACCGTGCAGGACGACGGGGTGGGACTGCCCGAGGGCTTCGACCCGCACACCGCGGGCAACCTCGGCCTGCAGATCGTACGGACCCTGGTGGAGGGCGAGTTGGGCGGCACCTTCGACATGGTGCCGGCCCCGGAGCGGGGGACCAGGGTGATCCTGGACATCCCCGTGCAGTCGGACAAGTAGCGGGCACGGCAAAAAGCCCCGGACCTCGAAGCGGTCCGGGGCTGATGCTCGTTTTCTTCGGTGTTCCCCCTGCTCGGGCTGTTTCGAGCACTCGGGGAACTACGCGCTGCGGCTCGGGGGCGGGAGATGCGTACGCGGTGTACGCGCCGCCAAGCTCAGGCTGTCGACAGGGGGTGTCAGGCGGAGGCCTGACGGGCCCGGTTGCGGGCGGCGCGGCGCTTCATCGCGCGACGCTCGTCCTCGCTGAGACCACCCCAGACGCCGGAGTCCTGACCGGACTCGAGCGCCCACTGGAGGCAGCTCTCGATCACCGGGCAGCGACGGCAGACGGCCTTGGCTTCCTCGATCTGCAGCAGCGCGGGACCGGTGTTGCCGATGGGGAAGAAGAGCTCGGGGTCTTCCTCGCGGCAAACGGCGTTGTGACGCCAGTCCATGGCTGCTACCTCTCCTTGGTGTAACTGCAAGTGCTTGTGAATGTGAACGCTTTCACGAATCCCCCAACAAGTGAAGGGCCGACCGCCAGGTTCCCTGGCGTGGTCCTTGGGTTCTGAAGAGGGGTTCCGGTGATCTGTGGAGGCTGTTCCTGCGGGCCGTCCCGATCGCCAAGAAGAGACTCGCAAACCTCGGCGGCGGATACAACCCCTTCCGGAAAGTTTTTTTTGATTCTTCGGTGTCGACTAGGTCACAGCCGTACTTCCATGGGGTGGACCCTGGCCTAAACGTTCGAGTGAAAGGACTTTCGCCCTTTCTGCTCACACAATCACACGCAGTGCACGGCGTACGCCTGTGAACGTCACGCTGGTTCGCAGCCCCAGGTGGTCACCGTCCATCTGGAGGGGCAGTGGCACCTTCGAATGCAAGGTGAAGCGTGTCAGATCGTGGCGGGACACCGCGTGCCTGCCATGGGGGCCGCGCTCCGGGGACGAAGTGAGCAACTGCGTGCCATACCGGGCAACGGCGGCGGTGGACATCCGGCTCAGACCGAAGAGATCGAGGCCGGTATCGAACGCGGCCTTAGGTGACGCGTAGATCGGGCGATTGCCGAGAAACGTCCACGGCGAGGTGTTCGAGACTATGGACAGCACCAGATCGCTGACCGGCTCCTCGCCCGGATGCTCCAGGGTGATCACTCCGCGCCGGCGGTGCGGGTCACCGAGCAGCTGACGGACGACCTGGCGCATGTACAGCGCGTGCGTGGACTTCCTACCGCGCTCCCGCTGCTGCTCCACCCGGCCGACGACGCCGGCGTCGAAACCCAGTCCCGCGTTGAAGGTGAACCAGCGGCCCGGCACGGCCTCGTCCTCCGTGCCCGGAGTGCCCGAGGTCAGCCCCAGGCCCACGGTCCGCTCCCGGCCCTCGCGCAGCGCGTCCAGCAGGACGCCGGTGGCCTCCACGGGCTGGTTGGGCAAGCCCAGGGCGCGCGCGAAGACATTGGTGGAGCCGCCGGGGACCACGGCGAGGCCGGGCAGGTGCTCCGGGTCGGGTCCCGCGTGCAGCAGGCCGTTGACGACCTCGTTGACCGTGCCGTCCCCGCCGAGGGCGACCACCAGGTCTATGTCGTCGCTCTCCGCGGCCTGCCGGCCCAGGTCGCGCCCGTGCCCGCGGTACTCGGTGGTGACCGCCTCCAGCTTCATCTCGCTGGCGAGGGCGTGGATCAGCACGTCGCGCGTGCGCGCACTCGTGGTGGTTGCCGCCGGATTGACCACGAGAAGTGCACGCATGACGTGCAGGGTACCTACTGAGCGGTACCGGGCCCAGACGGAGGCCCTGCCGAGCGGGGGGCGAGGGCGTGAACCTCGCCACGGAAGGAGCCCGCGGCGAGGGCTACCCTTCAGGGGTGAGCAGCGAGCAGACCCCCACCACGACCGCCCCGGACGCCACCGGTCCCCGCCCGCGCCGTCTGACCTGTGCCGCGGCACTGGCCGCCCTGGAAGGGGTCGCGCTGGTGGCCGTCGGGGTGTGGATGGCGGTGCTCGCCCTCACCGGGGAACCGGACGACCGGCAGCAGGCCGTCACCGGCGGGGTGACGCTGGTCGCGCTCGCCCTGCTCCCGCTGATCGCCGCGCGGGGACTGTTCGCGCTGCGGAGCTGGAGCCGGGGCCCCGCCGTCATCACCCAGATCATCGCGCTTCCGGTGGCCTACAACCTGCTGGTGTCCGACGGGGTGGCCATCCCCGCCGGCATCGCGCTCGCCGTCGTGGCGGTCAGCACGCTCGTGCTGCTGGTCAACCCCGAGACGACCCGGGCCCTCGGCATCCGAGGACCCGGCAACGCCGAGGACCCGGGTCCGGGAACCGGGTCCTGACCTGCGGAGGCGCCCGCGGACCCCGCTAGCCACAGCGCCGGGCCCACGAACCCCCGGGAGCCCTGCCGGGTCACTCCTCCACGAGCAGCTTCTCCCGGAGCTGGGCCAGGGTGCGGGCCAGCAGCCGGGAGACGTGCATCTGCGAGATGCCGACCTCCTGCGCGATCTGCGACTGGGTCATGTTGCCGAAGAAGCGCAGCAGCAGGATCCGCTTCTCGCGCGGCGGGAGGTCCTCCAGCAGCGGCTTGAGCGACTCCCGGTACTCCACGCCCTCCAGTGCCTCGTCCTCGGCGCCGAGGGTGTCGGCCACCGCCGGGGACTCGTCGTCGGTGTCCGGGACGTCCAGGGACAGCGTCGAGTACGCGTTCGCGGACTCCAGGCCCTCCAGGACCTCCTCCTCGGAGATGGCCAGCCTCTCGGCCAGCTCGTGCACCGTGGGGGAGCGGCCGTGCAGCTGGGACAGCTCCGCCGTGGCCGTGGTGAGCGCCAGCCGCAGCTCCTGGAGCCGGCGCGGCACCCGCACCGCCCAGCCCTTGTCGCGGAAGTGCCGCTTGATCTCACCGACGACCGTCGGAGTGGCGTACGTCGAGAACTCCACGCCCCGGTCGGGGTCGAAGCGGTCGACCGACTTGATCAGCCCGATGGTGGCGACCTGGGTGAGGTCGTCCAGCGGCTCACCGCGGTTGCGGAAGCGCCGCGCGAGATGCTCGACGAGCGGCAGGTGCATGCGCACCAGCCGGTTGCGCAGCTCCGCGTACTCGGGAGTGCCGTCCTGCAGCGTGCGCAGCTCGAGGAACAGGGCGCGCGCCCCGCTGCGGTCCTGCGGGTTGTGATGTGCGTGCGCGCCGTGGGTGCCCGGCGCGCCCGGTGTGCTCCGCGCGCCCTGGGGACCGGGCGTCGTCGGCGCCTCGTCCTCGGAGTGTCGCTCGTGCTCGCTCATCGCCTGGCCCGTCGCCCTTCCCCGAGCGCTCGCCTCGTCCCCCGCCGCCGGTTCCGCCCGCGCGGGAGCGCCCCCGTCGCCCCGGCCGGCCCCGGCCGGGGACGTGTTCCGCGCGGCACCCCCGGCCTGCCCGCCGCCCGGGGGGACGGTCTCCGCGGACTCGTCCTCCGGGTGCGGCCGGGCCTGCTCGGGGATGCCGTCGATGCCGTCCGGCACGCTCTCGGCCGGCAGCTCCCGTGTGCCGCGTTCGTCGTCCCGCACCGGCCCGTCCTCGCTCCTCACGCCGGCCCGGGTCCCGCGCCGCGCTGTTTGTAGAGGCTGATCGACACGGTCTTGTCCTCGTCCACGGCCGACGACACCTTGCCCGCGAGCGCGGACAGCACGGTCCAGGCGAAGGTGTCCCGTGACGGGGCGTGACCGTCCGTGGTCGGCGCCGAGACGGTCACCTCGAGCGAGTCGTCGACGAGCCGGAAGACACAGCTGAGCACCGACCCCGGCACGGCCTGCTGGAGCAGGATCGCGCAGGCCTCGTCGACCGCGATGCGCAGGTCCTCGATCTCGTCGAGGGTGAAGTCCAAACGGGCCGCGAGGCCGGCCGTGGCCGTGCGCAGCACCGACAGGTAGGCCCCCGCGGCCGGCAGCCGGACTTCCACGAAGTCCTGGGTCGCGGGCTCGCCTGCGATCTGGGACACCCTCACCTCCAAGGTGGTACGAGCGTTTCAGGGCCGTTTCGCCCCCGGGTAACGCGCTACGTGGTTCAGCGGTGACGCTATCGCGCCCTCAGCGGTCCTGTCCCGGGACCCCGGCCCACATGCCGTTACTCATAGTAAATCTACGGATACGCTCCGTGGCTAGGGGTCTGCGGCTCCCAAATGGGAAGAGCGCGCGCCGGATTGACGTACCCAGACGCCAGTGCGTCGAACCGTCCGGCACCCCGGTCGCCTCCGGTCACAGCAGTACGTGGTCGACGAAGCACCAGCGCCAGTCCTCGCCGGGCTCGTGGGTCCGCATCACCGGGTGGCCGGTTCTGTTGTGGTGCTCCGTGGCGTGCCGGCGCGGCGAGGAGTCGCAGCATCCGACGTGACCGCAGGTCAGGCAGAGCCGCAGCTGCACCGGGTCGGTGCCGTCCCGCAGGCACTCCGGGCATGTCTCGCCGAGCGGGGCGGGTTCCGGGTCCGGCAGCGCGTCGGCGTGCGTGCACTGTTTCATGATGGCCACAGTACGACGGGCGCGCGGACGACCGCGTCGGAAAGCGAGGGCGGCCGGACATGGATGTGATGCCCCTGCTGTTGCTGGTGGCGGGCAGCGCGGCGATCGCGGCGGCGGCCCGGCGCACCTCGGTGCCGGCACCGCTGGTGCTGGTCGCGGCCGGCCTGGCGGTCAGCTACCTCCCCGGCGTGCCCGACTACGCGCTCGACCCGCACATCGTCCTGCCGCTGATCCTGCCGCCGCTGCTGTACACGGCCGCCACCGAGAGCTCCTACCTGGACCTGCGGGCCCAGCTGCGGCCGGTGGCGCTGCTGTCGGTGGGGTACGTGCTGTTCGCGACCTTCGCCGTCGGCTGGATCCTGTACCTGCTCGTACCGGCCCTGCCGCTCACGGCCGCCCTGGTGTTCGGCGCGGTGGTGGCCCCGCCGGACGCGGTCGCGGCGACCGCGGTGGCGCGCCGGGTCGGCCTGCCCTCGCGCATCACCACCGTCCTCCAGGGCGAGTCCCTGCTGAACGACGCCACCGCGATCACCGCCTTCCGGGTGGCGCTGGCGGCGGCCGTCGGCGAGGGCACGACCTGGGCGGGGGGAATCGCGGACTTCCTGATCGCCGCGGTCGGCGGGGTGGTGTGCGGGCTGGTGCTGATGGCCCCGCTGCACTGGCTGCGCACCCATGTGAGGGAACCGCTGCTGCAGAACACGCTGTCCCTGCTCATCCCGTTCGTCGCCTACGCCTCCGCCGAACAGGTGCACGCCTCGGGAGTCATCGCCGTCGTGGTCGTCGCCCTCTACCTGGGGCACCGCGCGTGGGAGGTCGACTTCGCCACCCGCCTGCAGGAGGAGGCGGTGTGGAAGATGGTGGCGTTCGTCCTGGAGTCGGCCGTGTTCGCCCTCATCGGACTGCAGCTGCCCGTCGTGCTCCGAGGGCTCGGCGAGCACGAGGGCTTCGCCTCCGCCTGGTACGCGCTGGTCGTCTTCGTGGTGGTCGTCGTCGTGCGGTTCCTGTGGGTGTACCCGGCGACCTGGCTGCCGCCGATGCTGTCGGCGAGGATCCGGGAGCGTGAGGGGAGGCCCGGCTGGAAGAGCCCGTTCGTGGTGGCGTGGGCCGGCATGCGGGGCGTGGTCTCGCTGGCCATCGCCTTCTCGATCCCCGTCACGGCCGCGGACGAGGACTTCCCGCACCGCAACCTGCTGCTCTTCCTGACCTTCACCACCGTGATCGGCACCCTGGTCGTGCAGGGACTGACGCTGCCCCCGCTGATCCGGGCGCTGAAACTCCCCGGGCGCGACGCGCAGACCGAGACCCTGGCGGAGGCCAACGCCCAGGCGCAGGCCTCCCGGGTCGCCGAGCAGCGGCTCGACGAACTCCTCTCCGACGAGCGCAACGCCCTGCCGGCACCGCTCGCCGACCGGCTGCGCAGCGTCCTGGAGCGCCGCCGCAACGCCGTCTGGGAACGGCTCGGGCAGGTCAACCCGGTCACCGGGGAGTCGGTCGACGACACCTACCGGCGGCTGGCACGGGAGATGATCAGCGCCGAGCGCGAGGCGTTCGTCAGGCTGCGCGACGGCCGCTACATCGACGACGAGATGCTCCGGACGCTGCTGCGCCGCCTGGACCTGGAGGAGGCGGCCGCCCACCGCGAGACGACCTGACCGTCCGCCCCGGGAAAGCGGGCTCCCGGCGGCCGGTGCGTGCCCGGTGGCGCTCAGCGGGTGGGCGGGTGCGGTGCCGGGCTCCCCGGGGGAGGCGCGGACGGGCCGCCGGCGCGGTGTTCCGGGAAGGGGCGCCCGGTGATCACCGCCGCGACCGTGCTCCCGCGCGGGAACGCCCCCTCCTCCGCGAGGGCGACAAGGGCACAAAGCAACTTGGCGACATAGACACGCTCCACGGGGACGCCGTGACGGTGCTCGAAGTCCTCGGCGAACGCCTCCAGTTCCGGTGTCGTACGGGCGTAACCGCCGAAGTGGAAACGGTCCTCCAGGCTCCAGTCGCCGCGCGGTCCGCCGAACGCCCCGGTCTGCAGGGCCCGTATCGCGCCGGTCAGGAAGCCGCCCTTGAGGACGGGGACGCCCAGCACGCGCATGCCGTCGCCGGCCCCGGCGGCCATCCCCGCGAGGGTCCCGCCGGTGCCGCAGGCCACCGCCGCCACGTCCGTGTGGCCGGCCAGTTCCGCGCCGAGCGCCCGGCAGCCGCGCACGGCGGCGGCGTTGCTGCCGCCCTCGGGCACGACGTACGCGTCCTCGGCGCCCGCCGCGCGCAGGACGGCGGCGAGGGTGTCCGGCTCGGTCTTGCGGCGGTACGCCGAGCGCTCGACGAAGTGCAGCCGCATGCCGTCCGCCGCGCACCGGGCGAGTGACGGATTGAGCGGGCGGGCGGCGAGTTCCTGGCCGCGCACCACGCCGACCGTGCGCAGCCCGAGCAGCCGGCCGGCGGCGGCCGTGGCCCGCAGGTGGTTGGAGTAGGCGCCGCCGAAGGTGAGCACGGTCCGCCCGGCGGCCTCGTGGAGGTTCGGCGCGAGCTTGCGCCACTTGTTGCCGATCAGCTCGGGATGGATCAGGTCGTCCCGCTTCAGCAGGAGCCGCACCCCGTGCCGCTCGAACCGTCCGTCCAGGACCTCGTGCAGCGGCGAGGGCAGCCGCGGCCCCAGCCCCGCGAGAAAGCCGGCGCCGGGATCGTCGGAGCTGGTCACCGGGACATTGTCGCCCGGCCGCTCCCCTCGCGGCAGCCGGCCCCGCGGCCCCGGACGGCCGCGGCCTCCCCGCCCCACGCCGGTGCGGGCGGGGCGCCCGCACCGGCCGGAGTGCCGCGGCGGGGTGCGCGGGAGCGCCGGTGCCTCACTTCAGACGGTCGCCGATACGGGTCCGCATCGACGCCATCGTGAATCCCCGCGGGTCCGGCTTGCCCGGCTGCCACTCCAGATGCCCGATGACGGACCGTTCGTTCCAGCCGTGGTGGCGGCAGACCGCGGCGGCGGCCTTCTCGATCGCCTCCAGCTGCGCCGCCGGCCAGGGGTCCTTGCCGTCGCCCAGGTTCTCGCACTCGAAGCCGTAGAAGTGCCGGTTGCCGTCGGTGTTCGCCTCGTTGTCCGCCGGCAGCCGCTTCTCGGCGATCACCGCGCGCAGCACGTCGTCGTCGCCGAGCCCCGCGTGGTTCGCCCTGCCGTAGCCGACCAGGTGGACCCGGCCGTCCTTGGTGATGACGCCGTGGCACAGCGGACCGGGCAGGCCCGAGTAGCCCTTGCGGCACAGCTCCACGGTCTTCGCGCTGCCCTTGGTGACCGTGTGGTGGATCATCACGCCGTGCACCGGGCCCCAGGGGCCCTTGTGGTTGCGGTTGTGGTCGCGCCAGTCGCCGACCTCGACGACCGTGAGCCCTTCCGCCTTCAGCGCGCGCAGGAACGCGCTCGCGGACATGGGTGGGGCCATGACCGCCCTCCTTCGTGCCGGGCGGCAGCCGCCGTGCGCGACCACCTGGTACTGGCCCTATTACCGGAAAGGAACGAGTTCAACTTTCCGTTCGGGTCCTGTGCGACTCGATCCGGACAATCTCGTTCCGCTACCGGGATGTTGGAGCGGGCGCCGCATGTGTGCCCACACCTCCCAAGATCCAACCCCGCTCGATCGTGTAATGGCGCGGGCACGCCGGGTGAGGAACGCTTGATCACGCAGGACGACGTCCGGCGAGGCCGGGCGTGCACCACCATTGGGGAGGGCAATTTCTCATGTCGGTAGGCGAAGAGGTCCGCACGGAGCAGGCCGGGCAGCAGCAGAGCCTCGGTACGGCCGCCGCGCGGAACCTGGCCACCACGACCAAGTCCGTGCCGCAGATGCAGGAGATCAGCTCGCGCTGGCTGCTGCGCATGCTGCCGTGGGTCGACGTGCAGGGCGGTACGTACCGGGTGAACCGGCGGCTGACGTACGCCGTGGGTGATGGCCGGATGACGTTCGTGAAGACCGGCGACCGTGTCGAGATCATCCCGGCAGAGCTGGGCGAGCTGCCGGTCCTGCGGTCGTACGAGGACGAGGAGGTGCTGACGGAGCTGGCTTCCCGCTGCCGGCAGCGGGAGATCGAGGCCGGCCAGGTGATCGCCTCCTTCGGCAGTCCGGCCGACGAGGTGTACCTGCTGGCGCACGGCCGCGTGGAGCGGGTCGGCACCGGCCCCTACGGCCAGGACGAGTCCCTCGGGGTCCTCGCCGACGGCGCCTACTTCGGTGAGCAGGCACTGCAGGGCGAGGACGCCATCTGGGAGTACACGGCCCGCACCCTCACCCCCTGCACCGTCCTGGTGCTGCCCCGCGAGGCGGTCGAGCAGGTCGCCGAGCGGTCGGACAGCCTGCGCGAACACCTCCGCAGCCGGCTCGAGGTACCCGGGCAGCGCACCAACAAGTACGGGGAGAAGGAGATCGACCTCGCGTCCGGCCACAGCGGGGAGCCGGACATCCCGCACACCTTCGTCGACTACGAGGCCAGGCCCCGCGAGTACGAACTCAGCGTCGCCCAGACCGTGCTGCGCATCCACTCCCGCGTGGCCGACCTCTACAACCAGCCCATGAACCAGACGGAACAGCAGATCCGGCTGACCGTGGAGGCGCTGAAGGAGCGCCAGGAGCACGAGCTCGTCAACAACCGCGAGTTCGGTCTGCTCCACAACTGCGAGTACGACCAGCGGATCCAGCCGCACGACGGGGTGCCGGGCCCCGACGACCTGGACGAACTGCTCAGCAGGCGGCGCGGGACCAGGCTGCTGCTCGCCCACCCGCGCGCGATCGCCGCGTTCGGCCGTGAGCTCAACAAGCGGGGGCTCGTCCCGGAGACCGTCGACATGGGCGGCAACCGCATTCCCACCTGGCGCGGGGTGCCCATCTTTCCGTGCAACAAGATCCCGGTGACCGAGGCCCGCACGACCTCCATCATCGCCCTGCGCACCGGCGAGGAGGACCAGGGCGTCATCGGTCTGCGGGCCACCGGCATCCCCGACGAGATCGAGCCGAGCCTGTCCGTGCGGTTCATGGGCATCAACGAACAAGCCATCATCAAGTACCTGGTCACGGCCTACTACTCGGCCGCGGTCCTGGTACCGGACGCGCTGGGTGTCCTGGAGGACGTCGAGATCGGCCGCTGGCGGTGACCGTCCGCGGGCTCCCGTGCCGCGTGCCGTGTCCCCGGCCGTCCGGGCGGGTACACCTCGGAGGAGCGTGCTCGACGGGTGCGGAAGCGCCCTCCCACCACTCCTCCACCGAACCGGTGCCAGGGGGAAGCCGATGACGGAATCCATCACGGAGCGGCAGACGGGGCGTACGACGGGGCGTCCGGGTGAGGTCCCCACGGTGCCGGAGCAGCGTGCCGGGGACGGACACGAGGCGACGGTGCTGCTGGACAGGGCCCGGGCCGCGGTCGACCCGGTGCTGCGGGCGGCCCTCGACTCGCTGCCCGGACCCATGCGCCGGATCGCGCTGCACCACTTCGGCTGGCAGGACGCGGACGGCACGGCGGCCCACGGAGGCGCGGGCAAGGCGATCCGCCCCGCGCTGGTGCTCGCCGCGGCCTCCGCGATGGGCGGCCCCACCGCACGGGCGGCCGCCGTGCACGCGGCGGCGGCCGTGGAACTGGTCCACAACTTCACGCTGTTGCACGACGACGTGATGGACCGGGACACCACCCGCCGGCACCGGCCCACGGCGTGGACGGTGTTCGGTGACGCCGGCGCGATCCTCGCGGGGGACGCCCTCCAGGCGCTCGCCCTGAGGCTGCTCGCCGAGGACCCCCACCCGGCGGCCCGTGCCGCGTCGGCCCGGCTCGCGGACTGCGTGATCGAGCTGTGCGCGGGACAGCACGCGGACACGGACCTGGAACGGCGTGCCCCCGGAGAGGTCACCCTCGCCGAGACGCTCGCCATGGCCGAGGCGAAGACCGGGGCACTGCTGGGCTGCGCCTGCGCCATCGGGGCGCTGTACGCGGACGCCGGGGAGGAGGACGTGGCGGCACTCGACGCGTTCGGCCGTCAGGCGGGACTGGCCTTCCAGCTCATCGACGACGTGATCGGCACCTGGGGCGACCCGCGCCGCACCGGCAAGCCGGCCGGTGCGGACCTGGCCGCCCGCAAGAAGTCCCTGCCGGTGGTGGCGGCGCTCACCTCCGGCACCCCGGCGGCCGCGGATCTCGCCGCGGTGTACGCGACCCCGCACCGGAAGGAGGATCTGGAACGCATCGTGCGTGCCGTGGAACGGGCGGGCGGCCGGGACTGGGCCCAGACCGAGGCGGCCGACCGGATGGCCCGGGCGATGCAGGAAGTGGCCCGCGCCGTGCCCGACCCGGAGGCGGCGGGCGGCCTGCTGGCACTCGCCGAGTTCGTGACCCGGCGCACCACCTGACGGCCCGCCGGGCCGTCCCCAGTACCCGGCCCCCCGCGCCGTGCGGCCCCCTGACTGCGCACGGCACCGGGGGTCCGGCCCGGCGGGTCCCGCACTTCCCCACGATGTGCGGGGCCCGCCCCTTCGGCCGCTGCCCCCGATAGGGTCAACCACCGTACGAGACAGCATGGTTGAGGCGAAGGGGTGGACATGGGAGTGGCGATCCGGACGGCTGGGGAGGACGACCGGGAGCTGATCGTCCGCCTCCTGGACGAGGCGTTCCAGGACGACCCGGTCAGCGGCTGGGTCTTCCCCGGCGCGGAGTACCGCCGTACGACGCACCACAAGCTCATGGCGGCCTTCACCGACGTCGTCCTCGCCGACGGGCGCATCGACGTCACCGAGGACGGCTCCGCCTGCGCCCTGTGGATGTCGGTGCCCGCGGAGGAACCCGGTGCCGGCGACTCCGGATCCGGTGCCGGAGACCCCGCGGGGGACGACGGCTTCGCGCGGACGCGCCAGGACGTCGATCCCGACAACGAACGCGTGGAACTGATCGGCCGCCTCACGGCGGACATCCACCCCTCGGGCCGGGCCCACGAGTACCTGTGGATGATCGGCGTCGCTCCAGGCCGTCAGGGCGAGGGCCTCGGCACCGCGCTGATCGGCTCCGTCCTGGACCGCTGCGACCGGGAGGGACGGGCGGCCTACCTGGAGGCGAGCAACGAGCGCAGCCGCCGGCTGTACGAACGCCTCGGCTTCGAGGCGGCCGGTCAGCCCCTGTCCCTGCCGGACGGCCCGTCGATGTGGCCGATGTGGCGCGAGCCCCGGTCCACGGCCACCGGCTCGCCGGCCCTCCCGGAGGGCTGACCTCCCTGCCGTCCTCCCCGCCCTCTCCGGGCCCGACAGGGACGTTCGGCCCTGGTCGTCGGCGGCCGTCCCGGCTTCACTGGCTCGCGACCAGCGCCCGTCGGCCGCACCGAGCGGTCCGGCGGGCGGCGGACGACGAGACGGCGGGGGCACGATGCGTGCGGCAGTGGGCGACGGTGGCGGGACGGACGGGGACATCGTGGTGGTGGGGCACGCCGATCTGGCCCCGGACACCGTCCCGCTGGTGGAGTCCGCGTTGCGGACCCGGCTGGCACGCCGCCCGGACCGCGGCGGCATGGCCATGGTGCGCACGGGCGCGGGGACGCCCCTGGTGTCCGGCAGGGCCGCGCGGGCGTCGGGCTGCCCGCTGGCGGTGGTGATCCCCACCCGTGCCGGGATGCCGGCCATGCCGCCCCGGCACGACCGGATGGCGACCGGTGAACTGCTCACCCTCGCCGACCAGGTACGCCTGGTGGCCTACGACCCGTTGGACCGCGCCTCCTGCATCGGCGCCGACGAGCGGCTCGTCGCGGCGGGCGGTCTGCTGCTGGCGGTCTGGGACGGCTCCCCGTCCAACGGCCGCGACGCCACGGCCCACCTGGTGACCTACGCCCGCGCGCGGGGTGTCCCGGTGGAGATCGTGTGGCCCGCGGGCGCCGCCCGGCAGGCGGTGTGGCCGGCCGCCGCACCGGACTGAACCGAAGGACCATTGGTCCCCGGCCCGGGGCCCGCACAGGGCCCCTTCGACCCATGCGGACCCCTTCCCCCGCCGTCGATCATGAGGCGCGCCGAAACGGCTGGGGAGGAAGACATCCGGTGGATGAGATACGCATGGACCAGGTGAGCACCGCGGAGCGGGACCGGTCCCGTCCGGTGCCGCACACGGCGGCCGTGGCCCACGGAGGAGACGCCGCGGGAACGCCCGCCGCGCGCCGGACCGCGTGGGTGGACTGGCTGACGACCACCGACCACAAGAAGATCGGCACGCTGTACCTGGTCAGCGCCTTCGTGTTCTTCGTCGTCGGCGGGGTGATGGCGCTGGTGATGCGCGCCGAACTCGCCCGCCCGGGCACGCAGATCATGTCGAACGAGCAGTTCAACCAGGCGTTCACGATGCACGGTTCGATCATGCTGCTGATGTTCGCGATGCCGCTGTTCACCGGGTTCGCGAACTGGATCATGCCGTTGCAGATCGGGGCGCCCGACGTGGCGTTCCCCCGGCTGAACATGCTGGCGTTCTGGCTGTTCCTGTTCGGCTCCGTGATCGCCGCCGGCGGTTTCCTCACGCCGGGGGGCGCCGCCGACTTCGGCTGGTTCCTGTACGCACCGCTGTCCAACGAGATCTACTCGCCGGGCATCGGCGCCGATCTGTGGATCATGGGCGTGGCCCTGTCCGGCTTCGGTTCGATCCTCGGCGCGGTCAACTTCATCACCACGATCATCTGCATGCGGGCACCCGGGATGACGATGTTCCGCATGCCGATCTTCACCTGGAACGTGCTGCTGACGGCGCTGCTGGTGCTGATCGTGTTCCCGGTCCTGGCGGCGGCGCTGTTCGCGCTGGAGTGCGACCGCAAGTTCGGCAGTCACATCTTCGACGCGGCCAACGGCGGGGCGCTGCTGTGGCAGCACCTGTTCTGGTTCTTCGGCCACCCCGAGGTGTACATCCTGGCGCTGCCGTTCTTCGGCATCGTCTCCGAGGTGATCCCGGTCTTCTCCCGCAAGCCCATGTTCGGCTACATGGGCCTGATCGGCGCGACCGTCGCCATCGCCGGCCTCTCGGTGACCGTGTGGGCGCACCACATGTACGTCACGGGCGGGGTGCTGCTGCCGTTCTTCGCCTTCATGACGATGCTGATCGCGGTGCCGACGGGCGTGAAGTTCTTCAACTGGATCGGCACCATGTGGAAGGGCAGTCTGTCCTTCGAGACGCCGATGCTGTGGACGGTGGGCTTCCTGGTCACCTTCCTCTTCGGCGGCCTGACCGGCGTGCTGCTGGCCTCGCCCCCGCTGGACTTCCACGTCTCCGACACGTACTTCGTCGTCGCGCACTTCCACTACACCGTCTTCGGGACGGTCGTGTACGCGATGTTCGCCGGATTCCACTTCTGGTGGCCCAAGTTCACCGGCAAGATGCTCGACGAACGCCTCGGCAGGATCACCTTCTGGACCCTCACGGCCGGCTTCCACCTGACCTTCCTCGTCCAGCACTGGCTGGGCGTCGAGGGCATGCCGCGCCGCTACGCCGACTACCTCGCGGCCGACGGCTTCACCGCCCTGAACACCCTGTCCTCGATCGGGTCGTTCCTGCTCGGGCTGTCGATCCTGCCGTTCTTCTACAACGTCTGGAAGACGGCCAAGTACGGCAAGCCGGTCGGCGTCGACGACCCCTGGGGCTACAGCCGTTCCCTGGAGTGGGCGACCTCGTGCCCGCCGCCGCGCCACAACTTCACCACGCTGCCGAGGATCCGCAGCGAGTCCCCGGCGTTCGACCTGCACCACCCGGAGATCGCCGCGCTCGAAACGGAGCGGTGAGCCGTGCCGCAGCCCGTCCTCGCCCTGGGGTGCACGGCGGTGACCGTCGCCGGCAGCGTCTGGTACCTGCCCGCCCTCGCCGATCTGCGCGCCGGACCCGACCGTCCGCGCTCCCGTCGTACCGCGGCGCTCGCCTGCCTCACCGGCTGGGGCACGGCGGCGGCGGTCGCCCTGGCGCTGCTCGTGGCCCCGGCCCGGTGGACGCCGGCGGCGGTGGCGGCCGTGGGCGGCGCGGCCGCCATGGCCCTGTGCGTCCGTGCCGCCGTGCGGCGCGCCGCCGAGCGGCGCGAGACGGCCCGGCAGTGGGCGGGCCTGCCGCACGTCCCGCCGCCCGCCGCGCGCAGGCGCCCTCGTGCGGTGGCCGCCACCGCGGCCTTCGCCCCCGTCCTGGTCACGGGCCTGCTCCTGGTGATGGCCGGCCGCGGGCTGCACCCGGGATGACGGTCCGCCCGTCCTCCTACGGCATCGCACCCATACCTCTGCGGCGGAGCGCGGATCGCCGGCGCGCCGGCCGACGAGATCGACGAACCGGTCATCAGGACCTGCCCCGTCGTGCAGGGGTCCGGGATGCCGATGTTCGCCTCCGTCTTCTCCGTCACGGAGTTCGCGCTGGAGTCGGTGCGCGGGTTCGGCAACGGCGTGGTGGTGCGCACGTACAGCAGGAAGCGCCGAACGGGGAGGGCGAAGCCGTGCCGCACCGCCACCGCGGCCCGGGTTACGCCACCGGCCGGCCCGCGGGAAGGCCCGTCTCCGGATCGCGGCCGGTCAGGCAGTAGACGCCGCCCGTGGGGTCGCGCATCACCGTCCAGCGGCCGAACCCGGCCACGGGCACGGCCCCGTGCTCCTCGTGCCGGGCACGCGTCGTGGCGACATCGGCGCAGGCCAGGTCCGGGTGGGCGGAGACCGGCCGCTCGTCCTCGATCCGCTGGAGCAGGAAGCGCACCGGCAGCCCGGCCGGCGGCCGGACCACGTGGAACTCCGGGAGCGAGCCGGGCGCCGCATCCCAGTCGGGCAACAGCCCGCTCCAGAAGGCGACTTCCTCGTCGTAGCGGGACGGCGGGATGTCCAGGCACACCTGGTCCAGCCGGCTGCCGTGCGCGACGGGCGGCCGCGCCGACTCCCCGTGCCAGGGAATCGCGCAGAACACCTGACCGGCCGGCGAGCGCAGTACGGTCCACCCGTCGTGCTCGGCGACCGTCCCCGCGCCCAGGCGCCGCGCCTGAGCGACGAACTCCGGGATGTCGTCCACGGACAGGTCGAGATGCACACCGCCCTCACCCGAGCCGAGGCGCTGCACCCCCGCGCAGGCGTCGGCGCCGTCCACCGCCAGCGTCACGAACTCCCCGTGCTCGCCGCTCGGCCCGGACAGCCGCGTCCCCGTGACGGCCGCCCAGAAGGCACCCGCCCGGTCGGCCGCCGCACCGGGCCGGTCGAGGAAGAGGTACGTCCAGCGGACGCTCACCTGCCGGGGCGTTCCATGAAGCGCAGCATGTTCCCCGCCGGGTCGCGGAACGCACAGTCACGCACCCCGTACGGCTGGTCCGCCGGCTCCTGGATCACGTCGGCGCCGGCGGCCCGGACGCGTTCGAAGAGGGCGTCGCAGTCGGTGGTGGTGAAGTTGACCCCGCGCAGCATGCCCTTGGCCAGCAGCTCCGCCATGGCCTGCTTGTCACCGGGCGAGGCGTCCGGGTTCGCCGCGGGCGGCTCCAGCACGATCTCCACGTCCTGGTCCGGCGAGGCGACCGTCACCCACCGCATCCCCTCGAACCCCACGTCGTTGCGGACCTCCAGCCCCAGCACGTCACGGTAGAAGGACAGCGCCTTGTCGTGATCGTCGACGGCGATGAAGCACTGGGCGAGTTTCGCGTCCGTTCCTGTGTCCATGCGTCCACGCTAGAAGGTTTCGCGCGGATCGGCTTGTGTCCTGCCGCGCACCGGGCGGGTGAACGTCCGCGCCACGCACGGCGGGATCACCGCGCTCTCCTCGTGCGACCGGGCCCGGTAGGCGCTCGGCGTCTCCCCGACCAGTTCGGTGAAGCGCGAACTGAACGAACCGAGGGAGGTGCAGCCGACCGCGAGGCACACCTCCGTCACCGTCAGATCACCGCGCCGCAGCAGCGCCTTGGCGCGCTCCACCCGCCGGGTCATGAGATACGCGTACGGCGTCTGCCCGTACGCCGCGCGGAAACTGCGCTGGAAGTGCCCCGGCGACATCAGCGCGGTCCGCGCCAGCGCGGAGACGTCCAGCGGCTCGGCGTACTCCCGGTCCATCCGGTCCCGGGCCCGCCGCAGCCGCACCAGATCCTCCAGCTCCATCCCCCCAGCATCCCACGCCCACCCGCCCCCTCACGGGCCGTCCGCCGTGACGCCGAGCCGGCGGAACTCCTCCACCGGGTACGGGGTGCGCCTGCTCCGGCCGCGGAAGGCGCGGGTGAACTCGGACATCACCGCGGCGACCGGCGCGTGCCGGGCGAGGATCGCCGCGGCCTCCGCCGGGACGCCCGTGGGACGCCTGCCCCCGGCGAAGTCGCGCACCAGCGCGTACCGCCCGTCCCGGTCATCGACCCGGTACCCGTACAGGGCGGTGACGAGCCAGTTCACCAGGTGGGCGGTGGTGTAGCAGCGGTCGTACGTCCGGTGACCGCGGAGGAAGGCGGCCTCCGCGGCCGACAGCTCGAACCCGGAGGAGACGGCGAGCCCGAAGTCCGCGAAGTAGAGGCGCCGGCCGTCCGTCAGGACGTTCTCGAAGTGCGCGTCGAAGTGCAGCAGCCCGCGGCTGTTCATGAACGCGACGCCGTCCGCGAGACCCCGCTCCACCCTGGCACAGGCCCGGCCGGCGGCCTCGCCCCCCGCCTCGACCCGGGCGCCCAGCCACTGGTGCAGATTCTGCGGGATGTACTCCAGGAACAGCGCCACACTCGCGGCGGACTCCTCCAGGGCCCGGATCCGGCGGCGCACCCGCGCTCCGCCGCCCCAGTAGGCGACCGCCCGGTCGACATCGGCCAGCTCCTCCGGCAGGGGCGTCGCGTCCGGCAGCACCCGCCAGTGGTACATCAGCGGGAAGCCCTCGTGCTCCGCGTCCAGCACCCAGCCGGTGGTCAGGACGTGCGCGGCGAGCTCACGCCAGGCCCCGAAGCCCGGCCCGCCGAGGGCGCCGACGCCGTAGTGGCAGAAGAGGGGCAGCTCGAAGAGGTTCGCCGTGGACCGGACGTGCTCCGGCCGCAGCTCCAGGCCGGTGAGAGGCACCCGCTTCACGAAGACGGGCGTCCCGGCGACCTCCGTCACGGACGCCTTCCCACCGATGCCGGACCCGGTCGGCACGGCCCCGTCCACCAGCTCGCGCAGGGCCCGGTCGGCGCACCGGGCCAGGGTGCCGGAGACGGTGTCGTGAGCGCGCAGCCGGGCGGTGTGCGACAGGTCGGGCCACCCCACTACCGACCCCGCGCCGTCGTACGGACACGGGTGGCGCAAAGGACCGCACCCGGACCGTGGGAGGTGCCGTGGGCGGCGTCCCATGGGCCGGGTGCGGGTGGAGGGACACTGCAAAACGTAAGGAATCGCAGGTCGCAACGCACGAAGGTCAGGCCTTCTTGGTCTCCCAGAAGATCTTGTCGATCTGGGCGATGTAGTCGAGCGCCTTCTGGCCGGTGGCCGGGTCCGTCGACGCCTTGGCGGCCGACAGGGCCTTCAGGGTGTCGTTGACCAGCTGGTGCAGCTCCGGGTACTTCTCGAAGTGCGGCGGCTTGAAGTAGTCGCTCCACAGAACGGAGACGTGGTGCTTGGCCAGCTCGGCGCGCTGCTCCTTGATGACCGTGGCACGGGCCTGGAAGTGCGGGTCGTCGTTGCCGGCCATCTTTTCCTGGACGGCCTTCACCGACTCCGCCTCGATGCGGGCCTGGGCCGGGTCGTACACGCCGCAGGGCAGGTCGCAGTGGGCGCTGACCTTGACCTTGGGGGCAAACAGGCGGGAAAGCATGGAGCGTTTCCTTCCTCGTGATCGTCTTCTCACAGGGGACATTACTCCGTGGCGGACGGCTTTTCGCGGGTGCCCCCGCGGGCTTAGGACAAAAGTCCGGGGTGAGACTGGGACTGGTGGAGGAAGAACCGGGGAGGTGCCGGGAGATGCCGGAGCTGTCGCAGGACGCCGAGCGGCCGAGGCCGCCGCTGCCTTTCGGGGTGGCCGAGGTGACCGGGCCGTCCATGGTGCCCACACTGCACCACGGGGACCGGCTGCTGGTGCACTACGGCGCCCGGGTCAGACGCGGTGACGTGATCGTGCTGCGGCACCCCTTCCAGCAGGACCTGCTCGTGGTGAAGCGGGCCGCCGAGCGGCGGGACGGCGGCTGGTGGGTGCTCGGCGACAACAGCTACGCGGGCGGCGACAGCACCGACTACGGGGTGGTGCCCGACGAGCTGGTGCTGGGCCGGGTCCGGTTCCGCTACCGGCCGCGCACGTCGGAGCGGCGTTCGCCGCTGGCCGTGGTGGGCTGGGCGCTGTCGGCGGCGCGGCCCGTGTTCTCGGCCTCCAGGCGCTTGCGGGCACGGTAGGCGGCCACGTTGGCCCGGGTGGCGCAGCGGTCGGAGCAGTACCGGCGGGAACGGTTGGTCGAGGTGTCCAGGTAGGCGTTGCGGCAGGGCGGCGCCTCGCACAGCCCGAGCCGGTCCACGCCGTACTCGGTGAGGTGGAAGGCGAGGCCCATCGCGGCGATGGCGGCGTAACCCGCCGTCGCGTTGGACGGGTGATCGGCCAGGTGCATGTGCCACAGCGGGCGGCCGTCGTCGTCGCGGAAGTCGTGACCCGAGATCTGCGGGCTGACGGGGAACTCGAGCAACAGGGAGTTCAGCAGGTCCACCGCGAGCGTCTCGTCCCCGCCGTCCGCCGCCTCGAAGACCGAGCGGAGCCGGGCCCGGACCGAGCGGAACCGTGTCACGTCCGCGTCCGTGGCGCGCCGCGCGGCCGACTGGTTCCCGCCGAACAGGCCGCGGACGGCCTCGACCGAGGTGAGCGTGTCCTTGCCCCGGGCCGGCTCCTCGGTGTTGACGAGGCGTACGGCGTAATCCGAGTAATAGGCCAGTTCCACTTGTAGTCCTTACGCAGGGGCTCTATGGTCGTGCGTGCGGTCGGGTAATAGACGGTCGTGCTGCAAGGGTATTACGTGACGGAGACGAGGGAGGGGCTCGATGACGGACGCGCACACCACCACGGCCGCCGCCGACTGGCACGCCTGGCAGGAGAGCTGGGACCGGCAGCAGGAGTGGTACATGCCCGACCGCGAGGAGCGGTTCCGGGTCATGCTCGACATGGTCGAGGCCCTCGTCGGGACCGCCCCGCGCGTGCTGGACCTGGCGTGCGGCACCGGCAGCATCACCGCCCGGCTGCTCGCCCGCTTCCCGGACGCCACCAGCACCGGCGTCGACCTGGACCCGGCACTCCTCGCCATCGCCGAGGGCACCTTCGCGGGGGACGGGCGCGTCACCCTCGTCACCGCCGACCTCAAGGACCCCGGCTGGGCCGAGGCACTGCCGCACGACTCCTACGACGCCGTGCTGACCGCCACCGCCCTCCACTGGCTGCACAGCGAACCCCTCGCGGACCTCTACGGGCACGTCGCGGGCCTGGTCCGCGACGGCGGTGTCTTCATGAACGCGGACCACATGATCGACGAGACCACGCCCCGGATCAACGCGGCCGAGCGCGCCCAGCGGCACGCCCGCATGGACCGGGCCAGGACCGGCGGCGCCCTCGACTGGGCCGAGTGGTGGCGGCTCGCCGCGAACGACCCGGTCCTCGCGCGGCCCACCGCCCGCCGGTTCGAGATCTACGGCGAGCACGCCGACGGAGACACGCCGTCGGCCGCGTGGCACGCGCGGGTGCTGCGGGAGAAGGGCTTCGGCGAGGCCCGCCCGGTGTGGTGCTCGCCGTCGGACACCCTGCTGCTGGCCCTCAAGTAGCACGGACGGACGAAGGGGCGGTACGGAAGATCCGTACCGCCCCTTCGCCGTGCGCGGGACCGCGGTCAGAGCACCTTGGACAGGAACGACTTGGTCCGCTCGTGCTGCGGGTCGGTCAGCACCTGGCGCGGGTTGCCGGACTCGACCACCACGCCGCCGTCCATGAAGACCAGGCTGTCGCCCACCTCGCGGGCGAAGCCCATCTCGTGGGTGACGACGACCATGGTCATGCCGGACTCGGCGAGGTCGCGCATGACGTCGAGGACGTCACCGACCAGCTCCGGGTCGAGGGCCGAGGTCGGCTCGTCGAAGAGCATCAGCTTGGGGTCCATGGCGAGCGCCCGCGCGATCGCCACCCGCTGCTGCTGGCCGCCGGACAGCTGCGAGGGGTAGTTGCCGGCCTTGTCGCCGAGGCCCACCCGCTCCAGGAGCTGCATCGCGCGCTCCCTGGCCTTCGCCCTGCTGACGCCCTTGACCTGGACGGGCGCCTCCATGACGTTCTCGACGGCCGTCATGTGCGGGAACAGGTTGAAGCGCTGGAAGACCATGCCGATGTCCCGGCGCTTCAGGGCGACCTCGCTGTCCTTCAGCTCGTACAGCTTGTCGCCCTTCTGGCGGTAGCCGACCAGCTCGCCGTCGACGTACAGACGCCCGGCGTTGATCTTCTCGAGGTGGTTGATACACCTCAGGAAGGTGGACTTGCCGGAGCCGGAGGGGCCGATGAGGCAGAACACCTCGCCGGTCCTCACCTCCAGGTCGATGCCCTTGAGGACATCGACGTGACCGAAGGACTTGTGGACGCCCTCCGCCTTGACCATGGGGACGGCGGCGTCCTTCACGGGCGCGTCCGTCGTGCTGAGCTTCTTGCTCATGCCGTGCCTCCCTTCGGGCGGCCGAAGGAGAACGTACTGGCCTTCACCTTCTGCCACGGCGTCGGCGGCAGCTGGCGGGTGGTGCCCTTGGCGTAGTGGCGCTCGATGTAGTACTGGCCGACGCTGAAGAGGGACGTCACCAGCAGGTACCAGGCGGCGGCCAGGAACAGCATCTCGGCCGGGGCGCCGGAGGTCTGGCCGATGTCCTGGGCCGCGCGCAGCAGCTCGGGATACTGGACGACCGACACCAGCGAGGTCGTCTTCAGCATGTTGATGACCTCGTTGCCCGTCGGCGGCACGATCACCCGCATCGCCTGCGGGATGACGATCCGGCGCAGCGTCTTCGCGTGGCTCATGCCCAGGGCGTGCGACGCCTCGGTCTGGCCCTCGTCGACCGCGAGCAGGCCGGCCCGGCAGATCTCCGCCATGTACGCGGCCTCGTTGAGGCCGAGGCCCAGCAGCGCCGTCAGGAACGGGGTCATGAAGTCCGACCACTCGTCCTTGTAGAACGGCCCGAGGTTGATGTACTCGAAGACCAGGCCCAGGTTGAACCAGACGATCAGCTGCACCAGGACCGGGGTGCCGCGGAAGAACCAGATGTAGAACCACGCGATCGACGAGGTCACGGGGTTCTTCGACAGACGCATCACGGCCAGCAGGATGCCGCCGACGATGCCGATCGCCATGGCCAGCAGGGTGAGCAGCAGCGTCTTGCCGAGACCGCTGAGGATGCGGTCGTCGAAGAAGTAGTCGGGGATCGTGGCCCAGTTGATCTTGCCCTGGGAGAACGCGTACACGACCCCGACCAGCAGGGCGAGCGCGACGACGGCGGTGACGTACCGCCCGTAGTGCCGGACCGGGACGGCCTTGATGGCCTCCGGTCCGGCGGGGGGCGTGTCGGCCGGACCCGTCGTCTTGTCGATGTCAGCAGTCACGGGTGTTGCCTTTCAGTGCCGCGTGGCCGCGGTCACTTGCCGCCGTTGATGGCGGCCTTGTCGACGGCGCCCTCGGCGACGCCCCACTTGTCCATGATCTTCTTGTACTCGCCGTTGGCGATGATGGCGTCCAGCGCGGCCTGGAGGGCGTCCCGCAGCTGCGTGTCGCCCTTGGCGACCGCGATGCCGTACGGGGCGGCCTCGACCTGCTCGCCGACCAGCTGGAAGTCGTTGCCGCCGCCGGAGGTCTTCACCGCGTAGGCGGCGACGGGGAAGTCGGAGGAGCCGGCGTCGGCGCCGCCCGCGCGCAGGCGGGTCTGCGCCTGCTGGTCGTTGTCGAAGGCCTCGATGGCGATCTTCTTGCCGGCCGGGCACTTCTCGGACTCGGCCTTGGCGAGGTCCTCCGAGACGGTGCCGCGCTGCACCACGATCTTCTTGCCGCACAGGTCGGCCCAGGTCTTGATGCCCTGGTCGTCGCCCTTCTTGGTGTAGATCGAGACACCGGCGGTGAAGTAGTCGACGAAGTCGACGCCCTCGCCGACCTTCTTGCCGGTCTCGGAGTCGACGCCGTCCTGGCGGTCCTTGGTGTCGGTCATCGCCGACATGGCCATGTTGTAGCGGCCCGAGCGCAGACCGGTGATCAGGGTGTCGAACGTGCCGTTCTCGAACTCGAACTTCACGCCGAGCTGCTTGCCCATGGCGTCGGCGAGGTCGGGGTCGATGCCGACGACCTTGCCGGAGTCGTCCTTGAACTCGACCGGCGCGTACGCGATGTCGGAGCCGACCTTGACGACCCCCTTGTCGCGGATCTCCTTGGGGAGCTTGTCGGCCAGCGGGGCGGAGTTGCCCGCCTGGGTGTCGCTGCTGTCCGAACCGGTGTCCTTGGTCTGGTCACCGCAGCCGGTGAGAAGCAGTGCGCCTGCGACCGCGATCGCGCCGACCGCTGCAATCCGGGAGCGTGCGGCGGTGGTACGACGGGTGGTGCTTGCGGTCATGGTGGGTTCCTCCGGCGGATGGGTGGAGTTGCCGATGGGGCCGGCGACTGCCGGAACGGCGTCGCCATGGGTCGTCGAGAGCACACGCCTTCGAGTGTCGCGACCTCGTGTGATTACCGCATCTTGCCATTCGGACTGCTCTATTCAGGGGACTCCCGATGTCAAAATCGGATAACAGGTGACGCTCGAACCGGAGCAGTCCGGTACATCGCGACCGCACAGTCTGCGGGAATCCTCCATTCCGGCCGGAAGATCTTCGGCCTGGCCCGCGTTACGGACGTGACTGCAGTGGTCTTTGGTGCAGTTGTGGGCTTGCTGGAGGTTCGTCCGGGTCTTGTCCTGATATCGGACGATGATTCCGGGTGTCGGCATGTGACCTTGACGTTATGGACTCGTCGCCGACGGCGTCCGTCCGGTAAGAAGGTTCTTTACACCCCTCATCCGGGGCTCGAGGGCGCGTGTGCGGCGCGCCCGTCGCGTTCGGCCCGTACGCATCATCCCTCCGGGCCTTGCGCGGTCCCGCCCACCCCTCACCAGGAGTGGCAACCCTCAACCGTAAATACTTAAGGGGTAAAACCAAGTGGCAGCGGAGATTGTCAATCCTCGCAGCGACAGCGAAAGCCGGAACGGTCACAAGGAACCGGAGAGCGGGGCAGAGCCCCTGGATTCCTTCGACCCGGCGTTCGCGCTGCACCGCGGCGGCAAGATGGCCGTGCAGGCCACCGTGCCGATCCGCGACAAGGACGATCTGTCCCTGGCTTACACGCCCGGCGTCGCGAAGGTGTGCAGCGCGATCGCCGAGCAGCCGGACCTCGTCCACGACTACACGTGGAAGTCGCAGGTCGTCGCCGTCGTGACCGACGGCACGGCGGTGCTCGGACTCGGGGACATCGGACCCGAGGCCTCCCTCCCGGTGATGGAGGGCAAGGCCATCCTCTTCAAGCAGTTCGGCGGCGTGGACGCGGTCCCGCTCGCGCTGGACTGCACCGACGTCGACGAGATCATCGAGACCGTGGTCCGTCTCGCCCCGTCGTTCGGCGGGGTGAACCTGGAGGACATCTCGGCACCCCGGTGCTTCGAGATCGAGCGGCGGCTGCAGGAGCGGCTGGACATCCCGGTCTTCCACGACGACCAGCACGGCACGGCGGTCGTGTCGCTCGCGGCGCTGCGGAACGCGGCGCGACTGAGCGGGCGCACGCTGGGCGAGCTGCGGGCCGTGATCTCGGGCGCGGGCGCCGCGGGTGTCGCGATCGCCAAGATGCTGGTCGAGGCCGGCATCGGTGACGTCGCCGTGGCGGACCGCAAGGGTGTCGTCTCGCGGGACCGCGAGGACCTCACGCCGATCAAGGCGGAGCTGGCGTCGTTCACCAACAAGGCCGGTCTCTCCGGGACGCTGGAGTCGGCGCTGGCCGGCGCCGACGTGTTCATCGGTGTCTCCGGCGGCACGGTCGCGGAGTCGGCGGTGGCGTCGATGGCCGAGGGCGCGTTCGTCTTCGCCATGGCCAACCCGAACCCGGAGGTGCACCCGGAGGTCGCGCACAAGTACGCGGCGGTCGTGGCCACCGGACGCTCGGACTTCCCCAACCAGATCAACAACGTGCTGGCGTTCCCCGGCATCTTCGCGGGGGCGCTCCAGGTGCGGGCCTCCCGTATCACCGAGGGGATGAAGCTGGCCGCGGCCGAGGCGCTGGCCTCGGTGGTCGGTGACGATCTTGCCGCCGACTACGTCATCCCGTCGCCGTTCGACGAGCGGGTCGCCCCCGCGGTGACGGCGGCGGTCGCCGCGGCCGCCCGGGCGGAGGGTGTCGCCCGCCGCTGAGGCGCGGTGCTCTCCCCGTTGGCCCCGTCCGGGAGTGGACGGGGCCAATCCTTTTGCCGCGGCACCCGGCGAGAGCGAGGGGGAGGGGCGCGACGTTCGGCGTGCGGCCGGGTGGCCTGACAAGAGGGCGTGTCTCACAGCGGGCCCCGGTTCCCACGGCGGGGCGGGCACCCTATCGTCAAGGTCATGTTCGCCGTCTACGCCGCCCGAATCGACCGCGACCAGCCGCTCAACGGTCTGGAGTCGGGGGAGCGTCCCGCTCCCGAGACCCGGCCCGGCTGGAGCACCGTCACGGTCAAGGCCGCCTCCCTCAACCACCACGACCTCTGGTCCCTGCGGGGCGTCGGCCTCGCGGAGGACAAGCTGCCGATGATCCTCGGCTGCGACGCCGCCGGTGTCGACGCCGACGGCAACGAGGTCGTCCTGCACTCCGTGATCGGCCAGAGCGGTCACGGGGTCGGGCCCGGGGAACCCCGGTCCATCCTGACCGAGCGCTACCAGGGCACCTTCGCCGAGCAGGTCGCCGTGCCCACCTGGAACGTCCTGCCCAAGCCGAAGGAGCTCTCCTTCGAGGAGGCCGCCTGCCTGCCGACGGCCTGGCTGACCGCGTACCGGATGCTGTTCACCAACGCCGGGGTGCGGCCCGGTGACTCCGTCCTGGTGCAGGGCGCCGGCGGCGGGGTCGCGACCGCCGCGATCGTGCTCGGCAAGGCCGCCGGGTTGCGGGTCTTCGCCACCAGCCGGGACGAGGCCAAGCGCAAGCGGGCGCTGGAACTCGGTGCCGTGGAGGCGGTGGAGCCCGGTGCGCGGCTGCCGCAGCGGGTCGACGCCGTCATCGAGACCGTGGGGGCCGCCACCTGGTCGCACTCGGTGAAGTCGCTGCGTCCCGGCGGGACGGTGGTGATCTCCGGAGCGACCAGCGGTGACCGGCCCTCGCACGCCGAGCTGACCCGCGTCTTCTTCCTGGAGCTGAGGATCGTCGGCTCCACGATGGGGACCAAGGACGAGCTGGAGGACCTGCTCTCCTTCTGCGCCGCCACGGGCGTACGGCCCGTCATCGACGAGGTCCTGCCCATGGACCGGGCGCGGGAGGGCTTCGAGCGGATGGAGGCCGGGGGCCAGTTCGGGAAGATCGTGCTCACCGGTCACTGAGGGGGAACGGGTTCGCGTCGACGGCCGGTCCGGACATCCGGGCCGGCCGTCGACGTGTCAACTGGGGTTGACGGCACCGTGATGTCAACGTACGTTGACATCATGACTGAGGCAACCGATCTCGCCGAGCGGGCGGGCGACCGCGACCCACGGGTCGGCCTGCGGGCCGTCGCCGCGCTGCGCAGGCTGTTGGAGCAGTTGGAGGCCGTCCAGGTGCGCAATGCGCGCAACCAGGGCTGGTCGTGGCAGGAGATCGCCACCGAACTCGGGGTCAGCAGGCAGGCCGTGCACAAGAAGTACGGGAGGCATTGATGTTCGAGCGGTTCACGAAGGACGCCCGGGACGTGGTGAAGGCGGCCGTGGTCCACGCGGAGCGGGCGGATGCCCACCGGGTGGACGCCGGGCACCTGCTGCTGGCCTTGCTCGACCGGGAGGGCAGCCGGGCCTCGTTCGCGCTGGCGGCGCTCGGGCTCGACGGGCGGCGGGAGTCGGTACGGGAGGCGCTGGAGCTGGCCCGCCGACGGGGCGGGCTCACCCAGGCCGAGACGGACGCCCTCGCCGGGCTGGGCATCCATGTGCCGGAGATCGTGGCCCGGGTGGAGGAGGCGCACGGGGCCGGGGCGCTGTCCACCGGTCGTCGGAGCGGCGGCCGCCGGTCGGGGCACCGCCCCTTCGAGCAGGAGGCCAAGGACGTCCTGACCGGTGCGTTGCGCGCCGCCACCGCCCTACGGGACCGGCGCATCGGCGACCAGCACCTCCTGCTCGCCCTCACGACCCGCCCCGGCGTCCCCGCCGAGATCCTCGCCGACCACGGGGTGACGTACGCGTCCGTGACCCGGGTGCTGTACGGGGACGGCGGTGAGGCCAGGGCGGCGGGCTGAGGGCACCTCAGGCCTTCGGGGCGCGCAGTACCGCTCCGATCCGCGCCGCCGCCGTGGACAGGTGGCGGCGGGCGTCGCGCAGCTGGTCGCCGGTGACTCCGTGGTCGCGGGCCGCGTCCCGGATGTCGTCCCGGAAGCGGTCCAGCAGCCGGTCCAGATCGCGGGCCGGGTCGCCGGTGGAGTCGGAGGCGTCCTCGTGCGCCCACGGCGGGGTGTAGTCGGCGGGGAAGTCCTCGGGGGTCTCGGAGTACGACGGCTCGGAGGACTTGCCGGAGGCCGCCGTGCCGGTACGGCCGAGGGCGAAGTCCTTGCCGAACCCGCCCATCTCCTTGGCGAGTTCGCCCAGCCCTTCGCGCAGCCCCGTCGGCCAGTCGCCCCGCGCGAAGTGGCCCTGCACCTGCTCCTGGACCTGCCGCATGATGCGCTGCACCTCTTCCTGCGCCTTGTCCTGGGCCTCCTTGGCCTGGCGGCGGGCGCGCTGGGCCTCCTCGCGGGAGCGCCGGCTCTCGTCCTTGGCGCGCCGGGCCTGGTCCTTCCACTCCTGCTTGGCGCGGCGCATCTCCTCCTTGGCGGCGCGCCAGGCGTCCTTGTCGCCGAAGACCCCGAAGTCGCCGAAGGGGCTCTCCTCCTCGGTGGTCGCGCCGTCGGTGCGGGACTGGCGGGCCTTGCCGGCCGCGGCGCGCATCTCGCGGCGCAGATCGCCCGCGGCGCCGCTGACGTCGGCCCGGATCTCGGCGGCGAGTTCGGCGACCGACTCCCGGATCTCCAGTTCCAGGTCGGCGAGTTCGGCGCTGCGGTCGGCCAGTTCGGCCCGGCCGGCGTCGGTGATGGAGTACACCTTGCGGCCGCCCTCGGTGGTGTGGGTGACCAGGCCTTCCGCCTCCAGCTTGGCCAGCCGCGGGTAGACCGTGCCCGCCGAGGGCGCGTACAGGCCCTGGAAGCGCTCTTCGAGGAGGCGGATCACCTCGTAGCCGTGACGCGGGGCCTCGTCCAGCAGCTTCAGCAGGTAGAGGCGGAGGCGTCCGTGGGCGAAGACGGGGGGCATGTCAGAGCACCTTCTTGTCGGTCGTACCGGCATTGTCTCCTGATGCGTCCCGCGGGTCCGGCTCGTCCTCCCGGGGCGGGCGGCGCAGCAGGGCGATCGAGCCCGAGACGGTGGTGGCCCGCAGCTTGCCGCTGCCGGCGCCCAGCCGGCCGGTGAGCTTGTGGGCGCCCCACAGGCCCTGGACCCGGAGGTCGTCGAAGGCGTTGGAGATCGCGCCGCTGGCGGTGTTCGCCTCGACCTCGGCGTCCGCCGGGTCGGGCATGCGGATGGCGATCTCACCGGAGACGCTGGTCAGCTTGATGTCGGTGGGACCGTCCGGGGCGAGGTCCACGATCATGGAGCCGCTGACGGTGTCGGCCCGCACGGACGGACCGGAGCCCTCGACGACGGTGAGGTCGCCGGAGACGGAGGCGAAGCGGAGGTCGCCGGTGACGGACTGGGCCTCCACGCTGCCCGAGACGGTGTCGGCGCGGACGGGGCCGGAGAGGGAGACGAGGGTGGTGTCGCCGGCGACCCCCTTGACCGCGGCGGGTCCACGGATGCCGGAGACGACGGCCGCGGCGCCGACGACGCCGACCTCGACGCGGGTCTGCGCGGGGACGGCGAGGGAGACGACCGCGCTGCGGCGCCAGCCTTTGTGGTCGAGCCACTTGAGGAAGCCCTTCCAGGGCAGGTCGTCGTAGGCCACCGTGAGGGTGCCGTCCTTCTGGGTGACGACCAGGGGTGGGCCCTCGATCTCCGAGACCTCCAGACGGGCGGGACCTTCGTCGGTGCCCACGACGTTCACCGTGCCGTTGACGATGCGTACGTGGAGTTCGGTCACGGGGGCGTCGAAGGTGAGCGTGGTGGGCTCCGCTACGGACGACTCGGGCATGGTGACGGCCTCCTGGTGGCACCCGTTTGGCATGACGCGCCATATCGCGTCTTACGTGATTCACGATATATCGCGGTCGCGGAAAGTCAAGGTGCTCGTTGGGGTGAACCGTGCCGGGTGCCGGGTGCCGGGTGCCGGGTGCCGGGTGCCGGGTGCGCCGGGCGCGTGATCCTGCGCTGCGTCGGCGAGGGTGCGGGGTCTGGTGCGGGCCGGGGGTGGTGGCGCAGCCCGGCGCTTGCGGGGTGCCGTCGCGCCCACCCGTGCCGCCCTGCGGCACGACTGCCCGCGGAGAGCGGAGAGCGGAGAGCGGAGAGCGGAGGGGTGGCGGGGAGGCGGGGAGGCGGCATGCTCGCGGCAACGCGAGGAGGCGGCGACGCGGCAACGCGAGGAGGCGGGAGCGCGGCAACGCAAGGAGGCGGGAGCGCGGGAGCGCGGCAACGCGAGGAGGCGGGAGCGCGGGAGCGCGGGAGCGCGGGAGCGCGGGAGCGCGGCAACGCAAGGAGGCGGGAGCGCGGGAGCGCGGGAACCCGGGAACACGCGGCAACCAGGGATGCGGCAACCCGGGGACGCGGGGGTGCGGCGAAGCGGCACCGCGGGCGCGGGAATGGGGGCCGGTGTGGGTGCCTGCGGGAGGGGAGGGAAGGGGCGGGAGCGGTGGGGGCCGATGTCCCGCCGGGGTGTCGGGTGGGGTGGGGTTACTCGTCGTCGTCTTCGTCGTCCAGGCGGGCCAGCCAGGTGGCCAGGCGCTCCACCGGGACCTCAAAGTCGGGGTTGAGGTCGACGAACGTCCTCAGCTGCTCGGCCAGCCACTCGAAGGTGACCTCCTCCTCGCCGCGCCGCTTCTCCAGTTCCTCGATGCCACGGTCCGTGAAGTACATGAGGACAAGGATATGTGCGGGAAACCGAGCGGGCCGCACCCCCCGTGGGAGGGGTGCGGCCCGCTTGTACGGCCCGGGGGCTACGCCTCGAAGACCTCGCGCACCAGCTGCTCCTGCTCGGCCTGGTGACGCTTGGCGGAGCCGACCGCCGGGGACGAGCCGTGCGGCCGCGAGATGCGGCGCAGGCGCTCGTCGTGCGGGAGGTCGGCGCCGACCGAGAGGTCGAGGTGGTCGATCAGGTTGAGCGCGATGAACGGCCAGGCACCCTGGTTCGCCGGCTCCTCCTGGGCCCACAGGTACTTCTCGGCGTTCGGGTACTTCTTGATCTCCGCCTGGAGCTCCGCACCCGCCAGCGGGTACAGGCGCTCGATGCGGATGATCGCCGTGTCCGTCGTGCCGCGCTTCTTCCGCTCGGCGTCGAGGTCGTAGTAGACCTTGCCGGCCGTGAAGACGACCTTCTTCACCGCGGCCGGGTCGACCGAGGTGTCGCCGATGACCGGACGGAACTGGCCCGAGGTGAACTCCTCCGCCGTCGACGCGGCGGCCTTCAGGCGCAGCATCGACTTCGGCGTGAAGACGACCAGCGGCTTGTGGTGCGGGTTGTGCACCTGCCACCGCAGGAGGTGGAAGTAGTTCGACGGCGACGTCGGCATGGCGACCGTCATGTTGTTCTGCGCGCAGAGCTGCAGGAACCGCTCCGGGCGGGCCGAGGAGTGGTCCGGGCCCTGGCCCTCGTAGCCGTGGGGCAGGAGCAGGACCACACCGGAGGTCTGGGCCCACTTCTGCTCGGCGGAGGAGATGAACTCGTCCACGACGGTCTGCGCGCCGTTGACGAAGTCACCGAACTGCGCCTCCCACAGCACGAGCGCGTCGGGGCGGGCCAGCGAGTAGCCGTACTCGAAGCCCATCGCCGCGTACTCGGACAGCAGGGAGTTGTAGACGTTCAGCCGTCCCTGGTCCTCGGAGAGGTACTGCAGCGGCGTGTACTCGTCGCCCGTGCTGCGGTCGATGATGACCGCGTGACGCTGGCCGAAGGTGCCGCGCTGGGAGTCCTGGCCGGCCAGCCGGACCGACACGCCCTCCAGCAGCAGCGAGCCGAACGCGAGGGTCTCGCCCATGCCCCAGTCGATGGTGCCGTCCTCGACCATGGCCGCCCGGCGCTGCAGCTGCGGCAGCAGACGCGGGTGGACGGTGATGTGGTCGGGGACGTTCACCTGGGACTCGGCGATCCGCTTGACGGTCTCCGTGGTCACCGCGGTGTTCACCGCGACCGGGAACTCGGCCTGCGGGTCCGAGGGCTCGACCGCCGCCGGCTGCGAGGTGGCCTCACGGACCTCCGTGAAGACCTTCTCCAGCTGGCCCTGGTAGTCCTGGAGCGCCTGCTCGGCCTCTTCCAGGGTGATGTCGCCGCGACCGATCAGGGACTCGGTGTAGAGCTTGCGCACCGAGCGCTTCTTGTCGATCAGGTCGTACATCAGCGGCTGGGTGAAGGCCGGGTTGTCCGACTCGTTGTGACCGCGGCGGCGGTAGCAGATGAGGTCGATCACCACGTCCTTGTTGAACGCCTGGCGGAACTCGAAGGCGAGCCGCGCCACGCGCACGACGGCCTCCGGGTCGTCGCCGTTCACGTGGAAGATCGGGGCCTCGATCATGCGGGCCACGTCGGTGGCGTACATCGACGAGCGCGACGACTCCGGGGCGGCGGTGAAGCCGACCTGGTTGTTGATGACGATGTGGACCGTGCCGCCGGTGCGGTAGCCGCGCAGCTGCGACATGTTCAGGGTCTCGGCCACCACGCCCTGGCCCGCGAAGGCCGCGTCGCCGTGGATCGCCACCGGCAGGACGGTGAAGTCCGTGCCGCCCTTGCCGATGATGTCCTGCTTGGCGCGGGCGACGCCCTCCAGGACCGGGTCCACCGCCTCCAGGTGCGAGGGGTTGGCGACCAGGGAGACCCTGATCTGCTCGCCGTCGAGGCCGGTGAAGGTGCCCTCGGCGCCCAGGTGGTACTTCACGTCGCCGGAGCCGTGCATCGACTTCGGGTCGAGGTTGCCCTCGAACTCGCGGAAGATCTGCGCGTACGACTTGCCGACGATGTTGGCCAGCACGTTCAGCCGGCCGCGGTGGGCCATGCCGATGACGACCTCGTCCAGGCGGGACTCGGCGGCCGAGTCCAGCACCGCGTCGAGCAGCGGGATGACGGACTCGCCGCCCTCCAGGGAGAAGCGCTTCTGGCCGACGTACTTCGTCTGGAGGAAGGTCTCGAAGGCCTCCGCCGCGTTGAGCCGGCGCAGGATGCGCAGCTGCTCCTCGCGCTCGGGCTTGGTGTGCGAGCGCTCGATGCGGTCCTGGATCCACTTGCGCTGCTTGGGGTCCTGGATGTGCATGAACTCGACGCCGGTGGTGCGGCAGTACGAGTCGCGCAGCACACCGAGGATGTCGCGCAGCTTCATCAGGGACTTGCCGGCGAAGCCGCCGACGGCGAACTCGCGCTCCAGGTCCCACAGGGTGAGGCCGTGCTCGACGATGTCCAGGTCGGGGTGCTTGCGCTGGCGGTACTCCAGCGGGTCGGTGTCGGCCATGACGTGGCCGCGGACCCGGTAGGAGTGGATCAGCTCGAAGACCCGGGCGGCCTTGGTGACGTCGTCGTCGTGGGAGGCGTCGATGTCCTTGAGCCAGCGGACCGGCTCGTAGGGGATGCGCAGCGCCTCGAAGATCTCGTCGTAGAAGCCGTTCTCGCCGAGCAGCAGGTTCGCCACCGCGCGGAGGAACTCGCCGGAGGCGGCGCCCTGGATCACCCGGTGGTCGTAGGTCGACGTGAGCGTCATGACCTTGGAGATGCCGAGCTTGTTCAGGGTGTCCTGGCTGGTGCCCTGGAACTCCGCCGGGTAGTCCATCGAGCCGACGCCGAGGATCACCGACTGGCCGGGCATCAGGCGCGGCACGGAGTGCACGGTGCCCAGGCCGCCGGGGTTGGTCAGGGAGACCGTGACACCGGTGAAGTCGTCCATCGTCAGCTTGTTGTCGCGGGCGCGACGGACGATGTCCTCGTAGGCCTGCCAGAACTCGAAGAAGTTCAGCGTCTCGGCCTTCTTGATGGCCGCGACGACGAGCTGGCGGTCGCCGTTGGGCTTGACCAGGTCGATGGCCAGACCGAGGTTGACGTGCTCCGGCTTCACCAGGGTGGGCTTGCCGTCCACCCGGGCGAACGAGTGGTTCATCGCCGGCATGGCCTTGATGGCCTGCACCATCGCGTAGCCGATGAGGTGGGTGAAGGAGATCTTCCCGCCCCGGGCCCGCTTCAGGTGGTTGTTGATGACGATGCGGTTGTCGAACAGCAGCTTCACCGGGACCGCGCGCACGGACGTGGCCGTGGGCAGTTCGAGGGAGGCGTCCATGTTCTTCGCCACGGCGGCGGACGGGCCGCGCAGGGTCACCTGCTCGGGGCCGGCCTTCGCCTCGCCGGCGGGCTCCGCCTTGGGCTTGGCCTCGGCCTTCGGCTTCGCCGGGGCGGGCTTCGCGGCGGGCTGCGCGGGCGCGGCGGCCTTCGCCGGGGCGGCGGGCGCGGCCGGGGCCTTGGCGGCGGGCTGCGCGGGCGCGGCCGGCTGAGCCGGAGCGGCCGGCTGGGCCGGAGCGGCCGGCTGGGCCTGGGGAGTGGAGGTTCCCGCGGCCCCCGCGGCCGCGTTACCCGCCGGTGCCGAGGTCGCAGGCGCGCCCGGCTTGTAGTCGGCGAAGAAGTCCCACCAGGCTCGGTCCACCGAGTTCGGGTCCTGGAGGTACTGCTGGTAGATCTCGTCGACGAGCCATTCGTTGGCACCGAAGGCCGCAGCGGGGTTCTTGCCCACTTGGTCGGTGTCGGTCGAGATGCTCGAGTTACTGGGGGACTGTGGCGACACGGCGTCAACCGCCCTCTTCCGCTTCGCAAGATGATGGACAGCGGAAATAAAGGCTACGCCCCCGAGCGCGGGAAGGTCAGGCCGGGCCCGTTCATCGTCGTGTAAGTCACATCCTCGAGCGTGTTTCGGCGCATGAAATGGCGGGAAACAAGCGGGGTTCCGGTTTCGCCGGCGGCTTTCGGCATCACTCGGCCGTGGCCCGGCGCGCGATGCGCGCGGGCCTGTGCCTGATCACACGTGTCCGCCAGCGCGGACACGGATGGATCGTGCGGCTCCGCTTCGAACTTTACGTCAACTTGGTACGGAAGGAGTTCCCGGAAGAGTGATGAGAATGCGGCAGCCGCGCTCGGATTCGGCCACTCCGATCCGGCCGCCGTGCAGATCCACCGCCCAGCGGGCGATCGCGAGGCCCAGACCGGTGCCGCCGTCGCTGCCCGGGCCGTGCGGCCGGTTGACGTTGCCGCGGTTGAACCGCTCGAAGACCCGGTGCCACTCGGTGCGCGGAATGCCCGGCCCCTCGTCCAGCACCTCCAGCTCCAGGGAGTCCGGCCGGTCGCCGCGCCGGGCCCGGACCGTCACCCGGCCGTGCGGCGGGCTGTGCTTGACCGCGTTGTCGATGAGGTTGGCGACGACCTGGTGGATGCGCTCGGGGTCGGCGTGCGCGGTGAGCTCCGGGGGCGACACGTCGAGGTGCAGATGGACGTCCGTACGGGTGTGGCTGCCGGAGCCGGAGGCCATGCCCGCGCGGGCGGAGGCGAGCATGTTGGCCTCCTTGAGCACGCCCGACAGGTACGGCCACACCTCGAAGCGGCGCTTCTTCAGCGGCACGACCCCGTTGTCCAGGCGGGACAGGTCGAGCAGCGTCTCCACCAGGCGTCCCAGCCGCTCGGTCTGCTTCAGGGCCGTGCGCATCGTCTCGGGGTCGGCCCGGGTGACGCCGTCGACGATGTTCTCCAGCACCGCGCGCAGCCCCGCGATCGGGGTGCGCAGCTCGTGCGAGACGTTGGCCACCAGTTCCTTGCGCTGGCGGTCCTGCGCCTCCAGCTCGTCCGCCATGACGTTGATCGTCTCGGCCAGGTCGCCCAGCTCGTCCCGGCGGTTCTCGCGCACCCGGCGGGTGTAGTCGCCGTGCGAGATGGAGCGGGCCACGGCGTTCATGTCGTCCAGCGGCGCGGTGAGCGAGTGCGCCACGAACTGCGTGATCAGCAGGGTGGCGATCATCGAGAAGACCGTGATGAAGCGCAGCTCCGTCTTGGTGTGCACGGCGATCACCGACAGCCCGGTGGTGATCAGGACCGAGACGACGACCAGCGCACCGAGTTTGGTCTTGATCGAGAACGGGCGTACGCCGCCCCAGGGCCACGAGCCCCGGGGACGCCCGCGTCCGGCCGGCCCGCCGCTCATGGCGTCGGCGTCTCCAGGGCGTAGCCCACGCCGTGCACGGTGCGGATCCGCTCGGCGCCGATCTTCCGGCGCAGCGCCTTGATGTGGCTGTCGACGGTGCGGGTGCCGGAGGCGTCCGCCCAGTCCCAGACCTCGGCCAGCAGCTGCTCGCGGGAGAGCACCGCGCGGGGCGTGTTGGCCAGGCACACCAGGAGGTCGAACTCGGTGGGCGTCAGGTGGACGTCCTCGCTGCGCACGCGCACCCTGCGCTGCGCGTGGTCGATCTCCAGTTCGCCCAGGCGCAGGATGCCGCTGCGCGGGGTGGTGGCCGCGAGGGCGGCGCGCTCCATGCGGCGCAGCAGCACGTGCACGCGAGCCGCCAGCTCCCGCATGGAGAACGGCTTGGTCATGTAGTCGTCGGCGCCGACGCCGAGGCCCACCAGCATGTCCGTCTCGTCGTCCCGCGCGGTGAGCATCATGACCGGCACCGGCCGCTGGGCCTGCACGCGCCGGCAGACCTCCAGGCCGTCGAAGCCGGGCAGCATGATGTCGAGGATCAGCAGGTCGGGCTGCCAGGCCTCCGCCGTGTCCACCGCGGACGGGCCGTCGCCCGCCGTTTGCACCAGGAACCCTTCGGCGCGCAGGCGGGTCGCGATGGCGTCCACGATCGTCGCGTCGTCCTCGACCACCAGGATCCGGCGCTGTGCGCCCGGCGTGGTCGCCGCCGTGCCGTTGTGGGAGGTCTGTGTCTGCTCCATCGCCCGCCCCTGAGGTGTGCTTTTTCCGGAATCCGTGGGGTGATCCGTCGTCTGCGCATCGCTGCGATTGACGCTTGAATGATCCTTGTCAGGGCAGCAGCGTACGGGGATGCACCTCGGCTTTGCTATCCAGGGCGGACGCCGATGTGGACGACGTCCGGAACGCCCCGGGCAACGGGGATCTCTTCGGTACGCACCTGCCGGAACCCGGCATTCCGCAAGGTTCCCTCGAATTCCGGGGACGGCCTCGCGGACCAGAGGGCGAGCACCCCGCCCGGATTCAACACCCGTGCGCAGGCCGTGAGTCCGGCCTGTGAATAGAGCCCCTCGTTGTCCTCGGTGACGGTCCAGTCGGGCCCGTTGTCGATATCGAGGCACAGCGCGTCGAACGTGTCGGACGTCTCATCGACGTAGGCGACGAGGTCCGTCTCGACGATCCGCGTGCGGGGGTCGGCGAGGGCCTGCGCGGAGAGGGCGGACAGCGGCCCCGCGCGGTGCCACTCGATGACGGCCGGCTCGCGTTCCACCACGGTGATCCGTCCCCACCGGGGCTGCCCCGCCGCGTGGGCGAGCGAGAAGCCCACCCCGAGCCCGCCGATCAGCACCCGGGGGTCCGGCACGCGGGCGTCGAGGGCGGCCAGGGCGGCGTCGACCAGCCGCCGCTCCGAGCGGCCGTCGGAGGTGTCCATCAGGAAGCAGCCGTTGGCGATGATCTGCAGCAGGTCGCCGTGCCTGCGCAGCACGACCTCGCCGAACGGTCCTTCCCGGCGGTCCAGGACTTCGGGAGGTTCGGGAATGCCGTACGGGGTGGACATGCGTTCATCCTGGCAGCTCCCGTTCCGCCGCGGCCGGGGGGTTCGAGGACCCCCGAACGATGATCGCTCAGAGCGAACGCGGCCCCGGGAACATTCGGCGGCTCCCCTGCATTGAGTCGGCATAGCTCAACTTGACTGCCGAAGGGGAGATCATGGCTACTGAGTCCACACCGCTCGCCCTGCCCGTGCTGCCGCTCGACGACGAGGTCGTCCTGCCCGGGATGGTGGTTCCGCTGGACCTGAGCGACTCCGAGGTGCGCGCCGCGGTGGAGGCCGCCCAGGCCGCCGCCCGCGCCGAACCCGGGAAGCCCAGGGTGCTCCTGGTGCCACGCGTCGACGGGACCTACGCCGGAACCGGTGTGCTGGGCACGGTCGAGCAGGTCGGCCGGCTGGCCGACGGCGACCCGGGCGCCCTGATCCGCGGCCGGGACCGCGTGCGCATCGGCGCCGGGACCACCGGGCCGGGCGCCGCCCTGTGGGTGGAGGGCACGCGGATCGACGCGACCGTGCCCGAGCCGCTGCCTGGCCACGTGAGCGACCTCGTCAAGGAGTACAAGGCGCTCGCCACCGCCTGGCTGCGCAAGCGCGGCGCCTGGCAGGTCGTGGACCGCGTCCAGGCCATCGACGACGTCTCCGCCCTCGCCGACAACTCCGGCTACTCGCCGTTCCTGACCACCGACCAGAAGGTCGCCCTGCTGGAGACCACCGACCCGGTGGCCCGGCTGAAGCTCGCCACCCAGCAGCTGCGCGACCACCTCGCCGAGCAGGACGTCGCCGAGACCATCGCCAAGGACGTCCAGGAGGGCGTCGACAAGCAGCAGCGCGAGTTCCTGCTGCGCCGCCAGCTGGAGGCCGTCCGCAAGGAGCTGCGCGAACTCAACGGCGAACAGGAGGGCGAGGAGTCCGACGACTACCGCGCCCGCGTCGAGGCCGCCGGCCTGCCGGAGAAGGTCCGCGAGGCCGCGCTCAAGGAGGTCGACAAGCTGGAGCGCTCCTCCGACCAGTCGCCGGAGGGCTCCTGGATCCGCACCTGGCTCGACACGGTCCTGGAGATGCCGTGGAACGAGCGCACCGAGGACGCCTACGACATCCGGGGCGCCCAGGCGGTCCTGGACGCCGAGCACGCGGGCCTGGCGGACGTGAAGGAGCGCATCACCGAGTACCTGGCGGTGCGCAAGCGGCGCGGCGACCGGGGCCTCGGCGTCGTCGGCGGACGGCGCGGAGGCGCCGTGCTCGCCCTCGTCGGCCCGCCCGGCGTCGGCAAGACCAGCCTCGGCGAGTCCGTCGCCCACGCGATGGGCCGCACGTTCGTCCGCGTCGCCCTCGGCGGCGTCCGCGACGAGGCCGAGATCCGCGGCCACCGCCGTACCTACGTCGGCGCGCTGCCCGGCCGCATCGTGCGGGCGATCAAGGAGGCCGGTTCGATGAACCCGGTCGTGCTCCTCGACGAGATCGACAAGGTGGGCTCGGACTTCCGCGGCGACCCGGCCGCCGCGCTGCTGGAGGTCCTCGACCCGGCGCAGAACCACACCTTCCGGGACCACTACCTTGAGGTCGAGCTCGACCTGTCCGACGTCGTCTTCCTCGCGACGGCGAACGTCCTGGAAGCCATCCCGGAGGCCCTGCTCGACCGCATGGAGCTGGTCCGCCTCGACGGCTACACCGAGGACGAGAAGGTCGTCATCGCCCGCGACCACCTGCTCCCGCGCCAGCTGGAGCGCGCCGGTCTCGACGCGGACGAGGTGACGGTCGACGAGGGCGCGCTGCGCAGGCTGGCCGGCGAGTACACGCGCGAGGCCGGCGTGCGCACCCTGGAGCGGTCCGTCGCGCGGCTGCTGCGCAAGGTGGCCGCCCAGCACGAACTGGGCGAGCGGAAGCTGCCCTTCACCGTGACCGCGGACGACCTGCGGGACCTGATCGGCCGGCCGCACCACGTGCCCGAGTCCGCGCAGGACCCGGCCGAGCGCCGCACCGCCGTCCCCGGTGTCGCCACCGGGCTCGCGGTGACCGGCGCCGGCGGGGACGTCCTCTACGTGGAGGCGTCCCTGGCCGACCCGGAGACGGGCGCCTCGGGGCTCACCCTGACCGGCCAGCTGGGTGACGTGATGAAGGAGTCCGCGCAGATCGCGCTGAGCTTCCTGCGCAGTCACGGCGCCGAGCTGGAGCTGCCGGTGGGCGACCTGAAGGACCGGGGCGCGCACATCCACTTCCCGGCGGGCGCGGTGCCCAAGGACGGCCCGAGCGCGGGCGTCACCATGACCACCGCCCTGGCCTCGCTGCTCTCCGGCCGGCTGGTCCGCACCGACGTGGCGATGACCGGCGAGGTGTCGCTGACCGGGCGGGTGCTGCCGATCGGCGGGGTGAAGCAGAAGCTGCTCGCCGCGCACCGCGCGGGGATCACCACCGTGATCATCCCCAAGCGCAACGAGCCCGACCTGGACGACGTCCCGGCCGAGGTGCTGGACAAGCTCGACGTGCACGCCGTCACCGACGTGCGCCAGGTCCTGGAGCTGGCGCTGTCGCCGGCCGTGAACGGCGCGGCGCCGGAGGTTCCGGTCGCCGCGTGACGGAGGGCCCGGGTCCCGTGAGGGAGACCCGGGCCTTCTCCGTGCCCGCGGGCCGGTCAGCCGGCCGCGAAGGCGGCCAGCCGGTCGAGGGTGCCGTTGAAGCGGTCGTGGTCGCCGACGGTCGGACCGGTCGAGGTGTACTGCCACATCGTGTACGTGCTCCAGCCGGCGGGCAGTTCGCCCACGGTGGAGGCGTACCGGGCCACCCACAGGGGAGTGGTGGAGGCGAAGCCGGAGTAGTTGCCGGTGCACTGCTTCCACCAGCTGGTCGCCGTGTAGATGACGGCGTCACGGCCGGTGCGCGCCCGGTACTGGTCCAGGAAGTCGCGGATCCAGCTCACCATCGAGGACGGGGACTTGCCGTAGCAGTCGTCGCCGTACGGGTTCCACTCGATGTCCAGCACGCCCGGCAGGGTCCGTCCGTCGGCGGACCAGGCGCCGCCGCGGTCCACGAAGTAGTCGGCCTGGGCGGCGCCGCTCGCGGTGTCGGGTGTCCCGAAGTGGTACGCGCCGCGGATCATGCCGACGTCGTAGGAGCCGCCGTACTGCTGGGAGTGGTACGGGTTGGTGTAGTACGTGCCCTCCGTGGCCTTGGCGTAGGCCCACCGGACCCCGCTGTTCCACAGGGTCGGCCAGGCCACGTTGCCCTGGTGGCTGGAGACGTCCACGCCCTCCGTCTGGGTGGAGCGGGCGGTGGGGAGGCCGCCCTGGCCGTCGTGGGCGACGACGCCCATGCCCATGTGGGCGGAGCCGCGCGGCGGAAGCGTGGGCGAGGACCCGTCCGCGGCGGCCGTGCCGGGGAGGGTGAGGAGCGCGAGCAGGACCGCTCCGGCGGCCGAGAGCGCGGACACACGGGTGAGGCGGGATCTGTGCACAGGCATGACGCATCTCCGGAAGGTCGGCGGGGGCGAACCCGGGACGTGACCCACGTCCCGGGTGGCGGGCAGGCCACGGGGACAGGGCGCGCGCGGATCACGGCGACGGGCGGAGCTGCCTGCCCCCCCCTGCCTGAAAGGCGTGGGAGGTGCCCCCGGCTGCCGTTGGTCTACGCCTGCGAAATACTGGTGGAGCCGCGGCGACGTCGCCACTTGGCGGGACACGCATCGAACGGCAGGACCGAGGCAGGGGCAGACGTGCACGACAACGGAAACGGCGGCGGCGACCCGGCCACCTCCCCGGGTCCCGAGCCCGATGTGGAACAGCCCGGATTCCTCGCGCTGGAACGCGAGTTGACCGTCCTGCTGCGGCGTGCCCGGGCCAGCCAGGGGGAGATGGCCCGCGCGGTCCACCCCGACCTCGAACCGTCCGCCTACGGGTTGCTGGTCCGTCTGGATGAGTGCGGCCGGCAGCGGGCGACCGAGCTCGCCGGCTACATCGGCGTCGGCAAGGCGACGATGTCCCGCCAGCTGCGCGCGCTGGAGGAGCTCGGCCTCGTCGGCCGCGAGCCGGACCCCGCGGACGGCCGCGCCTGGCTGGTCGCCCTCACCGAGGAGGGGCGGCGGCGGGTGGGCGTGGTCCGTGAGGCCCGCCGCGCGCGGTACGCCGGCCGGCTCGCCGACTGGGACCCGGCGGAGGTCACCGAACTCGCCCGGCTGCTGAACCAGCTGAACCGGGGGACGGAGAGATGACCGTGCGCGGCACGGTCACGCGGTGCCGCTAGCGGGGCGCCAACTCCACGTGGACCACCGTCGCGTCGTCGTGCGTCTTGCCCCGCCGCGGCGCCTCCCCGTCGGCGTCCGCCCGCTCCAGGGCCCGTACGCGGTCCACTAGGGACCGCGGCCCGTCCGCGCGGACCAGGGCGAGGCAGTCCGCCCAGTCGCCCTGGTGGAACCTCTCCACCCAGCGGGCCGCGCCGTCGGTCAGCGCTGTCAGGGTGCGCACCTCGCCGCGCGGCAGCGAACCGGTGACCGCCCGGGAGGACACCGCGGGGTCCGCCGCCGCGGTGAAGAAGCCGCCCTCCCTGTTACGCAGCGTGCCGTCCACCACGGCGTGACTGGCCAGGGCCGAGCGCGGCAGCCGGTCCAGCCGGTCGTCGAGGAGCGGGGTGACCACCCCGTCCGGGGCCTCGACGAGCAGCACCGAGTCGGACAGCACCAGGTACTCCACCGAGACGGGTGACCAGCGGGCCAGCACCACCGTTGCCTGGGGCGTACGAGGGTGAGAAAGGTCACAGGTTGCCGCGTGGCCCTCGGCGGTACGCGCGAGGGCGAGGGACAGCGCCCGGGCGAGGGGGACATCCGGCAGGGAAACGGCCAGTTCGGTCAGCGCGCCGCCCAGCCGGGAGGTGAACCACGGCACCGAATGCAGACAGCCGCCCCCGTCGCCCGGCGGCGTCACCCCGTCCAGTACCACGAGCGAGCCGCCCTGCCCGGAGGCGGGGAGCGCGACGGCCGCGAAGTCCTCGTTGGGGCGGTCCGGATCACCGGGTTCCGAAACAAGCTCCGTACGCATCCGGCCAGTCTGCACGAGCTCTCCACAAAGGCCGCACCAGACCGGCAATGGTTGCCGGATCCCTACAGCCGCGCAGGTCAGCCGCCTGGTTTGGGACGTAATGAAGCACTCCGGGAAGGCGTGGCGGCGAATATTGCCACCGCCCGCCGCAGACGTCCAACCGGCCTGCCGCGCCCGACGGCTGTGCGACGCGACGCAACTTGCTCCCCAACTCACCTCCGGGGTTCACTCCTTCGAGTGGCGGGTCAGGTGATGCGCATCCACTGTCCACGGGCACTGGGAGGGTCGGGGAGCGATGGGGGCGCCTCGCTGCCCGAGCGCGCTCAGCCGCTCGGGGTGACCGCCCGCACCCGTTGACGGAGCGTCACCCGGGCCCACGGGTACACGAGTCAGGAATGCGAGCACCGGTGCAGAAGACGCGGCCTCGTCGCAAAGGCAAGCAGACGGCCCCCGCGGGGGACGCGGAGCAGAAGCCCACCGTCGGCAGGGGCCGCCCCACCCACGTGCGCAACCGGCTCATCGTCGCCGTGGCCGTGGTGGCCGCCGCGATAGCCGGAGCCGGGGCACCCTCCGTGATCGCCGCCTCCGGGCAGCTCAACGACTCCCAGAACCTGGTGACGCTCGCCGAGCGGACCCAGGACGCCCTCGCGCTCGCCCACTCCCTCGCCGACGAGCGCGACGAGGTCATCCCCTACATCGCGGCGGGCCGCCCCGAGTCCGAGGCGCCCTCCGAGGAGCACAGCGCCCGGGTCGACCGGCAGGTCGAGGAGCTGCGCGCCGACACCGACACCTCGGAGGCGCTGCGCGAGGAGCTCGACGCCGTCGCGGCCGTACGCAGAGCGGCGCTCACGGGGAAGAGCGGCGCGCTCGAAGCGCATCAGGCGTACTCCACCGCCATCACCCAGCTCCACCGGCTGGCCGGACAGCTCGCCGAGCGGACCCCGCCGCGGGCCGGCTCCGGAGCCCACGCCTTCGCCGAACTGGACGCCGCCGTCCAGCAGGCCGCCGCCACCCGCGGACTGCTGCTCGCCGCGCTCTCGGTGCCGCGCGGCACCGAGACCGTGATCGACCCGATCACCGGCCTGCCCACCACGTCCACCTCTGACGCCGACGGCGAGCGGCGCGACGAACTGACCGCCGCCGCGCTCCAGGCCCGGCTGCGCTCCGACGCGGCCCTCGCCGAGTTCCGCGAGGCCGCGCCGCAGAGCGCCCGCGCCTCCTACGACGCCACGGTCAACGGCCCCGAGGTCGACTCCGCGGAGAAGTACCTCGCGCGCCTCACCGACAAGCCGACCCTCTCCGACTCCGAACTCGACACCAGCACCAAGAAGCTGCGGGCCGCGCTCACCGCCCGGATCGAGACGATGCGCGGAGTGGAGTTCGCGCTCTTCGACCAGCGCACCAAGGACCTCGCCCAGCTCCGCGACGACGACGTCACCGAGCTGGAGATCCGCATCGCCGTCCTCGGCGCCCTGATGCTGCTCGCCGTCGGCGTCGCCACGGCGATGGCCCGCACCCTCACCCGCCCGCTGTCCGTGCTGCGCCGCGGCTCGGCCCGCCTCGCCGAGGCGGAGGACCCCAGCAGCCAGGAACCGGTCGCCTTCACCGGCCGCAACGACGAGTTCGCCCAGGTCGTGCGCTCCGTCAACGCCCTGCACGCGCACGCCGCCCAGCTCGCCGAGCGGATCGCCACCCTGGAGGCCGACCGCAAGCACCTCGTCGGCCAGCGGCAGAAGATGGCCGACGCCCGCGAGGAACTGCGCACCGAACTCGCCGAGTCGGCCGCCCACCTGGAGCGGCTGCGCGCCGGCATCGGCGGCACCTTCGTCAATCTCGCCCTGCGCACCCTCGGGCTGGTGGAGCGTCAGCTCGGCGTCATCGAGGGACTGGAGGAGCGCGAGGACGATCCCGAGCGGCTCGCCACCCTCTTCAAGCTCGACCACTTCGCCACCGTCATGCGCCGGCACAGCGAGAACCTCCTCGTCCTCGCCGGTACCGAGCAGGGCCGGCACACGGCCGGCCCGGTCCCGCTCGTCGACGTCGTACGGGCCGCGGTCAGCGAGATCGAGCGGTACGAACGGGTCCGGATCGCCGCGCTGCCGCCGCACGCGCACATCGCCGGGTTCGCGGCGGACGACCTGTCCCACCTGCTCGCCGAACTGCTGGAGAACGCCACCTCGTTCTCCCCGCCCGACCTGCCCGTCGAGGTGTCCGGCTGGCTGCTGGAGAACGGCGAGGTCATGCTCTCCGTCCAGGACGAGGGCATCGGCATGGCGGCCGACCGGCTGGAACGGCTCAACGCCCGCCTGTCCGACTTCGACCCGCAGACCACGTACGACACGGAGGGCGAGGACGGTCTGGGCCTCGGCCTGTACGTCGTGGCCCGGCTCGCCCACCGGCACGGTGTCCGGGTCCGGCTGCGCGAGCAGAAGCAGGGCGGCATCGCGGCGGTCGTCGTCCTGCCGGACCCCCTGCTGGCCCCCGCCACCCCCACCGCCGTCCCGGCCTCGGTCCCCGGCGCCCCCCACGCCGTGTCCCTGCCCGGCGCGGACGCCGAGGCCAACTCCAACGTCCTGCACGGCCGCACCGAGTCCGGCGACCCGCTGGTCGCCCTCGCGGAGAAGGCGGTGGACGACGCGGCCCCGGCCGGCGGGGAAGCACCGCCGGTCAGCCCCGCGGGCGCCGCCGCCGACGGCGCGGACGAGCCGGTCCCCTCCGACGGCCCCGCCCCGGCCCAGGGGGACGCCGCCACGCCGGGACTCCCCGGCACGCCCGCCCCGACGCGCGCGGACGTACCGGTGGACGGCCCGACGGAGGACCGTGCCGATGACGCCAGGCCGGGCCGTGAAGACGGTCCCGTCCCGGCCCACGGGGACGCCCGCGACCAGGAGGGCACCGACGCCGCCCCGTCCGCACGCGCGGGCGGACCGGAGACGGAGCGGGTGGAGAACCCCGCGGAGGACCGTGCCGCCGACGCGGCCGTCGCTCACCCCCGGGTGGACGAGCCGGCGGACGGCGTCGCGGGCGCGGGCGCCCCGCCCGAGCGGCCGGCCGAGACGACGATGGAACTGCTGATCCCGGCGCAGTCCGAACCGGCCGACCCCGCGTCCCCGCCCACCGCGGCCGGTCCGGAAGCCACCCGGGACCAGGGGAGCGGCGAGGAACCCGACGCCGTGCGTCCGGGCGCCGGGACGCGGACGGCCGGTGCGTACCCGTCCGTCCCCGGCGACGGACCGGACGTCGAGGCCACGCGCCCGGGCAGCGGGCACGGGGCCGGGGACGAGCCGGCCACCGGGGCTTCCCAGCCTGCCGACGCCGTGCGTCCGGGCGCCGGCCACCGGACCGGGGACGTGCCGGTTCCGGAAGTCTCCCGGCCCGCCGGGTCCGGGAGCGCACGTCCGGACGCCGGGCACGGGTTCGGGACCGAGCCTGCCGCCGGCGATCCCCGGCCCGCCGAGGACGTACGGCCCGGCACCGGGCACGGGCCCGGGGACGAGGCGGTCCCCGTGGCTCCCCGGCCGGCCGGGGCCGAGGGCGGCCGTCCGGGCGCGAGGGACATCCCCCCGTCCCCCCGCGCGGACGCGCTGCCGCGGCGGCCGGTGTCCGAGGGCGACGGCGGTGCGGAACACACGCGCGTCGCCGACGAGGAACCCGTCACCGCCAAGGGACTGCCCAAGCGCACGCCGAAGATCAGCGCCCCCGTCGCCGCCCCGCGCCCCCGTGCGGGCTCCGTGGACGCCGAGGCGCTGCGCCGCAGGCTGGGAGGGTTCCGCCAGGGGGCGGACGCCGGCCGCCGGGACGTCGAGGCGGAGATCGCCGAGCGGTCCCGTGCCGTCCGCCACCCGGAGCCGGACGGCACCGGCACACCATCCGAAGAAGCCACGGGGGGCACCGTCGAGGAGGCAAGCAGTTGACCGCGCCCAGTACCTTCGGACTGAGCAGTGAGGCCCGCAACCTGCACTGGCTGCTGACCAACCTCGTCGAGGAGGTGCCCGGCATCCTCTCCGTCGCGGTGGTCTCCTCCGACGGGCTCCTGCTCCTCTCCTCCGACGACGACCGCCACTCGGAGGCCCGCGACGCGCGCAGCGCCCCCCGCGGCGGACCGCGCGGCTCGGCCGCCGACCTCGCCACCGTCGTCTCCGGCATCGGCAGCCTCACCGTCGGCGCCTCCAAGCTGATGGACTCCGGCCCGGTCAAGCACACGATGGTCGCGATGGACGAGGGCAGCCTCTTCGTCATGTCGATCAGCGACGGCTCGCTGCTCGGCGTGCACGGCGCCGCCGAGTGCGACATGAGCGTGGTGGCGTACCACATGGCCCTGTTCGTCGGCCGCGCCGGTCACGTCCTGACCCCTGAGCTCCGCAGCGAGCTGCGCCAGAACCTGGAGACCGAGTCCACCGGGAGTCCCCGATGAGCAGCAAGTCCAGGAAACACCTGCCGGTGCGCGGCGGTGACCGCAAACCCGCCCGGGTCCGGCCCTACTCGCTCACCGGCGGCCGTACCCGCTTCGGTCACGTCCTCCTCGTCGAGACGATCGTCGGCGCCACGGCCGGCACCGCCGCCCTCGAAGCCGCCGAGGAACGCAAGGAGCTGACGAGCGGCGGCCTCACCTCCCGGGTGATGCCGGAGATGCGCGCCATCGTCGAACTGTGCCGCCGCATGCGCACGGTGGCCGAGATCGCCGCGCTGCTGAAGATGCCGCTCGGCGTGGTCCGCGTGCTCCTGAGCGACCTCGCGGACCAGGGAAAGATCCGTGTCTACGGAACGGGAACCGGCCACGGCACGGGCCGCCCGGACCGCGCGCTGCTGGAAAGGGTGCTGAGTGGACTCCGCCGTCTCTGACGCCGCTCACGGTGTCTCCCCGCTCGTCGAAGAGGACGAGCCCGTGCTGCCCTGGCAGACGGACCCCACCCGCGCCCCGATCGCCACGAAGATAGTGGTGGCGGGAGGTTTCGGCGTCGGCAAGACGACGCTCGTCACCACCGTCTCGGAGATCACGCCGCTGCAGACCGAGGCGCTGATGACCGAGGCGAGCGCGGAGACCGACGACCTCACCGCCACGCCGGGCAAGCTCACCACCACCGTGGCCATGGACTTCGGCCGTCTCACGCTCGACGACGACCTGGTGCTCTACCTCTTCGGCACCCCCGGGCAGCAGCGGTTCTGGTTCATGTGGGACGACCTGGTGCGCGGCGCGATCGGTGCCGTCGTCATGGCCGACACCCGGCGGCTGAAGGACTGCTGGCCGGCGCTGGACTACTTCGAGAGCTGCGGACTGCCGTACGTCGTCGCGGTCAACCACTTCGACGGCAGTGAGCAGTTCGACGCCGAGGACGTACGGGACGCGTTGACGATCCCCGCCCACATACCTGTCATGATCATGGATGCGCGGCGTCGGATCTCGGCCATCGAGACCCTGTTGTCCCTCGTGGGCCACGCGCTCGACGAAACCCCCGAGTAGTCCCCGAGCAGCCCCCTTAGGAGCGTCCCCCGCATGCGGAAGATACTCGTCGTCGGAGCCGGCCAGTCCGGTCTCCAGCTCGCCCTCGGCCTCCAGTCGAACGGGTACGAGGTCACCCTGATGTCCAACCGGACCGCGGACGAGATCCGCACCGGGCGGGTCATGTCGACGCAGTGCATGTTCCACACGGCCCTGCAGCACGAGCGCGACCTCCAGCTCAACTTCTGGGAGTCCCAGGCCCCGAAGATCCAGGGGCTCGGTGTCTCGGTCGCGGCCCCCGGCTCGTTCGACCCGGGCCCCTCGCAGCGCGCGGTCGACTGGCTGGGCCGGCTCGACGGCTTCGCCCAGTCGGTCGACCAGCGGGTGAAGATGGCCGGCTGGATGGAGACCTTCGCGCAGCGCGGCGGACAGCTGGTCATCCACGGGGCGGCCGTCGGCGACCTCGACTACTTCTCCCGTACGTACGACCTCGTGCTCGTCTCGGCCGGCAAGGGCGAGCTGGTGCAGATGTTCGGCAGGGACGCGGAGCGCTCCCCGTACAGCGAGCCGCAGCGCGCCCTCGCCGTCGCCTACGTCCACGGCATGGGACCGCGTCCGGAGCACCCGGGCACGGAGGCCGTCCGCTGCAACCTGGTCCCCGGTGTCGGCGAGATGTTCATCATGCCGACGTTCACCACCTCGGGCCGCGCCGACATCCTGTTCTGGGAGGGCGTGCCCGGCGGCCCGCTGGACGCCTTCAAGGACATCAAGGACCCCGCCGAGCACCTCTCCCTGACCCTGGAACTCATGGAGACGTTCCTCCCGTGGGAGTACGCGCGGGCCACCAAGGTCGAACTGACCGACGCCGGCGGCACCCTCGCCGGGCGGTACGCCCCCACCGTCCGCAACCCCGTCGGCCGGCTGCCCTCCGGCGGGCTCGTCCTCGGTGTCGCCGACGTGGTCGTGGCCAACGACCCCATCACCGGGCAGGGCTCCAACTCCGCGTCCAAGTGCGCCGCCTCCTACCTCGCCTCGATCATCGAGCACGGCGAGAAGGAGTTCGACGAGGCGTGGATGCGGCAGACCTTCGACCGCTACTGGGAGACCGCCCAGCACGTCACCAAGTGGACCAACGCCATGCTCGCCCCGCCGCCGGAGCACGTCCTGAACCTGATCGGCGCGGCCGGCCGGCTCCAGCCCGTCGCCGACCGTTTCGCCAACGGGTTCAACGACCCGGCCGACTTCGAGAACTTCTTCTACGACCCGGAGAAGACCGGCGCCTACCTGGCGGAGGTCTCGGGCGCGTAACCGGCCGGCCAGCCCTCGTCCGGCCCGTCCGTCGCACCTTCGGGGAGCTCCGGCGGCACGTACCCCTTCAGGGGCTCCCCCTCCGGGTCGGGGCGCACCGCGCCGAGCACCGGGTTGGCCGCGATCGGCGAGACCTTGACCCTCGCGCCGGGCCGGGGCGCCTGCACCACCATTCCGTCGCCGAGGTAGAGCGCCACGTGCGTGGCCTCCGGGAAGTACACGACGAGGTCCCCCGGCCGCAGCTCCGCCAGGTCGATCCGTTCCAGCCGGGCCCACTGCTCCTGGCTGGTCCGGGGGACCGGCGTCCCGGCGGAGGCCCACGCCCGGGAGGTCAGCCCCGAGCAGTCGTACGTCGCCGGCCCCTCCGCCCCCCACTCGTACGGCTTCCCGAGCTGCTCCACGGCGTACCGCACCGCCCGTTCGCCCGCCGCGGTCGGAGGTGTGCCGCCGCTGCCCAGGGCGCCGGAGGCGATCAGCTCCTCCTGCGCCTCGGCGACCGTGCCGCGCTCCAGTTCGGCCAGCGCGGCGAGCTGCTCGGCGCTCAGCGACGCCAGCAGGACCTCGACCGCGCGGAGCCGTGTCCGCACCTCGTCCCGCTGCTTCCTGCTCCGCTCGCTGAGGGCGCGCCGTTCGGCGAGTGCCTCGCGGGCCCGCCGGGCCAGTTCACCGGCCGCCTTCTCCTCACCGGTGAGCCGGCCCACCGTCTCCGCCCGCTCCCGCGCCAGCCGGCCGATCACGTGCCCCTGCTCGATCGCGCGCTGCGGATCGCGCGCCAGCAGCAGACGGACGTAGGGGGAGAGGCCGGTGACGCTCTGGTACTGCTGCCGGGCCAGCCGTCCGGCCTCCGTGCGGCTGTCGCTCAGGGAGGTGCGGGTGCGGGCGAGGGCGCGCTCCAGCCGCACGGTCTCGGCGTGCTGCCTCTTCAGCCGTTCCCCGGTGGCGTTGTAGGACTCGGTGGCCTTCCCGGCCTCCCGGTACAGGGTCTGAAGCTCCGTCAGCAGTTCCGCCACGGAGCGCCCTTCGGAGCCGCCCGCGCCGACTCCCGGTTCCGGCGCCGCCGAAGCGGACGCGGGTGCGAGTACGGTCCCGGCCGCCAGTGCCGCCGTGCACACCAGTCGCAGAAGCATCCCTGACACACCATCACCTCCGACGCGGGACGGCCCGTCCGCTCCGCATCGCGAGCATCGGGCGGGCCGGCGCGGCCCGCTCGGCGAGTGTGCGCGGTTCGGCGCAACGGGGTCACCCGTCGGCGTCGTCCGGCTTGCCCCGCGGCGTGGCGTCCGGATCGGTGGCCGGCTTCGACCACGGCCACCTCGGCCGCCGGGAGGCCGGCCCCGCCGGGTCGTACAGGTACTTCCACCCCCGGGTCAGCCCGGTCCGCGAGCTCCGCGCGCGGGGCACCCGCCGGTAGACGAGCACCGTGGGCGGGCCGCCGTCCGGGGCGGGGACGGGGATGCGGTACGTCTTGGGCGGGTGCCCGGTGATGCCCAGCAGCACGGGCAGGACACGCCCGTCCATGGGCCCGCCCTCGAAGGGGGTGTCTTGGCTCTTCACCTCACCAGTTTCGGCCATCGCGCGCGGAGCCGGCCGCGGCGCTCCTCGGCCCCGGCACCTCAGAGCTCCGCGGTCAGCGTCCCCACCAGCGCGTCGGTCTGCGCGTCGCGCCGCGCGGTGACCACCAGCACCGCCACGAACTGCTCCACCAGCCAGTCCCGCAGCTCCTCCAGCGGCGGCTGCTTGCCCTCGTCGAGCCAGATCAGCGAGGCCGCCTCCACGGCGGTGATCCACATCCTGATGGTCATCCGCAGCCGGGGGCCGGGCCCGGTGACGCCGAGGTGGCGGAGGATGTGCTCGGCGGCGGCCCGGCGCACCCCGTCCACGATCGCGGTCGTACGGGACGTCTCCACCACGCTGCCGCCCTGGAGCAGGGCGCTGAAGCCGGCGTCGTGCTGGTCGACGAAGGCGAGGTAGCGGTCCAGGGCCCGGGACAGCCGGGGCAGCATCGGGCCCTCGCGCGGCTCGTCGAAGCAGTTGCGCAGCTCGTCGGCGGCGGACATCAGGGCCGCCTCGTACAGCTGCTGCTTGCCGCCCGGGAAGTACCGGTAGACCAGGGGCCGTGACACACCGGCCGCCTCCGCCACGTCGTCCAGCGACACCTCCTCCGGGGCGCGGTGGGCGAACAGGGACAGCGCGGCCTCGAGCAGCTGGCGGCGGCGCTCCTCGACGCCGAGCCGCCGGTATGCGGGGGTGGAAGCCTGCGGGGTCATGCCCGCAGCGTAACCGTCCGCGCACGCCGCCCGCCGGGGTCCGGCCTACGCCAGCAGTCCCGACGACCTCCACAGCCGCCGTCCGGCCCCGCGCAGTACCCCGATGTCGTCCAGGAAGTCCGTGAGCCGCTTCGCCCCCTGCTGCATCACGTCCCGCCGGTGCCCGCTCGCCTTCACCTGCGCGACGGCCTCCCGCCGGTCGAGGCCGACGTTGGTGTACACCTCGGGGTTCACGAACGCCACGGAGAACACCCGGGCGAACTCCCCCGAGGTGAGCCGGGTGAACTCCTGGGACCACTTCGGGGCGGTCACCATCTGGCGCCGCAGCTCCTCGCGGGCGTAGCGCACGTGCCGGGCCTCCTCGACGACGTGGATGCGCGTGACGCCCCGGATCAGCGGCTGGACCCGCTCGTCCGGGAAGGTCAGCCGCTGCATCCAGTCCAGGACCTCCTCGCCGAGCAGCGTCGCGGTGAAGGAGCCGGGCGTGGTGGACACCGTCTTGAACAGCCGTCCGAGGTTCTGGTGCACCCGGCCGACCGGATACCAGGGCGTGCCACCGCGCGTGATGACCCGGGCGAACATCTTCGAGTGCCGGCACTCGTCCTCGATCTCGGTGAGCGCGTAGCGCACGTGCGCGCTGGTGGCGGCCTTGTCGTAGACGTGCCGGACCAGCAGCTGCATCAGGATCAGCTCGAACCAGATGCCGAGCGAGGCCAGCGCGGCCGCCTCGTGCCGGGAGAGCAGGATGCGCTGCTCCTCGCTCATCCGCCGCCACATCGGGGTGCCGTACAGCGACACCAGCTCCGGCGGCCAGAACCACTTGCCGTCCTCGAAGGGCGCCTCCCAGTCCAGCTCCCGGTCCGGGTCGAAGGAGTGCCGGGCGGACGCCTCGAGCAGCCGCTCGGCCACCTGCTCCCGGTCCTTGAGCATCCCCAGCGCGTCCCGCAGCCCGTCGACCGCGTCCGCATCCGTCAGGGTCGTCATGGCGGCTCCACCTCAGGGCGTCTCGTGCTACCGGCAGGTCACCCACTTATGAGACTGCCTGTCAGCAAGCCCGTCAATCCCTTGGACGGGAGTTGTCGACGACGGGTGTGCGCGAGGGCGGCGTCAGCGCAGCGCCGGGTGGCCACCCGGCGGAGCGCACCGTCCGTGATCGGTCCGGGTGCGCTGAGTGCGTCCGTCGGACTCCGGCACATGGGAGCGATCATGAGCGCCGCACGGTCGTTCAACTCCGGGGAGTTCAACGGGGCCTTGAGGCGGGCTATGTTCACCTGGGCGAGTTCGTACGCGATGGCGGCATCGGTCATGTACCGGACGTCAGGTCGGGAACGCGGCACTCCGGGACCCCCGTCGCACCAAGTGGGCAGCGTCGTCTAGGACTTGAGCACCGCCTCCATCACCGCCCGCGCGATCGGCGCGGCCGTCCCGCCCCCGCTGATCTCCCTCCGGTTCGCCGCCGCGTCCTCGACCACCACGGCCACGGCCACCTTCGGCTCCATGTCCTCGTCGTGCTGCGCCCAGGAGATGAACCAGGCGTACGGCGTCCCGGAGTTGCCCAGCCCGTGCTGGGCGGTGCCGGTCTTGCCGCCCACCACGGCACCGGGGATCGCGGCCTTCTTGCCCGTGCCGTCCTCCACCACGCCCCGCATCAGCTCCCGCAGCCGCAGGGCCGTCGCCGGATGCATGGCCCGCCGCACCGGGCTGGAACCCGCCGACGACACCGTGCCGCCGCCCGCCCGCGTCGTCCGCTCCACCAGGTACGGCTCCCGCACCTGCCCGCCGCCCGCCACGGCCGCCGCGACCATCGCCATCTGCAGCGGCGTGGCGCGCGTGTTGTACTGCCCGATCGACGACAGGGCCAACTGCGCGCGGTCCACCGTGGTGTCGAAGGTGCTGCGCGCCACCGGGAACGGGACCCGCAGGCCGTCGTCGTTGAAACCGAAGTCGCGCGCCGTGTCCTTCATCCTCTCCACCCCCGTGGCCACCCCGAGCCCCGCGAAGACCGTGTTGCACGACCACACGAACGCCTCCCGCAGCGTGGCGTCCTCGCAGCCCTCGGACCCGTTGGTCAGCCGGGTCGTCGTCCCCGGGAGGGTGTACGGGTCGGGGGAGTCGGTCGGCTTGTCCAGGCCCTTCACCACCCCCGCGTCCAGCGCCGCCGCCGCGGTGACCACCTTGAAGGTGGAACCCGGCGGATACGTGCGCTGCACCGCCCGGTTCAGCATCGGCCGGTCCGGGTCGGCGTTCAGCCGCGCCCAGGCGTCCCGCGCCGTCCTGCCGTTGCCCGACAGCAGCGCGGGATCGTACGAGGGGACCGACACCAGCGCCAGGATCCGCCCCGTCGACGGCTCCACCGCCGCCACCGCCCCCTTCCGCGAGCGCAGCCCCTCGTACGCCGCGCGCTGCGCCGCCGGGTCGATCGTGGTCACCACGTCACCGCCGGCGTTGCGGGAGCGGGTGAGCTCGTTCCACCGCGGGAGCGGCGCGAGCAGCGGGGCGGCGCCGGAGAGCAGCCCGTCCTCCGTGTGCTCCAGCAGCGTCGTGCCGTACCCCTGCGAGGCGAAGCCCGTCACCGGAGCGTACAACGGCCCTTCGGTGTAAGTCCGTTCGTAGCGAAGGTGCTCCCCGGTGTCCCGCGACCCGGTGACCGGCCGGCCGGCGACCAGGATGTCACCGCGCGGCTGCTGGTAACGGGCAATGGCGTCACGGCGGTTGGCCGGGTTGGCCTCGTAGTCGCCGGCGTGCAGCACCTGCACGCGGGCCGCGTTGACCAGCAGGGCGACCAGCAGCAGGGCGCAGAACAGCGCGGCGTGCCGGATGTGCCGGGTCACCGGCCGCCACCCCCGCCGCCCTGCCGCCGCGCGCAGTCGCTCAGCCGGACCAGCAGCGCCACGATCGTCCAGTTGGTCACCACCGACGAGCCGCCCTGCGCCAGGAACGGCATCGCCATCCCGGTCAGCGGGATCAGCCCGGTGACCCCGCCCGCGATCACGAAGACCTGGAGCGCCAGCAGGGAGGCCAGGCCCACGGCGAGCAGACGGCCGAAGGGGTCGCGCAGGGCCAGCCCGGCCCGGTAGCCGCGCTCCACCAGCAGCCCGTACAGCAGGATGATCGCGGACAGTCCGGCCAGTCCCAGTTCCTCCCCGGCCGTCGCCAGGATGAAGTCGGACTTGACCGCGAAGCCGATGAGCACCGAGTGCCCGAGCCCGAGCCCGGAGCCGAGGATGCCGCCCTCCGCGAAGGCGAACAGCGACTGGGCGAGCTGGTTCGGTCCCTCACCCGCCTCGATGGAGGCGAACGGGTGCAGCCAGGTCTCGATCCGGTGATGGACGTGCGGCTCGTAGCGCCCCACGGCCACCGCGCCCAGCGAGGCCAGCAGCAGCCCCACCGCGATCCAGCCGGTGCGGCCGGTGGCGACGTACAGCATGACCACGAACAGGCCGAAGAACAGCAGCGAGGTCCCGAGGTCCCGCTCCAGGACCAGGACGCCCACACTGACCAGCCAGACGGCGACGATCGGGCCGAGCACCCGCCCCGTGGGCAACTGCAGTCTCCACACCCGGCGGCCGGCGTAGGTGAGGGCGCCGCGGTTCGCCGCGAGGTAGGCGGCGAAGAACACCGCCAGCAGTACCTTCGCGAACTCGCCCGGCTGGATTGAGAATCCGGCGACCCGGATCCAGATCCGGGCCCCGTTCACGGCCGGGAACAGGATCGGCGCCGTCAGCAGGACGAGCGCGACGGTGACGCACAGGTAGGTGTAGCGCTGGAGCACCCGGTGGTCGCGCAGCACCAGGACCACCGAGGTGAACAGCGCCACTCCCAGCGTCGACCAGATGAGCTGGGCCGGGGCGGCCGGTTCGCCCGGCGCCTCCAGGTCGAGCCGGTAGATCAGGACCAGGCCCAGACCGTTGAGCAGGACCCCGATCGGCAACGGCAGCGGATCGGCGTGCGGGGCGCGCCAGCGCACCGCCAGATGCGCGACCAGGGCGAGCACACCGAGCCCGGCGCCGTAACCGGCGGCGCCGGGCGGGACGGTGCCGTTCCTGGCGAGTCCGACGGCGCAGTACCCGTACACCGACAGCGTCACGGCCAGGACGATCAGGGCGAGTTCGACGCCACGGCGCCGGGGGAGGCCCCGAGCGGTGGGCGCGGGCGGATCCGCCGTCGCCAGGGTGATACCGGCCTTGCTCATGCCCGGAACTTACCGAAAGGGGGTTGCTTGCGCGCTTTGCCCGTCAGCACCAGCGTGGCGCGGGGCCGATGTTGTCGATGTGCCCGGCCGGGCCCCACGCCCAGGTGCCGTTCGTGAGCAGGTACCAGAGGGGGTTGCCGTTCACCTTGTCGCCGGGGACCTTGCAGAAGATCGAGACGACCTCGCCCTTGTGGGCGTACCGGATGATCTGCGCACCCCGGTTCGGGGCGGTGCGCAGGGCCAGCCGGTCGGCCGTCACGCGGCCCTTGTACTGACCCTGGTCGCCGTGGTCCCCGCCGGCGTTCCCACCGGCCTGGTGGTTCCCGGAACCGTTGCCGCCGGACTGCTGACCGGAGCCGGTGCTGTAGTTGTGGCCGTTGTTCGCGTTGCCGGACTGCTGGCCGGCGTTGTTGCTGTTGTGCCCGCCGTTCTGCTGGCCGGCGTTGTTGTTGTGGCCGTTGTTTCCGTTGCCGGACTGCTGGCCCGAGCCGTTGTTGTGCCCGCCGTTTGCGTTGCCGTTCTGCTGGCCGGCGTTGTTGTTCCCGCCGCCGTTCTGCTGGCCGGAGCCGTTGTTGTAGCCGCCGTTTGCGTTGCCGTTCTGCTGGCCGGTGCCGTTGTTGTACCCGCCGTTCTGCTGACCGGAGCCGTTGTTGTACCCGCCGTTCTGCTGACCGGAGCCGGTGTTGCTCCCGCCGTTCTGCTGCCCCGAGCCGTTGTCGTACCCGCCGTTCCCGCCGCCGGACTGCTGACCCGAGCCGTTGTTGTTGGTGCCCTTTCCGCCCTGCTGGTTCCAGTGGCCCTGGCCTCCGCCCTGGTTGGGGTCGTCGGCGGCGACGGCGGGGGTGACGGCGGCCGCGACCGTGAGGGCCCCGGCGGCGAGGGCTATGGACAGTCGGCGGGCGGTCGGGGGGCGCGGAGTCATGGTGGTACCTCCATGTAGGGGACAAATGGGTCATGGGTGACCTGTCGCCACACTAGGAGCGCCTCCCCGCACCCCGCCCGCCCTGCTGCGCCATCGGGACGGCGCCGCGCCCGCCGGGCGGCATCCGGGCCGCACTGCGCCCTCCGGGTGAAGCCTCCGCCCGCCGACGGCTACTCCGTCAGCTCCTCCAGCAGCCGCACCGTCGGCAGCCCTGCCCGCAGGTAGTCGCCGAACAGCTCGTTGTGCAGGGCCCAGGAGGAGCGGCGGGAGCGGATCAACCGGATCGCCGCCTCGGCGGGACGGCCCCGGCGCATCAGCGCGTGGGCCACGACCAGACCCGAACGGTTGTATCCGTGGAAGCAGCGCACGAGGACCCTGCGGCCGTCGTCCAGCGCCTCGCACGCCGCTTCGGCGAGCCGGATCACGCCCGCGAGCTGCGTCCCGTCCAGCGGCCCGTCGGGGATCGGCCACACCTGGTGCCCGACGCCCGGATCCGGACCGTGCCCGGGCAAACGCAGCAGCGTCTGCACCAGGTCGAACTGCCGGTGCACCACGGCGGACTCCAGCCGCCCGGACAGGCCACGGAACTCGTGCCCGCCCATCCACAGACCGGGCACGATCTCGTCCCAGGGGCTGTCGGGAGCCGGTACGTCGGATCGCTTCCCACGGGTACGCAACGGCGCCTCCCCACCCTGGCCGCCCAACTCCTCTCCAAGGTAACCGGCTTCTTGCCCCGTGAGCACCCGCCTGCTCCCATGGACGTGGGGTGATGGTGCATGGACCGGCTGCGCGTCATACCGACCTGGCGGCACGGCCGGGAGCGGATCCGCGTCTGCCTCCCGGACGGCCGGAACGTCGCCTGGTACGACCGGGGCGCCGGCCGGGTGCACCTGCTCGCCGCGGATTACGAGGAGGACGTCCTCACCGCACTGCGTCCCTTCCTCACCGGCCCCGTGTCGGTCGGCCCGCCTCCGGTCCCCACCCCCGCCGAACTGGCCCGCCTCTGCCTGCACCCCGACGACGACCTCGCGCCGAACCGCCCCGGCGAGGCACTGCTGATCGCCCTCGACCGCGATCCCGCCCCGGTCCGCCGTCTGCGCCGCCCCGACCCGCGCCGCGGGGAGCTCGCCGCGCAGCAGGCGGTGGGCGAGGCGCTGGACCGCGCGGAGGGCTCGGGCCGGTACACCCTGCACTCGGTCCCGCTGCCCGGAGGTGACCACATCCACCACCTGCTGATCGGCCCCGGCGGCCTGTACGCGGTCCACGCCCTGCACGCCCGCCGGCAGCGGGTCGCGGTCGCCGACCCGGTCGTCGCCGTGGGCCGGCACCGGCCGCGGCCCCTGCTGCACCGGGTCCGCTCCGACGCCGACCGGGCGTCCCACGCCCTCACCGCGCAGGTCCGCCCGGTGCTCGCCCTGGTCGGCGCGACGGACGTGACGGCCCCGGCGCCGCCCAGGGGCGTGCTCCTCCTGACGGACGCCGACGTCCCGTCCCTGGCCCTCGCGGGCGGAGTCCTGAAACCGGCCGACGTGGAGGCCCTGCACGCCATGGCCCGGGACCGGAACACCTGGGCCCGGCTGTAGAGGCCGGTCCCGCGGGCGCGGGGAACGACCGGGCTTCGTCACCCGTGCGGAACAGCGAAGGCGGCGGACCGCACCCGGCGCACCGTCCCTCCCGTCGCCGTGCGCTCACGGCGGTCTCACGGCAGCGGGCCGGCGTGCGCCGGGTCCAGCAGGGGCGCCAGCAGGTCGCCGTAGTCCTGGACCCGGGGGCCGATGTCCGGGGCGCCGAGGGCCAGCCCTTCGGGGGACCGGCAGTCCTCGACCTCCTCCCAGGTCACCGGCGCCGACACCGTCGGTTCGGGCCGGGCGCGCAGCGTGTAGGGGGTGGCCGTCGTCTTCCGGGCGGCGTTCTGGCTCCAGTCGACGAAGACCTTCCCCGGCCTGAGGCTCCGGGTCATCCGGTGCAGCACCAGCCGGGGCATGGCCTTCTCCGCCTCCACGGCCAGCCGCTTCGCGTACTCCGACACCTGATCGGAGGAAGCGCCGCGCACCGCCGCCAGCAGATGCAGCCCCTTCGACCCGGAGGTCTTGGCGTACGCCTCGATGCCGTCCGCCGCGAGCCGCTCCCGCAGCCACACCGCGACCTCGCAGCAGTGCACGATCGTCGCCGGCGCCCCGGGATCCAGGTCGAACACGATCCGGTCGGCCTGCCCCGGGTCGCCGATGAGCCACTGGTGCGTGTGGAACTCGGTGACCAGGTTCGCTGCCCACATCAGGCTCGGCAGGTCCTGCACCAGCACCATCCGGGCCGGCCCCTCGGACCTCGGCACCTCGGCGGTGGTGACCCACTCGGGCGTACCCGGCGGCACGTTCTTGGTGAAGAACACCTGGCCGTCGGGCCCGTCCGGATACCGCAGGAAGGACACCGGCCGGTCCCGCAGGTGCGGCAGCAGCACGTCGGCGACGGTCGCGTAGTAGTGCAGTACCTCCGCCTTGGTGAACCCGGTGGCGGGATACAGCACCTTCTCCAGATTGCTGAGCGCGAGCCGCCGCCCCTCCACCTCAGTGATTGGCGCCATACGATGAGAATCCCACGCATACCATGACATAAGCCCCGACAGTGATCGGCGGACGACCGGAAAGGTGCTGCACGTGAGATCCATCTGGAACGGCGCGATCTCGTTCGGCCTGGTCAGCATCCCGATCAAGCTGGTGAACGCCACCGAGAACCACGCGATCTCCTTCCGCCAGATCCACACCGAGGACGGCGGCCGGATCCGGTACCGCAAGTTCTGCGAGCTGGAGGACCGCGAGGTCACCGGCCAGGAGATCGGCAAGGGCTACGAGGACGCGGACGGCACGATCATCCCGATCACCGACGAGGACCTGTCCGCCCTGCCGATCCCCACCGCCAAGACCATCGAGATCGTCGCCTTCGTCCCCGAGGACCGGATCGACCCGCTCCAGATGGACGCGGCGTACTACCTGGCGGCGGGCGGCGCGCCGGCGGCCAAGCCGTACACGCTCCTGCGCGAGGCGCTGAAGCGGAGCAACAAGGTGGCCATCGCGAAGTACGCCCTGCGCGGGCGGGAGCGGCTGGGGATGCTCCGGGTGGTCGGCGACGCCATCGCCATGCACGGACTGCTCTGGCCGGACGAGGTCCGCGCCCCCGAGGGCGTCGCACCCGACACCGACGTCACGGTCCGCGACAAGGAGCTGGACCTGGCGGACGCCCTGATGGACACCCTCGGCGAGGTCGACCTGGAGGACCTGCACGACGAGTACCGGGAGGCGGTCGAGGAGGTCATCGCGGCGAAGGCCTCCGGCGAGGCCCCGCCGGAGTCGCCCGCGCCGGAGCGGGGCGGCAAGGTCCTGGACCTGATGGCCGCCCTGGAGAACAGCGTCCGCGCGGCCCGCGAGTCCCGTGGGGAGCAGCCGGAGGAGGAGGCCGAGGTCAAGAGCCTGCCGCAGCGCGGCGGGTCCCGCTCGTCGCCCAAGGAGACCGGGGGCAAGAAGTCCACGTCGACGGCGAAGAAGAAGACCGCGTCCTCGGCCCGCGCATCGGCGTCGAAGACGAGCCGGGCCGAGAAGAAGACCACGGCGAAGAGCACGTCCAAGGCGACGGCGAAGAAGACGCCCGCGAAGAAGTCCACCGCGAAGAAGACGGCGTCCCGCAAGCGCTCCGCCTGAGCGGGTGCCGTGACCGGGACCCGGACGCCCACACGGACGGAGTCGCACAGGGAAGCGACCACCGGCACCCGGGAACCCGCCCCGCACGGCACCATGGGAACCATGCCCGACGACAACCGGATCGTGAACACCCAACAGTTCGAGGCGTGGAACGGCTACGAGGGCCGGCACTGGGCCGCCCACCAGTCGCGCTACGACGCCCTCAACGACCCCGCCAACTCCCCGCTCCTCGACGCCGCCCGCATCCGCGACACGGACACCGTCCTGGACATCGGCTGCGGCAACGGCCGCCTGACCAGGCTGGCCGCCCGCACCGCGCACCACGCCGTCGGCGTCGACCTGTCGGCCCCCATGCTGGAACGGGCCCGCGAGACCGCCGCCGACGAACACCTCACCAACGTCACCCACCTCCAGGCCGACGCCCAGGTCCACCCGTTCGAGCGTGCCTCCTTCGACGTCGCCCTCAGCCGCTTCGGTGTCATGTTCTTCGCCGACCCGGTCGCCGCGTTCGCGAACATCGGCCGCGCCCTGCGCCCCGGCGGCCGCCTGGCCTTCGTCTGCCCGCAGCCGTTCGCGGCCATGGACCAGTCGGTGATCTTCAGCGCCGTCGCCGGCCACGTCACGCTGCCCGACTTCACCGAGAAGCAGGAGACGGGCCCGGCCGCCTTCGCGGATCCCGCCCGCACCACACACGTCCTCGGCGAGGCCGGCTTCGAGCACATCGCCGTGGACCCGCTCGAAGTGGTGCAGCGCTGGGGCACGGACGCGACCGACGCCGCCGACTTCCTCTTCGGCTGGGGCCCGATGCGCCACTGGCTCCGCGACGCCACCCCCGCCTCCGTCGCCGACGCCCACCGGGCGGCCACGGCCGCCTTCGACACCTACGCGACCGACGAGGGCGTGGACCTGACAGCCCGCTACTGGCTGGTGACCGCCACCTGGCCCGGCACGGACCACCCGCACGACGCCTGACCCCACCGGAGGCGACACCCGCCCCGAACACGAGCCGGGGCGGCCCGTTCCCACGCCCCGCCCGAGCGGCCGGCGCCGCCCGGGCCGGAAATGATCGTTGCCTGACGATAAACGATCGTTGATTTCCCGAAAGCGGGACGCGTACGCTGCGAGCGCACCGGACCCGTCGACCTCACCGTGGGAGCCCCCGGATGGAGCCACCCACAGCGCCCACGCCACTCCCCGAAACCCTCCGACGCCTCCACGCGCTCATCGAGGAGCGGGGACTGAACCGGTCGGAGATCCTCGACTCCCGCGACCTCGCCGCCAGGACGCTCCTGCCGGAGGAGACGGTCCGCACGCTCCTCGAAGGCCGCACCCCTCCCGCCGACACGGTCAACGACCGCGTCCGTGCCCGCATCAAGACGATGGCGGACGCCCACCTCACCCGCACCGGCACACGCATGTCGAGCCTGGCCGCCGACCTCTCCCGCCGACTCGGGGTGTCGGCCGTCTGGGCACGGCAGGTGTGCGCCGGCGACAAGGTGCCCAGCGTCCAGCTCCTGCACGGCCTCGTGGGCTTCTTCCACGTCCCCGGCGGCGAGACGGCCTTCACCGCCGAAGCGGCCGAGGTACTCCACCGCGCCCTGCTGCCCCTCCTCGCCGCACTCGAGCCGCCACGCGCCCCGGAACCCGCAACCGACGCGCCGACAGCACCGTCCGGCCACGACGACGTCCGCGCCATCGCCCTCAGACAGGCACGCGACCTGCCACCGGAACGGTGGAACGTCCTCAACGCGACCTTGCAGGCCCTGCTGGACCTCGACAACGACCAAGGGAACCCATGAGCAGGCCATCACGGGCGATGCGAAAGCTCAGCACCGAACTCGTGCGCCACTTACGGCCGCCGACGGACCACGGCGACCTCATCACCGGGATAGGCCGGGCACTGAGCCTCGTACGGGGCCGCCCCGTCCGACTGCGCGAGGCCGCCTTCCCGCCCGCGACCGCCAGCGGCGTCTGGGTCGACCGCACCGACCGCGACCTCATCGTCTACGAGCAGAACACCGGCCCGGAACACCAGATCGTGATCATCGGCCACGAGGCCTGGCACATGTTCCAGGGCCACGGCAGCCCGGGCACCGACCTCCGCCCCACCGCCGCCCGCGCCACGGACAGCGCCCCGGCGGAAGCACTGACCGCCTTCGTGGCCACCGTCTCCGAGGCCGCCCGGACCCACCTGCCGCCCGACCGGCACAGGGACGCGGCCCTCCACTACGCCGCACGCACCGACGACGACGGGATCCGCCAGGAACTCGAAGCGGAGCACTTCGGCTTCCGCTTCGCCACGGACGTCCGGGCCGCCCTCGACGAAGCCCGGACAGCCGGCGACCCGCGCCACCTCACCGGGCGCATCCACGCCTCCATGGCACACCGCTTCGGCCCGACCTGACCAGTCCCCGCGCCCCTCCTGCCGCGACCGCAACGAGGAAGGAAGCAGCACGGTGACATCCGGACCGAGCAGCCTCGGCTTCTACGTCTACGGGGCCATGCTCCTGCTCGTCTGCGCCCTGAAGATCCCGGCGCTGCTCCGCAGACGCCACGACACGCTGCTCCGCGCGGCCTGCCTCCTGCTCCTGGCCGCCGGCTGCCTCATGATCTTCGCCGCCCCGGACTCCATCACCGCACTCAACCGGCTCACCGGGATCACCAACTTCGCCGCCCCCGTCGTCTACGCGACGACGACCGCGTTCGCCGGGGCGAGCCTGCTCCTGATCATCAACTGGCGGCCGGCACCCCCGGAACGGACCCGACGCGCCTCACGCCAGTGCGTGACCGCCTACGGCCTGACCGTCCTCGCCATCGCCGTCCTCTTCTGGGCCGGTGACACGCCCACGGAGCAACCCACCCTCTTCGACGCCCACTACGCCACCACCCCCTTCATCCGGGAAATGATCGTCACCTACCTGACCGCACAGGGCGTCGCCATGATGACCGCGAGCATCCTGTGCCTGCGCTGGTCCAGAGAAGTCCACGGCTGGTTACGGGCGGGCCTGCGCGTCCTCGCCCCGGCCTACCTGATCATCGTCTGCTACGACGTCCTGAGACTGACCGCCGTGACCGCCCGCTGGACCGGCCACCACCTCGACTTCCTCGTCGACGAGATCTCCCCCCGACTCGCCGCCCCCGCGAGCGTCCTCGGCATCCTCGGCTTCGTCCTCCCCCTGCTCGGACCCCGCCTCGCCGACACCACCCGCGCCGTACGGCAACTGCGGCAGCTCGCCCCGCTCTGGCGCGCCCTCCGCGACACCCCCACCCCCGGCGCCGTCCGCGTCCCCCTGCCGTGGTGGCGGACACCACCCGCCGTCCTCCTCACCGGACGGAAGACCGCCCTCTACGACGCGATCCTCGCCCTGACCCCCTACTGCGACCCCGCCGTCCGCGAGGCCGCCCACCGCACGGCCCTCCGCCACACCGGCGACGCGGCCCACGCCGCCGTCACCGCCGACGCCGCCATGCTCCTCGCCGCCCGCGAACGACAACGCACCACCACCCCCCACCAACCACCCGACACCACCCCGCCCCTGCCCCACCGCCCGCACGACCTCATACCGCTGTCCCGGTCCCTCTCCTCACCCGTCGTGCAGAACTTCCGCCACCACCGCACACCCCCGCAGAAAGCAGCCCACCATGAGTGACACCCCGCGCCGCGGTCCCTACCGAGCCGTCGTCATCGGGGGCAGCATCGCGGGAATGCTCGCCGCGGCGGCCCTCAAGGAACACGCCGACTCCGTCGAGATCATCGAAGCCCACGAACTGCCCGAAGGCCCCCAACCACGCACCGGCGTCCCCCAGGCCGCCCACATCCACTTCCTGCAGACCGGCGGCGTCGAGGCGTTCGACGCACTCCTGCCCGGCACGACCGCTCTCCTCCTGGCCGCCGGAGCCCACCGCATCCCCGTCACCACCAACATGGTCATCTACTCGCCCGAGGGCTGGTACCGCCGCTGGAAACGCGCCACCCACCACCTCATCACCGCCAGCCGCGACCTGACCGACCACATCGTGCGCGGACAGGTCCTCAAGGACCCCCGGATCAGCGCACGCACCCGCACCAGGGCCGTCGCCCTCCTCGGCACCCACCGCCACATCACCGGCGTACGCGTACGCACCGCCGACGGCACCGAAACCGACATCCCCGCCGACCTCGTCATCGACGCCTCCGGCCGAGCCTCCCGCACCCCCCACTGGCTCGCCCGACTCGGCATCACCGGCCTCACCGAGGACCGCATCGACTCCGGCCTCGTCTACGCCAGCCGCTTCTACCGCGCCCCCGTACCCACCCACGACTGGCCCGTCATCGGCGTCCAGGCCGACCCCGGCCGGCCCGGCCCCGCCAACTCCGGCGGCATCCTGCCCATCGAGGGCGACCGCTGGCACGTCAGCCTCATGGGCGCCCCCGGAGCCCACCCCACCAGCGACCCCGACACCTTCGAGACCTACGCCCGCACCCTGCGCCACCCGATCATGGCCGACCTCCTCGCCCACGCCGAACCCCTCACCGACGTCAAGGTCACCCACAGCACCACCAACCGACGCCACTACTACGAACGCCTCACCCCCTGGCCGGACGGGCTGGTACTCCTCGGAGACTCCGTCGCGGCCTTCAACCCCTCCTACGGCCACGGCATGTCCGTCGCCGCACAAGGCGCCCTCGCCCTGCGCGACGTCCTCGCGACCGGCCCGACCCCCGGCACCGCCCGCCGCGCCCAACGCGCCATCGCCAAAACCATCGACCCCGCCTGGGCCCTGGCAGTCGGCTCCGACATCCACTTCCCCACCACCACCGGCAAGCCCGTCAACCCCGCCGACCGCCTCCTCCACCGCTACATC
>NZ_BMUC01000004.1:42830-99789 GCF_014649995.1 Streptomyces griseoflavus | reverse complement strand
AGCCGCCTCTCCCGCACCGCCACCGGCTCCTTCCACGCCGCCACCGCCCTCACCGACGTCCTCGCCCTCAAGTCCCCACCCACCTCCCTCGCCCACCCCCCAGCCCTCCTCACCGCCCTCCTCGGCCCCCTCCGCCCCCAACTCACCGGCCCACAGTTCACCCCGGCCGAGCGCGCACTCCTCGACAACCTCAAGAAGGCGGCCACCTCACCCGACTGACCGCGAGACTCGGCCACCACGACCCCCTGCACGACGCCCACCCACGACGGGTGCCGGCACCTCCCCGAATGCCACCGAAATGACCAAGAAGAAGACTGACGCGCCCTACCTCAGGCACTGTGGGAGACACGAGTCACAGGTCCGCGGACCGGCGGGAACAGGAGCCGGACAGAACCGAACCCACCCCCAGCCACTCGGGCCCGGTGACCGAGCGCCGAGGAACGTGTTGTGCTGCCCGAGGAGGACATGTGGCGACCGAGACCTTCAGCATCGACAAGCGGCCCCTGCGGGATCTGCTGGGCCAGGTCGAAGCGGGGAAGATCCAGTTGCCCGAGTTCCAACGCGGCTGGGTCTGGCCCTGGCCCCACATCGCGAGCCTGCTGGCTTCCGTCTCCCTCAACTACCCGATCGGGACGGTGATGCTGTTGGAGGGCGGCGGTGACGTCCGCTTCAAGTACAGGCCGATCGAAGGAGCGGTCCCTGGGGAGCGTGCACGACCGGAGTCGCTCGTTCTCGACGGCCAGCAGCGGCTCACCTCGCTGTTCCAGTCGATCGCGATGGACGGCCCGGTGGAGACCCAGGACGAGCGCAAGCGCCGGGTACGAGGCTGGTTCTACGTCGACATGGTCAAGGCACTCGACGAGAACGAGGACCGCGAGGACGCCATCCGGTTCGTTCCACTCTCACGCCAGGTGGTCAACTTCCGTGGCGAGGTTCTGGAGGATTACTCGACACGGGAGTTCGAGTACCAGCACCGTGTCTTTCCGCTGCGGAGCCTCTTCGACAACTCCTGGGGCGACGGCTTCGCCCGCCACTGGGGATTCGCACAGGACGCGATGGAACTCTGGTACCGCTTCCGCGACGGCTTCATCCGCTCCTTCGACCTCTACCACTTCCCGGTCATCGAACTCGGCAAGGGCACCCCACGCCAGGCGGTGTGCCAGGTCTTCGAGAAGGTCAACACGGGCGGCGTCACCCTCACTGTCTTCGAACTGCTGACTGCGACCTACGCCGCCGACGAGTTCGACCTTCGGCGCCACTGGAACGAATGCCGATCCGCCTGGGAGGCGCCCGAATACGCCATCCTGGAGGACGTCTCCAACACCGACTTCCTCCAGGCGGTCACCCTCCTCGCCACCGCCGAACGGCGGCGCCGGGAGGAAGACGCCGGCACGGACGAGGAGCGCCTGCCGCGCATCGGATGCAAACGCAAGGACATGCTCGCGCTCGACCTGGAGGACTACCGGCGCTACGCCCCCGACGTCGTTGCCGGCTTCAAGGCCGCCGCCAAGTTCCTCCGCCAGCAGTTCGTCTTCGACACGCGCTTCCTCCCCTACGGCACGCAACTCATCCCCCTGGCCGCGATCTTCGCCCTCGCCGGCCAGGACGCGGAGACCGCGGGCGCGCAGGAGAAGCTGGCCCGCTGGTACTGGTGCGGCGTCTTCGGCGAGTTGTACGGCGGCACGACCGAGACCCGGTTCAACCTCGACCTCCCCGACGTCGTCGACTGGATCCGCGGATCCACCCAGGAACCCCGCACGGTCACCCAAGCCCAATTCGCGGCCAGCCGCCTGCTGACCCTCCGCACCCGGCAGAGTGCCGCCTACAAGGGCATCTACGCCCTCCTGCTCAAGGCGGGCGCCGCGGACTGGCGGACGGGGGAGAAGGCGGAGGTCAGCGTCTACTTCGACGAGGCGATGGACATCCACCACATCTTCCCCCAGGCCTGGTGCCAGAAGAACGGCTACGAACGCTCCGTCTACAACTCCGTCGTCAACAAGACACCGCTGACCGCCCGCACCAACCGGATCATCGGCGGCCACGCACCGTCCGAGTACCTGCACCGCCTCGCCAAGGCCGCCGAAACCAGCTCCGAGGGCGTCGAACAGCGCGTCATCACGCACCTCGCGAACCCCGCACTGATGCGGGCCGACGACTTCGACGCCTTCTTCGAGGAACGACGCAAGGTGCTCCAGGACCACATCGCCGCCGTGATGGGCAAGCCGGTCGTCGACGACCACATCCCGGGCCAGCGCCCCGAGGCGGCGGTCCGAGCCGCGGAGAACGGCCTGGACACCGGTATCCCGGCCCCGGCAGAGCCGTAACAACCGCACCCGTGACGAGCGGTGCTGGACCTGCTCCCCGAAGAGCCCCTCACTGAGCTGTTCCTCAGTCGCCGGGAGTAGGTCCAGCGCCTCAGGTGCACACCCGCCCACTCGGCTAGGTTCGGTCGTCATGCAGACCACGGAACCGGCCCGTCGCCCCACGGCGGAGCGCAAGCGCGACGCCCTGGCACGCCTCACCACCGAGCGGGACATCTGGCTGTCCACGGCCCACCCCGATCACGGCCCGCACCAGGTCCCGCTGTGGTTCCTCTGGGACGGCCGAGCCGTATGGATGTGTACCAACGCCACCTCCGCGACCGCACGGAACGTCCGCGCCGAACGCCGCGTACGCCTTGCCCTGCCGGACACCTTCGACGTACTCCTCCTCCAGGGCGAAGCCGCATGCTTCCCGGACAAGGAGGTACCCCGAGACGCCGCGGACGCGTTCACCGACAAGTTCGGGTGGGACCCACGCACGGAAGGGCGTGCCCATCTCTACGTACGCGTGACCCCGAGAACCGTACGAGCGTGGCGCGGGGAACCGGAGCTCCGCGGGAGAGTCATCATGCGCGACGGAACCTGGCAGGAGTGAACGCCTCGCCCCAGGTACCTGTTCGCCAGTCGGGACACCGGACGACAGCTGATGGGCCGTCCGCCGGCGCAACCACTTCCATGACCTGGCCCTCAGCCGTCACCACGACCAGCCTTCCGCCGCACGTACGCGGCCATCCACTGGCCGCCCACCGCACTCACCGTCACGGTCAGCGCGAACGACAACGAGTCGTCCCATGACTTGCCCCTCACCCCATGCCAGAACACCGCAGCCAGCCCAGCCACCGCAAGCGTGTAGGCGAGCACCACCAGCCAGCGCCACACCCGGCGTCGACGCCCCGAAGGCGTCCCCTCATTCCCCGGCCATCGCTGCTCCGTCATGCAGAGCGACTACCCCCGATGTTTCGAGCTGGGCCGGCAACCGGCAGAGTGTAAGCGGGAGCGAAGCTCCCTGTGTCCCGGACCATGCCCTTCGTCACCCCGCCCTCGCGACTGCAGACCGAGCCTGTGGGCCGCATCAAGCAGCCACGAGGGACCAGCAGCATGGCGCGTGGCGAGCTACATCAAATGGTCGGCCTTGCCGGCCTTGATGTCGGTGATGAGCGTGCGCAGGGCGTCGATGGAGTCGGTGAGGTAACGCTCCTCCTGGCCGGCAACGGCTATGTACCCGTTGCCGTCGGCGTCGGTGCCCAGGCGGAAGCAGGAGCTGCCCTCGGCGCAGAACGGGGCTTCCCACGTGATGTCGGGCATGGTTACTCCTCATAGTTGGCGCGAGATGTCACGAATGAAATCCCTGGACTGCTCCGGTGACAGAGCCAGACGTTCCAACAGGTCGAGCTGTGCCCGGTATTTCGCCAACTGGCCGTCGGCGTGCAGGAAGGTGGGGCCGTGGGAACTGTCCACCTGCACCGTATCGAGCTGCGGTACGGGCCCTTCGATGTGGACGACCGTCTGCCCGGCGCCCGGGAAGGCGCCGCGGCTGAAGGGCAGGGCGAGCACGGTGACGTTGTCCCGCTCGGAGACCTCCAGGAGATGCTCCAACTGGTCACGGGCCACTTCGGTACCGCCGAACTGCATGCGCAGTGCAGCCTCGTGGATGACCGCGACGTATGGGACCGCCCTGTCGCCGGTGATCACCTGCTGGCGTTCCGAACGCAGCGCCAGTCGCAGAGCGACCTCGTGCTCGGGCAAGGCGGGAACCGCGGCTCGGAAGATGGCCATCGCCTGTTCCGATGTCTGGAGCACGCCGGGTACATGCACGGTGTTGGCGCCTCGCATGCGCACGGCGTTGCTCTCCGTCTCCGCGATGTCCAGAAGGCCTTGGGGCAGGATGCCTCGGTAGCGTTCCCACCAGCCGGTAGTCGCTTGCGCCATCTCGACGAGCGCCTCGATGTACGCCTCATCGGTCACGTCGCAGTTACAGGCCAAGGTACGCAGTCGGTCGGCGCTGATGCCCCTGACTCCGGATTCGATGTTGGAGATCTTCCCTCGGTCCACGCCCAGTAGCCCTGCAGCGAACTCCGCGGACATCCCTGCCCCGGTGCGGATGCGCCGCAGCTCACTACCCAGTCGCCTCTGCCGTTCTGTGGGGGTCGTCCTCGGGGGCATGGGGTTCCTTCCCTTTGGCAGAGGCCGCTCGGTGAGGCTCCGAGGCCGTCGTACCTCTCTATGGTGAATTCTCTTGAGAGCGTGGCAAATTTGCCACCACCTGCTCTACCGTCAGTATCGCGCAAGTTACACAAAGCGATGCCGGAAGCGCACCGCGCGAGCATGCCCGCCTGCCCTGGAGCGGGTGCGCCCGCGCCCAGGGCGGTAGGCCACCGGCGAGCCCAAATCCCACGCACAACCACGGAGTTCGCCATGTCCGAGATTCCCCTCGTACCCGTCCACTGGCACTTCCCCGCCCATCCCACCTCTGTACGGCGAGCCCGTAACGCCGTCGCTGCCTCCCTGCCTCACGTCTTCCGCCCGCGCCTCGGAGACGACCTCGGTCTCCTGACCTCCGAGTTGGTCACCAACGCCATCCGCCACGGCGCCCGCCGGGACGACGAAGACGTCATCGAACTCGTCCTATGGCCGGCCGACGGGCACTACTGGCTCGCCGTCTCCGACCCCGGCACCGGCAAGCCCCTCCTGGCTTGCCCGGACGCGGAAGCCGAGAACGGCCGGGGCCTGCTCCTCGTCAACCACCTCGCCACCACCTGGACTGTCCGCCCCCGCCCGACGTGCGGAACATCCGTCATCGCAGGCATCGCCGTCGGTCAGGCCGGCTGACACGGCTACCACCGCAACGACGACGGTCGAGGGCCGATGCTTTCGGGGATCGTGGTGAACAAGGTCAGCCGGGAGCCGTCCGACCACTCGGGCCTTGCCCGAAGCCTGCCCTTCTCTCGGCCGGCCACCTGGGACGGACGAGCGGCAGCAGGTGTTCGCTCAGCACCGTTCGGAATGACGTAGGTCCCCGACACGCGCTTTTGGAGTTCGTTCTCTACTCGGTCTGGCCGCGGCCTGCCTCATGCACTGGTGCCGCGCGAGGCTGCTGGGTGTCCCTGCTGTTGATGTCACTTGTGAACGTCAGGACGCTGCGGCCACGCGCAGGGCAGCAGGTTGCGCCGTTGCCCACGGCGCTAACAGGAATGAGTGATTCCGACGGTGTCGACGTACCCATGTGAGTCAAGGCACTGCCTCGAGTGCGCAGATCTAGGCCTGTCGGACATCCGTTCTGACCGGCACCCAGCCAGAGGAGCATCACCTTTAGTGAAGGGAAAACAACAGTACGTAGCTTGCGGTCATCGGTCCTAGCCGATACTCTCGAGATAGTCAACCAAGTCCCTTCCGTGGAGGTAACTCACAGCTACACTCCCCTTACGCAGCCAAGGGGCGGGGAGCCGCGTGTGGTGGTACACAGCGCCTCCGTAGTGCTGGAGTGCATCTACGGGAGGGGGCAGTCTGACCAGTCGGCGATGGCGGTTCTACAAGACCCGTAACGACAAAGATGTTGTTCGAGAGGATCTTAAGAGCCTTGGGGTGGGGGCCCGTGCGGCTATCCTTGAAGCGATGAAGCGTGTCGTAAGGCAAGAGCACATGCCGTACGAACAGGAATCGGTCGGCAATGGCATTTTCGCCGTCCGTGTTTTCTTCGGTGACTGCACTTACCGACTTCTATACTCACCGGTCGGCAGTCATGATCAAGTGCTCCTTGCCCTTCATGTCATCAATAAGAAAGACAGGAAGCTTCCCAAGGCAGCAAAAGATCTGGCGATCGAGAGACTGAAGGACTGGACAGTACGCGACTAGACTCAAGGGGTGTCATGAACCGAGACGAGCTGGATGACCTCGATGAGCTGATCGGGGAGGAACTGGCGCATCCCGAGTTCGAGGCTGCCTTCGAGGATGCGCGCAGCCGCAGTTCACTACTTCGCCGAATGGTTGCCCGGCGTAAGGCGCGAAAGATTAGTCAGGCCGCCGTTGCGGAGCGCATGGAAACTACTCAATCTGCAGTTTCTGAGCTTGAATCGGGTGGCACGGATCCGCGTCTGTCGACCATGCAGCGCTATGCCAGAGCAGTAGGTTGCCGACTTGACGTTCGACTAAAGGATGACGGAGGCGACTGGCGTTTCAGTAATGCGTACGCAGTGGGAGCCGTCCGGCGTGAGCGTAGCAGTGTCCATGCCGCGTGGTCTGTGGATGGAGCAGACGCTACGTTCACCGGAAGTTCTTCTTGGTCTTCTGCGGTGTATGCACTGCGCCGTGAGGGTGTGAATCGCTGAAATGCAGACGCAAGCCGAATATGCGGAATCGCTACGCCTTGCTTCGGTGTTGCATGAATCTGCCTATCTGCAGGGAATCCGGCTCAACTCTCTTGAGGCGAAGGTTTTTGACCGGAAACCCGACCCGCCATACAGCGTAGTCGCGGAACTGCGTCCAACCGTGTCGCTCGGAGCTAAATCCATCACTTTCGCAGTGCAGTATGAAGTGAAGGCTCTAGCGGACGAAGACGAAGTTTTCCGTATCGCGTGTGAGTTCCAGGCCGGATATGAGCACGACTTGGACGACGTAACGGAAGACATGGCGTCTACGTACGGGGATGTAATTGTTCTCGCGACACTCCATCCCTATGTGCGCGAACTTGTGCACAGGGTGAGCTCGGATCTTGGCTTTCCAGGCCTTTTCCTTGACAACCTCGACAGTAAGGATCTGTTTCGGCTGTTGAGCGAGGAAAAGATCAAAAAGCGCAGTGATGAACACGGCGCTGTCTGATCCTTCTCGCTATCGGTTACAACCCCGACCCCTCGCCGTGCGAATGCAAGGTCGGTGGAGTCTTAATGGCTGAGTCAAGAGGCTCCGTCGGCCGGTGGCGCTGTCAGAGATCGGTGTTGGCGGCCTCTTCGAGCAGGTCCATGGCTTGGTTGTGGAAGCGGCGCTCGGCGTCCCGGCATGGAGCGTTGAAGAAGACTCGTTGGGCTTCGGCAAGATCGCAGTTCAGCAGGCCCATGGTCACGAACACGGCTTCCACTCCGTGACACCCGTTGTCCTTGAGGAACTGCTGGAGCGCGTCCCTGTCGCCGGTTGCCTCCCAGACGGGCCGGGCGCGTACCTGCATGGCAGCGATGCGCGCTGAGCGTTCTGCGTCGAAGCCCACTGGACCCACCTTCCTGGTTTGGCCCGGAGGCTATCGCCAGGTAGGCGGGGCGCGCTGCCGCGTTTAAGCGGCCTGGGCGACAGGTGGATGGACGGTGAAAAGTCTGCCGTCACGCAGGAGGGCCCATAGGACGTCAACACGTCGGCGGGCGAGGGCGATGACGGCCTGGACGTGCTTGCAGCCCTCGGCCCGCTTCTTCAGGTAGTAGTCGCGGTTGGGGCCTTCGCGGATGATGCTGGTCTGGGCGGACAGATAGAAGACACGGCGCAGGCGTCGGCTGTAGCGCTTGGGGCGGTGGAGCTTGCCGGTGCGGCGGCCGGAGTCACGTGGAACGGTCACGAGGCCGGCGGCGGTGGCGAGGCGGCCTGCGTCGGCGTAGGTGCTCAGGTCACCGGCTGAGACGATGAACTCGGTTCCCAGGATGGGGCCCATGCCCGGCAGAGACTCGATGATGTGGGCCTGGGGGTGGGTGCGGAAGGTCTGCCAAATCTCCTGGTCGATGTGCCTGAGCCGGTCGCCCAGGGCGAGGAGCTGCGTGGCGATGTCAGCGACGATGCTGGCCGCGACATCTTGGCCCGGCAGCGTGGTGTGCTGAGTCCTGGCGGCCTGCAGAGCGGTGGCGGCGACTGCGTCGGCGTTGCGGACGTTGCGTCCCTTGAGCCAGGCGGTGAGGCGGGCTTGACCGTGCCGCCGTATGGCTGCAGGGCTCTGGTGGCGGGTGAGCAGGATGAGCGCGCCTTTGTGATCGGCGTAGTCGAAGGACCGTTCCAGAGCAGGGAAGATTCCGGTGACGTGGAGCCGGTTGAGCATCCGGACGCGGTCAGCAATCAGGTCGGTGCGGTGGGCGGTCAGCAGAGCCAGATCGGCTGCCAACTGGGCGGGGACGTCGATGGAGGCGAAGTCCCGCCGCAGACGGGCGGTGTCGGCGATCACGTAGGCGTCCCGGGCGTCGGTTTTCGCTTCACCGCGGTAGGACCCGGACATCCGTTTGACCGTCCGGCCGGGAACGTAGACGGCCTGTTGGCCATGGGCAGCGAGTAAGGCCAGCAACAGCGCAGATGCCGTGCCGGCGATGTCAACGGCCCAGTGCACCTGCTCGGCGAGGGCGAGGATCTCACCTAGGGCGGTCAGAATCGCGCCCTCGTCGTTGAGGACCTTCTTGCTCCAGATCGTTGCCCCGGTGTCGTCGACCGCGGCGAGCCAGTGATGGGCTTTACCGGCGTCGATCCCGACCCAGAGGCGGGTCAGCTGCTTGGCCATGGGCGTCTCCTCGGTTCAGACAGCATGCCGTTCGGCCCGAGGAACACCCGCCGTCAGCTCCGTAAACAGCGATCAAGAGCGCAGATCTCAATCAGCGGCCAGGCGTCCCGAAGAGCGGGGCGGCCACTCCACCGGAGCCACCGGGGGCAAGGGACTTCAAAGCCACACCCCACTCTTCCGGACCGCCAACCAACTTACGGAGCGACTTTGGCCGGGAGCTGCTTTGGCGCGAGTGATCATGGCCCCGTAAGCTTCCGGCGAGTCGGGCAGTCTGGGACCTGCCCGGTAAAGCACGACGTTGGGGCCGTGATCTTCGAGGCTCGCCCCAAAGTGGCTCCGTAAAGCCACCGTAAAGCCGTGGAGCCGACCCCCAGCCACGACGGACCCCTTCTCTGGCGTAAGCGCTGATTGCTGTGCGCGCGGCACGGGCGCCGGTCGGGCCACCCAACAACTTACGGAGCCGCCTTGACTCGCTCAAGCTCACCCTTTCCGGCGCCCCGGCGGCTGCTGAGACGGTGCGGCGTAAGCGGGCCGTCCTCTTCAACGCCCTGGCGTACGCGGTCGAGCTGGGGGAGGTCTCGGAGAACCCGGTCACGCTCGTGAAATGGAAGCTGCCGAAGGTGTCCAAGGAAGTTGACCGCCGAGTCGTGGTGAACCCTCGGCAGGCAACCGAACTCCTTGGGGCTGTCTCGTACGTCGGTGGGTACCGGCGGGCCCGTGGGCGCCGGCTTGTCGCACTCTTCGCCTGAATGTACTTCGGAGGGCTGCGGCCGGCGGAAGCCGTGGCCCTGCGTCGTCCCGACTGCACACTGCCGGACACGGGGTGGGGCTCGTTGATCCTGCTGAAGAGCCGTCCTACGGTCGGCACGCGGTGGACCGGAACGGGGGAGGTGCACGACAACCGCGGGCTCAAGAACCGGCCCGCGAATGAGACCCGCATCGTTCCGATTCCGCCCCGCCTCGTTTGTATGCTCCGAGTCGAAGTGCTCCTGAGCCGGTATGCCAAGTGCCTCGACGGCCGCCAGGACGTCGCCAGCCGTCGGATCGCTGCACTCCTCGGCGAGGACGACGACCACGGAGACTCGCACGGCGACGGGACCTGATCCCGACGCACCTCCGACACGTGCACCTACGACATGATGGCCCCTGGACCACAGTCCGAGGGCCTCGTCGTTTTTCGGGGCTGACCTGCGGATTTCTGCTCTGCAGCCAGTCCACGCATAGTCCACAGCGTCTGACATACGGCCACTCCGAGTGGCATACGGCTGCACACACGCGAAGACCCCGTCCTCAGCGAAAGCGCTGATGGCGGGGTCTTTGGGCACCTCATGCGAAGTGCCCCCGGCAGGATTCGAACCTGCGCACACGGCTCCGGAGGCCGTTGCTCTATCCCCTGAGCTACGGGGGCGTGTCTCCCGCGTGGTGATCGCGGCGACGGGTAGAACACTACCAGTTCCCGTGGGGTGGTCAGGAACCGTTTTCGCAGGAGGGCGGGGGCGGGGTGTCGCCCGGTGGGGGTGGAAGTGGGGAAACGCGGGACGCGGTGGCTGGTCCCGACCTACTCTCGATGTGTGCCAGGCGCATCGGGCCGGGTTCTTGTTGTGGACGACAACAAGGTCATCCGGCAGTTGATCAGGGTCAACCTCGAGCTGGAGGGCATCGAGGTCGTGACCGCGGCCGATGGTGCCGAGTGTCTGGAAGTCGTCCATCAGGTGCGGCCCGACCTCGTCACCCTGGATGTCGTCATGCCGCGGCTGGACGGGCTGAGGACTGCCGGACGGCTGCGGTCCGATCCGCGTACGCGTGACATTCCGCTCGTCATCGTCAGCGCGTGCAGTCAGTACGAGGTCGACAGCGGGCTCGATGTCGGGGTGGACGCTTTTCTTGCCAAGCCCTTCGATCCTCAGGAACTTGTCCGGCTGGTTCGCGAGTTGATCGTGGATCCTCTCGGGAGGGTCCGTGGGCCGGGGGACGCCGAGGCCGCGGCGGGGCATGCCGGAGGGTGACGGAAGGGGTGTCCACGGGCGTCCACATGCCGGGATGCGGCCCAACTCGTTCGCCTACCCACCCCCCTCCTCCCCTACGCTTGTCCCGTGACCCCCGCCGAGCTCTCCCGCACCGTGCTGCACGCGGTGCGCCGTGCCGTCGAGGAGGGGGAGCTGGGCGTGGACGTGCCCGAGCGGGTGCGGGTCGCGCCTCCGGGGCCCGGGGGGTACGGGGACTACGCCACCAATGTCGCCCTTCAGCTCGCCCGTCCGGCCGGGCAGCCGGCGCTGCGGGTTGCCGAGCTGCTGCGAGCGCGTCTCGTGGGTGCCGGGGGGATCGGTGAGGTCGTGGTCACCGGGCCCGGGTTCATCAACTTCTCGGTGCGGGGCACCGATGCCGGCGCCCGGCTTGTGAGCGAGGTTCTGCGGGACGGGGTCCGGTACGGGTACCGCGAGCCGTTCGCCGGGCAGGGGGAGGGCGGCGTCGTACGTCTTCGTGCGGCCCGTGAGGTGCGGGCGGTCGTGCATCTCGATGTTGTGGCTCGTCTTCTGCGGTCGCAGGGGGCTGTCGTGCGGATTAGTTGCGCGGGGTCGCTCGACGCGGAGTGGGGGAGTGTGCTGGGAGTGTGTGTCGAGCCGCATGCCCAGGGCGACCCGGGCAGCGAGCGCGGCCAGGACGGCGCCCCCGTCGACATCCGGCCCGTCCCCGCCCCCGCCGATCCGCTGTCCCTGGGGCGTGACGCCGCCCGCTGGGCGCTGCTGCATCCCGCGCCGCACGACCGGCCGCGGATCGGGGACGAGCACCTGGTGCAGCGGGAGAGCAATCCGTTGTTCCGGGTGCGGTACGCGCATGCCCGCAGCCGGGCGCTCCTGCGGAACGCCGCGGATCTCGGGTTCGAGCCCGAGCCGGGGACCGTCGACGTGCAGGGGGCGCAGGAGCCGCAGGATGCGTGGGAGGCGCGGGCGCTGCTCCGGGCCCTCGCCGACCATCCCCGGGTCCTCGAGGCCGCCGCCGCGCACCGCGCGCCCGACCGGCTCGCCCGGCATCTGGTGACCGTCGCCGATGCCGCGCTGCCTCTGTTCCCTGCCGTGCTGCCGTTGGGTGAGGAGAAACCCTCGGCCGCCCACCGTGCCCGGCTCGGCCTCGCCGCGGCCGCCGGGGCGGTGCTGGCCGGTGGCCTGTCCCTGCTCGGCATCGACGCACCCGACCACCTCTGAGAGAGCCCAGAGAACATCATGAGCCGTTCCGCACACCCCGCCGGGCCCCGTCACGCCGACGTCCTCCCCGAGGGGCACTACTCCGCGCCGCCCGCCGATCTCAACGCCGTCGACCCCAAGGTGTGGGCGCAGACCGTCGGACGGGACGAGCACGGTGTGCTCACCGTCGGCGGGATCGACGTCAAGCGGCTGGCCGAGGAGTTCGGCACGCCCGCCTACTTCCTCGACGAGGACGACTTCCGGGCCCGGGCGCGGGCCTGGCGCACCGCGTTCGGGGACGACGCGGACGTGTTCTACGCCGGCAAGGCGTTCCTGTCCCGGGCCGTGGTGCGGTGGCTGCACGACGAGGGCCTGAACCTGGACGTGTGCTCGGGCGGGGAGCTGGCCACCGCGCTGTCGGCGGGGATGCCCGCCGAGCGGATCGCCTTCCACGGCAACAACAAGTCCGTCGGTGAGATCCGGCGGGCCGTCGGGGCCGGGGTCGGGCGGATCGTGCTCGACTCGTTCCAGGAGATCGTGCGGGTCGCGCACATCGCGCAGGAGCTCGGTGTGCGGCAGCGGGTGCAGATCCGCGTCACCGTGGGGGTCGAGGCGCACACGCACGAGTTCATCGCCACCGCCCACGAGGACCAGAAGTTCGGGATCCCGCTGGCGGGCGGGCAGGCCGCCGAGGCCGTGCGGCGCGCGCTGACGCTGGACGGGCTGGAGCTGATCGGGATCCACTCGCACATCGGGTCGCAGATCTTCGACATGTCGGGGTTCGAGGTCGCCGCGCACCGGGTGGTGGGGCTGCTCAGGGACATCCGTGACGAGCACGGGGTGGAGCTGCCCGAGATCGACCTCGGGGGCGGGCTCGGCATCGCGTACACCAGTGACGACGATCCGCGGGAGCCGCACGAGATCGCCAAGGCGCTGACCGAGATCGTGACCCGGGAGTGCGAGTCCGCGCGGCTGCGTACGCCGCGGATCTCCGTGGAGCCCGGGCGTGCCATCGTCGGGCCGACCGCTTTCACGCTGTACGAGGTCGGCACCGTCAAGCCGCTCGACGGGCTGCGGACGTACGTCTCCGTCGACGGCGGGATGTCGGACAACATCCGCACCGCGTTGTACGACGCCGAGTACAGCGTTTCCCTCGCCTCCCGGGTGTCGGACGCCGAGCCGGTGCTGTGCCGGGTCGTGGGCAAGCACTGCGAGAGCGGTGACATCGTGGTGAAGGACGCCTTCCTGCCGGGGGACCTGGCGCCGGGCGACCTCCTCGCCGTGCCGGCGACCGGGGCGTACTGCCGGTCCATGGCCAGCAACTACAACCATGTGCTGCGTCCGCCCGTGGTCGCGGTCCGGGACGGCGAGGCGCGGGTGATCGTCCGGCGGGAGACCGAGGAGGACCTGCTCAGGCTCGACGTCGGGTGAGCGGTGCCGGGGCCCGGGGCATGGGGCCCGGGGCCTGGCGCCCGGTCGGCGCCGGCGACCGGGGACATGATCGGCCGAAGGAAGATCTTCGGCATTTACGGTCATGGAAATGAAATAGATGTCTCACGATCCGGACATAACGCAGAAAGTTGCGTCCGGTGAGTGAGACTGGTGCAACCGAGACGGTTATCAGGAAACGAGGTCGGATGATGCGTACGCGTCCGCTGAAGGTGGCGCTGCTGGGCTGTGGTGTGGTCGGCTCAGAGGTGGCGCGCATCATGACGACGCACGCCGACGACCTCGCCGCCCGCATCGGGGCTCCGGTGGAGCTGGCGGGCGTGGCCGTGCGGCGGCCCGACAAGGTGCGCGAGGGCATCGACCCCGCCCTGGTGACGACCGACGCCACCGCCCTCGTCAAACGCGGCGACCTCGACATCGTCGTGGAGGTCATCGGCGGGATCGAGCCCGCCCGGGCGCTCATCACCACCGCCTTCGAGCACGGCGCCTCCGTGGTCTCCGCGAACAAGGCGCTGCTCGCCCAGGACGGCGCCGCGCTGCACGCCGCCGCCGAGGAGCACGGCAGGGACCTCTACTACGAGGCCGCCGTCGCCGGCGCCATCCCGCTGATCCGCCCGCTGCGCGAGTCGCTCGCCGGCGACAAGGTCAACCGGGTGCTGGGCATCGTCAACGGCACCACCAACTTCATCCTCGACAAGATGGACACCACGGGCGCCGGCTACCAGGAGGCCCTCGACGAGGCCACCGCGCTCGGCTATGCCGAGGCCGACCCCACCGCCGACGTCGAGGGCTTCGACGCCGCCGCGAAGGCCGCCATCCTCGCCGGGATCGCCTTCCACACGCGGGTGCGCCTGGACGACGTGCACCGTGAGGGCATGACCGAGGTCACCGCCGCCGACTTCGCCTCCGCCAAGGAGATGGGCTGCACCATCAAGCTGCTCGCCATCTGCGAGCGGGCCGGCGACGGTGCGTCGGTCACCGCGCGGGTGCATCCGGCGATGATTCCGCTCAGCCACCCGCTGGCCTCGGTGCGGGGCGCCTACAACGCGGTGTTCGTGGAGTCCGACGCCGCCGGGCAGCTGATGTTCTACGGGCCCGGCGCGGGTGGCGCGCCGACCGCCTCCGCCGTGCTGGGCGACCTGGTCGCCGTGGGGCGCAACCGGATCAGCGGGGCCACCGGGCCCGGCGAGTCGGCGTACGCGGCGCTGCCCGTCTCGCCGATGGGCGAGGTCGTCACGCGCTACCACATCAGCCTCGACGTGGCCGACAAACCGGGTGTTCTCGCCCAGGTCGCCACCGTGTTCGCGGAGCACGGTGTCTCGATCGATACGGTTCGCCAGCAGGGCAAGGACGGCGAGGCGTCGCTCGTCGTCGTCACGCACCGTGCGTCCGACGCGGCCCTCGGGGGGACCGTCGAGACGTTGCGCAAGCTCGACACCGTGCGTGGTGTCGCCAGCATCATGCGGGTTGAAGGGGAGTAACGAGCAATGACCCACCAGTGGCGCGGAATCATCGAGGAGTACCGGGACCGGCTGCCGGTATCCGACACCACGCCGGTCGTGACGCTCCGGGAGGGCGGCACGCCGCTCGTGCCCGCGCAGGTGCTCTCCGAGCGCACGGGCTGCGAGGTGCACCTGAAGGTCGAGGGTGCGAACCCCACCGGGTCCTTCAAGGACCGCGGCATGACCATGGCCATCAGCAAGGCCAAGGAGGAGGGCGCGAAGGCCGTCATCTGCGCCTCCACCGGCAACACCTCCGCCTCCGCCGCCGCGTACGGCGTCCGCGCCGGCATGGTCTCCGCCGTCCTGGTGCCGCAGGGCAAGATCGCGCTCGGCAAGATGGGCCAGGCGCTGGTCCACGGGGCGAAGATCCTCCAGGTCGACGGGAACTTCGACGACTGCCTCACGCTGGCGCGCGCGCTGAGCGACAACTACCCCGTGGCGCTGGTCAATTCGGTCAACCCGGTGCGTATCGAGGGGCAGAAGACCGCCGCCTTCGAGATCGTGGACATGCTGGGCGACGCACCCGACATCCACGTGCTGCCGGTGGGCAACGCGGGCAACATCACCGCGTACTGGAAGGGGTACAAGGAGTACGCCGCCGACAAGGTCAGCACCAGGACGCCGCGCATGTGGGGCTTCCAGGCCTCCGGCAGCGCGCCGATCGTGCGCGGCGAGGTGGTCAAGGACCCGTCGACGATCGCCACCGCCATCCGCATCGGCAACCCCGCCTCCTGGGACCTCGCGCTCGCCGCGCGGGACGAGTCCGGCGGCGCCATCGACGAGGTGACGGACCGTGAGATCCTGCGCGCCTACCGGCTGTTGGCCTCGCAGGAGGGCGTCTTCGTCGAGCCCGCGTCCGCGGCGTCCGTCGCCGGTCTGCTGAAGGCCGCCGAGCAGGGCAAGGTCGACCCGGGGCAGCGGATCGTGTGCACGGTCACCGGGAACGGCCTGAAGGACCCGGACTGGGCCGTCGCGGGCGCGCCGCAGCCGGTCACCGTCCCCGTCGACGCGGCGACCGCCGCCGAGCGGCTCGGCCTCGTCTGACACCGCGGCGGCCCCCGGCCGCCGTGGCCGTACCCGCCGCCCGTCCCCGGGCACCGCGGCCCGGTCCGGGGCTTCGGTGTCCGGTCCGCGCCGGCGGTGCGGTGACCGTGCCGACGGCGCCATGGTCGTCCGGGATGCCGTGGCCGTCCGGGCGGGCCCGTCGGCGCGTGGCCGTCGTTCCGCACTCCGGGCCCGGGGCCGTCACGCGCGCACGGGACCGGAAACCGGGGCACGATCGCCGGAAACCGGCGTGATCACCGGAAATTCGGCACGACCGGCGTAAGGCGGCACCAGCGGGGAAAGCCAAGGACAGGGGGTGCACGAGGGGCTCTCGACACGCATCGTGCGCCTCCTGTGCGCCCTATGTCGCCAGTCAACCTTCCTTCGATAGGCTGTACTGAACCCGCCCGCCGCATATGCCGCGGCACTGCGTCGTCCCCATGGTCCGGAAAGCGGCCGGGAACGTCCGGGAAGCGGTCGGCCGGCCCGGTCGGCGGCGCCCCCAGGGTTCCAGCACGTCATCGAATGTCCATCGAATGTCCGTCGAGCGTCATTCGGCAGTCACGCAGCTCAAGGAGAGTCTTCGAGCGATGGCCGGTCCCGCCTTCCGCGCCGCCGCCGTCCGGGTGCGCGTCCCCGCCACCAGCGCCAACCTCGGCCCGGGCTTCGACGCCTTCGGCCTGTCGCTGGGGCTGTACGACGACGTGGTCGTCCGGGTGGCCGACTCCGGGCTGCACATCGACATCGCGGGTGAGGGCAGCGAGACCCTCCCGCGGGACGAGCGCCACCTCCTCGTACGTTCCCTGCGCACCGCGTTCGACCTGCTCGGCGGACAGCCGCGCGGCCTCGAGATCGTCTGCGCCAACCGCATCCCGCACGGCCGGGGCCTCGGCTCCTCCTCGGCCGCCATCTGCGCCGGGATCGTCGCCGCCCGCGCCGTGACGATAGGCGCCGACGCCAAACTCGACGACACCGCGCTGCTCGAACTGGCCACCGAGATCGAGGGCCACCCCGACAACGTCGCCGCCTGTCTGCTCGGCGGATTCACCCTGTCCTGGATGGAGCGCGGAGCGGCCCGCGCGATCAGGATGGACCCCGCCGATTCCATCGTTCCGGTGGTTTTCGTGCCCGGGAAGCCGGTCCTCACCGAGACCGCGCGCGGACTGCTCCCGCGCACCGTGCCGCACGTCGACGCCGCCACCAACGCGGGCCGTGCCGCCCTGCTCGTCGAGGCCCTGACCAGGCGCCCCGAGCTGCTGCTGCCCGCCACCGAGGACCGACTGCACCAGGAGTACCGCGCCCCGGCCATGCCCGAGAGCGCGGCCCTGGTGGAGCGGCTGCGCGGGGACGGCGTCCCCGCGGTGATCTCCGGCGCCGGACCCACGGTGATGGCGCTGGCGGACGCGGAGACCGCCGACAAGGTCGAAGCGCTGGCCGGCAACGACTGGGCCGCCAATCGGCTCAGCCTCGACGTGCAGGGAGCGAGCGTGCTGCCGCTCGCCACCTGACACACGGTTGCCGGATTTCGAGAGGGGGAATGTTTGTTGGATCCGGTAGTGTTAACCTCAAGTCTGCACCCGACCCCACCATGGCGAGGTGCCTCGTGTCCCCGTCCGGGACAGACATTCTTCCGGGAGCTCCCCAAGCCGCACTGTGTTCACTGCTACGTACGCGGGCAGTACGTCGTACGCGGACGCTGAACGGCCCGACGGTGGGGATACCCCCTCTGGGGGAGCTCCGGAACCGGTGCGACCACGCCACGTGACACACGGTGTCACGGCTCGGGGAAGCGCCATCACCAGATATTTCTTCCGCCGCTCAGGCGGACAACCGCCCCGGCACCGTTCACACAACGCGGACCGATGCCGGACAGCACAACCGGTCGCCGAGCCAGACAGGCCGACGCCCGCTCCAGGGAAGGACCCTTCGTGAGCGACACCACCGATCTGATGGGCGCACGTGTCGAGGAGACCGCTGCCGCGCCCGCCACGGACGCTTCCGCGCCTGCCACCGGTGCCGGCTCCCGGCGGCGCCGCGGTACCGGCCTCGAGGGCATGGTGCTGGCCGAGCTGCAACAGGTCGCATCCGGCCTCGGAATCAGGGGCACCGCGCGCATGCGCAAGAGCCAGCTGATCGAGGTCATCAAGGAGGCGCAGGCCGCCGGTGGGGGCGCCCCCGCCGCCGCGGCCCCGGCCAAGGCAGAGTCCGACACCGAGACCAAGCCCAAGCGCCGCGCCACTTCCCGGACCCGCACGGGTGAGGCCGCCGAGAAGAAGGCCGACGCCAAGGCCGAGCAGGCCCCCGCCGACACGTCCGCTGCCCAGCAGCAGATCGACATCCCCGGCCAGCCCTCGCCGAAGGTCTCCGCCGAGCCGGCCGAGGAGGCCGCTCCCGCCGAGCGCCGCCGCCGTCGCGCCACCGCCGACGCCGGTGCCCCCGCCGCCGCGGCCGAGACGGTCACCGCCGAGGCGAGGACCGACAGCAAGGCCGAGACGCCCGCCCAGCAGCAGTCGCAGCAGGGTGAGGGCAAGTCCGACCACGACGGCGGCGAGGGCCGCCGCCGCGACCGCCGTGACCGCGGCCGTGAGCGCGGAGACCGCGCTGAGCGCGGAGACCGCGGCGACCGTGGTGAGCGCGGCGACCGTGGTGACCGCGGTGACCGTCGCGGCAAGGGCGACGACCAGCAGAACCAGGGCGGTCAGGGCGGCCAGGGCCGTCAGCAGAACCAGCAGGGTGGCGGCGGCCGTCAGGACGACGGCTACGACGACGACGGAGGCGGCCGCCGAGGCCGTCGCGGCCGCTACCGCGACCGCCGTGGCCGCCGTGGCCGCGACGAGGTGCAGGAGCCGCAGATCAACGAGGACGACGTCCTGATCCCCGTCGCGGGCATCCTGGACATCCTCGACAACTACGCGTTCATCCGGACCTCCGGCTACCTGCCCGGCCCGAACGACGTGTACGTCTCCCTCGCCCAGGTCCGCAAGAACGGCCTGCGCAAGGGCGACCACATCACCGGCGCCGTGCGCCAGCCCAAGGAGGGCGAGCGGCGCGAGAAGTTCAACGCGCTGGTCCGCCTGGACTCCGTCAACGGCATGGCGCCCGAACACGGCCGCGGCCGCCCGGAGTTCAACAAGCTCACCCCGCTCTACCCGCAGGACCGCCTCCGCCTGGAGACCGACCCGGGCGTGCTGACCACGCGGATCATCGACCTCGTGTCGCCGATCGGCAAGGGCCAGCGCGGACTGATCGTGGCCCCGCCGAAGACCGGCAAGACCATGATCATGCAGGCGATCGCCAACGCGATCACCCACAACAACCCCGAGTGCCACCTGATGGTCGTCCTGGTCGACGAGCGTCCGGAAGAGGTCACCGACATGCAGCGGTCGGTCAAGGGCGAGGTCATCTCCTCGACCTTCGACCGCCCGGCCGAGGACCACACCACGGTCGCCGAGCTCGCCATCGAGCGCGCCAAGCGCCTGGTGGAGCTGGGTCACGACGTCGTCGTGCTGCTCGACTCGATCACGCGTCTGGGCCGTGCGTACAACCTCGCCGCCCCGGCCTCCGGCCGCATCCTGTCCGGTGGTGTCGACTCGACAGCCCTGTACCCGCCGAAGCGCTTCTTCGGTGCGGCCCGCAACATCGAGGACGGCGGTTCGCTGACCATCCTCGCCACCGCCCTGGTGGACACCGGGTCCCGCATGGACGAGGTCATCTTCGAGGAGTTCAAGGGCACCGGCAACGCCGAGCTCAAGCTCGACCGGAAGCTCGCCGACAAGCGGATCTTCCCCGCGGTGGACGTCGACGCGTCCGGCACCCGTAAGGAAGAGATCCTGCTCGCCCCCGACGAGCTCGCCATCGTCTGGAAGCTGCGCCGGGTGCTGCACGCCCTCGACCAGCAGCAGGCGGTCGAGCTGCTCCTCGACAAGATGAAGCAGACCAAGTCGAACGCCGAGTTCCTGATGCAGATCCAGAAGACGACGCCGACGCCGGGCAACGGCGACTGACGTCCCGCCGTCCGCCAGGACCGCTTCCGCGAGAGGCCGCTTCCGTGAAGGAGGCGGCCTCTCGCGTGCGGCGAGACGTTCACCACACGCACCACCGCACGCACCGCGGCCGAACGGTGGCCGCGCGCACACGGAAACCGCAGGTCGGAGCGGTCGGCGCGGGCTTCGGACGCGACGCGGGACGGGACGGCGCTCACCGGCGGGCCACAGAACGCCGTGCAACCCTGCGCCGGGTTCCCCCGTCTGACCCGACGCGGGACGATAGGTGTCGTACGGGCCTTTGAACGGCCATGTCCGGCACCGGTGGCAGGGGCAACCGTCCGTGGATGAGCTGAGGAGCACATGTCCGCCGAGAGCACAGCCGGTACGCGCCAACGGGGCAAGGGGCGCCGCCGCAGAGAACCGGAGAAGGGGCACAGGGGCCTGAAGGCCGCGGCCTGGACCGCGGCCGGCATCGTCCTCCTGGGAGGAACCGGCGCCGGGTTCGTGTACGTCAAGCTAAACGGCAACATCGAGAGCGTCGACATCGACCAGGCGCTCGGCACCGACCGGCCCGAGAAGGCGGACGACGGCTCCGAGAACATCCTCGTCCTCGGCTCCGACACCCGCGCCGACGGCAACCAGGACCTCGGCGGCGGCGCCGACGACGGCAGCGCCCGCTCCGACACCGCGATGATCGTGCACGTCCACGAGGGCCACCGGAAGGCCAGCGTGGTCTCCATACCGCGCGACACCCTCGTCGACCGCCCCGCGTGCACCGACACCGAGGGCGGCACCCACCCGGCGGCCGGCGGCGTGATGTTCAACTCCGCCTACTCCACGGGCGGGGCGGCCTGCGCGGTGAAGACCGTGGAGTCCCTCTCCGACCTGCGCATGGACCACTACCTGGAGGTCGACTTCACCGGTTTCCAGAAGCTCGTCGACGAACTCGGCGGCGTCGAGGTCACCACCACCGAGGACATCGAGGACCCCGACAGCCACCTCGATCTCCCGGCCGGCACCCACCGCCTCGACGGCGAGCGCGCCCTCGGCCTGGTCCGCACCCGCCACGGCGTCGGCGACGGCTCCGACCTCGGCCGCATCCAGCTCCAGCAGGCCTTCATCAAGGCCCTGGTCCGGCAGGTCAAGGAGGTCGGCGTCTTCACCAGCCCGAAGAAGCTGTACGCCCTCGCCGACACCGCCACCAAGGCCGTCACCACCGACTCCGGCCTCGGCTCGGTGAACTCCCTGATGTCGTTCGCGAACGGCATGAAGGGCATCGGCCCCGCCGACATGCACATGATCACCCTGCCGGTCGTCTACGACTCCGCGAACGCCAACCGCGTCCTGCCCCTCAAGGACAAGTCCCGGCTCGTCTGGGACGCCCTGCGCAACGACCAGCCGATCCCCGCGGGCGCCACCCGGGACACGGCCACGGGCGAAGCGCGGGACGTGGTCGACGCCGGATAGGGGCGCGGGGCCGTACCGGCACGGAGCCCCGCCGCGGAGGGCTCCGCCGGCCCCTCGGGGTGCGTGGGGAACAAAAATCTGCGGCCCCCGGTTTTGGGAGAGGACGCCACTCCTGGCAGACTGGTACGTCGGCCCCGGTTCACGCTCCCGCACCGAGCGGAAGCGACCCGGCGCCCTCCCGAACCTAGGAGACACCTTGAAGCGCGACATCCACCCCGAGTACGTCGAGACGCAGGTCAGCTGCACCTGCGGCGCGTCGTTCACCACCCGCAGCACGATCCCCAGCGGCACCGTCCGCGCCGAGGTCTGCTCCGAGTGCCACCCGTTCTACACGGGCAAGCAGAAGATCCTCGACACCGGTGGCCGTGTGGCCCGCTTCGAGGCCCGCTTCGGCAAGGCCGCCGGCTCCAAGAAGTAGCGAGCCACCAACCGCCGGTCCACGGCCGCGCCCCCGCCCGGGGGCAGGCCGGGACCGGCGTTTTTGGTCGCCCGCCCTTCACCCACGTACCAGCAGGAGCCCAAGATGTTCGAGGCCGTCGAGGAACTCGTCGCCGAGCACGCCGACCTGGAGAAGAAGCTCGTTGACCCGTCGGTCCACGCCGACCAGGCAGGCGCGCGCAAGCTGAACAAGCGCTACGCCGAGCTCACCCCGATCGTCGCCACGTACCGCTCCTGGAGGCAGACGGGCGACGACATCGAGACCGCGCGCGAACTGGCCGCCGACGACCCCGACTTCGCCGCCGAGGTCAAGGAACTCGACAAGCAGCGCGAGGAGCTCACCGAGAAGCTCCGCCTGCTCCTCGTCCCCCGCGACCCCAGCGACGACAAGGACGTCATCCTCGAGATCAAGGCGGGCGCGGGCGGCGACGAGTCCGCCCTGTTCGCCGGCGACCTGCTGCGCATGTACCTGCGCTACGCCGAGCGCGTCGGCTGGAAGACCGAGATCATCGACGCCACCGAGTCCGAGCTGGGCGGCTACAAGGACGTCCAGGTCGCGGTGAAGGCCCGCGGGCAGATCGAGCCCGGCCAGGGCGTCTGGGCGCGCCTGAAGTACGAGGGCGGCGTGCACCGCGTGCAGCGCGTGCCGGCCACCGAGTCCCAGGGCCGCATCCACACCTCCGCGGCGGGCGTCCTGGTGACGCCCGAGGCGGAGGAGGTCGACGTGGAGATCAACCCGAACGACCTGCGCATCGACGTCTACCGGTCGTCCGGGCCCGGCGGCCAGTCCGTCAACACCACCGACTCCGCCGTGCGCATCACGCACATCCCGACCGGAGTCGTCGCCTCCTGCCAGAACGAGAAGAGCCAGCTCCAGAACAAGGAGCAGGCACTGCGTATCCTGCGCTCCAGGCTCCTCGCGGCGGCGCAGGAGGAGGCGGAGCGGGAGGCCGCCGACGCCCGCCGCAGCCAGGTCCGCACCGTGGACCGCTCCGAGAAGATCCGTACGTACAACTTCCCGGAGAACCGCATCTCGGACCACCGCGTCGGCTTCAAGGCGTACAACCTGGACCAGGTCCTGGACGGCGACCTCGCCGCGGTGATCCAGGCCTGCGTCGACGCGGACTCGGCCGCCAAGCTCGCCGCCGCGTAACCCCCGAAGACAGCGCCGACAGCACGGAGGACCAGTGAACCTGCTGCTCGCCGAGGTGGCCCAGGCCACCCAGCGGCTCGCCGACGCCGGCGTGCCCTCGCCGCGCACCGACGCGGAGGAACTCGCCGCGTTCGTGCACGGCGTCAAGCGCGGCGAGCTGCACATGGTGAAGGACTCCGACTTCGACGCCCGGTACTGGGAGGTCATCGCCCGCCGCGAGGCCCGCGAACCGCTCCAGCACATCACCGGGCGCGCGTACTTCCGCTACCTGGAGCTCCAGGTCGGCCCCGGGGTGTTCGTCCCCCGGCCCGAGACCGAGTCGGTGGTCGGCTGGGCGATAGACGCCGTCCGCGCGATGGACGTCGTCGAGCCGTGCATCGTCGACCTGTGCACCGGCTCCGGCGCCATCGCGCTGGCGCTCGCCCAGGAGGTGCCGCGCTCGCGCGTGCACGCCGTGGAGCTGTCCGAGGACGCCCTCAGGTGGACGCGCAAGAACATGGAGGGGTCCAGGGTCGAGCTGCGCCAGGGGGACGCCCTGGCGGCCTTCCCGGACCTCGACGGACAGGTCGACCTGGTGGTCTCCAACCCGCCGTACATCCCGCTCACCGAGTGGGAGTACGTGGCGCCCGAGGCCCGCGACTACGACCCCGACCTCGCGCTGTTCTCCGGTGAGGACGGACTCGACCTGATCCGCGGCCTGGAACGCACCGCGCACCGGCTGCTGCGCCCCGGCGGGGTGGTCGTCGTCGAGCACGCCGACACCCAGGGCGGGCAGGTCCCGTGGATCTTCGCCGAGGACCGCGGCTGGACCGACGCGGCCGACCACCCCGACCTGAACAACCGCCCCCGGTTCGCCACCGCCCGCAAGGCACTGCCGTGAGCGTCCCGCATACTTCATCCCCCCAGCAGCACCCGTACGAGGAGGCCCGCTAGATGGCTCGGCGATACGACACCAACGACGCGACCGACCGCGCGACCGGTCTGCGCGAGGCCGCTTCCGCCGTGCGCCGGGGCGAGCTCGTGGTGCTGCCGACGGACACGGTCTACGGCATCGGCGCCGACGCGTTCACCTCGGAGGCCGTCGCCGACCTGCTGGACGCCAAGGGCCGGGGCCGCAACATGCCCACGCCCGTCCTCATCGGCTCCCCGAACACGCTGCACGGCCTCGTCACCGACTTCTCCGAGATGGCCTGGGAACTGGTCGACGCCTTCTGGCCGGGCGCGCTGACGCTCGTCGCCCGGCACCAGCCGTCGCTCCAGTGGGACCTCGGCGACACCCGGGGCACCGTCGCGGTGCGGATGCCGCTGCACCCGGTCGCCATCGAACTGCTCACCGAGGTCGGCCCCATGGCCGTGTCGTCGGCCAATCTGACCGGCCACCCGGCGCCGGAGAACTGCGACGCCGCGCAGCAGATGCTCGGCGACTCCGTCTCCGTGTACCTGGACGGCGGGCCCACCCCGGGCAACGTGCCCTCCTCCATCGTCGACGTCACGCGCCCCGTGCCGGTGCTGCTGCGCGAGGGCGCGATCTCGCCGGACGAGCTGCGCAAGGTGGTACCCGACCTCGAGGTGGCGAATTGACGGCCCCTGAGGCGGGGCGTGGCATAGGCACCGAGGAATCCAGCGCGGAGATGACGACGACCTTCGGGTTTCCGCGTGACACCTTCCGCATCCTCCACGTCAGTACCGGAAACGTGTGCCGTTCGCCCATCACCGAGCGGCTGACCCGGCATTTCGTGAGCCAGCGCCTCGGCATCCTGGGCGGCGGGCTCATCGTGGAGAGCGCGGGCACCTGGGGGCACGAGGGCGCGTCGATGGAGGCGCACGCGGAGACCGTGCTGGCCGAGTTCGGTGCGGACGCCTCCGGCTTCGTGGGGCGGGAGCTGCTCGACGAGCACGTCATCCGGGCGGACCTGGTGCTGACGGCCACGCGGGACCACCGGGCGCAGGTCATCTCCATGGGCCATTCGGCCGGGCTGCGGACGTTCACGTTGAAAGAGTTCACCCGCCTGGTGAACGCGATCGACCCGGCGACGCTGCCTCCCCTGGAGGAGGGTCTGGTCATGCGCGCCCGGGCGCTGGTGCGGGCCGCGGCGGCGCTGCGCGGGTGGCTGCTGGCGCCGACGGCCGAGGCGGACGAGGTGTACGACCCGTACGGGGCGCCGCTGCCGTTCTTCCAGTCGATCGGGGACGAGATACACCAGGCGCTGGACCCCGTGGTGACGGCGTTGACGGGGGTCCCCGCGCGGGCGTAGGCGGGTGCCCGCGCGGGGCGCGGTGGCGCTGCGCCGCGCCCACTCTCCCGTACAGCGTGGGCGTTTTCGGGGGGTCCGGCCTACATTGGGCGTACGTCAGTGTCGACGTTCGGAGCGGATCATGTCGGTCAGTCATGCCCTCGAGGCCGATGTCCTGCGGCGGCAGGATCCCGAGCTCGCCGATGTGCTGCTCGCGGAGCGTGAGCGGCAGTCGACCACGCTCCAGCTGATCGCCGCCGAGAACTTCATGTCGCCGGCCGTGCTGGCCGCCCTCGGCTCGCCCCTCGCCAACAAGTACGCCGAGGGCTATCCCGGCAACCGGCACCACGGCGGCTGCGAGGTGGCCGACGTCGCCGAGCGCCTCGCCGTGCGGCGGGCGCAGGCGCTGTTCGGCGCCGAACACGCCAATGTGCAGGCGCACTCCGGTTCCTCAGCCGTGCTCGCCGCGTACGCGGCCCTGCTGCGGCCCGGCGACACCGTGCTGGCGCTGGGCCTGCCCCACGGCGGCCATCTCACCCACGGCTCGCCCGCCAACTTCTCCGGCCGCTGGTTCGACTTCGTCGGCTACGGCGTGGACCCGGAGAGCGGGCTCATCGACCACGAGCAGGTCCGGATCCTGGCCCGTACGCGCCGTCCCAAGGCCATCGTCTGCGGCTCCATCTCCTATCCGCGCCACATCGACCACGCCTTCTTCCGCGAGGTCGCCGACGAGGCCGGCGCCTACCTCATCGCGGACGCCGCGCACCCCATGGGGCTGGTCGCCGGGGGAGCGGCGCCCAGCCCGGTGCCGTACGCGGACATCGTGTGCGCGACGACGCACAAGGTGCTGCGGGGGCCGCGCGGCGGGATGATCCTGTGCGGCGGCGACCTGGCCGAGCGCGTCGACCGGGCGGTGTTCCCCTTCACCCAGGGGGGCGCGCAGATGCACACCATCGCGGCCAAGGCCGTCGCGTTCGGGGAGGCGGCGACCCCGGCCTTCGCCGCCTACGCGCACCAGGTGGTCGCCAACGCGCGGGCGCTGGCCGCCGCCCTGGGCGTCGAGGGGCTGGCCGTCACCACCGGCGGCACCGACACCCACCTGATCACCGCCGATCCGGCGCCGCTCGGCGTCGACGGCCGCACCGGACGCCGCCTGCTCGCGGCGGCCGGTCTGGTGCTGGACTGCTGCGCGCTCCCGCACGACGCCCGCGGACTGCGGCTGGGCACGGCCGCGGTGACCACGCAGGGCATGGGCGCCCGGGAGATGACGTACATCGGGGGGCTCCTCGCGAGCGTGCTGCGCGGGGGCACGGACCCCGCGCGGGCCCGGGAGGACGTACGGGAACTGGCCGCCGCGTTCCCGCCCCACCCGCGCTGAGGTGCCCCGCCGGCGGGTGTCCGGTCCGGTCGCACAGCCGGACGTGCAACCATCGTCGCTACCCGGAAGTCCCCACTCGTATGCGCCCCTCGCTAGGGTGTGGGGCTGTGATGGCCAGCGAGATCTGTGGGGAAGCCCGTGCGTGAATACCTGCTGACGCTCTGTGTCACGGCCGCGGTGACGTACCTGCTGACCGGGCCGGTACGGAAGTTCGCGATCGTGGCCGGTGCGATGCCGGAGATCCGGGCGCGTGACGTGCACCGGGAACCCACTCCGCGGCTCGGCGGTATCGCGATGTTCTTCGGCCTGTGCGCGGGCCTGCTGGTCGCCGACCACCTCACCAACCTCAACCAGCTCTTCGAGAAGTCCAACGAACCGCGGGCGCTGCTGTCCGGAGCCGCGCTGATCTGGCTGATCGGCGTCCTGGACGACAAGTTCGAGATCGACGCCCTGATCAAGCTCGGCGGCCAGATGATCGCCGCCGGCGTGATGGTCATGCAGGGTCTGACGATCCTGTGGCTGCCGATCCCGGGCGTCGGCTCGGTCGCCCTCACCCAGTGGCAGGGCACGCTGCTCACCGTCGCCCTCGTCGTCATCACCATCAACGCGGTGAACTTCGTGGACGGACTGGACGGTCTCGCGGCCGGCATGGTGTGCATCGCGGCGGCGGCGTTCTTCCTGTACGCCTACCGGATCTGGTACTCGTACGGCATCGAGGCGGCCGCCCCGGCGACGCTGTTCTCGGCGATCCTGATGGGCATGTGCCTGGGTTTCCTGCCGCACAACATGCATCCGGCGCGGATCTTCATGGGCGACTCCGGCTCGATGCTGATCGGCCTGGTGCTGGCCGCCGGCGCGATCTCCGTGACCGGTCAGGTCGACCCGGACGCGCTGAAGCTGTTCGCCGGTTCGGAGAAGGAGGCCGTGCACCAGACGGTGCCGGTCTACATCCCGCTGCTGCTGCCGCTGACCATCATCGCGGTGCCGGCCGCCGACCTGATCCTGGCGATCGTGCGGCGCACCTGGCGCGGGCAGTCGCCGTTCGCGGCGGACCGGGGCCATCTGCACCACCGGCTGCTGGAGATCGGCCACTCGCACAGCCGCGCGGTGCTGATCATGTACTTCTGGTCGGCGCTGATCGCCTTCGGCGCGCTCACGTACTCGGTGAACTCGGCGTCGATGTGGATCGTGCTGAGTGTGGTGATCCTCTCGACGCTCGGCCTCATCCTGCTCCTGCTGCCGCGGTTCACCCCGCGGGCGCCGCGGTGGGCGGAGGCGGTCGTGCCGCCCCGGTACCGCAGGCGGCGGGCGCCGGCGGCCGCGGCGGAGGCATCTGCCCCTGAAGCGGCGGGAGTTGAGGACGAGGACGCCGGGGACCGCACGCCGGTGGCGGCGGGCGTCGCGGGCGTCAACGGGGCGACCGCCGTGGGCTCCCGCGCACGTCTGGGCGACCGGTCGCGGCCAAGGTAAGAATCCGGCTAGAGCATTGCCAAGCCGTGGTGCCCCTATGGGACGGTGTTGGGGGTGCGAATCGCCCAATACCAGACATAGGGGCCGGGGTTCCGCTCAGACGCGCGGTTTCACCCTCATGTGTGATGCCGGGCACACCTGGCAGGTAAAGACTGCCTCAAATAGTTTGTGATAGCGTTCACGAGAACCCCGGAGAGAGCCGAAGGACCGCAGTGCGACGGTTCACCGGTGCGAGGAATGAACACTCGACCCGGGGGTCTACGCTCGTCCATGACGACACCCTGCCCCCTGTGAAATGCGGAGTTGCCGCCATGCCGTCCAATGACGTCCGGAACCTTCTGCAGTGTGCTGTGCCCACAGCCGCTGCCGGTGCGGTCGCCGTTGCCGTCAGCGCTGCGGTGGCCGGTGGCAAGGGTGCCCTCGGAGCGGCCGTCGGTGCCGTGCTCGCCATCCTGTTCATGGGGATCGGCCTGTACGTCCTGCAGTGGACGGCGAAGTCGCTGCCACAGCTGTTCCAGGCCATGGGCCTGATGCTCTACGTCGCACAGCTCCTGCTGCTCATGATCTTCGTCGCGATCTTCAAGGACACCTCGCTCTTCAACCCGAAGACGTTCGCGATCTCGCTCGTCGTGGCGACCCTCGTGTGGATGGCCGCACAGGCCCGTGCGCACATGAAGGCCAAGCTCTTCTACGTCGATCCGGAATCCGCGAAGAGTGAGAAGTCCGAGAAGTCGGGGCCGTCGTCGTGACGGGTAGGGGCGCGATAAAGGCCGGTGGGAACTCCTGCTATCGTCCGGTGCCAACTGCGGCATCGCGGGCGCGGGCATCCGAGCTGACGCCTGAGCGATCGCGAGGCTCAATGCCCCACAGCCGCCCCCACATCCGTAACACCTGTCCGGTGCCGACCCGCGGCCGTGTGCCGCGCCGACACAACGAGGTTGCCGTACCTATGCGTCACGCCGAAGGAGCCCGCGGTGAGTGCTGACCAGACCCAGCTCGCGTTTGACTGGAGCTGTCGGATCATGTCCGACAACGGGTGTGGTTTTCCGGCTCCGGGCCTGCACTCGTTCCTCTTCCAGCCGATCGCCACGGTCGGAGGGTTCGAGTTCAACAAGGTGATGCTGCTCGCGCTCATCACCACCCTCCTCGTCGTCACCTTCTTCTATGCGGCCTTCGGCAAGGCCAAGGTGGTGCCGGGCAAGCTGCAGATGGTCGGTGAGGCCGGCTACGACTTCGTCCGCCGCGGCATCGTCTACGAGACCCTCGGCAAGAAGGAGGGCGAGAAGTACGTCCCCCTGATGGTCTCGCTGTTCTTCTTCATCTGGATCATGAACATCTGGTCCGTGATCCCGCTGGCGCAGTTCCCGGTGTCGTCGATCATCGCCTACCCGGCGGTGCTCGCCGCGGTCGTCTACGTCGTCTGGCTCGGACTCACGTTCAAGAGGCACGGCTTCACGGGCGGCTTCAAGAACCTCACCGGTTACGACAAGTCGCTCGGAGCGGTGCTGCCGCTCGTCGTGGTCATCGAGTTCTTCTCCAACGTCCTCGTCCGGCCCTTCACGCACGCGGTCCGGCTCTTCGCCAACATGTTCGCCGGCCACCTGCTGCTCGTGATGTTCACCGTCGCCAGCTGGTACCTGCTGAACAGCTGGATGATCCCGGCCGCCGGTGTCTCGTTCGTCATGACCATCGTCATGATCCTCTTCGAGCTCTTCGTCCAGGCCGTCCAGGCGTACGTCTTCGTACTGCTGGCCTGCTCCTACGTTCAGGGTGCTCTCGCCGAGCACCACTGAGCCGCCCCACCTCCGCACCCCAATCGTCCGGTGGCCAACCCCCACCGGTCCAGTAAAGAGAAGGAAGATCCAGCATGGCTGCCACTGAGACCCTCGCCGCTGTCTCCGGCTCGGTCGGTTCCATCGGTTACGGCCTCGCCGCCATCGGCCCCGGCATCGGCATCGGCATTATCTTCGGCCAGGGCACCCAGGCCCTCGCCCGCCAGCCCGAGGCTGCCGGTCTGATCCGCGCCAACCAGATCCTCGGCTTCGCCTTCTGTGAGGCGCTCGCCCTCATCGGCATCGTTATGCCGTTCGTGTTCGGCCAGTAAGAACCCTTACTCACCGACACGTTTCGACGAAAGGCACTGATGTGATCGCCAACCTGGTGCAGCTGGCGGCCGGTGAGGAGCAGAACCCGCTCCTCCCTCCGGGCCCCGAGCTGCTCGTCGGCACCATCGCCTTCGCCATCGTGTTCTTCTTCTTCTGGAAGAAGCTGCTCCCGAACATCAACAAGGTTCTGGAGGAGCGCCGAGCGGCGATCGAAGGCGGTATCGAAGAGGCCGAGACCATGAAGGTCGAGGCCCAGAGCGTCCTTGAGCAGTACAAGGCTCAGCTCGCCGAAGCCCGGCACGAGGCCGCGCGTCTGCGCCAGGAGGCGCAGGAGCAGGGTGCCGCGCTCATCGCCGAGATGCGGGCCGAGGGCCAGCGGCAGCGCGAGGAGATCGTCGCCGCCGGTCACACGCAGATCGAGGCCGACCGCAAGGCCGCCGCGTCCGCGCTGCGCCAGGACGTCGGCAAGCTGGCCACCGACCTGGCCGGCAAGCTCGTCGGCGAGTCCCTCGAGGACCACGCCCGGCAGAGCCGCGTGATCGACCGCTTCCTCGACGAGCTCGACCAGAAGGCCGAGGCCGCACGATGAACGGAGCGAGCCGCGAGGCCCTGGCAGCCGCACGTGAGCGTCTCGACGCGCTGACGGACTCCACGTCCGTGGACGCCGGCTCGCTCGCCGGAGAGCTGGCCGCCGTCACCGCGCTGCTCGACCGCGAGGTGTCGCTGCGTCGGGTCCTCACCGACCCGGCGCAGGCCGGTGAGGCCAAGGCCGAACTGGCCCGGCGCCTCCTCGGCTCGCAGGTCAGCGGCCCCGCCGCGGACCTGGTGGCCGGCATGGTGCGCTCCCGCTGGTCGCAGTCCCGCGACCTGGTGGACGCACTCGAGGAACTGGCGGACATCGCCGACCTCACCGCCGCCCAGAAGGCCGGCGCGCTCGACGACGTCGAGGACGAGCTGTTCCGGTTCGGCCGGATCGTCTCCTCCGACACCGAGCTGCGCGCCGCCCTCACCAGCCGGAGCGCCCCCGCCTCCTCCAAGGGCGGGCTGCTGCGCAGTCTGCTCGGGGGCAGGGCCGACGCCGCCACCGAGCGTCTGGTGACGCGTCTGGTGACCGCGCCCCGAGGACGTAGCCTGGAGACGGGACTGGAGTCCCTGTCCAAGCTCGCCGCCGAGCGCCGGGACCGCATGGTGGCCGTCGTCACCTCCGCGGTGCCGCTGAGCGACCAGCAGAAGCAGCGCCTGGGCGACGCCCTCGCGAAGCTCTACGGCCGCCGCATGCACCTCAACCTCGACGTCGACCCCGCGGTCGTCGGCGGGATCCGGGTGCAGGTCGGTGACGAGGTCATCAACGGCTCCATGGCGGACCGGCTCGAGGACGCGAGCCGCCGGCTGTCGAGCTGAGCAGCACACACTGAATAGGCAGTACGTACTTACGGCCCTGGTTGGGCCGTGCAGAGGATTCACCTCTTTCAGGGGGGAGTCCCCATCCCCCCAAAGTGAAACTTCGGGCCCAACAAGGAGAGCAGGGAACTCAGATGGCGGAGCTCACGATCCGGCCGGAGGAGATCCGGGACGCGCTGGAGAACTTTGTCCAGTCGTACAAGCCGGACGCAGCCTCGCGCGAGGAGGTCGGTACGGTCACCCTTGCCGGCGACGGCATCGCGAAGGTCGAGGGCCTGCCCTCGGCCATGGCCAACGAGCTGCTGAAGTTCGAGGACGGCACCCTCGGCCTCGCCCTCAACCTCGAGGAGCGCGAGATCGGTGCCATCGTCCTCGGTGAGTTCAGCGGTATCGAAGAGGGCCAGCCGGTCACCCGCACCGGCGAGGTCCTGTCCGTCGCCGTGGGCGAGGGCTACCTCGGCCGCGTGGTCGACCCGCTCGGCAACCCGATCGACGGCCTCGGCGAGATCGAGACCGAGGGCCGCCGCGCCCTCGAACTGCAGGCCCCCACGGTCATGCAGCGCAAGTCGGTGCACGAGCCGATGGAGACGGGCTACAAGGCCGTCGACGCCATGACCCCGATCGGCCGTGGTCAGCGTCAGCTGATCATCGGCGACCGCCAGACCGGCAAGACCGCCCTGGCCGTCGACACGATCATCAACCAGCGCGACAACTGGCGCACCGGCGACCCGAAGAAGCAGGTCCGCTGCATCTACGTCGCCATCGGCCAGAAGGGCTCCACCATCGCGTCGGTCCGCCGCGCGCTGGAGGAGAACGGCGCGCTGGAGTACACGACCATCGTCGCCGCCCCGGCGTCCGACCCGGCCGGCTTCAAGTACCTGGCGCCGTACACCGGCTCGGCCATCGGCCAGCAGTGGATGTACGAGGGCAAGCACGTCCTGATCATCTTCGACGACCTGTCGAAGCAGGCCGACGCCTACCGCGCCGTGTCCCTGCTGCTGCGCCGCCCGCCGGGCCGTGAGGCCTACCCGGGCGACGTCTTCTACCTGCACTCCCGTCTGCTGGAGCGCTGCGCGAAGCTCTCCGACGAGATGGGTGCCGGCTCGATGACCGGTCTGCCGATCGTCGAGACCAAGGCCAACGACGTCTCGGCGTTCATCCCGACCAACGTCATCTCCATCACCGACGGCCAGTGCTTCCTGGAGTCGGACCTCTTCAACGCCGGTCAGCGCCCCGCGCTGAACGTCGGTATCTCCGTCTCCCGAGTCGGTGGTTCCGCCCAGCACAAGGCGATGAAGCAGGTCTCCGGCCGTCTGCGCGTGGACCTCGCCCAGTTCCGTGAGCTCGAGGCGTTCGCCGCCTTCGGCTCCGACCTGGACGCCGCGTCGAAGGCGCAGCTGGAGCGCGGTCAGCGCATGGTCGAGCTGCTGAAGCAGGACCAGTACCAGCCGATGTCCACCGAGGACCAGGTCGTCTCCGTCTGGGCCGGCACCACCGGCAAGATGGACGAGGTCCCCGTCGCGGACATCCGCCGCTTCGAGAAGGAGCTGCTGGAGTTCCTGCACCGCAAGGAGCAGGGCCTCATGACCTCCATCCGCGAGGGCGGCAAGATGTCCGACGACACCCTGCAGGCCGTGGCCGAGGCGATCGCGGACTTCAAGAAGCAGTTCGAGACCAGCGACGGCAAGCTGCTCGGCGAGGACGCCCCGTCCGCCGCCAAGTGACGTAAGGAAGGGACCTGACTCATGGGAGCCCAGCTCCGGGTCTACAAGCGTCGCATCCGATCCGTCACCGCGACCAAGAAGATCACCAAGGCGATGGAGATGATCGCCGCCTCGCGCGTCGTCAAGGCGCAGCGCAAGGTGGCGGCCTCCACGCCGTACGCGCGGGAGCTCACCCGCGCGGTCACGGCGGTCGGAACCGGGTCGAACACCAAGCACCCGCTGACCACGGAGGCGGAGAACCCGGCCCGTGTCGCGGTCCTGCTCCTCACGAGCGACCGCGGACTGGCCGGCGCCTTCAACTCCAACGCCATCAAGACGGCGGAGCAGCTGACCGAGCGCCTGGAGCGCGAGGGCAAGCAGGTCGACACGTACATCGTCGGCCGGCGCGGTGTGGCGCACTACAACTTCCGCGAGCGCACGATCGCGGAGACGTTCACCGGCTTCACCGACGAGCCCTCGTACGCGGACGCCAAGAAGGTCGCGGCCCCGCTGATCGAGGCACTCGAGACGGAGACGGCGGAGGGCGGCGTGGACGAGCTCCACATCGTCTACACCGAGTTCGTGTCGATGATGACGCAGACGGCGGTCGACTCCCGGATGCTTCCCCTGCGCCTCGACGAGGTCGCCGAGGAGACGTCCACCAAGGGCGAGATCCTGCCGCTGTTCGACTTCGAGCCCTCGGCGGAGGACGTCCTCGACGCCCTGCTGCCGCGGTACGTCGAGAGCCGTATCTACAACGCGCTGCTCCAGTCGGCCGCTTCGAAGCACGCCGCCACGCGGCGCGCGATGAAGTCGGCCACCGACAACGCGGGCGAGCTGATCAACACGCTCTCCCGTCTTGCCAATGCGGCCCGCCAGGCCGAAATCACCCAGGAAATCAGCGAGATCGTCGGTGGCGCCAGTGCCCTGGCCGACGCGAACGCGGGGAGTGACAACTAATGACCACCACTGTTGAGACCGCGACGGCTACGGGCCGCGTCGCCCGGGTCATCGGCCCGGTCGTCGACGTGGAGTTCCCCGTCGACGCGATGCCGGAGATCTACAACGCGCTGCACGTCCAGGTCGCCGACCCGGCCAAGGAGGGTGAGCTCAAGACGCTGACCCTCGAGGTCGCCCAGCACCTCGGTGACGGCCTGGTCCGCACCATCTCCATGCAGCCCACCGACGGTCTGGTCCGCCAGGCCCCGGTGACCGACACGGGTTCCTCCATCTCCGTGCCGGTCGGCGACTTCACCACCGGCAAGGTGTTCAACACCCTCGGTGAGGTGCTGAACGTCGACGAGCAGTACACCGGTGAGCGCTGGCCGATCCACCGCAAGGCGCCCAACTTCGACGAGCTCGAGTCGAAGACCGAGATGTTCGAGACCGGCGTCAAGGTCATCGACCTTCTCACCCCGTACGTCAAGGGTGGAAAGATCGGCCTGTTCGGTGGTGCCGGCGTCGGCAAGACGGTGCTCATCCAGGAGATGATCTACCGCGTCGCCAACAACCACGACGGTGTGTCGGTGTTCGCCGGCGTCGGTGAGCGCACCCGTGAGGGCAACGACCTCATCGACGAGATGAGCGAGTCGGGCGTCATCGACAAGACCGCCCTGGTCTTCGGTCAGATGGACGAGCCCCCGGGCACCCGTCTGCGCGTGGCCCTCGCCGGTCTGACCATGGCGGAGTACTTCCGCGATGTGCAGAAGCAGGACGTGCTGTTCTTCATCGACAACATCTTCCGCTTCACCCAGGCCGGTTCCGAGGTGTCGACCCTGCTCGGCCGTATGCCCTCCGCGGTGGGCTACCAGCCGAACCTGGCCGACGAGATGGGTCTCCTCCAGGAGCGCATCACCTCGACCCGTGGTCACTCGATCACCTCGATGCAGGCGATCTACGTCCCCGCGGACGACCTGACCGACCCGGCCCCGGCCACCACCTTCGCCCACCTCGACGCGACGACGGTTCTTTCCCGTCCGATCTCGGAGAAGGGCATCTACCCGGCCGTGGACCCGCTGGACTCGACGTCCCGGATCCTGGACCCGCGCTACATCGCGCAGGACCACTACAACGCGGCCATGCGCGTGAAGAACATCCTGCAGAAGTACAAGGACCTGCAGGACATCATCGCGATCCTCGGTATCGACGAGCTCGGCGAGGAGGACAAGCTCGTCGTCCACCGTGCCCGTCGCGTGGAGCGCTTCCTGTCCCAGAACACCCACGTCGCCAAGCAGTTCACCGGCGTGGACGGTTCGGACGTGCCGCTGGACGAGTCGATCGCCGCGTTCAACGCGATCTGCGACGGTGAGTACGACCACTTCCCGGAGCAGGCGTTCTTCATGTGCGGTGGCATCGAGGACCTGAAGAAGAACGCGAAGGAGCTGGGCGTCTCCTGACCCCCAGGTTCTGATGTGAGCCGCACGGCTCACCGTTGAGGGGGCGGGCGCGTCCCGCCCCCTCTCTTACGCCCACTAGACTTGTAACCAACACCCGGCACAACCGCCGGGTGGTGACCCGAGGAGCCACCTTGGCTGCTGAGCTGCACGTCGCGCTGGTCGCGGCCGACCGAGAGGTCTGGTCCGGCGAGGCCACCCTGGTCGTCGCGCGCACCACGTCCGGCGACATCGGCGTCATGCCCGGTCACCAGCCGCTGCTCGGTGTGCTGGAGTCGGGCCCGGTGACCATCCGTACGCGCGAGGGCGGGACCGTCGTCGCCGCCGTGCACGGCGGATTCATCTCGTTCGCGGACGACAAGCTGTCGCTGCTGGCCGAGACCGCCGAGCTGTCGGACGAGATCGACGTCAAGAGCGCGGAGCAGGAACTCGCCCGTGCGAAGGCGGAGGACGACCCCGAGGCCGAGCGCCGCGCGGATGTCCGTCTGCGGGCGGCGACGGCGGGGCGCTGACCCCGACGAGGTGCGATGACGTCACTCAGCCGCGGCCGGCACCGGAGAGATCCGGAGCCGGTCGCGGCTGAGGCAGATCTGGATGATTTTTCCGTTCCGTTACCTAGGAGACGAGGAGGTCGGTGCCGATGGTCCTCGCTCTGACTGTGTGCGGAATCGTCGTGGTGCTCGTGGTGGTGGGGCTCTTCGTCTTCGGTCTGCGGCGGCGGCTCATCCAGCGCTCCGGCGGCACCTTCGACTGCAGCCTGCGCTGGGACGCCCCCGAGACCGCCGGTGACTCCGGCGGCAAGGGCTGGGCGTACGGGGTGGCCCGCTACAACGGCGACCGGGTCGAGTGGTTCCGTGTCTTCTCGTACGCGCCCCGGCCGCGCCGGGTCCTGGAGCGGTCCGCGATCGAGGTGGCCGGCCGCCGCGTCCCCGAGGGCGAGGAGGAGCTGGCGCTGCTGTCGGACGCGGTGATCCTCGCCTGCCTGCACCGGGGCACGCGCCTGGAGCTCGCGATGAGCGAGGACGCGCTGACCGGTTTCCTCGCCTGGCTGGAGGCGGCCCCGCCCGGCCAGCGGGTGAACGTCGCGTAGAGCGATGTTCAGGGCCCGCCGGGGGAGGGTGAACGTGGCCCTGGGCTCCGGGCCGGCGGAGCGCGCCGGAGCACATGAGAACCGCCCCCGGACTCGTCGTCCGGGGGCGGTTCCGTGTGCCGGCTGTGGCCCTGGGGCCGTGCGGTCTACTTCAGGCCGCTGTCGATGGCGCTCGCGAGTTCACCGTTCGCGGTGTCACCGCTGAACTCCCAGAAGAACGCGCCGCCGAGGCCCTGCTGCTTGGCCCAGGCCATCTTGGACTTGATGGTGGCCGGGGTGTCGTAGGACCACCAGTTGGTGCCGCAGTGGGCGTACGCCGTGCCTGCGAAGGTACCGGTGGCCGGGCAGGTGTTCTTGAGGACCTTGTAGTCCTCGATGCCGGCCTCGTAGGTGCCGGGCGCCGGGCCGGTGGCGGTGCCGCCGGGCGCGGACTGGGTGACGCCGGTCCAGCCGCGGCCGTAGAAGCCGATGCCGAGCAGCAGCTTGCTCGCCGGAACGCCCTTCGCCTTCAGCTTGGCGATCGCTGCGGCCGAGTTGAAGCCCTCCTTCGGGATGCCGGGGAACGAGGTCAGCGGCGAGTGGGGGTTGGTGGGTCCGGCCTTGTCCCAGGCGCCGAAGTAGTCGTACGTCATCACGTTGTACCAGTCGAGGTACTGGGCGGCGCCGCCGTAGTCGGCCGCGTCGATCTTGCCGCCGTCCGAGCCGTCCGCGGTGATGGCGGCGGTGACCAGGTAGTCCTTGCCGAACTCGGCGCGCAGGGCCTGCGAGAGGGTCCTGAAGGCCGCCGGTCCGCTGGTGTCACAGGTCAGACCGCAGGCGTTGGGGTACTCCCAGTCGATGTCGATGCCGTCGAAGACGTCGGCCCAGCGCGGGTCCTCCACCACGGACTTGCAGGACTTGGCGAACGCGGCCGGGTTCTGCGCGGCCTGGCCGAAGCCGCCGGAGTAGGTCCACCCGCCGAAGGAGTACAGCACCTTGATGTGCGGGTACTTGGCCTTGAGCTGGCGCAGCTGGTTGAAGTTGCCGCGCAGCGGCTGGTCCCACGTGTCGGCCTGGCCGCTGACGGACTGGTCGGCGGTGTAGGCCTTGTCGGTGGCGGCGTAGGAGTCGTCCAGCTTGCACTGGCCGCCCACGACGTTGCCGAACGAGTAGTTGATGTGCGTGATCTTGGCGGCGGTGCCGGACGTGACCAGGTCCTTGACGTGGTAGTTGCGGCCGTAGACGCCCCACTCGGTGAAGTAGCCGAGCTTGACCTTGTCGCCGGTGGGCGGCGGTTCCTCGGTCTGGCCGGTGGTGCGCACCTTCACCGCGCCGCTCACCGGACCGGTCTGGTCGGCGGTGTCACGGGCCTGGACGGTGTAGGAGTAGTCGGTGCCCTTGGCGAGGCCGGTGTCCGTGTGCGTGGTGCCGGTCACCGTGGCGACCTTGGCGCCGTCGCGCAGGACGTCGTAGTTCTTGACGCCCTTGTCGTCGGTCGCCGCCGCCCAGGACAGGCGCACCGAGGTGTCGGTGATGTTCGAGGCGGTCGGTGTGCCGGGCGCGGAGGGGGCCGCGTCGCCGGGGACGGACGTGCCGTCGCAGCTGCCGCCGTTGAGCTTGCAGCCGGCGGGGGCGCCGGATCCGCTGCCGTTGAAACCGAAGCTGATCGACGCCCCGGGGGCGAGGGTGCCGTTCCAGCCGAGGTTCTTGGCACTCCAGTGGTCACCGGAGTTGGTGACGGTGGCGTCCCAGGCGGAGGTGACCTTGGTGCCGGAGGGGAAGTCCCACTCGACGGTCCATGAGTTGATGGTGGTGGTGCCGGTGTTCTTCACCGTCCACTTGCCCTCGAAGCCGGAGCCCCAGTCCTGGGTCTTGGCGTAGGTGGCGGTCGCCGAGGTCGCTGCCTGGGCGGGGCTCGCGAGGCCGACGAGGCCGGCGACGGGGAGCAGCAGGGTCGCGAACCCTGCGGCGGCTCTGTGTCTGAAGCGCATGCTGCGCCTCCTTATGGGGAGAAGCCGTTGTGGACGTGACTGAGCCATCACGCCCGCAGTGCCGCGAGAATAGAAAGGTCTGGACCACGGGTCAATAGGTCTGGACCACCGTCCTCGCGGTTCGTCCCGGACGTCCGCTAGATCCCCAACTCCTGAGCCAGTACAGCCGCTTGCACCCGGCTGCGCAGCTCCAGCTTCCCCAGCAGCCTGCTGACGTGCGTCTTCACCGTGGCCTCGGCCATGCCGAGCCGCACCCCGATGCCGGCGTTGGACAGTCCCTCGCCGAGGCACGACAGCACCTCGCGCTCGCGCCGGGTGAGCGATTCCAGCACCGCCGCGTCCCCCGTCGCCGCACGCGTGGGCTTGGCGGCGAACTCGGCGATCAGCCGCCGGGTGACGGCCGGGGCGACGATGCCCTCGCCGGCCGCCACCGTGCGCACCGCCGTGATGAGGTCCTTCGCCTCCGTGTTCTTCAGCAGGAACCCGGCCGCACCCGCCCGCAGCGCCCCGAACACGTACTCGTCGAGGTCGAAGGTGGTCAGCACGAGGACGTCGGCGAGCCCCTCGCCGACCACCCGCCGGGTTGCCGACACCCCGTCCAGACGCGGCATCTGCACGTCCATCAGCACCACGTCGGGGCGCAGTTCCCGGGCGAGCTCCACCGCCCGCTCGCCGTCCGCCGCCTCGCCCACCACCTCGATGCCGGGCGCGTTGCGCAGGATCAGGACCAGTCCGGCGCGGACGGCTGACTGGTCCTCGGCGACCAGGACGCGGATCATCAGGTGTCTCCTTGCACGATGTCGGTGACGGGGAGGGTGGCGCGCACCACCCACAGCTTGCCCTCGGGGCCGGCCTCGAACGTGCCGTCCAGCAGGGCGGCACGCTCCCGCATGCCGACGAGACCGGCCCCCGATCCCGGCGCGCGCGGGGCGTCCCGGTCGCCGTGCGGACTGGTCACCCGGATGTCGAGGGCGTCGGCCGGCCGGCGCAGGCACACGGTGACCCTCCCCGGAGCGGCGTGCTTCAGCGCGTTCGTCAGTGACTCCTGCACGATCCGGTACGCGGCCAGTTCGACGGGCGCGGGGACGTCGCTGTACGCGGCGTCGAGGATGACGTCGAGACCGTTGGCGCGGGCACCCTCGACGAGGGTGCCCAGGCCGTCGAGCGTGGGGGTCGCCGCCGGTTCCCGGTCGTCCTCGCCGTCGCGCAGGATGCCGATGAGCCGCCGCATCTCGGACAGTCCCTGCACGCTGTTCTCCCGGATCACACCGAGCGCGTCCTTGGAGGTCGCGGGATCGTCCAGGGAGAGGGCGGCCGTGGAGTGGATGGCGATCGCGGAGAGGTGGTTGGCGACCATGTCGTGCAACTCGCGGGCCATCCGGGCGCGTTCCGCGGTCACGGCCTGGACGCGGTCCATCTCCGCGAGCAGCGCGGTCTGTTCGGCCCGCAGCCGGGCGGCCTCGGCGGCGTCGCGGTGGTTGCGCACGATGAGTCCGGTGGACGCGGGCCCGAACGTCACGGCGCCGGCGACGAGCCCGAAGAGCAGCGCGTCCGGCACCTGCCACACGGCGTAGGGCACCAGCGTCGCGGCGATCGTGAGCACGCCGGTGACCCACGGCAGGCGGCGGGCGGTGCCGGGTGTGCCGTACACGACCGCGGCGTACATCAGGTCGGTGTACATCACGATCGAGGCGATGCTGCCCCGGGTCACGACGTCCGCGGCCAGTGCCAGCGTGCCGAGGGCCAGGGCGGTACGCGGGGTGGTGCGGCGCAGCAGCTCGCACCCGGCGAGCACGGTGAGCGGCACCAGGACCGCCCAGCGGCCGTCGAAGAGCACGAGCGGGTCGGTGACGGGCCGGACGCTGAGGCCGAAGCCCCACAGCAGCAGCCCGCCGGCGAGTCCGGCGAGCGCGACCCCCGCGTCGAAGCGGGGCGGGTGGGGCGGTCGCAGGGCCATGGCACCATCCAACACGGTGCGCGCGCCCGGCGCCTTGCCCCCGCGGACGGTCCTGGACTGCATCTTTCGATGTACCGCGAGTTCATCGGCGGTGACGACGCCCCGGGCGGGTCCGCACGGGAGCCTGGGAGGGTGACCGAAAGGAGCGAACCGTGATCGTCGCCTTGATCGCCGCCTGCGAGATCGGCTTCTGGGTGCTGCTGGCCGCCGGACTGGCCTTCCGTTACCTGCTGAGGATGCCGCGCACCGGTCTGGCGCTGCTGCTGTGCGAGCCGCTGCTGGAAGTCGTGCTGCTGGTGGTCACCGCCCTGGACCTGAAGAACGGCGCCGAGCCGAACTGGACGCACGGACTGGCCGCGCTGTACATCGGCTACACGGTGGGCCACGGCCACCGCACGGTGAAGTGGCTCGACGGTCACGCCGCCCACCGCCTGGGCGGCGAACCCCGCCGGGCGGGCCCGCCGCGGTACGGCACGGCCCGCGCCCGGCACGAGACCGGCATCTGGCTGGGCACGCTGGCGGGCGCCGCCGTGGCGACCCTGCTGCTCCAGCTCGCCATCTGGTACGTCGACGACCCGGGGCGCGTCACGTCGCTGGAGGACTGGCGATCCACCGCGTGGCGGATCGCCGGGATCCACGGCCTGGTGGCCCTCGCCTACTGGATCTGGCCGAAGAAGGCCCCGGCGGGCGAGCCCGCGGGCGACGGCGCCGGACGGGAGAAGGCCGGCCGGTGACCCGGGCGTCCCGCGACCTCCTCGCCGGCGGCCTCACCCTGCCCGGCCTCCGCCGGGCCGCGCGGCCCGGCCCGGCCGCGCCAGGGCTCAGCGCTCCCCGCCCGGCACCCACAGCACGTCACCGGTCTCCTTGTTGGCGATGCGGGCCAGGATGAACAGGAGGTCGGAGAGGCGGTTGAGGTAGGTGGCGGTGAGCGGGTTCATGGTCTCGCCGTGCGCCTCCAGGGCCGCCCAGGTGGAGCGCTCGGCCCGGCGTACGACCGTGCAGGCCTGGTGGAGCAGGGCCGCGCCCGCGCTGCCGCCGGGCAGGATGAAGGAGCGCAGCTTCTCCAGCCGCTCGTTGAAGCGGTCGCACTCCGCCTCCAGCCGGTCGACGTAGAACTGCTCGACCCGCAGCGGCGGGTACTCGGGGTTGTCCGTCACCGGCGTCGACAGGTCGGCGCCGACGTCGAACAGGTCGTTCTGGACGCGGGTGAGGACCTCGACGACCTCCTCGTCCAGACCGCCCAGCGCGATCGCGGTGCCGATCACCGCGTTCGCCTCGTTGGAGTCGGCGTAGGCGGAGATCCGCAGATCGGTCTTGGCGACCCGGGACATGTCACCGAGGTTCGTGGTGCCCTTGTCGCCGGTCCGGGTGTAGATACGCGTCAGGTTGACCATGGGGTCAGCCTAGTTCGGCGGCCGGGCCGCCGGACGGGCGCATGCCGGCCGCCGTCGTCGCACGGGGGCACGGCGGGCCCCGCGCCGCCGCGCGGGACCCGCCGTGCCGTCAGGCGGTGCGTGTGCCGAAGGGCCGGGTCACATGCCGCAGGTGGGCGCCGACCAGAACTGCGACGGCCGGAAGGCCACGTGGGTGTGGTCGTTGTGGCCGGGGTAGCCCGGGCCGAGGATCTCCGAGAAGCCGTGCACGCGGGACTGGCGGGCCAGGGTGCAGAAGCTCGGCGAGCCGACGAGGTCGGCCGCGTCGCCGTAGAGGTGACGGCTGGTCGCCGAGCCGCCCACCGCGCTGTTGCACGAGTAGGAGCGGAAGCCGCTGGAGACGGTGATCGGCACGTCGCCGAGGGCGTGCCGCAGCGCCTCCAGCTTCCACATGGTCTTCAGCGCGTTCGCCTTGGCGGTGGCCGCCGGGACCGCGCCGCCCGACCAGTCGGAGTTGCACTTGTTGAGTTCGGCGTAGCTGAAGTGGATCGGCGTGCAGTCGGCGTCCTGGAGCGCGTAGATCTTGCTGAAGGTCGCGGGACCGGCGACGCCGTCGGCGGTCAGCCCGTAGGCCGCCTGGAACTTCTTGACGGCGGCGGTGGTGCGGGCGCCGTAGCTGCCGTCGTAGGAGAGCCGTTCGCCCGAGGTCACCCATCCGGCCACCCGGATCTGCAGCTGCGTCACATCGCTGCCGGAGGAGCCCTGGGACAGGGTGCGGTTCCAGGTGTAGCAGCTGTCGGCGTGGGCGGTTCCGGAGGTGGCTCCCACACCGAGGAGCATTCCGGACATGACCATGACAATGGCGAGAAGGGTGCGTGTCGCACGTCTGAACATTCGGGACTCCCGACCGTCGCGCTGAAGGGGGGCGAGGCTGCCCTCGTGGCAGCCGTGCACCAGCGTGCGCCAGGGTGCTACGCGCGTCAACAACGCCGCCGTGAAAGCCCGTGGTTGGCGGCCGTCGGCGAGGGCGGCCGGAGCCGTCCGGCGCGGGCGTTCCGTCCCCCTCGGGCGGACGGGTGGAGCGGGTCCGCGCCGGGTGTGCCGGGACGTGACCGGTGTCTCACCCCGTGAGACCGTGACACGCATTACTAACCCCTCACACGCCCCCTCGCGGCCGCTAATGTCCGCCAGTGACGTACGGAAACAGTGTGTGAGCGTGTCGAATTCGTAGGGGAGTCGCACAGTGGCTGGGAAGCTCGCCGTCATCGGGGCCGGTCTCATGGGATCCGGCATCGCCCAGGTCTCCGCTCAGGCGGGCTGGGAGGTCGTCCTGCGCGACGTCACCGACGAGGCGCTCACGCGGGGTACCGACGGGATCAAGGCGTCGTACGACAAGTTCGTGAGCAAGGGCAAGCTGGAGGCGCACGACGCCGACGCGGCCCTCGCCCGGATCACCGCGACCACCGACCTGGACGCCTGCGCGGACGCGGACGTCGTCGTCGAGGCCGTGTTCGAGAAGCTCGAGGTCAAGCACGAGATCTTCCGGGCGCTCGACAAGATCGTGCGCGAGGACACCGTACTCGCCTCCAACACCTCCGCCATCCCGATCACCAAGATCGCGGCCGCGACGGAGCACCCCGAGCGGGTCGTCGGCGCCCACTTCTTCTCGCCGGTGCCGATGATGAAGCTGTGCGAGCTGGTCCGCGGCTACAAGACGAGCGACGAAACCCTCGCCAGGGCACGGGAGTTCGCCGAGTCGGTCGGCAAGACCTGCATTGTCGTCAACCGGGACGTCGCCGGCTTCGTCACCACCCGCCTCATCGCCGCCCTCGTCGTCGAGGCCGCCAAGCTGTACGAGTCGGGCGTGGCGAGCGCCGAGGACATCGACCTCGCCTGCAAGCTGGGGTTCGGCCACGCCATGGGACCGCTGGCCACCGCCGACCTCACCGGCGTCGACATCCTGCTGCACGCCACCGACAACATCTACACCGAGTCCCAGGACGAGAAGTTCGCCGCTCCCGAGCTGATGCGCCGGATGGTTGACGCCGGTGACATCGGGCGCAAGAGCGGGCAGGGCTTCTACGGGCACTGACACCGCGCACTCGCCCCGGCGTGCGTCACACGCCGGGGTGAATTCGGTATCGGTTCGCTTACGGGCAGCAACCTCTGCCGCCGCCACGCAGTCAGAGGTTGCATCACCGGCCATTGAAGACCACACGGAGCACGAGACGGATCACGGGGAGCGCATATGCACATCAGGGGCGACCACGTCGAGCTGGTCGTCGGGGGCCGCCTCGACGTCCGCAGCGCGGCGGACGCCCGTACGGTCCTGCACTCGGCCGTCGACGACGGAGCCGGCGACCTGGTACTGGACCTGTCCGAACTGGACTCCTGGGACGCCACCGGACTCGGCGTGATCATGGGAGCCCACCGACGGGCCGGCCGGTGCGGCCGGCGCCTGGTGCTGCGCGACGTGCCGCCGCAGATGCAGCGCCTGTTGGTGGCCACCCGGCTGCACCGCATCCTGGCGATCGAAGGGGGCATCGGGGTGGACACGCTGCCCCGCGTGTGAGCCGTACGGACGCGCGACGGACGACCCGCGAACCCGGGCCCGCCTGGGTGAACCGTGCGACCGGCGCACAATCCTCACGAGACTGTGACGTCCCGGACCCCGCGGCACCCCGGACTGTCGTAGATACTGGACGAAGGTTTAGGGTTCGGCTGCCCGCTGCCTTGCAACCCTCGAGCGGGCCCGGACCAGAAGCGACAGAGCGGTGTGCAGCGAGGCCGGGGAGGGCTTCAGCCACGACGCTTTTGGGGGGCTAGGACCTATGGACCCGAACAACCCGGGACCCGAGGAGTACGGCCATGACGACGAGGGCGCTTCCCGGGGCGCACCGCGTCAGCGTCCTCCCCGGGAATCCCTCACCTCCGACTTCGGACAGCACGCGCCCGCGCTCGCCCGCACGGTGCAACTGGTCTCCGGCGACTTCCTGCTGACCGTCAACCCCGTCGACGGCAGCGAGATCGAACCCTGCCCGCCCGCCGAGCGGCCGGCCCGCCCCGCCAAGCTCACCGAGGCCGAACGCGCCGAGGTCGAGCGTGCCGCCAGGCCGCCCGTCCCGCCGGGGCCCGCACAGCCCACGCTGCCGCTGCTGGCCCGCCAGGACGAGCGCGAGCAGCTGGTCCGGCTGCTCGCCCGCGGCCGGTCCGTACGCCTCACCGGCCCGGGCGGCTCCGGCCGCACCCGGCTGCTCGACATCGTCGCCGAGGACTGCGCCGACCTCGCACCCGACGGCGTGGTCCGGCTCAACGGCCTGCACCGCTCCGCCGACGACCTGCTCCACGACCTCTTCTACGCCGTCCACGACGCCCCCCTGCACCGGCCCGAGCGGGACCGGCTCGCCGAACACGTCCGCGAGATCGGCGCCGTCGTCGTCGTGGACGACCTCGAACTCGGCGGCGCCGCGCTCGACGAACTGCTGGACGCCACCCCCGAGTGCGCCTTCCTGTTCGGCGCCGCCCCCGAGGTGCCCGAGCCGTCCGCCGACGCCGGCATCGAGGAGGTCGTCCTCGCCGGTCTCGACCGCGCGGCCGGACTCGACCTGCTCGAACACGCCGTCGGCCGCGGCCTCACCGAGGACGAGGCCAACTGGGCCGGCGACCTCTGGTTCGAGTCCGAGGGCCTGCCGCTGCGCTTCGTCCAGGCCGGCGCCCTGCTGCGGCAGCGCGACCGGCTGCGGGCCGGCGCCGGCGCCGTCGACGAGTTCGGCGTCTTCGAGGACGTACGGCCCGACGAGGTCCCCTACGACCCCGCCGACGGCGACAGCGAGGACGTGGCGCTGCCCTCGCTCGGCGAGGCCGCCGCACCCGCCCCGCTGCTCGCCTCCCGGCTCAGCGCCTCCGCCCGCGCCACCCTGCGCTTCGCCGTCGCGCTCGGCGGCGAGGTGCCCCACCAGGCGCATCTGCCCGCCCTGGTGGGCGACACCCACGCCGACGCCGCCCTCGGCGAGCTGGCCGCCTGCGGACTGGTCTCCCCGGCCGGCTCCCGCTACCGGCTCGCCGCCGGAGTGCAGGCCCAGCTCGAGGCCGCCGGGTACGCCGACGAGGCCGAGGCCCAGGCCCGCGCCGCCGCCCAGCACTACGCCTGGTGGACCGGGCACCCCTCGGTCACCCCCGAGCGCGTGTGCGCCGAGGCCGACGCGGTCCTCACCGCGCTCGCCGCGCTGTCGCCGCTCACCCCGGCCACCACCGAGGGCGAGCCCGGCACCGCCGTGCAGCTCGCCCGTACCGCCGCCCCCGCGTTCGCCTCCGGGCTGCACTGGAGCGCCTGGGAACGGGCGCTGCGGGCCGGCGCGGAGGCCGCCCGGCTCGCCGGTGACGTCGGCGAGGAGGCCTACTTCCACCACGAGCTGGGCATCCACGCGCTGTGCGCCGGGCAGCTCGACCGGGCGCGCGCCGAACTGGAGGCGTCCATCGGGCTGCGCGGCGCCCTCGCCGACAAGCGCGGCACCGTGGCCGGGCGCCGGGCCCTGGCCCTGGTCGCCGACCGCTCCGGCACTCCGCTGGCGATCGCGCCGACCGCGGGCGACGAGGTGCCCGAGGCCCACTTCGAGGAGTCGGCGCCGCCGCCGCGCGGGGCGCCCACGGCGTTCCCGGAACTCCAGCCGCCCGCCGACACCGGCCTGGTCATCAGCCGCACGGTGCCCTCCCCGGCCGCACCGCCGGCCAAGGCGGGCGTCGGCCTGAAGGGCCTGGCCAAGCGCAATCTGGTCGCGGCCGGCGCGGGCGCGCTGCTCGTCGCCGTGCTGGGCACGGTGGTCACCCTCGGCGCCACGTCCGAGAACGACGCCGGTACGCCGTCGGAGAACGTCGGCGTCAACCCGTCCGCCAGCCAGGGCGTCGACGACGGCAGCCTCGGCGCCGACCCGGCGGCCGGGGGCGACGGCGACACCGGCGACGCCACCAGCCGCCCGACCGACCCGGGCCCGGACGGCCGGCTGGGGACGTCGGACGACCCGACGCCGACGGCGGACGGGTCGGACGAACCCTCGGACGACGCCGGTACGACCACCGAGCCCGGCGATCCGACGCAGTCGGCGTCGACGTCCCCGTCGAAGACGGCGCCGCCCAAGCCGTCCGGCACCACGTCCCCCAAGCCGTCCGACACCAAGACCGAGGAACCGACGGACCCGGGGACCGGGGAGCCCACGGATCCCGGGACGACGACCCCGACCGAGCCCACGACACCCGAGGAGCCGACCACCAGCGACTCCGCCAGCGGACCGGTCTCCTCCGCGCCCGTGGAGACGAGCACCTCCGCCGGCGCCCCGGAGAGCGGCGAGGCGGGCACGCCCGGCACCCAGACGGTGATCTGACCCCTCACGACAGGAGCGAGGGCCGGATTCCGCGACGGAATCCGGCCCTTGATCCGTCGGTGGTCCCGCCGCTCAGAACAGGCGCAGCTTGTCGTCCTCGATGCCGCGCAGCGCGTCGTAGTCCAGGACCTGGCAGCCGATGCCCCGGTCGGTCGCGAGGACCCGGGCCTGCGGCTTGATCTCCTGCGCGGCGAAGACACCGCGCACCGGGGCGAGATGGGGATCGCGGTTCAGCAGCTCCAGGTAGCGCGTGAGCTGCTCCACGCCGTCGATCTCGCCGCGCCGCTTGATCTCCACCGCGACGGTCCGCCCCTCGGCGTCCCGGCACAGGATGTCGACCGGTCCGATCGCCGTCATGTACTCGCGGCGGATGAGGGTGTAGCCCTCGCCGAGGGTCTCGATACGGTCGGCGAGCAGCTCCTGGAGGTGTGCTTCCACGCCGTCCTTGATCAGGCCCGGATCGACGCCCAGTTCGTGCGAGGAGTCGTGGAGGATCTCCTCCATCGTGATGATGAGCTTCTCGCCGGCCTTGTTGACGACGGTCCAGACGCCCTCCTCCTCGCCCGTCCCCTCCTTCAGCGCGCAGGGCGGCGACATCCAGTTCAGGGGCTTGTAGGCCCGGTCGTCGGCGTGGATCGAGACGCTGCCGTCGGCCTTGACGAGGATCAGACGGGGTGCCGACGGCAGGTGCGCGGTGAGCCGACCGGCGTAGTCCACGGAGCAGCGGGCAATGACGAGACGCATGGTCGGCAACGCTACTCGACCGGCCGGGGTGGACGCGATTCGCCCTCACGGCCGCCCCTCGGGCCCCACGGGACGCGTCCTGTATCTCCTGGAAAACGCGTGTTCGACGATGGCCGGATACCGGCCCACAGGAAGTGCCGCATCCGCGCATTCTCCTGGTGCGGCCACGGTCCGGTGCTTACGGTATTGAACGGGAGGTCGCGAACCGTGTACGCAGCGTGCCTGATTTCGCGCGCTCCCGTATCTGTCAGGCAACCCCTGCTCGTTGGGGGTGCGAGAGGAGAACCCATGTCGCTCGACGTCTCACCGGCCCTACTCGAACAGGCCGAGCGAGGCGAGGTCGACGAAGCTGACTTCGTCGACTGCGTCCGGACCTCCCTGCCCTTCGCGTGGGAGATGATCAGCTCCCTGGTGGCCCAGCTGAAGGTGGACGGCGGACCCTTCGCCGACAACCAGACGCCCCCGCCGGACGAGCAGGCACGCGGTCAGCTGCTGCGTGCGCTCGCGAGTGACGCGATACGCGGCGCGCTGCAACGGCACTTCGGTGTACGGCTGGCCTTCCAGAACTGCCACCGGGTGGCCGTGTTCCCGCTTGACTCCTCGGTCGACGAGACGCTGGCCCGCTTCACCTCGGTGCGCAACCAGTTGCTGAACCAGTCGCCGGAACTGCGCGACTGCTGACGCGTCATCGACAGCTTGCCGCTCCGTACGCGGGAGGTGCGGTGGTACCGGGGCGGCAAGCCACCGTGATGCGAACGACGGGACCCCCGGGGGCCCGTGGACCTAGGTGAACTGGGGGAGGACCTCGGTCCCGAGCCGGCGTACGTTCTCCTCCGTGGCCGCCAGATCGCCGGAACCCTCGACGAGCAGGGCGAAGCGGGAGATGCCGGTGCGCTCGCTGGTCGCGGCGAGCCGGTCGGCGCACAGCCGTGGGGTGCCCACCGGGTGCAGCCCGCAGAGCAGTTCGGTGTACGCCAGCGGGTCGCGCATCTGCCGCTGCCGTCCGTCCACCGTGACATGGGCCTCCAGCCCGTGCTTCAGCCAGCCCGGCATCGCCTTCATGAGGGTCTCCGCCGCGTCCGCGCGCCGGTCCGCGATCTGGCACACCCCCGCCGAGACGTGGCCGGCGCGGTGGACCTCCCCGGCCGGGCGGCCGCTCGCGCGCGCGTGAGCGCGCCACAGGGCGACCATCTCGGCCTTCTCCTCGTCCCCGACGTGCATGCCGAGCAGCATCGGCAGCCCGCGCTCGGCGGCCAGCCGCACGCTCGCCGGGGAGGTGCAGGCGACCACGACCTCCGGGCCCTCGGTCTCGGTCAGGGACTCCGACGGACGCGGGACGACGGGCACGTCGCGGAAGCGGTAGCGCTCGCCGTCCGCCCCGACGGAGGCGTCGCGCAGCCAGCGCACCAGCAGATCGAGTGATTCCGGGAACCCCTTCTCGTACGCTTCGAGGCCGGCCCCGAACACCTCCAGGTCCACCCACGGCCCGCCGCGCCCGACCCCCAGCGAGAACCGGCCGCCGCTCGTGACGTGCAGCAGCGCGGCCTGTTCGCCGAGGGCGACGGGGTGGACGGTGGGCAGCACGCTGACCGCCGTGCCGACGCGCAGCCGGCGGGTGCGGCCGAGCAGCAGCGCGGCCAGGGTGACGGCCGACGGGCAGGTGCCGTAGGGCACGAAGTGGTGCTCGGCCAGCCAGACCGTGTCGAGGCCCGCCTCCTCGGCCACCTCGGCCGAGCGGACCGCGCGGTGCAGCGCCTCCCCCTCGCCCTGCCCGGGGAACTGGGCGGCCACCACGAAACTTCCAACGCGCATTGCTTCCTGCTTCCTTGGCTCCGACGCGGAGCTCCCCCGCAGGGCATAACCGCCCGACACGTGCCGAGGACACGGCGGGCGAGCAACTTTGCGGATTGTCTGCAGAATGAGGCGCTGCCGGGGGCCGCCGCTTCGCCACGGAGGGACTTGTGACGATTGGTTCCCTACGCGTACCCCCGCCCGTGCCGCGTAGGCTGGAGGCGGCCCCAGCATCCTGTACAGCCCCGTGAGGTGTCCCGTGTCCCCGCGTCGCAACCGACCGAAGGCAGCCGGCCCGTCCGGCCCGAGCGCCGAGGACGACGGTTCCGGCCGCTACGGCGGCTGGCAGGCCACGGAGAGCTGGCAGGGCGAGGAGTGGAGCGTACGGCACGTGGCGGGGGCCAGCGCCCAGGGCAAGTCCTACCGCTGCCCGGGCTGCGACCAGTTGATCCCCGACGGGGTGCCGCACGTGGTGGCCTGGCCGGAGCACGCGGGAGTCGACGACCGCCGGCACTGGCACAAGGCGTGCTGGAACGCGAAGGACCGCCGCACCACGCGGGTGCGGCGGTCCCGTAACGCGCCGAGGTTCTGAACGCTCAGACGTCCCGGCTCTCCAGCAGCGCGAAGGCGCCGCCGATCGCGGCACCGGTGACGACCAGCATGATCCAGAGCGGGTCCCAGCCGGACGGGCCCGACTCGCTCAGGGAGTTGGCGTAGAAGATGCTCATCTGGTTCGGGATGGAGTACTCGAACAGCGCCTGCTGCACGTCCCGCAGCGAGGACGAGAACATGAACAGCGCGATCACCAGCGGGGCGAGCACGGCGCCGATCATGATGGTGATGGCGCCCGCGGAGTGCCGGATGACCGACCCGATCGCCAGCGACAGCGTGCCGAGCAGCGCCACGTAGAGCGAGACGCCGACCGTGCCCTTCAGCCACTCCTCACCGGAGGGCTCCTTGGCGTTGTACCCCTCCAGCAGCGACACGTGCAGGAAGCCGATCAGCGAGGCGCACACCAGGGTGACGACGAAGGCGAGCAGGAAGAACACCAGGGCCTTCGCCAGCAGTACCCGTCCGCGGGAGGGGCAGGCGACCATCGTGGTGCGGATCATGCCGGTGCCGTACTCCGAGGCGGTGGTCAGCACACCCAGCGTGATGATGCACATGCCGCCCAGCAGCAGCCCGAAGAAGCCGAGGGACAGCGGGCTCTCACCGCCCAGGTCGGGATCGGCGCTCGAGACGATCAGGCCGGTCATCAGGCCGATGCCGATCACCAGCAGGACGAACACGCCCAGCGTCCACATCGTGGAGCGTACGGACTTCATCTTCGTCCACTCGGAGGCGATCGCGTGCCCGAGGTGGGTGCGGACCACCGGGATCGGCGAGGTGTAACCGGGATAGGGGTGACCGGGGGCCGCCTGCCATTCGGGTGCGGCGCTCTGCGGCATCGGGGGCGGGGGCGTGCTCATCGGGCGTCCTCGGGCTTGGTCAGGTCGGCGGCGGGGGCGGACGGGGGAGCGGCGGCCGGCGGCGCGGCCGGCGCCTGGGGCGCCTGCGGGGCGGGCTGCGCGTACGGGTTGGCGGCAGGGGCGCCCGGGGCCGCCCCGGGGACGCCGTAGGGGCCCGCGGGGGCCTGTCCCGGAGGGCCCTGCGGCGGCGCGAAGGGCTGCCCGCCCTGCTGCGGCGGCGGAGGCGCGTACCAGCCGGGCTGGCCCTGGCCCGGAACCGGCATCGGCGGCTGCGCGCCGGGCGGAAGCTGCTGCTGGAGGCCTGCCTTCTGGTCGATGGTCGAGCGGTAGTCGACGGCGCCCTGCGTCATCCGCATGTAGGCCTCCTCCAGCGAGGCCTGGTGCGGCGACAGTTCCCACAGCCGTACGTCGCTGTCGTGGGCGATGTCGCTGATGCGCGGCAGCGGCAGTCCCGTCACCCGCAGCCCGCCGTCCTGCTCGGGCAGCACGTGACCGCCGGCCTCGGTGATCGCGGCGGACAGCTTCTCCCGCTGCTGCGGCTCGGTGTCCGGGGTGCGCACGCGCGCGAAGTCGGCGGAGTTGGTGGAGATGAAGTCCTTCACGCTCATGTCGGCCATCAGCTGCCCGCGGCCGATCACGATGAGGTGGTCGGCGGTCAGCGCCATCTCGCTCATCAGGTGGGAGGAGACGAAGACCGTGCGGCCCTCCGCGGCGAGCGACTTCATCAGGTTGCGGACCCACAGGATGCCCTCGGGGTCCAGGCCGTTGACGGGCTCGTCGAAGAGCAGCACCTGCGGGTCGCCGAGCAGCGCGGCGGCGATGCCGAGCCGCTGGCCCATGCCGAGGGAGAAGCCCTTGGACCGCCTGCGCGCCACCTCGTGCAGACCCACCACGCCCAGCACCTCGTCCACCCGCCGGGCCGGGATGCCCGAGAGCTGGGCCAGGCTCAGCAGGTGGTTGCGGGCGCTGCGGCCGCCGTGCACCGCCTTGGCGTCCAGCAGCGCGCCGACCTGACGGGGCGCGTTGGGCAGCTTGCGGTACGGGTAGCCGCCGATGGTGACCTGGCCGGCGCTCGGGTTGTCCAGACCGAGGATCATCCGCATGGTCGTCGACTTGCCCGAGCCGTTCGGGCCCAGGAACCCGGTGACGGCGCCGGGGCGCACCTGGAAGGAGAGGTTGTACACAGCGGTCTTGTCGCCGTACCGCTTGGTCAGGCCGACTGCCTCGATCATGCTCCGCACCCATCGAAAGGTTCAGGACAGCGGGGCACACGCCCCCGTAAGGGTTAGGAGGATATCGGGGCGCTGACGGTTCCGCCCAAGGCAGGGTAAAAACCGGCCCCGGGGGAGAGGGCGGCTCACTGGGCGTCGCGCCGCTTCAGCAGCACGTAGCCGCCGATCAGCGCGGCGACCACCCACAGCGCCATGATGCCCAGGCCGCCCCAGGGCCCGTAGGGGGTGTCGTCGTCGACGGGCGTGACCACCTGCATGATCTTGCTGCCGGCCTGGTCGGGCAGGAACCGGCCGACCTTCTTGGTGGCGTCCACGTTGCCGAGGATGTTGGAGATCAGGAAGAAGAACGGCATCAGGATGCCCAGCGACAGCATCGGCGAGCGCAGCATGGCGGCGACGCCCATCGAGAACAGCGCGATCAGCGTCATGTAGAGGCCGCCGCCGATGACCGCGCGCAGCACCCCGGGGTCGCCGATGGACGCCTTGTGCTCGCCGAGCATCGCCTGCCCCAGGAAGAAGGTGGCGAAGCTGGTGGCCATGGCGACGACCAGGGCGAGCGCGGTGGCCACCGCGAGCTTGCTGAAGAGGAAGGTGCCGCGCTGCGGCACGGCGGCCAGCGAGGCGCGGATCATGCCGGTGCTGTACTCGTTCGACACCACGAGCACCCCGAACACGATCATGGCGAGCTGACCGAGGCTCATCCCGGCGAAGCTGATGAAGGTCGGGTCGAAGGAGAGCCGGTCCCGTTCGCTCAGCGAGTCGAACTCGGCCTCCGACAGCGCCGAGATCAGCATGCCGAGCGCGATGGTGACGACCACGGCCAGGGACAGCGTCCACACCGTGGACGCCACCGACCGGATCTTGGTCCACTCCGACCGTACGACCTGCGTCACCGCCATGCTCAGCCCTTCTTCCAGCCCTCGCCCCACGTCTGCGGGGGCAGGGGGGTGCCGGAGTGGGCGTGGTACTCCACCGACTCCGCGGTCAACCGCATGAACGCCTCCTCCAGGGAGGCCTGCTGCGGGCTCAGCTCGTGCAGCACGATCCGGCTGCGGGCCGCCAGTTCCCCGATCTGCTCGGCCTTGGAACCGTCCACCTCCAGCGCCCCGTCGCCGCTCTCGACGGCGGTGACACCGGCCCCGTGCAGCATCTCCAGCAGCTGCTCGCGCTGCGGGCTGCGCACCCGGACGAAGGAGCGGGAGTTGCGCTCGATGAACTCGGCCATCGAGGTGTCGGCGAGCAGCCTGCCCTGGCCGATGACGACCAGGTGGTCCGCGGTCAGCGCCATCTCGCTCATCAGGTGGGAGGAGACGAAGACCGTACGGCCCTGGGCGGCGAGCGACTTCATCAGCGTGCGGATCCAGTGGATGCCCTCGGGGTCGAGCCCGTTGACCGGCTCGTCGAACATCAGGATCCGCGGGTCACCGAGCAGCGCGGCCGCGATGCCGAGCCGCTGCCCCATGCCGAGCGAGAACCCCTTGGCCTTCTTCCGCGCCACCGCCGTCAGCCCGACCGCGTCCAGCACCTCGTGGACCCGCCGCGGCGGGATGCCGTTGCTCTGGGCGAGGCACAGCAGGTGGTTGTGGGCGCTGCGGCCCGGGTGCATCGCCTTCGCCTCGAGCAGGGCGCCGATACGGGTCAGCGGCTGCCTGAGACGGTCGTAGTGCGTGCCGTCGATCCGCACGTCGCCGGCGGTCGGATGGTCCAGGCCCAGGATCATCCGCATGGTCGTCGACTTGCCGGCGCCGTTCGGACCGAGGAAGCCGGTGACGATGCCCGGCCTGACGGTGAAGGTCAGGGAGTCGACCGCCACCTTCTCGCCGTACCGCTTCGTCAGCCCCTCGAGCTCGATCATGCGGCCACGCTAGAACGGGACGAAGCCCTCTGCCACCTCAGGGGCAGAGGGCTTCGCCGGTGTGCGGTCGCCGTGCGGCGGGGTGTTACCGGGACTGCTGGGCCGGAACCCCGCGGGAGATCGGCTCGTCGTCGGCGGCCGGCGCGCCGGTCGCCGCCACCGCCGCGCCCGTGAGCGTCGCCAGCATCTCGCGGACGTTCGTGAGCTGGGCGTTGATGGAGTCGCGGCGGTTGGTCAGCGCCGCGAGCTCGCGCTCGGATTCCGAACGGATCCGGTCCGCCTTGGCGTTGGCGTCGGCGACGATGTCCTCGGCCTGGCGCTGAGCGGTCTCCACCGTCTGGCGGGCGCGGCGCTCGGCGTCGGTGCGCAGCTTCTCGGCCTCCAGGCGCAGCTGCTCCGCGCGGTGCTCGATCTCCGCGAGACGCTTCTCGGCCTTGGCCTGACGCGACGCCAGGTCACGCTCGGACTGCTCGCGCCGCTTGGCGAGGTTCGTCTCGAAGTCGGCGGCGGCCTGCGCGGCCTTGGCGCGGGTCTCCTCGAAGAGGGCGTCCGCCTCCTCGCGCTTGGACTGCGCGTCCTTCTGCGCCTCGGAACGCAGCTGGGACGCCTCGCCCTTGGCCTTCTCGACGATCCGGACGCCCTCGTCCTCCGCCTTCGCCTTGCGCTCGGAGGCGTACGACTCGGCGTCGTTGCGCACCTGCTGGGCGGCCGACTCGGCCAGCTCGCGGTGCTGCTCCGCCGCGCGACGGGCCTCCTCGCGCAGGTCCTTCGCCTCCTCCTCGGCGAGACGGAGGATCTTCTCCACGCGGGCGCCGAGGCCCGCGTACGACGGCTCGGCGTCGTTGACCTGGGCCTGGGCGTTCTGCGTCTCGAGGTGGAGCTCTTCGATGCGCTTTTCCAGAGCGTTGATGCGGGCGAGAGCGCTGTCACGGTCGGAGAGGACCTTGGAAATGTACTCGTCCACCTGAGCGCGGTCGTACCCACGCCGCACATGCTCGAAGCCGTAGGGGGAAGTGTCGCTCATGGGGTTCCTGTCGAAAGAGACCGGGTGAGGTGATAGAGGGAATCCTAGGCGCCAACGCGGTGTGTCATCGAGCGGATGCACGTTTGATATGCAGAATGACACCCCTTTTGGGTGGCGCGCCGCTGGAAGGCTTGCCAAAGCCGTGGTCAAAGCCCTCACCGTACAAGGGATTTCGCCCGCTTTGCTAGCTGTCGTTCGACTTGCCACCCGTACGGGTAGCCCCGGCCGAGGCTCCCGCCTTGACCCCGTTGTCCTTGCCGCCCGCCGGTGCCTCCAGGGACCCCAGCGCCTCCAGGACGTCCTGCACGCGGGAGATCTCCGCGTTGATGTCCTCCCGGCGCCGCACGAGCACCTCCAGCTCGCGCTTGCCCTCCTCGACCGTGCGCCGCGCCTCGCGGACCGCCTCGGCCTTCAGCTCCTCGGCCTCCTTCACGAGCGTGGCCTTCTTCTGCTCCGCCTCCTTCAGCAGACCCTCGGCCTTCTTCACGGCGGCGATGCGCACCTTGCCCGCCTCGGAGTTGGCCTCGGAGACGATCTCCTTGGCCTTCGCCTCCGCCTTGGCCAGCTGCTCCTCGGCCGCCTTGATGAGCGCGTCGCAGCGGTCGCCGGTGGACTTCATCGTCTCCGCCGCCTCACGGCGGGCCCGCTCGTGCAGCTCCTCGATCTCACCGGTGAGCCGGTCGCGCAGCTCCTCGGCGCGCTCCCTGATCTGCGTCGCGTCCCGGCGCGCACCGATCAGCAGCTCGTCCGCGTCCGCACGGGCCCGCTCCACCAGCGAGTTGCCGTCGACCCGCGCCTCGGACGTCAGCCGCTCGGCCTCGGTGCGGGCCGCGCCGACCATCGTGTCCGCCTGCGCCTCCGCGTCCGCCGTCGTCTGCTGCGCCTGCTGCTGCGCCTCGGTGAGCAGCTTGTCCGCCTCGGCGGTGGTCTCGGTGATGAGCGTGTCGACCTGCTCCGCCGCCTCCGAGCGCCGCTTGTTGGCCTCCTTGCGGGCCTCGTCCAGCGTCCGCTCGGCCTCCTCGCGGGCGGTGGACACCATCCGCTCGGCCTGCGACTCCGCGTCCGACCTGACCCGCTCGGCCTCCTGCCGGACCCGCTCCGCGTGCTGCTGCGCCGCCCCGACCGTCTCCGCGGCCTCGGCCCGCAGCCGCTCCGCGTCACCGGTGGCGTCCGCGATCAGCTTCTCGGCCTTGGCGACCGACTCCGACCGCACCCGCTCGGCCTCGGCGACCGTCTCGGTGCGCAGCCGGTCGGTCTCCGTGATGGTGTCCTCGGTGAGCCGCTCGGCCTCGCCGCGCGCCTCCGTGATGAGCGTGTCCGCCTGCGTCGCCGCGTCCGACCGGATCCGGTTGGCGTCCTCCCGGGCGTCCGCCCGGGTGCGCGCGGCGGCCTG
>NZ_BMUC01000004.1:0-42795 GCF_014649995.1 Streptomyces griseoflavus | reverse complement strand
CTCGGCCTCCGCGATCGCGTCCGAGGCCTCCGTGCGCAGCCGCTGGGCGTGCTCGGACACCTCCGAGCGGATCCGCTCGGCCTCCGTGATCGCCTCGGACACGGTGCGCTCGGCCAGCGCCTTGGCGGCCTCCGACTCCTCGTGCGCCTCGCGCCGCAGCCGGCCCGCGTCCTCGCTCGCCCGCTCCCGCTCCGCGTAGGCGTCGCCGCGGACCCGGTCCGCCTCCTCCTCCGCCTCGCGGCGGGTACGCTCCGCCGCGTGGTCGGCGGCGGACCGCAGCCCGGCGATCTCCTCCTGCGCCTGCTCGTGCAGGCCCGCGACGGAGTCCCGCACCTGCTGCGCGTGCTGCTCGGCCGCCGACACCATCTCCGTGGCGCGCCGGTCCGCCTCCTCGACCAGACGTACGGCCTCGGCCTGCGCCTCCTCGACGCGCGTGCGCGCCGACGCCAGCAGCTCCTCGCTCTGCTCGCGGGCCCGCTCGCGCTCCTGGTCGGCCTCCTGCCGGGCCGCGCCGAGGAGTTCCTCGGCCTCGCGGCGCCGCCGGGCGGCCTCCTCCTGCGCGGCGGCCAGCGCCTCGGACGCCTCCGCACCGATCCGCTCGGCGGCGGCCTGCGCCTCCGCCCGCATCCGGTCGGCGCTGTCCTGCGCCTCCGCCTTCAGCCGCTCCGCCTCGGCCGCGGCCTCCGACCGCAGCCGCACGGCGACGGACTCGCCCTCCGCGCGGGACGCCGACGCGTCCGCGGCGGCCTCGTCCCGCAGCCGCTCGGCCTCCGCCTCCGCCTGCTGCCGCAGGGTACGGATCCGCTCGGCGGCCTCGGTGCGCAGCCGCTCGCCCTCCTCGGACGCCTCCCGGCGGATGCGGGCGGCCTCCTCGCGCGCCTCGCCCAGCGCCTGTTCGGCGGAGGCGAGCCGCTCCTCGGCCTCCGTGTGCAGCCGCGTCAGTTCCCCGGCCGCCTCGGCGCGACGGTCCTCGACGGCCCGCTCGGTCTCCTCGCGCAGCTCGCGCGCGGCCCGCTCGGCGTCCTCCCGGAGCGCGTCCGCCTGCTCGACGGCCTCGGCGCGGTGCCGCTCGGCCTCCTTGCGGGTGCGCTCCAGCGTCTCCTCGGCCTGCCGGCGCAGCGTCGTGGCCCGCTCGATGGCCTCGGTGCGGACCTTCTCGCTGTCCGTCTGCGCGGTGGACCGCAGTTCGTCGGCGTCCGCCTTCGCCTTGGCGAGCAGCTCCTCGGCGGACTTCGCCGCCTCCTCGATCTGCGCCACGGCCTCCTTGCGGGCCTCCGCGCGGATCTTCTCGCCCTCGGCGACCGCGTCGGCGCGCAGCTGCTCGGCCTCGCCGCGCAGCCGGCGCGCCTCCTCCTGCAGCTCGACCGTCTTGGCGCGGTACTCCTTGGTGTCGTCCTTCGCCGCGCCCTTGAGCTGCGCGGCGATGTCGTGCGCCTCCGCCCGCAGCCGGTCCGCCTCGGCCTCGGCCTCCCTGCGGATCCGCTCGGCCTCCTCGGCCGCCGCCCTGGTGGTCTGCTTGGCGTCCTCCGACGCCTTGTTGAGCACGTCCTCGGCGGTCTTGGCCGCCTTGGACAGCTGGGTGGCGGACTCCTCCGCGGTGAGCGTGCGGGCCTTCTCCGCGGCCTCGGCGACGATCTTCTCGGCCTCCGCGCGGGCGTCGGCGACCAGCTGCTCGGCGTCCGCCTTGGTGGTCTCCGCCTCCTTGGTGGCCTCGCTGACCAGCCGCGCCACCTGCTCCTTGGCGGTGCGCGTACGGGTCTCGTTGGCGGACTCGGCGGAGGAGATCGCCTTGGCGGCGGCCTCCTTCGCCTCGGCGAGGACCTTCTCCGCCTCGGAGCGCGCCTCGCGCAGCGCGGTCTCGGCCTCCGCCATGCGCCGCTCGGCCGCCTTGGCGAGGTCCTGCGCCTCACGGCGCGCCGACTCCGACTCGGTCGCCGTGGACGTCCGCAGCTGCTCGGCGTGGTCGGTGGCCTCCTGCGCCTGCGTGGACGCGGCGTTCAGCAGCCGCTCGGCGTCCGTGCGGGCCCGGCGCAGCAACTGCTCGGCCTCCGCGCGGGCCGACTCGGCCTCGCTCTGCAGCCGCTGGCGGGCCTCGGACGTCAGCCGCTCCGCCTCCGCGCGGGCGGCGGCGATGGCCTGCTCCCGCTCCGCGCGGGTCTCCTCCATGAGCCGGCGGGCCTGCTCCTCGGTGCGGGCCCGCAGCTGCTCCGCCCACGACACGTTCTCGTTGACGTGCGACTCGACGGTCTGCCGGCGCTCGGCGAGCTCCTGGTCGAGCTGCTGGCGCCGGGCCACCGCCTCCTGGTGCAGCTCCGCCTGGAGCCGGGCCGCCTGCTCCGCGTGCTCCTGGAGGATGCGCTGGGTCTGCGCCCGCGCCTGGCTGAGCTCCCGCTCGGCGTCCGCGCGCAGCTGGTCGGCCTGCATCTGCGCGTTGCGCAGCATCTGCTCGGCCTGGTAGCCGATGTCACCGCCGTCGTAGGCGGGCCGGGACATGATGGTGCGCCGCGCCTCGTGCAGCTTGGCGCGCAGCACCTCGACCTGGTAGCCGAGGTCCTCGGCGTGCTGGATCGCCTTTTCCCGCTCGGTCTTCAGCCGCTTCATCTCGGCTTCGAACCGAGAGAGGTGGTCGACGTCAGCCGCCGGCTCTCGCTCCTGGCTCTCGTAGCCCCGCACTGCGCGGTCCCATCCGTCCCCTGGTCGCAAGTCTGGCCGAGCTCCGTCCAACCGCCGAACGGGGCCCCCGGGGAATGGTGTCAGATCAACGGCGGAGCATGGGCCGCTGCCCCGCGCTCGCCCCCCGAAAACCGGACCCCGGCGATCCCGTCGCCAAAGACGACGGGAAGGTCGCCACGGATCGAGCGGCGACCGGACCCAACCCTACCGGCCCTTATGTACGTGGGTCAGTGCTCGGACGACTCAACAGGCGCTGAAGTGACGAGTTCTGTCAGTACGCCATGGCAGTCCTTGGGGTGCAGGAAGGTGATCCGTGACCCCATGGAGCCGCGCCGGGGCTCTTCGTACAGAACGCGTACGCCCTTGTCCTTGATACCGGCCGCGTCCGCGTCCACATCCGCCGTACCGAAAGCGATGTGGTGCACCCCCTCGCCGTTCTTGGCGAGCCACTTGGCTACGGTGGAGTCCTCCCGGGTGGGTTCGAGGAGCTGCAGGTAGGAGGCACCGCCGTCCGAGGTGTCGTTGATCTTGAGCATGGCCTCGCGCACGCCCTGCTCCTCGTTGACCTCCGAGTGGAACACCTCGAAGCCGTACGTGGTCCGGTAGAACTCCACCGTCCTGTCCAGGTCGAAGCAGGCGATCCCGATGTGGTCGATTCGCGTCAGCATGGTTTCAGTGGAGCGCCCACCGGGCGGTTACGCAACGTGCGCGCGATCACACCGAAAGGCCGATGACGGGGTCCACCGCACGTCAGTACATTCGAAGTAAACCCTCGTTCACTCCTCGGCTGTGCAGCCGGAAGGGGATCGCAGCTCATGTCTTCCGCAACTTCCGCATCATCCGCAACGAACGGCACGACCTCCGTCATCGTCGCGGGCGCCCGCACCCCCATGGGTCGGCTGCTCGGCTCGCTGAAGTCCTTCTCCGGAGCCGACCTCGGCGGCTTCGCGATCAAGGCCGCCCTGGACCGTGCGGGGATCGGCGGCGACCAGGTCCAGTACGTGATCATGGGCCAGGTGCTCCAGGCCGGGGCGGGGCAGATCCCGGCCCGCCAGGCGGCCGTCAAGGCCGGCATCCCGATGAACGTCCCGGCGCTCACCATCAACAAGGTGTGCCTCTCCGGCCTCGACGCCATCGCGCTGGCCGACCAGCTGATCCGCGCCGGCGAGTTCGACGTGGTCGTCGCCGGCGGCCAGGAGTCCATGACCAACGCCCCGCACCTGCTGCCGAAGTCCCGCGAGGGCTACAAGTACGGCGCGGTGCAGATGATCGACGCCATGGCGCACGACGGTCTGACCGACTCCTTCGAGAACATCGCGATGGGCGAGTCGACCGAGAAGCACAACACCCGTCTGGGCATCGCCCGTCCGGAGCAGGACGAGATCGCCGCCCTGTCCCACCAGCGGGCCGCCGCCGCGCAGAAGAACGGCATCTACGAGGCCGAGATCACCCCGGTCGAGATCCCGCAGCGCAAGGGCGACCCGGTCCTGTTCAGCAAGGACGAGGGCATCCGCGGCGACACCACCGCCGAGTCCCTCGGCAGGCTGCGTCCCGCGTTCGCCAAGGACGGCACCATCACCGCCGGTTCCTCCTCGCAGATCTCGGACGGCGCGGCGGCCGTGGTCGTGATGAGCAAGGCCAAGGCGCAGGAGCTGGGTCTGGACTGGATCGCCGAGATCGGCGCCCACGGCAACGTGGCCGGACCCGACAACTCCCTCCAGTCGCAGCCGTCCAACGCGATCCGGCACGCGCTGAAGAAGGAAGGACTGGAGGTCTCCGACCTCGACCTCATCGAGATCAACGAGGCCTTCGCCGCGGTCGCCGTCCAGTCAATGAAGGACCTGGGTGTTTCCACCGAAAAGGTGAACGTCAACGGGGGTGCCATCGCCCTCGGTCACCCGATCGGCATGTCCGGCGCGCGGCTCGTGCTGCACCTGGCGCTGGAGCTGAAGCGGCGCGGCGGCGGCGTCGGCGCGGCGGCGCTGTGCGGTGGCGGCGGTCAGGGCGACGCGCTGATCGTGCGGGTGCCCAAGGCCTGAGCCGGGCCTCCCGGCGGTGTGCTGATTTCCCTCTCGTGAACGGAGCTGTGATGCAGGACGTCTCCTCGCTGGTCGCCCAGGCCAGGGAAGGCAGGCCACGGGCCGTGGCCCGGCTGATCTCCCTGGTGGAGGGGGCGTCCCCGCAGCTCAGGGAGGTGATGGCGGCCCTGGCGCCGCTCACCGGCAACGCGTACGTGGTGGGCCTCACCGGCTCCCCGGGCGTCGGCAAGTCCACCTCGACGTCGGCCCTGGTGACCGCGTACCGCAAGCAGGACAAGCGGGTCGGCGTCCTGGCCGTCGACCCGTCCTCGCCCTTCTCCGGGGGTGCCCTGCTCGGTGACCGCGTCCGCATGTCGGAGCACGCCTCCGACCCGGGCGTCTACATCCGCTCCATGGCCACCCGCGGCCACCTGGGCGGTCTCGCCTGGGCCGCCCCCCAGGCCATCCGCGTCCTGGACGCGGCGGGCTGCGACGTGATCCTCGTCGAGACGGTGGGCGTGGGCCAGTCGGAGGTGGAGATCGCCTCCCAGGCCGACACCTCCGTGGTCCTGCTGGCCCCCGGCATGGGCGACGGCATCCAGGCCGCCAAGGCCGGGATCCTGGAGATCGGCGACGTCTACGTCGTCAACAAGGCCGACCGCGACGGCGCCGACGCCACGGCCCGCGAGCTGAACCACATGCTCGGCCTCGGCGAGTCCCGCGCGCCGGGCGACTGGCGCCCCCCGATCGTCAAGACGGTCGCCGCCCGCCAGGAGGGCGTCGACGAGGTCGTCGAGGCCCTGGAGAAGCACCGCGCCTGGATGGAGGAGCACGGCGTCCTGACGACCCGCCGCCTGGCCCGCGCCTCCCGCGAGGTCGAGACCATCGCCGTCACCGCCCTGCGCGAACGCATCGGCGACCTCCACGGCGACCGCCGCCTGGACGCGCTCGCGGAACGCATCATCGCCGGCGACCTCGACCCGTACCGGGCGGCGGACGAACTGGTGACGGGGCTGACCTCGACCGACCAGCCGTCCGGCGGCTGACGAAAGGGAAGGGGCGGCGGGGGCGAGGACATCCCCCCGCCGCTCCACCACATCGGTCAGTCGTCGTCCGAGTCGTCGTCCCGGTCGGCGGTGACCTTGCCGTTCCTCAGGTCCACCCGCCAGTCCCTGTCGTCGTCGCCGGAGCCGGTGCGCGTCTCGGCCTCCCAGCCCCGGTCGTCGTCGTCATCGAGCTCCAGGGAGACCACCGTCCCCTTGGCGGCCGCCGCCTTCGCGGCCTGCTCGGCGGTCACCGAAGCGCCCTTCAGCGCGGCCCGCACCTCGTCGGCGTCGTCCTCGTCGTCCTTCTCGGCGCCCAGCACCTTGCCGGTCCCCGGGTCGACGCGCACGCTGCGCCAGTCGTCGCCCTTGCCGAGGACGTCGACCTCCCAGGCGCCGTCGTCCAGCTCGGCGGAGACGGCCGTGCCCGGGGTGTGCTTCAGCGCGGCGGCGACGGCGTCGGCGGCGGTCACGTCACCGGAGGCGCCGCGGTCGCCGCGGTCGTCGTCATGTCCGTCGGCGTCGCGCCCGTCCTCGTCGCGGTCGTCCCGGTCGTCGCCGCGGCTGTCGTCGCGGTCGTCCCGGCCGTCGTCGTCCCGTGCGTCGTCGTCCCCCGCCCGCGACTCCGTCCGCGCCACCGGCGAGGACCCGCCGTCGTCGTCCCCCGAGACCGCGAGGGCCGTCGCGGTCCCCCCGCCGACCAGGGCCGCGGCCGTGACGACGGCGATCACGATGTTGCGCTTCATGTGGGTTCCTCCCGGGTCGCTGCGTTTCGCGCTGTACGCCATCAATCTCGCGGACCGACGCTGAGAGGAACCTGAAGCCGCCTGAAGCGATCTTCAGGTTCGCTTTGCGACCCTTGGCCCATGTGTCCGCCCGTCTCCCACCACCACCCCGCCGGAGGCGCCCCGCGCCGCCCCTTCCGACTCCTGATCGTGGAGGACGAGAAACGCCTCGCCCTCTCCCTGGCCAAGGGCCTGACCGCCGAGGGCTACGCCGTGGACGTCGTCCACGACGGCCGGGAGGGACTGCACCGGGCCACGGAGGGCACGTACGACCTGCTGATCCTCGACATCATGCTGCCCGGCATGAACGGCTACCGCGTCTGCGCCGCCCTGCGCGCCGCCGGACACGACGTGCCGATCCTGATGCTCACCGCCAAGGACGGCGAGTACGACGAGGCCGAGGGCCTGGACACGGGCGCCGACGACTACCTCACCAAGCCGTTCTCGTACGTCGTCCTCGTCGCCAGGGTCAAGGCGCTGCTGCGCCGCCGGCGGGGTGCCGGGGGCTCCCCGGTCCATGTGCACGGGGACCTCAAGGTGGACACCGCCGCCCGCCGGGTGTTCCTCGGCGAGGAGGAGGTGACGCTGACGGCCAAGGAGTTCTCGGTGCTGGAGCACCTGGTGCTGCGGGCCGGCGAGGTGGTCTCCAAGGCCGACATCCTGGAGCACGTCTGGGACTTCGCCTACGAGGGCGATCCCAACATCGTGGAGGTCTACGTCAGCGCCCTGCGCCGCAAACTGCGCGCCGGCCTCATCCGTACGGTGCGCGGTGCCGGCTACCGGCTGGAGACGGCGCCGTGAGCCGCCTGTTCGGCTCGGTCCGCGCGCGGGCGACGCTCGCCGCCACCCTCGTCGTCGCGGTGGCCCTCGTCGCGGCCGGCACCGCCGTCCTGATGTCGCTGCGCTCCAATCTGATCGGCGAGGCGGGCACCCAGGCGGAGCAGTCCGCGCGGGCGGTCGCCGCCGAACTCGCCGCCCGGACGCCGTACGACCAGCTCTCCGGGCTGGACGGCGACGACAGGCCGGTGCAGGTCGTCGACCAGGACGGCACGCTCGTCGCGGCCTCCGAGGACCTGCAACGGATCGACGGCACGGCGACGACCGAGGTGACGCCCCGCCCGTCGGCACCCGGTGACGACGATGACGACCCCGGCCGTCCCGGCGACTCCGACGACGCGGACGACTCCGACGGTGACTCCGACGACGACTCCGGCGCCGGGCCGGCGCCCGGAGAGATCGGCAGCGGAACGACCTTCAGCAACGGCTCGGCGACGATCGACGGCGACGCCGAGGACTACCGTTTCGCCGCCGTGGACGTGGGGACCGCCGACGGGGGCCGTCTGACGGTCACCGCGGGTGCTCCGCTCGCCGCCGAGCACAGTGCGGTGGACACCACGCTGACGGGCATGCTCATCGGCCTGCCCCTGCTGCTCGGCGTCGTCGCCGGGGTGACCTGGCTGGTCACCGGCCGGGCCCTGCGGCCGGTGGAGGGCATCCGCCGGGAGATGGCCGCGATCACCGCCTCCGAGGACCTCACCCGCCGTGTCCCCGAACCGGCGACGCACGACGAGATCGCCCGCCTGGCCAGCACCACCAACGAGACCCTCGCCGCCCTGGAGGCGTCCGTGGAGCGCCAGCGGCGGTTCGTCGCCGACGCCTCGCACGAGCTGCGCAGCCCCATCGCCTCCCTGCGCACCCAGCTGGAGGTGGCGGCCGCCCACCCCGAGCTCCTCGACGTGGACGGCGCGGTGGAGGACACCGTGCGGCTCCAGCGCCTCGCCGCCGATCTGCTGCTGCTCGCCCGGCTGGACGCGGGGGAGCGGCCCGCCGACGCCCGGGTCGACCTCGCGGCGATGGCGCGCGAGGAGGCCGCGGGACGTACCGGCGTGACGGTGGACGCGGTACCCGCGGAGGTCACGGGCTCGCGGGGGCAGCTCGGACGCGTCCTCGCCAACCTGCTGGACAACGCCGGGCGGCACGCCCGCGAGCGGGTCACCGTGACCGTGCGGCGGGAGGGCGCCCTGGCGGTGCTCGCGGTGGCCGACGACGGCGAGGGGGTGGCGGAGGCGGACCGGGAGCGGATCTTCGAACGGTTCGTCCGGCTGGACGCGGCCCGCAGCCGTGACGACGGCGGCGCCGGACTCGGCCTCGCGATCGCGAGGGACGTCGCCGTACGGCACGGAGGAACGCTCACGGCGGGCACGGCGCCGGCAGGCGGAGCCCTGTTCGAACTCCGCCTGCCGCTCGCCGGCTGAGGCCGGAGGGGACCGGGGGCGTCAGGGACGCCCCCGCTGCCCCCGCAGGTGCTCGGCGATGGGCTTGAGGGCCTTGTCGAGCTCGGTGAGCGCCTCGGGCGAGAGCAGGTCGATGAAGTGTCTGCGCACGGACGCCACGTGGTGCGGCGCGACCTTCCGCATGGTCTCCAGACCGTGCTCGGTGAGGACCGCGTACAGGCCCCGGCGGTCGGACTCGCAGTTCTCCCGCCGGACCAGGTCCGCGTTCTCCATGCGGGTGATCTGGTGGGACAGCCGGCTCTTGGACTGCATGGTGGCGGAGGCGAGGTCGCTCATCCGCATCCGCCGGTCCTCGGACTCGGACAGATTCACCAGGATCTCGTAGTCGTTCATTGTCAGGCCGAACGGCTGGAGGTCCTTCTCGAGCTGGTACGTCAACAGCCTGTTGACCTCCAGGTGGGTGCGCCAGGCGCACTGCTCCGCATTGGTCAGCCAGCGGGTGGCCGTCTCGGTCTCCATGAATGAAGTCTACCTAAGAAAGTTGAAAGACGAACTAATGAGGCTTTCGAGTGACATCACGTGCAGGCGTTCGATGTCACACCCCGCACATTACCGCTCACAGTCCGAAGCGGCGCTGGAGGTCTCCCAGTTGTCCGGGAAGGCGCGGTGCGCCTCCCGGCTGCCCCTGCCCGCCCCCGGGCACCCCCGGCTCGGCCGGGGGGACCCCCGTGGCCTGCTCCGTCATCAGTGCCTCGGACGACTGCAGCAGCACCGTGCCCGCCCCGACGAACTCGAACTGGTGCTCCTCGCCGGAGGCCCCGCCCAGGCCGGTCATCGCACGTAGACCGCCCATCACGCCGGTCAGGTACCCGTGGTCGTAGTGATGGCACGGGGACGGGCAGTCCGCCCAGCCGACCAGCGCCTGCGGGTCCACCCGGATCGGAGGCTCCATGAAGACCACCGGACCGTTGGAGGCGGCCACGAACTTTCCGGTTCCGATCAGCGTCAGAAAACCCGGCACGATCGACTGCTTCAGCGACAGACTTGGCTGAAAAGCTAGCAAGTTGCCCGAGCGAATGGTCAGGTTGCCGTCCTCGAGGTCGTACGCGTTCACATCGAAGGCCCGGTCGGCGAGGAGCATCTTGCCGGAGCCCTCCGCCACGACCCAGTCGCTCGCGTGCAGAGGCGAATGGAACGACGTGCGGACAAGTCGGTCGAGTCGCCCGTGCCCGATGCCGTTGAAGTCGATCGACCCGTAGTAGGCGATCATCTTCCCCTTCTGCATGAACCACTGGGTGCCCTTGAGCTCCACGCAGAAGGTGTAGTGATCGACGTTGTCGTCGGCGGGCAGCGTCGTCGGGTCGTGGACCACGGGTCCGGCGGCCGGCGTTCCGTACGTGCTCACAGCTTCTCCTCCGACGCCTGGACGTACACGGCACCGCTGCCGCTCAGCTCCAGCTGGAAGGCCTCGCCGGAGCCGCGGCCCACCATGTCCCGCCAGCCGAGGGCGGTGGACAGCTTGTTGCGCACGTCGCCGTGGTGGGCGACGTAGGCCTGCGGGTCGACGCGGACCGGGCGCTGCGGGGTGATCGGGACCTCGATCACCCCTCCGTGCGCCATCACGGCGACCGAGCCGTGCCCCTTCAGCGTCGTCGTGAACAGCCCCTGTCCGGAGACCTGCCCCCGGACCATGCCCATCACCCCGCCCTGGGAGCCGAGGAACACCGTGCCCTGCTCCAGCGTGCCCTCGAAGGCGAGCAGCCGGTCGGCCTCCACGTACAGCGTGTCGCCGGAGAGGTCGATCACCTGGATGTGGTGGCCGCCGTGCCCGAACAGGACGGTGCCGCTGCCCTCGACGGTCATCAGGGGCGTGTCCTCGCCCGCGGCCCGCCGTCCGATCATCGACATCACCCCGCCCTGCCCGCCGCGCAGGTTCGGGGTGAAGGCGACCTCCCCCTTGTAGGCGAGCATCGCGCCGCGCTGACTGAACAGCCGCCGGCCGGGCGTCACGGTGGCCTCGATCATCTTGGAGTTGATCTCCCGGAAGCCCATCTCAGACGTCCCCCGCGATGGTGTTGCGCTCACTGGGCTGGACGTAGACCACCCCGTCGCCCTCGAACCGGATCTGGAAGGCCTCGCCGCCGCCCTCGCCCATCAGTGTGCGGAAGGTCACACCCGACTGGAACGACTGCCGCAGGTTCCCCTGGTGGGCCACGTAGGCGCCCGGGTCGACCGTCAGCGGGTACTGCGGGCCGACCCGCAGCAGCACGGCCGGCCCGTCCGACAGGATCGCCGCCTGGCCGTGGCCCTCGATCGTGGTCGTGAACAGCCCGTTGCCCTGGGAGGCCCCGCGCAGCCCGGTGAACGTGGTCCCGGTGCGCAGCCCGGCGTCCGCCGCCAGCAGGTTGCCGGCCTCCACGCAGAGCTTGTCGCCGCGCAGCCCCACCAGGTTGATCTCGGAGGCGCGGTCCGCGAAGAAGCAGGTCCCGTGCCCCTTCACCTCCATCAGCGTCATCTGCTCGCCCGTGAGCCTGCGGGTCACCATCCCCCGCAGGCCCTCACCACCACCGCTGAGCTTCTTGAAGGCCATCTCGCCGTCGTACGCGACCATGGAGCCGTTCTTCGCCTTCACGGCATCCCCGGTCATGTCGACGGCGAGCACCTTGCTGCTCTGAAGTCGGAACATCGCCACGGTTGCGACGGTAGTCGCCCCTTTGCCCCGACGAACAGATCCCGGGGCCCGAGTCGTCCCCGGATCCGCACCCTGAAGGACCCTGAGGACCCGCTCCTTCGACCCCGTACGGGGTTTGCCACAATGGACGCGCTTGTGCGTGTGTTCACAAGCCGTCCGAACCGTCGACGCCGACGTCTCTCCCACCGAAGGTGACCCGTGGACATCAAGACCGCCTCCGCCCTCCGCCGCCTCCGCCTGGTCTCGGGCCCCGAAGCGATCTCCTTCCTGCTGCTGCTCGTCTGCTCGGTCCTGAAGCGGACCACCGACTTCAACGCCGTCCCGGTGATGGGTGCGGTCCACGGCTTCCTCTTCGTTCTCTACGTGCTCTTCTGGGCCGACGCCTGGAACCGTGCCAAGTGGCCGCTGAAGACCGCCGCCTTCTACTTCCTGATGTCGGTCCTGCCCGTCGGCGGCTTCTTCGCCGAGCGCCGGCTCAAGCGCGAGGCCGACGACGCGGTGATCGCCTCCCGCGCCCGCACCGAGGGAGTCGTGAACGCGTGATCGTCGCCTTCTCGGTGACACCGCTCGGCGTCGGCGAGGACGTGGGGGAGTACGTCGCCGACGCCGTGCGCGTGGTCCGTGAATCCGGGCTGCCCCACCGCACCGACGCCATGTTCACCTCGCTGGAGGGCGACTGGGACGAGGTCATGGACGTGGTCAGGCGTGCCGTGGCCGCCGTGGAGGCGCGCGCCCCGCGCGTGTCCGTCGTCCTCAAGGCCGACATCCGCCCGGGTGTGACGGACGGCCTCACGTCGAAGGTGGAGACGGTCGAACGGCACCTCGCGGACCGTCCGCCGCGGACCGCGCGGACCGATGAGTGAGACAGGGCTGACCGACATATGACCGGCCGGTAGGGTCTGAGCCGTGCCGAAGCCGCTCAGTCTCTCCTTCGACCCCATCGCCCGCGCCGACGAGCTCTGGAAGCAGCGCTGGGGCAGCGTGCCGTCGATGGCCGCGATCACCTCGGTCATGCGCGCGCACCAGATCCTGCTGGCCGAGGTCGACGCGGTGGTCAAGCCGTACGGGCTCACGTTCGCGCGGTACGAGGCGCTGGTGCTGCTGACCTTCTCCAAGTCGGGCGAGCTGCCGATGTCGAAGATCGGCGAGCGGCTCATGGTGCACCCCACGTCGGTGACGAACACCGTGGACCGCCTGGTGAAGTCGGGTCTGGTCGCCAAGCGCCCCAACCCCAACGACGGCCGCGGCACCCTCGCCACCATCACCGACAAGGGCCGCGAGGTGGTCGAGTCGGCCACCCGCGACCTGATGGCGATGGACTTCGGCCTGAGTGCCTACGACGCCGAGGAGTGCGGCGAACTCTTCGCCATCCTGCGGCCGCTGAGGGTGGCGGCGGGGGACTTCGACGCGGACTGACCCCGGCCGGGATCTCGCCGGACGGCCGGTTACGCTCGATGGCATGAAGAAGAGCGTGTTCACCCGCTACCGGGTCATGGCCTACGTCACCGGTGTTCTCCTCGTCGCGCTGACCTTCGGCATGATCGGCAAGTACGTGCTCGACCTGGGTGGCGCGGCCGACTTCACGCAGGTGGTCAGCATCGCGCACGGCTGGCTCTACGTGGTCTACCTGATCTTCGCCTTCGACCTCGGCTCCAAGCTGAAGTGGCCGGTGAAGAAGCAGCTCTGGGTGCTGCTGGCCGGCACCGTCCCCACGGCCGCGTTCTTCGTGGAGCGCAGGATCAGTCGCGAGCTGGAGGGCACGATCGCGGACGAGGCCCCCGCGGTCGCCAAGGCCTGACGTTTTCCCAGGTCACCGCCGTACGGAGTAGCGTGCGGCGGGTTGCCGTCGACATTTACTTGGACGTCCTAGTAAATTCGGGGGTATGGACGCTGACGCCATCGACGAGGGCCGCCGACGCTGGCAGGCCCGGTATGACGCCGCGCGGAAGCGCGACGCGGATTTCACCACGCTCTCCGGCGATCCCGTGGAGCCGGTGTACGGACCCCGGACCGGGGACACCTATGAGGGCTTCGAGCGGATCGGCTGGCCGGGGGAGTACCCCTTCACCCGCGGGTTGTATCCGACGGGCTACCGGGGGCGGACGTGGACCATCCGGCAGTTCGCCGGGTTCGGCAACGCCGAGCAGACCAACGAGCGCTACAAGATGATCCTCGGCAACGGCGGGGGCGGGCTCTCCGTCGCCTTCGACATGCCGACGCTCATGGGCCGCGACTCCGACGACCCGCGCTCGCTCGGTGAGGTCGGTCACTGCGGGGTGGCGATCGACTCGGCGGCCGACATGGAGGTCCTGTTCAAGGACATCCCGCTCGGGGAGGTGACGACCTCCATGACGATCAGCGGGCCCGCCGTGCCCGTCTTCTGCATGTACCTCGTCGCCGCCGAGCGCCAGGGCGTCGACCCGGGCGTGCTCAACGGCACGCTGCAGACGGACATCTTCAAGGAGTACATCGCGCAGAAGGAGTGGCTCTTCCAGCCCGAGCCGCACCTGCGCCTCATCGGCGACCTGATGGAGCACTGCGCGGCGGGCATTCCCGCCTACAAGCCGCTCTCCGTCTCCGGCTACCACATCCGCGAGGCCGGGGCGACGGCCGCGCAGGAGCTCGCCTACACCCTCGCGGACGGCTTCGGGTACGTGGAGCTGGGGCTCAGCCGCGGGCTCGACGTGGACGTCTTCGCACCCGGGCTGTCCTTCTTCTTCGACGCGCACGTCGACTTCTTCGAGGAGATCGCCAAGTTCCGCGCGGCCCGGCGGATCTGGGCCCGCTGGATGCGGGACGTGTACGGCGCCGAGAGCGACAAGGCGCAGTGGCTGCGCTTCCACACCCAGACCGCCGGTGTCTCGCTGACCGCGCAGCAGCCGTACAACAACGTCGTGCGGACCGCCGTCGAGGCGCTGGCCGCCGTCCTCGGCGGGACCAACTCGCTGCACACCAACGCCCTCGACGAGACCCTGGCGCTGCCCAGCGAGCAGGCCGCCGAGATCGCCCTGCGCACCCAGCAGGTGCTGATGGAGGAGACCGGCGTCGGCAACGTCGCGGACCCGCTGGGCGGTTCGTGGTACGTCGAGCAGCTCACCGACCGCATCGAGGCGGACGCCGAGAAGATCTTCGAGCAGATCAAGGAGCGGGGCCTGCGCGCCCACCCGGACGGCAGGCACCCGATCGGGCCGATCACCTCCGGCATCCTGCGCGGCATCGAGGACGGCTGGTTCACCGGCGAGATCGCCGAGTCCGCGTTCCGCTACCAGCAGGCGCTGGAGAAGGGCGACAAGCGGGTCGTGGGCGTCAACGTCCACACCGGATCGGTCACCGGCGACCTGGAGATCCTGCGGGTCAGCCACGAGGTGGAGCGCGAGCAGGTGCGGCTGCTGGGCGAACGCAAGGCTCGGCGGGACGACGCGAAGGTGCGCGGCGCGCTGGACACCATGGTCGCCGCGGCGCGCTCCGGCGCCAACATGATCGAGCCGATGCTCGACGCCGTACGCGCGGAGGCGACCCTCGGCGAGATCTGCGGCGTCCTGCGCGACGAGTGGGGCGTGTACACGGAGCCCCCCGGCTTCTGACCCCCGGCCGCCCGGCGGGCACCGTGTCCACGGACACGGTGCCCGCCGGACCCGTATGCGGCCGGCTCAGCCGGAGAGCAGCAGCACGCCCCCGTACGACAGGCCCGCCACGGTCACCCACGCGCACAGGCCGAGCACCGCCACGCGGCCGCCCGTGCGGGCCAGGGCGGGCAGGTCGACCGCGCTGCCCAGGCCGAACAGGGCGGCGGCCAGGAGGAGTTCCTGGACCGTGTGGGCCGTGTCGAGGGCCGCCTGCGGCAGCAGGCCCGTGCTGCGCAGCGTCACGGCGGCCAGGAAACCGACGACGAACAGCGGCACGAGGGGCACCCTGGGCGCGCCCGCGGCCCGGGCCCGCCCGCGCCGGACGCCCAGGGCGACCGCGGCGACGATCGGGGCGAGCAGGGCCACCCGCATCAGCTTCACCAGCACCGCCTCCCCGAGCGCCGCACCTCCCGCGGTCTGGGCCGTGGCGACCACCTGCCCGACGTCGTGCACGCTCGCTCCGGCCCAGCGGCCGAACTCCGCGTCGGACAGGCCGAGTACGCCCTGCAGCAGGGGCAGCACCGCGATGGCGAGGGTTCCGCAGAGGGTCACCAGGGCGACCGAGGTGGCGGCGTCCCGTTCGTCGCTGCCCCGCGCCTCGCCCACCGCGCCGATCGCGGACGCCCCGCACACCGCGTACCCGGCGGCGATCAGCAGCGGCTGGTCGCCGGGCAGCCCCAGCCGTCGGCCGAGCCACCAGGTGCCCAGCAGGGTGAACGTCACCACGCCGACGACCATCAGGACGGTGCCCCAGCCCAGCGCGCGGATGTCGTCGAAGGCGAGATTCAGCCCGAGGAGCACGATCCCGGCCCGCATCAGCCGCCTGCCCGCGTACGACAGCCCCGGCCGCGCCGTGGTCCGTACGAGGGTGCGCAGCCGGGGCAGGTGCGCGGCCGCGACGCCGAGCACGACGGCGGCGGTGAGCATCGGGACGCCCGGCAGGAGCCGGTGCACCGACCAGGCGAGGGCCACGCCCAGCACCGCCAGGGCGAGGCCGGGCCGGCGGGCCGGGGCCGGGCGGCCGGGCGCCGCCGGCGCGGCGGACCGTTCCCTCAGCAGCGCCATCAGCGGTCGGCCGGCTGCGCGTAGACGCGGCGGACGCTGGTGCCGGAGCGGGATATGTCGGCGCCGTAGACGTGCAGGGATATCGCCGTGCCCGGCCCGCCGTTCCACACCCGGTGGATGTCGCCGGGCGGGGCGAAGCCGCAGACGTCGCCGCGTTCGCTGACCACGTCGGCGGTGGCGACCAGCCGTGCGCCGGTGCCGGGCCCGGCGGCCGGCAGCAGCCGGTAGCGCCGCTCGTGCTCCCGGCCCTCGTGGACGCCGGTGGTGCACCAGGCGATGTGGTCGTGCACGGAGGTGCCCTGGCCGGGCAGCCAGACCAGGGCGACGAGGGAGAAGCTGCCGTCGTGCTCGGCGTGCAGCAGGTGCTGCCGGTAGCGGGCGGGATCGCTCTCGCACTGCTCCGGGGTGAGCAGGTCGGGGGCGCCCAGGTGCGGGGCGAGGCACTCGCCGACGAGGTGGGCCGTGGGGTCGGGCGGCAGTCCGCGGCCGACGGTCGCCCCGATGTCCGCGATCAGGGCGGCGAGGCGTGCGGTGGGGCGCGGGGCGGTGAAGGCGCCCGGGAGGCTCGTGGCACTGGGTGCGGGAGGCATACCGGGAGCGTCGGACGGACACAGGCATTACGTCCAACGAGAGTTTCTTGGCCTTTCCCAAGCCCTGCTTATGGGTGAGGCCCGGAGGCTCAGCAGCCGTCCTTGGCGGCCCCGACCGCCTTCAGCCGGTCCAGCACCCGTGCCGCCGCCGGTATGCGCAGGTGCTCGGGCAGGACGTAGGCGGAGATCTTGCGGCGGGAGACGGGCCGGAGCGGGCGCCCGGTGACCTTGGGGTGGCGCATGAAGTTCAGGACGAGCGAGGGCAGCATGGCGACCCCCAGCCCCTCCGCGACGAGGCTCTGCACGGCGAGGTTGTCGTCGGTCATGAAGGCGATGTCGGGGACGAAACCTTCCTCCGCGCATTCGTGCAGCAGGTTGGCCCGGCAGCGCGGGCAGCCGGCGATCCAGCGCTCCCCGGCCAGATCGGTGAGCCGCACCGCCCGCCGCCGGGCCAGCGGGTGCCCGGCGGGCAGCAGCACGGTGAGCTGGTCCTCCAGGAGCGGGATTTCCACCAGCCCTTCCGGGACCTGTTCGTGCAGTCCGGGATAGGTGAACGCGAGCGAGATGTCGCACTCGCCGCGGGTCAGCCGCCGCAGCGACTCGGGCGGCTCGTTCTCCAGCAGGTCCACCCGGAGCGCGGGGTGGTCGGCCGACAGCCGGGCCAGCGCCTCCGGGACGAGCGTGGAATTGGCGCTGGGGAAGGCGCACAGCCGGACCCGTCCCGCGCGCAGCCGCGTGAGGGCGTTCATCTGCTCCCGCGCGGCGGACATGGCGTCGAGGATCGACGCGGTGTGCCGGGCCAGCGCCTCCCCGGCCTCGGTGAGCCGCAGCCCGCGGCCCACGCGGACGAACAGGGCGGAGCCGGTGTCCCGCTCCAGGGCCTTCATCTGCTGGGTGATCGCCGGCTGGGTGTAGCCGAGGGCACGTGCGGCGGCCGAGTAGGAACCGGTCCTGACCACCTCGTGGAACGTCCTGATGTGCCGGGAGTCGAACACCGGGGCATCATAAGCGGCTGTTGGGGGGCCGGTACCGCCCGCCCGCCGGGGCGGCGGCCCTCACGGCTTGCGGGCCACCGCGCCGTAGAGCGAGATCACGGCGCTGTCGTCGGTGCTCTCCCCCTCGGCGAGCTCGGGATGCCAGTCGGTCAGCTGGACCAGGCCGGGTTCGACGAGCTCCAGTCCCTCGAAGAACCGGGCGATCTCCGCGCGGCCGCGCGGAGCGAGCGTGACACCGCCCGCCGCGTACATCGCCACACCGCGGCCGACGCCCTCGGGGTCGAAGTCGGCGGTGAGCTGGGACAGCACCAGGTAGCTGTCCGAGGGGAGGGCGCCGACGAGCTCGGCGACCAGGGCGTACGGGTCGTCCTCGTCGCCGAGGAAGTGCGTCAGCGCCACCAGGGACAGCGCCACCGGCCGGGCGAGGTCCAGGCTCTCCCGGGCGTGCCGCAGGATGCGCCCGGGGTCGCGCACATCGGCCTGGACGTAGTCCGTGACGCCCTCGGGGGTGCTGTGCAACAGCGCCTCCGCGTGCCCCAGCACGATGGGGTCGTTGTCGGTGTACACGATGCGGGACTCGGGCGCGACGCCCTGGGCGATCTGGTGCAGGTTGGGCTCGGTGGGGATGCCGGTGCCGATGTCGAGGAACTGCCGGACGCCCGCCTTGCCGGCGAGCCACCGGGTGACGCGCTGCATGAACCAGCGGTTGGTGCGGGCGATGTGCCGGGCCGTGCCGTCGACGCCCATGATCTGCCGGCCGAGTTCCTCGTCGACGGGGTAGTTGTCCTTGCCGCCGAGGAACCAGTCGTAGACCCGGGCCGGGTGCGGCCGGGAGGTGTCGATCCGTACGGTGACGCGTTCGGTGCCGGTCATGTGCGCCTCCCTGGCCGCTCGGTGTCCCGTGTGCCCCGCTGGGGACGACCGGGATCATCGCAGGGCATCCGGGGCGGCGACAGGCGACTACCGGCCGACCGTGGCCGGTTCGCTCACCCGGGGGCGGCGAGGCCCGACAGCAGGACCCGGGTGAAGCCGTGCACCCACTCCTCGTCCGCCGGTTCGGCGCTGACCAGGGTGCGGTGCACCACCGCGCCGGCCACCATGTCGAAGATCAGGTCGACCGCGCGGGCCGCCTCCCCGGCGTCCCGCTCGGCCGGCAGCTCGCCCCGTTCCTGGGCGCGGGCCCGGCCCGCGAGGACGAGGCGCTTCTGCCGTTCGACGATGGAGGCGCGGATGCGCTCGCGCAGCGCCTCGTCGCGGGTGGCCTCGGCGACCACCGCCATCAGCCCGCTCCTGGCCTCCGGGCGGGCCAGTATCGCGGCGAACTGGAGCACCACGCCCTCGATGTCGGCGGCCAGCGAGCCGCGGTCGGGCAGCTTCAGTTCGTCGAAGAGTTCCGCGACCGCGTCCACGACCAGTTCGTTCTTTCCCGCCCAGCGGCGGTACAGGGTGGTCTTGGCGACCCCGGCGCGGACCGCCACGTCCCCCAAGGTGAGCTTGGACCAGCCGAGTTCGACCAGAGCCTGACGGGTCGCGGCCAGGATCGCGGCGTCCGCGGCGGCGTTGCGCGGGCGCCCGGTGCGACTGGCTGGGGTGCGGCTGGGCATGGCAGGAACCATAACGGGCGGATACCGCGCGGCCGGCCGTGAGGGAGATCACGGCGAGGGCGCGTCCGCGGTGCCCCGGCCGGTATTACGCTACGACCCGTAGCGAAAGCGTGCCCGGCCGGCGCGCCCGAGCGACGACCACGGGCGTGGGGTGGGGACCCGGCGCCAACACCACACGTACGCCTGGGTTTCCCGGGCGTTTTTCACACACGCGCGGGGTACGGGGGAGGATAGACGCATGCAGCCACGGAACATGTCCATGAGCGGGGTCGTCGACCTCGCCGCGGTGAAGGCGGCCCAGGAGGCCAAGGCGAAGGCGGAGCAGGCGCGCGCCGAATCGGCCCGGCAGGGCGGCGGGGGCGCCGTCTCCCCGGCCGACCTCGTGATCGACGTCGACGAAGCCGGTTTTGAACGTGACGTCCTGCAGCGGTCCACCGAGGTCCCGGTCGTCATCGACTTCTGGGCCGAGTGGTGCGAGCCCTGCAAGCAGCTGAGCCCCCTCCTGGAGCGGCTCACCGTCGAGTACAACGGGCGCGTCCTCCTCGCCAAGATCGATGTCGACGCCAACCAGATGCTGATGCAGCAGTTCGGGATCCAGGGGATCCCGGCGGTCTTCGCGGTGGTCGCCGGGCAGGCCCTGCCGCTCTTCCAGGGCGCCGCGGGCGAGGCGCAGATCCGCCAGACCCTGGATCAGCTGGTGCAGGTCGGCGAGCAGCGCTTCGGCCTGACCGGCCTCACCGTCGACCCCGACGCCGTACCGGGCGGCGCGACGCCCGCCCCGGCCGAGGCCGCCGGGCCGTACGACGCCCTGCTGGAGGCCGCCGTGCGGGCACTGGACAGCGGTGACCTCGACGGTGCCGTCCAGGCGTACAGGAACGTGCTCGCCGACGACCCGGGCAACCCGGAGGCCACGCTGGGTCTCGCCCAGGCCGAACTGCTGAAGCGGGTGCAGGGTCTCGACCCGCAGCAGGTGCGCAAGGACGCCGCCGACCGGCCGCGGGACACCGCCGCGCAGATCGCCGCAGCCGACCTGGACCTGGTGGGCGGTCATGTCGAGGACGCCTTCGGCCGGCTCATCGAGACGGTGGCGCGCACGGCGGGCGACGACCGCGACACCGTGCGCGTGCGGCTGCTGGAGCTGTTCGAGGTGGTGGGCGCCGACGACCCGCGCGTGGTCGCCGCGCGGAGGGCGCTGGCGCGCGCGCTGTTCTGAGCCCGGCGGACCCGGCCGCGGCGCCCGGTCCGTACCGGTTCGCCGGTCGGCCGGGCGCGTGGTGCCGGAGGGGTCGAATGGCTCAATGGGGGTCGATGCGGCCGCGCTTTGCCAAATCTTGGTAATCGCGGCCGCTGTTACTGCGAGTAAGTCGCAGGCGTCGATCTGTCGGATTCCGTCCTTCGATCAACGGTTTTGTACGCCCTCCGCGGTGCACCGAGCGTCGCCGGGCGGAGTCTGCGGGTCGCCGCACGGTTATCCGCCCGTTACTAGCGAGTAACGAACCCCCTTGTGCGGGGGCCGAGAATGCACCACGATCGGCGACGCTCGGTCCAATACCCCGCACCCCGACAGCCGGTCGGGCCGCGGGAACCTCTGGGTCCCCACCGGGCAGAGCCGGCGGCAGTGGCGCCGGCTCTTGGACAGGGGGGTCTTCGCCCGTCCGGCGAAGCCTGTCCAGCAGGGTTGTGCGTGATGCGTGTCAGGCGCGACCAGTGGTTGTCGCTCGGGGGTGATCGCCGGTGATTCGGGCGCGTCTCTGCGCCGCCGAGTGCGGGCGCTCTCCTTTCCGAGGACGTAGCACTTCTCCCATCCCTGCCCGGCCCGGCCGCCGTTCATGGCGGCGAGTCAGGACAGGAGATGTACGTCCGAGAAGGAGGAAATATGGAGTCCCAGGTGCGTGGCGGGACCAGATGGAAGCGGTTCGCTGTGGTCATGGTGCCCAGCGTCGCCGCCACGGCGTGCATAGGCGTCGCCCTCGCGCAGGGCGCCCTCGCGGCGTCGTTCAGCGTGTCGGGCCAGTCGTTCAAGGTCACCACGGACGAGCTCGTCGGTACCGGCTTCTCCCAGTACGGTGCCCTCGACGAGGGGTACACCCTCACCGGCCAGAAGACGGTTCACCCCGTCGCGGTCTCGGCGTTCAAGTCCGCGACCATCAAGAACATGTGTCAGTCGGTCGTCACCCCGAACATTCCGGTGCTCGGGAACGTCAGCCTGATGCTGCACGCCGGACAGAGCGAGCCGGTCGAGGCGAAGAACCTCTACATCGACGTCGCCGACCTGAACGCCGATGCGACGTTCACGAACATCGACATCGGTGTGGCCGCCAAGGACGCCAGCAAGGGTCCGGGCATGAAGGGCGGCGGCGAGCAGGCCAACCCCTACGGGTTCGCCCAGCAGGCCGAGAAGGCCGTCCTGAAGGACGTGAAGCAGACGGCGTGGGCGACCACCGCCGGAACCTTCAAGCTCAGCGGTCTGAAGATGTCGCTCTCCAAGGGTGTCAAGGAGTGCTACTAAGCACTCGCTGACGGGCGGGGGAGCCGGTGGCGCCCCCGCCCGTCCACCTTCCCGCCGCGCCTTCACGCGCGGCGCACATCACCACCACAGCAAAGCCGTACCAGGGAGCTGTTTTCCATGAGCGCCGAGACTCCTGCCGCCGCCGGCCAGTTCACCCGCCGCAGGCTGCAGTTCCGCGCCTGGCGGGGCGAGCGGCCGTTCTGGGCCGGGCTGTTCGTCATGCTCGGCGGACTCCCCATCGCCTACTTCCCGTACGCGAACCTCCAGATCGGACACCTGACGCTGGCCATGGCGACCACGGCGGGCGCCGGGTCCCTGATCATCGGTGTGCTGCTCGTCGTCCTCGGCGTCAGTCTCTGGTTCCAGAAGCACGTACGGGTCTTCGCGGGTGTCGCGGCGATCCTGCTGGCGCTGGTGTCCATCCCCGTGTCCAACATCGGCGGCTTCCTCATAGGTTTCCTCCTCGCCCTGGTGGGCGGAGCGATGGCCGTGTCGTGGGCGCCGGGCGCACCGCCCGCCGAGGAGCCGCCGGCGAACGGCGAGGGCCACGGCGCGAGCCCCGAGGGCGCGGCCGCCGGCACCACGGTCCTGGAACCCGCCGACGGCACCGTGCCGACGGGCCACGAGGACCACTCCCACGCGCCCAGGACGCCGGGAGAGAACGACCTGTCAGGAACGAGCCCGGCGAACGGGGCGAACGGGAGGCACAGTGCCGGCTGACGAGGTGACCCACGGGACTGATGTGGAGACGTCCCGTGTGAGAACCGGGCCGCGCCACGCGGCACCCAAGAAGCCGCTGTTCACCAGGTTCCACATGCCTGCCGGCAAAGCGATAGCCATCGCGGCGATGCCCACCGCGGTCCTCATGGGCATGGGCTTCACCCCCACTCTCGCCCAGGCCGACGACCAGCCGTCGTCGAAGAACCTCACGGCCGAAGAGTTCAAGGAGTGCCTGGAGGCCATCGAGGAGGCCGAGAAGGGGGAGAAGGGGGACGCCACCGCGTCGCCCACCCCGTCCGCCACGGCGAGCGACAGCGCCTCCCCGGACGACGAGTCCTCCGCCGAGCCGGCCCCGTCGGCACCCGGGCAGAAGGACACGGACAAGGACACGGACAAGGAAGCGGACTCTTCGCCGGATTCAGGTTCCGACGACAAGCCCGCACCCGAGCCGGCCCCCTCCGCGTCCGCGGCCGGACAGGCCGCCGAGAAGCCGGCCGAACCCGCGCCCGCGCCCTCGGAAACCGACCGCAACGTGCTGGAGGAGATCGGGGACGCCATCAAGGACGTCTTCACTCCGAAGGACAAGAAGGAAGAGGCGAGCCCGAACCCCACCCCGTCCGCCTCCGCCCCGGCGGCCGAGGACAGGGCCGACGCCGCGGAGGAGACCGCCGAGGCGGCGTCCGAACCGGCGAAGGACACCACCGAGGACGCCGGGGACAAGGCGTCCGAGGCGGCGGGGGACACCGAGGACGGGGCGGAGGAGAAGGCCGAGGAGGCGACCGCCACCCCCGAGGCCACCCCCACGCCGAGCCCTTCCGAGACGTCCGGCACCGACCTCGAGGACTGCCCGGTCGCCACCGACGCCGAGGGCGGGGTCGACAACAAGGTCCCGCTGCCCGACGTCCCCTGGCACCTGAACGCCAGCTCGCTGACCCTGAAGGGCGCCGACTACAAGGGCATCGTCGAGGTACGGACCGCGAACGGCACCACCAAGAAGGTGCTGAAGTACATCGTCTCCAACGGCACCGACATCGGTGACCTGCACCAGACGGTCAAGGACGAGCAGTCCGGCAAGACCTACCACGTGCAGGCCGCCAAGGGGTCGACGTCGACCATCCGCGACGGCGACACCCTGATGTACACGGAGAGCATCTCCGGCAAGCTGCTCGGGCTCATCCCGATCACCTTCGACCCGGAGCACCCTCCGCCGCTGAACATCCCGCTGATCTACTTCACCGACGTCACGGTGCAGCAGGCCGGCCAGTTCGGCGGAACCCTGCACATCCCGGGCCTGCACCAGTACGTCAGCTGAGCGTGGCGCGGGACTCCTCCGGGAGCCGGGCGAAGCACCGAGGGCGTCCCCCTTCGCGGGGGACGCCCTCGGTCGTGCGCGCGGTCAGCTGGTCGCGTCGCCCAGGTGGTGGACGCGGACCATGTTGGTGGTGCCCGGGACGCCGGGGGGCGAGCCGGCGGTGATGATCACGGTGTCGCCCTCGGCGAAGCGGTTCAGCTTGACCAGCTCCTGCTCCACCAGCTCGACCATCTCGTCGGTGCTGTTCACGAACGGCACGACGTGCGGTTCCACGCCCCAGCTGAGCGTCAGCTGATTGCGCGTCGACTCGTCCGTGGTGAAGGCCAGGATCGGCTGGGCGACCCGGTAGCGGCACAGCCGCCGGGCGGTGTCGCCGGACTGGGTGAAGGCCACCAGGCCCTTGCCGCCGAGGAAGTCGGCGATCTCGCAGGCGGCGCGGGCCACCGAACCGCCCTGCGTGCGCGGCTTCTTGCCCGGCACCAGCGGCTGCAGGCCCTTGGAGAGCAGCTCCTGCTCGGCCGCCTGGACGATCTTCGACATCGTCCGCACGGTCTCGATCGGGTAGGCGCCCACGCTCGACTCGGCCGACAGCATGACCGCGTCGGCGCCGTCCAGGATCGCGTTGGCCACGTCGGAGGCCTCCGCGCGGGTCGGCCGCGAGTTGGTGATCATCGACTCCATCATCTGGGTCGCCACGATCACCGGCTTGGCGTTGCGCCGGCAGAGCTCGATCAGGCGCTTCTGCACCATCGGGACCTTCTCGAGCGGGTATTCGACGGCCAGGTCGCCGCGCGCGACCATGACGGCGTCGAAGGCCGCCACGACGCCCTCCATGTTCTCCACCGCCTGCGGCTTCTCCACCTTGGCGATGACCGGGACCCGGCGGCCCTCCTCGTCCATCACGCGGTGGACGTCGGCGACGTCCTTGGCGTCCCGCACGAAGGAGAGCGCGACCAGGTCGCAGCCCATCCGCAGGGCGAAGCGCAGGTCGTCGATGTCCTTCTCGGACAGCGCGGGCACGTTCACCGCCGCGCCGGGCAGGTTGATGCCCTTGTGGTCGGAGATGACACCGCCCTCGATGACGATCGACTTCACCCGGGGGCCCTCGACGTCCAGCACCTTCAGCTCGACGTTGCCGTCGTTGATGAGGATCTGGTCGCCGCGGGAGACGTCGCCCGGCAGGCCCTTGTAGGTCGTCCCGCAGATCGTCCGGTCGCCCGGGACGTCCTCGGTGGTGATGGTGAACTCGTCACCGCGCACCAGCTCGACGGGGCCTTCGGCGAAGGTCTCCAGGCGGATCTTCGGGCCCTGGAGGTCGGCGAGGACGCCGACGGCCCTGCCCGTCTCCTTGGCGGCGGCTCGGACCCGGTCGTACCGGCCCTGGTGCTCGGCGTGCGAGCCGTGGCTGAAGTTGAAGCGGGCCACGTTCATGCCGGCTTCGATCAGGGCGACAAGCTGCTCGTGGGAGTCGACCGCGGGGCCGAGAGTACAGACGATTTTCGAACGGCGCATGGGGCGATCCTATCCGTTTGTTTCGCTACGGAATATTCCGTCTGGCGGAAGATACAAATGAGAAAGTCCCTGCTCAGTTGTCCTTTCCGACCAGTGCGTAGGTCTGCTGTGCGATCTCCATTTCCTCGTCCGTCGGCACCACCGCCACCGCCACCCGCGCGCCCTCGGGCGAGATCAGCCGCGCTCCGCCGCCCCGTACGGCGTTGCGCCCGGCGTCGACCGCCAGGCCCATTCCCTCCAGGCCCGCCACGGCCGCTTCCCGCACCGGAGCGGCGTTCTCACCGACCCCGGCGGTGAAGGCCACCGCGTCCACCCGTCCGAGAACGGCGTAATAGGCGCCGATGTACTTCTTCAGACGGTGAATGTAGATGTCGAACGCGAGCTTCGCCTGTTCGTCGCCCTCGTCGACCCGGCGCCGGATCTCCCGCATGTCGTTGTCACCGCACAGCCCGACCAGACCGCTCTTCTTGTTCAGCAGCGTGTCGATCTCGTCGGCGGACATTCCGCCGACACGCATCAAATGGAAGATGACGGCCGGGTCCATGTCTCCGGACCGCGTACCCATCACCAGCCCCTCCAAGGGCGTCAGCCCCATGGAGGTGTCCACGCAGCGCCCGCCCCGCACGGCCGAGGCGGACGCCCCGTTGCCCAGGTGCAGCACGATGACGTTCACCTCCTCGGGCGCCTTCCCCAGCAGCCTCGCGGTCTCCCGGGAGACGTAGGCGTGCGACGTGCCGTGGAAGCCGTAGCGGCGGACGCGGTGCTCGTCGGCGGTCCTCACGTCGATCGCGTACCGGGCGGCCGACTCCGGCATCGTGGTGTGGAAGGACGTGTCGAAGACCGCGACCTGCGGCAGGTCGGGGCGCAGCGTCATGGCGGTGCGGATGCCGGTGAGGTTGGCCGGGTTGTGCAGCGGCGCCACCGGGATCAGCCGTTCGATCTCGGCGAGCACCCGGTCGTCGATCACCGTCGGCTCGGTGAAGTGCATCCCGCCGTGCACCACCCGGTGCCCGATCGCGGCCAGCTCGGGGGAGTCCAGGCCCAGGCCGTCGGCGGCCAGCTCCTCGGCCATCGCCTTCAGGGCGGCGTCGTGGTCGGTGACGGGGCCGGTCCGCTCCCGGGTGTCGCCGCCCGACGCGAGCGGCGAGTGCTTCACCAGGGAGGTCCGCTCGCCGATGCGCTCGATCAGCCCGGTGGCCAGCCGGCTGCTGTCGCCCATGTCCAGCAGCTGGTACTTCACCGACGAGGAGCCGGAGTTGAGGACGAGGACACGGGACGGACTCACTGGGCGGCTGCCTTCTCGCTCGGGGCCGGGGACGTGACCGGCGACTGGGCCTGGATCGCCGTGATGGCGACGGTGTTGACGATGTCCTGGACGAGGGCGCCCCGGGACAGGTCGTTGACCGGCTTGCGCAGACCCTGGAGCACCGGGCCGACGGCGATCGCCCCGGCCGAGCGCTGCACCGCCTTGTAGGTGTTGTTGCCGGTGTTCAGGTCGGGGAAGATCAGCACGGTCGCCTGGCCGGCCACCTCCGAGCCCGGCAGCTTGGTCGCCGCGACCGACGGCTCCACGGCCGCGTCGTACTGGATCGGCCCCTCGACGCGCAGGTCGGGCCGGCGCGAGCGCACCAGTTCGGTGGCGGTGCGCACCTTGTCGACGTCGGCGCCGGAGCCGGAGGTGCCCGTGGAGTACGACAGCATCGCGATCCGCGGCTCCACCCCGAACCGCGCGGCGGTGACCGCCGACTGCACGGCGATGTCGGCGAGCTGCTCGGCGTCCGGGTCGGGGTTGACCGCGCAGTCGCCGTAGACGAGGACCTTGTCGGCCAGGCACATGAAGAAGACCGAGGAGACGATCCGCGCGTCCTCGCGGGTCTTGATGATCTCGAAGGCCGGCCGGATCGTCGCCGCCGTCGAGTGCACCGAGCCCGACACCATGCCGTCGGCGAGGCCCTCCTGCACCATCAGCGTGCCGAAGTAGTTCACGTCGGAGACGACGTCGTAGGCCAGCTCCACGGTGACGCCCCGGTGGGCGCGCAGCGCCGCGTACCGCTCGGCGAAGGAGTCCCGCAGGGGGGAGGCGGCCGGGTCGATCAGCTGGGTGTCGCCGAGGTCGACGCCGAGGTCGGCGGCCTTCTTGCGGATCTGGTCGACGTCGCCGAGCAGGGTCAGCTCGCACACCCCCCGGCGCAGCAGCACCTCCGCCGCGTGCAGCACCCGCTCCTCGGTGCCCTCGGGGAGCACCACCCGGCGCAGGTCGGAGCGGGCCTGTTCGAGCAGCTTGTGCTCGAACATCATCGGGGTGACGCGGTCGCTGCTGGGCGCGGAGACCCGCTGGGTGAGCTCCGCGGTGTCGGCGTACCGCTCGAAGAGGCCGAGCGCCCGCTCCGCCTTGCGCGGGGTGGCCGCGTTCAGCTTGCCCTCCAGGGAGAACAGCTGCTCGGCGGTGGGGAAGCTGTTGTCCGGCACGGAGAGCACGGGGGTGCCGGGGGCGAGCCGGTCGGCGAGGGTGAGGACGTGCTCGCCGGGCACCTCGTCCAGGGTGAGCAGCACCCCGGCTATCGGCGGGGTGCCGGCGCTGTGCGCGGCCAGCGCGCCGACGACCAGGTCGGCGCGGTCGCCCGGGGTGACCACCAGGCAGCCGGGGGACAGCGCGGCGAGGAAGTTCGGCAGCGTGGCGCCGCCGAAGACGAAGTCGAGCGCGTCGCGGGCGAGCCCGGAGTCGTCGCCGAGCACCACCTTGGCGCCCAGGGTGTGCGCGATCTGCGAGATGGTCGGGGCGGAGAGCGCCGGCTCGTCGGGGAACACGTAGCAGGGCACGGGAAGCCGGTTGGCGAGCCGCTCGGCGATCTCGTCGCGGTCCTCGCGGGCGACCCGGTTGACGGCCATGGCGAGCACGTCGCAGCCCAGGGTGGCGTAGGCGCGGTAGGCGTTGCGGGTCTCGGCGCGCACCGACTCGGCGGTCTGCCTGCGGCCGCCGACGACGCTGATCACCGAGGCGCCGAACTCGTTGGCGAGCCGCGCGTTGAGGGACAGTTCGTCGGGGAACTGGGTGTCGGCGTAGTCGGTGCCGAGGACGAGGACGACGTCGTAGTCGCGGGCGACCCGGTGGAACCGGTCGACGAGGGTGGAGACCAGTTCGTCGGTGCCCCGCTCGGCCTGGAGCGTGGACGCCTCGTGGTAGTCGAGGCCGTAGACGGTCGCCGGGTCCTGGGTGAGCCGGTAGCGGGCCCGCAGCAGTTCGAAGAGACGGTCCGGCCCGTCGTGCACCAGGGGACGGAACACGCCCACCCGGTCGACCTGCCGGGTCAGGAGCTCCATGACCCCTAGTTCGACGACCTGGCGGCCGTCGCCGCGGTCGATGCCGGTCACGTACACGCTGCGGGTCACGCGTGCTCTCCGTTTCGTCGGGGGCCGCAAGAGTCAACGCCAAGGCCACAAAAATCACTCACCGAGGTGAGCAGATCCCTCTTGACAATACCTCCGGCGCTGGCTAGCACGCCCGCCTGTCCGGCGTCGGCGCCGCGGTGGGGGGCATGAAACAATCGGGACTGGCTCACAGATATCCACAGCGACCAGGAGACACAGCGCGATGCGTATCGGAGTTCTCACCGCAGGCGGCGACTGCCCCGGCCTGAACGCAGTGATCCGGTCGGTCGTGCACCGCGCGATCGACAACTACGGCGACGAGGTCATCGGCTTCGAGGACGGCTACTCGGGCCTGCTCGACGGCCGCTACCGCGCCCTCGACCTCGACGCGGTCAGCGGCATCCTGGCCCGGGGCGGGACCATACTCGGCTCCGCCCGGCTGGAGCGCGACCGACTGCGCGAAGCCTGCGAGAACGCCTCGGACATGATCCGCGACTTCGGCATCGACGCGCTGATCCCGATCGGCGGCGAGGGCACGCTGACGGCCGCGCACATGCTGTCGGAGGCGGGCCTGCCGGTGGTCGGCGTCCCGAAGACGATCGACAACGACATCTCCTCCACCGACCGCACCTTCGGCTTCGACACCGCCGTCGGTGTCGCCACCGAGGCGATGGACCGCCTGAAGACCACCGCCGAGTCCCACCAGCGGGTGATGGTCGTCGAGGTCATGGGCCGGCACGCGGGCTGGATCGCCCTGGAGTCGGGCATGGCCGCCGGCGCCCACGGCATCTGCCTGCCGGAACGCCCCTTCGACCCGGCCCAGTTGGTGAAGATGGTCGAGGAACGCTTCTCCCGCGGCAAGAAGTTCGCGGTGATCTGCGTCGCCGAGGGCGCCCACCCGGCCGGCGGCACCATGGACTACGGCAAGGGCGAGATCGACAAGTTCGGCCACGAGCGCTTCCAGGGCATCGGCACGGCGCTGGCGTACGAACTGGAGCGCCGCCTCGGCAAGGAGGCCAAGCCGGTCATCCTCGGCCACGTCCAGCGCGGCGGCGTGCCGACGGCGTACGACCGCGTCCTGGCCACCCGCTTCGGCTGGCACGCGGTGGAGGCCGCGCACCGGGGCGAGTTCGGGAACATGACCGCGCTGCGCGGCACGGACATCGTGATGGTGCCGCTGGCGGAGGCGGTCACCGAACTCAAGACGGTTCCGGGCGACCGGATGGACGAGGCGGAGTCGGTCTTCTAGGAAGCTCCTCGCGGGCGATGCCGGGAGCGCGACGCGGAAGTGCGCAGGACCGGTGCGGCGGTGACCGCTCCTCGGTAGGTTCGGTCCGTGCCGCCTTCGCAGCGGCACGGACAGTCGCCTGCCCGGCGGATCCCTCCGCGCGGGCCTTCCTCCTGGAGCCGCTGTGTCCGTGCGGACCCGTACCACCCTCCCGATGGCCCTGCTCCTGTCGGCCGTGTGTGCGGCCGGGACGCTCACCGGCTGCACGCTGCGGGACCTCGCCGAGGACTGCGGGGGGACCGACGGACGGGTGGGGGAAGTGGCCGCGCTCGGCATCCTCGACTCCCGGCCCGCCGGGGCCACCGTCGCCCGGGGCTTCGAAGACGTCGACGCCGGCTGCTGGGCGGACAGCGGCGACGTCTCGGTGTACGCCGACCGCACCTACGCCTTCCCGGGGACGCGGGCCGAAGTGGCCGCGCACTACCGGACGGCGGCGGTACGGGACGGATGGGCCCCGGACCCCGGGGTCGTCTCCGACGACGGCCTGTGCTTCGCCAAGGAGGAGATGGCCCTGCGGATCGTCTTCCTCACCGCCGAGGGCCTGGCGGAGGACGGCCACGGCAGCCGCCCCGACCTCACCACCGGAGCCGGCTACGCGATCAACGTCGACGCGCCGGTGGACGAGGGCGGCGAGGCGGGCTGCTAGCCGCCGAGGGGCACGCCTTCCTTCAGGGGCCCGCGCCCTCGACCGCCGACCAGAAGTGGTCGACGATCCGGTCGAGGAAGTCGTCGCCGCCCCGGCTCTGGGGGCCGGCCGTGCGGTGCCGGTAGTCCCGGTGCAGTCGGTGCAGGGCCTCCTCCAGCAGGCGCCGGTCCAGTGGCGCGATCTTCGACAGCGGCCGTACGTGGGCCTGCCAGCGGGTCGTCACCGCGCCGCGCAGCAGCTCCGCGAGCTGGTCCTCCCGTCCGGTGACGGCGACGAGGCCGGCCGGGGACAGGGCGAGCACCCGGGCCAGGGCGGCCGACTGCCGCTCGGTGCCACGCCACCGGCCCGTCTCCTCCATCCGCAAGTAGGCGTGCAGTTCGTGGCCGACGGTGCGCGCCACGTCCTCGGGCGCCAGACCACGGGCGACACGGTGCTCGCGCAAGGTGCGCGGCCGCCCGATGAGTTCACCGGGCGAGCACCACAGCACACCGGCCAGCGCGGTCAGTTCGGGGTGGGACGGGGTGGCGGTCCCGCGTTCCCAGGCGGCGACGAGGACGGGCGTCACGTGCGGCAGCCCGTAGGAGCCGCGCAGGGCGTGGGCGACATGGTCCGGGCCCACGCCCAGGGCGGTCCGCAGCCGGCGGGCGGCGGAGGAGTCGAACGGCGGCGGCGGACGGCGGTCGGGACGAGCGGAGGGTCGCTGCACGGCCCCAAGCTAGGGCCGTACGCAGGGGATGACTACGGTCTGTTCGGCCAGGATCACTCATGGTGGGAAGGCGCGGCCACCGGCGGCTCCGGTCGCCGGGCCGCGGGGCGGACGGTCCCGCGGAGCCTCCCCGCGACGCGGGAAACGCGAGCTCAACGGACATGTGCACCCTCCGGCGTCGGAGCGGCGCACGCACGGACGTCCGGGACTCGAATCCGGGTGCGACCGCAATTCCCGCACGCGGCCCCCGCGCGACCGCCGCCCGCGCGGCGCAAACCGACCGCCCCGGACTCGGGGAACCTCAGCCTCCGCTCACCCACCGGTACTGGAGCTCCGGCCGCCCCACCGTCCCGTACTGCGGGCGGCGGACGGCGCGGCCCGCGTCCACCAGGTGTTCCAGATAGCGCCGGGCGGTGATGCGGGAGATGCCGACCGCCTCCGCGACACCGGCGGCCGTCAGGCCCTCACCGGCGTCCCGCAGCGCCACGGTCACCCGCTCCAGGGTGGGTGCGCTCAGCCCCTTCGGCAGCGCGGCCGGACCGGGGGCGCGCAGCGCCGCCAGCGCCCTGTCCACCTCCTCCTGTCCGCTGGCCTCGCCCACCGCCGCGTGGAACTCGGTGTAGCGCAGCAGCCGGTCCCGCAGGGTCGCGAACGTGAACGGCTTCAGGACGTACTGCACCACCCCGAGCGACACCCCCTCGCGCACGACCGCGAGGTCCCGGGCGGAGGTCACCGCGATCACGTCGGCGTGATGGCCCGCCGCCCGCAGGGAGCGGGCGAGCTGGAGGCCGTGCACGTCGGGCAGGTGCAGATCGAGGAGGAGCAGGTCGACGGGCGTGCGTTCCAGCGCCCGGCGCGCCTCCGCGCCGGTGTGCGCCTTGCCGACCGCCACGAACCCGGGCACCCGGCCGACGTACATCACATGGGCGTCGGCGGCGACCGGGTCGTCCTCGACCACCAGCACCCTGATGGGCTGCCCCGCGGTCATACGGCGCCTCCCGCGGCCCGCGCGACCGCGGGAGCGCCGAGCGGCAGCCGCACCTCGAACACCGCGCCGCCCTCCTCGCCGGAGGTCACCGACAGCGCCCCGCCGTGCCGCGTCACCGCCTGCTGGACGAGCGCCAGGCCCAGGCCCCGCCCGCCGGGACCGGACGGCTTGGTGGTGAAGCCCCGCCGGAAGACCGCCTCCGTCCGGTCCGGGTCCACCCCGGGGCCGGTGTCGGACACCCGCAGGATCAGCCGGGAGACGTTCTCGGTGAGCGCCGTCACCGTCACCCGGGGACGCAGCCCGCCCTGCGCCGCGTCCACGGCGTTGTCGATCAGATTGCCGAGGATGGTCACCAGGTCCCGGGCGGGCAGGGAGTCCGGCAGCAGTCCGTCGTCCAGGCGGCTGTCGGGCGACACGACCAGCTCCACGCCCCGCTCGTTGGCCTGGGCCGTCTTGCCCAGCAGCAGCGCCGCGAGGACCGGCTCGCTCACCGCGGCCACCACCTGGTCGGTGAGCGCCTGCGCCAGCTCCAGCTCGGCCGTCGCGAAGTCCACGGCCTCCTCGGACCGGCCCAGCTCGATCAGCGAGACCACGGTGTGCAGCCGGTTCGCCGCCTCGTGCGCCTGCGACCGCAGCGCCTGGGTGAAGCCGCGTTCGGAGTCCAGCTCACCCATCAGCGACTGGAGCTCGGTCACGTCCCGCAGGGTCACCACCGAGCCGCGCCGCTGGCCCCCGGTGACCGGTGAGGTGTTCACCACCAGCACCCGGTCCGCCGTCAGGTGCACCTCGTCCACCCGGGGCTCCGAGGCGAGCAGCGCGCCCGTCAGCGGCGCCGGGAGGTCCAGCTCCGCGACCGATCGGCCCACCACGTCCTCCTCCTGCTCCACGCCCAGCAGCACCCGGCCGCCGTCGTTGATCAGCGCCACCCTGTGCTGCCCGTCCAGCATCAGCAGCCCCTCGCGCACGGCGTGCAGCGCGGCCTGATGGTAGTCGTGCATGTGGCTGAGCTCGGCGGCGTTCATCCCGTGGGTGTGACGCCGCAGCCGGGCGTTGATGACGTACGTGCCGACCGCGCCGAGTCCGAGCGCGCCGGCCGCGACCGCGAGCAGCGCGGTGAGCTGTCCCCGGACGCGCTGGCTGATCTCCTCGACGCGTATGCCGGCGCTGACCAGTCCGACGATCCGCTCGTCGTCCAGGACCGGGGTGACCGCGCGGACCGAGGGGCCGAGGGTGCCGGTGTAGGTCTCGGTGAAGGTGCGGCCCTGGAGCGCCGGGCCGGTGTGGCCCTGGAAGACCAGGCCGATCTGGGCCGGGTCGGGGTGGGACCAGCGGATGCCCCGCGGATCCATGATCGTCACGAAGTCGACGTCGGTGTCGCGCACCACGGCCAGCGCGTACGGCTGGAGCTCCGCCGACGGGTCGGGGGTGCGGATCGCCTCGCGCACGGACGGCGAGTCGGCGACGGCGAGGGCCACCGAGGTGGCCTGGAGGCCCGCCGCCTCCTCGGCCTGGTTGCGGTCGCTGACGTAGCTGAACAGCGCGTACCCGGCCACGACGACCGCGATGAGCACGGCCTGCATGGCGAAGAGCTGGCCCGCGAGGGAGCGGGGCAGGGGGAGGGTCAGGCGCATTCCGCCAGTCTGCCTCGCCGTTCCGCGGTGAACTAAATGAACGGAAGGGTGACCGCGCTCACAGGGCGCGGCATAGTCACGGCGTTCCCCCAGGGCCGGACGGGCCCTGAACCCCCATCCCCCGGACGTGAGCCGCACGCCGGTGATGCCGACGAAGACGTCAAGGAGGGCCGCCGTGACCAGCACTGCCGCTACGGCACCAGCCGCACCCGAAGCCAAGCGGGACCGCACGCACTATCTCTACATCGCGGTGATCATCGCGGTCGCCCTCGGTATCACCGTCGGTCTGGTCGCTCCCGACTTCGCGGTCGAGCTGAAGCCGATCGGTACCGGGTTCGTGAACCTGATCAAGATGATGATCTCGCCGATCATCTTCTGCACCATCGTGCTGGGCATCGGGTCCGTGCGGAAGGCCGCCAAGGTCGGCGCCGTCGGCGGCATCGCCCTCGGCTACTTCATGGTGATGTCGGTCGTCGCGCTCGGCATCGGCCTGGTCGTCGGCAACATCCTGGACCCGGGTACGGGCCTCGCGGTCACCGACGCGGTCAAGGAGACGGGCCAGGCCCAGGTCGACGCCGAGGCCAAGTCCACCACCGACTTCCTGCTCGGCATCATCCCGACCACGATCGTGTCCGCCTTCACCCAGGGCGAGGTCCTGCAGACCCTGCTGGTCGCCCTGCTGTGCGGGTTCGCGCTGCAGGCCATGGGCAAGGCCGGCCAGCCGGTCCTGCGCGGTATCGAGCACATCCAGCGGCTCGTCTTCCGGGTCCTCGCCATGATCATGTGGGCCGCCCCGATCGGTGCCTTCGGCGCCATGGCCGCCGTCACCGGAGCCTCGGGCGTGGACGCGCTGAAGAGCCTCGCGGTGCTGATGCTCGGCTTCTACATCACCTGTGTGCTGTTCATCTTCGTGGTGCTCGGCGCGATGCTGCGGCTCGTCGCGGGGCTGAACGTCTGGTCGCTGTTCAAGTACCTGGGCCGTGAGTTCCTGCTGATCCTGTCGACCTCGTCCTCCGAGTCGGCGCTGCCGCGCCTCATCGCGAAGATGGAGCACCTCGGCGTCAGCAAGCCGGTCGTCGGCATCACCGTGCCGACCGGCTACTCCTTCAACCTCGACGGCACCATGATCTACATGACCATGGCCTCGCTGTTCATCGCCGACGCCCTGGGCACGCCGATGTCGATCGGCGAGCAGATCCCGCTGCTGCTCTTCCTGCTGGTCGCCTCGAAGGGTGCCGCCGGTGTGTCCGGTGCCGGCCTCGCCACGCTGGCCGGCGGTCTGCAGTCGCACAAGCCGGCCCTGGTGGACGGCATCGGCCTCATCGTCGGCATCGACCGCCTGATGAGCGAGGCCCGCGCCCTGACCAACTTCGCCGGCAACGCCGTCGCCACGGTGCTGATCGGCACCTGGACGAAGGAGATCGACAAGGACCGGGTGGCCGATGTCCTCGCCGGCCGTGCGCCCTTCGACGAGACGACGCTGCTGGACGACCACGGCGGCGACGCCGGGCAGGCCCCCGCCGAGCTGCCCGCGAAGGGCGGCGACAAGGAGCTGGCCAGGGCCTGACGGCCGGGGCCACTCCCCGCACACCCCGGGCGGCCGGGTGCTCCCCCGTAGCCCGGCCGCCCGGCCCCGGAGGTCCGCGGCCCCCGCCCGGACCTCCGCCACCGCCGAGCGGCCAGGCTCCCACCCCCCGGTGAGCCTCGGCCGCTCGGCTCTTTCCCGTCCCGGCCGCCCTTGCCCTGACGCCGACGTCGAGGCCCGCGTTCGTACCCATGGGAATCGGCGAGCCGGCCGCACGGGCCGCGGTACCCGCCGTGCCGGCGATTGCGCCGGTGCTGAGCGGGCCGGCGGCGGAGGAGGAGGGCCGGCCGAAGGTCGTCCGGCTGAACGTGGGCGCCGACCCGGACGCAGGCCCGAACGGCGGCTGCTCGCGGAGCCGGCGGACGTGCTCCGACCTGCGGGCAGGGCGTCGGAGGACACAAATGAACCCCCGGGCAATTGCGCTCGGGGGTTTTCCTTGCGTATATTCATTGATTCGCGACTTCTCATCAGGGAAATCGCGGTGAAGTCCAGTGAGCACAGTATATCCGGGCGGGAGTGCAATTGTCAAACACCGAATTTCCGGACGATGAATTGCGGCAGGAACAGGAATTCATCGACGGACTGTACGCACGCGTGGACGTCCTGCGCGGTGACGCCGAGGACTCCGTCACGGACGCGCTCGCGCAGGGCCACACCCCCCGGCAGGCCAGGCTGGAGCGGGACATCCTCGTCGCCGAGCGCTCCGGGCTGCTCGCCGCGCTGAACGCGGTCGACGGCTCGCTCTGCTTCGGCCGGATCGACCTCGCCTCCGGCGCGACCCACCACATCGGCCGCATCGGCCTGCGCGCCGACGACGCCGAGCGCACGCCCGTCCTCATCGACTGGCGCGCCGGGGTCGCCCGCCCGTTCTACCTGGCCACCGGCCACACCACGATGGGCCTCAGGCGCCGCCGGCACATCGCCACCGAAGGGCGGCGGGTCACCGCCCTGCACGACGAGATCCTCGACCTCGGGGACGAGACCCGTACCGGCCACGAGGACCCCACCGGCGACGCCGTCCTGCTCGCCGCCCTCGACTCCGCGCGCACCGGCCGCATGGGCGACATCGTGCGCACCATCCAGGCCGACCAGGACCGCATCATCCGCGCCCCGCACCGCGGGGTCATGGTCGTCGAGGGCGGCCCCGGCACCGGCAAGACCGCCGTCGCCCTGCACCGCGCCGCCTACCTCCTCTACGAGCACCGCGAGCTGCTGGCCCGCCGCGCCGTCCTGATCGTCGGCCCCAACCCGGCGTTCCTCGGCTACATCGGCGAGGTGCTGCCCAGCCTCGGAGAGACCGGTGTGCTCCTGGCGACCGTCGGCGAGCTGTACCCCGGCGTGCGGACCACCCGCACGGACACCCCCGAGGCCGCCGCCGTCAAGGGCCGCGCCGAGATGGCGGACGTCCTCGCCGACGTCGTGCGCGACCGGCAGACGCTGCCCGACCCGGTGATCGCGATCGAGCACGACCGCGAGGTCCTCATGCTCGACGACGGGCTGGTCAACGTCGCCCGCGAACGCACCCGCGCCACCGGGCTGCCGCACAACGTGGCCCGCGAGCACTTCGAGGGGCACGTCCTCAACGCGCTCACCGACATGGTCGCCGAACGCATCGGCACCGACCCCTACGACGGCTCCAACCTGCTCGACCCCAGCGACATCACCCAGATCCGCGACGAACTCGCCGAGAACCCGGAGGTCCGGTCGGCCGTCGACCGGCTGTGGCCGCTGCTCACACCCGAGCGCCTGGTCGCCGACTTCCTCGCCGCCCCCGAGGGGTACCTGTCCGACGAGGACGCCGCGGCCGTCCGCCGCCCGGTCACCCGGCACTGGACCGTCTCCGACGTGCCCCTGCTGGACGAGGCCGCCGAACTGCTCGGCGAGGACGACCGGCTCGCCCGGGAGCGGGCCGAGCGCGAGCGGCGGACGCAGATCGCCTTCGCGCAGGGCGTCCTCGACGTCTCCTACGCCTCACGCACCTTCGAGTTCGAGGACAAGGAGGACGACGACCCGGACTCCTCCGAGGTGCTGTCCGCGCACGACATCATCGACGCCGAACGCTTCGCCGAGCGCCACGAGGAGGAGGACCACCGCAGCGCCGCCGAACGCGCCGCGGCCGACCGCACCTGGGCGTTCGGGCACATCATCGTCGACGAGGCGCAGGAGCTGTCCCCGATGGCGTGGCGGCTGCTGATGCGGCGCAGCCCCACCCGCTCCATGACCCTGGTCGGCGACCCGGCGCAGACCTCGGAGGCGGGCGGCGTCGGCTCCTGGGCCGACATCCTCACCCCGTACGTCGAGGACCGCTGGGAGCACACCCGGCTGGGCGTCAACTACCGCACCCCGGCCGAGATCATGGACGTGGCCGCCGCCGTGGTGCGCGCCGGGCACCCCGGCTTCGAGCCGCCCGGATCGGTGCGCTCCACGGGTGTGCGGCCCTGGGCCCGCGCCACCGGCGACCTGCCCGGCGCGGTCGCCGAGGCCGTCGCCGAACTCACCCCCGACGAGGGCCGCCTCGCCGTCATCGCCCCGCGCGAACTGCACCGCCCGCTGGCCGCCCGGCTGGACGGGGTGACGGCCGGCGCCGAGCCGGACCTGACGCACGACGTCGTCCTGCTCGACCCGCACCAGGCCAAGGGGCTGGAGTTCGACTCGGTCCTGGTGGTCGAACCGGGCCGCTACGGCACCAGCGACCTGTACGTGGCGCTCACCCGCGCCACGCAGCGGCTCGGTGTGCTGCACACCGGGCCGCTGCCGGAGCCGCTGGCCGCCGCCCTGAACTGAGCGGCGGCGCTCAGGCCGGGCGCAGCCACACCGTCGCCAGGGGCGGCAGGGTCAGCCGGACGCTCGCCGGGAGGCCGTGCCACCCCCGCGGCTCCGGCTTGACCGGGTCGGGGGTGGTGACGTCACTGCCCCCGTAGCGCCCGGCGTCGGTGTTCACCGCCTCGTGCCAGGCCGGCACGTCCTCGGGGACCCCGATCCGGTAGTCCTGCCGCACCACCGGGGCGAAGTGCGACACCGCGAGCAGCGGGGAGCCGTCGGAGTCGTAGCGCAGGAACGCGAACACGTTGTCCTCGGCGGCGTCCCCGGCCACCCACCGGAAGCCGGACGGGTCGGTGTCGCCCTGCCACAGCGCCGGGGTGTGCCCGTACACGGTGTTGAGGTCGCGCACCAGGTCGCGCACCCCGCGGTGGTCGGCCTCGGCCCCGTAGTGCGGGTCCAGCAGCCACCAGTCCGGGCCGTGCACCTCCGACCACTCCGCGCCCTGCGCGAACTCCTGCCCCATGAACAGCAGTTGCTTGCCGGGGTGGGCCCACATGAAGGCCAGGTAGGCGCGCAGGTTGGCGCGCTGCTGCCACCAGTCGCCGGGCATCTTCGACACCAGGGACCCCTTGCCGTGCACCACCTCGTCGTGGGAGATCGGCAGCACGTAGTTCTCGCTGTAGGCGTACACCATCGAGAACGTCATCTCGCCGTGGTGGTAGCGGCGGTGGACCGGCTCGTGGCTCATGTACTCGAGCGAGTCGTGCATCCAGCCCATGTTCCACTTCAGCCCGAACCCCAGCCCGCCGAAGCCGCTCGGGCCCTCGTGGTGGGTGGCCCGGGTGACGCCGTCCCAGGCCGTGGACTCCTCCGCGATCGTCACGACCCCCGGCACCCTGCGGTACAGGGTGGCGTTCATCTCCTGGAGGAACGCCACCGCGTCCAGGTTCTCCCGGCCGCCGTGCTCGTTCGGCGTCCACTGGCCCGGCTCGCGCGAGTAGTCGAGGTAGAGCATCGAGGCGACCGCGTCGACGCGCAGCCCGTCGATGTGGAACTCCTCGCACCAGTACAGGGCGTTGGCGACGAGGAAGTTGCGCACCTCGCGCCGCCCGAAGTCGAACTCCAGCGTCCCCCAGTCGGGGTGGGCGGCCCGCAGCGGGTCCTCGTGCTCGTACAGCGGACGCCCGTCGAACTCGGCCAGCGCCCACTCGTCGCGCGGGAAGTGCGCGGGCACCCAGTCCATGATCACGCCGATGCCGGCCCGGTGCAGGGCGTCGACCAGGTACCGGAAGTCGTCCGGGGTGCCGAGGCGGGCGGTGGGTGCGTAGAACCCGGTGACCTGGTAGCCCCAGGAACCGCCGAAGGGATGCTCGGCGACCGGCATCAGCTCCACGTGCGTGAAGCCGAGGTCCTTCACGTACGAGGGCAGTTGGTCCGCGAGCCGGCGGTAGGTCAGCCCGGGACGCCAGGAGGGGAGGTGCACCTCGTAGACGGAGAACGGCGCCCGGTGGGCGGGTACGCCGGCCCGGCGCTCCAGCCACTCGGCGTCGCCCCACTCGTACGCCGACGAGGTGATGACGGAGGAGGTGGCCGGCGGGACCTCCGTACGGCGGGCCAGCGGGTCGGCGCGCAGGGTCTTCGAGCCGTCGGGGCGGGTGATCTCGAACTTGTACAGCTCGCCCTCGCCGATGCCCGGCACGAACAGCTCCCACACCCCGGTCGCGCCCAGCGACCGCATGGGGAAGCCGGTACCGTCCCAGAAGTTGAACGAACCGGCCACCCGCACCCCGCGCGCGTTCGGCGCCCACACCGAGAACCGGGTGCCGGTGACGCCCTGGTGGGTCATCGGGTGCGCGCCGAGCACCGTCCACAGCTCCTCGTGGCGGCCCTCGCCGATCAGATGCAGATCGAGCTCGCCGAGCGTGGGCAGGAAGCGGTAGGCGTCCTCCGTCTCCTGCACCGTCCCCTCGTACGTCACCAGCAGCCGGTACGCCGGCACCTCGCGCAGCGGCAGCAGGCCCGAGAAGAACCCGTCCCCGTCGTCGTGCAGCTCGACGGTGAGGCCGCCGGAGACGACGCTCACGGCCCGGGCGTACGGACGGAACGCCCGGAAGACGACCCCGCCGGGCACCGGATGCGCGCCGAGCAGGGAGTGCGGGGCGTGGTGGGTGCCGTTCAGCAGCCGCTCCCGGTCGGCGGCGTCGAGGGCGGGGGAGACGGCGATCTCCAGATCCATCTCGGGCGGGACGGGCGGGACGGGCGGGACGGGCGGGACGGGCGCCGGGGCGGTGGTGTCCCGCACGGCCTGCCTCCCCGCGGGGCCCTTCCCGGCCGGGGCGGCCTTCCCGGCCTTCCCGGCCTTTCCTGCCTTCCCGGCGGACCCGGCGGCGCCCTTTCCCGCACCCTTCGCCGCGGTCTTCTCCGCCGCCTTCTTCGCGGCCTTCCTCACCGTCGACTTCTCGGTCGCCGCCTTCTTGACCGTGGCCTTCGCCGCCGCGGCCGTCTTCTTCGCGGGGACCTTCTTCGCGCCGGTCTTCTTCACGGCTGCCTTCTTCCGCGCGGGCGCCGGTGGCTCGGTGCTCCGCTGGTCGGCCGGCTGCTCCGGCTGCGAACCGCTGGACGTGGGGCGGGGGGTCACGGGCGAAGCCTCCTGGGCGAAGGTCGGGGTCGGGTCAGATCCGGTCGGGCGAGGCCAGCCGGTGCGCGGCGGCCAGCGGTACGGGGAGCCAGTCGGGTCGGTGCCGGGCCTCGTAGACCGCCTCGTAGACCGCCTTGTCGGTCTCGTACGCGCGCAGCAGCACCGGCTCGGTGCGCGGATCCCGGCCCGCGGCCTCCGCGTACCCGGCGCAGTACGCCGCCCGGCAGTGCGTGGCCCAGTCCGGCTGCGGCGGGTCCGACGAACGGGCCGCGTAGTCGAAGGACCGCAGCATGCCGGCGACGTCCCGCACCGCCGGCTGCGGCATCCGCCGCTCCGCCAGCGGCCGGGCCGGTTCCCCCTCGAAGTCGATCAGCGACCACTCCCCCGCCGGGGAGCGCAGACACTGCCCGAGGTGCAGGTCGCCGTGCACCCGCTGCGCGGTCCAGGTGCGCCCCTCGGCGGCCAGGTCGTCCAGTGCCGTGTACGCGGAGCGCAGGCCGTCCGCGTACGGCCGCAGCGCGGGCACCGCGTGCACGGCGGCCTCCAGCCGCTCGGTCATGCCGTCGACGAGGGACCGCAGCTGGGCGGGGCCCAGGGTGACCGTCGGCAGCGCGCGGGCCAGCGCGGTGTGCACCTCGGCGGTGGCCCGGCCGAGCGCCCGCGCCTCGGCGACGAAGTCCTCACCCTTGGCCAGCTCCCGCAGCGCCAGCTCCCAGCCGTCCGTCGCGCCCTGCACGAACGGCTGGAGCACCCCCAGGACGTACGGTTCGGCCGCGGGCGGCGGGCCGGGCGACTCGTCGGGGTCCGCGACCATCCAGGCCGTCGGCGGGGGCACCCGGGGGCAGCCCTCGCGGGCCAGCGCCAGCGGAAGCTCCAGATCGGGGTTGATCCCGGGCACGATCCGGCGCAGCAGCTTCAGGATGAACGTATCTCCGTAGACGACCGACGAATTCGACTGCTCGGCCGTCATCAGGCGCGGAACCAGGCCGGAGCGGATCTCCTGGCGCGGGTCGCGGTCGAAACGAAGCCCGCCGATCCGGGCCCGGGTGCGCAGGGCCTCCAGGAGCAGTTCGGCGGGCCGGGTGTCGTGCAGGGCCTCGTAGACCGTCCGTCCGGCCAGCGGGCCCCGTGTCACATGACCGATCAGCGCGGGCGCGAGCCGGGGCGGCAGCGCCTCGCGCACGCCTATCAGCAGCTGGTAGCAGTCGCCGGGCCGGTCCTGGCCGGTGTGCCCCGGCTGGAGCGGCTGGTGGGCACGCACCAGCAGGTGGTACAGGCCCAGCTTGGCACTGGGCGGCAGCAGCTCGGTGGCCGCGACCAGGGCGAACCCGGTGACCGGCCTGCCCTTGCCCGCGAACCAGCGCTGCCGCGGCAGCCACTCCCTGAGCAGTGGATCCAGTGACGCAAGGAGGCCGGGCGGTGTCGTGACGGTGCGGGTGACGGCTTCCGACATGGCGTCGCGTCCTCTCCCCTCTTTTCGGCGCGCCGCACGAGGGCGCCGCCGGTGGGCGGGGTGTTACTGATGCGTGCCCAGGGCGGGCCGGTGAAAACCGCCCCGCCCCGGGTTCTACGCGGCGTCCTTGCGGAGCCGGAACCAGTAGAAGCCGTGCCCGCCGAGGGTCAGCAGGTACGGCAGCTCGCCGACGGCCGGGAAGCGCACCCCGCCGAACAGCTCGACGGGGTGGCGCCCCTCGAAGGCGCTCAGATCGAGCTCCGTGGGCTGTGCGAAGCGTGAGAAGTTGTTGACGCAGAGCACCAGGTCGTCCTCGTACTCCCGCAGGAAGGCGAGGACGGCGGGGTTGG
>NZ_BMUC01000003.1 GCF_014649995.1 Streptomyces griseoflavus | reverse complement strand
CGAACCCGGAAGCTAAGCCTTACAGCGCCGATGGTACTGCAGGGGGGACCCTGTGGGAGAGTAGGACGCCGCCGAACTCCTATTAGAGCTCTGGCTCTTGGGCAAACAGCCCGAGGGCCAGAGCTTTTTTGCGTTGAGGTAAGGTCGGGGAGCATCGTCGACACCATTTCCCACAGGAGGATCCCGGGTGGAGGTCCAGGAGACGCGGGTACAGACAGACCGCGTCCTCACCATCCCGAACATGCTCAGCATGGCGCGGCTCGTTGGCGTACCCCTGTTCCTGTGGCTGATCCTCCGGCCCGAGTTCGGCGGTCCGAAGAGCGACGGATGGGCGCTCCTCGTGCTGGCCCTCAGCGGCGTCAGCGACTACCTGGACGGCAAGCTCGCCCGGCGATGGAACCAGGTCAGCAGCCTCGGCCGGCTGCTCGACCCCGCCGCCGACCGCCTCTACATCCTCTCGACGCTCGTCGGCCTCACCTGGCGGGAGATCCTGCCGCTCTGGCTCACCGCCGTCCTGCTGGCCCGCGAGCTGGTCCTCCTGGTGATGGTGGGGATCCTCAGGCGACACGGCTATCCGCCGCCCCAGGTCAACTTCCTGGGCAAGGCCGCCACCTTCAACCTGATGTATGCCTTCCCACTGCTCCTGCTCAGTGACGGAACTGGCTGGATCTCGTCACTCGCCGCAATTTTCGGCTGGGCGTTCGCCGGATGGGGTACAACCCTGTATTGGTGGGCAGGAGTGCTTTACGTGGTCCAAGTCCGCCGTCTGGTTCGTGCGGACCCTGTGGCCGATTGAACCCGCTGATCAGTACGCGCAACGTCGCGCGACGACCCGCACTGTGAACGTGCCGGCCCCTCCCGGCGGGTGAAGTCGGTCTGACCGTCGTCTCTTCGAGGAGGACGCTTCCGACATGAAGGCCGTCGTAATGGCCGGAGGCGAAGGCACCCGCCTTCGTCCCATGACCTCAAGCATGCCCAAGCCGCTCCTGCCGGTGGCCAACCGGCCGATCATGGAGCACGTTCTGCGGCTGCTCAAAAGGCATGGGCTCAACGAAACCGTTGTGACCGTCCAGTTCCTTGCGTCGCTCGTCAAGAACTACTTCGGTGACGGCGAAGAGCTCGGAATGGAGCTCACCTATGCCAACGAGGAGAAGCCCCTCGGTACCGCGGGCAGCGTCAAGAACGCGGAGGAAGCGCTGAAGGACGACGCCTTCCTCGTCATCTCCGGTGACGCCCTCACCGACTTCGACCTCACCGAGCTGATCAATTTCCACAAGGAAAAGGGCGCCCTGGTCACGGTCTGCCTGACCCGCGTGCCCAATCCGCTGGAATTCGGGATCACCATCGTGGACGAGGAAGGCAAGGTCGAGCGTTTCCTCGAGAAGCCGACCTGGGGACAGGTCTTCTCCGACACCGTGAACACCGGCATCTACGTCATGGAGCCCGAGGTCTTCGACTACGTCGACCCCGACGTTCCCGTCGACTGGTCCGGTGACGTCTTCCCGCAGCTGATGAAGGAAGGCAAGCCCGTCTACGGCTACGTCGCCGAGGGCTACTGGGAAGACGTCGGTACGCACGAGAGCTATGTGAAGGCGCAGGCCGACGTCCTCGAAGGCAAGGTCGACGTCGACATCGACGGCTTCGAGATCTCCCCGGGCGTATGGGTCGCCGAAGGCGCCGAGGTGCACCCCGACGCCGTCCTGCGCGGCCCGCTCTACATCGGCGACTACGCCAAGGTCGAGGCCGGCGCGGAGATCCGCGAACACACCGTCGTCGGATCCAACGTCGTCGTGAAGAGCGGTGCCTTCCTGCACAAGGCCGTCGTGCACGACAACGTGTACGTCGGGCCCCACAGCAACCTGCGGGGCTGCGTCGTCGGCAAGAACACCGACATCATGCGGGCCGCGCGGATCGAGGACGGCGCCGTCATCGGCGACGAATGCCTGGTCGGTGAGGAATCCATCGTCCAGGGCAACGTGCGGGTCTACCCGTTCAAGACCATCGAGGCCGGCGCCTTCGTCAACACCTCCGTCATCTGGGAGTCCAGGGGACAGGCGCACCTCTTCGGCGCCCGGGGCGTGTCCGGCATCCTGAACGTGGAGATCACACCGGAACTCGCGGTGCGGCTGGCGGGTGCCTACGCCACGACGCTCAAGAAGGGCTCCACCGTCACCACGGCCCGCGACCACTCCCGCGGCGCCCGCGCGCTCAAGCGGGCGGTGATCTCCGCACTGCAGGCCAGCGCCATCGACGTACGGGACCTGGAGAACGTACCCCTGCCCGTCGCACGGCAGCAGACCGCGCGAGGCAGCGCGGGCGGCATCATGATCCGGACCACGCCCGGCGTGCCCGACTCCGTCGACATCATGTTCTTCGACGGACAGGGCGCCGACCTCTCGCAGGGCAGCCAGCGCAAGCTGGACCGCGTCTTCGCCCGGCAGGAGTACCGGCGCGCCTTCCCCGGCGAGATCGGAGACCTGCACTTCCCGGCGAGCGTCTTCGACTCGTACACCGGGTCGCTGCTGCGCAACGTCGACATCACCGGCATCGCGGAGTCCGGGCTCAAGGTGGTCGTGGACGCGTCCAACGGCAGTGCCGGACTGGTCCTGCCGAGCCTGCTCGGCAAGCTCGGCGTCGACTCGCTGACCATCAACCCCGGTCTCGACGAGTCCAGGCCCACCGAGACGGCTGACGTACGGCGCGCGGGACTGGTCAGGCTCGGGGAGATCGTGGCGTCCTCGCGGGCCGCCTTCGGTGTACGGTTCGACCCCGTCGGCGAGCGGCTGTCCCTGGTCGACGAGAAGGGGCGGATCATCGAGGACGACCGGGCGCTGCTCGTCATGCTCGACCTCATCGCCTCCGAGCGGCGCAGCGGCCGCGTCGCCCTGCCCGTGACCACCACCAGGATCGCCGAACAGGTGGCGGCCTACCACGGAACGCAGGTCGAGTGGACGACCACCTCGCCCGACGACCTGACCCGCGTGGGCGGCGAAGAGGGCACGATCTTCGGCGGTGACGGCAAGGGCGGCTTCATCGTCCCGGAGTTCAGCAGCGTCTACGACGGCACGGCGGCCTTCGTACGGCTCATCGGGCTCGTCGCCCGCACCCAGCTCACGCTCAGCCAGATCGACGCGCGCATCCCGCGGGCCCACGTGCTGAAGCGGGACCTGGCCACCCCGTGGGCGGTCAAGGGCCTGGTGATGCGGCGGGTCGTCGAGGCGGCCGGAGACCGCTTCGTGGACACCACCGACGGCGTGCGCGTGGTGGAGACCGACGGCCGCTGGGTGATGGTGCTGCCCGACCCCGCCGAGGCGGTCACCCACCTGTGGGCCGAAGGCCCCGACGACGCCTCCGCGCAGGCACTGCTCGACGAGTGGTCCGCGGTCGTCGACAGCGCGGGCCGGTAGGCAGGGTCTGCCGACCGACCGAACCGGACGCCGGCGTACCGGACAAGTGCCCCCCGACAGGGCCTGTCCGGCACGTCGGCGGGGCCGTTTCGGAGGTAGTGGTCGCGGCGTGCGACGATGTGCGGCATGCCGCAGCCACCCCCCGTTCGGAGCACCCCCGCGCGGCCCGCGCGCCCGGACGCCTCCATGTCGTTGCTCACCAACGTCATGGACCACAGCCTCGACGACGGATACGCCGAGGCCGCCGCGCGCAAGCAGTCCCACGGGGACGGCGGCATGCCCAAGACCCTCCGGGCGAAGCTCGGACTCGCCGGCGGCCTGGTGCTGGCCGCGCTGATCGTGACCGTCGGGGCCGCGCAGGCCCGGGTGGAGGCTCCGGTCGTCGCCAAGGAACGCGAGGAGCTGATCGACCGCATCGACCGTGAGGCCGAGGCCGCCGACAAGCTCGAGGACAGCGTCGACGACCTGCGCGCCGACGTGAGCGCACGGCAGCGTGAGGCCCTCCGGGACAGCGGCGGCGGCGACCGGTCCACGCTGGTCGGCATACTGTCCGGCGCGAGCGCGGTGCACGGCCCCGGGGTGCGGCTCGTCGTGGACGACGCCAAGGACGCCGGCGCGGGCGGCGACGGCGACGCCCGGTCGGCCTCCGGGTTCTCCGACACCGGCCGCGTCCGGGACCGCGACATGCAGCGCGTGGTCAACGGCCTGTGGGAGTCGGGCGCCGAAGCGGTCTCCGTCAACGGACAGCGGCTCACCGCCCTGTCCGCGATCAGAGCCGCCGGAGACGCGATACTGGTCGACAACAAGCCGCTGGTGCCGCCGTACACGGTGCTCGCGGTGGGGGACGGCCGGGCGATGAGCGACCGGTTCCAGAACAGCGCGGACGGGCTGTACCTGCACGCCTTGCAGGAGAACTACGGCATCCGGACGGCCATCTCCGTGGAGGACGACGTCCGGCTGCCCGCCGCGCCGAGCGTCATCGTACGTACCGCACAGCCGATAACCGAGAAGGGCACATCGTGATCGCCGTACTGGGCCTCGTCGTGGGAGTCGTGGCCGGACTGTTGGTCCGGCCCGAGGTCCCGGCGGTTGTCGAGCCTTACCTGCCGATCGCCGTCGTCGCGGCGCTCGACGCCGTGTTCGGGGGGCTGCGAGCGATGCTCGACGGCATCTTCGACGACAAGGTCTTCGTGGTGTCGTTCCTGTCGAACGTCGTCGTCGCCGCGCTGATCGTGTTCCTCGGCGACAAGCTCGGTGTGGGAGCCCAGCTGTCCACCGGTGTCGTGGTCGTCCTCGGCATCCGCATCTTCTCCAACGCCGCGGCGATCCGCCGGCACGTGTTCCGGGCATGACGCCGATGAACGAACACGAGCGCGACGAGACGACACGCCCGGCGGTGTCCCCGCCCAGGACCGCCCCCGAAGCCGCGCCCGCACCCGGACTGCGCAGGGAACTGCCCGCGGAGGTCCCCGCGAGCGTGCCCACGCCCGCCGACGAGACCCTCCGGCGGGAACCGGCCGGGCCGGAGGTGACCGGACGGCAGCGGCTGATCAAGGGGCTGTGGCCGCCGCGCCTGACCCGGGCCCAACTCATCGTCGCCCTGCTGCTCTTCGGCCTCGGCTTCGGCCTGGCCGTCCAGGTGGCCTCCAACAGCGACAGCGACAGCGCGCTGCGCGGGGCCCGCCAGGAGGATCTCGTACGCATCCTCGATGAACTCGACAACCGAACAGAACGTCTAGAAGACGAGAAGCGGGGCCTCGAGAAGCAGCGCGACGAGCTGGAGAACAGCTCCGACCAGGCCGAGGAGGCCCGCAGGCAGACGATCGAGAAGGAGAGGCAACTCGGTGTCCTGGCCGGCACCGTCGCCGCGCAGGGACCCGGGATCACCATGACCATCGAGGACACCAAGGGCATGGTCGAGGCGGACATGCTGCTCGACGCCGTCCAGGAGCTGCGCGCCGCCGGTGCCGAAGCGATCCAGGTGAACGGCGTGCGGGTGGTCGCGAGCACCTACCTGACGGATTCCGGCAGCGGTGTCGCCGTGGACGGGAACAAGATCGCCGCGCCCTATCGTTTCAAGGTCATCGGCAAGTCGCAGGACCTCGAGCCGGCGCTCAACATCCCCGGAGGCGTGGTGCAGACTCTCGAGAAGGAACAGGCCACCGTTACCGTGGAGCGGTCCACCAAGATCGTCGTGGATGCCTTGCGGGCGGCGGAGCGGCCTGACTACGCTCGGTCGTCCTCGCGGTGAACCGGGGGTGCATGGGGGGCTTCCGGCCAGGGCATGAGGTTGCGGGGGGTCGGCGCACCGATTGGGTGGTGCGTGGTGGAAACTGTCTGGCGGAGGCGGACGTTGTGAAGATGTCCGGGTCGGCCAATGTGTTCAGTCAGGGTTCGTCCTGCCCCACGGGCGGGTCTGTTTCGGTCAAGGGGAATCGCCCGTGAAGTTGTTTGCGAAGTTGTTCGGCAAGAGCGCGCGGCGAGAGGACAGCGGCAACGCGACCGCTCGTCACCGCGCACAGCCTGACGCGGAAGGTCAGCGTCCGCTGTTCCGGGACCAGGTGGGTCAGGGCGCGCCGTCCGCCGACCCCGCTCAGTCGGGCGGCATAGGTTCCGGACAGCCGTCGACCTCAGGTACGGGTGGTGGGTACTCGGACCCGTACGCGTCCCAAGCCCCAGGCGGGCAGCCGCGGCAGGAGGATCCGTCCATGTCGGCGCTGGTGTGTACGAGGTGTGGCAACCGCAACGCGGAGAACAGCCGCTTCTGCTCCAACTGCGGCGCGCCGCTGAAGCCCGGAGTCGCTCCGGAGCGCCCTTCGGAGACGACGTCGACGATCTCGATCTCCGGTCTCGAGGCCTACGACGCCGAGGCCACCGGCCAGACGCAGATGCCGACGCTCTCCCCGGAGGCGCAGGCGGCCGTCGACGCGCTGCCGATGGGGTCGGCGCTCCTGGTCGTGCGCCGGGGGCCGAACTCGGGCAGCCGCTTCCTGCTGGACGGTGACCTGACCACGGCCGGGCGTCACCCGCAGAGCGACATCTTCCTGGACGACGTGACGGTCTCCCGTCGGCACGTGGAGTTCCGCCGCAGCCCCGACGGTTCGTTCACGGTGGCCGACGTCGGCAGCCTGAACGGCACCTACGTCAACCGCGAGCGGATCGACCAGGTCGCCGTGTCCAACGGTGACGAGGTGCAGATCGGCAAGTACCGGCTGGTCTTCTACGCGAGCCAGCGCGGCTACTGACGGCCCCGGTCGCGGCCGGGGGACCCCAGGGAAGGTCCATGCTTGAGACACCGAGCGGCGGTGCCGGTCACGGCGCCGCCGCCGCGGGCACCGGACTGATGAGCATCGGCGCGGTGCTGAACGTGCTGCGTGGGGAGTTTCCCGAGGTCACCATCTCGAAGATCCGCTTCCTGGAGTCGGAGGGGCTGATCGAGCCGCAGCGGACCCCCTCGGGGTACCGCAAGTTCAGCGCCGGGGACGTCGAGCGCCTCGGCCATGTGCTGCGCATGCAGCGGGACCACTATCTGCCGCTGAAGGTGATCCGTGAGCACCTCGCGGCCATGGAGCGCGGAGAGGCCGTACCGCTGCCGGTGCTGAGCCGTCCGGGTGACGGTGAGGCCGCTCCGGAGCCGGCCGCCGACGGGCCCGCACCGGCCCGCATCGGGCGCGGCCAGCTGCTCGCCGTCACCGGCGTCGGGGAGAGCGAGCTCGCCGAGTGGGAGTCCTACGGTCTGCTCGCCCCTGTGGAGGACGGGGTGTACGACGCCGAGGCGGTCACGGTCGCCGGGCTCGTCGCCGAGCTGGGGCGGTTCGGGATCGAGCCCCGTCACCTCCGGGTGATGAAGGCAGCCGCCGACCGGGAGGCCGGCCTGGTGGACCAGGTCGTCGCCCCGCTGCGGCGCCACCGCAACCCGCAGACCAGGGCGCACGCCGAGGCCCGCACCAAGGAGCTGGCCGGACTCGCGGTGAAGCTGCACGCGGCGCTGGTGCAGTCGGCGCTCGGGGTGCGGCTGCCCTGATCGCGCGGGCCCGGGCACCGGATCGGCCCCCCGATCCCTGCCCGACTACCCAAACGTCCCGGGCACGGCCTAGGGTTGCTGTGTGAACGAGCTCGATGTCGTAGGTGTCCGGGTCGAGATGCCCTCCAACCAACCGATCGTGCTGTTGCGTGAAGTGGGCGGCGACCGTTACCTCCCCATCTGGATCGGACCGGGGGAGGCGACGGCGATCGCCTTCGCCCAGCAGGGCATGGCACCGGCACGGCCGCTGACCCACGACCTTTTCAAGGACGTGCTCGAAGCCGTCGGGCAGGAGCTCTCCGAGGTACGCATCACCGATCTGCGCGAAGGTGTCTTCTACGCGGAGCTGGTGTTCGCCAGCGGCGTCGAGGTGAGCGCCCGCCCGTCCGACGCCATAGCGCTGGCGCTGCGCACGGGCACGCCCATCTTCGGCAGTGACACGGTGCTCGACGACGCGGGGATCGCCATTCCGGACGAGCAGGAGGACGAGGTGGAGAAGTTCCGCGAGTTCCTCGACCAGATCTCGCCGGAGGACTTCGGTACCAGCAACCAGTGAGGGAGGGCGGCCGCCGCCACGGCCGGGCGCAGGGCCCGCGCGGCGGGCATTCGGCTAGCCTTTCCCCGCGGTGGGGCACGGAAAACCACTCTCAGGGTGATTATCACTCGGCGTGCCGAGTGTGGCGATCGTTGACGCACCCTTGGTGACTGCCTACCGTCGAGGAGGCAGGTCAAGGACGGAGGTCGGCGTGAGAAGCAGCGGCGACGGTACGGCTGGGGGTGCTCCCGGACACGGTTTCGGGGCGAGCGGGCCGTACCCTCCCCAGAGCTCCCGGCTCCGCCCGAGCGCGGGCCACCCCGGGCACGGAGGGGCGACCGGGTCGGTTCCTCAGCGGCCCACGGCTGTGCCGGGCGGCGGTGAGGCGGTGGGGGCGTCCGAGGAGATCGGTTACCGGGGGCCCACGGCCTGTGCCGCCGCGGGCATCACCTACCGGCAGCTCGACTACTGGGCCCGTACGGGACTGGTCGAGCCGAGCGTGCGACCGGCCCACGGATCGGGGTCGCAGCGGCTGTACAGCTTCCGTGACGTCGTCGTGCTGAAGATCGTCAAGCGCTTCCTGGACACGGGCGTGTCGCTGCAGAACATCCGCAGCGCCGTCCAGCACCTGCGCGAGAGCGGCTTCAGCGATCTCGAACGCATGACGTTGATGAGTGACGGCGCCACCGTCTACGAGTGCACCTCGCCGGACGAGGTGCACGCCCTGCTGCAGGGCGGACAGGGGGTCTTCGGCATCGCCGTCGGTGTGGTGTGGCGGGACGTCGAGAGCGCGCTGTCACAGCTGCACGGGGAGCGCGTCGACACCGGGGAGACCCTGGTCGGCCACAACCCCATGGACGAGCTCGCGCGCCGCCGCAACAAGGCCGTCTGACGACGCCCCCCCAGGCCCGCGAGGAGGGTCCGGGCCGTCGATGAGGGCATTGTCAGTGACGTAGGGCAGCATCGGACCTGTGAGATCCGCGCCCACGATCCTGCATCTCGACATGGATGCCTTCTTCGCCTCGGTGGAGCAGGCGTCCAAGCCGAGTCTGCGCGGGAAGGCCGTCGTGGTGGGCGGGCTCGGGCCGCGCGGTGTGGTCGCCACGGCCTCGTACGAGGCACGGGTCTTCGGGGTCCACTCGGCGATGCCCATGGCGCAGGCCCGGCGCCTGGCGCCGAACGCCGCGTACCTGGTGCCCAGGTTCGCCCTCTACCGGTCGATCAGCGACGAGGTGATGAGGCTGCTGCGGGCCCTGTCGCCGCTGGTGGAGCCGCTCAGCCTCGACGAGGCCTTCGTGGACCTGGAGGCCGGCGGCACCGCCTGGGACGAGCGGTCGGCCCGCCTGGCGGGGGCGCGGCTGCGCGCGGACATCAGGGAGGCCACGGGACTCACCGGTTCGGTGGGCCTCGCCGCGTCCAAGATGCTCGCGAAGATCGCGTCGGAGCAGGCCAAGCCGGACGGGCTGGTGGTGATCGAGCCGGGTACCGAGCGGGCCCTGCTGGGGCCGCTGTCCGTGCGCACCCTGCCCGGTGTGGGCCCCGCGACCGGCGACCACCTGCGCCGGGCCGGGATCCACACGGTCGGCGAACTCGCCGAAGCCGGGGAGGACGAACTCGTACGGCTGCTGGGGAAGGCCCACGGGCACGCGCTGTTCGCCATGGCGCTGGCGCGGGACGAACGGCCGGTGGTGGCGGAGCGGGAGACCAAGTCGGTGTCCGTGGAGGACACCTACGACGTGGACATCCACGACCGGGTGCGGGTCGGCGCGGAGGTGCGCCGGCTCGCCGGCCGTTGCGTGGGCAGACTGCGCGGGGCGGGCCTGTCGGGGCGGACCATCGTGCTCAAGGTGCGGCGGTACGACTTCTCCACCCTCACCCGGTCCGAGACGCTGCGCGGGCCCACGGACGATCCCGCGGTCGTACGGGAGGCCGCGGAGCGGCTGCTGGAGTCGGTCGACACCACGGGCGGGGTGCGGCTGCTCGGAGTGGGCGTCAGCGGACTCGCCGACTACACCCAGGAGGACCTGTTCGCGCAGGCGGCGGGCGCGGCCGGGGAGGACCCCGTCCGGGAGGAGCCGGCGGACGCGCCCGCGGCGGACGGCCCGGCGCCCGCCGAGCGGCACTGGCCCGCCGGCCACGACGTACGGCACACCGGGTACGGACACGGCTGGGTGCAGGGCAGCGGACTCGGCCGGGTCACCGTGCGCTTCGAGACCCCCGGCTCCCCGCCCGGGCGGGTGAGGACCTTCCGCACCGACGACCCGGCCCTGGAACCGGCGGATCCGCTGCCGCTGGTGTCCCGGAGGCCGGGGGAGGTCGAGGGGGCGCAAGGCGGTGGAGGAGCGGGAACGGAGAGTGCGTGAACGGCGGGTCAGACCTGCTTGTCCCGGCCGGCGAGCCTGCCGAAGTCACGGTCCGGCACCGGAGGGGGAGCGGCGATGTCCAGCCCGTAGTGGTGGTAGAGCTGGAGTTCCTGCTCGGGGGAGAGGTGGCGGCCCACGCCGAAGTCGGGAGCGTCCTTGATCAGGGCCCGCTCGAACGGAACGTGGAGCGCTCCGTCGATCAGCTCGCTGGGCTCCAGCGGGACGAAGGCGTCCCTGCTGAACAGGCCGGTGCGTATGGCCGCCCACTCCGGTACGCCGGTGGCGTCGTCGAGGTACACCTCGTCGATGGTGCCTATGCGGGCGCCGCTGCGGTCGAACGCCTTGCGGCCGATCAGGTGGCGCGGATCGATGTCGGTCTGCACGGGCCCTCCACTGGTCGCAAACTCATCCGTAAGCACTACACAACGGCACAATCGGCGGGGCGGCCACTCGAAGACCCGGTGGTGAGCTCGCTGGTACCCTGGCAAACGGCCGCTGACCCCGCGCGGGAGAGTCCTCCGGACACCACCGGAGGCGCCGAAGGAGCAAATCCTCCCCGGAATCTCTCAGGCACACGTACCGCACGGACGAGGTCACTCTGGAAAGCAGGGCGGGTGTCGACGGCTTCCGCTCTCACCGACGGTGAAAGCCGGAGCGCCCCGGGCGTTCCGGTGAAGCTCTCAGGTTGAGATGACAGAGGGGGAGGCCGTCCGGGCACCTGCGCCGTGGTGCCCCTCGAAGGTCGTCGGACCAGGAGGCCTCCTCAATGACCGCCCCTCGCACTCCGCTCTCCGCACTCGAACGGGGAATTCCCTTCGAGCAGCGTCACATCGGCCCCGACCACGAGGCCCGCGCCAAGATGCTCGCCCAGGTCGGCTACGGCTCGCTCGACGAGCTGACCGCCGCAGCCGTGCCGGACGTGATCAAGAACGCCGAGGCGCTGGATCTGCCGGGCGCGCGGAGCGAGGCCGAGGTGCTGGCCGAACTGCGCTCCCTGGCCGACCGCAACGAGGTGCTGGGCTCCATGATCGGGCTCGGCTACTACGGCACCTTCACGCCGCCCGTCATCCTGCGCAACGTGATGGAGAACCCCGCCTGGTACACGGCCTACACGCCGTACCAGCCGGAGATCTCGCAGGGCCGGCTCGAGGCGCTGCTGAACTTCCAGACCGTGGTCGCCGAGCTCACCGGCCTGCCGACCTCCGGTGCCTCCCTGCTGGACGAGGGCACCGCCGCCGCCGAGGCGATGGCGCTGTCGCGGCGCATGGGCAAGAACAAGAAGGGCCTCTTCCTGGTCGACGCGGACGCCCTGCCGCAGACCATCGCCGTGATCGAGACCCGTGCCGAGCCGACCGGCGTCGAGGTCGTCGTCGCCGACCTGAGCGACGGCATCCCCGCCGAGCTCGCCGAGCGCGAGATCAACGGCGTACTGATCCAGTACCCGGGTGCCTCCGGTGCCGTCCGCGACATCAAGCCGGTCATCGACCAGGCGCACGGCCTCGGCGCGCTCGTCACCGTCGCTGCCGACCTGCTCGCCCTCACCCTGCTGAAGTCGCCGGGCGAGCTGGGCGCGGACATCGCCGTCGGCACCACGCAGCGCTTCGGTGTGCCGATGGGCTTCGGCGGACCGCACGCCGGCTACATGGCCGTGCAGGAGAAGATGGCGCGCAGCCTGCCCGGGCGGCTCGTCGGCGTCTCCGTCGACGCGGACGGGCACAAGGCCTACCGCCTCGCCCTGCAGACGCGTGAGCAGCACATCCGCCGCGAGAAGGCCACCAGCAACATCTGCACCGCCCAGGTGCTGCTCGCCGTCATGGCCGGCATGTACGCCGTCTACCACGGCCCCGAGGGCCTGCGCGTCATAGCCCGGCGCACCCACCGGTACGCCACCGTCCTCGCCGAGGGGCTGCGGGCCGGCGGCGCCGAGATCGTGCACGGTTCCTACTTCGACACGCTGACCGTGCGCGTCCCCGGCCGGGCCGCGGAGATCGCCGCCGCCGCCCGCGGCAACGGCGTCAACCTGCGTACCGTCGACGCCGACCACGTCTCGATCGCCTGCGACGAGACCACCACCCGGGCGCAGCTCGCCGCCGTGTGGAGCGCCTTCGGCGTCGAGGGGGACATCGAGGCCCTGGACGCGGCCGCGCCGGACACGCTGCCGGACACCCTGCTGCGCGACGACGAGTACCTGACCCACCCCGTCTTCCAGCAGCACCGCTCCGAGACCGCGATGCTGCGCTACCTGCGCCGGCTCGCCGACCGCGACTACGCGCTGGACCGCGGCATGATCCCGCTGGGCTCCTGCACCATGAAGCTCAACGCGACCACCGAGATGGAGCCCATCACCTGGCCCGAGTTCGGGCAGCTCCACCCGTTCGTGCCCGCCGGGCAGGCGCAGGGCTACCTCACGCTCATCCGTGAGCTGGAGGAGCGTCTCGCCGAGGTCACCGGTTACGACAAGGTGTCCCTCCAGCCCAACGCCGGATCCCAGGGCGAGCTGGCCGGGCTGCTGGCCGTCCGCGGCTACCACCGGGCCAACGGCGACGAACAGCGCACCGTCTGCCTGATCCCGTCCTCCGCGCACGGCACCAACGCCGCCAGCGCCGTGATGGCCGGCATGAAGGTCGTCGTCGTCAAGACCTCCGACGACGGCGAGGTCGACGTCGCGGACCTGCGGGCCAAGATCGAGCAGTACCGCGAGCAGCTGGCGGTGCTGATGATCACGTACCCGTCGACGCACGGCGTCTTCGAGGAGCACGTCGCCGACATCTGCGCAGAGGTGCACGAGGCCGGCGGCCAGGTGTACGTCGACGGCGCCAACCTCAACGCGCTGGTGGGTCTGGCCAAGCCGGGCCACTTCGGCGGTGACGTCTCGCACCTGAACCTGCACAAGACCTTCTGCATCCCGCACGGCGGCGGTGGCCCCGGCGTCGGCCCGGTCGGTGTGCGGGCGCACCTCGCGCCGTACCTGCCGAACCACCCGCTCCAACCGGAGGCCGGCCCGGAGACGGGCGTGGGACCCATCTCGGCGGCGCCGTGGGGTTCGGCGGGCATCCTGCCCATCTCCTGGGCGTACGTGCGTCTCATGGGCGGTGAGGGACTCAAGCGGGCCACCCAGGTGGCCGTGCTCAGCGCCAACTACATCGCCAAGCGCCTCGAACCGCACTTCCCGGTGCTCTACACCGGCCCCGGCGGGCTGGTGGCGCACGAGTGCATCATCGACCTGCGGCCGCTGACCAAGGCGACCGGCGTGACGGTGGACGACGTCGCCAAGCGCCTGATCGACTACGGTTTCCACGCGCCGACGATGTCCTTCCCGGTGGCGGGAACGCTGATGATCGAGCCCACCGAATCCGAGGACCTGGCCGAACTGGACCGGTTCTGCGAGACGATGATCGCGATCCGTGCCGAGATCGAGAAGGTCGGCTCCGGCGAGTGGCCCGCGGACGACAACCCCCTGCGCAACGCGCCGCACACGGCCGCCGCGCTCGGCGGGGAGTGGGATCACGCCTACGGGCGCGAGGAGGCCGTCTTCCCGGCCGGGGTGAGCGCGGCCGACAAGTACTGGCCGCCGGTGCGCCGCATCGACCAGGCCTACGGCGACCGCAACCTCGTCTGCTCCTGCCCGCCGCTGGACGCCTACGAGGACTGACGGATGGCGGAGGGCCCCGCTCCGGCGCCGGAGCGGGGCCCTCCGCCGTGTGTGCCGCTAGGCCGGGTACGCGTGGGTCTGCGCGGCCTTGACCGCGGCCCACACCGGCGCGCCCGGGTGGAGGTCGAGTTCGGCGGCGGCGACCGTGGTGAGGTCGGCGGCCAGCGACAGCTCGCCGGTGAGTTCGGCGCGGATCTGGTCTCCGTGGGTCTCCAGGCCGGCGACCGCGCAGTGCCAGACGTTGCGGGCGCTGGAGCCGGTGGGCCGGTCCCGGTGCAGGGTCACCGCCCCGGGCGGGAAGGCCACGAACGCGGGTCCGCGGAGGTGCTCGGTGGTGCTGACGGCGGGGCCCGCGTCGAGCCGCACCGTGTGGCCCTCGGCCCGTCCCCGGTACAGGTTGAGGCCGACCAGCTGGGCGATGTACTCGGTGCGCGGGTGGCGGGCGATGTCGGAGGGCGTGCCCTCCTGCACGACGCGCCCGTGCTCCACGACCACCAGACGGTCGGCGAGCACCATGGCGTCCAGCGGGTCGTGCGTGACCAGGACCGCGACGGCCTCGAACGCGGCCAGGTGACGGCGCAGCTGCGCGCGCACGTCGAGCCGGGTGCGGGCGTCCAGGGCGGCGAGCGGTTCGTCCAGGAGCAGCAGCCGGGGGTGGGTGGCCAGGGCGCGGGCGAGGGCCACGCGCTGGGCCTGGCCGCCGGACAGGTGCCGGGGCTTGGCGCCGGCGTGCTCGGTGAGAGCCATCCGCTCCAGCCACTCGGCGGCGCGGGCACGGGCCGCCGCCTTGCCCTCGCCCCGGCAGCGGGGTCCGAAGGCCACGTTGTCCAGGGCCGTGAGATGCGGGAAGAGCAGGTAGTCCTGGAAGACGACGCCCACCGGGCGCGACTCGGGCGGTGTCCGGCGCAGGTCCGTGCCGTCCAGCCGCAGACGGCCGGAGGTGAGGGGGGCGAGTCCCGCCAGGGCGCGCAGGGCGGTGGTCTTGCCCGCGCCGTTCGGGCCCAGCAGGGCGACGACGTCACCGGGAGCGGCGGTCAGCTCGATGTCCAGGCGGAACGTCCCGCGGTCCACGACGAGATGTGCGTCCAGCCCTTCGGCGGCGGACCCGGGCGGGGTGCCGGGCGTCTTCGCGGGCTCCTCCGGCATGATCGTCACACGGTCCTCATCCAGCGGTCCCGCAGCCCGGCCAGTACGGCGATGGACACCGCCAGCAGGACCAGGCTGAGGGCGATCGCCGCGGCCGGGTCGTTCTGCAGGGCGAGGTAGACCGCGAGCGGCATGGTCTGGGTGCGGCCGGGGAAGTTCCCGGCGAAGGTGATCGTCGCGCCGAACTCCCCGAGGGCCCGTGCCCAGGCCAGTACCGCGCCGGCGGCGATGCCGGGGGCGATCAGCGGCAGGGTGACGCGGCGGAACGCAGTGAAGCGGGAGGCTCCCAGGGTCGTGGCCGCCTCCTCGTAGCGCGGGTCGGCCGCCCGCAGCGTGCCCTCGACGCTGATGACGAGGAACGGCATCGCCACGAATGTCTCGGCGAGGACGACGCCCGCCGTGGTGAACGGCAGGGTGATCCCGAACCACGCGTCCAGCCACTGGCCGACGACGCCGTTGCGGCCGAGCGCGAGCAGCAGGGCCACCCCGCCCACCACCGGCGGGAGGACCAGCGGGAGCGTCACCAGGGCACGGACGAGGCCGCGTCCGGGGAAGTCCGTACGGGCCAGCAGCCAGGCCAGCGGCACCCCGACCACCAGGCTCAGCGCGGTCGCCATGGTGGCGCACAGCAGCGACAGGCGCAGCGCCTCCCACACCGCGGGGCTGGTCAGCTGCTCGGGCAGGCTGCGCCAGGGGGCCCGCAGGAGCAGGGCGAGCAGGGGAACCAGAAGGAACGCCAGGCCCAGCAGGGCGGGCACGAGGAGGGCGAGGGGGACACCGCGGCCGGGCGGGCGGGGGCGCGCCGTGCGGGGTGGTTCCCGGCCGGTGGTCACGGCTGGAGGAATCCCGCCTCGCCGAGGACCCTGCGGCCTTCCGCGGACGTGACCAGCTCCACGAACGCCTTCGCCGCCGACGGGTTCGGGGCGTCCGCGAGCCGGGCGATCGGATAGTCGTTGACGGCCTCGGCGGATTCGGGGAAGTGCACGCCCTCCACCTTGTCACCGGCCGCGCGGACGTCCGTGCCGTACACGAGGGCGGCGTCCGCCTCCTTCAGCTCGACCTTCGTGAGCGCGCTCCTGACGTCCTGCTCGTAGGAGACGGGGGTCAGCCCGACGCCCCCCGCGGCGAGCGCGGTCCGCGCGGCGGCGCCGCAGGGGACCGTCCTGTCGCACAGCACGACCTTCAGGCCGGGTGCGGTCAGGTCCTTCAGCGACCGGATCCCGTGCGGGTTGCCCGGCGCGGTGGCGATCTGCAGCCGGTTGCGGACGAACGTGTCCGGGCGGCCCGCCGTGCGGCCCTCGTCGGTGACGAGCTTCATGGTCTTCGCGCTGGCCGCGGCGAAGACGTCGGCGGGCGCGCCGTTGTTGATGCCGGCCGCCAGGGAGTCGCTGCCGCTGAAGTTGAAGGCGACCTCGGTCCCGGGGTGTTCCTCCTCGAACCGCTCGCCCAGTTCCGTGAAGGTCTGCTCCAGGGAGGCTGCCGCGAACACGGTGACCGTGCCGGTGACCGCGTCCCCCTCCGCGCCGGAGGGGGAGCCGGAACCCGGCGAGGAGCAGCCGCTCAGCGCCAGTACGGCGAGGGCTGTGACGGCGGCGAGCCGGTGGGACGCGCGGGACCGGCGCGTGCGACGGGTCATCGCGGGGACTCCCTCGGTGGTCGGAGGAGGAGCCCGGGGACCCTCCCGATACGCCGAATCATACCGACGCGTCTGCCAGGTGGAAGCCGCATTTTCTGCCGCACGAGCAAGGTGATGATGTGGGGACGCTCGCAGATGCGTGCGTCCAAGGGTGGGACCCCTGCTCAGGTGCGGTCGATATGTACGTTGGTCGACTTCACGCGTGCGGTGGCCTCCATGCCCACCTCCAGTCCCAGCTCCTCGACCGCCTCACGGGTGAGCAGGGAGACGAGACGGTGCGGACCCGCCTGGATCTCCACCTGCGCGGCGACGTCACCGAGCTTGATGGCCGTGACGATGCCGGGGAAGGCGTTGCGGGCGGAGGTGTAGGGGGTGTCCTCCTCGGTGGCACCCGCCCTGGCCAGTTCGACGGAGAACGCGGCGAGGTCCCGTCCGTCGACGAGCCGTCGTCCGCCGTCGTCGCGGTGGGTGGTGATGCGCCCCGCGTCCGCCCAGCGGCGGGCGGTGTCCGGGCTCACTCCGAGCAGCTTCGCTGCCTGGCCGATGGTGTAGGACTGCATGCGGGTCACGATAGGGCGCGGTGCGGGGCCGGGCGGTCCGGCCCCCGGGCCGTTCGGGCGGGCCCTGTCCGCCCGGTCGTCCTCAGGCGCTGGTCAGGCTGGTGCCCCGGGGGCGCTGCGGGGCGATGATCCTGCCGTCGGGCAGGAGTTCACCGGTGTCCTCGAAGAGCACGACACCGTTGCACAGCAGGCTCCAGCCCTGCTCCGGGTGGTGCGCCGCGAGGCGGGCGGACTCCCGGTCGGCGGAGTCGGCTGAGGGGCACGGTGGCTGGTGCTGGCACATGGGTGGGATCTCTCGCTCTGTGGTGACCTGTGAGTCGGCTGTCGTTTCAGTTCCGCGGCGTGAAGCATCGTTCATGGCCGCCCCCCGTTGTGATAGGTCCGGTCGGAAACCAGTGTTGCCCCGCGGGCGACGTTCCGCAGGGATTTCGCGGCACCGCTCCTCACCGGTTCATGACGCATCACCCACGCGGACGGTTCATCCCAACTGCACTGTCAATTCGGATGGTTCGCCGTGACCCGATGGGGCTAGTCCCCTGGCCCGCACAGGCGCGCACCCCGCCCCGGGGGTGCCGGGGCGGGGTGCGGGGCGGAAACGTCAGGCCGGCGATCCGAGCAGGCGGGTCGGGGTCGCCCGGTGCGTCAGCACCGGCAGCAGATCGGTGACCCGGTGCGGGCGGTGGGCGGCGATGCCGGGGGGTGCCGGCGCGAGCGGGACGAGCAGATCGGTGGCGGCAGGATGGCCGGTGGAACCGTCCGCGGTGGGGTCGCCGTGCAGCCAGAGGGCCAGCATGTAGAGGCCGGGCACCGACAGCAGCCGGGGCTGGTACGGCTGCGTCATGGCCTCGGCCTGGCGCAGGGCGAGTTCGGTGGAGGCGATGTACGGGCCCTCGAAGAAGCGGGAGAAGGTCCACCCGTCGGCGGTGAGTACGGTGTCGGCGGCGGCCACCGCCCGGTCGCCGGTCCGGATCAGGAAACGCCACCCGGCCAGCCGGGTCGCGGTCCCGACGCCGGCCGTGACCCCGTCCAGGACGTGCACCGGAAGGGGAAGCTCGGGCGAGGCGGGGCCCTGGACGCCGAGCAGGGAGGGAGTTCGCGCCTCCCTGACCGCCGTCGGTGAGGAGAGCGCGGTCAGGACGGAACGCAGTGCGGGCGCGGGAGCCGGGGGGACATGCAGCGGCATGGTGGGTCGCCTCTCATTCGAAGGCACGGTGGCGCGAGGGCGTGGCGGGGCGGGGCGGACGGCGCTGTCAGCTCGCGAAGGTCAAGAGGCAGGGGCCGGGGTCTGAGCGCGGGAGACGGGGGGTGAGGACTGACTGCCGCACGCCGCCTCTCGGCTGGATCACTCGACCGCGGGCGCCAACCTTCTGCCTTGTGGGCGAAGTTTATACGACAGGTGTTCAGCCCATGTTTCGTCTAGCCGTTTCCGGCACGGCGGGCAAGGGCACTTCTGGCCGGTGAAACGCGAAAATGATCCCGATTCCACGACGGGCGCACGTCGATGACCTCGGATAACGACCGCGAAGCGGTCGGCCAATTCCCGTCGGCGCTTTTCACGAGTTCGTAACCTGCGTGCGCCGTGCGGGTCGCGCCATGCCCCGTGAATGTGCCACTGGTCACCTTCGGCCAGACTAGCGGCTGACAGCTCGCTCCGGGGCGTTATCGATCGCATCCGCGGGGCATCCTCCCTTGTGGACCGGGACCCCGGCGGCCGTACTTCGGTCCGCCCATCCGAGGAGGGACGCTTCGATGGGGGAAAAGGTCGTGGCAGGTCAGTTCGACCTGTCCGATCGCCAGCGCTACCGAGAGAAGCTCCGCAGCTGCCTGACGGGCCTGGAGCGACTCCTGGCGGAGAAGCGGTTCGACCGCCCCAAGAACCTCATGGGGCTGGAGATCGAACTGAATCTCACGGGCGCCGACGGCATGCCGAGAATGTTGAATGCGCAAGTCCTCGAACGGATCGCCAGCCGGGACTTCCAAACAGAGCTCGCGATGTTCAATCTGGAAGTGAACATCGCGCCGCACCGATTGAGCGGGAGGGTATTCGACCGGCTCGACGAGGAACTGCGCACCTCGCTCGCATATGCCGACCGAAAAGCCGGTGAGGTGGACGCGGGTATCGTGATGATCGGCATTCTGCCGACACTGGACCGGGACGACCTGGTCTCCTCCAACCTTTCCGCCGTCGACCGCTACGCCCTGCTCAACGACCAGATCGTGGCAGCGCGCGGTGAGGACTTCACCCTGGACATCGACGGTGTGGAACACCTCAGCTGCACCTCGAAGTCCATCGCCCCCGAGGCCGCCTGCACCTCGGTGCAGCTGCACCTCCAGGTGACGCCCGAGCGGTTCGCCGGCGTGTGGAACGCGGCGCAGGCCGTCGCCGCCGCGCAGATCGCCGTCGGCGCCAACTCGCCGTTCCTGTTCGGCCGTGAGCTGTGGCGCGAGTCCCGGCCCCCGCTCTTCCAGCAGTCCACCGACACCCGCCCGCCCGAGCTCCAGGCCCAGGGCGTGCGGCCGCGCACCTGGTTCGGGGAGCGGTGGGTGACGTCGGCGTTCGACCTCTTCGAGGAGAACCTGCGCTACTACCCGGCCCTGCTGCCCATCTGCGACGACGAGGACCCACTGGAGGTGCTGGACCGGGGCGGGATCCCCTCCCTCGCCGAACTCGTCCTGCACAACGGCACCGTCTACCGCTGGAACCGCCCGGTCTACGGCATCGCGGACGGCGTTCCCCACCTGCGGGTGGAGAACCGCGTGCTGCCCGCCGGCCCGACCGTCACCGACGTCATCGCCAACGCGGCCTTCTACTACGGGGTCGTCCGGGCCCTGGCCGAGGACAGCCGCCCGGTGTGGACCCGGCTGCCCTTCGAGGACGCCGCCGCCAACTTCGACGCCGCCTGCCGGCACGGCATCGACGCCCGCTTCACCTGGCCCCGGCGCGGCCGCCTCGGCGGTCTCGGCGAGGTGGACGCGGTCACCCTCGTACGGGACGAACTGCTGCCGCTCGCCGAGGCCGGACTGGACGCGTGGGGGATCGAACGCGCCGACCGCGACCTGTACCTCGGTGTGATCGAGGAGCGCTGCCGGCGCCGGGTGAACGGCGCGACCTGGCAGGCCGCCACCTTCCACCGGGCCCTGGACCTGGGACTCGGCCGGGAGGCCGCCCTGGCCGCCACCACCCGCCGCTACCGCGAACTGACGGAACAGGGGGAACCCGTGCACACCTGGCCGGTGGGACTGCCGGAACCGGTGCCCGCCGGCTGACCCCCGCCGGACGGCCCCCGGACCGCGGCCACGGCCGCTGCCCTCATACTGATCGGACCGATCGGTGATGTGGAGGCAGGTGTGCAGGCGGAGGCGGGCCCGGGGGCCGATTCCCTTCCCGAGCGGAGTCCGTCACGGACGACGCTCCGCAACGAGACGCTGCTGGTGCTCGCGCTGTCGCTCGGCGCGAGCGGGGTCTCCGCGCTGATCAGCTTCGTCGGCTCGGTGACGAAACCGGGCGGACTCAAGGACCAGGCCGCCACCCTGAACGCCTCGGCCGCGCCGGGCCGCCCCTGGCTGGACCTGGCCTGGCAGCTCTTCGGTATCACCACGGCACTCGTCCCCGTCGCGCTGGTCGCGCATTTCCTGCTGCGCGAGGGCGCCGGCCTGCGTGCCCTCGGTTTCGACCGCACCCGCCCCTGGTTCGACCTCGGGCGCGGAGCGGCGGTCGCCGCGGTCATCGGCAGCAGCGGCATCGCCTTCTACCTGACCATGCGCGGACTCGGCTTCAACCTCACCGTGGTGCCCGAGGCGCTGCCCGAGGTGTGGTGGAAGTACCCCGTGCTGATCCTCTCGGCGTTGCAGAACTCGATCGTCGAGGAGGTCATCGTCCTCGCCTATCTGCTGCGCCGGCTCGACCAGTTGGGCTGGTCCCCGGGCGCCGCCATGGCGGGCAGTTCGCTGCTGCGCGGCTCGTACCACCTCTACCAGGGCATCGGCGGTTTCATCGGCAACATGGTCATGGGCGTGGTGTTCGTGTACCTGTACCGGCGCTGGGGCCGTGTCGGGCCGCTGGTGGTCGCGCACACGCTGCTCGACATCGGGGCGTTCGTCGGGTACGCGCTGCTCGCCGGCAGGGTGGACTGGCTGCCGACGGCGTGAGGCGCACGGCACGGGGGTGTCCGCCCCCGCGCCGCGGCGGGGTCAGACCAGCAGTTCGCCGTCGATGACCGTCACGGCCCGTCCCCTCAGCAGGGTGCGCTCGCCGCGCACCTCGGTGCGGACACGGCCGGAGCGCGCCGACGCCTGGAGGCCGGTGAGGACGGAGCGGCCGAGGCGTTCGGACCAGTACGGGGCCAGCGCGGTGTGCGCGCTCCCGGTGACCGGGTCCTCGGCGATGCCGACGTTCGGGAAGAAGCAGCGGGAGACGAAGTCGTAGCCGAGGGCGGGGTTCTCGGCCCGGGCGGTGGCGATGACGCCGCGCGCCGAGCAGGCGGCCAGGGCCTCGAGGTCGGGCCGCAGGGCGTGCACGGTCCGCTCGTCGGCGACCTCGACCAGCAGGTCTCCGATGTTCGGACCGGTGTCGAAGGCCGTACGGGGTTCGGCGCCCAGCGCCCGCCCGAGGCCCTCGGGGACGTCGATCGGGCTGAGCGGGGCCGTGGGGAAGTCCAGGGTGACGGCACCGTCCTCGCCGGGGCTCGCGACGAGCACACCGCTGCGCGTGGCGAACCGCACCGGGCCCCTGTGCACGCCGGTGCTGTGCAGGACGTGCGCGGTGGCCAGGGTCGCGTGCCCGCACATCGCCACCTCGGTGGCCGGGGTGAACCAGCGCAGCGCCCAGTCGGCCCCGCCGCCGCCGGGCAGGGGGTGGGCGAAGGCGGTCTCGGCGTGGTTGACCTCCAGGGCGACGTTCTGCAGCCAGTCGTCGTCCGGGAAGGAGTCCAGGAGCAGTACCCCGGCGGGGTTTCCGGCGAAGGGCCGGTCGGTGAAGGCGTCGACGATTCGGATCCGCATGGTGCCGACCGTACGGGCCGGGCGACATCGCGGACGAATCCCGATCGGCGAAGGGTTGCCGGAAGAGTGTTACCGATATATCGTTGAAGCATCGCGACAGATCAATGAGGGAAGGGAGTGGTCGCGGTGCGTACCCATGGCTACGAGCACGGACACGGTCACGGCGGCCGGCGGGGCGGCCGGGGCGACTTCGACCGGCCGCGCGCGGCCTTCGGGCCCTTCGGCCCCGGGGGTCCGGGCGGTCCCGGCGGCCCGTTCGGTCCGGGATTCGGTCACGGTGGCCCCTGGGGCGGCGGGCGCGGACGCGGAGGACCGAGGGGAAGGGCCCGGCGCGGTGACGTACGGGCGTCGATCCTCGCCCTGCTGAAGGACCGCCCCATGCACGGCTACGAGATGATCCAGGAGATCGCCGAGCGCAGCGGCGGGGCGTGGAAGCCCAGCCCCGGATCGGTGTACCCCACCCTCCAGCTCCTGGAGGACGAGGGCCTGATCGTCAGTGAGTCCGAGGGCGGCAAGAAGCTGTTCTCCCTCACCGGCGCGGGCCGCACGGCGGCCGAGGAGGGCCCCGAGGCTCCCTGGGAGGAGGCCTCGCGCGGGGTCGACTGGGAGGCGCTGAGCGAGATCCGGCAGGCCGGTTTCGGGCTGATGGAAGCCTTCGGGCAGGTCTGGAAGACCGGCAGCAAGGGCCAGCGCGAGAAGGCCCTCGCCGTCATCAACGACGCCCGCAAGAAGCTGTACCTGATCCTCGCCGACGAGGACTGACCGGGCAGGCGACACCGAGGGGCGCGCGCGAACCGGCGCGCGCCCCTCGGCGTGAAACGCCCTGATCTCCTCCGCAGGGAGGAGATTTCCGCCCGGGACCTCCACTTCCCGTGGGACGCCAAGATGCTTCCCGCCGGGGATGCCCCGGGCCCGCGGGACTGATGGGGTGGGGGATGTGCAACCCCGTATCCCCCGGCAGCAGGGCCACGAGCTCCCGGAGCAGGGCGTCCCGCGCCCGGACCCCGATGCCGGGCTCACTGACGAGCTGGCGGCGGTCGTCGCCGGGGCCCGCCGCAGGGCGGTCCGGGACGGGGACCGGCAGATCGACACCGCCCACCTCCTGCACTCGCTGCTGGAACACGACGCCGAGGTGCGAGCCGTCCTCGGCGAGGGGCCGCGGATGGCGCGGCTGCTCGGTTATCTCGTCCAGCGCAGCATCGGCTACGGCCTGCGCTGGCAGGGTGCGGTCGAGGACTCCGGCAGTGTTCCCGTGCCGGCCGGCGACGCGGGCTTCTCGCCGCTGGCCGCCGGCTGCATGGAGCGCGCCCGTGAGCGCGCCGCCCGGGGCGCCACCGGCCCGGCCTCCGGTACGGACCTGCTCGCCGCGATCGTCGCGGAACCCCGGGCGCGCGCCGTCGAGGTGCTGGGGCGCGCCGGAATCGACCCGGGGGAGCTGCTCGCCCGGCTCGAGACGCCGTCCAGCCGGTGAGACAGGTGTCATGGGGGGTGACGCTCCTGTCGACGCCTGTCATCATGTGCCGGTGCCTACCTCTGTCACCACCCGGGGCCCCCGCACGAAGGGCGTCGGGCTCGGTCTCGCGCTGCTGTCCGCCCTCGCCTTCGGAGGGTCGGGCGTCGCGGCCAAGCCGCTGATCGAGGCGGGCCTCGACCCCCTGCACGTCGTCTGGCTGCGGGTGGCGGGCGCGGCGCTCGTCATGCTGCCGCTGGCGGTGCGCCACCGCGAACTGCTGCGCCGCAGGCCGGGACTGCTCGCCGGGTTCGGCCTCTTCGCCGTGGCCGGCGTCCAGGCCTGCTACTTCGCCGCGATCTCCCGCATCCCGGTCGGAGTCGCCCTGCTGGTCGAGTACCTGGCGCCCGCGCTGGTGCTCGGCTGGGTGCGGTTCGTGCAGCGGCGCCCCGTGACGCGGGCCGCCGCGGTGGGGGTGGTCCTGGCGGTGGGAGGTCTCGCCTGCGTCGTGGAGGTGTGGGCGGGACTCGGCTTCGACGCCCTCGGGCTGCTGCTCGCCCTCGGCGCGGCCTGCTGCCAGGTCGGCTACTTCGTCCTGTCCGACCAGGGCAGCGAGGGCGAGGAGGCACCCGACCCGCTCGGGGTGATCGCCTACGGGCTGCTGATCGGCGCCGCCGTGCTGACCGTCGTCGCCCGCCCCTGGTCCATGGACTGGTCCGTGCTCACCGGCAGCGCGGAGATGGACGGCACCCCGGTCGCCGCGTTCGTGCTGCTGGCCTGGATCGTCCTCGTCGCCACGGTCGCCGCGTACATCACCGGGGTGGTGTCGGTGCGCCGGCTCTCGCCGCAGGTCGCCGGTGTCGTGGCCTGCCTGGAGGCGGTCATCGCCACCGTCCTCGCCTGGTTCCTGCTCGGCGAGCACCTCTCGGCGCCGCAGATCGTGGGCGGCGCGGTCGTCCTCACCGGCGCCTTCATCGCCCAGTCGTCGGCCCCCGCCAAGGGCTCCGGGACGCCGGTCGCGGGCGGCGGACCCGAACGGGAGTTGTCCACGCCGGGAAGGAGCGCCTAGGGTGCCGGGCATGCACGCGCGCGCACTGGTTCTTCCGCCTCCCGCGGCCTGACGCGGGCCCCGGTACACCCCGCCCGGCAGGTCGCCGGGTGTGACGGTGCTGCCCGCAGACGGAGTCCGAGGATCCCGCCGCTCCGGCCCCGGCCGGGCCTGATCCGGGGTCCTTCCCGAACCTTCCGCGCCCGCGCCGATGCGCGCGGCGCGTGTATCCGCGGAGAGAACACGTGTCGAACGCCGTCTCCGGTCTGCCCGTCGGGCGAGGCCTCCTCTATCTGATCGTCGCCGGTGCCGCCTGGGGCACCGCGGGCGCGGCCGCCTCGCTGGTCTACCTGACCAGCGACATGGGCCCCGTCGCCCTCTCCTTCTGGCGCTGTGCCCTCGGGCTGCTCCTGCTGCTGGCCGTCCGGTCGCTGTCCCGCCGCCCACGGACCGCCGCGCCCGAGCCGCGCGGCCGCCGGGCGCTGCGGGCCGGGGCCACCGGGATCGGGCTCGCGGTCTTCCAGACCGCCTACTTCGCGGCCGTCTCGGCCACGGGACTGGCCGTGGCCACCGTCGTCACCCTGGGCGCCGGTCCGGTACTCATCGCACTGGGTGCCCGGCTGGCCCTGGGAGAGCGGCTGGGGCGCGGCGGACTGGCCGCCGTCGCGGGCGCGCTCGCCGGACTCGTGGTGCTCGTCCTCGGGGGCGGCGGCACCACCGTCGATCCCTGGGGCGTCCTGCTCGCCCTGGTGTCCGCGGCCGGGTACTCGGCGATGACCCTGCTCACCCGCTGGTGGGGACGCGGCGGCGCGGTGGACTCCTCCGGCACGACCGTGGGGGCCTTCGCCGTCACCAGTCTGGTGCTGTTGCCGTTCGCCGCGTTCGAGGGGCTGGTGCCGCACACCGACGCGCCCGGCGTCCTGCTCTGCCTGCTGGCGTACGTCGCCTCCGTGCCGACGGCGCTCGCCTACGGCCTCTACTTCGCCGGTGCCGCCGTCGTACGGTCGGCCACCGTGTCCGTGATCATGCTGCTGGAGCCGGTGAGCGCGGCGGTGCTCGCCGTGGCCCTGCTCGGCGAGCGGCTGACGGTGGCCACCCTGGCGGGCACCCTGCTGATGCTGGGCTCGGTCGCGGGCCTCGCGGTGGGTGAGGCGCGGGGTGCGCGGGCCGGGAAGGGGGAGCCGGCGGCCGTGCCGGCGTGACCCCGGGGGCCCTCCCGGAGGGGGAGGGCGGAGGGCCCTTCGTCAGGCCGGCTCCCGGCGCAGGACGTGCGCGCGGGCCTCGGGGTCGCGCGCGCCGTTCCGCTCCGTGAGACCGGCCGCGATCCGTTCGCGGACCGCCGTCGACCGTTTGCCCGCGTACTTGAACTTCGCCCGTACGTCCGTCACTTCGAGCCTCAGTCCGCGGATGCCGGACAGCAGCCGGCCGTACGGTGCCTCGCCGGCCGCCGCCGGTGCCGAGCCGCCCTCCGGCTGGAAGTGGCCCGTCTGGAGGTTCAGCAGCGCGGCCTTCTCCGACGGATCGTCCACGACGTGGGCGCGGCACCGCAGTTGCACGGCGGCGTACAGACTCGTCGGAACCCCGTGCTCGGGCGGGGTGCCGGGCTCGGCCTGCCAGGGACCGGGCACGTACACGTAGTCGTCGACCACGCTCAGCAGCACCTGCGGGTTCGCCTCGACGGCCTGCCAGAGCGGGTTCGGCCGGGCCAGGTGGGTGACGGCCTCGCGGCGCCCGGCGTCGTAGGCGAAGTGCAGCGGCTGGACGAACGGCGGTTCGCCCGGCGGGCCGTTCACCGCGAGCTGCCCGAAGTCGTGCGCGGTCAGCCACCGCTGCCACTCGTCGTCGCGGGGCGCGTCCCAGGGGTGGATCAGCATCCCAGGGCCGCCAGGTAGCCGGGGACCGCGGTGCCGGGGTGCAGAGCGGGGTCGGCGAGCGGGGTGCCGTAGCCCTTGCGCAGGGGGACGACGCCGGCCCAGTGGGGCAGCCCCAGGTCCTCGGGTTCGTCGTTGACGCCGCCGGTGCGGAGCTTGGCGGAGACCTCGGTGAGGTCGAGGCGGATCACCGCGGTGGCCGCCAGTTCCTTCCTGTCGGCCGGCCGGGAGTCGGCGGCCCGGCCCGGTACGACATGGTCGACCAGGGCGTCGAGCGCCCGCCGCTTCTCCTCGGGGTCGGTCACGTCGTACGCCGGGCCGTGCACCACCACGGAGCGGTAGTTGACCGAGTGGTGGAAGGCCGAGCGGGCCAGCACCAGCGCGTCGACGTGGGTGACGGTCAGGCAGACCGGCAGGCCCGAGCCGGCCCGGCCCGCCGCGCGCAGCGGACGTGAGCCGGTCGAGCCGTGGACGTACAGCACCTCGCCGACCCGGCCGTACAGCGTGGGCAGCACCACCGGCGCGCCGTCCCGGACGAAGCCGAGGTGGCAGACGTAGCCCTCGTCGAGTATCGCGTGCACCAGTTCCTTGTCGTACGCGGCGCGGCCGGGGGAACGGGTGGGAACGGTGCGCTCGGTGGGCGGGTAGGTGGCGGCGGGCCGCGGCTGCGGCGGCTGGGTCCCCTGCATGGCACTCTCCATTGCACTAGTGCATAATCGTCTTTGTGCTAGGAGAGTATCGGATCAGTGGGCGGCGCGCAGCGGAGATTTCCGCGAGCATCGAGCGCGCGGTGGGTGAAGGAGAACTGCGTCCGGGTGAACCGCTGCCCCCGATGCGGGAGTTGGCGGAGCGGCTCGGGGTCAACGCGAACACCGTCGCGGCCGCGTACCGCACCCTGCGTGAACGCGGGGTCATCGAGACGGCGGGCCGCAGAGGCAGCCGGGTGCGGCCCAAGCCGGCCACCACGGCGCGCGACCTCATGCGGGTGGAGGTGCCGCCGGGTGTGCGGGACCTGTCCGAGGGCAGCCCGGACCCGGCGCTGCTGCCGGCGCTCGCCGGGGCGTTCGCGGCGGCGGCCGCGCAGGGCGACCGGGAGCCGGTGCTCTACGGGCACGCGCCGGTGGAGCCGGGGCTGGCGCGGGCGGCGCGGGCCGGGCTGGACGCCGACGGAGTGCCCGACGGGCCCGTCGCCGTCGCCTCCGGGGCACTGGACGCCATCGAGCGGGTGCTCGCGGCGCATCTCAGGCCCGGGGACGCGGTCGCGGTGGAGGACCCCGGGTGGGGGAGTCTGCTCGACCTGGTCCCGGCGCTCGGGCTGCGGACCGTCCCCGTGGGCCTCGACGGGGAGGGTCCGCTCCCCGACGACGTCCGCGAGGCGCTGGCGGGCGGTGCGCGGGCCCTGATCGTCACCGACCGCGCGCAGAACCCGACCGGTGCCGCACTGAGCGCCGCACGCGCGCGTGTCCTACGGTCCGTCCTCGCCGCTCACCCGGAGACACTGCTGATCGAGGACGACCACGGGCACCACATCGTCGACGTCCCGCTCCACCCCCTCGCCGGGACCACCCGGAGCTGGGCCTTCGTGCGCTCGGCGGCCAAGGCGTACGGCCCCGACCTGCGGCTCGCGGTGCTCACCGGGGACACGGTCACGCTCGACCGGGTGCGCGGCCGGCAGCGGCTCGGGCCGGGCTGGGTCAGCCTGATCGTCCAGCGGGCCGTGGCCCGGCTGTGGAGCGAGGGCGCGGTGGATCCGGCGGCCGTCGCCGCGTCCTACGGGCGGCGCAGGGACGCGCTGATCGGGGCGCTGGCCCGGCGCGGCGTCGCGGCGTACGGGCCCAGCGGCATGAACGTGTGGGTGCCGGTCCCGGACGAGACCGGCGCCGTCGCCCGGCTGCTGCACGCCGGCTGGGCGGTGGCCCCGGGCGCCCGCTTCCGGCTGAACGCGCCGCCGGGAATCCGCGTCACGGTCTCCACCCTCACCGGGGACGAGATCGAGCCCCTGTCCGAGGCCGTCGCCACGGCGCTGGGCCCCGCCGGGGGGCCCGCGCGGACGTACGCCTGAGGTACGGGCGGACGAGGCTCCGGGACCCCGGCGGCCCGCCCGGCACGGAGGGCGGTCCGGCGCTCGTCCCGCTGCCGGTGCTCGGCTTCGACGTGGAGGCCGATCGCGTCGTGCTCCTCGAGGAGCCGTAGGCCAGTCCGGCGTCCGGCGTGGCTACGCCGGGCGCTTCGGGCGGGTCCGGGGCTTCGGGCGGGCCTGGGTGAGTGCCGCTCCCGCCAGGACTATCGCCGCGCCCACCGGTGTCGACCAGGTCAGCGTCTCGCCGAGGAGCACGATCCCGGCCGCCGCGGCGATCACCGGGACGAAGTAGGTCACCATCTGGCCGGTCGTCGGGCCGACCTCGGCGACCAGACCGTACTGGATGAGGACGGCGAGGCCCGTGCCCAGCGTGCCCAGGGCGGCGATCGCCAGCAGCGGGCCCACCGCGAAGTCGCCGGGGAGGGTGGTGAACATCGGTGTGACCACGGCCAGTTGCACCGTCGCGAGCAGCAACTGGCCGCCGGTCAGGGACAGATTCGAGTGGCTGCTGCCCGCCAGGGTGCGACGGACGTAGATCCAGCCCACGGGATAGCTCAGCGAGGCCAGCAGGGCCAGCGCGGTGCCGCGGGCGTCCAGGCCCTGGAAGCCCTGCCAGGCGCCCAGCACGGTCAGCACCCCGAGGAAGCCCAGCCCCAGCCCCGCCACCCGCACCCGGGTCGGCCGGTCCTCGGACAGCGCCACCAGGGACAGCGCCATGCCCCACAGCGGTGAGGTCGCGTTGCAGATGCCGGCCAGCGTGGACGGAATGGTCAGCTCGGCGAACGCGAACAGGGAGAACGGCAGGGCGTTCAGCAGGAACCCGGCGACCGCGAGATGCCCCCAGGTGCGCGCACCGCGCGGCAGCCGCTCCCGGCGCACCGCCATGGCGACCGCGAGGACGGCGGTCCCGAAGGCCAGCCGGCCGAGGGTGACCTGGAAGGGGGCGTAGCCCTGCGTGCCGACCTTGATGAGGAGGAAGCTGAAGCCCCAGATCAAGGAGAGCGCACCGAAGCGCAGGCGCCAGTCCAGGCGGGGACGGCCGGTTTCGGGGGCGGGGCCGGACGGGACCGGCGTGGTGGTGGTCGCGGTGACGCTGCTCATGGACGCAACGATGCGGGACGCCCATCTCGTAGCACAATCGAGATTTCGCACGGGGTATCTCGTAGCATCGCTTACATGTTGAACCTGGAGCGCCTGCGCACCCTCGACGCCCTCGCCCGGCACGGCTCGGTCAGCGGCGCGGCCGAAGGACTGCACATCACCACCTCCGCCGTCTCCCAGCAGATGGCGAAGCTGGAGCGGGAGGCCGGCCAGCGACTGCTGGCGAAGAACGGGCGCGGTGTCCGGCTCACCGACGCGGGCCGGCTGCTCGCCGAACACGCCGCCCGCATCCTGTCGCAGGTCGAACTCGCCCAGTCCGATCTGGAGGCGCAGCGCGGGCAGGTCGCCGGCGAACTGCGGGTCTCGGCGTTCCCGACCGCCGCGCGGGGACTGTTCCCGGCCGCCCTCGCCGATCTGCGCGCAGCGCACCCGGCGCTGCGCGTGCGCTCCCGGGAACTGGAACCCGAGCGGGGCATCCGGGGCGTCGTACGGGGCGACCTCGACCTCGCCGTCGTGCTCGACTGGTACAACAAGCCGATGCCGCTGCCCGACGGCCTGGTCAAGGCGCTGCTGCTCGACGACCCGGCCGACGTGGCGCTCCCGGCCGGCCACCGGCTGGCCGGACGCGAGGAGGTGGACCTCGCCGAACTGGCCGACGACGAGTGGATCACCTGGGGCGAGGGCGAGTTCTGCCACGAGTGGCTGATGTTCACCCTGCGCTCCAAGGGCATCGAGCCGGTCGTCGGCCACCTCGCCGCCGAGAGCCACACCCAGCTCGCCCTGGTCGCGGCGGGACTCGGCGTCTGTATCGCCCCCCTGCTGGGCCGCGACCCGCTGCCCGGCGACGTGGTGACCGTCCCGCTCCGGCAGCGCGTGCGCCGGCACGTCTTCGTGGTCTGGCGCGCGGACGCGGACCGCCGCCCGTCCATCCGGGCGGCGGTGCGGGCACTGCGGGCGGCGGGGCAGCGCGTCGGGGGAGACGCGGCCGGCCGCGCGAACCCTACGACAGCGTCGACAGCTTCCTGAAGTCCCAGGAGACGATCTTCTCCGGGGTCAGCCGCAGCCAGGCGTGCCGGCCGTCGTGCGGCATCTCGTCCAGGCCGAAGTTCTTGCGGGCGAACAACGTCTCCGGGACGTCGAGTTCCGCCCGCAGCTCGCCGGTCCGCGGGATCTCGCCCACGAACTCCACCCGTCCGGAGAGCTCCGCACCGCGCAACTCGTCGTACTCCTCACCCGTGTCGACCACGACCGCCACCCGCGGATCCCGCCGCAGATCCGCCCAGCGCCTGCTGCGCACCACGGAGTAGAGCCACAGCGAGGTGCCGTCCCAGGCGAACCAGAGCGTGCTGACGTGCGGAGCCCCGTCGGCGGACACCGTGGCGACCCGGCAGGTGCGCTGGACGGTGAGGAAATCGTCCAGTTCCCCCGGCGTCATCATGATCCTGCGGCCCCGGCGCTGCGTGGCGGTCATACGGTCCCTTCTTCTCTCACGTCGTACCCGGCGCGGCCGGTTCAGGCGAGGGTGATCGAGTCCCCGCTGACGGTGATCTCCACCGCGGGCAGCGGCTTCGTGGCCGGGCCGCCGCGCACACTGCCGTCGGTGATGGAGAAGTCGCTGTTGTGACAGGGGCAGTTGATCACACCGTCGGCGACGCTCTTCACCGCGCACCCCTGGTGGGTGCAGGTCGCCGAGAACGCCTTGAACTCGCCCGCCGACGGCTGGGTGACGACCACCTTGCGGTCGGCGAAGACCTTCCCGCCGCCCTCGGGGATGTCGGCGGTCCTGGCGAGCGGCGCGCCACCGGCGGCATCGCCGCCCCCGCCGTCGTCCGGTGCGCCGCCCGAGGTCCCGGATTCCACCGGGGAACTCGACGCGTCGTCGTCGGAACCGCCGCACGCGGTCAGCGCGACGGCGAGGCCCGCCGCCCCCGCCGCCGCGACGACGGTGCGGCGGGCGGGTCCCGATGCGGAGTGAAGCGATGCGGTCATGCCGGTGTTTCCCTTCCGGGGCGGACAGGTGATCCGGGGAGAGGTACGGTCAGCGGGGCCACGCCGTTCAGGCAGTGACGAGAGCTTGGCGTGCCTCCGGTCGGACGGGCGTAAGCCACAGCTGTCGTTTCCCTGTCGGACGGCCGCGCCTCCCGCCCCGCCCCCGCCGACGTGCGGCGACGCGCCAGTAACCTGGGGCGATGCTCAAGGAAGTCATCGCGACCCGTTTCATCGCGCCGCTGCGCGAGGGAGGCTCGCTGCCGGGACTGATCGAGGCCGACGACCTCGGGACCTACGTCCTGAAGTTCGCCGGCGCCGGACAGGGCCGCAAGACGCTGGTCGCCGAGGTGGTGTGCGGGGAGCTCGCCCGCCGGCTGGGGCTGCGGGTACCGCGGCTGGTCACCGTCGAGCTCGACCCCGTACTGGGGCTCGGCGAGCCCGAGCCGGAGGTGCAGCACCTGCTGAGATCCAGCGGCGGCACCAACCTCGGCATGGACTTCCTCTCCGGCGCCGTCGGCTTCGACCCGCTCGCCTTCGAGGTGAGCCCGGAGGAGGCCGGACGGATCGTCTGGTTCGACGCGCTGGTCAACAACGTCGACCGCTCCTGGCGCAACCCCAACATGCTCCGCCTGCGGGACGGACTGTGGCTCATCGACCACGGCGCGACGATGATCTGGCACCACAACTGGCCCGGCGCCGCCGCCTCCGCCGCCCGCCCCTACGACGCGTCCGACCACGCGCTGAGCACCTTCGCACCGGACGTCGCGGCCGCCGCGGCGGAGCTCGCGCCGCGGGTGACCGAGGAACTGCTGGCCGAGGTCACCGCGGAGGTCCCCGACGCCTGGCTGACCGGGGAGCCGGGCTTCGACTCGCCCGAGGCGCTGCGGCTGGCCTACGCGCGGCCGCTGCTCGCCCGCGCGACCACCGTCCACCGCGACATCCACGGCCTCCGGGGGAACCAGTGAACGACCGGTACGTCTACGAGTACGCCCTGCTGAGGGTCGTACCGCGCATCGAACGCGGCGAGTGCGTCAACGCCGGGGTGCTCGTGTACTGCCGTCACCGGTCCTTCGTCATGGCCCGCACCCACCTCGACGAGGCGCGGCTGCTGGCCCTCGACCCCGGTGCCGACCTGCCCGGCGTGCGGGCGGCGCTGCGCGCGGTCGAAGGCGTCTGCGCGGGCGGGAACGCGGCGGGGCAGGCGGCGGGGGACGACGCGGGACGGCGCTTCCGCTGGCTGATCGCGCCCCGGTCCACCATCGTCCAGCCCGGTCCCGTGCACACCGGGCTCACCGCCGATCCCGCGGCGGAGGCGGAGCGGCTGCTCGACCTGCTCGTCCGCTGAACCGGGCGTGGAGGACGGCCGCCTCCCTCCACGCCCCGTCAGGAGCGGCGGCGCTTCACCAGGTGTCCCGCCGCGAGGACGGCGCCGGTCACGAACGTCGCTCCCATGCCCAGGTCCCAGCCGCTCGGACCGGCGTCCGAGGAGCCGCCCAGCCCGCCCTCCACACCCCGCGTCGGGGCCACCGAGGTGGGGGTCGCGGTGGGCGTCACCGGCGGCCGGGTGGGAGCCCCGGTCGCCGTGGGAGCCGCGGTCCTGGTGGGCGGAGCGGTCGTCGGCGACGGTGACGCCGGCCGGGTGGGCGGGGGACCGACCGGCGCGGGCCGGAAGGTGGATGAGGTGAGGCCGCGCCGGGGCAGTGCCTCGCAGGCCAGGCCGTCGTCCGGACCGGGGTCCTCGTCGAGCCGGTGCGGATCACTCCTGTCCAGGTCGAAGAAGGTCTGCGCGTCCTCCTGGTAGGTGAAGTCGCTGCAGTCCAGGTCCTGGGCCTGCGCGGGGTCGGCCAGCGGCACGATCGCGGCGAGCGCGATCAGTGTGCCCATGGCACCGGTGCGACGACGCATGGAGCGCCTCCTTTCCGGTCTCGGGTGGCTCGCGCTTCGACGCTAGGGGCCGGCCGGCGGCCGGGCGCGCGGCGCTGGGCCGATCGGGTGCTCCGCGCCGACCGCCGCGCGGCGGGTGCGGACGGCCGGAGGCGGCGTCCGGGCGGGGAATGGATCACACCCGGGCGGTGCGCCGTTGACACCGGGTGCCAGGGCTTCTAGCGTCACGTCTGCTGAAGGTACTAAGCGGTCGCTCATTGAACGAGTCCGGCCGCGGAGCCGCATCCAAGGGCGAGGAGAAGCAGCAATGTCCACCACTGAGCAGCGGGTCGCGGTCGTCACCGGCGCCGCGCGCGGCATCGGCGCCGCCACCGCCGTACGACTGGCCGCCGAAGGCCACGCGGTCGCCGTGATCGACCTGGACGAGGCGGCCTGCAAGGACACCGTCGAGAAGATCACCGCCGCCGGTGGCACGGCCCTCGCGGTCGGCTGCGACGTCTCCGACGAGGCACAGGTGGAGGCCGCCGTCGCGCGCGTCGCCGAGGAACTCGGCGCGCCGACCGTCCTGGTCAACAACGCGGGCGTGCTCCGTGACAACCTGCTGTTCAAGATGAGCGTCTCCGACTGGGACACCGTCATGAACGTGCACCTGCGCGGCGCCTTCCTGATGTCGAAGGCCTGCCAGAAGTACATGGTCGACGCCGGGTTCGGACGGATCGTCAACCTGTCCTCCTCCTCCGCGCTCGGCAACCGCGGCCAGGTCAACTACTCGGCCGCCAAGGCCGGTCTGCAGGGCTTCACCAAGACCCTCGCCAAGGAACTCGGCAAGTTCGGCATCACCGCCAACGCCGTCGCCCCCGGCTTCATCGCCACCGAGATGACCAAGGCCACCGCCGACCGCGTCGGCATGGGCTTCGAGGACTTCAAGGCCGCCGCCGCCACCCAGATCCCGGTCGCCCGCGTCGGCTACCCCGAGGACATCGCCAACGCCATCGCCTTCTTCACCGGTGAAGCCGCCGGATTCGTCTCCGGCCAGGTGCTGTACGTCGCCGGCGGACCGCTCGACTAGGAAGACCGGGAACATGACTGCTGTGGAACTCTCGGGCAAGGTCGCCCTGATCACCGGCGCCAGCCGCGGCATCGGCTACGGCGTCGCCGAGGCCCTCGTCGCGCGCGGCGACCGGGTCTGCATCACCGGCCGGGGCGAGGACGCCCTCAAGGAAGCCGTCGAGAAGCTCGGCCCCGACCGGGCCGTGTACGTCGCCGGCAAGGCGCACGACGAGGCCCACCAGGCCGTCGCCGTGGAGCGCGCCATGGAGGCCTTCGGCCGCGTCGACTACCTCGTCAACAACGCCGGCACCAACCCGGTGTTCGGGCCGATCGCCGACCTCGACCTGAACGTGGCGCGCAAGGTGTTCGAGACCAACGTGATCTCGGCGCTGGGCTTCGCGCAGAAGACCTGGCACGCCTGGCAGAAGGACAACGGCGGCGCGATCGTCAACATCGCCTCCGTCGCCGGCCTCGCGCCCTCGCCGTTCATCGCCGCCTACGGCGTCAGCAAGGCCGCGCTCATCAACCTGACCCAGCAGCTCGCGCACGAGTTCGCGCCGAGGGTGCGGGTCAACGCCATCGCCCCGGCGGTGGTGAAGACCAAGTTCGCGCAGGCGCTCTACGAGGGCCGGGAGGAGGAGGCCGCCGCCGGCTACCCGCTGGGCCGGCTCGGCGTGCCGTCCGACATCGGCGGCGCCGCCGCCTTCCTCACCTCCGAACAGTCGGACTGGGTCACCGGCCAGACGCTGGTGGTCGACGGCGGCATCTTCCTGAACGCGGGCGTGGCCTGACCCGCGACGCCCGCCCGCGCGTGCCACGCACACGCGCGGGCGGGCGTCCAGGACCGCTCCGGCACGGGCGCCCGTTGACGAAAACGGCGCCCGTGCCGGCGTATCGGACACATGACGGCGCGTGACAACGTAGTCATCGCAAGTTGATCTCAAGGGCCGCACAGAAGAGGGTCAGCGGGCGTGTCACTGCGGTATGGTCTGCCGACCCTTGGCATGGCAGATCGAGGAGCGTGCGCGTGTTCAACCGGAACCGATGCCTGCGGCGGGTGGCGGCCATCGCGTCCATATCGTCCCTGATGACCGGATGCGGCTTCCTGTCGCCCGGCGATCCGGACGACGAGGGACCTATCGTCGTGGGAACCACCAGCTCGCCCAGCACGCTGGATCCTGCCGCCTCCTGGGACAGTTCCTGGGAGCTGTTCCGCAACATCTATCAGACGCTGCTGAGTTACCCGGTCGGTGCGACCACTCCGCAGCCGGACGCCGCGGAGAGCTGCGAGTTCTCCGACAGCTCCAACCAGGTCTTCCGCTGCGAACTGCGCGAGGGCCTGAAGTTCTCCGACGGCGGCACCCTGGACGCCAAGGCGGTCAAGCACTCGATCGACCGCATCCGCGAGATCAACGTCAACGGCGGCCCGGCCGGTCTGCTGGGCAGCCTGGAGCGGGTGCAGGCGCCCAGCGAGCGCGAGGTCGTCTTCTACCTCAACAAGCCGGACGCCACCTTCCCGTTCGTGCTCGCCACCCCCGCGATGTCCATCGTCGCCCCGGACTCCTACCCGTCGGACGCGCTGCGCGAGGGCACCGGCGTCGTCGGTTCGGGGCCGTACACCCTCCAGGCGTACGAGGAGGGGAAGAAGGCCGAGCTCGTCCGCAACGACCGCTACAAGGGCTTCGCCGAGCGGAAGAACAACGCGGTCACGGTCCGGTACTTCCAGCAGTCCGCCCCCATGGTCAAGGCGCTGCGCGACAAGGAGATCGACCTGACCTACCGGGGTCTGGCCGCGGGCGACGTGATCGACTTCCAGGGCAGGGCCTCCAAGGAGCAGGAGATCCAGCTCATCGAGGGCACCGGGACCGACATCAACTACCTGGTGTTCAACCCGAAGGACCGGTGGGCCGGCAAGAAGGAGGTGCGCCAGGCCATCGCGCAGGTCCTCGACCGCGCGGCGATCGCGCACAAGGTCTACCGGGACACCGTCGACCCGCTGTACTCGATGGTCCCCAAGGGCCTGACCGGGCACACCACCGGCTTCTTCGACGACTACGGCGAGCCCAGCGTCGACAAGGCCCGGGACATCCTCACCGACGCGGGCATCACCGAGCCGGTCCCGCTCACCCTCTGGTACACCACCGACCGCTACGGCTCCGAGACCGCGCTGGAGTTCAAGGAGATCGAGAAGCAGCTGGAGGCGTCGAAGCTGTTCGACGTCACGCTCAAGAGCCGCCCCTGGAAGACGTACGTCGAGGGGTACCAGGAGGGCGAGTACCCGGTGTTCGGGCGTGGCTGGTCCCCCGACTTCCCGGACGCGGACAACTTCATCGCCCCCTTCGTCGGCAAGCAGAACGCGCTCGGCACGCCCTACGAGGCCACCGAGATCACCAACAAGCTGCTGCCCAGCTCCCGCCGGGAGAGCGACCGGGGCAACGTGGTGAAGCAGTTCGAGGAGGCCCAGCAGATCCTCGTCGACGACGCGCGGCTGCTGCCCCTGTGGCAGGGCCGGCAGTACGTGGCGGCGAGCCGGGACGTCTCGGGCGCGGAGCGGTCGATGGACCCCTCCACGATCATGATGCTGTGGCAGCTGTCCCGGAAGACCAGCTGGTAGGCCGGGCGCTCCCGGCCGCGGGGCCGGATGTCAGTGGTCGCCTGTAGGTTCAGTGGCCTGGAAGTGACCGCACACGTAAGGACATTGACGTGACCGACATCGCCATGCTGCCCGAGTCCTGGCGCGGGGTTCTGGGCGACGAACTGCAGCAGCCCTATTTCAAGGAGCTGACGGCGTTCGTCGAGGAGGAGCGGGCGAAGGGTCCCGTCTACCCGCCCCGCGAGGAGGTCTTCGCGGCGCTGGACGCCACGCCGTACGACAAGGTGAAGGTCCTGGTCCTCGGCCAGGACCCGTACCACGGCGAGGGCCAGGGTCACGGCCTGTGCTTCTCGGTCCGGCCGGGCGTGCGGATCCCCCCGTCCCTGCGCAACATCTACAAGGAGATGCACGCCGAGCTCGGCACGCCCGTCCCGGACAACGGCTATCTGATGCCGTGGGCCGAGCAGGGCGTGCTGCTGCTCAACGCGGTGCTCACGGTCCGCGCCGGCGAGGCGAACTCGCACAAGGGGCGGGGCTGGGAGAGGTTCACCGACGCGGTCATCCGCGCGGTCGCCGACCGCCCCGACCCGGCGGTCTTCGTGCTGTGGGGCAACTACGCGCAGAAGAAGCTCCCGCTGATCGACGAGAGCCGGCACGTCGTGGTCAAGGGCGCGCACCCCTCGCCGCTGTCGGCGAAGAAGTTCTTCGGCTCCCGCCCGTTCACGCGGATCAACGAGGCGGTGGCCGCCCAGGGCCACGAGCCGATCGACTGGACCGTCCCCAGCGTGGGCTGACACGGGCCGGGTGCGCACCGCTTCGCCGGACCGGCACCCGGCTCACCCCTCGCCCGCCACGGAGCGGCTTGTCCGGTATCGCCCCCGCCTGCGGTTAGCGTCGGGGACGACAGCCGGCGAGCGGTGGTGGAGGACGTGGTGGCCGAGCGACAGGGGCAGGCGGCGCCGGACGCCGTACTGACACGGATCGGACAGGCCGTGATGCTGCACCACGCGGGCGACCGCGAGGAGGCCCGGCGCCGCTTCCTCGGGCTGTGGGCGGAGATCGGCGAGCACGGCGACCCGCTGCACCGCTGCACGCTCGCCCACTACCTCGCCGACACCCAGGACGACCCCGGCGACGAACTCGCCTGGGACCTGCGGGCCCTCACCGCGGCCGAGGAGACCGCGGACGACCGCCCGGGCGCGCACGAGGCGTCCCCCGCCGTGCGCGCCCTCTACCCGTCGCTGCATCTCGGGCTGGCCTCCGACTACGCCCGCCTCGGCCGCCCCGACGCCGCCCGCACCCACCTGCGCCGGGCCCGGGAGACGGCCCGCGCCCTCGCCGACGACCGGTACGGGGAGGGGGTACGGGCGGCCATCCGGCGGCTGGAGTCCCGGCTGGAGGAGGGCGGGAGGCCCGGCGACCGGGGACTGCCCGGGCAGCGTCCCTAGGGACCGGGGACGGGACGGCGCCCCCGAGGGCTCCGGACACGGGCCCGTGCGGTCGCGGCCGTCAGCGGCCGTAGGCGTCCTGGCAGATGGCGGCCTCCTGGCTGTCCGCCCGCCAGCCGCCGTACTCCCGGCCCAGCGCGCAGAGGTCCGGCGGGCTGCCGGAGCCGGGGTGCGCCGGCGCGGCGGCGCCCGGCAGGTCCACGGGCGGGCGCCGCGGAGTTTCCCCGCCCGGTCCGGGGCCGGCGGGCCGCGTTCGTCCGTCGGAGGGCGCGTCCCGGCCCGGTGCCGCCGAGGGAGTGGCGCGGTGCGACGGTGGCGCGGACTTCTCCGGCGACGGCGACGGCGAAGGACCGACCATGTCCAGCGCCTCGCTCGCCGGTCCCTGCACGATCGATGTCTCGTTCCCCACGACCGGGCGTGGCCCGGTCCCCTCGGCGGGAGCCGTCGCCGGTCCGGGCGCGAGGGGAGGCCGGACCGTCGTGCAGCCGGAGAGGGCGGCGACCGCCACGGTCACCAGAAGCGTTGCTGTGGTCGTCGTTCGATGCACCCGTGCCACTCTGCTGGCTCCGGCGGCCGCGGAGGGGGCGGACGGGCGCAGCATGCCCCGCACGGGTGATCTCCCGCCCCGTACGGACGCCCCGGTGGTGCCGGGGGTGACGTCATTCGCCGGTGGCGCCGTCGATCCGTTCGCGGATCAGATCCGCGTGGCCGTTGTGACGCGCGTACTCCTCGATCATGTGGGTGTAGATCCAGCGCAGGCTGTACGCGTCGCTGAACCGGTCGCCGCTCCGGGAGGGATCCTCCAGCGCGAAGCCGGCCGCCCTGCTCCGGGCGGCGGCGATCTCGGCCTGCCAGGTGGTGTGCGCCTCCCGCCAGGTGTCCCGCTCGCCCAGGTGGAACTCACCGTCACGGTCGGCCTCGCTGTAGTAGAGGGGACCGGCCTCCTCGCCCGCCAGCACCCTGCGGAACCAGCCGCGCTCCACCTCCGCCATGTGCCGCACCAGGCCCATCAGGGACAGCTTCGAGGGCGGCACCGAAGCGGTCCGCAGCTGCTCGTCGGTCAGGCCCTCACACTTGCGGGCGAGGGTGGCCCGGTGGTAGTCGAGCCATCCCTCCAGCATGGAGCGCTCGTCGGCGTCGGTGGCGGGTTCGGTGCGCTCAGTCGTCATGCCGCCATCCTGGCCCGCGACCGATCACCTTCACCAGGGCTTCCCGGCTCCGAGCATTCCGGCCAGCAGCTCCTCCACGTCCGCGCGCACCTCGGCGACGCCCGGCACACGCGCGCTGAACGAGCCGGCCACGCAGGAGAACATCAGGCCGTCCGCCCAGGCGATGAGCGACAGTGCGTGCCGCTCGGGGTCCGTGGAACCGAGCCCCGTGACGAGGGTGGTGAGCTGTTCGCGGAACCGGGCGCCGGCCGCGTCGAAGTACGCCCGCAGCTCGGGGCGGCGGGTGGCCTCCAGGGCCAGTTCGTAGCGGGCGAGGGTCAGCTCCCGGTTGCCGGTCAGCGCGCGGTGGGCGGCCAGCGCGAGGGCGTCGACCAGGGAGTCGGCGCCGGCCCGCGGATCGGGCATCTCGTGCAGTCGGAGCACCCGTGCCTCGCGCTCGGCCAGTCGCCGTACCGCCAGTTCCAGCAGCGCCTGCCGGGTGCGGGCCAGGTTGGAGGTGGACCCTTGGGGGAGGCCGGCCGTCTCGTCGACCGCCCGGTGGGTGAGGCCGCGCATCCCGCGCTCGGCGAGCAGGGCGAGGGCGGTGTCGGCGACGAGATCGGCACGGGCGGCGCCCGGGGTGCGTACGGACATGGAGGTCAAACTACCCGTCGCACTACGGCTGTAGTACGTTGGATCCCCGAGGGGCACTACAGATGTAGTCCCGGTCTGGAGGAGGAGCCATGGCACGCCTCGAACGGGCGATCGTGATCGGCGGCGGGATCGGGGGCCTGACCGCGGCCGTCGCCCTGCACCGGCGCGGCCTGCGGGTGACGGTGCTGGAGCGGGCCGCGTCCCTGGAACCGGTCGGCGCCGCCATCTCCCTGTCACCCAACGCGCTCCGCGGGCTGGACGTCATCGGCATCGGCGACGACATCCGCGCCCTGTCGGCCTGGCAGGGCGACGGCGGGCTGCGCGCGCCCGGCGGCCGGTGGCTGGCCCGCACCAGCGCCGCCGCGGCGGCCGAGCGCTTCGGCGGACCGCTCGTCCTGCTCCACCGGGCCACCCTCATCGGCCACCTGGCCGCGCGGCTCCCGGCCGGCACCGTCCGCACCGGGACCGCCGCCCGCCTCCTCGACCCCGGCGCCCCCGGCCGTCCCGCCACGGTCGGCACCCCGGCCGGCGACCTGGAGGCCGACCTGGTGGTGGCCGCCGACGGCATCCACTCCGCCGTCCGCCGCGCACTCCTCCCCGCCCACCCCGGGCCGGTGTACTCCGGGTTCACCACCTGGCGGCTGGTCGTCCCCGTGCCCGGCGTGGAGTTCGCCTCGCACGAGACCTGGGGGCGCGGCCGCATCTGGGGCACGCATCCGCTCAAGGACGGCCGCGTCTACGCCTACGCCGCCGCACTGGCACCCGCCGGCGAGCACGCCCCCGACGACGAGCGGGCCGAACTGCTGCGGCTCTACGGCGACTGGCACACCCCCGTCCCCGAGGTGCTCGCCGCCGCCCGCCCCGAGGACGTGCTCCGCCACGACGTCCACCACATCGCCGAACCACTGCCCGCGTTCCACCGCGGCCGGGTGGCCCTGGCCGGCGACGCCGCGCACGCCATGCCGCCGACCCTCGGCCAGGGCGGCAACCAGGCGATCGAGGACGCGATCACCCTCGCCCACCACGCCGGTGACCTGCCCGCCTACACGGCGGCCCGGCTGCCCCGCACCACCGCGATCACGCGCCGGGCGGTGCGCACGGCCCGCCTCAACATGGGGAGCGGACGCCTCGGCACCGTCGTGCGCGACCACACGCTCGCCGCGCTGTCCAAGGCCGCCCCGGCGCTGTTCCTGCGCGGCTTCGACGGCATCGCCGACTGGAGGCCGCCCGGGGGCGCCGCCCGCACGAGCGGATCCGGCAGCGGGGGAGGCCGTATGCTCGCAGCGGACCACGGCAGGCGAGGACCAGAGGAGAACACCCCGTGAAGGTCGGCTGCATCGGACTCGGTGACATAGCGCGGAAGGCCTACCTGCCGGTGCTCGCCGTGCAGCCCGGAGTGGAACTGCACCTGCAGACCCGCACCCCCGCCACGCTCGAACGGGTCGCCGACGGCCTCCACCTCCCGCCCGGCCGGCGCCACGCCGACCTCGGCTCGCTGATCGCCCAGGGACTGGACGCGGCCTTCGTGCACGCGCCGACCCAGGTCCACCCGGAGATCGTGACCCGGCTCCTGGAAGCGGGCGTACCGACCTACGTCGACAAGCCGCTCGCCTACGATCTCGCCGACTCCGAGCGGCTGGTGGCCCTGGCCGAGGAGCGGGACACCAGCCTCGCCGTCGGCTTCAACCGACGCTTCGCCCCCGGCTACGCGCAGTGCGCCGACCATCCGCGCGAGCTGATCCTGATGCAGAAGAACCGGGTCGGGCTGCCCGAGGCCCCGCGCACGATGGTCCTCGACGACTTCATCCACGTCGTGGACACCCTGCGCTTCCTGGTGCCCGGCCCGGTCGACGACGTGACCGTGCGCGCCCGCACCGAGGACGGCCTGCTGCACCACGTGGTGCTGCAGCTCGCCGGGGACGGGTTCACCGCGCTGGGCGTGATGAACCGCCTCAGCGGTTCCGCCGAGGAGATCCTGGAGGTCTCCGGGCAGGACACCAAGCGCCAGGTGGTCAACCTCGCCGAGGTGATCGACCACAAGGGCCAGCCGACGGTGCGCCGCCGCGGGGACTGGGTGCCGGTGGCGCGCCAGCGCGGCATCGAGCAGGCGGTACTCGCCTTCCTGGACGCGGTGCGCGCGGGCAAGGTGCTCAGTGCCCGGGACGCACTGGCGACCCATGAGCTGTGCGAACGGGTGGTTCGAGAGATCCACGAGCGCCCCGCCCGAAGCGCACCGCCCCGGTGACGCCCCACACCGCGAGGATCAGCAGCGCCGCGTACGGCGGCCAGTCGCCGAAGCGGGCGTAGAGCGTCGTGCCGTGCGCCAGCGGCACCTCGTACACCTGCGCGGCGGCGGTGTCCGTGCCGAGGCGCGGGCCGACGCGCCCACCGTCCGGACCGTACACGGCGGAGACGCCCGTCAGGGTCGCGTGCACCATCGGGCGGCCCGTCTCGGCGGCCCGCAGCGCCGCGAGCGAGGCGTGCTGGGCCGGCGCCCAGCTCTGCTGGAACGTCGACGTGGAGGACTGGGCGAGCAGCACATCGGCGCCGTCCTGGGCGAGATGGCGGCTCATGTCGGGGAACGCCGACTCGAAGCACACCATCGGCCCGATCCGCAGCCCGTCGCGCGCGTCCATCACCACCTGCTCGGAGCCCATCCGGCGGTCCTCGCCGGCCGCCTTGCCGACGGAGGTCGCCCAGCCCAGCAGGGAACGGGCGGGGATGTACTCCCCGAAGGGAACCAGCCGCATCTTGTCGTACCGGTCCCCGGTGGGGCCGTCCGGGCCGATCAGCACCGAGCTCTTGTAGATGCCGGGCCTGTCCGAACGCCGGGCGTCCACGTTGACCAGGATCCGCGCGTCCGTCTCGCGCGACAGTGCCGTCAGCCGCCGCGCCAGGTCGGGCCGGTCCCCTAGGTCGAAGCCGACACTGCTCTCGCCCCAGACGATCAGGCCGACGTCCTGGCCGGCCACCTCACGCGTCAGCCGTTCCTCCAGGTCGAAGCGGCGGTCGGCGCTGTCGCGCCCCGCCACGACTCCCGGCTGGACCACCGCGATCCGCACCCGGTCGCCGGTGTCCGGGCGGGGCGACCACACCCAGGCGGCAGAGGTCGCCGCGGCCGCGGCGACCAGTCCGGCCACGGCCGGCACCCGGGCCCGCCGGACCGCGACGAGCACGGCCACGGCGACGTTCACCGTCACCACCAGGAAACTCGCCAGCCAGACCCCGCCCACCGACGCCAGCCGGAGTGCGGCCTCCACCTCCCACTGACTCGCCCCGAGCACGCCCCAGGGGCCGCCGAGCCCCTGCCAGGAGCGGACCAGTTCGACCGCCAGCCACGCCGACGGCAGCACGGCGAGCGCGGCCGCGACCCGCCCCCGGGACGGTGCCCCGCCCAGCAGCCGCCGCACCAGCCATCCCCAGGGGGCCCACAGCGCGCCCAGCAGGGCGGCGATGACGAAGGTGAACACGTGGAGGTTCGGCAGCAGCCAGTGGTGCATGGCCAGCATGAACCCGAACCCGCCCCACCAGCCGTCGAAGGCCGCGCGCTTCCCGGTCGGAGCCGTACGGGCCAGCAGGAGCCACGGCACCAGGGCGACGTAGGCGAACCACCACAGGGACGGGGCGGGGAACGCCAGGACGGGCAGGGCGCCGGTAACCGCGGCGGCGGTCGAGCGGCGCCAGGGGGAGGCGAGCCAGTGGCCGAGCGACTTCATGGGCGCCTCCCTACCCCGTGCTGCCTCCAGTGTGCGTCCCGAAGCCGATCCGCAACACCGCGCGCCGGATCAGTGGATCACGGGGGCGGTCCGCCGGTCCGGAACGCGGCGCCACTTCTCCCGCACGACCACCCCGCTCAGCCGCCAGCCGTCCTCGGTGCGCAGCGCCGCGAACACGCACCGGCCGCCGCACACGAAGTCCGGCTCGGCGGGCTCCCCGCCGGCTCCGGTGCCGCACATCGGGGTCACGTAGTCGGCCTGCACCCGGGCCGTGTCGCCGCGGTCCTGCTCCCAGATCCCGAACCGCACCCGCCGGTTGACGAACAGATGCTGCCGGACGGGGTACGCGGCGAGGCTCTCCGCGAGCCATCCGGCCACCGTCCCGGCGCTTCCCTCGACACCGCCGGCCGAGCGGTAGTCCGCCCGGCCGTCCGGGGTGAACAGGGCCCGGTACGCCTCCCAGTCACCGTCGTCCACGGCCACCGCGTACTCGGTGACCAGTCCGTCCAAGGCCAGCCGGTCCCTCACGGTCGCGAGCTCCACACGCTGGGTCATCGGATCAGTGTTGGCCATGGGGCGGGCGCAGCCAAGAGGGCGTGCGCCGGTATTCACCGGCCTTCGGCACCCGCGGTGCCCGCCGTCCGGAGCCCTGGGTCAGGAGGGGACGCGCAGCCCCGCCAGGAGCCGGTCGAGAGCCTGCTCCGCCGCCGGGGGGTCGCCGCCCCGCGCGATCCAGAGCGCCGCCTCGTTCATCGCCCCGGAGAGCAGCCGGGCCAGGGGCTCCACCGGCTGATCGGCGATGATCCCGGCCGCGGCGAGCTCCGTCAGGACTTCCGCGAGGTGCCGGGCGGAGGACTCCTCGTCCAGGGCCCGCCACTCGTCCCAGCCCAGCACGGTCGGGGCGTCGACCAGCAGGATCTGCCGCACCGCCGGGTCGGTCCCCGCGGCCAGGAAGGCCCGGCAGCCGGCTCGCAGCCGCTCCCAGACGTCCTCGTGCCGGTCGGCCGCGTCCGCCACCCGCTCGCCCAGTTCCCGCTGGACCTCGCGGACAACGGCCCGGAAGAGGCCCGCCTTGCTGTCGAAGTGGTGGTAGGCGGCCCCTTTGGTGACCCCTGCCGCCCGTGCCACCTCGGCCAGCACCACGTGGTGGTACCCGTCGGCGGCGAACCGGCGCCGCCCTTCGGCCGTCAGCGCCCGCCGTGTGGCCGCCCGCTGGTCCGCCCGGCTGACCGCCATCGCGTACGCACCGCCTCTCCATTCGCATACCCGGGGTATGCTACCGACCACTTCACATACCCCGGGTATGTGAAACGGATCGGAAGGACCTCTGCCATGACGAACGGACCCACCGCCCGGCTCGGCGGCTTCTACCCGGTGCTCGCCACCCGGAGCGTGGCCGCCTCCCGCGACTTCTACACCCGTCACCTCGGGTTCGAGGTGACCTTCGAGGCGGACTGGTACGTGAGTCTGCGACGTCCCGACGCCCCGCACTACGAGCTCGCCCTGCTGGACCACGCCCACCCGACCGTCCCCGAGGGCCACCGGGCCGCACTCCGGGGCGGCCTGCTGCTGAACTTCGAGGTGGACGACGTCGACGCCGAGCACCGGCGGCTGGTGGAGCAGGCGGGTCTGCCCGAAGTGCTGTCCCTGCGCACCGAGGACTTCGGCCAGCGCCACTTCATCGTCGCGGCCCCCGACGGCGTGCTGGTCGACGTCATCACCGTCGTCCCGCCCGGCGAGGAGTACGCCTCCCAGTACGTCGGGGTCTGATCCCGGGCGGGCCCCGGGGGGCGGGTCCGTGCCTTTGGCCACGAAGGGCGCGCGCGTCTGCGAGCCTGAGGATCTTCGTCTCGCGCTCTTCGCAGGAGGTAGTCATGAAGCGTCTGGTCACGGTGGTCACCGGTGGCAGCCGGGGGATCGGTGCCGCGACCTGTCTGCGACTGGGGGCGGAGGGGCACGACGTCGTGGTGAACTACGTCCGTGACGCCGCCGCCGCCGAGTCGGTGGCGGAGGGGGTGCGCGCGGCCGGGGCGCGGGCCGTGACCGTACGCGCGGACACGGCGGTCGAGGCCGACGCCGAGCGGCTCTTCGAGGTGGCGGAGCGGGAACTGGGGCCGGTGACGGGTCTGGTGAACAACGCGGCGGTGACCGGGCCGCTGGGGCGGTTCACCGAGGCAGACACCGGTACGCTGCGGCGGGTCGTCGACGTCAACCTGATGGGCACGCTGCTGTGCTCGCGGCGGGCGGCGCAGCTGATGGTCCCCCGGGGTGAGGGCGTGATCGTGAACATCTCCTCGGGCGCGGCCACCCTGGGCAGTCCGAACGAGTACGTGCACTACGCGGCGACGAAGGCCGCCGTCGACGCGCTCACCCTCGGTCTGGCCAAGGAGCTCGGTCCGGACGGCATCCGGGTCAACGCGGTCGCCCCCGGTGTCGTCGACACGGAGATGCACGCCGCGATGGGCGCCCCGGACCGGGCGCGGCAGATCGCCGGGGCGGTGCCGCTGCGGCGCGCGGGACGGGCCGAGGAGATCGCGGCGGCCGTGGCGTGGCTGATGTCGCCGGACGCCTCGTACACCACGGGGACGGTGCTGCGGGTCGCGGGCGGGCGTTGAGGCGTACCGGGTGCGCGGGGGCGGTCGCGCCGCTTCGGCGACCCGGGCGGGCGGCGGTCAGGCCGCTTCGGCCACCTGGCCGCGCATCGCCGCCGCCCACTCGACCACCAGCAGCTCGTACTCCGCGCGTTCCCGGTCGGAGAGGGAACCCCTCGCGCGCAGCCACAGCGCGCGGATCTCCTCGTTGACCTCGGCGGCGGGCCGCACGGAACCAGGGGTCGTTAAATCGGGGGACATGCGGACAAGCCTAGGGCCAAGGACTGACACTGCGCTACCGGACGGCTACGCGACCCCTATGCTCTCGGTCACGTGCCCCGGTCACCTTCCCCGGCTCCGGGCTCAGCCCGCCGACTCCGCGGCGTGCGGGCTGAGGACGCCCATGCCGACCAGGACGATGATCACGACGCCGAGCACGATGCGGTACCAGACGAACGGCATGAAGCTCTTGGTCGAGATGAACTTCATGAACCAGGCGATCACCGCGTAGCCGGTCACGAACGCGATGACCGTGGCGAAGACCGTCGGGCCCCAGGAGACGTGCCCGCCGTCGGCGGCGTCCTTCAGCTCGAAGGCGCCGGAGGCCAGCACCGCCGGGATGGCGAGCAGGAAGGAGTAGCGGGCCGCCGCCTCGCGCCGGTAGCCCATGAACAGGCCGCCGCTGATGGTGGCGCCGGAGCGGGAGACGCCCGGGATGAGGGCCATGGCCTGGCAGATTCCGTAGATGAGACCGTCCTTGACGGTCAGGTCGTCCAGCTCCTTGCGCTGCTTGGCCGCCCGGTGCCGGCCGCCGCTCTCGTCCCGCGCGGCGAGGCGGTCGGCGACACCGAGCACGATGCCCATGCCGATGAGCATGGCCGCGGTGAGCCGCAGATCGCGGAAGGGGCCCTCGATCTGGTCCTTGAGGGTCACCCCGAGCACGCCGATCGGGATGGAGCCGACGATGACCAGCCAGCCCATGCGCGCGTCCGGGTCCCGGCGCATCTCCTTGTCCGTGAGGGAGCGGGTCCACGCCGACAGGATCCGGGCGATGTCCTTGCGGAAGTAGATCAGCACCGCGGTCTCGGTGCCGATCTGGGTGATCGCGGTGAAGGCGGCGCCCGGGTCCTCCCAGCCGGAGAAGGCGGCGGTCAGCCGCAGGTGCGCGCTGGAGGAGACGGGAAGGAACTCGGTCAGCCCCTGGACGAGTCCGAGGATGAGGGATTCAAACCAAGACATGAGTCAGCGGAGTCCAAGTGCCGATCGTGGGACGGACGAAGGGCACACCACGCCGCCACGTGCGGTGATCGGTGATCGGGCGCGCCGAGGGGGAAGCGTAGCGCCCCAAGGTGAACCCCAGGCGTCAGGACGGTGCGGCTCGCCGCCCGGGGCGGATCAGGCCGCCGTCGGGCCGCTCACCGTCCAGCCGGGGGTCTGCGGTCGCGCGGTCAGCCCCTCGTGCCGGGCCTCGCCGCCGCAGGCCCGGCAGGTGACGACGGGCACGAACGTCTCACCGCAGCTGTGGTCGAGCAGCATCGGCAGGTCGCCGTCCTGCCGCAGATGACGGTCGCCCCAGTCCTTGAGGGTCAGCAGGACGGGCTCCAGTTCCAGCCCCGCCCGGGTGGGCCGGTACTCGAAGCGCTGCGGGCGCTCGCTGTAGAGGCGCTTGGCCAGGATCCCGGCGTCCACCAGCCGTCGCAGCCGGGTGGCCAGGACGTCGCGCGGGGCGCCGGTGTTGCGCACCAGCTGGTCGAAGCGGCCGTTGCCGAGGCAGACCTCGCGCAGGACGAGCAGGGAGTACTTCTCGCCGACGAGTGCGAGCGCGTCGGCGATCGAGCAGGGGCGCGGGTCTTTGGGGGAGGCGGCCATGGGCCCGAGTCTACGGGAGGGTTTGAATTTCCAACTTACGAAGCTATGGTGAGTTCGGATTTCCTACTCACCGGTACGCCGTTCCCGTCCCGGCACCGCCCGGACGGCCAAGGAGGCCCGCCCCATGCGTGACGCAGTCGTCGTCGAAGCCGTACGCACCCCCATCGGCAAGGGCAAGCCGCACGGTGCCCTCGCCCACGTCCACCCCGTCGAACTCCTCGCCCACACCCTGCGCACCCTGGTCGAACGCTCCGGGGTGGACCCCGCGCTGATCGACGACGTCATCGGCGGCGCCGTCGACCAGGTCGGCGAGCAGGCCATGAACACCACCCGCTACGCCGCCCTCTCCGCCGGCCTGCCGGAGTCCGTCCCGGCCACCACCGTGGACCGCCAGTGCGGCTCCTCCCAGCAGGCCGTGCACTTCGCCGCCCAGGGCGTCATCGCGGGCGCCTACGACCTCGTCGTCGCCTGCGGCGTGGAGTCCATGAGCCGGGTGCCGATGTGGTCCAACGTGCCCGAGGGCAAGGACCCCTTCGGCCCCGGAGTCGCCGAGCGCTACCCGGAAGGGCTCGTCCCGCAGGGCATCAGCGCCGAACTCATCGCCGCCAAGTGGTCGATCGGCCGCGAGCGGATGGACACCTTCGCCGTCACCTCGCACCACAGGGCCGCCGCGGCCTGGGACGCCGGACTCTTCGACGCCGAGGTCGCGCCCCTGGACGGTGTCACCCGCGACGAGTGCGTACGCCCCGACAGCACCACCGAGGTCCTGGCCGGCCTGCGGCCCGCCTACCACGACCCGGCCCTCGCCGAGCGCTTCCCCCAGATCGAGTGGAACGTCACGGCGGGCAACGCCAGCCCGGTCAACGACGGCGCCTCCGCCGTCCTCATCACCTCCAGTGAGACCGCGGCCCGGCTCGGCCTGCGCCCGCTCGCGCGGCTGCACGGCTTCGCCGTCACCGGCTCCGACCCGCTGCTGATGCTCACCGGTGTCGTCCCGGCCACCGAGAAGGCGCTGCGCCGGGCCGGGCTCTCGCTCGACGACATCGATCTCTTCGAGGTCAACGAGGCGTTCGCCAGTGTGGTCCTGGCCTGGCAGCAGGAGACCGGCGCCGACCTCGCCAAGGTCAACGTGCACGGCGGCGCCCTCGCCCTCGGTCATCCGCTCGGCGCCAGCGGCACCCGGCTGACGACGACCCTGGTGCACGCCATGCGCGAACGCGGCGCCCGCTACGGCCTGCAGACCATGTGCGAGGCGGGCGGACTGGCCAACGCGATGGTGCTCGAACGGCTCTGACGTGCCGCCGGCCCCCTCACCGCCCGCGCAACTGGTGCCGCTTGCGCCAGGCCACCACCGCGCCCACCAGGCCCGGTACGGCGATGCAGGCCAGCGCGATCAGGAAGGCCGGGGACGTGGGCGTCGAGGCGCGGGCGCCGGCCACGACGTAGGCGGCGGTGTTCGGGACCGAGCCGAGCGCCGTCGCCAGCAGGAACGGAAGCAGGCCCATGCGGGAGACGGCGGCACAGTAGTTCGAGGCGGCGAAGGGGATGCCGGGGAACAGCCGGGCCGCCAGCATCGAGCGGAAGCCGTGCCGGCTGAGCTGGTTGTCCGCGGCCTTCAGCCAGCGTCCGCGCAGCAGCGGACGGAGCGCCTCCTGGCCGAGGGCCCGCCCCAGACAGAAGGCCAGCCCGGCGCCCAGCACCGTGCCGCCCAGCGCGGCGGCCAGACCCAGCTGCGAGGCGAACAGCGCCCCCGCCGCCAGGTTCAGCAGCGGACGCGGCACGAACGCCACCGTGCAGATCCCGTAGGCCACGGCGTACGCCACGACCGCCAGGGCACCTCCGAGCCGGTCCGGCCAGCCGTCGGTCAGCAGCCGCTGCGGTTCGAGGACCAGCATCGCCGAGGCCGCCGAGGCGAGCAGCACGACGAGCAGGGACAGTCTCGACCAGGGGGACAGCAGCACTCTGGCGCACCGCGCGGCGAGACCGGTGACGGGCGGGAGAGCGGGTGCGGCCGTGGGGACGGCGACCGCGAGGTCGGGTGCGGCGGCCCGGGGAGAGGCCGCAGCCGTGCCCCCGGAGCGGGTGGTGGCATCGAGCATTCGGTGACACTAACCGACAAATACGTGTGATCGCCGTAGTGTTCGTCTCATGCGCGTCACAGCGGACGGGACGGAGGGCGGGGCGCCGCGGGTGCCGGACAGCCCGTTCGCCGACACCGTCCTGGAGCGGCTCACCGCCGCCTACCGGCCGGCCGCCGACCCCGAACGGGCCGTGGCCATGCGGGCCTACATGAAGGACGTGGCCCCCTTCCTGGGCCTGACCGCGCCGGTCCGCCGCGCCCTGTCCCGCACCGTCACGGCGGGACTGCCCCGCCCCGGCGAGGCCGACTGCGCCGCCGTCGTGCTGCGGTGCTGGCAACTGCCCGAGCGCGAGTACCAGTACTTCGCCGTGGACCACCTGCGCCGGCACGTACGGCACCTCTCCTCCGGCTTCCTGCCCGTCGTCCGGCACCTGCTCACCACGGTCGCGTGGTGGGACACCGTCGACCTGCTGGCCGCGCACGTCGTCGGGCCGCTGGTGGCCGCCGATCCGGCGCTCACCGCCGACATGGACGACTGGATCGGCGACGCCGACAGGTGGCTCGTCCGCGCCGCCCTGCTCCACCAGCTGCGCTACGGGGAACGCACCGACGGCGCACGCCTCTTCGACTACTGCCTGCGCCGCTCCGGCCATCCGGACTTCTTCGTGCGCAAGGCCATCGGCTGGAGCCTGCGCGAGTACGCCAGGACCGACCCCGACGCCGTACGGGCCTTCGTCGCCCGGGAGCGGGGGCGCCTGGCGCCGCTGTCGGTACGGGAGGCGCTGAAGAACACCGGCGGGAGCGGGTGACGGGCAGCCGCCCGGACCGGAAAAACCATTCGACGCGGAGCGGGCCGTCGGCAAGGATCGACGTCATGTTCCGGTACGCCTTCCACCTCGCAGCATCCGCCGTCGCGGATGCCCCGAAGGCTGCCGTTCCCGCTTTCCCCGCCGCAGTCGACGGCGCCCGAAGCTGACCCTCCCCGGATCGTCCGGCGGACCCCCCAGGGGGAGGGTCGGCCGGGTTCCCGGGGTCCCCGTCCCGGCCGCGCGCTCCGGCGCCGTGCCGGGACCCTCACGCGTCACCATCGACAGACTTCGAGGTACCGCCATGTCCAAGACGGCGTACGTCCGCACCAAACCGCATCTGAACATCGGCACGATGGGCCATGTCGACCACGGCAAGACCACCCTGACCGCCGCCATCACCAAGGTCCTCGCCGAGCGGGGCAACGGCAGCTTCGTGCCGTTCGACCGCATCGACCGGGCCCCCGAGGAGGCCGCCCGCGGCATCACCATCAACATCGCGCACGTCGAGTACGAGACCGACACCCGGCACTACGCGCACGTCGACATGCCCGGCCACGCCGACTACGTCAAGAACATGGTCACCGGCGCCGCGCAGCTCGACGGGGCGATCCTCGTCGTCTCCGCGCTCGACGGGATCATGCCGCAGACCGCCGAACACGTGCTGCTCGCCCGCCAGGTGGGCGTCGACCACATCGTGGTCGCGATCAACAAGGCGGACGCGGGGGACGAGGAGCTGACCGACCTGGTCGAGCTCGAGGTCCGCGACCTGCTCTCCGCGCACGGGTACGGCGGCGAGTCCGCGCCGGTCGTACGGGTCTCCGGCCTGAAGGCGCTGCAGGGCGACCCGCGCTGGACGGCCTCGATCGACGCGCTGCTCGACGCGGTGGACACCTACGTGCCCATGCCGGAGCGGTACCTGGACGCGCCGTTCCTGCTCCCGGTGGAGAACGTGCTCACCATCACCGGCCGGGGCACCGTCGTGACCGGCGCGGTGGAACGGGGCACGGTACGCGTCGGCGACCGGGTCGAGGTGCTCGGCGCGGACGTGGAGACCGTGGTGACCGGCCTGGAGACCTTCGGCAAGCCCATGGAGGAGGCGCAGGCCGGCGACAACGTGGCGCTGCTGCTGCGCGGGGTGCCGCGCGACGCGGTGCGCCGCGGACACGTGGTGGCCGCTCCGGGCAGCGTGGTGCCGAGCCGGCGCTTCACGGCGCGGGTGTACGTGCTGTCCGCCCGTGAGGGCGGCCGTACGACACCCGTGTCGACCGGATACCGGCCGCAGTTCTACATCCGCACGGCGGACGTCGTCGGCGACGTGGACCTCGGCGAGGCGGCGGTGGCCCGGCCCGGGGACACGGTCACGATGACCGTGGAGCTGGGCCGGGACGTGCCCCTGGAGGCCGGACTCGGGTTCGCCGTCCGTGAGGGCGGACGCACCGTCGGGGCCGGCACCGTGACGTCGGTCGGCTGAGCCGTGGAGGGCGGCCCGCCCCCGCACACGGGGGCGGGCCGCCCTCCCCGTGCCCGCCGGGGACAATGGGACGGTGAGCGAATCCCTCCCCGTGACCCGCGCCGTCGGTCACGGCACCGCCAAGCTGATGCCCGACGTGGACCGGGAGCGGGCCTGGCTGCTCACCGTCGACGGGGCGCCGCAGTCGTACGTCGACCTCGACGAGCCGGCGCACCTGGAGTTCGAGTACGTCCGCCGGCTCGGGCACGTGCTGGACGTGGTCGCCGAACCGGGAGCGCCGCTGGACGCCCTGCACCTCGGCGGTGGCGGGCTCACCCTGCCCCGCTACCTGGCCGCCACCCGCCCCGGCTCCCGGCAGCAGGTCGTGGAGGTGGACCGGGAACTGCTGGACCTGGTCGTCGAGGAACTGCCGCTGCCCGCCGGGTCCGGTGTCGTCCCGCACGCGGCGGACGCCCTCGCCTGGCTGGGGACGGCCCCCGACGACAGCGCGGACGCCCTGGTCGCCGACGTGTTCGGCGGCTCGCGCGTGCCGGCGCACCTGACCACCGTGACCTACGTCCGTGAGGCCGCGCGCGTCCTGCGGCCCGGCGGGGTCTACCTCGCCAACCTCCCGGACGCGGCCCCGTTCGTCTTCCTGCGCTCCCAGCTGGCGACGCTCGCGACCCGGTTCGCGGAGCTGATGCTGATCGCCGAACCGGGAGTGCTGCGCGGCCGCCGCTTCGGCAACGCGGTCCTCGTCGCGTCCCACCGTCCCCTGGACATCCCCGCGCTGTGCCGCGCCACCGCCGCCGACGCCTTCCCGGCCCGGGTCGAACACGGTGCCCCGCTGCGGGAGTTCATCCGGGACGCGCGCCCGGTACGCGACGAGGACGCCGTCCCCTCGCCCGAACCGCCGGCCGGGGCGTTCGGCATCGGCTGACGCGGGGGCGGTGACACCCGCCGCACACCCGGCCCCTGCGGGGGCCGGCCGGGGATCAGTCCCGGCCCGCTTGCCCCGGTTCCCGTACGTGGTGTTCCGCGTCCCTCGACGCGGGGAGGGCGACCGTGAGCGTGACGGTGCGGCGGCGCAGGTTGCGTACGTCCGGGACGCACAGGACCGCCGCCGTGACGACCACCACCAGCGCGGCGCAGCCCCACAGCGCCTCCGGGCGGCCGAAGGCGGTCTCCGCGGGTCCCGCCAGCGCCATCGCCATCGGTACCAGCGCGACCGAGCCGAACCAGTCGTACGCCGACACCCGGGACAGCTTCTCCTCCGGTATCTCCTGGTGCAGCACGGTCATCCACGAGACGCCGAACACCTCGACGGACACACCGGTCACGAACATCACCGCGCACAGCACCGTGACCGGTGCCGGCACGGCGAGCGCGGCGGACGGCAGGGCCAGGGGGAACACGCACAGGGTGCCGACGAACAGCAGCCGGCGCGGCTGCCAGCGGGTCATCAGCAACGCGCCCGCCACCGTGCCGCCGCCGAAGAAGGCCAGCGCCACGCCCCACGGCGCGGCCCCGCCCAGGTGGTCCCGGGCGACGAGCGGCCCGTAGACCGCGTCGGCCGCGCCGACGACCGCGTTGGCGAGGGAGAACTGGATGACGATGCCCCACAGCCACGGCCGGCCGATGACCTCCCGCCAGCCCTCCTTCAGATCGGCGAGCATCCCGCCACCCGGTGCGCGCGGCGGGATGTGCTTCACGTCGAGGAACGCCCGCAGCGCCGCGGCCAGCGCGAACGCCACCGCGTCCGCCGCGAGCACCCAGCCCGGGCCGATCGCGGCGACCATCGCACCGCCGAGCGCGGCCCCGCCGAGGGTCGCTCCGTGCATCGCCATCCGGAACACCGCGAACGCCCGGCCGGCCTGCTCGCCGTCGACGGAGGAGAGCAGCATGCCCTCGGCCGCCGGGTTGAAGAACGCCTGACCGGTACCGCCGAGCGCGCTCAGCAGCATCATCTGCCACAGCCGCGCCTCGCCCGCCAGGACGAGCACCGCGAACACGCCCTGCGAGACGCAGTTCAGGGCGTTGGCCGCGACCATCACCCGGTGACGTGGCAGCCGGTCCGCGACGGCACCGCCGATCAGCAGGAACAGCACCAGCGGCAGGGTGCGGGCGGCGGCCACCAGACCGACGTCACCGCCGTCGCCGCCGGCGCCGAGCACGGCGAACGCGGAGGCGATCAGCGCGCCGTGACTGCCCAGGTTGGTGACCACGGCGGCGGCGGTCAGCAGGGTGTAATTGCGCCCGGCCCAGGCGGGCCGGCGGCGTTCGGAGAGGGTCGGCACCCCGTGACTATCGCCGGGCAGGGGCCGGCTTGCCAAATGGAGCGCCGGCCCCCTGCCCGCTACGCCCCCTGCGGGCCCTCCTCGGTCAGGCGCACCGTGCTGAGGATCTGCTGCACGGTCGCCTCCGGGATCTCCTCCTTGACCTTCGCCGCGCCGTAGAGGTTCCAGGTGACGAAGTCACCGGCACCGTTCTTGAACGCGAACGTGATCGCCTTGCCCTCGCTGTCGCACTTGCCCTTCTGCGGGGTGTTCTCCGAGTGGGACGTGGCGACGTGGCCGGTGAGGCCCGACTTGGTGGTGTAGGGCTTCGGCTTCACCTGCTTCACGCTCTTCTTGTCGGGCTGCGTGTACCCGCCGAAGATCCACCACGGCACCCGCGTCTCGGCGGCCTCCTGCGTGGTCTTGGCGCCGTTCTCACCGCGGGTCCCGGCCGTCGCGAGGGCGGTGTCCTCCTCGCGGCCGTCCTTGTTGTCGTCGCTGGTGCACCACTTGGACTTCAGGTACGCGGGGGCGGTGACGGTGGTGCGGCCCATCTCACCGTCCTTCTCCTCCCACTCGAAGCCCACGCTGGTGCCGGGGGTCTCTATCTCCCAGTCGGCGGGGACGTCGAACTTGGTGCCGAAGCGCGTGTTGGTGACGACCTTCCAGCCGGGAACGGTCGCCTTCTCCTCGTCGCCGCCGCGCGGGTTGCTTCCCGACGCGGAGGCGCTCGGCTCCGCGGAGGCGTCCTTGGACGCGGTCGCCGACGGCTTGGCGTCCTTCCTGCCGTCGGCCTCGTCGTCCTTGTCGCCGCCGAGCACCAGGAAACCGGTGACGCCCGCGGCGACCACCACGGCCGTCGCGGCCACGACGGCCACCAGCTTCGTCCGGTTCCCGCCGCCCCCGCCCTTCGGCGCCTGGGGCATGCCGACGGTGGAGGGATCCCCCCACTGCTGCTGCTGGTACGGGTTCGGCTGCTGGTAGCCGGGCTGCTGGTACGGATTGGGCTGTTGGTACCCCGGCTGCTGGTACGGGTTGTTCGACTGCGGGTTCTGCTCGCCCCCGGGCGGCTGCTGTCCTGGCCACATGGGCAGTCACCCTAGCCGCGCCCCGGACACGAATGGGTCACCGCCCTTTGACGGGAACGTAGCAACCGCGATGCCGCGCCGCCGGACCAGCCCGTACTACCCGTGGGTAACATCCGGCCATGAGCGCAGACCAGATGTCCGCCGGCGAGCTGCTCGCCGCCGCGGTGCCCATGGCCCGGACCCTCGGCCTCCGGTTCCTGGAGGCCACACCCGAGCGGGCCGTGGTGGCCCTGCCGGACCAGAGCGCCCACCACCACCACGCGGGCGGGCCGCACACCGGCGCCGTGTTCACCCTGGGGGAGTCGGCGAGCGGCGCGGTCGTGCTCGCCGCGTTCGGTGAGCAGCTCCCGCGGGCCGTACCGCTGGCCGTCCGCGCCGAGATCGTCTACCGGAAGCTGCCCATGGGCCCGGTCACGGCCACCGCCACCCTCGGCCGCCCGGCCGCCGAGGTCGTCGCCGAACTCGACGGCGGCCGCCGCCCGGAGTTCCCCGTGACGGTCGCCCTCCGCCGTGCGGACGGCGCGGTCACCGGAGAGATGACCGTCGTCTGGACGCTGCGGCCCAGCGGCTGACCGCCACCCCGCGACCCACCCTCACACGGCGGCGCCGGCGCCGTACGGGCCGTAGAGGTCCAGCAGGCGCACCCGGGAGGCGTGCAGCCGGTGCGCCACCACGTGGCCGACCCACCGGGCCAGCTCCCGGCCCATCTCGGGGTCGTCCTGGCACAGCGCGAGCACGGCCCGGGCGTCGAACTCGTAGGCCCGTACCGGGGTCGCCGCCTCGGCGCCGAGCTGCCACACGTGCGGGGAGAAGAGCCAGGACCAGCCGACCAGTTCGTTGTGCCCGAGGCGTTCGATGACGGCTGCCCGGCGTCCGGGCACATGCATGTCGAGTTCCACGGTGCCGGTGCGGATCACCCAGAACCGGTCCGCCCGGCCGCCCTCCTCGAACAACCGGGCGCCCGGCGGGAAGGACACCTCGCGGGCGGTCCGCACAAGCCGTGCCCGGTGCTCGGCGGGCAGGGCGCGCGGCATGCTGGGGGACGGGGGAGCGTACATGGCGGGCCTCCCGGACCGGGCGCTTGGGACTGCCTTCGTGCCTCCAGCGTCGCCCCGGCCGTCGCGCCCGGCCATGGGCCGTACGGCCCAAAGCGCGGGGCGACCGGCCCTCCCGCGAGGGCGCCTTCCCCGTTCGGCACGCGGGCCCTTCGGCGCCCGGCCGGGACCAGTGGCCCTTGTCGCCGGGGCCGCTCCGGGCGATGCTCGTGGTGATCACTTCGACTCCTGGAGGTGTCCCACCATGACCCGCACCGTCACCGTCGGACTCGACGGCTCGCCCGAGAGCCGTGCCGCCGCCGAGTGGGCGGCCCGTGAAGCGGTGCTGCGCGGTCTGCCGCTGCGGCTGCTGCACGTCCGCCGGCCGGCACCGTCGCCCGCGGCACCCCAGGCCGAAGCCTGGCGGAGCATGCCGAGCGAGACGGCCGAAGGGCTGCGGCTGCGCCACCCCGGCGTCGAGGTGACCCACGAACAGGTCGACGGCATGCCCTACGAGGTGCTGATCAAGGCCGCGGAGGACGCCGAACTGCTGGTGCTCGGCTCCCGCGGGCTCGGCGCCCTCGGCGGGTTCCTGGTCGGCTCGGTGGGACTCGTCGTGGTGGCCCGCGCCGAGCAGCCCGTGGTCCTGGTCCGGGCCGGTGAACAGGCCGCCGACGAGCACGAACCGGACCCCGCGGGCATTCCCTCGGCGGGCACGCCCTACCGGCCGGTGCTGCTCGGCGTGGACGCCGACCGGCCGCGCGACGCGGTCATCGGGTTCGCCTTCGAGGAGGCGCGGCGGCGCGACACCGCCCTGCGCGTCGTGCACGGCTGGGCCCTGCCGCCGTACTACGTCTACGGCCTCGCCGCCGCTCCGGAGGCGTACCAGGACATCGAGCGGGAGCAGGCCGCGAACCTGACCCGGGTGCTGGCCCCCTGGCGCGCGAAGTTCCCGGAGGTGAACGTCGTCGAGGAGTCCTTCGGCGGCAGTCCGTCCGTCCGCCTCGTCGAGGCGTCCGCGGAATCCTCGCTGGTGGTCGTCGGCCGCCGGACCCGCCGCAGTCCGCTCGGCGCGCACATCGGGTCCATCGCCCACGCGGTGATGCACCACTCCGCCGCACCGGTCGCCGTGGTCGCCCACGGCTGACGGAGACGCCGGAGCCCTCCGACAGCCTCCGCTGTCGGGGGGTGGACGCGCCGGATGCCCCGTACCGATTGCGCCACATGGTGCCGTTCCGCCGCACCCGGGGTATCGACGCCCGGGAAACTGGTACTCCGCTCCTGATGCCCGCCCCCGCCGGCCCCGCCCGGGCCGACCACTCACGGAGTCTCCATGCCTGAGGACCAGGACGTCCGGACCGTACTGAGCGACGAGGAACTGCGCACCCTGGACGCCCACTGGCGGGCCGCCAACTACCTGGCGGCGGGCCAGATCTACCTGCTGGCGAACCCGCTGCTCACCGAGCCCCTGAAGCCCGAGCACATCAAGCCCAGGCTGCTCGGGCACTGGGGCACCTCGCCCGGACTCAACCTGGTCCACACCCACCTCAACCGGGTCGTCGCGGCCCGCGGACTGGACGCGCTGTGCGTCTGGGGACCGGGGCACGGCGGCCCGTCCGTGCTCGCCAACTCCTGGCTGGAGGGCAGCTACAGCGAGACCTACCCGGACGTCGGCCGGGACGCGGCCGGCATGGCACGGCTGTTCCGGCAGTTCTCCTTCCCCGGCGGCGTGCCCAGCCACGTCGCCCCCGAGGTGCCCGGCTCGATCCACGAGGGCGGCGAACTCGGCTACTCCCTCGCCCACGCCTACGGCGCCGCCCTCGACAACCCCGGCCTGCTGGTCGCCTGCGTGATCGGGGACGGCGAGGCGGAGACCGGCCCGCTGGCCGCGTCCTGGCACTCCAACAAGTTCCTCGACCCGGTGCACGACGGTGCCGTGCTGCCGATCCTGCACCTCAACGGCTACAAGATCGCCAACCCGACCGTCCTGGCCCGCCTGCCCGAGCCCGAGCTCGACGCGCTGCTGCGGGGGTACGGCCACGAGCCCCTCCACGTCGGCGGCAGCGACCCCGCCGACGTCCACCGCGCGATGGCGCACGCCCTGGACACCGCCCTGGACCGCATCGCCGGCATCCAGCGCGCCGCCCGGGAGGAAGGCGCCACCGAACGCCCCCGGTGGCCGGTGATCGTGCTGCGCACCCCGAAGGGCTGGACCGGCCCCCGCGAGGTCGACGGACAGCCCGTGGAGGGCACCTGGCGCTCCCACCAGGTGCCGCTCCCCGGCGTCCGCGACAACCCCGAGCACCTGCGGCAGCTGGAGGCGTGGCTGAAGTCGTACCGGCCCGGGGAACTCTTCGACGACGAGGGCCGGCCCGTCGCCGACGTCCTCGCCTGTCTCCCCGAGGGCACACGGCGTCTCGGGTCCACGCCGCACGCCAACGGCGGGCTGCTGGTGCGCGAACTGCCCATGCCGCCCCTCGACGACTTCGCCGTCCCGGTCGACAAGCCCGGCACCACCCTCCACGAGCCCACCCGGATCCTGGGCGGCCTCCTGGAACGGATCATGCGGGACACCTCCGGCCGGCGGAACTTCCGACTGGTGGGCCCCGACGAGACCGCCTCCAACCGGCTCCAGGCCGTCTTCGACGCCAGCGGCAAGGCATGGCAGGCCACCACCCTCGACGTCGACGAGCACCTCGACCGGCACGGCCGGGTGATGGAGATCCTCTCCGAACACCTCTGCCAGGGCTGGCTGGAGGGCTACCTCCTCACCGGCCGGCACGGACTGTTCTCCTGCTACGAGGCGTTCGTCCACATCGTCGACTCGATGGTCAACCAGCACATCAAATGGCTGAAGACCTCCCGGGAACTGCCCTGGCGCGCCCCCGTCCCCTCGCTCAACTACCTGCTCACCTCCCACGTGTGGCGCCAGGACCACAACGGCTTCTCCCACCAGGACCCCGGCTTCGTCGACCACGTGCTCAACAAGAGCCCCCACGTCGTACGGGTCTACCTGCCGCCGGACGCCAACACCCTGCTGTCCGTCGCGGACCACGCCCTGCGCAGCCGCGACTACGTCAACGTGATCGTGGCCGGCAAGCAGCCGTGCTACGACTGGCTGTCGATGGACGAGGCCCGGGCCCACTGCGCGCGGGGCGCCGGGATCTGGGAGTGGGCGGGCACCGAGAACGGCGGCGAACCCGACGTCGTCCTGGCCTGCGCCGGCGACGTGCCCACCCAGGAGGTACTGGCCGCCGCGCAACTGCTGCGCCGCCACGTTCCCGGGCTGGCCGTCCGCGTGGTGAACGTCGTCGACATCGCCCGGCTGATGCCGCACGGGGAGCACCCGCACGGCATGACCGACTTCGAGTACGACGGCCTGTTCACCGCCGACAAGCCGGTGATCTTCGCCTACCACGGCTACCCGTGGCTGATCCACCGCCTCGCCTACCGCCGCAACGGCCACCCGCACCTGCACGTACGCGGGTACAAGGAGTCCGGCACCACGACCACGCCGTTCGACATGGTGGTCCGCAACGACCTCGACCGCTACCGGCTGGTCATGGACGTCATCGACCGGGTGCCGGGACTCGCCGTGCGCGCCGCCGCCGTACGGCAGCGGATGGCCGACGCGCGCAGCAGGCACCACGCCTGGATCCGCGAGCACGGCACCGACCTGCCCGAGGTGGCGGAGTGGAGCTGGAACGCCTGAGCCCCGGACGAAAGCTCCCGAAGAGGTAGGATTCCCGCCGGTGCTCCGTGTCCGGTCGCACCATGAACGAACACGGCACCGGTGGACCGGGAGGAACGGCGTTGCACGTCCAGGAGTGGCTCGAGACCGTGCCCGCGGTCACCGTGTACGCACTGGTGGGACTGGTCATCGGGCTGGAGAGCCTGGGCATCCCGCTGCCGGGGGAGATCATCCTCGTCTCGGCCGCGCTGCTCGCCTCCCAGCACGGCGCCATCGACCCGGTGGTCCTCGGGGCCTGCGCCGTCGCCGGCGCGATCGTCGGCGATTCGATCGGCTACGCCATCGGCCGCAAGGGCGGACGGCCCCTGCTGGCGCGGCTGGGCGCGAAGTTCCCCCGGCACTTCGGTGAGGGGCACATCGCCACCGCCGAGCGGTCCTTCCAGAAGTGGGGCATGTGGGCCGTCTTCTTCGGCCGCTTCGTCGCCCTGCTGCGCATCTTCGCCGGCCCCCTCGCGGGCGTGCTGCGGATGCCGTACTGGAAGTTCCTCACCGCCAACGTACTCGGCGGCATCCTGTGGGCGGGCGGCACCACGGCCGTCATCTACTACGTCGGCATCGTCGCCGAGTCCTGGCTGAAGCGCTTCTCCTGGCTGGGCCTGGTGGCGGCGGTACTGATCGGCCTCACCTCGGTGCTGGTCCTGAAGCGCAAGGCGGCGAAGAGCGCGGCGACCACCGCGGAGCCGGCGGCCGCCGGGGAGGCGTGAGGAAGACGGGGACCACCGAGGCGGCCATCTCCGCCCCCCGCGGCCCTACGCCCCGTGCACGTCCCGGTGCGCCTTCGCGAGCTCCGCGTACATCGTGCCGTTGAGCGTGAGCCCCTCCCGCTCCTCCGGCGTCAGCTCCCGCCGGACCTTCGCCGGCACCCCCGCGACCAGTGACCCCGGCGGCACCTCCATGCCCTGCGGCACCAGCGCCTGAGCGGCGACCAGCGACCCCGCGCCGATCACCGCGCCGTTCAGCACCGTGGCCCCCATCCCGATCAGACAGTCGTCGCCCACGGTCGCCCCGTGCACCACGGCGTTGTGCCCGATCGACACCCGCTCACCCACGGCGACCGGGAACCCCGGATCGGCGTGCAGCGTGCAGTTGTCCTGCACGTTGCTGCTCGCGCCGACGGAGATGCGCTCCACGTCGCCGCGCAGCACGGCGCCGTACCAGACGCTCGCTCCGGCGCCCAGGGTCACGTCCCCGATCACGGACGCCGTCGGTGCCACGAACGCGTCCGGGTCCACCCGCGGCTCCCTGCCGCCGATGCCGGTGATCAGTGCGCGGTGCGTCATCGCCCTCTCCCTTGCAGACGTCGCGGACACCACGCACCGTACGCCTGCCCGGTGGGGTGAAGATCACAGGGGCACCCGCCCGTCCACGCCGTGCCCGCCGACTACGGTGAGCGGGTGCCCAAGCGCAAGAACACGTTCTCGTCCTGGCCGCGCCGCCTCGCTCAGCGCGCGGTCCACACGGGCTGGGCCTGGGCGCAGCGCACGGGCTCCGTGACGGCCGAACACCCCGGCCGCTTCCGCTTCGCCGCCATGGGCACGGGGACCAGGCTGGCCTTCCCGCTCGGTACGGTCTTCGGGGAGCCGTGGATCCGCATCGGCGCGCACTGCATCGTCGGGGAGCAGGTCACCCTCACCGCCGGCCTGATGCCCGGCCTCGACCTCGGGCCCGAGCCGATCCTGCGCATCGGCGACGGGGTCGTCCTGGGCCGCGGCAGCCATGTCATCGCCGACACGACCGTCACGATCGGCAGCGACTGCTACTTCGGGCCGTACGTCTACATCACCTCCACCAACCACTCCTACGACGATCCGCACGAGCCCATCGGCAAGCAGTGGCCGCGGATGGAACCGGTGGAGATCGGCCCCGGCTGCTGGATCGGCACCGGCGCGGTGATCCTGCCGGGCGCGCGGGTCGGACGGAACGTGGTGGTCGCCGCGGGCGCGGTGGTCCGGGGCACGGTGCCCGACCACGCCGTGGTCGCGGGTGCCCCGGCCCGGGTCGTACGGCGCTGGACGCCCGCCGACGGCTGGCAGCCGCCGCTGCGCACCCCGGCGCCCGTGCCGATCCCGCAGGACGTCACGCCGGAGCAACTGCGGGCGCTGTCGCTGCTGGACGAGGAGAGCGTGGCCCGGCTCGCCGAGCTGGACGCGGACGCCCCGGCACGGCTCGCCGAGCTGGAACCCGGGAGCTGACCGCACCCCTTCCGGCCGCCGGCCGCACCGGCCCCGCCGGTACGGGGAGCCCCGCAGTACAGTGCGGTGGACGACCGGGTGCACCAGTCCGCAGTGAAAGGTCCGAACGCTGTCATTCACCACGTGGAACCTCACGTCGAACCGAACGGACGGAACGTGTCGGACCTCGACCTGCTGACCCGTTCCCTGGGGCGCAACGTCAGGCGCTGGCGCACCGAACGCGGCTTCACCCTCGACGTGCTCGCCGCGCGGGCGGGTGTCAGCCGCGGCATGCTCATCCAGATCGAGCAGGCCCGCACCAACCCGAGCATCGGCACCGTCGTCAAGATCGGCGACGCGCTCGGGGTCAGCGTCACCACCCTGCTCGACTACGAGCAGGGCCCCAAGGTCCGCATCGTCCCCGCCGACCGGGCCGTGCGGCTGTGGCACACCGAGGGCGGCAGCTTCAGCCGGCTGCTCGCCGGTACGGAGGCGCCGGGCCCCCTGGAGATGTGGGACTGGCGCCTCATGCCGGGCGAGAGCAGCGACTCCGACCCGCATCCCGCCGGCACCGTCGAACTCGTCCACGTCACCGCGGGGGAGCTGACCCTCACCGTCGACGGGACCGCCCACCGGGTGCCGGCCGGGGCCAGCGCCTCCTTCGAGGCCGGCACGCCGCACACCTACGGCAACGAAGGCGACCGGCCGATGGAGATGATCATGTTCGTGTCGGTGCCGCCCGTGCGCTGAGACACGCCTCCGGGGACCGCCGGACGGCTGTTACGGTGCGGCCATGCGCGCACCCATCGGAGACTTCGACCACGCCACCCCCGCCCCGGAGTGCCTCGGCGAACTCACCGCCCCGGTCGCCGCGGCCGTCCGCACCTGGAGCGGCAGCGTCCCCTCCGACCGGATCCTCTACGTCGACACCGACCCGCGCTGGGCCGACACCGCCGTCTTCGTCGAACACTACGGCCGGGACCTGCTGGAGCGTTCGGCGAACTGCGTGGTGGTCGCGGGCAGACGCGGCGGCGAGAGCACGCTCGCCGCCTGCGTGGTGCTCTCCACCACCCGGCTCGACGTCAACGGCGTCGTACGCCGTCACCTCGGCGCCCGCAAGGCATCCTTCGCCCCCATGGACACGGCGACGGGGGAGACCGGAATGGAATACGGCGGCATCACGCCGATCGGACTGCCGGGCGACTGGCCGGTACTGGTCGACGCGGCCGTCGTGGACCTGCCCTACGTCCTGGTCGGCAGCGGCCGGCGGCGCGGCAAGCTGCTCGTGCCGGGCAAGGCGTTCGCCGAACTGCCGGGAGCCGCCGTACTCGAAGGGCTGGGAGCGGCCTGACGCGTCAGCCCGCCGTGTGGTGAGCCAACGGCAGATGCGGATCCGCCCCGCCCGGCACCGGTTCCGGGTCGGCGTGCACCAGGGCCGCGGTCAGCCGGGGAACGGCGTGCAGCAGCGCGTGCTCGGCGTCCACCGCGACGCGGTGCGCCTGACGCACCGTGGCCCCGCCGTCCACCACCACCGCCACCTCGGCGCGCAGCCGGTGACCGATCCAGCGCAGCCGCAGCTCACCCACCCCGCGCACACCCGGAACACGGGCCAGCGTCCGCTCGGCGAGGTCCACCAGCTCCGGGTCCACGGCGTCCATCACCCGCCGCAGCACCTCCCGCGCGGCGTCGCGCAGCACCAGGACGATGGCCGCCGTGATGGCCAGTCCCACCACCGGGTCCGCGTACCGCCACCCCAGGGCCGCCCCGCCGGAGCTCAGCAGGACCGCCAGCGAGGTGAACCCGTCGGTGCGGGCGTGCAGCCCGTCGGCGACCAGCGCGGCCGAGCCGATGGCCCGTCCGACGCGGATGCGGTAGCGGGCCACCCACTCGTTGCCGGCGAACCCGACCAGCGCCGCGACGGCGACCACCGGGAGGTGTTCGACGGGGCGCGGGTCCAGCAGCCTGCCCAGCGCCGTCCAGCCCGCGAAGGCCGCGGACGCGGCGATCGTCAGCACGACGACCAGGCCGGCCAGGTCCTCGGCCCGCCCGTAACCGTAGGTGAAACGGCGGTTGGCGGGGCGCCGGCCCAGCGCGAAGGCCATGGCCAGCGGGACGGCGGTGAGCGCGTCGGCGGCGTTGTGCACCGTGTCGCCGAGCAGCGCCACCGAACCGGAGAGGACCACCACGGCCGCCTGCGCCAGCGCCGTCACGCCGAGCACCGCCAGGGAGACCCACAGCGCGCGCATGCCCCTGGCCGACGACTCCAGGGCGGAGTCCAGCCGGTCGGCGCTCGCGTGGGAGTGGGGGGTGAGGAACCGGGCGAGGCGGTGGAGCGGTGACGTCCGGTGGTGCCGTGAGCTCCGGTGGTGCGGGTGGTCGTGAGGGTGCGGTGACGTCCGGTGGTGCGGGTGGTCGTGATGGTGCCGGTCGCTCACGAGCGTCCCCTTCCGCTGCCGTGCGGAGCGCGAGGTGGACGTGCCGCAGTCCACGGAGCCATTATGTGCGTATGAGCGCACGCATGCACCTGTCAGATGCGGACGACGCGCATCCGCATCCTCCCGGCGAGGAGCAGTTCGCGCTCGCGGCGGAGCTGCTCGCGCTGCTCGGCGACCGCACCCGGCTGACCCTGCTGCACGCCCTGACGGGCGGCGAGGCCGATGTCACCACGCTCACCGAGGCGTGCGGGGCCGCGCGGCCGGCGGTCAGCCAGCACCTGGCACGGCTGCGTCTCGCGGGGCTGGTGGACACCCGGAAAGAGGGCCGCCGCGTGGTCTACTCCCTGCGCGACGGGCATCTGCGACGCCTCGTCGACGAGGCACTGAACGTCGCCGACCACCGGATCGGCGACCGGCCCCCGCACGACTGACCGGGCGGGACTTCCGGCGAAATGAACGGACGGCGCGGCCGGGCGGGCACGGCGCCCGTCCGGAACGGGTCCGCCGCGGCGCCCGCCGCCCTGAGGGGGACTAGCCGAGCCGGGGTATCTCGATGGCCGGGCAGCGGTCCATCACCATCTCCAGACCCGCCGCGCGGGTGCGCTCGTAGGCCGCCTCGTCGATGACGCCGAGCTGGAACCAGACCGCCCCGGCGCCCTTGGCCACCGCCTCGTCGGCGACGGCCCCGGCCAGATCGCTGTTGACGAACACGTCGACGACGTCCACCTCGAAGGGGATGTCGGCGAGCGAGGCGTACCCCTGCTCGCCGTGCACGGTCTCCGCCTTGGGGTGCACCGGCACCACACGCTTGCCGAACCGCTGGAGCACCTGCGCGACGCCGTACGCCGCGCGCTCCCGGTTCGACGACAGGCCCACCACGGCCCAGGTGTCACCGAGCCCTGTGAGGATCTTCCGGACCGTCGCCTCGTCGCCGTACACCCTGGGCCTCCCGGCAGTCGTGAAAAGCTGTCACCCCCACAACGAAGCGGGACGCACGGTGATTCCCGACACCCCGGCCCGTTCCCGGGAGGCGGTGGACAGGGGCGCCGGCCGGGCCGACCGGTGCCGGATCCCCCACCGCGCCGCGAAATGCGTGCCGGATACCTGCGGACGCCCGCTCGCGCGCCTACGCTCACCTCGTGCTGCGCATCACCGACGCCCGAACCGGCGAGTCCGTCGACGCCGCCCCCGTCCGGCGGGGCCTGACCCGGGTCGAAGCCCACACCGAGGGGCTCGACCCGACCAGCCTGCGCGTGCTGCTCGTCGCCGACCTGCTCGTACGCGCCCTGGAACTCGGCGGCACGCCCGTGTGGGCGCTGCTCACCGGCGAGCGGCAGCGGGCGGAACTCCGCGCGGCGGGCGCCGCGCTCGGCGTCCGGCCCTTCGAGGAGGGCGGGGAGACCGGCCCCGGACTGGGCGAGGCACAGGTGCTGCACGTGGTGGGGGAGGGCGGCGAAACCCCGGGCGGAGTGCGCGTCGCCGTGGCGCCCGTGCGCTGGGAGGCGCCCGGCCCGCCGGGCGACACCGACCCCGCCGCCCTGCGCCTGACCCTGTTCACGCGCTCCGCGAGCACCCCCGTGACGGTCGACGCGGCCGCCCTGGACGACGCCCGCGACACCCTCGGCCGCTGGCGCCGCGCGGTCGCCGCCTGGGCGCACCGGCCGTCCCGGCCCGTTCCCGACACTGTCCGCGCGGACCTGCGCTCCGCGTGGGAGGACGACCTGGACACGGCCGGTGTCCTGCGCGTCCTGCGCACGGTGGAGCAGGACGCGGAACTGGCGGACGGCGCCCGCTTCGAGACCTACGCCTACGCCGACCGCCTCCTCGGCCTCGACCTCACCCACGACCTCGGATCCCCGGCATGATCGAACGCGCCGGCGCCGGACCGCTGCGCCGACTGGTCGTCCTGCGCCACGCCAAGTCCGCCCGGCCGGAGGGCGTCACCGATCACGAACGCCCTCTCGCCGCGCGCGGCGAGAGGGACGCCCCCGCCGCCGGACGCGCGCTCGCCGACGCCGACTGCCTGCCGGGTCTCGCCCTGTGCTCCACCGCCGTGCGCGCCCGCCGGACCTGGGACCTGGCCGCCGCGCAGTGGGGCACGCCCCCGCCCGTCCGCCACGACCCGCGCCTGTACCACGGCGAGGTACGCGACCTGCTGGCCGTGATCCACGAGGTGCCGGCCGGGATCGAGACGCTGCTGCTGGTCGGCCACAACCCGGGCCTGGAGGACCTCGTCCTCACCCTGGCCGGCGACGGCCTGGACGACACCCTGGACCGGGTGGGCGCCAAGTTCCCCACCTCCGCGATCGCCGTGCTGTCCTGGCGCGGCGCCGCATGGCGGGACCTCGCCCCCCGGACCGCCCTGCTGACGTCGGTGACCGTGCCCCGCGGCGGGAACCGGTAGCCACGGCGACCCGCCCGCGCGGCGCCGCATAGGCTGGCCGGATGCAGGACGAGTACCGCACCGTCGCCCGCCCGGGTGTGCACGAGACCGAGATCAACCGCTCACGCTTCCTGTGCGCGCTCGCCCCGGCGGCCACCGAGCGGGAGGCGCAGGACTTCATCGCCGCCGTCCGCAAGGAGCACGCCGACGCCACCCACAACTGCTTCGCCTACGTCATCGGCGCCGACGCCTCCACCCAGAAGGCCGGCGACGACGGCGAACCCGGCGGCACCGCCGGCCTGCCCATGCTCCAGATGCTGCTCCGCCGCGACATGCGGTACGTCGTCGCCGTCGTCACCCGCTACTACGGCGGCGTCAAACTCGGCGCGGGCGGACTCATCCGGGCCTACGGCGGCGCCGTGGGCGAGGCGCTGGACAGTGTCGGCACCATCACCCGGCGCCGTTTCCGGCTCGCGACGGTGACCGTCGACCACCAGCGGGCCGGGAAGGTGCAGAACGACCTGCGCGCCACCGGACGCGAGGTGCGTGACGTGCGCTACGGCGAGGAGGTCACGATCGAGATCGGTCTCCCGGACGCCGACGTGCCCGCCTTCCGCGCCTGGCTCGCCGACGCGACCGCGGGAACGGCGCGATGCGAACTGGGCGGGGAGGCGTACGGGGACGCGTGACCCGGGGGCCTTCCCTCGCATTGGTCGCATAACGGGCGAATGCGGACCGGGTCATGACGGAGTGATACGGGAGTAACCGCCCGTGCTGTCCGACCCGGCGGTTACGCTGCGGGAATCATGAGACTGCTGCACACTTCCGACTGGCACCTCGGCCGGTCCTTCCACCGGGTCGGCATGCTCGGTCCGCAGGCCGGGTTCCTCGACCACCTCGTCACCACCGTGCGTGAGCACGACGTGGACGCGGTGCTCGTGTCGGGAGACGTGTACGACCGCGCGGTGCCGCCGCTCGCCGCGGTGGAGCTGTTCGACGACGCCCTGCACCGCCTCGCCGACCTCGGTGTGCCGACGGTGATGATCTCCGGCAACCACGACTCGGCCCGCCGCCTCGGCGTCGGCGCCGGACTCATGGGACGGGCGGGCATCCACCTGCGGACCGAGGCGTCCGCGTGCGGCACGCCCGTGCTCCTGCCCGACGCGCACGGGGACGTCGCCGTGTACGGACTGCCCTACCTCGAACCCGCCCTGGTGCGGGACGAGTTCGGCGTGGAGAAGGCCGGCCACGAGAAGGTGCTCGCCGCCGCCATGGACCGCGTCCGCGCCGATCTCGCCGGCCGGGACCCCGGCACCCGGTCCGTCGTCCTCGCCCACGCCTTCGTCACCGGCGGCGAACCCAGCGACAGCGAACGGGACATCACCGTCGGCGGGGTCGCCGCCGTGCCCGCCGGGGTGTTCGACGGCGTCGACTACGTGGCCCTGGGGCATCTGCACGGCTGCCAGACCATCACCGACCGCGTCCGCTACTCCGGCTCCCCGCTGCCGTACTCCTTCTCCGAGGCCACCCACCGCAAGACCATGTGGCTCGTCGACCTGGCCGCCGACGGGGCCGTCACCGCCGAGCGCGTCGACTGCCCCGTGCCACGCGCACTGGCCCGGATCCGCGGCACCCTGGACGACCTGCTCGCCGACCCCGCCCTCGCCCGCCACGAGGAGGCGTGGGTCGAGGCGACGCTCACCGACCCGGTCCGGCCGTCCGACCCGATGGCGCGGCTCACCGAGCGCTTCCCGCACACCCTCGGCCTCGTCTTCGACCCGGCCCGCACCGCCGACGACCCCGGCCTCTCCTACGCCCGCCGCCTCGCCGGCCGCGACGACCAGCAGATCGCCGAGGACTTCGTCGCCCACGTGCGCGGCGCCGGCCCCGACGCGGACGAACGGACGGTCCTGCGCGACGCCTTCGACGCGGTCCGCGCGGACGACGCGGCGGGGGAGCCGGCGCGATGAGGCTGCACCGGCTCGACATCACCGCCTTCGGCCCCTTCGGGGGCACCCAGAGCGTCGACTTCGACGACCTGTCCGCCGCGGGCCTCTTCCTGCTCCACGGCCCCACCGGCGCCGGCAAGACCTCCGTCCTCGACGCCGTCTGCTACGCCCTGTACGGCTCCGTCCCCGGCGCCCGGCAGAGCGGCCAGGGCATCACGCTGCGCAGCGACCACGCCGCCCCGGGCACGCGGACGCAGGTCACCCTCGAGCTCACCGTCGCCGGACGGCGTCTGGAGATCACCCGGCAGCCGCCCTGGGAGCGCCCCAAGAAGCGCGGCACCGGCACCACCCTGGACAAGGCCCAGACCTGGCTGCGCGAACGCGACACGGTGGCGGGGACGTGGAAGGACCTCAGCCGCTCCCACCAGGAGATCGGCGAGGAGATCACCCAGCTCCTCGGCATGAGCCGGGAGCAGTTCTGCCAGGTCGTGCTGCTGCCCCAGGGCGACTTCGCACGCTTCCTGCGCGCCGACGCCGAAGCGCGCGGCAAACTGCTGGGCCGCCTCTTCGACACCCGTCGCTTCGCCGACGTGGAGAAGCGCCTCGCCGAGCGCAGGCGGGAGACCGAGTCCCGGGTGCGCGACGGCGACGCCGACCTGCTGGCCGACGCCCACCGGATGCAGCAGGCCGCGGACGGCATCATGGAGCTGCCGGAGCTGACGCCCGGCGAGCCGGGACTGGCCGAGGCCGTGCTGACCGCCGCCGCCGTCGCCCGCAGCACCGCGCGTGAACACCTCACCGTCGCGCACTGCCGCCTGGCCGCCGCCGAGTCCGCCCTGACCGACGCCGGCCACGCCCTGGAGGGCCTGCGCGAACGGGACCGGCTGCAACGCCGGTTCGCCGAGGCGCGGGAACGCGCGGCGCGACTGGAGGAAGGGTCCGAAGCCCACCGGGCGGACCGCGTCCGCATGGAGCGGGCCCGCAAGGCGGAGACCGTCGGCCCCGCCCTGGAGCTGCGCGACGCCGCCGACACCGAGCACCGACGGGCCGCCGCCGCCGAACTGCGGGCGCGTGCCGTGCTCCCGGCGGCCCTCGCGGACGCCGGAGCGGCCGGGCTCGCGGTCGCCGCCCGCCGCGCCGCCGAGGAACTGGGCGGCCTCGACGCCGCCCGCCGCGCCGAACGACGCCTGAGCGGACTCCACGACGAGCGCGCCGACCTGGACCGGCAGGAACGTGCCGACGACGACGTCCTCCAGGACGCGGAGACCTGGCTCGCGGACTGGGAGGAGACCCGCTCCGGCCTCCAGGCCCGCGTCGAGTCCGCCCAGCAGGCCGCGACCACGGCCCGTGAACTCGCCGTGCGGCGCGAACCCGCGCGGCAGCGGCTGCACGCCGCCCGCGACCGTGACCGGCTCACCGAGGCCACGGACAGCGCCGCCGCACAGGCCGGCGCCGCCAGGGAGGACGCCCTCGCCGCCCAGCAACGCTGGCTCGACCTCAAGGAACAGCGGCTGAACGGCATCGCCGCCGAACTGGCCGCCGGCCTCGCCGACGGGGCGCCCTGCGCCGTCTGCGGCGCCACCGAACACCCCTCACCCGCCCGGAAGGTCGACGGACACGTCGACCGCGAGACGGAGGAACGCGCCCTCGCCGACTACCGCGACGCGGACGCCCGACGCGCCGAGGCCGAGCAGCGGCACGCCGCCGTACGGGAGGCACTGGCCGCCGCGAGCGCCGAGGCCGGGGACACCGCCACCGAGGAACTCGCCCGCGCCGCGGCGGAACTGGACCGGCAGTACACCCTGGCCCGGGACGCCGCCTCCGCGCTGCACCCCGCCCAGGAACAGCTGCGCCGTGCCGAACGGGAACACGGGCTGCGGATCACCGCCCAGCGCGACGCGGCCGTCCGGGCCGCCTCCCGCGTCGGCCACCGCGAGCGCCTGGACCGGGAACGCGCGGCGCTGGAGGAGGAGCTGACCCGGGCACGCGGGGACGCCCCCAGCGTCGCCGCCCGCGCCGCACAGCTGGAACAGCGCGCCGCGCGGCTCACGGAGGCCGCCGACGCCGCCCGCGCCGCCGAGGAAGCCGCCCAGCGGCTCAAGGGAGCCGACGCCCGCCTCGCCGACGCCGCCTTCCGCGCGGGCTTCGACACCCCGCAGGCCGCCGCCGACGCCCTCCTGGACGACGCGGGCCACCGGGAACTCCAGCGGCGCCTGGACGCCCGGCAGCACGAGGAGGCCACCGTCCGGGCCGTCCTCGCCGAACCGGAGACGGTGGCCGCTGCGCAGCAGCCGCCCGCCGACCTCGCCACCGCCCAGCGGGAAGCCGAGGACGCCGGCCGCCGGGTGCGCGAGGCCGCCTCCGCGCGGGACGCCGCCGCCCGGCGCTGCGCCGACCTCGACCGGCTCTCCGCGCGGGCCACCGCCTCGGTACGCCGGCTGGGGCCCCTGCGCGAGGAGTACGACCGGGTGGCCCGCATGGCGGGCCTGGCCGCCGGCACCTCCGCGGACAACGAACGCCGGATGCGCCTGGAGTCGTACGTCCTCGCCGCCCGGCTGGAGCAGGTCGCCGCCGCCGCGACCGTACGGCTGCACCGCATGTCGTCCGGCCGCTACACCCTCGTCCACTCCGACGGCCGCACCGGCCGCGGCCGCAGTGGCCTCGGACTGCACGTCGTCGACGCCTGGACCGGACGGGAGCGCGACACCGCGACCCTCTCGGGCGGGGAGACGTTCTTCGCGTCCCTCGCTCTCGCCCTCGGGCTCGCGGACGTCGTGACCGACGAGGCGGGCGGGGTCCGGCTGGACACCCTCTTCATCGACGAGGGCTTCGGCAGCCTCGACGACCAGACGCTCGACGAGGTCCTCGACGTCCTGGACTCGCTGCGCGAACGCGACCGCAGCGTCGGCATCGTCAGCCACGTCGCCGACCTGCGGCGCCGCATACACGCCCAGCTGGAGGTCGTGAAGTCACGCTCGGGCTCGCGACTGCGGCAGCGCGGAACGGGCCGGGACACCTCACCCGCCCGCTGACCGCACCCGACCGCGCCGACGGGCACGGACACCGAACCCCTCACTCCCGCAAGGGAGTCGACCCGATAGGTTCTGCGCATGGTGCGATACGCGGAGCCGGGCACGGTCGAGTGGGTGGAGTCGGGCGGCGGGCCGCTCATCGCGGTCCCGGAGACGGTGCTGCCGTTCTGGACCGGCGCCGACGGCGAGGAGACCGCCTCGGACTACGACCGGGCCTGCGAGGTGGACGGACCCCTCGGACTGCTCCCGGTCGGTGACGCCACGGCCCTGGTCCTCGGTGAGGAACCCGCCGCGACCGCCTTCCTCCCCGAGCACGGCACCCTCGTCCGCTGGATCGCCGGGGACTCGGAGGCGGAGCTGCTGGGGCACGTTCCGGAGGCGCTGCGCACCGCCCAGTGGCAGCCGGAGGCGCACTGGAAGGTGCCGGGCACGGTCCTGCTGTTCGACGCCGCCTGGCCCGGCCCGCACTGCACGGCCACCGACCACGTACGCCTCGCCCTCACCCCCGGCCGTTACGCGGTCCGCGCGGCACACGTGCCGGCGGGCCCCGAGACCTGGCTGGCCCTCGTACAGCTCCGGCCGCTTGCCTGACCGGTCCGCCGGGGCAACGCGGAAATCGGCGTGCGTCCGGCCCGCGCGCACCCCATGATGGGCGGTCATGCCCGCGTATCCGCACCCCGCCCCCGAAGCCCTGCGCCGTGACCCCCTGCCCCTGCGCGGCCGTACCGCGCTGGTCACCGGGGCCGGCCGGCGCGGCGGCATCGGACACGCCGTCGCCCGGCGGCTCGCCGCCTACGGAGCCGGTGTCTACCTGCATCACCACGTGCCGCACGACGCCGCCATGCCCTGGGGCGCCGACCGCACCGAGGACGTGACCGCCTCGGTGCGCGAGGCCCTCGGCGACCCCGGCGCACGCGTCGTCTCCGGACCGGGAGACCTCACCGACCCCGCGGCCCCCGCCGTGCTGCACGCCCGCGCGGTCGCGGCGCTCGGCGGACGGCTCGACATCCTCGTCGCCAATCACGCCCTCAGCGGCTCCGACGGCGACCTCGACACGGTCGACGCCGCCATGCTCGACGCGCACTGGGCCGTCGACACCCGCTCGGTGCTGCTGCTGGTCCAGGCCCACGCCCGGCACCGCGCCGCGCTGCCGCCCCGCACCCCGGGCGGGCGCGTCGTGATGATGACCTCCGGGCAGGACATCGCCGGCGGGATGCCCGGCGAGATCGCCTACGCCCTCCAGAAGGGCGCGCTCGCCTCCGTCACGCGCTCCCTGGCGACCGCCCTCGCGGGACACGCGGTCACCGTGAACACCGTCAACCCCGGCCCGGTGGACACGGACTACCTGAGCGGCGACACCTACGACGCCGTCGCCGCGCGCTTCCCCGCCGGACGCTGGGGCATGCCCGACGACCCCGCCCGCCTCATCGCGTGGCTGGCCACGGACGAGGCGGACTGGATCACCGGTCAGGTCATCGACTCGGAGGGCGGATTCCGGCGCTGACGGGCGCCGGACCGGCTCACAGCGCCGACAGTTCGTCCACCAGGTCGTCCAGGCCGAGCGACCCCTGCGACAGCGCGGCCATGTGCCAGGCCTTGAGGTCGAAGGCATCGCCGTGCCGTTCGCGGGCCTTCTCCCGGCCCAGCAGCCACGCCCGCTCACCGAGCTTGTAGCCGATGGCCTGACCCGGGATCGTCAGATAGCGCGTCAGCTCGCTCTCCACGAAGTCCGCCGGACGGCTGCTGTGCGCCCCGAAGAACTCCTGAGCCAGCTCCGGCGTCCAGCGCTCACCCGGACGGAACGGCGAATCCGCCGGGATCTCCAGCTCCAGGTGCATGCCGATGTCGACGATGACCCGGGTCGCCCGCATCATCTGCGCGTCCAGGTAGCCCAGCCGCTCCTCCGCGTCCGCGAGGAAACCGAGCTCGTCCATCAGCCGCTCCGCGTACAGCGCCCAGCCCTCCGCGTTGGCGCTGACCATGCCCACCGACGCCTGGTAGCGGGAGAGGTTCTCGGCCACGTGCACCCACTGCGCCAGCTGGAGGTGATGCCCGGGAACGCCCTCGTGGTACCAGGTGGACACCAGGTCGTAGACCGGGAAACGGGTCAGCCCCATGGTGGGCAGCCAGGTGCAGCCGGGCCGGGAGAAGTCCTCCGAGGGGGGCGTGTAGTACGGTGCCGCGGCACTGCCCGCCGGGGCGATCCGCGACTCCACCTTCCGTACCCGCTCGGCGAGGTCGAAGTGCGTGCCGTCCAGGGCCTCGATCGCCCGGTCCATCACGCCCTGCAGCCACTCGCGGACCTCGTCCACGCCCTCGATGTGCCGCCCGTGCTCGTCCAGGTGCGCCAGCGCCACCCACGGCGTCGCCGCGCCGGGCAGGATCTTCCCGGCCTCCTCGCGCATCTCGCCCAGCAGCCGGTGGTACTCCGACCAGCCGTACGCGTACGCCTCGTCAAGGTCGAGATCGGTGCCGTTGTAGTAGCGGGACCAGCGGGCGTAGCGTTCCCGGCCCACGGCGTTCGGCGCGCCCTCGATCGCCGGCGCGTACACGTCGCGCACCCAGTCCCGCAGCTCCGTCACGGCCGCGGTCGCCGCGCGGGCGCCCTCGTCCAGCTCCGCGCGCAGCGCGTCGGGACCCGCAGCCGCGAAGTCCTCGAACCAGCCGCGGCCCCCGCCCGTGTCCGTCCACTCGGTGAGCTGTCCGACGAACGTCTCCGTCGGGCGCGGAGAGGCGTACAGCTTGCGCTCCAGGCCCAGCGCGAGGGACTCCCGGTAGCCCTCCAGCGCCGCAGGCACCGCGCGCAGCCGCTCGGCGATCGCCGCCCAGTCCTCCTCCGACCCGGCCGGCGTCACGGTGAAGACCTCGCGCACCGCCTGCGCGACCGTGCCCAGGTTGCCGACCGAGCGCAGTCCCTCGCCGGCCTCGTGCACGGCCAGTTCCGCGGTCAGCCGCTCGCGCAGCAGCCGCGCGCAGCGGCGTTCGACGTCGCTGTCGGCGCCGGGCAGCCGCTCCGCCTCGTCGAGCCGCGCGAGAGTGGCCCGGCCGAGTTCGGCGAGCGCCTCCTGGCCGGCGGGCGAGAGGTCGGGCAGCCGGGAGGAACTCTCCCTCACTCCCAGGTACGTTCCGGTGATCGGGTCGAGGGCGATGAGCTCGTCGACGTAGGCGTCGGCGACCTGACGGGGGAGGGCGCTGTTGGTCTGTGACATGCGGACCATCCTGGTACGCGGCCCGCCGCACGTCACCCCGATTGTGCCGAGGGCGAAGGCGGCAGCATCGGACCGCAGTCCCACCGCTGGAAGATCAGCCGGGTCTCCACCCGCGCCACCTCGCGCCGCGACGTGAACCCGTCGAGAACCAGCCGCTGCAGATCCGCCATGTCCGTGACCGCCACATGCACCAGGTAGTCGTCGGGGCCGGTCAGGTGGAACACGGTCAGCGACTCCGGCAGCGCCCTGACGCGCTCCACGAACGGACCCACCAGTTCCCGCCGGTGCGGTCTGACCTGCACCGACAGCAGCGCCTGCAGTCCCCGGCCCAGCTTGGCCGGGTCCAGTTCCAGCCGGTGCCCGAGGATCACGCCGGAGCGGCGCAGACGGGTCACCCGGTCCAGGCAGGTCGACGGTGCGACCCCGACCTGCGCGGCGAGGTCCCGGTACGTCGTCCGGGCGTCGTTCTGCAACAGCCGCAGCAGATGGAGGTCCACCGGATCCAGTACGACAGATTCGGCCACCGGCCGAACGTAGCACGGGGATGCCACCCAAGAGCCCGTCCGGTGTTCACCCTCCCGGTATGGACATGGGCATGGACACGCGACGCACCACCAGAGCACTCGCCACCGAGGCCGTGCACGCCGGCCGGGACGACCTCGCCGGACTCGGACTGCACGCCCCGCCGATCGACCTGTCCACCACCTACCCCTCCTACGACAGCAGGGCGGAGGCGGCCCGCATCGACGCCTTCGCCGCCACCGGCGCCGAACCGGACGGCCCGCCCGTCTACGGGCGGCTCGGCAACCCGACCGTCGCCCGCTTCGAGACCGCGCTGGCCCGGCTGGAGGGCACCGAGTCGGCGGTCGCGTTCGCCAGCGGCATGGCCGCGCTCAGCGCCGCCCTGCTGGTCCGCGGCTCGATGGGGCTGCGCCACGTGGTGGCCGTACGGCCCCTGTACGGGTGCAGCGACCACCTGCTGACCGCCGGACTGCTCGGCTCCGAGGTGACCTGGACCGACCCGGCCGGGGTGGCCGACGCGCTGCGCCCGGACACCGGCCTGGTGCTGGTGGAGACGCCGGCCAACCCCACGCTCGCCGAGATCGACCTGCGGGCCGTCGCCCACGCCTGCGGCTCCGTTCCGCTGCTCGTCGACAACACCTTCGCCACACCGGTCCTCCAGCGCCCGGCCGAGCACGGGGCGCGCCTGGTGCTGCACAGCGCCACCAAGTACCTCGGCGGTCACGGGGACGTCCTGGCGGGTGTCGTGGCCTGCGACGAGGAGTTCGCGGGGCGGCTGCGCCAGGTGCGGTTCGCCACCGGCGGCGTACTGCACCCGCTGGCCGGCTATCTGCTGCTGCGGGGCCTGTCGACCCTGCCGGTCCGGGTGCGGGCCGCCTCCGCGAACGCCGCGGAGCTCGCCGCCCGGCTCGCCGCCGACCCGCGCGTGGAGCGGGTGCACTACCCGCGCATCGGCGGGGCGATGGTCTCCTTCGAGGTGAACGGCGACCCGCACGAGGTGATCGCGGGCGTACGTCTGATCACCCCGGCGGTCAGCCTCGGCAGCGTGGACTCCCTCATCCAGCACCCGGCGTCCATCAGCCACCGCATCGTCGACGCCGAGGACCGCAGGGGTGCCGGGGTCGCCGACCGGCTGCTGCGCCTCTCGGTCGGCCTGGAGGACGTCGAGGACCTGTGGGCCGACCTGGACGCGGCCCTGGGGGAGACGGCCGTGACGCCGGCCCGCCCGGAGGCGGTGGCGCGGGGCTGAGGCCGCGCCGGCCCGGCGGCTCCCGCCGGGCCGGCCCCCGGCCGCCCTAGGAGCGGCCGACGCGCTCGCCGGACTCCCGCGCGCGCTGCGCCGGTACAGCGTCCAGGCGGGCGGTGATCACCAGGGTGCCCTCCTCGATCTGGTAGTCGAGCGGCAGACCCAGGCCGCGCATCGCGGCGACCATGCCGGTGTTGGACGCCTGCGTCACGGCGTACACCTGGGAGCAGCCCGCCTCGGCCGCCATCGACACCAGGCGCGTGAGGAGTTCCGCGCCGATGCCGCGGCGCTGCCACGCGTCCTCCACGAGCAGCGCGACCTCCGTCTCGTCGCCGTCCCACAGCAGATGACCGAGGGCGACGACGCGACCCGAGGCGGTCTGCGCGGCGAGGGTCCGCCCGAAACGGGGACTGAGCAGATGGTTCAGGTAGCGGTCCGCGTCACCGACCGGACCGTGGTAGCGCCGGCGCAGCGTCTCGGGGGAGCACCGCTCGTGCATGGCCAGCGCGGCGGACAGGTCCCCGGTGTCCGCCCGGCGCACCGAGACGTCGCCGCCCTCCGGCAGCGTGAGCACGTCGCGGCCGCGCGGGATTCTCGGGCCGAGCCGGGCGTCCAGCTCCACCAGCGCCCGGGCGCGGGCGAACTCGGTGGGCGTGAACGGCAGATGCGGCCGCTCCAGGGTCAGTACGCCGCCCTCCGGGTCGCGCAGCCGGATGACGGTGTCCTCCAGGGAACCGTCCACCGGTACGGCCGTCTCCGCCGCACGGCCGGAGACGGACACCGCGGGCTGCGAGCGGATCGTGCACCGGCCCAGCAACTGGCGCAGCGCCAGCGGAAGTTCGGCGGCGTCGGTGGCGGTGCGGGCGGCCAGCCCCAGCACCCGGGTCGGGGCGTCCACCAGATCGTGGGCGTCGGCCCGCTCGGTCCAGGTGTCGGTGCCCCCGGCGAGCGACACCGCGGTGGCCAGGTCGGTTCCCGCCGGCACCCGCAGCAGGAACTCGTCCACGGTGTCCTCGCCCAGCGGATGCGTCTGCAGGCTCAGGATGTCGACCCGCCGCTCGGCCAGCGCCGTGCACAGCGCGGCCAGCGCGCCCGGTTCGTCCTTCACCGTCGTCCGCATCCGCCACAGCACGCCCTCCCCGGCCCCCGCCCCGGCTCCGGCGGAGGGCGGCGGGGCCTCGCCGGTATCGTGCGCCGGCGGGGCGTGGCCGTGGCGGCGTACCCACCACGCGTGGAACGCCGCCGTGCACCGCGCGGCGAGTCCGGCCGGGGTCCGGTGGCCGTGGGCGGGGCCGCCGCCGTGGGTGTGCGTCACGTCAGACATGTCTCGACTCATACAGCCACTGTGAAGGAATCGTGTTTCGTGATCACGAACGCACCGTGACCGACGGGTAAAGGCGCGCTTCTGTCCGACATGGTGCGCTACTGACCGACCAGGCCCGGCTGCAGAGTCTTCGTGAACAGCACGCTGCCGTCCTGCTCCCGCATCCGCACCGTCAACTCGCCGCTGTCGCCGTCGATGCCGACCTCGCCGAAGAACTGGTACCCGCCGGCGGGGGAGACGTTCGAGGCGCTCGGCGCCTTCACCCACACCCGCTCCGGACCGAACGTGCCGTCGAGCGCGCTCGCCGGGAAGGCGCCCGCGTTCAGCGGTCCCGAGACGAACTCCCAGAACGGCTCGAAGTCACCGAACGCGGCCCGCTCCGGCCGGTAGTGCTGGGCCGAGGTGTGGTGCACGTCCGCCGTCAGCCACACCGTGCCGGTGATCCGCCGGTGCTTGACGAACCGCAGCAGCTCCGCGATCTGCAGTTCCCGGCCCAGCGGCGCCCCCGGATCACCCTGTGCCACCGCCTCGACGTGCTGCCGGCCCTCGGTCGTGTCCGGTACGACCAGGCCGATCGGCATGTCGGCGGCGATCACCTTCCACACCGCCCGCGACCGTGCCAGCTCCCGCTTGAGCCAGTCCAGTTGCTCCCGCCCGAGGATGCCCCGCGGGTCGGCGGCCTGGTCACCGGGGGAGTTGGCGTTCCGGTAGGTCCGCATGTCCAGCACGAACACGTCGAGCAGCGGCCCCTGGCGCAGCACCCGGTACATCCGGCCCTCACGGGCACCCGGCCGCGGGGCCGACATCGGGAAGTACTCCCCGAACGCGCGCCGCGCGCGGGCGGCCAGGACGTCGACGCTCTTCTCCGTGTAGCGGGAGTCGGTGTCGGCGATCCGCTGGCCCGGGTACCAGTTGTTGCGCACCTCGTGGTCGTCCCACTGCACGATCGACGGCACCCGGGCGTTGAACCGGCGCAGGTTCTCGTCCAGCAGGTTGTAGCGGAAGTTCCCCCGGAACTCGGCGAGGGTCTCGGCGACCTTGGACTTCTCCTCGGTGGTGACGTTCCGCCAGACGCCGCCGTCCGGGAGGGCGGCGGTCGCGGCGATGGGCCCGTCGGCGTACACGGTGTCGCCGCTGAACAGGAAGAAGTCGGGGTCCAGCCGGGCCATCGCGTCGAAGATGCGGTAGCCGCCGACGTCGGGGTTGATGCCCCAGCCCTGTCCGGCCAGATCACCCGACCACAGGAACCGCACCCCGTCGCGCCGCCGGGCCGGCGCCGTACGGAAGGTGCCGGTGACCGGCTCGCCGCCGCGGCGCGGGTCGTCGGGGTCGGCGAGCAGCACCCGGTAGTGGATCTGCTCGCCCGGCGGCAGCCCGTGCAGCCGGGTGGTACCGGTGAAGTCGGTGCCCGGTCCGAGCAGCGGTCCGGCCCAGCTGCGCGTGCGCCGGAACGACTCGGTCGCCGAGGTCTCGACGATCATCCGGGCCGGGCGGTCCGACCGCACCCACACCAGCCCCGAGTCATGGGTCACGTCGCCCGCCTGAACGCCCCAGGAGGCCCGCGGGCGGCCGGAGCGGGCGAAGGCGGGCGCCGCGCCGAGCGCGGTCGGCAGTGCCAGGGCGGCCGAGGCCGCGAGTGAGCCGCGCAGCACGGCGCGACGGCCTGCGAACGGACGGTGTGACATGGGTACGCCTCCCGGGACTGGATCCGGCCAGTGTGCGCTGCCACACCTACGCGGCCGGCGCGGCTCGCGGGCCAACCCCGGGTGAACAGTCGACCGCGGCCAAGGCCGCGAACCGGGTTCCGGCCGCGCGGCGTTCAGCGGCTGCCGTCGAGGAGGACGCGGGCGACCAGGGCAGGGTCGTCGTTCATGGGGACGTGGCCGCAGCCCGGCAGCCGGACCAGCCGCGCCCCGGGGATGGTCCGCTTCGCGCGGATTCCCTGCCGGGGGACGAGCAGCCGGTCCTTGGCACCCCAGGCGACGGTCACCGGGATGTCGGGCACGTCGTCGGTGAAGCGCACGGTGGTGCCCGCGCGGAGCGTCTCGGCGAAACCGGTGGCCCCGGCGAGCGCGAGCGTCTCGGCGACCACGGCTTCCGGTGAGCGGCGCCCGGGCCGGGCGTAGATGGTGCTGGTCAGCGCCGCCCGGCCGGCCGCGGAACGGGCGAGGCGCTCGACCAGCGGGAGCGGCATGCGCTCCGCGATCCGGCGCATGCCGAGCAGCACGGCGAACGCGTACCGGCGCTCGGCCTGGGTCCAGAAGCCGGCCGGGGACAGGGCGGTGACGGACCGTACGAGCCGCTCGCGGCCGAGTTCCAGGGCCAGCAGACCGCCGAGCGAGTTGCCGGCGACGTGCGGCCGGTCCAGGTCCAGCGTCTCGCACAGGGCGCGGAGGGCGGCGTTCATGGTGGGCAGATCGTGGGTGAGGCCGTCGGGCAGGGACGGGGAGGCGCCGAATCCGGGCAGGTCCACGGCGATCACCTCGCGTTCGGTCGCGAGGATGTCCACCACCGGGTCCCAGGCCTGGCGGTGGTGACCGATGCCGTGCAGCAGGAGCAGCGGTTCGCCCCGTCCGACACGCGCGTAGGACATGGTCACGGGCTGCGGACCGAGGGGAGAGGTGACCTTGAGGGAGACGGTCGCGGACATGAGGGTGCTCCTCGTCTGGGACTCGGGGGAACGGACGCCGCCTGACGTCGTAGACAGCTTGTCAGCAATTGCTACCAGCCGGTAGCCCCGTGATCGCGCACCCGGCGCCGCGCCGCGCGCCGGACGCGCCGGCGGGCGCCTGGACAGGCCCGTGCGGGTCGGCTGGGATGGGGCCGTGACCGCCGACACCGTGACCGACGTCTTCGAAGAGCACCGTTCCGTCCTCCTGGGGGTGGCCTACCGCATGCTGGGCCGGGTGGCCGACGCGGAGGACGTGGTCCAGGACGCGTGGCTGCGCTGGTCGGACGGCGACCGGTCCGCGGTGCGCGAACCCCGCGCCTACCTGGTGCGCGTCACGACCCGCCTCGCCGTCGACCGGCTGCGCCGGCTCAAGGCGCGCGGCGAGACCTACGTCGGCCCGTGGCTGCCCGAGCCGTACGCCACCGACTTCGGCGACACCGTCCCGGACACGGCCGAGCGGGCGGTGCTCGCCGACTCCGTCTCGCTGGCCGTCCTCGTGGTCCTGGAATCCCTCTCACCGCTGGAACGCGCGGTCTTCGTCCTGCGCGAGGCGTTCGGCTGGCCGTACGCGGAGATCGCCGCCATGCTCGACCGCGGCGAACCGGCGGTGCGGCAACTCGCCGGACGCGCCCGGCGCCACGTCGAGGAGCGGCGCCCGCGCTACGACGTCGACCCCGCCCTGCGCCGCGACCTCACCGAGCGCTTCCTGGCGGCGGCCGCCGGGGGCGACATGGCGGCGCTGATGGAGCTGCTCGCGCCGGACGTGCGGCTCGTCGGCGACAGCGGCGGCAAGTCGCGTGCTCCGCTCAGGGTCCTGGAGAGCGCCGATCACGTGGGACGCTTCCTGCTCGGGGTGGCCGGGAAGGAGGCGCAGAACCTGACCGTCCACGTCCTGGAGCTCAACGCGGGTCCCGCGCTGCTCGTCCTGTCCGGCGGCCGGCCCGACACCGTCGTCCAGCTCGGCATCGCCGACGGACGCGTCCAGGCGGTGTACGTCATCCGCAACCCCGACAAGCTCCGCTCGCTCCCCGCCGTCGCGTAGAGCCTTCCGTGCCGGGGCCCCGTCACGTCCCGGGGCCCCCGTTCGCCGTGCCGATTGGTATTGACCAAGGGTGGGGGCCGCCTTATGGTCGCTGATAAGTGAAACAACCTTTAATAAACAAGGGCGCTAAAACGCCGCCGGACACGGCGATCGTGGAGGACAGGGTGGGGACCACGCAGCTGGAAACGGTGCCGGAACCGAAGTACTGGCATCTCAGGACCGTGCTGAGCGAGGCGCTGGACTCGGAGTTCTCGGTGGGCGAGATCCTGCCCAACGAGCGTGATCTGGCCGCCCGCTTCGGTGTCGCCCGGGCCACGCTCCGGCAGGCCCTGGAACAGCTCGAACTGGAGGGCAGGCTGCAGCGCCGCCGCGGGGTGGGCACCACCGTCGCCCCGCCGCGCATGGGCGTCTCCGTCGGCACCGCCCGGCACGCCTGGCCGGGAGGGCCGCTGGACGCCTGGCAGACCCTGGACTGCGTCCTCGAGGTGCCGCCCGCCGCCGTCGCCGAGACCCTGGTGACCGGCCGCGAGGAGCCCGTGCACGTCGTACGGCGCTCCCGCGTGACCCACGGGCAGCCCGTCGCCGCCGAACTGCTGTACATTCCGGCGGACTCGGTGCCCGCGCTGCCCGCCATCGACACGCCGTCCGGCGCGCCGCGTGCCCGGGCGGTGCTGCGGGAACTGCAGCGCCTGGAGCTGGAACGGCAGGAGAACGCCGTCGAGCTGGGCTCCGCCCGCGCGGACGACGCCCGGGAGCTGGACCGCCTGCCGGGCGCGCCCGTCCTCGTCGTCACCACGCGCTTCATCGCCCGCGGCCGCACCGCGGCGCTCTCCGTGGCGACGTACCGCGCGGACACCTGCCGGCTGACGTTCGGAGACTCCGGCGGCGTGCAGATCCACCACGGCCCGGAACGCCACGCCTCCTGACACCACCCACCCCCTGCGCCCCTCCGGCACCCACACACCCCAGGGGCGCGGGGAACTGCGTGCTCAGCCCCAGCGCACCCGCACAGGACCCGCGTGGGCACCCACACCCCCCCAGGGGCGCGGGGAACTGCGCGCTCGGCCCCAGCGCACCCGCACAGCCGGCCCCGACGGCCCGCCGCACGGCGTCAGGCGCCCCGCCGACGCGCCGTCACCGTGCCCTCCACGGCGAACAGCTGCTCCTCCACGTGGTCGAGGGCGAGCCGTACCGCTCCCGTGGCGACCGCCGCCTCACCCAGGAGGGACAGGGAAACCCTCGGCGGGCGCAGGCAGAAGCGGGCCAGTTCGCCGCGCAGCGGCTCCAGCACACCGTCCAGGCCGGCCGCCCAGCCGCCGATCACGACCAGCTCCGGGTCGAGGGCCAGCACCAGCGCCGCCACGTCGTGGACCAGCCGGGCGATGAAGCGGTCCATGGCCGCCAGCGCCCGCTTGTCGCCCTCGCGGGCCTGCGCGAACACGGCGGCGACCGCCTGCTCGTCGAGCGGATGCAGCGGTTCGTCCGTCGTCGACAGCAGGGCCTCCGGGGTCGCCTCCCGGCCCAGCAGATGCAGCGCACCGATCTCCCCGGCCGCCCCGCCGAACCCCCGGTGCAGCCGTCCGCCGATCAGCGACCCGGCGCCGGGGCTCAGTCCGGCCAGTACGAACACCACGTCGTCGGTGTCCTTCGCGGCCCCCTTCCAGTGCTCGGCGACGACGGCCGCGTTGGCGTCGTTCTCCACCAGCACCGGGCACTTGAAGGACCTGCTCAGCCGCGCGCCGAGGCCCAGTCCCGTCCAGCCGGGCAGCGCCGTGCCCAGCCGTACGGTGCCGTCCGCCTCGACGATCCCGGGGGTGCCCACGCCGACGGCCCGCAGCGAGCCACGCGGGACACCCGCACGGCGCAGCAGTTCCGCGACGGCCGCGCGCAGCCGCTCCAGCCGCTCGTCCGCGTCGACCGTCTCGTCGACGTCCCGCGCCTCGGCGCCGATCACCCGGCCGTCCAGATCGGCCAGCAGCGCGGCCACCCGGTGGACACCGATCTCGAGGCCGAGCAGATGCCCCGCCTCCGCCCGGAACCGGAACCGCCGTGCCGGCCTGCCCTGCCGCCGCGCGGCGCCCTCCTCGGCCGCCGTCTCCACGACGAGCCCCGCTTCGATGAGCCCCTCCACGACGCCCTCGACGGTCGGCCGGGACAGCCCCGTGACCCGGGTGACCTCGGTCAGCGTCGCGCACTCCGTGGCCCGCAACGCGTGCAGCACCACCGCGGAGTTGATCCTTCGCAGCAGCGAGGGGTCCCCGCCGGTCAGCCGACCCACCGTCCGTCCTCCGAGCTCGTGCGCGTGTTGGGCGGATCGTACTCGGCGCGGCGGACCCCGGCGACCTCCGGGCGGGAGCGACCCGGCCGGCCCCGCGGGGGGACGGCTCACCCCGGCGCCACGAAGCCCGACTCGTAGGCCGCGATCACCGCCTGGGTCCGGTCCCGCGCCCCGAGCTTCGCCAGTACGGCGCTCACGTGGGACTTCACGGTCTCGGTCCCCACCACGAGCCGGGCGGCGATCTCCGCGTTGGTCAGGCCCCGCGCCATCAGCCGCAGCACCTCACCCTCCCGTTCGGTCAGCCGGGCCCGCTCCAGCACCGCCCGCGCGGCCCGGTTGCCGCCCTCCTCGCCGTACTCGGCCGCCAGGCGGCGTACCGAGGCGGGGAACAGCAGCGACTCGCCCTCGGCGACCAGCCGCACCGCGTGCACGATCTCCGCGGGCCGCGCCCGCTTCAGCAGGAACCCGTCCGCGCCGGCGCGCAGTGCCCCGTACACGTACTCGTCGTTCTCGAAGGTCGTCACGACGAGGATCTTCGGCGGGGCGTCGACCGTGCGCAGCAGCGCGCGCGTGGCCTCGATCCCGTCGAGCAGCGGCATGCGCACGTCCATGGCGACCACGTCCGGCCGCAGGCGCCGCACCAGTGGAATCACCGCGGCCCCGTCGGCCGCCTCCCCGACGACCTCGATGTCGGGCTGTGCCTCCAACACCGCCCGCAGGCCCGCGCGGACGAGGGGTTCGTCGTCGACGAGGAGAACGGTCACCGGCATCCCGCCAGCGTAGATCAGCCCAGCGGCAGCTCGGCCCGCACCCGCCAGTGGCCCTCGTCGGGGCCCGTCCAGGCGCGGCCGCCCAGGAGCGCGGCGCGCTCGCGTATGCCGCGCAGGCCGCTGCCCCGCCCGCCGCCGCCGGGCACGTCCTCCGTCAGTGGATTGCGGACGTCGAGGAGCAGCGCGCCGTCGGCCACGTCGATCCGGACCCGCACGGGGACCGTCCCCGCGTGCCGCAGCGCGTTCGTCAGTGACTCCTGCAGAATGCGGTAGCCCTCGCGGGACACCGGCCTGGGCACCGTCTCCAGCGGGCCCGTCACCTCGGCGTCGACCTCCGCGCCGGAGGCGCGGGCCGACTCCAGCAGACGGTCGGCGTCCACGAGCCCCGGACGGCTGCCCGCCGGTCCGCCGGTCTCGCGCAGCACGCCCAGGACCCGCTCCAGGTCCTCCAGCGCCGCCCGGCCCGTCTCTTCGATGGCGTGCAACGCCCGGTCGGTGAAGGCGGGATCGCCCGCCGCCCGCGCGGCACCGGCCTGCACGACGGCGACGGTCAGCGCGTGACCGATGGAATCGTGCAGCTCCCGCGCGATGCGGGTGCGCTCCAGGAGCTGCTCGGTCCTGGCCTCCATCACGGCCAGGCGTTCGGCGGGGGAGGGGCCGAGCAGCCGGCGCGCCGTCACGGTGACCAGCTCGCCGAGCCCGACCACGACCGCGTACAGCACGGCCAGCGGAAGCGGCACCAGCAGGGCGTACGCCCAGTGCGGGGTCGCGTCCTCCAGCACCGGCACGCCCCCGGGCACCGTTCCCGCCGCCACTTCGACCAGTGAGTAGGACAGCAGCGGCAGCCACACCGTGAGGCAGACCGCCACGACCGCCAGCGCCACACGCACCGCCAGCCACCACGCGGTGCGCCTGCGGTCCCGCCAGGTCGCCGACGGCTCCTGCGAGAAACCCGGTTCCCGCTCGTCGGGCGTCAGCAGCAGCGCCGCCTGCACGCCCTCGCCCCTGCGCACCGAGGAGACCAGCCCCAGGGGCACGAGCACCAGCGCGGGCACCCAGGGCTTCGAGGGATCGATGAACATCCACACGCTGAACGGCAGCCCGGGTATCCAGAGGTGCAGCAGACGCGTGTACGTCTTCCCGCGCCGGAGCGGACGCAGCATGCGGATCATCCCGTCATCGTGCCAGGGCCCACCGGCACCCGCCTCCCCCGCGCGGGGGAGCGGGTCTCCCCGTCCGGGGGAGGCCCCGCCACCGGTCCGGCGGCCACGCTGTGCCCATGACCAGCATCGACGTCCAGGACCTCACCAAGGAGTACGGCGCCCGGCGAGCCGTGGACCACCTCACCTTCCGTGTCCTGCCCGGCCGCGTCACCGGCTTCCTCGGCCCCAACGGCGCGGGGAAGTCCACCACCATGCGCCTGGTGCTCGGCCTCGACCACCCGACGTCGGGCTCGGCGACCGTCGGCGGACGCGCCTACGCCACCCTCACCGAACCCCTGCGCCACGTCGGCGCGCTGCTGGACGCGCAGGCCGCCCACGGTTCCCGCACCGGCCGCGACCACGTGCGCGTCCTCGCGGCGAGCCACCGGATCCCGGACCGCCGGGTGGACGAGGTCCTGGAGGAGACCGGCCTGGGACCGGTGGCGCGCCACCGGGTGCGGACCTACTCCCTGGGCATGCGCCAGCGGCTGGGCATCGCCGCCGCCCTGCTGGGCGACCCGGCGGTGGTCATGCTCGACGAACCCTCCAACGGTCTCGACCCGGAGGGCATCGTGTGGATCCGCTCGCTGCTGCGCCGCCTGGCGGACGAGGGGCGCACGGTCCTGGTCTCCAGTCACCTCATGAACGAGACGGCCGTCTTCGCCGACCACCTCGTCGTCCTCGGCCGCGGCCGGCTGCTCGCCGACACTCCGATGCGGGAGTTCATCGACGCGCGCGTCCGCCCGGCCGTCCGGATCCGCACCTCCGACGCCACCGCCCTGAAGAACGCCCTGGCCCGGCACGGGCACGACGCCGAGGAACACCCGGACGGGCACTGGACCGTGCCCGGCGCGCGCGTGGACGACATCGGACGCCTCGCCTCCGCCGCGGGCGTACCGATCCTCGAACTCACCGCCGACCAGGGCACGCTGGAGCAGGCCTACCTGGATCTGACCGCCGCCGAGACCGAGTTCACCGCCCAGCCGCAGGAGGCCTGACCATGCGGTTCGCACCCGTGCTCCACGCGGAGTGGCTGAAGGTCCGCACCGTCCGCTCACTTCCGGGCGCGCTGTTCGCGCTGTTCGCCGTGACCACCGCGTTCTCCGCGGTCGCCGGGGTGGACGGTGCCTCGGACCCGGAGTCCGACCCGCTGTTCACGGCCCTGTCCGGTGCCGCCGTGGGACAGATCGCCGCCGTCTCCTTCGGCGCCATGGCCGTGTCGGCGGAGTACCACAACGGCGCCCTGCGGCTCTCCCTCGGCGCGGTCCCGCGGCGGGGGCGCTGGTTCGCCGCGAAGATCACCGCCATCGCGGTTCCCACGCTGCTCGTCGGGCTGCCGGCCGCCCTGGCCGCCCTGCTCGCGGCGCGGGCGGGACTCGGCGACACGGCCAGCGGCCTCAGCACGGCCGAACAGGTCCGCGGTGTGCTCGGCTGCGGTGTCTACCTGACCCTGATGGCGCTCCTCGCGGCCGGACTCGCCACCCTGCTGCGCAGCGGAGTGGCCACCCTGTCCGTGCTGATCCCGTTCATCCTGGTGGTGTCCTTCGTGATCGGCGACGCGGCCGGAACCGCCGCCGATTTCCTGCCCGACCGGGCCGGACAGGTCGTCCTGCGGCAGACGTCCGAGGGAACCCTGGGCCCCTGGACGGGACTTGCCGTGACCGCCCTGTGGGCGGCCGCCGCCCTGCTCGCCGGGGCGTGGAGCCTGCGCCGCAGGGACGCCTGACCGCGGGCGAGCTGACGCACCGCCAAGTGTCAGTGGCGGCGGGTTTACTGGACGCATGAACATCGCACGGCACATCGCCCTCATCGACGAGCTGTGCTTCCGTCCCTTCCCGGCGGAGCGCGGCCCGTCGGACGCCGGCTTCGGGGCGCCCGGTCACCATGTGGCGATCCTCGAGAGCGGGCCCGGGCCCGGTGACGGCGACCCCGCCGACGCGGCGGTCGCGGTGGACGACTTCGAGAAGGGCCGCGACGCCCTCTACGAGGTGCTGGCCTCGCGCTGGGGCGACGTCGGCCCCTTCAACCTGCGGACGCTGCTGCTGCGCACCGAGCGCGAGGACATACCCGAGCCGTGGGCCGGACTCTGCGCCCGCGCGGACATGGCATGGCTGTGGGAGGTCCCGGGCACCGCGCGCTGGGTCGCGGTGGCGGTCGCCGACCGGGACCCGTACGACGGGATCCGGCTGCTGGCGGTGGTGACGGACACGGCCCCGCCCTGACGGCCGGCCTCACCGGTCCGCCGCGGCCTCCCGCAGCCGGCCGAACTCCTCCGCGAGCGTGGCCGGCGTCCAGTGCGCGTTCAGCCCGCTCGGATTGGGCAGCACCCACACACGCGTCCCGCCGATGGTCCGCGCCTGCGGCCCCACCCGCGCCTTCCTGTCGTCGAACGCCGCGCGGTAGGCGGTGACACCGAGCACGGCCAGCCACCCCGGACGCAGCCGGGCCACCTTCGCGGCGAGCAGCCGCCCGCCCTCCCGGTACTCCTCGGCGCTGAGCTCGTCCGCTCGCGCGGTGGCCCGCGCCACCACATTGGTGATGCCCAGCCCGTACGACAGCAGCTTCTCCTGCTGCGACGGCGGCAGCAGTTCCGGGGTGAAACCGGAGCGGTGCAGGGCCGGCCAGAAGCGGTTGCCCGGGCGGGCGAAGTGGTGGCCGGTCGCGGCCGTCATCAGACCCGGGTTGATCCCGCAGAACAGCACGCGCAGGCCGTCCGCGGCCACGTCCGGTACGAGGCGGTCGCGGGCGGCCTGCAGTTCCTCCTGGGTGAAGCGCCTCAGAGGATCGCCCCGGGGGTGTAACCGGCGGCCTCGGGCCGCTGCTTCACGATCTCGTCGACACGGCCCACGACGACGCCCACCTGGTCGCTCGCCGCGCCCGTGAAGGAGAGCCTGTCCGCCATCAGGGCCCCCAGCTCGTCCCGGTCGAGCGGCAGCCGCTCGTCGGCGGCGAGCTTGTCGAGCAGGTCGTTGCGCTCGGCGCCCCGCTCCCGCATGGCGAGGGCCGTGGCGACCGCGTTCTCCTTGATCGCCTCGTGCGCGACCTCGCGCCCCACGCCTGCCCGTACCGCGCCCATCAGCACCTTGGTGGTGGCGAGGAACGGCAGGTAGCGGTCCAGCTCCCGGGCGACGACCGCGGGGAAGGCGCCGAACTCGTCGAGCACGGTCAGGAACGTCTCCAGCAGCCCGTCGAGCGCGAAGAACGCGTCCGGCAGCGCGACCCGGCGCACCACCGAGCAGGACACGTCGCCCTCGTTCCACTGGTCACCGGCCAGCTCGCCGGTCATCGAGGCGTAGCCGCGCAGGATGACCATCAGCCCGTTGACGCGCTCGCAGGAGCGGGTGTTCATCTTGTGCGGCATGGCGGACGAGCCGACCTGGCCCGGCTTGAAGCCCTCGGTGACCAGTTCGTGCCCGGCCATCAGCCGGATCGTCCTGGCCAGCGACGACGGCGCGGCGGCGAGCTGCACCAGCGCGGTGACGACCTCGTAGTCCAGGGAGCGCGGGTAGACCTGGCCGACGCTCGTGAACGCCTGGGAGAAGCCCAGGTGCCCCGCGATCCGCTGCTCCAGCTCGGCGAGCTTGCCCGCGTCCCCGCCGAGCAGGTCCAGCATGTCCTGCGCCGTGCCCACCGGGCCCTTGATGCCGCGCAGCGGGTAGCGGCCCAGCAGTTCCTCCACCCGGCCGTACGCGACGAGCAGCTCGTCGGCGGCGGTCGCGAACCGCTTGCCGAGGGTGGTGGCCTGCGCGGCCACGTTGTGCGAGCGTCCGGCCATGACCAGCTCGCCGTACTCGGCGGCCAGCCTGGCCAGGCGGGCCAGCACCGCCACGGAGCGGTCGCGGATCAGCTCCAGGGAGAGCCGGACCTGCAACTGCTCGACGTTCTCGGTGAGGTCGCGGGAGGTCATGCCCTTGTGCACGTGCTCGTGCCCGGCGAGGTCGTTGAACTCCTCGATCCGCGCCTTCACGTCGTGGCGGGTGACCTTCTCGCGCTCCGCGATCGAGGCCAGGTCGACCTGGTCGAGGACACGCTCGTAGTCGGCGATCGCCGCGTCGGGCACCTCGATCCCGAGGTCCTTCTGGGCCCGCAGCACGGCGAGCCAGAGCTGCCGCTCCAGTCTCACCTTCTGCTCGGGGGACCAGAGCGTGGCGAGCTCGGCGGAGGCGTAGCGTCCGGCGAGGACGTTCGGGATACGGGGCTTGGCGGGCGCAGCAGTCACGTGCACGGAGTTTACTGGCGATTCCTGCAGGCCGGCGCCGCGGGGTGACCTGGAGGAAAGCACAAGGGGCCGCTACAGGTTCTCGTACGGCAGCAGCTCGGGCCGCTTCGGCGGCAGGCCGTCGCCGGAGGAGCGGCCGGTGAGGCGGCGGCCGATCCACGGCAGCAGGTGCTGCCGGGCGAACCGGGCGTCCGCGACCCGCCGCGCCGCCCAGCGCGGGGGGAGCGTCGCCTCCGGGGGCAGATGCCACTCGGGGTCCTCGGGCGCGTAGCCCAGCGTCTGCCACACCGCCTCCGCGACCCTGCGGTGTCCGTCCGAGGTCAGGTGCAGCCGGTCCACGTCCCACAGCCGGGGATCGGCGAGCGAGGGCGCCCCGTAGAGGTCGACGACCAGCGCGCCGTGCCGCCCGGCGAGCTCGTCGACGACGTCGAACAGCGCCTCCATGCGCGGCCGGAACCGCTCCAGCACCGGCCCCTGGCGGCCGGGACTGCGCATCAGCACCAGCTGCTTGCAGTGCGGGGCCAGCCGCTCCACCGCCTCCGTCAGCAGATCCCGCACCTGCGTCATGTCGCACTTGGGCCGCAGGGTGTCGTTGAGCCCGCCGACCAGGGTGATGACGTCGGCGCCCATGGCCGCGGCGACCTCGACCTGCTCGTCGACGATCTGCCGGATCAGCTTGCCGCGCACCGCGAGGTTGGCGTACCGGAACCCGGGAGCGGTGGCCGCCATCCGCCCGGCGAGGAGGTCGGCCCAGCCGCGGTAGGTGCCGTCGGGGAGCCGGTCGGACATGCCCTCGGTGAAGGAGTCGCCCAGGGCGACGAGGCTGCTGTGGGTGGGATTCGTCTGCATGGCGACAGAGATGGTATCCCGTGGCACATACCCGGCGGTCGGTCGGGTTCTCCGGTGCTCAGGCCCGCTGCCCGAACAGCTCCTGCAGCACGTCCTCCATCGTCACCAGGCCCGCCAGCCGTCCGTCCGCCCCGAGGACGGCCGCCAGATGCGTGCGGCTGCGGCGCATGGCGGTGAGGACGTCGTCCATCGGTGTGCTCTCCCGCACGCGCGCGATGGCCCGCATGTCCGCCGTCCGGAACGGCATGTCGCGCGGGGAGGCGTCCAGGGCGTCCTTCACGTGCAGGTAGCCGACGATCCGCCGCTGCTCGTCCACCACCGGGAACCGGGAGAACCCGGACTCCGCCGACAGCCGCTCCAGCCCTTCCGGGGTGACGCCCACGCGCGCGTAGACCACCCGCTCCAGCGGCATCACCACGTCCCGCACCGGCCGGCGGCCCAGTTCCAGCGCGTCGTGCAGCCGCTCCTGGGCGCGGTCGTCGATCAGCCCCGCCTCGCCGGAGTCCTTCACGATCTGGGCCAGCTCGGCGTCCGAGAAGGACGCGACGACCTCGTCACGCGTCTCGACCCGCAGCAGCCGCAGCAGCGTGTTGGCGAAGGCGTTGACCGTGAAGATCACCGGACGCAGCGCACGGGACAGCGCCACCAGCGGCGGGCCCAGCGCCAGCGCGGTGCGCACCGGCTCGGCGAGGGCGACGTTCTTCGGCACCATCTCGCCGAGCAGCATGTGCAGGTAGGTGGCGAGCGTCAGGGCGATCACGAACGACACGGCGTGCCCGGCGCCCTCGGGGACGCCCACCGCGTGGAAGACCGGTTCGAGCAGGTGCGCGATCGCGGGTTCGGCGACGACACCGAGGACGAGCGTGCACAGGGTGATGCCGAGCTGCGCGGCCGCCATCAGCGCCGACACGTGCTCCAGACCCCACAGCACGCTCTTGGCGCGCCGCTCGCCCCGGTCGGCGTACGGCTCGATCTGGCTGCGGCGGACCGAGATCAGGGCGAACTCGGCGCCCACGAAGAAGGCGTTGACGACCAGCGTCGCCAGACCGATCAGCAGTTGTACGACGGTCATCGCCGCGCCCCCTCGTCGTCCGTGGTCACCGTGTTCCGCGGCCCGCCCGCGGGCCCCTCGCCGGCGGGCGCGTGCAGCAGGACACGTGCCGCGCGGCGCCCGGTGGCGTCCACCACCTCGAGCCGCCAGCCCGCCACCTCCAGCGCGTCACCGGCGTCGGGGATCCGCCCCAGCCGCGCGGCCACCAGCCCGGCGAGCGTCTCGTAGGGCCCTTCCGGGGCGCGCAGGCCGACCCGCGCGAGCTGGTCCACGCGCGCGGAGCCGTCGGCCGAGAACAGCGCCCGCCCGTCCTCGTCGGTGCCCTCCCCGGCCAGGTCGGGGATCTCGTGCGGGTCGTGCTCGTCACGCACCTCGCCGACGACCTCCTCGACGATGTCCTCCAGGGTGGCCACCCCCGCGGTGCCGCCGTACTCGTCGATCACCACGGCCATGGTGCGCCGCCCGGACAGCCGGTCGAGGAGACGGTCGACCGTGAGCGATCCGGGGACCAGCAGCGGTTCGCGCATCAGCTCCGACACCGGCACCCGGGCGCGGCGCTCCGCGGGCAGCGCCAGTACGTCCTTGACGTGCGCGGTGCCGACGACGGCGTCCAGGGTCTCGCGGTAGACGGGGAACCGGGACAGCCCGGTCGCCCGGGTCACGTTCAGCACGTCCTCGCAGGTCGCCTGCGTCTCCAGGGCGATCACCTGGACGCGCGGGGTCATCACGTTCTCCGCGGTGAGGTCCGCGAGGTTCAGCGTGCGGACGAACAGTTCGGCGGTGTCCGGCTCCAGCACGCCCTCCTTGGCGGAGTGCCGGGCGAGCGCCGCGAGTTCCTGGGGCCCGCGCGCGGACTCCAGCTCCTCGGCCGGTTCGAGGCCGAGGCGCCGCACCAGCCGGTTGGCCGTGTTGTTCAGATGGGTGATGAACGGCCGGAAGGCGACGCTGAACCAGCGCTGGGCGTTGCCGACCCGTTTGGCCACCGCCAGCGGCGAGGAGATCGCCCAGTTCTTCGGCACCAGTTCGCCGACCACCATCAGGAACACGGTCGACAGGGCGGTGCCGATCACCAGGGCCAGGGAGCGCGCCGCGGAACCCGAGACACCGAGGGCCTCGAGGGGGCCCGAGAGCAGCGCCGCGATCGACGGCTCCGCCAGCATGCCGATCACCAGATTGGTGACCGTGATGCCGAGCTGCGCGCCGGAGAGCTGGAAGGTCAGGCTCCGTACGGCTTTGAGGGCCCCCGCCGCGCCGCGCTCACCGCGCTCGACGGCCCGTTCCAGCTCGCTCCGCTCCACCGTGGTGAGGGAGAACTCGGCCGCGACGAACGCGCCACAGGCGAGCGAGAGCAGGATCGCCGCCAGAAGAAGGAGCACTTCGGTCATCGGGTCACCTCAGTCCCATGGTCGGACAGGAGGGGAACGGATGCTCGATGTCGAGGACCGGGGGGCTCGCCCATGGGCGGACGCACACAACCTTTCATGAAGGACCGAGTGGCCCGTGAAGAGTAAAGGATCAGCAAAAACTCGAGACGCCGCAACGCCGCGACGCCGCGACGCCGAACCGTCGAGACAGGGCCCCCGGGCCGAGGATCATCCGGTCAGCGGCTTCACCCAGCGCCGCCACCGCTCCTGCGGCGCGTATCCCGCCGCGCCCCACGCGTGGTGCGCGGTCTCGTTGCGCTGGAGCACCATCGCGTCCGCGCGGCGCCCGCCGAGCCCGGTGAACCGCTCCTCCGCGGCGGCCAGCAGCGCGGAGCCGATGCCCCGGCGGCGGCGGTCCGGGTGCACCGCCAGCCGGTAGAGATGGCACCGCCAGCCGTCGAAGCCCGCGATCACCGTACCGGCGAGCTCGCCGCCTTCCTCCGCGAGGATCAGCGCCCCGGGATCGCGCTCGACGAGCCGTTCCACACCGGCACGGTCGTCACTGATGCTCGTGCCCTCGGCGGCCACCTTCCAGAAACCCAGTACACGGTCGAGGTCCTCGGGCCCGGCGGCCCGTACGCGCAGCTCACTCATGCGCCGATCCCAGCACGCGGGAGGGCGGCCGGTGCGCAATTCCACGATCCGGACCGGTCGCCGGGGGTGAGGAGGCTCCTCGGGGCGGCGTTCAGTCCCTCACGGCCGCGCGGGACAGGTCGAAGCGCTTCATCCGTTCCAGGACCGTCTCCGCCGTGGGCTGCCGCATCTCGTCCACGATCCTGCCGTCCGCGAGGAAGAGCACCAGGTCGGAGTGGGCGGCCGCGCCGGGGTCGTGGGTGACCATGACGACCGTCTGGTCCAGCAGGTCCACGGCCTCGCGCAGGAACCCCAGCACCTCCAGGCCGGCCCGTGAGTCGAGGTTCCCGGTCGGCTCGTCCGCGAAGATCAGTTCCGGCCGTGAGGCCAGTGCCCGCGCGCACGCCACCCGCTGCTGCTGGCCGCCGGACAGCTGCGCGGGCCGGTGCCCGAGCCGGTCCCGCAGGCCCAGGGTGTCGACGACCCGGTCCAGCCACTCCTCGTCGGGCTTCCGGCCCGCGATGCCCATGGGCAGGGTGATGTTCTCGCGTGCGTTCAGGGTCGGGATGAGGTTGAACGACTGGAACATGAACCCGATCCGGTCCCGGCGCAGCCGGGTCAGCTCCCGGTCCTTCAGCCCCGTGATCTCGGTGTCCCCGAGCCACACCTGTCCGGCCGAGACGGTGTCCAGGCCCGCCAGGCAGTGCATCAGTGTCGACTTCCCGGAGCCCGAGGGGCCCATCACCGCGGTGAACCGCCCGCGCACGATGTCCACGTCCACCGAGTCCAGGGCGACCACCGCCGTCTCGCCCGAGCCGTACGCCTTGGTCAGCCCGCGGGCGCGGGCCGCGAACCCGTCACCCGGCGAGACGCCGGGGGCGTGCTGCGCAGCAGAAAGGGACAAGGCCGCCTCCTCCGTATGGACGTCCGGTCGTGCCTGTCGCGCCGAGGGTAGTGTGACCGGTCCCACATCCGACATCCCCCGTGAGTCTGGCTCCCGCAGCGCGTGTAAGGGGCACCTTTCTCGGCGGGGTGACCGTGCGGGACGTCGCGTTCGGGCCGCGCGACCGGGGCGGGTGATCAGCGCCCGGCCGGCGCCGCGTCGTCGACCGGCCGCCACGCGGTGCCGATGACGCAGAACGACTGGGGCAGTGCCGGTCCCTTGTCCGGCACCGACATCCGCCGGTAGGGGCCGAGTTCGAATCCCGCCTCACGCAGCGCGCCGACCGGGTCGCGCGACACGTGGCAGCCTCCGGCCAGCGGCGGCCACAGCGTGCGGTCCAGCGCCCGCTGGGTGAGGTGCATGACCGGGCCGCCGCCCCGGCCGTGCTCGAAGAACCGCACCTCACCGCCCGGCCGCAGCACCCGCCGTACCTCCGCGAGCGCCCGCGCCACGTCCCGCACGCTGCACAGCACCAGCGAGAGCACCGCCGCGTCGAACGCCTCGCTCTTGACCGGCAGGGCCTCGGCGACTCCCGGCGCCACGTCCACCGGGATCCCGGCGCGCAAGGCGGCCTCCACGGCCATCGCGCGCAGCGCCCGCTCCGGTTCGATGGCGACGATCTCCGAGACGGCGCCCGGGTAGTGCCCGAAGTTCAGCCCGTTGCCCGCGCCGACCTCGATCACCCGCCCGGACAGTCCGCCGAGCAGCCGGCCGCGCACCTCCGCCATCCCCATGCGGGTCTCGGCGGCGACGCTCGCCCGGGCGTAGAAGCGGGCGAACACGGGGTGGTGCACGGAGTCCCGCGTCGCCTTCGCGGTGCGGACGGACCGAAGCTGCATGAGGACCTCCCCGGAAGGGACCTACGGCGATTCTCCCCCCGGCCCCACCCGGCGAACCCCGGCCGTCACCGCGTCGCCCCGGCGGCGGACGACACCGGGAGCCCGTCCCCGCCGCCGGCTCACGGCGGGCGTCCCGGAGCCCGTCCCCAGGACTCCGGAGCGGCGTTGCTGCCCCCTGGTGGCCGCCCGCCCGGAACCGTCGCCTACCAGCCGGTGCGATGCGGGCGTCCATGAGGACGGGGCGGGCGGGCCTCGGGGGACACCGCGTCATCCCGCCGGTGCCGTCAGGGAGCCTCGCGTGTCCGGAAGGCCTCGGCGTCCCAGGTCCCCGCCAGGCGGGGGGCCAGCCAGTGGCGTGCCGACGTGCGGAAGCCGGTGGGGTCGAGGGCGCCCGCCCCGGCCGGGACGGCGCCCAGGAGCGGGGCCCCGGTCACGTCCGGCAGGTCCAGCAGATTGCAGCGCGCCGCCAGGTCCGGCTCGCCGGGCCAGCTGCCGATCACCACACCCGCCACGTCCAGCCCCCGCCCGCGCAGTTCCCGGACCGTCAGCTCCGTGGCGTTCAGGGTGCCGAGCCCGGCCGGGGCCACCACCAGGACCGGCGCGGACAGCAGCACCGCCGCGTCCGCGAGCGTCCCGCCGTCCGCGTCGAACCGTACGAGCAGCCCGCCCGCTCCCTCCACCAGCACCAGGTCGTGCTCGGCGGCGAGCTTGGCGGCACGCTCCGCGACCTCGTGCGGACGCACGGGGGCGCGCCCCGCCCGGCGGGCGGCGGTGGCGGGCGCCAACGGTTCGGGGTAGCGGGCGAGCTCGGCGGTGGTCACCGCCCCGGCGAGCCGCGCGACCTCCTCGGCGTCGCCCGGCTCGTCCGGCCGCACACCCGTCTGCGCCGCCTTCAGCACGGCCACCGACCGGCCCGCCGCCAGCGCCGCCGCGGCGACGGCGGCCGTCACCACCGTCTTGCCGACCTCGGTGCCGGTGCCCGTGATCACCATCACCGGCATGTCATCCCTCCTCCGAAGCCGCGCACACCGCGCGGGCGATGCGCGCCACGTCCGCGTCATCCGTGACGTACGGCGGCATGGTGTAGATCAGGTCGCGGAACGGCCGCAGCCACACGCCCTCACGCACCGCCGCCCGAGTGGCCGCCGCCATGTCGACGTCGTGATCGAGCTGGACCACCCCGATGGCGCCCAGCACGCGTACGTCCCGCACACCGGGCAGATCGGCCGCCGGCGCCAGCCCGTCCCGCAGGCCCGTCTCGATCCGCTTGACCTCCGCGAGCCAGTCCTGCCCGAGCAGCAGGCCGATCGAGGCGCAGGCCACGGCCGCCGCCAGCGGGTTGGCCATGAACGTCGGACCGTGCGCCAGCACCGGCACGTCACCGCGCGAGATGCCCTCGGCCACCCGCGCGGTGCACAGGGTCGCCGCCATGGTCAGGTAACCGCCGGTCAGTGCCTTGCCCACGCACATCACATCCGGTGTCACCGCCGCGTGCTCCGCCGCGAACAGCGCGCCCGTGCGGCCGAAGCCGGTCGCGATCTCGTCGAACACCAGCAGCACGCCGTGCTCGTCACACGCCTCCCGCAGCACCCGCAGGTACGCGGGGGAGTGGAACCGCATACCGCCCGCGCCCTGCACCACCGGTTCCACGATCACCGCGGCCAGTTCACCCGCGTGGCGCTCCACCGTCTCCCGCAGGTGGCCGGCGTACGACTCCCGGTACTCCGCGGGCGGCGCCCCGGCGAAGACCTGACGGGGCAGCACCCCGCTCCACAGCTCGTGCATCCCGCCCTCGGGATCGCACACCGACATCGGCTGCCAGGTGTCACCGTGGTAGCCGCCCCGCCAGGTCAGCAGCCGCCGCTTCTCCGGCCGGCCCAGCGAACGCCAGTACTGCAGGCACATCTTCACCGCGACCTCGACCGACACCGACCCGGAGTCGGCGAGGAACACGTGCTCCAGCCCGTCCGGCGACATGTCGACAAGGAGCTTCGCCAGCCGCACGGCGGGCTCGTGCGTGAGCCCGCCGAACATCACATGGCTCATCCGCTCCAACTGCCCGCGCGCCGCCTCGTTGAGCACCGGGTGGTTGTAGCCGTGGATCGCCGACCACCAGGACGACATGCCGTCGACCAGTTCGCCCGAGCCGTCGGCGAGCCGTAGCCGGACCCCGCTCGCCGACTCCACGACGAGCGGTTCCTGACGGCCCGGCATGGGCCCGTACGGGTGCCACACGTGCCGCCGGTCGAGCTCCAGCAGTTCGGCGACGGACCGCTCAGGCATTGGGCGCGAGGTCCGTCCCGGCGCCCCGGCGGCGCACGGCGACCAGATCGGTGCGCGGCTCCTCGGCCGCGCTCCCGCAGGACCCCGCCGCCGTGGCCGCCGGACCGCACACGCCGCCGCCCTCGCCGGACCCGCAGCCGCCACCGGCGCGGTGCTCGGGCAGGGTCACCTGGTCGGTGCCCTCCACCTCGAACCCGGCGTCCGCGATCATCTCCAGGTCCGCCTTGCCCGCCTGCCCCTCGCTGGTGAGGTAGTCGCCGAGGAAGACCGAGTTGGCCAGGTGCAGCGCCAGCGGCTGCATCGTCCGCAGGTGGACCTCACGGCCGCCGGCGATCCGCACCTCGACGTCCGGGCAGACGAACCGCACCATCGCCAGGATGCGCAGGCACCGCTGCGGGGTCAGGTTCCACTCCTTGGCGAGCGGTGTGCCCTCGAACGGGATCAGGAAGTTGACCGGCACCGAGTCCGGGTCCAGCTCGCGCAGCGAGAAGACGACGTCGACCAGGTCCTCGTCGGACTCGCCCATACCGGCGATCAGCCCCGAGCAGGCCGACAGACCGGCGGCGTGCGCCTTGCGCACCGTGTCCACCCGGTCGGCGTACGTGTGCGTGGTCGTGATGTCGCCGTACGTCGACTCCGAGGTGTTCAGGTTGTGGTTGTAGGCGTCCGCGCCCGCCTCGCGCAGCCGCTCCGCCTGGCCGTCCGAGAGCAGCCCCAGACAGGCGCACACCTCGACGTCCTCGTTCTGCTCCTTGATCGCCTTGATGGTGTCGGAGACCCGGTCCACGTCACGGTCGGTGGGGCCGCGGCCGCTGGCCACCAGGCACACCCGCTTGGCGCCGCCCGCGAGACCGGCGGCGGCCGCCTGCGACGCCTGGTCCGGCTTGAGCCAGGTGTACTTGAGGATCCCCGCCTCGGAACCGAGCCGCTGGGAGCAGTAGGAGCAGTCCTCCGGGCAGAGGCCGGACTTGAGGTTGACGAGATAGTTCAGTTTCACCCGCCGGCCGAACCAGTGCCGTCTCACCTTCCCGGCGGCGGCCACCACCTCGAGCAGGTCGTCGTCGGACGTCGCGAGGACGGCCAGTGCTTCCGCGCGGGTCGGCGTCTCGCGCCGAAGCCCCTTGTCCACCAGCGTGTTCAGCAGGTCCATGAGAGCCGATCCTGTCCTACCCGACCCGCTCCGGCCAAGGAGGGTTCGTACAACAGAGGGGTGCGGAGGTGTGGGTATCGCCACACAGAGGTCCGCCCGGCGCCCCGCTAATGTCTGTGCACTGCCTACAAAACCGCGGAGGGCCCATGGCGTTCGGCTGGATCGACGAGCAGGCGGAACTGCGCCGCCGGGCCGGACTCGTACGCACCCTGCGTCCGCGCGCCGCCGACACGCCGGTGCTCGACCTGGCGAGCAACGACTACCTGGGTCTGACCCGGCATCCCGAGGTCACCGAGGGCGCCGCGGCGGCCGCGCGGACCTGGGGCGGCGGTTCGACCGGGTCCCGGCTGGTCACCGGCACCACCGAACTCCACGCGGAGCTGGAGGACGAGCTGGCCGCGTTCTGCGGCTTCGAGGCGGCCCTGGTCCTCTCCTCCGGTTACGCCGCCAACCTGGCCGCCGTCACCGCGCTCGCCCCGCACGGGTCCAGGATCGTCTCCGACGCGGGCAACCACGCCTCGCTGATCGACGGCTGCCGGCTGGCCCGCGGTGCGACGCACGTTGCCGCGCACCGCGACCCCGATGCCGTGCGCAAGGCGCTCCAGGGACACGACGGCCCCGCCGTGGCCGTGTCCGACACCGTCTTCTCGGTGGACGGCGACGCCGCCCCGCTCGCGGAACTGGCGGCGGTGTGCCGGGAGCACGGAGCGGGCCTGGTCCTCGACGACGCGCACGGCCTGGGTGTGCTCGGTGCCGGCGGCCGCGGCGCCCCGTACGCGGCGGGCCTCGCGGGCGCCGACGACGTGGTCGTCACCGTGACGCTGTCCAAGTCGCTCGGCAGCCAGGGCGGGGCGGTGCTCGGCCCGGCCCGGGTGATCCGGCACCTGGTCAACACGGCGCGGACGTTCATCTTCGACACGGGACTGGCGCCGACGGCGGCGGGCGCGGCGCTGGCGGCGCTCCGGCTGCTGCGCCGCGAACCCGGGCGTGCGGCGCGGGCGGGCGCGGTGGCGCGCGAACTGCACGAGCGGCTGACGGCCGCGGGTCTGGAAGCGGTGCGTCCGGACGCCGCGGTCGTCTCCGTGCGCGCCCCCTCCCCGGAGCAGGCCGTGCGATGGGCGGCCGACTGCCGGGCGGCCGGCCTGGCCGTGGGCTGTTTCCGTCCTCCTTCCGTGCCCGACGGCGTCTCACGGCTCAGGCTGACCGCCCGTGCGGACCTGTCCGGGGCAGAGATCGAACGCGCTGTACGGGTGATCGGCGAAACGCGGCCATGAGTCGGCGTGGCACGGTCGTGTGTCGCGCGATGAGGGACGATCGGTTGGATCGGTGGCTCGGTCGGTCGGATCGGTGGCTGTGTCGGTCGGAACGCCGGGTGTGAGGCCGGGTCAGCGGACCGCGGTCACGAACTCCGCCCAGCGACCGGGGGAGAAGAGCAGCGCGGGCCCGTCGGGGACCTTGGAGTCGCGCACGGCGAGCAGGCCGGCCAGGGGCCCTGCGGCCGGCCTGGCGGTCTCGACGCAGTTGTTCGCCCCCGTGCTGTAACTGCTGCGCAGCCACCGCACACCGTGCAGTGCGAGGCTGGAAGGGACGGTCCGGGGCGGTGCGGGCATCGTGCCTCCTTACGCGCCGGCGACTGCGCCGGCGATGTAATCCAACGAGTCCTCGGGGGAAAGGGCATGGGTCGACAGGGCGTTGAAGGCCTCCGAGTAGGCCCGGAGGTCTTCTTTCCGCTCCAGATAGTGGCTACTCGTCAGGTGGTCGAGAACAACCACGTCGAGATCAGAAGTGCGCGAAAACGAAAAGATGACGAAAGGGCCGGTGACACCGATGTGCGCTCCGGCGCTGAACGGCAGTACCTGCAACCGCACTTGGGGCAGCAGGGCCGCGTCGACCAGCCGGGACAGCTGACGGGCCATCACTCCGGGGCCGCCGACCTCCCGGCGCAGCACCGCCTCGTCCAGGACCGCGCTCAGCTCCAGGGGCGGCTCCGCACGCAGCACGTGCTGCCGGGCCAGCCGCACCTCCACCAGGGCGTCCAGACGTTCCTCCGACTCACCTTCCAGGGCCGCCTCCGTCACCGCACGCGCGTACTCCGGGGTCTGCAGCAGCCCCGGGATCACCGTGGTCTCCAGGGTGCGCATCGCGCTCGCCTGCGACTCCAGGCTGATGAAGTCGCGGTAGGTCGGCGGCAGCACGCCCCGGTAGGCGTGCCACCAGTGGTGCCGGCCGCCTCCGTCACCGGTGCCCGACAGCACCTGCAGCAACTCCCGCAACTGCGGATCGGCCACGCCGTAGACGTCGAGCAGTAACCGCACATCGGCCGGTTTCACCCCGCTCGTACCCGTCTCGATCCGGCTCACCTTCGACTGGTGCCAGCCCGCCATCCGGGCCGCCTCACCGCTGGTGAGTCCCGCCGAGGTGCGCAGTGCGCGCAATTCGGCGCCCAGTTTGCGGCGGCGCACCGCGGGACCGTGCTGCATGGGCTTCTCCTTACTCCTTCCGAGCCGCCCGGATACGGTCTCCCGTCGCAGAGTTCACCGCTTTGAGCGACAGATATATGCATATCTCGGTGGATCGCCGCCCCGTGCCGTGCGGTGATGGCAGTCTGGCGACGAACCACCAGTGCGGGACCGTACTCGAACCAGCCGCTCAGTGTCGGACCGCGGGCCCGTGGGAAAGGGACGACGTCGCCATGGCAGACCATCTGGAAGCATCCGTCACTCTGCCGAGCGATCCCGGCTCGGTCTCCGCCGCCCGCGCCCATGTGGTGGGAACGCTGCTGGACTGGGGCATGCCGGCGGACGCGGAGTTGTCCGACACCGTCCGGCTGATCGTCTCCGAACTCGCCACCAACGCGGTGCAGCACACCCTCGGTCAGTCACCCACGTTCAGGGTGGACGTCGTCCTGGTCCGCGACGAACGGGTGCACATCGGCGTGACGGACAGTCACCCCCGTCTGCCCAAACGGCTGCCCGCGGCGGTGCAGCAGGACAACGGGCGGGGGCTGGTCATCATCCGCTGCCTGACAGCGGAATGCGGGGGCAGACTCAGGGTCCGCCGCACGCGGGAGGGCGGCAAGACGGTCTCGGTCGACCTCCCCTGGGCGGGGGCCGTCAAGCCCGCCGAAGCGGTCACGGCGGCGGGACCGCGGGAGACCCCGGTCTGAAACCGCGGCGGCGGAACCCGGCCCGGGGGCAGAGCGGGAGCGGGAACGCCGTCGTGCGGGCGGGCGGGGCGACGGCACGCGCGGGGGCGCCGCCGCCCCGCCGGATCACCCCACGCGGCCGTACGAGACGCTCCGGGTCCAGATCTTCTGCAGACGCACCACGTCCCCGGTCTTCGGGGCGTGCCAGATCTTGCCCTTCCCCGCGTAGATGCCCACGTGGTAGACGTAGCCGCCCGAGTGGAAGAACACGAGATCCCCGGCCCTGCGGCTGCCGGCGGAGATGTGGCGCGTGTTGTTGTACTGCTGGGCGGCCGTGCGGGGCAGCTTCTTGCCCGCCTTCTTGAACGAGTACAGGGTCAGACCCGAGCAGTCGAACCGGTTCGGTCCGATGGCGCCCCACTGGTACGGGGAGCCCTTCTTGGACGCGGCGATGCTCAGCGCCTTGGAGGCGTGGCTCGCGGCGGCCGCCTCCGAGGCGCCGCCGGGAACCACGATGGAGCCGCCCACGGCGGCCAGGGTGAGGGCCGAGGCCGTACCGGCACGGGCCATGAGAGACGGGACACGATTGAGCGCAGTCATGCGCAACCCTTCGTCAGCCGCCTGTGAAGGATGACCTGTCGGATTCGGGCTGGCGAAGTGGCCCGGCCGCACGAGTGCGGCTTCACCCCAAGGACCGCTCGGAACCGGGGTTCCGGCGACCCGTCGTGCTTGGGTCCTCCACTCCTGCCGATCCACTCCTGTCGACCGGTCATCCGGGCGGCGGCAGGACTCGGCGTCCGCCCGGATCGCCCCGCCGCGGCGGCGGGGTCTTGTCGTCAGTCAGGGATCTTGGCTCATCGCGCGATCGAAAACACAACGGAACGTGGGGTTTGTGTTGTTACTCACCACTCATCCGTTCGGGTGGACGGCGTCCCGTTCGAGCGGCTTGCCGCTGCCCCGGTGAGCCCCGGACCAGGGGCGGAACGCCCTCTTCCGGCCTCCGGCCGCGCAGGGAGCGCAACTTGGACCGCCCGGAAACAGGAGGTTCGCCTACGCCGGATGGAGGTACGTCATTTGGTCCGATTGAAGGCGTGTCGCAGCGCGCCGCCGGCCCGCGTCCCGAGGCGTCAACTGCCGTCCTCGGGCGGCAGCGTGACCCGGGCCGTACGCCGCTCTCCGTCGAGCACCCGCAGGGCGCGGGCCAGCGTGGCGGAGTGCAGTTCCCTCTCGCCGCGCCGGTGCATCAGGGCCAGCGCCTCGCGGAGCGCGACGGCCTTGCCGACCAGGGCCTGGGCCGCGCGCAGCCCGCGGTAGGTGTCCCCGCTCAGGGCCGGGTTGACCCGGCCGAGCAGGTCGACGACCTCGAGGTACCGGTCGATCAGTTCGGCCTCCGCGCGGGTGAGGGCGGGCAGCGGCGGGAGTTCGGGAGGCAGCATCCGCGGCTCACCTCGGGCCGGGGGCGGTGCGGCCGCCCCCGCGGTGGGACACGATCCGGTCGGCCAGGCCGTAGTCCACCGCGGCCTGCGCGTCGAGGACCAGGTCCCGCTCCAGGTCCGCCCGGACCCGCTCCGCGGCGCGGCCCGTGTACCGCGCGAGCATCTCCTCCGTGCGGGCCCGGATCCGGCCCAGCTCCGCGGCCCGGGCCGCCAGCTCGCTCGCCCGGCCCTCGACCGGCTCCGCCACCGCCGGCTGACGGAGCACCAGGCGGGAGCCGGGCAGCACCAGCCGCTTGCCCGGAGCGCCGGCGGCCAGCAGCAGCGCCGCCGTGCCCTCGGCCCGGCCCAGACAGACCGTCTCCACGTCACAGGTGACGTAGCGCAGCGTGTCGTGGATCGCGGAGGCGGCGTCGAAGGAACCGCCAGGGGAGTTGATGTAGAGCGAGACGTCCCGCTCGGGGGAGTGGTGCTCCAGGTACATGAGCTGCGCCATCACGTCGTTCGCGGTGGTCTCGTCGACCGGTGTCCCGACGATGACGATCCGCTCCTGCAGCAGCTTCGCGTACGGATCCGTCGTCCGGTGGCCGGACGGCGTGCGTTCGGTGAACCCGGGGAGGACGTGGCGGGCGGACGGTCGGGTCATGCGGGTCCCTCCTGTCTGGTGGTCTGCGTCTGTCGGGCCGAACAGCCGGCGGCGCCGCGCGGGTGCCGGCGGTCTCTGTAAAAAATGTACAGGACGTACATGACGTTATGATGGAGCCATGGCTTACGAGATTCCGGTGACCCAGGCCAGGGCAGAGCTCGCCGACCTGATCAACCGCGTGGTGTACGGCGGTGAGCGGGTCGTCGTGACCCGGCACGGCAAGCCCCTCGTCGCCCTCGTGTCCGCCGATGACCTGCGACGACTCGAAGAGCTCCAGGAGCCTTCGGAGCCCGCGGAGGAGCAGGTGATCAGTACGGTGTCCGGAGTCCGGGAGTCCGCGTCCGCTCCCCGCGAACGACAGCGGTTCGGTATCGCCGCGGAGCACCGGCGGGCGGACGGCGCGTAGGCCGGCGGGTTCCGGCGCCCTGAGCGCGCGGGGTTAACGTCCCCGAAACGCCGCCCGGCTAGCCTCCGGGGCCACGCCACCGGCAGACGGACCTGCCGGACGGCCACGGCCACCGGGCCCCGCACGGTCCGGAGCGAGGACTGTGAGGTGGGCGCCGTGCAACTGACCCCGCACGAGCAGGAGAGGCTGCTGATCCACGTCGCGGCCGACGTGGCGCGGCGGCGCCGTGACCGAGGGCTGAGGCTGAACCACCCCGAGGCGGTCGCCCTCATCACCTCGCACCTCCTCGAAGGCGCCAGGGACGGCCGCACCGTCGCCGAACTCATGGCGTCCGGCCGGCGGCTGCTCACCCGGGACGACGTCATGGAGGGCGTCGCCGAGATGATCCACGACGTGCAGGCGGAGGCCACCTTCCCGGACGGCACCAAGCTCGTCACCGTCCACGACCCGATCGTCTGAGCGGGGAGCGGCCGCCGTGATTCCCGGAGAGATCCTGTTCACCGAGGGCCCGATCGTCTGCAACGAGGGCCGCGAGGTCACCCGGCTGACCGTCCTCAACGCCGCCGACCGGCCCGTCCAGGTCGGCTCGCACTACCACTTCGCCGAGGTCAACCCCGGGCTGGAGTTCGACCGCTCGGCGGCTCGCGGCAAACGGCTGAACATCGCCGCCGGCACCGCAAGACGGTTCGAGCCCGGCATCCCCGCCGAGGTGGAACTCGTCCCGCTCGCCGGACACCGCGTCGTGCCCGGACTGCGGGGCCGGGTCGGAGGTGCGCTCGATGCCTGAGCTCTCCCGTGCCGCCTACGCCGACCTGTACGGCCCGACGACCGGTGACCGCATCCGGCTGGCCGACACCGACCTGCTGATCGAGATCGAGGAGGACCGCTCCGGCGGCCCCGGACGCGCGGGCGACGAGGCCGTGTTCGGCGGTGGCAAGGTCATCCGTGAGTCCATGGGCCAGGCCACCGCCACCCGCGCCGCCGGCGCGCCGGACACGGTCGTCACCGGCGCCGTCGTCGTCGACCACTGGGGCGTGGTCAAGGCGGACATCGGCATCCGTGACGGCCGCGTCACCGGCATCGGCAAGGCGGGCAATCCCGACACCATGGACGGCGTCCACCCGGACCTGGTCATCGGCCCCGAGACCGAGATCATCGCCGGCAACGGGCGGATCCTGACCGCCGGCGCGGTCGACGCGCACGTGCACTTCATCTGCCCGCGGATCGCCGACGAGGCGCTGGCCTCCGGCGTCACCACTCTGGTCGGCGGCGGCACCGGACCCGCCGAGGGCTCCAAGGCGACCACCGTCACGCCCGGCCCCTGGCACCTGGCGCGGATGTGGGAGGCGATGGAGGCGTACCCGCTCAACATCGGACTCCTCGGCAAGGGCAACACCGTCTCCCGGGAAGCGCTGCTCTCGCAGATCAGGGGCGGCGCGGTCGGACTGAAGCTGCACGAGGACTGGGGGGCCACGCCGGCCGCCATCGACGCCGCGCTCACCGTCGCCGGGCGGACCGGCGTCCAGGTCGCCCTCCACACCGACACGCTCAACGAGGCCGGTTTCGTGGGGGACACGCTCGCGGCGATCGCCGGACGCGGCATCCACGCCTACCACACCGAGGGCGCCGGCGGCGGGCACGCCCCGGACATCATGACCGTGGTGGGCGAACCGCACGTCCTGCCCAGCTCCACCAACCCGACCCGGCCGTTCACCGTCAACACCGTCGAGGAGCACCTCGACATGCTGATGGTGTGCCACCACCTGAACCCGGCGGTACCGGAGGACCTGGCCTTCGCCGAGTCCCGCATCCGGCCGTCCACCATCGGGGCCGAGGACGTGCTGCACGACCTGGGGGCCATCTCGATCATCTCCTCCGACTCGCAGGCCATGGGGCGGATCGGCGAGGTGATCATGCGGACCTGGCAGACGGCCCACGTGATGAAGCGGCGGCGCGGCGCCCTTCCCGGCGACGGACGCGCCGACAACCACCGGGTGCGTCGCTATGTCGCCAAATACACGATCAACCCGGCGCTCGCCCAGGGCCTGGCCCGCGAGATCGGCTCGGTGGAGAGCGGCAAGCTGGCGGACCTCGTGCTGTGGGAACCGGCGTTCTTCGGAGTCAAGCCCCTCCTCGTCCTCAAGGGCGGACAGATCGCCTACGCGCAGATGGGCGACGCCAACGCCTCCATCCCGACCCCGCAGCCGGTCCTGCCGCGCCCCATGTACGGGGCGGTCGGACGGGCGCCCGCCGCCAACTCGGTCAACTTCGTGGCCGAGGCGGCCACCGAGGCCGGCCTGCCCGCGCGGCTGGCGCTGGGGAAGCGGTTCGTGACCATCGACTCCACCCGCGGAGTGACCAAGGCGGACATGCGGGAGAACGACGCCATGCCGGAGGTGCGGATCGACCCCGACAGCTTCGCCGTGCACATCGACGGGCAGCTGATCGAGGCGACCCCCGCCAAGGAACTGCCGCTGGCCCAGCGGTACTTCCTCTTCTGATGTCCAGGGGAGCGCTCCTCGTCCTCGCCGACGGCCGGTTCCCCGCCGGAGGACACGCGCACTCCGGCGGGGCGGAGGCGGCCGTCCGGGCGGGGCGCGTCACGGGCGCCGCGAGCCTGGAGGACTTCTGCCGGGGGCGGCTGCACACGACGGGGCTGGTGTCCGCGGCGCTCGCCGCGGCCGCGGCGCTCGGCGCCGACCCCGTGGAGCTGGACGCGGCAGCCGACGCGCGTACGCCCTCGCCCGCGCTGCGCACCGCCTCGCGCAAGCTGGGCCGGCAGCTGACGCGCGCGGCGCGCGCGGCCTGGCCGTCCGGCGAACTCGACGCGCTCTCCGAGCGGTTCCCCAAGGGCGCCCATCAGCCGGTGGTCCTGGGAGTCACGGCGCGGGCGGCCGGGCTGGCCCCCGTGGACGCGGCGTACTGCGCGGTGTACGAGAGCGTGAGCGGGCCGGCCTCGGCGACGGTGCGGCTGCTGGGACTCGATCCGTTCGGGGCGACCGGGGTGCTGGCGCGCCTGGCGCCGGAGACGGACCGGGTGGCCGAGGCGGCGGTGCGCGCGGCGGAGCGGGCGGCCGGTGAGGGGACGGACGCGTTGCCCGCGGCCTCCGCTCCGCTGCTGGAGATCTCCGCGCAAGCGCACGCGGGATGGGACGTGCGGCTGTTCGCGACCTAGCCGTACCGCTCACAGCGCGATCGTTCGTCAGGCCCGTTCCCGGCCGTCCGCCCGGACGGTCCCGTCCTCCGAGGTGGGGACGGCCAGGCAATCGGAGGCACCCATGCATCTCGATCACGCCGCGTCGCACGACGGGCCGGCCGCCGTCGGCGCCGACGCCCACCGGCCCGACGGTGCCCGGCGGGCCCTGCGGATCGGACTCGGCGGACCGGTCGGATCCGGCAAGACCGCCACGGTCGCCGCGCTCTGCCGGGTCCTGCGGGACGACGTCTCCCTGGCCGTGGTCACCAACGACATCTACACCCGGGAGGACGCCGAGTTCCTGCTCCGCGCGGCCGTCCTGCCCCCCGAGCGGATCGCCGCCGTGGAGACCGGGGCCTGCCCGCACACCGCGATCCGGGACGACATCTCCGCCAACCTCGAAGCGGTGGAGGACCTCGAGGACCAGGTCGGTCCGCTGGACCTGATCCTCGTCGAGTCCGGCGGGGACAATCTCACGGCCACCTTCTCCCGAGGGCTCGTCGACGCCCAGATCTTCGTGATCGACGTGGCCGGCGGGGACGACATCCCGCGCAAGGGCGGCCCCGGCGTGACCACCGCCGACCTCCTGGTCGTCAACAAGACCGACCTCGCCCCGTACGTCGGCTCCGACCTCACCCGCATGGCCGCCGACGCCCGGGCCCAGCGGCCCCGCCTCCCCGTGATCCTCCAGTCGCTGCGCGAGGAGGACGGGGTCGGGGCCGTGGCCGACTGGGTGCGGGCGCGGCTCGCCGCGTGGACGGCGTGAACACCGCCGGAGTACGGGCCGTCGCCCGGATCCGTGCCCGCGCCGACGGACGGGGCGGCACCAGTCTGCCGGTGCTCCGGGGCGACGGGCCGCTGGCCCTCCGGCGGACGCGCGGCAGCGGCACCGAGGCGCACGTCGTGCTGGTCGGCGCCATGAGCGGCCCCCTCGGCGGCGATCGCCTCACGGTGCGGGCGGACGTGGGGGCGGGGGCACGCCTGCGGGTCGGATCGGCCGCCGCGACCCTCGCCCTGCCCGGCCAGCACCCCGGTGACGCGCGTTACGACGTGCGTCTGACCGTCGCTTGCGGAGGCGAACTGCTCTGGCTTCCGGAGCAGTTGATCTCGGTCAGGGGCAGCTCGCTGCACGCCGCCACGCACGCCGACCTCGCCCCCGGGGCCCGGCTCGTCCTCCGCGAGGAACACGTGCTGGGGCGGTTTGGGGAACGACCCGGCCTGCTCACCACCCGTCTGACCGTGCGGATCGGGGGGCGGCCCGTCCTCGACCAGCAACTGACCTGCGGTCCGGGCGCGCCGGGCGGCTGGGACGGTCCCGCCGTGCTCGGCGGACACCGAGCCGTCGGGCAACTGGTCGTCGTACGGCCCGGGTTCGAGGGCGAACCGGTCACCTCGGCAGAGCTGGGGGACGGCGTCGCCGTCCTGCCGCTCCCGGGCCCCGCCGCACTGGTGACCGCCGTCGCCCCGGACGCGCTGCGGCTGCGCCGTCTCCTCGACGGCGCTTCGGAAGCCCTCCTCGCCCGGGCGCCCGACTGAGGTCACCCTCCCGCCCGCGGCTGCCCGGCCGGCGGGGACGGATGGCCGCCCGGGGCGCCGCGCCCGGGATCAGCTCCGCGGCCTGCGCGGGAACCGGCGCTTGTCCTCCGCCGTGCGCGCGGCGTCCTCGGCCTTGACGTCGGCCGCGTACCGGTCGACGTACTCCTGCTCGGAGAGGGAGAGGATGGCGTACATGATCTCGTCCGTGACGGCGCGGAGGATCGCCTTCTCGTTCTCCATCCCGGCGTAGCGCGAGAAGTCCAGCGGTTCGCCGAAGCGGATCACCACGGGGTGGATCCGGGGGATCTTCCTGCCGGGCGGCTGCGCCTCGAACGTGCCGATCATCGCGCACGGGATCACCGGGGCGCCGGCCTTGAGGGCCATCACCGCGACACCGACCTTGCCCTTGTACAGGCGGCCGTCGTGCGAGCGCGTGCCCTCGGGGTAGATGCCGAGCAGTTCCTTCCTGCCCAGCACCCCCAGTCCCTCACGGATGGCGGCCTGCCCGGCGTCCTTGCCGGAGCGGTCGACCGGGATCTGGCCCGCGCTGCGGAAGAAGAACGCCGTCAGCCTGCCCTTGAGGCCGGGACCGGTGAAGTACTCGGCCTTGGCGAGGAAGGTGATGCGCCGTTTGAGTACGGCCGGCATCAGGAAGTGGTCCGAGAACGACAGGTGGTTGCCCGCGACGATGGCGGCACCGGACGACGGAACGTGCACCAGACCCTCTATTCGCGGCCGGAAGACCAGTCTCAGGAGGGGGCCCAGCAGCACATATTTGAGCAGGTAGTAGAACAAAAGCACGCTCCTCGACTCTGACGAACGGGCAGTGCCGCCGCGTTCCAGCAGGTCATCCGGCACGTCGTGAGGTGCCAGTCTAGAACCGGGCGGCGCGGCCCGGCACCGGGTTCGGCGCGACCGCCGGGTACCGGCCGCTGAACGCCCGTCAGGGTCCGCACCGCGGCGAGTAGGCTCGTCTGCATGCGCATCTCCGTCTCCTCCGACATGGACGAACCCGTGGCCCGCACCCTCCTCGACGAACTCCGCGAGCGAGGCCACGACGTGCGCGCGTACGGCGCGTTGACCCCCGGGGACGACCCGCGGTGGGCGGTCTGCTCCGAGGCGGCGGCCCGTGAGGTCGCCGAGGGAAGGGCCGACCAGGCGGTGGTGTGCTGCTGGACCGGCACGGGCGCCTCGATCGCCGCGAACAAGGTGCCCGGCGTGCGCGCCGCCCTGTGCACGGACGCGACCACGGCGGACGGGGCGCGCCGCTGGAACGACGCCAACGTGCTCGCGCTCAGCCTGCGGCTGACGTCCGTGCCGCTGCTGACGGAGATCCTCGACGCCTGGTTCGCCGCCGCACCCAGCGAGGACCCCGAGGACCGGCGGAACGTGGAGCGCACGGCACGGCTGGACCGCCTGCGCACCGGCACCTGACGTGTACGTGGTGCCGCCGTGTCGGCCCGGCCCCTCACACCGGCGAGTCGGTCTGCGACTGCTCCGCCCAGATGATCTTCCCCTCGGGCACGAACCGGGTCCCCCACCGCTGGGCCATCTGTGAGACGAGCAGCAGCCCGCGCCCGCCCTCGTCCGTCGCACGGGGATGCCGCAGATGGGGCGCGGTGGCGGCCCCGTCGAACACCTCGCACACCAGTGCGCCCTCGTGGATCAGCCGCAGCCGGACGGGGCCGGCCGCGTAACGAATGGCGTTGGTGACCAGCTCGCTGACGATCAGCTCCGTGGTGAAGATCAGATCGTCCAGCCCCCAGCGGGTCAGCTGCCCGGAGGCCGTCCTGCGCGCCTCGGCCACGGCGGCCGGATCGAGGGACAGGTCCCATGCCGCCACATGGCCGGGGTCGAGCCGCTTGGTGCGGGCCATCAGCAGGGCGACGTCGTCGTACGGACGCGACGGCACCAGCGCGTCCACCACGGCCCGGCAGCACAGTTCCCGCGTGGGCGGGGCCTGCTGCAGCGCCTGCCGCAACCGGCTCCGGTCGGTGTCGAAGACCCCGTCCTCGTCCGGCGGCAGCAGCAGACCGTCGGTGTGCAGGATGAGCGTGCTGCCCTCGGGCAGGGACAGCTCCACCGACTCGAAGGGCGGCCCGCCCACACCCAGCGCGGGTCCCTCCGGCAGCTCGACGAAGGTGACCGTGCCGTCGGGCGACACCACGGCGGGTGAGGGATGACCCGCGGCGGCCATCGTGCACCGACCGTCCACGGGGTCGTAGACGACGTACACGCAGCCGGACCCGACGGGATTGCCGTAGGTGCCCTCCGGCCCGGCGCCCTCGTCCCCCGCCGACCGGTCCACCAGGTCGTCCAGGTGCGCCAGCACCTCCTCGGGAGGCAGTTCCAGCGCGGCCAGGGTACGTACGGCGGTCCTCAGCCCGCCCATCGCCGCGGCAGCGTCGATGCCGTGCCCCGGGGCCTCACCGACCACGAGCGCGACCCGGGCCCCGGACAGCGGGATCAGGTCGTACCAGTCGCCGCCGAGACCGGTCAGCTCGTCGGCCGGGCGGTAGCAGGCGGACGTCTCGACCGCGCCCTGCTCGGGCAGGTGGAGGGGGAGCAGGCTGCGCTGGAGCACCAGCGCGGCGTTCCGCTCGCGGGCGTAGCGCCGGGCGTTGTCCAGACAGACGGCGGCACGTGAGACGAGGTCCTCGGCCAGGTGGAGGTCCTCCGCGTCGAAGGGGTCGTCGGGGCGGCGCCGGAAGAACCCGGTGATGCCCAGGGTGACGCCCCGTGCCCGGATCGGCACGATCATCGCGCTCCGCAGCCCCAGTTCCAGGAAGGTGGGCTCGCGGCCGTCGGGCGGTACCACGACCCACCCCGCGGCGAGCGGATCGAGCTGCTCCTGATGCCAGGACCGGCCCGAGACCAGACACTGGGCCGGTGGTGAGCCGGCCAGGTAGACGACCGACTCCCCGGTCCCCTCGACCGTCCGCGGCAGGTCCCCGTACAGCGACCGCTGACCCGCGCGGCGCAGCGGCAGCCCGCCGGCCCCGGAGATCGGCCCGGGCGGCAGCTCGGCGCCCCCCAGCACCGTCTCCAGCAGATCGACGACGACGAACTCCGCGAGGCCCGGCACGGCCACGTCGGCCAGCTCCTGTGCGGTGCGCATGATGTCCAGGGTCCTGCCGATGTGCTTTCCGGCCCGGTCGAGCAGAGCGAGACGCTGGCGGGCGCGGTGCCGGTCGGTGACGTCCACGACGGTGTAGTACACGCCCATGGGGCGGCCGCGCTCGTCGTCGAGACGGGTGAAGGACAGCATCTGCGCGCTCTCCCGCAGCGGGGTCGAGCGCAGGCTGCCGATCTGTTCGTAACCGACCACCCGCTCGCCGGTCTCCAGCACGTGCCGCATCCGGTCCTCGACGGACTCGGCGTCCAGCCCCGGCTGGACGTCGGAGAACCGCAGTCCCAGGCGCTGCGCGGCCGGTCCGCCACCGAACTGTTCCAGCGCGGCGTTGGACCATACGAAGCGCAGATCCGTGTCCACGATCGCGATCCCGATCGCCGTACCCGCGACCAGCTGCTCCAGGACGGCACGACTCATGTCCCAGCCGGGGGCCCCACCCATCTCGGAGAGCAGCACCAGCAGCGAACTCTGCCCGAGGGGCCCCGTGGTGGCGGTGATACGGACCATGACGCGCAGGAGCCGCCCGTCCCTGTGCCGGGCCGCCATCAGCCCCGCCCAGCCGCCGTCCGCGGCGCGACTGCGGATCAGCCCGGGCAGCCGCTCGGCGTCCTCGTCGGCCAGCAGACCGGCGAACTCCCTGCCCACGGCCTCCGACGCCCGGTATCCCAGCAGGTGCTCCGCCTGACCGGTCCAGCCGGACACCGTCCCCTGCGGATCGAGCAACAGGGGAGCGGCGTCGGCAGTGTCGAAGCCCTGCCGGGTCCCGTCCTGTGCCTTGTCTCCGTCCACGGCCGACCTCTCCGTCGCTGAGAAGGCCCACTACCTTTTGTCCCCATATCTTCACCCGCGAACCGGGGCGGAGGCTTTTTGGGGGTGCCAGGAGGCTGCCGTCCCCCCCCGCCGTCGGGGGACGGCGGGGGGGCGCTCAGACGCGGCCGAGGACCTTCTCCAGGATGCGGAGAGCGCCCCGCAGCTCCTCCTCCGTGATGGTCAGCGGCGGGGCCAGCCGGATGGTGGACCCGTGCGTGTCCTTGACCAGGATGCCCTCGCGCATGAGGCGCTCGCTCACCTCGCGGCCGGTGCCGATCGCCGGGTCGACGTCCACGCCCGCCCACAGGCCCCGGGTCCGGAACCCGACGACGCCGTTGCCGGTCAGGGCCTCCAGGCCCTCGCGCAGCACCCCGCCCAGGTCCGCCGCCCGGCGCTGGAACTCGCCCGTCTCCAGCAGCTCCACCACGGCCGTGCCCACCGCGGCGGCCAGCGGATTGCCGCCGAAGGTCGACCCGTGCTCGCCGGGGTGCAGCACCTGGAGGACCTCCCGCCGGGCCACCACCGCCGACACCGGGACGATGCCGCCGCCCAGCGCCTTGCCGAGCAGCACCACGTCCGGGACGACCGACTCGTGTTCCACGGCGAGCGTGCGGCCCGTGCGGCCCAGACCCGACTGGATCTCGTCCGCGACGAACAGGCAGCCCGCCCGGCGGGTCAGCTCCCGCACCCCGGCGAGATAGCCGTCGTCGGGGACGACCACACCGGCCTCGCCCTGGACCGGCTCGATCAGCACCGCCGCCGTCGTCTCGTCGACCGCGTCCCGCAGTGCCGCGAGATCGTTGTACGGGACCACCCGGAAGCCGGGGGTGAAGGGACCGAACCCGGCGCGGGCCACCTCGTCGGTCGAGAAGCTCACGATCGTCGTGGTGCGGCCGTGGAAGTTGTCCGCCGCCACCACGATCGTCGCCCGGTCGGCCGGCACGCCCTTCACGTCGTAGGCCCACTTGCGGACCACCTTCACGGCGCTCTCCACCGCCTCCGCGCCGGTGTTCATCGGCAGCACCATGTCCAGCCCGGTCAGGGCCGCCAGCCGCTCCGCGAACTCCGCGAGCCGGTCGTTGTGGAAGGCCCGCGAGGTCAGGGTGAGCCGGTCCAGCTGGCGGTGCGCCGCCTCGACCAGCGCCGGGTGCCGGTGGCCGAAGTTGAGCGCCGAGTACCCGGCCAGCATGTCGAGGTACCGCCGGCCCTCCACGTCCTCCACCCAGGTGCCCTCCGCACGGGCGACGACCACGGGCAGCGGATGGTAGTTGTGCGCGAGGACCGGCTCCTCCGCACCGATGAGCTCGGCGGACGTACGCGCGGGGACGACAGAGGTCATGAGCGGATCTCCTGTGTGCAGCACTTGATGCCCCCGCCCGCCTTGTGGAACTCGGACAGGTCGACGGGGACGGGGACATAACCGCGCTCGGCGAGCCGGCCGGCCAGGCCCGTCGCCTCCGGCGCGATGAACACGTGGCGTCCGTCGGAGACGGAGTTCAGGCCGAACGCCGTCGCGTCGGCACGCGTGGCGAGCACCGCGTCCGGATACAGCCGGGCGAGCACCTCGCGGCTGCCCGGCGAGAACGCCTCCGGGTAGTAGGCGACGTTCTCCTCGTCCAGCGCGAACAGCGCCGTGTCCAGGTGGTAGAAGTACGGATCCACCAGCGTCAGGCCGATCACCGGTACGCCGAAGAACTCCTGCACCTCGCGATGCGCCTCCCGGGTGGTGCGGAACCCGGTTCCGGCGAGGATCCAGCGCCCGGCGGGCACCAGGTCGCCCTCGCCCTCGCACACCGACGCGGGGTGCTGGACGTCGTACCCCGCGGCCTTGAACCAGGCCTCGTACGGCACCGACTCCGGGCGCCGCTCCGGGGCGAGGTAGCGGGAGCCGAAGACACGGCCCTCCACGACGACCGCCGCGTTCGCGGCGAACACCATGTCGGGCAGTCCGGGCTCGGGCTTCACGGTCTCCACCGTATGGCCGTGGTCGCGGTAGGTGGCGATCAGCGTCCGCCACTGGCGCAGGGCCAGGGAGACGTCGACGGGACGGTCGGGACGCATCCAGGGGTTGATCGCGTACCGGACGGCGAAGTGTCTGGGTTCGCAGACGAGGTAGCGCCGCCGGCGCGCCACACGTGATCCGGGCACAGAGGGGTTCCTCCGCTTCCACGCGGTGCCGACTGGGGGTGCCTCCACGGTAGGAAGCCCGCGGGACGGACGACAAGGAACAAGAGCTGCGTGTCCACGCAGGATCACTGCGTGTGCGGACCGTTCAGCGCACGTCCGGTGCGCCGCCGGGGGCGGGCTGGGTCACTCCCGCCTCAGGACTGTCGGGCAGCAGGTGGGAGAGCACCATCACGCTGATCGTCTTGCGGATGAACGGCTCCTGGCGGATCCGCTCCAGCACCTCCTCGAAGTGCTCCACGTCCCGCGCCCGCACGTGCAGCAGCGCGTCCGCGCCCCCGGTCACCGTCATCGCCGCGGCGATCTCCGGATGGTTGCGCACCACCTCCGCCAGCCGCCGGGGCGGCGCCGCCCCCTCGCAGTACACCTCGACGTACGCCTCCGTGCGCCAGCCCAGCGCCGAGGGCCGCACCGTCGCCGTGAACCCCGTGATCACCCCGGTCTCGCGCAGCCGGTCCACCCGGCGCTTGACCGCCGTCGACGACAGGCCGACGGACCCGCCGATCTCCGCGAAGGACGTCCTGGCGTTCGCCATCAAAGCCGTGACGATCTTCCGGTCGAGCTCGTCGAACGGCGTGGGCCTGCTGCTCATGCGGGCACTGTATCCAGCGGCGTCCGGCCGCCTCCCGCGCCGCGTCCCGCCGCCGGCGTCCACGTACGGCACGTGTCCACGCGGCGGAAACACCCCTACACTCCACCTTCATGCTGCGCGCCCTCGCCGTCGACGACGAACGCCCCTCGCTGGAGGAACTGCTGTACCTGCTGAACGCGGACCCGCGCATCGGCAGCGCCGAGGGCGCCGGCGACGCCACCGAGGCGCTGCGCCGCATCAACCGAGCCCTGGAGTCGGGCCCCGACGGGCCCGACGCCATCGACGTCGTCTTCCTCGACATCCAGATGCCCGGACTCGACGGCCTCGACCTCGCCCGGCTGCTCAGCGGGTTCGCCCGGCCGCCGCTCATCGTGTTCGTCACCGCCCACGACGACTTCGCCGTCCGGGCCTTCGACCTCAAGGCCGTCGACTACGTGCTCAAACCCGTGCGCAAGGAACGGCTGGCCGAGGCGGTCCGGCGAGCCGCCGCACAGCGCGGCACCGCCCCGCGCGAGGCCGCCCCGCGCATCCCCGTGCACGAACCCGACCCCGACCACATAGCCGTCGAGCTCGGCGGCGTCACCCGCTTCGTCGCCGTCGACGACATCACCCACGTCGAGGCCCAGGGCGACTACGCCCGGCTCCACACCGACCGCGGCAGCCACCTCCTACGGATCCCGCTGTCCACGCTGGAGGAGCGCTGGCGCTCCCGCGGCTTCGTGCGCATCCACCGCCGCCACCTCGTCGCCCTGCGCCACATCGGCGAACTCCGGCTCGACGCGGGCACGGTGAGCGTCCTGATCGGCACCGAGGAACTCCAGGTGAGCCGGCGGCACGCCCGCGAACTGCGTGACCTGCTGATGCGCCGGACCACGAGCTAGACGGGGGAGCACCGATGCCCCAGGACCCGACCGAACGCCGCGTGGTCGTCACCGGCCCGCCCCGCCACGCCCGGCTGCGCTCGCGCGGCCGCTACCCCCACTCCTCCGGCTACTACCGGCCGCGCACCGAGATCGACGAGCAGACCACCCTCGGCCACACCTACGTCCGCTCCCTGATGCGCATCCAGCTGCGCGCCGGCCTCACCGTGTGCGCCGTCCTCGCCCTGCTCATCGGCCCGCTGCCGCTGGTCTTCGCCGCCGCCCCCGACGCCCGCCGCCTGGAGTGGGCGGTCCTCGGCTTCGGCCTCTACCCCCCGCTGGTCCTCCTCGCCCGCTGGTACGTACGCCGCGCCGAACGCAACGAACGCGACTTCGTGCGGCTCGTCGAGGACCGCTGAGACCAGGGGACCGCCCGGCACCGTGAACTACACCTACGCCGTCACCGCCGTCGCGCTCGTCGTGCTCGCCACCGTCCTCGTCGGCGCCTTCGGCCTGCGCATATCCCGCACCACCTCCGACTTCTACGTCGCCTCCCGCACCGTCGGCCCCCGCCTCAACGCCGCCGCCATCAGCGGCGAGTACCTCTCCGCCGCCTCCTTCCTCGGCATCGCGGGCCTGGTCCTCGTCCAAGGGCCCGACATGCTCTGGTACCCGGTCGGCTACACGGCCGGATATCTCGTCCTGCTGCTGTTCGTCGCCGCCCCGCTGCGCCGCTCCGGCGCCTACACACTGCCCGACTTCGCCGAGGCCCGGCTCGCCTCGCAGACGGTGCGGCGGCTCGCCGGAGCCCTCGTCGTCGGCGTCGGCTGGCTGTACCTGCTGCCCCAGCTCCAGGGCGCCGGACTCACCCTGACCGTCCTCACCGGCGCGCCCGACTGGCTCGGCGGGGTCATCGTCGCCGTCGTGGTGACCGTCATCGTGGCCGCCGGCGGCATGCGCAGCATCACCTTCGTCCAGGCCTTCCAGTACTGGCTGAAACTCACCGCGCTGCTCGTCCCCGCCCTCTTCCTGGTCGTCGCCTGGCAGAGCGACGGCGCGCCCAGCCACGCCTTCGACGAACCCGCCGCCTTCCGCGAGCAGCGGACGGTCCGCATCGACGACACCCTCGACCTGCGGCTGGCGAAGCCGCTCACCGTGACCGTGGACGGCACCGTCGACGGCCGTGACCACGACGGCACCGAAGTCGCCCTGCCCGCCGGCACCCACCGCATCGACGGCGGCACCCGGCTCACCTTCGCCGAGGGCGCCGAGGTCCCCGCCGCCGGACGCGGCGCGGACGACGCCCTGTCGCCCTCCCGCGCCGAGTCCCGCGAGGAACGCCCGCTGTACGCCACGTACGGGCTGATCCTCGCCACCTTCCTCGGCACCATGGGCCTGCCCCACGTGGTCGTCCGCTTCTACACCAGCCCGCACGGCGTGGCCGCCCGCCGCACCACGGTCGCCGTCCTCGGCCTGATCGGCGCCTTCTACCTGCTGCCGCCCGTCTACGGCGCCCTGGGCCGCCTGTACGCCCCCGAACTCACCCTCACCGCGGACGCGGACGCCGCCGTCCTGCTGCTGCCCGGCCGGATGATCGGGGGAGTGGGCGGCGACCTGCTGGGCGCGCTGGTCGCCGGAGGTGCCTTCGCCGCGTTCCTGTCGACGGCCTCCGGCCTCACCATGGCCGTCGCCGGGGTCCTCACCCAGGACGTGCTGCCCTCGCGCGGGGTGCGGCACTTCCGGCTCGGCACCGTGCTCGCCATGGCCGTGCCCCTCGCGGCGAGCGTGCTGGTCGGCGGACTGCCGGTGGCCGACGCCGTGGGGCTGGCCTTCGCCGTGTCCGCCTCGTCGTTCTGCCCGCTGCTGGTCCTCGGCATCTGGTGGCGGCGGCTGACCCCGCCGGGCGCGGCGGCCGGGATGCTGGTGGGCGGCGGATCCGCGTTCCTCGCCGTCGCCGCGACCATGACCGGCTACCCGGGCGCCGGCCCCTGGCACGCGCTGCTGGCCTGGCCCGCGCTGTGGTCGGTGCCGCTAGGCTTCCTCACCATGATCCTGGTGTCCCTGGCCACCCCGGGCCGGGTGCCGCCGGGGACGGCGGCGGTGCTGGCCCGCTTCCACCTGCCGGAGGAACTCCGCACCGAGGAGAGGCGCACGGAGGTGTCCCCATGAGCGGTTTCCTCGCCGGCCTGCTCGTCGCCGTCCTGCCCCTGCTGGCCACCGGGTTCTGGCTGGGGCGGCGCACCGCCCGGCCCGCCAGCCTCGCCGGGCTCGGCACCCCCGTCGAGCACGCCACCTTCGAGACCCTGCACACCGCCTCCCTGGCCACACCCCCGCTGCGCGCCGGCCTGACCGAGGAGACCGCCGGCCGGTCCGCCCGCAAGCTGCGCTCCCTGCTGGGCACCGACGCCCTGTGCCTCACCGACCGCGAACAGGTTCTGGCCTGGGACGGCGCCGGCGCCCACCACCGCACGGAGATCATGGACCGGCTCACCGGCGCCCTCGACACCGGCCGCGGCGAGGCCTTCCCGCTCACCTGCGACACCCCCGACTGCTCGGTGCGCTGGGCGGTCGTCGCCCCGCTCACCGTCGACGACCGGGTGCACGGCGCGCTCGTCGCCTGCGCGCCGCGGGAGTCCGCGGTGCTGGTCCGGGCCGCCGGGGAGGTCGCCCGCTGGGTCTCCGTCCAGCTGGAACTCGCCGACCTCGACCAGTCCCGCACCCGCCTCATCGAGGCCGAGATCAGGGCACTGCGGGCCCAGATCTCCCCGCACTTCATCTTCAACTCGCTCGCCGTGATCGCCTCGTTCGTGCGCACCGACCCCGAGCGCGCCCGGGAGCTGCTGCTGGAGTTCGCCGACTTCACCCGGTACTCGTTCCGCCGGCACGGCGACTTCACCACCCTCGCCGACGAGCTGCACGCCATCGACCACTACCTGGCACTGGTCAGGGCACGTTTCGGCGACCGGCTCTCCGTCACCCTGCAGATCGCCCCCGAGGTGCTGCCGGTCGCGCTGCCCTTCCTGTGCCTCCAGCCGCTCGTGGAGAACGCCGTCAAGCACGGCCTGGAGGGCAAGGCCGACCAGTGCCACATCCAGATCACCGCACAGGACGCCGGTGCCGAGGCCCTCGTCGTCATCGAGGACGACGGCGCCGGCATGGATCCCGGCCTGCTGCGCCGCATCCTCGCCCGCGAGGTCAGCCCCACCGGGGGCATCGGACTGTCCAACGTCGACGACCGGCTCCGCCAGGTCTACGGCGACGACCACGGCCTGGTCATCGAGACGGCCGTGGGCGCGGGCATGAAGATCACCGTCCGGCTGCCGAAGTACCAGCCGGGCGTGCACCTGGCGGGGCGGCTCACCCCGAGGTGAGGCCCGCCGCCCCGCGCGCCTCTCAGGTGCCGCGGGTGGCCACCACCCCGAGGGTGAGCAGGCCGAGGACGACCCAGCCGAACCACAGCCAGCCGTTGCTGCCGAGGGCCACCGTGTACGCCGTCACCGCCACCAGGGCGCCCAGGGTGAGCACCCCCATGGTCTTCGTCGCGCTTGAACCGTTCGTGGTACTGGGCATCGCAACACCCTCCTCATGGTCCGGCTCCCTCCATGGTGCCCCCGTTGCGCCTCTTTACGGTGCACACGACCGCATGCGTGCCCGATTTCCAGGCCCCCTCGCCCGCCCACGACCCGGCCGTGTGCAGCGACGGGTCGAAGCCGTAGTCACGCGGCGCCACCTCCCGCGCGCACGCCGCGTCCGCCACGGTGCGGGCCTCGGCGAGCGTCACGTCCCCGCCGAGCCGGACGAACCCCAGGACCTGCTCGTCGTACTCCCCCTCGCAGGACACCAGCCGCGCCTCCCCGCGGGAGCGCACGTCCAGGCAGTCCCGCCGCTGCATCGTCGCCGGGTCCGCGAACGCCGTCCCCGTCCGGCGGCGGTCCCCGAGCGGGCCGTAGAGGGGCCCGTGCGCCCCCAGCACCAGACACGCGGTGCGCCGCCCGGCCGCCTCGAACCCGTCCGGCACCGGTACGACGGCCACCGCCCGTACGTCGGCCAGCCGGCCGCGCAGCTCCCGTGTCCGCTCCTCGCACAGCGCCGGGCCCCGCTCCCGCGCCTCCCCGGCCGAGGCGGACGCCACGAACGCCATGACCTGCCCGTCGGGCGCCCGGTCCGCGCACGTCGGGTCGAGGGCCAGCCGGGGCGGGCCGGCGAACCGGGCGCCGCCGGGCCAGTCGGCCCGCACGCAGTCGCCCTCCTCCAGCGGTTCCGCCAGGCCGACGGCGTCCCCGTACGGCGGGCCCGTCCCGCGACCGCCGCTCTCCCGGCCGGCCAGCGCGTACCAGGTCCCGCCCAGGGCGAGCACCAGCCCCAGAGCCCCGGCGAGCGCGGCGCGCAGGGCGTGCGGGCGGCGGCGCCGGCGGCTTCCCGCGGGGGAGGTGAGGGGTGGGTCCGCCGCGGGCCGCGGGTGCGGGGCGGCTTCCCACGGCGACCGGGAGCCGAAGTCCGTCCGCGCACGCGGATACGTCTCCGAGTGCGGCGTCACGATCCGCGCCAGCTCGGCCTCCGCGTCCCGCGCGCCCGTGCGCCGCCCCGGGTCCTTGGCGAGCAGCCCCCGCAGCACCGGCTCCAGCGCGCCCGCCCGCACCGGCGGGCGCGGATCCTCCATGACCACCGCGGTGACCGACGCCAGCGGGGACTCCCGCGCGAAGGGAGCCCGGCCCTCCACCGCGTGGTAGAGCGTGCAGCCCAGCGAGAACAGGTCGGCCGCGGGGGTCGCCGGACCGCCGGTGGCCCGCTCCGGCGCCAGGTACCCGGCGGTTCCGACCAGCGCGGACGCCAGGGTGTAGCGCGTCTCCCCGGTGTCCGGCTGGACGGAGATGCCGTAGTCGGTGAGCAGCACCCGGCCGTACGGGGCGCCGGCGCGGTCCGGCGCGAGCAGGATGTTCGCCGGCTTCACGTCCCGGTGCATCACGCCCCGCTCGTGCCCGGCGGTGAGCGCGTCCAGGACACCGAGTCCGATCCGCGCGCACTCGGCGGGGGCGAGGCGGCCCCGGCGGGCGAGCAGCTCCCGCAGGTCGACGGCGCCGGCCACGTACTCCATGACGATCCACGGCAGCCCGTCGTGCTCCAGCACGTCGTGCACGGTGACCACATGGGGGTGACCGCGCAGACCGGCCGCGTGCCGGGCCTCCGCGCGGGCCCGTGCGACCCGGGCCTCCCGGTCCTGGCCGGGGTCGGCCGGATCACCGAACACGATCTCCTTGAGGGCGACCTCGCACGCCAGCCGCTGGTCGTGGGCGAGCCACACATGCCCCATGCCGCCGCCGCCCAGCCGCCGCAGCAGCACGTACCGGCCGGCGACCACCCGCCCCGCTCCGGGTGCCGGCGATCCCGCGGGCATCCGGATCACCTCCGGGCCCGGCCGGGACGCTCGGCGCTCGCGGCTATTCCCTTCGTGCGGTGCGGGTGAAAGGGGGCGGCATTCCGAATCGCCGCCTTGTTCACCTCGTGCGCAGACGTACGAATTCCCATGGACCGCTCCCCCCTGCGGTTTCCCCCGGACGCATCATGTTACTGGAGGAAATTGCCCGTTCAAGGGGACGGGGAAAGCGGTGAATTCAGTTCCCGGGTGAGTTCAAAGAGGCCAGATAGGCGTTGTACGCCTGGAGCTCCTTGTCCCCGTCCCGGTCGGCGGCCCGGTCCGTGCGCTTGGCCTGCCGCTGGTCCGAGGCGTACCACTGGAACAGCAGCGCGATCAGCACCAGGACGGAGGGCACCTCGCTGAACGCCCAGGCGATACCGCCGGCCGCGTTCTGGTCGGACAGCGCGTCGACGCCGAGCGAGCCGGGAGGGTTCTCGAACGTCGAGACCATCGGCGTCGACGCCATCATCAGCGCGATGCCGAAGAAGGCGTGGAACGGCATGCCGGCGAAAAGCTCCAGCATGCGCATCAGATAACCCGGCCGGTGCGGGCCCGGGTCCACGCCCATGATCGGCCAGAAGAAGACCAGACCGACGGCGAGGAAGTGCACCATCATCGCGATGTGCCCCACCTGGGAACCCATCAGGAAGTCGAACAGAGGCGTGAAGTACAGCCCGTACAGGCTCGCGATGAACAGCGGAATGGTGAACACCGGGTGCGTGACGAGCCGCATGTAATGGCTGTGCAGCAGCATCAGCAGCAGTTCCCGCGGTCCCTTGCGGCCCCGTCCGGCCGGCGGCAGCGCGCGCAGGGCCAGGGTGATCGGGGCGCCGAGCAGGATCAGGATCGGCGACACCATGCTGATCATCATGTGCTGCACCATGTGCACGCTGAACATGACCATGCCGTAGTCGTTCAGCGCGGTGCACATCATGAGCCCGATGCTCAGCACACCGGTGACGAAGGCGACGGTCCGCCCCACGGGCCACTTGTCACCGCGCCGCGTCAGCCGGACGACGCCCCAGCCGTACAGCGCCAGCCCCAGCAGGCAGGCGACGAGGAAGAAGGGATCCGCCGACCAGGCGAGCCCCCGCCCCAGCGTGAACGGCGGCAGATCCATCGTCATACCGTGCCCGCTGTGATCCATCCGCCGGCTCCATTTTCGTGCAGGTTGTACCCAATCCGTCCGCACTCACATTACGGCCGACCCCGGCCACCGCGGTGACCGGGGTCGGGGTAAAGCCCTCAGGGGCGCGGGGAAACCACGGACGGCCCGCGGCCCGCGGACCGCCTCACGGACCGGGCCGGGCCCGGAGGCTCACAGCACGCACTCCGCCTCGGCGTACCGCGCCTTCGGCACCGTCTTCAGCGTCTCCACCGCCTCCGCGAGGGACACCATCACGATGTCCGTCCCCCGCAGCGCCGTCATCCGCCCGAACTCGCCCCGGTGCACCGCCTCCACCGCGTGCCACCCGAAGCGCGTCGCCAGCACCCGGTCGTACGCCGTGGGCGTCCCGCCGCGCTGGACATGCCCGAGGATCACCGGCCGGGCCTCCTTGCCGAGCCGTGCCTCCAGCTCCAGCGAGAGCTGCCGGGCGATCCCGGCGAACCGCTCGTGGCCGTAGACGTCCTTGCCGCCCTCGTCGAAGTCCATCGTCCCGGCCTTCGGCTTGGCACCCTCCGCGGCGACCACGATCGCGAACCGCTTCCCGGCCGAGAACCGCTCGCCGACCTTCGCGGTCAGCTCGTCGATGTCGAAGGGCCGCTCGGGGACCACGATGGCGTGCGCGCCGGCGGCCATGCCGGAGTGGAGCGCGATCCATCCCGTGTGACGGCCCATGACCTCCACGATCAGCACGCGCTGGTGGGACTCCGCGGTGGTCTTCAGCCGGTCCAGGGCCTCGGTCGCCACACCGACGGCGGTGTCGAAACCGAAGGTGACGTCGGTGACGGCGATGTCGTTGTCGATGGTCTTCGGCACTCCGACTATCGGCAGGCCGTTGTCGGAGAGCAGCCGGGCCGCCTTGAGCGTGCCCTCACCGCCGATCGGGATGATCGCGTCGAGGCCGAGCTCCTGGACGTGCCCCTTGGCCCGCTCCACACCGTCGCGCAGGTGCTCGGGACGGACCCGGGAGGAGCCGAGGATGGTGCCGCCGCGGGCGAGGATGCCGCTCACCGCGTCGAGGTCGAGCTTGAGGTAGTCGCCCTCCAGGAGGCCCTTCCACCCGTCACGGAATCCGATGACCTCGTCGCCGTGGTCGACGACGGCGCGGTGCACGACGGACCGGATGACGGCGTTCAGGCCGGGGCAGTCGCCGCCGGACGTGAGGACACCAATGCGCATAGCCCGAAACAACCTTCTTGATGTGGGCCGGACCGGACCGCGCTGTCCGGCTCGATCCCCGCCACCCTAGCCGCTGTGGGGGGCCGCACCGCATCCCGCGTCCGCCTGCTGGACGACCCCGCTCACCTGTGCGGAGCAAGCGTCAGACGGGCCGCCCGGACCCGTCCGACGCCCGGTGTCCAGGGGCCCGCGGACGCCTCAGGCGGGCTGCTGCGCCGCCGCGATCCGCTCGGTGCGCAGGGCCTCGTACCACCGGTCGTCGGTGGGCGGCAGCGCGTTGACGTCCAGCGCCAGCTTCAGCAGCAGGTCGGCGATCTGCGGGTTGCGCGCCAGCACGGGGCCGTGCATGTACGTGCCGAAGACGGTGCCGTTGAACGCGCCCTCGGTGCCGTCCCCGGTGCCGTTGCCGTTGCCGAAGCGCACCTGGGCGAACGGGCGGGCGGTGGGGCCCAGGTGGGTGACGCCCTGGTGGTTCTCGAACCCGGTCAGCGGGGGCAGACCCAGCTGCGGGTTGATGTCCGCGAGCACGTCGCCGACGCACCGGGCGCCCTCACCGCGTACCGAGACCACGTCGAGCAGGCCGAGGCCGGGCTCGCGCTGGCCGAGGTCGTTGATGAACTCGTGGCCGAGGATCTGGTAGCCGGCGCACACCGAGAAGACGATCGCGCCGTTCTCCACGGCGCGGTGCAGACCGCCGTCGCGCCGCAGCCGCTCGGCGGCCAGCCGCTGCGGACGGTCCTCGCCGCCGCCGATCAGGTAGATGTCGCCGGAGGTCGGGATCGGCTGGTCGCTGCGCACGTCGAGCCGCGCCACGTCCAGGCCGCGCTGCCGTGCCCGGCGCTCCACGACGAGGGCGTTGCCCTGGTCGCCGTACGTGCTGAGCAGGTCCGGGTAGATCCAGACGACCCGCAGCTGGTTGTCGCTCACTTCAAGTCCCCTGAGGTGTCGTGGTCAGTTGCCGACGCGGCGGCGCAGGTCCTGGAACGCGGTGTAGTTGGCGATGACCTCGATCCGGCCGGGCGGGCACAGCTGCACCGCCTGGTCGAGGTTCTCGCAGACCTGGAACTGCTGGTTCGCGACCTCCAGACGCACCGCGAGGTCGAGCTTGCGGTCACCCACGACGCAGATCGGGTGGCCGGTCAGCCGCGTGTAGTCGACGTCCCACAGCCAGGAGGTGTCGGTGCCGTCGGCGCCGCGCGCGTTCACCGAGAGGATCACGGGGGTCGGCGGCGGGTCGATCAGCGAGAACGTCTCCAGCCAGCCCGCCGGGTTCTTGGCGAGCAGCAGACGCAGGTCACGGCCCTCGAACTGGACCACGTCGTAGCGGCCGGCCACGGCCTGCACCTGGTACATGCGCTCCAGGGCGACCTGCGGCGGCACCCCGAACACGGCGGCGACGGCCGCGGAGGACGCGGCGTTGGCCTTGTTGGCGCGGCCCGGGAGCTGGAGGTGGATCGGCCACGCGGAGCCGTGCGGGTCGAGCACGTGGTCGCCGGAGAGCGCCCAGCTCGGGGTGGGCCGGCGGAAGCCGCACTCACCGCAGAACCAGTCGTCGCCGGGGCGCTGCATCACACCGCCGCAGGACGGGCAGGACCAGGCGTCGTCCTTCCACATCTGGCCGGCGGCGACCCAGATCACGTTGGGCGAGGAGGAGGCGGCCCACACCACCAGCGGGTCGTCGGCGTTGGCGACGATGACGGCCTTGGACCCGGCCAGGCCCTCGCGCCAGTTCTCCGCGAGCATCCGGGTCTCGGCGGCGCGGTCGAGCTGGTCACGGGAGAGGTTGAGCAGCGCGATGCACTTCGGGTCGGTGTCCCGGGCGACACCGGCCAGGTACTTCTCGTCGACCTCGATGACGCCGAACTTGGAGTCCGAGCCGCCCGCGAGCGCCGAGGTGATGCCGGCCGGCATGTTGGCGCCGAGCGCGTTGGAGACGACGGGGCCCGCCGCCCTGAGCGCCTCGGCGATGAGCCGGGTGGTGGTCGTCTTGCCGTTGGTCGCCGAGACCAGGACGCAGTCCAGGTTCTGGGCGAGCCGGGCGAGGAGATCGGGGTCGAGTTTGAGCGCCACCCGGCCGCCGATCACCGAACCACTGCCGCGTCCGGCGGCGCGGGATGCCGCCGCGACCGCCTTGCCGGCGGTCACGGCCAGCTTGGCCCGCGGCGAGAGCGGGTCCGAGTTGCCTGCCATCAGTTCTCGATCCTCCTTGCGTACGCGCCGCGTCTGTGCCTGACGGCCACGTGGTGAGACCTCAGCCTATCGAGATCCATTCGCACTCCTGAACCGCGGCACCACCGTGAGACGGGCGTTGCTGGAAGGACCGTACTCTTGCCGCCATGCGACACGGCTCCATCCCCGGCGTCCACGGACGCGTCCGGCCCCTCACCCTGCTCGGCGACCCCGTGCTGCACGCGCCCTGCCGGGAGGTCACCGGCTTCGGCCCGGAACTCTCCCGCCTGGTGGAGGACTTGTTCGCGACGATGTACGCGGCCCAGGGGGTGGGCCTGGCGGCGAACCAGGTCGGCGAGCCGCTGCGGGTGTTCGTCTACGACTGTCCGGACGACGAGGACGTCCGGCACCGGGGCCATGTGGTGAACCCCCGGCTGGTCGAGGCGGACGGGGTGGTGGTGCGCGGCCCGGAGGGCTGTCTGTCCCTGCCGGGACTGGAGGCGGGCACGGAGCGGTACGACCATGCCGTGGTCGAGGGTCTCACGGCGGACGGCGAACCGGTCACCGTCCACGGCACCGGTTTCTTCGCCCGGTGTCTGCAGCACGAGTACGACCACCTGGAGGGCCGGATCTACGCCGACCGCCTGACGGGGTGGCGGCACCGCAGGCTCATGCGCCGGGCGAACCGCGCGTCCTGGAACCGTCCGGACTGAGCCGGGGCGCGGCCGGCCCGGACGGACGGCGTCCGGTCCCTCAGAAGCCCGGGCTGCCGACCCTGTCGCCCGCGGCCGCCAGCCGCCCCCAGAGCAGATCCGCCAGGCTGCGCACCAACTCGGCGCGGGAGCAGGGCCGTTCGCCGAGCCACCAGTCGCCGGCCGCGTGCATCATGCCGACGATGCCGTGCCCCCACACCCGGGCGAGCTGCTGGCTGCCGGGCCCGAGGTCCAGCCGCTCCTCGATCACCTGGGCCAGCTCCTCGCCCATCCGCCGCAGCAGCGGTGCCGAGTGCTTGCCGACGTCGAAGCCCTGCTCGCTCGGCGCCCCCTCCGCGGGATGCATCAGGAAGCGGTACACCTGTGGGCGGGCCTCGATGGCCGACAGATACGTGTCCAGGGTGGCCTCGACCCGCTCGCGCCGGTCCGCCGGGGCGTCCAGCGCGGCCCGCAGCGAGTCCAGCAGCGCGTCGGTGTGCCGCTTGGCCAGAGCGGCGTAGAGTCCTCCCTTGTCACCGAAGTGCCGGTAGAGGATCGGCTTGGTGATGCCCGCCTCGGCGGCGATCGCGTTCATCGAGGCTCCGGGGCCGTCGCGCAGTACCACCCGGTCGGCGGCCTCCAGCAGCTCGCGCCGGCGTCGGTCGGCGGACCGCTGCTGATCGGTGCGCTGTGTGGTGTCCATGAGCTCTCCCCACCCGTGCTGGTTCGGTGACGCCTGCGCAAACTAGCACTGAAGGCGCAGCGGCCATCGAACGGGATACCGGCCGGCCCGGAGGAGTTGACTTTTCCTACCCGCGGGTAACAGACTCGGTGTTACCGGAAGTAACACGCATGTGCGCGCCGCTGGAGGGGTCATGGCCGAGTTCACCATGGAGCTCAACGACGAGCAGAAGGAGGTGCGGGACTGGCTGCACGGCTTCGCCGCCGACGTCATCCGCCCCGCGGCCGCCGAATGGGACGAGCGTGAGGAGACTCCCTGGCCGGTGATCCAGGAGGCCGCCAAGGTCGGCATCTACTCCCTCGACTTCTACGCCCAGCAGTACTTCGACGCAAGTGGCCTGGGCATTCCCATGGCGATGGAGGAGCTCTTCTGGGGCGACGCGGGCATCGCCCTGTCGATCGTCGGCACCGGTCTCGCCGCTGTCGGCGTCCTCGCCAACGGCACCGAGGAGCAGATCGGCACCTGGATCCCCCAGATGTACGGTGACGCCAACGACGTCAAGGTCGCCGCGTTCTGCTCCTCCGAGCCCGACGCCGGCTCCGACGTCGCCTCGATGCGCACCCGCGCGGTGTACGACGAGGCCAAGGACGAGTGGGTGCTCAACGGCACCAAGACCTGGGCCACCAACGGCGGCATCGCCAACGTCCACGTCGTGGTCGCGGTCGTCGACCCGGACCTCGGCTCCAAGGGCCACGCCTCCTTCATCGTCCCGCCGGGCACCCCCGGCTGCTCCCAGGGGCAGAAGTTCAAGAAGCACGGCATCCGCGCCTCGCACACCGCGGAGGTCATCCTGGACAACGTGCGCGTCCCCGGCTCCTGCCTGCTCGGCGGGAAGGAGAAGCTGGACGAGCGGCTCGCCCGCGCCCGCGAGAGGGCCAGGAAGGGCGGCGAGCGCGTCAAGAACGCCGCCATGGCCACCTTCGAGGCGTCCCGCCCGGCGGTCGGCGCCATGGCCGTGGGCACCGCCCGCGCCGCCTACGAGGTCGCCCTGGAGTACGCCACCACGCGCGAGCAGTTCGGCCGCCCGATCATCGACAACCAGGGCGTCGCCTTCCAGCTCGCCGACATGCGCACCCAGATCGACGCCGCCCGCCTCCTGGTGTGGCGCGCCTCCTGGATGGCGATCAACGGCAAGCCGTTCACGGCCGCCGAGGGCTCGATGTCCAAGCTGTTCGCCAGTGAGACCGCCAAGAAGGTCACCGCCCAGGCGATCCAGATCCTCGGCGGCAACGGCTACACCCGTGAGTACCCGGTCGAGCGCATGCACCGCGACGCGGCCATCTACACCATCTTCGAGGGCACGAGCGAGATCCAGCGCCTGGTGATCGCCCGCACCCTGTCGGGCATGCCCATCCGCTGAGGCGGCCCCCGGAACGGCCCGGCGGTGCGGGCGGCACCGCCGGGTCACCCTCCTACGGCGTGCCGCCGCTGCTGTGGGCGATGCACGCCACGTCGATCCGGTCGGCGAGCTTCGCCAGCTCGATGGTCAGCGCGGCGACCGTGTCCTCGTCGAGACCGTCCTCCCCGGCCTCGACCAGCCGCACCCACCGCCCGCCCACCGTGCGCAGCAGCTTGCTGACATCGGCGGCGGCCACCTGCAAGGTCCCGCGGTCGTCGACGATCAGAGGCAGAGTCACTTCGCGGTTCACAGTCGGGATCGTAGTCGGGCGACCGTCACGCACCCTGCCAAACGGTGGTGATGTTGCAGAACTCGCGGATTCCGTGCCCGGACAGCTCACGCCCGAACCCGGACCGCTTGACCCCGCCGAACGGGAACGCCGGATGGGATGCCGTCATGCCGTTCACGTACACACTGCCCGCCTCCAGGTCCCGGACGAACCGGTCGACCTCGGCCTCGTCACGGGTCCAGACGTTGGAACTGAGCCCGAAGTCGGTGTCGTTGGCGATCAGGACGGCCTCGTCGATGTCCGCGGCGCGGTACAGCGTGGCCACCGGGCCGAACGCCTCCTCGCGGTGGATGCGCATCTCCCGGCCGATGCCGGCCAGCACGGTCGGCGGGTAGAACCAGCCGGGCCCCTCGGGGCGCTCGCCCCCGCACAGCACGGTGGCGCCGGCCCGTACGGCGTCCTCGACCAGTTCCTCCACGTCGGCGCGGCCCTGTTCGCTGGAGAGCGGGCCGACGTCCGTGTCCTCCTCCATCGGGTCGCCGATCGTCAGCGCCTTCATGCCCGCGGTGAAGCGCTCGGCGAAGGCGTCGTAGACGTCGGTGTGGACGATGAACCGCTTGGCGGCGATGCAGGACTGCCCCGTGTTCTGCGTCCGCGCGGTGACCGCCACCTCGGCGGCCCGGTCCAGGTCGGCGGAGGGCATGACGACGTACGGGTCGCTGCCGCCCAGCTCCAGCACCGTCTTCTTGATCATCTCCCCGGCGGTGGAGGCGACCGCGCGCCCCGCGGGCTCGCTGCCGGTCAGGGTGGCCGCCTTCACCCGTACGTCCCGCAGGAGGTCGTCAACCGCTGCGGAGCCGATGAGCAGCGTCTGGAAGCAGCCCTCGGTGAAGCCCGCGCGGTGGAAGAGGTCCTCCAGGTACAGGGCGGTCTGCGGCACGTTCGAGGCGTGCTTGAGCAGGCCGACGTTGCCGGCCATCAGCGCGGGCGCCGCGAACCGCACGACCTGCCACAGCGGGAAGTTCCACGGCATCACGGCCAGCACCGGGCCCAGCGGCCGGTAGCGCACCAGCACCCGGGAGGCTCCGGAGTCCTTCACGTCGGCGGCGTCGGGTTCCTCGTCGGCGAGCAGCTCCGCCGCGTGGTCGGCGTACCAGCGCATCGCCTTGGCGCACTTCACGGCCTCCGCGCGGGCCTGCCTGACCGGCTTGCCCATCTCCGTGGTGATCACCCGGCCGATCGTGTCCTGGTCCTCCTCCAGGATCTCGGCCGCCCGGCGCATCAGCCGCGCACGCTCCTCGAACGAGGTGGTCCGGTACGTGCGGAACGTGGCCTCCGCCAGCTGGAGCCGGCGCTCCAGCTCCTCCTCGTCCATGGGGTGGTACGTCTTGACGGTCTCGCCGTTCGCCGGATTCACCGTGGCGATGTGCATCGCTGACCTCCCTGGGGACGGGCTGTGCCTTCCGACCTTCCCGCGCGGCGGCGGGCGGCGCAACGCGGGAGGTTCCTCAGTCCGAGTGCTCCGCCAGGCGGTCGAGAAACGCGCTCTGCGCGGAGACGATCACTTCCCGGGCCCGGTCCAGGGTGAACCACGCGACCCGGTCCAGCTCCGGGAACTCCCGCAGCCGCCCGGACCTCGGCGGCCACTCCATCTCGAAGGTGCCGGGCACGGCCGTCGCCGGGTCGAGGTCCGCCTCGACCGCCCACACCGTGACGGTCTTCCCTCCGGACTGCCGGACCTCCCCGAGCGGCAGCGCCTCCCCGTCCGGCGGCGGCAGCCCCAGCTCCTCCCCGAACTCACGGCGGGCCGCCTCCCAGGCCGGCTCGCCGGGGTCGTACTCACCCTTCGGCACGGTCCAGGCCCCGCTCTCCCGGCGGGCGAAGAAGGGGCCTCCCATGTGGCCGAGCAGCACCTCGACGCCCTGGCCGGTGCGGCGGAACAGCAGCAGTCCGGCGCTGCGCGCGCCCGTCACGGCCGTACCCCGGGATGCGCGGCGAGCAGCGTCTCCACGGTGTCCGCCTCCTCGGGGCGCTTGTCCTCGCGGTAGCGGAGCACGCGGGCGAAGCGGAGGGTGACGCCGGCCGGGTAGCGGGTGGAGCGCTGGAGCCCGTCGTAGGCGATCTCCACGACGAGCTCGGGGCGCACCGTCACGACGTAGCCGCTCTCGTCGACCGCCAGCTCCTTCAGCCGCTCGGTCTGCCACGCCAGCATCGCGTCGGTCATGCCCTTGAAGGTCTTGCCGAGCATCGCGAAACCGCCCTCCGCGGTGCGCGCGCCCAGGTGCAGGTTGGACAGCTTCCCCGTCCGGCGGCCGTGGCCCCACTCGGCGGCCAGCACCACCAGGTCGAGCGTGTGCACCGGCTTGACCTTCAGCCAGGACGCGCCCCGCCGGCCCGCGCTGTAGGGGGCGTCCAGACCCTTGACCACCACGCCCTCGTGGCCGCGCTCCAGGGTCTCGGCCAGGAACGCCTCCGCCGCGTCCTGTTCCCCGGGGCCCGGCACCAGGGTGCGCCGCACCCGCATCGGCTCCGGGACGAGCCGGGCCAGTTCCGCGTGCCGCTCGGAGAACGGAAGGTCCAGCAGGTCGCGGCCGTCGACGGAGAGCGCGTCGAAGAAGACGGGGGAGACGGGGACCTCCCGCGCGGCCGTCGCCACGTCCGTCCGGGAGCCGACCCGGCCGGCCGTCTCCTGGAACGAACGGGGACGGCCGTCGCCGTCGAAGGAGATGACCTCCCCGTCCAGGATGAACCGCTCGCCCCGCAGCTCCAGGGCCGCCGCCGTCACCTCGGGCAGCCGGTCCGTGATGTCGTCGAGGGTGCGGGTGTGCACGCGCACGCTGTCGCCGTCGCGGTGGACCTGGACGCGGATGCCGTCGAGCTTCTCCTCGACCGCGCACGCCCCCAGCTTCCCGACCGCCTCCGCGACCGAGGAGGCGCTGTGCGCCAGCATCGGCAGCACGGGCCGGCCGACGGTGAGCCGGAAGCGTTCCAGCGCCCCGGGGCCGTCCGCCAGCAGTGCCCCGGCCACCGACTGCAGCGAGCCGGCCAGCATCACCGCCCGCCGCACGGCGTCCGGCGGCGCCCCCGTCGCCCGCGCGAGCCCTTCGACGGCGACCGCGTCCAGGGCGCCCTGCCGGACCTCGCCGGTGAGCAGTCCGAACAGGAACCGCTGCTCGTCCTCCGTGCAGGCGCCCAGCAGCTCGCCGACCAGGCGGGCCCGCCCGGCCTGCGAGCCCGGTCCGGACACCCCGGCGAGTTCGGTCAGCCGCGCGTCGACCTCGCGCACGGTCAGGGACGGTTCGGCGGCGGGGGCGACGGGACGGCTCAGCACCTTCCAGCCCACCCCGATCCGGCCCTGCGGCAGCCGGCCCGCCAGATACGGGATGACGACCGGCACGTCGGCCGCCTCCGCCTCCCGGAACAACTCGGCGAGCAGGGCGATCTTGCGCGACCGCGCCGAGGTGGCGGCCACCTCCTGGGACACACGGGCCAGCCGGGACAGCAACATGCCGCCATGGTGCTACGGAGGCGGCCGCCGCACACCCCGGCCGGACGTCTATGCGTCCACGGCGGCGTCGAGGCGCGTCATCAGCAGGTCCCCGACGATCGCGGTCGCCGCCCGGTAGCCGCCGCTCGCCGCGTGCACCACCTGCTCGGAGAAGCCGATCGCGTTGCCCGCGGCCCAGACGCCCGGCACGGTCGTCAGACCGGTCGGGTCGACCACCGGGTAGGCACCGAAGGGCGTCTCGTCCAGTTCCGCGCCCAGCCGCTGGAGCAGACCGGTCCCCGGCACCGGGCGGGGTCCGGCGAAGAGGACGGAGCGGGCGCGCACGGTACCGTCGGCCAGCCGCACCCCGGTGAGCCGGTCGTCCTCCACCACCAGCCCGGCGACCTCGCCGGGCACCACGTCGACTCCGGCGGCGGCCAGCCGGCGCAGGTCCTGGTCGGACAGCTCGGCCTCGGAGACCCGGTGCAGGAAGAACGTCACGTCCTTCGACCACTGGGACACCATCAGCGCCTGGTGCACGCTCATCGCGCTCGACGCGAGCACGCCGAAGGACTCGTCGCGCACCTCCCAGCCGTGGCAGAACGGGCAGTGCAGCACGTCCCGCCCGAACCGCTCGGCGACCCCCTCGACGTCGGGCAGCTCGTCCTTCAGCCCGGTCGCCACGAGCAGCCGCCGGGCCCGTACGGCCCCGCCCGTCCGCAGGGTGACGGCGAAGTCCCCGTCCCGGGTGACGTCCGTGACCCGGTCGCGGACGAGCCGGACGCCGTAGCGGGCGATCTCCTCCCGTCCCCGCGCCAGGAATTCGGCCGGTGACATCCCGTCCCGGGTCAGATAGCCCTGTATGTGCGCCGAGGGCGCGTTGCGCGGTTCGCCCGCGTCGACGACCAGCGTGCGGTGCCGGGCCCGGCCCAGCACCAGGGCGGCGGAGAGCCCCGCCGGCCCGCCGCCGACCACGACCACGTCGTGGACCCCGTCGCGGTCCGTCTGGTCCAGCTCGTCGAACTCGTTCATCGTGACCACCTCCATGACGACGACGGTCGCCCAGCCGGTGCCGCATTGACAAACGACTTTGCCGAAACTGCAATGGCGTCATGACGACGGACGACGTACTCGCGGATGTGGGCCCCCGGCTGCGCAGGATCAGGAAGGAGCGGGAGGTGACTCTCGCGGCGCTGTCGGAGGCGACCGGTATATCCGTGAGTACCCTCTCGCGGCTGGAGTCCGGGCTGCGCAGACCGAGTCTGGAACTGCTGCTGCCGATCGCGCAGGCCCATCGGGTGGCGCTGGACGAACTGGTCGGCGCGCCGCCGGTCGGCGATCCGCGCGTCCGCGCGTCCGAGCCGATCGTCCGCCACGGCCGCACCCACTGGCCGCTCACCGGCCAGACCGGTGGCCTCCAGGCGTACAAGGTGCTCGAACCCCGCCGGAAGCAGGAACCCGATCCGCGTACCCACGAGGGCTACGAGTGGCTGTACGTGCTGTCCGGCAGGCTGCGGCTGGTGCTTGGCGAGCACGACGTGGTGCTGACGGCGGGCGAGGCGGCCGAGTTCGACACCCGGGTGCCGCACTGGTTCGGCTCGACGGGGGAGGGGCCGGTGGAGTTCCTCAGCCTGTTCGGCCCGCAGGGGGAGCGGATGCACGTGAGAGCGCGGCCCAGGCGGGGGTGAGGCGGTCGTCGCGGGACGCGAGTGTTCCCTCCGGGCAAGCGACCGCTTAGTATGCGGTGGACCCGGTCAGGCGAACACGACGTTCACAGTCCCGTGGAGGCCCCCCATGCAGGCATGGCAAGTGCACGAGCTCGGCGAGCCGGGCGAGGTGATGCGCCTCGCGGAGGTGCCACGGCCGACGCCCGGCGAGGGGCAGATCCTGCTCAAGGTACGCGCCGCCGCCGTCAACTTCCCGGACGCGCTGATGTGCCGGGGCCAGTACCAGGTCAGGCCGCCGCTGCCGTTCACCCCCGGCGTGGAGATCTGCGGCGAGACCGAGGACGGGCGCCGGGTGATCGCCAACCCCGCGCTGCCGTACGGCGGCTTCGCCGAGTACGCGGTCGCGGACGCCGCCGCGCTGCTGCCCGCCCCGGAGGCGCTGGACGACGCGGAGGCCGCCGCGCTGCACATCGGCTACCAGACCGGCTGGTTCGGTCTGCACCGCCGGGCCGCTCTGCAGGCGGGCGAGACCCTCCTCGTCCACGCCGCCGCGGGCGGGGTCGGCAGCGCGGCCGTGCAGCTCGGCAAGGCGGCCGGCGCCACCGTCATCGGTGTGGCCGGCGGAGCCGGGAAGGCGGCCGTCGCCCGCGAACTGGGCTGCGACGTGGTGATCGACCGGCGCGAGCAGGACGTCGTGGCCGCGGTGAAGGAGGCCACCGGCGGCCGGGGCGCCGACGTGATCTACGACCCCGTCGGCGGGCAGGCCTACGCCCAGTCCGCCAAGGCCGTCGCCTTCGAGGGCCGCATCGTCGTCGTGGGCTTCGCCAGCGGGTCCATTCCGAGCCCCGCCCTGAACCACGCCCTCGTCAAGAACTACTCGATCCTCGGCCTGCACTGGGGCCTGTACAACACCAAGAACCCCAAGCTGGTCCAGCACTGCCACGAACAGCTCACCGGCCTCGCCGCCCGGGGCGCGATCAAGCCGCTGGTGAGCGAGCGCGTCCCGCTCGCCGGGGCCGCCGAGGCCGTGCAGCGGGTCGCCGACGGCGTCACCACCGGGCGCGTCGCCGTGCTGCCCGCGCCGGAGAACGGAGCCGCATCATGACCGACGCCGCCGAACTGCGCCGCCGCACCCAGGAGTTCCTCGCCGCCCACCCACCGGCCGGCACCGCCCGCCAGGACTTCCTGCGCGCCCGCTTCGACGCCGGACTCGCCTGGGTGCACTTCCCCGAAGGCCTCGGCGGCCTCGGCGCCCCGCGCACCCTCCAGGCCGTCGTCGACGCCGAACTCGAAGCGGCGGGAGCCCCCGACAACGACCCCCGCCGCATCGGCATCGGCCTCGGCATGGCCGCGCCGACGATCCTCCAGTACGGCACCCAGGAGCAGAAGGAGCGCTTCCTGCGCCCCCTGTGGACCGGCGAGGAGGTCTGGTGCCAGCTCTTCAGCGAACCGGGCGCCGGCTCCGACCTGGCCGCGCTCGGCACCCGCGCCGTGCGGGAGGGCGGGCACTGGGTGGTCGACGGGCAGAAGGTGTGGACGTCCAGCGCCCATCTCGCCCGCTGGGCCATCCTCATCGCCCGGACCGACCCTGACGTGCCCAAGCACCGGGGCATCACCTACTTCGTCTGCGACATGACCGACCCCGGCGTCGAGGTGCGTCCGCTGCGCCAGATCACCGGAGAGGCCGAGTTCAACGAGGTGTTCCTCACCGGCGTCCGCATTCCCGACGCCCACCGCCTCGGCGAGGCCGGTGACGGCTGGCGGGTCGCGCAGACCACGCTGAACAACGAGCGCGTCGCCATCGGCGGCATGCGGCTGCCCCGCGAGGGCGGCATGATCGGCCCCGTCGCGAAGACCTGGCGCGAACGGCCCGGACTGCGCACCCACGACCTGCACCAGCGGCTGCTGAAGCTGTGGGTCGAGGCCGAGGTGGCCCGGCTCACCGGCGAACGCCTGCGCCAGCAGCTCGTCGCCGGACAGCCCGGCCCCGAGGGCGCCGGAATGAAGCTGGGCTTCGCCCGCCTCAACCAGGAGATCAGCGGCCTGGAAGTGGAACTCCGGGGCGAGGAGGGTTTGCTGTACGACGACTGGACCATGCGCCGGCCCGAACTCGTCGACTTCACCGGGCGCGACGCCGGCTACCGGTACCTGCGCGCCAAGGGCAACAGCATCGAGGGCGGGACCAGCGAGGTCCTGCTGAACATCGTCGCCGAGCGCGTCCTGGGCCTGCCGGCCGAGCCGCGCACCGACAAGGACGTCCCGTGGAAGGACCTGGCCCGATGAGCGATCTCCTGTACTCGGAGGAGGAAGAGGCGCTGCGCGCCGCCGTCCGGGACCTGCTCACCGACCACTGCGACGCCGCCGGGGTGATCGCCCGCATCGAGTCGGACGCCCCGCACGACCTGTCCCTGTGGAAGTCGCTCGCCGACGGCATGGGCCTCGCCGGGCTGCTGGTCCCCGAGGACAGGGGCGGCCAGGGAGCCACCCACCGCGAGACCGCCGTCGTCCTGGAGGAGCTGGGACGCGCGGTCGCTCCCGTGCCCTACCTGACGAGCGCCGTGGTGGCCACCGAGGCGCTGCTGGCCTGCCCCGAGCCCGGCGGCCTGCTCGCCTCGCTGGCGTCCGGACGCCGGATCGGCGCCCTCGCGGTGGGACTGCACACCGCTCCCCGCGCCGCGTTCGCCACCGTACGGCTGGAGGGCGGCGCCCTGCACGGCGAGCTGACCGGCATCGCCGACGCCGCGGTCGCCGACGTGCTGCTGGTGCCGGCGGACGACGGCGGCCTGTACGCGGTGGAGGCCGGCGCGGTCACCGTCACCCCGCAGACGTCCCTGGACCTCACCCGGCCGCTCGCCCGGATCGTCCTCGACGGCGCCCGGGGCCGTCGGCTCGGCGACGCGGAACCCGCCGTGCGCCGCGCCCTGCGGGCCGGCGCCGGACTGCTCGCCTCGGAACAACTCGGCGTGGCCGAATGGTCGTTGACGGAGACCGTCCGCCACCTGAAGGACCGCAAGCAGTTCAACCGCCCGGTCGGCGGATTCCAGGCGCTCAAGCACCGGCTCGCCCAGTCGTGGCTGGAGACCGTCAACCTCCGCGCGGCCGCGCGGAACGCCGCGGACGCGCTGACCACCGGCGAGGACGTCGACGTGGCGGTCGCCGTCGCCCAGTCCTACGCCGCGCCCGTCGCGGTGCGTGCCGCGGAGGAGGCACTGCAGCTGCACGGCGGCATCGGCATGACCTGGGAGCACCCGGTGCACCTCCACCTCAAGCGCGCCAAGGCCGACTCGATCGCCTACGGCACGGCCGGCGCCCACCGCGAGGAACTCGCGGAGCTGGTGGACCTGCGCGCGCCCTGACCGGCCGGACCGCATACGGAAGCCCGCCCCTTTTCCGGGGCGGGCTTCCGCCCGTGCGCGCCCCGCCGCGCCGGTGCGGTGAACGGGCGGCGGCGGATCGGCCAACTCCGAGCACGACCCTGCTCCTTGAGCCTGCCGGGCCCCCATACTCACGGGGACCCCGTACGGCACTTCCAGGGAGGCAGAGCATGGCCCTCACCACCCGCCGCAGAGCCCTCACCACCCTCGGCGCCGCCCTCGCCGGTTCGGTCGCCCTCCCCGCGGCCCCGGCTCTGGCCGGTCAACACGGGCACCGGCCGCGCCCGTTGTGGCGCGCCCACGCCCACAACGACTACGAGCACCCGCGCCCGCTCCTCGACGCCCTCCACCACCGCTTCGGCAGCGTCGAGGCGGACATCCACCTCGTCGACGGCCACCTCCTGGTCGGCCACGACCCCGGGGACCTGGACCCGTCCCGCACCCTCGAATCCCTGTACCTGGACCCGCTCGCCGCCCGGGTCCGCGCGAACCGCGGCGCGGTGCACCGAGGCCACCGCGGGCCGTTCCAGCTGCTGATCGACATCAAGACCGAGGGAGCGTCCACCTACCTCGAACTCGACCGCCTGCTGCGCCGCCACCGGCACCTGTTCACCACCTGCGCGCACGGCAGGGTGCTGCCCGGCGCGGTCACCGCGGTGGTCTCCGGCGACCGCGCCGCTCGCGCGCCCATGGAGGCACAGCGGGTGCGCCGTGCCTTCTACGACGGGCGGCTCACCGACCTCGGCACCCCCGAACCGGCCTCCTTCGTCCCGCTGATCAGCGACAACTGGACCCTCAACTTCACCTGGCGGGGCGTCGGGCCCTTCCCCGCCGCCGAGCGCGGCACGCTGCGCGGCATCGTGCGCGCCGCACACACGCGAGGGCAGCGGGTGCGCTTCTGGGCCACCCCGGACGCGCCGGGTCCCGCCCGCGACGCCCTGTGGGGCGAACTGCTCGCGGCGGACGTCGACCATCTCAACACCGACGATCTCGCGGGGCTGGAATCCTTCCTCGACGCCCGCCGGAGGCAGTGACACCACACGTTCGGCGGACAGGTCAGCAGCCCGGACGAACCCTCCGCTACGCCACACTTGCGGCCGAACGCCGCGAAACGGATGTGGCGGAGGAGGTTGACGATGGCCGTTTCCATCTCTGTGGTGCTGCTGCTCTCGGTCCTGGCGGTGATCTTCCTGCGCAACAGCGGGCTGAAGGTCTCCCACGCCCTGGTCTGTCTGCTGCTCGGGTTCTACCTGGCCAGCACCAGCATCGCGCCCACCATCCACAGCGGCCTCACGGCGACCGCCGACATCGTCGGCAGTCTGCGGCCGTGAGGCCGGTCCGCCCCGCGCGGCTCAGCGGCCGGCCGCCGCGTCGCGCGGCAGCACGGTGACACGGTGGAAGTTGCACCCGGCCGCGGTCGGCAGGGTGGAGGGGGGCCGGTTCTGGTGCGCCTTGAGGGCGACGCTCACCAGGCTCATCAAGAGGTCCACGTCCGTGGCGCAGTCCAGGTGGACCGTCACCCAGCACGACCCCGGGATCAGCTGGATCGCGCTCGATCCGCCCAGGTCGTAGTGGAATCGCTGGATCGCGCGGTGGGTGAGGTGGAGGTCCACGTCCCGCGCGGAGTGGAAGTGGACGATCTCGTCACGCACGGTGCGGAGCGCCTGCCCCGTGCCGCAGGCGGCCGGAGAGGCCGAGAGATCGGGCCAGGTGAGCAGTCTCTCCATGGCACGCTGCGCCGGTGTCATGCCCTCATGGTTGCCTGCTCAACCTCTGTCCACCAGCGGTTGGACGATTCGTAATCGAGCGGTGAGGTGACGGACCACCACAACCCCGAACGAACGCACGGACCTTGACGTACGCTCGGGCCATGACAGCCAACGATCTCATGACGTCGCACGGTGTCGCGGTCCTCCTCTGCGGCCCGGACGGCCGGAAGCTGGGCGGCGGGGAGACCGCCCTCGATCTGATCGGCGATGCCATGGGCTGTCAGGCGGAGGTGGTGGCCGTTCCGGTGGACCGGGTGGCCGACGAGTTCTTCACGCTGCGGTCGGGGGTCGCCGGCGACGTGGTGCAGAAGTTCGCCAACTACCGGATCCGTCTGGTGATCGTCGGCGACATCACCGCCCGGGTGGCCGGCAGCGACGCCCTGCGCGACTTCGTCCGCGAGGCGAACCGGGGCGGCCAGGTGTGGTTCGTGACCGACCGGACGGAACTGGAACGGCGGCTGACCCCGGCCTGACACGGAGCCCGCGACAGCCGGCAGCACACCTCGCCCCCGGGCCCGCCGCGGCCGCGTGACCGCCGCCGTGCGGGCCCGGCCCGGGTCAGGTGCGCTCGGCCACGGTCGCCGGGTCGTCCAGCACCCCGCGGACCACCGAGTGCGCCGCGCCCAGCAGGGGGCCTTCGGGGCCCAGCGCGGACACGGAGACCGGGCAGGCGGGCCCCGCCGTACGGCAGCCCAGTTCCGACCGCAGGGAGGGCAGCAGCCAGGGGGCGAGCCCGGACAGGGCACCGCCCAGCACCACGCTCTGCGGGTCCAGCAGGTTCACCGCTCCGGTGAGGGCGATGCCGAGCGCCGTTCCCGCGTCGTGCAGGGCACGCCGTACCCCGGCGTCGCCCTGCTCGGCGCGGCCGGCGAGCAGACCGACGCGGTCCTCGCCCGGCTCCAGCCCCGCCGCGCGCAGGACCGCCTCCTCACCGGCGTACTGCTCCAGACAGCCCCGCCCGCCGCAGGCGCACCCCGGTCCGTCGGGCCACACCGGTACATGCCCCAGCTCGCCCGCGAAGCCCCGGTTTCCGTGCAGCAGCCGCCCGTCCACCACGACCGCCGCACCGATACCGATCTCCGCCGAGACGTGGAGGAAGTCGCGCGGCGTGTCCTCGCCGAGCCACAGTTCGGCCAGCGCGCCGAAGTTGGCCTCGTTGGCCACGGTGAGCGGGAACCGCGCGGGGAGCAGGTCACCGAGGTCGGTGTCGAGCCAGCCGAGGTTCGGGGCGCGTACGACGGTCCGGGCGTCCCGGGCCACCAGGCCGGGCACGGCGACGGCCAGGCCCGCGGGCCACAGCCCCTCACCCTCCGCGTCGGCGACGACCCGGTGGACCAGTCCGGTGAGCTCCGCGAGAACCGGCTCGGGGGAGCGGTCCCGGTTCGCCACCTGCCGCACCGCCCGGGCCCGCACCCGTCCGCGCAGGTCGACCGCGCAGACCGCGAGATGGTCGACGCCGACCTCGGCGCCGATCCCCGCGGGGCCGTTCCCGCTGACGGCGAGCGCGGAACCGGGCCGGCCCACGCGGCCGGGCCGCTCGGGCCCCAGCTCCTCCAGCAGTCCCGAGCGGATCAGTTCGTCGACCAGCGTGGACACCGCCGCGCGGGTCAGGCCGATGTGCGAGGCGACGGCGGCCCGGGACAGCGGCCCCTCGGCGCTCACGGCGTGCATCACGCGCGCGAGGTTGCGGCGGCGCATGCCCTGCTGGGTGTCGGGCAGGGCGCGCCCCGGGCCGGCCGGCCGGGTCCTGTGCGGCGGTGTGCTCATTCCTCCGTCGTTCCTCGGTCTCTGCGGTCGTCGGTGTGCCCTCGGCAGCCCCGCCCGGTCGGTCCGCGCTCCTCCCGGGGCGGCCCGCCCGTCGGGCCGACGGAGCGGCACGGACCGCCGGTCCGGGAGGCACGGGGGCCGTCAGCCGGTCTCGGTGGCGCGCTCCAGCAGCGCGGCCGCGTCGGAGAGTACCCCGGCGAGCCTGGCCAGCGTCTCCTCGTCCCGCTCCACGGCGTCCAGCACCGGCCCGGCCGCCGTGTTCCAGCGCCGGGCGACCGCGGCCGGGTCCTCGCCGGTGAGCAGCCCGGCCGCCTGCGCGGCCGCACCGAGCGCGACCAGTTCCCTCGCCTCGGGCACCTGCACCGGCCGCCCCGACAGGCGCCTGACGGTCTGCTGCCAGGCCGCGCCCCGGGCGCCGCCGCCGATCAGCAGCAGGGGCGCCGACGGGTCGGCGTCGTCGTCGAGGACGAGGTCCAGCGCGGCCAGCAGGGAGTACACGGCGCCGTCGTAGGCGGCCTGGAGCAGCTGGCCGCCGGTGGTGTCGTGACGCAGACCGTGCAACAGGCCGGAGGAGCGGGGGAGGTTCGGCGTGCGCTCGCCGTCCAGGAAGGGCAGCAGGGTCACCCCGTGGCCGGGTTCGACGGCCTCGCGGTCCAGGCCCAGCAGGGCGGCGACCCGGTCGACGGCGAGCGTGCAGTTCAGGGTGCAGGCCAGCGGCAGCCAGTCGCCGCGCGCGTCGGCGAAGCCCGCCACCGTGCCCGTCGGGTCGGCCTGCCGGTGCCGGGACACGGCGTACACGGTGCCCGAGGTGCCCAGGCTCATCACCGGTGTGCCGGGGCGCACCCCGAGGCCCAGCGCGGCCGCGGCGTTGTCACCCGTCCCGCACGCCACCAGGGTCCCCCGGGAGAACGGCAGGCCGTGACCGTCACGCACGGTGCCGGCCACCTCCCCCGGCCGCACCACGCGCGGCAGCAGCGCCGGGTCGAGGCCCACGTGGGCGAGGATCTCCTCGTCGTACGCCTCCGTCGCCGAGGCCCACCAGCCGGTGCCGGAGGCGTCCCCGCGGTCGGTCGTGCCGGCGCCGGTGAGCCGCTCGGTGAGGTAGTCGTGGGGGAGCCGGACGGCCTTGACGGCACGGACCGCGTCCGGCTCGTGCTCGGCCAGCCAGGCCCACTTGGTGACCGTGAAGGAGGCGGCGGGCACGCTGCCGGTGCGCTCCGCCCAGAACTTCGCGCCGCCCAGCTCCTCGACCAGCCGGCGGGCCTGCGGCGCGGACCGCACGTCGTTCCACAGCAGCGCCGGACGGACCGGTTCGCCGTGCGCGTCCAGGGTGACCAGACCGTGCTGCTGCCCGCCGATCGACACCGCCGCGGCCTCGTGCGCCGCCTCGCCGCACTGGCGCAGTGCCTCGGACAGGGCGTCCCACCACTGGCGCGGATCGCTCTCCCGGCCGGCTCCCGAGGTCACCGTGTGCGGGGCCTGGCCGCTCGCGACGACCCTGCCGGTCGCCACGTCGACGACCAGCGCCTTGGTGGACTGGGTGGATGTGTCCACGCCGACGACGAGCGGACCCTCGGCTGCTGACATCGGTCTCTCCCTCTTCCGCACCCGGCGGGGTGTGTCTCTTCCCAGAAATGTTCCTGCATACTAATTTGTAAACCGCCATGACGAAATAGTCTCAGCGAGCGAGGAGCCGCGGCATGAACTACCAGCCCACCCCCGAGGACAAGTTCACGTTCGGACTGTGGACCGTCGGCTGGCAGGGACGGGACCCCTTCGGAGACGCCACGCGCGGTGCCCTCGACCCGGCGGAGTCGGTCCGGCGCCTGGCCGAGCTGGGTGCCCACGGCGTGACCTTCCACGACGACGACCTCATCCCCTTCGGCTCGAGCGACAGCGAGCGCGAGGAGCACGTCAAGCGGTTCCGGCAGGCGCTGGACGACACCGGCATGAAGGTGCCGATGGCCACCACCAACCTGTTCACCCACCCGGTGTTCAAGGACGGCGGCTTCACCGCCAACGACCGCGACGTGCGCCGGTACGCGCTGCGCAAGACCATCCGCAACATCGACCTCGCGGTCGAGCTCGGCGCGCAGACCTACGTCGCCTGGGGCGGCCGGGAGGGCGCCGAGTCCGGCGCCGCCAAGGACGTCCGGGTCGCCCTCGACCGGATGAAGGAGGCCTTCGACCTGCTCGGCGAGTACGTCACCTCCCAGGGCTACGACATCCGCTTCGCCATCGAGCCGAAGCCGAACGAGCCGCGCGGCGACATCCTGCTGCCCACCATCGGTCACGCCCTGGCGTTCATCGAGCGCCTCGAACGGCCGGAGCTGTACGGCGTCAACCCGGAGGTCGGCCACGAGCAGATGGCCGGGCTGAACTTCCCGCACGGCATCGCCCAGGCCCTGTGGGCGGGCAAGCTCTTCCACATCGACCTCAACGGCCAGTCCGGCATCAAGTACGACCAGGACCTCCGCTTCGGCGCGGGCGACCTGCGGGCCGCGTTCTGGCTGGTGGACCTGCTGGAGACGGCCGGTTACGAGGGCCCGCGGCACTTCGACTTCAAGCCGCCGCGGACCGAGGACTTCGACGGCGTGTGGGCCTCGGCGGCCGGCTGCATGCGCAACTACCTGATCCTCAAGGAGCGCGCGGCGGCCTTCCGCGCGGACCCGGAGGTGCAAGAGGCGCTGCGCGCGGCCCGTCTGGACGAGCTGGCGCAGCCCACGGCGGCCGACGGCCTCCAGGCCCTGCTCGGCGACCGGTCCGCCTTCGAGGACTTCGACCCGGACACGGCCGCCGCACGGGGCATGGCATTCGAGCGCCTCGACCAGCTGGCGATGGACCACCTCCTCGGCGCGCGCGGCTGAACCCCGCACCGTCCCCTGCGCACCGGCCACGGTGCGCAGGGGACGGTCGGACCGTGTGGGCGCGGACCCACACGGGTCGGTCCGTGTGGGCGCGGACCCACCGCACGAGCGGTGGGTCCGCGCCATCCCCGCGGGGGGGAGGGCACGGCGGGCGGGAATCCCGGCCGTGCGCGTCGACTTCCGCGCGGCGCCCTCGCGCGCGCACCGTCCCGGCGGCGACCATGGTGGCCATGGCCACGCCACCCGTACCGCCCCCGCCGCCCGGTCCGCCGGAGGGAACGCCGCCTCCCGGCGGCGGCTTCGGTCCGCCCTCGTACGGGGGCGCGCCCCCGCCGCCCGGAGACCGAGGGGGCGGCTCCGGACGGGGTCCCGGCGGACGCAAGCTGCTGCTGATCGTGCTCTGCGTGATCGCGGCCGCCGTGGCCGTCTCGCTCGTCGTGCTCATCGCTTCGGAGGACGACGACTCGCCGGAGAAGCGGCCCGGCGAGAGCGGCACGGCCACCGGCGGCTTCCCGACCGGGCTGCCGTCAGGCCTTCCCAGCGAGCTGCCGTCCGGCTTCCCGACGGAGCTGCCCTCCGGGTTGCCCACCGAACTGCCGTCCGGCTTCCCGACGGAGCTGCCCTCCGGCTTCCCCACCGAGCTGCCGAGCGGTCTGCCCAGCGATCTCCCGAGCGGTCTGGAGTCGCTGCTGCCCTCCCTGGGGGACGTCCGAGGGTCCTGACGCCTGACGGCGGTGGGCGATCACTGTTCCGGGGCCCCCTGCGCCGACGCGAGCGCGGTCGCCGGATCCTGGGCGGGGCCGGCCGCCGGCACCCAGCGGCCGCGTTCCTTCCGGTACGGCCACCAGCGGCCGTCCCGGCTCAGACGCAGCTGCACGGGCGCGCCGACGACCGTCCAGCGGTTGGCCCGCGAGGTGAGGACCGGCCGCTCGTCCTCCTCCCAGGCCGACTCCAGCGCGGCGCGCGCCCGTGCCAGGCTGTCGCCCCGCACCGTCCACTCCTCGTCCAGCACGGCCAGCGCCGCCGGGCCGCCGTGCCGCCAGGCCCGTACCGCCACCGCCAGCCCTTCCCGGCCGCGCCCCGACCCCTCGGCGAGCCGGTCCGCCACGGCCCGGCCGGGCTCACCGGCGGCCAGCCGCACCGCGTCCAGGGCCACCGACGGCTCCGGCTGCGCGGCCCGCTCCTCGTACCCTTCCCGCAGCGCCTGTGCGAGCAGGCTGTGGGCGCGCACGGCGGTCCGGGCGGCGAGGAACGCCAGCGCGGAGGCGTCGATCCCCGCCGCCGGCCCGGCCTCGGTGTCGAACGACGGGGGAATCCCGGGCTCCGGCGGCAGTACGGGCATCTCCGGAAGCGACGGCAGGATGTCCCCGGCCGCGTACGCCTCGGCGGCGTCCACGCCCTCCGCGGGCCCGCTCCGCCCGGCGGACGCGTCGCCGCGCGCGTGGAGCGCGTCCAGCAGGGCCTGCTCGCCCCGCCCCCGCATCAGCAGCAGGACGAACGGGTCCTGGTCCAGCAGCCGGGCCACCTGGTAACACAGCGCCGCCGTGTGGGCGCAGTGGTCCCAGGCGCCGCAGCCGCACTCCGGTTCCAGATCGCCCGGGCCCGGCAGCAGTTCGACGCCGGCCAGCTCCGCGTCCTCGACCAGATGCGTGGGCATCTCCCGGTCGAGGAGCGCCGCGACATGACCGGCTCGCTCCGCCGCCATGTCCAGGAACCGGTCCCACCGCTCCCCGGACAGCTCCTGCAGCAGGACGTCCGCCCGGTGCGGCGTGCGGTCCCGGTCCTGGACGACCGCCGTGATGCGGCCGGGGCGCACCGACACCGCGCCGACCGCTCCCGCACGGGCGAGCCTGCGGCCGGCCTTGAGCTGTCGGGTGTCCAGCGCCGTGCCCTCCAGCGCCGTCAGCCAGGTCCGGCCCCACCAGGTCCGCGCGAACCCCCGGCCCTGCGCGGGCGGCAGCGCCGCGAAGGTGCGCTCCACGCCGGCCCCGTCGTCGTACGCGTTCATCGGGCATCCCCTCGCAGCTCGACCAGGTCCGCCAGCTCGGCGTCCGTGAGTTCGGTGAGCGCCGCCCCGCCGGAGCCGAGCACCGCGTCGGCCAGCTCCCGCTTGCGCGCCAGCAGCTCGGCGATGCGGTCCTCGATGGTCCCCTCGGCGATGATGCGGTGCACCTGCACCGGCCGGGTCTGGCCGATGCGGTACGCGCGGTCCGTCGCCTGCGCCTCGACGGCGGGATTCCACCAGCGGTCGTAGTGCACGACGTGCTCCGCACGGGTCAGGTTCAGCCCGGTGCCGGCCGCCTTCAGCGACAGCAGGAACACCGGGACCCCGCCGTCCTGGAATCGGCGCACCATGGCCTCGCGTGCGGCGACCGGGGTGCCGCCGTGCAGGAACTGCGTCGCCACCCCTCGCGCGGCCAGATGCCGCTCCAGCAGCCGTGCCATCCCCACGTACTGGGTGAACACCAGGACGGCCGCCTGCTCGGAGAGCGCCGTGTCGAGGAGTTCGTCCAGCAGCTCCAGTTTCCCGGAGCGCCCGGCGACCACCGGCCGTTCCTCCTTGAGGTACTGCGCCGGGTGGTTGCAGATCTGCTTCAGGCCGGTCAGCAACTTCACGATCATGCCGCGGCGCGCCATGCTGCCGGCGCCGGAGATCTCGGCCAGCGCCTCCCGCACCACGGCCTCGTACAGCGCCGTCTGCTCCTGTGTGAGCGACACGGCGTGATCGGTCTCCGTCTTCGGCGGCAGTTCGGGCGCGATCCCCGGATCCGACTTGCGGCGACGCAGCATGAACGGCCGTACCAGCCTGGCCAGCCGGTCCGCGGCGGCGGGATCCTGCCCGCCCTCGACCGCGTCCGCGTACCGTGAGCGGAACGTGCCGAGCCGGCCCAGCAGTCCGGGTGTCGTCCAGTCGAGGATCGCCCACAGCTCCGACAGGTTGTTCTCCACCGGTGTACCGGTGAGTGCCACCCGCGCGCCCGCGCCGATGGTCCGCAGCTGCCGGGCCGTCGACGAGTAGGGGTTCTTCACGTGCTGGGCCTCGTCGGCGACGACCATGCCCCACGGGACCCCGGCCAGCCGGGCGGCGTCCAGCCGCATGGTGCCGTACGTGGTGAGGACGACCTCGTCGTCGGCGAGGCCGTCCAGCGACCGCCGGGCGCCGTGGAAGCGGCGCACGGGGGTGCCGGGCGCGAACCGCCCGGTCTCCCGCTGCCAGTTGCCCATCAGGGAGGCCGGGCAGACCACGAGGGTGGGGCCCGCGGACGCGGGGTCGGCCGCGCGGTGCAGGTGCAGCGCGATCAGGGTGATGGTCTTGCCCAGGCCCATGTCGTCGGCCAGGCAGCAGCCCAGGCCCAGGGAGGTCGTCCGGGCCAGCCAGCTCAGCCCGCGCCGCTGGTAGTCCCGCAGGGTGGCGGCCAGGGCGGCGGGCTGGGCGACCGGTTCCTGTGCCTCGGGGTCCGCGAGCCGGTCCCGCAGAGCCGCCAGCCACCCGGTGGGCCGTACCTCGACCCGGCTGCCGTCGACCTCCACGGAGCCCGTGAGCGCCGCGCCGAGCGCGTCGACCGGGGTGATCTCCGAGTCCCGTCGCGCACGGGCCCGGGCCAGTTCGTGGGGATCGATGAGGACCCACTGGTCGCGCAGCCGGACGAGGGGGCGGTTCTGTTCGGCCAGCCGGTCCAGTTCCTCCCGCGTGAGACGCCGGTCGCCGACGGCGAACCACCAGTCGAAGGCGAGCAGCGAGCCGGCGGACAGGAAGGACGGTCCCCCGGCGGAACCGGCTCCCGCGGGCCCCGCCCGGTCGTCGTCACGGGGACCTACCTCCGCGCGGGTGGTGAGTTCGCGGACCAGCTCCCTCGGCCAGTGCACGTCGACACCCGCACCGGCCAGGGCCCGGCCGGCCCCGCCGAGGAGTTCGGCGATCTCCTCCTCCGCGAGGTCGACCGCGTCCGGCACGGTCGCCGACAGCAGCGGGGCCAGCGGGGCCCACGCGCGAGCGGCGCGGCGCAGCGCGAGCAGGGCGTCCATCCGCGCGGCGGCGTCGAAGGCCGGGTCCGCGCGCCCTGACCACACGTCGGCGGCGTCCGCGACGAGGGCGGGATCGCCCACGCCGTGCATCTGCAGGACGGCGCGGAAGGACACGCCCACCGTGCCGGACGCGTCGTCGAACAGGCCGTCGGGTGCCCCGCCGGGCGCGTCGTCCGCCGGGTCCGTCAGCCCGCGCACCTCGATCCGCAGCGACAGCCGTACGCCCGCGTCGTGGCCCGCGGCGACATCGGCGGCCCAGGCCCGCAGCCCGGGCAGCCGCTGCGGCTCCGGCACCGCGAAGGCCGCGGTGCCGGTCACCAGGCGGGCGGCGGGAGACCGGGGGAGGGAGTCGGCGACGGCGTCGAGGAAGGCGCGCAGCAGCCGTTCGGGGTCGGGCAGTCTCGGTGTCCCGCTGCCGTTCAGCGGGGCGGCGTGCGCCTCGGGCGGCATCGCGGCGGCGAGCCGGCGCACCGCGTCGACGTCCGCCGCGTCCAGCGGGCCCACGCGCCAGGCGTCGTGGTCGGCGGGGGAGAGTCCGGGCAGCAGCAGACCGCGTGCCACCAGCCGCAGGGCGTGCAGGGCGGCGGCGCCCCAGAAGCGGGCTGCCCGGTGGCCCTCGCCGCCGGTCCGCGCCCGCGCGAGGACCGGAAGCGCGGCCTCCACGGGCAGCACGACGGCCCTCACGCGTACCGTCTCGACGCCGTCGTCTCCGGGCGCGGCGACGGTCAGGTCCTCGGCGGGCACCGGGCCGGCGGCTACCGGGACCGCGCCGTCGGGACGCCAGAACGCGATCCGGCCCGTGCGGGCGGGGTCACCGGGCAGGAACACGGCAGGGCAGTGGGCGAGTCCGGAGGGGACGGGGAGGGAAGCCGGGGGAGTGGTCAGCGCAGTGATGTCAGCAGTCCTCAAACTTGACTAGTGGAGCCGGAGCGGCCGAGGGTACCGCAAGGGCGGCGCGGACCGGGTAGGCGTGTGCTGTGATCCGGGCCACCATGGGAGGCGCGTCGCGGGCCTCCCGCCGGGAGGCTCCGACGGGCGCCGCGAACACCTTAGGGGTCGCACCTCAGGGGCGTCTCAGGGTCGCGCTCCGGAACCGCCGGAAGGGCGGGCCCGTTTTCACGACAGAGAGCGGCAGTGGCCGCGAAGGAGGCGACAACCATGTCGAACAACGCCAAGATCGCCGCGGGAGGTGTGGCGGCCGGGCTCATCCTGCTCATCTGGCTGCCCTGGTGGGCCGCGCTCCTGATAGTCCTGGGACTCCCGGCCGCCGCCTATCTCGCCCTCGACCCCGCGCAGCGGCGCAGGCTGCGCCGTGTGTCGCGCAAGGAGCTGGGCCGCTGAGGCGCTACCGCGCGGCCGCCCCGCCCGTGTCCAGCGCGCAGGAGCCGACCACATCGCCGTCCGCGGGCCGCTCGACGGTCCGGTCCCCGGGCGGCGCGACTCCGCGCTCCACCCAGGCGACCAGCGCGTCGAACGCCGACAGATAGCAGGGCAGGACCGGCCGCAGCCGGTCCGGATGGCTGTCGTAGAGGCCGTCGACGTGGGTGCCGCCCGCCACCGTGTAATAGCGGTGCAGTCGCGCCCGCCCGTTCGCCTCGACCATGCCGTCGTACACGTCCGAGTCCACGGCCTTGGGCAGCAGCGCGTCCAGATCGCCGTGCAGCGTGATCATGGGGCGGCCGATCCGTCCGGTGAGCGCCACCCGCTCCACGGCACGGTGCACGGAGGCGGGGCGCGAGGCGTAGTCGTAGGCGGCGTCGGAGGGGCACGGCGCGAGGATCCGCTCCGGCGTCGACCCCGCGGTGGGCCCGGGACAGTCCGGATCGTAGGCGGGGTCGAACTCGGCACGGTAGATCTTCTGCGTCACGCCCCAGTAGGCCTTCTCGTGGTACGGCCACAGGAACTCGGACCCCCGCGCGAAGCCCGCCGCGTACATGTCCTCGTCGGTGGCCCTGCCGAGCGTCCTGGCCACCGCCACCGGCAGGGCGGTCAGCGGCTGACGCCCCCGGCCGGTCCACAGGTTGCCCTCCCAGTCCACCCCGCCGTCGTACAGCTCCGGGTGGTTCTCCAGCTGCCAGCGCGTCAGGTAGCCGCCGTTGGACACACCGGTCATGTACGTGCGGCGCGGGGCCTGCCCGTAGCGCTGCGCCACGACGCGTCGCGCGGCCCGGGTGAGCTGCGTGGTCCGCGCGTTCCACTCGGCGACCGCGTCTCCGGGCCGGTCACCGTCGAGGTGGAAGTCGACACCGCTGTTGCCCTTGTCGGTCGCCGCGTAGGCGTAGCCGCGCGCCAGCACCTGGTCGGAGATGGCGGTGTCGGTCGCGTACTGCCTGCGGTTGCCGGGTGCGCCGGTGACCACCAGCCCGCCGTTCCAGCGGTCGGGCAGCCGGATCACGAACTGCGCGTCGTGCGCCCAGCCGTGCGTGTCGTTGAAGCGGGAGGAGTCGGGGAAATAGCCGTCGATCTGCGCGCCCGGCACACCGGACGGCGACCGGGTGGCCGCCGCGGTGAGCCCCGCCTGGTCGGCCATGTCGGTGTACCGCGTGCCGGCGAGGCCCGCGGTGGTCAGATCGGCCAGACACGCGCCGCGCTGATGGGCCGCGCCGGGCACCCGCACCCCGTCCAGGCGCGCGCAGGTGGCGTCCCGGGCCGCTCCGGCCGCGGACGGAGCGGTGAGGGCGGCCGCCGTGAGGGCGGTGGCGAGCAGCGGAACACGACAGGAGGGACGCACGACGGCCTCCGGAAGGGACGGGCAGCGGGCAGGGGCGGCAGCCGATCACGGAAGTGCCCCGTGCCGGGGGTGCGATCCCGCCCTCGTCGACGGGCCGGCACCCCACGAAACGGCGCCCCGCACGTGGAGCCGCAGCACACGCTAACGTCCGGCACCCGCGCCCTCGCCGAAGGCCGCGCCTGCTCAGAGGGGGCGTACGGCCATCTGGTCGAGCGCCTCGAGCAGACCCGGCAGCTCCGGACCCCGGCCCACCGGGAGAACCTCGCCGGGCTCGTCGTCCAGCAGCACGAACGCGATGTCGTCCGTCCTGGCCACCAACGACCACCCGGGCCCGTCGGCACGCAGGGTGCGGGCACCACCCGGAGCGAACGAGGACCGGACCCGGCCCAGCGGGGGCGGCGAGTCGACATAGGCACGCGCCTCGGCCAGTACCCGCCGGATCCCGCTGTGACCGCCCGGCGCCCGCGCGTCCGGTCCGGCGCCCCGCGCGCCCTCCCCGTCCTCGCCTCCGCGCTCCGCGGCGCCGCCGGCCCCCTCGGAGTCACCACTTGTCCCGGAGCCGTCGGCCGTGTCCGCCGGGCCGCCCGGCGCGGGGAACGCCGCGTCGTCGACCTGCTCCCGCCAGGTCGCCCACTGCAGGGCGATCTCGTCGGCTCCCAGCCGGCGCTGCGCCGGACCCCACACCTCGCCGTCCGGCGGCGTCAGCGCGGGACCGTCCGCGACGTCGGGGCCGGGATCGTGCGGCGCCGGCACGTCCGGCGCGGCCACGGCGACCGCGAGGGGCCAGCCGGGCAGCGCGGTGACGACCGTGCGCTCGTCCGGGGACAGGTCGTGCTCCATGCCGCAGTCCCAGGACGCGATCGCGACGGCGACCAGCGAGACGTCGTCGACGACGACGGTCCACCGGGCGCCCGCGCCGTCCTGGCCGAGCACCAGCCCGTACCCGTCCGCGACCGGCGGAAGGCCGAGCGCGGCGCACGCCTCCGGATAGTCGTCGCCCAGCACGCTCGGGAACTTCGCCGGCGTCAGCAACGCCGCCGTCAGCACGTAGAGCGCGTCGTCCGCGGCGGCGACGGCTTCCTCGTCCGTCCCGGCCATCCCAGCCTCCCCATCGTCACGTCCGTCGGCGCGCACCCTATGCCGACCCCCAGCCCCTTGTCACGACCCCTTCAGCCGCGCCCGGAGCTGCAGGTTTCCGGCCGGACGGGGGCGAATCGGCCAGGCGCCGGCGGACGGTTCAGGAGGCCGGGAGCCCCAGCGGCGCCCGCGCGACCGCTCCCCGGGGGCCCGTTCCGCCCCCGCGCGAGCGCGACGACCGCACGGGTGGCCGTTCGCCGGTGCTCCCCTTCCCTCACCGACCGTGCATCTCCCGCTGCTCAGCGTAGAGTTGCGACTCCGACGGCAGAAGGGGGCGGCACAGTGCGGCGCTTCGAACGGCTGGAACGGATCCGGCGGATGGACCCCTACCGGCAGGCCACGGAGATCTACCGGCTCAGCTCGGCCTACGAGTTCCCCTGGGACCACACCCGGGCCCTGGAGCTGGCCCTCTACCGCACCTACGCCGTCCCCCGGATCGGCCGGCTGCTCGCCCGGACGGCCGAGCTCACCGACCGCTCCCAGAAACGCTACGACGACACCGCGCTCCTCCTGGACGCCGTCGTGGAGCACGGGTTCGCGAGTACCGAGGCCCGGACGGCGATCCGCCGCATCAACCGGATGCACCACGCCTACGACATCCCCGACGACGACATGCGCTACGTGCTGAGCACGTTCGTGGTGATGCCCCGACGGTGGATCGACGCCTACGGCTGGCGCAGGCTGTCACGTCACGAGATCGTGGCGAGTGCCGTCCACTACCGCACACTGGGCCGGCACATGGGGATCCCGGACGTCCCCGGCTCCTACGAGGAGTTCGAGAGCTGCCTGGACGCCTACGAGGAAGCCCACTTCGGCTGGGACGAGGGCGCCCGACGGGTCTCGGACGCCACCCTCGACCTCATGGCCTCCTGGTACCCGCGCCCGCTCGCCCCCGCGCTGCGCACGGCCACGCTCGCCCTGCTCGACGAGCCCCTGCTGCGGGCCTTCCGCTACACACCGCCGAGTGCGGCCACGCGGGCGTGGGTGCGCCGCGCGGTCCGGCTGAGGGGCCGCGCCGTCCGGCTGCTGCCGCCCCGCGACACCCCGCACTTCGCCCGGCAGAACCGGGAGATCAGAAGCTATCCGGACGGCTACCGGCTGGCGGACCTGGGCACCGCTCCCGTGCCGGGCCTCCGTGGCTGCCCGGTACGGCACCAGGACTGACCGCCGGCGCACGGCGGGTGTTCAGTCCGCGCGCACGGCCAGCGCCAGGAACCGGGTGTCCTCGTCGGTGTACGAGGTCATGCGCCAGCCCGAACGCGTCAGCAGCCCGCGCAGATTCGGCTCGGCGCGCAGGTCGCCGGCTGTGAGCGTGCGGCCCTGCCGGGCGGCGAGCGCCGCCCGGCCGACCGGATGGAACAGCGCCAGTACGCCACCGGGCCGCACCACCCGCGCGAGCTCCCGCAGGTTCCCGGCGGGGTCGGGCAGGTGCGCGATCAGCCCGGCCGCGAACACCGCGTCGAGCGAGGAGGAACGCAGCGGCAGGGCGGTGACGTCGGCCAGCAGCAGCACCCCGTCCCGGTCCCGTCCGGCCCGTGCCGCCGCGCGCAACATGGCCGGGGTCAGATCGGCGCCGAGGACCACGCCCGACGGTCCCACGGCCGCCCGCAGCGGAGGCAGGGCCCGCCCGGTGCCGCAGCCGGCGTCGAGCACCCGGCCGCCCTGCCGCAGCCCGAGCGCGGCCACCGCGGCCGCGTAGGCCGGCCCGTCGTCGGGGAAGCGGCGGTCCCAGTCGGCGGCCCGCGCGGTGAAGAACTCCTGGACGTGTGTGTGGTCCTCGCTCATGCTCCGCATGATCCCTCACCGGTCACCGGGACGAGCGACACGGATGGCCGCGGGAGGGCGGCTCGCGCCCGCGTGCCGGTCCGCGACGTCCCCTTCGGCCACGGGATGCCGGTCCGCGACGTCCCCGTCGGCCACGGGACGTCAGTCCGCGAGGTCCCCTTCGGCCACGACCTTGTCGACGGTGACACGCACGAGGAGTTCACCGGGCACGGCATTGCGCGCCCCGAACTCCTCGGCCCGTTCCTCGCCCATGTACCGTGCGCCGATCCGGGTGGCCCAGTGCCGCAGCTCCTCGGGGTCCTGGGAGAGCCGTGCCTGGCCCTGCAGCACCACGAAGCCGAACGGCGGCCGGTCGTCGTCCACACAGAGGGCGACCCGCCCGTCGCGGGCCAGGTTGCGTCCCTTCACCGTCCGCTCCCCGGTGTTGAGCACCACGTCGTCCCCGTCGAGCAGGAACCAGACCGGCGCGACGTGCGGGCTGCCGTCGGCACGGACGGTGCACAGTTTCGCGGTGCGGGTTCCGCGGGAGACGAACTCCCGCCACTGTTCCTCGGTCATCTTGTACGCCATGGCTCCCATCTTCCTTGCCCGGGGCCCGGTCGTGCGGAAGGCTGGCGCGGGGACCCTCCTGACGGAGGGGACGGTACGCGGGGAAGACCACGGGGAAGAGCAGGGGGAGATTCGGGACATGGCGCAGAACCAGGGACTCGACTGGCTGCTGGACGAGCTGACCCAACGCGTCGAACACGTACGGCACGCGCTGGTGCTGTCCAACGACGGGCTGGTGACGGGCGCGAGCACGGGACTGCGCCGTGAGGACGCGGAGCACCTCGCCGCCGTCTCGTCCGGCCTGCACAGCCTCGCCAAGGGATCGGGGCGTCACTTCGGCGCGGGCGGGGTGCGCCAGACGATGGTGGAGTTCGACGACGCGGTGCTCTTCGTGACCGCCGCCGGCAACGGCAGCTGTCTGTGCGTGCTCAGCGGCGCCGAGGCCGACATCGGCCAGATCGGGTACGAGATGACGCTGATGGTCAACAGGGTCGGCGAGCACCTGGACGTGGACGCCCGCCGAATGAAACCCGACGCAGAGCTCTGACCTGCGCATTCGTCCGAGCCTGCGGAGTTTTCCACAGGCCTGCCACGGAATGTGACGGAACGGCTACGGTTTTTCCCGAGCGGGCGCACCCGGCGTCGGCCGTCACATATTCGCGGGGGAGACGAACATGCCCGGACAGTACATCCACACGTCCGAAGCCGCCGCAGCGGGCAGGTCCCGCACGGCCCACGGTGACGGTGCGGGAGACCGGCACCGGACCGTGCGGGCCCTGGGCACCACGGAGGGTGCGGCCCTCCTGGCGGTCTCGAAGGCCCGGTTCACCCGCCTGGCCCGGCTGGGCCTGCTGGTGCCCGTGGCGTTCCGTCCCGACCGCCACCGCGCCGCGGTCTGGCTCTATTCGGCCGCGGAACTGACGCTGTTCGCGTCCGGCGACGAGCACGCGCCGCTGCTGACGGGACGCATGCCCGAAAGCCTCAGGGGCCAGCTCGACACCGGCATCGACCTGCGCCCACGCAACTGGCGGACCCGGCACCTGGGGCACCTGCTCCGCCGGGCCGACGGTCCGTGGGCCCTGGCCGGCGCGGTGGCGTCGCTCCTCGCCCCGCTCCATCGGGCGCAGACCGTGACGGATCCCCGGGACCGGTGCCGGCTGACCGAGCACCTGGTGCCGCCGCCCCACGGCACGCCCGGCTCACCGGCCTCGCGTGTCGCGCAGTACCTCATGACGGCCCGTGACCCGGACGAGATCGCCTGGCTGCGGTCCGAACTGGCCCGGCTGACACAGGAGGCACGGGAACGGGAGGCACGGGAACCGGAGGCAAGGGCACCGGAGGCACGGGAACGATGGCCGGCGGCCCCGTCCGCGCCGCCCCGGACCGGACCACCGGGTGAAACGCGGCAGCGCGGTCACGGCCCGCGCGGCGCCCCGGGGCGGCTGGGCCGCCCGCCGACGCCGCGGCGACCGGTGACCTACAGCGCCCGGAACAACCCCTCCTGCACGACGGACACCAGCATCCGGCCCTCCCGGTCGTAGATCCGCCCGCGGGCCAGACCCCGTCCGCCCGTGGCGATCGGCGACTCCTGGTCGTACAGGAACCACTCGTCCGCGCGGAACGGGCGGTGGAACCACATGGCGTGGTCCAGCGACGCCATGTCGAAGCCGCGCGGCCCCCACAGCGGCTCCACCGGGATGCGTACGGCGTCGAGGAGGGTCATGTCACTGGCGTAGGTCAGGGCACAGGTGTGCACCAGCGGATCGTCACCGAGCGGGCCGACCGCGCGCATCCACACCGCGCTGCGCGGTTCCGCGCCCTCCACCTCCTCGGCATTCCAGCGCAGCCGGTCGACATAGCGGATGTCGAAGGGCTGCCGGCGCGCCATCCGCTCCAACTGCTCCGGCAGCGCGCCGAGGTGCTCACGGATCTCGTCGGTGACCGTCGGCAGCGACTCCGGGTCCGGAACCTTGCGGGCCGGCGGCAGCTGGTGCTCGAAACTGCCCTGTTCAGGCCTGTGGAAGGAGGCGGTGAGATTGAAGATCGTGCGGCCCTGCTGCACCGCGGTCACCCGGCGGGTGGTGAACGACCTGCCGTCCCGCACCCGTTCGACCTGGTACACGATCGGCACCCCGGGCCGGCCCGGACGCAGGAAGTACGCGTGCAGCGAGTGCACGGGGCGGTCGCCCTCCGTGGTGCGGCCGGCGGCGACCAGGGCCTGCCCCGCCACCTGCCCGCCGAAGACCCGCTGCAGCGACTCCTGCGGGCTGCGGCCACGGAAGATGTCGACCTCGATCTGCTCCAGGTCGAGCAGGGCGACGAGGCTCTCGGCCGGATTGGTCATCGGTGTGATTCTCCTGTGCTCACAGCTGGCCGACATCGGTGACACGGATGACCGCGCGGCCCTCCGCGTCGGAGGCGGTGAGGTCGACCTCGGCGCTGATGCCCCAGTCGTGGTCGCCGTTCGGGTCGTCGAAGATCTGCCGGACCCGCCACAGCCCGTTCTGCGGCTCCTGCTCGATCAGCAGCAGCTTCGGGCCGCGGGCGTCGGGGCCGGTGCCCAGCTCCTCGTACTCGTCCCAGTACTTGTCCATCGCCTCGCCCCAGGCACCCGCGTCCCAGCCCGAGTCGGCGTCCAGCTCACCCAGCTCCGCCACCTGGTCGAGGGCGGCGAGCTCGACCCGGCGGAACATGGCGTTGCGCACCAGGACGCGGAAGGCACGCGCGTTGGCGGTGACCGGCTTGACCTGGTCGGCCTTCTCCTGCGCCTCCTCCGCGGTCATCTCCTCCGGGTTGGCCAGCTGCTCCCACTCGTCCAGCAGACTGGAGTCGACCTGACGCACCATCTCGCCCAGCCAGGCGATCAGATCCTCCAGGTCCTCCGACTTCAGGTCGTCCGGCACGGTGTGATCCAGTGCCTTGTAGGCGCTCGCCAGGTAGCGCAGCACGATGCCCTCGGTGCGCGCCAGCTCGTAGTGCGACACCAACTCCGTGAAGGACATCGCCCGTTCGTACATGTCCCGGATCACGGACTTCGGCGACAGCGGATGGTCACCCACCCAGGGGTGGCTCTTGCGGTAGGTGTTGTAGGCGTGGAAGAGCAGTTCCTCCAGCGGCTTCGGGTAGGTGACGTCCTGGAGGCGTTCCATGCGCTCCTCGTACTCCACCCCGTCCGCCTTCATCGCGGCGACCGCCTCACCACGCGCCTTGTTCTGCTGGGCGGCGAGGATCTGGCGCGGATCGTCCAGCGTCGACTCCACCACGGACACCATGTCCAGCGCGTACGACGGCGACTCCGGGTCCAGCAGTTCGAACGCGGCCAGCGCGAACGTGGACAGCGGCTGGTTGAGCGCGAAGTCCTGCTGGAGGTCGACCGTCAGGCGGACGATGCGGCCCTCGGCGTCCGGCCGGTCGAGCTTCTCGACGATGCCGCCGTCGAGCAGCGAGCGGTAGATGGCGATCGCCCGCCGGATGTGCCGCAGCTGCTGCTTGCGCGGCTCGTGGTTGTCCTCCAGCAGCCTGCGCATCGCCTCGAAGGCGTTGCCCGGCCGGGCGATCACCGACAGCAGCATCGTGTGCGTGACCCGGAAACGGGAGGTCAGCGGCTCCGGCTCCGATCCGATGAGCTTGTCGAAGGTCTGCTCGCTCCAGGCGACGAAGCCCTCGGGGGCCTTCTTGCGCACGACCTTGCGGCGCTTCTTCGGATCGTCGCCCGCCTTCGCCAGCGCCTTCTCGTTCTCGACGACGTGCTCGGGGGCCTGCGCGACCACGAAACCCTCGGTGTCGAAACCCGCGCGTCCCGCACGGCCCGCGATCTGGTGGAACTCACGGGCCCGCAGGGTCCGTACGCGAGTGCCGTCGTACTTGGTCAGCGCCGTGAACAGCACCGTGCGAATGGGGACGTTGACCCCCACACCGAGGGTGTCCGTCCCGCAGATGACCTTCAGCAGACCCGCCTGCGCCAGCTTCTCCACCAGCCGCCGGTACTTGGGCAGCATGCCGGCGTGATGCACGCCGATGCCGTGCCGCACGTAACGCGACAGATTGCGGCCGAACTTGGTGGTGAAGCGGAAGTTGCCGATGAGCTCGGCGATCCGTTCCTTCTCCTCGCGCGAGCACATGTTGATGCTCATCAGCGCCTGCGCCCGCTCCACCGCCTGCGCCTGCGTGAAGTGCACGATGTAGACCGGTGCCTGCCGGGCCGCGAGCAGGTCGGTGAGGGTCTCGGTGAGCGGCGTGTACCGGTACTCGTAGGACAGCGGAACGGGCCGGGTCGCCGAGCGGACCACGGCGGTGGGACGGCCGGTGCGGCGGGTGAGGTCCTTGTCGAAGAAGGAGACGTCACCCAGCGTCGCCGACATCAGCACGAACTGCGCCTGCGGCAGTTCCAGGATCGGAATCTGCCAGGCCCAGCCGCGGTCCGGTTCCGCGTAGAAGTGGAACTCGTCCATCACGACCTGGCCCACGTCGGCGTCCTTGCCGTCGCGCAGCGCGATCGACGCCAGCACCTCGGCGGTGCAGCAGATGACCGGGGCGTCCGCGTTGACGGACGCGTCACCGGTGAGCATGCCGACGTTCTCCGTGCCGAAGATCTTGCAGAGTTCGAAGAACTTCTCCGACACCAGCGCCTTGATGGGTGCCGTGTAGAAGGTGACCTCGTCGCGCGCCAGGGCGGCGAAGTGGGCACCGGCCGCGATCATGCTCTTGCCCGAACCGGTGGGCGTGGACACGATCACGTTCGCACCGGAGACCACCTCGATCAGCGCCTCCTCCTGGTGGGGGTAGAGCGTGAGACCGCGTTCCCCGGCCCACGACTCGAAGGCTTCGTACAGGGCGTCGGGGTCGGCGGTCGGCGGCAGCTGATCGATGAGGGTCACGTCCCCATCTTGCCTGCCCGCCCGCCCGATGGGGGAATCGGCTGCGGGCCCGAAGATCGCGAACGCTACGCTGTGTCGCCGGCGGGGCCTCCACGCGACCGCTCAACTGGACAGCGGCGAACGAGGGATGGGGCGGGCAACGGCGATGATGGGACCAGCACACTCACTGTCGGGCGCCGCGGCCTGGCTCGGGGTCGGTGCGGCGGCGGCCGCGGCCGGGAAGCCGATGCCCTGGCCGGTGCTCCTGGCCGGCGCGCTGATCTGCGCCGGCGCCGCCCTCGCCCCCGACCTGGACCACAAGGCGGCCACCATCTCGCGGGCCTTCGGACCCGTGTCCCGCTGGCTGTGCGAGATCGTCGACAAGCTGTCCTACGCCGTCTACAAGGCCACCAAGAAGCAGGGCGACCCGCGCCGCTCCGGCGGCCACCGCACGCTCACGCACACCTGGCTGTGGGCCGTTCTCATCGGCGGCGGCACCTCGGCCCTGGCGATCACCGGCGGCCGCTGGGCGGTGCTGGCCATCCTCTTCGTGCACATGGTGCTGGCCATCGAGGGACTGCTGTGGCGGGCGACCCGCGGCTCCAGCAGCGACGTCCTGGTGTGGCTGCTGGCGGCGACCAGCGCCTGGATCATCGCCGACATCCTGGACCAGCCGGGCATGGGCTCGGACTGGATGTTCACCGCGCCCGGCCAGGAGTACCTGTGGCTGGGGCTGCCCATCGTGCTGGGCGCGCTGGTGCACGACATCGGGGACGCGCTGACCGTCTCGGGATGCCCGATCCTGTGGCCCATACCGGTGGGCCGCAAGCGCTGGTACCCGATCGGCCCGCCCAAGGCACTGCGCTTCCGCGCGGGCAGCTGGGTCGAGCTGAAGGTGCTGATGCCCGCGTTCATGCTGCTGGGCGGAGTGGGCTGCGCGGCGGCCCTCAACGTGATCTGACGCCCCGGCCCGTCCGGGGCTCAGCCGGTGCCCTCACCGCCGTACCGCCGCTCGAAGCGCGCCACGCGGCCCTCCGTGTCCACGGTGCGGGCCTTGCCCGTGTAGAACGGGTGGCTCTCCGAGGAGATCTCCACGTCCACCACCGGATACGTCTCGCCGTCGTCCCACTCGATGGTCTGGTCGCTGGTCGCGGTGGACCGGGTGAGGAAGGCGTAGCCCGCGGCACGGTCACGGAAGACGACCGGCCGGTAGTCGGGGTGCTTGTCCTGCTGCATGGATGCTCCTCGGGCGACTCGGGCCCGCGCTGCGGCGGGGGAGGGGCGGGGTCAGCCGGGCAGGGTGTCCTCGTCGACGACGTGCATGGCGGCCTCCTCCGCGGAGGCGGCGGCACCGTCGATGCCGACGTCCGTGGCGACCAGGGCCTCCTCCTCGTCCTCGTGCGCCCCTTCGTCGGGGGAGACGAGCCGGCCGGAACGCGCTGCGCCGACCTCGTTGTCCAGGAGTTCCCCGTCGGTGCCCGACGAATCCCCGAGCCCGTCGCCGTTCATGGCGGAGGGGTCCGGCACCTCCTCGGCGAGCCGCTGGTCGAGTGTCTCGCCCTCGTGGCCCTCGGCCGCCGTCACGCCGTGGTGCTCGACGGCCCACGGCCGCTCGGGAGGGGACCAGCCCCGGTCGAGGGGGTCGGCGACGCCGTCGTTGTCCAGCGTGTCCTCGGCGTCGAGCAGTCCGGCGTCGTCCTGGATGTCGGACGAGTCGGGCTGGTAGACATCGTCTCCCCAACCGTCGGCGCTGTTCACGGGTACCTCCAGGGGTGGGGGCGGGCCCGTTCCCGCCGCTGCCCGCGCCGGGCCGTGTGCTCGGGGCACTGGCGCCACCCGTTCCCGGTCGACCGGGAACCGGGCGTTCCCCGAGCCGGTGCCTGACTCCACCCTTCCACCGCAGCTCCCCACCGCGCAACGGCACGGCCGGCCCGGCCGCCGCCCTGCTCCGGCCCCGCACACCGGCCGGGAGGCCACACCCAGGACTGCGGGCTCCGTACGACGGAGCTCCCCGGGCGCGGGCATCGCGGTCGTCCGGGCCGGACGGCATACCGGAGCGCCCCCGGCCCGTGCCCCGCCCCTCGCGGGTCCCCGCGCGGACGTGGGTGCCCGCCCCGGTTCACCGTCGGCACTCTCGCCCCCAGGGGCATGCCGTGGGCGGGCGACGGCATCACGGATGACGCCCGCCGCCCGCCACGCGCGGGCGGCGAGCGGTGCCTCACCCGTGCCAGGACCGCCACAGGGCCGCGTACGCGCCACCGGCCGCGACGAGTTCGTCGTGGCTGCCCAGCTCGCTGATCCGGCCGTTCTCGACGACGGCGATGACGTCCGCGTCATGGGCCGTGTGCAGGCGGTGGGCGATCGCGACCACCGTCCGGCCGTCCAGGACCCGGGCCAGGGAACGCTCCAGGTGGCGCGCCGCGCGGGGGTCGAGCAGCGAGGTCGCCTCGTCCAGGACCAGCGTGTGCGGGTCGGCCAGCACCAGGCGCGCCAGTGCGATCTGCTGCGCCTGGGCCGGCGTGAGCGCGAGCCCGCCCGAGCCGACCTCGGTGTCCAGGCCGTCGTCGAGTGCGCGCGCCCAGCCGTCCGCGTCGACCGCGCCGAGCGCCGCCCACAGTTCCGCGTCCTCGGCGCCCGTCCGGGCGAGCCGCAGATTGTCGCGCAGGGAGCCCACGAACACGTGGTGTTCCTGGTTGACGAGGGCGACGTGCGCCCGCACCCGCTCCGCGGTCATCCGCGACAGCTCCGCGTCGCCCAGGGTGACCCGCCCGTCCCGGGGCGCGTAGATCCCGGCGAGCAGCCGGCCCAGCGTGGACTTGCCCGCGCCCGAGGGGCCGACCAGCGCCAGCCTGGTCCCGGGGGCGACCTCCAGGGACACCTTCCGCAGGACGTCCACGCCCTCCCGGTAGCCGAAGTGCACCCGGTCCGCGTGCACCCGGCGACCGTCGGGAGCCAGGGCGGCGTCGCCGGCGTCCGGCTCGATGTCCCGGACCCCGACCAGCCGGGCCAGCGACACGTGCGCCACCTGGAGCTCGTCGTACCAGCGCAGGATGAGCCCGACCGGGTCCACGAGCATCTGCGCGATCAGCGCCCCCGTGGTCAGCTGACCGACACCGATCCAGCCCTGCAGGACGAACACCCCGCCGATCATCAGCACCGAGCCGAGGACGGTCACGTGGGTGATGTTGATGACGGGGATGAGGACCGACCGCAGCCAGAGCGTGTAACGCTCCCACGCGGTCCACTCCCCGACCCGCCGGTCGGTCAGCGCCACCCGACGCGGGCCGAGCCGGTGCGCCTCCACGGTCCGCCCCGCGTCGACGGTCTCGGCGAGCGCGGCGGCCACGGCGGCGTACCCGGCCGCCTCCGAACGGTAGGCGGCGGGCGCCCGCCGGAAGTACCAGCGGCAGCCCACCACCAGCAGCGGCACGGCGACCAGCACGGCCGGTGCCAGTTCCGGCGCCGTGACGACCAGCCCGCCCAGCAGCAGCACCGCCCACACGACGCCGATGGCCAGCTGCGGCACGGCTTCCCGCATGGCGTTGCCGAGCCGGTCGATGTCGGTCGTGATCCGCGACAGCAGGTCACCCGTGCCGGCCCGTTCCAGCACACCCGGCGGCAGCCCGACCGACCGCACCAGGAAGTCCTCGCGCAGATCGGCCAGCATCCGCTCACCGAGCATCGCCCCGCGCAGCCGGACCTGCCGGACGAACACCGCCTGCACGGCCAGCGCGAGCACGAAGAACCCGGCCGTGAGCCCCAGGTGCAGCTCCCGCTCCCGCTCGGAGACCCGCTCCACCAGCCCGCCCAGCAGGTACGGGCCCACCATGGAGGCGACCACGGCGGCCGTGTTCACGGCGATCAGCAGCAGGAAGGCCCGCCGGTGCCGGCGCAGCAGCTCCGTGACGTAGGCCCGCACGGTCGCGGGCGCGCCCACGGGCAGGGTGGCGGCCGCGGTCGGGGCCGCCGGGTCGTAGGCCGGTGGCGCCACGCCGATCATGCTGTCTCCTCGATCTCTTCGAGCTCTTCCAGCCGGTGCGCGACCCGGTGCCCGCTCAGTGCCGGTGTCCCGCTCCGGGACACCTCGTCCTCGGTCTCGCGGGTCACCACGGCCCGGTACCGGGGCTCGGCCCGCACCAGTTCGCGGTGGCCGCCGACCGCCGCGACGGTGCCGCCGTGCAGGAACACCACCCGGTCGGCGCGGTCCAGCAGCAGCGGGGAGGAGGTGAACACCACGGTGGTGCGGCCCTCCCGCAGCCCGCGCACGCCCTCGGCGATCCGGGCCTCGGTGTGCGAGTCGACGGCCGAGGTCGGTTCGTCCAGGACGAGCACTTCCGGGTCCGTGACCAGCGACCGGGCCAGTGCGAGGCGCTGGCGCTGGCCACCCGACAGGGACCGCCCGCGCTCCGTGATCCGGGCGTCCATGGGATCGTCGGCGCCGAGCGAGCCCTGCGCCAGCGCCGCCAGCACGTCCCCGCACTGCGCGGCGTCCAGTGCCGCACGCGGGCCGACCGCCCCGGACGCGGGCACGTCGAGCAGATCGCGCAGGGTGCCGGACAGCAGCACCGGGTCCTTGTCCTGCACCAGGACGGTGCCGCGGGCGGCGTCCAGGGGCAGCTCGTCGAGGGGGACCCCGCCGAGCAGCACGGGGACGCCGCGCTCGGAGGCGTGCCCGCCCAGGCGTTCGGCGAGCCGGCCCGCCGCGTCGGGATCCCCGCAGACCACGGCGGTCAGCCGGCCCGCGGTGGCGAGCAGCCCGGTCGCCGGGTCGTACAGGTCACCCGCCGGGGCGGCCCCGCCGGCCCGCGACCCCGCGGTGTCGGTGGCACGCTCCAGCGACAGCACGCGGGCGGCCCGCCGGGCCGAGGGGCGTGAGAAGGAGTACGCCATCGCGATCTCCTCGAAGTGCCGGATCGGATAGGTGAGCAGCATGACCGAGCTGTAGACGGTGACCAGTTCGCCGACGCCGATCCGGCCGTCGCGGGCCAGATGGACGCCGTACCAGACCACCGTGATGAGCAGCAGGCCCGGCAGCAACACCTGGATCGCGGCGATCAGCGACCACATCCGCGCGCTGCGCACGGCGGCGTGCCGCACCTCCTGGGAGGCCCTGCGGTAGCGGTCGAGGAACAGGTCCTCGCCGCCGATGCCGCGCAGCACGCGCAGTCCGGCGACGGTGTCGGACGCGAGCTCGGTGGCCCGGCCGGCCTTCTCGCGCTGGACGTCCGCCCGCCGGGTGGCGCGGGGGAGCAGCGGCAGCACCGCGACCGCCAGCACGGGCAGCCCGACGGCGACGACGGCACCGAGCGCCGGCTGGTAGACCACCAGGCCGGCGCAAACCAGCACGATCGTGACCGCCGCCGCGGTGAACCGGGACAGGGCCTCGACGAACCAGCCGATCTTCTCGACGTCGCCCGTGGAGACGGCGACGACCTCACCTGCGGCGACCCGGCGGGTCAGCGCGGAGCCCAGTGTCGCCGCCTTGCGGCCGAGCAGTTGCTGCACGCGGGCGGCGGCGGTGATCCAGTTGGTGACGGCGGAGCGGTGCAGGAAGGTGTCACCGACCGCGTTGCCCACGCAGGCCAGCGCCATCAGACCGCCGGCCAGCGCGAGCCGCCCGCCGGAGCGGTCGACCGCGGCCTGTACGGCGACACCGACGGCGAACGGCAGCGAGGCGACGGAGAGGAAGTGCAGCAGACCCCACGCCAGCGACTTCAGCTGTCCGGACAGCTGGTTGCGGAAGAGCCACCACAGGAATCGGGGACCCGAGCGGGCGTCGGGCGCCCCCGGGTCGGAAAACGGAAGGTCTTGAATGCGCATGACGTCCCAGTGGCTCGGATCAGGGGGCGGCGGGTGGGGGGAGCGGAGGAAGGACGGCGCCGGTGAAGGGGTTCACGGGCCGGTCCGCTCGCCGTCCGTGGACGGTGAGCAGCAAACCGTGACAGGTTGACGCCGCCCCGCACGGCAAGGCAAACGGTTTTCCACGCCCACCGCACAGAACCGGCAGCTCCGGCGGTCCACGCGTCACCTCACGGGCATCACGCGGACGCCCCACGGCACGGCGGGGCGGTCCTCCCGTCGACCAGGGTGTCCAGCAACTCGCCCAGCGCCTCGCGCTGTTCCCCGCCCAGCGGGGCCAGGATCTCCTCCGCCGCCGCCCTGCGCGCCGCGCGCAGTTCCCGCAGCGTCGCGCGCCCGTCGTCGGTGAGCTCGATCCGGATCACCCGCCGATTGGCCGGATCCGGCACCCGCCGGACCTTGCCGCTCGCCTCGAGGCCGTCCACCAGCGTGGTGACGGCCCGCGGAACCACCTCCAGCCGCTCGGCGAGATCCGCCATGCGCGGCGGCGATCCGTAGTGCGCCAGCGTGCGCAGCAGCCGGGACTGCGCCGGTGTGACACCCAGTTCGCGTCGCTCCAGATGGCGCTTCTGGATGCGGTGCACCCGGCGGGTGAGCCGGAGCAGCTGCTCGGCCAGCAGGCCGTCGGGGTCGGGGGCGGTCATGTCGGGAACATTATCAGGATGACGTTCATTGTGAATATAGGTAACAATGAGCTAGGTTCCGCTCGGCCCGGGGCACCTCCTCCGGGCGTCCGTCCCGAAGGAGACCATGCACCCCGATCACCGACCGGAGTGGACCCCGCCCGTCGGCGCCGAGAAGCAGCCCCGGCAGGTGCGGCGCGTCCTGAGACTCTTCCGTCCCTACCGGGGCCGCCTCGCGGTCGTCGGCCTGCTCGTCGGCGCCGCCTCGCTGGTCTCGGTCGCCACACCGTTCCTGCTGAAGGCGATCCTCGACGTCGCCCTCCCCGAGGGCCGCACCGGGCTGCTCAGCCTGCTCGCGCTCGGCATGATCCTCGGCGCGGTCCTCACCAGCGTCTTCGGCGTGCTCCAGACCCTGATCTCCACCACCGTCGGACAGCGCGTCATGCACGACCTGCGCACCGCCGTCTACGGGCGGCTCCAGCGGATGTCGCTCGCCTTCTTCACCCGCACCCGCACCGGTGAGGTCCAGTCCCGCATCGCCAACGACATCGGCGGCATGCAGGCCACCGTGACGTCCACGGCGACCTCCCTGGTCTCCAACCTGACCAGCGTGGTCGCCACCGTCGTCGCGATGCTCGTGCTGGACTGGCGGCTGACCGTCGTGTCGCTGGTGCTGCTGCCGGTCTTCGTCTGGATCAGCCGCCGCGTCGGCAACGAACGCAAGAGGATCACCACCCAGCGCCAGAAGCAGATGGCCGCGATGGCCGCCACGGTCACCGAGTCCCTCTCCGTCAGCGGCATCCTGCTCGGCCGCACCATGGGCCGCTCCGACTCCCTGACCGGCACCTTCTCGGAGGAGTCCGAGCGGCTGGTGGACCTGGAGGTGCGGTCCAACATGGCCGGCCGCTGGCGCATGGCCGTCATCACGATCGTCATGGCGGCGATGCCGGCGGTCATCTACTGGACGGCCGGGATCGCCCTGCAGACGGGCGGCCCGGAGGTCTCCATCGGGACCATCGTCGCCTTCGTCTCGCTCCAGCAGGGCCTGTTCCGGCCGGCCGTGAGCCTGCTGTCCACCGGTGTGCAGATCCAGACTTCGCTCGCGCTGTTCCAGCGGATCTTCGAGTACCTGGACCTCCCTGTCGACATCACCGAGCGCGAGGACCCGGTGCACCTCGACCGGATCAAGGGCGAGGTCCGCTTCGAGGACGTCACCTTCCGCTACGACGGCAAGGGCGGCCCCGTCCTCGACGGCATCGACATCACCGTCCCCGCGGGCGGCAGCCTCGCCGTCGTCGGACCGACCGGCGCGGGCAAGTCCACGCTCGGCCACCTGGTGCCGCGGCTGTACGACGTCACGGGAGGCAGGGTCACCCTCGACGGGGTCGACGTCCGCGACCTCGACTTCGACACGCTGGCCCGCGCGGTCGGCGTGGTCTCCCAGGAGACCTACCTCTTCCACGCCTCGGTCGCGGAGAACCTGCGCTTCGCCAAGCCGGACGCCACCGACGACGAACTCCACGAGGCGGCCCGGGCCGCCCAGATCCACGACCACATCGCCTCCCTGCCGGACGGGTACGACACGGTGGTCGGCGAGCGGGGACACCGGTTCTCCGGCGGCGAGAAGCAGCGTCTGGCGATCGCCCGCACCATCCTGCGCGACCCGCCGGTCCTCGTCCTCGACGAGGCCACCAGCGCCCTGGACACCCGGACCGAGGCCGCCGTCCAGCGGGCCGTCGACGCGCTGTCGGCCGACCGGACCACGATCACCATCGCCCACCGCCTGTCCACCGTGCGCGGCGCCGACCAGATCGTGGTGCTCGACTCCGGCCGCGTGGCCGAACGCGGCACGCACGGGGAGCTGCTGGAGAGCGAGGGGCGCTACGCGGCCCTCGTCCGCCGGGACGCCCGACTGGAGCCGACAAGATGAAGATATGCCGGGTTTGCGGCGCTATGCGGGTTACCGTGCCCGCATGCAGACCAACACTCCGTCACGGAACTCGATCCGACTGACGCGCCGGGGCCGGTTCGCCCTCGCGACGCTCGGGGCCGTCGTGGCCGGCACCGCCGTGGCGGTGCCGCTGCTGATCATGGACGGCGACGAGGAGAAGCGTCCGGCGACGCTGATCGTCCCGGAGGGCTGGCGGGCGAGCCAGGTGTACACCGCCATCGACAAGACCCTCGACCTGCCCGCGGGCACCACGAAGAAGTCCCTCGCCAAGGCGGACCTGAAACTCCCCAACGAGGCCGAGGGCAACCCGGAGGGCTACCTCTTCCCGGCCACCTACCCGCTGCGGGAGGAGCCCACCCCGCAGAAACTGCTGGCGCGGATGGTCGAGGCGGCCGACAAGAAGTTCAACGGAGCCCCGATCGCGGCCGGCGCACAGCGCAACGCGATGAACGTCTACCAGGCCGTCACCGTCGCGAGCATCGTCCAGGCCGAAGCCGCCACCAGGGCCGACATGGGCAAGGTGGCCCGGGTGATCTTCAACCGGCTGGAGCGCGGGATGCCGCTCCAGATGGACTCGACCGTCAACTACGCCCTGAACCGCACGGCACCGCGCGCGACGAAGGCCGACACCGAGGTGGACAGCCCCTACAACTCCTACCGGCGCATGGGCCTGCCGCCGACCCCGATCGACAACCCCGGCGAGGAAGCGGTCCGCGCCGCGATCAGCCCCACCCCGGGCGACTGGCTCTACTTCGTCACCGTCAAGCCCGGCGACACCCGCTTCACCGCCGATCTCGCGGAACACGAGCGCAACGTGGCCGAGTCCGAGGCCCAGCGCAAGAAGGCGGAGGAAGCGGCGGAGAAGTGAGCCGCCCGCGCCGTCAGGCCACGGCCGGCTCCTCCCGCGCGAGCAGCCGCCCGATGTCCCGCACGGCCGCGCGTCCCGCCCGGTTGGCGCCGACGGTGCTCGCCGAGGGGCCGTAGCCGACCAGGTGGACGCGGGGGTCGGCGACCGCCCGCGTGCCCTCGACCCGGATGCCGCCGCCGGGCTCCCGCAGCCGCAACGGGGTGAGGTGGTCGACGGCGGGCCGGAAGCCGGTGGCCCACAGGATGACGTCGGCCGCCACCTTCCGCCCGTCCTCCCACTCCACGCCGTCCGGTGTGATCCGGTCGAACATCGGCTGCCGGTCGAGCACGCCGTCCGCGAGACCCCGCCGGATCGCGTCGTTGAGCGGAAGTCCCGTCACGGAGACGACACTGCGCGGCGGCAGTCCCTGCCGCACCCGCTCCTCCACGAGCGCCACGGCCGCACGCCCGGCCTCCTCGTCGAAGGGGCCCTCACGGAAGACGGGGGGCCGCCGGGTCACCCACGTCGTGGCCGCCGCGTACGGGGCGATCTCCAGCAGGTGCTGGGTGCCCGAGGCGCCGCCGCCGACCACGACCACCCGCTGCCCGGCGAACGCCTCGGGGCCCGGATACTGCGCGGTGTGCAACTGCCGTCCCCGGAACGTCTCCTGGCCCCGGTAGCGCGGCCAGAACGGCCGGTCCCAGGTGCCGGTGGCGCTGATCAGCGCCCGCGTCGCCCAGGTGCCGTCCGAGGACTCCACCAGCAGCCGGCCCCCGGGCCCCTCCCGCACCGCCCGCACGTCCACCGGCCGCCGCACCCGCAGGGAGAAGGTCCGCTCGTAGCGGGCGAAGTACTCGCCGATCACCTCGGAGGAGGCCCGCGCCGGATCGGCGCCGGTGAGTTCCATGCCGGGCAGCGCGTGCATCCCGTGCACCTTGCCGTACGTCAGCGAGGGCCAGCGGAACTGCCAGGCGCCGCCGGGCGCGGGGGAGTGGTCCAGCACCACGAAGTCGCGGTCCGGCTCCAGTCCGGCCCGCCGCAGGTGGTAGGCGCTCGACAGCCCGGCCTGCCCCGCCCCGACGACGACCACCTCGACCTCGCGCACCTTGTTCACGCTTCTACCAACGCCTCGCGGGACGTGGATCTTCCCGTCGCTTCCCGTCGCTCCCGCGCGCCGCCCGCCCCGTCCGCCAGGATGGGGGCATGTCCGATGCCTTCACCACCCGAGTCCTGAACGTCACCACCGGTTCCGGCGAGCGGATCGTCGACCTCACCGGCGACTGCGAGTCCTTCCTGCGGGAGGCGGCGGCCGGCCGCGACGGTCTGCTGAACATCTTCGTGCCGCACGCCACGGCCGGGATCGCCGTCATCGAGACCGGCGCCGGCAGCGACGACGACCTGCTGGCCGCCCTGCACACGCTGCTGCCCGCCGACGACCGCTGGCAGCACCGCCACGGCACCCCCGGCCACGGCCGCGACCACGTCCTGCCCGCCCTCGTCCCGCCCCACGCGACCCTCCCGGTGGTCGACGGACGACTGGAACTGGGCACCTGGCAGTCGGTGTGCCTGGTCGACACCAACAAGGACAACCCCGACCGCCGGGTGCGGCTCAGCTTCCTGGGCTGAGCGGTGCCGGCCTCGGCGCGGCCGCCGGACCCCCCGCACCGTGCGCGCGGCGGAACGGTGGCCGCGGCCCGATCCGTCGCCGGAGCGTCTCCCGCCCCCCACTCCAGGTGACAACCGCCGTAAAGGCGCGGCGAGTTGTCTTTGCCGGGGTGGCGGTGGATCGTGGGTGCTCCGTTCAGGGACGAAGGGGTGCGGGCCATGGCCGCGGAGTGGCGGAGCGACGTCCTGGCGACTTCGCAGGTGCGGATACGCGCGGTCGACGGAGAGGTGGCCGGTGCCGGCTTCCTGGTCGCCGCGGACCTGGTGTGCACGTGCGCACACGTCGTGGAAGAGGCCTTCGGCCTTCCGGATCCCGTGGACGAGGCGCCGGACGGGTCGGTGCGCCTCGACTTCCCGCTCCTGTCGGCCCGTCCCTCCGCGCGGGCGAGCGTGGTCTCCTGGCGTCACGGGGGAGCCGATGTCGCCCTGCTGCGGCTCGACCGGCCCGTCGAGGGGGCGCGGCCGGCGGGCCTCGTCGACGGCACGGCGGTCTGGGAGCATCCGTTCCGGGTGTTCGGGCACCCGGACGGGGCGGATCACGGAGTCTGGGTGCGGGGCACCCTGCGCGCCGGCCAGGGCACGGGCCTCCTGCAGATGGAGGCGCACCTGCCCGGGCCCCGCGTCACCGAGGGGTTCAGCGGGTCCCCGGTGTGGGACGACGCCCAGGGCGGGGTCGTCGGCATGACCGTCGCCGCTCACCGGGGGGAGAGCACCGCCTATCTGCTGCCGTCGGCCGATCTGGTCGACGAGCACACCATGCCGGCGCGTTGCCCGTTCCAGGGACTGGAGTCCTTCACCGAGGATCGGTCGGAGTTCTTCCACGGCCGCGACGCCGACACCGACCGGGTGATGAAGGCCCTTCACCGGAGGTCGGTGGTGCTGGTGGTGGGGCCCTCCGGATGCGGGAAGTCCTCCCTCCTGCGGGCCGGCGTGCTGCCCCGGTTACGGGACGAAGGTGTCAGTGCCTCCGAGGTGCGTCCCGTCCCGGGCGCCCGGGCGACCTCGATCCTCGCCCGGGCCCTGACCGATGTCCTGGAACCGGGACTCGGCGAGATCGAACGCCTCACCAGGGCCGAGGCCCTGGCCCGGCTCCTCGCCGACGGTGACGACGTCCTCGCGGAGCTGCGCGTCAGGTTGACGGCCCGCGTCCCGAGCGCCGGGCACGTGCTCTTCGTGGACCAGCTCGAGGAGTACGCACGCGCCGTCCCGGCCGAGGCGCGCGAACTGTTCCGCATACTGTCCGGCCTCGCCGGCCGACCCGGTGAGGCCGCCCTGTGGGTCGTCGCCACGGCGCGTCCCGATTCCCTGGACGTCCTGGTGACGGCCGGCACGTCCGACGTCGTCAGTGATGCCGTGCAGTTCCTCGCGCCGCTGAGCGACGACGACCTGAAGCGCGCGGTGACCGCTCCGGTCGACGCGGTGCCGGGGCTGTGGTTCGAGCCGGGGCTGCCCGAGAGGATCGTCGCGGACGCGGGCCATGAGCCCGGACGGATGCCGCTGGTCCAGTTCGCCCTGACCGAGTTGTGGCAGCAGCGCAGCAACGCGATGCTCACCCATGCCGCCTACGACGCGTTCGGAGGAGTGGCGGGGGCCCTGGTCGGCCACGCGGACGGCGTGCACGCCCGGTTGACACGGGAACAGCAGGAACTGGCTCCCCGGTTGTTCGCGCAGCTGGCGCGGCCGGGTGACGGCGACACCTTCGTCCGCAGACCGGCCCGCACCACCGACCTCGCGCCGGAACTCCTCGCGCTCGTCCGCGAGCTCACCCGGTCGGGGAAACTCCTCGTCCTCTCGTACGCCCCGGGCGAATCCGGGCAGGAGGAGATCGTCGACCTGGCACACGAGGCACTGACCGACCTCTGGCCGCTCCTCCGGGCCTGGCTCGTGGAGTCCCGGGACTTCCGTGCCTGGCAGGAGCAGCTGCGCGCCGACGTGGGCCGCTGGCAGGCGCAGCGGAACGATCCCGCGCGTCTGCTGAGCGGCGCGGACCTGGCCGAGGCGGACCTCAGACTCGAGGGGCACCGCCAGGACGTCTCCGCCGAGGAACGCGCCTACATCCAGCTGAGCCGCCGTCACTCCCGGCGGAAGGTGCGCGTGCGCAGGGCCGCCGTGGGAGTGCTCGCCATGCTCACGGCGCTCTCCGTCGTCCTGGCGGTCTCCACCTGGCGCGGCCTGCAGCGTGCCGAACAGCAGCTCCGCGTGCAGGCCGCGGGGCTCCTCGCCCAGGCCTCCGAGGCGCGCCGGCCGGACGATCCCGCCACGGCCCTGCAACTCGCGCTGGCCGCCTACGGCGCCCGTCCGACCGCCACGACCCGCCAGGCCCTGCTGAGCCAGTACGTCCGCGGACAGCACCTGCTGGCCAGTCACCCGTCGGTCTGGACCGGGCGGGCCGTGGACATGACGTCCACCCCGGACGGTCGTGTGCAGGTGGTCACGTCCACGCAGCGCAGCGAACAGCCCAGGTACACCGTGGTCACCGGTGCCCTGAGCGGCACGCCACGAGCCCGTGAGCTGCTCGGAGTCCCGGAGGGACCGGTACAGGTGCGGGCTCTGAGCCCTGACGGCCGCTTCTTCGCCGCCACGGGTTCCCACGACACCGTGCACCTGTGGCGACTGGACGGTTCCTCCCTGCGACCCGAGCTGTTGTCCACCGTCCACGCGTCGACGGGCATGCAGACAGTGAACGGCACCCTGGACTTCAGCAGCGACAGCGAACGGCTCCTGCTGACCGTGAAGCCCTCGTCCGGCTGCTCCCCGCTCCCGAAGTGCCCGCCGGCGTTCGCCGAGGCGTGGGAGACCGAATCCGGTGCTCGCATCCACCTGCCGGACGGGCTCCTCCCCGAGAGGGGAGCGCAGGAGGCGGCGTTCACGTCCGACCGTCATACCATCGCGACCATCAGCTACACCTCCGGCGTGGAGGACAAGCGGATCGAGATCAGGGACCTCCGCACGGCCCGGCTGCGGTACAGCGAGACCATCGACAACAACCTGTCCTCGGATGCCAGGCTGGCGGCAGGCGGTGAACTCCTCGTCCGCCAGGACGGTGACACCTCGTACTCGCAGCCCTTGGGGACCACCCCGGGCCCCCGCACCGAACTGCCCGACGTCTCCGGGCTCATGGACCACACCCGGCGTTTCCACGTGCCGTCGGACGACTCCTCGAACGGCACCGACGCAGGCCTCTACGACGAGAGGATCCTGACCGACCTCAGGACCGGGCGAGCTCATACCGCCCGCATTCCGAGCGCCCGTGACAAGGACCTCGCCGGCGCCGGCCTCGCGGTGGTACCCCGTCCCGACGGCGAGGCGGTCGTCCTGGCGCCGCTCGGTACCGCGCTCCTGATCGTGCGCGCCGAGCGGTACGGCCGCGGACGGATCAGCGCCGCGCAGAACGATCCGGTCACCAGCATCTCCCCGGACCAACGGTTCATCGCCATCGCGGACCAGCGCAGACTGCAGGTCGTCGACGTGTCCGGCGCCCGGCGGCAGTCCGTGTCGCTTCCGTTCCTCGCCGACGCGTCGTCCTGGGTGCCCTCCTGGACCGCGGATTCACAGCGGATCGTGGTGTGGAGCAGGCAGGGCAACCTTCTCGCCGCGTATCCGGTACGGAACCTGAAGGACGAGGTGCCACTCGACGGCGTGCTGCCCGGAACGAAGGCAGCGGCCGAGGAACAAGGCCACCAAGGCAGCGAGGTGGAGGATCTCACCGCCCTGGGCGGCAGCGAGATGGGCCTGCTGACGGTCGGCGGTCACCTCGCCCGGGTGGACGTCGCCGACGGAAGCCTCCTGACGCGGCCGGTCCCCGCCTACTCGGATCCGGAACGAGCCGGCGACGGTACCCTCGACGACATCTTCACCCGCGGCCGCATCGTTGCCCGGCCGCACCATCCCGGTCAGGTCGCGCTGGTGACCCGGCCCGGTGCCGGCTTCGGCGACGTCCTCCTGTGGGACCTTCGCGCCCCCCGGCACATCAGAACCCTGTCAGGGCTCGCGATCCGGGCGCCGTTCTTCACGACCGACGCCCCGTCCGCCGGCCCGCTCGCCTTCGACGAGCGCGGTTCCCGTCTCGCCGTCCAGAAATACGGCGGAGAGGTGCACGTATGGGATGTCGACGAGGGCGAGGAACTGCCCGGCAGCGCGTCCGGCTCCGCGGACGGACACCTGATCGGTGTCGCCGACGGGAACCGGGTGCTCACCTCCCGCGGCGGTCAGGTGACGATCCACGACCTGGCCGACGCCGGCAACTCCACCACGATGCACCTGCCCGACACAGCGGCGGCCTTCGTGCGGGGGAACCGGCTGACGGTGTACCTCGGAGGGGTGCAGCAGTCCTTCACCCTGCGCCGCCGGACCTTCGACCTGCGTCCCGAGGCCCAGTTCCGGGCCCTGTGCGAGGTCGCGGGCCGCGACTACACACCCGCCGAGCGCAAGCTGCTGCCGGACGGGACCCCGGACCAGCCGCCCTGCGCCTGACCTCCGGGCTCGGGAGGATCCCACGCCCGAGTCCGGCAACTCCGCCGTCCGGCGGGGACCTTGCCCGCACAATGATCCGCATGGACGATTCACAGGACTTCGCGCTCTCGGACGGAACCACGGTTCACTTCCTGGTCGAACCCACGGGGCGTCCCGTCTCCGACGCGGAGCGGACACCGGACGGCATCGGCCCGCTCGTTCCTGTCGCCAGACGCCGGCGGGGTGACGCCACCGTCGCCGCCGCGCTGCGCACGACGCTGCAACCCCTCGGCTCACTGGTCCAGGACGTGCACGACGCGGTCACCACCGGGGCGACCCCGCCCGCCGAGGTGTCCGTCACCTTCGGCGTCCAGCTCGGACACGACCTCAAACTCGGCATCGTCAGCGGTAGCGGACAGGCACATCTGACGGTCACCGCGACCTGGACCCCGGAACGGAGTCAGGCATCCGGGTCCTGACGGCACCGCTGTGGACCCCGGACCGGGGCGGCCCACCGCCCCGGTCGACGCCTACGCGGTGGAGACCTCGGTGCCGCGGTCCGCGCACGGCACCCTGGTGCGGGCCGTCATCGCCCCGTGAAGCCGCGCCGGCCCGGCACACCCGTCTCCCGCCACCGCCCCCGCGACGGCCGGCTCCGCCCTTGCGCGTACGGCCTCACTGCTCGGCACGGACCACGGCGACCGGACAGTCGGCGTGGTACAGCAGCGCCTGGCTGACCGAACCGAGCAGCATCCCGGCGAAACCGCCGTGTCCGCGGGCCCCGGTCACCACCAGCTGGGCGTCCCGCGACGCGTCGAGCAGGGCGTGACGCACCCGGGCCCGCTCCGGACGGGACTCCACCGTCACCCCGGGATACGCGGCACGCCAGGGCGCCACCGCCTCCTCGAGCAGCCGCTCGTGCCGCTGCCGGAGCCGGTCGAGGTCCACCACCACGGTCGGCGGATCGCCCGGACTCTCGTACGGCGTCTGTTCGCTCCAGGTGTTCCACACGTGCATCGCGACCAGCGGCGCCCCGCGCAGCGCGGCCTCGGCGAAGGCGAAGGCCGCGGCGGCCGCACCGGCCGGTGAACCGTCGACGGCGAGCAGGACCGGCCCCCGCGGATCCTGCCGGCCGCGGACCACCAGCAGCGGGCCGTGCCCGTGCGCCGCCAGCTGCACCACCGTCGACCCCAGCAGCAGACCCCCGAACCCGGTGTGGCCGCGTTCACCGACCACGGTCAGCACCGCGTGCCGCGACTCGCTGCGCAGCACCGTCAGCGTCTCGCCCGACGCGACGGTCCGGGTGATCTCCAGCCCCGGCGTGCGGTCATGAGCGCGCTGCTCCGCCTGCGCCAGCACTCCGTGGATCATCGGGTCCAGGTCGGACGGGTGGCTGAAGGCGTGCACGATCCGCAGCCGCGCCCCGCGCAGCCGTGCCTCGTGTGCCGCGACATCCACCGCGACGAGACTGGACGGCGAACCGTCCACTCCCACGATCACCGTGTCGTCCACTTCACACTCCCGTCCCCGCGGCGCGCTCCGAGTACCCGCGACGCGGGCCCCGCACGCGTCGCCGCACTGTCCGGGAAGAGGGCTTCCAGCTGCGGAAACACGGTCTCCGCCGTCATCCTTCCCGGCGCACCGGCGCCCTGTCCATCCGTGGCAACACCCATGTTCCGGCCGTTTGGCGGGATGGCACCATTACCCCCGTGGGGGTCGATCACCAGTGCCGCGGCGCGGCCGGTCGGGCGCCCCGCGCCGGACGACATCAGAAGAATCGGGAAGGGGACGGGCTGTGCCTGCTCCACGGATGAGCGCGACGCCGCTGCCGGGCATCGGCGTGAAATACGACCTCACCACGCGTGAGCACGAGCACCTGTCCGTGATCGCGCACCGCGACGGTGCCCGTACGGTCAACGTCTACCGTTCCGACGACCCGGACGCCTGCGCCCGGTCGCTGCGCCTGACCGTCGCCGAGTCGGCCGCGCTCATCGACGCGTTGATGCCGGCCCACCACAGCCCCAACCTGCTGCACACCACCGACCTCGGACTGGTCGCCGAGCGCATCGAGCTGTCCTCCGTCTCCCACTGGAACGGGCGGCTGCTGGGGGAGACCCGGATGCGCACCGACACCGGCGTGTCCATCGTGGCCGTGCTGCGGCGGGCGGAGGCGATCCCCTCGCCCGCGCCCGACTTCCGGCTGGCCGGAGGGGACACGCTGATCCTGATCGGCACCCGCGAGGGCATCGACGCCGCCGCCGCGATTCTCGGGCGGGAGTGAGCGAGTGCACTCTTCCGCGATCTTCCTGATCGAGTTCGGCGCGATCATCCTCGGGCTCGGCCTGCTGGGCCGCCTCGCCGGACGCCTCCAGTTCTCCCCGATCCCCCTCTACCTGCTGGCCGGCCTCGCCTTCGGCGAGGGCGGGCTGCTGCCGCTCGGCGCGAGTGAGGAGTTCGTGGCGATCGGCGCCGAGATCGGTGTGATCCTGCTGCTGCTCATGCTCGGCCTCGAGTACACGGCCAGCGACCTGGTCTCCAACCTCAAGACCCAGTACCCGGCCGGCCTCGTGGACATGGCGCTGAACGCCCTGCCCGGCGCGGCCCTGGCCCTGCTCCTCGGCTGGGGTCCGGTCGCCGCCGTCGTCCTGGCCGGCGTCACCTGGATCTCCTCCTCCGGCGTCATCGCGAAGGTCCTCGGCGACCTCGGACGGCTCGGCAACCGGGAGACCCCGGTCATCCTCAGCATCCTCGTGCTCGAGGACCTGGCGATGGCCGTCTACCTGCCGATCATCACCGCCCTGCTGGCCGGCGTCAGCCTCGCCGCGGGCAGCGTCACCCTGGCCATCGCGCTGGGCGTCGCCGGGCTCGTGCTGTTCGTCGCCGTCCGCTACGGGCGGGTCATCTCCCGGTTCGTCTCCAGCGACGACCCGGAGAAGCTGCTGCTGGTCGTGCTGGGGCTCACCCTGCTGGTCGCGGGCCTGGCCCAGCAGCTCCAGGTGTCCGCCGCCGTGGGCGCGTTCCTGGTGGGCATCGCCCTGTCCGGCGAGGTCGCCGAGGGCGCGCACAACCTGCTCGCGCCGCTGCGGGACCTGTTCGCCGCCGTCTTCTTCGTCTTCTTCGGGCTGCACACCGACCCGCAGTCCATTCCGCCGGTGATCCTGCCCGCCTTCGCGCTGGCCGTCGTCACCGCGCTGACGAAGATCGCGACCGGGTACTGGGCCGCCCGCCGGGCCGGCATCTCCCCCAAGGGCCGCTGGCGCGCGGGCGGCACCCTGGTCGCCCGCGGCGAGTTCTCCATCGTCATCGCCGGCCTCGCGGTCACCGCCGGCATCGAGCCGGACCTCGGTCCGCTGGCCACCGCGTACGTCCTGGTCCTGGTCGTCCTCGGACCGCTCACCGCCCGCTACACCGAGCCCATCGCGCTGGCCCTGACCGCACGCCGTACGGCCAAGGCCGACAGCGTGCCCGCGCGGAGCGCGACGCCGCCGGCCGCGGAGACCCTGGAGCCCGTGGAGGACAGCGGCATCGAACGCTGAACGCCGGGGCCCCGCCCGCCCGGTGCGGACGGGGCCCCGAGAATGCCGGGCCGTTCCTAGCTCTCCAGCCGTACCGGCATCAGCAGCGAGAAGGTGCCGGCGTCCTCCGGCCTGCGGACGACGAGGGGCGTCGTCGGAGCGCCCGACTCCAGGACCAGCCGGTCGCGTGCCCCGGCGGCCAGCGCGTCCAGCAGGAACGCCCGGTTGACGGCGACGAGGCCCTCCCCGGCCGCCCCTTCCCCGGCGACGGTGACCGATCCGTCGTCCGCCACCGCCAGCACGGTGAGGTCGCCCGGGGCCCCGTCCTGCTCCCGCACGGGGCCGGTGCGCACCGCCTCACGGAACGCCGGCACGTCCAGTACCGTGCGCCGCCCTTCCGGGAGACGGACCAGACGCCGGTAGTCGGGGAAGTCGTGGCCGAGGCACGGGCCGGCCGCCTGCCGGTCCCCGGCCTCCAGGGTCACCCGGTCACCGTCCACGGCCAGCCGCACGTCCCGGCCGCCGTCCAGCAGCGCCCGCATCGCGTCGGCGAGCGGACGGGGCACGGTCACCTGCACGCGGGGCCCGCCGTGCCCGTCGGCACGGACGCGCGCCACGGCCATCCGGTACCGGTCGGTGGCCACGACGTGCAGCGTGCCGTCCTCGACGTCGAAGTGGATCCCGCCGAGCACCGGCAGCTCCGGGTCGGTACCGGCCGCGAACCGGACGGCGTCCAGCGCGGCGGCCAGGTCCGGGCCGGAGAGGGACAGCCGGGTGGCGGTGTCGCTACGGAGCGAGGTCATGGGGTTCTCCCTTTGGTCCAGTAGGCGTCGGAGCGCGGAGAACTCCTCGCGGGCGCCGGACAGCCCCTGCTCCAGCCGGCGCAGATGCGCCTGAAGGAGCTGCCGTACGAGATCGGTGTCGGCGCCCGTCCAGCCGGCCAGTACCAGCCGGATGTCCGCCAGTGGCATGGCGGCCCGGCGCAGCCGGGCCAGCAGCCGGGCCTCGTCCAGCTGCCCGGGGCCGTACCAGCGGTAGCCGCTCACCGGATCGACCCGGTCGGGGACCAGGACGCCGGTCCGGTCGTAGAACCGCAGGGCGCTCACGCCCAGCCCGCTCTCCCGGGCCATCTCGCCAATGCTGCGCATCTCGTTCTCCACACCCGAAACCCTGATCCCTCGACAAGGTCGAGGGTCAACCCCGGCCCGCCGCATGACCGGTGCCGCACCCGGGCCGCCGCACCCCCGCCGCCCCTACGGCTGTCCGGGTGACGGCTTCACCCCGCGGGGCGGACCCGGAGCCATCGGGCGTACCACCGGCGCACGAGGGCGCGTTGCTCCGGCATGGACAGCACTGGGACGGCACGGCGCCTTCTCGGGCCCGACGCCGCGCGCCGGCCGTACGCCGAACTCACCAGCGGATACGCGGGACACACGCCCATCTACACGGCGCTGGTCGCCGAATGGCGGGCCAGGGGGCACAGCGTCCCGGAACACCGTGACGGTCTGTGGGCCTCCTTCGCCGCCCCGGCCGTGAGCGAGAGGGCGACGGTCCTGGCCGTCCCCTTCCTCGTGCCGTCACCCCTCCTCGGGCCCACGGCCGGCGACGAGCCGCTCACCAGCCCGGAGCCGCCGCCTCCGCGTTGACCGGGGCCAGCACGGCGAGCGTGCCGGTCGCCCTGCGCAAAGCCAGTTCCAGCGGGCCGGGGGAGTGCAGCGCGCCGGTGCCGTCCGGTGGGACGAGCCACTCCAGCCGTCCCGCGGGCCGGTACGGCGGCGGTACGGCGACCCAGGACCCCCTGCCGACGTGCCGCACGCCGAACCCCACCCACTCGCTGACCGGATCGGGCGGCAGGAAGAAGCCCACCCTGCGGGCCGTGACGTCCACCAGTGTGGGACCGGGCGCCTTCAGCGGGTCGCGCCAGAGGATGTCCAGGGCGAGCAGCCCCAGCCGGTCGGGCACGCTGAGCACGTCCCAGTACCGGCCTGCCGCGAGCAGCGCGGTCCCCTTGCCGTGGTCCCACTCGCGCTTGCACTCCTGGGGGTCCGTGGCCGCCGCGGCCAGCCACTCGACGGCTTGCTTCCACATGACGCTGTGCATGTCCCCACCCCGGGCGCGGTCGGCCGCGCCGCTGCGGGCGCGTGCGGTACGGGCCATGCTCGTGGATGTTCCCGGCCACCGGAAGGGTGGCGCGGGCTGGCGTTTGCGGCCCCTTCCCGCGGGGCGGCGCGTTCTCCCGGTCCCGGAGACGCCGACGCCCCCGGGACCGGGAGAACCGGCCGGGGGCGTCCGGGGCGCGGGAAGGGTCAGCCGTCCCGTTGGGCGCGCTCGGCGTTCCGCTTCTTGATGCGGGCCGCTTCCTTGCGGACGTCGGCCTGGGTGGCACGCTCCCGCTCGAGCCACTCGGGGCGCTCCTGCTTGAGCGTCTCGATCTGCTCGGTGGTGAGGGCCTCGGTGACTCCCGCGCGCGCGAGACCGGCGATGGACACGCCCAGCTTCGCCGCGACCACCGGCCGGGGGTGCGGACCGTCGCGGCGCAGGTCCCGCAGCCACTGCGGCGGGTCCGCCTGGAGCGCGTTCAGCTCGGCGCGTGAGACGACACCCTCCCGGAAATCGTCGGGGGTGGCCTCGAGGTACACACCCAGCTTCTTCGCCGCGGTCGCGGGCTTCATCGTCTGGGTGCTCTGGTGTTGCGTCATGGCGTCCAGGGTATCGAGCGCGTGCGCGACCGCCGACCACGGCCGGTAACCTGGCCAGGTGACAGGCTCGGAAGTCCCCCCCTCGTTCCGGCTCGTGTACGTACCCGGCGTGATGCCCGGCAAATGGGTGCGCGTCTGGAACGAGCGGCTGCCCGACGTTCCGCTGGACCTCACCCAGGTGCCCGCGGCCACGGCGCAGGCACTGCTGCTGGGCGGCGACGCCGACGCGGGTCTCGTCCGGCTGCCCGTCGACCGTACGGTGCTGAGCGCGATCCCCCTCTACACCGAGCGGACGGTCGTCGTGGTGCCGAAGGACCACCTGGTCACGGCCGTCGACGCGGTCACCCCGGAGGACCTGGCCGACGAGATCGTCCTGCACCCCCTCGACGACGTGCTCGACTGGGAGCGCCTGCCCGGCCGGCCCGCGCTGGAACGGCCCGCCACCACGGCGGACGCGATCGAACTGGTCGCGGCCGGGATCGGTGTGCTCGTGGTACCGCTGTCCCTCGCCCGCCTCCACCACCGCAAGGACCTCACCCACCGGCCGCTCGAAGCGGCTCCCGAGTCGGCCGTGGCGCTGGCCTGGCCGGAGGCGGCGACGACGGACCGGGTGGAGGACTTCATCGGGATCGTCCGCGGCCGCACCGTCAACAGCACGCGCGGCCGCCCGCAGCAGCAGGCGCCGGAGAAGAAGCGCGAGCGGACCGACGCCGCCGGCCGGCGCCGGCAGCAGCCCGGCGCGTCCCGGGGGAGCGGCAGGTCCGGCGGCCGCGGCCCGGGCGGCGGGGGCACCACGAAGAACCCGCGGCGGGGCAGGCCCCGCCGCGGATCGTGACCGTCGGGCTCGACTCCCTACTTGACCGTCGAGGACGGTGAGGGGGCCGGGGAGACCGTGTTGAGGTCCTTCAGCGCCTCGGGGATCTCCAGCACCAGGACCGGCGCGCCCGCCTGCGGCGCCGGCGGGGTCACCTGCTCCGCCGGCATCTTGGGTGGGCTGGTCTGCTGGAAGTTGACCTGCTCGTGGTTGACCAGCCCTGTCTTCTCCAGCACCGTGATGTGGTCGAGCACCGTGTCGTTGGCCTGGTCGGCGAGCTGCCGCACGAGGGTGTTCCTGGTGTTGGCCCGGATGTTGGCGATGGCGGGGAAGATCTGCCCGTGCGTCACGCGCATGATGTTCACCGCCGTGGAGTCGAACTCCTTGCCGGTGGTGGCCCTGATGGTCTCCACGAAACCCTGCTGCTGCGGTGAGGCCTGGTTCGGCAGCGTGATGCCGAGCTCCAGGGAGATCTTGCGGCAGGACGCGTCGAGCCGTCCGTGACCGACGACCAGGTGCTCGCCCGCCTCCTTCATTTCCGGCGTCGTGCCCCGCTCCATCGCCAGCAGTCCCAGGGGGTGTTCCCACAGCCCGGCCGCGCGGACCTTGACCACGAAGTCGCGGTCCGCCTCGGTCAGCGGGCCGTAGTTGGTGTTGGCCACCACCCGGTCCGGCTTGGTCGATGTGTTCTGGACGCCCAGCATGGTGGGATAGGCGAGCGCGGTGAGGGTGAGGATCATGGCTCCGCCCACGAACGCGGTTCCTGCCGTGCTGCGCGAGATGCGCATCGTGCCTCCTGGGATCGAACGGCCCAACAGCAGGAAGTACGGACTCCGGACGCGAGACAGTCACCGTTTCGGGAAAGAATTTCCGGACGCGTTCAGCGGGCGCGGGCGGCCCGCCGGGCCGTGCTCACCACCCCGGCGCCGTCGGCCGGTCGCAGCGGACCGGCCCGCACCCCGTTGTCCACCACCGTCCGCACGCGCCTGACCAGCGCTTCCTTGCCGCGGCAGGGGGGCGCCGGCCCAGATCTCGTCCAGCAGGGTGACGCCGTCCGCCCGGGCGGGGCGGGCGACACCGGAGTCCGGCGTGCCGAAGATCACACGCGGTCCGGAGCGCCGGAGGTGGACGTGCGGGGGGCCTCGGCCCTTTCGGCGAAGGGGGCCAGTTCGATGCCGTCCGGGGTGAAGTGCGGCGGGCCGCCCGGCACGCGGGTGAGGGAGGGCAGCGGATCGTGCCCTGTTCCGGTGGGGCGTCCCGCGCATGACCGGGCGTCAGGCCGGCGAAGCGGGTGACGGGGCGCGTCGGAGACGTCAGCGCCCCCGGGTGACCGGTTCCGGCCGTTCGCCGGGAGGCGCTGGACGGGCGCCGGCGGTCAGGGGCGGCGGGCGGACTCCGCCAGCCAGGCGTGCGCCGCCCGCGCCGTGAACGCCGCCTGCCCGCCCCGCACCAGGAGGTCGGCGGCGGCGAACTCCGGCGCGTCGGTCTGCGCGGCGACATAGGGGATCGCGATGCAGCGCATCCCGGCGGCGTGCGCGGCGGCGGCGCCGGGGGCCGCGTCCTCGACCACTACGCAGTGGGCCGGATCCGCGCCGAGTCTGCGCGCCGCCTCCAGGAAGACATCGGGAGCGGGTTTGCCGTGGGGGACCTCGTCGGCCGAGACCACGGTCCGCAGGTGCGAGTCCAGCCCCGTGCCGGCCAGGATCGCGCCGATCGCCTCCGTCGTCGAACCCGACGCCACGGCCATCGGCACCCCCTCCGCCGCCAGCAGTCCGACGAACGCGCGCATCTCGGGGAACACCCGGGTCGAGGCGCCGGCCAGCTTCAGGTAGTGGCGGTTCTTCACCTCGACCAGTTCCTCCGCCGGGGCGGACAGCCCGTACCGCCGGCGCCAGTCGGCGACCGTCTCGCGTGTGCTGATGCCGACGTACCGCTCGTGCTCGGCCCAGGTGAACTCCGGGACCCCGTACTCGGCGAGCGTGCGCCGGCTCGCCTCGTAGTAGTTCGGCTCGCTGTCCACCAGCGTTCCGTCGAGATCGAAGAGGACCGAGAGGCCATCGAGGGTGCTCATGGGGACATGATCGCAGGGTTCACCTGCGCACCGTCCGGCCGACCGACTCCACCAGCGGCAGCAGCCGGTGCGGCACCCGCTCGCGCAGCGCCACCTCACTGCGGGTGCGGACCACTCCCGGCAAGCTGATCAGCTTCTGGATCACGTCCTCCAGGTGGGCGTTGTCACGCGCCACGACCCGGGTCAGCAGGTCCCCGCCGCCGGTGATGGAGAAGGCCTCCACGATCTCCGGCACGGCCGCCAGGGCGTCGCCCACCTCGTCCAGATGCCCCTGGGTGACCTCGATGTGCACGAACGCCAGCACGGGGTGGCCCAGCGCGGCGGGGGAGAGGGCCGGGCCGGTGCCGGTGATCACACCCTCGCGCTCCATCCGGTCGAGCCGGGCCTGCAGCGTGCCGCGGGCGACCCCGAGGATCCGCGCGTACTCGCGCACGCTGGTGCGCGGCTGCTCCAGCAGCAGCCGCAGGATGCGGGTGTCGAGCTCGTCGACGGCCATGGGGTCCCGTCCCGGTGTCGGCCATTGGCACGGCGATGGCCGGAGGAATGCCGCGAGCACTGTACCAATGGCGCAGCCTGGCGAGAGCCTGTTGAGCCACTGGCGGCGGAGATGCTGATATGGAGACGTCAATGGCGCTGCGGACCACCGCGGCGCCTTTCTCATGCCACGAGATCTCAGGGGGCGGCGAGCAGTGCTGACGAGGGTGTTCATGGCCCCGGACCCGGGCCGGGTACGGCTGCGCTTCGCGGCGCGGGCCGTGCCCGGCATCGGGCTGGCCGTCGTCGTCTGCGGTCTCGCCGGGCACACCCTCACCGGTGTCGTCACCGGCGGGCTCGCCGCGCTGCTCGCCCTGTTCACCGTCACCGACGCCACCGTGCGCGGACAGGCCGTCACCACCGCGCTGCTGCCCGCCGCCGGCCTGCCCGTCCTCGCCGCCGCGGCCCTGCTCCACGACCAGCCGGTCGCCCGCGACCTCACCTTCCTCGCCGTGGTCGGTCTCGGCGTGTACGCGCGGCGCTGGGGCCCCCGCGGGCACAGCCTCGGGGTCTTCGCGTTCATGACGTATTTCGCCGCGCAGTTCCTGCACACGACGCCGGACCAGCTGCCCGAGCTGTACGCCTCCGTCCTGCTGTCCGTGCTCGCCGCCGCCTCGGTGCGGTTCGGAGCGTGGTGCTACGAGCGCCGGCTGCCCCCGCCCGTCGTGCCGGCGCCACCCGCCGGCACCGGACTGGCCCGGGTCACCACCCGCCAGGCCGTCCAGGCGACCGCCGGAGCGGGCTTCGCCCTGGTCGTCGGCCAGCTGGTGTCCGGACAGCGCTGGTACTGGGCGGTCGGCGCCGCCTGGTGGGTCTTCGTCAACACCACCTCACGCGGCGAGACCCTGGTACGCGGCTTCCGGCGCGTGCTGGGCACCTTCATCGGCATCGGGCTCGCGCTCCTCGTCGCCGTCCCCGCCCACGGCGACGGGCCGCTCACGGCCCTGGTCGTCGCCGTCTGCGTCTTCGGCATCTTCTACACGGCCGCCGTGTCCTACACCTGGATGATGCTCTGGGTGACCGTGCTCGCCGCCATGCTCTACGGCCTGCTGGGCGTCCTCACCCCCGGCCTGCTGGCCCTGCGGCTGGTGGAGACCGGCGTCGGCGCGCTCGGCGCCGCGCTGGCGGTGGCGTTCGTCCTGCCCGTGACCACGCACAGCATCACGGACGTCTGGATCCAGCGGGCGCTGCGCTGCGTCCACACGTGCACCGCGCAGGCCGCCGCGCGGCTGGCCGGAGCCGCGGACGCCGACCCGGCGCCGGCGGTGGCGGAGCTGGAGCAGCTGCTGGCCCGGGTGCGCCTGTCCGTGGCCCCGCTGGTGCACCCGCTGAACCCGGTGCTCGGCCGGAAGCGGCGCGCCCGCCGGGTGCTCGGCCTGCTCGACGACTGCGCCCGCGAGATCCGCGGCCTCGTCGCCGTCGCCGCCGACCCCGAGGCCTCGCACGACGCCCGGCTGACCGCCGCCTGCCGGCGGGTGGAGGCCGCCGTCGAGGCGCTCACCGGAGGCCGCGACATCGAGGTACGGACCGCCCCGGCGGAGGCCGGACCCGCCCTCGCCCACCTCCACGGCCTGGAGCGCGCCCTCGCCGAACTCGCCGCACCCCTGCGCACGCCGTCCCGTTCCCCGCTGCTCGGAGCCTGACGCGGACACACCCCTCCGGCCCCGGACCGTGGGTGATCGGCTGTTACCGTCACCCCCGGTCGGCATCGCAGGAGAGGGGACAGCCGTGACGGACGGCAGACGGCGGGCGTTCATCGGGTCGTTCACGGCGGCGGGAGGCCCGGGCATCGTCACCGCAGCCGTCGCCCCCGGCAGCGGCGCGCTGACCCCTCTGGGCGTCCTGGACGCCGTACCCGACCCGTCCTGGCTGACCCTGTCGGCCGACGGCCGCACCCTGTACGCGGTCAGTGAGACGGCTGAGGGCGCCGTGGCAGCGTTCCACGTCACCGGTGACGGACCGCGGCCGGCCGGGCGCGAGGTCCCGGTGGACGGCAGCGGACCGACCCACCTCAGCCTCTTCGCCGGGCACCTCCTCACCGCGAACTACGGCTCCGGCAGTATCAGCGCCGTCCCGGTCCGCGAGGACGGCACCCTCGCCCGGTCGGTCTCCGGAGTCCTCCGGCACAGCGGTTCCGGCCCCCATCCGCAGCGTCAGCAGGGACCCCACGCCCACCAGATCCAACCCGACCCGAGCGGCCGCTGGGCGGTCGGCGTCGACCTCGGCACGGACTCGGTGCGGGTGTACGCGCCGGCCGGCGGCACCCTCGCGCCGCACCGGGAGACCGCCCTGCGCCCGGGCTCGGGACCGCGGCACCTCGCCTTCCACCCCGGCGGTTCGCACGCGTACGTCCTCAACGAACTCGCCCCGACCCTCGTCGTCTGCCGCTGGGACGCCGCCGTCGGCGTACTGAAGCCGCTGGCCGAGGTCCCGGTGCTGCCCGGCGCCCCGGCGGGCGACGCCTACCCCTCCGGCGTGGCCGTCTCGGACGACGGGCGCTTCCTGTGGACCGCGACCCGTGGCGAGGACGTCCTGTCCGTGTTCGCGGTGGAGCAGCGGGGCGCGGCACTCACCTTGCTCACCACCGTGTCCTGCGGCGGCCACTGGCCCCGTGCCGTCACGGTGGCCGACGGCGTCCTGTACGTCGCCAACGAGCGCTCCGGCGACGTGACCTGGTTCGCGCTCGACCCGGACACGGGAGTACCGCGGCGCGGCGGCTCGCTCCCGGTGCCGGCCGCGTCCTGCGTGGTGGTCACCCGCTGACCGTGCCGGACACGACGAAGGGCCCGCTCCGTCTTCCGGAGCGGGCCCTTTCGGCGTCCTGCGTGAACCGGGTCCGCGTCAGCGGGCCGGGGTGTTCTGCGCCTGCGGCGGGGCGATGCCCAGGGCGGTCGTGTACTTGGCCAGGGCCAGCTTGCCGATCGCCGGGTACGGGCCGAGCGCCTCGGCGGCGGAGCAGCCCGCCTCCCTCGCGGCCTCCTCGAGCAGGCTCGCGTCGATCTCCGGGCCGATCAGGTACGGCGCGAGCGCCAGCTGCTGCGAACCGGAGCCGCGCAGCTGCTCGGCCACGGAGGCGATGGAACCCTCCTGGTCCAGGGCCGCCGCCATCACCGGCACGGCGAGGCGCGCGGCGAGCAGCATGCCGGTGATCCCGGCCGCCTGCACGGCCTCGTCACCGCCCACGGAGGCGAGGATGATGCCGTCCGCGGCGGTCGCCACGGTGAACAGCCGGGCACGGTCGGCGCGGGCCAGACCGGCCTCCGACAGCCGCACGTGCAGCGCCTCCGCGAGCAGCGGGTGCGGACCCAGCACGTCGGTCAGCTCGGCGGCGACCCTGCTGTCCATCACGGCCTGGCGGACCTGGCGCAGCAGCGCGCTGTCCGGGCCGGCCAGCAGGGGCACGACGACGGCGACGGGACCGTCGGGCTCCTTGACGTCCATACCGGCGGCACGGGCCTGCTCGAAACGGGCCGTGCGCTCCTCGGCCGCGTGCGCGAGCACGGCCGACAGCGAGGGGGACTCCCCGTCACCGTCGAGGTAGCCGATCCGGGCGTCCAGACCGGGCAGCTCGGAACGGGCGATGCTCACGACCTCTTCGGCGAGCGAGCGGGTGGCACTGCTGGGCGCACCCGGCACGGCGAGGACGAGCGCGGGCGCGTCCTCGGGAGCCGTCAGCGGCTCGGGACGGCGGTGCCGCCCGGGCTGGCGGGGGCGCGGCATTCGTACTGGCAGGCCGGACGCGGGCCCAGTGGGGGTGCTCATGTTGCGGCATGTTAGTGCTTTCCCGGGTCCCCCTGTTCGGGGAGGGGGCAGGTGAGCGGTATCCGTCCGGTTTTGTCTGATGAGTTACGAACGGGCGCCGGCCGGGTGCGTGACGTCCTCACCCTCCCGGCCCGTGACGCGGAGCATCGTCGCGTCGCCCGGGAGGGCCGACGAACCGGTGGTCAGCTCCTCCGCGATCCGCACCGCGCCCGCGAGCGGGTCCCCCTCCGCCACGACCCGCCGTGCGGCCGGCAGGCGCCGCGCCAGTTCCTCCTCCACCGGGACGAGCAGCGCGGCCCCCATGCGGAACAGGCCCCCGGTGAGGCCGACCGCCGGCTCGCCCTCCACCGGGCACACCGCCGCCGCGGAGTCGGCCATGTGCCGGGCCGCCGCCCGCAGGATGTCCTCGGCGACGGGATCACCGCCGGTCGCGCACTCGCCCACCCGCGGCGCGAAGGACGCGAGCACGGCGGGCCGGTCGGTGCGCGGATACAGCCGGCCCGGCAGCCCGGTCACGGGTCCGAACACTTCCTGGGCGCTCGCCAGCAGCGGCGCCGAGCCGCCCTCCCGGCCGTCGTGGGCGCGCAGTGCCGCCTCCAGTCCCGCCCGCCCGATCCAGGCGCCGCCGCCGCAGTCGCCGAGCAGGTGCCCCCAGCCGTCCGCCCGCCGCCAGCCCGTCAGGTCGGTGCCGGTCGCGACGAGGCCCGTGCCCGCGGCGATCACCGCACCGGGCCGCGTTCCCAGGGCGCCGACGTACGCGGTGACCGCGTCGGCCGCCAAGGCCAGCCGGTGGACCCCGAGGTCACGGGCGAAGGCGCCCGGCAGCTCCGCGCGCAGCGCGTCCCCCAGGCCGGCCATCCCGGCCGCGCCGACGACGGCCGTCCGCAGCGGTCCGACCCCGGCTTCGGCGCACAGCGCCCGCGCCATGGGCACCAGTTGCTCCATGAGGTGCCCGGGGTCGATGCCGCGCTTCCCGGTCCGTACCGGTACGTCCGAGGCGGCCCGGGCGAGCGGCCCCCGCCCGGTCTCCCCGACGACGACCCGCAGTCCGGAACCGCCGGAGTCCACGGCGAGGTAACCGGTCACGGTCAACGCGCTCACCTTCTCCCTGCCGCACGACGAGGACGAAGAGTAGCGCCCGGAACGCGGGGGCGGTCCAGTGGCCGGGTGTGAGCCGGGGCGCCGTTGTCGCTAGAGTCCGTGCGTGGCACCAAGACCTTTGCATGAACTGGTGGAAGCGGGCTGGGCGAAGGCCCTCGAACCGGTGGCCGACCGCGTCGCGGCGATGGGGGACTTCCTGCGCGCCGAGATAGCGGCGGGGCGCACCTATCTGCCCGCGGGCGCCCATGTCCTGCGCGCCTTCCAGCAACCCTTCGACGACGTACGGGTCCTGATCGTCGGTCAGGACCCCTACCCGACGCCCGGCATGGCGATCGGGCTGAGCTTCGCGGTGGCGCCCGAGGTGCGGTCCCTGCCGGGCAGCCTGGAGAACATCTTCCGGGAGATGCATTCCGACCTGGGCCTGCCCAGGCCGTCGAACGGCGATCTGACCCCGTGGACCGAGCAGGGCGTGCTGCTGCTCAACAGGGCGCTGACGACGGCCCCGCGCAAACCGGCCGCCCACCGGGGCAAGGGCTGGGAAGAGGTCACCGAGCAGGCGATCCGGGCGCTGGCGGAGCGCGGCAAGCCCCTGGTCTCCATCCTGTGGGGGCGGGACGCCCGCAACTGCCGTCCGCTGCTCGGAGACCTCCCGGCCATCGAGTCGGCTCATCCGTCACCCATGTCGGCCGACCGCGGCTTCTTCGGGTCCCGCCCGTTCAGCCGGGCCAACGACCTGCTGGTCCGCCAGGGCGCGCAGCCGGTGGAGTGGCGCCTGCCCTGACCCGGCGGCGCGGGCGGATCCCGGCTGCCACGACCCGCGGATCGTGGCAGCCGCCCGCCACCCGCCGAAGGAGCGTCCTCGCCCCGCACCGACGCCCGTCGCGGGAACCGGGCCTCCGGCCGGCAGCCGGGGACCCGCTTCCCGCGAACCCGCCGCGCGGGTCAGCCCACGACCGCCGCCCGCACGCACAGCACGTCCGGCAGGTGCGACGCCAGCTGCCGCCAGCTGTCGCCGTCGTCGGCCGACGCGTACACCTCGCCGTTGCGGTTGCCGAAGTAGACGCCGGCCGGGTCCGCGCCGTCGTGGCACATCGCGTCGCGCAGCACCGTGCCGTAGTGGTCCTCCTGGGGCAGCCCCGCCGAGAGCGGCTCCCAGTGCGCGCCCGCGTCCGACGTCCGGTACACCCGGCAGCGCCGGCCGGCCGGGACCCGGTCGGAGTCGGCGTTGATCGGGAACACGTACGCCGTGTCCCCGCGGTGGGGGTGGGCGACCACCGTGAAGCCGAACGTCGACGGCAGTCCCTCACCGATGTCCGTCCAGTGCCCGCCCGCGTCGTCGCTGCGGTACACCCCCCAGTGGTTCTGCAGGTACAGCCGGTCCGGGTCCGCCGCGTCCCGCGCGACCTTGTGCACGCACTGGCCGAACTCCGGGTCCGGGTCCGGCAGGAACACCGCGGAGACCCCGGAATTGGACGGGGCCCAGCTCTTGCCGCCGTCCACCGTGCGGAACACCCCCGCGGTGGAGACGGCCACCGTCACGGTCCGCGGATCACGCTCGTCGGTGAGCACGGTGTGCAGGCCCTCGCCTCCGCCACCCGGCACCCACTTCGACCGCGTGGGGTGCTCCCACAGGGGCCGGACCAGCTCGAAGCTCTCCCCGCGGTCCTCCGAGCGGTACAGCGCCGCCGGTTCCGTGCCCGCGTACACCACGCCGGGCTCGGCGGCGGCCGGGTGCAGCTGCCAGACCCGCTCCAGCGAAGCCCCCGTGTCCTTGGGGAACCTGACGGCCGGCTGTGCGGGCTCGGTCCAGCTGCGGCCCAGGTCGTCGGAGTGGAACACCGACGGGCCCCAGTGCGCGCTGTCCCCGCCCGCCAGCAGGCGGGGGCTCGCCCCGCGGGTGTCGATCGCGACCGAGTACACGGCTTGTGCGTTGAAATACGGACTCTCGTCGAACTCCCAGACGCCGCCCCGTCGGCGCCCGATGAACAAGCCCTTGCGGGTACCCACGGCGAGCAGTACCTCGGTCATGCCGATCACCTCCGCGACGTCGCCTTCGACGTCTCGATTACGGACACCGGCCAGTCTGCACCCCACCACTGACAGTCACCTGTGGATCGGGCCGCGCCGCAGGTCGCACCGTGTGCCGCCCGGTCGTCCGCCCGTCGGCGCCGCTGTCGCCGACGGGCGGCCTCAGCCGCGCTCCGGCAGCGCGCGCCCGAGGATCGCGTCGACTCCCGCCCCGGCGGGCAGGGTGCCGAAGGAGTACCCCCAGTCGCCGCCCAGCCGCGTCGCGCAGAAGGCGTCGGCGACCGCGGGCGGGGCGTGCCGGACGAGGAGCGAGCCCTGGAGCGTCAGCGCCATCCGCTCCACCAGCCGCCGGGCACCGGCCTGCGATCCGGCGGCGAGCTGCTCCCTCAGCCCGGCCACGGCGGCGTCCAGCCGGGCGTCCGCACCGCGCGCGAGGGCGAGTTCGTCGAAGAGCGTCTGCGCGGTGGCCGGGTCGCGGCCGAGCGCACGGAGCACGTCGAGGGCGTTGACGTTCCCCGAGCCCTCCCAGATCGACAGCAGCGGGGCCTCCCGGTAGTGCCGGGGCATGCCCGAGTCCTCCACGTAGCCGTTCCCGCCCAGGCACTCCAGGGCCTCGGCGGTGAAGGCCGGTCCGCGCTTGGTCACCCAGTACTTGCCGACCGCCGTCGCGATGCGGCGGAACGCGGCCTCCCCGGCGTCCCCGCGCACCGCGCGGTCGGCCGCGCCGGCCAGCCGCAGGGTGAGGGCCGTGGCGGCCTCGGACTCCAGCGCCAGATCGGCCAGCACGTTGCGCATCAGCGGCTGGTCCACCAGCCGCGCCCCGAACGCGCTGCGGTGGCGCACGTGGTGGCCCGCCTCCACGAGCGTCTTGCGCATCAGCGCCGCCGACATCATCACGCAGTCGAGCCGGGTGCAGTTGACCATCTCGATGATGGTCTTCACGCCCTGCCCCTCCGGACCGACCAGCCAGGCCACGGTCCCGTCGAACTCGGGCTCGGAGGAGGCGTTGGACCGGTTGCCCAGCTTCTCCTTCAGCCGCTGGATGCGGAAGGTGTTGCGGGTGCCGTCCGGCAGCACGCGCGGCACGAGGAAGCACGACAGGCCCTCCGGCGCCTGCGCCAGCACCAGGAACACGTCGCACATCGGTGCCGAGGTGAACCACTTGTGCCCGCGCAGGGTGTAGACGCCGGGCTCGGCGGTCGGGGCCGCCGCGGTGGTGTTGGTGCGGACGTCCGAGCCGCCCTGCTTCTCGGTCATCCCCATGCCGGCCAGCAGACCGCCCTTCCCGGCCGGCGTGCGCAGGCCGGGCTCGTAGACGCGGCTGGTCAGCAGCGGCTCGTACACCTTCGCCAGCTCGGGCTGCCGGCGCAGTGCGGGCACCGCCGCGTACGTCATGGACGTCGGGCAGCCGTGTCCCGCGTCGGTGTGCCCCCACACCAGTCCGCCCGCGGTGCGCACCACGTGCGCGCCGGGCCGGCCGTCCGCCCAGGGCGCGCCGGCCAGCCCCTCGGCGACGGCCGTGCGCATCAGGTGGTGCCAGCTCGGGTGGAAGTCGACCTCGTCGACGCGGTGCCCGTACCGGTCGTGGGTGCGCAGTTCGGGCTCGTGGCGGTTGGCCTGATCGCTCCACTCCTGCACCTGTGCGCTGCCGGCCAGCAGGCCGAGGCGCCGCAGGTCCTCCTCGGCCCAGCCGGCTCCCTCGCGCCGCACTCCCTCCAGCAGGGCGGTGTCGTCGGAGGCGTCGTACGGGGTCAGGGGAGGGGGCTGGTTGGTGACCTCGTGGGTCAGGTCACGGGTGGCGCCGTGGGCGCCCGGGTGCTGCTGCCGCTCGTCCGCGAGTGTGGTGGCCATGCCGTCGAGTGTTGCACTATTCCTGCGACCGCAGCAATCATGCAACATGGCCGGCGACGTAGAGTACGGCTCCATGCGGAGGAACGAACCGGCGCCGGCATCGGACGAACTGCTGCTGCGTCCCCTCTCCGCGCGGTCGGTCGTCCTGAGCCTGCTGCTCGGCAGCCACTCGCCGGAGCTCCCGGTGAAGGACATCGGACGGCTCGTCGACGGCTTCGGTGTCGGCGGGTCCACGCTCCGCGCGGCGCTCAGCCGGATGGTCGCGGCCGGTGATCTGCGGCGCACCGACGCCGGCTACCGCCTCAGCGACCGGCTGCTGGAACGCCGGCGCCGCCAGGACGAGTCGGTCCGTCCGCGCACGCGCGCCTGGGACGGCGACTGGGAACTGGTGGTGGTCACCGCGACGGGCCGCGGCCCCGCCGAACGGGCGGACCTGCGCGCCCGGCTCGCCGACCTCCGGCTCGCCGAACTGCGCGAGGGGGTGTGGCTGCGCCCCGCCAACCTCGAACGCCCTCTGCCTCCCGCTCTGGACGCGGTCGCCGAGCGCTGCACGGCCCGCCCCGGCCGGCCCCCCGGAGAGCTCGCCGCGCGGTTGTGGCCACTGGAGGCCTGGTCGGCGACGGCCCGTGTGCTCCTCGGGCACGTGGGCCGTGCGGCCCGCCCCGCCGACCGGCTCACCGCGTTCGCCGCCGTCGTGCGCCATCTGCTCGCCGACCCCGTCCTGCCGCCCGCCCTGCTGCCCGCCGACTGGCCGGGCGAGGCGCTGCGGGCCGCGTACGCCGGCTACCGGCGCGAGGTGACGGGGGAGGTCCGCTCCCGGGTGGACGGCGAGTGAACGCGCGGGGGAGCGGACGGCCGTACGAGGTGCCGTGCGGGCACCTCGTACGGCCGTCGCCCCGTGGGGGGAGGTACTAGCGGTAGGTGACGTCGGACGACGCGTACTTGCAGTACGTGCCGTCGGGCCCCGAGCCGTTGCTGCTCGGTTCCTTGCCGGTGTTGTTGCCGATGTACTTCTGGCAGGGAACGATCTTCTTGCTGCTGTCCCCGATGATCGTGATGTTCCGCAGGGTCGCGCTGTCGCCGTAGTTGGTGTTGATGCCGGCGATCCTGCCGCCCTTCCAGTTCACCTCGATCGTGTTGAGGTTGATGGTCCGCTTGTACTGCGTGGAGCAGTTCCCGCAGGAGCGGACGAAGGTGCCGAAGTTCTTGACCGCGAAGTTCGACACGTTCAGCGTTCCCGCGCCGTTGAACTGGAAGACCTTGTCACTGGCCTCCTTGGCGCCGCCGCCGCTGACGGTGTAGACCGACCCCGACGACTTGCCCTTGAACGTGGCCGCGTCCTCGCCGACGTCCTCCCACCAGACGTTCTGCAGCGTGCAGGAGCCCTTGCAGTGGATGCCGTCGGCGGCGGGTGCGCCCAGGATGACGTTCTTCAGGACCGCGCCGTCCGCCAGTTCGAGGATGGGGCCCTGGTCCTCGTCCTGGCCGCCCGAGCCCAGGTCGCCGGTGCCGTAGAGGCGCTTCATCGCGTAGTCCTTGGTGCCGGACACGGCGATGGTGGAGGAGACGCCCTGGCTGCCGTTGGGGGTGGGCCAGGTGGCGGCGCCCGCCGGGGACGCTCCGGTGGTCATGACCATGCCAAGCGAGAGGCCCAGGGTGGCGAGTGCGCCCGTCAGCGCGCGCCCGCGGGCGCGTGGTCGTGTCGCGGAAGTCATGTCGTTACCTTCTGTCGAAGTGTGGGGGTGCGGGTCGTCCATGAGGATGGCGTTCACATGGGCGGCCGTCGACGGGGCCGTTCGAACACTCTGGTCACGTCGATGAACGGAAGGTAGAGGGTAAGCGCTTTCTGGTCAACGGGGTGCGTGCATCGGATTCGGACAGGTGCGCGCACGCGGATGGCCCGGAGCGCGGCGGGCGCTCCGGGCCATCCGGCTCTTGACCGGCCGGCGGGACCGGGCCGGTCAGACGGAGAGGTGGTACTGGTCCGGCACGTGGACCGTGCCGCCCAGCTCACGGGCGGCGTACCGGGCCCAGGAGGGGTTGCGGAGCAGCTCCCGGCCGAGGAGCACCGCGTCCGCCTCCCCGTCCGCGAGGATCTTCTCCGCCTGTACGGGGTCGGTGATCAGGCCCACGGCGGCGACCGGCATCGGCGTCTCGCGCCGCACCCGCGCGGCGAAGGGGACCTGGTAGCCGGGTCCGGTCGCGATGCGCACGCCGGAGGCGTTGCCGCCGGTGGAGACGTCGAGCAGGTCGACGCCGTGGGCGTGCAGGTCGGCGGCGAGGCGGACGGTGTCGTCCGCGGTCCAGCCGGACTCCTCCAGCCAGTCGGTGGCCGAAACGCGGAAGAACAGCGGCTTGTCGTCCGGCCAGACCTCGCGCACCGCGTCGACCACCTCGAACGCGAAGCGCGTCCGGTTCTCGTACGAACCGCCGTAGGCGTCCGTACGGTGGTTGGAGTGCGGGGAGAGGAACTCGTTGATCAGATAACCGTGAGCGCCGTGGATCTCGGCGATCTCGAAACCCGCGGCGAGCGCCCGGCGGGCGGCGTCGCGGAACCGGCCGACGATCCGCCGGATCTCCTCGGTGGTCAGCTCGTCGGGCACCGGATGGTTCTCGGTGAAGGCGAGCGGGCTCGGTGCCACCGGCTGCCAGCCGTGGGCGTCCGGCCCGAGGGGCGCGCCGCCCTTCCAGGGCCGGCCGGTCGACGCCTTGCGGCCGGCGTGCGCGAGCTGGACGGCGGGGACGGTGCCCCGGGAGGTGAGGAACCCGGTGATCCGGCGGAAGGCCTCGGCCTGCGTGTCGTTCCAGATGCCGAGGTCGTGCGGCGAGATGCGGCCCTCCGGCGACACGGCCGTGGCCTCGACGACGATCAGGCCCGTGCCGCCGGCCGCGCGGGCCGCGTAGTGCGCGAAGTGCCAGTCGCCGGGGGCGCCCGCCCCGGGGCCGTCCGGTGCTGCCGAGTACTGGCACATCGGGGCCATCCACACCCGGTTGGGGATCGTCACGTCGCGCAGGGTGTACGGCTCGAACAGCGTGCTCACGGTGGGCTCCATTCGGTGCGGGCGGGGCAAGGAGTCGTACGATAGACATCGTAGTACGGCGGATGTCAAACTACGAGAGTTCTCGTACAATGGGGTCTCCTTCCGGAACGAAGGTGGAGCCGACGTGACGACCGCAGTCCCCGCCCCCAGCAGCCGAGACCTGCCGCACCCCACGCCCGGGGAGATCCGGCTGGAGGGCGTGCTGCACGCCCTCTCCGACCCCGTACGGCTGCGGATCGTCCGCGAGCTCGCCGCCGAGGGAGTGCCGCTGTCGTGTTCGCACTTCGACCTGCCGGTCAGCAAGTCGACGACCACCCACCACTTCCGGGTGCTGCGCGAGAGCGGCGTCATCAGGCAGAACTACGAGGGCACCGCCAAGATGAACGGCCTGCGCCGCGACGACCTGGACGACCTCTTCCCGGGCATGCTCGACTCCCTGCTCACCGCGGCCACCCACCAGGCCGGCCGCCACAGCGGGGCGTGAGGCGCGCTCGCCCCGTTCCTCGTGCGAGGTCCCGCGCTGCCGCCCCCCGGGGGCGACAGCGCGGGGGAGCGCACCCCGGCTGTCCCCCGGACGGCAGGTGGCGGCCCGTGCGCGGTCCGGGGCCGGGGTCAGGCGCCTGCCGCTCGGGCGGCCGACCGCAGGGCCTCCCAGTCGGGGAGCTTCACGACGCCCCGGCCCAGGGAGGCACCCAGGCGGGCCTCGGCCCTCTCGATCGCCTGCCAGCCCCGCCACCCGACCGGTTCGACGCCCTCGGCCCGCAGTGCCGCGAGGGGATCGCCGGGCAGGTCACGGTCCATGAGGAGCGGGGCGTCCTCCAGCAGGGACGTCACCGTCTCCTTCGCGCAGGACCGGTTGGTGCCGATGACGCCGGTCGGTCCCCGCTTGATCCAGCCCGCCACGTACTCGCCCGGAGCGACGGTGCCCCCGCGCAGGACCCGCCCGGCGAGATGCGGCACCGTGCCCGCGGCCGTGTCGAACGGCAGCCCCTCCAGCGGCACCCCGCGGTACCCCACCGACCGCAGCACCAGCTGCGCCTCGATCTCCTCGAACCGCCCGGTGCCCGTGACGCCCCCGTGGCCGTCCGGCACCGTCCGCTCGAAGCGCACCGCGCCCACCCTGCCCTCCCGTGCCACCAGTCCGGCCGGACGGAGGAAGAAACGCAGGCGGATCAGCCGCCGCGCGCCGGTGTCCCGGGCCGCCCCGGCCGCCCAGCCGCGCAGCACCTCGACGTTGCGGCGCTGCGGACCGGCCAGCGCCGACGGGTCCGTGTACGCCGGGTCCAGCGCGCACTCGGCCGGGTCCGCCACGACGGCGGTGTCCGGCAGCGTCCCCAGTTCGCGCAGCTCCTTGGTGGTGAAGCGGGCCTGCGACGGTCCGCGCCGGCCCACCATGTGCACGCGGGTCACCCGGCTCGCCGCGAGTGAGGTCAGGGCCGCGTGGGGCATGTCGGTCGGGTTCAGTTCCGCCACGCCCCGGGCCAGCATGCGGGTGACATCCACGGCGACGTTCCCCACGCCGATGACCACCGCCGACCGCACTCCGCGCAGGAACCCGCCGTCCACCGCGTCCGGGTGCGCGCTGTACCAGGACACGAACTCGGTCGCCGACCAGCTGCCCGGCAGGTCCTCGCCCGGGATGCCCAGCCGCCGGTCCGTCGCCGCGCCCACGCAGTACACCACCGCGTGGTAGAGCTCCCGCAGCCGCCCGGCCGGCACCCCGTCCGGCCCGACCTGCACCCCTCCGAGGAAACGCACCCGCTCGTGCTCCAGCACCGCGCGGAGGGTGTCCTGCAGCGACTTGATCTTCTCGTGGTCCGGGGCCACGCCGTAGCGGACCAGGCCGTACGGGCACGGCAGCCGGTCCAGGACGTCGACGCGCACCCGGGGGTCCTGCTGGACGAGGCTCTGGGCGGTGTAGCACCCGCTCGGCCCCGAACCGATCACGGCGACACGCAGCACGGCGGAACTCCTCACCCCGCGGGATCGACAGGAGATCGCTGATGCCTCCCAGCATGGCACCGGTCGGGCTCCGCTGACAGGGTGCCGTCCGCCGGCCGGGGTGCGTGTTCCCGCGGAGGGAACTGATCACCCCGTTACGTTGCGTGTGTGCTCGAGGCAGCTTCTCTTCATCTTTCCGATCGCTCTCCCGCGGAGGGCGCGGTGTCCGTGTGGCCCGCGTGGGAGGTGCGCGAGGGGGAACGGACGACCCGGTGGCTCCATGTGCGGCTCGAGTTCGCAGACGGGGCCAGGATCGACGCGCTCGCGACGGTCTGCGACGGAGGGGTGCGCGTGGAGGACGTCCAGGCCCGCCCGGCGCTCACCCTGGAGGACCTCGCCGTGTTCGCCGACTGGATCGAGGGCCCGCTGGCGCGCGCCAGCGCCGGGCCGGGGTCCGGCGACGCAGCCGGTACGGGGGCGCACCGTGACGACGGCTCGGTGCGGCCGCGCGGACCGGAGGCGTGGCGGTTCGTGGCCCGGGCGTACCGCGAGGCGCAGGAACGCGGCGCCGATCCGGTCCTCGCCGTGATGGACGAGACCGGACGCAGCCGGCGCGGTGCGCTCCGGCTCATCGGCAGGACGCGGGACGCCGGTCTGCTGTCCCCGCGGCACGCCCGCCGCTGAACGCCGCCGCCCGCCCCGGCGGCGCCCGTCGGCGGACGGGACGGTCACCCGTGGGGGGCCCTCACAGCAGGCCGCGCATCCGGCTGATCTCACTCGTCTGCTGGGCGACCACGTCGTCCGCCATCTCCTCGATCCAGATGTTGTTGCCCTCTCCCTTCACCTCGGTGGACATGGTGATCGCCCCCTGGTGATGGGTGATCATCAGGGTGAGGAAGAGCTGGTCGAAGGCCTTGCCGTCGGCCGCGCGCAGCTGCCCGAGCTGGGCTCGCGTGGCCATGCCGGGCATCGTCGCGTGGTCGTGCCCGTGCCCGTCGTCCCGCTCGGGCTCGTCGTGGCCCTTCAGCCAGCCCCTCATCGCCTTGATCTCCGGTTCCTGGGCGGCGGAGATGCGCTCGGACAACGCGACGATCTGCGGCGACTCGGCGCGGTCCGGGACGAGTTCGGTCATCTCGAGGGCCTGCGCGTGGTGCTCGATCATCATCCGCGCGTAGGACACGTCGGCGGAGTTGGGGGAGTCGTCCTCCGCGCGCTGCCGTGAGGCCTCCTCGGCCGACAGGGTCCGGTTGTCCTCCCCGGGCTTGCCGGGTGCGATGACCGAAGGCCCGCTCGCCGCGGACGACTTGGTCTCCCCGTCACCGGAGTCGCAGCTCACGAGCCCGAGTACGGCCAGAGCGGTCAGCCCGGCGGCGAGGACGGACAGGCGTGGCACGCGGCGGTAGTGCACAAGGACCTCCTGTGGCTGGCGGTGCCGCTGTGGGGGAGCGAGGGCGGGACGCCTGGTGAGCGTCGACGACCGTCCTGGCACGCTTCCGCACACCATTGATCACAAAACTTTGTCGCGACGGCGTCGCTGCCCCCTGTTGGTATGAGCATGCCCAAGACGATACTGCCGGAGCGAAACCGTTCGTACGTGAACGGAACCAGGGAGGAAAACAGTGATCCTGTTGAGAGGTTCCCGAACCCGGCGCAGACGGCTGGGAGTCGCCACGGCAGCCGGTGGTCTGCTGGCCGCCCTGCTCACCGCCTCGCCGGCCGCCGCGATCCCCGACCCGGGGGACTCGCCCGCCGCGCAGAAGGAGGTCTCGCGCAGCGACCAGGCCGAGGCCCGCAAGGCCATCGAGAACGGCGAGATACCCGGCCAGGACGAGATCGTCCACTCCGACAACATCCGGCACGTCGCCAACATCCCCAAGGACGCGCTGTCCGGCACCAACTCGGACCTGGCCTTCCAGGGCCGGTACGCGTTCGCCGGCAACTACGACGGCTTCCGCATCTTCGACATCAGCGACCCCAAGGCGCCCAGGACGGTGGCCCAGGTCCTGTGCCCGGGCTCGCAGAACGACATCTCCGTCTCCGGGGACCTGCTCTTCCTGTCCACCGACTCCTCGCGCAGCGACAGCAGTTGCAACAGCACCACGCAGCCGGCGACGGAGAAGTCCTCGTGGGAGGGCATGAAGGTCTTCGACATCAGCGACAAGCGCAACCCGCGCTACGTCGCCGCCGTCGAGACCGCCTGCGGCTCGCACACCCACACGCTGGTGCCCGAGCGCAAGAACGTCTACGTCTACGTCTCCTCGTACTCGCCGAACGCGGCGTACCCCGACTGCCGGCCGCCGCACGACGGCATCTCCGTGATCAAGGTGCCGCGCAAGGCGCCGCACAAGGCGGCGGTCGTGGGCTTCCCGGTGCTGTTCCCGGGTGAGGGCCCCGACGGGGGCGGCAACCCGGGTGCGCCCACCAACCCGGGTGTCTCCAAGACCACCGGCTGCCACGACATCACGGTCCTGCCGTCCAGGGACCTGGCCGCCGGTGCCTGCATGGGCGACGGCATCCTGTTCTCCATCAAGGACCCCGAGCGGCCCAAGGTGATCGACCGGGTGCAGGACAACGTCAACTTCGCGTTCTGGCACTCGGCCACCTTCAACCAGAGGGCCGACAAGGTCGTCTTCACCGACGAGCTGGGCGGTGGCGGCGGCGCCACCTGCAACGCCGAGATCGGCCCGAACCGCGGCGCCAACGGCATCTACGACATCGTCGGCAAGGGGGACCGGAGCAAGCTCGTCTTCCGCAGCTACTTCAAGATCCCGCGCCACCAGGCGGACACCGAGAACTGCGTGGCCCACAACGGCTCGCTGATCCCGGTCCGGGGCCGGGACCTGATGGTCCAGGCCTGGTACCAGGGCGGCGTCTCCGTCTGGGACTTCACCAACTCCTCGAAGCCCAAGGAGATCGCCTACTTCGAGCGCGGTCCGCTGAGCACCGACCGCGTCGCCACCGGCGGTTCCTGGTCGGCGTACTACTACAACGGCTACATCTACTCGAACGACATCGCCAAGGGCTTCGACGTCCTGAGGATCGACGACCGGCGTACCGACCCGGCCCGCTGGGTCCGCATGAGTGAGCTCAACGTCCAGACGCAGCCGGACTACTTCGACTGAGCCCCCGGCTCCGTCGCGAAGAACCGGGCCGTGTCCGCCCGGTCCTTCCCGCACGTCCCGCCGGACGCCTCGGTGTCCGGCGGGACGCCCGACTCCCAGTCGAGCCCGTAGCGTTCGAACAGCTCCGCGCGCAGCACGGGCACGGGCATCGGCGCGCCCGGCATCACGGCCGCGTACACGGCGCCCATCAGCAGGGAGCGCAGCATCGGGTAGTCGGCTCCGATGTCCTCGGAGCCGTGGCGCGCGACGGTGTCGCTCAGCAGTTCGGCCAGGCGCCGCTGTTCCGGGCAGGGCAGGAAACCCTCGGCCTGCAGCAGTCCCGCCATGTGCTGGCGCATCAGGACCGGCCGGTCCCGCGCCAGTCCGAGGATCGCGTCGATGGCCCGCGCCATCCGCTCCCGGCCGTCCTCGGTGCGCGGCTCGCGCTCCAGGGCCTCCTCCAGGGTGCGGTGCATCAGCCGGTGCACGGCGGACTGCACGAGCTGGCGTTTTCCCGGGAAGTAGTACGACACCAGGCCCCGCGCGGAACCCGCCCGGTCGGCGATGTCGCCGAGGGTCGTCGCCTCGTACCCGCGCTCGCCCACCAGCTCGACGGCGGCGTGCAGGAGCCGTTCCTTCGAACGTCTCCGCAACTCCTCGTTGACCAGGGCGCTGCGCGGGGACATGCTGGACTCCTGCGTTGACTGGTTGCCAGCCAACTATACTCAGCGCGTCGGACGGGCCTTCGGGTCCGCTTCGGGCTGCCGGTCATCTTGGGCGACGCGGGGGATCGCCCAAGGTGGCCGGTGCCGGCCCGGGTCCGCTGCCGGACGTCCGGTGTGCCGGGCCGGAGTGGCACAGGCTCATGAGAAGCGCAGAGGGCGCCTTCCCCCGGTCATCCGGCGGTCCTCGGGTGGCGCTGCCTGTGGACGCCCACCGCCACCGTCACCACCAGGGCGCCCAGCAGCCAGCCGCCCAGGACGTCCGTCGGCCAGTGGACACCGAGCCAGACACGGGTGAGGCCGACGCCGGTCACCGAGACGACCGCGACGGCCAGCGCCGCACGCCGCAAGGCGCGGCCCGGGCCGTGACGGTGCACGAGCCACAGCAGGAGCCCGCAGACGACCGTCGCCGTCATGGCGTGGCCCGACGGGAAGGCCGCGTAGTGCGCGGAGTCGACCGGGTCGGGCCAGACCGGGCGGGCGCGGTCCAGCGCGGCCTTCAGCCCCTGCTGGACGGCCGTCGCGACGGCCACCGTCAGCACCAGCCATCCGGCGGTCCACCGGTCCGCGTACCGCCACACCAGCAGCCCCGCCGCCACCGCGCACAGCACACGCATCGTCCACGGGTCCCAGACCCAGTCCGTCAGGATCCGGGCTGCCCGGGTCAGCCCGGGTTCCGCCACCGCCCAGCGGTGGGTGGCGCGGGAGATGTCGCCGTCCAGGCCCAGCAGCGGTCTCCACTCGACGGCGACCAGCGCCGCGAGCAGCGCCGACGACAGCGCCAGCACTCCCGCGGGCAGGCCCGCGGAGCGGTGCCGAAGGGGTCCGGGCGGGGAGTCGGTGTGGGGGGTGTGCATGGAGCGATCCTCGCGGACCGGCGGCTTCCGGGGCCAGTCCTGTCACCGCCGCCGGACCCTGCTCGGTCCGCGGACTATCCCAGTGCCCGCAATCCCGGCACGAACGCCACCAGGACGGGGAGAACCGGCACCAGCGACGCCACCGCGGTCAGCCGCAGCCGTCGCCCCGCGCTCAGCCGGTCGGCGGGAGTGAGCAGCCGGTGCACCCGGGCCGGCACCTGGGCCCGCGCGTCCGGGCAGGGCCCGAACACACCGCGGTGCTCGTTGAGGCCGACCAGGGCGAGGGCCGTGGTCAGCCGGCCGACGCGCCGGGAGGCCGTGTCGTCGGCGGCGAGTTCGACCAGCCGGTGCATCTCGTCGCGGAACGCCGCGAACACCGGAACCTGGGGGAACCCGCCCGCCAGCGCCGACGAGCAGTGCAGCAGCCAGTCGTGCCGGGCCCGGGCGTGCCCCCGCTCGTGGGCCAGGACGGCGTCCAGCTGCCTGCCCTTCAGACGGCGCAGCGCGGCCGTGGTGACGACCAGGCGCGGCGGGCTGCCGGGCAGCCACCAGGCGTCGGGCCGCTCGCCCTCGAGGACGACCAGACGCCCGGAGCCCGCCTCCTCGCCGGGCAGCAGCGGTGCCCGCAGACGCAGCCGGGCCCGCCGCGCCCTGCGCCGCGCGCGGGCCCGCGCGACCTCCCTGACGAGCATCGCGGCGCTCCACAGCCCGCCGCACGCCAACGCCACCGCGGTGGTCGCCGCCCAGATGCCCGCCGTGCCGAGGGAGTACGCCTCCGCGACCGCCCGGGGCGCGGTGGCGAACACGTGGCCGCCCACCGCGTGCCACGCGGCGGCCGCGCTGAACGTCATCGACAGGGCGCAGCACAGCAGGACGGCCGAGATCACGCACTGCCACGCCCACAGCGCCACCACCGGTTCGCGGTCCGGCCAGTCGGCCCGGGCCAGCAGCCGGGGACCCGCGACAGCGGTCAGGACGCCGAGCACCAGCAGGACCGCGGGGAGGATCATGACCGCAGCCTATGAGCGTCGGGCCGCCCAGGGATACGGCCGGACGTCCCGAAGTGACGCAGACGACGGTCCCGGACCCGGGAGCGCCTCACATCGCCAGCAGCATCGCCACCATCCCGATCGCCATGGACAGCCGGCAGGCCCGCGCCACTTCCGGCCGGTCGCCCCAGCGGGCGCCCGGCGCACCCCCGGCCACGGTGGGCGCGGGCACCAGGCGGATCCCCGTCGCCAGCACGTACGCGACGAAGTAGAGCAGCAGGGCCCCGGTCAGCAGGGGGACACCCGAGCCGCCGTGCCCGTGCCCGTGCGTGCCGCCGGAGGAGGCGGCCATGGCCACCGCCATGTAGACCATCGCCCCGGCTCCCACCAGGTGGTGCAGATGGCGGGCGCCCGCGCGGGCCGTCCACAGCGCGTGCAGCCCCGCCGCGCCGAACACCACCGCGAGGGCCGGCCAGGCCCAGGGCGGCGGGGCGAACACCGTGGCCGGCACGGCCATGACGGCCATGCCGAACCCCATCAGCGCCTCGCCGCCCGCGGCACGGCGCTGCTCCTCCACACGGCTGCGCATCCGCAGCAGACAGTAGGCGCCGGTCGCCGCGCAGAGCGCGACCAGCAGCCAGCCGGACGACGCCGGTCCGTGCACGTGCACCTCCCCCTCGACCCGTACGGCGGTCGGTCAGGGAATGCCCGTACCCGGCGACGGGCACGCGGGCGCACGGGGGTACACGGGGAGCGTTCGGGGGAGCGCTGCAGGTCGGACGATATCTTTTACTGGTAAATTATCCGGTAACCTTGTTCGTCATGAGCAGTGCCCTCCCCCCGTCCTCCCCGCGGCGTCTCCCGCTCGCCGGCGCACTGCGCCTCGGGCGGCCCTCCGACATCTGGTTCAAGCCCGCCCTCAGCGTGGTCGCCGCGGTGGCACCGCCCAACCTGCTCCTGGTGGCCCTCGGCCGGCTCGACCTCGCGATGTACACCATGGCGGGGTCCCTGTGTGCCCTCTACGCCCACAACCGTCCGTACGCCGCCCGCGCCAAGGCGCTGGTGTGGGTGGTCCTCGGCATGCTCGCCGGCCTCGCCGTGGCCCTGGTCGCCGCCTCGCTCACCACGAACGCCGTCGTCCTGGTCGCCGTCGGATCCGTCCTGGCCGCCGGGCAGAAGGCGCTGTGCGACGCCACCCGCATCGGCCCGCCCGGCCATGTGATCCTCATCTTCGTCAGCTCCGCCGCGCTGTTCGTGCCCCAGACCATCGGGCAGGTGCCCGGTCACCTGGCGCTCGCCGCCGCGGCGGGCGTGTGGGCCTGGCTGGTCGGCATGGCGCCCGTGCTGGTCCGGCCGCACGGCCCGGAGCGCCGGGCCACCGCCCAGGCGCTGAGGGCCGCCGCGGCGTACGCGGAGAAGCCGGACGCCGGTGACGGCCACCCGCGCGCCCGCGCCGACGCCTACGCCGCGGTCCAGGCCGCGTGGCAGTCGCTGCTGGCCGCGGGGAACCGGCCCTCGGCCGTCCGCCGGGGGCTCGAACGACTCGTGATCCGTGCCGAGGTCGCGCTCGCCGCGCCGGCCGACGCCGACCCCGCCCGCCTGCGTGCCTGGGCCCGCGACCTGCGCGGCACCGGCCCGGTTCCGCGTCCCGACGACCCCCGCGCGGGCGCGGACGAACTCCTCGGCGTGGCCGCGGAACGTGCTCTCGCGCCGCGCTCCCTGTGGAGCAGGCTCACCGGGCTCACCCCGATCGCCGTCCGCACCGCGCTCGGCTGCGCGCTCGCCGGCTACGCCTCCCTCGCCGTCGGCGTCGGCCGCCCCTACTGGGCCCTGGTCACCGCGGCCGCGCTCTACCAGGCCAACATCACCCTGACCTGGAGCCGGACCGTCCAGCGGGTCGTCGGCAACCTCGTCGGCGTGCTGATCTTCGCCGCCGTCGCCCCGGTGGCCCACCTCGGTCCGCTCGCCCTGGTCCTGTGCTGCCTCGCCTTCAACTTCGGCGCGGAGGCGTTCATCAGCCGCAATTACTGGCTCGGCAGCGTCTGCGTGACCCCCCTCGCCCTGCTCGTCACCGAGTTCCCCGGCTACCAGCCGACCGGCGAGCTGGTCGCCGACCGCGTCGTGGACACCCTCGTCGGCGCCCTGGCCGGGTTCGCCGCGGCCATGCTGGTGACCAACCGCAGGGCGGGCGACCGGGTCGAGGAGGCACTCACCACCGTCGGCCGCGCCCGCGAGGGCGCCGCCCGCCTGCTGGCGGACCCGCACGCCGAGCCCGCGGCCCTGGACGCCGCCCGACGCCACCTGGCCGCCGCCCTGGTCGGTCTGCGGGCCACCGCCGACGCGGCGGCCGGTGAGTGGTGGCTGCGCGCGGTGCCCCAGGAGCGGGTCGTGCTCGCCGAGCAGTCGGGACACCGTACGCTCGCGGCGACGGTACGACGCCAGGGGCTGCTCCCCGGCACCAGCACGCACACGGAGGACGTACGGCCATGACGGCGACCGAAGGACCACCGGCGGCCGGCGACGAGGGACCCCGGGACACCGGCGCCGGCCTGCCGGGCCGGCGGGGCGACACCGTCGCCGCGGTCGTCCGGCAGTGGCGGGCGGTCCACCCCGGCCTGGACACCGGCCCCATGGAGGTCATCGGCCGCATCAACCGCTGCGCCGCCCTGCTCCAGCAGGCGGAGGACGCCCCGCTGCGCCGGGCCGGGCTGTCCCGCGCGGAGTTCGACCTGCTCGGCGCGCTGCGCCGCACCGGACACGAGCTGACCCCGAGCGAGCTGGCCCGCGAAACCTTCTCCTCGGGCGCCGCGGTCACCAAGCGCCTCAAGCAGCTCAGCGAACGCGGGCTGGTGGAGCGCCGCGGCGACACCCGTGACCGCCGGGTCGCCTTCGTCCGGCTCACCGACGCCGGACGGGACACGGTCGACGGCATCCTGCCCGCGCAGCTCGCCTACGAGACGGCCGTGCTGTCCGGCCTGGACGGTCCGGAACTCGGTGAGCTCGCCGCCCTGCTCGGATCGCTGCTCGGGCAGCTGGAAGGGCGGCTGGGCGCGCTGCGCGCCTGAGGACCGGGCGGCCCGCCGAGGCCCGCGGCGGTCCGCCGCCGCCCCCGGTCCGCGGCGACGGACGTCCTCAGATGCCCGGCCGGTAGCGCAGCGGATGGTCGGACGGGATCTCGACCAGGACGATCGGGATGCCGTCCGGATCCTCGATCCACATCTCGACCAGGCCCCACGGCTCCCGCACCGGAGGACGGACGATCCCGACGCCCTTGGCCACCAGTTCCCCGTGCGCCGCCGTGAGGTCCTCCACCTGGAGCCACAGCCGGACGTCCGGGGAGGCGGGGGCGGAGGCGTCGGAGCGTCCGGAGAGTTCCAGGAAGCCCCCGCCGAGGAAGTAGACGGTGCCCCGTTGCGGGCCGGTGCCGAACTCACGGTGGACGGCGAGGCCCAGTTGTCCGCCGTAGAAGGCGCGGGAACGCTCGGGGTCGGTGGGGCGGAGCAGGGTACGGCCGCTCAGTACATGCACCATGCGGCCGAGCGTAGTGCCCGGGTTAGTCTCGTCCCCGTCCGAACCACGCCGGAAGCGGCGCACACGAACCAGGGGATACGGCCATGTCATCCGCCACCGACTCCGTACTGACCTTCCGCGACGCCACCGACGCCGATGTGGACGCGCTCGTCGCGCTGATCGAGTCGGCGTACCGGGGAGAGTCCAGCCGGGCCGGGTGGACCACCGAGGCGGACATCCTCCAGGGGCAGCGGACCGACCCCGAGGGCGTGCTGGAGGTCGTCAGGTCGCCCGACAGCCGGCTGCTGACGGTGGAGCGCGAGGGCCGCGTCGTCGCCTGCTGCCAGCTCGAACACCGCGGCGCGTACGCCTACTTCGGCATGTTCGCGGTCAGTCCCGCTCTCCAGGGCGCCGGGCTGGGCAGGACGATCATCGCCGAGGCGGAGCGCCGGGCCCGCGAGACCTGGGGCGTGGACGAGATGCACATGACGGTGATCTCCGTGCGCGAGGACCTGATCGCCTGGTACGAGCGGCGCGGCTACCGCCGTACGGGACGGATGACGCCCTTCCCGTACGGTGACGAGCGCTTCGGCATCCCCCAGCGCGACGACCTGGAGTTCGAGCTGCTGGTGAAGGAACTGGCCTGACCGCCGTACGGCGCCCGGCCGCTCACGCGGTGAAGCGGCCGGTGCGTTTGATCTCCGGGTAGTCGGTGGTCGCCCCGTCGAGTTGCAGGGCCCGGACCAGCCTGAGGTGGTCCTGGGTGTTGACCACCCAGCCGATCACGGCGAGGTCCGCCTTCCGGGCCCGTTCGGTGATCTCCAGGGTGAGCCGGCGGATGTTGAGACAGACGGACGAGGCGCCGACCGCGACCGCGCGGTCCACGACGCCGGTGTCGTACCGGCTCGCGATGAGCGCCGTGCGCACCCCGGGCACCAGCCGGGCGATCTCGGCGATCGCCTCGTCGTGGAACGACGAGACCTCGACCCGGCCGGCCAGCCCCCGCCCGTTCATCACCCCGGCCAGTGCCCTGGCCGCCCGCACGTCCTTGATCTCGGCCTGCAGCGGCGCCCGGACGGCGTCCAGGACCTCCTCGAAGAGCGGGACGCGCTCGCCGTGCCCGGCGTCGAGGGCGCGCAGTTCGGCGAGTGTCTTGTCGGCGACGGCGCCCGTGCCGTCCGTCGTGCGGTCCACGTCCGTGTCGTGCATGACGACGAGCGCGCCGTCCTTGCTCAGGTGCAGATCGAGCTCGATGACGTCGAGGCCCGCCTCCTGGGCGGCGACGAAGGACCGGAGGGTGTTCTCGGGCTCGACACCCATGACTCCGCGGTGACCGATGGTGAGGAAGTTCAAGACTCGACTCGCTTCCGTCGACGGCGGCGGGGGACCGCGTCCCTACGGCCCTCCTGGACCGTATCGCCTGTGCCCGTCGCGTCCAGAGGCTGGACGTCGATTGCGCGCAGCGCCACCCACCCGGGTGTTCCGCAGGAAAAAATGCGGTGAAGGCCGGGGTGCGGCAGGATAATTTCCGGAGGTCCCCCTTGCTGGGAGAAAGCCGCTGTGTATACGGTCTCCTCACGCGAGGTTTTCTTGTGGAGGATGGGACATGACGGAGATTCTTGTGCAGGTGGGTGCCGAGGGGCAGGTTCCTTCGGCGACCAGGGTGGTCGAGCACCCGGCGTGGCCCGTGCTCAAGGATGCCGTGGAGCGGATCCGGCCCTGGCAGTCCAAGGACGGTTCGATCGACTTCGACGCCGACGGCGCCCCGGCCCGCGCCGACGCCGAGCGCGCGGTGCGCACCGTGATCGGAGCCGTCGAGGAGCTCTCCCCGCTGCTCCCGCACGACCGTGCCTACCACGAGGCGCTGGCCAAGGACCTGGACCGGTGGGCCGACGGCGGCTTCGAGGTGCCCGACTTCCTCGACTCGCTGCTGGCCTTCCAGCCCGCCGCGAGCCGTGAGGACGGTCTCCAGCACCTCGTCGTCTTCCCGATGTACACGCAGAACGGCAACCCCGACCGCAATCTCGAAGCGGTCGTGCTGCGCATGGTCTGGCCCGACTGGCTGGCCGAGCTGGAGCGCACCCGCTACGACAACCCGCTGTTCTGCGGCATCACCTTCGAGGACTTCACCTCGGGCTACGACACCAACTCGGCGGTGCTCTTCCCCGAGACCATCGCCGTGCGCGAGGCCCCCGAGCGCTTCACCTGGGGCGGTATCTTCTGCGACCGCGAGGCCGCCCGCTTCCGCCGCGTCACCGAGGCCGCCGTCGACATCCTGGGCCTGGAGCTGCCCGAGGACGTCGCCGCCATGGTGCACGACCAGAAGCGCTGCGAAGAGGCGTTCGTGCTCTGGGACATGGTCCACGACCGCACCCACAGCCACGGCGACCTGCCGTTCGACCCGTTCATGATCAAGCAGCGCCAGCCGTTCTGGATGTACGGCCTGGAGGAGCTGCGCTGCGACCTCACCGCCTTCAAGGAGGCCGTGAAGCTCGCCGGCGAGGGCGTCCCGCAGGCCCGTGACGTACAGGTGGCGGTGCTCTTCGACCGCATGTTCCGCTTCCCCGTCACCGGCGAGCGGACGCGCAACTACGACGGTCTCGGCGGCCAGCTGCTCTTCGCCTACCTGCACAAGCACGATGTCGTCCGCTGGACCGACAACAGGCTCAGCATCGACTGGGAGCGCGCCCCGCAGGTCACCAACCAGCTGTGCGCCGAGATCGAGAAGCTGTACCGCGACGGCATCGACCGCCCCAAGCTCGTCCACTGGTTCGCCGGGTACGAGCTGGTCTCCAGCTACCTCTCCCCGCACCCGGGCTCCAAGTGGGCCAAGGGCCCCGACGCCCTCGACCTGACGCTGCCGCCGCGCAAACTCGTCGATGACGTGCTTCCGGACGAGTTTCCGCTGAGCATGTTCTATGAGGCACTGTCCAAGAAGCTGAAGAACGTGATCGCCGCAACCAAGGGCATCACCGCGGACAGCGCCGAGCGGGTCGCCGCGTGAGCGATCTCGTCCACAACACTGCTCAGGAGGCGAGAATCATGGGGAACGGGGCCCTCGAGGGTGCGGTGATCGCGGTGGCCGGCGCGGGAGGACCCGCGGGACGGGCGGCACTGCTCAGGCTGGCCGAGGCGGGAGCGACCGTCGTCGGCTCGGACAACGACCCGGAGCGGCTGGCGGACGCGGTCGACGCGGCGCGCTACGCGCACGGCGGCGCCACCGTCACCGGTGACACGGTCGACCTGCTGGACCTGGACTCCACCCGCGAGTGGGCCGCCCGCACCGAGAAGGAGTTCGGCCGCGTCGACGGCCTGGTCCACCTCGTGGGCGGCTGGCGCGGCAGCGAGACCTTCACCAAGACCAGCCTCGACGACTGGGACTTCCTGGAGCTGCTGCTGGTGCGCACCGTGCAGCACACCAGCCTCGCCTTCCACGAGGTGCTCCAGCGCAGCGACCGCGGCCGCTACGTCCTGATCAGCGCCGCCGGCGCCACCAGGCCCACCGCGGGCAACGCCGCCTACGCGGCCGGCAAGGCCGCCGCCGAGGCGTGGACGCTGGCCATGGCCGACTACTTCCGCAAGGCCGGGGGTGAGCAGGGGCCGACCTCGGCGGCTGCGATCCTGGTCGTGAAGGCGTTGGTGCACGACGCGATGCGCGCCGACCGCCCCAACGCGAAGTTCGCGGGCTTCACGGACGTCAAGGACCTCGCCGAGGCCATCGTCGGCGTCTGGGACAAGCCCGCCGCGGAAGTGAACGGAAACCGTCTGTGGCTGACCGAGAAGCCGTGAACCCACCGAGGACCGACGCGCGTCGTCATCACGACCCGGACGTCCGCGGTTTCGCCAGCGACAACTACGCCGGGGTCCACCCGGAGGTGCTCGCCGCCCTGGCCGTGGCCAACGGCGGGCACCAGGTCGCCTACGGCGAGGACGCGTACACCGAGAACCTCCAGCAGGTGATCCGCAGTCACTTCGGACCGGCGGCCGAGGCGTTCCCGGTGTTCAACGGCACCGGCGCCAACGTGGTGGCGCTCCAGGCGGTCACCGACCGCTGGGGCGCGGTCATCTGTGCAGACAGCGCCCACATCAACGTGGACGAGGGCGGCGCCCCGGAGCGGGTCGGGGGCATCAAGCTGCTCACCGTGCCCACCCCGGACGGCAAGCTCACCCCCGAGCTGATCGACCGGGAGGCGTACGGCTGGGACGACGAGCACCGCGCCATGCCCCAGGTCGTGTCCATAGCCCAGGCCACCGAACTGGGCACGGTCTACACGCCCGACGAGATCCGCGCCATCTGCGAGCACGCCCACGCGCACGGCATGAAGGTGCACGTCGACGGCTCCCGGCTGGCCAACGCCGCCGCCACGCTGGACGTGCCGCTGCGCACCTTCACCAACGCGGCCGGTGTCGACCTGCTCTCGCTGGGCGGCACCAAGAACGGTGCCCTGTTCGGCGAGGCGGTCGTGGTGCTGGACCCGGACGGCGTCCGCCACATGAAGCACCTGCGCAAGCTGTCCATGCAGCTCGCCTCCAAGATGCGCTTCGTGTCGGTGCAGTTGGAGGCCCTGCTGGCCCGGGACCTGTGGCTGCGCAACGCCCGGCACGCCAATGAGATGGCCCAGCGCCTGGCGGAGGGCGTGCGCGCCGTCCACGGTGTCGAGATCCTCTACCCGGTGCAGGCCAACGCCGTGTTCGCGCGGCTGCCGCACGAGGTGAGCGAGCGCCTGCAGAAGCGGTTCCGCTTCTACTTCTGGGACGAGGCGGCGGGCGACGTGCGGTGGATGTGCGCGTTCGACACCACCGAGGACGACGTGGACACGTTCGTGGCGGCGCTGAAGGAGGAGATGGCCCGCTAGCAGCACACGCATAGATATGCGGTCGACCGGAAATGCATTGATTGCTGGTCGACCGCATACCTATGCTCTGGCGCCATGCAGCTCATCCAGGAAGACCCGGACCTCTCCGCGTATGTGGCCGCTGACGAGGTGATCGACCATCATCATCCGCTGGTCCGCGAGACCGCGGCGCGGCTGGCGCGGGGCGTGGCGGACTCGTATGAGTATGCGCGGGTGGCGTTCGAGTTCGTGCGCGACACCATTGCGCACTCGCAGGACTCCGGCGACCCGAGGGTCACCTGGCGCGCCTCCGACGTCCTGGAGCGGCGCACCGGCATCTGCTACGCCAAGGCGCACGCGCTGGCCGCGCTGCTGCGCGCCGAGGACATCCCGACCGCGCTGTGCTACCAGTACCTCGGTGTGGTCCACGGTCTGGTCGCCGTGCGCTTCCGCGGCGGCTGGCACCGGCAGGACCCGCGGGGCAACAAGCCGGGCGTGGACGCGCGGTTCTCCCTGGACGGGGAGCGGCTGGCCTTCACGCCCGACCCGGCGTCGGGGGAGCGGGATCATCCGGTCCTGTACGCGGTACCGCATCCGACCGTACTGAACGCCCTGCGCTCCGCCCCCGACCGCCCCCACCTCTGGCGGAACCTGCCCACCACCCTCTGACGCGGGAGCGCGACGGCGCCGGGCCGGGGGTGACGGCGCAGCCCCGGCCGGTGGCGCGACAGGTGGGACGTCAGTGGCTCTCGGCCTGGCGGAGCTGTTCCGGAGTGGGGGCCGTGCCTCCGAGGTGCGCCGGCATCCACCAGGTGTCGTCCGGCCCCTTCGGCCGCACGGGGTACGCCCGCTGCGCCGCCTCCAGCAACTCCTGCACCCGCTCGCGCACCTGACGGGTGATCGCGCCCGCGTACTTGTCCTTGGACGCCTCGATCGCCTCGCCCACCCGGATGGTGATGGGCGTGTGGCTGCGCTTGAAGTTGCGCGGGTGTCCCTTGGTCCACAGCCGCTGCGTGCCCCACACCGCCATCGGGATCAGCGGTACGCCGGCCTCCTGCGCCATGCGCGCCGCGCCCGACTTGAAGCTCTTCAGGGTGAACGACTGCGAGATGGTCGCCTCCGGGAAGACACCCACGATCTCACCCGCCCGCAGCGACCGCAGCGCGTGCTCGTAGGCCGCCTCGCCCTGCCTGCGGTCCACCGGGATGTGCTTCATGCCGCGCATCAGCGGACCGGACACACGGTGCCGGAAGACCGACTCCTTCGCCATGAAGCGCACGAGCCGCTTCTGGGGGAGCGCCGCCAGTCCGTTGAAGACGAAGTCCAGGTAGCTGATGTGGTTGCTGACCAGCACGGCGCCGCCCGAGCGCGGGATGTTCTCCGACCCCTGGCAGTCGATCTTGAGGTCCCACACCTTGAACAGGGTGCGGGCGAAGCCGACGACGGGACGGTAGACGAGGTCTGCCATGGGCGGGTCGGAACCCTTCCTTCTCTGCCTGGGAAGGAAGCTCCCAGTCGAAAGTTACGGAGCCGTAGGTTTACGGCTTGTCGCAGATGGTGCCCGAAGAACGGCCGGTGAACCAGTCTTGGTGCCCTTCTGCGGCGAGATTCTTGTCACGTCCACCCTGAACGACCTCGGTTTTCCTGCGCGGGCGGGGAATGCCAGGGGTTCCCCGGACGCTGGAGAGGGCTGACGGCGATTCCACGGCGGGAGTGGGCGAGTGCGAGAGCGGGACGACGACGGACGGCGGTCGGCGCACGCGGAGGCGGTGGCCGGACTGGGCGCGGAACTGGGGGAACGCGCCACCCTCGTGCAGTTCTCCAGCGCCTTCTGCGCGCCCTGCCGCGCCACGCGCCGCGTGCTCGGCGAGGTGGCCGCCCTGGTGCCCGGCGTGACCCATGTGGAGATCGACGCCGAGGCCCGTCTGGACCTGGTGCGCCGGCTGGACATCGTGCGGACGCCCACGGTGCTGGTCCTCGACGCGGCCGGCCGGGAGGTCCGGCGCGCGGCCGGCCAGCCCCGCAAGGCGGATGTCATCGCGGCGCTGGGGGAGGCGGTGTGAGGACCGCCGGGGGCACGGTGAGGCATCTCCCACATCACCGGATCGACTTGACTGTGCATGCCACGCGTAGTCAGCCTGACCCCATGTCCTCGGAACTCCTGCGCCTCCCGCGGCTCCCCGGCCTCCCGGCGGCCGCCCGTGCCGCGCGTGTGCGCCGGCCGGGCCGGTGAGCAGCCGCGTACCCGCTCGTCACCTCTCGCAGAAGGACAGTCCCATGACGGCCACGTCCGGCCTCGGCACCGCCCGGCCCGCCTCGCCCGACCTGCTGCGCTCCGTCTTCCGCCGGCACGCCGCCGGCGTCGCCGTGATCACGGCGACCGGTCACCGGGGCCCCGTCGGCTTCACCGCCACCTCGCTCGCCTCCGTCTCGGCCGAGCCTCCGATGCTGTCCTTCGGGGTCGGCGCCGCAAGCTCCAGCTGGTCCGTGATCGCGACGAGCGACCACGTCGGCGTGCACGTCCTCGGGGAGCACCAGCGGGAACTGGCGGCGACCTTCGCGCGCAGCGGCGCCGACCGCTTCGGCCCGGCCACCGCGTGGCGGGAGGGGCCCGAGGGTGTCCCCGTGCTGGACGACGTGCCGGCCTGGATGGTGTGCAAGGTGGTGGCGCGGGTGCCGGCCGGTGACCACCGGATCGTGATCGCCGAGGTCCTGCTGGGCGACCCCACGGGCCACGGCCGTCCGCTCCTCTACCACCAGGGGCGTTTCAACGGCCTGCGGGACTGAGCCGGGGTTTCCTCTGGTCGCGGGTGGTTCGAGTTCCGGTTACGCTGCGTTGCGAAGGTCACAGTTCAAAGCGCTTGCTCAGCGGGAACGATCTGGGTGTACTGACGAGTAATATGTGGTTCGGAGCGTGGGTCGCCCCGACCGTGATCGCCCGCTTCAGGCGCCTATGCTGCCTGCAGGCAGGCAGCCAGAAAAGACGATGCAGTAGGAGAGCCGGCGTGAGCTTGAGGATCGTTGTCACCGTGAAGTACGTGCCCGACGCCACTGGCGACCGGCACTTCGCCGATGACCTGACCGTCGACCGTGACGATGTGGACGGTCTGCTCTCCGAGCTGGACGAGTACGCGGTCGAGCAGGCGCTGCAGATCTCGGAGAACTCCGACGACGACGTGGAGATCACCGTCCTGACGGTGGGCCCGGAGGACGCCAAGGACGCACTGCGCAAGGCGCTGTCCATGGGCGCGGACAAGGCGATCCACGTCGAGGACGACGACCTGCACGGCACCGACGCCATCGGCACCTCCCTCGTCCTGGCGAAGGCGGTCGAGAAGGCCGGTTACGACCTCGTCATCTCCGGCATGGCCTCCACCGACGGCACCATGGGCGTCGTACCGGCGCTGCTCGCCGAGCGCCTGGGCGTGCCGCAGGTGACCCTGCTGTCCGAGGTGTCCGTCGAGGACGGCACCGTCAAGGGCCGCCGTGACGGCGACGCCGCCTCCGAGCGGCTCGAGGCCTCCCTCCCCGCGGTCGTGTCGGTCACCGACCAGTCGGGCGAGGCGCGTTACCCGTCCTTCAAGGGCATCATGGCGGCGAAGAAGAAGCCGGTCCAGTCCTGGGACCTGTCCGACCTCGACATCGACGAGGACGAGGTCGGCCTGGAGAACGCCTACACCACGGTCGACTCCGCGGCCGAGCGTCCGGCCCGCACCGCCGGCACGATCGTCAAGGACGAGGGCGAGGGCGGCAAGCAGCTCGCCGAGTTCCTCGCGAGCCAGAAGTTCATCTGAGCTACGAGGCTCAACTCGCTTCCCGCCCTTCATACTTCGCAAGCAGGAGAGAAGAAGTCCCATGGCTGAAGTTCTCGTCTACGTCGACCACGTGGACGGTGCCGTCCGCAAGCCCACCCTGGAGCTGCTGACCCTGGCCCGCCGCATCGGCGAGCCGGTCGCCGTCGCGCTGGGCAACGGCGCAGCGGACACCGCCGCCACCCTCGCCGAGCACGGCGCGGTGAAGGTCCTCACCCACGAGGCCGCCGAGTACGCCGACTACCTGGTCGTGCCGAAGGTGGACGCCCTCCAGGCCGCCCACGAGGCCGTCTCCCCGGCCGCCGTGCTGGTGTCCTCCTCCACCGAGGGCAAGGAGATCGCCGCCCGTCTGGCGCTGCGCCTCGGATCGGGCATCATCACCGACGCCGTCGACCTGGAGGCCGGTGACGAGGGCCCGGTGGCCACGCAGTCCGTGTTCGCCGCCTCGTACACCACCAAGTCCCGTGTCTCCAAGGGCACTCCGGTCATCACGGTGAAGCCGAACTCGGCCGCCGTGGAGGCCGCCCCGGCCGCCGGCGCGGTCGAGGCGCTGAGCGTGTCCTTCTCCGCCCAGGCGACCGGCACCAAGGTCACCGGCCGTACGCCGCGCGAGTCGACCGGCCGTCCGGAGCTGACCGAGGCCGCGATCGTGGTCTCCGGTGGCCGCGGTGTCAACGGCGCGGAGAACTTCGCGATCATCGAGGCGCTCGCCGACTCGCTCGGCGCGGCCGTCGGTGCCTCGCGTGCCGCCGTCGACGCCGGCTGGTACCCGCACACCAACCAGGTCGGCCAGACCGGCAAGTCGGTCTCGCCGCAGCTCTACATCGCCTCCGGCATCTCCGGCGCGATCCAGCACCGCGCGGGCATGCAGACCTCGAAGACCATCGTGGCCGTCAACAAGGACGCCGAGGCCCCGATCTTCGACCTGGTCGACTACGGCGTCGTCGGCGACCTGTTCGACGTCGTCCCGCAGCTGACCGAAGAGGTCAAGACCCGCAAGGGCTGATCACCGTAAGTCACGCCGGGGCCCCCGCGACCACTCCGGTCGCGGGGGCCCCGGCGCGTCGTAAGGTCGGTGAGGTGCGGCTGCGGCTCCCGGCGTCGCGCCGTGCACGGGTCCGGAGCGGGCGGGCCCGCGCGCGGGGCGGTGTTGACCGGCCCGAGTGCCGCCCGATAACTTCATTGACTTCTTCAACGAACTGTTGATTCCGTATCGCGGAAACGGGAGGCAGTGGGATGGGTCAGGCGCAGCGGGAGCGGGTGGTGACGAGCCTCGCGGACGCCGTCACCGAGGAGATCGGCGCCTCCCTCGCGCCGGTCGACGCCGAACTCGAGCGCCGCTACCCCGGCGACCCCGGCACCCGCCAGCCCGTCCACACGGTCTACGTCCCCGCCGACGCCTTCGCCGCCGACACGCCGCGCGCCTGGGGCGACCGGGCCCTGGCCGCCCTCGACGAACACGCCTCCGACGCCGTGTCCCTCGCCGCGGTGCTGGGACTGGACCCCGCCCTGGCCGAGGACGTGTACGGCCGCGTCCGCGCCAAACTGGAACGCGAGCCGGTGGAGGACCTGCGCGTCGACTTCGAGGACGGCTACGGTCACCGTCCCGGCGCCGAGGAGGACGAGGCCGCGGCCCGCGCGGCCCGGCTGGTCGCCGAGGCGTACGCGGGAGCCACCGCCGCCCCGTACACGGGCATCCGCACGAAGTGCATGGAGGCCGCCGTGCGCGACCGTGGCATCCGCACCCTCGACATCTTCCTCACCGGCCTGATGGACGCCGGCGGCCTGCCCGACGGGCTCGTGCTCACCCTCCCCAAGGTCACCTATGCCGAGCAGGTCACCGCCATGGCCCGGCTGCTCGACGCCTTCGAGGAGGCGCGCGGCATCGAGCCCGGCCGGATCGGCTTCGAGATCCAGATCGAGACCAGCCAGTCCATCCTCGCCGCCGACGGCACCGCGACCGTCGCCCGTATGATCCAGGCCGCCGGGGGCCGCGCCACCGGCCTGCACTACGGCACCTTCGACTACAGCGCCTGCCTCGGCGTCCTGGCCGCGTACCAGGCGAGCGACCATCCGGCCGCCGACCACGCCAAGGCCGTCATGCAGGTCGCCGCCGCCGGTACCGGCGTGCGCGTCTCGGACGGTTCCACCAACGTGCTCCCGGTCGGATCCACCGAGCAGGTCCACGACGCCTGGCGCCTGCACTACCGCCTCACCCGCCGTGCCCTGGCCCGCGCCTACTACCAGGGCTGGGACATGCACCCCGGCCACCTCCCCACCCGGTACGCGGCCGTCTTCGCCTTCTACCGCGAGGGGTTCGAGCGGGCCGCCGCCCGTCTGGCCCGCTACGCCGACCGGGCCGGCGGTGACGTCATGGACGAGCCCGCGACCGCCAGGGCCCTCGCCGGACACCTGCTGCGGGGCCTCGACTGCGGCGCCCTGGACACCGCCGAGGTCGCCCGGGCGGCCGGCCTGACCCGCGCGGACCTGGAGCGCTTCGCCTCGCCCCGGTAGCCGCCCGCTTGCGCGACCTATCGAATCTCGATAGATTCCCATCGTGATTCGAGTGAAGGAGGAGCGATGGGACGGCTGACCGTGCTCGCGCTGCGCACCGTGATCGCGGCGCTGCTGGCGGGTTCACTGGGTGTGCAGGCGGTGATGGTGCCGCTGCTGGCGAGCGACCTCGACGGGCTGGACGCGGAGTACTCCCACCTGCGCGCCCCGCTCCTCGTCGTCGTGGTCCTCACCGTGGTGGCGGCGCAGACCGTCCTGGTCTGCGTCTGGCGGCTGGTGACGATGGCCCGCCGGGGAACGGTCTTCTCCGACGCCGCCTTCCGCTACGTGCACGTCGTCATCGGAGCGTTCGTCGCCGCGGCCCTGCTGGTGTTCGCGCTCGGAGCGCTCCTCGCGCCGGGCGAGGCGGTGGCACCGGGGGTCGTGCTCCTGCTCGGCGGAGCCGGCCTCGCGGTCCTGGGGATCGCGCTGATCGTCCTGGTCCTGCGGATGCTCCTGGCGCAGGCCGTCGCCCGCGACGTCGAGGCGTCGCGGATGCGGGCCGAGCTGGCCGAGGTGATCTGATGCCGATCGCCGTCGACATCGACGTGATGCTGGCCAGACGGAAGATGTCCGTGGGCGAACTCGCCGAACGGGTCGGGATCACCCCGGCCAACCTGGCCGTGCTCAAGAACGGCCGCGCCAAGGCCGTACGCTTCACGACCCTCGCCGCCCTCTGCGACGTACTCGAATGCCAGCCCGGGGACCTGCTGCGCTGGGAGCCCGAGGAGGCGACGACCCCTCCCGCCGTCCGTTCCGCCTAGGTGTGCCGTACGGCGGGCGCGGCGTCGGAGTCCGGTGACCAGGAGCGGCGCCGGCGTGCGGGGCGACGACGTCCGCCTCAGGGCGGCGCCGGCCACGCCCCGGCGCCCGGCCGTCCGTACCGCTGAGCGCCCGTGTACCGCTCCAGACCGCAGGCCGTCACCAGCCTCCGCTCCGCGAACAGCCGGGTGGCCCGCGCGCACAGCTCACGGTCGGCGCGGGCCCGCGCGCAGAACTCCTCCGGCGACGCGCCGAACAGCCCCCGCAGCCCCGGCACGTTGTCCAGCAGGTCGGTGAGCAGCGCCCGCTGGCCGGGATGGGCGCGCGGCACACCGGTGCCGTCGTGCAGCACGCCGTGACGGTTCACGTACGCGTAGGCCCCGGGCAGCGCCGAGCCGTCGGCCAGTTCGATCCGCACACCGGGCGCGGGCAGCCAGACGCGCCGGAAGTTGCCCTCCGGACGCGGCACGCCCTCGCTCGCGTCGACCACGGCGAGCTGCCGCGCGTCGAGCCAGAGGACGAACAGCTCCCGTGTCCTGCCCGGAGCGGCGACGGGCGAGTGGGACACGTATCCCATACGGCTGACATGAGCCGAGACACCGATGCCGACGCCCGTCACCCTCGTCCGCACCATCGGCAGCGGCGTGACGAGCCCGGACTCGGCCATCTTGTGCCGCAACTGGCCGGGGCAGGCGTTGGAACCGACCGCGAGCACCGGCGTCCGGTCCTCGAACACCAGACGCTCCAGCGGCACCAGCCGGTCCCCGTCGAGCATCCCCGACTCGCGCGGCCACGCGCCCGGATACAGCAGCGGATGCTCGCGCGGGGCCTCGTCCAGGCCCAGCGCCCGCAGGGAGCGGTCCTCCTCCACGCGTGCCGCCCGCTCAGTCCGCCGGCGGCAGCTCGCCGGAACCGCGGGTGATCAGCCGGGTGGGCAGTTCGACGCGCTCCGGGCCGAGCAGGGTGCCGTCCAGCTGGCGGAACAGCCGCTCGGCGGCGGTCCGGCCGAGGGCCGCCGCGTCCTGCGCGACGACCGTGACACCCGGCTGGAGCAGGTCGGCCAGCTCGATGTCGTCGAAGCCGACCAGGGCGACCGGGCGGGGATGCCCGGCCAGCACCCGGATGACGGTGACCGTCACCCGGTTGTTGCCGGTGAAGATCGCGGTGACCGGCTCCGGCCCGGACAGCATCTCCCGGGCCGCCCGGCCCACCCGCTCCGGATCGGTGACGCCCAGCGACATCCAGGCGTCCTCCACCGGTATCCCCGCGTCCTCCATGGCGGTCCGGTAGCCGCGCAGCCGCTCGGCCGCCGTGTGGATACGGGGCATGTCGCCGATGAAACCGATCCTGCGGTGCCCGTGCGCGATGAGGTGGCCGACGCCGTCGCGGGCGCCCCCGAAGTTGTCCGACACGACGACGTCCGCGTCGATGTGCCCGGCCGGACGGTCCACGAAGACGGTGGCGACGCCCGCCTTGATCTCGGGCTCCAGATAGCGGTGGTCGTCACCGGCCGGGATCACCACGAGCCCGTCCACCCGCCGGGCGCACAGCGCCAGCACCAGCTCCTGCTCACGGTCGGCGTCCTCCGCGCTGGAGCCGTTGATCAGCAGCGCTCCGTGCGCGCGGGCCACCTCCTCCACCGCCCGGCTCAACGGACCGTAGAACGGGTCCGCGAGGTCCTCCAGCACCAGGCCGATGCTGGCGGTGCGGCCCTTGCGCAGCACCCGGGCGCTGTCGTTGCGGCGGAAGCCGAGCGCCTCGATGGCCTCCTGGACCCGGCGCTCCGTCTCCGGTGTCACCCCGGGCTCGCCGTTGACCACCCGGGAGACCGTCTTGAGGCCCACCCCGGCGCGGGCGGCCACGTCCTTCATCGTCGGACGGTTGCCGTAACGGGTGCCCGGGAGGCGGCGTTCGGTACGGCGGGTCGTCTCCGGCACGGTGCGGTGTCCTGTCCTGTCGGCCACGGGGATGCGCGAGTCCATGGGGTTGTATGAGGATGTGGCGTCGAGCATAGAGCCTGGACAACGTTGTCAGAGACAGGAGACACTGTCCGACGCACACTCCGGCCCGCACGCCGCGCTCGATGAGGCCGAGGGCCGTGTTCCATGTGTTGGCTTGTGGGCGGGCATGGTCGCTCTCGGCGAGTTCCTGATGCTTTGACGGGGAGATCCGACACTGATGCACACCGACCTCGTGGCCGCGCTCGACATAGGCGGCACCAAGATCGCCGGCGCACTCGTGGACGGCGGGGGCCGGATCCTGGCCCGCGCCCAGCGGCCGACGCCCGCAGGGGAGAACGGCGAGACCGTCATGAGGGCGGTGGAGGCGGTGCTCGGTGACCTCGCCGCCTCCGGGCTGTGGGGGCGCGCGGCCGCCGTGGGCATCGGCAGCGCCGGACCCGTGGACGCCTCCGCCGGCACGGTGAGCCCCGTGAACGTGCCGGGCTGGCGCGACTACCCGCTCGTCGCACGGGTCCGGGAGGCGACCGGGGGCCTGCCCGTGGAGCTGATCGGCGACGGGGTGGCCATCACGGCCGCCGAACACTGGCAGGGCGCCGCGCGGGGGCACGACAACGCGCTGTGCATGGTCGTCTCCACCGGCGTCGGCGGCGGTCTGGTGCTCGGCGGCAGGCTGCATCCCGGACCCACCGGCAACGCCGGCCACATCGGCCACATCAGCGTGGATCTCGACGGGGACGCGTGCCCGTGCGGCTCGCGCGGCTGCGTGGAGCGCATAGCGAGCGGCCCCAACATCGCCCGCCGGGCGCTGGTGAACGGCTGGCGGCCCGGTCCCGACGGCGACACCTCCGCGGCCGCGGTGGCCGCCGCGGCCCGGGCCGGCGATCCGGTGGCCGTGGCGTCCTTCGAGCGGGCCGCGCGGGCGCTGGCCGCCGGTATAGCGGCCACCGCGACGCTCGTCGAGATCGACATCGCCGTGATCGGCGGGGGCGTGGGCAAGGCGGGCGAGGTCCTCTTCGCGCCCCTGCGCAGGGCGCTCACCGAGTACGCCACCCTCTCCTTCGTCCGGCGCCTCGTGGTGACCCCGGCCCGGATGGGCACCGACGCGGGCCTGGTGGGCGCGGCCGCGGCGGCGCTGGCCGGCCGGCCGGACGCGGCGGTCGCCGGGGTGTGAGGCGGCGCGGGGCGACCGGGGGCTCCGGTTCCGGAAGCCGTGCGTGACCCCCGGGCGGTGTCCGCAGTTGAGCCGGGTATGAAGAAGCGCACCATGCTCGCCATCGCCTCCCTCGCCACGGGCTTCGTCGTCGCGGCGGTCACCCCGTCCCACGCCCTCGGTGGCACCGCCCTCGGCGGCCTCGACGTCGAGGACACCCTCAGCACCCTCGACCGGACCGTCGGCGAGAACAACACGCTGGAGCTGGACGTCGACCGGGAGGGCGCGGCCTGACGGACCCCACCGCGGAGCCGGGCGGCGCCGGTACCCCTCACGTCGAGGGGACCGGCGCCGCTCTTGCGCGTTCTTAAGCGGAGCTGGTTTCCGTGGCAGGGTGGAGCGGGCAAGCCACAGGGGGCCAACAGAAGAGGGGGAACCGTGATCGTCTGGATCAACGGCGCGTTCGGTGCGGGGAAGACCACCACCGCGCGTGAACTGATCGAGCTGATCCCGAACAGCACGCTCTTCGACCCCGAGGTCATCGGCGGAACGCTGGAGAAGCTGCTTCCGCCCAAACGCCTCGCCGAGGTCGGCGACTTCCAGGACCTCCCGGTCTGGCGGCGACTGGTGATCGACACGGCGGCCGCGATGCTCGCCGAGCTGGGCGGAACCCTCGTGGTCCCCATGACCCTGCTGCGCCAGGAACACCGCGACGAGATCTTCGGCGGCCTCGCCGCCCGCCGGATACCGGTCAGCCACGTCCTGCTCGCTCCGGCCGAAACGATCCTGCGGGAGCGCATGGCCGCCCGCGAGAGCCCCGCGGACCTTCCCGACGGTGAGATGCGCGCCCGCCAGTGGGCCTACGACCACATCGAGCCGTACAAGGCGGCCCTCGCCGACTGGCTCACCGCCGACGCCTACCCGGTCGACAGCGGAGCGCTCAGCCCCTACGACACCGCCCTGCGCATCGCCGAGGCGGTCGGCAACGGCAAGGCGCCGGCCTGCGACATCGTGCAGACGCCCGAGCCCACCGCCGAGACGGTCGCGGCGGGCGTGCTGCTCTTCGACGAACAGGACCGGGTGCTGCTCGTCGACCCCACCTACAAGGCGGGCTGGGAGTTCCCGGGCGGAGTCGTCGAACGGGGTGAGGCCCCCGCGCGTGCCGGCATGCGCGAGGTCGCCGAGGAGACGGGGATACGCCTGGACGACGTACCGGCGCTCCTCGTCGTGGACTGGGAGCCGCCGGCGCCGCCCGGGTTCGGTGGTCTGCGGCTGCTCTTCGACGGCGGACGCCTCGATTCCGCGGCCGCCGGGCGGATGCTGCTGCCGGGACCGGAACTGCGCGGCTGGCGCTTCGCCTCCGAGGCCGAGGCAGCCGAACTGCTGCCGCCGGTCCGCTACGAACGGCTGCGCGGGGCGCTGCGGGCACGGGAGCGCGGCCGGGCGGTGTACCTGGAGGCCGGGGTGCCGGTCGGCTGACACCGGGGGCCGGTCGCCCCGGCCCCGGGCTGCGGCTGCCGTCGTCCGGGCCGGAAGCCTCCCGCCGCCGGGATCGGAGCGAGAGGCGCCCGCCGCGTCCGGCGTCCCGGACACCGGTGGCGGGACGGCGGTTCGCCGCTCGCGGGTGGAGGGGCGGCCGGCCCGTCCCGAGAGGCCGGGGGCGTGGACGGCGCAGTCCGACGGTGCCCGGGGAGACGGCCGTCGTGGGGCGGTGTCCCGTCCGCCTACGGGAGACCGCCCCACGACGCGGCGGCCGTCAGCGCGCGCCGGACGCGAGGTTGCGCAGGAACAGTGCCTCCGCGACCGACAGGCGCTCCAACTCGTCGGGGGACACGCTCTCGTTCACGGCGTGAATCTGCGCCTCCGGCTCGCTCAGGCCGATGAGCAGGATCTCCGCCTTCGGATAGAGCGAGGCCAGGGTGTTGCACAGGGGAATCGAACCGCCCTGGCCGGCGTAGCTCATCTCCTGCCCCGGGTACGCCACCGCCATGGCGTCGGCCATCGCCCGGTAGGCGGGGCTGGTGGTGTCCGCGCGGAACGCCTGGCCCTGACCGATCTGCTCGGTGCTCACCCGCGCGCCCCACGGCGTGTGCGACTCCAGGTGCGCCCGGAGCAGCGCGGTCGCCTCGGCCGCGTCGACGCCCGGCGGCACCCGCAGGCTGACCAGCGCGCGGGCGCTCGCCTGCACGGAGGGCGTGGCGCCGATCACCGGCGGGCAGTCGATGCCGAGCACGGTGACCGCGGGACGTGCCCAGATGCGGTCGGCGACGGTGCCCGAACCGATGAGCTCCACACCGTCGAGCACCTTGGCGTCCTCGCGGAACTGCTCGTCGGCGTACTGGAGTCCGTCCCACGCGCTGTCGCCGGCCAGTCCGTCCACGGTCGTGGTGCCGTCCTCGGCGCGCAGCGAGTCCAGTACGCGCACGAGTGCCGCCAGCGCGTCCGGCGCGGCACCGCCGAACTGGCCGGAGTGCAGATTGCCCTCGAGGGTGTCGATCCGCACCCGGACCAGCGTCATGCCGCGCAGCGTGGAGGTGACCGTCGGCAGACCGGCACGGAAGTTGCCCGCGTCGCCGATCACGATGGTGTCGGCCGTCAGCAGGTCGGGGTGCTCCTCGGCGTACCGCTCCAGGCCGCCGGTGCCCTGCTCCTCGGAGCCCTCGACGATCACCTTGACGTGCACGGGGACGCCGCCGTTCGCCTTCAGCGCGCGCAGCGCCAGCAGGTGCATGATGAACCCGCCCTTGCAGTCGGCGGTCCCGCGTCCGTACCAGCGGCCGTCGCGCTCGGTCAGTTCGAAGGGCGGGGTCGTCCAGCCGGAGTCGTCCAGCGGCGGCTGCACGTCGTAGTGCGCGTACAGCAGTACTGTCTTCGCGCCCTCGGGGCCGGGCAGACGGCCGTACACCGACTGCGTGCCGTCCGGGGTGTCCAGCAGGGCGACGTCCTCGAACCCTTCGGCGGTGAGCGCGCCGGCGATCCAGCGGGCGGCGCCCTCGCTCTCCTCGCGCGGGAACTGGCCGAAGTCCGCCACCGACTTGAAGGCCACCAGTTCGGTGAGCTCCTCCTTCGCCCTGGGCATCAGCGAGGCGACGGTCGCGGCGACCGGATTCGACGACATGGGCACGCTCCTTGTGGGTGCGACGTTGTACGTGTGCGAACTTCTTCGTACGAGATGATCGTGTGGTGCGCGTAAGCTCCCGTGTACGGGGCACTTACGTCGCCGATCCTCCCACAGTGGCCCCGGACGATCGCCGCCGTAGGATGCGGGAGGACATCAGCGGCAGGCGGCTGGATCGGGAGCAGTAGACCATCGTGAGCAGCGAGAACTCTTCGGCGGACGACGTGCGGCAGGTGTGGGACGTCGTCGTGGTGGGCGCGGGACCCGCGGGGGCCTCGGCCGCCTACGCGGCGGCGGTCGCGGGACGGCGCGTGCTGTTGCTGGAGAAGGCGGAGCTGCCGCGCTACAAAACGTGCGGCGGCGGCATCATCGGCCCCTCGCGCGACGCGCTGCCCCCCGGCTTCGAGCTTCCGTTCAGGGACCGGGTGCACGCGGTGACGTTCTCCCACAACGGCCGCTTCAGCCGCACCCGCCGTTCCCGGCGGATGATGTTCGGCCTGATCAACCGGCCCGAGTTCGACCAGCAACTCGTGGAGCACGCGCAGAAGGCGGGCGCCGAACTGCGCACCGGCGTCGCCGTGCAGCGGGTGGAGCAGCACGGCTCGGCCGTGCCGGACCGGCGTACGGTCGCGGTCGTCCTGCAGGGTGGCGAGACGGTGCTGGCGCGGGCCGTGGTCGGCGCGGACGGCAGCGCGGGCCGGATAGGAGCGCACGTCGGGGTCAAGCTGGACCAGGTCGACCTGGGCCTGGAGGCGGAGATCCCGGTGCCGGAGACCGTCGCCGAGGACTGGAAGGGGCGGGTGCTCATCGACTGGGGCCCCATGCCCGGCAGTTACGGATGGGTGTTCCCCAAGGGCGACACGCTGACGGTCGGGGTGATCTCGCGGCGTGGTGAAGGCGCCGCCACCAAGCGGTACTTGGAGGACTTCATCGGCCGGCTCGGTCTCGCCGGCTTCGAACCCAGCATCTCCTCCGGCCACTTGACCCGCTGCCGCACGGAGGACTCGCCGCTTTCGCGGGGCCGGGTACTGGTGTGCGGGGACGCGGCGGGGCTGCTGGAGCCCTGGACCCGCGAGGGCATCTCCTTCGCGCTGCGCTCGGGCCGGCTGGCGGGGGAGTGGGCGGTGCGCATCGCCGAGGCCCACGACGCCGTGGACACGCGCCGCCAGGCGCTGAACTACGCCTTCGCCGTCAAGGCGGGGCTCGGTGTGGAGATGAGCGTCGGCAAGCGGATGCTGGCGGCGTTCGAGCGGCGCCCCGGGGTGTTCCACGCGGTGCTCACCGGCTTCCGCCCGGCCTGGAAGGCGTTCAAGGACATCACGCAGGGTTCCACCACGCTCGGCGAGCTGGTCCGTACCCACCCGCTGGCCCACCGCGCCCTGCTGGCGCTGGACCGGCGTCCCGCGGGTGACGAGGTCAGTTCCTGACGGTGATCCGGAAGACGGGGTGGTCGGCCGCGGCCGCGGCGATCTCCTCGTCGGACGACCGGGCGGTGACGCCCTGGAAGTACTGGTTCACCTCCCAGCCCCACTTCTCCAGGTAGGTCCGCAGGACAGGGAGCTTCTCCTCGTCGGGAAGCTCCACCGCGGTGAAGGCGCGGACCCGGCGGCCCACTCGCAGTTCCCCGCCGCCGGCGACGCGCATGTTGCGCACCCACTGCGAGTGGCCGCGCGCGGAGACCAGGTACTGGCTTCCGCCGTGGGCGTGCGGGTTGACCGGGACGCGCTGCATCCGTCCGCTCTTGCGGCCGCGCACGGACATCTCCGCGCTGCCGGCGAGGCTCACCCCGTGGCGGGCCAGCCACCCGACGACGCGGTTGAACCGGATGGCCATGGGGCTGCCCTTGAGGTAGTAGGGCGCTGATGACGGCATAGGTGACCTCCAGGCCGGAAAGTGAGAACGCCGCTCTCTTTTGTGAGCACCGCTCTCGGTGTGGTGCTTCAGTCTGCACGACATCCGCACGGCAGAGCAAGAGCACTGCTCTCGTTTGTGTGCACTGCTCTGTTCCCGTGGGACACTCGTCCGCATGAGCAGCACCGCACACGGAGCCCGCGCCCGGGCCAGGATCGAAGTCACCGCGGCCATCAAGGAGGAGGCACGCAGACAGCTCGCCGAGGAAGGCGCCGCGAAACTCTCACTACGCGCCGTCGCCCGTGAGCTCGGCATGGCCTCCTCCGCGCTCTACCGCTACTTCCCCAACCGCGACGACCTGCTGACCGCTCTCATCATCGACGCCTACGACTCCGTCGGCGAGGCGGCCGAAGCGGCCCGCGACGCGGCGGCCGGCCTCGGGCCGGTGGCGCGCTGGACGGCCGTGTGCGAGGGGGTGCGCCGCTGGGCGCTCGGGCATCCGCACGAGTACGCGCTGATCTACGGCACACCGGTGCCCGGCTACACCGCACCGCACACCACCGTCCCGCCCGCCGCCCGCGGCGCGATGGTCTTCATCGGCATCCTCCGCGACGCGCACCGGGGCCCCGGCCTCGCCGGGCCCGCACTGCCCGCCGAACTGGAGCCCGAGGCCGTGCGCATGGCCGCCGACCTCGCCCCCGACCTGCCGCCCGAGGTGGTGGCGGCGATGGTGGCCGTCTGGGCCCAGCTGTTCGGGCTGATCGGGTTCGAGCTGTTCGGGCAGTTCAACCGGGTCGTCGAGGACCGCGACACCTTCTTCCGGCACGCGGTGGGGCAACTCGCGCACACGGTGGGGCTGATGTGAGCAGCCGGGGCGGGCCGGCCCCGGCCCTCGGGGGCCCGCGACGGCCCCGACCGGCCGGCCCGGCCTATGCGTCGGGCCGCGTACGCCCCTGTCGAGTCCGCCGCCGGAACGCGACCAGTACGGAGACCGTGCGCACCGGGAACAGGACCGCCGCGAGCACCACCCCACCCCGCAGGAGCGACGTCTCGACGGCGTCCGGCAGTTCGAAGAGCAGCGCCGGCCCCGCCACGGCCCCCAGCACGACCGCCGCCGCGAAGGCGGCGCTCACCAGCGCGTACCCGGTCTCGACGGTGATCGCGTCCCGCTCGGCTCGCGTCCGCCGTCCCCCGTGTCCCGTCACACTCGCCCCCTGACCGCGCCCTCGAGTCAACCAGCCGTACACCGGGCGGACAAGCAACTCGCCTGCTACGGTGCGCCCATGGCGGCGAAGCAGGCCGAACAGGCGCTCGTGGAACGGTGGCGGGGCGTGCTCGCGCTCCATGCGCGCACCCAGTGCGAGATCGACCGTGCCCTGCACCGGCACGGGCTGTGCGGCAGCGACTTCGAGGTCCTCGACATCCTCGCCCAGGGCGGCGGACGGAACGGCTGCTCCTACCGCGTCCAGGAGATCTCCGAGCGCGTCCACCTGACGCAGAGCGCGCTGTCCCGGCTGATCGCCCGGCTGGAGAGGGACGGTCTGCTCGAGCGCGGGATGTGCGCGGAGGACCGGCGGGGCGTGCGGGTCTCGCTCACGAGGAAGGGACGGGCGCTGCACGGCGAAGTCCTGCCGGTGCAGCGCGCGGTGCTGGCCCGGATGCTCCCCGAGGACTGACCGGCCCCCCTCGCCGGACTCAGATCACGGCCGAGGTCTCCCGCCACAGCGCGGCGAGTCCCGCGTCGCCCGACAGCGCGGGCACCGGCCGCCGGTTCCACAACGCCAGATACAACTCGGCGGCCGGGCCGGTCAGTTCGCACTCCGCCTCGCCCTCCGGGTCGCGCGTGACCACGGGCGGCTCCTGGGAGAGGCGTACGGTCCACACCGCGTCCGCGTCGGTGGCGCGCACCCGCAGGACGCGGGGCCCGTCGGTCCGCACCCGGCTCCTGCGCCGGGAATGGAAGCCGCGCAGCAACTCGTCGACGCCGTCCACCGCGAAGTCCGCGGCGACCGGGGAGGGGACGCCGCCGCGGGCCGATTCCGCGTCGAAGCGGTGGACGGTCGTCTCGTGCGCCTGGCGGCGGGCCCAGAACGCGAGCGCGGAGGGCGAGCCGGGCAGGAACGTGAAGCACTCCACCTCGGGCGCGGCGCCGGCCAGGGTGTCCACGAGACGGCGGTGCCCGTCGCGGTACCAGGCCACGAGCTCGGTCCCGTCCAGCCCGGGGTGCTCACCCATCGGGCGCGGATCGGGGCACCGGTCGGCGACGAAGGCGGCCGCCCAGCGGTGCACCACGCCGGTGTGTCCGATCAGGTCCCGTATCTCCCACCCCGGGCAGGGCGGAACGGAGGCGTCCGGGCCCGCCTCCTCCGCGGCATCGGCCAGCAACCGGCCCTCTTCCCGCAGGACTTCGATGTACGAGGCAGTGTCCATGGGGGTGAGTCTGCCGTACGCCCCGCCCGTCGCGGTCCTACGGCAGCGGAGTCCCGCCCGTCGCGTTGACGATCTCCGCGGTGATGTACGACGCCTCCTGGGAGGCGAGGAACACGTACGCCGGGGCCATCTCCGACGGCTGGGCCGGCCGGCCGATGGGCGCCTGCTTGCCGAACTCCTTCGTGTCCGGCAGCGTCGCCGGGATCAGCGGCGTCCACACCGGGCCCGGCGCCACGGCGTTGACCCGGATGCCCCGCTCGATCAGCATCTGCGCCAGACCCTGGGTGAAGGTGACGATGGCGCCCTTGGTGGTCGCGTAGTCCAGCAGGTGCGGGCTCGGCTTGTAGGCCTGCACGGAGGCCGAGTTGATGATGCTGCCGCCCTCCCGCATGTGCGGCAGGGCCATCTTGCACAGCCAGAACATGCCGTACAGATTGGTCCGCAGCACGCGGTCGAACTGCTCGGTGGAGATCGCCTCGATGCCGTCGGGCTGCGACATCTGGTACGCAGCGTTGTTCACCAGGATGTCGATCCGGCCGAACTCCGACACCGTGCGCTCGATCAGCGCCCGGCAGTTCTCCTCCTCCCGCACGTCGCAGGAGACGGGCAGGGCGCTCCGGCCGGCCTCCTCGACCCAGCGCGCGGTCTCGGCCGCGTCGTCCTTCTCGCTGTCCAGGTGGGTGAAGGCCACGTCGGCGCCCTCACGGGCGAAGGCGAGGGCGACCGCCCGGCCGATGCCCGAGTCCCCGCCGGTGATCAGGGCCTTGCGGCCCGTGAGCCGGCCGCTGCCGCGGTAGGTGTCCTCACCGTGGTCCGGCGGCGGATCCATCGGGCCGGTCCAGCCGGGATGCGGCTGGTCCTGGGAGGGGAAGTCGGGGGTCGGATGCTGCTCCACGGGGTTCTGCTGCTCGGTCACGTTCTCTCCCGGTGACGTCGAGGCCGGTCGCGTTGCCGGCGTCCGCCCTCGTAGTACGGCGGACGCCGCTGCCCGGGTACCCCGGCACCGGCCGTTCGATCAGGCGGCCGGGCACGCCGGCCGCACGACCGCCGGAGACGGCCGGGAACCCTCCGGGGGAGTCAGGCGGCCTTCACATGGCGGGTCGCGAAACCGATGACGGTCGCCACGGCGGCCAGCACCGCCACGCTGGTCAGCGCCGCCGGGAGGCTGAACCAGTCCGCCATGAACCCGATCGCGGGCGGACCGAGCAGCATCCCTCCGTAGCCGAGCGTGGAGGCGGTCGCCACGCCGCTGGGGCCCGCCAGCGCGCCCGCCCGCTCGATGGCCACCGGGAAGAGGTTGGCGAGCCCCAGACCGGTGACCGCGTAGCCGGCCAGGGCCGCCGGCAGGGACGGCGCGAGCGCGCCGAGCAGCATGCCGGCCGCCGCGGTGGAGCCGCCCGCCAGGATCGTACGGGTCCGTCCCAGCCGTTCCAGCAGTGTCGTACCGGTGAGCCGGCCGATCGTCATGGCGAGCGCGAACAGGGTGTACCCGACGGCCGCCGCACCCGGCGAGGCGCCCAGGTCCTCCTCGAGGTGCAGCGCCCCCCAGTCGGCCAGCGCCCCCTCCCCGTACGCCGTGCACAGGGCGATGAGGCCGAAGACGACCACCAGCGCCCGGGTGCGCCGGTCCGGCCGGCGCGGGGCCTGCCGCGCGGTCCGCCCGGTGTCCGCCGGGGTGAGCGGCTCGCACCGCATCAGCGCACGCCCCGCGACCGCCGTCACCACCAGCCCGACGGCGGCGAGCCCCCACAGGTGCCGGGTCGGCGACAGCGAACCGGCGACCAGCGCGCCCAGCCCCGCGCCGATCATGCCGCCCAGACTGAACGCGGCGTGGAAGCTGGGCATGATGGGGCGCCGCAGCGCGGCCACCAGATCGACGGCGGCACTGTTGAAGGCGACGTTGATCCCGCCGTAGGCCGCGCCGAACAGCAGCAGCACGGTGCCGAGCGCGGCGGCGGAATGGGTCAGCGGCGGCAGGGCGACGCTGAGGCAGAGCAGGACCGCGCAGACGACGGTGACGAGGTGACTGCCGTACCGGCGGCACAGCCGGCCGGTGAGCGTCATGGTGACGACGGCCCCCGCGGACAGACCCAGCAGGGCGAGGCCCAGCGCGCTCGAGGAGGCACCGGTCTGTTCCTTGATGGCGGGGATGCGCACGACCCAGCCGGCGAAGACGAAGCCGTCGAGGGCGAAGAAGGCGGTCAGGGCGAGACGGAGTCGGGCGAGGTCGGTACCCGGCACCACACTGTGCGATCGGGTTTTGTTTATTAGCGGCACAAAATGAGGCTAGGGGGCGATCCGTCCCGGGGCAAGAGGCCCGGGAGATCACACGGGAGGCGGTAAGGACGCGGCGGGGTTAACCCGTGTGAACGTCCCGGATGGTGGGACCGCGCGGCATGGCCGAGCGTGGATCATGCCGGAGGACGGGACATCCGTGCTGACGAGGAGTCAGCTGCCCGGACTCCCGCGGAAGGACTGAGAGATGCGCTCTGCCCGCATGGTGCTTGCCGCCGCAACGGCCACGGCGGCCCTCGCCATCGCCGCGCCGGCGGCCTACGCCGACCAGGACGGCGGCGAAGGCCACGACACCTCTTCCTACAGCAAGGAGTACGACAAGGAGGGCAAGCACGACAAGGAGAGCAAGCACGACGAGGAGGGCAAGCACGAGAAGCCGTACGGCGGCATGCACACCGGCGGCGGGGCGCTGGCCGCGGTGGGTGAGGAGGACTGGGGCTCCGCCAAGGACTCGAAGAAGGAGAGCGAGCACGGCAAGGAGGCCGAGCACGAGAAGGAGGGCGAGCACGGCAAGGACGGCAAGTACGAGAAGGACGGCAAGCACGAGAAGCCGTACGGCGGCATGCACACCGGCGGCGGGGCGCTGGCCGCGGTGGGCCAGGAGGACTGGGGCTCCGCCAAGGACCCGAAGTACGACCCCGAGACCTACAAGGACAAGGGCGACTCCCAGAAGGAGGAGTCCTGGGGCGACAAGCAGGACAAGGAGTGGAGCCACGACAAGCCGAGCGGCGGCATGCACACCGGTGGCGGCGGCCTCGCCGAGCCCGGTGTCACCGCCGGCGGTCTGGCCGCTCTCGGAGTCCTCGGCGCCGGCGCCTTCGCGCTGCGCCGCAAGAAGGCCTCCGGCAACGTGGCCTGAGCCGTGCCCGGCGTCATAGCGGCCGGGGCCGTCGTGCGTGCCACGCGCGTCATGACGGCCCCGCCCGCTCGCCCACGTGTCGTACCCGCTGCCGTGCCCGAATGAGGTGGTCCCCCCGATGCCGGCCAGTCCCCCCACTCCCCCCGAAACCGACGCGGCGTCACCGGCGAGGCGCAGACTGCGCGCCATAATGACGGCCGTCTTCTGGAGCGGGGCCGGCCTGCTGCTGGCCATGACGCTGCTGGGCGGCGGGGAGGACCCTCCCGACGACGCCCACGGGCCGCACGCGGCCCCCGCCGTCTCCACGGCGCCGTCCGCCCCGGGTTCGAGCGCCCCGGCCTCGACCGGCCCGGCCGCGGGTGAGCCCGCGGGCAAGGCCCTGCCACGTTCCGAGCCGACCCGTCTGGTCGTTCCCGGCATTGGTGTCGACGCCCCCTTCATCGATCTCGCCATCAACGGCAAGGGACAGCTCGAACCGCCCCCGGCCCACAACACCAACCTCGTCGGCTGGTACGCCAAGGGCGTCTCCCCGGGAGAGCGCGGTACGGCGATCATCGCCGGCCACGTGGACACGGCGACGTCGCCGGCCGTGTTCGCGCGGCTCAGCGAGCTGGAGAAGGGGGACCGGTTCCGGGTGCTGCGCGCCGACGGCAGCAAGGCCACCTTCGAGGTGGCCGAGACGGAGTCCTTCGAGAAGGACGACTTCCCCGACGAGCGCGTCTACGCCGACACGCCCGACGCCCAGGTCCGGCTGATCACCTGCGCCGGCGACTACGACCGCGCCGCCAAGGACTACACCGAGAACCTGGTCGTCTTCGCCCGCCTCGTCTGAGCGGAGCCGGCCACGGCCGCCCGGAAGGGGGAGGATCCTTCCGGGCAGCCCGTCCGTCAGACCACGGAGCAGTCCGCGCCGTTCAGGGTGAACGCCGTGGGACTCGGGTTCGTGCCGGAGCGCGAGCCGGTGAAGCCGAGGGTGACCGAGCCGGACGGCGGGATCGACGCGGTGTAGGAGGCGGCGGTGACCGTGACCTCGGCACCGCTCTGCACCGGTGTACCGCCCCACAGGTGGGTGATCCGCTGGCCGGCGGGGAACGTCCACCGCAGCGTCCATCCGTTGACCGCCGAGGCACCGGTGTTGCGCACGGTCACCTCGCCCTGGAAGCCGCCGGGCCACTCGCCCGTCACCCGGTAGCCCACCGCGCAGGCGCCCGTCGCGCCGCCCGGGGACGTGGTGACGGTCACCGCGGCCGAGCGCGGCGAGCGGTTGCCCGCGGCGTCCCGGGCGTAGACGGCGAAGGTGTACGACGTGGCCGCGGTGAGGCCGGTGACGGTGGCGGAGGTGCCGGACGTCGTGGTGACGGCGGTCTCCGCGCCGGCGTCGGTCCGTACGACGTCGTAGCCGGTGACGCCGACGGCGTCGGTGGCCGCGCCCCAGCGGAGGGTCACGGACGACGCGGTCACCGCTGAGGCGCTCGGGGTGCCGGGAGCGGTCGGGGCGGTGGTGTCGTCGCCGGAGCCGGATCCGTAGACGGCCGCTTCCTTCGACGTGGCGGCGATGCCGTCGGGGCCGTTGAAGAGACGCTCGCCCCACGCGGTCAGCCGGGCGGGGTCGAAGTCCGTGACCATGTCGAGGTATTCGACGCCACCGCCGTTGCCGCTCCAGGACCAGCCCAGGTAGCCGAGGCCGAGCCGTTGGGTGACGGCCAGGATGGTGTCCTCGTCGGGGTTGCCGTCGGAGTGGTCGTGGCCGAACTCGCCCACCACGACCGGCAGCTTCGCGGCGACGAAGCGGCCCAGGTAGTCGCTGATCTCGGCGGCGGTGTCGAACACGCCGTACATGTGGATGGAGAAGACCGTGTTGGCGTCCGGGTCGGACGCGAAGACCGACGCGGCGTTGTCGCGCATGGTGAACGCCCAGTCCTGGCCCCAGTTCGGGGCGTCGACCATGAGCGTGTGGTCGAACCCGGCGTCGCGCAGCTTCTGGATCGCCGCCTTGGTGTCGGCCGTCCAGTTCGCGTAACCGGTGTTGCCGTGCGGCTCGTTGCCGATGTTGACGATGACGTGGTCCTCCTGGCCGGCCAGGGCGCCGCGGACGCTGATCCAGTAGTCGGCGGCCCGGGAGAGGGTGACCGCTCCGCTCTGCTCGCCGTAGCCGGTGGTGTCGTGCACCTCCAGGACGCAGATCAGCCGGTTCTGCTTGCACCGCGCGACGACATCCGCCACGTCGGAGGCGTCGTTGCGGGTCCAGCGGTCGCCGCTGGAGAGGACGACCCGCACGGTGTTGGCGCCCTTGGCCTTGATGTGCGCCAGTGCGTCGATCCGGTCGGCGTACCAGGTGTGGGCGTGGTTGACCCCGCGCATCACGAAGTCGTTCCCGGACGCCTCCAGGAGCCGGCCGTTCTCGACGCGGAAGCCGGTGGGCGCCGCGTGGGCCGCCGGGGTGGTGACGGCGAGGAGCGGGAGGAGGAGTCCCAGCAGTGTGGCGAGGAGGCCGGCGGTGCGTGGGACGGTGGGGCGGCGTTCGAGGGATCTCATGGCGGCTCCGGTGGAGGGGTGTGGGGATCTGTGTGTGCTCGCCGTGGGTCAGGAGGCGGCCGTGCACTCGACGGTCGCCGCCGGAGGGGAGGAGGTTGCCCCGGTGGTGGCGATGAGGCCGAAGGCCGTGCTCGCGCCGGGGGCGAGGCCGCTGTTCCAGCCCGCGTCGGTGACGGTCGCCGTGCCGTCGGCGGCGGTGCGCGGGATGCCGTTCCAGACCTGGGTGACGCGGGCGCCGCCGGCCGGGGCGACGGTCACCGTCCAGCCCGCCAGGGGAGCGGCGGAGGTGTTGGTCACCGTCACCTCGGCCTGGTAGCCGCCCTGCCAGGCGGAGACGGCGCGGAAGGCGGCGGTGCAGGCGGGGGTGCCGGGGTCGCCCGGGTCACCGGGGCCACCGGGGTCGCCGTTCTCCTCCAGGAGCGCGGCAAGGGCCGGGAACCAGCGGGCGGCGATCTTCTCGTCGCCGGTGGCGACGGGGTGCACACCGTCGTAGGTGTCGGTGGCCGTGTCGAAGCCCGTCCACTGGTCCACCACCGTGATCGGGGACTGACCGGTGCTCGTCGCCGCGGCCCATCCGGGGATCCGGGCGTTGAAGTCGACGACGCGCTGTGCGCACGCGGCGCACGAGGCGGGGTTCATCGGGATGATCTGGGCGACGAGCACGCGCATCCGCGGGTTGGACGCCCTCATCTGTGCGACCAGTTCGGTGTACGCGGCGAGGATGTGGTCGGGCGGGACGTCGCTCCAGACGTCGTTGGTGCCGAAGTGCATGACAACGATGTCCGGCCGGGTCGCGGCGAGGCGGGCGGGGAGGAGTCTCTGGGCCGCGACGTTGGTGACCAGTTCACCGCCGTGCCCCTCGTTGTCGCCGTCGTGCGGCACGCCGCAGCCCTGGGCGGGCAGTGTGCCGACGAAGTCGATGTCCGTGTGGCCGGCGTCCAGCAGCCGGTTCCACAGCACCGCCCGCCAGCAACCGGGGGAGCCGGTGATCGAGTCGCCGAGCGGCATGACGCGTACCGGGGTCGCGGCCGGGGCGGCCGCCGCGCCGGGAGCCGCGGTCAGTCCGAGGGGGAGGAGCAGGGCGGCCAGCAGGCCGAGGAGTGGCAGGGCGCGTGAGCGCAGGAGGCGGGTGTCGCGCATGGTTTTCCCTTCCCTGGAGAGGTGGGAGCGCTCCCATGTCGCACATGAAGCCACTGTTGTCGCTAACACGTCAAGGGGGGCGACGGATTGCGGTACGCGTCCTCCGGTGCCCCACGCCGAAGGGGCGCGGCCCGTGCGGGCCGCGCCCCGGAAGTCGAACCCGGCGTTCGATCAGGTCCGGGCGCTCTTGCGGGGCAACGCCCTGCGCACCAGCGGCCAGCCCAGCACCAGCACCACGACCGCGTACACGGTCACCGAGAACGGAGTGTCGACCAGACCGGTGACACTGCCGTCGCTGATCTGCAGCGCGCGCCGCAGCTGCTGCTCGGCGGCCGGCCCGAGGATGACCCCGATGACGGCGGGCAGCACCGGCAGCCCGTAGCGCCGCATGCCGAAACCGATCAGGCCGATGATCAGCAGGAGCACCAGGTCGATCGCCTCACCGCCGACCGCGTACGCGCCCACCGCCGCGAAGAACATGATTCCGGCGTAGAGGTAGGGCCGCGGGATGCGCAGCAGTTTCGCCCACACCGGTGCCAGCGGCAGGTTGAGGGCGAGCAGCAGCACCATGCCGACGAACAGCGAGGCGATCAGGCCCCACACCAGGTCCGGTTCGCGTTCGAAGAGCAGCGGCCCCGGCTGGATGCCGTACTGCTGGAACGCGGCCAGCATCACCGCGGCGACCGCGGTGGTGGGCAGGCCCAGGGTCAGCATCGACACCAGGGTGCCCGCCGCCGAGGCCGACGCCGCCGACTCCGGACCCGCGACCCCCTCGATGGCTCCCTTGCCCCACTCGTCCCGGTGCTTCGACAGCCGTTTCTCCGTGACGTACGACAGGAAGGTCGGGATCTCCGCCCCGCCCGCCGGGATCGCGCCGAACGGGAACCCGATGAACGGGCCGCGCGCCCAGGACTTCCAGGTGCGCCGCAGGTCGGCGCGGCCCAGCCACGGCCGGCCCACCGGGATGGGGTCCGGTGGCCGGCGCCGCAGATGCGCGGCCACCCACAAGGCCTCGCCGATGGCGAACAGGCCGACCGCGACGATCACCACGTCGATGCCGTCGGCGAGTTGCAGCGAACCGAACGTCAGCCGTTGCTGGCCGGTCATCTGGTCCAGGCCCACCAGACCGATGGTCAGGCCGATCAGCAGCGAGGCCATGCCCCGGATCCGGGACGAACCGAGCACCGACGTCACGGCGATGAACGCCAGCACCATGATGGCGAAGTAGTCCGGGGCGCCGATGTCCACCGCCAGGTCGGCGATCGTCGGGGCCAGCGCGACCAGCAGGACCGTGCCGATCATGCCGCCCGCGAAGTGCCCGATGGCGGCCGCCGCGAGGGCCTGCGCGCCACGCCCCGACTTGGCCATGGGGTTGCCCTCCATGGCGGCGACCACGGCCGCGCTCTCCCCGGGCGTGTTCAGCAGGATGGAGGTCGTCGAACCGCCGAACATCGCGCCGTAGTAGATCCCCGCGAACATGATGAACGCGCCGGTCGGGTCGAGTCCGTACGTCACCGGCAGCAGCAGTGCCACCGCCATCGCGGGACCGATGCCGGGCAGCACGCCGATCGCCGTGCCGAGCAGCACACCCAGGGCGGCCCAGAGCAGGTTGAGCGGGGTGAGGGCCGTACCGAAGCCGTCCATGAGGGAGTTGAGGGCGTTCACGTCACAGCACTCCCATCAGCGGACCGCCGGGCAACGGCACTCCGAGCAGGTTGTTGAACACGGCGTAGGTGAGGAAGGAGACCACTGCCGCCATCAGCGGGTCGCGGTCGGCTCTGCGGCTGCCGAGTGCGAAGGCCGCACCCCAGAAGAGCAGTGCGCCGGCGATCGGGAAACCGAGCGGCTCGATGAGGACGGCGGCGCCGAGGAAGACCCCGGTCAACAGCGACACCGTGCGCCAGTCGGCGGGTTCGGACAGGTCGACGTCCTCGCCGGTCTCGGCCCGGCCCCGGCCGCCGCGCAGCACGTCGACCGCGAGGAGCGCGGCCACCACGAGCAGCCCGGTGCCGACCACGACGGGCACGGTCCGCGGGCCGACGGGCCCGCGCTGGGCGATGTCGACGTCCATGGTGAGCGCGTCGGTCAGCAGGAGAATGCCCAGCGCCAACAGCAGGACGCAGACACCGAGTTCGGAGTGTTCGCGGATCCAGGCGCGCCGTCCGGTCGCGGGCGCCGCGCCGGTGTCGGTGTCGGTGGTCGGTGTCGTCACAGGCCGAGCTCCTTCAGCACCGAGACCACGCGCTCGTCCTCCGCTGCCAGGAACTCGCCGAACTTCTCACCGGTGAGGAAGGCGTCGTCCCAGCCGTTGCGCTCCATCGACTCCCGCCACTCCTTCGAATCGTGCAACTCCTCGGCGAGGCGCACGAGTTTGGTGCGCTCGGCCTCCGTCAGTCCGGGCGGTGCGACGAGGCCGCGCCAGTTGGTGAAACTCACGTCGTAGCCCGCCTCCCGGAGGGTGGGCGCGTCGAGTCCCGTGACCCGCTCCGGGCCGGTGACCGCGAGCAGCCTCAGCTCACCGGACTCGATCTGGTCGAGGTACTCACCGACGCCCGACACCCCGAAGGCCACCTTGTTGCCGAGGATCGACGCGAGCAGTTCACCGCCGCCGTCGAAGGGGATGTAGTTGACCTGCTTCGGCGGTATCCCCGCCGCCCGTGCCATCAGCATCGGCGCGAGATGGTCGGGTCCGCCGGGGGAGGACCCGCCGCCCACCGGGTGCTTGCCGGGATTCTCCTTCCAGGCGCCGATCAGATCGTCGATCGTCCGGTACGGGGAGTCCTTCCCCACCACGACCACGTCCTGTTCCTCGGTGAGCCGGGCGATGGGAGTGGTGTCCGCGAGGGTCCTGGGTGCGTCGTTGGAGCGGACGGCGCCGACGACGCCGAGGCCCATCGACATCGCGAGCCTGCCGTTGCCGTGCTCGCTCACCAGCCGGCTCAGTCCCACGGTTCCGCCGGCTCCCGGCAGGTTGAACACCTCGATGCCGTGGGTGAGCCCGGCGTCCTCGGCGTTCCTCGCGGCCGTACGGGCGGTGATGTCGTAACCGCCGCCGGGGGAGTTGGGGACCATGAAACGCAGGCCCGGGATGCGTGTGCCGCTCTCGGTGCCGCTGCCCGTCGTGAGCAGCGGCGGGCCCACGAGGAGGAGCACGGCGGCCCCGATCAGGGCGAGGGGTGTGCGCAGACGCACGAGTGGCACCACCTGTCGGTCGGTCGTCCGGGACAGCGCCGGGCCCGGTACCGGGAAACGGGGGAGGGGGCCGGGCCGACGTGGGCCACATGGTGCCCGCGCCCGCGTCGGCTGTCGTGCTTGCGGAACCAATGGAGGTTGTGGTCATTGCGTCAGCGGGGCGTGCGCGGGCGTGTCGGCGACGGGCGGGGAGTGTGCGGAGGTCTCCCGCGGGGCGGTCCGGTGGCGCGGGTCTCTTTCCCTCGCCGCAGGTGGGCGCCATGATGGGCGGCTCCGGGCCACCTCACCGACGTGGTGGCGGAGGGAGCAGAACCCATGACCAGCACGCGGGGTGACAACGGCGACTCCACGTCCGTGACCGCCGACGCGACCGTTGCGACCGACGCGATCGATGTGCTCGTGGTCGACGACGACTTCCGGGTGGCGCGGGTGCACCGTGCCTACGTCGAACGCCTGGAGGCGTTCCGCGTGGTCGGGGTGGCGGGCAGCGGTGCGCAGGCCCTCGCGGCCGTGGACGAACTCCGGCCCGACCTGGTGCTGCTCGACCTGTATCTGCCCGACGTGTTCGGTCTCGATGTCATCCCCCGGCTGCGTACCGCCGGGCACGACTGCGACGTGATGGTCGTCAGCGCCGCGCGGGAGGCGGAGGCGGTGCGCGGCGCGGTGCGGCAGGGGGTCGTCGACTACCTGCTCAAGCCGTTCGACTTCGAGGACCTGCGGGGGCGGCTCGAGCGCTACGCCGTCCAGCGCGGACGGATGCTCGGCACGGTGGTCCGAGGGCAGGCCGACGTCGATCGCGTACTGGCGGGAGCGGCGGCCGGGCCGGTGGCCCCGGTGCTGCCCAAGGGCATGAGCGCGGAGACCGCCGGTCTGATCGAACGCACCCTGCGGGAGGCGGAGGGGAGCCTGTCCGCGACCGAGTGCGCCGGGCTGACGGGGGTTTCGCGGGTCAGCGCGCGCCGGTACCTGGAGTACTTCCACACGGCGGGGAGTGCGGAGGTGTCCTTGCGGTACGGCGCGACGGGGCGGCCGGAACGGCGGTACCGGTTCGTCGGGGCGGCGGGAGGACTCAGGGCCGGGAGCGGGGCGCGGACCGGAGGCGAGGTGCCGGGCCAAGGGGGCCCGGTCGGTGTGGTGCGGGGACCGATGGGGCGGCCTGACGGGTTGTCCCGGCCGGTGGGGCGGTCCTAGGGTCTTGGGAAAGCGCTTTCTGCCTTCTGTGCTGCGAGGAGCGACCCATGTCCCTGCCCCCTGCCCGCCTCCGCGTCGCCGTCGTCGGCACGGGCGCTGTCGTCAGCGGGGGGCACCTGCCCGCGCTGCGCGCCCACGCCGACCGCACCGAACTGGTCGCCGCCGTCGATGTGGACCCGGGCAGACTCGACGCCTTCCGCTCCGAGGCCGGGGAGCGAGTGGCCGGGTTCACCTCGACGGGCGCCATGCTGGACGCCGTCCGCCCCGACCTGGTGCTGATCGGGACGCCGCCCTCGCTCCACCGCGAGCAGACGGTGGCGGCGCTCGAGGCGGGGGCCTGGGTGCTGTGCGAGAAACCGCTGTGCCTGTCGCTCGCGGAGTACGACGAGATCGCCGCCGCGGAGGACACGTCGGGGGCGTACGCCTCCGTGGTCTTCCAGCACCGGTACGGCTCCGGCGCCGCCCGTGCCCGTGAGCTGATCCGGAGCGGTGCGCTGGGCGCCCCGCTGGTCGCGCACTGCCAGACCACGTGGTACCGCGACACCGCCTACTACTCCGTGCCCTGGCGCGGACGGTGGGCCACCGAGGGCGGCGGGCCGACCATGGGGCACGGCATCCACCAGTACGACCTGCTGCTGCACCTGCTCGGCGAGTGGGAGGAGATCCGGGGCATGGCGGCCCGCCTCGTCCACGGCACCGAGAGCGAGGACGTCTCCACCGCCTTGGTCCGCTTCCGCGACGGCGCGCTCGCGACGGTCGTCAACAGCGTGCTCTCGCCGGACGAGGTGAGCCGGATCCGGGTCGACTGCGCGGACGCGACGGTCGAACTCACCCATCTGTACGGGCACACCGACGACGACTGGAGGTACACGCCGGCGCCGCACGTTCCCGCCGGGCGCGCGGACGCCTGGCGCACGCCCGCGCGCAGCGTGCCCAGTTCGCACACGGCCCAACTGGGTGCCGTGCTGGACGCCTACGACGCCGGGGTGCGGCCGCCGGGCAGCGGGCGGGAGGCCCGGGGGACGCTCGAGTTCGCCGCGGCCCTGTACAAGGCCGCGTTCACGGGGCGGCCCGTGCGGGCCGGTGAGATCGTCCCCGGGGACCCCTTCCACGCCGCCATGCACGGAGGGCGTCACGGCTGGTCGTCCGAGGAGCGGGTGTGAGCGTCCGCGTCGTCCACCGTGTCGGGGAGGCCGTCGAGGTCCTCGCGGGTGCTGCGGGTACGGAGGTCCTCCGGTACGTCTACCGGCCGGATCCCGAGCCGTTCGAGTCCCGCAAGCCGTACGCCCATCCGCTGCGCACGCTCGGCGGGCGTACGGTGACCGGGTACCGGCCGAACGACCACCGGTGGCACAAGGGCCTGCAGATGACGGCGAGCCACCTGTCGGGGCAGAACTTCTGGGGTGGCAACTCGTATGTCCACGGGCGTGGTTACCTGGCCCTGCCCGAGCGGGTCGGGTCCATGCGGCATGACGGCTTCTCCGCGTTCGTCATGGGGGACGAACGGTTCGACTGCGTCGAGGACCTCACCTGGGTGGAGAACGGTGGGGCCGAGTGGGCACGGGAGAAGCGGGGGCTGAGCGTCCACTCGGTCGACGAGGAGGCCGGGGCCTGGGTGCTGGACTGGTCGATCCGGCTCACCAACGTGCGGGACGCGTCGCTGGCGTTCGGGTCGCCGACCACCGCCGGCCGGGAGATGGCCGGGTACACCGGGCTGCAGTGGCGGGGGCCGCGGGACTTCACCGGGGGGACGGTCTCCGCGCCGGGGGCCGGTCCCTTTCGCGGCGCGGACGCCGGGGAGTTGATGGGGACGCGGAGCCCGTGGCTCGCCTTCACCGCGGAACACGACGAGTACGACGGCCACTCCACGCTGGTCTTCGCGCACGCGCCCGAGAACCGCCCGTCGCACTGGTTCGTGCGCTCCGAGCCGGTACCGTCGGTGGCTTTCTCCTGGGCGTTCTTCGAGGAGTTCACGCTGGCGCCGGGGGAGTCGTTCGCGTACCGGTACCGGGTGGTGGTCGCGGACGGTGCGTGGGACGGGAAGCGGGTGGGGGCGTACCTGGACGGTTTGTCGTGGTGATCCGGGGGGCGGGTGGGGTGCCTGCGGCGCCACTGTCCGTTGGGTAGCGCCCAGAAGGTGGGTGGGTGGTGCGGGGCGCGGGCCGGGGTGTCCGTCCTCGGGCCTGCGCGAGAGTGCGGCCCGGCGGGGCTGGACGGTGCGGCCGCGCCGGTCACTGCGGGCGGCCAGCCCCGCCCCGTCCCCTCCCCGCCGCGCGCGGCCGCTGTCGCCGCCGCGCGTCGGTTCTCACCCGCGCCGGAACGACGCCGGGAACCGCGCCGACGCCACGGCCAGCGCGGTCGCCGCACTCGCGATGCCGAGCACCGCTCCCGCCGCCACGTCGCCCGGGTAGTGCACGCCCGTATGGATCCGGGAGTAGCCGACCGCCCCCGCCAGCGCGCCCAGCGGGACGGACGCCGCGGGCAGGACCGTTCCGACCGCCGTAGCGAACGCCACCGCCGACGCCGTGTGCCCGGAGGGGAACGACGCCGACGTCGGCATCGGCACGTGCCGGTCCACGGTCACCCGCGCCGCCTCCCGGTCGGGCCGGTTCCTGCGCACCAGTCGCTTGCCCAGCAGGTTCGCCGACGCCGACGCCACCGCTACGGCCCCGACCCCGGCGAGCGCCGCCCGGCGCGGCCGTGACCCGGCCAGGGCGAGCGCACCGGCGATGGCGAACGAGATCTTGGAGTGGTCCGCCGTGTGGGAGAGGCGGCGCAGCGCCCGGTCCAGGGTCGGCGTCGGCGTGGCGGCGACCGCCGCGTACAGGGCGCCGTCTATCGCCCTGATGTCGCCGAGCACCGCGGAGGCGACCCTGCGCAGTCCGTCGGCGGCCGGCACGGGCCCGGTGAGCGGACGGGTGACGTCCTGGTCGGTGGTGGGCGGCTCGCTCATCTGTTTCTCCCGCGGTGGCGTCGTGGGGTGGCCTGCCCGCACCGGGGTGCGGGAATCACCAGGTGCCCACGGTACGCAAGAACCACACCGGTGGCCCGCCCGGGCCCCGGGTCAGCCGGTCCGGAAGGCGCGCAGGCGCAAGGAGTTGCCGACGACGAAGACCGAGGAGAACGCCATGGCCGCCCCGGCGATCATGGGGTTCAGCAGTCCGGCCGCCGCGAGCGGCAGCGCGCCGACGTTGTAGGCGAACGCCCAGAACAGGTTGGACCGTATGGTGCCGAGGGTGCGGCGCGCGAGCCGGATGGCGTCCGCGGCCGCCCGCAGGTCCCCGCGGACCAGCGTCAGGTCACCGGCCTCGATCGCGGCGTCCGTGCCGGTGCCCATGGCCAGGCCCAGGTCCGCCTGCGCCAGCGCCGCCGCGTCGTTGACCCCGTCACCGACCATCGCGACCGAACGGCCCTCGGCCTGCAGCCGCTTGACGACGTCGACCTTGTCCTGCGGCAGCACCTCGGCGATGACGTCCTCCGGGGCGATGCCCACCTCGCGCGCGACCGAGCGCGCCACCGCCTCGTTGTCCCCGGTCAGCAGGACCGGGCGCAGGCCCAGCGCGCGAAGCCGGCGGACGGCCTCGGGGCTGGTGTCCTTCACGGCGTCGGCGATCTCCAGGACCGCGCGTGCCTCGCCGTCCCAGGCGACGAGGACGGTGGTGCGTCCGGCCCCCACGGCCCGGTCCCTGGCCCGGACCAGGTCGTCGGGGAGGTCCAGGGACCACTCCTGGAGGAGCCGGTCGCGGCCGACGAGGACCGCGTGGCCGTCGACGACCCCCTGCACCCCGAGGCCGGGGACGTTGGCGAAGTCCTCCGTTGCGGGCAGCCCGCCGAGCTTCTCCCGGGCGCCGTCGGCGACCGCCCGCGCGACCGGGTGTTCCGAGGCGTGTTCCAACGCGCCTGCCAGGCGCAGCACTTCCGCCTCGTCGGTGCCCGCGGTGGGGTGCACGCCCAGGAGGGTCATGCGGCCCGTGGTCACCGTGCCGGTCTTGTCCAGGAGCACCGTGTCCACGCGACGGGTGGACTCCAGGACCTCCGGGCCCTTGATGAGGATGCCGAGCTGGGCGCCGCGGCCGGTGCCGACCAGCAGGGCGGTGGGGGTGGCGAGCCCGAGCGCGCAGGGGCAGGCGATGATCAGGACGGCCACCGCGGCGGTGAACGCGGCCGTCACTCCCGCGCCGTTGCCGATCCAGAAGCCCAGGGTGCCCAGGGCCAGGGCGATGACGACGGGCACGAAGACGGCGGAGATCCGGTCCGCGAGCCGCTGCGCGGCGGCCTTGCCGTTCTGCGCTTCTTCCACCAGCCGTGCCATCCGCGCCAGTTGGGTGTCGGAGCCCACCCGGGTGGCCGCCACGACCAGACGCCCGCCGACGTTGACGGTCGCCCCGGTGACCGCGTCGCCGACGGCGACCTCCACGGGCACGGACTCGCCGGTGAGCATCGAGGCGTCCACCGCGGAGGAGCCCTCGACGACCGTTCCGTCGGTCGCGATCTTCTCGCCGGGGCGCACCAGGAACCGGTCGCCCACCGCCAGTTCCGCGACGGGTACCGTCCTCTCGGGTCCGTCGGCGGGCAGCACGGTGACGTCCTTCGCGCCCAGTTCCAGCAGTGCCCGCAGGGCCGCGCCCGCCTTCCGCTTGGCGCGCGCCTCGAAGTAGCGGCCCGCCAGGATGAACGCGGTGACGCCCGCCGCCGCCTCCAGGTAGATGTTCCCCGCGCCGTCCGAGCGGGCGATGGTCAGCTCGAAGGGGTGCGTCATCCCGGGAGTGCCCGCCGTACCGAGGAACAGCGCCCACAGGGACCACAGGAACGCGGCCGAGGTGCCGACCGAGATCAGGGTGTCCATGGTGGCCGCGCCGTGCCGGGCGTTGGTGAGCGCCGCCCGGTGGAACGGCCACGCGGCGTACGTCACGACCGGCGCCGCGAGGGTCAGGGACAGCCACTGCCAGTACTCGAACTGCAGCGCCGGGATCATCGCCATCGCCACCACGGGCACCGCGAGCACGACGGAGGTGATCAACCGGTGGCGCAGGGACCTGAGTTCGTCGGGCTCCGGTGCGGTGTCCGCGGGCGGTGCCGGCTCCCGCGCGGTGTATCCGGTGGCCTCGACGGTGGCGATCAGATCGGGGACGGTCACCGTACCGCCGTAACTGACCCGGGCCTTCTCGGTGGCGTAGTTGACGGTGGCGGTGACCCCCTTCATCCGGTTGAGCTTCTTCTCGATCCGCGCGGCGCACGAGGCGCAGGTCATGCCGCCGATCGTGAGTTCCACCGCGGCTCCGGTGCCGGCTGTGCGGACGGTCATCCTGTGCTCCTGTGACTGAAGGATACGGGGCGGGGGTACCCGCACGTGATCTCCTGTATACCCCCGTAGGGTATCCATAGCAAGGGCTCGCACGGCTTGACTGAGTACCCCCTGGGGGTATGGTGAGCTGTATGGACCGGCTCGGTGCGAGCCGCAGGCCCTTGTTTCTTCGAGGAGACGGTCATGAACACCGGACTGAAGATCACCGCGTTCGCCGCCGCCCTGGCCGCCGCCTTCGGCACGGCCTACGGCATCGGCGAGGGCCTCGACCCGGTCGTCGTGGCGGAGCGTGAGCCCGCGCACGACGAGCGGCACGCGCCGTCGTCACCGCAGGCGGAGGAAGGGGACGGGCACTCCGGACACGACAGCACTCCGGCCGGCGGACTCCAGATCTCCGAGGCCGGATACACCCTCGATCTGCGGACCCCGCGGGTCACGGCCGGCGAGCGCACCGACCTCCGCTTCACCGTGCGGGACGAGGACGGCCGGGCCCTGACCGAGTACCGGCGCGAACACGACAAGGAACTCCATCTCATCGTCGCCTCCCGCGATCTGCTGACCTACCGCCACCTGCACCCCACCCGGGCGGCCGACGGCACCTGGAGCATCCCCGTCGACCTGCCCCGGGCCGGCGGCTACCGGGTCTTCGCCGACTTCACCCCGGCGGGCAAGGGCGCGGAGAACCTCACCCTCGGCGCGGACCTCGCCGCCTCCGGCGCCTACCGGCCGGGGGAACTCCCGCCGCCCCGCGGCACGGCCCGTGTCGACGGCTACGAGGTCGAGCTGACCGGGGACCTCCGGCCGGGACGGGCGAGCGAACTGGGCCTGCGCGTCACGCGGGACGGCAAGCCGGTCACCGACCTGCAGCCCTACCTCGGCGCCTACGGCCACCTGGTCGCCCTGCGCGCCGGAGACCTCGCCTACCTGCACGTCCACCCGAACGGCGAGCCCGGCGACGGCCGGACCGAGCCCGGCCCGGAGGTCTCCTTCACGGCCACCGCCCCCAGCGGCGGCAGCTACCGGCTGTTCCTGGACTTCAAGCACGACGGGGTCGTGCGTACCGCGGAGTTCACGGTGCGGGCCGGTGCGGACGCGCGGACCCCTGCGAGCGGCACGCCGGAGCACACCGACGGCCATGGCCACTGAACCTCAGCCCAGGGCGCGGTCCAGGTTGAACGCGGCGCTGATCAGGGACAGGTGCGTGAACGCCTGCGGGAAGTTGCCCCGCTGCTCCCCGGTGTGGCCGATCTGCTCGGCGTACAGCCCGAGATGGTTGCCGTAGGTCAGCATCTTCTCGAAGGCGAGGGCCGCCTCGTCCAGCCGGCCGGCCCGGGTCAGCGCCTCGACGTACCAGAACGAGCAGATGGAGAACGTGCCCTCGTCGCCGTGCAACCCGTCGGGGCTCATCCGCGGGTCGTAGCGGTAGACCAGTGAGTCGGACACCAGGTCCTCGGTGAGGGAGTCGAGCGTGGCGAGCCACTTCGGATCGGTCGGCGCGATGAACTTCGCCAGCGGCATCATCAGCACCGCCGCGTCCAGCACGTCCCCGCCCTCGTGCTGCATGAACGCCTGCCGCGCCTCGGACCAGCCGTCGTTCATGATCCGCCGGTAGATCGTGTCCCTGCCGGCCAGCCAGCGAGCGAGGTCGGCGGGCAGACCTCGCCGGTTCGCCATCCGGATGGCCCGCTCGAGCGCCACCCAGCACATCAGCCGCGAGTACAGGAAGTTCTGCCGCCCGCCCCGCGTCTCCCAGATGCCCTCGTCCGGCTGGTCCCAGTGTGTGCACACCCAGTCCACCAGCGCCGTCACATGGTCCCACTGCTCGCTGGAGACCGGCTCGGCCCACTTGTCGTACAGATAGATGGAGTCGATGAGCGCACCGTAGATGTCGAGCTGCAACTGGTCGGCCGCGGCGTTGCCGATCCGCACCGGCACCGAGCCGCGATGGCCCTCCAGATGACGCAGCTCGTGCTCCGTGAGGTCGGTCCGGCCGTCGATCCCGTACATGATCTGCAGCGGGCCGGACGCCTTGCGGTCCCCCGGGCTGACGTGCCGGGAGACGAACGCCATGAACGCCGCCGCCTCCTCGGTGAAGCCCAGCCGCAGCAGCGCGTACACGCAGAACGCGGCGTCGCGCACCCACACGTACCGGTAGTCCCAGTTGCGTTCCCCGCCGATGTCCTCGGGCAGGCTCGTCGTGGGCGCCGCCACGATCGCGCCCGTCGGCGCGTAGGTGAGCAGCTTCAGCGTGAGGGCGGAACGGTGCACCATCTCCCGCCAGCGGCCCCGGTACCGGGAGGAGGACAGCCAGCGCCTCCAGTACGCCACCGTCGCGGTGAACTCCCGCTCCGCCTCCCCGCACTCGCACCGGCCGGGTGGTACGCCCCCGTCGAGCTGGTCCAGGGTGAGCACCGCCGTCTCGCCCTCGGCCAGCTTGAAATCGGCCCGCACGTCCGGCCCCGCGGCCTCCAGCGGGACGGTCGCGGTCAGCGCCAGGGACAGGTCCCGGGATTCGAGGACCGCGATGTCGCCGATCAGCCGCACGGTGTGCGGATGGGCGCCGTAGCCGAAGCGCGGGGCCACCCGGGTCGTGAACGGCACGGAGCCGCGGACGCACAGCACCCGTCGGATCAGCCGGTGCGGACGGTCCGTCGTCGACTCGCCGTCGGTGGGAATGAAGTCCTGCACCTCGCCGACGCCGTCCTCGGTGAAGAACCGGGTGATCAGCACGTTGGTGTCGGGGAAGTAGAACTGCTTGGTGTGCGCCGGCACGGCCGCGGCGAGCTCGAAGCAGCCGCCCCGCTCGGCGTCCAGGACCGAACCGAACACGCTCGGCGAATCGAAGGACGGACAGCAGTACCAGTCGATGGTGCCGTCCGTGCCCACCAGCGCCGCGCTGCGCATGTCCCCGATCAGCCCGTGATCGGCGATCGGCGTGTACCGCGGCCTCGCGGCGGTGTCCCGCTCCCTCGCCGTCCCGTCCATCGCAGCCTCCCTGGGCCGCGGTGCGCACCGTCACATGCGCACCGCTCCCGTCCAGCCTAGGCCGGGGACGGAGACGGCGCAGAGTGCTTGAGCGTGATCGAAAGGTACCTCTATCTTGCGGGAGCAATCATCGAGCCGGTGGGGGTGCCGCATGACGCACGTCGAGGACGAACTGAACAGCCAGCCCGAGTGCTGGCAGCGTGCCGCCGGGCAGGCCGGGGCCCACACCGCCGTCCTGCCGGCCCCGGGGGAGCGCGTCGCGGTGGTCGGCTGCGGCACGTCGTACTTCATGGCGCAGGCCGCCGCCGCCCTCCGCGAGGACGCGGGCCAGGGCGAGACCGACGCCTTCGCCGCCTCCGAGTTCCCCCACCACCGCGCCTACGACCGTGTCGTCGCCCTCACCCGCTCCGGCACCACCACCGAGGTCCTCGACCTGCTGGGCCGGCTGAAGGGCCGCACGCGCACCACCGCGCTCACCGCCGACCCGGCCACCCCCGTGAAGTCCCTCGCCGACGACACCGTCGTCCTCGACCACGCGGACGAACGCTCCGTCGTGCAGACCCGGTTCGCCACCACCGCCCTCACCCTGCTCCGCGCCCACCTGGGCCTGCACACCGAAGCGGTCGTCGAGGACGCGCGCACGGCCCTGGACACCCCGCTGCCCGAAGGGCTGGCTGACTGCGTCCAGTTCACCTTCCTCGGACGCGGCTGGACGGTCGGGCTGGCCAACGAGGCCGGACTGAAGATGCGCGAGGCCGCGCTGGCCTGGACGGAGGCCTACCCGGCCATGGAGTACCGGCACGGCCCCATCAGCATCAGCACCGCCGGCACCGCGACCTGGATGTTCGGCGACGCCCCGGAGGGACTGGCCGGGCAGGTCCGTGACACCGGCGGACGGTGGATCGGGGGCACCCTCGACCCGCTCGCCGAACTCGTCCGCGCCCAGCGCCTCGCGGTCGCCGTCGCCGCCGCCCGCGGCCTGGACCCGGACCGGCCCCGCCACCTCACCCGCTCGGTCGTCCTCGCCCCCTGACCCGCCCGGAAAGGACGGCCCGTGTCCCTCACCTCCACCGGCGAACTCGTCGCCCGCGCCGCCGCCGCCCGCTCGGCGGTCGCCTCGTTCAACATCATCACCCTCGAACACGTCGAGGCCGTCATCGCCGGCGCCGAGTCCGTGGACGCCCCCGTCGTCCTCCAGGTCAGCGAGAACGCCGTCAGGTTCCGTCACGGCCGGCTTCTCCCGCTCGCCCGCGCCGCCGTCGCCGCCGCCGAGCGGGCGGCCGTGCCCGTCGCGCTGCACCTCGACCACGTCCGGAGCGACGCCCTGCTGCGCCAGGCGCCGGACGCCGGTTTCTCCTCCGTGATGTACGACGCCGCCCGGCTCCCCTACGCCGACAACCTCACCGCGACCCGGGCGGCCGTCGACTGGGCCCATGCCCAAGGGCTGTGGATCGAGGCGGAGTTGGGGGAGATCGGCGGCAAGGCCGGAGAGCCCGCGCCGGACGCCCACGCCCCCGGCGCCCGCACCGACCCCGACCGGGCCCGCGCCTTCGTCGCCGCATCCGGCGTGGACGCCCTCGCTGTCGCCGTCGGCACCACCCACGCCATGACCACCCGCACCGCCACCGTCGACCACGCCCTCCTCGAACGGTTGGCCGCCACCCTGGACGTCCCCCTCGTCCTGCACGGTTCCTCCGGCCTCCCCGACGACGAACTCGCCGCGGCCGTCTCCGGCGGCATCGCCAAGGTCAACGTCGGAACCGCCCTGAACATCGCCATGACCGGCGCCATCAGGGAATATCTCACCGCCCGCCCCGAGGCCGTCGACTCCCGCGGCTACCTCACGGCGGGCCGGGACGCGATGACGCGGGCGGTGGCGGGGATCATGAAGGCCCTGGGCGCGGTGCGCTGAGCTACCGCTTCACGGCCCTCAGCACCACGAACTTCGGGTCGCTCGCCACCAGGTGACTGTTGCCGAACAGCCGCCGCAGGTGCACGTGGTACCCCAGGTGCCGGTTGCCGATCACCCACAGCTCGCCACCCGGTCGCAGGGTGCGGCGGGCGTCGGCGAACATGCGCCGGGCCGTGGCGTCGGTGGTCGCCTGGTGCGAATGGAAGGGCGGGTTGTTGAGCACCAGGTCGACGCTGCCGGCCGGCACGCCCGACAGGCCGTCGCCGACCCGGAACTCGGCGTGCCCGGGCACGCCGTTCGCCCGGTAGGTGGCCTCCGCCGACGCCACCGCCTGGAAGGACTCGTCCACGAACAGCACCTCGGCCTGCGGATCGGCCAGCGCCATCGCCGTACCGACCACGCCGTTGCCGCAGCCCAGGTCCACCACCCGGCCGCCGTCCCGGCCGGCGGGCAGGTGCTTCAGGAAGAACCGGGTGCCGATGTCGAGACGGTCCGCGCAGAAGACCCCCGCGTGATTGACGACCGTCCGGCCCGAGACCGGCCCGACGTCCTCGGGCAGCGTGTAGCGGTACGGCCAGGGATTGGCGGGGCGGGCCGACGCGGGGTCGGGCGCGCAGAACACCAGCCGTGCCTTCCTCTCGGCGAGCGAGGTCCTCGTCGGGCCCAGGATCCGCTCGAAGAGGTTCAGCGTGGAGGTGTGGATCTCCTTCACCATGCCGGTCCCGACGACGACCGTGCCCCCGTGCACGGCCGGCGCCAGCCGCAGCAACTGGTCCTCCAGCAGCGCCAGGCTCTTCGGCACGCGCACCAGCAGCACGTCGATCCGTTCCGGCGGCGGATCCTGCGTGGTGAGCAGCCGGACCGCGCCGGGTTCGACGCCGTTGCGGGCGAGGTTCGCGCGGGTCGCCTGCTGTCCGAGCCAGGAGTCGGTGATCTGCGTCGGCCGGTGCTCCGCGAGCGCCGTGACCAGCGCGCCCCAGCGGTCGCCGACGACCACGACCGTGCCGGACAGCGGGACCCGCCGCTCGGCGAGGTGCCTGAGGAGATAGTCGTCGGAGGCGTCCCAGGCACGCAGCCTGTCCCGCGGGTCCTCGGGGAACCTGGCCAGCACCCGCTCGCCCCACGGAGTCGTCATACGGTCGTTCATCGTCCGGCCAGGCTATCCGAGCACCGGTGGTGCGGGTGTCGGGGAGGATGGAGGCATGGACCGCGAGCTGTTCCCCAGGGCCCGGACCGAGATCGCGCCGGGCGCGGTGCACGTGCCGGACTGGCTGGATGCGTTGGAGCAGCGCGAGCTGCTGGAGGCGTGCAGGCGATGGGCACGGCCACCCGCCGGACTGCGCACCGTGCGCACCCCCGGCGGCGGCACCATGACCGCCCGGCAGGTATGCCTGGGATGGCACTGGTACCCGTACGGCTACGCCCGCACCGTCGTCGACGGCGACGGTGCGCCGGTGAAGCCCTTTCCCGCACGGCTCGGTGAGCTGGGCCGCCGGGCGGTGACCGACGCGCTGGGCGACGGCCCCGCGCCGGGGCCCGGGTACGACATCGCGCTGGTGAACTTCTACGACGCCGACGCCCGCATGGGCATGCACCGTGACAGTGACGAGAAGTCGCACGCCCCCGTGGTGTCGCTGAGCCTCGGCGACAGCTGCGTCTTCCGCTTCGGCAACCCTGAGACCCGGACCCGCCCGTACACCGACGTGGAACTGCGCAGCGGTGACCTGTTCGTCTTCGGCGGCCCGTCCCGGCTGGCGTACCACGGCGTGCCCCGGGTGCACGCGGACACCGGGCCGCCGGAGTTGGGGCTGTCCGGACGGCTGAACATCACGCTCCGGGTCAGTGGCCTGTAGCCCGCCGCGCCCGCGGATCATGGGAGACTCGCCCCCATGAGCGGGAAGGCGGACCCCCGGACGGCGGGGGATGGGACCACCTCGAGGACGCGGCTGGACCGGGGGCGAGGCGCGCTCGGACCCGCGCTCGAACTCGTGCACACCGGCCGCGCGCCGACCCGCGCCGTGCTCACCGCCGAGCTCGGCGTCACCCGCGCGACGGCGGGAGCGGTCGCCGCCGAGCTCGAGGCGCTGGGACTGATCAGGGTGGACGCCCGGCCCGGAGCGGCGGGCGGTTCGCAGGGGCGCCCCTCGCACCGGCTCTCCGTCGCGGAGGACGGCCCCGTGGCGCTCGCCGCGCAGGTGCACGCCGACGGCTTCCGGGCCGCGCTGGTCGGACTCGGCGGCCGTATCGTCGCCACGGCGCCCGGCTGCGAGGTCGTCGACCCGGACCCGGCGAAGGTCCTCGGGTCCGTCGTCGCGGCCGGTGCCGAGCTGCTGCGGGAGACCGGCCGGCGGTGCGTGGGGGCCGGGCTCGCCGTGCCGTCGGCGGTGGCCGAACCCGAAGGGCTCGCCCTCAACCCCCTGCACCTGGCCTGGCCCGCGGGCGCCCCGGTGCGGGAGATCTTCGCCGAGCAGGTGCGCGCGGCCGGTCTGGAGGGGCCCGCCTTCGCGGCCAACGACGTCAACCTCGCAGCCCTCGCCGAACACCGGCACGGTGCCGGGCGAGGCTCCCGTGACCTGCTGTGCGTGGCCACCGGCCACCGCGGCGTCGGCGGTGCGCTGGTGCTCGACGGCCGTCTGCACTCCGGCAGTTCCGGTCTCGCCCTGGAGGTCGGTCACCTCGCGGTCAATCCCGAGGGCCGCCCCTGCCACTGCGGCAGCCGCGGCTGTCTCGACGTGGAGGCGGACCCGCTGGCGTGGCTCACCGCGGCGGGGCGTGCGCCCGGCCCCGAGATGTCCCTGCTGAAGCAGGCCGACGACCTGATCCGCGGGCAGTACGACGACCCCGGGGTGCGCGCCGCCACCGAGTCCCTGATCGACCGGCTCGGCCTGGGTCTGGCCGGACTGGTCAACATCCTCAACCCGGACCGGATCATCCTCGGCGGTCTGCACCGCACCCTCCTGGAGGCCGACCCGGACCGGCTCCGCGCGGTCGTCGCCGACCGCAGTCTGTGGGGTCGCAGCGGTGGCGTCCCCATCCTCGCCTGCACCCTGGACCACAACAGCCTGGTCGGCGCGGCGGAACTCGCCTGGCAGCCGGTGCTGGACGATCCTCTCGGGGCACTGGTGCAACAGGGCACCGGCGCCGGAAGACCACGGCACGGGAAGACCGCGGCACGGGAAGACCACGGCACGGGAAGGAAACCGGCGTCCGGGGACGCCGGCGCGACGACAGAGGATCTCCGACGCACAGAAGGCCGACCTTCATGACCGACCAGCTCACCGTCAGCGTCCTGGGCACCGGCATCATGGGCGCGGCGATGGCCCGCAGCCTCGTCCGCGCGGGACACACCGTCCGGGCCTGGAACCGCACCCGCGCCAAGGCCGAGCCGCTCGCCGCCGACGGCGTGTACATCGCCGCCACTCCCGCGGAGGCGGTCGAGTCCGCCGACGTGGTGCTCACCATGCTCCACGACGGCCCCGCCACCCTGGACACGATGCGCCAGGCGGCCCCCGCCCTGCGCCCGGGGACCGTCTGGGCACAGTCGACCACGGCGGGGATCGAGGGCGTCGCCGACCTGGCCGGCTTCGCCCGCGAGCACGGGCTGCTCTTCTACGACGCCCCGGTGCTCGGCACCCGCCAGCCGGCGGAGGCCGGACAGCTGACCGTGCTCGCCGCCGGACCGGCCGAGGGCCGGGACAGGGTGACCCCGGTGTTCGACGCGGTGGGCGCCCGCACCGTCTGGGCCGGCGACGACGGCGCGACGGCCGGCGCGACGCGCCTGAAGCTGGTCGCCAACAGCTGGGTGCTCGCGGTCACCGTCGCGGCCGGTGAGACCCTCGCCCTGGCCAAGGCCCTCGACGTCGCCCCGGACGGCTTCTTCGACCTCATCGAAGGAGGCCCGCTCGACATGGGCTATCTGCGGGCCAAGGCGGCGATGATCCTCGACGGACGCCTCTCTCCGGCGCAGTTCGCCGTGACGACCGCCGCCAAGGACGCCAGACTGATCGTGCGGGCCGGTGAACAGCACGGCGTCCGCCTGGACGTCGCCGCCGCGAGCGCCGAACGACTGGAGCGGGCCGCCGGCCGGGGCCACGGCGACGAGGACATGGCCGCCGCCTACTTCGCCGGCTTCGACGAGGGGCCCGCCGCCTGAACCGCGGTCCCGCCGCCCACCGCCCGGAACACCGAGGAGTCCGCAGTGTCCAAACCCCCGCTTCCGCCCGAGGCCGACGCCCTGCTGCGCAGGCCCAACCCCTGCGTCATGGCCACCCTCCGCTCCGACGGCGCGCCCGTCTCCACCCCCACCTGGTACCTCTGGGAGGACGGCCGCGCGCTGGTCAACTTCGACGAGGGCCGGGTGCGTCTGAAGCACGTCCGCCGCGACCCGCGCGTCACCCTCACCGTCCTGGCCGGGGACGACTGGTACACCCATGTCACCCTGATCGGCCGGGTGGCCGAGCTGTACGACGACGAGGACCTGGCCGACATCGACCGGCTGTCCCGTCAGTACACCGGGAAGCCGTACCCCGACCGTGAGCGGGCCCGGGTCAGCGGCTGGATCGAGGTCGACCGCTGGCACGGCTGGGGCGCGCTGAAGGACAGCGACCAGGCCGGAGGCTGACCGACGGGCGTCCTGGGCCGGGGCGCACGGGCGGCGGTCGTCCCGACGCGCGGGACGGCCGCCGTGCCCGCCCGCTCCCGGCCGGGGCGCACGCGGTGCCGTCGGCCGTACGGCGAACCGGCCCCGTTCCCGGGACGGCACCTCGGGGTGCCGTCCCGGGAACGGGGCCTTGGCGATCGGCGTCGGTGGCGCGCGGCGCCGGGGCGCGTGGTCCCGGGGCGGCCCGCGGTGGAGCGCCCTTCACCCCTCGCGCTGCCGCGGGTCCGTGACCGGTGGCGTGGCGAGGCGACGTGGGGCGCCGCACCCGGCTGCCCGCCTCCCGGGCCCCGGGGCCCGGAGGAGAGGCGGCCGCCCCGCCGCCGCGTCGGGCGGTCCGGCGTCCGTCAGCCCGCGACGGTGGAGCGGGCCGGGGCCCGTTCGGGGAGGTGGGTCGCGGTGGCGGTGTGCTCGACGAACGCGACCTCCGCGAACCGGTGGTCCGCGGGCTCGGCGGCCGTGAGCCGCGGACACCGGTCCCAGGCCGCCGGAGCGTCCGCGGACGGCGTCGGCAGCGTGAACCACACGACCTTGCCGGACTCGCCGTCCGGCACCGCGCCCCAGCTCTCGCTCATCGCGGCCACCATCGCCAGCCCGCGTCCGCAGGTGGCGAGCGGGCCGGCGTCCTCCAGCGCCGGAAGGCGCGGATCGTGGTCGGACACCGACACCTTGAGCCGGTCGAGCAGCAGTTCCATCTCGACCGTGCACGTCTTGTCGGGCTGGGCATGCCGGTGGACGTTGGACAACAGCTCTGTCACACCGAGCGAGGCCCGGTCTATCAATGGGTCCATGTGCCAGTAGCGCAACTGCGCAGATACGATTCTGCGGACCTGGCCGATCCGCGACGGCAGGGCTTGGAGCTCCACCGTGCAGTGCCTGCTCGGATGACTGATCACGGCTGCGACTCCCCGACGTGAGGTCCGGAAGAACACGGAGTACGGATCCAGCAGGGCGCCTGCGTGACGCTGCCGCCTGCTGTCGTGGCCGGCGGGCTGGTTCGCAGCGTTATCGCCGGTAAACCCAGAGTGACGTGAGACCAGCGTGACGCAGCGGATGGGGTGGCGCAACTCGCGTACATCTCAGGCGTCGCGCCCCGACGCCCGGCGGACGGCCTCGATGAAACGGCGGGCCGCCGGCGGTCCGGGCTCACCCGGCGCGGGATCGTGCTCGCCCAGGGTGAGCAGGTACCGGTTGCCGTTGAGGTCCGCCGACGCCCGGTCCTCGGGCGCGAACCAGGGCCTGCCCGCGCGGACCGCCTGCACCGGCGCGCTGTCGATCTCGCTGCCGTAGCTGGTGAGCAGCTCCAGCCGGCCGCCCCTGATCCGGACCTGGCCGGCCCGGGTGAGCGAACGCAGCCGTGTGCCGATCCGCACGCCCGTGGCCGTGAACTCAGGCTCCGCCATGCCACCCGCCCCCTCTGCGCGTCGGTGTGCCGCACCGTGCTCCGCGGTCCGGCTCCCTGCCCGGATCCAGTGTGCCCTTGCTTCCGCCGGTGCAGTCTGCCCCCACCCGCCGCCGAGCACCAGTGCGCGGGCCCCGTTTCCCGGCATGCGGGGAGCACTCGCACCCATGCGCCCCCACGCACCGCCCACTGCGCCCCCACGGGTCCCTTTGAGATGCCCAAAGCGGTGTTTATGCAGGTGAGAGGTGGTGCGGGTGGTGCATATGATCGGGGGTACCGGCCGCGCGGGACGCTGTCGGCGCTCAGCGTAAGGAGCCCTGTCGTGAGCACTCCCCAACAGACCCCGGCCGGCGCCACCCTCGACGTCGACCACAGCGACTCCGCCTACCGGGCCTGGCTGAAAGAGGCCGTGCGCAGGGTCCAGGCGGACGCGAACCGCTCGGCCGACACCCATCTGCTGCGCTTTCCGCTGCCCGAGCAGTGGGGCATCGACCTCTATCTGAAGGACGAGTCGACCCACCCGACCGGCAGTCTCAAGCACCGGCTGGCCCGTTCCCTCTTCCTGTACGCGCTGTGCAACGGCTGGATCCGGCCGGGCCGTCCGGTGATCGAGGCGTCCAGCGGCTCCACGGCCGTGTCGGAGGCGTACTTCGCGAAGCTGATCGGTGTGCCCTTCATCGCGGTCATGCCGCGCACGACGAGCGCCGAGAAGTGCCGTCTGATCGAGTTCCACGGAGGTCGGTGCCACTTCGTGGACGACCCCCGCACGATGTACGAGGCGTCCGCCGCCCTCGCGGCGGACACCGGCGGCCACTACATGGACCAGTTCACCTACGCCGAGCGGGCCACGGACTGGCGGGGCAACAACAACATCGCCGAATCGATCTTCCGTCAGCTGCGGCTGGAGCGGTTCCCGGAGCCGGCGTGGATCGTCGCCACGGCCGGCACCGGCGGCACCTCGGCGACCCTGGCGCGCTACGTCCGCTACATGCAGTACGACACCCGCATCTGCGTCGCCGACCCGGAGAACTCGTGCTTCTTCGAGGGCTGGACGACCGGCGACCCGGACGTCGCCTGTGACCGCGGTTCCCGGATCGAGGGCATCGGCCGGCCGCGTATGGAGCCGAGCTTCGTGCCCGGCGCGGTCGACCGGATGATGAAGGTGCCCGACGCGGCCGGCGTGGCCGCCGTACGGGCCCTGGAGGGGGTCATCGGCCGCAAGGCGGGCGGCTCCACCGGCACCGGCCTGTGGAGCGCGCTGAAGCTCGTCGCGGAGATGGTCGCGGAGGGCAGGCGGGGCAGCGTCGTGACGCTGCTGTGCGACCCGGGGGACCGGTACCTGGACAAGTACTACTCGGACACCTGGCTGGCCGGGCAGGGACTGGACATCGCGCCGTACTCGGCGGCGGTCGAGTCCCTCCTGCGGACCGGCGTCTGGTCCGGCTGACGGGCGGCCGTGCCGACGGCGGCACGCCAGTGACGGTGCGGGCCCGGCCGGTGGAGCGACGCTCCCCGCCCCGTGCCGGTGCGCGAGGGGCGGCTACCGCGTGAGCCGCCGGTCCAGGGAGGTCACCGCGGAGCGGAACGTCCGTGCCAGCCCAGGCCGCGCGGCCCGCAGCGCGAGCCGGAACGGCGCCGTACCGTCGGCCGCCATCGTCCAGCACACGCGCGTGCCCGTCCCGGCCGGGACGAGCCGCCACTCCTCGGCCAGCGCCCGGGCACCCGGCACATTGGTCACGTCGGCGCGGTAGGCGTACACCTCGGGCGCCTCCGACACCAGGACGGTCTCCAGGAACCGGGCCCCGCCCCGCAGGCGGATCTCCCGCCCCGTGCCCCCGGCGAGGGGGCGGGCCAGTGTGACGGGCCCGAACCACCCGGTCCAGCCGGTCACGTCCTCGGCCAGCGCACGGAACACCCGCTCCGGCGGGGCGGCGATCTCCCGGGCGAAGACCAGACGGACCGGTGCCGCTCCGGCGAACCCGGGCCCCACGGGGCGCAGACGGTGGGCCATGGACCAATCCCCTTCGACCGATGCCGACTTCACGGGCGGGAAGGCGCACGCGGGAGTTCTCCCGGCGCCCCGTCACAGGTCGGCGGCCTCCGCCGGGTTCTCCGTCTCGCCCGCCACCACCAGGTGCCGCAGATGCTCGGACACCTCCGCGCGTACGTCCCCGGGCAGGCCCGAGTCGGTGACGAGGGTGTCCACCTGTTCCAGGGAGGCGAAGGAACTCAGCCCCACCGTCCCCCACTTCGTGTGGTCGGCGACCACCACCACCCGCCGGGCCGACTGCACGAGACGACGGTTGGTCTCGGCCTCGGCGAGGTTCGGCGTCGACAGCCCCGCCTCGGCCGATATCCCGTGCACGCCGAGGAAGAGCAGGTCGAAGTGGAGTGCCGCGATCGCCTGGTCGGCCACCGGGCCCACCAGCGAGTCGGACGGCGTGCGCACCCCGCCCGTCAGGACGACCGTGGCCGCGCCCTGCCGGGGCCCCGAGGTGCGCTGTGCCGCGTGGAAGACGTCGGCCACCCGCACCGAGTTGGTGACCACCGTGAGATCGGGGACCTCGGTCAGCCGGTGCGCCAGCGCGAACGTCGTCGTGCCGCCCGAGAGCGCGATCGCGGCGCCGGGGGAGACCAGTTCGGCCGCCGCCCGCGCGATGTCCTCCTTGGCGGTCAGTTCCAGGCCGGACTTGGCCTCGAAACCCGGCTCGTGCGTGCTCGCCTCCACCACCGGGACCGCGCCGCCGTGCACCTTCTCCAGTACGCCCTGCCGCGCCAGCGCGTCGAGGTCGCGCCGGACCGTCATGTCCGACACGCCGAGCCTGCGGGTCAGCTCGTTGACCCGGACGCCGCCCCGGCGCCGGACCTCGTCGAGGATCAGGGTGCGCCGCTGCTCCGCGAGCAGGTTCTGATTCTCGCTCACGTACGCTCCGGTCCTTTCGCCGCAAAGCCGTCCGACACGCCCTCCGCACCCACCGCGACGAGCGGATGTCCTCCCGGCACCGGTGCGCGGACGTCCCATCCTCGCACGACGGGCCCCGGACGGCGCCACCGGTAGACGATCGTGAACATGCCATTGTTGTGCCGTGCCGGGTGCTTGCCCGCGGTACGAATCGGGGAGATTGGGTGACGAGAGGGGTGAACCGTCCCGTCACACGAGATCCTGTGGCCGCACGGACGGAGCCGACGAGGCGTCACGGGGGAAGTGCGAATCGGTGGAGAGCGCGCAGCAGCAAGGACCGGCCGGAAACGACGACGGCCCCGCCGCACGGCCCGCCCACTCCGGGGCCGCGCTGGAACTCCTGGTCCACGGAGTGGGCGGCACCACTCCCGAACGGATGCTCGACGACCCGCGCACGGTCCGGATCACCGGTGACGACGTCGCCGCGGTGTTCCGCCGGGCCGACGACGTCGACGCGGAACGCCGGCCCGCCGGGAACCGCGAGGGGCCCGTGCCCGAGGCGTACGTGTGGTGCAACCTCACCTCCGGCAACGGCTCCCGCGCCCTGTGGCTGCTGCTGCTCCCCTTCATGGTCGTCAACCTCGCCCACTGGATGCGCCCCACGGCCCGCGGCCGCCGCCGCACGGTCCGGCTCTACGGACTGCTGGTCCGGCTGACCGGACTGAGCCTGACGGTGCTGCTCGTCGCGGCCGCCTGCGAGGTCGCCCTCGACCTGACCGCGTGGCAGTGCGCGGGCACCCGCGCGTGCGCCGACCGGCACTCCTGGCTGGGGTTCCTCTCGCCCGGGACCTCCGACGGCGGCTGGTGGAGCGCGCCGGGACGCAGACTGGCCCTCGCCGCCCTGGTGCCCACCGCCCTCACCGGCCTGCTGTGGTTCCTGTCCAGGCGCACCTGGAGGGCGTACGAGTCGCAGCAGCCGATGGCCCAGGACCCCGGGCCCGAGGAGGACGGCGCCCCCACCGCGCTGAGCCGGCCCGGCTTCTGGTACGGACGGCGCCTGGGCGCACGGCTGCGCGCGGCGCACACCGCCGCCGGACTGCTGACGGTCGCCGCCGCCGTCGGCTCCGCCGCCGCCCGGTACGACCGCGCACCGGGCGGCCCGGCCGCCCTGGCCGTCCTCGGTGTGCTCCTGGAGGCGGTCCTGGCCGCCGCGGCGGGCGCCGCGGTGTGGGTGGTCTGCCGCCGGGGCCGCAGCGAACGCCGGCCCGACGGCGCACTCGACCGGCGCCTGGTGCGCCGCCTGCCCCTGGCCGCCCTCCTCCTGCTCGGGCTCAGCGTGCTGTACGCCGGATGGGAGCGCCCCGGCTGGCAGTCGTCGGGCCGGCTGCCGGGCGACGCCGCCTTCGGCGCCCTCACCCTCGTGCAGGGACTGCTCGTGATCGTCCTCGCCGGGGCCGCCCACGCCCTGCACCGCACCGACCCCGACCGGCGCTCGGCGATGCGGGGCCTGGCCGGACCGGCCGTCGCCATGCTGGCCTGCGCGCTGGGCGGTGTGATGTCCGGCGGTGTCTCCCAGCGCGTGGCCGACTGGCTGGACGGCACCGGCGCGTCCGTGCCCGGCCCGCCGGTCCTGCTGACCTGGCAGGCCTCCGTGATTCCCCCGCTGCTGGTCCTGCTGCTGGTGATGTGCGGCTGGCTCGCCCGGCGGGCCTGGCGGATCGCCCGCGTGGAACGCGCGGCGGTGGAACGCGAGTACGCCGGTGAGACGGGCGACCCCGGCCGCACCCGCCGTATCGCCTCCGTCCGCGCGATGGCCGCCCTCACCGACCGCGGACCCCGCATCCTCGCCGTCACCTCCGCGGCCACCCTGCTGCTCGGCGCCGGCGCCCTCGTCGGAGCCCTCACCACCGACCGGACCCCCGGCGAGGCGGCGCGGGGCTCCTACGCCGTGGTCCACGGCGCCGCCGAGACCGCGCAGGCGCTGGGCTCCTGGCTCATCGGGCTCGGCTTCATACTCTTCGTGACCTGGGGCCGCCGCGCGTACAAGGACGCCTCCGCGCGGCGCACCATAGGCATCCTGTGGGACGTGGGCACCTTCTGGCCGCGGGCCGCCCACCCCTTCGCGCCGCCCTGCTACGCCGAGCGCGCCGTGCCCGACCTGACCTGGCGGATCGCCACCTGGACCCGGGCCACCGGCGGACGGCTGGTGCTCTCCGGTCACTCCCAGGGCAGCGTCCTCGCCGCCGCCGCGGCCTGGCAGCTCCCCCCGTCCGTCCGCGCCCGCGTCGCCCTGCTCACCTACGGCTCCCCGCTGGAGCGGCTCTACGGCCGCTGGTTCCCCGCCCACTTCGGCCCCGACGCGCTCGGCTCCCTGCACCAGGAGGTGGTCTGCTGGCGCAACCTCCACCGGCGCACCGACCCCATCGGCGGCCCGGTGCGGCTGCCCGGCGACCGCGGCCCCGACGTGGACCGTCCCGCCCTCAGGGACCCCCTCGCCTACGGCCGCACCGGGACCCATCCGCTGCCCGCGCCGATCCTCGGCCACTCCGACTACCAGGCCGACCCGGCGTTCGCGGAGGAGCGCCGCCGGCTGCTGGCCCGGCTGCGGCCCGAGGTGCCGGCCCCGCGGCACACGCGGGAGCCCGGCGGCGGGGCCCCGCCCTGAGCGCGCACCGCGCTCAGCGCGCGGGGGGCAGGTCCTCCGCGTAGAGCAGGGTCAGGTCGTCGGTGGTCGGCTCGCCGAGCTGGGCGACGCGGCTCGCGTGCCGCTCCACCATCGCCTCGAAGGTCTGCCGCGCGGTGCGCCCGTTGCCGAACGCGGGCCCCTTGGGAATCTCCGTGAAGTACGTCAGCAGGGCCTCGGCGGCGCCCGGCGCCAGCCGGTACTCGTGCTCCTCGGCCTGCTGCCGCACGATCCGCAGCAGTTCCTCGGGGCCGTAGTCACCGAAGGTGATCGTCCGCGAGAAACGGGACGCCACACCCGGGTTGACGGACAGGAACCGCTCCATCTCGGCCGTGTAGCCGGCGACGATCACCACGACCGCGTCCCGCTGGTCCTCCATCAGCTTCACCAGGGTGTCGATGGCCTCCTTGCCGAAGTCACGCCCGGCGTCCTCAGGGGAGAGCGCGTACGCCTCGTCGATGAACAGCACACCGCCGCGTGCCCTCTCGAACGCCTCCTGGGTGCGGATCGCCGTGGAACCGATGTGCTCGCCGACCAGGTCCACCCGGGACACCTCGACCAGGTGCCCCTGCTCCAGCACCCCGAGCGAGGCGAGGATCTCGCCGTACAGCCGGGCGACGGTGGTCTTGCCCGTGCCGGGGGAGCCGGTGAACACCAGATGCCGCTTGACCGACGCCGCCTTCAGCCCCGCCTGTTGGCGGCGCCTGCCCACCTCGATCATGTCGGTGAGGGCGCGCACCTCGCGCTTGACGCTCTCCAGCCCGACCAGCGCGTCGAGTTCGCCGAGCACGGCCTCGGAGGTACGGGTCCGCGGCTCGGGGACGGACGGGGCGGGCGGGGCGGGCGGGGCGGACGGTGCCGGCTCGCCGGTCCGGGCCGCGGGGACCGTGCCCAGCAGACCGGTGGAGGGGCCCGTCGTCTGCACGGCGGGCTCGGGCGCCGCGGGCGTCCTCAGGCTGCCGCTCTCGTCGCTCGTGCAGTCCTCGACGACCGGACCGCCCGAACCGGACGCCGCCTCCGAGCCCTCGGCGAACTCGTAACCCCCGCGCGCGCAGCGCTCCGTACGGCACTTCCGCAGCGTCGTACGGCTGCCGTCGATCACATGGAAGCCGTAACCGCCACTTCCCGTGACCCGGCAGTTCACGAAGGTGCCCCGGCCCCCTGCCGAGACGTAGACACCGGCCTCGGCCGGCGAACCGACCGTGCAGCGCTCGACGGTGGGGTCGGCGCCCTTGGTGACGATCACGCCCGTCTGCGTGCCGTCCACGGTGCAGTTGCTGAGGACGCCGCCGCTGCCGTGGTCACGGAACCAGGCGCCGGTCGCCGCGTCCCGGATCCGGCAGTCGTCGAGCTGCGCGGTGGCGCCGTCGCTCACCGACACGGCCGTGTTGCGCACCTGCGACAGATCGCTGTCGACGACGTCCGCGCGGGAGCCCCGGTCGAGGACGAACAGCGCGTCGGGCACGTCGTGCACCCGGCAGGACTCCAGGACGGCCGTGGCGCCGTCGCTCACCCACACCGCCGGGTAGTCGCCCGTGCTGTCGAAGATCTCGCACTGGTTGGCGTCCACCCGCGTGCCCGGGTCCCACACCGACAGCCCGTTGCGGCCGAACTGCCGCACGGTGGTGCGGGTCAGGGTGAGCACCGAGCGGGAGCGCAGGTCGACCGCGTTCTCCGGGATGTCGTGGATCCGGCAGTCGGCCAGCGTCAGCACCGCGTCCGTGTCGAGGGTGATCCCGTCCCCGGTCGTACGGTGCACGTCGCAGTCGGTGAGGTGGGCGGTGGCGCGGGCGGTCACCTGGACGCCGCTGCCCCGCACCTCGTACACCTCGCAACCCACGGCCTCCAGCGCCGAGTTCTCCCCGGTCGCGGTCAGGCCCGAGCCGGCGGCGTGGTGCACCCGGCAGCGCTCCAGCCGCGGATGGGCGCCGCCGTGCACGGCGACCCCCGCCTGACCCGCGGACACCACCTCGCACTCCTCGAACACCCCGCCCCCGCCGTCCAGTACGGCGATGCCCACGCCCGCGGGGTTGTCGACCGTGCAGCGGCGCACCGTGGGCCGGGCCCCGCCGCGCACCTCGATGCCGGCCGCGGAGCGGGTGACCACCCGGACGTCGCGCAGTTCGGGGGTGCCGTCCTCGACCAGAACGGCCGGAGCGGTGGCGTCCTGCCCCTCGACGTGCAGGTCCCGCACCACCGCCGAGGCGCGCACGGTCAGCGGGACACCGTCCACGGGCGCGATGCGCACCGAGCCGGGGGAGCCCTCCGGGCCGCGCAGTGTCACCGCCCGCTGGACGACGAGATTCTCCCGGTAGGTGCCGGGGGCGACGGTGAGGACGTCGCCTTCGGCCGCGGCCTCCAGGGCGGCGGCGAGCGATGCGTACTCACCCGTGCGGCGCCGCCACCTCGATGTGCCGGTGTGCGTCACCTGGACCGTGCCCTGTGCCATGGCTGAGCTGTGCCCCCACCTCGTCGTACTGATGGCTCGTTCCCGCCCGTGCTCTCGCCGATCGGTTCGGCCGGACCACCGTAGCGTGCGTACGGGCACGGGGTTGACCGGAGTGGGAACGCCGTCAGCCGCCGGCCCCGGTCAGGCCCCGGTCCGGGCCCGCCCGCTCCCACGCACGGTCCCAGGCCGCGTACCGGCGGCGGACCATCCGCCGGACGGTCAGCCGTCTGCACCCCTCGGCCAGCCCGGCGGCCACCAGGGCGGCCCCGATGCCGGCGAGCACCGCGTGCGTCGTCGCCGCGGCCGGGTCCGGCGGACGGGCGACCGCCCGCCCCCGGTCATCGGTCCACATCCCGAACCGGTCGCCCGGCCGGGGGGACTTCAGGTACGCCGTCACCGGTCCGCTCCGCGCGGTGCCGTCCGGGGCGGTCCAGCGGGCCAGGACACGGCTGCGCGGGTCCGCTCCCGCGGGCATCCCCGGATCGCCGTCCGGCGGGGCCCGGTCGAGCGCGCGCACCACGTCGGCCGTCACCGGGTGCCGGGACTGCTGCTGTGCCCGGACGGACCGATGCAACGAGTCCTGGGCGGCGGCCCCGACGAGGCAGCCGATCACGGGGGCGGCGAGGACGGCGAACAGCAGGGCCGCGAGCGCCGACCACGCCTCGGCCAGGTCCGTTCCGCGGCGCAGCGGGTTGTGCCGCCAGCGCCACAGTCCGCTGATCGCGCCCACCGCCGCACCCCCTCGCCGGTTCCCGGAAGCTTCCCCGAGCCCTTTTCACGGAACTCTCACGAAGGGCCAACGGGCGGGGCGCCGGGCCGGTTCCCGCCGGCGTCGGGACGCGCGCGGGACAACACAGCTAGCGGGGCTCCACGGGATCGCCGGTCCGGATGGTGCCGGGGGTGAGCGGCACCAGGTTCTGCCCGAAGACGAGCTTGCCGTCGGGCCGGGGGCGGGCGGCCAGCGAGTGCAGGGGCTCCTTCCCGCGCCGGGCGGTGTGCTGGTCGGTGGTGGTCACCACGCACCGGCCGCTCGGCTTGGCGACGCGGAAACGCACCTCGCCGATGGTGACGTGCGTCCACCCGTCCTCCTCCCAGGGCCCGGTGCCCTCGATCACCACGTTCGGCCGGAAGCGGTCCATCGGCAGGGGACCCTCGGCCCGGTGAGGCCCTTCGGCGATCAGGGAGTTGAGACCGGCGAGGGAGGCGGTCGTGGTGAGCAGCAGCGGATAGCCGTCGGCGAAGGAGACCGTCTCGCCCGGCAGGGCGAACCCGGGGTCCACGGGCCGCCTGGTGGCCGGGTCGTCCAGGTGCACCAGCCGTACGGGGACGCCGAGGAGGGCGCTGCACCATGCGTGCACGGCCTTGTCCTCCGCGGGCACCGCCTCGACCTCGTCCCCGAAGAGGCTCACCGGGACCGTCCTGTCCGGCGCCGGGACGGCCGCCGTCACCGGCACGGTGCCGGGCGCGGACAGCACGACGCCGCCGCCGGGCAGAAGCTCGGCGGCGGCCAGTGCGAGGCGGGGGTGGCGCCGCTGTGTGACGACCCTTCCCCCGTCGTCGATCAGCATCCAGCGCCGGTCCCCGGCCGGACCCCAGGGCTCCACGACGACCTCCCGGAGCGTCAGGCTCCGGAAGGCCTTGACCGGGTGGATGTGAACAGAGTGCAGACGCGCGTTCCCCATGGGGTCATCGTGCCACCCGGCACCGACGACCCCGGCGGACGGCTCAGTACCCGCGGTACTGCTGCTGGTTGTACGGGTCGTGGTACGGCGCGGGGACCGGCCGGGGAGCCGCGGGGCGCATCGCCTCGTAGCCGGCGGGCGGTGCCGGACGCGGCGGCTGCGGCTGCGGGCCGGGGTAGCCGCGCGGCGCGGTCGCCTGCTGCGGGATGTAGGCCGTGTGCGCCTGCTGGAGCGGCGCGGGCTGCGGCGCCTGCGGATAGCCGTAGGCGGGCTGGGACGGGGCCGCCGGGAGGGCGGGCAACGCCGAGGGAAGCGCGGGCAGATGACTGACCGGCGCCTCGTACGCGGCGGGGACCCGGATCGGGGCGATCTGCGGGGTGCCCCGCTCGGCCACGAGCGAGTCGTAGATCGGAGTGTCCGGGAAGGAGGCGGAGTAGTAGCCGCCGCCATAAGTGGAGCGGGGGGAGGTCATGGCACATAAGTTAAGCCCACGATGTGCTTTTGGGGAGACCGGTAAGAGGGTTGTTTTCTGCGCTCGCCGTGACCTGGCCGCACTAATGTGAGCGAACTCGGGGCAAACGGGCAATCCGCCGGGCGTCTTTCCTGTAAAGACCGAGTTCCGGGCCGGTTACCGGCGGTTGGCCCCCGGATTCCCCTCGCCGTCCGTGGGCGTTCCCGGCCCGGAGGAATAGGTTGTGCGGACGAAGAACGACGGATGCCGGGACCTGACCTGGCGCGGGCGACCCGTGATGGGGGCGGACATGTCAATGCCGAAGGGATCGAACACACCGGTGCCGACCACGGCGCTGAGGGTGGAAGTGGGCTGGCGTTCGGGCCCGGGCGTACCCGACGCCGACGCCTCGGCGCTCCTGCTGGCCGGCGGGAAGGTCCGCTCCGACAGCGACTTCGTCTTCTACAACCAGCCCTCCCACTCCTCCGGTGCCGTCCGGCACGAGGGCAAGCGGGAGGCCGGCGGCCGGACCACCGACACCCTGCTCGTCGACCTCACGCGCGTGGAGCCGGGCATCGAGACGGTGATCCTGGCCGCCTCCTCCGACGGCGGCGCGTTCGGACGGGTCCCGGACCTGTACATCGAGGTCAAGGACGCCGCGAGCGGCACGGCCGCCGCGCGCTTCGACAGCGCGGGAGCGACGACGGAGACAGCGTTCGTGCTCGGCGAGTTCTACCGGCGCCAGGGCGCCTGGAAGTTCCGCGCCGTGGGCCAGGGGTACAGCAGCGGGCTGGAGGGTCTCGCCACCGACTACGGCATCACCGTGGACGAACCCCAGCACGCCGCCCCGCCGGCCCGGACGGCCACGGTGCCGCCCGTCGCGTCCCCGGTCACCGCGCCGCCGCCCCCGGCGGCCCCGCCCCTCGCCCCGCCCCCGCCGGCGGCGCCCCCCGCGCCGGTCCGGCTGTCGAAGGTCACGCTCACCAAGTCCGCCCCGTCGGTCTCGCTGACCAAACAGGGCGGCACCTCGGGTGCCCTCCAGGTGAACCTCAACTGGCAGGTGCGCAAGCAGTTCTCCGGCTGGGCGGGCAAGCTGGGCCGCCCGGTGGCCATGCACGCCGACCTCGACCTCGACCTGTGCGCCCTGTACGAGCTCACCGACGGCAGGAAAGGCGTCGTCCAGGCCCTCGGCAACGCCTTCGGTTCCCTGCACCAGCCCCCGTTCATCCACCTGGACGGCGACGACCGCACCGGCGCCGTGTCGACGGGCGAGAACCTCACCGTCAACCTCGACCACAGGCACCACTTCCGTCGCATCCTCGTGTTCGTCACCATCTACGAGGGCGCCCGCTCCTTCGCGGACCTGCACGCCACGGTCACCCTCCGGCCGCAGCACGGCGCGCCGGTCGACTTCTCCCTCGACGAATGCACGGTCCCCTCGACGGTCTGCGCCCTCGCCCTGATCACCAACACCGGCGGCGGTGAACTCGTCGTCCAGCGCGAGGCCCGCTACCTCGTCCCGGACCGCGGAGTGAGCCCCCAGCGCACGGTCGACCACGCCTACGGATGGGGCATGAACTGGACCCCGGGCCGCAAGTGAGGGCCCCTCAGCCCTCGTCCGGCAGGGCCTCGGGCCGGGCGTAGGTGCGGCCCTTCCAGGCCGCGCCGCGTCCCTGGTGGTGCCGCACGGCCGAGTGCACCGTCATCAGCAGGTACAGCGCGGCGGTGAACGGCAGCAGGGGAGCGAGCCGCAGCGGCTGCCGGTAGTAACGGAGCATCGGGACGTACGTCCCCGACATCACCAGCCAGGCCGCCGCACCCGGCAGTGCGGCGGCCGCGCTCCCCGTCACGGCGCCCGCGACCAGTGCGACGGGCGGCACCAGGTACACCAGCGCCAGCCCGGCGACCGTACCGGCCAGCAGCAGCGGGCTGTGCCGCAGTTGCGCGTACGCGCTGCGCGACACCATGCGCCACAGATCACCCAGCCGCGGATACGGACGCACGCTGTCCACGCCGTCCGCGAGCCCCAGCCACACCCGTCCGCCGCTCCGCTTCACCGCGCGGGCCAGCGCCACGTCGTCGATGACGGCGTGCCGGATGGCGTCGGGGATCCGCGCCCGTGCGGCGGCCTCGGCCCGCAGCAGCACACACCCGCCGGCCGCCGCCGCCGTCCGCGTGCCCTCCCTCCCGATCCGGCGGAACGGGTAGAGCTGCGCGAAGAAGTAGACGAAGGCCGGCACGACCAGCCGTTCCCAGCGGCTCTCCACCCGCAGCCGGGCCATCTGCGACACCACGTCGAACCCGCCGGCACCGGCGGCCGCCACCAGCCGGCGCAGACTGTCCGGGGCGTGCGCGATGTCGGCGTCCGTCAGCAGCACGTACGCGGGGCCGCGTGCCCCCGCCAGCGCGAGGCCGTGCCGCACCGCCCACAGCTTGCCGGTCCAGCCGGCGGGCGGCTCGCCCGGTGTGCCCACCGTGAGGGGCAGCCCGCCGTGCCGCCGCGCCAGGCCGCGCGCGAGCTCCCCGGTGCCGTCGGTACTGCCGTCGTCGACGAGGAACACCTCGGCCCGGCCCGGGTAGTCCTGGGCGAGCACCGACGGCAGGCTCAGGGGCAGCACCGCCGCCTCGTCCCGCGCGGGGACCACGACGCACACGTCCGGCCATGTCCCCGGGTCCCGCAGCGGCGGCAGCCGGACGTCCGTACGCCAGAACCAGCCCTGGCAGAGCAGCAGCCACAGCCAGGCGCCGAGTGATCCGGCGGCACTCCACACGAGGGCGCTCACGTGCGCAGTCTGCCCCACGGCACGGCCCCGGAGCGGCTCATCGTCTATCGTGGCCGGGTGAAGATCGCGCTCATGGACTCCGGAATCGGACTGCTGGCGGCCACCGCCGCGGTACGGCGTCTGCGTCCCGACGCCGATCTCGTCCTGTCCCTCGACCCCGAGGGCATGCCCTGGGGGCCGCGGACCCCGCAGGACCTCACCGCTCGTGCCGTCGCCGTCGCCGGGGCGGCGGCCGCCCACCGCCCCGACGCCCTGATCGTCGGCTGCAACACCGCCACGGTGCACGCGCTCACCGCCCTGCGCGCCCGCCTCGAACCCGGGCTGCCGGTGATCGGCACCGTCCCGGCGATCAAGCCGGCCGCGGCGGGCGGCGGACCGCTGGCGATCTGGGCCACGCCGGCCACGACCGGCAGCCCCTACCAGCGCGACCTGATCGAGAACTACGCGCTCGGCGTGGGCGTCACCGAGGTGCCCTGCTGGGGGCTGGCGGAGGCGGTGGAACGAGCGGACGAGACGGCCATCGACGCCGCGGTCGCCGCGGCCGCCGAACTCACCCCGGACGACGTGACGACCGTCGTGCTCGGCTGCACCCACTACGAACTCGTCGCCGAGCGCATCAGGGCCGCCGTCCAGCGCCCCGGCCGCCCCCCGCTGGCCCTGCACGGCTCGGCCGGGGCGGTGGCCGCGCAGGCCCTGCGCCGCCTCGGCGCCCGGCCGGCCCCCGGGGCACCGGCGGGCGGCACGCTCACGGTGCTGCTGAGCGGACGCGAGGGCACGCTGCCCGCAGCCGCCCTCACCTACGCCGAAGGCAGGCTGCTCCAGCCGCTCGCTCCCGCCCGGACGGCGCAGTAACGCTCCGCCACCAGGTAGCCGCCCGGCGAATCCTGAGTAACCTCACATGCATGAGGGACCCCCGCCACGGCGAGTTCGCCCCGCCCACCGAGGTCTGGACCGGTCGCGCCACCGGTCGCTTCCAGTGGCTGCTGGCGCTGATCGGCGCCGCGTGCATGGCGCTGGGCATCGCGCTGGCCGTCGACTCCGCGTGGACGACCGATGCCGCGCCCCTGGCCATGGCCGTCGTCGGCTGCATCGCGGCCGGGCTGCTCGTCCTCTTCGGCACCCTCGCCTTCGTCCACGTGGCGCTGCGGGTCGACGAGGACCACCTGGAGGTGCGCTGCGGGCACATCGGCCTGCCGCGCCGCCGCATCCCGCTGTCGCACGTCGCCGGCGCGGAGTTCGCCCCCCACGTCACCCCGCGGCACTGGGGCGGCTGGGGGTACCGCTGGCGGCCAGAGAAGGGCACGGCGGTCGTCGTGCGCCGCGGCGAGGGCGTCGTCCTGCGCCTGTGGGACGGCCACACCTTCACGGTCACCGTGGACGACGCGGAAGCGGCGGTGAGCGTCATCCGCGACCGCCTCCGCCCCCGCCCCCACGCACCGGGCACCACCCACTGACCCGACGCCGCCGCACGCTCCCGCGCCGAGCGGGACCGCGTGTCCCCTCGGCGCCCTCGCGCCGCCCCGACCGTGCTGTCGGCCGCCGGTCCACCCGCCGTAGACTCCCGGAGTGACCGTCACCGCAACCTCCGTCGGCGAGTCGGACCCGATGCCTCCGCAGACCACGCCGTCCGCGCGGGGCGGGCGCCTCGTCCGTTTCCTCCCGGCCGCCGCAGCCGCGCTCTCGGGCCTGCTCCTCTACGTCAGCTTCCCGCCGCGCACCCTGTGGTGGCTGGCGCTGCCCGCCTTCGCCGTGCTCGGCCTGGTGCTGCGCGGCCGGAGCTGGAAGGCGGCACTCGGCCTGGGCTACCTCTTCGGGCTCGGTTTCCTGCTGCCGCTGCTGGTGTGGACCGGAGTGGAGGTCGGTCCCGGGCCGTGGATCGCCCTGGTGGTGATCGAGGCGGTCTTCGTCGCGCTGGTCGGCGCCGGTGTGGCCGCGGTGTCGAAGCTGCCCGGCTGGCCGGTGTGGGCGGCGGCGCTGTGGGTCGCCGGTGAGGCGGCCCGCGCCCGCGTGCCGTTCAGCGGCTTCCCCTGGGGGAAGGTCGCCTTCGGACAGGCGGACGGTGCCTTCCTGCCGCTCGCCGCGCTCGGCGGCACCCCGGTGCTCGGCTTCGCCGTCGTGCTGTGCGGCTTCGGCCTGTACGAGGTCGTCCGCCTCGCCGTGCGGGCCCGCCGCACGGGAACGCTGACGCGGTCCGTGACGGTCGTCGCCGTGCTCAGTGCCGTCGTCCCGCTGGTCGCGGCGCTCGCGTCCAGGACGCTGGTCAGCGACCGGGCGGAGAGCGGCACCGTGACCGTGGCCGTCATCCAGGGCAACGTGCCCCGCCTGGGTCTCGACTTCAACTCCCAGCGGCGTGCCGTCCTCGACCACCACGCCCGGGAGACGGAGCGCCTGGCCGCCGAGGTCGCGGCGGGCAGGGCCGAGCGGCCGGACGTCGTGCTCTGGCCGGAGAACTCCTCCGACATCGACCCCTTCGTCAACGACGACGCGCGCGACGTGATCGACAGGGCGGCCAAGGCCATCGACGCGCCCATCTCGGTCGGCGGCGTGGTCTCCAGGGACGGCAGGCTGCTCAACGAGCAGATCCTCTGGGACCCGGCGAAGGGTCCCGTCGACACCTACGACAAACGGCAGGTCCAGCCCTTCGGCGAGTACCTTCCGCTGCGCTCGCTCGTCGGGGCGATCAACGAGAACTGGACCTCGATGGTCCGCCAGGACTTCAGCCGGGGCGACGAACCCGGTGTGTTCCGGATGAACGGCGCCGGGGTGGGCCTCGTCACCTGCTACGAGGCCGCCTTCGACTGGGCGGTGCGCGACACGGTCACCGCGGGCGCCCAGCTGATCTCGGTGCCCAGCAACAACGCCACCTTCGGCCGCAGCGAGATGACCTACCAGCAGCTCGCCATGTCCCGGGTCCGCGCCGTGGAGCACAGCCGCGCCGTCACCGTGCCGGTGACCAGCGGCGTCAGCGCGGTGATCATGCCCGACGGGAGGATCACGCAGAAGACCGGCATGTTCGTCGCCGACTCGCTGGTGCAGGAGGTGCCGCTGCGTTCCTCGCAGACCCCCGCCACCCGGCTCGGCGTCCTGCCCGAGGTAATCCTGGTCCTCGTCGCCGCGGGCGGTCTGGGCTGGGCCGTCACGTCCGGGGTGCGCGCACGACGCGGCGGTGACGCGTAGGCGCACCGCGTCCGAGGCGCGCGGGACGCTCGGGGCGACGCCGCTCATCACGCGGGTGTACGCCGGCCCGGCGCTCCGGCGTACGGCGTCCGACGCGCGGCACACACCCTCCCACGTGCGGCGGAGCGCCGGTTATGGTCGCCGCATGGCTACTCCTGACTTCCTCCGCACCCTGCGTGCCTCCGCCGGTCATCAGCTGCTGTGGCTCCCCGGGGTCACCGCCCTCGTCTTCGACGACGAGGGCCGGGTGCTCCTGAACCGCCGGTCGGACACCGGCAGGTGGTCGGTCATCGGCGGTATCCCCGACCCGGGGGAGCAGCCCGCCGCCTGCGCCGTGCGGGAGGTCGAGGAGGAGACGGCGGTCCGCTGCGCGGTCGAGCGCGTGGTGCTGGTGCAGGCGCTGAACCCGGTGACGTACGGCAACGGCGACATCTGCCAGTACATGGACATCACCTTCCGCTGCCGTGCCGTCGGGGGCGAGGCGCGGGTCAACGACGACGAATCGCTGGACGTCGGCTGGTTCGCCGTGGACGCGCTGCCGGAGCTCAACGAGTTCGCCCGGTTCCGGATCAAGCAGTCCATGTCCGACGCACCCACATGGTTCGACCCCACTGAAAGCAGCTGAACTGTAGGGCGTAACCACATGGGTCGGCCTGGGGTCGCTGCCTAGGGTCGATCCATGACCGCGCCCCCAGCCCTTACGGCTCTCCACGCCACCCCCCTCGACCTGGGTGGCCGTACCGCTCTCGTCACCGGTGCCGCCGGCGGCATCGGCCGCGCCTGCACACTGCGGCTCGCGGCCGCCGGGGCCAAGGTCAGAGCCGTCGACCGGGACGGCGCGGGACTGGAGGCGCTCGCCGAGAGTTCCCGGGACCTGCCGGGCACCGTGGAGCCGCACGTCCTGGACCTCACCGACCTGGACGCCGCCGAACTCGCCGCCACCGGCACCGACGTCCTGGTCAACAACGCCGGCCTGCAGCTGGTCCGGCCCATCGAGGAGTTCCCGCCCGACGTCTTCCACACGGTGCTCACCGTGATGCTGGAGGCCCCCTTCCGGCTCATCAGGGGCGCACTGCCCCACATGTACGGGCAGGGCTGGGGCCGCGTCGTCAACGTGTCCTCGGTCCACGGCCTGCGCGCCTCGGCCTACAAGTCCGCCTACGTGGCCGCCAAGCACGGCCTGGAGGGCCTGTCCAAGACCACCGCCCTGGAGGGCGCGGCCCATGGAGTCACCTCCAACTGTGTGAGCCCCGGCTATGTGCGCACCCCACTGGTCGAGAAGCAGATCGCCGACCAGGCCCGCGCACACGGGATCCCCGAGGAACGGGTCCTGTCCGAGGTGCTGCTCCAGGACACCGCGGTCAAGAGGCTGATCGAACCGGAGGACGTCGCCGAGGCGGTGGCCTACCTGTGCGGTCCCCGGGCGTCCTTCGTGACCGGTACCTCCCTGGTCCTGGACGGCGGCTGGACCGCGCACTGAGACACCGGCCGTCAGCGGCCGCTCCGTCAGGCCGGTGGAGTTGTCCACAGGCCTGACGGAGCGGCCGCGGGATGAGGAATCCTGTGAGCATGTCCCGCGAGCACCCGCAGTCCCCCGAGCGTTTCGTCTCCGCTGCCGCCCCACCCGCCCCGGCCGCCCCGGTCGATCCGGCGGGCCGTCCCGGCACCGGCGGCGCAGAGGCGCCGTTCCTCGAGCTGCTGGCCCGGGGCGCCGCCGCCGAGGCGTACGAGCAGCCGGTTCTGCTCGCCCGCGCCGAAGGAGTGCCCGCCGAGCGGATCACCGAGCTGGAACAGGCCAAGCTGCTCGCCCTGCGGGTGCGCTCCGAGCTGGAGGGGCGGCGGCGCCGCGAGGCCGAGCTGTCCGCCCTGTTCGAGACCGCCCACGACCTCGCCGGACTGCGGGACCTGGACGCCGTGCTCCAGGCGATCGTGCAGCGGGCCCGTTCACTGCTCGGCACCGACGTCGCCTACCTCAGCCTGAACGACCCGGCCAGGGGCGACACCTATATGCGGGTCACCGAGGGCTCGGTCGCCGCCCGCTTCCAGCAGCTGCGGCTCGGCATGGGCGAGGGCCTCGGCGGCCTGGTCGCCCAGACCGCCCGCCCGTACGTCACCGACGACTACTTCCGCGACGACCGCTTCCAGCACACCCACAGCATCGACACCGGGGTACGCGACGAGGGCCTGGTCGCCATCCTCGGAGTGCCCCTGACGCTCGGGCACCACGTGATCGGCGTCCTCTTCGCGGCGGACCGCCGGGCCAGGGTCTTCGAACGCGAGCAGATCGCCCTGCTGGGGTCCTTCGCCGCGCTCGCCGCGGCGGCCCTCGACACCGCGAACCTGCTGGCGGAGACCCGCTCGGCCCTCGCCGGCCTGGAGCGGGCCAACGAGATCATCCAGGACCGCAGCGCCGTCATCGAGCGCGCCTCGGACGTCCACGACCGGCTGGCCGAGCTGGTCCTGCGCGGGGGCGGGGTGCACGACGTCGCCGCCGCCGTCGCCGAGGTGCTGGACGGCACGGTCGAGTTCACCGAGGCAGCCGCGGTACCCGCCCACGCCCTGGAGTCCTCACGCGCGGAAGGCCACGCGGTACGGCACCGGGAGGACTGGATCGCGGCCGTCACCGCCGGCGGCGAACTGCTCGGTGCGCTGGTCCTGCGCGGCCACCCCGGCCTGGACCCCGTCGACCAGCGCACCCTGGAGCGCGCGGCCATGGTGACGTCGCTGCTGCTGCTCGCCCGCCGCTCCGCCGCCGAGGCCGAGCGGCGCGTCCGGGGTGAACTGCTCGACGACCTGCTCGACGCCCGCGACCGCGACCTGCGCCTGCTGCGCGAGCGCGCCGCCCGGCTGCACGCCGACCTCGACGCCACCCACGCCGTCCTCGCCGCCCGGCTGGAGGGCGGCACCGCCGACGCCGACCAGGAGGCCGACGCCCGCAGACGGCTGTGGGCCGCCGCCTCGCACCTGGCGGCGACCGGGCAGGGTCTCGCCGCGGCCCGCGACGGCGGCACCGTCCTGCTGCTGCCGGTCACCCCCGGCGACACCGCCACCGACCTGGCCCGCCGCACCGCCCGCCACCTGGCCGCGGCCGTGCACGAACCGGTCACCGTCGGCGCTTCCGCCCCCGTCGAGCAGCTCACCGCCCGCCCGGACACCGTCGCGGAGGCCTACGCGGAGGCCCGCCGCTGCCTGGACACCCTCCGCCTGCTCGGCCGCTCGGGTGACGGCTCCGCCGCCGAGGACTTCGGCTTCCTCGGCCTCCTGCTGGCCGGTGAGCGGGACGTCGCCGGTTTCGTCGACCGCACCATCGGTCAGGTCGTCGCCTACGACGAACGCCGGGGAACTGAACTGCTGCACACCCTCGACGCGTACTTCGCGTGCGGCATGAGCCCCGCCCGCACCAAGGACGAACTGCACGTCCACGTCAACACGGTCGCCCAGCGGCTGGAGCGCGTGGGCCGCCTCCTGGGCGACGACTGGCAGAGCCCGGCCCGCGCGCTGGAGATCCAACTGGCCCTGCGTCTGCACCGGTTGTCCGGCGTCACGCAGCCTCCCGACCGGCTCTGACCCCGGGCCGCCGACCTGACGAGCGTCACGTCCCAAAGAGCGCGCCACGGTCATGCAGTAGGCGGTGGAGGGTAGTTGGGGCTGCATGAGTCTGCCCAAACCGATGAAGACCGCCCTGATCGTGGTGCTCACCTATGTCTGCGTGGTGCTGATGATGCGGTACCGGCGGGACGGCATGGACTGGGAGCCGGCTCTGCTGATCGCTCTGCTCGTCACGCCGCCGGCCCTCCTGTTGTCCTGGGGACGGGACAAGCTGATGGACGGGGCGCGGCGGGCCGGCAAGCGGGCCCGGGACCGCCGGCGCGCGGCCGGGTGACATCCGCCTCGCCGGAGGCGCCTCACGCGGCTCAGCGGGTCCGGTAGTGCGCGTGGATCAGTCCCGTGCCGAAGGCGCGCTGTTCGACGAGTTCCAGATCGAGGCGCACGCCGTCGGGGAAGAACCGCTTGCCGCCGCCGACCACGCTGGTGGTGATGAACAGGTGGTACTCGTCCACCAGCCCGGCCGTGATCGCCTGGGCCGCGAGGTTCGGGCCGTCGACGGTGATGTCGCGATCGGCCTCGGCCTTCAGCTTGCGCACCGCGTCCGGGTCGAAGGTCCGCTCGATCCTGGTCCTCGCGCTGGACACCGACTCGAGGGTCGTGGAGTACACGACCTTCTCCGCCGCCTGCCAGTCGCGGGCGAACTGCAGGATGTGCGGGGGCCCGCCGGGCTCGCGGTGCGCGGTTTCCCAGTAGACCATCGTCTCGTACATCCGCCGGCCGTAGAGGTAGGTGCCGACGGGGCGGAAGAGGTCGTTGATGAAGGTGTGCACCTCCGGGTCCTCGGCCCCGGTGCCGAGGTCGCCCTCCGCGGCCTCGGCGTAGCCGTCGAGCGAGGTGATCATCGAATAGATGAGTTTGGCCATGCGTCTCCTCCGTGTGCGAGCGCGCCGGGTCGTCGGTCGTTCCGCACCGGATGACTTCCGCACGGCCGGAAACTCATCGGCCGGCCGGAGCGGCGCCCGGCGGTGGCGCCGGGTGTCGGGATCTCCCGCGTGCCTGTCGCACGATGGCGTGTGCCGCGTGCACCAGGCCGGCGTTCGTCGCGGCCGGCCTGCCACGCGCAGGACGCGGTGGGAGTCCGGCCAGTCGAGGAACCGCCGCGGGTCCGGCGGGCGGGACCGTCCCGTGGTCGTCCTCAGGGAGCGTCCGCGATCTTCTCCGCGATGCGGCCGAGGGCCGCGAGGTCCTCGGGGCCGAGCCGGTCGACGACATGCCTGCGCACGGAGGCGACATGGGTCGGGGCGGCCTCCCGGAGCGTGTCCCACCCGGTTTCGGTGAGGACCAGGTAGCAGCCCCGTCCGTCGGAGGGGTCCGGTGCGCGCCGGATGAGTCCGCGCGCCTCCATGCGGGTGGCGTGGCGGGACAGACGGCTGCGCGACCACCCCATCTTGGCGGCCTGTTCGCGCAGGGTGCTGGTGGCGTCGGGGCGCTCGGACAGCGTGCTGAGCACCTCGTAGTCCGGCTCGGACAATCCGTGTGCGGCAAGGTCCCGCACGGTGCGGGCCTGTACCGCGATCACCATCCGCCGGTACGCCCGCCAGGCCCGTTCCTCGTCGGCCGTGAGCCAGTGGACCGGAGCGTCAGGCTTGTTCATTGACATGTAACCAATCTACCGGCTAATTTCATTTCCATGACAACGAAACGGCTCCGCATCGTCCTCCTGGTCTGCAGCACCCGTCCCGGCGCGCTCGGCCCCGCCGTCGGCCAGTGGCTGGCCGACACGCTCGCGCCGACTGCCGGCCTGCTCGACGCCGATCTCGTGCCCCTGGCCATCAGCGATCTGCGCCTGCCGTTCCTGGACGAGGAGGAACACCCCTCGACCGGCGTCCACCACCACGAGCACACCCGCCGGTGGAGCGAGATAGTCGACGGCGCGGACGGCTTCGTCTTCGTCACACCGGAGTACAACTACGGCATGCCGGCGACCCTGAAGAACGCGCTCGACTACCTGGGCCCGGAATGGGCCTGGAAGCCGGCCGGCTTCGTCAGTTACGGCCACACCTCCGCCGGCACCCGCGCGGTCCAGCACGCCAAGCAGGTGGTGACCACCCTGCGCCTGGTCCCCCTGGGCGCGACCGTCGCCCTGCGGATCGCGGACGCGACGCGGGAGGACCGGTTCGCCCCCGAGGCGCGTCACGCCGACGCGGCCGAAGGGCTCCTGACGGAACTGGTGCAGGTCGCACGGGCCCTCACCCCGCTGCGTGAGCGAGGACACGCGGACGCCGTGGCGGGCCCCCTCCCCGGGTCGTACGCACGGCGCCTGGGCCCGGACGACGCCCCCGAGGTAACGGTGCTGCAGCGCTGCTGCTGGGTGGAGGAGGCGCTCGCCAACGACACCCTGGCGATCCCCGCGCTCCACGAGTCGCCGGACGACGTGCGCGCCTGGCTGGCCGACTGGCACACCACGGGCCTGTGGCGGGACGGGCGGCTGCTGGGCATGGTCCGCACCCGGCGCACCGGCGCCGACCTGCACATCGGGCGGCTCGCCGTCGCCCCCGACCTGCGGGGGCGTGGCGTGGGCCGGTGGCTGCTGCGGCACGCCGAGTCGGCCGGGGAGGGATGCCTGCGCATCGTCCTGTCCACCGGCGCCGCCAGCCGGCGCAACCTCACCCTCTACCGGCGGCAGGGATACGCTCCGCTCCCCGACGCGCAGGGCGACGGGGTGGTCGACCTCGCCAAGGCCGTCTCCGTCTGAGCGCGGCGCGCCGGCCGTCACCGTAGCCGGCGCAGTTCCAGGACGGTGCCGCGCATTCACGGCCGGGCGGCGCCCCCCGGGGCCGTGCCGTGCTCCGCGAGGGGGCCGACCGACAGGCCCGCCTCCCGGCACCGGTGCACGATGCCCGGCAGGGCGCCCAGCGCGGCCCGCCAGCACTCCGGGGCCGACATCGCGTCCGTGTCGTGCAGGAGCACGGTGCCGCCGCCGCGCAGCCCGGCCGTGACGGTGGCGCGCACCGACGCCGGGGTGGCGCCGGACGTCCAGTCCCTGCCCCAGGCGGTCCACAGCACCGGCCGCAGGCCCGCCGCACGGGCCGCCGCCCAGCGTCCCGAGGTGAGGATGCCGTAGGGCGGGCGGTACCAGCGGGGGCACCCGCCCGTCAGCTCCCCTACCGTGCCGGACGCGCGCGCCAGGGCGCGCACGTCGTCCGCGGGGGCGGGGAGCCAGGGACGGTCGTGGCGCCAGCCGTGCACGGCCACCTCGTGCCCGCGGCGGACGGTCTCCCGCACCACGGCCGGATGCCGTACGACACCGTCGCCCAGGACGAAGAACGTCGCCCGGACCCCGAGCTCCTCCAGGACGTCGAGGAAACGCGGGGTGGACTCCGGATCGGGGCCGTCGTCGAAGGTCAGGGCCACATGGGAGGGGTCTCCGACCCCGGCCAGGCGCGGGAAGCGGCGGCGCACCACCGGCAGCCAGGTCGCGGCGGGCGCGATGTGCGCCGCGGCGACCGCGGTGACCGGAGCCAGCACGGCGGACGTACGCCGGGAGGACGTGACCATCGGCATCCGGCTCCTTTCGGTCCTGGCGGTTCACCGCACCCGCCGGGCGGCACGGCCGGTGCCCGGACGACGTGCCGCCGTGTCCCAGTCTCCGGCCACCGACGGGGCACGGGCCAGCCCGGCGGTGCCCGCGCCCATGAGCACCACGCCCACCACGGCCGGCACCGTCCGTACCCCGAGCGTGATCTGCTCCCCGAACAGCCCCCACCCGAGTGCGACGCTCGTCAGCGCGTCCCCGAGGGTCAGGGCGGGCTGTGACGCGGCCAGCGTCCCGGCCCGGAAGGCACTCTGCAGCAGCAGGAAGGCCACACCTCCCGCGGCGGCCATGGCGTAGACGGGCCATGTGCCCAGTACCGCCGCCGGCCCGTCGGGAAGCCTGCCGGTCACCTCCTTGAGCAGCGCCGCCGTCAGGGAGAACGACACGGCGGACGCCAGCCCCAGCAGCGCGGCGCGCGGCGCCCCCCGCACCGGGCGGGCCGCCAGCACCAGCAGCACCACGCCGCCGAGCACCGCTCCCGAGGCCGCCAGCCACTGTTCCGTTGAGGCGGTGTTCCGGCCGGTGGTCGGGGCGGCCGAGGTCAGGAACGCCGCCAGCCCCGCGGCCAGCGCGACGAACGCCAGCCAGGTCCGGCGGTCCGGGCGGCGGTGGAAGACCATGCTGCCGACCACCAGGGTGAACAGCAGTTCGGCCGCCATGAGCGGCTGGACCAGTGCCAGACTCCCCACGCTCAGCGCGGCCGCCTGCAGCACGGTGGACAGCGCCAGCATCCCGGCCCCGGCCACCCAGTACCGCCTGCGCAGCAGCTGCCCGAGCCAGCGCACGGCCTGGCGCACACCCGGGCCGCCCCCCGGTTCGTCCGCCGCGGCCCGCCGCTGCAGCACGGAGGCCGCGGCGTTGGACAACGCCGCCAGCAGGGCCAGCACGACGACCAGCACGCCCGCCCCGCCGTTCAGCCGAACACGGCGGCGAGCCGCCGGTACAGACCCGGTGCCGCGCCCCGTACCCGGGCGGGCAGACCCAGCCAGCCCGGGACGTAGACCTCGTCCCGGCCGCGGACGACGGCGCTCCATACCGCGTCGGCCACCCGCTCCGGCGGGACGGGCCTCGGCCACGCACGCCGGTAGGGGACGCCCCGCCGGTCGAAGAACGGCGTGTCCACCACCCCCGGCACCACGAGGCTGACCCCGACGCCGCTCCCGCGCAGCTCGTAGCGCAGCGCGTCCGCGAAGGCGCCCAGTCCCGCCTTGGCCGCCGAGTACACGGCCTCCCCCCGCACGGCCACCGTCCCCGCCAGGGACCCGATCAGCACCACGCGCCCGGACCCGGCCGCCACCATGTGCGGCACCACCTGACGGACGAGCCGCAACGTCGCCAGGAGATCGACCCCGACGACCTCCTCCAGGGCCCGCGGGGGCATCGTGGTGAAGTCCCCGGCCCAGCCGACGCCGGCCCCGGCCACCAGCAGGTCCAGACGGCCGGTGCGGTCGAGGGCGAAGCGGGTCAGCCGCCGCTCGGCCCCGGGCCGGGCCAGATCCGCCGGGAAGACGTCCGCGGGGGCGTGCTCCGCGACCCGGCACAGACGCCCGGCGTCCCTCCCGTTCAGGATCAGACGCCACCCCCCGGCGGACAACCGCCGGGCCACGGCGGCACCGATGCCCGAGGAGGCGCCGGTCACCAGTGCGGCACGGGGACGCCCGCTGCCGTCGGCCGGGGCCCGCGGCACGGTGCCGGCCGGCACGGCGGACGTCCACGGCGACGACACGTCGGCGGCGCCGGCACGGGAAGCGTGAGACATGGGCTGCACCTCGGCTGCGGGGGTGAACGCCCGGGGGCCGCGTCGGCGGCCGCTCCCGGCGTTCGGCGGGGGAGGGACGCACGGGAGTATCCCGGGACCGGCCGGCCGAAACGCGGCCCGGCGTGTTTCACCGGCCCGGCGCGGGGAGACCCGCCATCCCGTGCACTCACCGTCCTCGGTGCCCCGCCGGTACGCGCCGGCGGGCGGCAGACTGCGGCTGCTGATCGTCACCGCGAGCATGGGTGCCGGCCACGACACGGTGGCCGGCGAGCTGGCCCGCCGTGCCAGGGAGCAGGGCCACGACGCACAGACCGTGGACCTCCTGCGGCTGCTCCCGCACGGCCTGGGCACCGGCCTGCGTCTCTGCTACCAGGCGTCGGTACGGCACTTCCCGTGGGCCTACGCGGGCCTCTACCGCGCACTGCTGCGCCCCGGCCCCCGTCGCCGCCCCAGCGGTCTGCCCCTCGCGCGGCTGGCGGGCCGCCGCCTGACGGGGCTCGCGGAGCGCTCGGGCGCCGACGTGGTGGTCCCGGTCTTCCACCTGGCCGCCCAGCTGACCGGTCACCTCAGGGACCAGGGACGGCTGCGGTCGCCGAGCGCCGTCTTCCTGACCGACTTCGCCGTCCACCGGCAATGGCTCCACCCCGGCAACGACCTGTACCTCTGCCTCACCGACGACGCCGCGCGGGACGTGCGCCGCAGCATCCCGGTGCCCGTCGAGCCGACCGGACCGGTGGTGGCGCCCGCGTTCCTCGCGCCGGCCGGCGGAGCCGCCCGGTGGCGGCGGCACTTCGAGGAGCACGCCCCCGGGCGCCCGCCCGTCGTGCTGTCCGCCGGAGCCTGGGGCGCGGCCAGCGAACTGGACGCCACCGCCCGGCTGCTCGCCGGAGCCGGTTTCCTCCCGGTCGTGCTGTGCGGCCGCAACGACCGTCTGCGGGCCCGCCTGGCCGGGCTGCCGGACGCGCTTGTACCGGACTGGGTCACCGACATGCCCGGGCTGCTGCGGGCGGCCCGAGTCCTGGTCGACAACGCGGCGGGACAGACCGCCGTCCAGGCACTGGCCTGCGGGACGCCCGTGGTGGGCTACCGCCCGTTGCCCGGTCACGGCGCGGAGGGCGTACGCCGGATGGCGGCGCTCGGCGTCTCGGAGACCGCCGCGGACGGCGCCGCGTTGCTGCGCGCCCTGCGGAGGCTGTCGGCCGACGGCGCCCTCCGGGAGGGCCGGATCGCCCGGGGGCGGGAACTCTTCCACGGGGACGCGCTGGACCCGGTGACCGCGCTCGCCGGCACGCCCGCCGCGTGACCCTGCGGGGAACGGCCGGGACGGGAGCGGGACCGGGGCGCGCCCGTCAGCCGCCCCGGCCCGGCGGTTCCGTCCCGGTCCGCGGGGGGAGATCCGCGGTGAACCGGTGCCCGTGGTGGTCGAAGAGCCAGCGGCCGAACATGGCGCCGCCGAAGATGACGAACCCCACGCCGATGAGCCAGGACTCGACGACGAGGACGACGCCGACCGTGCCGTAGCTGATCGCGTTCTCGACGATCAGCGGGGTGAAGACGAAGTAGGAGAAGGCCCGCAGGCCGATCAGGCCCGTCATGGTGGCGAGCGCACCCGGCAGCAGGTGCCGCCAGCGGACCTGTCCGCCCAGCAGGAAACGCTGCCCCCACCAGAAGAACACCACCCCGGTCGCCAGCGAGAGGGTGATCCGCTCGGGCCCGTACAGGGCGTCGCGGGTCAGTACCTCCTGGTACAGGTAGGCGGTGAGCACGCACAGCCAGACCGCCTGGCGCCAGATCCGGTGCCAGGGGCCGGGCGGCACGCTCCAGGTCCGTTCGTAGCCGGTCTGGACGCTCCCGCCGAACGGGATGCCGAACACGGCCAGCGCCACCACACCCCACACACTGGTGGTGCCGACCACCTCCCGCGGTGGGCTGATGATCTCCGCGAGGACGCGCGCGGACCGGCCGGACAGCCCCATGCCGTCGGCCAGCCAGGCGGCGAAGCCGCCCCGTCCGAGCGGATCGGCGGCGGCGATCACGATGAGCAGGGGCGCCAGCGTGACCAGCGCCAGCGTCGCGAACCCCATGGCCCTGTGCATCAGTTCGAGGTCACGGCCCCGCCGCACCAGGGTCTGGGCGCCCAGCCAGTGCCATGCGTGCCGGAGCGGGTGCAGGTGACGCCTCACGGTGCGCTCCTCCGTCGGCTCGCGTCCCCCCGTCCGTGCCGCCCGGGGCGGACAGGGGCGGGGAAGGTGTTCCTTCTCGTGCGCGTACGGGCGGGCGGCGGCCGCACCGTCCGGCGGGGGCACCGCGCCGGCACCGGCCCCGCACGTGGACGCCACCTCGAACCGGGCGCGAGGAGACCGCACGGGCCCGCCGAACGCCGCCCGGCGGGACGGCCCCCGCCTCGGCGTCCCGGCCCGCGCGGCGCACGGGCCGGGACGGATCCGCCACCGCTCCGGTGCCGGCGCGGCGACGACCCGGCCGTGGGGGCGAGCGGTGCAGCGGCACGGGAAGCGGCGCGGATGGGGCCGCCGGCGCCCGTCCGGCGCGGCCCGTCCGCCCTGGCGCGGGGGCCGTGCGGGATGCCGGGCGGCTGCCGTCGGGCCGGGCTGCGCGGGTCACCGCGCGGGTGCCGGCGGGGTGACTCTCCGGCGGGGACCGGGGCGGCGGCGGTGAGCGGCGGGGCGGCACGGGGCGCGGGGCGTGCCGGGCCACCGGCGCCCGCGGGGCGGGACGCGCCCGCCGTGGTGCGCGGGGCGCGCGGCGCGGGTGCCGGCTGCCGGGACTGCGCACGGCCGGGCGCGCTCGGCTCGCCCGCCTCCAGACCCTCACGGAGCCGGTCGAAGCAGCGCCGCAGGATGCGCGACACCTGCATCTGCGACACCCCCACGGCACGCGCGATCTGCGGCTGGCTGCACTCCCGGTAGAACCGCAGGTACAGCACGCGGCGGTCGCGCTCCGGCAGTTGCCTCACCAGGGCGGCCAGGGACACCGAGTCGACGACCCGGCCGAGCGCGGGGTCCTCGGCGCCGGCCGCACGGGCCGGCGGCGTCGTCCGGTCGTGCCCGGCCGGCTCGTCGAGGGAACGCGCCCGGCACTCGTGCACGGCCCGCAGCGCGGACCGCACCCGGTCCCGGTCCAGCCCGGTGTGCTCGGCGATCTGCTCCACGGTGGGGGAGCGGCCGCCGAGCCGCTGCTCCAGCTCCTCGACGGCCTGGATGACGCGGCCGCTCGCCTCCCAGAGGGGCCGCGGCAACCGGACGACCGCCGTGCGGTCGCGCAGATGCCGGCGCAGCTCACCGGTGACCGTGGGAAGCGCGTACGACAGGAAGGCATGGCCCCGCGCGGGGTCGTAGCCGTCTACGGCCTTGATCAGTCCCAGGGCGGCGACCTGCGCAAGATCGTCGAACTCCTCGCCGTGGCGCTGGAAACGGCGGGTGATGCGCCGCGCCACGGGAAGCAGCAGACGGATCAGGTGGTCCCGCAGGGCCGTCCGGCGCGGTCCCGCGGGCTGCTCCGCGAACTCGCGCAGCAACGCGTCGAGCTGCTCCGGGGACGGCTCGGGCACGGGTGCCCCGCGCATCCGGCCGGTGTCGGCTGCTGGTGCGGTGGACATGGGCCTCTGGGAGGGTCGGGCCTGCTGGGGGGCGGGCACGGGCGGCCACCCGTCGCCGGGGAGCCGTGCTGCCGATGCCCGCGTCGGTTTCGGCTTCACCCTTCGGGCCCGCCCCGAAACACCGCCTGCGCCGCGTGCGGGAACACTCTCCGTCCGGCGGGTGACGTCCCGCCCCGGCCGGTTGCGGCCCCCGGCGGACGCCTCTGCGCCCTCGCGTCGCCCGTCCGCGCCGGAACGGATCCCGGGGAGGCGTGTCATCCGTCGAGGCTGATGAGGAGCAGGGCGATGTCGTCCCCCGGGCTGGGCGCGTGGCGGATGAGCAGGTCGGCCATGGCGTCGAGGTCGGTGGGGTCCGCGCGTTCGAGCAGACCGGCGAGGGCGGCGGTGGCGTCGTCGATGTCCACCCCGGGGGCTTCGACGAGCCCGTCGGTGTAGAGGACCAGGACACCGCCGGGGGGCAGGAACACGTCCAGGGTCGGATAGGTGGAGTCCGGCTCGATCCCGAGCAGGAGCCCCGGGGGAACCCGCAGGAGCTCGGTGTGCCCGTCGGGACGGCGCAGCAGCGGCGGCGGATGGCCGGCCGTGGCCATGCACCCGCGCCGGGTGGCGAGGTCGAGGTGGACGTAGACACAGCTGGTGAACAGGCCCGGCTCCAGGTCGTTGAGCAGGCGGTTGGTACCGGCCAGGACCTGGTCCGGGGAGGAGCCCGCGGTGGCGTGGGCGTGGACGGCGGTGCGGACCTGCCCCATGAGGGCGGCCGCGTCCACGTTGTGGCCCTGCACGTCGCCGATGGTGGCGCCGGCGCTGTGGTCGTCGAGGCGGATCAGGTCGTAGAAGTCACCCCCGATCCCCAGACCCCGGGCCGCCGGGAGGTAGCGTGCCGCGACCTTCATGCCGTTGACGGTGGGCAGCGTGCGCGGCAGCAGGGCGGACTGCAGGCGGTGCGCGAGGTTGTGCTTGGCGTCGTAGAGGCGGGCGCGGTCCAGGGCCTGCCCCACCAGGCCCGCGATCGAGGTGAGCACGGCGCGTTCACCGGGCGGAAAGGGGTGGGGCCGGCCGTAGGACAGGAGCAGCGAGCCTCTGGGGCGGCCGGAGGCGATCAGCGGCAGGACGGCCCAGGCGGCCATGCCGTCGTCGTGCGGCACGGCCGGGAACTCCCGCCGGAGGTCGGCGAACGTGGGGTAGAAGCCCGGCACCCCGGTGGTCTGCACCTTGACGGCGGGAATGTCCGAACTCAGGCGGACGGTGTCGAAGCGGTCGATGAGTTCGGCGCTGTAGCCCCGGTGGCCGAGGATCTGCAACCGGCCGTCCTCGGTGGTCATCAGTACCAGGCCCTGCGCGCCGAGAGCGGGCAGGAGCCGGTCGGCGGTCTGGTCGACCACGTCCTGCACACCCGCGGCCTCGGTCAGGGTGGCGGCCAGTTGCATCAGGTGGTACAGCATGGTGGCGCGGCTCGGCCCGGCGGCGGACGGCGACGCGGGGGTGTGCCCGGGCGGTTCGGCGCCGGTGATGCGGACGCTGATCCCGGAGGCGTCCGGGTACAGCTCGAACGCGAGCCACGTGCCCGGCGGGCGCAGGACGGTGAAGTCCTGCGGCCGACGGCTGACCATCGCGGCCCGGTAGCGGTCCTCGACCTCGGGGACGTCCATCCACGGCAGCGCTTCCCACGGCAGCGCGCCCAGCAGGTCGTCCCGGCCGGCGCCGAGGAGGTCGGCGGCGGCGGGGGTGAGGAAGGTGATGCGGCCGTGCATGTCCAGCGCGCAGGACCCTCCGGGAAGCCGGTCGACGAAGGCCGTGGCCGCGGCCGCCTCGTCGGGTGGAGCGGTGCGGCCGCTCGGGAGGGACACGGCCCGCGGCCGGCCTCGGGGCCGCGGCGGATCGCCCCGGTCCGTGGACTGCTGGAGCAGGTCCCCCAGACGGTGACAGCCCGACTCGACCGCCTCCCGCTCGCCCCGGCCGAGCCGTGCCGGACGGTCCCCGGACCACAGCAGCACCAGTCCGCCCAGGACACCGGAGGGCGCGGTGAGCGGAGCGGCGGCCAGCGCGAAGTCGTACGGCAGGACGAGGGCCGGACGCGGATAGCGGCGCGCCATCTCCTCCTGGCCGCCGACCCACACCAGGTGCCGCTCGCGCACCGCGTCCGCCACCGGGATGGGGTCGGTCAGCGCGACGCGCCGCCACGGCAGGGCGAACTCCTGCGGCAGCCCCGCCACCGTGACCAGCCACAACGCGTCGTCGCCCGGCGGCAGCACGTACAGCAGCGCGCAGAACGCGCCGCTCTCCCGCACCACGGCGGCCAGCGCGGCGTCCATCAGGCCCCCGTCCGCGGGTGCGGGGGCATCAGGTACCCACGGGCCGCGTCGTGGGCCGGCCGTCGAGAACCATGCGCCGCCGTCCCCTTCCGGACTGCGCAACACCCATCACACCGGACACCACGCATAATGCGGACACTACGCCCAAGGTGCCGCCCTGGCATCCAGACGGCGGCGGGGCGGCGGCCCCGAGGCGGCGCCCCGCCGCCCCGTTACCGGGGCGGCCCGGAGACCGTGCTGCCGGAGGTTCCGGAGGTCTCGGCGGTGTCGGCGCCCACCGTCACCCGCTCACCCCGGCCGCACCGCAGGATCCGCGCGCCGTGCCCGCGGCGGCCCGCCTCGGTCAGGAAGTCCGTGAGCGGGGAGCGGAACACCGTGTAGTCGTCGTAGTGGACGGGCAGCACGTGGCGCGGACGGATCACATCCAGCAGCGCGGCGCCCTGCCCGGCGTCCATGGTGACCACCATGCCGCCGGGCAGTGTGGTCCCGCCCAGGTGCAGGACCGCCAGGTGGATGTCCGGGAAGCGGCGGGCGATCTCCCGCAGACCGTCGTACATCAGGGTGTCACCGGTGAGGTAGAGGACCAGGCGGACCGTGCCGGATCGGTCACCGAACTCCAGCAGGCTCCCCATCACCGGAGGCAGCAGGAGGCGGGCGGGGCCGGGGGCGTGCCGTCCGGGCAGCGACGTGACCCGGAGCAGGGAATCGCCGCGCACCAGGGTGTGGCTCTGCCACGTGCGCAGACCCACCGCACGGTGGAAGCCGTGCAGTCCCTGCAGCACGCGGGAGGCGTGCGGGGTCGTGACGAAGGGCAGGCCCCGGTCCAGTCCGCGCCGGGCCACCCGGTCGAAGTGGTCGCCGTGCAGATGCGACAGCACCACCGCGTCCAGGTCCTCGTGGGGGAGGCCGGCGACGTCGAGGGCCGGCTCGGACAGCCGGCGCGAGACCAGCCCGTAGCCGAGGTGGGCGAGCTGCCCCCGGTGCAGGAAGTTCGGGTCCGTCAGGAGCGTCAGGTCCCCATAACGGATCAGCAGGGTGGCGTTGCCGATGAAGAGGATCTCGGCGCTCCCCTCGGGCGGTGCGTGCATGGCCGGCTCCCTCCGTCGCGGGCCGTACGGCTGACGGCTTTCCCCCCGTACCCTCGTGCGCCCTCCCGGGCCGGCACGGGTACCCGGCCCGCCCGCCGCCTCACGCCCGTGCGTCCGGGTGCCGGCGGGCCCGTCGCGCCCTTGCTTTTGCCGCCGGGGAGGCGGATAACACAGACATCGGCCCGAGGGGCGCGCCGGGCGCGCCGGTGCGTCTCTCGCGGGCGGTGTCCGGTTGTTCCCCTTCGGCGGCAGGAAGGGCACATGGCACAGCGGAGCGAGCTGCGGCAGCGGAAGGCCAGGCTGGAGAGCGCGTGGTCGCGCTGGGTGCCGCAGATGAGGGACGCCGGAGCCAGGCCGTCCGGCGCCGGGGCACCCCGGCCGGACGTGACGGAGTCCTGGCTGCGCTCGCTCGGCAGCGTCGACCCGGCGCTGGACAGCGCCCCCGTCACCGACGGGGGAGCGGCGCACCGCCGCTGGCTCGGCTCGCCGTTGCGCCGGCCGGTCGACGGCCTCGCCGAAGAGCTCCGTGCCATCGCCGAGGACGCGGGGTTCGTCACCGCGGTCACCGACCGGACCGGCACCATCCTGTGGACCTGCGGCGGGCCCACCATGCGCCGGCGGGCCGAACGGGTCAACTTCGCGCCCGGCGGCCGCTGGGACGAGGGCGCCATGGGGACCAACGCCCTGTCCCTCGCCCTGCGCACCGGCCGTCCCAGCTCCGTCTTCTCGGCCGAGCACCTGGTCACCGCCCTGCACGGCTGGGTGTGTTACTGCGCTCCCGTGCACGGCCCGGACGGACGCGTCCTCGGCGTGCTGGACATGTCCACCACCTGGGACCGCGCGAACCCCCTGGCCATGTCCACCGTGCGTTCCCTGGCGGCAGCCATCGAGTCCCGGCTCCGTGCCGAGCCGCCCCGCCGGGAGGACACGACCCCGGTACGGCTCACCTGCCTCGGCACCGGGCGGGCCTCCCGCGGCGGCGCCCCCCTGCCGCTGCGGCCCCGGCAACTGGAGATCCTCACCCTGCTCGCGCTGGAACGGGAGGGCTTCACGCCCGGCCGGCTGCGCGAAGCCCTGTACGGCGAACGGACCGTCACCGCCTCGACGTTCAAGGCGGAGATCTCCCATCTCCGCCGCGCCCTCGACGGCGGTGTCGCCACCCGCCGCTACGCGCTGACCGCACCCGTGTCCTGCGACGCGCGCGAGGTGCTGCGCGCGCTGGAGCGGGGGGACGCGGAGACCGCTCTCGGCCTCTACGGCGGTCCGCTGCTGCCCGGGTCGCAGGCCCCCGGCATCGAGGAATGGCGCACCCACCTGGAAGTGGCGGTGCGCGAGGCCGTGTTGGCGAGTCGCCGCCCGGAACACGCGCTGCGCTACGGCGAACGGGCCCCGTACGACGCGGAGGTGCACGAGCACGCGCTGCGGCTGCTCGACCCGGGCGACACGCGCCGCGCCCTGGCGGCGGGCCGTCTCACCACGGCCCTGCGGTACTGACCGCGCCAACCTCGCGCCAACCTCCGGGCCGCACAGTGCGGTTCGTCACGACGCAGCGGCCGGACCGCCGAACGAGCGGACGGCGGGCCGTCGGGCCACCGCACCGCCATCGACCGAGGAGAGCCGCCATAGTGTACGCGCAACCGGGAACGGACGGCAGCATCGTCGACTTCGCCCCCAGGTACGACAACTTCATCGGAGGTGACTGGGCCGCCCCCGTGGAGGGCCGGTACTTCGACAACCCGACACCGGTGACCGGCAGGACGTTCTGCGAGGTCGCCCGCTCCTCCGCCGCCGACGTGGAACTCGCCCTGGACGCCGCCCACGCCGCGGCGCCCCGGTGGGGCGCCACCTCCGTCGCCGAGCGGTCGTGCCTCCTCAACCGGATCGCCGACCGGCTGGAGGAGAACCTCGAGAAGATCGCCGTCGCGGAGACCTGGGAGAACGGCAAACCCGTACGCGAGACACTCGCCGCCGACATCCCGCTGGCGATCGACCACTTCCGCTACTTCGCCGGAGTGGTCCGCGCCCAGGAGGGCGGTATCGCCGAGATCGACGCCGACACCGTCGCCTACCACTTCCACGAACCACTGGGCGTGGTCGGCCAGATCATCCCGTGGAACTTCCCCGTCCTGATGGCCGCCTGGAAGCTGGCACCCGCGCTGGCCGCCGGCAACTGCGTGGTCCTCAAACCGGCCGAACAGACCCCGGTCAGCATCCTGTACGTGATCGAGCCGATCGCCGACCTGCTCCCGCCGGGCGTCCTCAACGTCGTCAACGGCTTCGGCGTGGAGGCGGGCAAGCCGCTCGCGTCCAGCCCTCGCGTCGCCAAGGTCGCCTTCACCGGCGAGACCGCCACCGGACGCCTGATCATGCGGTACGCCGGCGAGAACATCGTCCCGGTCACGCTGGAACTGGGCGGCAAGAGCCCGAACATCTTCCTGCCCGACGTCACGGCCGCCGACGACGACTTCCTGGACAAGGCCGTCGAGGGCTTCGTGATGTTCGCGCTGAACCAGGGCGAGGTGTGCACCTGCCCGTCCCGGGCGCTCATCCACGCCGCCGTCTACGACGAGTTCATGGCACGCTGCGTCGAGCGCACCAAGGCCGTCGTCAGCGGTGATCCCCTCGACCCGGAGACGATGATCGGCGCCCAGGCGAGCAACGACCAGTACGAGAAGGTCCTCTCCTACATCGACATCGGCCGGCAGGAGGGCGCCGAGGTCCTCACCGGCGGCACCCCGCGGGCCGTGCCCGGTCTGGAGGGCGGCTACTACGTCGAGCCGACGATCTTCCGCGGCACCAACGACATGCGGATCTTCCAGGAGGAGATCTTCGGCCCGGTCGTCTCGGTCACCACCTTCGACTCGGTCGACGAGGCCCTGAGCATCGCCAACGACACCCCGTACGGCCTGGGAGCCGGCGTGTGGACCCGGGACGGCAACACCGCCTACCGCCTGGGCCGCGGGATCAAGGCCGGCCGGGTGTGGACCAACTGCTACCACGCGTACCCGGCGCACGCCGCGTTCGGCGGCTACAAGCAGTCCGGTATCGGCCGCGAGAACCACAGGATGATGCTCGACCACTACCAGCAGACGAAGAACCTCCTGGTGTCGTACGCGCCGAGGAAGCTGGGCTTCTTCTAGGCACGTCGCTGCCTCTGGAGGGTGGACCTCGGCACCATGACCGTCGGTGGGTCCACGCGCGGCAGGGCGGGCGACGGGTGTCCGAAGGGGGACAGGCGGCTCCGGCGGAGCTGTGGCGGCGACGCCGGCCCGAGTGCCCTCCCATCGGGTCGGGGCGGCCCGCGGCCGCGGGCGCCCGGTGACCGCGCGTCACCCGGCGGGGAGTGGCGCGCGTAGGCGACGGCCGCCGTGCGGTCGGGGAACCGGGGAGGGGGCGCCGGCCGGGTGGACCGGCGCGGCGTCAGACCGCCGCCCAGCCGTCGTCCACCGGCAGCACCACACCGTTGATGCCGCTCGCGGCGTCGGACGCGAGGAACAGGATGGCCGCGGCCTGTTCCTCGGGCCGGGCCAGCCGGCCCATGTTGACGAAGTGGGGGCCGAGCGCCGCCGGGCCGTGCCCCGCCGGGTCGGCGGCGACACCGATGCCGGTGGCGGTGCCGCCCGGGGCGATGGCGTTGGCCCGGATGCCCCGCCCCCGGTACATCACCGCGAGGTTCCTGGTCAGTCCCACCACGCCGTGCTTGGAGGCGGTGTAGGCGGCGCCCGCCGCGCTGCCCCGCAGACCCGCCTCGGAGGCGGTGTTGACGATGACGCCCCGGCCGGCCGCCAGCATGTGCGGCAGCACGGCGCGGGTGAGCAGGAACGGCGCGGTCAGATTGACGCGCAGGACACGGTCCCACTCGGCGTCGGTCACGTCGGCCGCCGCCGTCATCGCGTCCATGATCCCGGCGTTGTTCACCAGGACGTCCACACCGCCGAAGCGCTCGACGGCGGTCCGTGTCACCTCGTCCACCACCGGCTGCTCGCCGAGATCGCCGGTGACCGCGACCGCGGTGCCGCCGGCCTTCTCGATCTCCTCGACCGCCGCCGCGGCGCCCTGCGCGTTCAGGTCCGCGACCAGGACCCGGGCGCCCTCGGCGGCGAAGGCCAGCGCGGCGGCGCGGCCTATCCCCGAGCCCGCCCCCGTGACGACGACGGCGCGTCCCTCGAATGCGTCGGCCATGACGGTCTCCTGTTCATCGGACAGGCCCGGCCGTTCCGGGCGTCGCCCCCACCGTACGACTTACTGTCGCTGAGTGACACAAAGTCGTCGTGGAAGATTCCGGAGAGCTCCATCACACGAACCGACGGACCGGAGGGACCGATGAGCGCACGCCGTGGCCGGACGGGGCGGCCGCCCCAGACCGAGGCGCGCCGGACCGAGATCCGGCGGGAGATCGCCCGGGCCGCGGTGGACCTCTTCGTCACCCGGGGCGTCGCGCGGACGACCGGCGAGCAGATCGGGGAGGCCGTCGGCCTCTCGGCGCGCACGGTGTGGCGCTACTTCCCGAGCAAGGAGAGCTGCGTGACGCCGCTGTTCTCGGAGGGCATCGACACGGTCACCGCCTTCCTGCGGGAATGGCCGTCAGGGGAGCCCCTGGAGCGGGCCGCGGCCCGCTGGCTGGCGGCGGCCCCGGCCGTCGCCGGGGGACCCGACCGGGCCACCGTCGGCGCCCTGGTGCGGCTCACCCGCACCGAACCCGCGCTGCGCGCCGTGTGGTTGCAGACCTACGACGAGGCCGAGCCGGCGTTCGCCCGCGCCCTGGCCGAGCGCGCCGGACTGCCGCCCGACGACCTGCGCGTGACGATCCGTGCGGCGATGTTCAACGCGGCCCTGCGCGCCGCCGTGGAACACCACGCCTGGCACGACGAACCCTCCGCCGCCGGGGCCGGGCTGGAGGCGACCCTGAGCCGGGCCCTCGCCGTCGCCGCGGAAGGGCTGGGATAGGGCCGCGGTCCGCTGGGCCGCCCCCGATACCCTGGCCGGATGACCCAGCACCTCACGCCGGTCGGGCGGAGGCCCGCCAACCGGGGGCCGAAGGCCGCGGCCGGCAACCGGGCGGCCCTGGTCGACGCCGCCCGCGAGATCTTCACGGCGGACGGACTGGACGCTCCGCTGTCCCGGATAGCCCGCCGGGCCGGGGTCGGCCAGGGCGTGCTCTACCGTCACTTCCCCGACCGGCACGCCATCGCCGCCGCCGTCCTGGAGGAGAACGTGCGCCAGATCGAGCAGGCGGCCGCCGCGCGGGGAGCCCGACTCGACACCGTGCTGGGGGTGCTGACCTGGCACCTGACGCAGTCGGCCGCGTTCATCGGCCTGCTGCACGCCGACGGGGCGAACGGCGGGCCGTCCGTCGCGGCCTTCGCCCGGGACCTGTCCGAGCGGGTGGAGCGCGCCCTGCGCGGGTGCCTGCGCGACGGCCACCGCCTGGGCGCGCCCGAACGGCCCGACGACCTCATGCTCGCCGTCGCGATGGTCTCCGGGGCCGTCACCGGCCCGACCCGCGAGGAGCGCGCCCGGCGGGCCCTGGCGGCCTGGCGGCTCCTCGGCGTCACGGTCGGACCGGTGCGGCCCTTCGAAGGCTGAGGGCCCGCGGCGTCAGCCGCCGTTGGACTGCCGGATGCCCTCCGCGAACGCCTCGAACGCGTACAGGTACCCGCCCGCCGGTCCGCTGACGGTCATGTACGCCTTGGTCCCGCCGGGCGTGATCGCCACGTTGGTCGCCGACTCCAGCCCTCCGGCGCGGGCGGGCACCTCCACCGTCGCGAGGCGTTCGCCGTACCGGTCGTACACGGCCATCGCGGGCCGTCCGTGCAGACCCTGGTACAGGTTGCCGTCCGCGTCCACGGCGATCGAGTCGGTCTGGGCGACGCCCCCGTCGACACGGACGGCGGTGTGCCGGCCGGCGGCCCCGGGACGCCCGTCGACGGGGAGGTAGGAGATCCGGTTCTCCGTCAGCTCGCTGATCCACAGGCCGCGGTAGCCGACGTCGAAGGAGATGCCGTTCGTCGCGGCGAGTCCGTCGGCGAGCACGGTGGCTGCCCCGCCGTCGCGGTCGACGCGCACCACGCGGCCGCGCGCCTCGCCCGTGGTCAGGCCGAGGGAGTCGCTGACGTACAGGTTGCCGTCCCGGTCGAAGGCGATGTCGTCCGGCTGCATCCGCGCGCCGCCGACCTCGCCGGTGAAGAAGGTGCGCCGGTCGCCGCCGCCGGGAGCGAGGGAGACGATCTCGCCGTTCGCGAAGTCGGACAGGTAGAGCCGTCCGTCGTACGGGCTGAACTGGGCCGACGTGTAGGCGCCCCGGTCGTCGGTGAACAGTGTCCGGGCCTTCTTCCCGCGGACGTCGACGCTCATCACCTTCGGCTTCCCGGGCGGAGCGGTGACGTCCACCACGATCAGCCGGCCGTCCGCGCCGAAGACCGGCCCCTCCAGCAGGGTCATGCCGGTCTCCTCGTGCACCGTGGTCAGCCGCATCAGCTGGTGCGCGGTGACGGTCCTGCCCGAGGGGCCGGGAGCGGCCCGGTCGCCGGGAGTGTGCGCCTCGGCGCCGCAGCCGCTCAGGGCCAGCGCGCCGAGGGCGGTGAGCGCGGCCAGGGACCGGTTCCGGAATCGTCGCATGGGGGTCACTCTTCCTGTCCGGAGATCGTCGTCGTCCCGCACTCTAACCGGACAACCCTGTCCGGTTGTTGCTACGGTTCCTCAAGACGGTTTGGTTTCACGGCAGTTCATGCTCTCCGGTGGCGAACCGGAGCCGGACGAGCAGACGGACAGAAGCGAGGTCCCCCCACATGACGCCCTCCCCCCAGGTGCCCGCCCCGGCTCCGTCCCCCGATGAACTCGCCGCGCTGCGCCGGCGCTACGCCCGGGAACGCGAGCGGCGCGTCCGGCCCGACGGGCCGCGCCAGTACGTCGGCGCCGACGCCGACTTCGGCTTCTACGCCGCCGACCCGTACGCCGGCGGACCCGCCGTCCGTGAACCGGTGCGCGACGGCGTCGACGTCGCCGTCGTCGGCGGCGGCTTCGGCGGCGTCCTCGCCGGGGCCCGGCTGCGCGCGCGGGGCGTGGAACGCATCCGCGTCATCGACAAGGGCGGCGACTTCGGGGGCACCTGGTACTGGAACCGGTACCCGGGCGTGCACTGCGACATCGAGTCCCACGTGTACCTGCCGATGCTCGACGAGACCGGCTACGTACCCGAGTGGAAGTACGCCCCGGGCGAGGAGATCCGGCAGCACGCGATGCGGATCGCGCGACGGCACGACCTCTACGCGGACGCCCTGTTCTCCACCACCGTCACCGAGCTGACCTGGGAGGAGAGTTCCCGCGGCTGGCGTGTGGAGACCGACCGCGGCGACAGCTTCCTGGCGCGGTACGTCATCACCGCCACCGGAACCATGACCGAGCCGAAACTGCCCGCGATACCCGGCATCGAAGACTTCGAGGGGCACACCTTCCACACCTCCCGGTGGGACTACGCCTACACCGGAGGGACCCCGCAGGGCGGCCTGACCGGGCTCGCGGACAAGCGCGTCGGCGTCGTCGGCACCGGTGCCACCGGTGTGCAGGTCATCCCGATGCTGGCCGAGGACGCCGGACACCTCTACGTCTTCCAGCGCACCCCCTCCACGGTGGACGTGCGCGCCAACCGCCGCACCACGGCCGCGGACGTCGGCGCGGACCGCGAGGGCTGGGCCCGCGCGCGCCGCGACAACTTCCTGCGCATCGTCTCCGGAGAGGAGTACGAGGAGGACCTGGTGGCCGACGGCTGGACGTCGTCGGCGGGCCTGCTGGAGAAACTGCTGCCGAGCTTCCGCCGCCCCGCCGACCGGGAGGCCTTCGAAGCCGCCTACGAGGCCGCCGACGCCGCCAAGATGAACGAGGTGCGGGCCCGCGTCGGGCGGACGGTCACCGACCCGCGGACGGCCGAGACGCTCACCCCCTGGTACCGGTACGCCTGCAAGCGCCCCACCTTCTCCGACACCTACTACCAGGCCTTCAACCGGACCGACGTCACCCTGGTCGACACCGCCGACACCCACGGCATCGAACGCGTCACCCGGAGAGGTGTCGTGGTGGCCGGCACCGAGTACGCACTCGACTGTCTGATCCTCGCCACCGGATTTTCCGTCGGCATCTCCGGCGTCAGCTCCGGCCGGCTCCCCGTCCACGGCCGGGACGGCGTCCCGTTGCTCCACGCCTGGGCGCGGCACGGCGTCCGCACCCTGCACGGCTTCACCTGCAACGGCTTCCCGAACCTGATCCACATGGGATCCCTGCAGAACGCCAGCAGCGTCAACTTCACCCACGTCCTGGACGAACAGGCCGTGCACGCCGCCGCCCTCGTCGCCGCCGCGGAGGCCGAGGGCGCCCTCGTCGAACCCTCCCGCGAGGCGGAGGACGCCTGGCTCGCCGCCATCGCCGAAGGCGCCCCCGACCACGAGTGGTTCCACGCCGAGTGCACCCCCGGCTACTACAACCGCGAAGGGGCCGGACGGCCGGGAGGCCCGACCGCGTACCCGCACGGCGCCGTCGCCTTCCACGAACTCCTGCGCCGCTGGCGCGAGGAGTCCCTCCACGAGGCGCTCTCCCGGCCGGCGGCGCGCGGGACGGCACGCGGCTGACGCGCCGGCCACCGCGCCCGGTCACGCGATGGCCGGCGCCGGTTCAGGAGAGGGCGCCGGCCGTTCCGCCGCCGCCCGTGGAGACACCGCCGCTGGGCCTCGGCGCGCCGAAGGGGGGCGTGTCCTGCTCGCACGTCGCGCCGGGCGGCGGGAGGGTGCCGTCGACGAGGTAGCGGCTCTCGTGGGCCCGCACGCAACTGCTGGGGTTGAGCAGCGCGGTGTGCCCGTGCCCGCGGAGGGTGAGCAGGCGGGCGTCGGCCAGTTCGGCCGCCATGGCCCGCGCACCCGAGAAGGGCGTGGAGGGGTCGTAGGTGGTTCCGACCACCAGGACGGGACGGGCCGTCGGCCTGTCCCACGGCCCGCGGTAACGGTGGTCGGCGACCGCGGGCCAGGTGGCGCAGCCCCCGGAGGACCAGACCCAGAAGCGTCCGACGTCGCCCGCGCGGGCGGCGCTCAGCTCCTCCAGGGGGTGATGGGCGGCCGGGTCCCGCGGATGGGGACTGTCACCGCAGAACACCGCGGTGGCCCGCTCCTCGCCCAGGTACGGGTCGGGTTCGGGGACCGCCGGCGGGGGCGGGAGCGGCGCGGGCGCCGGGGCCCGCCCCTGCCACAGGTCCTGCAGGGTGGCGGCGAGGCGTGTCCACCCGGGATGGACGACGTAGAAGCCGTTCACCGCGGCGGCGACCGTGCCGGCGTAGGTCCACCCGTGCACGGGCTGCTTCCGCAGCCGCACCATCAGCTCCTCGAACTTGGCCCTGGTCGCCTGCGGGCTGCCGGCCGAGAAGGCACAGCGGTCGGTGGTGGCCGCCCCGCACAGGGTGAGGAACTCCTCCAGGGTCTCCGCCGCGCCGCGGTCCGACCCCAGGCGCTGGAAGCTCGTCAGCCGCGGGTCCTCGTCCGAGGCGTCGTTCGTCCAGGCCCGCGGATCCCAGTTGCCGTCCAGGATCATGGCGCGGACCTTGTCGGGGAACAGGTTCGCGTAGGTGGCGCCCAGCATCGTGCCGTAGGAGATCCCCAGGTAGGTGAGCCGGTCCTCGCCGACCGCCGCGAGGAGCAGGTCGAGGTCGCGTGCCGTGTCGGCGGTCGACACATGGCGCAGCAGCTCGGGGTCACGCCGCTCGCAGCGCCGGCCCAGTTCCTCGTACGAGGCGGTGAACGCCGCGCGTTCCTTCTCGCCCACCGGGAAGCCCGCGGGGTGGCTCGCGTTCCAGTCGGCGGATTCCGCGGGGCTCGCGAAGCAGTTCACCGCGGTGCTGCTGCCGACCCCGCGGGGGTCCCAGCTCACGATGTCGAAGCGCTCCCGCACCTCTTGCGGGAAGGACGTGTAGTTCTGCGGCATCTGCACCGTACCCGGGCCGCCGGGTCCGCCCGGGTTGAAGAACAGGGTGCCGACGCGCCGCTCCGGGTCGGTCGCCTTCCGCCTGACGACGGCCAGTTCGATGGTGCGGCCGCCGGGATCGTCGTGGTCCAGCGGCGCCTTCGCCGTCGCGCAGTCGAACGCGCTGCCCGGCACGCACCGGCTCCAGTCGAGCCGCGGGACGGCCGGCGGAGACGGGGGAGCGCCGCCGGCCGCGGCGGGGTCCGGTCCGGTCAGCATGGCCGAGCCGGTCACCAGGACCGCGACGACCGCGGTACGCCGTCGGCGGCCCGCACGGGATCCGCGTATTCGGGGCATGGGTGCACTCCGTCCCTCTGCTTGCGTGGCTGGACGCCCGGGGGCCGGCGATGCCCTGCTCGCGGGCGAGGTCAGTGCCCACGACACAGCCCCGCGCGGAGCCGGGCGAGGCAACCGCAGCCGAACGGGCGAGCGGGACCGGTGATCACCGCGCCCGGCTGGGTGATCACCGGTGGCGGGGGCGATCACCCGCTCATAGCTTCGGCTTCATGAACAGACGACACTTGACGTACCTCGCGTGCACCACCGCCGTCGTGGCCGCGGGGCTGGGTGCCGCCCCCGCGGCCCAGCAGCCGGCCGTGCACCGCGTCCAGCCCGGGCAGTCGATCCAGAAGGCCGTCGACGCCGCCGAGCCGGGGGACACCGTCCTGCTCGCGGCCGGCACCTACCGGCAGAGCGTCGACATCACCTCGCCGGACATCACCCTGCGCGGCCACGGCGCCGGCCGCACCGTCCTGATGCCCGCCGCGGACGCCAAGGGCGCCTGCGCCAAGGCCGGGAACGGCATCTGTGTGACCGGCACCGACGACAAGCCCGTCAAGGACGTCGGCATCAGGTCCCTGACGGTGCGCGGCTACGCCAAGAACGGTGTGTGGGCCACCGGGACCGACAACCTGAAGGTCCGCTTCGTGAGCGCGGAGAAGAACGGCCAGTGGGGCATCGCGCAGGAACGCTCCGTACGCGGCGTCATCAGCCACAACCTCACGCGGAACAACGGCGACGCCGGAGTGTTCGTCGCCAACACCGTCGACACCGAGGAAGGCGCCCGTGACGCCGGCAAGACCGTCGTGCGGCACAACATGACCGAAGGCAACCGGGTCGGCGTCACCGTACGGCGGCTGCGGAACATGAGCGTCGACCACAACGAGGCCACCGGCAACTGCGCCGCCGTGTTCGTCGTGGGCGACGAGACCGCCCCGCGCGCCGGCCACCTGAGCGTCACCCACAACCACGTCCACGGCAACAACAAGCACTGCGACAAGACGCCGCGCCTGCCCTTCCTCCAGGGCTCGGGCATCGTCCTCACCGGCGTCGAGGAGACCCTGGTCGCCTTCAACCGGGTCGAGGACAACAAGGGCACCTCACCGCTGTCCGGCGGCATCGTGCTGTTCAAGAGCCTCGTCGGCACGCCCAGCGAGCGCAACGAGATCCGCGACAACCTGCTGACCGGCAACGGCCCGGCCGACCTGGCCAACCGGGACACCGCCAAGACCAACACCTTCAGCCGCAACACCTGCACGCTCTCCGAACCCGCCGGAATGTGCTGACCCGCTCCGTCCCCCAGAGACTGCACAACAGCAGAAGCGAGGCAACGGATGACCACCGTCGACCCGGCTCCCCCGCCGCCCATGCGGCTGAGGGAGCTCGTATTCGGGGCGGCGTGCGCCGCCGCCGTCCGCGCGGCCGTCCGCCTGGGCGTGCCGGACGCCCTGGACGACAGTCCCATGACCGTCGACGACCTGGCGACGGCGGTGAAGACCCAGCCGCACACCCTGCGGCGGCTGCTGCGCGCCCTGACCTGCCAGGGCGTGTTCGCCGAGAACCCCGACGGCACCTTCGAACACACCGAGATGTCCCGGCTGCTGCGTGAGGACGACCCGCACAGCCTGCGCTACATCGCCCTGTGGTGCACCGAGCCGTGGACCTGGAGCGTCTGGCCGCTGCTCGACGAGGCGGTGCGCTCGGGCCGCAACGTCTTCGAGGACGTGTACGACCGGGAGTTCTTCACCTACCTCAACGAGTCCGCCCCCGAGTCCGCCCACGTGTTCAACCGCGCGATGACGACGTCCAGCGAGCAGTCCGCCCGCGACGTGGCCCTGCTGCTCGACCTGGACGACGCCTCCTCGGTCGTGGACATCGGGGGCGGCCAGGGACACGTGCTGGCCAGCCTCCTGGAGAAGCACCCCCACCTGCACGGCACGCTGCTCGACCTGCCGGGTGTCGTCGAGAACGCCGACCCGCGGCTGCGCCGGGGCGGCGCGCTCGCCGGCCGGGTCGGGGTCGTCGCCGGTGACTGCCGCGAGGACGTGCCCGTCCAGGCGGACGTGTACATCATCAAGAATGTGCTGGAGTGGGACGACGACAGCACCCGCCGGGTCCTCGCCAACGTCCGCGCGGCGGCCCGGCCCGGAGCCCGGGTCGTGGTCATCGAGAACCTCGTCGACGACACCCCGTCGATGCGGTTCACCACCGCCATGGACCTGCTGCTGCTCCTCAACGTCGGCGGCGCCAAGCACACCCGGCAGAGCATGATCGACCGGCTGACCGGCGCGGGCCTGGTCATCGGCGAGATCCGTCCCGTCAACGCGTATCTGCACGCCTTCGAGTGCACCGTACCCGGCTGATCCGAAGGCGCCGCAACCCCGAGGCCGCCGGCTCCGCGACTGACGCGGAACCGGCGGCCTCGGGGTTTCTCCCGGCGCGCGGCTCAGGAGCCGGCGCCGCGCTCCCAGCGGTAGAAGCACTGCGCCATGGCGTCCTTCGGACCGCGCCAGGTGGCGGGGTCGTACGGGCTGACGTACGCCTCCAGCCGCTCGCTGATGCCCCGGAACTCGGGGTGCGAGGCCAGCTTGGCGATGGCGGGTGCCGGGTCCTTCTCGGCCTCGATGAGGTGCAGGTACACGTCGTCGCCGAACTGGAAGAGGCTGCGCCGGCTGACCCCGACGAGGTGGGGCAGCTCACCCCGGTCGGAGTCGGCGAACACGTCGGCGATGTCCGCGGCCGAACCGGGCTTCATCCGGGCGACGATGAGGGCGTGGTGCATGGGGGAGTCCTTCCCTGTTCTTCCGCGGCCGGTCCCGGCCGGCGCTCAGCGCGAGGACGCGACGGACGCGCTCTCGCTGTCGCGGGCGACCTGCTCGATCCGGTCCCGGATGAGGGCCATCTGGGTACGGGAGTTGCGGTTGATGTTGTCCGTCATCCAGGCGTCGTCGACCGGGGCGTCGGGCTTCATCGCGAAGTCCTGAGTCCAGCGCATCTCGACCCCGCCGGGCAGTTCCGCGTACTCCCACAGGATGTCCATGTGGGCGAACGGTCCCGTCTCGACCCGGCGGGCGCGCACGGTCCGCTTCTCGCGGTCCGGGGTGCGCTCCGACACCCAGCTCCACACCTTGCCGTTCTCGTCCGGGTGCATGGTCAGCCGGAACGTCGTCGTGTTCCCCTCGCGGGAGATGACGTCCACGGACGCGTACTCGCTGAACAGCCGCGGCCAGTTCTCCAGGTCGTTGGTCATCTCCCACACCAGGTCGAGGGGAGCGTCGATGGTGATGCTGTTCTCGGTGTGTCCGGCCACTGTCAGGCTCCAGCCGTGAGGGTGCTGTTGATGAGGTTCAGGAACTCCCGGGGCGTCCTGCAGCGCTCCGAGTCGGGCGGCAGGGACTGGCCGTACCGGTTCTCCAGCTCGCCGACGATGCCGAGCAGACCGAGCGAGTCCAGGCCGAAGGAGTCGAACGGGGACTCCGCGGCCTCCTTGAGCTCCTGCGGGTCGACGGTGATGCCGGCCGCCTGCTTCATCAGGGCGGACAGCTCGTCGAAGGTCACTTCGGTGGTGATCATGGGTGACTTCTCCTTCCCCGCCCGGACCTACCGGGCGCAGTCGTCACCGCGGCGCACGACCAGCGCCGCGTTGGATCCCATCAGTCCCCTGCTGAGGACGAGGGCGGTGCGCAGCTCCGCGGGGCGAGCGTGCGCCATCACCAGGTCGAGGTCGTGGCAGATGTCGAAGACGTTCGGCGTGGGCGGGACCTGCCCGTGCTCCATCGCGAGCACCGCGGCCACCGTGTCCAGCACGGGTGCCGCGCAGTGCGCGCGGCCGATGCCGGTCTTGGGCGCCGTGACCGGCACCCGCCTGCCGTGCGCGCCGAGGACGTCGGCGATCGCCAGTGCCTCCGCGCGGTCCGCCTCGGGCACGCCCATGGCGTCGGCGAACACGACGTCGATCTCCTCCGGGGCGCAGCCCGCCTCGTCCAGGGCCCCGGAGATCGCCCGGGCGAGCCCTTCGCGGGACTCCGCCCAGCGGGAAGCCCCGGTGAACGTGGCGCCATGGCCGGCGACGGTGGCCCGTACGGGCACCCCGCGCTCGCGGGCCCGGTCCTCGTCCTCGACGACGAGCAGGGCACCGCCCTCCGCGGGGACGAAACCGCACGCCTTCTCGGTGAAGGGACGGTAGGCCCGGTCGGGGTCGTCGAGCGTGCTCAGCTCGGGGTAGCCGAGCTGGCAGACCATCGAGTACGGGGCCAGCGGCGCCTCCGCCGCCCCCACGACCATGACGTCGGTGCCGCGTCCCACCGCCCGGGCGGCGTGCGCGAGGCAGTCCAGACCACCGGCCTCGTCGCTGGCCACCACCCCGCACGGCCCCTTGAGGCCGCCCCGGATGGAGATCTGGCCGGTGCTCGCGGCGTAGAACCAGGCGATGGACTGGTAGGGGCCGACGAACTTCGACCCCTTGCTCCACAGTTTCTGCAACTCGCGCTGGCCGAACTCGCCGCCCCCGGAGCCGGCGGCGGTCACCACCCCGATCGAGAACGGTTCGGCGGGTTCACCGCCGAGCCCGGCGTCGTCGAGGGCCATGGCGGCCGCGGCCATGGCGAAGTGGCTGAACCGGTCGGTCTGCACCAGGAACCGGTCCTCGATCAGGGCCGCCGGGTCGAAGGACCGCACCTCGCCCGCCACGCGCAGCGGCAGGTGGTCACAGCCCTCGCGGCTGATCAGGTCCAGCACGCCGAGGCCTTCGCGGACGGACTTCCAGTAGGCGTCGGTCCGCAGTCCGTTGGGCGCGACCACACCGATGCCGGTGACGGCCGCGCGCCCAGGGCGCCTTGTGCTCATCGTGTCCTCCCGCCCGGCCCGGACAGCAGCACCGCGGACTGGAAACCGCCGAACCCGCTGCCCACGGAGAGCACATGGTCCAGCTTCCGCGGGCGGGCGGTGCGCGGCACGTAGTCCAGGTCGCACTCCGGGTCGGGGGTTTCGTAGTTCGCCGTCGGCGGCACGACCTGGTGCTTCAGCGCGAGGACGCAGGCGACCACCTCGATCGCGCCGATCGCGCCCAGCGAGTGCCCCACCATGGACTTGATGGAGCTCATGGGTGTCCGCCGGGCGTGCTCGCCGAGCGACAGCTTCACCGCGGCCGTCTCGTGCCGGTCGTTCTGCCGGGTGCCGGATCCGTGCGCGTTGACGTAGTCGATCAGCGTGGGGTCGATACGGGCCTGGTCGAGCGTGGTGTCGATCGCCCGGGCCATCTCCAGTCCCTCGCTGGTCAGACCGGTCATGTGGTAGGCGTTGCCGTAGGTGGCGTAGCCGCTGATCTCGCAGAGGATCTCCGCGCCGCGGGCGCGTGCGTGCTCGTACTCCTCCAGCACGAGCACCGCCGCGCCCTCGCCCATCACGAAGCCGTCGCGGTGGGCGTCGAAGGGCCGGGAGGCGTGCTCGGGGTCGTCGTTGTTCGGCGACGTCGCCTTGATGGCGTCGAAGCAGGCCATCGTGATCGGTGAGATCGGCGAGTCCGAGGCTCCCGCGATGCAGACGTCGGCCCGGCCCTCGCTGATGGTGTGGAAGGCGTAGCCGACCGCGTCGAGACCGGAGGTGCAGCCCGTGGAGACGGTCTGCACCGGGCCCCGGGCGTCGAACCGCTCGGCGACGACCGAGGCGAGGGTGCTCGGCGAGAACGCCAGGTGCAGCTTCGGCTCGGCCTGCCGGTGGTCGACGTCCCATCGCTGTCCGTGCTCGCTGACCCGGACGTAGTCGCTCTCCAGCCGGGTGGTGCCGCCGACCGCGCTGCCCAGCGAGACCGCCGTGCGCCACGGGTCCAGGGACCCGGTGTCCAGTCCCGATTCCCGTACCGCCTCGGCGGCGGCGACCACGGCGAACTGGATGTAGCGGTCCGCGTGCTGGCAGAGGTCCGCGTCCAGACCGTGCTCGAAGGGGTCGAAGTCGCACTCGGCGGCGATGCGCGAACGCAGACCGGCGGGGTCGAACAGGGAGATGCCGCGGGTCGCGGTGCGGCCGGCTGCGAGGAGATCCCAGAACGCCGTCGCTCCGATGCCGCCTGGAGCGACCACACCTATGCCGGTGACGGCCACTCGCCGGGTCATTTTATGGCCTCGCTCGGCTCGGCCGACCGGCCGTGCTCGGGCCCGCCGACCTTCAACTGCGGCCCGGCGACGGCGCTTTCGGTCTCCTCGGTGTCGACGTGACCGAGACTCGGGTGCGGGGCGAGCGGGCCCAGGTGGAACACCATGCGGGCCTCCTGGTCGCCGACGTTGCGGAAACGGTGCCGCATGTCGATCGGGATCATCAGGCCCTGCTCGGCGCGGAGCGCGAACGGTTCCCCGTCCAGGTCCACTTCGAGCGCGCCGCTCACCACGTACACGAACTCCTCGGAGTACGGGTGGTAGTGCTCGCCGATGCGCTCGCCGGGCTTGATGATCGCCAGACCCATGAAGCCGCTGGTGGAACCCACGGTGGCGGGGGTGAGCAGGGTCCTGAGATCACCTCCGCGCCGTCGGTTGGGTTCCGTCTCGCTCAGGTCCACGATGCGTGGATGCTGCTTGGACATAGGGGTGTTACCTCCGGGTGTGCCGGTGACGTCCGGGCGGGCACGGCCGCGGACGTCACCGCGGTCGACCTTCAGGAATCCGCAGAGGTGCGGTCGGTGACGGGCATCATGTCGGCGTGCGCCAGGAGCCGGTGCAGGGTGCGCTCCGAGTCCAGGGAGCCCTCGACGCCGATCGCGGCGCCGTCCAGGAGACGCTCCAGTTCGGCGGGCTTGCCCGGGCCCTTGATGCCGAGGGAGGAGAGCGGGTCGAGGTCGAGTTCGCCCGTGATGTCGATCATGCGGGTCACGACGTCGTCGCGCTGGAAGACGGTGCTCGCGTACACCGGGCTGTCGGGGTCGCTCGCCGCGGCCTCGTCCTGGTGGGCGAGGAACCGGGCCAGCTCCAGGCCGCGGCCCGCCACGGCCGGGTAGTACAGCATGTGCCGCCGCAGGTGGTCGGGCCGCGGCCGGCCGGCCGCCACGTGCTGCATGGCGGGGAGCGCCGCGCGGGTGAAGAAGATCCGGGCCGAGTCGGCGTCGCTCAGGTCCCGGTCCTGCTCCAGGTAGGGGTTGATGGCCTCCTCCACGGCCTGCACCTGGGGCTGACTGGCCACATGGCACAGCGTGGCCAGGAGGTCGCCCTCCACCTCCACGGCCCGCACGACGCGGTTGCCGTGCATGAAGAGGGAGGTCCGGTGCAGCCGCGTGGTGCCGTTGATGCGCGTCTCGGGCGCGTCGTAGTTGGCCAGGATGTCCACGACCTTGGACTCGGTACCCGGCTTGACGGTGAAGGTGAGGGCGTGGCGGGTCAGTCCCGGGCCCACGCGGGCCTCAGTCTGCAGGCTCGTCCGCGTGTCCCCGGACGCGGCCGGCTGTTCCGGGTGGGTCTCGCGCAGGACGCTGTAGCGCATCGACCGGGTGTCCCGGACGCAGCTGTGCATCGGCCGGACGATCGCGATGTGCTCCTCGCTGTTCACCCACGCGAGGAACGGAAGGGCGCTCTCCCACTCGCTGGTGATGAGCCACTGCGAGGGGTTCTCGATCGACTGGCACAGTTGGTCACTGATGTGGCCGGGAACGGACGCGACCTTGTTGCGCATGTGCTCGTACGCGTCGAGGAACTGTTCCTGGGCCCCCTCGTACAGGTCGAGGAGCAGGATCACCCGCAGCCTCGAGCCGTCGAACGCCGACTGCGCAATGCGTGCCGACATGGTCATCCGGCGCACCTCTCCTCATGGTCGGACGGTCAGGAACGACCGCCGCGTCAGAAGGCCCGGGGTCGCCATGCGTCGATCGTTGCCGCGACTCTCCGGTGCGCGCGAGCGACACGGGGCAGGTGGGTGAACCGCGTGTCATCCGGGTGCCGCCGGGACGCGGACCGGCCCGCACCGGGCATGAAAGGTGCGTCCTGTTCCACAGCCCGTCGAGGGCGACGCTGGAGGCGTTTCAATGAATCGATCGGATACGGCCGGCGGAGCGGATCACCGCACGCCGGTGCTCATCGTCGGCGGCTCGCTGGTGGGCCTGTCGATGTCGCTGTTCCTGGGGCGCCTGGGCGTGCCGCACACACTCGTCGAACGTCACGCGGGCACCTCGATCCACCCGCGCGGGCGGGGCAACAACGTGCGGACCATGGAACTGTTCCGGGCGGCCGGGCTCGAGCAGCGCATCGGCCGGGCCGCGTCGACCCTGGCGGACAACCACGGCATCTGGCAGACCCCGAGCCTGGCGGGCGACGAGGGCGAGTGGCTGCTCCAGGAGATCGACCCCGGCGGCGGGCTCGCCCGCTTCAGTCCCAGCGGGTGGTGCCTGTGCAGCCAGAACGACCTGGAGCCGGTGCTTCTCGAGGGGGCCCGCGAGCTCGGCGGGGACCTGCGCTTCGGGACGGAGATGCTCTCCTTCGACCAGGACTCCGAGGGTGTGACGGTGCTGGTCAAGAGCCGGGAGACCGGCGAGCACACCAGGATCCGGGCGGACTACCTGGTCGCCGCGGACGGACCGCGCAGCCCCGTCCGTGAGACGCTGGGCATCGGGCAGAACGGCCCCGGCGACCTGTTCCACAACGTGAGCCTCACGTTCACCTCGCGTGACCTGGCCGGCGTCGTCGGGGACCGGCGGTTCATCGTCTGCTACCTGACCAACCCGGAGGCCGACGGAGCCCTGCTGCCGGTCGACAACCGGGAGCACTGGGTGTTCCACGCCCCCTGGCACCCCGAACACGGCGAGACCATCGAGGAGTTCACCGACGAGCGGTGTGCGGCACACATCCGCAGGGCCGTCGGCGTACCGGACCTCGACGTGGAGATCACCGGCCGGGCCGCCTGGCACGCCGCCGAGCGGGTCGCCGAACGGTACGCGGACGGCCGGGTGTTCCTGGCCGGAGACTCCGCCCACGAGATGTCGCCCACCGGGGCGTTCGGCTCCAACACCGGCATCCAGGACGCCCACAACCTCGCCTGGAAGCTCGCCGCCGTGCTCGGTGGCTGGGCCGAGCCCGGCCTGCTGGAGACCTACGACGCCGAACGCCGGCCCGTCGCGGAGGCGACCAGCGCCCGTGCCTCCTCCCGTTCGAGCGAGCACAGCCACCCCGGGTACACGCCCGCCCCCGGCGCCCCCGCCCTCGGCGCGCCCGGCCCGGGTGGTCCCGGCGGCCCCGGCGGTCCCGGGGCGGGTGGCCCCGGTGGTCCCGGCATGAAGGGGGGCGGCATCCTCAACGTGGCCCTCTGCTACCGCTATCCGCGCGGCGCGGTCCTGGGCACCGACCCGGCGACGCCGGTCATCCCCGACGGCGTGATGCTGACCGGTGAGCCCGGCAGCCGTGCCCCTCACCTGTGGCTGGAGCGCGCCGGGGACCGCATCTCCACGCTGGACCTGTACGAGCGCTCACTGGTCCTCCTCTGCGCGCAGGACAGCCCCTGGAAGGCCGCGGCGGCCGAGGTCGCGGCCGGGATGTCGGTACCGGTCGACGCGTACGGCATCGGCGAGGGCCCCGCCGCCGACCTGACCGCCGACCCCGGTACGGACTGGGCCGCGGCCCACGGCGTCACCACCGACGGCGCGGTCCTGGTCCGCCCCGACGGGTTCGTCGCCTGGCGCCACGAGATCCACTCCACCGACCCGGGGAAGACCCTCCGGGAGGCGATCGGGGCCCTCGTGTCCCGCCCCTGACCCGGCGCGGCACCCGGACGTCGCGGTACGCGCACGGGCGGTCGGCGGCGGCGCCCGGCCGGGCGGCGGGGTCAGGCGTTCCCGATGCCGCCCTGCCGGCCCCGTTCCGACTTGGACAGGTGCTGCTCGTAGCGCTGCACCGCCGGGCCGTCGACGTCCCAGGGCCAGGGTGTGACCATGCCCTGGAGCGTCTGGAAGACGGGGTGCGCGTCGGCGGCGCGTCCCGCCGCGCACAGCGCGTAGGCCAGCACGTTCAGATCGGCGGCGGCCGCCGCGTGCTGGAAGAACCCCGGCTTCGCCCACAGGGCGGCCGCCTGCTCCAGCGCGGCCGCGATCTGTCCGCCCTGCCACAGCTGACCGGCCGTCATGGCCCGCACGCCGCCCTGCGCCAGCAGTCCCTGGTACTGGCGGACGGCGGCGGTGAGTTCCACCGCCGCGCACGGCGCGTTGGCCGGGATGCGGGTGCGCACCACGTCGACGAAGTCGAGGACGGACGCGCTGGAGCCGCCCTCCTCGGGCGACAGGTAGGCGAGCATCTGCAGATACGCCTCACGGTGCCAGCGGTCGCGTCCGGTGGCCTCCCGCCAGACGGCGTTGACGTCGTTGCGGCCGTACCGCTCGACCCGTGACACGCCGAGCAGGACCACCCACGGCAGGGGGTCCTCCGGGTTCAGTTCGGAGGCCCGGTGGCACCGGGAGACGAGTTCCCCGGCGTCCTCCACGTGCCCGTCCCGCAGCCCGCGCGCCAGTTCGACCCTGGCGTGGAACACCAGGGCGTCGGCGTTGTCCGGCTCCCTGCCCAGCCAGGCGGCGGCCACCCCGGTGTCCGCGGTCGCCTCGGCCAGTACGGACATCCGGTGGCCGCGGCGGTCCCAGTCGTCCCCGGTCTCCTCCAGCAGGGAGGCGACCAGCGCCACGTCGGCCGACTTGCCGCCACCGGCCCGCTTGCTCAGCTTTCCCAGTACACGCGCGAGTTCGGCGTCGTCGAGGGCCAATGCGATGCGGGGGCGTCTGCTGGTGCGACTGCTGAAGAGGGACATGAGCGAAGACTAGGAACTGCGGGTGCCCGGGCAAGCCGGACGGGGCGATCGTTATCGATCTGGCCCTTACCGCCGGTCAAACGGGCAGACCTGGGCGGGGCCGGACATCTCGTCGGCCCCGCCCCCGTCGTTCCGCCCGTGCGGCGGCGTCGCTCCCCGGGTCAGCCCTGGGGTGCCGGGTACGTCGGGTACTCCACGCCCGAGACGTACTGGACGACCCGGACGACCTGGCACGAGTAGCCGAACTCGTTGTCGTACCAGAGGTACAGGATGGCGTTGTCGCCCTCGACCTTGAGCGCTCCGGCGTCCACGATCGAGGCGTGCCGCGAGCCGATGAAGTCGCTGGAGACCGCGTCGGGCGCGCTGATGAAGTCGATCTGGCGCTTCAGCGGGGAGGTCAGCGACACGTTGCGCAGGTAGTCGAGGACCTCCTCGCGGTCGGTGGCGCGGGCCAGCTGGAGGTTCAGGATCGCGATCGACACGTCCGGCACGGGGACCCGGATCGAGCTGCCGGTGATGGTCGCGTCGAGGTCGGGCAGCGCCTTGGCGACGGCCGAGGCGGCACCGGTCTCGGTGATCACCATGTTCAGCGGCGCGGAACGGCCGCGGCGCTCCGACTTGTGGTAGTTGTCCAGCAGGTTCTGGTCGTTGGTGAACGAGTGGACCGTCTCCACGTGCCCGCGCAGCACCCCGTACTCGTCCGCCATCGCCTTCAGCGGCGGCACGATCGCGTTGGTGGTGCAGGACGCGCAGGACAGGATCTGCTCGTCCGGCTTGAGGGTGTCGTGGTTGACGCCGTGCACGATGTTGGGCACGTCGCCCTTGCCGGGCGCGGTCAGCACCACCTTGTCGACACCGGGACGCAGGTGCAGCGACAGCCCTTCGCGGTCGCGCCACTTGCCGGTGTTGTCGATCAGGATGGCGTTCTTGATGCCGTACGCCGTGTAGTCGATCTCCGACGGGTCGTTCGCGTAGATCACCTTCACGGTGTTGCCGTTGGCGACGATCGTGCTGTTCGCCTCGTCGACGGTGATCGTGCCCTGGAACTGGCCGTGCACGGAGTCCCGGCGCAGCAGCGAGGCCCGCTTGACGATGTCCTGCTCGCCGCCCCGGCGGACCACGATCGCGCGCAGCCGCAGCCCGTTGCCGGAGCCCGACTTCTCGATCAGCAGCCGGGCCAGCAGACGGCCGATGCGGCCGAAGCCGTAGAGGACGACGTCGCGCGGCTCACGGCGGTCGATCTTGTTGTCGCCGGTGGCGCCGGCGACGGCCTCCGCGGTGAACTCGGCCACCGACTGGCCCCGGTCGTCGGCCCGGTAGGCCTCGGCGAGCAGACCGATGTCGATCTGGGAGGGGCCGAGGTCGAGCGCGGTGAGCGCGTGCAGGAAGGGCAGCGTCTCGGTGACCGACAGTTCCTCACCGGCGATCTGCCGGGCGAAGCGGTGGGTCTTGAGGATGCTGACCACCGACTTGTTGACCAAGGAGCGGCTGTGCAGCAGGACGGTCACGTCCCGCTCGCGGTGCAGCTTCCCGATGATCGGGATCATGGACTCCGCGATTTCCTCGCGGTGCTTCCAGTCGGTGAACGAGTCTTCGTTGACAGTCACAGGATCATCTTTCGAGCTAGAGGGTGCTCATATGATAGCCATGCTGGCTGGGCGCTCCCGAGGGGGTCTCCGTGAGGGCTCGCGGCACCGGGATTCGCATGGTTGCGCGACATCCGATCGGGTATGCGTCCAGCACTGTGCCCGGGGCGGACCGTGTCCCGGGCGGTCCGCACGACCGCCGCAAGCAGGGAATCTGTCATGGAAACACCCGCGCACGAGAACAACGCCCCCACGCCCGCCCAGCGGGCCCTGGACACCCTGTCCGTGAACACCGAGGACACGGCGGCGCTGGACGCCCTCGCCGACAGCGACGTGCTGATCCCGGTGCCCGACGACGCGGGCGACGAGGAGGCCGCCGACCCGGGCGCCGTGGCACTGCCGGTGCTGGAGCAGCCGGGCGGCGACCACGTGGTGCCCGTGTTCACCTCGGAGCTGGAGATGGCGGGACTGCTGCCGTTCGTCTCCCGCTACCGCCTCGTCCCGCTCGGGGCGCTGGCCGCCCAATGGCCGGCCGACGACCTGTCGCTCACCATCGACGGCAGCTCCGAGCACCGCCTCACGCTCACCTCGGAGGGAGTACGCACCCTGCTGGCCCGCCCCTGACCCGTACCGGCCGCCGCGTGCCGGGGCGCGGCCCCGCGGGGATCACCCGGCCCGGCCGCCCAGGGCGCGGGCCAGGGCCGCCCGCTGCAGCGGCAGTGCCTCGGCGTGCAGGGCGCGGCCCCGGGGCGTGAGCGCCACGTACACGCCGCGCCGGTCCTCCGGGCACATCGCCCGCTCGGCCAGGCCGTCCCGCTCCAGCCGGGCGACGAGGCGGGACAGCGCGCTCTGGCTGAGGTGGACCCGGCCCGCCAGGTCCTGCACCCGGCACTGCCCGCCCTCCCGGGCCGTCCCGGCCGCCAGCAGGTCCAGCACCTCGAAGTCGGACGCGCCGATCCCGTACGCGTGCAGCGCGCGGTCGATCTCGCCCAGGGTGCGCGCGTGCACCGCGAGGATGTCACGCCACCGCTCCTCGAGCCGCGCGCCGGCCGCCGTCGCTCCCATACTCGAACGGTAACACTCGTTCGAAATTCAATGAACGTGCCCGGGGCGGCCCGTCCGGGCAGGTCGCGGGGGTGCGCCCGTCACGTCGAGTCCCGCTTCACCAGCTCGGTCGGCAGGATCACCGCCGCCTGGTCCTCACCGCCCATCTGGGCCAGCAGCACCCGCACCATCTCCGCGCTGATGCGGTCCCACGGCTGACGGATCGTGGTGAGTTCCGGAGTCGCGGCGACGGCCGCGGGCGAGTCGTCGAAACCGCCGACGGCGACGTCCTCCGGCACCCGGCGCCCCGCCCGGTGCAGCGCGGTGAGTACCCCCTGCGCCATCAGGTCGGAGGCCACGAACACGGCGTCCACGTCCGGGGCCCGCGCCAGCAGCCGCTCGGCGGCCGCCTCGCCGCTGGCCCTGCTGTAGTCCCCGGGGACGACCAGCCGCTCGTCGGCCTCCACGCCCGCCTCCGCGAGCACCTCCCGGTAACCGGCGAGGCGTTCCACGCCACCGGGGGTGTCCTGCGGGCCGGTCACCACGCCGATCCGGCGCCGGCCCAGGGCCAGCAGGTGCCGCACCATGTCACGCGCCCCGTCCCGGTCGTCGGCGGCCACGTAGCTCACCTTCGAGCCCAGCCCGATCGGCTTCCCGCACGCGACCAGCGGCACTCCGGCGGCGCGCAGTTCCTCGGCCACCGGGTCGCCGGAGTGGCTGGACACCAGCAGCACCCCGTCCACGTGCCCGGCGGTGATGTACCGGGTGATGCGCCGCCGTTCGTCGTCCGTACCGGCCAGCATCAGCAGCAGCGGAATGTCGTGCGCGGCCAGTGCCTGCGTACAACCCCGCAGCAGGACGTTGAAGTTGGGGTCCTCGAAGAACCGCTCCTGGGGTTCGGTGAGCAGGAAGCCCACCGAGTCGGAGCGGCCGGTGATCAGCGAGCGGGCGTGCCGGTTGACGACGTAACCCGTCTTGCGGATCGCGGCGTTGACCGCCTCCGCCGCGGTGGGGCTGACGTAGTGGCCGCCGTTGAGCACCCGCGAGACGGTGCCGCGCGAGACACCGGCCTCGCGCGCCACGTCGTGGATCGTCGGCGGCTTGCGCCTGCCCCCCGTGTTGCCCATGGTCATGACTTTACGGCCCCGGACAGCAGATCCAGGCTCCAGAACCGCTGGACGACCAGGAAGAGCGCCACCAGCGGGAACACCGCGAGAAACGCGCCCGTGATCACCAGGGTGTACAGCGCCGGCGTGCTGGCGCCCTGTTCGAGCAGGGTGTACAGGCCGAGGGTGATCGGGAACTTCTCGTCGTCGCTGAGCATGATGTACGGCAGCAGGAAGTTGTTCCAGATCGCCACGAACTGGAACAGGAAGACCGTCACCAGACCGGGCACCATCATCGGCAGCGCCACCCGCGTGAAGATGTGCCACTCGCCCGCGCCGTCCATCCGTCCGGCCTCCACCACGTCCGCCGGCACGGCGGCCGCCGCGTAGATCCGCGCGAGATAGACCCCGTACGGGGAGAGGATCTGCGGCAGTAGCACCGACAGGTGGGAGTCGGTGAGGTCCGCCTGCGCCAGCAGCAGGTACTGCGGCACGGCGAGGATCACCGGGGGCATCAGCACACCGGCGAGCAGCACGTTGAACAGCGTCTCGCGGCCCCGGAAGCGGTAGGTCGCCAGGGCGTAGCCGCTGACCGCCGACACGCACGTCGACAGCAGTGCGCCCAGACCGGCGTACAGGGCGGAGTTGCCCATCCACTGCCAGTAGACGCCGTCGCGGTAGGCGCCGAGGTCGGAGAGGTTCTCCGCGAAGCCGGTGCCGGGCCAGAACGTGAACGTGGAGAACAGCTCCGAGCCCGACTTGGTGGACGCGACGACCACCCAGGCGACCGGCAGCAGGCAGTACAGCGCGCCCAGCAGCAGGGTCACGGTCGGGACGAGGGCGATCCGGCGGCGGCGCCCCGGAGCGCGGGTCGTGCCGGCCGCCGGCGCGGCCCCGGCCAGGGGGAGGGAACTCATCGTGCGGCCTCCTGCTTGGTGCGCCGGCTCGCGGCCCGCAGGAACCCGAAGGACAGCACCAGGGTGGCGAGCGCGATGATCGTCGCCTGGGCGGCGGCCGCGTGGATGTCGCCGTTGCCGAAGGCGTCCTGGTAGACCTTCATCAGCGGACTCCAGGTGGTGGACACGGAATTGGTGAGCGGTTTGAGGGTGGTGGGTTCGTTGAACACCTGGAGCGTCGCGATGATCGAGAAGAAGAAGGTCAGCACCAGCGAGGGCGCCACCATCGGGATCTTGATCCGCAGCGCGATCTGCAGCGGGCCGGCGCCGTCCAGCCTCGCCGCCTCGTACACCTCGGCGGGGATCGCCCGCAGCGCGGTGTAGATGACGATCATGTTGAAGCCGGTGCCGCCCCAGACCGCGATGTTCGACAGCGCCAGATAGAGCGGGCCGCCGTCCAGCAGATCCGGCTGCGGCAGCCCCAGCCTGTCCAGCACGAAGTAGAAGGGGCTGACGTCCGGCAGGTACAGGAAGCCCCACAGCAGGGCCGCCACCACACCGGGAACGGCGTAGGGAAGGAAGATCGCGAGCCGGGTGAAGGGGGCGAGCCGCACCCGGTCGGAGTCCAGCATCAGCGCGAACACCAGGGCCAGGCCCAGCATCACCGGCACCACGATGCCGCCGTACCCCAGCACCCGCAGCGCGCCGTTCAGCAGTTCGCCGTCGGACAGGGCGCCGGTGTAGTTCTCCGGTCCGGCCCAGACCTCCTCGCGGGCGCCCGCCCCCAGGCCGAGGCCGGACACCCGCACCTTGCGGAAGCTGAGCCAGACGGCGTACCCGATGGGCAGCGCGAAGAACAGCAGGAAGAGGAGGGCCGCGGGGATCAGGAAGAAGTAGGGGGCGCCGCGCGCCGGCCTGAGGGCGGTGGGGGAGGGGCGACCGGACGGGGCCCTCCCGGCCCCGTCCGGCTTCCGGCGGCCGGGGGACTTCACTCCGCGACCCCGAAGCCCTGCTTCTTCAGGTCGGCGACCGTCTCCCGCTGCATGGCGTCCAGGGCGGCCGTGAAGTCCGACTTGTTCTTCGCGGCGGCACCGAAGGCGTCCTTGAACGTCGTGTAGGCGACGTTCACGTTCGGTCCCCAGGCGGAGGGCGCGGTCGTCTCCGCGATCCGGGCGGCCCTGGTGTAGAAGTCGGGCTGGTTGGAGAAGTACTCCGGCGGGCTGGTGAAGGCGCCGCTGAGCTGGGCCGAGGTGGAGGCCGGGTAGATGCCGCTCTCCCTGGCCAGCGCGTTGAGCGCCTCGCCGTCGGTGTTCAGCCAGGCGGCGAACTTCGCGGCGGCTTCCCTGTTCCCGGAGTCCGTGGTCACGGCGGTGGAGGAGCCGCCCCAGCTGCCGGTGCTGCTCCCGCCCCCGTCCCACTGGGGGAGCGGGGCCATGGCCCACTTGCCCTTGGTGTCGGGCGCGGCGGTGGTCAGGGTGCCCGGCGCCCACACGGCGCTCACCCACGCTATCTGCTTGCCGGTGTTGAGGGCCTTGTTCCAGGCCGGGGTGTACATCGGCTGGTTGTCGACGGCGCCCTCCGCGACCAGACCGCCCCAGAACTCGGCCACCTTCTTCGTCGCCGCGTCGTTGATGCCGACCTTCCACCGGTCGCCGGAGGTGGTCCACCACCGGGCGCCGGCCTGCTGGGCGAGGCCCGCGAACAGCCCGGAGTCGTTGGCGGAGAAGGTGGTCAGGTCCTTGTCGGGCGCCGCCTTCTTCAGTTTCCGGGCGGTCTCGGCGAACTGGTCCCAGGTGGCCGGCACGGTGAGGCCGTACTCCTTGAACAGGTCCTCGCGGTAGTAGAACATCATCGGCCCGATGTCCTGGGGGACCGCGTAGACGGCGTCCGTGCCCAGGGTGGTCTGCTGCCAGACGCCCTCGGCGAACTTGCTCTTCGCGTCGCCCACCGTGTCGCCGATGTCGGCGAGCGCGTCATTGCTGACCAGGGTGGGCAGCGCCTGGTACTCCGCCTGCACCAGGTCGGGCGCCTTGCCGGCCTTGTGCGCGGTGAGGATCTTGGTCACCAGCGTGTCGCCGGACGCCTGCTTCTTCACCGTGACGGTGATCCGCTCCTCCTTGCCCGGCCCCTTGTTCCACAGGTCCACGACCTTGTCCATGCCGGGCGTCCAGGTCCAGTACGTCAGTGACACCGGACCCGGCCGGGCCCCGCCGTCGTCGTCGGACGACGAGCCACAGGCGGCGAGTGCGGAGGCGCCGAGCGCGACGGCGACGGCGGAACTCACGAGGCGACGATGCTTCGTGTACGGCATGGATCTCTCCCCTGACCTGGGGCCTCCGCCCGATGCGAAGACCAGCCATGCTTCTGTGAGCGTTCACAGTAGAGAAACACATCGGACACTTGTCAATGGTTGTTGCTGTGCGGTTTTGTGGGCTTCGCACGGCAGAGAATGTGTGTGCACGTTCTCAGAACTTCGACTCATCGGGAGAGAATCCATGCCGGAATCCACCCCCAGGGGCCTCACCGGGCTCGCGTTCGGCGGGGACTACAACCCCGAGCAGTGGCCGGAGGCCGTCTGGGACGAGGACGTCCGGCTGATGCGGGAGGCCGGCGTCACCATGGTGAGCGCCGGGATCTTCTCCTGGGCCCTGCTGGAACCCTCGCCCGGCGCGTACGACTTCGGCTGGCTCGACCGCAGCCTGGACCTGCTGCACGCGGGCGGCATCCGCGTCGACCTGGGCACGCCCACCGTGGTGCCCCCCGCCTGGTTCTACCGCGCCCACCCCGACGCGCTGCCGGTCACCGCCGAGGGAGTGCGCCTGGAGTTCGGCTCCCGCGGCGCCATCTGCCACAGCAACGCCGACTACCGGGCCGCCGCCGCGAACATCACCACCCGGCTCGCCGAACGCTACGGCGACCACCCCGCGCTCGCCATGTGGCACGTCCACAACGAGTACGGCGTCCCCGTCTCGGCCTGCTACTGCGACTCCTGCGCCGCGCACTTCCGCCACTGGCTGGCGACCGTGTACGGCACCGTCGAGGCCGTCAACGAAGCCTGGGGAACGGCCTTCTGGGGGCAGCGCTACGCCTCGTTCGAGGAGATCAACCCGCCGCGCGCGACCCCCACGGCCGGCAACCCGGCCCACGCGCTGGACTACAGGCGGTTCGCCGACGCCACGATGCGCGAGAACTTCACCGCCGAGCGGGACATCCTGCACCGCCTGACGCCCGGCGTCCCGGTGACCACCAACTTCATGACCGCCCTCAGCCAGTGCGACTCCGTCGACTACTGGGCCTGGGGCCGCGAGGTGGACCTCGTCACCAACGACCACTACCTGATCACCGACGGCCGCCGCACCCACGTCAACCTCGCCATGGCCGCCGACCTCACCCGTTCCGTCGGCGGCGGCGCCCCCTGGCTGCTTCTCGAACACTCCACCTCGGGCGTCAACTGGCAGCCCCGCAACCCCGCCAAGGCACCCGGCCAGATGGCCCGCAACTCCCTCGCCCACGTGGCCCGCGGCTCCGACGGCGCGATGTTCTTCCAGTGGCGCCAGTCCCGGCGCGGCGCCGAGAAGTTCCACTCCGCGATGCTGCCGCACGGCGGCACCGGGACCCGTGTCTTCCGTGAGGTGACGGAACTCGGCGCGGCCGTCGGCTCGCTGGCGGCGGTCCGGGGCACCCGCACCGAGGCCGACGTGGCCGTGCTCTGGGACTGGCAGTCCTGGTGGGCGCAGAACCTCGACTGGCGCCCCAGCGAGGACCACGACGCCCGCGAACGCGCCGACGCCTACTACGAGGCCCTCTACGACCACCACCTCACCGTCGACTTCGCCCACCCCGAAGCCGACCTGTCGAGGTACCCCCTCGTCGTCGTACCGGCCCTGTACCTGATGACGGAGGCGGCGGGGAACAACCTCAGGGAGTACGTCGAGGGCGGCGGCACCCTGGTCGTGTCGTACTTCTCCGGCATCGTCGACGAGCACGACGCCGTGCACGAGGGCCCCTACCCGGGCGCCCTGCGCGATGTTCTCGGCCTGACCGTCGAGGAGTTCTCCCCCCTGCTGCGCGGCGAGCGGGTCCGCCTCACCGGCCCCGGCGAGGCGGAACTCGACGCCGACGTCTGGACGGAGTTCGTGGTGCCCCGGGGCGCCGAGACCGTGTGGACCTACACCGACGGCCTCACCGCCGGCCGTCCCGCCGTCACCCGGCACCGCCTCGGCGACGGCACCGCCTGGTACGTCTCCACCCGTCTCGGCGCCGAGGGCCTCGCCGGCCTCCTCGGCCGGGCCGCCGAGGACGCCGGTCTCGCCCCGCGCACCGACCTGCCCCGCGACGTCGAAGTGGTGCGCCGCACGGGCGAGTCGGGCACCTTCCTGTTCGTGATCAACCACACCGCCGCCGATGCCAAGGTGCCGCTGGACACGTCCGGCACCGAACTGCTGACCGGTGAACGCGCCGTCGGCCGCCTGCCGGTCCCGGCCGGAGCGGTCCGGGTCGTGCGACTCGACGGCTGAGCCGTGACTCCCCTCCGCCCGCGCGAGCACACCGGCCGCGGGCGGAGGGTGGCCCCGGCCCCTCCCCGGGTCCGGGGCACCCCCACCCCCACGTCGAAGGGACGACGAACGCCCATGTTCCATCCCGGACGCACACTCCGCGCCCTGCTGCCGCCGCTCGTGGCCGGGCTCGCCCTCACGACCCTGCCCGCCCGGACCGCGACGGCCGCGAGCACCCTCACCAACGCGGGCTTCGAAAGCGGCGGTTCGGGCGCCGCCATACCGGCCGGCTGGTCCGAGTACGGCGACACCGCCGCCTCCTACACGGAGTCCGGCGGCCGCGACGGCGGCCACCGCCTCACCCACTGGTCCTCCTCCGCCTACAAGGTGGAGACGTACCAGTACCTGTCGGGCCTGGCCAACGGCGACTACAGGCTCACCGCCTGGGTCCGCTCCGGCGGCGGCCAGAACTCCGCCCACCTCGTCCTCAGGAACTGCGGCGGAGCCGAGCAGCGCACCGGCCTGCCGGTGTCCGACTCCGGCTGGATACGGATCGTCGTGCCGGTCAGGGTGACCAGCAACCAGTGCACCGTCGGCGTCACCAGCGACGCCCGCGCCGGCAACTGGATCAACGTCGACGACCTGACCTTCGCCCGCGGCACCTCGGGCCTGTCCGTCAAGGGCGCCGACATCTCCTCGCTGCCCAAGAGCGAAGCCCGGGGCGGCGTCTACCGCACCGCCTCCGGCTCCGCCGGGGACCCGGTCGCCGTCCTGCGGTCCGCGGGCATGAACTACGCCCGCCTGAAGGTCTGGGTGGACCCGGCCGACGGCTACAACGACAAGGCGCACGTCCTGGCCATGGCCAAGCGGATCAAGGCGCAGGGCATGAAGCTGCTCGTCGACTTCCACTACTCCGACACCTGGGCCGACCCGGGCAAGCAGTACAAGCCCGCCGCCTGGGCCGGACACGGCTACGGACAGCTCAAGAAGGACGTCCACGACCACACCCACGACGTGCTCGCCGCCCTCAAGTCCCAGGGCACCACCGCCGACATGGTGCAGGTCGGCAACGAGATCAACGGCGGCATGCTGTGGAATGAGGGCTCCACGGACCACTGGAGCGGGCTCGCCGGACTGCTCAACGCGGGCTACGACGCCGCCAAGGCGGTCAGCCCCTCCACGGTCGTCGCGCTGCACCTCGCCGAGGGCGGCGACCTGGAGGGCACCCGCTGGTGGTTCGACAACGCCGTCGCCCACGGCGTGCGCTTCGACGCCGTCGGCCTGTCGTACTACGGCTACTGGCACGGCACCCTGCACGACTTCCAGACGACCCTGGACGACACCGCCGGCCGCTACGGCAAGCCCGTCTTCGTCGCCGAGACGGCCTACCCGTTCCGGCTCGACAGCGAGGACGGCCTCGAGAACATCATCGACCTCGACGGCGAACTCGTCCCCGGCTACCCGGCGTCCACCACCGGCCAGACCCGCTGGATGAACGACGTGGCGAGCATCGTGGAGGCCGTCCCGGACGGCCGGGGCCTCGGTGTCTTCTACTGGGAGGCCACCTGGACCGCCCGCGACGGCAACGGCTGGGACCCGGCCGACCCCTCCTCCGGCAACGGCTGGGAGAACCAGGCGCTCTTCGGCTACGACGACCGCGCGCTGCCCGCGACGGCCTGGTTCCGCCACAGGTGACACCCGGGCTCCCTGCCCCGGCCGGTGCGGGGCAGGGGGCCGCCGCACTCCGGCCGGTGCCCCGCCGCCACCGTGCGCCGACGGCCGAACCGCCCTGTGCCGCGGGGACGTCGGGTCCCGGACAAGGTACCGGCAGACCGGGACACCGGGGCCCCGGTCGCGGGACAGTGGGAGGGCACCGGAGGAGGAATCCGGTGCGGAGGTGTACGAGATGCTGAGGAATCCCGTCGACGGGACACGGCTGCGCATCCTGGCGTGGCTGAGCGAACCCGCTGTCGCCGAGCACGGTCTCACCGCGGACGACATCGCCACGAGGCTCGGCGTGCCCCGCCCGGCCGCCCTGACCCACCTGCGGCTCCTCACGGCCCTCGGCCTGCTGAGCACCTCCGCCGACCGGCTGCGCTACCGGCGCGACGAGATGCGGATCGCCGAGGTGGCGCAGGTCTTCGGCAAGGGCTGGTAGCGCACCCGGCCGAGTGCCCCGCGGCGCCGTCCGGCCGTTACGCTGATCCCGAGCGAGTGGGAGACGTACGACGGTGACAGCCCCGGAGAACGAGGGCCGCCGGGCCCGGCCCGGCATGCGCGCCCAGGCCCCCGTCCTCGCCGCGGTCGCCCTCGGCGGGGCGGCGGGAGCCACGGCCCGCTACGCGGCCACGCTCGGGTGGCCGACGCCGGCGGGCGCCTTCCCCTGGACCGTCCTCGGGGTCAACGTCGCCGGCTGCGCCGCCATCGGCGTCCTCATGGTGATCGTCACCGAGGTGCGCACCGCCCACCCCCTGGTCCGCCCGTTCCTCGGCACCGGTGTCCTCGGCGGGTTCACCACCTTCTCGACGTACGCGGTGGACGTCCGTGACCTGCTGGACGGCGGCCACCAGGCGGCGGGAGCGGCCTGCCTCGTCGCCACTCCCGTCGCCGCCCTCGCCGCCGTGTGGACGGCCGCCGCGGCGACCCGCCGTGTTCTCGTCAGGAGGCACCCATGACACGACCGACCGGCACCGTGACGCGCCTGACCGTGTTCGTCGGGGAGAACGACACCTGGCGGCACCGGCCCCTGTACTCGGAGATCGTCCACCGGGCGCACGCGGCGGGACTCGCGGGCGCCAGTGTCTTCCGCGGTGTCGAAGGCTTCGGCGCGTCCTCCGTCGTGCACACCTCCCGGCTGCTGTCCCTCGGCGACGAGCTGCCGGTGGCGGTCGTCGTCGTCGACACCGAGGAGCGCGTACGGGCCTTCCTCCCGGAACTCGACGCGCTCGTCCCCGACGGACTGGTCCTGCTCGACCGCTGCGAGGCCGTCCGCCGACCGGGCACCGCCCGGCCGGACGAAGGGACCCGATGAACTGGCTGTACGTGGTGCTGGGTGCCATGGTCGGCGCCCCGCTGCGGTACCTCACCGACCGCGCGGTGCAGTCCCGGCACGACTCGGTGTTCCCCTGGGGAACCTTCACCGTCAACGTCACCGGCTCCCTGGTCCTGGGCCTGCTCACCGGAGCGGCCGTCGCGGGCGCCGTGGGCGAGGACCTCCGCCTGCTGCTCGGGACCGGCCTGTGCGGCGCCCTGACCACCTATTCGACGTTCTCCTACGAGACCCTCCGTCTGGCCGAGACCGGCGCCCGCGGCTACGCGGTGCTCAACGTCGCGGCGAACGTGACCGCCGCCCTGGCCGCGGCCTTCGCGGGCGCGGCCGTGGGCGAGACGCTGTGGTCATGACCTCCGGCGGAACGCGGACCGGCGAGTGTGGCGGGCCTTACCCCGCCCCGCCTTGACAGCGCTCCGGCCCGCCCCGCACGATCGAGGCGTGAACCTGTCAGACAGCCAGACAGGTGGTGCGGGTCCGCGGCGCGTCAGCGCAATGGAGGCGGTGCTCGGCCACCTCCGCGGAGCCATAGAGCGCGGCGAGTACGCGATCGGCGACAAACTGCCCTCCGAGGCGGAGCTGTGCCGCACCCTCGGGGTCTCCCGGCCCGTCCTGCGTGAGTCCCTGCGGGCCCTGCAGACGATGGGCCTGACCGTCTCCAGAACCGGCAGGGGCACGTTCGTCGTGGCCGACGCCGTTCAGGACCCCACCTTCGGCGACTACGCGGCCGGCGACCTCATGGAGGTGCGCCGGCACATCGAGATCCCGGTCGCCGGGCACGCCGCCCGGCGCCGCACCCCGCAGGACCTGGACCGTCTGGCGCGGCTCCTGGACCGGATGGAGCGGGAGACCGACACCGCCGCGTGGGTGGCGATGGACACCCTGTTCCACCTCGCCGTCGCCGAGGCCGCCCAGAACCCGGTGTTCCGCCGGGTCATCGAGGAGATCAGGGACGCGCTGGCCCGCCAGTCCGCGTTCCTCAACGAACTCGGCGACCGCCGCGGGCAGTCCGACCGTGAGCACCGGGCGATCCTCAACGCGCTGACCGACGGCTCCGAGCGCGACGCCGTGGACGCCATGACCCACCATCTCGACCGCGTCGAGACCACCCTCACCGACATCGTGCGCCCGGCGCCGCGCCACGACCGACCCCAGGCAGTGTGATGTACAGCAGCCTCCCCGTGGACCCGCCCCCGATCCGCGAGCCCCTGCACGCCCCCGTCGCCCACCTGATACGCGGCGGGGTCGTCGAAGGCGTCCACCACGGCTCCGTCGTCGTCCTCGGCGCCGACGGCGGCGTCCGCTTCGAGATCGGCGACAGCGAGGCGGCCTGTTATCCGCGCTCCGCGCTCAAGCCCCTCCAGGCGGTGGCCATGGTCCGCGCCGGGCTGCCGCTCGACGGCGCGCTGCTGTCGCTCGCCGCGGCCAGCCACTCGGGGGAGCAGCGCCACCTGGCGGGCACCCGGCGCATCCTCGAACGGGCCGGACTGACCGAGGACCACCTGCGCAACGTGCCCGACCTGCCGTTCGACCCGGCCGTCCGGGACGTCTGGGTGCGCCAGGGCCGCCCGCCGTCCCGGCTCGCCCAGAACTGCTCCGGCAAGCACGCCGCCATGCTGTACACCGCCCGGCTGAACGGCTGGTCCCTCGACGACTACCTCGACCCCGCCCACCCCCTCCAGCGCGCGATCGCCGAGGTGGTCGAGGAACTCACCGGGCAGCGCGTCGCCACGGTCACCGTGGACGGCTGCGGCGCGCCGCTGTTCGCGGTCTCCCTGCGCGGTCTCGCCGTCGCCGCCGCCCGGCTCACCACCGCCGCGCCGGACACCCCCGGGGCACGCGTCGCCGACGCGATGCGCGAACACGCCGAGATGGCCTCCGGCTCCGGCCGGGACGTGGCCGCGCTGATGCGGGCCGTGCCCGGACTGCTCGCCAAGGACGGCTTCGAGGGTGTGCAGGTCGCCGCCCTGCCCGACGGCCGCGCCGTCGCCGTGAAGATCGCCGACGGTGCGTCCCGGGCGCGCGTGCCCGTGACCGCGGGGGCGCTGGCGCTCGCGGGTGTGGACGCCTCACTGCTCGCGGCGTTCGCCGGCGAGCCGCTGCTCGGGGGCGGGCGGCCGGTCGGCGAGGTGCGCCCGGTGCCGGCGCTCGATCCGGTGCGGGCGCCGGCCTGCGCGTGAACGCCCCGGCCGGTCCGTCCTCCGGCCCGCGCGCCGCGGTCAGCCCGCCGGCACCGGACCCCATCTGAGCCGCAGGAACAGCGCCGTCCCCGCCCCGCCCAGCAGGGCGGCGCCGGCGATCGTCCACGACACCGGCCGGCCCGGCCCGTCCTGCCGCCGGGCGGCCGGCACCGCCGCGGACTCCGCCTCCGGCCCCCGCAGCGGTCCGGTCCGCAGGGCGTCCAGCGAGCCCACCGGGTCGACCCGCCCGGCCGCCGCGAACCCCCAGTCCAGCAGCGAGCGCGTCTCCTCGTACACCGCGTACCCGTCGTCCGAACGGGGGTTCATGACCGTCGCCACGAGCGTGCGCCCGCCGCGCCGCGCGGCCGCCACGAGCGTGTTCCCGGCGTCGCTGGTGTAGCCGTTCTTGATCCCGATCAGGCCCCGGTACGGCGCCACGCCGTCCGCGCCGGTGAGCAGCCGGTTGGTGTTCACGATCCCGTAGGAGTCGCCGTCGCGTCCCGGGAACCGCGCCTCCCGCAGGGCGCAGTACCGGGCGAACTCGGGATTGCGCAGTCCGGCCCGCCCGAACACGGCCAGGTCGAAGGCGGACGAGACCTGTCCGGGCGCGTCGTAGCCGTCGGGCGACGTCACCCGGGTGTCCCGGGCGCCCAGGGAGCGGGCCTTGGCCTGCATCCGCTCGGCCGTGTCCCGCCAGCCGCCGGTCAGCCCGGCCAGCACGCGCACGGCGTCGTTTCCGGAGCTGAGGAAGACCCCGTTCCACAGGTCGGCCACCCGGTACGTCCGGTTCTCCGCGACCCCGACGAGGCTGCTGCCGGGGCCGACGTCCTCCAGTTCCTCCGCGCCGACCCGGTGCCGGATGCCGGACGGCAGGGCCGGCAGCACGGTGAGGGCGAACAGGGTCTTGAGGGTGCTGGCGGGCGGCAGCCTGCGGTGCGCGTCGTGTGCCGCCAGCACCTCTCCGGTGCGGGCGTCGGCGATCAGCCACGATCGGGCGGACAGGTCCGGGACCGCGGGCGTTCCGCGGTGCGGGCGGACATGCGTGCCGGGCCGGTACAGCAGCGAGGCGGCCGCGGGCGTGGCCCGGGGCCCGGGATCGACGCCCGTACCGGTGGCGGCCGCGGCCGGTGCCAGCACCAGCAGACCCGCCGCGCAGAGCGCGCAGGTCGGCACGGCCACCCGTGAGGCAAATCCGATAGTCATACCGCAAACGTAGGAACGGGCCCCGGGAACCCAGCGCTGCCAGGGCCGCAGAGCGCCGCCGAGCACCCGGATGCCACACCTCGGCGCGCGGCCGGCCGCCGGGGGCGCGTCGGCACCGGGGTGACCCCTGCGGACGGAGCCCCTCCTCTAGGCTGAACCGATGTTCAGCCCCGAAGGCCCTCGCCTGCGTGAACTCGCCGTCCAGGCGCTGTCGTCCGTGGAACGCGGCTACGACCTCCTCGCGCCCAAGTTCGACCACACGCCCTTCCGCACGCCGGACTCGGTCCTCGACGCCACGGTGTCGGCGCTGCGGCGGGCAGGCCCGTTCGGTACGGGGCTCGACCTGTGCTGCGGCACCGGGGCGGGTGTGGACGTGCTGAGGCAGGTGTGCGGGGAGGGCGTCACCGGCGTGGACTTCAGCGCCGGCATGCTGGACGTGGCGCGGGCCCGCACCCGTCCGCCGGGGCCGCCGGTCACCTGGGTGCGGGCGGACGCTCGGGACCTGCCGTTCGGCCCGGACTTCGATCTCGTGACGAGTTTCGGGGCGTTCGGCCACTTCCTGCCGGGTGAGCTGCCGGGGCTCTTCGGCCAGGTCCACTCGGTGCTGCGGCCGGGCGGGCGCTTCGTGTTCCCCGTGGTCGCCCCGCCGCGGCCGGGCTCGTACACCTACGGGCTGCTGTGGGGGTTCGACGCGGCGATGCGGGTGCGCAACGCGGTGTGGCGGCCGCCGTTCGTCATGTACTACCGGGGCTTCCGCTTCGGTGAGATGTGGCGGGAGCTGGGCAGGGCCGAATTCGGGGTCCGGTTCTGGCCGCTGCCCGAGTTCGGGCGGCGGGCCGACGGCAGTCCGAAGGTGCGGCTGGTGGTCGCGGAACGGGCGGCGCGGTAGCGGGTGCCTGACGGGCCCGCGCTCCCCGGCCGGCCCGCACGAACGCCGCGGCGGGACAGCGCGGCACGGCTGCCCCGCCGGCCGGTGGCGACCGGCTCCTCCCGGCGCCGTGGCGGCCGGCCGGAGGTCAGATGTACGAACGCATCCAGCGGAGCTTGGCCGCCTCGTGGAACGGTCCGCCGCCCTCGTGGTCGTTGAAGTCGTACACCTCGATGGCCTTGTCCTCGTGCGCCCAGGCGTGGAACGCCGCGAACACCGTCGAGGGCGGGCAGGTCTGGTCCTCCAGGGCCGCCGAGAACAGCGCGGGGGCGCGGCCGCGGGCGGCGAAGTGCACGGCGTCGAAGTAGGACAGGGTGCGCAGGACGTCGTCGAAGCGGCCGCGGTGCGTCTTCAGGTACAGGCCGATCTCCCGGTAGGGGTGCCGGTCGGTGAGCGTCGTCGCGCGCGGGAAGTCGCACAGGAACGGCACGTCCGGCGCGACGCCCGCCAGGTCCGGCACCAGTCCGCCCACCGCCAGGGCGATGCCCCCGCCCTGGCTGGAGCCGACGGCCACCGTACGGCTCGCGTCGGTCAGCGGATGCGACCGCGCCGCCTCCACCGCGCGGACGGCGTCGGTGAACACCCGGCGGTAGTAGTAGTTCGCCGGCGCGTCGATGCCGCGGGTCATGAACCCGGGGTACGCCGGGGCGCCTCCCACCGGGTCGGCCGTACCGCCGCCGGCACCCCAGGCGCTGCCCTGTCCGCGGGTGTCCATCACGAAGTGCGCCCGGCCCGTGGACGCCCACAGCAGGTGTTCGTGGGGGAGTCCGCGGCCGCCGCCGTAGCCGATGAACTCGACCACCAGCGGCAGCGGGGCGTCCGCCCCGGCGGGGAGCGTCAGCCAGCCCTTCACGGGATGACCGCCGAACCCGGCGAACGTCACGTCGAACACCCGCACCGTGGACAGTCCGGTGTCGACCGGCTCGAAACGCGCGTCCAGATCGTGCTCGCGCGCCTCGTCGAGCGTCTTGGACCAGAACGCGTCGAAGTCCTCGGGCGCCGTGGACTCGCTGCGGTACTCGCGCAGTTCGTCGAGGGGGAGGTCGAACAGGGCCATCAGGGACCGCCTTCGTGAAGAGACAGTGCGAAGCGAGGACACCGTACGTGGATCATCCGGAAAGCCGCCAGGGGGTTCCGTGAAAACCACAGGTGAAAGCCGCAGAAAGCGTTTTCCGCAGGGTGTCTCGGCCGGTCGCGCGTCCCGCCCCGCTCCCACCCCGCGGTGCGTCCGCTCCGGCCCGGTGCGGGCCCACGCCCGCTCCCACTCCGCCGGCCTCCGCCGCACCGCCACCCGGCGCACCGCGCGGTGGGCGAGCAGCACCACGGCCACCGTGCCGCCCTCCGCGGCGGTCCCCACGCCGATGCCGTACTGCCGGACGGAGGCGTCGTCGACCGGGGGCGGCACGGCACGCTCAGGGGAGTCGAACCACACGTGCACCACGTCACCGGGCGCGCGTGCGGGCCCGTCGAGTCCCACCGTCCGGACGGGCGCCGGAGCGGCGTCAGCCGAAGCGTTCGATCCGGATGCGTTCCACGGGCTGACCGGCCGCCACCAGCAGCCGGGAGGCGTGTTCGGCGAAGGAGTTGGAACCGCACACATAGGCCTCCCACCCACCGGGAGGCTGTTTCGCCATGAACGGCGCCACATGGGCCGCCCCCAGACGTCCCACGGCCTCACCCTCCGGCGCGCTCCGCGTGAACACCGGTGTGGTCTCCGACCGCATCTCGCGCGCGAAGATCAGGTCCTCGGGACTGCGCGTCGACACCAGCAGCCGAAGCGGCACCCTCATGTCCCGCGACCGGTGGAAGCGCACCATCGACCACAGCGGGACCACGCCGGAGCCCGCGCCCACCAGCAGCGCGGGCCGGTCGGCCGGCCAGGCGAAGAAGCCGCTGAGCGGGCCCCGCACCTCGATCCGGTCACCGGGGCGGGCCACCGTGTGGAACCAGCCCGAGACCTCGCCGCCCTCGACGTGGTCCAGCGTCAGTTCGATGTGCCCGGAGTCGTCCGGGGCGGACGCGATCGAGTAGTGGCGCTGGGCCACGTATCCGTCCTCGGCGGTCAGCCGCAGCATCAGGTGCTGGCCGGGCAGGTGTCCCGGCCAGCCGGGCACGGCGAACCGGAAGGAGGACACGCGGGGCGTCTCGCGGCGGATCCCGGTCAGTGTGGCCGTCCGCCACACGGAGGCGTCCTGCGGGCTCACGGCGATGCGGCCGGGCACAGCGAACCGCGTCGGCGGAGCGAACCGCTCCTGAGCGCCGCGCACCGTCCCCGCCGTCCCGGGCGCTTCCGTCGCCCCGGCCGTCTCCGTCGTCAGCTCAGTCACCGGAGTACCTCTGCTCCTCCCAGGGGTTGCCGCGCGGGTGGTACCCGTTGCCCTCCCAGAAGCCCGGCTCGTCGTGGTCGAGAAGCCGCAGCCCCGCGAGCCACTTGACGCTCTTCCAGAAGTACAGGTGCGGCACCACCAGCCGCGCCGGACCGCCGTGTTCGGCGTCGAGCGGCCGTCCGCCGTACTCCCAGACGATCCACGCCCGGCCGCCGGACACATCGGCGAGAGGCAGGTTCGCGGTGTAGCCGGTGTGCGCGTACGCCACCACATGGGTCGCCGACCCATGGGGCCGGACCACGTCCAGGAACGCGTCCAGCGAGACACCGCCGAACCGCACCCCGAACTTCGACCAGCCGGTCACACAGTGGATGTCGCCCTCGTACGCCGAGGGGGGCAGCTCGTGCGCCTCGTCCCAGTCCCAGGTACGGGGCTCCGCCACCAGCCCGTCGATCCGGAAGGTCCAGTCGGCCGGGGCGAGGTCGGGTGTGACCTCGGCCGACAGGACGGGCCACTCGTCGCCCGCGTCGTACTGACCGGGCGGCAGTCCGGGATGGTGCACACGGGGGCGGCCGGTGAAGCCTCGGGTGATGTTCACGTGATCGGTGTTTCCGTGACGGCTGGTGCTGAAGTGTTTCCGCGTTCAACGGTACGCGGTGCGAAAGGCCCGTGCGCCGCCAGGCCGCATCGCACCGCACGACCGGGAGATCGTCGGGTACTGTGGCCGTCCGGCCGCGGACCGACCCGGCCGGGAGGCCGAAGGAGGTGGGACCCATCACCGCTTGTCAGATCGGGTGCTCCCCTCTCGAAGCGACGCGGTTCACCGGCAGCGTGTGACCGCGGGAGCGCCCTTCGGCTCCCGAAAGGCCCAAGGCTCTTGCCTCACACCCCGCACACCCCGTCCGGACCCTCCCCGCGTCCTGACCTTCCGCCCTCACCCGCGCCCGGCCCCCCGTCCCGGGATTCCGTCGTGGCGGCTCTCCGCGCCGCCGGGTGCGTCTTCGCCGAGGACGAGGCCGAACTGATCACCGCCGCCGCCCCGACCCCGGCCGACATCGCCCCGATGGTCGAGCGCCGGGCGGCCGGACTGCCCCTCGAACTCGTCGTCGGCTGGGCGGACTTCCACGGCCGGCGCATCACCGTGGAACCGGGCGTCTTCGTCCCCCGCCGACGCACCGAGTTCCTCGTCGAACAGGCTCTCGCGCAGACGGCCGGCGCGGCCGTCGTGGTGGACCTGTGCTGCGGCACCGGCGCCGTCGGAGCGGCCCTGGCGGCCGGACTCGGCACGGCGGAGCTGCACGCCGCCGACATCGACCCGGCCGCGGTCCGCTGCGCCCGCCGCAATGTGGCAGCCCTCGGCGGGCAGGTCCACCGGGGCGATCTGTTCGACGCGCTCCCCGGCGTGCTGCGGGGCCGTGTCGACATCCTCGCGGCGAACGTGCCGTACGTGCCCAGCGACGACATCGCCCTGCTGCCGCCGGAGGCCCGCGACCACGAGCCGCGCGTCGCGCTCGACGGCGGCGCGGACGGCCTCGACGTCCTGCGACGGGTCGCCGAGGGGGCACCCGGATGGCTCGCGCCCGGTGGCCGGCTCCTGGTGGAGACCAGCAGCCGGCAGGCCCCCGCCGCCGTCGCCGCCTTCACCGGAGCCGGCCTGCGCACCCGGCTGGCCGTCTGCGAGGAGCGGTACGCCCATGTCGTGATCGGCGTCAGACCGCTGCCGGTCCGGCGCGGCGGACGGTAACCGGGCCGAACCGGGCCGAGCCGGACCGGGGTGGCAGGCGGGAGTCGGGCCGGGGTGGCGGACGGTGGCCGGGCGCCGGTGCCGGAACGCGGCCGGGCTCAGTCGTCCGGTGCCGTCGCGCGGGCGATCAGCAGGGCCACGTCGTCGAAGTTGTCGGGTTCGCGCAGCGTGCGCAGGAGCAGGTCGCAGACCTCCTCGAGGGAGTGACCGGGCCGGTCCAGCAGGGCGAGCAGCCGGTCGAGGCGCTCGTCCAGCGGATCGCGGCGGGTCTCCACGAGACCGTCGGTGTAGAACACCAGCCGGTCGCCCGGCTCCAGTGCGACGGTGGTCGTGGAGAACGCGACCCCGCCCACGCCCAGGGGCACGCCGGTGGGCAGGTCGAGCAGTTCGGGTGGGCGGCCGGTCCGGACCCGGGCCGGCGGCAGGTGCCCCGCGTTGGCGAGGGTGCACCGCCGCTCGCGCGGATCGTGGACGGCGTACACGCAGGTGGCGATCGCCTGGTCCAGCCCGCCGGTGATCCGGTCCAGGTGTTCCAGCAACACGGCCGGGTCCAGGCCCAGGGAGGCGAGGGTGTGGGTCGCCGTGCGGAGCCGGCCCATGGTGGCCGCGGCGGGGATGCCGCTGCCCATCACGTCCCCCACGACGAGCGCCGTCCTGTCGTCGTCCAGCGGGATCACGTCGAACCAGTCGCCGCCCACCTCGCTGGTGGCACCGGCCGGCTGGTAGCGGGAGGCGACCTCGAGGCCGCCCGTCACGGGCGGATGGCTCGGCAGCAGACTGCGCTGCAGGGTCAGGGCGGTGTCGCGGGCGTTCTGGTACCAGCGGGCGTTGTCGATCTGCACCGCCGCGCGCGAGGCCAGCTCCCGCGCGAGCAGCAGGTCGTCCTCGTCGAAGGGGCGGGGGGTGCGCGTGCGCTTGAGGTCGAGGGCGCCGAGCACCTCCCCGCGCGCGATCAGCGGCACGGCCAGGTACGAGTGGACGCCCGCCCGCGCCGGCAGCCCCGCCGCCTCCGGGGAACGGGCGATCCGGGCGAGGTCCTCGTCCTTCACCCGCGCCACCATCACGGGCAGTCCGGTGCGCACGCACTCGGTGATCAGCCGGTCCGGAGGGTAGCGGGTCACCCGGCCCGGCGGGTCGGCCGCGGGCACCACGTCGACCGCGTCCACCGAGCGGACCGCGAGCGGCCGCATCACGGCCGCCTCGGTGGGGCCGAGGGCGCTGCGCCGGCCCCGCACCACGGTGTCCAGCAGGTCCACCGCCGCCGCGTCGGCCAGTTCCGGCACGGCCACGTCGGCGAGTTCGCCGGCCGTGCGGTCGAGATCCAGGGTGGTGCCGATCCGGGCGGTGGCGTCGGCGATCACCGCGAGCCGCCACCGCGCGCTCTCGGCCTCGGCGTTCGCCCGGTACTGCTCGGTGACGTCCACCAGGGACATGGCCACGCCCAGGACCGTGCCGAGCGCGTTCTCCAGCCGGTACAGGGACACCGACCAGGCGTGGTCCTCGTCCGGGTCGGCCGGGGTGCGGCCGGTGGTGAACAGGTCGACGGCGGGCCGGCCGGTGTCCAGCACCTCACGGGCGGCGTCCTCGATCGCGTCCACGACCAGCAGCGGCACCACCTCCCGGACCGTGCGGCCGAGGTGCTGCTCGGCCGGGATGCCGTTGATCTGCTCCAGTGCCGGGTTCACCGACACGTACCGCAGCGCGGAGTCCAGGACGGCCAGGCCGATGGGGGACTGGGCGACGATCCGGGCGGTCAGGGCGACGTCGCGTTCGAGCCGGCGCACGGTCGACTGGTCCACCGCGAGGCCGAGGGCGTACACGTCCCCCCGGTCGTCCAGCAGCCGCATGTTGCGGAACTCCACCAGGCGGGTGCCGCCGTCCTTGCGCCGGATGGGGAAGGCGCCCGCCCAGCTCCGACCGGTGCGCATGACGTCGGCGAACAGTTTCACCACGAGGTCCAGGTGTTCCTCGTGCACCATGATCCGGGCCGCGTACTGGCCCAGTGCCTCCCGCGCGCTGTAGCCGAACAGTTCCTCGGCCTGCGGGCTCCAGAGCGTGATGCGCCCCTCGGTGTCCAGGACCACCGAGGCCACGCGCAGCACGTCCAGCAGGCCGCTGGGACGCGCCGGCCCGGGATCCGGCCGGTCACCGCCGGCCGGGAACGACCCCGCTGCACTCATCGCACGCCCCGCCTTCGCCGTTTCCCGGGCACACCCTCACCGTGCCGACACCCCTTTGTTCTACCGCGTGCGGGGGCGGTTCTCCGCCGCTCCGGCCGTTCGCCTCCAGCTTCCCCCACCGGGGTGGCGCGCGCCCGCGAACCGGGGCTCCGCGGGGTCGGCGCGCGGGTAGTGCTCCGCGGCATGTGGTGCTTTGCTGAGTGGGGGGTGGGGACGGCGTGACCCACGAGAGGAGCGATCACGATGGAAAGCCGGCAACCGCACCCGGAGTCCGTCTCGGTCGAGATCAGCGGGTGCAGCAAGGACGACGCCCGGATCGTCTTCGACGCGCTGTGCGCGTGCTTCGCGTCCGACCGGTGCTCCGACGACGTGCCCGAGGAACTCCACCGGACCCGGCCCACGGTGTGGCTGGGCACGTTCGACGTCGCCGACGCGCACGAGGGCGCCCGCCCCACGCGGCTGACCTCTTCGGTCGACGCCGACGTGCACGGCGGCTACTGGGCTGTCGACCGGTTCCGCACCACCCTCGACTCGCTGTTCACCGTGCGCGATCTCACCACGGTCTCCGGCGACCAGGAGCGGGAGCTGCACGTCCGCCTCGAAAGCAGGTGACGCCGCACGGTGCGTGTCCCGGCCCGCGCCCGCCGGCATGCGGCGCATGCCCGCGGGGCCGGGACCCGTCGACCGGACCGCCAGGCGGGGCGTCCGTCGATTCCGGTTACGCGGGGCTCCGGACGCGACGCCCGCAGGCCCGGTCCTGAAGCACCTCGGGCACGGGTTTCCCCGCGAGCACCTCCTGCTCGCGGGGAAACCCGTGCCCGCTGTGCCCTCCGTCACCTTTATGCAACTAGTTGCATAAGCGGGTGCGCGTGCCTTACAACTACAGGCACGACACCGCGCACGGAGGGCCCGATGAGCCGTTACCCCCACCTGCTGACCCCCCTCGACCTGGGCTTCACCACCCTGCCCAACCGGGTCCTCATGGGCTCCATGCACGTCGGCCTGGAGGAGGCCGAGGGCGGCTTCTCCCGCATGGCCGAGTTCTACGCCGCCCGCGCCCGCGGGGGAGTGGGCCTCATCGTCACCGGCGGCATCGCCCCCAACGACGAGGGACGGCCCTACGAGGGCGGCGCCAAGCTCACCACCGACGCCGAGGCCGAGCGGCACCGGGAGGTCACCGAGGCGGTGCACCGCGAGGGCGGGCGCATCGCGATGCAGATCCTGCACTTCGGCCGCTACGCCTACCACCGCGACCTGGTCGCCCCCAGCTCCCTCCAGGCTCCGATCAGCCCCTTCGCGCCCCGCGAACTCACCGACGACGAGGTCGAGCGCACCGTCGACGACTACGCCCGCGCCGCCCGCCTCGCCCGGCAGGCCGGCTACGACGGCGTCGAGATCATGGGCTCCGAGGGCTACCTGATCAACGAGTTCATCGCCCGGCAGACCAACCACCGCACCGACCGCTGGGGCGGCTCCTACGAGAACCGGATGCGCTTCCCCGTCGAGATCGTCCGCCGGGTGCGCGAGGCGGTCGGCGAGGACTTCATCGTCATCTACCGGCTCTCCATGCTCGACCTGGTCCCCGGCGGCTCCACCCTGGACGAGGTGATCACCCTCGCCAAGGCCGTCGAGGAGGCCGGCGCCACCCTCATCAACACCGGCATCGGCTGGCACGAGGCCCGCATCCCCACCATCGCCACCTCCGTGCCGCGCGGCGCCTACACCTGGGTGACCAAGCGGCTCATGGGCGAGGTCTCGGTCCCGCTCGTCACCACGAACCGCATCAACACCCCCGAGCTCGCCGAGCAGTTGCTCGCCGAGGGCACGGCGGACATGGTCTCGATGGCCCGCCCCATGCTCGCCGACCCCGACTTCGTCGCCAAGGCCGCCGACGGCCGCTCCGAGGCGATCAACACCTGCATCGGCTGCAACCAGGCCTGCCTCGACCACACCTTCAGCGGACAGATCACCTCCTGCCTGGTCAACCCGCGCGCCTGCCACGAGACCGAGCTGGTCCTCTCCCCGACCCGCCGCCGCAAGCGGATCGCCGTCGTCGGCGCCGGCCCGGCCGGCCTGGCCTGCGCGGTGAGCGCGGCCGAACGCGGCCACGACGTCACCCTGTTCGACGCCGCGAGCGAGATCGGCGGGCAGCTCAACGTGGCGCGCAGGGTCCCCGGCAAGCAGGAATTCGACGAGACGCTGCGCTACTTCCGCACCCGCCTCGCCGAACTGGCCGTCGACGTACGGCTGGAGACCCGCGTCACCGCCGACGACGTGGCCGGGCACGACGAGATCGTCGTCGCCACCGGTGTCACCCCGCGCGTCCCCGACATCCCGGGTGTCGACCACCCGAGCGTGCTCGGCTACCTCGACGTGCTGCGCGACGGGGCCCCCGTCGGCGACCGGGTCGCGATCCTCGGCGCGGGCGGCATCGGCTTCGACGTCGCCGAGTTCCTGACCGACGGCGGCGACAAGGCGCACGAGGACCCCGAGACGTACTTCCGGCAGTGGGGCGTCGACCTGGACTACCGTGCCCCCGGCGGCCTCGCCGTGCCCGAGCGGCCCGCCCCGCCGCGCACCGTCCACCTGTTGCAGCGCAAGACCTCCAAGGTCGGCGCCGGACTCGGCAAGACCACCGGCTGGATCCACCGCACCGAACTCAGGCACCGCGGGGTCACCATGGTCCCGGGCGTGCGCTACGACCGCATCGACGACGCCGGGCTGCACGTCACCGTCGACGGCCAGAGCACCGTACTGGAGGTCGACACGGTCGTCCTGTGCACGGGGCAGGAGCCGCGCCGAGACCTGTACGACATGCTCCTCGCCGCCGGGCGCCCCGTCCACCTGATCGGCGGTGCCGACGTGGCCGCCGAACTGGACGCCAAGCGTGCCATCAAGCAGGGCACGGAGCTGGCGGCGGCCCTCTAGGGCCGGGCCCCGTTCCTAGGATGAGCGCATGTCACTCCCGCACGCGATCCTCACCGCCCTGCTCGAGAAGCCGTCGTCGGGGCTGGAGCTGACCCGCCGGTTCGACAGGTCGATCGGCTACTTCTGGTCCGCGACCCACCAGCAGATCTACCGTGAGCTGGGGAGACTCGAGGCCGGGGGCCTCATCCGGGCCCTGCCCTCCGAGCACCCGGCCCGCGGGCAGAAGAAGGCGTACGAGGTGCTGCGGGCGGGCCGGGACGAACTGGCCCGCTGGACCGCCGCGTCCCAGGACCCCAAGCCGATGAGGGATGTGACGCTGCTGCGGCTGAGGGCGGCGGCCGTGGTCGGCACGGAAGGGCTCCACGCCGATCTGCGGCGCCACCGCGAGTTGCACGGGCGGCAGTTGGAGGAGTACCGGGAGATCGAGCGGCGCGACTTCCCGCCCGGCAAGGACGGGCCGCAGGACCGGCTGAGGCATCTGGTGCTGCGGGCCGGCATCGACCTGGAGACGTTCTGGACCCAGTGGCTCGACCACGCGCTCTCGGAGTTCGAGAGTCTGCCGGAGCCGGACGAGGGGGAGTGGCCGGGCGCGCGGACGGCGTGACCGCCCGGCCACCAAAGGAGATGACGCCGGCCGCCCGACCGGAGCGCGTCGGACGTGATGGCGGCCGGCGCCGGCCCTAGAGGTGGCGCGGCCGGGCGCGGCGGCGCAGGTACCAGGCCGTGGCGAGCAGGCCGGTCCCGACCAGCGCGCCGCCCGCCACCAGGGTGACCGTGCCGTAGTCCGCCGAGCCGCCGCCGACGCCGCCCATCACGCCGCGGGTGGGCGAGGCGGTGGGGGTGGCCGAGGGGCTGGACACGGGGGAGACGACGACGGCCTGGGTGCCCGCGGTACTGCCGTCGGAGCACACCACGATCACCGTGTAGGTGCCCGCGCCGACGTTCGACCAGGCGGCGGACTGGCCCGCGGCCGTTCCCGTCAGCGCCACCTGGCGGCCCTGCGAGAAGCTGGTCTGGCCGCTGCCGAGCAGCGACGCGGTGCCCCAGTGGCCGTTGACCTGGGTGCACGCGGTGGTGCTGACCGAGACCGTCGACCCGGTGGTGCTCACCGAGATGCCGGCCGCGGCGGCCGGTCCGGCCAGGGACAGGGCGAGCGCGGCGGCGGCTGCCACGGTGGGCCCGGAGCGGAGCAGTGGCTTCGAGATGTGCATGGGGACTGCCTCCCGGCGGCACGGCCGGCGGTACATCCCTTGCGCCGCCGAGGTCGGGGAGCGCCCGTGCTGCCACGAGGCCAGCCAAAGGGCAGCGGGGCCGCCGCGCACTCCGGCCGCATCCGGGCAGGTGACGCCGGGCCGCCGGGCGTGCCGAGGGGGGATCAGGAGGGGGCGCCGGTCGTCACCGTGCGCTCGGCCGAGAAGCCGCCCCAGGTCCCGTCGGGCAGCATCGCCCGGACCCGCACCCGGTGGGTGACTCCCGCCTCCGGGCCCAGGTAGAAGCGGTAGGCCGCCCGGTCGCGTGGCGCGTCGCCGCCGTAGACGAGCGAGGTGGCGGTGCGGCCGTCCAGGCGCACCTCGTACTCGGTGATCACCCCGTCGACGCGCGGGGGCGTCCAGGTCAGGGCGAGGTAGTGGGCGCCGTCGGTCTCCTCGCTGACGGCGCGGAAGTCGGTGGGAGCGGTCGCGGCGCCGCCGTCCGCGCCGCCCGTGGTGGTGAGGCGGACGACGGCGCCGGGCGGGGAGACGTTGCCGGCCGCGTCCCTGGCCCGGACGGTGAACGCGTAGCGGGTTCCCGGCCGCAGCCCCGTGACGACGGCGGCCGTCTGGTTCCCACCCACACTGTGGATCTTCGTGTCGCCCTGGTGGATGTCGTACGACACCACGCCCCGGTCGTCCGCGGAGGCGGACCACGACAGCTGGGCCGCCCGGCTTCCGGCCGCCCGGCCACGCGTCCCGGCGGGACGGCCGGGCGGGGAGTCGTCGGCCGGGGCCGCCGCGGGGGTCGTCACCCGTACCTCCCGGCTGGGCGGCCCGAGCCGCCCGTCCGTGTCCCGGGCCCGCACCGTGAGGACATGGGCGGTCGCGGGCCGGAGTCCGGTGACGTCCACCATGTGCCGGGAACCGGGCACCTCTTCGACCTTGGTGGCGCCCCGGTACACCTCGTACCGGCTCACCTTCGCGTCGGTGGCGGTGACGGCGTTCCACATGACGTGCACACCCGTGGCGCTGCCGGCTTCGGCCGTGACGCCGGTGGGCGCGGCGGGGAGCCGCTCGCTCGCCGCCTCCCCGGATCCGCCCCACCGGCAGGAGGCGACCAGCAGGAGGACCCCGCAGAGCGCGAGCAGGCGACGCGAGGACACGGCTGGGGGAACGCCACGCACGACTCTGCCTCCCTCGGGGGAACACGGACGACCCGAAATTGGTCCGTACCAATATGAGGCCGCTGACGCGGCCACATCAAGAGGGCGGAAGGGGTGGTGTGCCGGGGCGCCGTGCGCGCTCGGCGTCCCGGCGGCCCGAAGGGCCCCGCGCGGCGGTCGAGTTCGGCCCGGGGCCCGGGGTGCCGGCATCAGGGGATCCGGCGCCGGTGCCCGCGGCGGGACGGCCCGGACGGGGGCGGGCTCGCGTTCCGGCCTCTCGCGCGGTCGCCGGTGCGATCGTGTGCCGTCCGGCCCAGGCGGGCTTGTCATACCGTCACACTCGGTTGAAATCGGGCAAAGTGCCCGAGTGTGTGTCAGTGTCCCCGACGAGAGGCCGCCCCTTGACCGTGTCCTGTGTCCCGCCGCTCACCCTGATCCTGGCCGGTGTCGCCCTGCTGGCCCCCTCGTCGCCCCCCGCCGCCACGCCCCAGCCCCGCACCGAACAGGCGGCGCGGCGCGCGCACCCGGTCGCTCCACGACAGATGTCGCCCGTCAGCCCGGGGCGCCCGGAACTCGTCCCCGTGCGGCTCACCGCCCCGCTCGCCGCACGGCGCGCCGGCCCCGCCGTCGCGCGCACCGACCCCGACTCCCCACGGCGCGCCGACCCCGCGGCCGCGCGGCACACGGACCCCGGCCCCCCGCGGCGCACCGACCCCGCCGTCGCGCGCCGTGCCGCACCGGTCCCCGGGCGGGGCACGGCCCCCGTCAGCGCCGCCGAACTGCTGGACAAGGTGCGCACCTGCACGCCCGTCTCCCACGGCCGCTACCGCAAGGACCACGGCGCCCGTGCCACCGTCCCGGTCTGCGGCACCCGCGACGCCGTGTTCTGGAAGGCCGACATGGACATCGACTGCGACGGCCGTCCCGGCCTCCGCTGCAACGCCGGCACCGACCCCCACTTCTCCGCCTCCACCGCCTTCGCCCGGTCCGACGGCCGGCCGCTGAGCGCCGAGAAGCTGCCCTACATCGTGGTGCCCGCCCCCGGCGCCGTCTGGGACTACCGGTCCCACGGCGTGCGCGGCGGGTCGGTCGCGGCCCTGGTGTACCGCGACCGGGTGCGCTACGCGGTCGTCGGCGACACCGGTCCCTCGGACATCATCGGCGAGGCCTCCTACGCCGCGGCGGACTCGCTCGGCATCGACCCGGACCCGCACGGCGGCGGCACCCCCTCGGGTGTCACCTACATCGTGTTCAAGGGCAGCGAGGTGACCCCCGTGGAGGACCGCGAGGCCGCGGCGGCCCAGGGGGAGCGGCTGGCCCGCGCGTTCGTGAACGGCGGCGACTGACCGAGCGGGCCGGCCGCCACCGCGGCCGTCACACCTTGCGGTACGTGTACGCCTCCGCGGCCGCCGCCTCCACCGCGGCCAGGTCCGCCCCCGTGGACGCCGTGACCACCGCGGCCACCGCGCCCTCGACGAACGGCGCGTCCACCAGCCGGGTGTCCTCGGGGAGTTCGTCCCCCTCGGCGAGCAGCGCCTTCACGGTGAGCACCGCGCTGCCCAGATCGGTGAGCACCGCCACCCCGGCCCCGCGGTCGACCGACGCCGCCGCCGCCGAGATCAGTTCGGCGCTGGTGCCGAGGCCGCCGCTCTCCGAGCCGCCCGCCGGAGCCACGGCGACCGTGCTGCCGGAGCCCGCCAGGCCCTTGGCCAGCTCCGCCACCGACTCGGCGACCGTCGCGCTGTGCGACACCAGCACGATCCCCACCCGCGTGTCGTCACTCATGGCCCGCCTCCGTGTCCGAGGCGTCGAGCAGCGCGGCGAACAGCAGCGCCGACGACGTGGCCCCCGGGTCCTGGTGACCGATGCTGCGCTCACCGAGATAGCTGGCCCTGCCCTTGCGGGCCTGCAGGGGTGTCGTCGCGACGGCCCCTTCCTCCGCCGCGTCGCGGGCGGCGGCGAAGGAGTCGCCGAGCGCGTCCACCGCGGGCACCAGCGCGTCGATCATCGTCTTGTCGCCCGGCGCCGCGCCGCCGAGCCGCATCACCGCGTCCGTCCCCGCGCGCAGCGCCTCGGCCAGCTGCCGCCGGTCCACCTCGGCGGCGTCGCCGAGTGTCTTGCCCGCGCGGCGCAGCAGCGTCCCGTACAGCGGCCCCGACGCACCGCCCACGGTCGAGATGAGCAGACGCCCTGCCTGGGTCAGCACCGCTCCCGGGGTGGCGGGCGGCTCCTTGTCCAGCGCGTCGCGCACCGCCCGGAATCCGCGCTGCATGTTGCTGCCGTGGTCGGCGTCCCCGATCGGCGAGTCGAGGGCGGTGAGACGGTCCGCCTCGCGGTCGACGGACGCGGCGGCGGCCGTCATCCAACGGCGGAAGAAGTCGGCGTCGAGCACGGGAACTCCTCGCGTGGTAGGTACTCCTGAACCGTCACCCGGCGTCTCTCACATGCCCCAGCGCAGCCCCGGAGTGCGCACGGGGGCGTCCCACAGCCGCAGCAGCTCCTCGTCGATCTGGCACAGGCTGACCGAGGCGCCCGCCATGTCGAGCGAGGTGACGTAGTTGCCGACGAGGACGCGAGCCACGGGGACCCCGCGCTCGCCCAGCACACGCTGCACCTCGGCATTGAAGCCGTACAGCTCCAGCAGCGGGGTGGCGCCCATGCCGTTGACCAGGACCAGCACCGGGTTGCGCGGGGTGATGTCGGCGAGGATCGCGTCGACGGCGGCCCCGGCGATCTCACCGGACGTCATCATCGGCCGCCGCTCCCGGCCCGGCTCGCCGTGGATGCCGATGCCCAGCTCCAGCTCCCCCTCGGGCAGATCGAAGGTCGGCGTGCCCTTGGACGGGGTGGTGCAGGCGCTCAGCGCCACGCCGAAGCTGCGGGAGTTCTCGTTCACCTGCCGGGCGACGGCCTCCACCCGCTCCAGCGGCATGCCCGCCTCGGCCGCCGCGCCCGCGATCTTCTCCACGAACAGCGTCGCGCCGGTGCCCCGGCGCCCGGCCGTGTACAGGCTGTCGGTCACCGCCACGTCGTCGTTGACCAGCACCTTCGCGACCTGGATGCCCTCGTCCTCGGCCAGCTCGGCGGCCATGTCGAAGTTGAGGACGTCACCGGTGTAGTTCTTCACGATGAACAGCACACCGGCGCCGCTGTCCACGGCCGCGGCGGCCCGCACCATCTGGTCGGGCACGGGAGAGGTGAACACCTCGCCCGGACAGGCCGCCGACAGCATCCCGGGACCCACGAACCCGCCGTGCAGGGGCTCGTGCCCGGATCCTCCGCCGGACACCAGGCCCACCTTCCCGGCCACGGGGGCGTCCTTGCGGACGATCACCCGGTTCTCCACGTCCACCGACAGCTCGGGATGCGCCGCGGCCATTCCGCGCAGCGCGTCCGCCACCACGGTCTCCGGTACGTTGATGAGCATCTTCACGGGTATCTCCTAAGAGGGTCGGCCGACGGGCGGGAGATCCTGCTAAGGGCAGTATCGGCCTTGCGGCACCGAAGGTCACCCGGGGCGGCGCCCGCCCCGGGCCGTTCGAGTCGCCGCCGGTGACCTCCTGCCCGCCTCCCGGCCCGCTCATGTCCTCGTCGGAGCGGCTCGCAGCCCCCGCCGTGAAGGAGCGTCACCGCGGTGGGGTCACGGCCTGCCGTCCCGCGGGGGTGTGCCGCCGGGGCGCTCGGCCTCCCCGGGTGCGGGCGTCCGCAGCGCGCGGCTCTCCGCCTTGAGGATGCGCGTCGACTTGCCCGCCGAGCGGATGAGGTCCGGACCCTTCTTGACCGCGAGGACCGCGATGACGACGACGAGGATGACGGCCAGCTCGCTCAGTCCGAACATGGTGTCCTGCTCCTTCTCCGGGGCGGGGGCGTGAATCTACATCACTGTAGATTAGGAGTGGGCCCCTGTGGACCGCGCGGGGAGACCGGGAGGGCGTCTATACGATGTCTGCCCGGTGAACCGGCGGTGGCGGAAGGGAGTCAGGGCGTGGCGGAGGAGCGGCAGCGTTCCCGGCGGCGGGGGCAGGGCGAGCTGGAGGCGATGGTCCTGTCGGCGCTGCGGGAGGCGGACGGCCCGGCGACGGCCGGCTGGGTGCAGGAACGCCTCGGCACGGACCTCGCCTACACGACCGTCGTCACCATCCTGACCCGGCTGCTGGCCAAGGGCGCGGTCACCCGCCGGCGCGCGGGCCGGTCCTTCGCGTGGACACCCGCGTCGGACCAGGCGGGCCTGGCCGCCCACCGGATGCGCAAGATGCTGGACGCCGAGAGCGACCGGCAGGCGGTACTGGCCAGTTTCGTCACCGGCCTCGGTCCGGCCGACGAGCGCCTGCTGCGGGAACTGCTGGAACGGCCGGAGAGCGGCGGGGAAGACTGAGCCGTCATGGGGGTCTTCGTCTTTCTGCCGCTGGTGCTGCCCCTGACCGCATGGCCGATCGCGCGCCTCGCCGAGCACCATCTGCACCCGCGCACCGCGACCCGGCTGCTGACCGGGGTGGCCGCGGTGATGGCGGTGTGCAGCACCGTGTGCCTGGCGCTGGTGATGGTGGTCGGCACCGCCCAGCTGCCCGGCAACCCCCTGCCCGACGGCTGGTCCGACCCCGAGGTGCGTGCCGCCGTCCCGTACGACGAGATCGTCGGCAAGGCCGCGATCCCCGCCCTGTGCGCGGTGGTGGTGGCGTGCGGCCGGACGCTGTGGCGGCACGGCCGGGTGCGCCGCCGTGCCCACCGGGCGCTGGCCGGGCTGCGCGGGACGGAGGTGGCGGTCCTCCCCGACGGGGTGCCCTACGCGTACGCGCTGCCGGGCGGGCGACGGGACCGGGTGGTGGTGACCACCGGGCTGCTGGAGCGGCTCCGGCCGGCCGAACGCCGGGCGCTGTTCGCGCACGAGCGGGCCCATCTCGCGGGCCGGCACCACCGTTACCTCCTCGCGGTCCAGCTGGCCGCGCGGGCCAATCCGTTCCTGCGGCCGCTGCGGACCGCGGTGGCCTACACGGCCGAACGGTGGGCGGACGAGGACGCCGCGCAGCGGGTCGGCAGCCGCCGGGCCGTCGCGCAGGCGATCGGCAGGGCGGCCCTGGTGTCGCGGGGCACTCCGGTGTCCACCCTGGCGGGCCTGGCCGCGGCCGGCCCGGTTCCGCGCCGGGTGGCGGCCCTGCTCGGGCCCGCCCCGGCCGTGCGGCGCTGGCCGTCGCTGTTCACCGTGGTGGGGCTGGCGGCGTGGGGCGCCGCCGCGGGAGCCGTCATGTCCGCGATGTCGTCGGCGAACTCCGCCGTGACGATGGCGCTCATCCTGTACGCGGCCACGCCCCTGTGACCCGGACGGCGGGGGCGTGCGGGCGCGGCGGGCCGGGGCCGGCCCGCCGCGTGGTCCGCTCCGCTCAGAGGTCGAACTCGTGCGGCGGCAGGTCGAGGGCGTAGCACGCCTCGCGGACCACGGCCCGCTCGTCCTGGTCGAAGTCGCCGTCGGCGCCGCCGATGACGATGCCGATCTGGATGACGGCCCGCGCCTCGGCGGGCTTCTTCTTCGCCTTGGCGATCTCCTGCAGGACACTCACCTTGCCGAAGGCGAAGTCGGCGGTGAGCTTGCCGAGGTTGTCCTCGAAGCGGCGGCGCAGGTCGTCGGCGGGGAAGTTCTGCAGCACCTCGTTGGTGGCGATGAGCTGGGCCACGCGCTGCCGCTCGGACGGGTCCACCGTGCCGTCGGCGGCCGCCACCAGGGCGCACATCGCCATGCTCGCGTCGCGGAAGGCGCCGCTCTTGAGGTCGTTCTTCCTAGCCGTCAGCTGGGTCTGCATCTGGGACGCAGAATCCTTGAGGCGGTCCCACAGGGCCATGAGGACTCCGTACGTGTCGGGGGTGCCCGGAGCATGCGGCTCCGGGCACGGCTTACTTCTACATTAGTGTAGAAGTAAGCGCCCCGGGGACCTCCGGCCGCCGCCGTCAGTCCTCCTCGTCGCCCTCGAAGAAGTCCCCGACCTCGTCGACGACCTCGGCCGCGACCATGCCGCCGACGACACCGACGGCCAGTCCGGCGGCGCCCGCCGCGACGACCGTCCCCATGCCGGGACCGGAACGGTGGTGGTCGCCGTGGCCGTGGTCGCCGTGGTGTCCGGCGTGCTCGCCGTACCCGCCCCGCTCGACCAGCCGGCGCACCCAGCCGTCGACCTCGCTGTTCCAGTTGCGGGAGTCGTGGTGGCCGACGGTGAACCGGGTGAGCGCGTCGTGGCCGCCGGAGAACAGGCCGCCGCGCTTGTCGGCCTCCAGGACGACCTCCATGCCGCCGGGGTGCGCGAGGAACGTCACCTCGATCTCGTTCAGCCGGTGCGCGTACTCGGGCGACGGGGTGATCTCGATCTCCTGGTAGAAGGGCAGCTGCTGCCCCGTCCCGCCGATGTGCCCGTACTCCAGGTCCGCCGACCGGAAGCCGAAGCCCAGCCGGCCGAACGCGTCCAGGATCTCCTCCTGCACGGGCAGCGCGCCGACGGTCAGCGGGTCGAGGTCGCCCTTGTCCCGGGCGCCCGCCACCGACAGTTCGGTGCGTACGCCGAGCACGATGCCGAGCGGCTGCCCGTACAGCTCGGTGATCGGTGTCTCCCACGGCAGCGTCACGCCGAACGGCACGTCGCGTTCCTCGTCCTCGCCGAGCCGGAAACCACCACCGACGGTGAAACGGCCGAAGGCGACGACGCCCTCGCTCTCGCCCTCCTCGTGCTCGGCCTCCACCCGTGCCACCAGTTCCAGCGTGATGTGCTCGATGTCGAAGGCGGCGCCGCCGCCCTTGAGGTGGACCCGGCCGGTCAGTTCCCCGCCGGGCCGGACGGGGCCCGGGGTGAGGACCGTGTCGACGGTGGGGCCGCCCACGCCGAGTGAGCCGAGCAGTCGTTTGAACACCATGAGGGCGTCCGCTCCTTAAACGTACGTGTGTTCCATGAGGACGGTGCCGCCCGCCCGGGAGGCGTGCGGCATTCGTTCTACAAACGCGTAGAAGCATAGGCGGTCCGGCCGCACCCTGTCCCCGTACGCCGCCTCAAGTCACCCCCGCGGAGCGCGGGTTGGGCTCGCACACGCGTACGCCTCAGGGCCGTCCGTACCGCCGGAGGGCCGCCCGAATGGGGTCTGACGGCCCCAGGCGACGACCCTGTGGGCCCTGGGCCGGCGACGCCGCCGCGGAGATGCTGGAAGCGGGGAAGAAGATCTCGTCCCGGAGGTGCGTGTCATGCTGCCGCCCGTTGTCGTCGGAGTCGATGGTTCGTCCGAGAGCCTGGCCGCCACCGCGTGGGCGGCGCGCGAGGCCACCCGTCGTGGCCGGTCCCTCCACCTGCTCCACGTGCGCGAGGGAACCCCGCGCGGTGAGGCACTGATCGCGGGCGCGGCCCGCCGGACCCTGGCCCAGCGGGTGCTGCGGCAGGCCGAGGAGCACGCCCTCGCCGCGAGCCCCGGAGTGCGCCTGCGCGACGGCCAGGTCGAGGGACCGGCCGTCGACGCCCTGGTGAAGGCGGCCGGGGACGCCGACCCGCTGGTGCTCGGCTCCCGCGGGCTGGGCCGGATCACCGGATTCCTCATGGGCTCGGTCGCCCTCGGTGTGGTGGCCAAGGCCACGCATCCCGTCGTTCTCGTACGGGCGGACACCGGGACACCGCCGGGCCCCGACGGGGAGACCGGCGCCGGACGGCGCGACGTCCTCCTCGGCCTCGACGTCACCGAACCGAGCGACGAGGTGATCGGGTTCGCCTTCGAGTCGGCCCGTTCGCGCCGGGCGCGGCTGCGGGTGCTGCACGCCTGGCGCGCCCCCGACCCGCTCACCCTGGGCCCCGGCGAGGTCGGCCTGGCCGGCGACCCCCAGCGGGCGGAGGAGTGGCTGGGCTTTGTCTCCGCGGTGCTCCGCGTCTGGCGCGACAAGTACCCCGACGTCGACGTCCTGGAGACGGTGGTGCGGGGCAAGCCGGCGGACGCCCTGCTGCGGGCGGCGTCCACCGCGGAGCTGCTGGTCGTCGGCCACCGGCAAGCCGGCCGGCCGAGGACACCGCGTACCGGCCCGGTCACCCACGCCCTGCTCCAGCAGGCAGGCTGCCCGGTGGCCGTCGTACCGCACCTGTGAACGGCACGCGGCGCGGTGAGCACGCCGGAGTCCGCCGCGAACCGGACGCGACCACCCCTTCGCCGGCCCTCGAGCCGCCCGGCGGACGCGGTCCCGGGGCCGTTCGCCGCCGGGAGCGGGACCGCCGGTCCTCGCATCCGGGGCCGGCCCGCCGCAGGACCGAGGCACGCAGCACCGCTGCACGGAGACGAACGGACGGACTGGCGATGTACCCCCAAGACGGTTTCCGCGAACTCGGGCGCACGGAGGCCCTGCGGCTGATGGCCACCGTGCCCGTCGGCCGCATCGTCTACACGCGCCGGGCCATGCCGGCCGTGCTGCCGGTCACCTTCGTCCTCGACCACGACGGTGCCGTGCTGCTGCGCACCGCCGCGGGCTCCGCGCTGGCCCGTGCGGTCGACCGCGCGGTGGTCGCCTTCGAGGCCGACGACGTCGACGCGGCCCGGCAGGCCGGCTGGAGCGTGGTCGTCACCGGCTCCGCCGCCGTGGTCACCGACCCCGGCGAACGCGAGCGGCTGTTCCGCGACGGGCCGGTTGCCTGGGTGCCCGCACGGCACGAGGTCTTCGTCCGGATCGAGCCCGACATCGTCACCGGCCGCGAACTCGTCGGCGGACGCTCCCTGTACGGCGTGGACCTGGCGACGGTGGAGGGCTGACAGCGGCCCGGCGGGCCGTACACCGGTCCCGGACGTCCCGGGTTCCGGCAGACGGACGGGGGAACCCGGCGGAGTACCGGCGCCGGTACCGTGGTGTGAGGAGGACAGCATGGCTTCGCGACCGCTCGACGACAGGACGGTCACCACGCTGGTCGCCGCGGCGACCGCGGCACCGTCCATGCACAACGCCCAGCCGTGGCGCTTCCACTACCGCGCCGCGGACCACCTCCTGCTGCTGCGCGCCGATCCCGAACGGGCCATGCCCCACTCCGACCCCGACGGCCGGGCGCTGCACATCGGCTGCGGCGCCGCCCTGTTCAACCTGCGGGTCGCCACCGCTCACGCGGACCTCGTCGCGGACACCGACCTGCTGCCCGACCCCGCGGACCCCCTGCTGCTCGCCGCCGTCCGGCTGTCCGCCCCGCTCCCGCACCGCCCCGCGGACGCGGAGCTGAGCCGGCTGTACCCGGCGATCCGGCAGCGGCACACCAGCCGTCACCCCTTCGCCGACAGCGACCTCCCGGACGAGGTACGGGCGGCCCTGGAGAACGCCGCGGCCCTGGAGGGGGCCACGCTGCTCTTCCCCGGTGCCTGGCACGCCGAGACGGTGCTCGACCTGGTCCACGACGCGGAGAGCCGGGACCTCGCCGACCCCGGCGCCAACGAGGACGTGCTGCGCTGGACCCGGCTGGGCGCGGAGGCGGACACCGCCGTCGACGGCGTCCCCGAGTACGCTTTCGGGCCGCGCAAGCAGGACGGCCGGGCCCCCGTCCGTGACTTCGCGGGCCGCCGCACGGTCGCCGACCGCGGCACCACCACGTTCGAGAACACCCCGCGGCTGGCCCTGCTCAGCACGCGCGGCGAGGGCCCCGCCGACTGGCTGCGGGCCGGACAGGCACTGGAACGCGTCCTGCTGGAGGCCACCCTGGCCGACCTGGCGACGTCCCTCACCTCGCACGCCCTGGAGGACCGGGCGCTGCGCCCGCTGGTCCGCGACCCGGCGTCGGGCACCGGGCAGGTGCACATGGTGCTGCGCCTCGGCTACGGCCCCCGGGGCCCGGCGACCCCGCGCCGCCCCGTGAAGGACGTGCTGCAGATCACCTGAGGCGTCCCCGGCCGGGCCACGCCGGGGGACCGCCCGGCCCACCGGCCCCCGCGGGAGCCCGTCACCGGGGCCTGTCTCCCCGATGACCGCCCCAGGAGTGGCCGTCCCGACGGCGGTGGCCCCGGTGCCGCGCGGGCGTGGCGCCCGAATCAGTGACTTTGCGGCTCCTTTACAGTTGGTGTGGAAACAGGCCATCCTGCTTCCACACCATTCCTCCCACGCGTCCGAGAAGGAGCGACGGTCTCCCGATGGGTGATCCTCCCAGTAGCAGCCGTGCCACCACCGCCCGTCCGTGCCATACGGCCAGCAGGGGAGCGGGGGTGGCACGGTGACCGAGGTCCTGCTGCTCCTGCTCGCACTGCTGCTGACCCTGGCCTGCGCGGTCTTCGTCGCCGCGGAGTTCTCCCTCACCACCGTCGAGCGCGGTGAACTGGAGCGCGCCGCCGAAGCCGGCGAGCGCGGAGCCGAGGGCGCGCTGCGCGCGGTACGGCGCCTGACACTCCAGCTGTCCGGCGCCCAGCTCGGCATCACGGTCACCTCCCTGGTGATCGGCATGCTCGCCGAACCCTCCCTCGCCGCCCTGCTGCGCGGACCCCTGCGCTCCCTCGGCCTGGGCGGCGCCGCCCCGACCGTGGCGACCCTGCTGGGGGTGGCGCTGTCCACCGTGGTGCTGATGGTGATCGGCGAGCTGGTCCCGAAGAACTGGGCGATCTCCCGTCCCGCCGCGGTCGCGAAGGTCGTCGCCGGGCCCCAGCGCGCGTTCACCGCCGCCTTCGGCCCGTTCATCGGCCACCTCAACAGCACCGCCAACCGCTTCGTGCGCCGCGTCGGTCTGGAGCCCGCCGAGGAACTGGCCTCCGCGCGCACCGCCGAGGAACTGGGCGCGCTCGCCCGGCGCTCGGCCGCCGAGGGCGCCCTGGAGGCGGACTCCGCGGAGCTCTTCGTCCGCACCCTGCACCTGAGCGAGCTGACGGCCGAGAACGTGATGACCCCCCGGGTCGACGTCAAGGCCCTCGAAGTGCACGCCACGGCGGCCGACGCCGCCGCCCTCAGCCACGCCACCGGCCTGTCCCGCTTCCCCGTCTACCGCGACAGCCTCGACGAGGTGGTCGGCACCGTCCACATCCGCGACGTGCTCGCCCTGGAGCCCGAGCGGCGGGCCGGCACCCCGGTCACCGAGCTGACCGCCCCGCCGCTGCTGGTGCCCGACAGCCTCCCCGCCGACCGGCTGCTGGAACGGATGCGCGCGCACCGCACCATGGCCGTCGTCATCGACGAGTACGGCGGCACGGCGGGCGTGGCCACCGTGGAGGACATCGTCGAGGAGGTCGTCGGCGAGGTCCGCGACGAACACGACCCCTTCGAGATGCCCGACCTGGCACCCGCCCCGGACACCGACGACGGACGCTCCGTGTGGGAGGCCGACGGCAGCGTCCGCCTCGACCGGCTCGCCGGCATCGGGCTCACCGCGCCGGACGGTCCGTACGAGACCGTCGCCGGACTGATCGCCACCCACCTGGCCCGCATCCCCGTCAAGGGCGACGTGGTGGAACTGGACGGCTGGCGGCTGGACGTGCTGGACGTCGAGCACCACCGCGCCGACCGCATACGCGTCACCGAGCCGGCCCCCGCCCCGCTCGCCCAGGCCCTGGAAGGCGCCCGATGACCGCCCTGCAGCTCGCCATCGGCGCCCTGACCCTGCTGACCAACGCCTTCTTCGTCGGCGCGGAGTTCGCCCTGATCTCGGTGCGCCGCAGCCAGATCGAACCGCGCGCCCAGGCGGGTGAGAAGCGCGCGCGGATGACACTGTGGGCGCTGGAGCACCTGTCCGCGATGATGGCCACCGCCCAGCTCGGCATCACCGCCTCCTCCCTGGTGCTCGGCGCGGTCGCCGAACCCGCCATCGCGCACCTGATGGAGCCCGGTTTCGAGGCGGTGAACATCCCGGACGCCCTGGTGCACCCGATCGCGTTCGTCATCGCCCTGGCCCTCGCCACCTATCTGCACATGCTGATCGGCGAGATGGTGCCGAAGAACATCGCCCTCGCCGCTCCGGTGCCCAGCGCCCTGCTGCTGGGCCCGCCGCTGGCCGCCCTCACCCGGGCGCTGCGGCCGTTCGTGTTCGGCATCAACGCCTTCGCCAACGTCCTGCTGCGGCTGCTGCGCGTCGAACCGAAGGACGAGGTCGAGTCGGTCTTCACCGACGACCAGCTCGCCCGGATGGTCGTCGACTCCAGCGAGGCCGGCCTGCTCGGCCCCGCCGACGGGCAGCGGCTGCGCGACGCCCTGGAGCTGGGCACCCGCCCGGTCGGCGAGATCCTGGTCCCGGTGCAGCGGATGCGCACCACCGACCACACCGTCACCCCGGCCCGGCTGGAACGGCTCGCGGCCGAGGCGGGTCTGTCCCGCTTCCCGGTGACCGGCCCCGACGGCGCCCTCCTCGGCTATCTGCACGTCAAGGACACCCTCGGCGTCACCGACCGCGACCGGCCCTTCCCGCGCGCCGCGCTGCACAGGATCACCCGGGTCCGCATCGACACCCCGCTCGACGACACGCTCACCGCCCTGCGGGCCGACGACTGCCACCTCGCGGCCGTCGTCGGGGAGAGTGGCACCGTCATCGGGTTCGTGACCATGGAGGACGTCCTGTCCGAACTGGTCGGACCCGCGGCCCCCGCCACCGCCTGACCCGCCCGTCCGGGATCAGGACACCGGCCTGCCCGGCCGGGATCGAGACACCGGCCCGCCCGGCCGGGAACAACACACCGGCCGGGCACGTTGGCTCATTGCACACCCACAGAAGGAGCACGTCCTTGTCCGCCAGACCGACGGACCCCCCGGGGCACAGTCCCCGACCATCCCGCCAGGCACCACCTGAGCACGGCACACGGCTGGATGGTGTTCGATGAGTGCCGCGAACGCCCTCCTCGGCGTACTGGCCGTGTTCGTCCTGACCGCGGGCACCGGCTACTTCGTCGCCCAGGAGTTCGCCTACGTCTCCGCCGACCGCCTCGCCCTGGCCCGCGAGGCGGAGACCGGTGACCGCAAGGCCGCCCGCGCCCTGAAGGTGCTGGAGCGGCTGTCGTTCATGCTGTCGGGCGCCCAGCTCGGCATCACCGTCACCGGCCTGGTGGTCGGCTTCATCGCCGAGCCCTCGGTGTCCGCGCTGCTCAGGCCGGTGCTGTCGGGCGCCGGCATCCCCGACGCCGCCGTGAGCGGCATCGCGATCGTGCTCGCCTTCGTGCTGGCCACGGTCGTGCAGATGGTGCTGGGCGAACTGGCCCCGAAGAACCTCGCCATCGCCGTGCCGGAGCGGCTGGCCAAGTCGCTGGCCGGCTCCACGCTCGCCTACCTGAAGGTCGTCGGCCCCCTCGTGCACGTCTTCGACAGCACGGCGAACAAGCTGCTGCGCCGGGTCGGCATCGAACCGGTCGAGGAACTGCACCACGGCGCCACCCTGGAGGAGCTCGGCCATCTGATCGGCGAGTCACACGAGCAGGGGGCCCTGCCCGAGGACACCGCCGCCCTGCTCGACCACGCCCTGGAGTTCTCCGACCGCACATTGAACGAGGTGATGGTGCCCCGCGTGGACGCCGTCTTCGTCCGCGAGGACGCCACCGCCGCCGAGGCGGTCGACCTGATCGCCAAGCACGGCCACTCCAACTACCCCGTGCTCGGCGACCACCCCGACGACATCGGCGGCGTCCTCGGCGTGGCCGAGCTGATGCGCCTGCCCGCGGGCCGCCTCGCCGCCACCACGGCGGGCTCGGTCGCCCGGCGGCCGCTGCTGCTGCCGGACACCCTGCCGCTGCCCGACGCCGTGACCCAGATGCGCGAGCGCGACGACGAGTTCGCGGTCGTCCTCGACGAGCACGGCGGCGTCGCCGGCATCGTCACCTACGAGGACATCGCCGAGGAACTCGTCGGTGACATCGCGGACGAGTCCGACACGGTCACCGAGGTCGCCGTCGCCGTTGGCGACGGCTGGCTGGTGGACGCCGGGCGCCGGCTCGACGAGGTGGCAGAGGTCACCGGCATCGAGCTGCCCGAGGAGGACGACTACGACACCGTGGCCGGCCTGATCGTCGACCGGCTCGGCCGCTTCCCGGCCATCGGGGACCGGCTCACCGTCGAGCTGTCCGACGGCGCGAGCGCCGTCATCGACGTACGCACCCTCGACCGGCACGTGCCCGAACGCGTGCGGATCGAGCGGCGGGGACCGGCGGAGACGGAGGAGCAGGCATGAGTTTCCCGATGGCGCTCTTCGTCACCGTGCTGCTGCTGATCGGCAGCGGATTCTTCGTGGCCGCCGAGTTCGCGCTGGTCGCCGCCAAGCGGCACCGCATGGAGAAGGCGGCGGCCGAGGGCCGCGGCGGAGCCAAGGCGGCCCTGGCCGGCATGCGCGAGCTGTCCCTGATGCTGGCCGGCGCCCAGCTCGGCATCACCGTGTGCACGCTGGGCCTGGGCTCGGTGTCCAAGCCCGCGATCTCGCACGAGCTCGACCCGCTGCTGCACGAGCTGGGCCTGCCCAGCGCGGTCAGCTACGGGGTGGCGTTCGCCGTGGCCATGATCGTCGTGGTGTTCCTGCACATGGTGGTCGGCGAGATGGCCCCCAAGTCGTGGGCCATCGCCCACCCCGAGCGCTCGGCGATGCTGCTCTCCCCGCCGTTCCGTGCCGTGGTGAAGGTCGTTCGGCCGCTGATCCGGGTGCTGAACGCGGTGAGCAACGCCCTCGTGCGGCTGTGCCGGGTCACCCCGCGCGACGAGCTGGCCTCGGTGCACAACCGGGAGCAGCTCACCCACCTGGTCGCGGAGTCCGAACGGCTCGGTCTGATCAGCGAGACGGACTCGGACCTGCTGACCCGCTCGCTGACCGAAGTCGACACCCCGGTACGTGAGCTGAGGGTGCCGGCCGCCGACATCGTCTGGGTGGACGGCGGCGCCGGCCTCGACGAGATCCTGCGCGTGGCGGCGTCCCGCAACCGCACCCGGCTGCTGGTCCGCGAGCACGACACCGTCCTCGGCTCGGTGCACGCCCGCGACGCGGTGGTCGCCCGCGCGCAGGGCCGGGTCACCAGCGCCCGCGCGCTGGCCCGCCCGGTCCCCGGCCTGACCGAGGAGGCGACGGTCGCCGAGGCGATCGACCTGCTGCGCCGCCGCCGCTCCTCGCTCGCCGTCGTCCGCGACGCCTCCGGCGCCCTGACCGGCCTGGTGACCCTGGACGACCTGCTGGCCCGCTTCCTGCAGCCCCAGGCGGCATAGGGGCCGCCGGCCTGCCGCGGTCGCGGTGTGCGGAGCCCCGGCTTCGCCCCGCGACGCACGGCACCCGGCCGCACCGCGTCGTCGATCGCGCCCCGCCCGGCCCCGGCCGGGCGGGGCGCCCTCGCGTGCGGACCGCTTCCCGCCCCGTAGCCGTACCGCGCAGGGTGACGGGGAGGGCTCCCCTTCGGCACATGCCCGCGAGGGCGGGGGAGCGGTGTCGCGGGCCGCCGGACCGGGTCACCCGTTCAGCCGACGGCGGCGTTCGTTGTGCCAGGCGATGGCCCGCCGGATGTCGGGCTCGTCGAGGCCGGTACGGCGGGCGAGCCGGTCCATGGAGAGCTCCGCCGGACCGGACGTCATCACCCGGCTGATCTTGGCGGCCCAGAGTTCCTCGACCACGAAAGGACGGCACCCGTACAGCTCACGCAGCACGTCGAGGTGGGCCCCGCAGCAGGCGGTGACGAGGCGCAGACCGTCGTGCCACTCGTCGGTGGGGTGGGCGGCGGAGGAGTCCGCGACGTGTCCGCGCACCGCCTCGCCCTCGGGGAACGTCCTCGCGCACAGGTCGCACAGTTCCGGTACGACGGTCTCCGGACGCCGTGCGTGCCTTCTGCGCTTCCACATCGGAGCTCCCGTGGGCCGGATGCGGCCAGCGTACTGCGGCCACGGCCCGCGCACCCGGCGGACGTTCCGCGCGCGGCCCCCTCCCGCACCGGACCCGCGCCGTCCCTCCGCCCGGCACCACGCCGGCCGTCCGCGAGGCACCTCCCCTGCGGTCCGGCGTGTCGGGTCCCGGGCCCGGGGCACTGGTGGACCATGAAGGTCCGGCCGTCCGGCCACCGGGCCCGAACGAGAGGACGCGGGTGGATCCCACGGGTACAGGCGCAGACGCGGACGTACGGCGGCTCGTCCCCCGTACCGACGCCGTGCTGCGCGATCCGCGCCTGCTCCGGGCCGCACACCGGCTGGGGACCGCCCGGGTGAAGTCGGCCGTCCACCGGGCCCAACAGCGGGCGCGCGAGGGCGCCCTGCCGCCGGACGCGGTCGCCGACACGGCCCTCTCGCTGCTGCCGGGATCGGCCGGCGGCCTGCGGCCGGTGATCAACGCCACCGGCGTTCTCCTGCACACCAACCTGGGCCGGGCCCCGCTCTCGGCGGCGGCCCGGCAGGCCGTGCGGGAGGCCTCCGGGCCCACCGACGTCGAACTCGACCTGAGCACCGGCGTGCGCGCCCGCCGGGGCCGTACGGCGCTTGCCGCCCTGCGCGCCGCCGTACCGGACGCCGGGGCCGCGCACGTCGTCAACAACGGTGCCGCCGCCCTGGTGCTGGCCGCCACCGCGCTCGCCGCCGGACGGGAGATCGTCGTCAGCCGCGGGGAGATGGTGGAGATCGGCGACGGTTTCCGCCTGCCCGACCTGCTGGTCTCCACGGGCGCCCGACTGCGCGAGGTGGGCACCACCAACCGCACCACCGCCGCCGACTACGCCGGTGCGGTCGGCCCGGAGACCGCCTTCGTGCTCAAGGTGCACCCCTCCAACTTCCGCATCACCGGATTCACCCGGGCCGCGGACGTCGGCGAACTCACCGCGCTGGGCGTCCCGGTCGTCGTCGACATCGGGTCCGGCCTGCTCGCCCCGCACCCCCTGCTGCCCGAAGAACCCGACGCCCGGTCCCAGTTGAAGGCCGGCGCGGCGCTCGTCACGGCGAGCGGCGACAAACTGCTGGGCGGACCGCAGTGCGGACTGCTCCTCGGACACGAGGAGTTGATCGGCGCCCTGGCCCGGCACCCGCTGGCCCGCGCCCTGCGCGTGGACAAGCTCACCCTGGCCGCCCTGGAGGCCACCCTGACCGGCCCCGGAACCCCGACCGGCCAGGCGCTCGACGCCGCCGTCGAAGGACTGACGGAGCGTGCCGAGCGGCTCGCCGCCCTGCTGGCCGCCGACGGCATCGACGTACGGGCCGTGAGCAGCGAGGCGACCGTGGGAGGCGGCGGAGCGCCCGGGGTGACCCTGCCCAGCGCGGCCCTGTCGCTGCCCGAGCACTACGCCGCGGCCCTGCGCACCGGAGCGGAACCCGTCGTCGGGCGCCTGGAGGCCGGGCGGTGCCTGCTCGACCTGCGGGCGGTGCCGGCGGCGGACGACGAGCGGCTCGCCGGGGCCGTCCGGGCCGTCGGGAGGAGGTGACGGGCATGCGGGTGCTGGCCACCGCCGGGCACGTCGACCACGGGAAGTCCGCCCTCGCCCGGGCGCTGACCGGAAGGGAACCCGACCGGTTCGAGGAGGAGCGGCGCCGGGGCCTGACCCTGGACCTGGGCTTCGTGTGGACCCGCCTCGACCCGCCCGACGGAGAGGACCTGGCCCTCGTCGACGTACCGGGCCACGAGCGCTTCGTCGCCACCATGCTGGCCGGCGTGGGGCCCGTACCGGCGGTGCTGTTCGTGGTGGCCGCGGACCAGGGCTGGCAGGAACAGTCGCAGGAACACCTGGAGATCCTCGACGCGCTCGGGGTGCGCCACGCCGTGCTCGCCGTGACCCGCAGCGACCTGGCCGATCCCGGACCGGTGCGCGCGGACGCCCTGGAGCGCATCGCCGCCACCACCCTCGGCGCCGTGCCCTCCGTCGCCGTGAGCGCGGTCACGGGCGGGGGACTGGACCGGCTGCGCAAGGAACTGGCCGCGCTGGTCCGCGCGTTGCCCGCCCCTCCGGCCGACGCGGACGTACGGCTGTGGCTCGACCGGGCGTTCACCATGCGCGGTCACGGGACGGTCGTCACCGGCACCCTGGGCGCCGGCACCCTGCGGACCGGCGACCGGCTGGTGACCGGGGACGGCGGGAGCGTGCTGCGGGTGCGCGGGCTGCAGTGCCTGGGCGAGGACCGTACCGCCGTCGCCGGGGTGGCACGGGTGGCCGTCAACGTCCACGGCGCGTCCGACGCCGTACTCGGCCGGGGGCAGGTGCTGCTGACGCCGGACCGCTGGCTGCTCACCGCTCTGTTCGACGTCCGGGTCACCGGAACACCCGTGCGGGACCTTCCCCGGCAGTCCACCCTGCACCTCGGCACCGCCGCGGTGCCGGTCACCCTGCGGCCGCTCGGCACGGACACGGCCCGGCTGACGGCGGCCCGCCCGCTGCCCCTGCGCATCGGCGACCGGGCGGTGCTGCGCGAGCCCGGCGGGCGGCGGCGCGCCCCGTGCCGGGTGACCGTACTGGACGTCCGGCCCCCTGAACTGACCCGGCGCGGGGCGGCCCGCGCGCGGGCCGCCGAACTGGCGGACCTGACCGGCGCCCCCGACGGCGCGGCGGAACTGCGCCGGCGCCGCCTGGTGCGCCGCACCGAGCTGGAGGCCATGGGCGCGACCGCCCCCGCGCCGCCCGTCGCCGGGGACTGGCTGGCCGACCCCGGGCACTGGGCGGCGCTGCGGGACCGCCTGGGCGCCGAGGTGGAACGGCACGCCGCGCACCACCCGCTGGACCCGGGACTGCCCACCGAGGCGGCCCGCCGGCTGCTGGAACTGCCGGACCGGGCCCTCGTCGACGCCCTCGCCGGCACCCCGGGCACGGTGCCGCTGCGCCGCGACCACGGACGGCTGCACGGCCCGGGGCAGCGGGGGCCCTCCCTCCCCCCACGCGTCCGGGCCGCCGTGGACGCCCTGCGGGCGGAGCTGGAGGTGTCGCCCTTCCGGGCCCCGGAGGCCGGACGGCTGGCCGAACTGGGCCTCGGACGCAGGGAACTGGCCGCCGCGGTCACGGCGGGCGCGCTGCTGCGGGTCGCCGACGGCATCGTCCTGCTGCCCGGAGCCGGCACCCGCGCCGCCGCCGTCCTGCGCGGCCTGCCGCAGCCCTTCACACCGAGCGAGGCCCGCGAGGCCCTGGACACCACCCGCAGGGTGGCCGTGCCGCTGCTGGAGTTCCTGGACCGGCGCGGACTCACCGAACGGGTCGACGACCGGCACCGGCGCTGCCGTCCCGACGCCGCGGAGGACGGAGGCGGACGGGAATCGAACCCGCCTGCCCGAGATCCTCGGGCACCTCGGTTTTGAAGACCGGGAGGGCCACCAGGCACCCACACGCCTCCACCGCCCGGCCAGGCTACCGGCTCACCCACCCGAACCCCGACAAGGAGCCAGGCACATGCACTCCCCGACCCAGGCGCCCGTACGTCTCACCCAGTTCGCGCACGGCGGCGGCTGCGCCTGCAAGATCCCGCCCGGCGAGTTGGAGGACGTCCTGGCGGGCCTCGCTCCGCCGGCGCCCGTCACCGGTGACACCCCGCTGCTGGTCGGGTCGGCGACCGGGGACGACGCCGCCGTGGTCACCCTGCCCGCGAGCGGCGGGGCCGCGCCCGCGGCCGTCGTCTCCACCGCCGACTTCTTCACCCCGGTCGTCGACGACGCCTACGACTGGGGGCGCATCGCCGCCGCCAACGCCCTGTCGGACGTGTACGCGATGGGCGGGCGCCCGGTCCTCGCCGTCAACCTCCTGGCCTGGCCCCGGGACGTCCTGCCCTTCGACCTCGCCCGGGAGGTCCTGCGCGGCGGGCTCGCCGTCGCCGCCGAGGCCGGCTGCCACGTGGGCGGCGGGCACAGCGTCGACGACCCGGAACCCAAGTACGGCATGGCCGTCACCGGACTGGCGGACCCCGGCAGGCTGCTGCGCAACGACACCGGCCGCCCCGGCGTGCCGCTGTCGCTCACCAAGCCCCTCGGGCTGGGCGTGCTCAACAACCGGCACAAGGCCACCGGTGAGCGGTTCGAGCAGGCGGTGGCCACCATGGTGGCGCTCAACCGCGACGCCTCGGCCGCCGCGCTCGCCGCCGGAGCGGTCTGCGCCACCGACGTCACCGGCTTCGGCCTCCTCGGCCACCTGCACAAGCTCGCCCGCGCCTCCGGCGTCACCGCCGTGATCGACACCGCCGCCGTGCCCTGCCTCGACGGGGCCCGGCAGGCCGTGCGGGACGGCTATGTCAGCGGCGGCACCCGCCGCAACCTGGACTGGGTGACGCCCTCCACCGACTTCGGCGGCACGGACGAGGACACCCGCCTGCTCCTCGCCGACGCGCAGACCTCCGGCGGGCTGCTGGTGGCCGGCGAGGTGCCCGGCGCGCCGGTGATCGGCGAACTCGTCCCGAGAAGCACTCACACCGTCGTGCTCAGGTGAGCCTCACATCGCGGTGCCGGTCTCCTCGTCGATGCCCGCCCGCCGCCGGTAACGGCGCACCAGCTCCGGGGCGGCCGGTCCCCTCGGGCGGCGCCCCGGCCGGATGTCGACCGCCAGCGCCTTCGCCTCCTGGATGTGCGTGTTGGGGTCGAGGGACAGGTGCAGCAGTTCGTTGGCCGCGTCACCGGTGCTGTAGCCGTTGGGGCCCCAGTGGTAGGGCAGCCCCACCTGGTGCAGACGCCGGCCGTGCACGGTCAGCGAGGGCATGCGGTCGGTGACCAGCACCCGTGCCTCGATCACCGCGCGGGCGCTGACGATCGTCGCCCAGCCGGTGTGTTCCAGACCGCGCTCGGCCGCCAGCTCGGGCGACACCTCGCAGAAGAACTCCGGCTGCAACTCGGCCAGGTACGGCTGCCAGCGGGACATGCCGCCCGCCGTGTGGTGTTCGGTGAGCCGGTAGGTGGTGGCCACGTAGGGGAACACCTCGCTGCCCGGCTCGCCGCCGCTCGGCTGGTAGCGGTTGTCCGGGTGCGGCGGCCGCAGCAGATGCCGTACGGGGTTGCGCTGCCGGCCGTACAGGAGGTTCGGGAACGGCGAGTCCTGCGGCTCGTAGTGCGTCGGCAGCGGCCCGTCGGTGAGGCCGGACGGCACGTACAGCCACGCCTTGCCGTCGTCCTGCATGATGAACGGGTCGGTCCCGGACAGCGCCTCGGGGCCGGACGCGCCCTCCGGCGGCCGGTGTCCGGGGGCCTTGCCCTTCTGGAAGTCGGGGACGTCGTGTCCGGTCCACTCGCCCCGCTCCGCGTCCCACCACACCAGCGCCTTGCGCTCGCTCCACGGCCTGCCCTCCGGGTCGGCCGAGGCACGGTTGTACAGCACCCGGCGGTTGGCGGGCCAGGCCCAGCCCCACTCCGCGGCCACCCAGTCCTGCTCCCCGCCCGGCCTGCGGCGGTCCGCCTGGTTGACGCCCTCGGCGTGCACCCCGCAGTAGATCCAGCAGCCGCAGGAGGTGGAGCCGTCGTCCGCGAGCTGGTCGTAGCCCGACAACGGGTTGCCGTCGGCGTCCCGGCCGTTGATCTCGGCCAGCACCGCCTCGGCGTCCGGCTCGGCGAGCTCACCGGACGTCGGGTAGTCCCACGTCAGGTCGAGCAGCGGCCGGTCCATCGGATCGGTGGACGCGGCGAGCTTCTCCCGGATGATCCGCCCGAGGTGGAAGGTGAACCACAGGTCGCTGCGCGCCTCGCCGGGCGGCCGCACCGCCTGGTGATGCCACTGCAGCAGCCGCTGGGTGTTGGTGAAGCTGCCGTCCTTCTCCGTGTGCGCGGCGGCCGGCAGGAAGAACACCTCCGTGCCGATGTCCTCCGTGCGCAGCTCGCCCGTCTCGATCTCCGGGCCGTCCTTCCACCAGGTGGCCGACTCGATGAGCGAGAAGTCCCGTACGACGAGCCAGTCCAGGGCGGCCATGCCCAGGCGCTGGAGCTTGGCGTTGCCGGAGCCGACCGCCGGGTTCTCGCCCATGAGGAAGTAGCCCTTGCACGTGCCGTCCAGCTGGGCCATGACCGTCTCGTACGTGGAGTGCGAGCCGGTGAGCCGCGGCAGGTAGTCGAAGCAGAAGTCGTTCTCCGCCGTCGCCGCGTCGCCCCAGTACGCCTTGAGCAGGCTCACCAGGTAGGCGCGCATGTTGCCCCAGTAGCCCTTGGGCGCGGCGTCGGCCCGCACGAAGGTGTCCAGGCGCTGGTCGCGGTGGGCGTAGGGCATCGGGATGTAGCCGGGCAGCAGGTTGAACAGGGTGGGGATGTCCGTCGACCCCTGGATGGAGGCGTGGCCGCGCAGTGCGAGGATGCCGCCGCCGGGCCGGCCGATGTTGCCGAGCAGGCTCTGCAGGACGGACGCCGCCCGGATGTACTGCACACCGACCGTGTGCTGGGTCCAGCCGACCGCGTACGCGAGGGCGGTGGTGCGGTCCCGTCCGGAGTTCTCGGTGACCATGTCGCACACCTGGCGGAACACGTCCTGGGGGACACCGCAGATCCGTTCCACCATCTCGGGCGTGTAGCGGGCGTAGTGCCGCTTGAGGACCTGGAAGACGCAGCGGGGGTGGGTCATCGTCTCGTCGGACTCCGGCCGACCCTCCGGGATGGTCGCGCCGCCGGAGCCGTGGGACTCGCCGTGTGCCGCGTCCGAGACGTCGGGGGCGGAGGCGTCACGCCGGTCGAATTGAGGATCGCGCTGCCCCGAGGCGGCCTGCACGTCGACGCCCTGGTACTGCCAGGTGGCGGGGTCGTAGCCGCGGCCCTCGGGGTCGAGCCCGGAGAACACCCCGTCGAGGTCCTCGGTGTCGCGGAAGTCCTCGCGCAGGATCACCGGGCCGTTGGTGTAGGCGGCCACGTACTCCCGGAAGTAGGCGCCGGTGCGCAGGACGTGGTTGATGATCCCGCCGAGGAAGGCGATGTCCGACCCCGCCCGCAGCGGTACGTGCACGTCGGCCATGGCGCTGGTGCGGGTGAACCGCGGGTCGACGTGGATCACCTTCGCCCCGCGCGCCTTGGCCTCCATCACCCACTGGAACCCCACCGGATGGCACTCGGCCATGTTGGAGCCCTGGATGAGGATGCAGTCGGAGTGCTGCAGGTCCTGCTGGAAGGTGGTCGCGCCGCCGCGGCCGAACGAGGTTCCCAGACCGGGAACGGTGGAGGAGTGTCAAACACGCGCCTGGTTCTCGATCTGCACGGCGCCCATCGCGGTGAACAACTTCTTGATGAGGTAGTTCTCCTCGTTGTCCAGCGTGGCCCCGCCCAGGCTCGCGACGCCCAGGGTGCGGCGGGTGCGGGTCTCGTCGACCTCCCACTGCCAGCCCGCCCGGCGGGCCTCGATCACCCGGTCGGCGATCATGTCCATCGCCGTGCCGAGGTCGAGGCGCTCCCAGTCGGCGCCGTGCGGCCGCCGGTACAGCACCTGGTGCTCGCGCGCGCTCCCGGTGGTCAGCTGCAGACTGGCCGAGCCCTTGGGACACAGCCGGCCGCGCGAGATCGGGGAGTCGGGGTCGCCCTCGATCTGGGTGACGCGCCCGTCCTGCACGTACACGTTCTGGCCGCAGCCGACGGCGCAGTACGGACACACCGACTTCACGACCCGGTCCGCCGTGGCGACCCGGGGCGCGAGCCGTTCGCTCGGTCCGCTCTTGGCGGCGGCTCCGCGGCCCAGCGGGTCGGTGCCCTTGAGCTGGCGGTAGACCGGCCAGGAATCGATCCAGGTGCGCACGCCCATGACGTCTGCCTTTCCGCGCTGCTACGCGACTGCCCGGGCGGAGTACCCGCGCCTCCGTGCTTCAATCGGGGTCACCCGGCCTCCTCGGGTTTCCCGGTCCGTGACCGGGCTGCCAGCCGCTCCCGCTGAGGTACGACCGTGTACCGGGGGTCCTCGGCCGACGCCACGCCGGCGTGGAACACGCCGAGCCGCAGCGCCGCGGATCCGGCCAGCAGGGCCGTGCCCGCGAGGGCCGCGCACACCCGGCCGCGGCGGTGCGCGAGGGCCGCGAGCAGGGCACCGCCGGCGGTGAGCCCCTCCGCCGCGCGCAGCCACCCGCGGGGCCGGCCGCTGTCGTACGTCTCGGCCGCGAGTCCCATGTTCCGCTTCATCAGCCGGAAGGCGCCCAGTTCGAGCACCGCGCCCAGGACGGCCGTGCGGCGGGCGGGGCCGGTCTGCCCGGGCGGTGCGGCGGCCAGGGCCCAGCCGGCCGCCGCGGTGGCGGCGGAGCCGGCGAAGACGAACGGCATCTCGCGGTACCCCTCGTGCCACGAGGGGACCGCGGTGTCGCAGATCAGCACGGCGGTGTACGTCGCGACCGCCGGGGCGAGCGCGGCGGCGGACGCCGTGGCGGCGGCACCCGCGATCCGGTACCGGCCCGCGACGTCGGCGGCGGCCGCGGCCATCGTCAGCGGCGCGTAGGCCGCGAGCAGCCACGACCCCACGCTCATCGGGGAGGTCGGCTTGAAGACGCGGAGCATGTTGAGGAAGCGCGCCGGGCGGCCCAGATCGTGCACCAGCGCCGCCAGCGACAGGGTGATCGCTCCCGCCGAGCCGAGCTTCGCCGTGCGGGCCAGCGCCGGCCGGGCGGTGACGTCTGCCCCCGCGGCCAGCAGCGACGACGCCCCGGCGAGCCCGCCCAGCCAGAGGTAGCCGGCGACGTCCAGCGGCTGCCACTCCGGCCGCTTCAGGACGGGCCGGCCGTAGTAGGAGGCGAACTCGGCGTCCGGCACCATGGCCCGTTCGCCGCGCCCCCGGCGACGGCGCCGGCCGCCGTTCGGGCCGCCCCGCGTGACCTCGCTCATCGTGACCTCCCGGCGAAACCGGCGGCGGCCAGCGCGGCGAGCGTGGCGGCGGCCGCGGCGGCGTGCCGCCACATGCCGGCCAGATCGCGTGTGGTGACCACCGGATCGGGCGGCAGCCCGTACACCTCCGGCTCGTCCAGCAGCAGGAAGAACGCGCCGTCGCCCCCGACCCCGTCCTGCGGGTCCTCCCCGTACAGGCGGGCGTCGCCCTCCCCGGTGGCGTGCAGGTGCGCGACCCGGTCCGCCGCACGCTCCCGCAGTTCCTCCAGCGGGCCGAACTGGATGGAGTCGGTCGGGCAGGCCTTGGCGCACGCCGGTTCCATGCCGACGCCGAGCCGGTCGTAGCACAGGGTGCACTTCCAGGCGCGTCCGTCGTCGGGCCGCCGCTCGATGACACCGTAGGGACAGGCGGACACGCAGTAGCCGCAGCCGTTGCAGATGTCCTCCTGCACGACGACCGTGCTGAACTCGGTGCGGAACAGCGAACCGGTGGGGCACACGTCGAGACAGGCGGCGTGCGTGCAGTGCTTGCACACGTCGGACGACATCAGCCAGCGCACCTGGTCGCCGCCGGGGGAGCCGGCGAGATCCCGGGCGGCGTCGAAGACGTCGACGTCCTCGTGGCCGCCGGGGGCCGCCGGCACCCGCTGCTCGATGAAGGCCACGTGGCGCCAGGTGCTCGCGCCGAGGCCCTGCGTGTTGTCGTACGACATGCCGGTCAGTTCGAGACCGTCCTCGGGGATCGCGTTCCACTCCTTGCACGCGACCTCGCACGCCTTGCAGCCGATGCACACCGAGGTGTCGGTGAAGAACCCCATGCGCGGCGGCGGATCGGCGTGCCCCGCTTCGCGCGCGACGTCGTCCGTCATACGGAACCTCCCGTGTCGGCCGCCCTCGGGTGCCCCCGCCGGGCCCGGCCGAAACGACGGGCGGGCGGACGCCCGCGGGTCCCGGTCGCGGTGCCGGCGCCTCCTCGGGCGCAGGTGCGACGGCGTACGTCGGACCGGCGGTGTACAGCGCTGGTTGGAGGTCGCCGGCGGGTACCGCCCGTGGTGTGGGGCGAGGTCGGCCCGTCGTGTGACGATCCGCGGCCGCGCGCTGCGTAGCGTCGTTCCCGGCACGGCGGACCGGTACCACCCGGCACCGGCGTGCGGCGTCCGGACCGATGTGGAGCCCGACGGGGGAGCCCGGTCCGGGGCCGGAAGAGGAGACGACCATGCGTATGAGCAAGGCGATCACCACCGCGGTCCTGTCCGCCGCCCTGGCCGGCGGTGCCCTGGCCGCCGCTCCGGCGGCCCTGGCCCAGCCGGCGACCGCCGCCGCGGACTACGACTGCGGCAAGGTCTGGTACTCCGGCACCGCGCTGACCAAGTACGGCCACAGCGGCAACCGTGTCGTCGAGGTGCAGTGTCTGCTGTGGCTCCACGGCTACAACCTCGCACGGGACGGCCAGTTCGGCGACACCACGTACAGCAGGGTGCGGGCCTTCCAGAAGAAGGCCTTCCCGAACAACTCCGCCGAGTGGGACGGCCAGGTCGGCCCGAAGACCTGGGCCAAGCTGCGCGCCTTCTGACCGGGGGCCAGAGGGGCGGGGCCGGGGCTGCACACCCCGGCCCCGCCCCTCACCCGCCGGCACCACCGCCGGGCTAGGGCACGCCGAGCTCGAACAGGACATACCCCGCGTACGAGCCGGAGGCGAGGGCCGCCGTGCCCAGGACGGTGAGCAGCGAGGGCCACTTCAGCCGGCTCATCGCCACGGCGAGGGGAACGAGGACGGGGAACAACGGGAGGAGGTAGCGGGAGACGTTGCCGAAGTACTGCTGGGTGGCCATCACCATCAGGTACGACAGCACCGTGTACACGACGAGCACGGCGGGCGGACGCAGCCGCGCCAGCAGCACGGTCAGCACCGGCACCAGCAGCACCACCCCGACGCCGATCGTGTCCTCCATCGGCATCGCGAACAGGTAGTCGAAGTGACCCACGGGTACGGACGTGAGCACGTCGAAACTGTGCCGGCCGAAGTCGAACGTGTGGCCCCACGCGCCTTCCTGGAGCTTGCTGTAGCCGCCCCAGTCACCCATCCGGTGGCCCACCCAGCCCAGATGGCCGACCGCGCCCAGCGGGGCGATCAGCACCGCGGCCAGCGGACGCCGTACGCCCTCCCGGCGGCGGAGCACCGCGAACAGTCCGGCGACCGCGAGCGCGGCGACCAGGGTCACCGCGGTGGGCCGGGCGAGCCCGGCGGTGAAGGTCAGCACCCCGGCGGTGAGCCAGTGGCGGGTCATCACGGCGTAGCAGGCCCAGGCGGCCAGCGCCGTGTAGACGGACTCGGAGTACACCGCCCACTCCGCACCGGAGCCGGGCCACACCGCCCACAGGCCGGCGGCGACCAGACCGGCCCGGTACCCGCCCAGCCGGGCGGTGACGGCGTGGATGCCGAGCGCCGCGACGAAGGAGAAGACGACCGACACGGTCATGCCGGCGCCGTACGGGCCGAGTCCGGTGAGTTCCGAGACGATCCGCATCAGCGCCGGGTACAGGGGGAAGAACGCGGCGGAGTTGCCCTGGAGGGTGATCATGCCGGTGGCGCCGGGGACCGGTTCCAGCGCCGGGTCGTAGCCGTGCAGGGCGATCTGCTGGTACCACCAGCCGTCCCAGCTGCCCAGCACGTCCCAGGGATGCGCGCCGCCGCCGAACCGCGGATGCTTCTCCCGGAAGTCGCCGGCGGAGTCCAGCAGGAACATGAAGACGGCGAAACCCGTGAGCTTCAGCGCCCCGTACACCGCGAACACCGGACCGCAGTACGCGGCGGCCCGGCGCAGCCGCTCGCGCCGGGAGGGGGCGACCGGAGGCGAGGCGTCGGGGAGGACCGCGGCCGGGCCGGACCCGGGTGCGGCGACGGTGGTCATGAGGCGGAGGATCCTGTCGTACGGCGGGCGCGGTGGCCGGGGAACACCCAGGCCCGCAGGAGGAGGAAACGCAGCAGGGTCGCGGCGAGGTTGGCGGCCACCAGCGTCAGCAGCTCCACGCGCCGGTCCGCGCCGGGCGCGGCGCGGTGCAGGACGGCCAGCGAACCGCTGGTGAGGGCGAGGCCGGCCAGGAAGGCCGCCAGCCCCTTGAGCTGATGGCGCAGCGCCCCGCCCCGCCCCCGCACCCCGAAGGTGAGCCGGCGGTTGGCGGCCGTGTTGGCGACGGCGGCGGCCAGCAGGGCGAGCGCGTTGGCCGCCTGGGCGCCCGCGGCGGGCCGCAGCGCGAGGAAGAGCAGCAGGTGGAACAGGGTGCTGGCGGCACCGACGGCGGCGAAGCGGAGCAGCTGGGGGAGCAGGGCGGGCGGCAGTCCGGCCGCCGCGTCGAGCCCTTCGGCGCGGTGCAGCGCGGCCAGCGGCAGCCGGCCCCGGGTCAGGGCACGCCCCAGCCGGGCCATGCCGCGCAGGTCGGCCAGGGCCGTGGCGAGGATGTCGACGCGGCTGTCGGGGTCGTCCACCCAGTCCACCGGCACCTCGTGGATGCGCAGCCCGGCGCGTTCGGCGATCACCAGCAGTTCGGTGTCGAAGAACCACTCCCGGTCCTCGACCAGCGGGAGCAGCCGTTCGGCGACGTCACGCCGTACGGCCTTGAATCCGCACTGGGCGTCGGTGAACCCCACGGCGAGGGTGCCCCGCAGCAGCCCGTTGTAGCAGCGGGAGATGATCTCGCGCCGGGGCCCGCGCACCACCCGGGAGCCGCGTGCCAGCCGGGTGCCGATCGCGATGTCCGAATGCCCGGAGATCAGCGGGGCCACCAGCGGCAGCAGGGCCGCGAGGTCGGTGGACAGGTCCACGTCCAGATAGGCGAGCACCGGGGCGGGCGACCGCGACCAGGCGGTGTGCAGGGCGCGGCCGCGTCCCCTCTCGGCCAGCCGCAGCCATCCGGTCCCGGGCAGCTCCCCGGCCAGCCGTTCGGCGATGAGCGGGGTGCGGTCCGTGCTGGCGTTGTCGGCGACGGTGATCCGGAAGGGATACGGGAACGTCCCGGCCAGGTGGGCGTGGAGCCGGCGGACGCAGCGCTCGAGGTCGTTCTCCTCGTTGTGCACGGGCACCACCACCTCCAGGACGGGGTCCGGGTGGTGCGGGGGCAGCGGGGCCCGGCGCGGCAGGGTTTCCCGGGCCGCGGACGCGGCGGTCGTGCGGCAGCCGGCCGGGGCCGGCCGCTTCGCGGTTCTCATGACGGGTCTCACGGTCTCCTTGGGCGCACGGCACGGCGGGGCCCTGGTGGGGCCCGTGAGGGCATGCCGGAGGCACCCGGTCGCTGGTCGGGTGAAGTGGTCCCGGGACGGACGGGCCCCCGGGGGTGAGCCGGGGACGGCACCCCGGGCGGGAGGCGCGGGTACGGGCGTCAGCCGCTGCGGGCCGTCGTGGAAGGGCTCTCCGCCTCCTCGGTGGACGGTGGTGTGCTCGGCGCCCGCGTGGGGAGCGGCGGCGAGGACGGAGTGGCCGTCGCCGAGGGGGTCGCGCCGGGCGTGCCGGACGGGGGGAAGGTGGGTGTGCCGCCGGAGCCGGGCGCCGTGGTCCCCGGCACGCCCGTGGGCGGGAGCGAGGTGCTGGGGGCGGTGGCCGTCGGGAGCGGGGACGGCGGGGGCGACGTCGGACTCGTCGCCGGCGGGGGCGGCCGGTCGGCGGGCAGGGAGCGGGAGCCGGTGCCGGGCAGCAGCGACAGTCCGATGCTCAGCCCGGCCACGGCGAGGGCCGAGCCGCCGGCCCGCCACAGCACCCGCGACCGGCGGCGCACCCGGATCCCCTGGTACAGCCGGGCCCGCTGCCCGGGCTCGAAGGGGGCGTGCCGCCGGCCGTCGCGCATCATGCGCGTCAGCTCGCGCTCGAAGTCGTCCATCGCTTCTCCCCTCATCCCACGGGCCGTACGGAGTCGGACAGGATCTGCCGCAGCCGCGCCACTCCGCGCGAGGCGTGGGAGCGGGCCGTGCCGACCGGGCAGCCCAGGGCCCGGGCGACCTGGCTTTCGGGCAGGTCCTCGCAGTAGCGCAGCACCACCGCGGCCCGCTGCCGCGGCGGCAGCAGGGCCAGCGCGGCCTCCAGCCGCGAGCGTTCCGCGACGGCCGCGGACACATCGCCCGGCCCGGCCCGGTCGGGCAGCTCTCCCACCGGGCGTTCGCCCCACCAGCGCCGGCGCGCCGAACGTGCCGCCATCCGCACCAGCACCTGGCGCACATACGCCTCCGGTGCCTGCTCGGCGACCCTCGGCCACGCGAACCACAGCTTCACCAGGGCCTCCTGGACCAGGTCCTCGGCACGCTGGCGGTCGCCGCCGGTGAGCAGCCGCGCGACATGGAGCAGCGCCGACCAGCGCGCGGCCACGAACTCGTCGAAGCCGTCGGCCCGAAACCGCTCCATCCCCACCGTCCCGCCTGCGACAACCCCTTACACCCACACAAAGACTCGGGACCCGGCGGAACGATGCACCCGAAGGCTGTGATCCACCTCACTGCCGGACATGCGAAAGGGCGGGCCGTGCGCCCATGACCGCCTTCCGGCGATCGATGGGGCGCACGGCCCGCCCTGTCCTGCCTGCCCGCGGGCGGTCACCTTCCGGCTCCCTCCCGCGGGGGCCCGGTGGTGTCCGCGGGGGCGGAACGGTCAGTGACTGCCCGGTCCGCCGCTGCCGAACGACCCGCTGCTGCCGTCGTCCCAGCGGGGCCGTTCCTGTGAGGCACCGGCGCGGCTGCCGGCGTTGCCGTGGCCGTTCAGCTCGTGCGGCGTCAGCCGCTCGTCGCTTCTGGGCACCTCGTCCGGCTCGCGCCGCTCCCGTACCTCGTGGACCGGTCCGCCCTCGGGCATCCGCGGCTGTTCCTCGGGCCGGGGCCTGCGTGTCGTGCTGTTCCTGGTCCGGCGGCTGCCGAAGGCGAACATGCCGATCAGCAGGGCCACCACCACCAGGGCCGCCGCGCCCAGGCCGATACCGAGCGCGCCGCGGCTCGCCGCGAGGTCTGCCGTCTCCATCCATGAGGTGTTCGTCATGGCTCGCGGGTACCCCCGCTCCCGGGCGTGAACCCGCTCGCCCCGCCGCGGCGACGCCCGCGCCGTCCGAGCGCCGAACGACGTTTGGCCGCCGGGGCGGCGGCTACCCGCGCTCTGTGACGACGACATCGCAGGAAGAGCTGTTCCGGTTCCTGGAGGACCGGTTCGCCTGCGCCCAGGCCTGCACCGAGTGCGCACGGGCCTGCGCGACGCGGGCCAGTCTGGTGGATCCCGACGGAACCGAGAACCAGGAACTGGTACGGCGCAAGGGCATCATGTGCGCGGAGGTCTGCGACGCGACCTGCCGTGTGCTGTCCGAGCAGAACCAGGTGGACGAGGAGACCATCCGCGTCCAGGTCGAGTGGTGCCGGCAGATGTGCCTGGAGAGCGCTCAGGTGTTCGACGGGCACGCCGGGGCGGAGGAGACCGCTGAGGCCTGCCGCGCCTGCGCCCGGGCCTGCACCGAGTTCCTCGCCACCCTCGCCTGACCGGCCCCCGGGTTCCGGGGCCACGCGTCCGGCACCGTACAGAACCGGGCGACTTGTCGCCATACTGGACGGGCCAGGGGAGGGCGCGGCGGACTGCGACGGGGGCGGGCGGAGGAGATGGGGGACAGCAGGCTGATCCACGGCCGGTACCGGTTGCTCGACCGGATCGGGCGCGGCGGCATGGGGGAGGTCTGGCGGGCACGGGACGAGTCACTGGGCCGGCACGTCGCGGTGAAGTGCCTCAAGCCCGTCGGGGCGCAGCACGACCAGTCGTTCGGCCGCGTGCTGCGCGAGCGGTTCCGGCGCGAGGCCCGGGTGGCGGCGGCCCTGCAGCACCGGGGGATCACCGTCGTGCACGACTTCGGCGAGTCCGACGGCGTGCTGTACCTGGTGATGGAACTGCTCCAGGGCCGCAACCTCAGCCAGCTCCTGGAGGACAACAAACAGCATCCGCTGCCGGTCGAGGAGGTGGTGGAGATCGCCGGGCAGGTCGCCGCGGCCCTCGCCCACACCCACGACCAGGGCATCGTGCACCGTGACCTGAAGCCCGCGAACATCGTGCGGCTGGACGACGGCACGGTGAAGATCTGCGACTTCGGCATCGCCCGGCTCGGGCACGACATCGGCTTCACCTCCCGGCTGACCGGCACCGGCGTCGCCATGGGCACCCCGCACTACATGTCGCCCGAGCAGATCAGCGGCTCCGAGGTCGACCGGCGCAGCGACCTGTACTCCTTCGGATGTGTGCTCTACGAGATCGCCACCGGGGTACCGCCGTTCGACCTCGACGACGCCTGGGCGATCCTCGTCGGCCACCGCGACACCCCGCCCCTGCCGCCGCGGGGTCACCGCGCCGACCTGCCCGAGCGCCTGGAGCGGATCATCCTGGACCTGCTGGCCAAGGAGCCCGGTGCGCGGCCCGACAGCGCCCGGGAACTCGCCGACCGGATCGGCGGGCTGCGGTCCGCCCCCGCCGTGGTGGCGGCCGGGACGGGCCTCACCGGCCCGCCGGGGAAGGCCGGCGGGACCGCCGGAACGGTGCGCGTGGAGGAACCCGCGCGGGCGGGCCGCGCGGGCCGCCTGCCGTCCTGGACGCGCGGCATGACCACCGGCCGCAAGGCCGCCGGTGCCGCTCCCGCCACCTCACCCCCCGACCCGGCCGCCGGCCTGTCCGGCGAATGGATCGCCCGCCCCGACACCGGTCCCCGGCCGCAGCCCGTCACCGAGGAGCGGCCGGCCCCGGCGGCCGAGGCGCTGACCGCCCTGGCGGGGCGGCACAGCGCGGGCCTGAGCCTGGGACGCCTCGGCCGCTGGACGGAGGCGGGTGAGGTGCACCGCGCGGTCGCCGCCGAACGCGAGCACCTCCTCGGCCCGGAACACCCCGACACCCTCGCCAGCCGCTACGAGGTCGCGTTCGCCCTGAGCCGCACCGGCCGCGCCGCCGACGCCCTGCGCGCGTACAAGCACGTGGCCGGGGCCCGTATCCGCGCGCTCGGCGCCGACCACCCCGACACCCTGGCGGCCCGTCAGGAGATGGCGTACGTCCTCGCCCAGCTGGGCCGGTCCCTCGACGCCCACCAGGTCTACCTGTCGGTGCTCGCCGCCCGCGAGCGGACCATGGGGCCCGAGCACCCCGACACCCTGCGCTGCCGCCACAACCTCGCCTTCAACCTCAGCCGGCTCGGCCGCCTGGAGGACGCGTACGCGATGGCGTGCGAGGTGGCCGAGGCCCGCGCCGGGGTTCTCGGACCCGAGCACCCCGACACCCTCGTCACCCGCCACGAGGTCGCCTACACCCTCGGCCGGCTGGGCCGCTGGGAGGAGGCCCTGGAGACCTACCGGGAGGTCGCCGGGGCCCGGGCCGCCGTCCTCGGTCCCGACCACGCCGACACCCTCGCCGCCCGCTACGAGATCGGCATCGGCCTGGGACGGCTCGGCCGCACCGGTGAGGCCCTCGACCTGTACCGCGGCCTCGTCGAGGACCGCACCCGCGTACAGGGGCCCACCCACCCGGAGACCCTGCGTGCCCGGCACGGCATCGGAGTCAACCTCGGCCGGTTCGGCCGCTGGGTGGACGCCCTCGCCGAATCCCGCGAGGTGTGCGCGCTGCGCGAGCGGGTCCTCGGCGCGGACCATCCGGACACGCTCGTCAGCCGCCGCGAGGTCGCCGTGGGCCTCGGCTGGCTGGGCCGCTGGGCGGAGGCCCTGGCCGAGTACCGGGACGTCGCCGACGCCCGGGAGCGGATCCTCGGCGCGGACCACCCCGACACCCTCGCCGCCCGCAGCGACGAGGCGCACTGCCTGGAGCGGCTCGGCCGCGGCGAGGAGGCCGCCGAGCTGCACCGCAGGGTGGCGGCCCCGCGTCGGCCCGGAGCGGCCGGAGGGGCGTGACGGCACCGCGCCTGGCCGGTGCGGATCACCGCGTGTTACGAAGGACCATGAACGCAGCCGAGGGACCCCGGACGTACGACGCCGTCATCGTCGGCGCAGGCCACAACGGCCTCGTCGCCGCCGCCTACCTCGCCCGGGCCGGGCGCTCCGTACTGGTGCTGGAGCGGCTGGACCACACCGGCGGCGCGGCGGTCTCCACCCGCCCGTTCGCCGGCGTCGACGCACGGCTCTCCCGGTACTCGTACCTGGTCAGCCTGCTGCCCCGGAAGATCGTCCAGGATCTGGAGCTCGACGTCCGGCTGCGCACCCGCACCATCTCCTCGTACACCCCCACCGAACGCGGCGGGCGGCACACAGGGCTGCTCGTCGGCGGCGGCGAGCGGCGCACCCGCGAGGCGTTCGCCCGGCTCACCGGCTCCGACCGCGAGTACCGGGCCTGGCAGCGCTTCTACGACATGACCGGCCGCGTCGCCCGCCGCGTCTTCCCCACCCTCACCGCACCCCTGCCCACCCGCGAGGAACTGCGCCGCACCGTCGACGACGAGGAGGCCTGGCGGATCCTCTTCGAGGAACCCCTCGGCATCGCGATCGAGGAACGCTTCGCCGACGACCTGGTGCGCGGCGTCGTCCTCACCGACGCCCTCATCGGCACCTTCGCCGACGCCCACGAACCCTCGCTCGCGCAGAACCGCTGCTTCCTCTACCACGTCATCGGCGGCGGGACCGGTGCCTGGGACGTGCCGGTCGGCGGCATGGGCGCCCTGACCGACGCGCTGGCCGACGCGGCCCGCGCCGCCGGGGCGGTCCTCGCCACCGGCCACGAGGCGGTGCGCGTCGACACCGACGGCCGCACGGCCGAGGTCACCCACCGCACCGCGGCCGGTGAGGGCGTCGTCGGCGCGCGGCACGTCCTGGTCAACGCCTCCCCGCGGGAGCTCGCACGACTGACCGGCGACACGCCCCCGCCGCCGGCCGAGGGCGCCCAGCTCAAGGTGAACATGCTGCTGGAGCGGCTGCCCAGGCTCCGCGACAGCTCCGTCGACCCGCGAGAGGCGTTCGCCGGCACCTTCCACATCGCCGAGGGGTACGGGCAGCTCGCCGCCGCCCACGCCCAGGCCGCCGCCGGTGAGCTGCCCGCCGCACCGCCCTCCGAGATCTACTGCCACTCCCTCACCGACCCGACGATCCTCGGCCCGGACCTGGCCGCGCGGGGCCACCACACACTCACCCTGTTCGGACTGCACACCCCCGCGCGGCTGTTCGAACGGGACAACGAGGCCGTGCGCGAGGAACTGCTGACGTCGACCCTCGCCCAGCTCGACGCCCACCTGGCCGAACCCCTCGCCGGCTGCCTGGCCACCGACGCCGACGGACGCCCGTGCCTGGAGGCCAGGTCCCCGCTGGACCTGGAACGCGACCTCGGGCTGCCCGGCGGCAACATCTTCCACCGCGAGCTCTCCTGGCCCCACGCCCAGGAGGGCACCGGACGCTGGGGCGTGGAGACCCGGCACGCCAACGTCCTGCTGTGCGGCGCGGGCGCGGTGCGGGGCGGCGGGGTGAGCGGCGTACCGGGACACAACGCGGCCATGGCGGTCCTGGAGGCGGGGCGGGTCTGACGGAGCCGGGTCAGTCGGCCGACCGCGTCCACCCCCGCGCCCGCACACGCGCCGCGTCGGCCGGGCGCGTCTCGTCGAACAGCCGGCCGCCGGGGCCCTCGACGCGCAGGGTGCCGACGTAGGCGCCGCGTCCGACGTACAGCCGGTCCGTCGTGTACCGCCAGCGCAGGGTGAGGTCCCGTGCGGCGGGCAGGGCGGCGGTCAGTTCGTGCCAGACCCGCCCGGACCAGCCGGTGGCCGTGCCCGACGGGTGCGTCTCCGGTCCGGCGTCGCGGCGCACGGTGGTGAACGGCACCGGCTGCCAGCCGGCGCCGCCGTCCGTGGACGCCTCCAGGGCGAGGACGTCGGCGCGGGGCTCCGTGTCCCACCACAGCGGGCAGCGCAACCGGGCCCCGCCCGGGGAGGTGTCCAGCGCGGGCAGGGTGAGCGTGGCCGTGGCCGCACTCGCCATCCCCGAGAACCACGCGGTGCGGCCCCGGGCCGGCCGGACCGGCACGGCGCGGGCCAACTGGTTCGCCGCGGCCACCCGGGGTGCCGAACCGGAACGCCAGCCGCGCACCGGGTGGACGGAGTTGCCCAGCACCACGAGGAACGAGTCGGTCGTCGGGTCCAGCACCAGGGACGTTCCGGTGAAGCCGGTGTGGCCGGCCGTGCGCGGGGTGGCCATCGCGCCCATGTACCAGTGCTGGTGGAGCTCGAAGCCCAGGCCGTGCCCGTCGCCGGGAAAGGCGGTGTTGAAGTCCGTGAACATCAGTTCCACGGACTCCCGCGCCAGGATCCGCGCCCGGCCGTAGGCACCGCCGTTGAGGAGGGTCCGGCCGAGGACCGCCAGGTCCCAGGCGTCGGAGAACACCCCCGCGTGGCCGGCGACCCCGCCCAGGCTGTGGGCGTTCTCGTCGTGCACCTCACCCCACACCAGCCCCCGGTCCAGGCCGGACCACGGTCTGCGGGCGTCCTCGGTTGCGGCGATCCGGGGCTTCCAGGAGGCGGGAGGGTTGTAACGGGTGCTGCGCATGCCCAGCGGGCCGGTGATCTCCTCGCGCAGGAGGACGTCGAGGGGGCGGCCGGTGACCTGCTCCAGGACCAGTTGCAGCGAGATCAGGTTGAGGTCCGAGTAGCGGTACACCGTCCCGGGCGGACCGGTCGGCGCCTCGTCGAGGACGAGCCGCACCTTCTCCTCGTACGTGGGCGCGTCGTACAGCGGGATCCAGGCGCGGAAACCCGACGTGTGGGTCAGCAGGTGACGGAGCGTCATGTCCTGCTTGCCCGCGCGGCCGAAGTCCGGGAGGTACGAGGCGACGGTCGCCTCCAGTTCCAGCCGGCCCCGTTCGATCTGCTGCACGGCGAGGATCGAGGTGAACAGCTTCGACACCGACGCCAGGTCGAAGACGGTGTCCTCGGCCATCGGGATCTGCTGGTCCGGCGGGAACTCCACACCGCTGTCGGTCTCCTCGTCGTACGCCCGGTAGCGCACCGCCATGCCGATGGGCCGGTGCAGCGCGACGGTGCCGCCGCGCCCGGCGAGCAGCACCGCCCCCGCGTACCAGGGGTGCTCGGGGGAGGGGGCGAGGAACGCCTCGGCGTCGGTGACCAGTTGCCGCAGCGGGGCGGACAGCAGGCCGGCGCGGCGCGCCGATCCGTGCCGCAGGGCCGGCCCGCCGCCCCGTGCGGGTGCGGCCGCCGACGCGGGGTCGGCCGGCAGGGCCGCGAACGCCAGCGCGCCCCCCAGGGCCAGTGTGCCCGCGCCCAGTTGACGCCGGGTGATGCCTCTCGCCCCTTCGTCCGCCATCAGGTTCCTCCCGTGTCGGGCCCCCGCGCGAGGGCTGAAGGAATTTTTCGAGGACCGCCGTGCGGGTGAAACTTTCCTGTCATGGGCGGCCGGTGTCAATGGGACGCGCGTGGCCGCCCGAGGTGCCCCGGCCGGCAGGTCTAGGCGACGCTGATGCGCGAACTGGTCAGCCGTACCGCCTCGTTCCGCACCGGCTGTCTCGCCCTTCTCGAACTCCGGCTGGAAGCCACCCGCCGGCCCGGACTGCGCCAGGTGCTCACCGAACGGGTCAGGGCCGACATGGAGGCCAACGTCCGCCACCACGAGGGCTCCGGTCTCCCCGGTGACGCGATGGCCGTCAGGCTGCTCCACCTCACGCTCAACTGGCTGATCGTCGAACAGCTCACCCTGCCCGGCGTCTTCACGCCGGAAGAGCGCGACGGGCTGGTGCGGGCCGCGGTCGAACGGATCGTGGCCGACGGGTGGCCCGCCCGCTCCTCACTCCCGCTCCCGCAGATCCACGATCCGGCGGATCTTCCCCATCGACCGCTCCACCGTCTCCGGGTCGACGATCTCCACGTCCACCGAGACCCCGATGACGTCCTTCACCGCCGCCACGATGGACCGCGCGGCCGCGTCCCGCGTCACCTGGTCCGCGCCGGGACGGGCCTCCGCACGGACCGTGAGCGCGTCCAGACGGCCGCGCGTGGTGAGGCGCAGCTGGAAGTGGGGTGCCACGCCCGGGGTGCGCAGCACGATCTCCTCGATCTGCGTCGGGAAGAGATTCACCCCGCGCAGGATCACCATGTCGTCGCTGCGCCCGGTGACCTTCTCCATCCGCCGGAACACCCGGGCGGTGCCCGGCAGCAGCCGGGTCAGGTCCCGCGTCCGGTACCGCACGACGGGCATCGCCTCCTTGGTGAGCGAGGTGAGGACCAGCTCGCCCCGCTCCCCGTCGGGGAGGACCTCACCGGTGAGCGGGTCGACGACCTCCGGGAAGAAGTGGTCCTCCCAGATGTGCAGTCCGTCCTTGGTCTCCACGCACTCCTGCGCGACACCCGGACCGATCACCTCCGACAGCCCGTATATGTCGACCGCGTCGATCGCGCACCGCTCCTCGATCTCCTGCCGCATCCGCTCCGTCCACGGCTCGGCCCCGAAGATGCCCACGCGCAGGGACGTCGAGCGCGGATCGACACCCTGCCGCTCGAACTCGTCGAGCAGGGTGAGCATGTAGGACGGTGTCACCATGATGACCGACGGTTTCAGGTCCTGGATCAGTGTGACCTGCCGGGACGTCATGCCACCGGACGCCGGGACCACCGTGCAGCCGAGCCGCTCGGCGCCGTAGTGGGCGCCCAGACCGCCGGTGAACAGGCCGTACCCGTACGCCACGTGGAGCACGTCGCCCGGCCGGCCGCCCGCCGCCCGGATCGAGCGGGCGACCAGGTCCGCCCACAGGGACAGGTCGCCCTCCGTGTAACCGACCACCGTGGGGCGGCCGGTGGTGCCGCTGGAGGCGTGGATACGGCGGACCCGGTCGCGCGGCACGGCGAACATCCCGTACGGGTAGTGGTCCCGCAGGTCCGCCTTGGTGGTGAACGGGAAGCGCGCCAGATCGGCCAGGGAGCGGCAGTCCTCCGGCCGGACGCCCGCGTCGTCGAAGGACTTCCGGTAGAACGGCACGTGGTCGTACGCGTGCCGCAGTGAGGCCCGCAGCCGTTCCAGCTGGAGCGTCCGCAGGCCCTCGGGGTCGAGCCGCTCCGCCACGTCCGTCATCACACCCGCACCTCGCAGTCGCTCCGATCCGGACGACCGATCATTCGGTCGATCCTCCGGCATCAGTAAGTCAGGCCACCGGCACCCGGGGCAAGAGCGTGACCCCGGCCTTTTCCGCGCGGCGGCCGTGGGGCCCTCGCCGCGCCCCCGCCGCCCACCGGTACTTCCTCCACGGCCTGTCGGCGGCCGGACCCGGTCGCTAGGCTGACCGCGGACGACGAATCGGGAGGAGCACGGACGTGGCCGAGAGCACCACCCAGCAGCGCCCGCTCACGGGCTGGGACAAGCCGGACCTGGACCTGAGCAACGCGCAGTGGCAGTCCAGCAGTCGAGGCAGGGGGGATGTCCAGATCGCCTTCGTGGAGGGATTCATCGCCATGCGCAACAGTGGCCGCCCGGAGAGCCCTTCCCTGATCTTCACCCCCGCCGAATGGGGCGCGTTCGTGTCCGGGGCCCGGGAAGGGGAGTTCGACCTGACGTGAGCCGCGGCCACCGCGGGACGTGTTCCGCGCGTTTTTCCGGACACGCGAGCTGAAGTGCCGAAACCGGGCCGTGCCTGAGTCAGGCTGGCCCGCGGAAGGCGAAGGTCCGTACTCCGGAGGCGAGCAATGATGAGTACCCAGCCGGTCGTCGCGGCGGTCGACGGTTCGGAAGACAGCCTGCGTGCCCTGGAGTGGGCCCTCGACGCCGCCCGCCGGCGCGAGGCCCCGCTGCGGATCGCGCACGTGCGCCAGTACGCCCCCTGGGCGCAGCCCGAGGCGCCGGCGGTCGCCGACCCCGACGAGGACCCGGTCCTCCACCAGGTGCGCGCACACCTGGCGAAGCAGGACGCCCTCCCGGCCGTCGAGTACGTCGCCCTGGAGGGGGCGCCCGGCGCGTTGCTGCCCGAGATGGGGGCGACGGCCGGACTGCTGGTGCTCGGCTCGCGGGGGCGCGGTGGTTTCGCGAGTCTGCTGCTCGGCTCCAATTCGCTGGCGGCGGCCCGGGACGCCGAGTGCCCCGTCGTCGTGGTGCCCCGCCCGGGACCGGACGACGACGGGGCGCCCGTCCGGCCCGGCCGGCCCGTGGTGGCCGGCATGAACGCCGACAGCCCCGACGAGGCCACGCTCGGCTTCGCCTTCGCCGAGGCCGCGCTGCGCGGTGGCCGGCTGCGGATCGTCGTCGCCTATCCGTGGCCGCTGCAGACCTGGATGCTGCCGGGGGAGTTGCCGCCCCCGCACATCGACCAGGACGCGGTCGAACACGAGACGAGGATCCTCGCCGACGGGTTCCTCGCACCGCACCGGGGACGGCACCCCGGTGTCACGGCCGAGGTCGTGGTGCTGCCGGGGGATGCCGCGGGCCACCTGGTCGAGGCGTCCCGGGACGCGGAGCTGGTGATCGTGGGACGACACCGGCGCCGTCTGCTGGCGCCCGCCCGGATGATGGGGTCCGTCACCCAGGCGGTCCTGCTCCACGCGGAGAGCCCGGTGGCGGTGGTCCCGCCGAGTCCGGCGGAGGGCTCGTGACCGGGCACGTCCCCACGCCGGGACGGCCCGTACCGCCGGTGAGGGGGCGGTCGGGGGGTGAGGGCGCGCCTCTATCATCGGGTGCATGCGGGACCCGATCAGCAGGGACGCCCAGCTCGCGCTGGACCTCGTCCTCACCATCCGCCACGACGGCGCCGGCGGAGTCGCCGACGACCTGACCGACCCCGCCGCCCTCACCGCCTGGGTCCACGCGCACCCCCGCACGCTCGCCGCCACCGCGCGCTACACGGCCGACCCCCACGGCCTCACCGCCGTCCGCGACCTGCGCGGCGCCGTGCGAACCCTGTTCGCCCACGCCGTCCGTCCCGCGCCGCCCGGCCCCGCGGACAGCGCCCGCCTCCTGACCGTCCCCGAGGCGCTGCGGCGCGTGAACGAGGCGGCCGCCCGCACCCCCACCGTCCCGGTCCTCACCTGGGACGAGGGCGGGGACCCCGTCGTACGGCGCCGGCCCGTCCCGGACGGCGGGGACCACCTGACCGCGGTGCTGGCGCGGGCCGCCATCGGGTTCCTCGCGAGCCCCGAGCGGGAGCGGCTGCGCGCCTGCCACGCCCCGCGCTGTGTGCGCTACTTCCTCAAGGAACACCCGCGTCAGGAGTGGTGCAAGCCGTCCTGCGGCAACCGCGCCCGGGTGGCCCGCCACCACGAGCGGCACCGGCGGGCGGGGTAGACCCACGGGCCTCGCCCGAGCGTCCGCATGCCGGTCCGGGCACGTACCATGGCGGCATGTCGTTCCTCCGCCGCCGCAGTGCCACGCCCGCCGGGCCCGACTTCGACGTTCTGGCCATGGACCCGGGCGACTGGCCCGGCAATCTGGGCGCCGGGCTGCTGCCCGCCCCCGACGGAAGCTGCCAGGGTGTCTTCCTGCGGTACGACCTGTTCGGCGGCCGCGGCCCGGCGATGATCATCGGCAATCTGCCCGAGGGCTCCCCGGCCCGGGAGGTCCCCGAGGGTGAGGTCCCCTTCGAGGTCGGGCAGCTGCTGCTGGCGCTGGAGAACGACGAGGAGGTGACCGTCGTCGGCACCGAGGACGTGCCGGTGATGCAGGGCGACAACCTGCTGATCGTGCGCCGCGTCAAGCTGTCCGAGGGCCGGATCTCCTGTGTGCAGTTCGACCGCAGCGACAACGTCCTGGTGACCATCGCCGCCTGGGACCGCCCCATCACCGACGACCTGTACGCCCTCCTCAAGCCCCTGCCCGCGGAACTGTTCCAGCAGGGCTGACACCCGGGGCCGGATTCCGACGGAACCCGGCCCCGTACCGTCACGCCCGCCGCGCCGTTACGACGACTCGACCGTCACGTCCGCCGCCCGCACGAAGCCGACCCGGTGGCCGAACTGGATCTCGTAGTACTGGTCCTCGCCCCGCACCACCCGGTGCGACGCCCCGTCGAAGGCCACCGCGTAGTAGTACTCACCGGGCACCTTGCCCCCGGTCACGTACTTCTGGCCCTTCAGCACCGTGTACGGCAGCGGTGACACCGTCTGCGCCGGCACGCCCTCCGGGTAGGCCTCCTTCTCCGGGTACGCCCTGCCGTACACGGGCACGGACTCGAGTCCCTCCCTCGGGGTGACGACCCGGGCCTTGGCGGGCACCGCGGTGGGCTGCTTCGCCGGGTTCCTGAACCACGCCTTCTGGCCGAGGTACCAGATGGCGGTCCAGTCGCCCCACCGGCCGGCGACCGCGTACTGCTGCCCCGTGGAGACCCGGGAGGACAGGTCGTTCACCCCGGTGGTCGGCGCCGAGCCGAGGCCGACGTCCCTGATCAGCGGGGAGCTCTCGTCGTGGTCGGAGTACAGTCGCACCGCGCTGGACCCGTGCGTCGCGCAGGGCTCGCCCGCGCTCGCGCAGCCGGTGAAGACCGGCCGGTTGACGGCGTAGTCGGGCCGGACGGTGACCACGCCGGAGTTCCGGCCGGCCGTCGCCTCCAGGGGGCGGCCCAGCAGGTCGAAGTAGTGCCGCCAGTCCCAGTACGGTCCCGGGTCGGTGTGCATGCCGGGGACGGTGGCCGCGGTCGGTCCCGGCACCGTGTCGTGGCCGAGGATGTGCTGCCGGTCCAGCGGAATGCGGTACTTCCCGGCCAGGTACTTCACCAGCCGGGCCGAGGACCGGTACATCGCCTCGGTGTACCAGGCGTCCGGCTCCGCCAGGAAGCCCTCGTGCTCCAGACCGATCGATCCGGCGTTGACGTACCAGTTGCCCGCGTGCCAGGCCACGTCCTTCGCCTTCACGTGCTGGGCGATGTGCCCGTCGGTGGAGCGCAGACTGTACTGCCAGGACACGTAGGTGGGGTCCTGCACCATGTCGAGGACGCCCTCCCAGGCGCCCTCCGTGTCATGGACGACGATGTACCGGATCGGCTGCGAGGCGGGCCTGTTCCCCAGGTCGTGGTTGCCGTAGTCGCCGTCCCCGAACTCCTCGTACGGTGCCGGGATCCACTCGCACGACACGGTCCTCGGGCACTCCGTCCCGGCGGCGGAGGTCCCCCGCAGTCCGGCACGGCCCAGGGCCGAGGTGTCGGGCACCAGGCCGGGGCGGGCGGCCAGCGCGACGCGCTGGCCCGCGTCCGTGACCCGTGCCTCGCCGGCCCGGATCACCTCGAACACGTCGTTCGCGTACGCGGCGGCCGTCGCGCTGTCGTCGGCGCCGGAGAAGAGCGCCACGGCCGCGTACCAGTGGGCCGGGTCGTCGCTCCCCGGCACACCCACCCGCCGCTGTGCCTCGGCCAGCAGCGCGGCGCCGCCCGCCACGTTCGCGGCGGGGTCCTCGCGCAGCCGCTCGGGGCTGAGACCGGTCAGCCGGGCCGCCTCCGGCAGTGTGGTCAGCCGGTCCGGCAGGTCGGTGGTGCGCGGCGCCCGCGTCTCGGGACGCGGCCGCGGTCGGGCGTCGTCGCCGCGGGGGTCCTCCGTGCCCTCGCTGTGGTGCCCGGACGCGGCGAGCGCGGTACGGGCGTCCGTGAGGTGCATCGGCCCGTAGCCGCCGGTCACGCTCGGCGCCCCGCCGTGCGCGTCCCACCGGGACTGCAGATAGGAGACGCCCAGCAGCACGCTCTGCGGCACGTCGTAGCGGGCGGACGCGTCGGCGAACGCCTGCTGGAGGCCGGAGGCGGCCGGCGGGGCGGGAGCGGGCGCGGCGCCCAGCAGGGGCAGCGTCAGCGCGGCGGCGGCGAGAGCGCGCAGGACGATGGGGGCCCTCCCGCTCAGGGGGGTCCGGCCGGTCGCGCGGGCGGGGTCGGTGGGGGGTGGTCGCAATGCAGCCTCCTGGAGCGGACGGGCACGGAACGCCGTGTGGAGCCGAGCGGTGCGAGTCAGTGCTACCGGTCGGCTGACCGTCCGTCAATCATGCTCAGGGGCGTGCATCGTCCGCCTGGCCGGGGCCTGCGGTGCGTCAGTGGCGTACACCAATGGTCCCCCGGGGTGGAGGTGGCGCGGCCCGTCGGGCCCGGGGTTCCTCCCTCGTTCGACTGCCCGCCGCCACGGGCAGTCGAACGGGTTCAGCGGGTGCCCACCGCCGCGCGCACGGCCCGCCGGGCGAGCTGGCAGTCGTCGTGCAGGCGGCGCAGCAGCAGCCGCTGCTCCTCGCCGGAGGGCGCGCCGCCGGGGTGCGTGGCCGGGGCCGCGTCGTGCATCGAGCGCTGCACCGCCGTCTCGTAGGTGCGGATCTCCCGGGTCAGCACCAGCATCAGGTTCACCAGGAAGGCGTCCCGCGAGGCGGGGCCGGCCGACTGGGCGATCTGACTGATCTGGCGGCGGGCCACCGGCGCGTCCCCGAGGACCGACCACAGCGTCGCCAGGTCGTAGCCCGGCAGGTACCAGCCCGCGTGCTCCCAGTCCACCAGCACCGGGCCGGCCGGTGAGATCAGGATGTTCGACAGCAGCGCGTCGCCGTGGCAGAACTGGCCCATGCCCTGGCGCCCGGTCGCCAGCGCGATGCCGTGCAGGAGTTTCTGCAGGTCGCCGAGGTCCCGGTCGGTGAGCAGCCCCAGCTCGTGGTAGCGGGAGATGCGAGCCGCGTAGTCCAGCGGCGCGTCGAACGTCCCGGCCGGCGGCCGCCAGGAGTTCAGCCGGCAGATCGCGCCGAGTGCCGCCCTGATGTCCGCCCGCGGCGGCGCCTCCGCGGGGTGCCGCTGGAGCGACGCCACCCGGCCGGGAAGCCGCTCGATCACCAGCGTGCAGTTGTCCGGATCCGCCGCGATCAGCCGGGGCGCCCGCACAGGGGGGCGGTGCCGGACGAACGAGCGGTATGCCGCTATTTCGTGGCGGATCCGCTCGCTCCACGCGGGGGAGTGGTCCAGTAAGCACTTGGCCACCGCGGTGCTGCGCCCGGTGGTGCCGACCAGGAGGACGGACCTGCCGGTGCGGCGCAGCACCTGGACCGGCGCGAACTCCGGGCAGATGCGGTGCACCGAGGCGAGCGCGGTGCGCAGCTGGGCGCCCTGCGGACCGGACAGGTCGAGCCTCCCGCTGAGCGGCTGGGTGCCCGCTCCCGCCGTGCGCCGTGCGCTGCCCGCGCCGAGGACGGGGGCAGCCGGACGCGCGGGAGCGAGGTAGGGGCCGCTGTCCGACGGACGGGGGCGCAGCGGCCGGGGCGGGGCGGACACGGAGGACGATGCTGCGTACATGGGTGATACAGATCCCTTCGTGTGCCTGCGACGTCAGTGCACCACCCGGCCCGGCCGCCCGGGCGCACCCTGGGGGAATGCCCCTGCGGCGACGGGGTCGTGGTGGCGCGTTCCTACTCGACACCGGATGGCCCCTGGCACACCATCTGGCGCACCCTGGCGAACCCTGGCGAATAGTCGCCCGGCAACCCGCACCGGGCTACTGTCAACTCAGCCGAGAACCTGGGGGCTTGACGTGAGCGGACAACCCAACACCCGGCTCTCGGACCTGTTCGGCCTGGCCGGCTGGTCCAAGGGCGAACTCGCGAGGCTGGTCAACCGGCAGGCGGCGGCCATGGGCCACCCCCAGCTGGCGACCGACACCTCCCGGGTGCGGCGGTGGATCGACATGGGAGAGATCCCGCGCGATCCCGTACCGCGGGTGCTGGCGGCTCTGTTCACCGAGCGTCTCGGCCGTGTCGTGACCATCGAGGATCTCGGTCTGGTCCGGCACGGGCGTACGGGGAAACGGCCACGCCCCGGGAGTGCGGAACATCCCGACGGAGTGCCGTGGGCGCCCGAGCGGACAGCCGAGGTCCTCACCGAATTCACGGGAATGGACCTCATGCTCAACCGACGCGGCCTGGTGGGCGCGGGTGCCGCACTCACCGCGGGCTCCGCACTCAGCAGCGCCATGCACGACTGGCTGCACACCGATCCGGCCCTGACCGCCGACGCTCCCCGCCTCCACGACCCCCTGCACGCCGAACCCGCCGGGTTCGACCGCTACGAGGCCGCCCCCATCGGCTCGCAGGAGATCGAGGAACTGGAGCGCTCCGTGGAGGTGTTCCGCGCCTGGGACGCCGCCCGGGGCGGGGGCCTCCAGCGCAAGGCGGTGGTCGGCCAGCTCAACGAGGTGGGCGGCATGCTCGCCTACCATCACCCACCCCATCTCCAGCGGCGCCTGTGGGGCGTCGCCGCCAACCTCGCGGTGCTCGCCGGCTGGATGTCCCACGACGTCGGCATGGAACCCACCGCCCAGAAGTACTTCGTCATCGCCGCCCACGCGGCCCGGGAGGGCGGCGACCGCCCGCGGGCCGGCGAGGCCCTGTCCCGGGCGGCCCGGCAGATGGTGCACCTCGGGCGGCCCGACGAGGCACTGGACCTGATGAAGCTCGCCCAGTCCGGCTCGGGCGAGGAGGTCCTGCCGCGCACCCGCGCCATGTTCCACACGATCGAGGCGTGGGCGCAGGCGTCCATGGGCAAGGGCCAGGCGATGCGCCGCACCCTGGGCCGCGCCGAGGACCTGTTCGTCTCCGACAAGGGTGACGTGCCGCCGCCGAACTGGATGCAGCTGTTCAACGAGGCGGACCTGTACGGCATGCAGGCCCTGGCGTACCGGACGCTCGCGGAGTTCGAGCCGGACGCCGCCGCGCACGCCCAGCACTACGCGGACAAGGCCCTGGCGCTCCGGGTCGAGGCGCAGCAGAGGTCGAAGATCTTCGACTTCCTGTCCATGGCCTCCGCCTGCTTCATCGCCGACGACCCCGAGCAGGCGGACCGGTTCGCGCGGCTGGCCCTGGTGTCGATGGGGCAGAACTCCTCGCGCCGCACCTGGGACCGGCTGCGCCAGATGTACCGGCTCACCGCCGAGTACTCCACGTATCCGAGGATCCAGGAACTGAGGGAGGAGATCGAGCTGGCGCTGCCCAGGCCGCGGGGCAAGGGCGCCGGCGCGCGGGCGTGACGGCCCCGCGGTCCCCGTGGGCCGGGGCTACGAGGCGACCCGTGCCACCAGGACGCAGGCGTGCTCGGCGCGTTCTTCCTCTCCGCACTCCCGGATCACGGTCCGCACGCAGTCCTGCGCGCTGCCGGCTTCGGCGAGGCGGGGTGCGAGCGTCAGGAGCCGTTCGGCGGCGGTCGCTCCGGCGTGCCCGGGCACCAGCCAGTCGGTGTACAGGAGCAGCAGATCGCCGGCTTCGAGGGTCTCGTCGGCCTGTCCGTACGAGGGGTCCGGGGCGGCGCCGAGCGGTACGCCACGGGGCGCTTCCAGTGCCCGCCCCCTTCCGCCGCGGAACAGCAGCGGTGCGGGGTGTCCCGCCTGCGCCCACACCAGGGTGCGGGTCGCGGACCGGTAGCGCAGGCAGAGGGCGCTGCCCAGGGACGGCTGCGCGCCGGCGTCCAGTAACCGGCTCAGGCAGGCGAGCAGGGGGCCCGGTTCGGTGCCGGTCATCGCCATCCCGCGCATGGCGCCGAGCAGCATCGCCGTGCCGGAGGCGTCGCCGGAGCCGTGTCCGGTCAGGTCGCCGACGCCGAGCAGTGTGGTGCCGTCGGGCAGTTCCAGGGCGTCGTACCAGGCGCCGCCGGCCGGGGCGTGTGCGGAGGGCGGCAGGTGGGCGGCGGCGATGTCCAGGGCCGGCGGCCCGTCGGGCGGGAGCCGCAGGGAGCCGCGCCACGGTGGCGGCACGGCCTCCCGCGGCCCGTCCGCGAGCCGGTGTCCGGTCCGAGTGGTGGCCTTCCGGTGGCGGTGCAGCGAGTCACGGGTCTCGCGCACCGCCCGCCGGCGGCGGCGCAGTTCGCTGACGTCCCGCAGCACGGCCCACATCGAGGCGGTGCTGCCGTCGGCGCCGAGCGCCGGTTCGCCCATCATGTGCACGGTCCGTACGCCGTCGTCCGGGCGCAGCACGCGGAACTCGCCGTCGATGGGCCGGCCGTCGACGAGACAGCCGGTGACCATCGCGGTCAGAGAGGGGCGGTCCTCCTCGACGACCAGCGACGGCAGTTCGTCGAGGGTGAGCGGGGGCAGCGCGGTGTCGCGGCCCAGGATGCGGTACAGCTCGGCGGACCAGCTCACCTCGTCGGTGAGCAGGTTCCACTCGGCGCTGCCGACCCGGCTGAGCAGGGAGCCGTGACGCGGCACGGAAGCCGCGGCGGGCGTGCCGGACGGACCGGGCACGGCCGGCGGGTGCTCCCGCAGTTGCGCCAAGTGCTGGTCCAGGTCGTTCAGTTGGTGGAGCGCCAGGTCGTACAGGGCGCGCCGCCAGCGTTCCGTCGGGTCCGCCGTGTCCGCCGGGGTGCCGCGTCGTACGGCATCCACGTCGCCCTTGAGCCGCCGGGCCTGCGAGATGAGCGCGTCCACCGGGCCGCGCGGCGGCGGCTGGGCGGCGGGGCGGTCCGCGGAGAGGTGGGACGGCATGACGCACTCCGATGCGGGACGATACGGCCTTCGGGCGGACGAGGGACCGTAACGACTGTTGCACAGCCCGCGAGAGCCTGTAAGAGATTCGGCAACACCCGACAAGGCGGTGCCTTTGGCATATGCCACCGTCTTCCCGGGCTACCCGGAGGTGCGTGTCCGGGACGCGTTCGGTTCCTCAACTCCCATGGTACTCAAGTGACTTGGGGTGGATCCGGGGTCACGGATCCACCCGTGCACATGTTCTACGTTCAGGTGTTTGTGTGGGAGGTGACCGGCGGGTAGCCCCGCATTCAGTAGCGCAGGACGGCGGCCATGCCGTCCGCGTCCCCGAGGGTGCCGTCCGGGACGAAGCGGACCTCGGCGCCCGTCTCCAGGCACTGCTCGACGATCTCGTCGACGATGTCCTCGCGGGCGTCCAGGTCTCCGTCCTCGGCGACGACCAGGTGCTCGCCGGCGTCGCGCACCGTGATCCGGTAGTTCTCCTCGACCGCCAGCAGCCGGACCCGGCCCTCCCGGGCGCTCTGCCACAGCTCGTCCACGCCCGCCGCGAACTCCTTGCGCCCACGGGCCGATTCCAGCGACCGGGACACGTCCTCGGTGCTCTTGCGTGCCTCGTCCTGAAGGACCGGCAGCACGGCCTGCCACACCGCCTCGGGTGTCCCCTGCGCCAGCCCGCCGTGCGGGACGTGCACGGCGTCCTTGGCCGTGACGCTGCCGGCCTCGCCCAGCAGGGACAGGGCGGCGGGGTCGCCGGTGACGTACAGCGGCCGCGGATGGTGGCGCAGGACGGCCCCCATCGCCGTGTCGGCCTCGCGCAGGAACCGCCGGGTGTCCTCGTCCCGGAAGTTGCTCGGCTGATTGCCGGTCCGTTCCTGCCGCTCGGGGTCGAAGTTCGGCTCCTCGCGGACGAGGGGGAAGGCGCCGATCCGTTCCTCGACGACACGGTCCGCCCCGCCGCTCCACAGGGTGGCCCGGTCGGCGGACACGGACAGCACCCAGAACGGCTGCTCCGCCGTGTGGGCGGAGACCAGGTTGCGGGTCAGGAAGGTGTCCGAGAGGACGACCCGCTCGGGCACGCTGCGCGCGAGGGACCACACCTGGTGCTCGCCCGGCGCGGCGAAGATCACCAGGCCGTCCTCGGAGTGCGTCAGGTCGACCTCCGCCAGCGCCTCGTCGAGCTGCCGGGCCACGTCGGCGCGCCGGTCCCTGGTGACCGCGGGATCGTCCTCCAGCTTCTTCTTCGCCTCGGCCACCATGTTGCGCAGCCGGACGGCGTCCTGGGTGTTGAGGGGGTCGCGCCGGTGCGTCGGCGTCAGCACGGACACCGCGGGGTAGGGGCGCGGACGGCGAAGCTCGGCAAGGGTCGCGGGACTCAGATCGTGCTCCATGACAGCACCATAGGGCGAATTCCACGCTAGGGCATTTGGGGCAAAGCCCCGCACCCGCCGGCACGGCCCGGTCGTGGCGCGTCGACCGGTGGGGGAGAGCCGCCGGACGCACGGCGCGGGAGGGAGCGGCGGTGGTGCAGGGCCGGCCGCCCACCGGGCGCCGCCGCGGCGGGGACGGGTGGCACACCCGGCCGGCCCGTGGGTGCGGGTACGACTCCTGCCCGAGGGCGGGACGATCGCGGACGGCGGCCCTTTCGCCGCGTGAGGCGGGACGACCGCCGGGCGGCCGGCGGCACCGTCAGCAGAGTCCGGTCGCCGTAGGCGCCTGCCGACACGTCGCCCCGGCGGGGCGGTCAGGTCGGTTCGACAGCGGAACCGACCGTGCCTCCGTGCCCGCGGGGGCTCATGGCACACCGCCGGGGACGGGTCCGGGTGACCGGCCGTCGGGCCGGTCCGGAGTGGCAGCGTCCGCGCCGAGAGGGCTCGGGCAGGCGGTCAGAGGCGGTCCTCGTTCTCGCTGCCGCAGGAGCTGCCGCTCGGCGGCAGCGAGCCGTGCAGCAGGAAGTCGTCGATCTTGCGGTGGACGCAGTCGGACGATCCGTAGCCGGTGTGCCCCTCGTTGCGGTTGTCCAGCACCACGGCCGCGGAACCGAGCCGCTCGGCCGTCTGCACCGTCCACCGGTACGGGGTCGCGGGGTCGCCCCTGGTGCCCACCAGCAGCATCCTCGCCGTGTCGACGTCCTTGACCCGCTCCCGGATGAAGTCGGTGCCCTTGGGACGGCCGTAGCAGAGCACCACTTGGGCGAGCCGGTACGGGCCGAAGACCGGGGAGGCCTCCTCGTACGCCGCCCGCAACCGGGCCACGTCCCGGGTCAGCCGCTCGGCGTCCGGCCGGTCCGGGTCGTCCGCGCAGTTCACCGCCATCAGCGCCGCCGGCAGGTTGTCCAGCGGCACCTCCTCCGGGTCGGTGAGGGGTTCGTCGGCCCGGCGCGGCACGGGCAGCCCCGCACCGCCGGTCGCGAGGGCCTCGACCCCGCTGATGTCCCCGTCCTCGACGAGTTCGGCCAGCGCCCGTTGCAGCAGCGGCCACATCTGCTTGGTGTACAGGCCCTGCGCGATGGCGCCGACCAGGTCCTGACCGGTGAACTCGTAACCGAAGTCGGTCGGCACCGGGTTCTCGTCGAGCGAGTCGACCAGGTCCACGACCTGGGAACGGGCGCTGCGCGCGTCCTGGCCGAACGGACAGGCCAGTTCCCCGGTGCACCAGGTGAGGAAGTTCTCCAGCGCCGTCTGCTGCCCCCGCGCGCTCGCCAGCCCCTGCTCGGCCAGCGACTCCGTCAGGGTGTCCACCCCGTCCAGTGCCATGCGCCCCACCTTGTCCGGGTACTTGGCCGCGTACACCGCGCCGAGCCGGGTTCCGTAGGAGAATCCCAGGTAGTTGAGCTTCTTGTCGCCGAGGGCCTGGCGCATGACGTCCAGGTCGCGGGCGACGTCCACGGTGCCGATGTGCTCGAGGACGGGTCCCGAGTGCTCGGCGCACGCGGCGGCCACCTCGCGCAACTGCCGCAGCGCCGCACGCGGATCGGCCGCCTCCTCGCCGTCGGTCGCCTCCAGCGCCTGGTTCGTGGCGTCGGTGCCGCAGCTGACCGGTGAGGAGAGGCCGACGCCGCGGGGATCGAAGGAGACCACGTCGTAGTCGTCGGTCAGCCCCAGGAAGTCCTTGCGGCCGTGGGCCAGGCCCAGTACCCCGGAACCGCCCGGGCCGCCGAAGTTCAGCACCACCGAACCCCTGGGGTCGCCGTTCGCCCGGTAGCGGGCCAGGGCCAGTTCGAGGGTGCCCCGTCCGGGATCCGCGTAGTCGAGCGGGACGGTGATCTTTCCGCACTGCAGGTCCTTCGGCAGGTCCATGCCCTCGCACGCGGACCAGGTGACCCTCTGGTCGTAGAACCGGTCGAGGTCCGAGCCGGTGTGGCTGGTCACCGTCAGGCCGGCGCCCAGCAGGGCCAGTCCGACCACTCCGGCGGACGCGCAGCGCCGGACCGAGGGGCGCAACGCGCGGCGCCGGAGACGGAGTCGCTCGGACAGCTTGACCAGCATCGATGCCTCCAGGGACGCTCCGACCGGCACCCTCGCCCACCATAAGCGGGCGCCGCGGCCTCTGCCCGTCGGCCGGACCCGGGCCTTGCCGCCTGCCCGGTCCGGCTGTTCGTCCGTCAGGGGTTCGAGGGACTTTGCCCGGGGTTCGAGCGGCGGGACCCCCGATGGGGTGAACCGGCTGCGGCATACGGATGAGCCATAACCCGGATGCCGCAGTCGCGTTCTATCCGGTGCGGGCGAGCGCTCGCGACCATCTCTGGAAGGGCAGGGAACCTATGAGACGGGTTACCCGAAACGGTGTGATCGCCGTCGCCGCCGCGTCGGGCGCGATGGCCGTGGCGATGCCGGCGTACGCCGACGCCGGGGCGGACGGCGCCGCGGTCGGCTCACCCGGGGTGGTGGCGGGGAACACCCTCCAGCTCCCGGTGCACGTCCCGGTGAACGTGTGCGGGAACACCGTGAACGTGGTGGGTCTCCTCAACCCCGCCGCGGGCAACACCTGCGTCAACGAGGACGCGGGGGGCAAGGGCGCCTCCGCGGACTCCTCCTCCACCGGGGCGACGGCCGGGAGCGACACACAGGGCTCCCCGGGCGTGCTGTCCGGCAACGGGGTGCAGCTGCCCGTGGACCTCCCGGTCAACGTCAGCGGCAACAGCGTGAACGTGGCCGGCGTCGGCAACCCCGCGGCCGGCAACTCCTCCGGCAACGTCTCCGGGGAGAGCCCGGACCGTCCGGAACGGCCGGAGCCCGCCACGCCGCCGCGGACCCTGCCTGCTCCGCTCCCGCACACGGCCGCGCGGGAGCCCGTCGCCCTCGCCGAGACGGGAGCCGACCGGACGCTGCCGGTGCTCGCGACCGGCGCGGCGCTCTTCCTGAGCGGGGCCGCGCTGTACCGCCGGGCCCGTGCGGGGGCGGTCGGCTGACCGGCCGGGAGAACGACCAGGCTCACGGGGCCCCGGCGTCCGGGTCGGCGGGGCCCCGTGGTCGTGTCCGGCGGGAGGAAGCGCGGGCCGCGCGCCCGGCACGGGTGACGGACCGGCCCGTCCCGCCCGCACACCCCTCTCGGGTCAGGCCCGCGGGCGGTGGAAGCGCCGGTGCAGTTCCCTGATCTCCTCGGTCAGCCCGGGGACGGGTCCGTCCACGGTCACACCCGGCGCGACCTCGGAGACGGGCAGTGTCCGCACCGGCGGGGCGGGCACCCCCAGCTCCGTCAGCCAGGACGCCAACTGCTCGGAGGAGGCGACGTACACGATGCGTCCGAGGCCCACCCAGGCGTGGGCGGCCGCGCACATCGGGCAGTGCTCGCCGGAGGTGTACACGGTGGCCGAGGCCCGGTCGGCGGGGGAGAGGCGCGCCGCCGCCCAGCGCGCCAGCTCGAACTCCGGGTGCCGGGTGCGGTCCCCGGAGGCGACGCGGTTGTGGTCCTCGGCGAGCACCGTGCCGTCCGCGGCGACCAGCACCGAACCGAACGGCTCGTCACCGGATTCCAGCGCCTCGGCCGCCAGCTCCACGCAGCGCCGCAGGTACGGCAGCTCGTCGTCCTTCACGACCATGGTCCTGCCTCCTCACGAGGGTCTTGATCCACGGTCACCCTAATCCCGTTGCCGCCGGCACCGGCCCGTGGTGGAGTCGCCCGCATGGACAACGCCGCCGTACTCGCCCTGTTCGACCGTGACATGCGCGAGCGGGCGCGGCCCGACGGCCCCGGCGTCCGCGTCGAGCGGGTGGGCGCCGTGGTGCGCCGCACCGCTCCCACGCACGGCTGGAACGGCATCCTCTGGTCCGCCCCGGAGATGACGGACGCCGACGCGGTGATCGCGGAGCAGGTCGCGTACTTCACCGGGCTCGGGCGCGAGTTCGAGTGGAAGCTGTACGGCCACGACCTGCCCGTGGATCTCGGGCAGCGGCTCGTGGCGGCGGGGTTCACGCCGGAGCCGGAGGAGACGGTGATGACCGGCGAGTCCGCCGGGCTCACCCTGGACGCCGAGCCGCCCGGGGGCGTGCGCATCGTGCCCGTCACCGACCGGGCGGGCGTCGACCTGGTGGCCGGGGTGCACGAGAAGGCCTTCGGCGCCGACGCCTCGTGGCTCCGCGGGCAACTGCTCGACCAGCTCACCGCCTGCCCCGCCACCGTCGTCGCCGTGCTCGCCCTGGCCGGCGACGAACCGGTCGGCGCGGCACGCATGGAACTGACGCCGGGCGTGCCCTTCGCCGGGCTGTGGGGCGGCGGCACCGTGCGTGACTGGCGGGGGCGGGGCGTCTACCGTGCCCTGGTGGCGCACCGGGCCCGGGCAGCCGCGGACCGCGGCTACCGCTACCTCCAGGCGGACGCCTCCGGACAGAGCCGCCCCATCCTCGAACGCCTCGGTTTCGCCGCCCTGACCACGACCACCCCGTACCGGTACGCGGTCGGGCGACAAGGCCCCGCGCGACGGGGGCGCCGTCCCGGGCGCGTCCTCGTTCCGTCCTCCGACGCGGCCGGAGACCTGCCGGGCCCCGCGCCGGGGACTCGGCGGCGTTCGGGCGGTGTCGGCCAGAACGGCATCCGGCCGACACCGCCCGACGAGACACGGGGACGCCGCACCGAGCAGGTGCGAACAGTGGCCGTCCCGTCGCCGACGATGCGGCCGGATGCCGTTCCGGCGAGCCGGCGGACCGTCTAGCGGCCGGCCTTCGACCGGTCCAGAGCGGCCACTCCCACCGCGGCCAGGCCGATCTGGATCAGCCACTCCACCCAGTCGACACCGTCGGTGTCGGCCACCCCGAAGCCGGCGGCGATCGCCGACCCGAGGAGTGCGGCGGCGATGCCGACGAGGATCGTCCACAGGACTCCGATGCGCTGCCGGCCCGGAACCACGAGCCGGCCCAGAATGCCGATGACAATGCCGATGACGATGGCACTGATGATGCCGTCGATCTCCATCTCGCCCCTTCTCCTCGAGTCCTCCGTGTCAGTGCGTCTGCCCCCTCGCCGCCCGGACACTCCGGGCCGGACGTGAGAGGGCCGGCCCGCCTCCGACGCGGACCGGCGCTCGGCTCTCCTTCCGCCGCGGGCCTACGGCTTGGGTGCGCTCCGGGCCGCCGTGACGGCGCAAGACGCGCCCAGTACGACGGCGAGGGCGCCGATGACCACGTTGTTCCAGATGACGCCGGCGTCAGGGCTGCTGCCGACGATCCACGGCGAGATGATCATCCACACGCCGACGGCGCACATGGCCCAGCTGAGGCCGTACATGCGCGCCGGGGCCGCGGTGAACCCCAGGGCGAGCACCCCGATCGCGATGCCCACGACGAGGTTGTGGGTCACGAGGGCGGGCTGGCTCGTCGTGTAGTGGAGGATCCACGGGGACACCGCGCAGTAGAGGCCGAGCAGGAAGACCGGACCGTCCACGAGGGCCACGTCGCGACCGCCGAGCACACGGTCGTACCGTGCCCGCATCTCCGGTGCGTCGGGGTGGCTTCTGATGTCACCGCGCGGGTGCGAGACGTTGGCCATGAGTCGTCTCCTTCGACTAGCGGGCCTGACCGCTGTGTGCGGTGTGCGGTAAGTGCCGCGCCCTTCCATTCTGTACTTATTTTCCCTTTATGTGTAGAGCTGAGTGGAAGGTGTGACGGGGGCGCGGGCGACCGCGAGGGCTTCTATAGGGTGATCCCGTGGCCAGAGCAGACGACACGGAGCGGCGGACGGCGGGACGGGGCGGACCGGGCGGGCCCCCGGCGCCGGGACCGGCCGACCTCCAGGCCTTCGCCGTGCAGCTGCGCCGGATGAACGGCGAGATCAACCGCATGGTCCACGGCTTCGCCCACCGCAACGGACTGCACGTCACCGACGTGCAGGCGCTCGCGGCGATCCTCGACGCCGACGAGCCGATGACCCCCGGCCGGCTCAGGGAGCACCTGGGGCTCACCTCGGGTGCGGTGACCGCGTGCGTGGACCGGCTGGAGCGCGCCGGGCACGTCACCCGGGTCCGGGAGAGCAGCGACCGCCGGGTGGTCCACCTGTACTACGCGGCCGACGCCAAGCCGGCGGCCCGGAGCTACTTCCGTCCGCTCGCGCAGGCGGCGGGGACGGCCCTCGCCCGCTTCGACGACGCCGAACTCGCGGTCGCGCTGAGGTTTCTGACCGCGCTGAACGAGGAACTGGCGCTCCGTGACGCCTCCGGGCGGTCCTGACCGCAGGGCCTGACGGCGACGGCGGAACCGGTGTGGTCTACGATCACCACCGCAATCTATTTCAATCATTGAGATTGTTTTTCATTCAGATGATTACCGCCGCACCTGGAGAGCGATGAACGCCTCAACACGATGGGCCCGCCGGCTCGTCCCCGTCCTGCTGGTCGTCGTGTGGCTCGGCATCGGCGGGGCCTTCGGCTCCTACGCGGGCAGGCTGGGCGAGGTGGCCACCAACGACCAGGCCGGATTCCTGCCCCGCAGCGCCGAGTCCACGGAGGTCATCGAGCAGCAGAAGGCCTTCCGGCAGGACGAGACGCTCCCGGCGATCGTGCTGTGGACCGCCGACGGCGACGGCCAGGTGAAGGACCGGCAGGCCGAGGCCACCCGCTCGCTCGCCTCCCTCGCCGGCACACCGGGCGTCGTCGGCAAGACCTCCCCGGCGCTCCCCTCCGAGGACGGCGAGGCGCTCCAGGGCGTCGTCCAGCTCGAACCCGCCGACGGGGACCAGCTGGCCGAGGTGCTCGAACGCATCCGGACGGCGGCCGGTCAGGTCGAGGGCACCACGGTCCAGGTGGCCGGCCCCGCCGCGACCCAGGCCGACCTCTCCGACGCCTTCGCCGGCATCGACGGGCTGCTGCTCGGCGTCGCCCTGGCGGCCGTCCTGGTGATCCTCGTCCTGGTGTACCGCAGCGTCCTGCTGCCCCTGGTGATCATCATCTCCGCGGTCATGGCGCTCGCCCTGGCCTGCGCGGTGGTGTACGCGCTCGCGAAGAACGACATCGTGCGGGTCGACGGCCAGGTGCAGGGCATCCTGTCCATCCTCGTCATCGGCGCCGCCACCGACTACGCCCTGCTGCTCACCGCCCGCTTCCGGGAGGAACTGGCGGGTCACGACCGGTTCACCGCCATGCGGTCCGCGCTGAAGCAGACCTGGGGCGCCGTCGTGGCCAGCGCCGCCACCGTCGTGCTGGGCCTGCTGGCGCTCCTGCTCAGCGACCTCACCAACAACCGTGCGCTCGGCCCGGTCGGCGCGATCGGCATCGTCTGCTCGGTGCTCAGCACCCTGACCTTTCTGCCCGCCGTGCTGGTCCTGCTGGGCCGCGCCGCCTACTGGCCGGCGAAGCCGCACAGCGCCGAGGAACGACGGACCGGTGACGGCCTGTGGCAGCGGGTCGCCTCCCTCGTCGACCGCGCCCCGCGCAAGGTGTGGGCGTTCACGCTGGCGGGCCTCGTGGTGTTCGCCGCCTTCTCGCCGGCCCTCACCTCCAAGGGCGTCCCGCTTGACGAGACCTTCGTCAACGACGCGCCCTCCGTGGCCGCCCAGGAGACCCTTTCCGAGCACTTCCCCGGCGGCTCCGGCAACCCCACCGTGGTCATCGCCGACGCCGGCCGGCTGGAGCAGGTCGTGGCCGCGGCCGAGGACACCGACGGGGTCGCCTCGGCGGCCGGCGTCACCGCCTCCGGGCGTCCCGGCGGCGAACCGCTGGTCGTCGACGGGCGGGTCCGCGTCGACGTCACCCTCGACGCCGCCTCCGACAGCGACGCCGCCAAGGACACCGTGGCCCGGCTGCGCACCTCCCTGCACGACGTCCCCGGCGCCGACGCCCTCGTGGGCGGCTACACCGCCCAGCAGTACGACACCCTGCGGACGGCCGAGCGGGACCGCGGGCTCATCGTCCCCGTCGTCCTCGTCGTCATCTTCCTGGTGCTGACCGTGCTGCTGCGCTCGCTGCTGATGCCCGCGCTGCTCGTCGCCACCGTCGCGGTCAACTTCCTCGCCACGCTCGGCGTCTCCGCCCTCGTGTTCCCGCTGTTCGGGTTCACGGGCACCGACCCCTCGGTGCCGCTGTACGGCTTCGTGTTCCTGGTCGCCCTCGGCGTGGACTACAACATCTTCCTCATGTCCCGGGTCCGGGAGGAGTCGCTGCGGCACGGGGCCCGTCAGGGCGTGCTGCGCGGACTGGTCAGCACCGGCGGGGTGATCACCTCGGCCGGTGTGGTGCTGGCCGCGACCTTCGCGGCGCTCGGGGTGATCCCCCTGGCCTTCCTGGCGCAGGTCGCCTTCATCGTCGCCTTCGGCGTGCTGCTCGACACACTGGTCGTCCGCTCCCTGCTGGTGCCCGCCCTCGCCCTGGACCTCGGGCCGGTCGCCTGGTGGCCGGGCCGCATCTCCAGGGAGCGCAAGGAGGCGCGGAACTGACCGCCCCGCGGCCGGAGCCGCAACCCGTGCGGGTCGGCCCGTACATGTCCGCCGCGATCCGGGGCAACCGCAGCACACGGAGGAAGGGCGGTACCGGACGGTGCTCCGGGCCGCGGGCCGACAGGAGGTGTCCACCGACATGACCGCCGTGACGGAAGCGAAGGTGCTGGAGCGGTTCCCCGCAGGGTCCCCGCGCGGATCCTGGCCCGCCGAGGAGTGCGCGGCCCGGCACCGCGCCGGGGGCGAGCCCGCGACGGTCGTCATGGATCTGGAGTCGGACGCCTTCCTCGTGGTGGTCCCGCCCGAAGAGGACGGCTGACCCCGCCCGCCGGACCCGCCGGTGCCCGGTGACTCCCCAGGGAGTCACCGGGCACCGGCATGATCACTGGTCTAAACCCTTGACTGGTACAGACCAAGGCGGTTGAGTGTGCTCGACACCCCCCACCGCGGCCGGCCCGCGCCGTGCCCGGTCATGCCGGCGCACGCCGACAGGACCCGTCCGGGCCTGTCCTCGCCCGGGAACGGCCGTGTTCCGCGAAGGAGTTGACCCCTTGTCGAGACGCCGCATCGCCGCCGTGACCGCCGCCCTCGTCCTCGCCGGCAGCGCCCCCGTGCTCCTCCCCGCCGCCACCGCGTCCGCCGCCGCGTGCTCCAGCTATGCCACCTGGGTGGCCGGTAAGTGGTACAACGCCGGTGACATCGTGCGCTACACCGACGGCCGGGCGTACATCGCCGAGCACGGCAATCCGGGCTACGACCCGGTCATCAGCACCTGGTACTGGGAGCCCTACGCCTGCGACAACGGGCCCGGCACGCCCGCCGGGAAGTTCGTGGTGACCGAGGCGCAGTTCAACCAGATGTTCCCGAACCGGAACGGCTTCTACAGCTACAGCGGGCTCGTCGCCGCGCTGAGCGCCTACCCCGGCTTCGCCACCACCGGCAGCGACACGGTGAAGAAGCAGGAGGCCGCCGCCTTCCTGGCCAACGTCCACCACGAGACCGGCGGCCTGGTGCACATCGTGGAGCAGAACACCGCCAACTACCCGCACTACTGCGACTGGGGGCAGCCGTTCGGCTGTCCGGCCGGCCAGGCCGCGTACTACGGCCGCGGGCCGGTGCAGCTGAGCTGGAACTACAACTACAAGGCCGCGGGCGACGCGCTCGGCATCGACCTGCTGAACAACCCCTGGCTGGTGCAGAACGACTCCGCCGTCGCCTGGAAGACGGCCCTGTGGTACTGGAACACCCAGACCGGTCCCGGTTCGATGACCGCGCACAGCGCCATGGTCAACCAGGCCGGATTCGGACACACCATCCGTGCCATCAACGGCTGGGTGGAGTGCGACGGGAAGAACCCGGCGCAGGTGCAGAGCCGGGTGACCAAGTACCAGCAGTTCACCCAGCTCCTCGGAACCACACCCGGCGGCAACCTGTACTGCTGACGCGGCACCGCGCTCCGTGGTGTCATGCCCCTGACCATCCGCACGGCCCGGCGCGCGCCTCGCGCGCGCCCGGCCGCGCCCGGACGAAGGGGCACCCACCATGCGCACCCCCCACGCCCTGCTCGCCACGACCGTCTCGGCCGCCGCGCTGGCCGCGACGATCGTGGCACCGGCACCCGTCGCCGCATCCGACGCCGTCCCGCCACCCGGTACCTACTACGTCCAGAGCGCCACCACCGGACTGAACGCCGCCGACCGGTCGGGCGCGGTCGAACAGCACCGGCCACGCGGCGACGAGGACCGCCAGCAGTGGAACCTGCGTGCCGACGGCACGCTGGAGAACAGCGACAGCCCCGGCACCTGCCTCGGCCGGGCCGGCGCCCTGGCCCGGACCGTCCCGTGCGCGAGCCCGGAGGCGCGCTGGGAGATCGCCCCCGCCGGCGCCGACCGGTTCACGCTCACCGTCCCCGGCACCGGTCACCGCCTCACCGTCGCCCCCAAACCCTCCGGCGCCAACCACCCCGCCCCGCTCGCCGTCGGCCCCGGCGGCGGCGACCTCGCCGGCTGGTACCTCACCCCGGCCGACCCAGTGACCCGGCCCGCGCCGCCCCGGGAGCGGCGCACCCTGGACCAGGTCACCTTCCTCACCGCCCACAACGCCTACGCCAACGGCGTCGACGGCGGCTTCGCCCCGCCCTTCGTCGACCTCTTCCCCAACCAGAACCGTGGCATCGAACGCCAACTCGCCGACGGCGTCCGCGGGTTCATGATGGACATCCACCAGACCCCGGACGGCGCGATCCTCTGCCACAACAGCTGCACCCTGGTCCGCAGACCCGTCGCCCTGTGGGTCGACCTCCAGCGGATGGTGGACTTCCTGCGCGCCCACCCCGACCAGTTCGTCACCGTCTTCCTGGAGGACTACGTCGACCCCGGCGTGCTGCGAGCCGAACTCGCCCGCGTCCAGGGGCTGTCGGACGTGCTGTACCGGCCGGACCGCACCGGTGTCCGCGAGAACGGCTGGCCGACCATGGGTGAGCTGGCCGCCGCGGGACAGCGGCTGCTGATCTTCACCGACCGCACCCGCGCCGCCGACCAGGCGGCCGGGCTGACCCGGGACACCTTCGGCGTCATGTACCAGCGCGAGTGGACCGTCGAGAACCACTGGTCCATGGGGCCGGGCGTGGGCACCTCCGACTGGTCCTGTCACAGCCGCTGGTACGACGCGGGCACCAACATCCCGCTGACCCGCACCGAGCCGGGCTTCCGCCCCCTGTTCGTGATGAACCACTTCCGGGACGCCGCCGTCGCCTCCACGGCCGGCACCGACAACGCCAAGCTCGCCGACCGGGCCCGCCGCTTCTGTCAGCCGGCCGCCCGGAAGAAGCCCACCTACCTCGCCGTGGACCGCTACGACCTCGGTGATCCCGCCTCCGCCGTCGCCGCCCTCGAGACGTACGTCCATCCATAGCCGGAGCGCCGGTCCCGTCCCCGGGAAGCGGCCCCGGGGACGGGATTGGCGCGGCCGGTGGTTTTACGTATAACCTCTCCGGTCAATCCCCTGCGAGAGGTCACGATGAGACGCATCCCCCTGGTCACCCTCGTCGTCGACGACTACGACGAGGCGGTCCGCTTCTTCACCGCGGCCCTCGGGTTCCGGCTCGCCGAGGACACGCCACGGCCGGACGGCAGCCGCTGGGTGGTCGTCGAACCGGACGCCGCGCACACCGGAACGGCACTGCTGCTCGCCCGCGCCAAGGGGGAGGCGCAGCGGGCCAGGGTCGGCGACCAGACCGGCGGGCGCGTCGGATTCTTCCTGTACACCGACGACTTCGCCCGCGACCACGCGCGGATGGCCGACGCCGGCGTGACTCTCCTGGAAGAGCCGCGTCACGAGCCGTACGGTTCGGTCGCCGTCTTCCAGGACCTCTACGGCAACCGCTGGGACCTGCTCCAGCCCTCCGCCTGACCCTCTCCCGTCGCTCCCCACCGCCTGCTCAAGGAAGGTCCCGCCATGACCGCTACGCGCGTAGACAACGCTGTGATCCGCCGCCTCCCCAAGGCCGTCCTGCACGACCACCTCGACGGCGGTCTGCGCCCCGCCACCGTGGTGGAGCTCGCCGAGGCGGTCGGCCACACCCTGCCCACCACCGACCCCGACGAGCTCGCGGCCTGGTACACCGAGGCCGCGAACTCGGGCGACCTGGTGCGCTACATAGCGACCTTCGAGCACACCCTCGCCGTGATGCAGACCCGCGAGGGCCTGCTGCGCACCGCCGAGGAGTACGTCCTCGACCTCGCCGAAGACGGCGTCGTCTACGGCGAGGTGCGCTACGCCCCGGAGCTGAACACCCGGGGCGGGCTGTCGATGGGCGAGGTCGTGGAGACCGTCCAGGAAGGTCTCGCCGCCGGCATGGCCAAGGCGGCGGCCGCCGGGACCCCCGTCCGGGTCGGCACCCTGCTCTGCGGCATGCGGATGTTCGACCGCGTGCGTGAGGCCGCCGACCTGGCCGTCGCCTTCCGGGACGCCGGTGTCGTCGGCTTCGACATCGCCGGCGCCGAGGACGGCTTCCCGCCCGCCGACCACCTCGCCGCCTTCGAACACCTGCGCCGCGAGAACGTGCCGTTCACCATCCACGCCGGCGAGGCCCACGGCCTGGCCAGCATCCACCAGGCCGTCCAGGTGTGCGGCGCCCAGCGCATCGGGCACGGCGTGCGCATCACCGAGGACATCCCCGACCTCGCGGCCGGCAAGCTCGGCCGGGTCGCCGCCTGGGTCCGCGACCGCCGGATCGCCCTGGAGATGTGCCCCACCTCCAACCTCCAGACCGGCGCCGCCGCCTCGATCGCCGAACACCCGGTCACCGCGCTGAAGAACCTCGGCTTCCGCGTCACCCTCAACACCGACAACCGTCTCGTCTCGGGCACCACCATGACCCGCGAGATGTCCCTGCTGGCCGAGGAGGCCGGCTGGAGCGTCGAGGACCTGCGGACCGTCACGGTGAACGCCGTGAAGAGCGCCTTCCTCCCCTTCGACGAGCGCAACGCCCTCATCCGGGACGTGATCCTGCCCGGCTACGACGCGGCGCTGAGCACCAGCCCCCGGGCGTAGGCGGCCTGTCCGACGTGCTGCAGGTCGTCGGACACGACGCTCACCAGCCGTACGCCCAGCGTCACCGGGGGGTCCCAGCGCTCGTCGACGACGCGCTCCAGGTCCTTGGCGGCCAGGGCGCGCAGTGCGCGCAGGGTGCGTTCGTGCACCGCGTCGTGGTAGCCGGTCAGCAGGTCACCGGAGTCGACCCGCACCTTGGCGACCTCGGCCGAGGTGTGCCCGTACCCGGTGTCATGGCGGGGCAGGCCGAGCCCGAGGCGCTCGTGCCAGCCCTCGGCGAGCCACACCTGCTCGTGGCCGAAGGCGTCGGCGACGTGGTCGTCCTGGACCCGGGTGAGGTGCCAGACCAGCCAGGCCACGGAGTTGGCGTCGGGGCCGGGCCGGGCGTTCAGCTCGCCGGGGCCGAGGCCCTCGACGGCGGCGTGCACCTCTTCCCGGACGCGGCCGAAGCCGTCGATGAGGATGTCCTTGGCATGCATGCCCCCACCTTCGCGCATCCGGGCGGGTCACGCGCCCCCGCCGTCCAGCAGGGCCATCAGCGCCCGCGCCGCCGGGCTGGCCGCCCGCGGGGACGGCACCAGGGCGACCGTCTCGTACGCGGCCTCGTCGGTGTCCTTCAGCGGGAGCGCGGTCAGCGCCTCGCGCTTGTGCCGGAAGTGCCGCGGCACCACCGCGACGCCCAGGTCCTCGTCGACGAGGTCGAGGAGGCTGTGCACGTCGTTCACCTCCAGCGCCACCGTGCGCCGTACGCCCGCGGCGGTGAAGGCGGCGTCGGTGACACGGCGCGGACCCCAGTCGGGGTGGAAGTCGACGAAGACCTCGTCGGCCAGGTCCCGCGGGGTCACCGGCGTCCCGGCCCGGGCGAGCCGGTGGCCCGGATGGCACAGCACGGTCATCGGCTCGCTGGTCAGGGGAACCGACCGCAGGTGCTCCGGGTCGGCCTCCGTCCGGTAGGCGAAGGCCAGGTCGAGCCGGCCCGCCGCGACCTCCTCGGCCAGCGCGGCCGAGCCCCACTGGCGCAGCCGGATCTCCACATCGGGGTGCCGCCGCCGGAACGCGGCGAGCAGTTCCGCCACGTGCACCCCGGCGATGCACTGCTCCGAGCCCAGGGCCAGGGTGCCGCGCAGGACCCCCTGCACCGCGGCCACCGCCTCGTGCGCCGCCCGCACCTGTGCCAGGATCCGCTCCGCCTCCGCGAGCAGCGCCCGTCCGGCCTCGGTGAGCGTCACCCTGCGGGTCGTCCGGACGAACAACGGCGTCTGCAGCTCGCGCTCCAGGGCACGGATGGACGCGGACAGGCCCGACTGGGAGACCATCAGCCGTTCCGCCGCACGGGTGAAGTGCTGGTCCTCGGCGACGGCCACGAAGTGCTGGAGGTGACGCAGTTCCATGATTGAGAAGCGTATCCGCTGAATTCCATCGGATTCTTCTGTTGGACCACTGCCCGCAGGTCACGACAGAGTGGGACGAGCGGTTCGACGGAACCGCCGAGACGTGTGCCAACCCCCCTGGAGTCGCGTTGTACACCGCACACCCCGACCGTTACGCGGACATGCCCTACCGGCGCACCGGACGCAGCGGCCTGAAACTCCCCGCGCTCTCGCTCGGCCTGTGGCACAACTTCGGCCCCGACCGTCCGGCCGGGACACAGCGCGCCATCCTGCGCCGCGCCTTCGACCTGGGCGTCACCCACTTCGACCTGGCCAACAACTACGGGCCGCCGCCCGGCGCGGCCGAGTCCGCCCTCGGCGAGGCGCTGCGGGCCGACTTCGCGCCGTACCGCGACGAGCTGGTGATCTCCACCAAGGCCGGCTACCTGATGTGGCCGGGCCCGTACGGCGAATGGGGCTCGCGCAAGTCCGTACTGTCCTCGCTGGACCGGAGCCTGGGCCGGATGGGCCTGGAGTACGTCGACGTCTTCTACTCGCACCGCTTCGACCCGGAGACTCCGCTGGAGGAGACGATGGGGGCCCTGCACTCGGCGGTGCAGCAGGGCAAGGCGCTCTACGTCGGCGTGTCCAACTACTCGGCGGAGCAGACCCGCGAGGCCGCCCGCATCCTCGGCGAACTGGGAACCCCGCTGCTGATCAACCAGCCCCGCTACTCGATGCTCGACCGCCGTCCGGAGGACGAGGGGCTGATGGACGCCCTGGACGAGCTCGGAGTGGGCTCAATCGCCTACTCCCCGCTCGAACAGGGCCTGCTCACCGCCCGCTACCTCGACGGCATCCCCGAGGACTCCAGGGCCGCGAGCGACAGCCCCTTCCTGAACGGCGACGCCCTCACCGAGGAGCTGGTGGGACGGCTGCGGGCACTCGACGAGATCGCCGGATCCCGTGGCCAGACGCTGGCGCAGATGGCGCTGTCGTGGGTGCTGCGGGGCGGCCGGCTGACCTCCGCGCTGGTCGGCGCGAGCAGCCCGGAGCAGCTCGAGGACAGCGTGGCCGCCACCCGCAACCTCGGCTTCACCGAGGACGAACTGTCCCGCATCGACGCGGTCGTGAAGGCGTAGTCACGGACCGGGTGGCCGGATTCACGCCCTCTCGGGCACCCGGTCGAGGAAGCCGTACACGGCACGGATCCGGCCCCCGGGGCCGAGAGTGAGCACATCGGATCCGGCGACGGGGGCCGAACCGTCCGCCTCGCCCACCAGCTCCCAGGAGAAGCGCGCGGTGTCGTGGTGCCCGTCGACGGCGCCGAGGAGCCGGAAGGCGAAACCGGGGAACTGCTCCCGCGCGGAGGTGATCACCGCCGTGACCGCCTCGTGGCCGGTGGCGTCGGCCACCGGGCCGGTGCGGCGGCCGTCGGCCGTCCCTGCCTCGGCGACCGCCTTGGCGCGCGCCTCGCCGCCGTCGGCGTTCCAGGCCTCGAAGCAGCGGGCGACGACGGCGTCGTAGTCGTGGGTGTGCGCGCTCATCGAAAGGCCCCCTGGCGTCGTGGTGTGTGGACCGGGTCCCGGTGACCCGGTACGCACACACAGCCCCCGGCCGGTGGCCGCGGTCGATCACCCGCGGGGTCATGCGCACCGGGCCCGGCGCCGGTCCGGAGCGCCGGTCGGGTCATGCGCACCGTCGGCCACGGGACGCATCGTTTCGGCCAGAGATGGCCGTGAATATGCCAAGAGACTGGCCGGAAACCCATGGTGACAGTGATTCAGCCGTGAACATACTCGACAAGGAGAGCGCTTCACACCGCGCGACGGCGCCCTCACGCACAGCACGCGAGCCCCAGGGGCGGGCAGCCGGCCCGTACCGGCAGGCCCGCGACGCAGCGGGGGAGGGAACGTGCACGACGAATTCCTGTGCCACGTCACGGCATACGGAGTCTGCGACGGACGGCGCATCGGCGTGCCCCTGGGCACCTACCGCGCGCCCACCCTGGCCCTGGCCCTCTGGTGGCTGCGCGACCGTGCCTCCTGGATCGCCGAGCGGCTCGACCCGTGCCCGGACGCCGAGCACTTACCGCCGGGCGCGCTCGTCCCCGTCCCCGACGGCGTGCCCGACGTACCCGCCGTGCTGCGTGCCTGGTGCGGTGACGTGGTGCGGCAGGAGGAGGTGGCCGAGGCACTCGCCGCCGGACGCCTGGTGCGGCTGGCCACGGGGGACGAGACCACCGAGTACGAGTTGCTGGCCGAATCCGTGGACGCCCTGCGCATGCAGCGCGCCGCCCGCGCGCTCGGCGTCCCGGTCGCCTGAGACGGGCTCCGGCCCCGCCGCTCCGGTCGCCCGACCGGTCCCCGCACCGCCCGGGGAGCGGTTCAGCGGTCCGCCGCCCCGCCGCCCCGCCGGCGCACCGCGCGTGCCGCCGCCGCTCCCACGAACCCGGCGGCCGGCCCCCACAGCAGGGCCAGTCCCAGGGCGCTCCACAGCCGCGGCGCCAGTACGACCTCCCCGGAGAATCCCTCGCCCAGGTCTCCGATGCCGAGCACGGACAGGCCGATCCGCGCGGAGATCCGGGCCGTGAGGCAGATCATCAGCACCGTGAGCGCCAGTGCCACCGCCAGGCGCACGGCGTGCTGCCACACCCGGACGCGCGCGGGGGACAGGGCCGCCATCACGAACGCGGCGGCCGGCAGCAGCACCGCGTCCGCCGCCAGCAGCCACCACCACTGCGCCCCGCCCTGCTCGACGAGCGTGCCCAGGTTCACCTCGGAGAGGTCCGGGGTGCGCAGCACCTCGTCGAGGACGTGCGGCATCGGCAGCCCGAACGGGCCCTCCACCCTGCCCTCCCAGGTGGCACCGAGCCCGACGGTCAGCGCCGGCCAGGCCACGTTGGGCAGCCCGAGCAGGATCACGGCGAACGTCTCGACCGGGTGGCCCCGGGTGGCGGCCACGACCAGCGCCACGACGAGAGCGATCACGACCGTGGCGAGCAGCAGCCGCACCATCGCGAGCGCCGCGGGACGGACCGACGCCTGCACGCGCAGCAGCTCCGCCGGCAGCGGCGCGCCGCGGGACACCATCAACGCCACGAGCAGCACCCCCGCCAGCCACACCAGACCGATCAGGGCGGTCAGCGGCACGTCGGCGGCGAAGCCGACCACCGGCCGGAACCCGAACAGCTCACCGAGGTCCCCCAGCGGTCCGTCCCCGAGCGGGATCTCGAAGGTGTGCCGTGCGGCGAGCGCCAGACCGACGAGCGCGAGCAGCCACAGCACGGCGATCCGCGCCGCCCACCAGCCCAGCTCGGGCGCCCCGGCGACCGCCCGGTGACGCAGCGGACGCAGGAACCCCCAGCCGACGGCCAGCGCCCCCGTGAGGGTGACGGACAGCGGGACGACGGACAGACCGCCCTCCGTGCCGGCGAGTCCGCCGGCGTCCCCGGAGAGCCGCACCGTGCCGCCGACGGCCGTCACCAGGGTCGCCGCGAGCACCTGGGGAAAGGCACCGCCCGGAAGGTCCGCGGCACCGGCCGCCCACAGCCCGAGCGCGGCCACCGCACCCATGGCGGCCAGCGCGCCGAGAACCGTGACCAGGGCGTGCGCCCAGCCGTGGCGGGAGACCACCGGGCCGGAAGAGGTGCGTGCGCTCACGTGTGCACGCTAAACAGCGCGGGTCGGCGCCGCCTGCCGGGAGGTCCGTCCGCGCGCCTCAGCCCGGCGGCCGGCCCGACCCGGTGCGCACGACCAGGGCGTGGTCCCCGAGACCCAGCAGACGGTCGGGCGTCAGCTCGCCGGACGTCGTCAGCACCGCCTCGATGCGCCCGGTGAGCGGGTCGAACGCCGCGTCGAGCACCGTGCCGCGCTCCTCACCGCACTCCGTGAGCACGCGGCTCCCCACCAGTTCGTGATGAGCCGGTACCGGATCGGAGTCCTCGGCCGAGCGGGCTGTCAGCAGGTCCGGTCCGGCGGCGCCCAGCGCGCTCCAGGCCACCACCGCGTCCCGGCGCAGCCGCCCGCGCGCGATCCGGACGGACGCCACACGCCAGGGCGCCGCGCCGACGGTCAGTGCCCGCACCACGCCGACCCGGCCCGCGTCGCCCGGGGTCAGCACCGGCAGCCCCCGCACCCGGGAGAACAGCATCACCGCGCCGCACCCCTGCCGTGCCGGGCACCGACGCGGGCGGTGAAGGCGGGCACGTCGTCGGTGACGTACGTCGTCGCGTGCGCCGGGATCACCAGCGTCCGGCCGCTGACGCCCGACACCTCGCCCCGCGGCACGTACACCCCGTGCCGGCGGTGCCGGGAACCGTGCACCAGGTCCCGCCGGGCCGCCAGCCGGAAGGCCACGAGCCGGCCGCTGGTACCGCCCTCGACCAGCACGTCGAGCACCGTCCCCACCGCCTCGCCCTCGTCGGTCAGCACCTGAGCCCCGAGCAGCCGTCCGCGCACCGTGTCGCGGCGCACCACCGACAGCGGAAGGTCGCACAGCGCCCCCGCGTCCCGCACCATGACCGCGTCCCGGCCCAGACAGTGCACCGCCGGCCAGGGCAGGTCCCGTGGCAGGGGCCCCGACAGGAGGGTCCGCCCGGTCAGCGTGAAGCTCGCGATCCCCCGGGCGGAGGGGTCGAAGACCGTGTCCTTCACATGGGCCACGGCGTCGCCGCCCAGCGTCACCACGGGCAGCGTCGCCAGGCTCCGCACCGCCGTCAGCTCGTTCATGGCACCCCTTCCGCAGGACCTGGCGGAATCCGGGTTCCCCGCGGGGCGGGGCCGAACACGGATCAGGTGGACTGTGACGCCGGAGTCGGGGTACCAGGACTGGTGCAGATCGTCCGGCCGGGCCGGCTACGCAGAGAGAACGCGCATGACCTATCACTTGGACGGGGCAGTGATACCGACTGGTTTCGACGTACCCGTGGAGCCGCTCCGGCGGGCCGCACACTTCACCGGCGAGCCGGGATGCATCGCGGAGGCGCGGGCGTTCGCCGCGGTCTTCCTCGAGCAGCTCAGGACCGAGTGGTGCGCCACGATCGACGCGCGGTCGGACGGTGCGGTGCTGCTGGTGGTCAGTGAACTGGTCACCAACGCCGACCGGCACAGCGAGGGCCCGTACATCCTGGAGCTCGAGGGCACGGACAGCTCCGTCACCGTCGCCGTCTACGACAGCAGCGCCACCCTGCCCCGCGTCTTCCCGCGTGACCCGCAGCGGATCGGACGGCACGGACTGGAGATCGTCCGGGCGCTGGCGCTGGACGTGGCGGTCGAACGCGTACCGGTCGGCAAGCGGGTACGCGCCGTGCTGAGCCTCGACGCCGGATGACGGTCCCGGCCGTCCGTGCCCCCGTCAGGCGCAGCCGAGCTCGCCCAGCATGCCCTCGCGCAGACGGGTGATGATCCGCTTGATCAGACGGGAGACGTGCATCTGGGAGCAGCCCAGGCGCTCACCGATCTCCGCCTGGGTGGCCTCCTCCACGAACCGCAGGTGAAGGATCTCGCGGTCGCGGTCGCTGAGCTCGGCCATGAGCGGGGCGAGCGCGTGGAAGTCCTCGACGAGCCGCAGGCCCTCCTCCTCGACCCCGATGAAGTCGGCGAGGACGGCCTCGCCGTTCTCCGGGCCGTCACCGGTGAGGGCGGCGTCCAGCGACGAGGAGTTGTACCCGTTCGCCGCGATCTGCCCCTCGACGACCTGCTGCTCGGTGATGTTCATCAGGGTGGCCAGCTCGGCGACCGTGGGTTCCCGGTCCAGCCGGCTGGCGAGCTCCTCGCGGGCCTTGGCCAGTTCGACCCGCAGCTCCTGAAGCCGCCGGGGCACGTGCACCGCCCAGGTGGTGTCACGGAAGAACCGCTTGATCTCGCCCACGATGTACGGCAGCGCGAAGGAGGTGAACTCCACCTCGCGGGACAGCTCGAACCGGTCGATCGCCTTGATCAGGCCGATCATCCCGGTCTGCACGATGTCGTCCATGTCGTCGCCCCGGCCGCGGAAGCGTCCGGCCGCGAACCGCACGAGGGACATGTTCATCTCGATGAGGGTGTTGCGCGCGTACTGGTACTCGCGCGTCCCCTCCTCCAGCTCCGCCAGCCGGCGGAAGAACTGCCGGGACAGCTCCCGGGCGTCGCGCGGGGCGACGGTCCGGGGGTCGATGCGTCGGAGGGTGCCGTCACCCGTCACGGCCTCGGTGCGCCCATCGACTACCTGTGCCTGCGACCGGATCACGGCGGTCCCCATTTCCTCTCCCCACGAACGTCCCGGCTGGCCATGTGCCTGAACCTCGCGGGTACCCAGCTCGAAGCGACCCATGCACACCAGGTTTCCGATCGGCTCGGAAGCGTGACGCGCACCGGTCGTTCACGTCTGGGTCCGAGGGTACGCCGAAGCGTCGCGCGCGGCAGCGTGACCCGGTGTGCCCGACCGGCTCCGGACCGGCTTCACTCAGGGCGGAACGCCGCTCCCTTCCCCCGCGGGCCGTACTTCCTAGGCTGAGCGGGTGACCAGTCAAGCGCCGCACCATGCCCGCGTCATCCGTCTTCGACCCGAATCGGCCCGGCCCGCTCCGGCACCCGCGCCCAGAGAACCACTGTGGCGCGACCTCGTCGGCGACGTGCTGCGCAGGGAGCGGCTCGCGCAGGAGCGGACCCTGAAGGACGTCGCCGACGAGGCCCGGATCTCCGTGCCGTACCTCTCGGAGGTCGAGCGGGGCCGCAAGGAGGCGTCCTCGGAAGTCCTCGCGGCCGCCGCCCGCGCCCTCGGTCTCGGCCTCGGCGACCTGCTGTCCCTGGCCCACGGGGAGCTGGTCCGCGTCACCGCACGCCGCGCCCCTGCCGCGCGCGGCGTGCCCGGCTCCGCGCCGCACAGCGGACTGTGCCTGGCCGCCTGACCCGCACCCGGCGCCTACACCCCCGCCAGGCGCCGGGTCAGCACCTCGTCGGCGAGGCCGTACGCCACGGCCTCCTCGGCGGTGAACACCTTGTCGCGGTCCATGTCCGCGCGCAGGGTCGCCACGTCGTGCCGGGTGTGCCGGGACAGCACCTCCTCCACCTGGGACCGGATCCGCACCATCTCCTTGGCCCGGAGCGACAGGTCGGACGCCGTGCCGCGCGCCCCGTCCGCGGCCGGCTGCCCGAGCAGCACCCGTGCGTGCTCCAGGACGAACCGCCGCCCCGGATCCCCGCCGGCCAGCAGCACGGCGGCCGTGGAGGCCGCCTGCCCGACACAGAACGTCGAGACCGGGGCCCGGACGAACGTCATCGTGTCGTAGATCGCCATGAGGGAGGTGAAGGAGCCGCCGGGAGAGTTGATGTAGACCGCGATCTCGCTGTCCGGGGCCGCCGACTCCAGGTGGAGCAGCTGGGCGATGACGACGTTGGCGACACCGTCGTCGATCTCGGTCCCGAGGAAGACGATCCGCTCGGACAGCAGCCGGCTGAACACGTCGTAGGACCGCTCGCCCCGCGGGGTGCGCTCGACGACGTGCGGAATCGTGTAGGAACCCATCACCGCAGCCCCGCCCTGTGCCGGGTCGCCGCGGGACGGACGTCGTCCAGCGACTCCACCACCCGGTCGACCATCCCGTACTCCCTGGCCTGCTCGGCGGTGAACCAGCGGTCCCGGTCGCCGTCCCGGGAGACGGTCTCCTCGCTCTGCCCGGTGTGCTCGGCGGTGATCCGCTCGACGGTCCGTTTGGTGAACTCCAGGTTCTCCGCCTGGATCTCGATATCGGCGGTGGTGCCCCCGATGCCGCCCGACGGCTGGTGCATCATCACGCGCGCGTTCGGCAGGGCGTACCGCTTGCCGCGCGTGCCGACGCAGAGCAGGAACTGGCCCATGCTGGCCGCGAAGCCCATCGCCAGGGTGGAGACGTCGTTGGGGATCAGCCGCATGGTGTCGTAAATGGCCAGCCCTGCGTGCACCGAACCGCCGGGACTGTTGATGTACAGGCTGATGTCGGTGCGGGGGTCCTCGGCGGACAGGATCAGCAGCTGGGCGCAGACCCGGTTCGCGGAGACCTCGTCGACCTGGGTGCCGAGCAGCACGATCCGCTGCGCGAGCAGCTGGGCGGCGAGGTGGTCGTCGTACGGCGTCGGAGGGGTGTCGCCCTCCGCTGCCCGGGGCAGCGGGGCCGGCCGGGGGACGGCGGTGAGTAAGGACATCGGCGCTCCTGGTGGTTGCTGGCAGTCACGCGGCCGGGACGACCGCGTGCCTCCCACTGTCGGACGGCCGGGGCCGCGGGCGGGGAGAACTCTGCCCCCGGCAGATTCGCCACGGGCAGAGCCCCGGCCGGCTCGCGGCCGCCTGCCGCCCGGCGCCGATGAGTTCTGCGGGCCGGACGGGTCGACACTGGTGACCGGGTCCCACGCCCCAGGAGGTAGTCATGAACACCGACGGATTCACCACCTGTCTCTGGTACGACGGCCAGGCCGAGGAAGCGGCCGGCTTCTACGTCTCGGTCTTCGAGAACGCCAAGCTCGGCGAGGTCGTCCGCAACACCGGCGCCGCGCCCGGCGCAGAGGGCTCCGTGCTCACGGTCGAGTTCACGGCCAACGGCCAGAAGTTCGTCGCGCTGAACGGCGGACCCGAGTTCACCTTCAACGAGGCGATCTCCTTCCAGCTGGAATGCGCCGACCAGGCGGAGATCGACCACTACTGGGAGAAGCTCGTCGAGGGCGGCGGCGAGCACGGTCCCTGCGGCTGGCTCAAGGACCGGTTCGGCGTCTCCTGGCAGGTCAACGCCGTGCGGCTGACCGAGATGATCAGTGACCCCGACCGGCGGAAGGCCGACCGTGCCATGAAGGCCATGATGACGATGGGCAAGCTCGACATCGCCGCCCTGGAGAAGGCGTACGCGGGCGAGTGAAAACCGCGAGCGGTGCGGGACCGGCGGCACCCGGCCCCGCCGCCGTGCGCGCCCGGGTAGCTCAGCCGGCGCGGACGTCCTCGCCGATCACCCGGGTGATCTCGCGGGCGATGCGCCGGATGCCGGGGGAGGGGACCGGGCACGGCCTGGGCTCGGACGTCGTGGGTGCCAGGCAGAAGTGCAGCGGGTCGTCGTCGAGGTGGAGGGCCGTCCGGTCCCGCCCGGGTTCCGTGCAGTGGTCGGGGTGGGCACGCTCGTAGGAGTCGCACGGCAGATACTGCGTCCACGTGTACCGGGCCCCCGCCGGGCTCACCGCCCGGCCCGCGTCGGCGACGAGGTCGCCGGAGCCGGCCGCGGTCCGCTCGTAGAGCGCGTTCACCCGGCGCACCCGGTCGGGAGTGACCGGGTCCGGGCCCTGCAGCACCCAGACGATCCGCGGGCCCTTCTTCCCGCCCGCCGAGCGGATCTGGTCGGTGAGGCGCCGCGTGTCGGCCGCGTACCGCTCCAGGTACCGCTCCCGCGAGCCGTCGTAGGTGATCCCGTCCATGCAGGGCGTATAGCCCCAGGAGTTGCCCCAGAACTGCAGCACCACATAGTCCGGCCGCAGGGTGCGCACCAGCGCGGCCGCCTTGTCGGACGCCGGAACCAGGGACCGCTCGGCCGACCCCTCCAGGTAGTCGCAGACGGTGGTGCCCGAGTGGGGGGCGCCCGTGTAGCCGGCCCGCAGCCGTTCGCGCAGTTCCTCCCCGAGCACCTCCTGGTTCTCCATCGCCAGGGAGTCGCCCAGGTACAGCACCGTGGGCGGGGTGACGGGCGGGGCGGAGACGACGGGCGCCGGCTGCTGCGTGGTGGCCGACGCGCCGGGGGAGGCCGCCGGCGCCGGCCCGGCCTCCGGCCCGGACGACGGATCGGTGCACGCGCCCAGCAGGGCGGCGGCGAGCACCACGGACACGAACCACGGCTTGCGCATACGGCGGCATCCCCCCGGCCGGCGAAACGGCCCCCAAGGCAAGCACAACCGGGGCCGGCGGGGAAGAGGAAGTTCCGGCCGCGCCGCGCCGTGTGGGGGCGGCGCCCGGCGCGCGGGCCGGGCACGGGGTGACTAGCGTGAGGAAACGGACCGACCACCCGTGGGAGGGGGCCGCAGCCATGGCCGTGCCACCCGAAGGGGCCCCGTGCTGGGCCGACGCGATGTTCGACGACATCGAGGGAGCCAAGAGCTTCTACGGTGACGTTCTCGGCTGGACCTTCGGCGAGACGTCGCCGGAGTACGGCAACTACACCCAGGCCTACGCCGACGGCAAGGCGGTGGCGGCCGTCGTACCGCCCATGCCGGGGCAGGAGGGCAGCTCCCAGTGGTGCCTCTACCTCGCGGCGCGGGACGCCGCCGCGACGGCGGAGCGGATCCGGGACAACGGCGGCGAGCTGCTGATGGAGCCGATGCCGGTCGGAGACTTCGGCACCATGTGCCTGGCCCGCGACCCCGGCGGGGTCGTCTTCGGCGTCTGGCAGGCCGGCACCCACGAGGGGTTCCAGGCGACGGCCGAACCCGGCGCGTACTGCTGGGCCGAGGTCTTCACCCGTGAGCCGGAGAAGTCCGACGCGTTCTTCCCCGCCGTCTTCTCCTACCGCTCCAAGCGGTTCGAGGACCACGAGGAGCCGGACTTCCGGATCTACGACCTCGGCGAGCGCAGCGTGCTCGGCCGGATGAGGATGACGGACGACTTCCCGCCCGAGGTGCCGCCGTACATCAACGTCTACTTCACCGTCGCCGACTGCGACGAGGCCGTCGGCCGGGCGAGCGCGCGCGGTGCCGTGCTGCGGTTCGGCCCGATGGACACGCCGTTCGGACGCTTCGCCGCGCTCAGCGACCCGCAGGGCGCGAACTTCTCGGTGATCGACATCACGGCCACCACCGGCGAGACGCCGAAGACCGCTTACGTGGACTGAGCGGGCGGGACGTCCCTGCGGCCATGGCATGATCGGGCGTATGCGTGAACGTGTGGTGGCCGCGTGCGACGGGGCTTCGAAGGGAAACCCCGGACCCGCCGGCTGGGCCTGGGTGGTGGCCGACGCATCAGGGACGCCGGTCCGCTGGGAGGCGGGGGCGCTGGGCAAGGCCACCAACAACATCGCCGAACTCACCGCGCTGGAGCGGTTGCTGGCGGCCACCGACCCGGGCGTGCCGCTCGAGGTCAGGATGGACTCGCAGTACGCCATGAAGGCCGTCACCACCTGGCTGCCCGGCTGGAAGCGCAACGGCTGGCGCACCGCGGCCGGCAAACCGGTCGCCAACCAGGAACTCGTGGTGCGCATCGACGGCCTCCTGCAGGACCGCTCCGTGGAGTTCCGCTACGTCCCCGCCCACCAGGTCGACGGCGACCGGCTCAACGACTTCGCCGACCGCGCGGCCAGCCAGGCGGCCACCGCCCAGCGCGACGCCGGCAGCGAGCTGGGATCGCCCGAACCGCCGGCCGCCCCCGACCGCCCGGCGGGCACCGCGACCGGACGCGCCCCCGGCGGGAAGAAGACCCCCCGGCAGCGCGGCGGCGGATCGTCGTCCCGCACGATCAAGGCGAAGTTCCCGGGCCGCTGCCCGTGCGGACGCTCCTACGCGGCGGGCGAGGCCATCGCCAAGAACGACAAGGGCTGGGGCCACCCCGAATGCCGGACGGCGGCCACCGACCGGTCGTAGCCGCGGTACCGCCGGCCGTGCCGGATGACAGACTGACCCCATGGACGAGCGCACATTCGACAGGTCGGGCCAGCACGCATCGGTGATCGGTCTCGGCACATGGCAACTCGGGGCGGACTGGGGTGACGTCGACGACAAGGAAGCCCTGACGGTCCTGGAGACCGCCGCCGAATCGGGCGTCACCTTCTTCGACACCGCCGACGTCTACGGCGACGGACGCAGCGAGCAGACCATCGCCTCGTTCCTCAGCGGGCGGCCCGACCTGCACGTACTGGTCGCCACCAAGATGGGCCGCCGGGTCGACCAGATCCCCGAGAACTACGTGCTGGACAACTTCCGCGCCTGGAACGACCGTTCGCGGCGCAACCTCGGGGTCGACCGCATCGACCTGGTGCAGCTGCACTGCCCGCCGACCCCCGTCTACTCCACCGACGAGGTCTTCGACGCCCTCGACACCCTGGTGGCGGAGGAACGCGTCGCCGCCTACGGCGTCAGCGTGGAGACCTGCGCCGAGGCGCTCACCGCGATCGCGCGGCCCAACGTGGCGAGCGTGCAGATCATCCTCAACCCGTTCCGCATGAAGCCGCTGCGCGAGGTGCTCCCGGCCGCCCGGGAGGCCGGCGTGGGCATCATCGCCCGGGTGCCGCTCGCCTCCGGACTGCTGTCCGGCAAGTACACCCGGGACACCGTCTTCGCCGAGAACGACCACCGTTCGTTCAACCGGCACGGCGAGGCGTTCGACCAGGGCGAGACCTTCTCCGGCGTCGACTACGCGACGGGCGTGGAAGCCGCCGCCGAGTTCGCCGCGCTCGCCCCCGAGGGGTACACCCCGGCCCAGCTCGCCCTGCGCTGGATCGTGCAGCAGCCCGGCGTCACCACCGTCATCCCCGGCGCCCGCTCGCCCGAGCAGGCCCGCGCCAACGCGGACGCGGCCCGGCTGCCGGAGCTGTCCGGGGCGACGCTCACGGCGATCCGCGAACTCTACGACGCGCGCGTCAAGGACCAGGTGGAGGCCCGCTGGTAGCGGAGGGGCCGCGGCCGTCACGGCTGGAGCAGCAACTGCCGCTCCTGTTCCTGGTCACCGGAGGCGGCGCCCTCGTCGCGGGCCCTGAAGGACCGCGCGAGGGTGTCGCTCGCCCGCCGGACCGCCTGCGGGCTGCCCTGCACGGTGACGCTGACCGGCGCCGACAGCGAGCCCGCTGCCGCGTCCCCGGCGGTCACCCGCCCCTCCCCGGTGAACGTCGCCACGCGGACCGTCGCCCCCTCCGCGGAGGGCTGCTGGTCCGCCGCGCCGAACGTGCCCTCCAGGGCCCGGACGACCGCTCGGGCGTCGTCGACGTCCCCGCCGCTGAGCGTCACGGTGAGCTGGGTGTCCGTCATACGTCCCACGACCTCCTGGCCTCGGTGTCATCGCCGTCCGTGTAACCGTGCCCCGCGCGCCCAAACCGCGGCCGGGCCGGGGAGGGCGGCGGCTTTCGGGGCATCAGGGGAAGAGACCGCCGACCAGAGGGAGGCAACCGTGCCGGACTCGGAGTGGGACGAGAACAGGCGCCGGGGGAGGAACGAGACCGAGGACGAACGGGCCGACCGGATGTGGACGGAACTCATCCAGGAGGTCAGGGTCGCCCAGATGGGCGTGCAGATCCTGTTCGGCTTCCTGCTGACCGTCGTGTTCACCCCGAAGTACGCCGACCTGTCCGACACCGACCAGATGATCTACATCGTGACGGTGGTCCTGGGCGCCTGCGCCACCGGCGCGCTCATCGGCCCGGTGTCGCTGCACCGGCTGGTCTCCGGGCGGCGCATCAAGGCGCAGGCGGTGCGCTGGGCCTCCCGGCTCACCCTCCTCGGACTGGCGCTGCTGCTCGCCACCACCAGTTGTTCCCTGCTGCTCATCCTGCGCGTCGCCAGCGACGACGACTTCGTCCCGTACCTGGTGACCGGAGTGGTGTTCTGGTACCTGCTGTGCTGGTTCGGGCTGCCGCTCTGGGCGCGGTACCGCCACACCACGCGGTGAGGGCCGGGGCTTCAGCTCCCGGCGAGGACGTCGGCGAGGAAGTCGTCCAGGCCCACCTCCTCGCAGCCCGGAGGGACCACCCGGCGGGTCTGGTGCAGGAAGTCACCGACGGTCTCGGCCCAGGCATAGACCACCGCGTGGTGCCGGCCACCGTCGGCGTGCGCCTCGCCGAGGAACTCCATGCGCAGTTCCCGGCCCACTCCCCGGGACTCCGGGCTCAGCCGCACGTCGCCGATGCCGACCGCCCGGGTGAGACCTTCGGTGACCATCTCGCGGTCCAGCTGCCAGCGGGCCAGCACCCTGCCGTCGTGACTGAAGACGATCGTGACCGCGAACGGGTCGGACGGGTCGTAGCTCAGGTGGGCGAGCACGGGGAAGCGGTCCGTGACGCCCGCCTGGAGCTCCACCACCAGGGTCTTGTGCACGAACGAGTTCACGAGGGGCCTTTCGGAGAACCGGGCGTAGACAGCCCCTAGTACCCCGGATTCACGCGGCATGCTCCGCCGGGCGGGTGAATCGCTCCACGGGCCGCGGCCGCCGCCGTCAGCCGAAGGCGTCCCGCAGGGCCGGCAGCAGCGTCTTCTCCGACCAGTCCAGGAACCGCGGCTGCGACTCGCCGCCGATCTGCACCAGGGCGACCTCGGTGAAACCGGCCTCGGCGTAGGGGCGCACGGCCTCGACGAAGTCCGCGGGGTCGCTGCCGCAGGGGATGGACTGCGCGACGTCCTCCGGGCGGACGAACTGGGTCGCCGACTCGAAGCTGTCGGGGTGCGGCAGTTCGGAGTTGACCTTCCAGCCGTTGCCGAACCAGCGGAACTGTTCGTGGGCCCGCTCGACGGCCGCGTCCCGGTCGGGGTCGTGACACACCGGCAGCTGTCCCACCCGGGGCTTGCCCTGCCCGCCGTGCCGGTCGAAGTCGTCGAGCAGCTCGGCCTTCGGCTCCGTGGCGATGACCAGGTCGGCGAGCCGGCCCGCGAGGGCGCAGGACCGCTTCCCCGACACCGCGATGCCGATCGGCGGCGGCTGGTCCGGCAGATCCCACAGCTTGGCCGACTCGACGTCGAAGTGGGTGCCCCGGTGGTTCACGTGGCCGCCCTCGAACAGCGCCCGGATGATCTCCACCGCCTCCTCGAACATCTCGTGCCGCACGTCCACCGACGGCCAGCCGCCGCCCACCACGTGCTCGTTGAGGTTCTCGCCGGAGCCCAGCCCCAGCCGGAACCGGCCCTCCGACAGCAACTGCAGCGTCGCCGCCTTCTGCGCCACCACCGCCGGGTGGTAGCGGAACGTCGGACACGTCACGTAGGTCATCAGCGGAATGCGCGAGGTGGCCTGCGCGGCGGCGCCCAGCACACTCCAGGCGTACGGCGAGTGACCCTGGGAGGCCAGCCAGGGGAAGTAGTGGTCGGAGGTCACCGAGAAGTCGAAGCCCGCCTCCTCGGCCCGCACCACATGGTCGACCAGCTCGCGGGGTCCGGCCTGCTCGGTCATCATCGTGTATCCGATTTGCACCATGCCGTCCGGGTCCCCGCCGGGGACCGCGGGAAACGGGGGATCACCCCGGGGCCGCCCGGGCAGGATGGCCCCATGACCGCTCGTTCCCTCCCCGCCTCGGACCCCGCCGCCCAGGGCGTCGACGCGTCCGGCGTCCACGCCTTCCTCGACGCCCTCGAAGCCGCCCCGGACATCGAGCCGCACAGCCTGATGATCCTGCGCCACGGCCGGCTCGTGGCCGCCGGCTGGTGGGCGCCGTACACCGCGCGGCGCCCGCACCTGCTGTACTCGCTCAGCAAGAGCTTCACGGCCACCGCCGCCGCGCTCGCCGAGGGCGAGGGGCTGATCGACTTCGACGCCCCGGTGCTGTCGTACTTCCCGGAGTTCGAGGCCGACATCACCGACCCGCGCAGCCGGGCCGTGCTGGTCCGGCACGTGGCGTCCATGGCGAGCGGCCACGACCGGGAGATGATCGACGCCGCGTACGGCGCCGACCGCGCGGAACCCGTGCGCGGCTTCCTGCTCCAGCCGCCCGAGCACGATCCGGGAACCGTCTTCGCCTACAACCAGCCCTGCACGTACACGCTCGGCGCGATCGTGCAGCGGGTCACCGGACAGACCCTCACCGACTACCTGCGGCCCCGCCTGTTCGACCCGCTGGGCATCGGCGAGACGGCGTGGCAGCGGGACCGGGCCGGCCGCGAGATCGGCTTCAGCGGACTGCACGCCGCGACCGACGCCGTCGCACGCCTCGGCCAGCTCTACCTGGACGACGGCGTCTGGCAGGGCGAACGGCTGCTGCCCGGGGGGTGGGTCGCCCGCGCCTCCCACCCGCACATACCCACCGCCGGCGCCATGGGGGCGGAGAACAGGTCCGACTGGGACCGCGGCTACGGGCACCAGTTCTGGATCTCCCGGCACGGATTCCGCGGCGACGGCGCGTACGGGCAGTACTGCCTGGTCCTGCCCGGACACGACGCGGTGATCGCCGCGACGACGGCGACCGAGCAGATGCAGGACTACCTGGACCTGGTGTGGCGGCACCTCCTGCCCGCCTTCCGTCCCGGCCCGCTGACCGGCCGGGAGGCCGCCGACACCGCCCTGCGCGAGCGCCTCGGCCGGCTCGCCCTGCCCCCCGTCGCGGGCACCCCCGTACCGCAGGAGCGGAGCGGGGAGTGGGCGGGAGCCGCGTTCGCCCCGGACGGCGGGATCTGCGCCGACCAGCCGAAGCTGACCGCGGCCGAGGTCGTCCCGGAGGCCGGCGGCGGCTGGACGCTGCGGCTCACGGAGGACGGTGAGCCGTTCGACGCCCGGTTCGACGGGCGGGGATGGACCGTCACCGAGGAGCCCGCCCCGGCCGCCGTGAGCGGTGGCTGGTCCGACGACGGCACCCTCACCGTGGACGTGGCGTTCCTCGAGACACCGCACCGGCTCCGGGTCACCTGCTCCCTCACCGGCCGGACCTTCACCGCCCGCTGGCACACCCGCCCGCTGAACGGCCGGCCGCTGCGCGGGATGCGCGCCCCGGGCCCGTCACGGCGGGCCCGGCCGGAACGTCCGTAGGAAGGTGCTCAGCGCCTCCCGGCTCGCGGGGTCCTCCCAGTCGGCGGCCGGGGTGGTCCAGCGCAAGGAGAAGCCCCGGCCGCCGCCCAGCAGGAAGCCCCGGCCGAAGGTGCGCACCCGGGCGCCGTCGTCCCCGGCGTACCACTCCATGTCGGCGGCCTCGCGCCCCTGGTAGGTCCTCGCCCTGATTCCGCCGATCCGCTCGTAGCGCCCGGACCGCTCCAGCCCCGGCTCCACGTCGTCCCGCCACACGGCCACGGCGTCCGCCCCCACCCGCTCGCTGTAGGTCACCGCCAGGGTGCGCGGGTCCCCGTCGGCGCCGAACGTGACGCGGTAGGCCAGGCCGGCGGTGTCGGAGGTGGCCAGCCGCTTCCAGCCCCCGGGCAGCGCGACGGAGAAGCCCTCCGGAGCCCGGTAGGTCCGGAAGCCGGGAGGGAGACCGCCCGTGCCCGGCGGGGACGGGGTGGGCGTGGCGGACGGCGGGGACGTGTCCGGGACACCGGGGCCGTCCCCGCCGCCGGGCGCCCCGGAGGAGCCCGGTGCGGACGCCGAGGCCGGCGGCGCGTCCGCCGCCCCGGTGCCGCCGCCGGAGCCGGGCAGCCCCCGCGCCGCGACGAACACGGCGACCGCGACGGTGACGACGGCGAGGGCGGTGCCCAGCACCCTGTTCCTCCTGCTCCGCTCCGGGCCCCCGCCGGCGGCGGGCGCACCGTGCGACCGGGCGTCCGGCGTCGCCGCCTCGGCCGGGGGCGCCTCGCGCAGCACCCGGGTGAGCGCCTCACGGACCACCTGACGGGTCGGCCGCTCCCGGGCGTCCTTGCGCAGCAGACCCCGGACGACCTGGGTGAGCGGGCCGCACCGCACCGGGGTGCGCGGCGGCAGCCGGTCGATCCCCCTCAGCGTGGCCTCGGGCCGTCCGCGGTCCCGGAACGGCGGCCGGCCCTCCAGCATCGTGTAGAGGATCGCGCCCAGCGCCCACAGGTCGGCGGCGGGGCCGATCCGCTGGTCGCGGGCCTGTTCCGGGGAGGCGTACGACGGTGCCGTGAGCCGGGGCGCGGACGTCGTGCCGGCCAGTCCGTAGCCGGTGACGACCACCGGGCCGTCGTCGCGCAGGAACACCTGGCCGGGACTGAGCTCCCCGTGGGTGACGGCCCCGGCGTGCGCGGCGTCCAGCACGTCGAGCAGTTCCAGCCCGACGCGCGCGGCCCGCACCCAGGTGAACGGCCCCCGCTCGCGGAGGACCTCGTCGAGGGGCGTGCCGTCGATCCACGCGGTGACGGTCCACAGCGCGCCGGCCTCGTCGACGGCGTCGACGACCGTGGCGACCCGGCCGGGGCACAGCCCGCCCACGGTCCCGGTGGTCCGCAGGACACGCGAGGGGGCGCGGCGGGCCGCGTCTCCGGCCCCGCGCGGCAGTTCGGTACGGGTGGCCAGGCACGGGCGGCCCGTGCGCAGGTCGTCGGCGTACCAGCTCACGCGATTGGTCTCCCGGTGCGTGACCTCGACCAGCCGGTACCGGCCGGCGACCGGCCGGTCCGTGGAGACGTGCGCCCTGCCCATGGCCATCCCTCGTCGAACCGCTGGATCCCGCTTCCCCCACTGGTACGGGGGAGCGGGCGGGGTCCGTTCAAAGGAAGGCTCAGCGGAGCTCGAAGTGTCCCGCCCAGGCGATCATGTCGGCGGTCGTGGCGTTGCCGCCGCACACCACGAGGCCGAGCCGCGCCCCCTCACCGACCCGCTCCAGCACCCGCCGCGCGGCGGGGAGCAGACAGCCCGCCGCCGGCTCGGCCCACACCTTGGCGTGGTCCGCGAGGTCGAGGGAGCCCTCCACCGCCTCCCGGTCCGACACCACCAGCACCTCGGTGACGAGCTCCGACACATGTGCGTACGTGAGCCGGGACACCGCAGGGGCACTGAGCGTGGAGACGATCGACGTCAGCTCCACCGGCACCGGCCCGCCCGCCGCCAGCGCCTCGGACATCGCCCGGGCTCCCTCCGTCTCCACGCCCCACACCCGCACCCCGGGCCGCGTCGCCCGCAGGGCCGCCGCGACCCCGGCGATCAGCCCGCCGCCCCCGATGCTCACCAGCACGTCCGTGAGGTCACCGGCGTCCTCGGCCAACTCCAGCCCCACCGTGCCCTGACCGGCGATCACCACCGGGTCGTCGAAGGGGTGGACCAGCGTCAGACCCTCCTCCCGGAGCCGTCCCGTCAACCCGAACGCGCCGTCCATGTCGTCGGTCACCCGCACCGAGGCGCCCGCGGACTCCGCGATCTCCACCGCCCTCACGGGCGCCGAACGCGGCATCACCACCGTGGCCTTCACATCCAGCGCCGCGGCCATCACCGCGAGGGCGATCCCGTGATTGCCGCCGCTCACCGCCACCACCCCGGCCGCCCGCTCGGCCTCGCTCAGCGACAGCAGCTTCGCCGCCGCGCCGCGCACCTTGAACGAACCGGTGCGCTGCAGCAGTTCGAGTTTGGCCGTGACCGGCACCCCGAGCAGTTCCGACAGTCCGGGGCTCGGCACCGTCGGGGTCCGCACCACGTGCCCGGCGATCCGCGCGGCGGCGGTCTCGATGTCGGCGATCTGGATCACGACTGTCACCTCTCCGGCACGGGGGCTGGTGATCCGCGCCGTGACCACCCTGACCCGCGCGGCGGGCCGGGTCAACGACGTTCAGTGCTGCTGGGCCTTGTGCGGTGTCGCCTCGCTGGGACGCACCACCACGTGCCCCTCGCCCTGGAACTTCAGCTGCACGGCCTCGCCCGACCCGCCGCGCAGCATCGAGCCGAGCGACTGCGAACGGTGCAGCGAGGTGTCCAGGCCCGCGGTCCAGCCGACGATCGCGTCGGTGTCCACGAACACCGGGTACCGCGGCGCCACCGGGATGACCAGCGGATTCCCCTCGCACACCAGCCCCAGGCGGCCGTGCCCGGTGAAGACGCTGTTGAACAGTCCGCCGCCGGTGATCCCGGCGCCCTTCACGGTGGCGATGCGGTACGACAGCGAGGAGTCGAAGCACAGCACGTTGCGGCCGTTGACGGTGAACTCGTCGCCGGGGTCGACGTCGACGACGAAGCAGTTCTGCGCCTCGAGCGCGAACCAGGCCTCGCCCTGGCCGCGCACCGCCATCAGCGGCAGTCCCTCGCCGGTCACCGCCCGCTTGAGCATGCCGCCCACGCCCTGGCCCTTGCGCTCGAACTGCAGGTTGCCGCGGTAGGCGACCATCGCGCCCTGGCGGGCGTGCATCTCGCCGTCGACCGTGTAGCGGATGCACTTGGCGTTCTCGATCGTCATCCCCGCGGCCGTGGCCGGCCGCACCATGTGCTGACTGGAAAACAGGTCACCCTTCATGAGAGGCATCCTGCCCCGGACCTGTTGCCTCCGCCAGGGCCGGCCGGTGCGGGCCGCGCGTCACGCGCCGAGCAGCTGGGTCCAGTACGTGCCCGCCCGGCCGCCGCCCGCGAAGCCGACACCGATGTGGGTGAAACCGGCCGCGAGGATGTTGGCACGGTGGCCGGGGCTGTTCATCCATCCCTCCACCACCTCGGCGGGCGAGCGCTGCCCGCAGGCGATGTTCTCGCCGACGGTCCGCCGCGCCGAGCCCGCGGCGGTGGCCCGCTCCAGGGGCCCGCTGCCGTCGGGCGCGGTGTGGGAGTAGAAGTCCCGGGCCACCATGTCGGCGCTGTGCGCCTGCGCGGCCTCGGTCAGCCGGGGATCGCCGGACAGCGGCGGCAGTCCGGCCCGGGCGCGTGCCCGGTTGGTGAGGCCGATGACCTCACGGGCCGTGCGGTCGAGACCGTCCGGGGTGAGCGGAGCGGCCCACAGCGCCGTCCAGTAGGTGTCGCCGGACCCCGCGTCGCCGGCGGACGCCACCGCCGCGTGGGCGAAGGCCGGGTCGCACACGGTGCGGCGGGCCGCATCGTGGCGCAGGCAGTGGTCGACGAACCGGTCGACGGTGAGCGGACCGGAGACCAGGTGCTCGCCGACCGTCAGGTACGCGTACCCGGCGGACACCACGCGCTGGTGGACGGAGACGCCGTCCACCCCCTCGACGGCCGGACGCCCGCCCCGCGCCATCGTCCCGGCGTGCTCACGCGCCGCGACGGCCAGTCGCGCGTCATGGGCGACCGGCGGCGAACCGGCGGCGGCCCGCGCCGCGTTCACCAGGCCGAGGAAACCGTCCGCGGCACGCGGCGCGGCGGGGGCGGTCGCCGTCCGGGTGGACACGGCACCGTCGTCGTCCGCCACGTCGACCCCGAAGTCCCGGGCCAGTCCGGCCAGTCCGTCCGCGTACCCCTGGCCCAGGGCCCTCAGTTTCCACTCCGCGCCACGCCGGTAGAGCTCCACGAGGAGCAGGACCGTCTCCTGCCCGGCCGGCGGGGGCGCGAACCGGGCGAGCGGGCGTCCGCGGGCGTCGGCGACCCGGAGCACCGGTACGGGCAGGGCGCCGAGCGGGGTGCCCGGACCGGCGGGGCTGACGGACACCGTGACCCGCGCCGCCCCGGGGCGCAGCGCCGCCGGGTCGACGGTGAGGGTGTCGCCGCCGAGCCGGGCCCCCGGGGCGGACGGCTGGTTGTAGAACACGAAGTCGGCGTCGCCGCTCACCTTTCCGCCGTCGTCCGTGATCAGTGCCGACACGTCGAAGGGACCGGACACCCGGACGTTCACCGCACCGCCCGGGAGGGCCAGATTGCCGCCGGGGACCAACTCGCTCATCACGCCGCCCTGATGATGTCGTCGTACACACGGACCGGGTGGGGTGTCCGGTCAACGACGGGCGGCGGGCGGGGGTTCCCGGCCGTGCGGCTCAGCGGCGCAGCGTCTGCGTCCAGTTCGCGGGCACCCGGCCCGCGGGGCCAGGCGCCGGCTGGTCGGCGGGGTGGCTCACCGGCGGGGCGAGGTCGGGGCCGGACTCGTACAGTTCGTCGGTGGCGTAGTCCCAGAACCATGCCTCGCCCGGCTCGTAACTGCGCACCAGGGGATGGCCGGTGGCCTCGAAGTGCGCCGTGGCGTGCCGGCCGGGTGAGCTGTCGCAGCAGCCGATGTGGCCGCAGCTCGCGCAGCGCCGCAGATGGAACCACCACCCGTCCTGGGCGTCGCACTCGGCGCATCCCGTCCCGGTCGGCGGGGCGCTCGGGTCGATGGCGTGTTCGCTGGTCATGCCGGCTCCTCGGGGGTGTCGTCGGGGTCCGGGGCGGTGAGCGGGAGCAGCACCTGGAAACGGGTGTCTCCCGGCTCGGAGTCGAAGCGCAGGCTCCCGTGGTGCTTGTCCACCACGATCCGCCAGGAGATGTCCAGGCCCAGGCCGGTGCCCTCGCCCACCGGCTTGGTGGTGAAGAACGGGTCGAAGACGCGGTCCCGGATCTCGGCCGGGATGCCGGTCCCGGTGTCGCGGAACTCCACCAGCAGCCGGTCGTGCTGGCGCGCGGTGCGCACGGTCAGGGTGCCCTCGCCGCCGGTGTGGCGCATGGCGGCGACCGCGTTGTCGATCAGGTTGGTCCACACCTGGTTGAGCTCCGCCGGGTAGGCCGGGATCCGCGGCAGGGTGCGGTCGTACTCCTTGACCACCTCGATGCGCTCCCCGGTCTTGCCCGACAGCATCAGCAGGGTGCTGTCGAGGAGTTCGTGCACGTCGGCGACCTGGAAGGGGGCGCGGTCGAGCTGCGAGTACTCCTTGGCGGCGTCGACCAGGTGCGAGATGCGGCTGGTGGAGTCCTCGATCTCGTCCATCAGCAGTTCCGTCTCGACCGTGTAGCTCAGCCAGCCGACCGCCCCGGGGAGGATCTCCGCGTCCACGGCGGCGGCGACCTGGTCCAGCCAGTCCAGGTCGAGCCCGGCCTGGACGAAGGTGGGGGCGATCCGCCAGCCCTCGGCGATGCCGTGGTCGTCCAGCCAGTCGGACAGGGCGTCCTCCCGGTCCGCCGCCTCCAGGGGGCTGAGCACGGGTGCCTTGGCGACCCGCTCGGCCGTGCGTTCCTGGATCTCGATGAGCCGCGCCAGAGTCTCGCGGTCGTAGGTGCCCGCGGAGATGACGCGCAGCTTGTGCCGCATCCTTCCCACGCGTTCGCGCAGGGTCGCCGTCGCCCGCACGGCCGCCGCCGCGGGGTTGTTCAGCTCGTGCGTCAGCCCGGCCGACAGCGAGCCGAGCGCCAGCAGCCGTTCCCGCTGCCCGACGGCCCGCTGGGTGTTCTTCGAGCCGAGGAACAGCCCCTCCAGCAGGTGCACGGCCATCGGGAACCACTCGCGCATGATGCTCGCGAACGTGTCCGCGGGCAGCACGAAGAACCGCGTCGGCTCCGTCACGCGCAGGGAGTTGTTGTAGCGCTGCGGAACCCGCTCCCCGAGGTAGGCCTGCATCGCCCCCGCGTACACACCGCGCTGGGAGGTGCGGTTGACCTCGACGTCGTCCCCGCCGACCCGGCGGGACAGCACGACGGTGCCTTCCAGCATGACGTAGAAGCAGGTCGCCCGGTCGCCCTCGGTGTAGACGGGGCCGGGCTCGAACCGTTCCGTGCGTCCCTCGGCGCAGAGCCGCCCCAGCTGCCGCGGGGTGAGGTCCTCGAACAGGAACAGCGAGCCGATCTCCCGCGGGCTGCACGGCTCCGGCCGGCCGCTCACGACTGCTCCAGATAGCGGTGGACGAGCATCACGGCCATGGCTCCCTCTCCGACGGCGGACGCCACGCGCTTCGCGGACTCCGCGCGGGCGTCGCCCGCGACGAACACCCCGGGCACACTGGTCTCCAGGTGGTACGGCGGCCGGTCCAGTTCCCAGTCCGCCGGTGGCCGCCCGTCGGCGGTCAGATCGGGCCCGGCGAGGATGAACCCCCGCTCGTCCCGCAGCACCGTGCCGTCCAGCCAGTCGGTCAGCGGGGCGGCGCCGATGAACACGAACAGCCACTGCGCGTCGACGCGTTCGCTCCGCCCGCTGTCCGTGTCGCGCAGGGTCAGCCCCTCCAGGTGGCCGTCGCCGTGGGCGCTCTCCACGACCGTCCCGCTCCGCACCGAGATGTTCCGGGCCCGGTCGATCTGCTGGATCAGGTAGTACGACATCGAGGCCGCCGGACCGGGACCGCGCACCAGCAGCGTCACCGACTTGGCGAACCGGGACAGGTACATCGCCGCCTGGCCCGCCGAGTTGGCGCCGCCGGCGATGTAGACGTCCTGCCCCTGGCAGGCGGCGGCCTCCGTCAGCACGGACCCGTAGTAGACGCCGCAGCCGCCCAGTTCGTCGCAGCCCGGCGCCGCCAGCCGCCGGTAGGACACCCCGGTCGCCAGGATCACACTGTGCGCGGCGACCGCGGAACCGTCGGAGAACCGCGCGACCCGGGCGGCGCCGGCCGTCTCCAGTCCCGTCACCTCGCGGGCGCTGAGGATCTCCGCGCCGAACCGGGTGGCCTGCCGCCGTGCCCGGTCGGTGAGCTGCGCCCCCGACACCCCGTCGGGGAAACCCAGGTAGTTCTCGATCCGGGAGCTCTGGCCGGCCTGCCCGCCGGTCGCCGACCGCTCCACGAGCACCGTGCGCAGGCCTTCCGACGCCCCGTAGACCGCCGCGCCGAGCCCCGCCGGACCGCCGCCGATCACCACCAGGTCGTAGAAGTCGGCCGCGGGGGTCGTCGCGAGGCCCACCCGGTCGGCGAGGTCCACCGTCTCCGGCTCCACCAGGGGCGACCCGTCCGGGGTGATCACCACCGGCAGCCGTATCCCGTCCTCGCCCGCGGCGGCCAGCAGCCGCCGGCCCTCCGGTTCGTCGGAGGAGTACCACCGGTAGGGCACCTGGTTGCGGGCCAGGAACTCCCGTACGTCGGAGGAGCGCGCCGACCAGCGGTGCCCGACCACCTTGGTGCTGGGCACGGGCCGGTGGTCGCCGCTCCGCCACGCCCGCAGGAGGTCGTCCAGGACCGGGTAGAGCTTCTCCTCCGGCGGGTCCCACGGCTTGAGGAGGTAGTGGTCGAGGTCGACGACGTTGATGGCGTCGATCGCCGCACCGGTGTCCGCGTAGGCGGTCAGCAGCACCCGCCGCGCCCCGGGGAAGACGTCCAGGGCCTGCTCCAGGAACTCGATGCCGTTCATCCGCGGCATCCGGTAGTCGGCGAGGATCACGGCGACGAGGTCGCCCCGCAGCTTCAGCTCGCGCAGCGCCTGGAGCGCGGACTCGCCGGACTCCGCGCGCACGATCCGGTATGAGGCGCCGTAGTGCCGCCTGAGGTCCCGGGCCACGGCGCGGGAGACCCCCGGGTCGTCGTCGACGGTCATGATGACGGTCCGCGCTGGGCCGGCGGCCTGGGTCATACGTCCCCCACGGGGCGGTAGGTTCCCCGGCACGGCGGACCCGGTCCGGCCACCGCACCGGCCCTGCCATCGTAAGTGTGTTCGCGCCGGCCCGCTCAGGAACGGGCGGGCCTCACCCGGGGCGGGACGACAGCACGCAGAACTCGTTGCCCTCGATGTCCGCGAGGACCACCCAGGTCTGCTCGCCCTGCCCGATGTCCACCCGGCGCGCGCCGAGCGAGAGGAGCCGGGCCACCTCCGCGTCCTGGTCCTCGGGCCGGAAGTCCAGGTGCAGCCGGTTCTTGCCGGCCTTGGCCTCCCGCACCGGTTCGAAGATCAGGCCCGGCAGCCGGTCCGGGGACTGACGGATCTCGAACTCACCGGGGGCGTCGTTCACCACCACCCAGCGCAGGGCCTCGCACCACCAGCGTCCGAGGGCCACCGGATCGGCCGCGTCCATCACTACCTGCTCCCACCTCAAGGTCATGCGGCCAGCGTAGGGAAGACTGGACCCCGCGCAGTGGACACGACACCGGGAGGAACCGCATGACGCGCCCGATCACGGCAGGGATCGACGGAACCGAGGAGAGCCTCGCCGCGCTGCACTGGGCGGCCAGGGAGGCGGTCCGCCGGGGGCTGCCGCTCAGGGTGGTGCACGCCTGGACGTTCGAGCCGGGCGGCGCGGTGCAGGCCGGTGACAGGGCCGCCCAGGAGCAGTGGGTGCGCGACTCGGTCGGTGAGGCGGCCCGCACCGCCGGGGACCGGCACCCGGAGCTGTCCGTGACCACGGACGTCCTGGAGGGCGACGCCGTGGAGACGCTGACGGCGCTGGCGGCCGAGTCGGAGATGCTGGTGCTCGGCTCGCGCGGGCACGGCCGGATCATGGGCTTCCTGGTCGGTTCGGTCGGCCAGCAGGTGATCGTCGGGGCGGGCCGGCCGATCGTGTTCGTCCGCGCCGGGGACCAGGCCTCCGACGAGGCAGCCGGGCACGAGATCGTCGTGGGGCAGCAGGGCGACCCGGAGGACAGCGCCGCCGTGCTCGGTTTCGCCTTCGAGACGGCCGCCCGGCGCGGGGCGACCGTGCGCGCGGTGCGCGCCTGGGCGCTGCCGCCGGTGTTCGCCTACAGTCCCGCCTCCCTCCAGCTCCTCGACGAGGCCGGCGGCCTCGAACCGTTCGAGCAGAAGTCCCTGGCGGCGGCCCTCGCCCCCTGGCGGGAGCGCTACCCGGACGTCCGCGTCGTCGAGCACGTGGAGATGGGCAGCGCCGGGCAGGTGCTGCTGTCGGTGTCGGGCACCGCGCAGCTGATGGTCGTCGGCCGCCGCGCCCGTCGCACCGCCGTGGGCACCCGGATCGGCTCGGTGGCCTACGGCGTCCTGCACCACGCGGACTGCCCGGTGGCGGTCGTCCCGCCCGCCTGAGTCCGCGGCCGGCTCAGTCCTCCGTCGGCTGGAGGGTCGTCCGCGCCCTGGGCAGGATGGTGCGGACGTAGTCCTCGACGGCCGTGTCGAGTCCGATGTCGTGCTGGGCCCGTTCGGACATGTACCAGCGGTGCTCCAGGAGTTCGTGGTAGATCTCCGCGGCGTCCATCGGGCCGCGCAGGTCCGGGGGGACGGAACGCACGGTGGGCCGGAAGACCTCGCGCACCCAGCGGTGGGCGAGGACTTCCGGACGGGCGCCGAGGGGGTCACCCGGGGCGTAGTCGTCCTGGGTGGCCATCCAGCTCTCCAGGTCGTTCAGCAGCCGCCTGGCCTGGTTCTCCTCGGCGTCGAGCCCGGTCAGCCGCAGCAGTTGGCGCTGGTGGTGACCGGCGTCGACGACCTTCGGCACGAAGGTGACGGTGTCGCCGTTGGAGGCGTGCTCGATCTGCATCTCGGCCACGTCGAAACCGAGGTCGTTCAGGCGCCGGATGCGGCGCTCGATGTAGTGGTACTTGCCCGCCGGGTAGACGGAGGTGCGGGTCAGCTCCTGCCACAGGCTCTGGTAGCGGGCGCAGATCTCGGTGCCGAACTCGATCGGGTCGACGGAGGGGTGCAGTGCCCCGGACGCCTCCAGGTCGAGCAGTTCGCCACTGATGTTGACCCGGGCCAGGTCGAGGTCGTACTCGCGTTGCCCCGGGCTCAGTTCGGGGTGCAGGTCCCCGGTCTCGGCGTCCACGAGGTAGGCGGCGTAGGCGCCCGCGTCCCGCCGGAAGAGCGTGTTGGACAGCGAGCAGTCGCCCCAGGCGAACCCGGCCAGGTGCAGCCGGACCAGCAGCACGGCGAGCGCGTCCATCAGCCGGTGCATGGTCGCCGGGCGCAGCGTCGTCTCGAACATCGACCGGTACGGCATCGAGCCGCCGAGGTGCCGGGTGACCAGGACGCTCTCCAGCGGTTCCCCGCCGGGTTCGGTGCGGCCGGTGACCACGGCGAGCGGGTCCACCGCCGGGATGCCGAGCCGGTCGAGGTCCCGCAGCAGCTCGTACTCCCGCAGGGCGGGCCGCTGGGCGAGTTCCTTGACCGCGATCACCTCGTCGCCGGCGCGCGCGTAGCGCACCACGTGGCGGGAGATGCCGCGCGGCAGCGGCACCAGGTACTCCTGGGGCCAGTCCTCCAGCGGCAGGTGCCACGGCAGTTCCAACAGGAGCGCGGGGTGCTCCGGGTTGGTGGCGTTGATCTGCAGTGCCATGGCTGCGGTGTCCTCGTCTCGCGGTGATCGTCACCTCACCCTATGGGGCGCGCTCCCGCGCCAGCCGGGCGGCGTCCCGTACGGGCCCCTCGTGCAGGGGGCCGTGGCCGGGCAGCAGCAGGTCTCCGTCGAGCCCGGCCAGGACGTCCAGCGAGGCCACGGCGGTGGCGCGCTCGTGGTGGAACATGTCGGTCAGCATCTGCGGCCCCCCGGTCCGCGAGGTGGGATGACCGTTCACCAGGGCGTCGCCGGACACCACCACCCCCCGGTCGGGGAGGTGGAAGGCGCAGTGCCCGGCGGTGTGGCCCGGTGTGTGCACGGGCACGGGCCGGCCGGGCAGGTCGAGCGGACCGGACCCCGGGAACGGCTCGGGCGAGGTGACCGCGACATCCGCCGTTCCGCCGCTGCGCAGGGCGTGCGCGGCCCACGGCAGCACGCCCGGCCGCCACCCGTTGCGCAGCACCTGCCCGACGCTCACCTGGTGCAGGAAGTCCCGCCGCGCGTGCGGGACTTCGGCCTCGTGGGCGTAGACGGGGGTGCCGTGCGCGGCGCTCAGCCATTCGGCGGAGCCCAGGTGGTCGTTGTGGGCGTGGGTGATCAGCACGGCCGTCACCGCCCGGGGGGAACTCCCCACCTCGGCCAGGGAGGCGAGCAGTCCCTCGCGGTCGCCGGGATAGCCGGTGTCGATCAGCGTGACGGCGTCCCCGTCGGTGAGGATCACCCAGTTGGTGTTCGTGCCGTGCACCAGGTAGGTGCCGTCCGCCACGTGCCGCACTGTCGCTCGCATGACCGTCCCGTGTTCGCGTCGTCCGTGTCCGGGGTGAGGAGGACAGCAGATCACGGTGGGGACGCGGGCGGCGGGCCGGGGCGCCCCGACGGCCCTCGCGGGCGCATCCCGAACAGGAACCTGGTCACCGCCGTCCTGCGCACCCCGTACTCGTACAGCACGAGGACCACCGCCAGTGAGGCGGCCACGATCACCGCGTACTTGACGGCCGCCGGCGCGGACCAGCCGACCACGCCGTACGCGAGGGCCACCACGACCGGCTGGTGCAGCACGTACACCGGAAGCGCGGCGGGCGCCAGACGGGCGGGCAGCGGGGGCCGGCCGCGGCCGCCGGGGCGCACGCGCGGGCGCCGGGGCCGGTCCAGCAGACCGGTGATCGCGACCACCCAGCACCAGCCGGCCGCCCCGAACAGCGCCCGGGTCGCCAGCGCGGACGGTGTCCCCGCGGTGAACGGGTCGTCCCCCGCGACGAAGCCGGGCGCGGTCCCGGCGAACAGCACCACGCCGAGCACGCCCACCGGGACCGCGACGCGGCGGGTCGCCTCGCGGACGCGTTCGTCGTCCGCGAGCGCGAAACCGCAGGCGAAGAAGAGCAGGTAGGCCCAGCGGTTCCAGCCCGCGAAGCCCTCCTCCATGCCGAGCAGCGCGTTGACCGCGGCGAGCGGCAGGGCGGGCAGCAGGAGCAGCGCGGGCCGGCGCCGTAGCGCCGGGACCACGCGTTCCGCCCCGGCCGCCAGCCGTGCGGCGACCGGCGCGAGCAGCAGACAGAAGGTCAGCAGCAGGACCACGAACCACAGGTGGCCGGTCTCGAAGTGCTCACCGTCCAGGACGAAGGGGAAGTCGGCGAGGTCCGCGCGCACGGTCAGGAAGCGTGCCCAGAACCGCCCGTACGCCTCGTCGTGTCCGGGGCCGGCGGCGCGCTGCCGCAGCCACTGGGGGAGGGGGCACAGCACCACCGTCCCGAAGACCAGCGGAACGCCCAGGCGCAGCAGACGTTCCCGGGCGAACCCGGCGGCGCCCCTGCGGCGGACCGAGTGGCGGGCGCCGAGCCCGGCCACCAGGAACAGCACCGGCATGGCCCACACCACGCCGAACCCGGCGAGGACGGTGACGGCGTCCGTGGTGCGCGGGTTCTTGACGTAGAAGTCGTCGTCCGGGGAGAAGACGAGGGCGGCGTGGAAGAAGACCAGCCCGACGACGACCAGGGCGCGCAGCACGTCGAGTTCGCCGCGCCGGGCGTCCCCGGCCGCGCGCCCCGTGTCCGCGCCCATCGGCCCTCCCCGTCCGGGTGCGGCCCAGTGTGGGGGAGCGGGGGCGGGGAGGACAGCCTTCCGGCCGGTCAGTTCACCCCGCGCGGGCGGAACTGGACGCTGATGCGCGGTCCGGCGGCGCGGCCGCTCTTGGGGACGGCGTGTTCCCAGGTGCGCTGGCAGGAGCCGCCCATCACGATGAGGTCGCCGTGCCCGAGCGGACGGCGCACGGTCCCGCCGCCGCCCAGCGGACGCAGCAGCAGGTCGCGCGGCGCGCCCACGGAGAGGATCGCGACCATCGTGTCCTCGCGCGCGCCCCGGCCGATCCGGTCGCCGTGCCAGGCGACGCTGTCCCGGCCGTCGCGGTAGTAGCAGAGCCCGGCGGTGGCGAACGGCTCGCCCAGTTCGCCGGCGTAGTGCGCGCTGAGCGCCTCGCGGGCCTCGGTCAGCACCGGGTGCGGCAGCGGGTCGCCCGCGCGGTAGTACGACAGCAGCCGGGGCACGTCCACGACCTGGTCGTACATCTGCCGCCGCTCGGCCCGCCAGGGGACCTCGGCGGCCAGTCGCTCGAAGAGCGCGTCGGACCCGCCGAGCCATCCCGGCAGGACGTCGATCCAGGCGCCCCGGCCCAGCTCGGTGCGGCGCACTCCGTCGAGCGGGCCCAGCCGCAGCTCGTCGGCCTGGTCGAACAGGGACCCCTGGAGTGCCGGGGCGTGGTGCGTGCTCATCTCTCCACAGTACCCCCGAATCGAAAACCTGTTCTAGATCGATTCCGTGGCGCCTCGCGCACGGGTCTGTTCGATACACCGGTGTATCGGATACGTTCGCGTATCGAGCGGCGGAGCGGGAGGGGGTGGCACGGCGGTGGGGGACACGGCGGGGCGGGTCACCCGGCGTCGGCTGCGCACGCGCGCGAACCTCCTGGACGCCGCGTTCTCGGTGTTCGCCGCCAAGGGTTTCGGGCACGTCTCGATCGAGGAGATCTGCGAGGCGGCCGGTTACACCAGAGGCGCCTTCTACTCCAACTTCGACGGCCTGGACGAGCTGTTCTTCGCCCTGTATGCGGAGCGCGCCGAACTGATCGCGGAGCAGGTCTCCGGCGCCCTGGCCCTGGACGGTCCCGACCTCGACGTGACCGCCGCCGTCGACCGTGTCGCCGACGTCCTGCTGCTCGACCGTGACTGGCTGCTGGTCAAGACCGATTTCCTGGTGCACGCCGCCCGCGACCCCGAGGTGGCGCGCTGCCTGCTGGAACACCGGGCGCGGCTGCGGCGGGCCATCGCCGACCGGCTGGCCCGGGCCCGCGGCCACACGCGACTGTCCGCCGTCCTCGGCGACGCCGAGGGCGCCGCGCACGCCGTGGTCGCCGCCTACGACGGGGTCACTACCCGACTGCTGCTCGACCGGGACGTCGCGGGCGCCCGGGCCTGGCTGAAACAACTGCTGACCGCGCTGCTCACCGGATGAAGGAAGGGACGGTCGCCATGGATGCCGACGTCATCGTCGTCGGAGCGGGACTCGCGGGCCTCGTCGCGGCCCACGAGCTGACCAGCCAGGGCCGCAGGGTCGCCCTGGTCGACCAGGAGAACGCCGCCAACCTCGGCGGCCAGGCCTTCTGGTCCTTCGGCGGGCTGTTCCTGGTGGGCTCACCGGAACAGCGGCGCCTCGGCATCAAGGACTCCTTCGACCTGGCCTGGAGCGACTGGCGGGGAAGCGCCGGCTTCGACCGCCTCGACGACGAGGACAGCTGGGCGGTGCGCTGGGCGAGGGCGTACGTCGAGTGGGCGGCGGGGGAGAAGCGGTCCTGGCTGAACGGCCACGGCATCACCTTCCTGCCCACCGTCGGCTGGGCCGAACGCGGCGACCTCCGCGCGGACGGCCACGGCAACACCGTGCCCCGCTTCCACATCGCCTGGGGCACCGGGACCGGCGTCGTCGAGCCCTTCGTCCACCACGCCCGCCAGGCCAGCCGCGACGGGCTGCTCACCTTCCACCACCGGCACCGGGTCGACGAACTCGTCGTCGAGGGCGGCACCGCGCGCGGGGTGCGGGGCACCGTGCTGGCGGAGGACGACGCACCGCGCGGTGTCGCCTCCAGCCGGGAGTCGATCGGCGAGTTCGAACTCACCGCGCAGGCCGTGATCGTCACCAGTGGCGGCATCGGCGCCGACCACGACATCGTCCGCCGGTACTGGCCCGAGCGGCTGGGCACCCCGCCCCGCGAGATGGTCACCGGCGTCCCGGCGTACGTCGACGGGCGGATGCTGGACATCAGCGCCCGCGCGGGAGTGCGGCTGGTCAACCGGGACCGCATGTGGCACTACACCGAGGGCCTGCGCAACTGGGACCCGGTGTGGCCCGGGCACGGCATCCGCATCCTGCCCGGCCCGTCCTCCATGTGGTTCGACGCCCTGGGCCGCCGGCTCCCCGAGCCGTGCCTGCCGGGCTACGACACCCTCGGCACGCTGAAACACCTGCGCACCACCGAGGACATCGCCGGACACGACCATTCCTGGTTCGTCCTCACCCAGAGGATCATCGAGAAGGAGTTCGCGCTGTCGGGTTCCGAGCAGAACCCCGACATCACCGCCAAGGACCGCACCGGCTTCCTGCGGGAACGCGTGCTGGGCAAGGGCGCACCCGGGCCGGTGGACGCCTTCCTGCGCAAGGGCGCGGACTTCGTGACCGCCCCGACCGTCGAGCAGCTCGTCGAGAAGATGAACGCCCTCACCGACGAGCCCCTGCTGGACGCGGCGCTCCTGCGGCGCCAGATCGAGGCGCGCGACCTGCAACTGGCCAACACCTACAGCAAGGACGCCCAGGTGCAGGGCATCCGCAACGCCCGCCGTTACATCGGCGACCGCCTCGGCCGGGTCGCCACCCCGCACCGCATCCTCGACCCGGCGGCCGGTCCGCTGATCGGGGTCAAGCTCAACATCCTCACCCGCAAGACCCTCGGCGGCATCCAGACCGACCTCGACTCGCGCGCGCTCGGCGCCGACGGACGGCCGGTCGACGGGCTGTACGCGGCGGGCGAGGTGGCGGGCTTCGGCGGCGGAGGCGTCCACGGCTACAACGCGCTGGAGGGCACCTTCCTCGGCGGCTGCCTCTTCTCCGGCCGGGCGGCCGGCCGGGCGGCGGCCGCGCAGACGGCCTAGGCCACGGAGGTGCGGCCCGCCCTCAGTCCTCCAGAAGGCGGGCCAGCACCTCGGCATGGCTGTGACCGGTGTCCCTGGACGCGGTCAGCAGGGTCACGGTGCCCTGCCTCGCCCGGTCCCGCACCCGGTCGAGAAGCCCGGCGGCCTCCGGAGCGGCCAGCTCCGCCTCGTAGCGCTCGCGGAACTCCTCGTAGGAGCCGCCGTCCCCGTGGTACCAGCGGCGCAGCTCCGTGGACGGCGTCAGCCCCTTGGGCCACTCGTCCACCCGCGCCGCGTCCTTCGCCAGACCGCGCGGCCACAGCCGGTCGACCAGGACGCGGAGTCCGTCGTCCGGCTCGGGCGGCTCGTACACGCGGCGCACCCGTACGCTCATGGCCCAGACCCTTCCGGTGGTGTCCGGCGAGCGTACCGCCGCGCCCGGGAGAGGGCGCGGCGAGAACGCTCAGGAACCGGCGGCCCGCCGCGCGGCGACGCGCCGCTTCAGCGCGCGCCGTTCCGTCTCGCTCGTGCCGCCCCACACACCGATGGACTGGCCCGTCTCCAGTGCCCACTGAAGGCACTGCTCCTGCACGGGGCAGCGCCGGCACACCGCCTTGGCCTGTTCCGTCTGCAACAGGGCGGGGCCGGAGGTGCCGATCGGGAAGAAGAGGTCGGGGTCCTCGGTCCTGCAGGCCGCGCTGCTTCGCCAGTTGTCCATCGAAAGTCACCTGCGATCGGAGTCGATGCACACCCTTTGCGGGCGCCTTACTCCATTTCGGGTGACCTGTCGAATCGAGGTGAAACTACCGGACCGTGTGCGCGGGGTCACTGCTCGCGCAGCCCCCACGGCGAACCGTACGCCGTCAGCAGCTCCAGGAAGGGAGCCGCGGGGAACGCCTCCGGCCCGAGGACGCCCGCACCCGTCCAGACGCCGCCCGCGAGCAGTTCGAGGGCGACGACGGGGTTGACGGCGGTCTGCCACACCACGGCCTGGCAGCCGTACTCGGCCATGGACCACTCGTTGTCCACGACGTGGTAGAGGTACACCTCGCGCGGCGCCCCGTCCCTGGTGCCCCGTACCCAGGTGCCGGCGCAGGTCTTGCCGCGCATCCGCCCGCCCAGTGTCGCGGGGTCGGGCAGACAGGCGGCGACGACGTCCCGGGGCGAGACCCGCACCGGCCCGTCAGGTCCCGGAACGGTCACCGGCTCGGTGCGGTCCAGACCCAGCAGGTGAAGTGTCCTGAGGGTGTCGACGAACTCGCGGCCCAGGCCGTACTTGAAGGTGACCCGGCGCGCCTCCACCCACCTCGGCACGAGCAGCACCTCCTCGTGCTCGACGTTCACGCACTCCACCGGCCCGATGCCCTCGGGGAAGTCGAACACCTCCGGCTCGCTGAAGGGTTCGGTGGTGAACCAGCCGCGGTCCTTCTCGTAGACGACCGGTGGATTGAGGCATTCCTCGATGGTCGTCCAGATGCTGAAGGAGGGCGCGAAGTCGTAGCCGTCCACGGTGAGGTTCGCCCCGTCGCGGACGCCGATCTCCTCGATCTCGTCGAAGAGTTCGTCGGCGGCGTACCGGGCGAACACGTCCGACAGGCCGGGCTCCACCCCCATGCCGACCAGGGCCAGCGCACCGGCCTCCTCCCAGGCGCCGGACTGCGCGAACTGCTCGTCGCCGAGCTTGACCCCGCACTCCTCGTACGGCCGTCCCGGGTGCGGCCGGGACAGGGACATCGCCATGTCGACGTAGGTGGCACCGGCGTTCCGCGCCGCACGGAACAGCGGCATCACGAACCGGGGATCGGTGGCGTTGAGCAGCACGTCGCAGCCGTGCTCCGCGAGCAGCGCCGTCACCCGGTCCTCGTCCGCGGCGTCCACGCGCCCGGCCCGGAACCGGGCGCCGTCCGCGCCGAGCGCCGCGACCGCTGCCTCGGCCCGGGCCGGGTCGAAGTCGGCCACCACCATCAGCTCGAAGAACGGCCGCCGTGCGGCGATCCGGGTGATGGCGGTACCCACGCCGCCCGCTCCCACCAGTAGTACACGCATGACGGAGCACTCCCTTCCTTCCTCGTGGATCCCATGGATCCGGGATGCGTACGGGGCCCCGGTGGGGATACAACGCCGTGCCCCGGCGTAAGGTCAATGGCGTTGGCATAAGGAGCGCGAGGGAGGACGGCGATGCCGAAACGCGTGGTGCCCGAGGAGCGGCGCAGGCGCCGCCGGCCCACCAGGAGCGGCCGGGTGCTGTCCGAGTCGCTGATCGTCGAGACCGCGCTGCGGCTGCTGCACGAGCACGGCAGCGCGGGACTGACCGCGCGCCGGCTGGGTCTCGCCCTGGACTGCGATCCGAGCACCCTCTACCGCTACTTCCGTGGCATGGACGACCTGACCCTCGCCATCGGCGACGCGCTGATCGGCCGGGCCCTGCACGGCTGGCGCCCGGCCGGGCCGTGGCGCGAGGACCTGCGGGCCATCGGGCTGCGCATCCACACCGCCTACCTGTCGCATCCGCAGGCGGCGGTCCTCACGGCGAGCCGTGTCTCCGGCCGCGCGAACGAACTCGCCGCCGACGAGGCGGTGCTGGACGTGCTGCGCACCGCGGGCTTCCCGCTGCCGGAGGCGGTGCGCGTCTACCACGCCTTCATCGACACCACGCTGGCCTTCGCCGCCCTCGACGCCGCGTCCCTGGCGCTGCCCGACGCCGCCCGGCGTGCCGACGAGGACATGTGGCACTCGGCCTACGCCCGCCTGCCGGCCGCCACCCACCCGCGCCTCGCCGAGGCGGCCCCGCTCCTGGCCGCCCGCATGGTCACCAGCGCCTACCCCACGGCTCTGGACATGCTCCTGACCAGCGCCGGGGACCGTCTCGCCGGTCCGTCGTAGGACCCGGCCCGCGACCCGCCCCCGCCGCCCGGTGCCGTGCCGGTCGGGCTCCGGGCGCCGGGGTCTGCCCCGCCGGTCCGTCTCAGGGCCCGCGCACGGGCCCCGGCGCCGTGCCCGGTCGGGCTCAGGCCGGAGGGCCGGAACCGCGCCGAGCGGGTCCGGCGTCTGCGAAGGCCCAAACCCGCGAGGTCGGGCGGATGCCGGCGCCGACGCGCCGGCACGGGCCACCCCACGGCCGGGCGGCGCCCCCGCGACCCCGCCCGGACGCGCTCCGTCAGCGGTACAGCGCCGCCGCCGCGGCGGCGCTGACCGCGTCGGTCACCGCGGCCAGCGCGGGGGAGTCCAGCTTCCACTGCTGCCAGTACAGGGGCGCGTCGACCGCCCGGTCCGGCGCGAACACCGCGAGGCGGCCGGCGCGGAGCAGGGGGTCCGCCTGGACCTCGGGGACCATGCCCCAGCCCAGACCCGCGGCGACCGCCTCGAGGAAGCCCTCCGAGGTCGGTACGTGGTGCCGCCGCTCGCTCGCCTCGGCGCGCCCGCCGGTGAACCGGCGCACGAAGCCGTCCTGGAAGTCGTCCCGCCGGTCGAACACCACCACCGGCGCGCCGGGCAGCGCCTCGCGCAGCGGCCCCGCCAGGTGCTCCGCCGCGAACCGGGGGCTGGCCACCGGCAGATAGCGCATCCGGCCCAGGTGCCGCACGGAACAGCCCGGCACCGGATCGGGCGAGGAGGTCACCGCGGCCATCACCGTCCCCTCCCGCAGCAGGGCCGCGGTGTGGCCCTCGTCCTCCCGGCGCAGTTCGAAGCAGAGCCCCGCCCCGGCCGGCAGCCGGGTCAGCGCCCCCAGGAACCAGGTCGCCAGCGAGTCGGCGTTCACCGCCACCGACACCCGGGTCGGCTCCCCGCCCCCGCTCAGCCCCAGTTCGGCGTACGCGTCCCGTTCGAGCCGGCCCACCTGACGGGCCAGCCGCACCAGCACCTCGCCCGACTCGGTCGGCCGCACCGGCTTGGTGCGCAGCAACAGCACCCGGCCCGTGCGCTGCTCCAGCGCCTTCACCCGCTGGCTCACCGCCGAGGGTGTCACGTGCAGCGCGGCGGCGGCCGCGTCGAACGTCCCCTCGTCCACCACCGCGAGCAGCGTCCGCACCTGGTCCAGCGGGAGATCCGTCATCACGACAGCTAAGGGTACGTAAGAATCCTTAGCTGTACTGCATGGGCCCGGCGGCCGTAACGTCCTCGGCATGACCAGCGCCCTGACCACCGCCGCCGCCGGATTCGGCACCGGCCTCTCCCTGATCGTCGCCATCGGTGCCCAGAACGCCTTCGTGCTGCGCCAGGGTGTCCGCCGCGACGCCGTGCTCCCCGTCGTCGCGATCTGCGCCCTGTCCGACGCGGCCCTCATCGCCCTGGGCGTCGCCGGTGTCGGCGCGGTGGTCGTGGCCTGGCCGGGCGCACTGACGGCGGTCGGCTGGATCGGCGGCGCCTTCCTGCTCGGCTACGGCGCCCTCGCCGCCCGCCGGGTGCTGCGGCCGGCCGCCGAGGGGCTGCGGACGGAGGGCGAGGCCGCGGGGTCGCGCCGCCGGGCCGTGCTCACCTGCCTCGCCATGACCTGGCTCAACCCGCACGTCTACCTCGACACCGTGTTCCTGCTGGGCTCGGTCGCCGCCGACCACGGCCCGCTGCGCTGGACCTTCGGCCTCGGCGCCGTACTGGCCAGCCTGTGCTGGTTCGCCGCGCTCGGTTTCGGAGCGCGGCTGCTGAGCCGCTTCCTGGCCCGCCCCACCGCCTGGCGCGTCCTGGACGCGCTGGTCGCCGCCACCATGGTCGTCCTCGGCCTGACGCTCATCGCGGGAGCCTGACGCCGGCGCGCCCGCCGGCCCCTGCGACACTGAACCCCGGCAAGAAGATGTAACCACCAAGCAGGACGGTCGTGGACACCAGCGAGAGCAACGCGAGACCGCGGGCGCAGGACCCGGAACCCGGACCGCCACGGCCGCGCGGCCGGCGCCGCTGGGCGATGGACACCCGCCCCCTGCGCCGCCCCGCCTACCGCCGGCTGTGGTCCTCCACCATCGTCACCGCGGTCGGCAGCCAGCTCACCGCCGTCGCCGTACCCAAGCAGGTCTACGACATCACCGGCTCCTCCGCCTGGGTCGGCGCGGCGAGCCTGGCCGGGCTGCTCCCGCTGATCGTGTTCGCGCTGTGGGGCGGGGCGATCGCCGACAGCATGGACCGCCGCAAGCTTCTGCTGATCACCAACTCCGGCATCGCCGTCACCTCGCTGCTGTTCTGGGCGCAGGCCGCCGCCGGACTCGGATCGGTCGCCGTGCTGATGGTCCTGCTCGCCCTGCAACAGGCGTTCTGGGGACTCAACGCGCCCGCGCGCAGCGCCTCCGTCGCCCGGCTGGTCCCGGCGGACGAACTGCCCGCCGCCAACGCCCTCGGCTCCACCGTGATGCAGACCGGCCAGATCGCCGGGCCGCTGCTCGCCGGGGCGCTGATCCCCGTCATCGGCCTGGCCGAGCTGTACCTCATCGACGCGGTGGCGCTGTGCGTGACGGTGTGGGCGGTGTACCGGCTGCCCGCGCTGCCGCCGCTGACGGCGGTGAAGGCCGGGAGCGCCGGCCTGCGCGGGATCCTGGAGGGCTTCCGGTACATCTCCGGGCACGCGGTGCTGCTGCTGTCCTTCCTCGCCGACATCGTCGCCATGGTCCTCGGCATGCCCCGCGCCCTGTTCCCCCAGCTCGCCGCCGAGACCTTCGCCGCCCCCCACGGGGAAGGGTTCGCCCTCGGGCTGCTGTTCGCCGCGATCCCGCTCGGAGCGGTGGCGGGCGGCCTGTTCTCCGGCACCTTCTCGCGGGCCCGCCGGCACGGGTGGATGGTCATCGGCTCGGTGGTGGTCTGGGGGCTGGCCGTCACCGGGTTCGGGCTCAGCGGCAGCCTGTGGCTCGCGGTGGCCTTCCTCGCCCTCGCCGGGCTCGCCGACATGGTCTCGATGGTGTTCCGCGGGGCGATCCTGCTGTCCGCCGCGACCGACGAGATGCGCGGCCGGATGCAGGGCGTCTTCACCGTCGTGGTGGCCGGCGGGCCCCGGCTCGCCGACGTGCTGCACGGCGCGGCGGGCTCAGCCTATGGGCCCCGCACGGCCGTGGCGGGCGGCGGGATCCTGGTCGTCGTCGTGATGCTGACACTCGCCGCCGCGATGCCCGCGCTGCGCCGCTACCGGGTGTGAGGGCCTACACGGCCCCGCCGCGCCGGTGCAGCGCGTACTGCTCCATCAGCGTGCCGCGCGTCGTCTCCAGCCGGTGGGCGAGAACCTCGGCGACCTTGCGTACCAGCAGCAGGCCGAGTTCGGGGTCCTCCTCGCACAGCCGCAGCACGGCCGCCGCGTCGAACTCGTAGGCGCGCACCGGGCTGAAGGCCACGGCGCCGAAATCCCACTCGTGCGGCGGGAAGAGCCAGGACCAGCCGAGCAGGTCGCCCGCGCCGAGGCCGGCGACCGTCACCCGGTGCAGCGCGTTCACCGGCTGGTCCAGCGAGACGGCGCCGGAGCGGATGACCCAGAAGCGGTCGGCGGTGCCTCCCGGCTCGAAGATCCGCGTGTCCTCCGGGAAGGACACCTCCCGCGCCAGGGCCATCAGGCGCGCGCGCTGGGGAGGGGGGAGGGCCGTCAGGAGTTTGATCGCTTTGGTCATGGCGCGGTGCTCCTCGCCGGGCAATCGGTTCCGGGTTCCGGTGCTGTCCCTCATCTCATTTCAGCCGCTGCCGCCGTTCGGGGCACCTCGGCGGGCCCGGGGAGCCTCCGGGCATGAAGAAGCCCTGGCTGGACGGGGGAAGCCAGCCAGGGCCGTAAGCGGTGATGTCCGGAGGACAGGGCGTCGACTCCGTCACCACGTATGGGTGAACGATAAACCATCTGGTCCGCGTTCCGGTAATCCGGTCGCGTGACCTCTTTCACGCCGGCCTCCGGCACGCTCTCAGCCGGCGCGCTCGTCCACCACCCGCACCGTCTCCAGGCCCGGGTCCGACGGGTCGGGCAGGTACATCCCCGCCTCGAGACCGGTACGCAGGTACCGGAGCACGGGCGCGGTGAGCCGCTCGCCCGGCAGGACGGCCGGAATTCCGGGCGGATACGGAGTGATCATCTCGGCCGCGGTCCGCCCCGCGGCCCGCGACAGCGGGACCTCCTCGGCCGGACCGAAGAACGCGTCCCGCGGCAGCATCGCCTGTTCCATGCGCAGCTCACCCGGCTCCGGCACGTCCACCCGCGGCGCCTTCGGCAGACTCCCCGCCGCCCGGCTCAGGTCCCGCAGCGCCGACAGCAGCTCGCCGGTCGTCTCCCGGTCGTCGCCGTGGGTGATCTGCGCCCCGATCCGGCGGTGGTCGGCCAGGTGCGCGTCGATGCTGCGGTGCTCGCGTAGCCAGTCCGCCGCCTGGTACCCGGTGATGCCCAGGCCGTCGAGGTCGATCACGCAGGGCAGCGGATCGAAGTCGTCCGCGAGCTCCGGGCCGCAGAAGTCGTCCCGGTCGTCGACGTGCATCCCGTCGATCCGCCCGATCGCGGCCCGGACCTCGCCGGCGAGCTCCAGCGCCGCCCCCATCAGCTCCTTGCCGCCCAGGGCCATCTGCCGCCGCCAGCCGTCCAGGCCGGCGAAGATCAGCGCCGACGGACTGGTGGTCCCCAGCAGGTCGGCCCGCATGCCCAGCAGCGCGGGCGGCACCAGGTCGCCCTTCAGGTGGAACACCGAGCCCTGCTCCAGGCCGCTGCCCATCTTGTGGATGCTGGTCACACAGATGTCGGCACCCGCGTCCATCGCCCAGGAGGGAAGGTCGGGGTGGAACGGCAGATGCGCCCCCCAGGCCTCGTCGACGATCAGCGGGCGCGCACGCCGGTGACAGACCTCGGCGATCGCCCGCAGCGGCGCCGCCGCGCCGTACGGGGTCGGGCTGGTCACCAGAGCGCCGCGGGCGTCCGGATGGGCCTCGAAGGCCCGGTCGAAGTCGACGGCGGACGGCGGGTGCGCGATCTTCCGCCCGGCGTCCCACCGGGGCTCCACCCACACCGGCTCGATGCCGGACAGGATCAGGCCCGCGACCACCGACTTGTGGGCGTCCCGCCCGATCAGCAGCTTCTCGTGCGGGCCCGCCACCGACAGCATGGCCGCCTTGACCGACAGGGAACTCCCGCACGTGCTGAAGAACGTGTGATCGGCGTGCACCGCGTCGGCCATCAACTCCTGGGCCTCCTGCAGCACCCGCCCCCGGGTGAGCCGGTCGTCCAGGCCGCCCGTCGCCAGTACGTCGCCCAGGAACACCGCGTCCCCCAGCACCTCGCGGACGGCCGGGTCCGCTCCGCGGGCCTGCTTGTGACCCGGCGGTGTGAATCCGATCCGCCCCTCGCGGTGGTGGTCCTCCAGCGCTTCCAGAACCGGTGCCCGGTGGTGATCGACTGTCATGGGGCGCCGGGTGCCCGCGTTCGGACGGTGGCAATCCGCGCGTGCCGTTCAGCCCCGCGCGCTGTGCCGTCCCGGCGTCAGGATCTCGTCCAGCACCCGCAGCACCACCCCGTACGCCACCTCGCGCACCTCGGCGTCCCGCGCGGCGGCCGGGTCGCCGGAGCCCTCCCGTCCCAACTCCTCGCCCCGGGCCCGCCAGGTCCGCTCCTCCTGGGCCGCGCAGGCCCTCGCCCGCTGAATGCGCCGCAGCAGTTCGTCCGCGTCCACCACATCGGTCATAGGCATCACGTACCCGCGTGCGGCGTTCGGATGACAGACGGCCGGGAAACGACCGGGAGGTTTGTCCTCAAGGTGACAGGTGAGCCGAAAAGGGAGGTACGAGGCATTCCCGTCGACCACTGCCAGCCACCGAGCCGAGGAGCCGCAGCATGAGTCAGGAGCGCACGACCGAGTCCGTTCTCGTGCCGCCCGGGACGCCCCGGGCGGTGCCCGCCCGCCCGGCCGAGGTACGCGAGGCCGTCGCGCGGGCGGTCTCCGAGCGCTGCCGCGCCACCCACACCGCCTGTGACACCGACGCCCTGGCGGACGTCCTGCTCGTCGCCTCCGAGCTGACCACCAACGCCATCCTGCACGGCGGGGGTGTCACCGACTTCCGGGTCGACGTCAGCGGTCCCGGGGTGCGGCTGTCGGTCAGCGACCGCAGCGACGAGCTGCCCGTCGCCGTGCCGCGCACCGACCAGCGCGGACGCCGCCGTCCCGGCGGCCACGGCTGGCCCATCGTGTGCCGGCTCGCCCGCGACATCCGGGTGTCCGACCTGCCGGCCGGCGGCAAGTGCATCACCGCGCTCGTGCCGCTGCTCTGAGTCTCCGGCGGATTGCGCGGTGAAGCGGAGTTTGTTCCACCGGGGCCGGGGCAATCGGAGGTTCGTGCTTCGGACCGGAGGCGCGCCGGCGGGAACGGCAGGCCGCTGAGGACCCTCCGGGTGTCCTGGCGGCAACCGTCCCGCGGTACCCCCCTCACAACCACCGTTCGGGAGCGAACCGCATGCTCATTGACACGTCCGCCCATCGTCCCGGCTCCTCCGACGCGCAGACCGCGCCGCCCCGCCGGCGACACGACGACGCCCCCGACACCGCCGCCCTCTTCGACCGGCTCGCCTCGCTGGAGGACGGCCCCGAGCGCGAGGCGGTCCGCGACGAGCTCGCCACGGCCTGGCTGCCCATGGCCCACCGCATCGCCGGCCGTTTCCGCGACCGCGGCGAGTCCATCGAGGACCTGCGCCAGGTCGCCGCCCTCGGGCTGGTCAAGGCCATCGACCGGTTCGACCCGAGCCGCGGCGCCTTCGAGAGCTACGCCGTCCCCACCATCACCGGCGAGGTCAAGCGGCACTTCCGTGACCGCATGTGGGCGCTGCGGGTGCCCCGCCGCGTACAGGAACTGCGCAACAAGGTGCGCGTGGCGCGCCGCGAGCTCACCCAGAACCCCGGCAGCCCCGAACCGTCCGTGGCGGCCGTCGCCGCGCACACCGGGCTGACCGAGGAGGAGGTCGCCGCCGGGATGGAGGCGCTGGAGAGCTTCAGCACCCTGTCCCTCGACGCCGAGCTGTCCTCGGAGGAGGACGGCTACAGCCTCGCCGACACCCTCGGCACCGCGGACGCCTCGTTCGACGTCGTGGTCGACCGCGAGTCCGCCAAGGAAGGGCTGCGCCGGCTGCCCGAGCGTGAGCGCGCCATCCTCTACATGCGCTTCTTCGAGGACATGACCCAGAGCCGTATCGCCGACCGGCTCGGCATCTCCCAGATGCACGTCTCCCGCCTCATCAGCCGCAGCTGCGCCCGGGTGCGCGCCGACGTGCTGGGCCAGCGCAAGACGCCGCGCGGCGGCGACGGACACCACTCGGCGACGGCGTGACCGCCGCCCGCCCCGAATCCGACTGCGAGAGAACGAAACACATGCTGAAGCCCCACCCCACCGTGCTGCGCCGCCTCGTCGAGGAGTACGAGGCCCTGGCGGCCACCGGAACCGTCACCCACGGCAGCACGGCCCCCGACCCGCGGACCGGCGACCTGGCGTACACGCTGTGCGTGTCGACCGGCACCCGGGACGTGCGCCAGGCCCTGGCCACGGCGCACCGCTGGCTGGCGGCGGCCGACGGGCAGCCGGACCCGCGGAGCGCGGCCGCCCGGCCGGCCGCCGTATGACTTGCCGGGTGCGGGGAACCCGAAGCCGATGAGCGAATCCGAGATTCCCCCGGAAGGCCGGCCCGTGGACGTCTACCTCGACCTCCTGCGCGTCCGGATGGACACCGAGGACTACCGGCTTCTGCTTGACGTGGTGGAGCCGGTCCTCGAAGCGATCGACGAACACCGCCTGTCCGGCATGGACCTCGCGCTGGACAGCGGCGACGAGGAACTGCCCCAGGAGGTCCGCGACGAGGCCGCCCTGGTCATCGCCACCGCCGTCACCGGCCGCCTGGACAACGAGGTGGTCGAGCTGGAGGTCGACGACACCGGACCGGTCAGGGTGGTCACCGACGCGGCCACCGCCGCCGACCCGTCCCGGCTGGGCGAGATCGCCGACTTCATCAGGGACCGCCACCGCCAGAACGAGGAGCTACGAGGCATCGCCGAGGCCAGTGGCCTCCCGACGGACTTCTGACCCGCCCGGCGCACGCACCGTCCCGTCCCCACGCCACCCATCGGGCCCGTCTCCCCGCACCGGGGTGACGGGCCCCGGCCATGCGCCCACGAGCCCGGCATGACCACGCTCCCCCCACGCACCGGCCACGGGCGGCCGGACCCCTTCACGGCGCGTGCCGCCCCAAGCCGGCGCCTGGGGCAGAGCGACGGCGGGCTCCGTCTTGGCTCGGGCAACGCGCCCGGAGACCCGCTGGCCTTCGGCCAGTGGGTCCCGCTGGGGCACGGAGGCGCTGAGGGAACCGCGGTGCCGGGGGCGGTGGGCCCGGGGGCTCCCGTCCTGGCTCGGGGGACGCCCTGGGGGCCACCGGCCTTCGGGCCAATGGGGTCCCGTTCGGGCAGAGAGGGCAGTGCGAAGCGGGGTGCCGGGGGTGGGCCCGGGCCCTCGTCCTGGCCAGGGGTCCCGTCCTGGCCCGGGGTCCCGGCCGCACGGGCCACGGGTGCCGGGCTCCTGGGGCCCGGCACCAGCGCCCCGTGCGGCGAGTGGGTGCCGTGGCCGGCGCGTACCGGGGGAGGGCGGCGCCGGCGTGGCCGGCCCTTCCCGGTACGCGCCCCCTCGCGGGGGCAGGAGTGTCAGCGGTCGGGGGTCGAGACGCGTACGTCCAGGGGGCGGGCGAGACCGACCACGGCCTCGTCGAGGCGCTCCAGGTGGCGCAGGACCCGGCCGGTGATGCGGCCGTAGCGGGAGGCACCGTCGTCGCCCAGGAGGGAGGCGATGCTCGGGCCCGTCTCGACGGGCCGGGAGACCTCCTCGCCGGCGACCCGGCTCGCGATCGTCCTGATGTTGCGCACCGTACGTCCCGCCGCGCCCCGCAGCCGGGGATCCGCCGCGATCGAGGGGTGGGTGGGCAGCAGCTCGGCCGTCGCCGCCAGCGACCGCGCGTGGTACGCGCAGGTCTCCAGGAGCGCCACCACGTACCTCGCGTTGGTGCGGCGGGCCCGCAGGGGCGTGACCGGATGGGTGAGCGGCTGGGTGGCGGAGCGCAGGTCGCCCAGCGCCTGGTCCAGCTCCCGCGCCCGGTCCAGCAGGTCCTCGCCGGGAGCGCCGCTGAGCTGCCCCACCGCGGCGTCGGTGACCTCGGCGAGCCGTTCCAGCACGGTCTCGAGCAGCTCGTCGGTGCGCCGGTCGGTGCGCACCGGCAGCACCAGTGCCGCCGCGACCACCCCGCAGGCCGCGCCGAGCGCCGTCTCCTCCAGACGCAGCACCAGCACCTCCCAGCTGTAGGTGTGCAGCAGGGTGTAGAGCAGCCCGAGCATCGCGGTGACGAAGAACGACATCAGCGTGTAGGACAGCGGCGCCGTGTAGAACATCAGGAAGATCAGCACCAGCACCAGCAGGAACGCCGGCAGGGTGTGCCGGCCCACCACGGCCGCCAGCGCGATACCGGCGACCACACCGAACACCGTGCCCAGCAGCCGCCGGTACCCCTTGACGAGGATCTCGCCCGTCGAGGCCGTGTTGATGAAGACGATCCAGCAGGTCAGCACAGCCCAGTACCACCGGTCGGTGGACAGCAGTTCGCCGCCGATGATCGCGAGCGTCGAGCCCACGGCCACCTGGACGGCCGCCCGGGTGGTGGGCCGCCGCAGCCCCGTGCGGCGGTCGGCCTCCTCGGCCTCCTCACCGGCGTCGATGGCGGCGTCCTCCGCCTCCAGTTCCTCCCGGGACCTGGCCGTCGCCGGACTGTCGTCCGACTCGTCCTGCGGACCGTCCAGGGCGACCCGCAGCCCCATGACGGCGCGCGCGGTCTCCCCGACGGCCCGGAACACGTCCTGCACGGCCGGTGAGGCCCGCGGCAGGTTCTCCTCGTCCCGGTAGGCGAGCAGCCGGTTGCGGACATGGGCCACGCCCGTCCCCGCCGTTCCGGTCCACAGCACCAGCGCGCGCAGTGCCTCCAGATCCCGCCGCAGCAGGTCGGCGGCCTCGTCCGGCCCGGGCAGCCGCCCGACCTCGGGGGCGGGCGCGCCCGGCAGATGGAGGGTGAGGGTGTCCGCCCGTTCGGCGCTGCGGGCGGACAGCAGCAGCAGGCCGAGACGCTCGGCGGCGATCTCCGCGTCCGCGATCCGGCGCTGCACCAGCCGTGCCGCCGACTCGTCGGGCGTGCCGTCCTCCAGCCGGGTCTGGATCATCAGGGCCGTCTCGTGCAGCCGGGCCGTGCCCTCGCGCACCTCCTCCAGCGCCTTGTCCATCTCCTCCGGCGCGGCGTCGAGCAGTGCCAGGTGCGCGGTGACGAGCCGGCCCAGCCGGGCCCGGAACGCCTGGCGCAGCCGCAGCAGCAGACCGGCCGGTGCCACCGGGACCACGGCGAACCGCACCAGCGCACTGCAGGCGAACGCGACGGACATGGCGGCCCACAGTCCCGGCAGGTCGTCGGTGGAGGCACCGACGAACAGGGACACGAAGTACACCTGGAAGCCGATCAGCCCGAGCGAGGTCCCGCGGTCGCCGAACCGGCGGCCGTACACCGCGCAGAAGATCAGGACGACGAAGAAGGCGTCCCCGACGACCGGACGCTCGCCGAGCACCGCGCCCAGCGACACGGACACCAGCGCCACCGCCAGCCCGCAGGCCAGCGTGACCGCCTGGGCGGAGCGCCGGCGCTCCCGGATGGCGAAGGTGGCGACCATCGCCGTCATGGCCCCCGTCACCAGTCGGGGGACGCCGAACCCCAGTGAGGCGAGCACCGCCAGTGTCAGTGCCACGGCCCCCACCGTCCGCAGTCCGGCCGTCAGCCGCAGCAGGCCGGGGTCGGACGCCGCCAGGTGGTCCCGCAGCCGTGTCCACCGTGTCCATCCCGGCCGTCCCGCCGCGTTCACTCCGCCGCACCCTCCCCCGTCGTCACCGGCCCGGACCCCGCCGGCGCACGGCGCGAGCCGTCCCCTGCCCCGCGGATCACCGAGCCGCCCGGCCCGCTTCCTCGACGTGCGTCCGCACCTGCTCCGGCGTCAGATAGGCGTCGAGATACTCGAAGTCCCTCAGGTTGCCCGGCCGGTGCGCCTGGAAGCCGGTGCGGACGAAGTCGTCGCCGGCGACCGCGTTCAGCAGCCAGTTGGTCATCACCCGGGTCTTGGCGACGCCGGTGCGCAGCGCCGACCAGTGGTAGCCGCGGGCCACCGCCTGCGCGGGCAGACCGTGCAGCTCAAAACCGAACGGCTTGGACACCGCGTCCGTGCCGCCGAGGTCCACCACGAGCCCCAGGTCCCGGTGGACGTACGGCCGCGTCGGCCGGCCCCGCAGCGTCGCGATGACGTTCTCGGCGACGTGCCTGCCCTGCCGCAGCGCGTGCTGTGCCGTCGGCGGGCACACCGCGCCGTCGCCCTTGGCCACGTCGGGCACCGCGGCCGAGTCGCCGAGCGCGAACACCCCGTCGTGGCCCGGCAGGCACATGTCCGCGTTGACCGCGAGCCGTCCCCGTACGGTCTCCGCGCCGAGTGTGGCGATGAGCGGGCTGGCGACCACCCCCGCGGTCCAGATCAGGGTGCGGGTGGGCACCACCCGGCCGTCGGTGAAGGTCACCTCCTCGGCGCTCGCCTTCTCGATGGAGACTCCCAGCGAGATCTCGATGCCGCGCCGGGTCAGGATCTCGTGCGCGCTGCGCCCGAGCTTCTCGCCCAGTTCCGGCATGAGCTTCGGCGCGATGTCGATCAGATGCCACTTGATCAGCCCCGGGTCCAGGCGGGGGTAGCGCTTGACGGCCGCGTGCGTCAGCCGCTGGAGGCACGCCGCGGTCTCGGTGCCCGCGTAGCCGCCGCCGACCACCACGAACTGCAGCCGCGAGGCCCGCTCCACCGGATCGTGGCACGCGTCGGCCAGGTCCAGCTGGGAGATGACGTGGTCCCGCAGGTAGGCGGCCTCGGCCAGCGACTTCATGCCGAAGGCGTGGTCCGTGAGTCCCGGGATGTCGAAGGTGCGGGTGACGCTGCCGGGAGCCAGCACGATGTAGTCGTACGGCTCGTTGACGATCTCGCCGTTGACGATGCGTACGACGCAGACCTTGGACCGCAGGTCCACGCCGATGGCCCCGCCCGGGATGATCCGGGTGCGGTACCGCTCGCTGCGGCGCAGGGACAGCGCGACCGACTGCGGGGTCAGCACACCCGAGGCGACCTGGGGCAGGAGGGGCAGATACAGCTGGTAGGAGAACGGCGTCACCAGAGTGAGGTCGGCCTCGTCCGGGGCGAGCCTGCGCTCCAGGCGCCGCACGCACTCCACGCCGGCGAAACCCGCGCCCACCACGAGGATCCTGGGTCGTGTCACGGTGTCCATCCCTTCATGCGGCTTCAGGCGCCTGCCTCGGACGCCGATGCCTGACGCGTGCCCCTGTTCAGCACCACGATGCCCTCACCCGCGCGACGGCGCACCGGGAGGCAACGGCGGGCGCACCCGTCACCCCCGCGTCAGCCGTGCAGATGGCACAGCAGCAGGCACACGTCGTCGTCGCGCTCGGAGTCGCTCAGCAGAGGATGGAGTATCCGGTCCGCCGACTGCTCCAGATCCGCGTCCAGATCGGCGGAACCGTACGCCCCGAGGGCCTCGGCCAGCCGCTCGATCCCCGGATCGATGCCCAGGGCCCGCCGCTCGACCAGCCCGTCGGTGTAGAGCGCCAGCGTCGAACCGGGTTCCAGGGGCTCGGTGTGGTCGGCGATGTCCTGCCGCAGCGGTATGCCGAGCATCGCGCCCGGCTTGGCGTCCAGTACCCGCACCCGGCCGTCGGGCAGCCGCAGCACCGGCGGCGGATGACCCGCCGCGGCCCAGGTCAGCGTCTGCTCGTCCGGATGGAACCGCGCGATGACCGCGGTGGCGAACAGGTCCGGCTGGAGATGGCGCAGATAGCCGTGCAGCCGGGTCAGCAGCCGGCCGGGACTCCCGCCGTCGACGGCGTAGGCGCGCAGCGCGGTGCGCAGCTGGCTCATCATCACCGCGGCGTGCAGCCCGTGCCCCGTCACGTCCCCTATCACGGTGATCAGACTGCCGTCCCGCTGACGGAACGCGTCGTACCAGTCACCGCCGACGTTCAGTCCGTGCGTGGCCGGCAGATAGCGCGCCGCCAGGCTCAGGCCCGGCGTCGCCGGCAGCTCCGTGAGCAGGGCGCGCTGCAGCGTCTCGGCGATGTCGCGGTTGTGCTCGAACCGGCGGGCGTTGTCCAGGGCGATGCCGGCCCGCCGGGCCAGCTCGATCAGCATCACGGCGTCGTCCGGGTCCCAGCGCGTCCCCGGCGACGACAGCGTCAGCACACCCAGCGGCGAACGGCGCGCCGACAGCGGTACGCACAGCAGCGGCCGCCCGGCGTTCAGGGCCGAGGGCGGCCGGTCGTCCACCCCGGGCATGCCCCCGGGATGGTCGGCGGCGTACTGGGGGCGCCCGGTGCGGGCCGCGAGCACCGCCGCGTTCGGGTGGTCGGCCGGCCGGCGCAGGTCGTCCTCGTCGTCGAACAGCCACACGTCGACTCCGCCGGCGTACTGCGGCACGAGCAGTTCCGGCAGCCGGCGCACGATCTCGCCGTGGTTCAGGGAGGCGGTCAGTACGGCGCTCGCGTCCGCCAGGAACGTGAGTCTGCGACGGGCCTTCTCCGCCTCCTCGCGTGCCCGCCGCTCGGCGGCGAACGCCTCCTGCTGCGCCCGGCCCGCCGCGTCCAGCTCGGCGTGCAGCGCCACGACACCCTGATTGGTCTGGTGCAGCTCCTCCCGGTGGAAGGCGACCAGCTCCTCCTGCTCGGCGAGCTTGTCCAGCACCAGGGCGGTGTCCTCGTCGGAGCCCAGCAGCGCCTCGGACAGGCCCGCCGGGTCCTCCGCCACCGCGTCGTCGTCGCCGGCGGCCAGGCGTGGCTCGGTACAGGGGGCGGTCACCGTCCACGGGGCGCGGCCGGCGGCGGGGGCGTCGGGGGAGGGCGTCACCACGGCGTGCAGGACCGCGTCGCCGGCGGAGGATTCCGGACCCTCCAGGCCGAGCACCCAGGTGCCGCCCTCGGTGAGGCACTGCCGCAGGTGGCCGCTGAGCGCCGTCGCCAGCCGGACGCGTTCCACGGTGGGCACCCCGTACGCCTCGGCCAGCCGGGCGACGGCGATACGGGCGCGGGCCGCGTCCGTGACGGTACGGATCCGCCATGTGTGGGTCATGGCCGCTCCGAAGGGACGGGGGCCAGGACGGCCACGGCGGTGTCGTCGCGCACCGGGCGCGCGGAACTGGCGGCGTCCCGGACGGCCACGGCGGCCGTCACCGCCGGGTCGGCCGGCGGCTCCCCGGTGTCCGGGGGCGGCGTCCAGCGGCTGGGCAGCCCGTCCGTGTGCAGGATCAGCAGGCTCCCCGCGGTCCAGGGGACCTCGTCCTCGCGCACGGTGTGCGGCCGGTGCACGCCGACGATGCCCGGCTTGGACAGCAGGGAACGCCAGCGGTCGCCCTCCCGCAGCCGGGCGGAGACGTTGCCTATCCCGGCGAAGCGCAGCCGCCCGGCCCAGGTGTCCAGCTGGGCGACGGCCACGGCCGCGCCGCGCGTCCCGGCCAGCGCCGTGTGGAGCTTGCGCAGCACCTCCGCCGGTGACAGCCGGGCCCAGTGGCGCAGCTCCTCGACGGCGGCGGTCGAGGCACGGGCCGCCTCGCTGCCGTGTCCCAGCCCGTCGGCCAGCATCAGCGTCGTACGGTCGCCCGACCTCACCCAGGCCCAGGCGTCGCCCGAGAAGTCGGCGCCGGCGTAGGGGATGTTGACGCCGCCGGCGTGCACCCCGGGGTCGCCCGGGGCGTCCTCGCCGTGGTCCGGGCGGCCGGCGGCGGAGCCGATCCGGGCCACCGCGACGGTGCCCCGCCCGGGCACGCTGTGCAGGCCGAAGTCGTCGGAGAGGCGCCGGCAGGTGCCGAGGCCCGCCCCGAGCGAGTGGGCCGAGGAATATCCGTCCCGCATGGCCTCGGCCACGTCGGCGATGCCCGGCCCGTGGTCGGTCGCGGTGATCTGCACGGCCCGTCCCGGCCGGCCCTCCCGCGGCACGGGCGGGTCCACGACGTCGATGAGCACCTCGCCCGCCTGCGCGTGCTTGAGCAGGTTGGTGGCCAGCTCGGTGGCCACCAGCGACACCGCGGAGGTGCGCTGCTCGTCCAGCCCGGCCCGGGCCGCGGCCTCCTCCGCCGCGACCCGGACGTCACGCACCCGGGTCGGGTCCTGCACCGGTACCTGCCAGACGCGGGGCATCAGACGTCCTCCCTCGGGCGCGGCGGCCGGGACACCCAGGAGGTCACCCGCACGGAGGTTCCCGAGCCGGGGGCGGTCTCGACCGTGAATTCGTGCACCAGGCGGCGGGCGCCGCCCAGCCCCATGCCCAGCCCGCCGCCGGAGGTGTAGCCGTCGCTGAGCGCCCGGTCGAGGTCGTCGATGCCGGGACCGGTGTCGCTGAAGGTGAGCCGCAGCCCACGGTTCCCGCCCGCGGCCACGTGCGACGCCTCCATCTCGCCGCCCCCGCCGTGCACCAGGGTGTTGCGCGCCAGTTCGCTGGCGGCCGTCACCAGCTTCGTCTGGTCCACCAGGGAGAAGCCGAGCTCGGCGGCGGCCTGCCGCACGTGCTGGCGCACCCACACCAGATCCATGTCCGACCGGATGGGCAGGCGGGTCCCGACGCCCGCGGCGGTGTCCATCACGGACTCTCCCCGCGGCCGCCGCCGGACCGCGGCCCCGCGACGGGCCGGGCGAGCGACTCCAGGGCCGCCTCGGTGGTGAGCGCGGTCCGCAGCCCCGGCAGCGTCAGTCCCAGCTCCACCAAGGTGATGGCGACCGCGGGCCGCATGCCGGCCACCACGGTCCGCGCGGCCAGCAGCGCCGACTGGGCGGCGATCTCCGCCAGCACCCTCCCGAGGAAGGAGTCGACCATCTCCACACCGGAGATGTCGATGACCACCCCTGTGACGCCGCTGCGCACGATGGTCTCGGAGATGTCCTGCTGGAGCCGGTGCGCCATGCTGTCGTGCAGGTCCCCCTGCAGGGTGACCAGCAGGACGTCCCCGAGCCTGAGCACCGGCACCTGTCCCGCGACCGGGTGGGAGAACGCCTCGTTCACTTCCGGTCCGCTCCGCCGGGTGCCGCGGCCACGATGTTCGCCCCCAGCTCGTCCAGACAGTGGGCGAGGGCGTCGGCGAGTCCGGCCCGGGTCCGCACGGTGCCCAGGTCCAGGCCGAGGTGCACGATGGTCTGCGCGATCGCCGGGCGGATACCGGACACCACGCATTCGGCGCCCATCAGCCGCACCGCCGCGACCGTCTTCATCAGGTGCTGCGCCACCAGCGAGTCGACCGTGGGCACCCCGGTGATGTCGAGGATCGCGAACCGGGCGTGCTGGTCGACGACCGCGTTCAGCAGGGTCTCCATCACCACCTGGCTGCGGGCGCTGTCCAGTGTGCCGATGAGCGGGACCGCGACGATGCCGTCCCACAGCTTGATCACGGGTGTGGCCACCTCCAGCAGCTGGAGCCGCTGCCGGTCGGTGAGCGCCTGTATCTCGCTCAGGGCGGTCTGCATGGCCACCAGACGCAGCGTGCCCATCAGGACGGTGAGCGCCGTGGAGCACTCCCGCAGCGACTCGGGCCGCTCGCGCTCCAGGTCCGCGACCAGGAGCTTGTCCACCGGCGGCCGCAGCGCGGCCAGTTCGGAGGCCACCTGGGTGGTGGACAGCCCCGCGCGCGAGCGGGCGGCACCCATCCGCGCCAGCTGCTCGCGCACCGCGGTGAACCCCGCGGCGTCGGGGTCCTCGACCCGCTGGGAGTCGGCGACCCGGGCCAGCGCGTCGACCACCGCCCGGCCGGCCTCCACCGCCTCCTCGCGCGAGACGGTGAACACCGTCCGGAACAGGGGCTCGTCCGCCCACCGCTGGGCGATCTCCTCGCTCCGGCGCCGCAGGAAGTCCCTGACCTCGTGCGCCGGTGTTCCCGGTGCTCCGCCCGTTTCGTGCTGCGGCACCTGTTGTCTCTCCTGGTCGTCGTCGCCCGCGCCGGGATCGCCCCCGGCACGGCGGTGTCGGATGGGTGTTCAGGACTCCGGCTCGGCCTCGGGCGCCTTCGGCAGCCCGTCGACCCGCTCCAGTGCCTCCTCCACACTCTCCGATACCGGGACGGTGATGCTCACCCCCGTCAGGTCCAGAATGCGCCGCACGGCGGGCGCGGGGGAGATGATGTGGACGCTCCCCGGCAGTTCACGCGCCTCCTGGTACACGCGCAGGATGATGTTCATTCCGGACGAGTCCATGAAGGGGACCGCCGACAGGTCCAGCAGGAAGTGCCGGCGGCCGTGATGGAGCTGGTTCGCCAGGTGGTGCTGGAACTCGGTCGCCGTGTCGACGTCCAGATACCCCTCCACTGTGAGAAGGGCCACGTCTTCACGTGGCAGGGTCACCTCGACGGACAACGGGTCCTGGGCGATGTGCACGAGTACCTCCAACAAGGTGATCAAGCTCTATGTCGCGCAGCCGCGCGTACCCCCGAATCGCCGGCTCATGCCTCGGCCGCCGCCGGAGGTCGGACACCCCCGGCGGCGGGCCGCCGCGCTCATCCCACCCTGATGCCCACGATGCAGGTGTCGTCGTCCGTGTCCGACCTGCTGTACGTCAGCAGACGGTCCAGCCGCTGGTCGAGCGTGCCCGGGGAGTCGGCGGCGGTGGACAGCAGATGCGTCAGGGACTCCTCCACCGTACGGTCCCGGCGCTCGATCAGTCCGTCCGTGTACATCAGCAGGTTGTCCTCGGCGGCCAGCTGAACCTCCGCCTCCTCGTACGACGCCTCCGGTACGGCACCCAGCAGCAGCCCGCGTACCAGCGGCAGCGGAGCGGCGTCGGAACCCCGGACCAGCACCGGCGGCAGATGGCCCGCCCGGGCCCAGCGCAGCGTGCGCGACTCCGGGTCGTACAGGCCGCAGACCGCGGTGGCGGTGACCGCGCCCGTCAGGTGGTGCGCCACGATGTTCAGCCACGACAGCAGCTGGCCGGGACCCGCGCCGGTGACGGCGAGACCGCGCAGGGCGTTGCGCAGGACGACCATGCTGGTCGCCGCCTCTATGCCGTGACCGGCGACGTCGCCCACGCACAGCAGCACCAGCCGGGACGGCAGCACCACGGCGTCGTACCAGTCCCCGCCCACCAGCTGCTCGGCCTCCGCGGGCCGGTAGCGCACGGCCACGTCCAGGTCGGGCACCTGCAGCGGCGCCTGGGTGGGCGGCATGATGGCCCGCTGCAGCTGCAGCGCCAGCCGGTCGCGCTCACTGGCGTGCTGCTCGGTGTGCGCCAGCTGGTCACGGGTGGCCGCCAGCGCCACCTCCGTCCAGTGCTGGGCGGAGATGTCCTGGTAGGCGCCGCGGGTGGTGAGCAGCCTGCCGTCGGTGTCCAGGACCGGCTCGGCGACCACGCGGATGTGCCGGGTCACGCCGTCCGGCCGCTGCAGCCGGAAGGCCGCCGAGGCCGGCCGCCGGCGGTGCAGCAGCGTGCGCAGGAAACGGCCGATGGTGACGGCGTCGTCCGGATGGGCGTACGCGGGCAGTTCCTCCAGCGGCACCGGTGGGCTCGTCTCGGGGCGCCCGTAGAGGTCGAACAGCTGACCGTTCCAGGTGATCTCCCCGGTCAGCAGGTTCTCCTCGAAGCCGCCGATCCGGCCGAGGCGCTGGGCGTGCTGGAGCAGGCTCGCCAGACGCGCCGTCTCGTCCTCGATGCGCCAGATGAACAGGATGCCGTCGCCGTGCCGGCTGACACTGATGTCCGCGAGGGCCGCCAGCGGCACCTGGTCGACGAGCGCGGTCAGGTTCATGCGCCGGGCCCGGAACGGCTCGCCGGTCGCGTACACCCGTTCGATCCGCTGGAACAGCTCGCTGTCCCCGGCGGCCATCGGGTACGCCTCCAGCAGCAGCGACCCGCTGACCGTCGCGCGCGGCCTGCCCGCCGGGTCCAGGAAACGGCTGTTGACGTGCTGGATCCGGAAGTCCAGCAGGTTCCCGGAGGCGTCCAGGTGCGGCACGAGGACGAGCGCCGGGTCGTACAGTCCGTCGGCCAGGTCCATCAGCTCCGACGCGTCCGGCAGCGCCCGCGCCTGACGCGAGGGGTTGCCCGGCGGCGTGTACGTCTCCAGGGTGTGCGCGCAGAGTTCGGCCAGGGCCTCCACCTGACGCACGATCTGCGGGGGCTGCTCGGGCAGCGGGGTCGGCCAGGCGATCTCCAGGACGCCGTACACCCGCCCGCCGGTACCGGCGGGCACGGCGGCCCTGCCGCCGTCCGGGTAGTGGTGGCGGCCCACACTCGGCAGGTCCCGGTCGTCCGGCGACGTGATCCACAGCCCGTCGCGCTCCGTCAGGGCGCACCGGGCTACCGTTGCCACGTCCGGCGGTACGTAGTGCCAGCGGGCCGCCTCGGCCGGGGAGAAGCCGGCACTGCCCGCGAGGGTGAGCGACCCGTCGGCACCGGCCGCCCAGATCGCCACGGCCACCGCGCCCAGCGGGCGCAGCGCCTGTTCGAGCAGGGACTCGGCCACGGCCTGCGTGTCGTCCGCCGCCAGCGCCCCGCTCTCGGCCGCGCGCAGACGCACGGCGGCACGTTCGGGAACTGCCTCCTCGGCGGCCCGGGTGGCGGCCAGGAAGGAGTCCGTCACCTCCGACATCCGGTCCCGGGCGGCCTGGTTGATCACCTCGACCGCGAACTCCAGCTGGGTCGTCCCGGCCTGCTCGGTCAGCTCGGTGAGCTGGCGGGCCGCCTGCGCGGGCCCGCACCCCAGGCGTTCGACGAGGATGCCCTTGGCGAGTTCGATCAGCGCCCGGCCCTCCGCCTCGGCCTGCGCCGTGCGGACCTCACGGCTGAGCCGGTCCACCGTCGCCGCCAGCCTGCCCACCGGTGAGTCGGCGGACACCCCGGCCGGCAGTGCCACCGGCGGGTGGTCGGGCGACGGCCCGTTCGCGTGTTCCTCGATACTCATGCCGTGCACGCTCCTCGACGGCCGGGGGGTCCTGCCGCGGGGCTCATGCGGGCAGCCAGCGGCGCACGCAGGCGATCAGGGCCTGGGTGTCGACCGGTTTGGTGACGTAGTCGCTGGCTCCCGAGGCGAGACTCTTCTCCCGGTCCCCGGGCATCGCCTTGGCGGTGACGGCGATGATGGGCAGCTCGGCGTACTGCGGCATGCCGCGGATCTCGGCCGTGGCGGCGTAGCCGTCCAGCTCGGGCATCATCACGTCCATCAGGACGAGCGCCACGTCCGGGTTGTCCACGAGTCTCTCGATGCCCTTGCGGCCGTTCTCCGCGTGCAGCACACGGAAGCCGTGCAGCTCCAGGATGCCGCTGAGCGCGAAGAGGTTGCGCGCGTCGTCGTCGACGACGAGGACCGTCCGGCCCGAGAAGGAGCCGTCCACGACCGTCTGCGGGGCCGGCCGGTGGTGTGCCTCGTCGGCGCGCACCAGGGACAGCACGTCCCCGGGCTCCTCGGCGGACAGGTGCAGGGCGATGCGTTCGCGCAGCTCGTCCAGGCTGGAGAGGAACTCCAGCGCCGTGCCCTCGGCGTGCGAGCGCAGGGACTCCTCCGCCGCCGCGTCGGCCCGGTGACCGCTGTGCACCAGCACCGGCACGCTGGCGAGGGCGGCGTCGCCGCGCAGGGCCTCCAGGAACCGGGTGACCTCCGTCTCCATGCCGAGCTCCAGCACCACGCAGTGGCACGGATCGGCGGCCAGCGCGCCGGCCGCCTCCTGGGCTCCGACGGCGGTGATGATGTCGACCGCCGGACCGGAGGTGCCGTCGCCCCGCGTGACGTCCTGCACGACGCTCTCCGCGACCAGGGTCAGCAGTCCGCGGGGCCGTTCCTCCACCACGAGCAGCCGCCGCGGACGCTGCCCGGAGCCGCTGCCCGGCTCGATCGCGGGGGCGGGCCGGGACGACGCCTCGGGCAGCGCCTCGGCCGGGTGGTGGTCCGTGATCTGGCCGGGCCGCAGCAGATCCTCGAAGTCCGGCCGCGCCACCGGCAGGAACAGGGTGAACGTGCTGCCCTGGCCCGAGACGCTGTCCACCGTGACCGCGCCGCCGAGCAGATGCGCGATCTCCCGGGTGATGGACAGACCGAGCCCCGTACCCCCGTACTTGCGGCTCGTCGTGCCGTCCGCCTGCTGGAAGGCACCGAAGATCGACTCCAGGTGCTGCTCCTGGATGCCGACACCGGTGTCCCGCACCCGGAAGGCCACCACGGGGCCGCCCCGGAGCACACCGGCCGGCACCTCGTCGTCCGGGGCGGGCTCGATGCGCAGTTCCACGCTGCCCCGCTCGGTGAACTTCACCGCGTTGGACAGCAGGTTGCGCAGCACCTGCCGCAGCCGGGAGTCGTCGGTGAGCAGGTCCGCCGGGGCACCCGGGGCCGTCGTCACCGTGAAGTCCAGGTTCTTCTGCATCGTCATGGGCCGGAAGGTGACCTCGACGTACTCCACGAGCCGGCGCAGCTCCACCCGCTCGGGGCTGACGTCCATCTTCCCCGCCTCGACCTTGGACAGGTCGAGGATGTCGTTGATCAGCTGCAGGAGGTCCGAGCCCGCCGAGTGGATGATCTGCGCGTACTCGACCTGCTTCGGGCTGAGGTTGCGCGAGGGGTTCTGGGCCAGCAACTGGGCCAGGATCAGCAGGCTGTTCAGCGGGGTGCGCAGCTCGTGGCTCATGTTCGCCAGGAACTCCGACTTGTACTTCGAGGCCAGCGACAGCTGCTGGGCCCGCGCCTCGAGCTCCTGGCGGGCGTGCTCGATCTGCAGGTTCTTCGCCTCGATGTCCCGGTTCTGCGCCGCCAGCAGCGCCGCCTTCTCCTCCAGCTCCGCGTTGGAGTGCTGCAGTTCCTCCTGCTGGGTCTGCAACTCCGCCGAGCGTTCCTGCAGTTCGGCGGTGAGCCGCTGCGACTCGACGAGCAGCTCGTCGGTGCGGGCGTTGGCGACGATGGTGTTGACGTTGACGCCGATGGTCTCCATCAGCTGGGCCAGGAAGTCCTGGTGGATCTGGGTGAACGAGCTCACCGACGCCAGTTCGATCACGCCGAGCACCTGGCCCTCGACCACGATGGGCAGCAGCACCAGTGTGGTCGGCACCACCTGGCCGAGACCGGAGGAGATGGCGAGGTAGTCCGGCGGCAGCTCGTCCACCGTGATGGTGCGGCGGCTGCGGGCGGCCTGGCCGACCAGCGTGCGGCCGAAGGCGATCCGGCTGGGCCGGCCCTCGTCGTCGGGGTAGCCGTAGGAGCCGACGAGCCGCAGCTCGGGTCCGCCGCCGGCGCCGTCCTCCACGAGGTAGAAGGCGCCGTACTGGGCGGACACCAGCGGCACCAGTTCGTCCATGATGAGCTCGGCGACCACGGGCAGGTCGCGGTGCCCCTGCATCAGGCCGGAGACCCGGGCCAGATTGGTCTTGAGCCAGTCCTGCTCCTGGTTGGCACGGGTGGTCTCGCGCAGGGACTCCACCATCGCGTTGATGTTGTCCTTGAGCTCGGCGACCTCGCCGGACGCCTCGACGGAGATCGACCGCGTCAGGTCGCCCTCGGCGACGGCGCTGGTGACCTGCGCGATCGCGCGGACCTGCCGGGTGAGGTTCCCGGCCAGCTCGTTGACGTTCTCGGTGAGCCGCTTCCAGGTGCCGGAGACACCCTCGACCTCCGCCTGGCCGCCGAGGCGGCCCTCGGTGCCGACCTCGCGGGCGACGCGGGTGACCTCCTGGGCGAAGGCGGAGAGCTGGTCGACCATCGTGTTGATGGTCGTCTTCAGTTCGAGGATCTCGCCGCGCGCGTCCACGTCGATCTTCTTCGACAGGTCGCCGCGGGCCACGGCGGTCGTCACCAGCGCGATGTTGCGCACCTGGCCGGTGAGGTTGTTGGCCATGGAGTTGACGTTGTCGGTGAGGTCCTTCCAGGTGCCCGCGACGTGGGGCACATGCGCCTGGCCGCCGAGGCGGCCTTCGGTGCCGACCTCGCGGGCGACGCGGGTGACCTCGTCGGCGAAGGCGGACAGCGTGTCCACCATCGTGTTGATGACGTCGGCCAGCGCCCCGACCTCACCGGCCGCCTCGACCCGGATGCGCTGCGACAGATCGCCCCGGCCCACCGCGGAGGCGACCTGGGCGATGGAGCGGACCTGGCCGGTCAGGTTGGACGCCATCACGTTGACGTTGTCGGTGAGGTCCTTCCAGGTGCCGGACACCCCCCGCACCTGGGCCTGGCCGCCGAGGCGGCCCTCGGTGCCGACCTCGCGGGCGACGCGGGTGACCTCGTCGGCGAAGGCGGAGAGCT
>NZ_BMUC01000002.1:548764-612053 GCF_014649995.1 Streptomyces griseoflavus | reverse complement strand
ACCGGGGTGCCGGTCGGGACGGCGTAGTCCTGGCCGGAGTGCTTGGAGGCCCACATGCCGCCGTTGGCGGCGTAGCTCGCCGAGAGCTGGTAGCTCTTCACCGGGGAGACCCAGGACGCCTGCTTCTTCTTGGCGGCGGCCTTGGCTGCCTTCTTGGCCTGCGCGGCCTTCTCGGCCGCGGCCTTCTTCGCCTCGGCGGCCTTCTCGGCCTTGGCGGCCTGCGTCTTCGCGGCCTCCGCCTGGGCGGCGGCCTGCGCCTGAACCGCACTGGCGGCGTCGGCGGCACCGGATGCGGCCGTGGTGTCGGCGGCGACCGCGACCCCGGCTCCCAGTGCGACCGAGGCCCCCAGGCCGGCGGCCAGCACGGCCACGCGGGTGCGGATCAGGGACGTACGGGAGGAACGGGACGTGACGCGCTCGAACATCGAAACCTCATCAGGAAGGGAACAGTCGAAAACCACCCGACGCACAGGACCGCGCCGCGGTGGCCATTCAGTGGTAACCCTTCCGCCCGAAAAGCCGCAATAGTGTGATCTACGACGGAACCTCGTAGAACGGGCGTGAGATGCACGTCTCTTGACAGAGGTCTTTTAGCGGACGAAACCCCCATTTCTGGCCGATCGATCACCCTGCCGAGCCGAATATCCGATTCGGTTTCCGGCGTCTTCTCACTATTCCGGGTAGTACCGGACATCACGCCTGTGCAGCATGTCACCGGGCAGCGGCATGTGCCGCTTCAGAAATGTGGCGCACGCCTCTAGGCGCCTACCGCCCGGTAACCCTACGGTTCACCTCGCGTCACCCTCGCACACGAACATGCTCACGACATGTTGGCCCGCGTCACGGACGTGAGAGGACCCCCACGACATGAGAAGCCGACACTCCTGGTTGCGCCGCGTATCGGTGACCGCCGTCTCCGCGACCGCACTGGTGGCCCTGGCCGCACCGGCCGATGCCTCGACACCTATGGGCTCCCCCGCGGCCGCCACCGCGGCCCCGGCCGCTGCCGCCGCCGTCGACTACGACACGTGGCAGCGGGACTGCCAGGCGGTCATGGACCAGGCCCTGCCCTATCTGAGGCAACGGATCGCGGACACCCGGCCGGGCGAGAAGCAGGCCATCGTCCTCGACATCGACAACACCGCCCTGGAGACCGACTTCGGCTTCAGCTTCCCCCAGCCGGCCAACGAGCCGGTCCTGGAGGTCGCCCGGTACGCCGAGGAGCGCGGTGTGGACCTGTTCTTCGTGACCGCCCGGCCCGGCATCATCCACGCGCCCACCGAGTGGAACCTCGACCAGGCCGGCTACGAGTCCTCCGGCCTGTACGTCCGCGGCTTCCTCGACCTGTTCAGGAACGTCGCCGAGTACAAGACGGCCCAGCGGGTCGCCATCGAGCGGAAGGGCTACACGATCATCGCCAACATCGGGAACAGCCCCACCGACCTGTCCGGCGGCCACGCCGAGAAGACCTTCAAGCTGCCGGACTACGGCGGCCGGCTCTCCTGAACCCGTCCCGCGGCAGCGGAAAGGGGTCTGCCCCGGGACGTGTGTCCCGGGGCAGACCCCTGTTTCCCGTTCGGGCCGAGCGCGACGGCTACGCGTCCTTGCTCAGGTTCGGGCCGGCACCGCCGGCCGCCTGCTCGATCGGCGGAACGTCGGGCAGGGCCGACTTCTCCTCACCGCGGAAGGTGAAGGTGGCGGACTCGCCCTCGCCCTCGGTGTCCACGACCACGATGTGACCGGGGCGCAGCTCGCCGAAGAGGATCTTCTCCGACAGCGAGTCCTCGATCTCCCGCTGGATGGTCCGGCGCAGCGGCCGGGCACCCAGGACGGGGTCGTAGCCCCGCTTGGACAGCAGTTCCTTGGCGGACTGGGAGAGCTCGATGCCCATGTCCCGGTCCTTGAGGCGCTCGTCCACCTTGTCGATCATCAGGTCGACGATCCGCAGGATGTCCTCCTGGCTGAGCTGCGGGAAGACCACCACGTCGTCGACACGGTTGAGGAACTCGGGCCGGAAGTGCTGCTTGAGCTCGTCCTGGACCTTGTTCTTCATCCGGTCGTAGTTGGTCTTCGTGTCACCCGCGGCGGCGAAGCCCAGGTTGAAGCCCTTGGAGATGTCCCGGGTACCGAGGTTGGTCGTCATGATGATGACCGTGTTCTTGAAGTCCACGACCCGGCCCTGGGAGTCGGTCAGGCGACCGTCCTCCAGGATCTGCAGCAGCGAGTTGAAGATGTCCGGGTGGGCCTTCTCGACCTCGTCGAAGAGGACGACCGAGAACGGCTTGCGGCGCACCTTCTCCGTCAGCTGGCCGCCCTCCTCGTAGCCCACGTAGCCGGGGGGCGAACCGAAGAGACGCGAGACCGTGTGCTTCTCGCTGAACTCCGACATGTCGAGGGAGATCAGCGCGTCCTCGTCACCGAAGAGGAACTCGGCGAGGGCCTTGGACAGCTCCGTCTTACCGACACCGGACGGGCCGGCGAAGATGAACGAGCCACCCGGGCGCTTCGGGTCCTTCAGACCCGCACGGGTACGGCGGATCGCCTTCGACAGCGCCTTGACGGCGTCGTTCTGGCCGATGACCCGCTTGTGCAGCTCGTCCTCCATGCGGAGCAGTCGGCTGGACTCCTCCTCGGTGAGCTTGAAGACCGGGATGCCGGTGGCGGTCGCGAGGACCTCGGCGATCAGATCGCCGTCGACCTCCGCGACGACGTCCATGTCACCGGCCTTCCACTCCTTCTCCCGCTTCGCCTTGGCGGCGAGGAGCTGCTTCTCCTTGTCGCGCAGCGAGGCGGCCTTCTCGAAGTCCTGCGAGTCGATCGCGGACTCCTTGTCCCGGCGGACACCGGCGATCTTCTCGTCGAACTCGCGCAGGTCCGGCGGCGCGGTCATCCGGCGGATGCGCATCCGGGAACCGGCCTCGTCGATCAGGTCGATCGCCTTGTCCGGCAGGAAGCGGTCCGAGATGTAGCGGTCGGCCAGGGTGGCGGCCTGGACCAGCGCCTCGTCCGTGATGGAGACGCGGTGGTGCGCCTCGTAGCGGTCGCGCAGGCCCTTGAGGATCTCGATCGTGTGCGGCAGGGACGGCTCGGCGACCTGGATGGGCTGGAAGCGGCGCTCCAGGGCCGCGTCCTTCTCCAGGTGCTTGCGGTACTCGTCCAGCGTGGTCGCACCGATGGTCTGCAGCTCACCGCGGGCCAGCATCGGCTTCAGAATGGAAGCGGCGTCGATGGCGCCCTCGGCGGCACCCGCACCGACCAGCGTGTGCAGCTCGTCGATGAACAGGATGATGTCGCCGCGGGTGCGGATCTCCTTGAGCACCTTCTTCAGGCGCTCCTCGAAGTCACCGCGGTAGCGGGAGCCGGCGACCAGGGCACCGAGGTCCAGGGTGTAGAGGTGCTTGTCCTTGAGGGTCTCGGGCACCTCGCCCTTGACGATGGCCTGGGCGAGGCCCTCGACGACGGCGGTCTTGCCGACGCCGGGCTCACCGATCAGCACCGGGTTGTTCTTGGTACGGCGGGACAGCACCTGCATGACCCGCTCGATCTCCTTCTCGCGCCCGATGACCGGGTCGAGCTTGGACTCACGAGCGGCCTGGGTGAGGTTCCGGCCGAACTGGTCGAGGACCAGGGACGTGGAGGGGGTGCCCTCGGCAGGACCGCCGGCGGTGGCGGTCTCCTTGCCCTGGTAACCGGAGAGCAGCTGGATGACCTGCTGCCGCACCCGGTTCAGATCGGCGCCCAGCTTGACCAGGACCTGGGCGGCGACGCCCTCGCCCTCACGGATCAGGCCGAGCAGGATGTGCTCCGTGCCGATGTAGTTGTGGCCCAGCTGAAGGGCCTCGCGGAGCGACAGCTCCAGGACCTTCTTGGCACGGGGGGTGAAGGGAATGTGACCCGACGGGGCCTGCTGGCCCTGCCCGATGATCTCCTCCACCTGCTGGCGGACCGCCTCGAGCGAAATCCCGAGGCTCTCAAGGGCCTTGGCGGCGACACCCTCACCCTCGTGGATCAGGCCCAGGAGGATGTGCTCGGTGCCGATGTAGTTGTGGTTGAGCATCCGGGCTTCTTCCTGAGCCAGGACGACAACCCGCCGCGCGCGGTCGGTGAACCTCTCGAACATCGTTAATCGCTCCTCAGAGCGGTCAGGCAGTGGGGGGAACTTCCCCTCCCTGTCCTTCCGCAGCTTAGTCCCGCAAGCGGGGACCGCTCATTCCAACTGCCGACACCGTCGATGGCCTCCTGACCCCGCTCACGCCGACATCTGCTCCAACCCGATGGTGCGAGACGATGTTCCCGCAGGCCAGGCAGTTACCCCCATCGCCAGTACGCCCATGGCGAACGGGGCAGGCGCCGGCCTCCGTGTCGCCCCCTCTCACTAGGGATGTCTTACCCGCTGCTACCGACAGTCCATGCCGAGTGCACGGGTTCCCTCCGCTACGGGCGAACAACCTTGCGCCTCCCCCCACTCCCGCGCGCCCCCCTGTTCGACACCCTGCGCACACGTCCGCGCACCCAGCGTAACCCGACGGCCCTCCGCGCGGTTGCGCGGGCATGGCCGGCTTCGCTTCCGCCGACGTCCCCCCGCCCCGTCGGCCGCTCACCGCGCCCGGCGACGCGCTCGGGCTCTGGTACGAGAACGTGCTGGGCTGGCCCACGGTGCCCGGGAACCCGGTGCGGCTGGTGGTGGGGGTGCGCTTCGACGTCCTCGACGTGCCCGCCGAGGCGGGCAAGGCGGCGCTGGCACGCCTGGGACGCCACGGGCGGGGTTTCCCGGTGGCCCTGTCCGGCGACCGGATGCGGCTGCTGGTGGCCGCGGGCAGCGCGGAGGAGCTGCCCGGGCTGCTCGAGTGGCTGGACTGGGGCGCACCGCCGGACCTGGACCTGACGGCGGTCGGGGCGGGGGGCCGCATGGAGGCGCCCAGGCCCGTCGGGCCGCCCCGTGGGGGCGTCGGGGCAGGCGCGCGGGCGCGGGCGGGTACGGACACCGCGCGGGACGCCCGGGCCCTGCGGGACGCGCAGGACGCGTGGGACGCGTGGGCACGTGCGGGGGACGGTTCGCAGGGGGCCGCCGTGTGGCTGCGGCCCCCCGGGCCGGAACGCGAGGCCGGGGCCTCGCTGCCGACGCTGTCGGCGATGGGCGCGAGCGGCGCCGGGGGGAACGGTGCCGGCCCCCCGGATCTCGTGCGGCTGGTGAACACCGTGGCGACACAGATCCACCGGGTTCGGCTGCGGCGCGCGTGCGCGGCCGCCGCCGTAAAGACCGACGGTCAGCCGTTGGCCTTTTCGTAGGCCTCGCGGATGGACGCCGGAACACGGCCGCGGTCGTTGACCTCGTATCCGTTCTCCTTCGCCCAGGCGCGGATGGCCGCGGTGTCCTGGCTGCCACCGGAAGAAGCACGCGCCTTTCCACGGCCGCCCGAAGCGCGGCCCCCGGTGCGGCGACCACCCTTCACGTAAGGGTCGAGAAGGCCACGGAGCTTGTCCGCATTGGCGGTGGTGAGATCGATCTCGTATGTCTTGCCGTCCAACGCGAACGTCACGGTCTCGTCCGCCTCGCCGCCGTCGAGGTCGTCGACAAGAAGGACCTGAACCTTCTGTGCCACCGGATTTCCTTTCATCGAAAACCTGAGGGTCCGGAGTGTGGCGGCGTCCGCCGTATCGCCGTCCCTTGTATATGCAGTACTGCAGTACTCCGGAAAGCAAACCGCTTTTGCCGTAAAAACACAAACCCCTGGGAGAGACCCGGAGCCCGCAGCGGGTTCGGAAACATGCGCGTTTCGGACATAGGGGCCCGCGTCATGGGGTGCCGTGCGGAATCGTCCGGCGATCACAGATGCAGAAGCATCCGGCTGTTGCCCAAGGTGTTCGGTTTCACGCGTTCGAGACCGAGGAACTCCGCGACGCCCTCGTCATAGGAACGCAGCAGCTCCGCGTACACATCGGTGTCGACCGGGGTCTCACCGATCTCCACGAAGCCGTGCTTGCCGAAGAAGTCCACTTCGAAGGTCAGGCAGAATACGCGCCGAACACCGAGCCAGCGGGCCGTCTCCAGCAACTTCTCCAGCAACCGGTGTCCGACGCCGGAGCCCTTCAGGCCCGGCTTCACGGCGAGAGTGCGGACTTCCGCGAGGTCTTCCCACATCACGTGCAGGGCGCCGCAGCCGACCACCTCCGCGTTGTCGTCCCGTTCCGCGACCCAGAACTCCTGGATGTCCTCGTAAAGCGTCACGGTCGCTTTGTCGAGCAGGATGCTCCCGCGGACGTAGGCGTCAAGGAGACGGCGCACGGCCTGTACATCGCTGGTGCGGGCCCGGCGGACCGTGATGGCATTTGCGGTGGCTTCGGGGCTGTCTGCTGACATGAGCGGACGCTATCGCCCGCCGCGGTCCTCGGCGGAGCCGGGGTTCTCGTCGGTGCCGGTTTCCGGGAGCTGGACGATCCGTACCGCGTCGGTGAGAGCCTGGCGCTGTTCCTCGCTCATCATGCCGAAGAAGGCGACGAGAGCGGCCGCGGCGTTGTCGCTCTGCGACCACGCCTCGTTCATCAGCGCGGCGGCGTAGGCGGCGCGAGTGGAGACCGCCTCATATCGATAGGCCCGGCCTTCGGCTTCCCGGCGCACCCAGCCCTTCTGATGGAGATTGTCCAGGACGGTCATCACCGTGGTGTACGCGATGGACCGCTCCTTCTGGAGATCTTCCAGGACTTCCCGAACGGTCACCGGGCGGTTCCACTTCCACACCCGCGTCATGACCGCGTCTTCGAGTTCTCCCAGGGGGCGAGGCACAACTCAGACAATAGTGGGAGAACTCCGTCACGGCGTGCCGGAGGGGCCGCGACGTGGCGAACGCGCGCGAACAGGGCGCACGAGTGGGAGTCGTACGCCCTGGGAGTGCGGCGGCGTCGGGCGGCCGCGAGGGCCGTGGGGAGGCGTCAGGCCTCGGACCTGGGGGCGGGGCTCGCGCCCTCCACCCTGGTGAGGGCCGCGTCGACGGCGGCGTCCTCCTTCGTCTTGTTGGCGCCGCCCTGAGTCTTCACGATCACTCGGATGACGCTGATGAAGAGGACGGCCATGACGGCCGGGGGGAGGAGCGCGGAGACGTAGTCCATGACACCAGGGTAGCCAGCCCGGGCCGTCAGCCCGCGGCCAGGTGCCGGCCGGGCGGGGGCGGGGTGGGTTTGCGACGGGGGAAGACCTCGCCGGGAGTGGGGACGGGGCGGCGGGTGGGCTTGGGGGTGCCGGGCGGAGGGGCGGGCGTGGGAGCGGGGGTGGGATTCGGTGCCGGGTGGGGCCTGGACGGCCGTTCCGCGGGCTCGTTCTCCTGGTCCTCGCCGGAGGCGGCGGTGGCGGCCGCCCGGCCTCCGGGGAGGGCCGTGAGGCGGGTGCGCCCGCAGTGCCGCAGGAGGGCGGCGGCGGTGGGGTTGCCGCGCAGGGCGCGCAGGGCGGCCAGGTCGTCGGGGCCCGGGCGGTACCCGGCGCCCAGCGCCTCCTCCAGGAGTGTGAGGTAGCCGGCGGCGGTGCCGGGGAGGGCGGCGCGGTAACGGCCTAGGTCGGCCAGGAGGAAGGCGCGCAGCCGGGCACTCTCCCGCGTCGCCTCGTCGAGGGAGTCGGCGAGGCGGAGGCAGTCCTGGACGTCGTCGGCCGAGGCGGGGGTGGGGTGCAGGGCGAGGGCGAGGGCGCGGCGGAGCACGCGCAGTTCCTCCGCACCGAACGCCAGGCCGCCGCGGGATCCGTAGGGCGTGGGCATGGTGCGACGATACGCGCTAATCAGACAAACAGGGCGTATCGGGTGATGGTGTGGCGCCGGGTGCCACCCAGGTGGGCGGGGTGGCACCCGGCGGCCGGGGGCACTGCCCCCGGCGGCCCCTACAGGCGGGACACGTTCCGCTCGTACACCATGCGGAGGCCGATCAGGGTCAGCCACGGCTCGTGCTCGTCGATCACCGAGCTCTCCCCCAGCACCGTCGGCGCCAGTCCGCCCGTCGCGATCACCGTCACGTCGTCGGGATCGTCCGCCAGCTCCCGCGCCATGCGGTTGACGACCCCGTCCACCTGGCCGGCGAAGCCGTACACGATGCCCGACTGCATCGCCGCGACGGTGTTCTTGCCGATCACCGTCCGGGGCCGGGCCACCTCGATCTTGCGCAGCTGGGCCGCCTTGACCCCGAGCGCCTCCACCGAGATCTCGATGCCGGGGGCGATGACCCCGCCGACGTACTCCCCCCGCGCGGAGACCGCGTCGAACGTCGTCGCCGTACCGAAGTCGACGACGATGGCCGGTCCGCCGTACAGCTCGTTCGCCGCGACCGCGTTGATGATGCGGTCGGCGCCGACCTCCTTGGGGTTGTCGAACTGGATCGGGACGCCCGTCTTCACGCCCGGTTCGACGAGGACCGCCGGCACGTCCCCGTAGTAGCGGCGCGTGACCTCGCGCAGTTCGTGCAGGACGGACGGGACCGTCGCGCAGATCGCGATGCCGTCGATGCCGTCGCCCAGCTCGTCGCCGAGCAGCGGGTGCATGCCCATGAGGCCCTGGAGGAGGACCGCGAGCTCGTCGGCCGTGCGGCGCGCGTCGGTGGAGATGCGCCAGTGTTCGACGATCTCCTCGCCGTCGAACAGGCCCAGGACGGTGTGCGTGTTGCCCACGTCGATCGTCAGCAGCATGATCGGTCCTACTCCGCCGCGCGCAGGTCGAGGCCGATGTCGAGGATCGGCGAGGAGTGGGTGAGGGCGCCCACGGCCAGGTAGTCGACGCCCGTGTCGGCGTACGCCTTGGCGTTGGTGAGCGTGAGGCGGCCGGAGGCCTCCAGGGCGGCACGGCCGTCGACGACGGCCACCGCCTCCGCGCACTCGCCCGGCGTGAAGTTGTCCAGCAGGATCAGGTCGGCGCCGGCGTCGAGGACCTCGCGGAGCTGGTGCAGGGTGTCGACCTCCACCTCGACGGGCACGTCGGGGAAGCGTTCGCGGACCGCGGCGAAGGCCTCGGCGACCCCGCCTGCGGCCACCACGTGGTTGTCCTTGACCAGGGCCGCGTCCGACAGGGACATGCGGTGGTTGACGCCGCCGCCGCAGCGCACGGCGAACTTCTCCAGGCTGCGCAGGCCCGGCGTGGTCTTGCGGGTGTCGCGGACCTTCGCCTTGGTGCCCTCCAGGGTGTCCGCCCAGGCGCGGGTGGCGGTCGCGATGCCCGAGAGGCGGCACAGGAGGTTGAGGGCGCTGCGCTCCGCGGTGAGGATGTCGCGGGTGCGGGTGGTGATCGACAGCAGGGCCTGGCCGGCCTCCACACGGTCGCCGTCCTCCACGTGGCGCTCGACCTCGAACTCCTCCGTGCAGACGATCGACATGACCGCCTCGGCGACCCTGAGGCCCGCCACGGTGCCGGCCTCCCGGGCGGTGAAGTCGGCGGTGGCGACGGCGTCGTGCGGGATGGTCGCGACCGTCGTCACGTCCACTCCGTGGGCCAGGTCCTCCTGGAGCGCCACGTTGGCGATGTCCTCGACCTCGACGGGGTCGAGGCCCGCGTCGGCGAGGAGCTGGGCGAGCGCGGGGTCGAGGCCGCACTCCAGGTAGGTCTCCTCGTCGGCGCCGCAGGCACAGCCGTCGCCACAGCCGCCGGAGGAAACGAGGGGAAGGTCGGGGGTGGTCACTGCTGTCACTGCTCCTGGGGCCGGGTGAGGGTCGGGGGGAAGTCTGTGGTGTCGGTGGTGCGCACCGCCAGCGAGCGGTCCGGATTCAGCCGTACGACGATGTGGCGGCGCCAGACCGTGTCGTCGCGCTCGGGGCGGTCCTCGCGCCAGTGGCAGCCGCGGGTCTCCTCACGGCGCTGCGCGGCGGCCACCAGGACACGGGCCACGCACAGGAGGTTGGTGGCCTCCCACGTGTCGACGCCCGGTTCGGCCGTCTTGCCGTTCTCGTCGAGGGCGTCGCGCGCCTCGGCGTGCAGGCGGTGGAGGCGGTCGGCGGCCTCGGCGAGGGACGCCGCGGAGCGCAGGACGCCCGCTCCCCGGGTCATGGCCCGCTGGATGGTGAAGCGGGTCTCCGGGGCGAGGAGGGGGTGGGCGGGGCGCTCCGTGACGGGCAGCGGCTGCGGCTCGCGCGGGTGGAGGGTCCCGGTGCGGGCGATGTCGGCGGCGATGCGCTCGGCGTACACCAGGCCTTCGAGGAGGGAGTTGGAGGCCAGCCGGTTGGCTCCGTGCACGCCGGTGCAGGCGACCTCGCCGCAGGCGTACAGGCCGGGCACGGTGGTGCGGCCGCGGGAGTCGGTGCGGACGCCGCCGGAGGCGTAGTGGGCGGCCGGGGCGACGGGGACGGGCTCGGTGACCGGGTCGATGCCGTGCGCACGGCAGGCCGCGAGGATCGTGGGGAAGCGGTGCTCCCACATCTCGGCGCCGAAGTGGCGGGCGTCGAGGTACATGTGCTCGGCGTCGCGCTCCCGCATGCGGCGCATGATGCCCTTGGCGACGATGTCGCGCGGGGCGAGTTCGGCGAGGTCGTGCTGCCCCAGCATGAAGCGCACGCCGTCCGCGTCCACCAGGTGGGCGCCCTCCCCGCGCACCGCCTCGGAGACCAGCGGCTGCTGGCCTTCCGCGTCCGCGCCGAGGAAGAGCACCGTGGGGTGGAACTGGACGAACTCCAGGTCGCTCACCTCCGCGCCGGCCCGGAGGGCCAGGGCCACGCCGTCGCCGGTGGAGACGGCGGGGTTCGTGGTCGCCGAGAAGACCTGGCCCATGCCGCCGGTGGCGAGGACCACGGCGGGCGCGTGGACGGCCCCCACGCCGTCGTGCTGGCCCTCGCCCATGACGTGCAGGGTGACGCCGGCGGTGCGGCCGGCGGCGTCCGTGAGGAGGTCCAGGACGAGGGCGTTCTCGATGGTGCGCAGCCCGCGCGCGCGGACCGCCTCGACGAGGGCGCGGGAGATCTCCGCTCCCGTGGCGTCGCCGCCGGCGTGGGCGATGCGGCGGCGGTGGTGGCCGCCCTCGCGGGTGAGTTCCAGGCGGCCGTCGGTCGACTCGTCGAAGTGCGCGCCGGTCGCGATGAGCCGCCGTACGGCGTCGGGGCCCTCGGTGACCAGGATGCGGACCGCTTCCTCGTCGCACAGGCCGGCCCCGGCGACCAGGGTGTCGTCCAGGTGCTGTGCGGGGGTGTCGCCCTCGCCGAGGGCCGCGGCGATGCCGCCCTGGGCCCAGCGGGTGGAACCGTCGTCGAGGCGGGCCTTGGTGACGACCACCGTGGTCAGGCCCGCCGCCTCGCAGCGCAGGGCGGCGGTGAGGCCCGCGACGCCGGAGCCGACGACCACGACGTCCGCGTCGATGGACCATCCGGGCGCGGGGGCGTGCAGTCGTATGCCTGTGCTGGTCACGAGGCGGCTCCGAAGGTTCCGAAGGTCAGGGGGACGTTGTCGATCAGGCGGGTGGCGCCCACGCGGGCGGCGACGGCGAGGACGGCGTCGCCGGTGAAGCCGTCGCCGATCTCGGTGAAGTCGGCCGGGTCGACCAGGGCCAGGTAGTCCAGGGCGAGGGGCGGGTCGAGGCGGGCGGCCTCGTCGAGGACCAGCCGGGCGGCGGCGCGGATGGCGGCGGGGCCGCCGGCGGTGGTGGCCACCGCGTGCGTGTCGGCCGCCGCGCGGGACTCGCCGATGGCGCTGAGCGCCTCGGCACGCTCGCGCGTGGCGGGCACCTCGCGGGCACGCGCGCGCAGCGCCTGCTGGGCCGCGTGCCGGTCGCGTCCGGCGAACAGGGCCTGGGACAGGGCGAGCGCGGTGCGCCGCTCGGCGGGCGACAGGTAGCGGTTGCGGCTGGACAGGGCGAGCCCGTCCTCCTCGCGGACGGTGGCGACGCCGACGATCTCCACGCCGAAGTTCAGGTCGCGCACCATGCGGCGGATCAGGGCGAGCTGCTGGGCGTCCTTCTGTCCGTAGAGGGCGGTGTCGGGGCGGGTGAGGTGGAGCAGCTTGGCGACGACGGTGAGCATGCCGTCGAAGTGGCCGGGGCGGGCGGCGCCCTCCAGGCGCGCGCCCATGGGGCCGGCGGTGATCCGTACCTGTGGTTCGCCGCCGGGGTAGACCTCGTCCACGGCGGGGGCGAACACGGCGTCCGCGCCGGAGCGTCCGGCCAGCTCGAGGTCGGCGTCCAGGGTGCGCGGGTAGCGGTCCAGGTCCTCGCCCGCGCCGAACTGCAGCGGGTTGACGAAGACGGTCACCACCACCTCGCCGTCGGCGCCCGCGATCTCCCGCGCGGCGCGGATCAGCGTGGCGTGGCCCTCGTGCAGCGCGCCCATGGTCATCACGACCGCGCGGCGGCCGGTGCGCGCGCGGGCGTGCAGTTCGGCGGCGGTGCGCAGCAGGGTGGCGGTCATCGGAGGGCTCCGTTCCGGGACGCGCGCGTCGTCGTACGGCTGGGGTGGGTGGTGAGGGCGGGGATGCCGTTCATCGGTTCTCCCCCGGGGCGTCGCCGGTGCCGTCGGTTCCGTCGGTGCCCCTGGTGCCGTCGGCTCCGCCGGCGAGTACGCCGAGGAGGTCCTCGGCGAGTTCCGGCTTCAGCAGACCGTGGGCGAGGGCGCGGTCGGCGGTCGCCCGGGCCATGGCGAGGTAGCCGGCGACGGTCCCCGGTGCGTGCCGGCGCAGCTCGGTGACGTGCGCGGCGACCGTGCCCGCGTCGCCCCGGGCGACCGGTCCGGTGAGGGCCGCGTCGCCGGAGCGCAGGGCGTTGTCCAGGGCGGCGCCGAGCAGCGGGCCGAGCATCCGGTCGGGTGCCCCGACACCGGCGGCGCTCAGCAGTTCCATGGACTGGGCGACGAGGGTGACCAGGTGGTTGGCGCCCAGGGCGAGGGCAGCGTGGTAGAGCGGGCGGTTCTGCTCGGCGATCCACTCCGGTTCGCCGCCCATCTCGATGACGAGGGCCTCGGCGGCCAGCCGCAGCTCCTCGGGGGCGGTGACGCCGAACGAGCAGCCGGCCAGGCGCTGCACGTCGACGGGGGTGCCGGTGAAGGTCATCGCCGGGTGCAGGGCCAGCGGCAGGGCGCCGGCGCGCCGGGCGGGGTCGAGGACCTTCGCGCCGTACCGGCCCGAGGTGTGCACCAGCAGCTGGCCCGGCCGTACCGCGCCGGTGTCGGCGAGTCCGGCGACCAGTTCGGGCAGGGCGTCGTCCGGGACGGTCAGCAGCACCAGTTCGGACCGCCGCAGGACGTCGGCGGGCGGGACCACGGGCACGTCCGGGAGCATCTGCTCGGCGCGCCTGCGGGAGGCGTCGGAGACGGCGGAGACGGCCACCGGGCGGTGCCCGGCGAGCTGGAGGGACGCGGCCAGGGCGGGGCCCACGCGTCCGGCGCCTACGACGCCTACGGTGAGCCGCGCGGGGCGGTCCCGGGGATCGGGCTGTGGGGTTGTGTTCACGCGACGGGGACCTTCCCGTTCCAGTCCGCTCGGGGTACCGGACGATTTCTCGTCATGTTAACGCGATCGGTTCCGGTGGCGGTCGGTTGTCCACAGGCTGTGGGTTTCCGCGCGACGCCGTGACACACGCGCGTGCGGAAATGGGGTGCCCGTGGGGCGGGCGGCGCGGGATGATCGCCCGCATGAGCGATGCGGTGGACGACAGGGACGGCACGGCGGCCGGGGGCGGGCACGGAGGGGTCGCCGGGGAGGGCGACGCGTCGCCGCCGACGCTGCGGGCGCGGCGGATCGCCGCCTGGCGTGCCGCCCCGCGGGTGCTCGCGCGCCCGGGTTTCCTCGCCCCCCTCTCGGAGCGGCTGGCGCTCCTGGAGGCGGCGGGCGGCGTGTACGACCTCGACGAGGACTCCGACATCTACGGCAACGGCGTCGTGGAGGCCCTGGAGCGGCGGGTCGCCGGGCTGCTCGGCACCGAGGCCGCCGCGTTCTTCCCGACCGGCACGATGGCCCAGCAGGTGGCCCTGCGCTGCTGGGCCGGCCGCACCGGGAACCCGGCGGTCGCCCTGCATCCGCTCAGCCACCCCGAGGTGCACGAGCGGAACGCGTTCAGCCAGGTCAGCGGATTGCGGCCGGTGCGGGTGACCGACGAGCCGCGGCTGCCCACCGCCGCGGAGGTGCGGGACTTCGAGGAGCCCTTCGGGACGCTGATGCTGGAACTGCCGCTCCGGGACGCGGGTTTCGTCCTGCCCTCGTGGGAGGAGCTGACCGGGGTGGTGGACGCCGCGCGGGAACGCGAGGCGGTCGTGCACTTCGACGGGGCGCGGCTGTGGGAGTGCACCGAGCACTTCGGGCGGTCGCCGGCCGAGATCGCGGGTCTCGCGGACAGCGTCTACGTGTCGTTCTACAAGTCCCTCGACGCCTTCGGGGGCGCCGCGCTCGCCGGCCCGGCGGGTCTGGTCGAGGAGGCGCGGGCCTGGCGGCACCGGTACGGGGGCAATGTCTTCCAGCAGTTTCCGACCGCGCTGTCCGCGCTGATCGGGCTGGAGCGGGAGCTGCCGCGGCTGCCGGAGTACGTGCGGCACGCGCGCGTCGTGGCCGCCGCCCTGCGGGAGGGGTTCGCGGCGGGCGGGCTGCCGTGGTCCCGGGTGCACCCCGAGGTGCCCCACACCTTCGACTTCCAGGTGTGGCTCCCCTACGACGCGGAGGTCGTCGCCGAGGCGGCGATCCGGGCGGCGGAGGAGACGGGCTCGATGCCCTTCGCCAACTACTGGGACCCGAGGGGACCGGGACTGGCGTCCACGGAGGTGTACGTCCGGGCGGCGGCCCTGGAGTGGACGGCCGGCGACGTACGGACGGCGGCGGAGGAGTTCGCGGGGCGTCTGCTCCGTCAGGCGGCGGCCCCCGCCTGACGCGCCGGCCCGGGTTCTCCCTCCGGGAGGCCGCGAGAAGCGGGCCCGGGCCCCCGGGCCGGGTCAGCCGTGGCCGCCGGCCCGTACCAGGCCCGTCTCGTAGGCGAGGACGACCACCTGCACGCGGTCGCGCAGGCCCAGCTTGGTGAGGATGCGGCCCACGTGGGTCTTCACGGTGGCCTCGGAGAGCACCAGCCGGGCCGCGATCTCGCCGTTGGACAGGCCCTGGGCGACGAGCACCATGACCTCCCGTTCGCGCTCGGTGAGCCGTTCCAGCTCCTTGTGCGCGGGCTGCTTGCCGCTGCTGGGCAGCATCGGCGCGAAGCGGTCCAGGAGCCGGCGGGTGGTGGACGGGGCGACCACGGCGTCGCCGCTGTGCACCGCGCGGATCGCGGCGAGCAGATCGCCCGGCGGCACGTCCTTGAGCATGAATCCGGAGGCGCCCGCCTTCAGCCCGGAGAAGGCGTACTCGTCGAGGTCGAAGGTGGTGAGGATCAGCACCTTCGGCGGGTCGGTGTCCGCGCAGATCCGGCGGGTGGTCTCGACGCCGTCCAGCTTGGGCATGCGGACGTCCATCAGCACCACGTCGACGGCGGTGGACCGCAGCACCTGGAGGGCCTCGACGCCGTCGCCCGCCTCCGCCACGACCTCCATGTCCGGCTGGGCGGCGAGCACCATCCGGAACCCGGTGCGCAGGAGCACCTGGTCGTCGACGAGCATCACGCGGATCGCCATCGGGGGCCTCTTCCGTTTCGGTTCGCAGATCTTCGGGTCGTCAGGTGGTCACACGGTCGTGACAGGTGTCAACAGGGGGCGTGCGTGGGCGTCACGACGCGGGTTTGAGCGGCAGCAGCACACTGATGCGGAATCCTCCGCCCGGGCGCGGCCCCGCGTCCAGCGTCCCGCCGACCATGCCGACCCGCTCCCGCATGCCGATCAGGCCGTGGCCCTGCCCGTCGAAACCGCCCTCCTCGTACAGCTCGTGCGGAGCGCCCTTGCCGTCGTCCTCCACGAGCAGGCCGAGACCGTCGTCGAAGTACACCAGGCGCACGCTGGCGCCCGCGTTGGGACCGCCGTGCTTGCGGGTGTTGGTGAGCGCCTCCTGCACGATGCGGTAGGCGGTCAGTTCGACGCCGCTGGGCAGCGGGCGCGGCGTGCCCTCGACCTTGAAGTCCACCGGCAGCCCGGACCCCCGGCACTCCTCGACGAGGTCCTCGATCTGCCGCACGTCGGGCTGCGGCACGTACTCCCCGGCCTCCTGGTGCTCGCCGGTGCGCAGCACGCCCAGCAGCCGGCGCATCTCGGCGAGGGCCTGACGGCCGGTGGAGGAGATGGTCTCCAGCGCCTTCTTCGCCTGGTCGGGGGCGGCGTCGAGGACGTAGGCGGCACCGTCGGCCTGCACCACCATCACCGACACGTTGTGCGCAACGACGTCGTGCAGCTCGCGGGCTATCCGGGCGCGTTCGGCGGCGACGGCGACCTTGGCCTGCGCCGCGCGTTCCTTCTCCAGGCGGGCGGCCCGCTCCTCCAGCTGCGCGAAGTAGGCCCGGCGGGTGCGGATGGAGTCGCCGAGCACCCACGCGAGGGCGAAGGGGAGCGCCTGGAAGACCATGACGGCGACGTTGGTCGCCACGCTCTGCGCCTCGTCGGGCCAGCGCAGCTGCGCGAGCGGAGCCGCGCACAGGCCGGCGGTCAGCGCGAGGCGGGAGGCCCAGCGCGCGCCGATCGCCGCGACCGTGTAGACGATCACCAGCAGGGCGAAGTCGGCGGGCAGCGTCGCCACGTCCGCGACCAGCTGTCCCGCGCCCACGACGACGGCGAGGACCAGCATCCGCTCGGGCATCCGGCGGCGCAACGCGACGACCAGCGACAACAGCACCACGACCGGCACGGTCAGGGCCGGCAGATCCGTGCCGCGCGGCTCCACGGTCGCTCCGCCGGCGAACGAAATCCCGAACAGGACCACGGCCCAGAAGCCGTCGACCCAGGTCGGGTGTCTGCGGAGGAAGTCGTAGAGGCGCTGCACGTGACCCAGCGTAGGGAAGCGAAATGCGTGCAGGGGTCAACCGGAGGGCCGATACCCGGTCCTCACGTGTACTCCGCAAGGTGGAGGCCGGGCGTACCCGCGCGCTTAACCTGGGCCGGTGACGACGGCGAGGGCGGGTGCGTGGAACCGGTGACGGACGGGGCCGGGGCGGGCGGCGCGCGGGGCTGGCGGGCGGCCGCCCAGGACGCCCTGTACGGGCCCGGCGGCTTCTACCGCCGGGCCGGCGCGGGACCGGCCGGGCACTTCCGCACGTCGGTGCACGCCTCCCCGCTGTTCGCCGGGGCCGTGGCGCGGCTGCTGTGCCGGGTCGACGAGGCGCTGGGGCGTCCGGCGGTGCTCGACTTCGTGGACATGGCGGCCGGGCGGGGCGAACTGGCCGCCGGGGTGCTCGCCGCGCTGCCCGCCGGCGTGGCGGCGCGCACCCGGGCGTACGCCGTCGAGCTGGCGGGGCGGCCCGCCGGGCTCGACCAGCGGATCGAGTGGCGGGCCGGACTCCCGGAGCGGGTCACCGGCCTGCTCTTCGCCAACGAGTGGCTGGACAACGTCCCCGTGGACGTCGTCGAGGTGGACGCGGCCGGCGTACCGAGGCGGGTGCTGGTGGAGGCGGACGGGAACGAGCGGCTGGGCGAGCCGGTAGTCACCGGCGCGGAGGCCGAGTGGCTGGCGCGGTGGTGGCCGCCCGGGACCGAGCCGGGGCTCCGCGCGGAGATCGGACTCCCCCGGGACCTGGCCTGGGCCGCGGCGGCCGGGACGGTCGCGCGGGGGCTCGCCGTCGCGGTGGACTACGCGCACACCGCCGCGGCGCGGCCGCCGTTCGGGACGCTGACGGGCTTCCGGGAGGGGCGGGAGACGACACCGGTGCCGGACGGATCGTGCGACATCACCGCGCACGTCGCCCTGGACGCGTGCGCCGCGGCCTGCACGCCCCCCGGCGCGCGCCTGCTGTCGCAGCGCGACGCCCTGCACGCCCTGGGCCTGAGCGGCGCACGCCCCCCGCTCGCGCTCGCGTCCACCGACCCCGCCGGGTACGTGCGCGCCCTCGCGGGCGCCGGGGCGGCCGCCGAACTCACCGCACCCGGCGGACTCGGGGACTTCGGATGGCTGGTGCGGCCGGTCGGGATCCCTGACGTCCTCGGCGGGTGACGGCTACTTGTCGATGTCGCCGACGACGAAGAACATCGAGCCCAGGATCGCCACCATGTCCGCGACCAGTGTCCCCGGCAGCAGCTCGGTAAGCGCCTGGATGTTGTTGTACGACGCCGAGCGCAGCTTCAGCCGGTACGGCGTCTTCTCCCCCTTGCTGACCAGGTAGTAGCCGTTGATGCCGAGCGGGTTCTCGGTCCACGCGTAGGTGTGTCCCTCGGGCGCCTTGAGGACCTTCGGCAGCCGCTGGTTGACGGGGCCCGGCGGCAGGTCGGCGAGCCGGTCGAGGCAGGCGTCGGCGAGGTCGAGGGCGTTGTGGGTCTGCGCCAGCAGGCACTCGAAGCGGGCCAGGCAGTCGCCCTCCTCGCGGGTCACCACCTCCAGCACGTCGCCCAGTTCGCCGTAGGCGAGGTACGGCTCGTCGCGGCGCAGGTCGAAATCGACGCCGGAGGCGCGTCCGATCGGTCCGCTCACTCCGTACGCGTGCACGGCCTGCGGGGACAGCACACCGACGCCGCGCGTGCGGCCCCGGAAGATCTCGTTGCCGAGCACCAGGTCGTCGAAGCGGTCCATGCGCGAGCGCACGTCGGCGACGGCGGTGCGCGCGCGGCCGGTCCAGCCGGCGGGAAGGTCCTCCTTGAGACCGCCCACGCGGTTGAACATGTAGTGCATCCGCCCGCCGGAGACCTCCTCCATGACGTGCTGGAGCTCCTCGCGCTCGGTGAAGGCGTAGAAGATCGGGGTGATCCCGCCGAGCTCCAGCGGGTAGGAGCCGAGGAACATCAGGTGGTTGAGCACCCGGTTCAGCTCGGCGAGCAGGGTGCGCAGCCACACGGCACGCTCGGGGACCTCCATGCCGAGCATCCGCTCCACGGCGAGGACCACACCCAGCTCGTTGGAGAAGGCCGACAGCCAGTCGTGGCGATTGGCCAGCATGATGATCTGGCGGTAGTCACGGGCCTCGAACAGTTTCTCCGCGCCCCGGTGCATGTAGCCGATCACGGGCTCCGCGCGGACGATCCGCTCGCCGTCGAGGACGAGCTTCAGCCGCAGCACGCCGTGCGTGGAGGGGTGCTGCGGTCCGATGTTGAGCACCATGTCGGTGCTCTCCGCCGCGCCGCCGATGCCGACCATGGTCTCCGTGGTGGGAGTCATGCTCACAGTCTCCCCTACGTACGCTTGCCCCATGGAGACGGGGAGCCCGCGGAACACGGGGCCGGCGGGGACGGGCGGAACGGCACCGGCGGCGCAGCCGGCGATCACGGCGGACGAGCCGGTGTGGATCGCGCTGCCGCCCGGACTGCTGAGGATGCGGCGGCTGCTGCTGGTGGTGTGGCTGGGGCTGCTGACGGTGGCCACGGCACTGGTGCCGGGACTGCTGGCCGGGCCGGGCTGGGCCGCCTTCGCGGTACTGCCGCTGGCCGTGCTGGTCTGGGGCTGGGTGATGCTGGAGCACAACTGGCGCTCCTGGCGGTACGCGGAACGCGCCGACGACCTGCTGATCAGCCGGGGTGTCCTGTGGCGCCAGGAGACGGTCGTGCCATACGGGCGGATGCAGCTGGTCGAGGTCACCTCCGGACCCGCCGAACGGCACTTCGGGCTGGCCAGCGTGCAGCTGCACACGGCTGCCGCGGCCACCGACGCGACCATCCCCGGCCTCCACCCGGCCGAGGCGGAACGGCTGCGCGACCGGCTCACCGAACTCGGCGAGGCCCGATCGGCGGGGCTGTGACCGCCCCTGACGTCCACGAGGACGTACCCGGCCGGCTGCCGGTGACCGAGAGGCGGCTGCACCCCGTCACGCCCTTCAGGCGGGCGTGGGCCCCCATCGCCGTGCTGTTCGGGTGGGCGCTGCACGACCCGGACCAGGCGCAGCGCCACCTGACCCGGCTGACGACCACCACCCTGCTGCTCGGCCTCGCCGTCCTCGTCCCCGCCGCCGCCCTCTACGGCTTCCTGAGCTGGTGGTTCACCCGCTTCGCGGTGACCGACAGCGAGCTGCGCATCCGGACCGGGCTGCTCTTCCGGCGCACCGCGCACATCAGGCTGGAGCGGATCCAGGCCATCGACGTGACCCAGCCGCTGCTCGCGCGGGTCGCGGGCGTGGCGAAACTCAAACTCGACGTCATAGGCGCCGACAAGAAGGACGAGCTCGCCTTCCTCGGCGCCGGCGAGGCACGTGCGCTGCGCGCCGAACTGCTCGCGCGGGCGGCGGGGTTCGCCCCGGAGACCGCGCACGAGGTCGGCGAGGCGCCGTCCCGGGAGATGCTGCGGGTGCCGCCGGGCGTGCTCGCCGTCTCCCTGCTGCTGACCGGGGCGACCTGGGGCTGGCTGATCGTCGCCGCCGTCGCGCTGCCGCTGCTGTGGACGGCCACCCACAGCCTGTGGACGGTGCTCGCCGCGGCCGTGCCGATGCTGGGCGCCGCGGGGGCGAGCAGCGTGGGGCGCTTCGTCACCGAGTACGACTGGACGCTCGGCGAGTCGCCCGACGGGCTGCGCATCGACCACGGGCTGCTGGACCGGGCGCACGAGACGGTGCCGCCGGGCCGCGTGCAGACCGTACGGCTCGTCGAGCCGCTGCTGTGGCGGCGGCGGGGCTGGGTGCGCGTGGAACTGGACGTGGCCGGGTCCTCGAACTCGCTGCTGCTGCCGGTCGCACCCCGCGAGCTCGCGGAGTCGGTCGTCGCGCGGGTGCTGCCCGGGGTCACCGTGCCCCCGCGTGAAGCGCTCCTCCCACCGCCGCGCCGCGCGCGGTGGTGCGTGCCGGTGTGGTGGCGCGGCTACGGGCTCGCCGTCACCGACGCGGTGTTCGCCGCCCACCACGGGCTGCTGCGCCGCAGCCTGTCCCTGGTGCCGCACGCCAAGGTGCAGAGCGTACGGCTCGTCCAGGGGCCCTGGCAGCGGGCCCGGGGTGTGGCCGACGTCGTGGTGGACACCGGCGCCAACAAGTCCGTCGAGGCGAACCTGCGCGACGCGGCGGAGGCGGCGGCCCTGCTGCGCTCCCAGGCGGAACGATCCCGCACCGGCCGCAGGGACGCCCGTCCGGACCGCTGGATGTCCTGACGCCGCCGCGCCGGGCGGCGCCGGCGGGCGTCCCCGCGGGCGCGAGGGCCGGGACACGACGGCGGGGCCCCGCGCACGGTGTGTGCGCGGGGCCCCGCCGGTACGTGCGGTGGTTCAGGAGGCCGCGCTGCGCAGACCCTGGACGTCGATGTGCTCCGTCTCGTCGTGCTCGGTCAGATCGATGACCTGGCCGACCCCGCGCGCGCCCTCGCCGGCCGGCTTGTACCGCGCCTCGGCCTCGGCCTTGTGCAGCGCGAGCGCCTCCTGCCCGACGACATCGGCGAGGTCCTCGTTCTGCACGGCGTCCAGCGCGGACCCGTCCGTCTCCTTCTTCGTGCCGAAGAAGTCGAACCCGCCGTCGGCCACGGGACGCCGTGCGGGCGCCGTCGGCGGGACGACGGCCACCGCGGTCGGCACGGTGAAGTGCCCGGAGGGCCGCCGCGCGGACGGGGTCCGGGGAGCGGCCGGGGCGGCGGACGCCGCGGTCTCGCGCTCATGGCCGCCGGCCGCCTCCGGGCGCCTCCCGGCGTCGTCCTCCGGCGCCGGCCCGGGCCGGGACTGCTTCGCGGGGCCGGGGCCGTCGTCCTCGGGGGTGCGGTCGCCCTGCGGGGATTCGTCGCCGCGCCGCGGGGACGGTGCGTCCGCCGCCGTGCCGCCGTCGGACCGCTCGGCGGCGTCAGCGGCGTCAGCGGCGTCAGCGGCAGCCTCGGCCGCGTCAGGGGCCTCGGCGGCGGCCGCCGTCCCGGCTCCCTCGACGGTGTCCGCGGTCTCCTCGCCGTCGGTGGCCCCGGCGAACCGCCGAAGTGCCGCGTCGGCCCGCAGGAACAGCTTGGACCCCTCCGGTGAGAAGACCGCAGGAGCCTTGGCCGCCTCCCCGGTGCCCTTCGCGTCGCCGGCCGCCGTCCCGGCCACCGCTTCCGCGGGCGTCCCACCGGGCTCCGGTGCGGACGGTGCCGCCGACGGGCCGGCCGGCAACGCGCGGGCGGGAACCGTGGCCTCGATCTCGAGCACCCGGCGCTCCTCCAGGACGCTCGCCCGGTCGACCTCCGCCGCCGCGTACCGCCGCAGCAGCGACGCGTGCTCGTTGCGCAGCCCCGCCAGTTCGGCACGCTTGGCGCGCAGCCGCTGGTCCAGCTTCATCCGCAGCTCACGCGACTCCTCGAGGTCGGACTCGAGTTCGGCGACCCGCTCCTCGAAACGCCACTCGTCGCTCGCACGCGCGCGCGTGAGTTCGGCGACCCGCTTGCCCGCCTGCGCGTCCCAGTGCCGCATCACGACGGCGCCGACCACCGCGGTGACCGCGGCGGCCGCGGCCAGGACGCGAAGCACCAGGGGTTGCGTGAACACCCACGGTCCCAGGGCGCAGACGACGGAGACGCCTGCGATCGCCGACGGGGGCAGCATCCTGTGCAGGGGCGGGGAATGACGGTGACGTCCACGTGGCATGGCCAGAAACTTACCGCGCGTAGGCGAATCATGTTGCCCCGCCCCGTAAAAACAAAGCCATGCCCGGGGTTTCACAGGGCATCAAACGCCGCCGGGTGAACGTGAATAGACACTTGACCCGAATTCAACAAGATCTTTTCCAGCTCGGAAGTCCGACCGCAAGGCACTGAAGTCCTCCGCGCGCCATTCCACTTCACGCCGTGCCGCGCCACCCGCACCCGCCGAAGATCCACCCCGCACGGAGTGAACCTCACCCCCCGAGCCGCCGTCCTAGAGGGCGCAATGTCGCCGGATGCCCGAATCGGCACCGGATCCACGGTCTCTCGCAGAACTACGGGACGCGATGTCTGTCATGACAGGTGAGGAAATGTCGGGCGGCACGCCGCTCCCCCCGGGCGGGCGGCATCCCGCGGGCGGACCCCGGGACCCCGCACCCCCACGGGGCATACGCCGCCTGCGGCGCGGCCCGCGCCCCGAAGCGGTCCCCGTCCTCGCCGGGCGCGCCTGTGCGCTGGTGGGCCTCCTGGACATCGCCGCGGGCGTCTTCCCCCGCTTCCGGCACAGCCGTGTGCACGCCCTCGCCGAGGTACTGCCCGGCGCCCTCGGCCCGTTCGCGGCCGCCCTCTCCCTCAGCGTCGGCGTGCTGTTGCTGCTGCTCGCGCACGGCCTCAAGCGGGGCAAGCGCCGGGCCTGGCGGGCCGCCGTCGCCCTGCTGCCGGCCGGCGCCGTCGCCCAGTTCACCTACCGCCACTCCCTCCTCGGCGTCCTCCTCACCCTCGCCCTGCTCGTGCCCCTGCTGCGCCACCGCGACCAGTTCACCGCGCTGCCCGACCCGCGCAGCCGGTGGCGGGCCCTGGCCAACTTCGTCCTGATGGGCGCCGGTTCGCTGCTGCTCGGCCTGGTCGTCGTCAACGCCCACCCCGGCCCGCTGGTCGACGACCCGAGCCTCGCCGACCGCCTCACCCACGTGCTGTACGGCCTGTTCGGCTTCGAGGGCCCGGTCCACTACCGCGGCGACACCTCCTGGACGGTCTCCTTCTCCCTCGGCGCGCTCGGCCTGCTCACCGCCGTCACCACCATCTACCTGGCCTTCCGCCCCGAGCACCCCGCCGCACGGCTCACCGGCGACGACGAGGCGCGACTGCGCGCCCTGCTCGCCCGGCACGGCGCGCGCGACTCCCTCGGCCACTTCGCGCTGCGCCGCGACAAGGCGGTGGTCTTCTCCCCCAGCGGCAAGGCCGCGGTCACCTACCGGGTGGTCTCCGGGGTGATGCTCGCCAGCGGTGACCCGATCGGCGACGTCGAGGCCTGGCCCGGCGCCATCGAGCGCTTCATGGACGAGGCCAGGGCCCACTCCTGGACACCCGCCGTCATGGGCTGCTCCGAGACCGGCGGCGAGGTGTGGACCCGGGAGACCGGCCTCGACGCCCTCGAACTCGGCGACGAGGCGGTGGTGGACGTCGCGGATTTCTCGCTCGCCGGCCGCCCGATGCGCAACGTCCGCCAGATGGTCAAGCGCATCGAGCGGGCCGGTTACCGGACCCGCGTCCGACGGGTGAGTGACCTCGGCGAGGCCGAACTGGACCGGATCCGGCGCGCCGCCGACGACTGGCGCGGGACGGACACCGAACGCGGCTTCTCCATGGCGCTGGGCCGCGTCGGGGACCCGGCCGACGGCGACTGCCTCGTCGCCACGGCGCACCTGACCGACGCCCCGACGGCCGGGCACGGCGACCTCAAGGCGGTCCTGCACTTCGTCCCGTGGGGCACCGACGGCGTCTCGCTCGACCTGATGCGCCGGGACCGCTCGGCCGACCCCGGCATGAACGAACTCCTGATCGTGGCCGCGCTGAGGTCCGCCCCGCGATTCGGCATCGAACGCGTCTCGCTCAACTTCGCCATGTTCCGCTCCGCCCTGGCGCGCGGCGAGAAACTCGGCGCGGGACCGGTCCTGCGGATCTGGCGCGGCCTGCTCGTCTTTCTCTCCCGCTGGTTCCAGATCGAATCCCTGTACAAGTTCAACGCCAAGTTCCGGCCGCGCTGGGAACCGCGTTTCGTCGTCTACCGCGCCTCCGCCGACCTGCCGCGCATCGGCCTCGCCGCCCTGCAGGCGGAAGGCTTCCTCAACCTCGCCCTCCCCCTGCCCCGCGTCCTGCGCCGCCGCTCCCGCGCACCCCGCCCCTGCGCCCACCGGACGGCGCCGGACCCCGCCCGCGCACGGGCGGACACCGCCCGCACGGCATGAGGCACCCCGCGCGGAGCCCCCGGGCGGGACGGGAGGACGCCCGGGTCCGCCCCGCCCGGCCCGGGGCAGACCCGGGCCACTCCCTGGGCCTACGCTGAACATATGAGCAACCACAGCGGACGCCGCCAGGTCGCCGGCCTTCCTCACTGGGACCGGTGCGCCGTCATGGGAGTCGTGAACGTCACCCCCGACTCCTTCTCCGACGGCGGCCGCTGGTTCGACACGACCACCGCCGTCAAGCACGGCCTCGACCTGGTCGCCCAGGGCGCCGACCTGATCGACGTCGGCGGCGAGTCGACCCGGCCCGGCGCCACCCGCGTCGACGAGGCCGAGGAGCTCAAGCGCGTCATCCCGGTGGTGCGCGGCCTCGCCGCCGAGGGCGTCACCGTCTCCGTCGACACCATGCGCGCCTCCGTCGCCGAACGCTCCCTCGTCGCCGGCGCCGCCCTCGTCAACGACGTCAGCGGCGGACTCGCCGACCCCGCCATGATCCCCGTCGTGGCCGACGCCGGAGCCCCCTTCGTCGTCATGCACTGGCGCGGCTTCCTGGAGGGCGGCAACGTCAAGGGCTCGTACGCCGACGTGGTCACCGAGGTCACCGACGAACTCCACGCGCGCGTGGCGGCGGTCCTGGAGGGCGGCATCGCGGCCGACCGCGTGATCCTCGACCCCGGCCTGGGCTTCTCCAAGGACACCGGCCACGACCTGGCCCTGATCGCCCGCCTCGACCGTCTCCTGGACCTGGGCCACCCCGTCCTCGTCGCCGCCTCCCGCAAGCGGTTCCTCGGCCGCGTCCTCGCCGGCCCGGACGCCCCGCCCCCGCCCGCCCGCGAACGCGACGCGGCCACCGCCGCCGTGTCCGCCCTCGCCGCACAGGCCGGCGCCTGGGCGGTCCGGGTGCACGACGTCCGCGCGACCGCCGACGCCGTACGGGTCACCCGCGCGATCGAGCAGGCCCGTACGGCACACCCCGCCCCCTCCGATTCCGGCGCGCACGGCGCGGAAGGAACCCGGTGACCGCACCCCACACCGACGTCGAACAGGTGGAGGCCGCCAACACCGCCTTCTACGAGGCGGTGGAGCGGGGCGACTTCGAGGAGGTCGCCGCGCACTGGCTCACCCCGGCCGACCTGGGCGTCGACGAGACGTACCACGACCCCGCGGACAGCGGGGTGGTCTCCTGCGTCCACCCCGGCTGGCCGGTGCTCACCGGACGCGGCGAGGTCCTGAGGTCGTACGCCCTGATCATGGCGAACACCGACTACATCCAGTTCTTCCTCACCGACGTGCACGTCTCCGTCACCGGCGACACCGCCCTGGTGACGTGCACCGAGAACATCCTCAGCGGCGGCCCCGCCCCCGAGGCCGGCGAGGAGCTCGGGCCGCTGGTCGGGCAGCTCGTCGTCGCCACCAACGTGTTCCGGCGCACCCCGGCGGGCTGGAAGCTCTGGGCGCACCACGCCTCCCCGGTGCTCGCCGAGGAGGACGAGACCGAGGACGACGACACACCCGGGCCGGGCCTCCCCGGCTGACACCGGGCGCCGACGTGGCCGGGATCACGGCACCGGCGGCGAAGGGGGCCGCCGGCCGGTGAGCACCCGCCCCCGGCAGGGCAAACGGGGAGTGAAGCCCCCGGACACCGCCCCGCGGCGGCACCCCCGGGGCACCGGCACCACCGGCGCCCGCGGGTAGATTCGAGGCAGACCGGTGTGCCCCGCACGGGCACGGGCCGGCCGGACCGACGACTGCAGGAGTGATTCGCGTGGATCGTGTCGCGCTGCGCGGCCTGAAGGCCCGCGGGCACCACGGTGTCTTCCCGAAGGAACGCGAGGAGGGCCAGCCCTTCATCGTGGACCTCGTGCTCGGCCTGGACATCCGGCCCGCCGCGGCCGACGACGACCTGACGAAGACGGTGCACTACGGCATCGTGGCCGAGGAGGTCGTGGCCGTCGTCCAGGGCGAGCCCGTCAACCTCATCGAGACGCTCGCCGAACACATCGCCCAGGTCTGTCTGAAGCACGACGTGGTGCGGGAGGTCGAGGTGTGCGTCCACAAGCCGGACGCTCCGATCACCGTGCCCTTCGACGACGTGACCGTCACCATCACCCGGAGCCGCGTATGACCAGGCCGTCCACCACGGGCCACACCGACCCCACCGTCCAGCCCGTCCCCGCCTCCGTGGTCGAGCGGGTCGACGCCGCCGACGCCACGCTGCAGAACCCCAAGCCGGCCGTGGTCTCCCTCGGCGCCAACCTCGGCAACCGCCTGGAGACCCTCCAGGGCGCCGTGGACGCCCTGGAGGACACCCCGGGCGTCCGGGTCAAGGCGGTCTCCCCCGTGTACGAGACGGAGCCGTGGGGCGTCGAGCCCGGCAGCCAGCCCTCGTACTTCAACGCGATCGTGGTCCTGAAGACCACCCTGCCCCCGTCCTCGCTGCTGGAGCGGGCACAGGCGGTCGAGGAGGCCTTCCACCGGGTCCGGGACGAACGCTGGGGCCCGCGCACCCTGGACGTCGACATCGTCGCCTACGCCGACCTCCACTCGGACGACCCCCAGCTCACCCTCCCCCACCCGCGCGCCCACGAGCGGGCCTTCGTGCTCGCCCCCTGGAACGACGTCGACCCCGAGGCGCAACTCCCCGGCCACGGCCCGGTCGCCGACCTCCTGCACACGGTCACCAGGGAGGGTGTGACGCCCCGCGCGGACCTGGAACTCCGGCTGCCCGAATAGCCGTTAAGGTCGACACGACCACTTTCCGGGGCACCGGTCCGGGGGAACGCGAAGGGACACCGTGAAAGAGCTGCGCATCAGGGTCCTGGCCGGCGTCTTCGTCGTCGCCGGGGTCCTGTCCTGGGCGGGCGCCCGCCTGTGGAGTTCCTTCGGGACCCTCCCCAGCGTGCCCGTGGCCGCGCCCATCGTCCTCGCGCTGATCGCGGTGGTCCTCACGGCGACCGCGCTCTCGCTGCGCGCCCGCCTCAGGGCCCAGCGCGAACGGCAGCACGACGCCAAGGGGGTCGACCCGCTGATGGCCGCCCGCGCGGTCGTCTTCGGACAGGCCAGCGCCCTGGTCGCGGCCCTCGTCGCCGGCATGTACGGCGGCACGGGGGTCTTCCTGCTGGAGTCCCTGGACGTCCCGGCCCGCCGCGACCAGGCCATCTACGCCGGCGCCTCGGTCCTGGCGGGCATCGGCGTCATAGCGGCGGCGATCTTCCTGGAGCGCGTCTGCAAACTCCCCGAGGACGACGACAACGGCAACGGAAACGGCCCGGGCACGGCACCCGCGGCGTGAGCCGGGGCACCCGCGCGGCGCGCGGGACACCGTCCGGCAGCGGTGGGGCGGGGGCGCGGCTCAGCGCGCCATGATCAGGCTCATCGCCTCGTTCCGGGTGGCGGGGTCACGCAGCTGTCCCCGCACGGCCGACGTGATGGTCTTCGCCCCCGGCTTCCGCACCCCGCGCATCGACATGCACATGTGCTCGCACTCGACGACGACGATCACTCCGCGCGGCTCCAGGATCTCCATCAGGGAGTCGGCCACCTGAGTGGTGAGCCGTTCCTGCACCTGCGGGCGCCGTGCGTAGACGTCCACGAGCCGTGCCAGCTTCGACAGGCCCGTGATCTTGCCGTCGACCGACGGGATGTAGCCGACGTGGGCGACGCCGACGAACGGCACCAGATGGTGCTCGCAGTGGCTCAGGACCTCGATGTCCTTCACGAGCACCATCTCGTCGTGACCGAGGTCGAACGTCGTGGTCAGGACGTCCTCGGGCTTCTGCCAGAGCCCCGCGAAGATCTCCCGGTACGCCCGCGCCACCCGTGCCGGGGTCTCCCGCAGGCCCTCCCGGTCCGGGTCCTCGCCGACCGCGATCAGCAGCTCGCGCACGGCGTTCTGGGCCCGCTTCTCGTCGAACTCGCCGACGGGGGCTATGCCGTCCAGCGTCACGGGGTCGGTCATGGAGTGCCTCGTTCCTGTGCCTTCTCGCGCGCCGGGCACGCGTCTCAACTGCGGGTACGCAAAAAGCCGCGTCCCCCAGGCTAGAACCTGGGGGACGCGGCATCCATTCCGGGCCCGGTGGGGCGCCGAGGGGGCCTCGGATCAGCCCTCGGGGCGCTCCTCCGGAGTCCGCTCGGGCGCCGGGGCGGGCTCCGCCGCGGTGCTCTTGATGGTGCTGATGGCCGGCGTCGCGCCGTTCGCCCCGTTGGTCAGGGCCAGCTCCTTGGGGGAGAGGACCGGCGGGCGGGTGGACGGCGTGCGCCGCGAGGAGCCGGTCCAGGCGGGCCTGGGCGGGCGCTTGACGATCGGCGCGAAGATCTCGGCGATCTCCTCCTTGCCCAGCGTCTCCCGCTCCAGGAGGGCCAGGACCAGGTTGTCGAGGACGTCGCGGTTCTCGACCAGGATCTCCCACGCCTCGTTGTGCGCGGTCTCGATGAGCTTCTTGACCTCTTCGTCGACCAGCGCGGCGACCTCTTCCGAGTAGTCCCGCTGGTGAGCCATCTCACGGCCGAGGAACGGCTCGGTGTTGTCACCGCCGAACTTGATCGCGCCGAGCCGCTCGGTCATGCCGTACTGCGTGACCATGGCACGGGCCAGACCGGTGGCCTTCTCGATGTCGTTGGCGGCACCGGTGGTCGGGTCGTGGAAGACGAGCTCCTCCGCCGCGCGGCCGCCCAGCATGTAGGCGAGCTGGTCCAGCATCTCGTTGCGCGTGGTGGAGTACTTGTCCTCGTCCGGCAGGACCATGGTGTAGCCGAGGGCACGGCCTCTGGAGAGGATGGTGATCTTGTGGACGGGATCGGAGTTCGGTGAGGCCGCCGCGACCAGGGCGTGACCGCCCTCGTGGTACGCGGTGATCTTCTTCTCCTTGTCCGACATGATCCGGGTCCGCTTCTGCGGGCCCGCCACCACACGGTCGATCGCCTCGTCCAGCATGTGGTTGTCGATCAGCTTCTGATCGCTGCGCGCGGTCAGCAGCGCCGCCTCGTTCAGCACGTTGGCCAGGTCGGCACCGGTCATGCCGGGGGTGCGGCGGGCGACGGCCGACAGGTCGACGTCCGGGGCGACCGGCTTGCCCTTCTGGTGCACCTTGAGGATCTCGAGGCGCCCCTGCATGTCCGGGCGGTCGACCGCGATCTGGCGGTCGAAGCGGCCGGGCCGCAGCAGGGCCGGGTCGAGGATGTCGGGCCGGTTCGTCGCGGCGATGAGGATCACGCCGCCCTTGACGTCGAAGCCGTCCATCTCGACGAGGAGCTGGTTGAGGGTCTGCTCGCGCTCGTCGTGACCGCCGCCGAGGCCGGCGCCGCGGTGGCGGCCGACCGCGTCGATCTCGTCGACGAAGACGATCGCCGGCGCGTTGGCCTTGGCCTGCTCGAACAGGTCACGGACCCGGGAGGCACCGACACCGACGAACATCTCGACGAAGTCGGAACCGGAGATCGAGTAGAACGGCACACCGGCCTCGCCCGCGACGGCACGCGCGAGCAGGGTCTTGCCCGTACCGGGCGGACCGTAGAGCAGCACGCCCTTGGGGATCTTGGCGCCGACGGCCTGGAACTTCGCCGGCTCCTGGAGGAATTCCTTGATCTCGTGGAGCTCCTCGACGGCCTCCTCGGAGCCCGCGACATCGGCGAAGGTCGTCTTCGGGGTGTCCTTGGTGATGAGCTTCGCCTTGGACTTGCCGAACTGCATGACGCGGGAGCCGCCGCCCTGCATCTGATTCATCAGGAACAGGAAGACCACGACGATGAGGACGAACGGCAGCAGCGACAGCAGAATGCTCACGAACGGGTTCTGCTTCGACGGAGAGACCGTGTAGCCGTCCGGGATCTGCTTGTTCTGGAACTTGTCCTGCAGCGTGTTGGCGATGGTGACGCCCTGGTCACCGATGTAACTCGCCTGGATCTTCGAGCTGTCCTTGACCTTCTGGCCGTCCTTGAGCTCGACCTTGATCATCTGCTCGTCGCCGGTGGTCAGCTTGGCCGACTCGACCTTGTTCTCATTGATCGCCTGGACGACCTGGCCGGTGTCCACTGTCTTGTAGCCGCCGGACGAGCCGACGACCTGCATCAACACGACCACGGCGAGGACGGCCAGCACGATCCACATGACCGGCCCACGGAAGTATCGCTTCACGTCCATCCATACGGAGCGGTGCCGCCCCGTCCCTCCTGCCATAGTGAGTTTGATAAAAGACTGTTCTTCGGACGGTACCCCAGCATGGCCCCCCGAAGCTGCGGGGGACGGCCGGCATTCGCGTCCACGCATGCTCCAACGCCGCGGAGCCCGCCGGGGTTCCCGATCACCGTACGGCGGGCCGGGCCCCGGCGTTCAGCCGCCGTAGACGTGGGGGGCGAGCGTACCGACGAACGGAAGGTTGCGGTACTTCTCGGCGTAATCGAGGCCGTAACCGACGACGAACTCGTTGGGAATGTCGAATCCCGCCCATTCCACGTCGATGGCGACCTTGGCGGCCTCGGGCTTGCGCAGCAGCGTGCACACCTTGAGGGAGGCGGGCTCGCGCGAGCCGAGGTTGGAGATCAGCCAGGACAGGGTCAGTCCGGAGTCGATGATGTCCTCGACGATCAGGACGTGCCGGCCCTTGATGTCGGTGTCGAGGTCCTTGAGGATCCGCACCACACCGGAGGACTGGGTGCCCGCCCCGTAGGACGAGACGGCCATCCAGTCCATGGTGACCGGGGTGGACAGCGCCCGCGCGAGGTCGGCCATCACCATCACCGCGCCCTTGAGCACGCCGACGATCAGCAGGTCCTTGCCCGCGTACTCCGCGTCGATCTTCGCGGCAAGCTCCGCCAGCTTGGCGTCGATCTCTTCCTTGGTGATGAGTACCTTCTCGAGGTCGGCACCCATGTCGTTCGCGTCCACCCGCATCACTTTCGGTCGTCCCACCGGCCGGTCCGGTCCGCCCCGCGGCTCGCAGGGGTCGGTGGGGTCCGGATTCAGCCCTGCCGAATCACCAGTCTGCCACCCTGCCGGCGGGCGACGACCCGGCCGGGGAGATTGATGGCCCCCTGACCGCGCCAGCCGGTGATCAGCCGGTCGACCTCCTCGATGTGCCGGGCGAACAGCGAACCGGCCGGTGCGCCGGCCTCGATGGCGGCGCGGCGCAGCACACGGCGGCGCACGGCGGGCGGCAGGGCGTGCAGCGCGGCGCACTCCAGGCGGCCGTCGGCGTCGCGCACGCCGGCTTCGGCGCGGCCGGCCCACGCGTCGAGGGCGTCCGCGTCGTCCCGGGAGAGCTGGGCCGTACGGGCGAGGGCTTCGACGACGCCCTTGCCGAGGGCCTTCTCCAGGGCGGGCAGGCCCTCGTGGCGGAGCCGGGAGCGGGTGTAGGCGGGGTCGGCGTTGTGCGGGTCGTCCCAGACGGGCAGGGACTGGACCATGCAGGCCGTGCGGGCGGTCTGCCGGTCGAGCTGGAGGAAGGGGCGCCGGTAACGGCCGTCGGCCCCCGAGACCGCGGCCATTCCGGACAGGGAGCGGATGCCGGAGCCGCGGGCGAGGCCGAGCAGGACGGTCTCGGCCTGGTCGTCGCGGGTGTGGCCGAGCAGGACGGCGGTGGCGCCGTGCCGTTCGGCGGCGGTGTCCAGGGCGGCGTAGCGGGCGTCCCGGGCGGCGGCCTCGGGGCCCCCGCCTCGGCCGACGGTGACGGCGACGGACTCCACGGGGTCGAGGCCGAGTTCCCGCAGGCGCACGACGACGTCGGCGGCACGCAGGTCGGAGCCGGCCTGGAGGCCGTGGTCGACGGTGACGCCGCCGGCGCGCAGGCCGAGCCGGGGGGCTTCGAAGGCGAGGGCGGAGGCGAGCGCCATGGAGTCGGCGCCGCCGGAGCAGGCCACGAGCACCAGCGGGGAGGAGGGCCGCTCGTGCGGGATCTGGCCGGGGGTTCGGCCGTGGTCGTCGAGGATGTCGGTCAGGACGCGGCGGACCGCCAGGCGTATCGCCGCGACCGCAGGATGGGGACCCATGTCCGGTTCCCTTCATGAAGTTTTCGGGGGGTGAGCCCGAGGTCCGGTCACTCAGAGTGTGTAGATGGTGACAGAACCGGGCCGTTCTCCGAGCATTGCACGCCTGCCCAGGACCCACGGTCCCTCGGACGGGTGATTGGTGGGGCGCCCGTCTGCCGTCGGCCGGAAACCTCGCACGGCGGATGCGCGGGGCTCACGCCTCCGGTTTGCGGTGCACCCGCGTGACCCAGTCCGCCGGTTTGGCGATCTCCGCCTTGGTGGGGAGGGTGTTGGGCGAGGTCCACACCCGGTTGAAGCCGTCCATGCCGACCTCGTCGACGACGGCGCGCACGAAGCGTTCGCCGTCGCGGTACTGCCGGAGCTTGGCGTCCAGGCCGAGCAGCTTGCGCAGGGCCATGTCGAGGCGGGAGGCGCCCTTGGCGCGGCGCTGCTGGAACTTCTCGCGGATCTCGGCGACGCTCGGCACGACCTCGGGGCCGACGCCGTCCATCACGAAGTCGGCGTGGCCCTCCAGCAGCGACATGACGGCGGTGAGCCGGCCGAGGATCTCGCGCTGCGCGGGCGTCTGCACGACCTCGACGAGGGAGCGCCCCTCGTCGCCCTCCTCGCCCTCGGGCCGCCCGCCGGCGAGCGACTGCGCGGCCTCGCGGACACGTTCGAGGACGGTCATGGGGTCGACGTCGGTCTCCTCCAGGAACGACTGGATCTCGCCCTCGAGGTGGTCCCGCAGCCAGGGGACGGCGGTGAACTGGGTGCGGTGGGTCTCCTCGTGGAGGGTCACCCACAGGCGGAAGTCGTGCGGCTCGACGTCGAGTTCGCGTTCGACGTGGACGATGTTGGGGGCGACGAGCAGCAGCCGGCCGCCGCCGTTCGCCCCGGCCGGGAGGTCGCGGGTGGCGGGGGCGAAGGTCTCGTACTGGCCGAGGACGCGGGAGGCGAGGAAGGACAGCAGCATGCCCAGTTCGACGCCGGTGACCTTGCCGCCGACGGCGCCGAGGACCGCGTTGCCGGGGCCGGTGCCGCGGCGTTCCTGCATCTTGTCGAGGAGCGGCCTGAGCAGTTCGCGGAAGCCGGCGACGTTGGCCCGGACCCAGCCGGGGCGGTCGACGACGAGGAGGGGCGTGTCGTGGGTCTCCTCGGTGCCCAGACCGGTGAAGCCGCGCACGTGCTCCTCCGAGGCCTGCGCGTGCCGGCGCAGTTCCGCGACGACGGCCCGGGCCTCGTCGCGGCTCACGTCGGGGCCCGGCCTCATGAGGCGGGTCGCGGTCGCGACCGCGAGGTTCCAGTCGACCATCCCGGAAGAAGCGGCACCACCGATGCTCGTCATGCGTCAACGGTACGTGAGTGCTGCGGGTTGGGGCAGGGCGGCGAGGTGGCGGCGCCCGCGCGCAAGCTGTCGGGCTCCCGGCTTTCCCAGCCCTCGCCGCTCCGGCCCTTCCCGGCCACGGGGCTCCGTTCGCGCGGTTCCCCGCGCCCCTTTCGAGGTCAGCGGCAGCCGCAGGCGGCCAGGGCGGTGGTGGCCTTGTCGAGGGCGGTCTGGGCCGGGGCCTGGCCGGTGGTGCCGTTGGCCAGGAAGGCGAAGGCCAGCAGCCGGCCGTCCTTGTCGACGACGGTGCCGGCGAGGCTGTTCACCCCGGTGAGCGTCCCCGTCTTGGCGCGGACGACACCGGCCGCGCCGTCGCCGTAGCGGCCCGCGAGGGTGCCGGTGAAACCGGCGACGGGCAGGCCGGTCAGGGCGGGGCGCAGCTCGGGGTGGGCGGGGTCGCCGGCCTTGGCGAGCAGGGCGGTGAGCAGGTCGGCGGTGAGCTTGTCGCGCCGGTCGAGGCCGCTGCCGTCCTTGACGTCGGCGCCCTTCACGGGGAGGCCGAGCTGCTTCAGGCGGGCGGTGATCGCCGCTCCGCCGCCGGCGAAGTCGGCGGGCCTGCCGGTGGCGAGGGCGGTGTGCCGGGCCAGGGCCTCGGCGAGGTCGTTGTCGCTGTGGGTCAGCATCCGCTCGACGAGGGAGGCGAGCGGGGGCGAGGAGACGGTGGCGAGGGTCGTGGCCCGGGTGGTGGACTTCGACGGGCCGGGGGGCGTCGCCTTGATGCCGTGTTCCTTCAGCAGGTCGCCGAACTTCCGCGCGGCGTCGGCGGCCGGGTCAGGGACCCGCGGCGCGGGTCCGCTGGAGGAGTCGTCGGTGCGGGCCTCGTCGACCATCAGCGGCGTGACGGCGGCGAGGTTGGGATTGACGCCGATCGGGTGCCTCGTACCGCCCTTGTAGAGGGTCGTGTCGTAGGACAGCGTCACCTCGCGGACCCCGCGCTTGGCGAGGGCGGCCGCGCTCCGTGCGGCGAGGTCGCGCAGGCTGGCGGAGTCCCGGGCGTCCTTGCGGGCGGTGAGCGTGGGGTCACCGCCGCCGACCAGGACGACCTCCCCGGTGTCGGGTTCGTACACCGCGCGGGTGGTGAGGCGGTGGTCGGCGCCCATCGCGGAGAGCGCGGCGACGGCGGTGGCGATCTTCGTGGTGGAAGCGGGGGTCAGCGCGTCCGCCGAACCGGTGGCGTAGAGCCGTTCGCCGGTGGCCACGTCGATCACGGCGGCGGAGCGGCGGCCCAGCGCCGGGTTCTTCAGGAGCGGGTCGAGGATGCCGGTGAGGGTCTTGGCGGCGGGCGCCGACCGCGCCGCGGTGGCGGTGCCCCCGAGGGCGGTGAGCACGGACGGGGCCGGCGGGGCGGCCTGCGGCCCGCGGGGCGGCGTCCCGGCGCCGGCCCGGCCGGTGCCGTGATCTGTGCCACGCGAGGCCTGGAGGGCCACGGCGCGGTCCCGCTCCGCCGTACGCTGGCCCGAGGAGTCCCAGGGACCGGCGGCGGTCACCACACCCGCGGCCAGCGCCAGACCGGCGGTGGCGGCGGTCGCGGTGAACTGCCAGGTCTTCGGCCGCGCGACCCGCGGGACCCGCGGTGATCCCGGCCGGTCCGGCCGCGCGAACCGTGGCCCGACGGCCGCGGCGACGCGCGCCAGACGTGGCCGCACGGTCTCCGCGGCCCGGGTGAGACGCGGCCGTACGGCGCCCGCGATCCGCACGACGTGCGGTCTCGCGGCCCGCCAAGGCCTCAGCTCTGGCACGACCACCAGCCCCTTTCGCGATCACACACCTGCGTGAGGGACACTTAATCACCAGAACTATGTGCTGATCATGGAGGAGCGTCCGGTGGAGTTCGACGTCACGATCGAGATCCCGAAGGGTTCGCGGAACAAGTACGAGGTGGACCACGAGACGGGTCGGATCCGGCTGGACCGTCGGCTCTTCACCTCGACCGCCTACCCGACCGACTACGGCTTCGTCGAGAACACCCTCGGCGAGGACGGCGACCCGCTGGACGCGCTGGTCATCCTGGACGAGCCGACGTTCCCGGGCTGCCTGATCCGCTGCCGCGCGATCGGCATGTTCCGCATGACGGACGAGGCCGGCGGCGACGACAAGCTGCTGTGCGTCCCGTCGACGGACCCGCGGGTGGAGCACCTGCGCGACATCCACCACGTGTCGGAGTTCGACCGCCTGGAGATCCAGCACTTCTTCGAGGTCTACAAGGACCTGGAGCCGGGCAAGTCCGTCGAGGGCGCCAACTGGGTCGGCCGGGTGGACGCCGAGGCCGAGATCGAGCGGTCCTACAAGCGTTTCAAGGAGACGGGCGGCCACTGAGCCCTCCCGCTGCAGGACGCAGAACGGGCCGCGCGCGTGCGTGCGGCCCGTTTTGTCGTGTGTGCGCATACTGAGGCCCTACGGGGCAGGCTTGGAACGATCACGGACGGTGTCGTACGAGGAGCGAAGGGCACGTGACGGACGCGGAGGACCGCAAGCCGCAGTCGGACGAGGCGAGGAGCGGGTTCCTGCCGCCCTCCGGGGTGGCGGCGCCGGCCGAGCCCGACGCGTCGACGACGTCCGAGTTCGCCGTTCCCGAGGGTCTGGCCGTCTCCAGGCCGTCGGGTACGGAGTCGGAGACGACGTCCGAGTTCGCCGTGCCGGACGGCCTGGACGTCGCGCCGCCGCAGTCGGCCGAGTCGGAGGGGTCGGCGTTCAACCGGCCCAGTACCTACAGCGCGAAGCAGCCGCCGCCGGCGTTCACCCCGCCGAACGGCGTACCGGCCGTCAGTCTCACCCGGGACGTGCCGTGGCAGGACCGGATGCGCACGATGCTGCGCATGCCGGTGACCGAGCGGCCGGCGCCGGAGCCGCTCCAGCGGCACGACGACGCCGGGCCCGCCGTGCCGCGTGTGCTCGACCTGACCCTGCGGATCGGGGAGTTGCTGCTGGCGGGCGGTGAGGGCGCCGAGGACGTGGAGGCGGCGATGTTCGCCGTGTGCCGCTCCTACGGCCTGGACCGCTGCGAGCCCAACGTCACCTTCACCCTGCTGGCGATCTCCTACCAGCCGTCGCTGGTCGACGACCCCGTGACCGCGTCCCGCACCGTGCGGCGGCGCAGCCCCGACTACACCCGGCTGGCGGCCGTATACCAGCTGGTGGACGACCTCAGCGACGACGAGACCCATGTGTCCCTGGAGGAGGCCTACCGGCGGCTGGCGGAGATCCGCCGCAACCGGCACCCGTACTCCGGCTGGGCGCTGACCGCGGCGAGCGGACTGCTCGCCGGCTCCGCCTCGGTGCTGGTCGGCGGTGGCGTCCTGGTGTTCGTGGCCGCCGCGATCGGCGCGATGCTCGGTGACCGGCTGGCCTGGCTGTGCGCGGGGCGCGGACTGCCGGAGTTCTACCAGTTCACGGTGGCCGCCACGCCGCCGGCCGCCATCGGGGTGGCGCTCACCGTGGCGCACGTGGACGTGAAGGCGTCCGCGGTGATCACCGGTGGGCTGTTCGCGCTGCTGCCGGGGCGGGCGCTGGTGGCGGGCGTGCAGGACGGTCTGACCGGCTTCTACATCACCGCGTCGGCACGCCTGCTGGAGGTCCTGTACTTCTTCGTGGGCATCGTGGCCGGGGTGCTGACGGTGCTGTACTTCGGCGTGCAGCTCGGCGCGAAGCTGAACCCGGACGCGGCGCTCGGCGGCGATCCGCGGCCGGTGCTGCAGATCGCCGCGTCGATGGCGCTGTCCCTGGCCTTCGCGGTGCTGCTCCAGCAGGAGCGGTCCACCGTGCTGATGGCGACCCTGAACGGCGGGATCGCCTGGGTGGTGTTCGGGGCGCTGAACGTCACGGGCGGCATCTCCCCCGTGGCGTCGACGGCGGTCGCGGCCGGTGTGGTGGGCCTGTTCGGGCAGTTGCTCGCCCGCTACCGGTTCGCGTCCGCGCTGCCGTACACCACGGCGGCGATCGGGCCGCTGCTGCCGGGTTCCGCCACGTACTTCGGTCTGCTGGGCATCGCCCAGAACGAGGTCACCGACGGGCTGGCGTCCCTCACCAAGGCCGTGGCCCTGGCCATGGCCATCGCGATCGGGGTGAACCTCGGGTCGGAGATCTCCCGCATGTTCCTGCGGATCGGTTCCCCGGAGAAGCGCCGGGCGGCCAAGCGGACGCGGGGATTCTGAGGCGGCACCGTCCGGCGGCGGTCACGGTACGGCTCGGGCGGCTGCCGGCCGGCGGGGCCTGTCGCGCCCGCGCAGGCCTGTCGCGCCCGCGGGGCGGAGCCGCACACCGTCGGCACCGCCCCGCGCCCCGGTGGGCGTTTCAGTAGCCGCCGTTGTAGGGCTGCTGCTGGTTGTAGTGCTGGTCGTTGCCGTACGGCTGCTGCTGGGGGTGGCCGTCCTGCCGGCCGTACGGCTGCTGCTGCGGGGCCTGCTGCTGCGGGTAGCCGCCCTGGTGGCCGTAGTGCTGCTGCTGGGGCTGCTGCGGGGCGGCCGGGGGGATGCGGCGCAGCTGGGTGGTGGCGTCGTCCATGAGCGGGGCCACCGGGGCCTGCGGGTACTGCGGGGCGGCCGGGGCGGCGGCCGGTGCCTCGGCGGCGGCGCGCTTCTTCTTCCCGCGCTCGCGCACGTACTCGATGATGATCGGCACCACGGAGAGGATGACGATCAGGACGATGATCGCCTCGATGTTCGTCTTGATGAACGCGATCTGCCCGAGCCAGTAGCCCGCGACGGTGACACCGCAGCCCCAGGCGACACCGCCGATGATGTTGTACGTGAGGAACGTGCGGTACCGCATGCGGCCCGCACCGGCGGTGATGGGGGCGAAGGTGCGCACGATCGGGACGAAGCGGGCCAGGACGATCGCCTTGGGGCCGTACTTCTCCATGAACTCGTGCGCCTTCTCCAGGTTCTCCTGCTTGAAGAGCTTGGAGTTGGGCCGGTTGAACAGCTTCGGCCCGAGGAACTTGCCGATCATGTACCCGACCTGGTCGCCTATGACGGCGGCCAGCACGATCAGGGTGCACACCAGCCACAGCGGCTGACTGATGTAGTTGCCCTCGGCCACGAAGAGCCCCGCCGTGAACAGCAGGGAGTCACCGGGCAGGAACGCGAAGAGTCCGGACTCCGCGAAGACGATCAGCAGGATGCCGGGAAGGCTGAAGGTCTCGATCAGGTAGTCCGGGCTCAGCCACTCAGGGCCGAGCGCAAGCGTGGTCACGGGGATGTGGCTCCTGCACTGGGGAGGTACGGGCTGGGCTGACTGCCCAAATTATGAACGCAGCCGTCGAAGCCCAGGTTCCGCGGGGGGTACCAGGATGCACCGTGTCCCGCCCGGGAGAAAGCCGTGATCCGCCACTGCGGGTGATCACCGCTGGTCGTGGCCCGGAACCCGGCCGGGCCACGACCGCTCAGGCGGAGTGCCGGGCGGCGTTGGCGACGATCGCGTCGCGCATGTAGGCGGCGAGACCGGGCTTCGCCCGGTCGATGTTCCGCGTGAAACGTTCGTCGCCGACGTACATCTCACCGAGGCAGGCGTGCATCTCGTGGCCGCAGTCGTAGTGGTTGCGGGCGATGCCCAGACGGTGGTCCTCGGCGGTGTCCATCGCCGCCCCGGAGTCCGCCGGTTCACCCGCCTCCATCAGGGCGACGAAGCGCCGGGTGAGCTCGTCGGCCTCGTCCTGGATCCGCTGCCAGTCCTCCTTGGTGTAGGAGGCGGTCCGCTCCCTCGACTGGCGGTAGGCGTCGGTGTCGCCCCACCGCTGCCGGACCTCCTCCGTGTGCTCGTCGGGGTCGAAGTCCCCGAAGACCTCGAACTTCTCCTCCGGGGTGAGGTTGATTCCCATCGTGCGTGCCTCCATCGCGTGTTCCACGGCCGCCGCCATCTTCCGCAGCGTCTCGATCCGGGCGGTCAGCAGGTCGTGCTGGCGGCGCAGGTGCGCGCGCGGGTCCGCGTCCGGGTCGTCGAGCAGTACGGCGACCTCCTCGAGGGGGAAGCCGAGCGCGCGGTAGAACAGGATCTGCTGCAGCCGGTCGAGGTCGGCGTCGCTGTAGCGCCGGTGACCGGCGTGGCTGCGCCCGCTGGGCGCGAGCAGGCCGATGCCGTCGTAGTGGTGCAGGGTGCGCACCGTGACGCCGGCGAAGCCGGCCACCTGTCCCACGGAGTAGCTCACTTCCGCTCCTTTCCGTTCCGCGCTCCAGCCTGGGTCCTGACGTCGCGTGAGGTGCAAGCCGGTTCCCGATTTGTCCGTCTCGTCCGTTTATCGTGTGCGCGTGGCCCAGGACAGCGCACAGCCGGCACCCTCCGCCGCCCCTGCGGCCGCGGCACGCACGCTCCTGCCGACCCTCGTGCCCGCACTGCTCGTGGGCGTGGTGACGAGTCTGACCCTGCTGGGGGTCAGTACCGCCGCCGGGGAGTTGCAGGACGTCCTGTGGGAGACGGTGCCGGACGCCCTCGGCGTCGGCAGGTACTCCGTGCTGTGGATGTTCGCGATGCTCGTCGCCACCGGCGTCGCCGTCGGGCTCGTGGTGTGGAAGGTGCCGGGCCACGCGGGCCCGGATCCGGCGACCACCGGACTCGACGCGCGGGTGCTCCCGCTCACGGTGCTGCCGGGGCTGCTGCTGGTGACGGCGCTGGTCCTGGCCGGCGGGCCCAGCCTGGGTCCGGAGAACCCGATCATCGCCGTGAACGTCTCCCTCGCGGTCTGGGCGGGCCTGCGGGCCTTCCCCCGGACCCGGGAGAGCGGCTGGGTGGCGCTGGCGGAGGCCGGGACGATCGGCGCGCTGTTCGGTACGCCCGTCGCCGCCGCGCTCGTCATCTCGGAGGCGCTGGCCGGGCAGCGGATCAAGGGGCAGCTGTGGGACACCCTGTTCGCGCCGCTGGCGGCCGCCGGAGCGGGCGCGCTCACCACCGCGCTGGTGTCCGAGCCGAGCTTCGATCTCCACCTGCCGCCGCTCGGCCGGCCCGACTGGGGCGACCTGCTGGCGTCACTGGTGGTGGCCTCGGTGGGCGCGGCGCTCGGCATGTGCGCGGTGTACGCCTTCCCCCATGTCCACCGGGCCTTCGCCCGGCTGCGGCACCCGATGCTGATGCTCCCGGCCGGCGGGGTGGTGCTGGGCGCCCTGGCCGCCTGGGGCGGGCAGGTGACCCTCTTCAAAGGGCTGGAGGAGATCGGGGAGCTGGCGCGCGACCCCGACGGCTGGACGGCGGGTGAGTTCGCCACGATGACGGTGGTGAAGCTGGCCGCGATGCTGGTCGCCACCTGCTGCGGCTTCCGGGGCGGCCGGATCTTCCCCTCGGTGTTCGTCGGTACGGCGCTCGGGCTGTGCGCGCACGCGCTGATGCCCGCCGTACAGCCGGCGGTGGGTGTGTCGGCGGCCGTGCTGGGGATCCTGCTGGCCGTCACCCGGCAGGGCTGGGTGAGCCTGTTCGTCGCCGCCGTCCTGGTCGACTCCCCCTCGATCCTCGCCCTGCTGTGCATCGCCTCCCTGCCCGCCTGGCTGCTGGTCACGGGCCGCCCGCGCCTGCAGCTGCGGGAGGACGGGACGGCGATCCGATGACCCGCGAACCCCGACCCGCCCCGGCCCCCCGGGCCACCGACCCTCACGGAGGCACCCCATGCCGCTGCACAAAGGCACACAGCACGAAGAGCGCCCCCTGTCCGTCAATCCCTTCGTGGGACCGGCCAACCCGGTCGGGGACATGCTCGCGGCGCCGCCCAAGCACCGCCTGCCCGACGGTCCCATGGCGCCCTCGACGGCGTACCAGCTCGTCCACGACGAGCTGATGCTCGACGGCAACGCCCGGCTGAACCTGGCCACCTTCGTCACCACCTGGATGGAACCCCAGGCCGGGGTCCTGATGGCGGAGTGCCGGGACAAGAACATGATCGACAAGGACGAGTACCCGCGCACGGCCGAGCTGGAGCGGCGCTGCGTGGCGATGCTCGCCGACCTGTGGAACGCGCCGGACCCGTCGTCGGCCGTGGGCTGTTCGACGACCGGTTCGAGCGAGGCGTGCATGCTCGCCGGGATGGCGATGAAGCGGCGCTGGATGCACCGCAACGCCGACCGCTACCCGTCGGCGGACGCCCGGCCGAACCTCGTCATGGGGGTCAACGTCCAGGTCTGCTGGGACAAGTTCTGCACCTTCTGGGAGGTGGAGCCCCGTCAGGTGCCCATGGACGGCGACCGGTTCCACCTCGACCCGGCCGCCGCCGCCGAACTGTGCGACGAGAACACCATCGGCGTCGTCGGCATCATGGGATCCACCTTCGACGGGTCCTACGAGCCGATCGCGGATGTGTGCGCCGCGCTGGACCGGCTCCAGGAGCGCACCGGCCTGGACGTCCCGGTGCACGTCGACGGGGCGTCCGGCGCGATGGTGGCGCCCTTCCTCGACGAGGACCTGGTGTGGGACTTCCGGCTCCCGCGGGTGGCCTCGGTCAACACCTCCGGGCACAAGTACGGGCTGGTGTACCCGGGTGTCGGCTGGGTGCTGTGGCGGGACGCGCGGACGCTGCCGGAGGAACTGGTCTTCCGGGTGAACTACCTGGGCGGCGACATGCCGACCTTCGCGCTGAACTTCTCCCGCCCGGGCGCGCAGGTCGTGGCGCAGTACTACACGTTCCTGCGGCTGGGCCGGGACGGCTACCGCGCGGTGCAGCAGGCCGCCCGGGACGTGGCGACGGGACTGTCCGCGCGGATCGGGGCGCTGGACGACTTCCGCCTGCTCACCCGGGGCGACGAACTGCCCGTCTTCGCGTTCACGACCGCGCCCGACGTGACGGCGTACGACGTGTTCGACGTGTCCCGGCGGATGCGGGAGAGCGGCTGGCTGGTGCCCGCGTACACCTTCCCGGCGAACCGCCAGGACCTGTCGGTGCTGCGCGTGGTGTGCCGCAACGGCTTCTCCGAGGACCTCGCGGACGTGTTCGCCGAGGACCTGGCCCGGGCGCTGCCCGACCTGCGCCGGCAGCCGCGCCCCCTCACCGAGGACAGGAACGCGGCCACCGGGTTCCACCACTAGGGACCGGGTTCCACCACTAGGGGGTGTCCGACACATGCCCGCGGCGTCGCGGGCATGTGTCGGACACCCCTGGGCCCTACCGGCTGAGCCGCGCGAACCGCCGTACCGCCAGCGGGAGGAACACCGCGAGCAGGGCCAGCGGCCACAGCACGGCCGCCCCCACGTGCCCCGGTTCCCCGCCGGGGCCGCCGAACAGGTCGCGCACGGCCGTGGCGGTGTGGGACATGGGGTTCCACTGGACGACCGTGCCGAGCCAGTCCGGCATGGAGCCGGGGTCGGCGAAGGCGTTGGACAGGAAGCCGACCGGCCAGACCAGGATCTGCACGGCCTGGACCAGCTCCGGCTTCCCGGCCACCAGCGCCAGGTGGATGCCGATCCACAGCATCGCGAACCGGAAGAGCAGCAGCAGCCCCACGGCGCCGAGGAGACCGGCCGCGCCGCCGTGGGGGCGCCAGCCGAGCGCGGCGGCGACGGCGAGGAGCACGGCCAGGCCGAGGGCCGACTGGAGCATGTCGGCCGCGGAACGGCCGACCAGGACGGCGCCGTTGGCCATCGGCATGGAGCGGAAGCGGTCGATGACGCCCTTGTTGAGGTCCTGGGTGACCGCGAGCATCGTGCCCTCCAGGCCGAAGGCCATGGTGAGCGCGAGCATGCCGGGGACCAGGAAGCCGAGGTAGTCGCCGCTCACGCCCCGGCCGCCGCCGACCAGGTAGCCGAACATCAGCAGCAGCATCACCGGGAAGACCAGGCCCACCAGCACGGCGACCGGCTGCCGTTTCCAGCGGGCGAGTTCCCGGCGGGTCATGGTCCAGGAGTCGGTCAGGGCGTACGTCGCGGCGGTCACGCGGCCTCCTTCACCCGGTCGTCGTGCCCGGTCAGGCGCAGGAACACCTCGTCGAGGGTGGGCCTGCGCAGGGAGATGTCCTCGGCCTCGACGCCCGCCTCCTCCAGCGCGCGCACCACCCCGGCCAGGGCCGCCATGCGGTCGGTGACCGGGGCGCTGAGCAGCCGCCGGTCGGTGTCCACGCTCACCGTGTCCTTCGGTACGGGCAGCAGGGCGACGGCTGCGCCCAGCTGTCCGGCGTCGCGCAGGACGATGTCGATGCGGTCGCCGCCGGTGGCCGCCTTGAGCTCGTCCGCCGTGCCGTCGGCGACGACCCGTCCCGCGTCCACCAGACTGATGCGGTCGGCGAGCTGGTCGGCCTCCTCCAGGTACTGGGTGGTGAGCAGGACCGTCGTGCCGCCGCCGACCAGGGAGCGGACCGACTCCCACACCTCCGCGCGGCCGCGCGGATCGAGGCCGGTGGTGGGTTCGTCGAGGAAGAGCACCTCCGGTTCGGTGATCAGGGAGGCGGCGAGGTCGAGGCGGCGCCGCATGCCGCCGCTGTACTGCTTCACCGCCTTGTGTCCGGTGTCGGCGAGTTCGAAGCGCTCCAGCAGTTCACCGGCCCGCGCGCGGGCGCGCCGCGCGCCCAGGTGGTACAGGCGGCCGAACAGTTCCAGGTTCTGCCGGCCGCCGAGTTCCTCGTCGAGCGCCGCGTGCTGGCCGAGCAGGCCGATGCGCAGCCGTACGGCGTAGGCCTCGCGCACCACGTCGCATCCCGCCACCTCGACCCGGCCCGCGTCGGGCCGGAGCAGGGTGGCGAGGATCCTCACCAGGGTGGTTTTGCCCGCGCCGTTCGGCCCGAGCACCGCGTGCACCGTGCCGCGCGCGACCGTGAGGTCGAGCCCGTCCAGTGCGGGTCTGTTGGTGCCGCCGCCTCCGCCGTAGGTCTTGCGTACGTCCTCGACGGTGATCGCCGCGTCGGTCAAGGGACCTCCCTCGCTAGTCAAACTTGACTACCAGCTCGGACGGTAGTACCCGCGAAGCCATCTCGTCAAACTTGATTACCGGGTGTCCCCGGGATGCCGCTCCCCCGTGGCGTACGGATTCTCCTCGCCCTCGCCCAGGACGCCCACGAACGGCTCGCCCTCACCGGCGAAGGTGTAGGCACCGTCCCGGATGCGCGCGATGAGGCGGCGGGTCCAGTCGGCGCCGGTGTCCGCGGAGTGGACCCAGAAGTCCATGATCTCCCCGATGTGGCCGAGCTGCGCCGGCCCCTCCTCGGGCACGTAGTACTCGGTGACCGCCCTGCGCCACTCCCCGATGGACCGCAGCCGCTGCTCCAGCAGGGCCAGCGCCTCCTCGCGCGGCAGGTCGACCATGAGGCCGAGCCCGGCCGAGAGGACGTCCGGCTTCTGGTCGTAGGAGGTCAGGGACTCCCGCAGCATCCGGAAGTACTCCCGCGTCCCCTGCTCGGTGATCTCGTACTCCGTGCGCGGCGGGCCGCCGGCCGTGGACGGGGCGATCTCGTGCGCGTGCAGCAGGCCCTGCTTCGCCATCTGCTTCAGCGCGTGGTAGATCGAACCGGGCTTGGCGTTGGACCACTCGTGCGCGCCCCAGTACTCCAGGTCGTTGCGCACCTGGTAGCCGTGGGCCCGGCCGTGCTGGCGCACCGCGCCGAGCACCAGGAGACGGATCACTGACATGCGGTCCAGAGTAGGCCGCACCGCTTCCCGCCCGGGGAGCTGCCCCGCTCCCTCACCCACGGGCCGCCCGCCGCGCGGCGTTCCGTGCTCCCGGTACCCGGCGTCCTTCGCCGTCGGCGCTCAGAAGGGGAAGCCGCTGCGGCCGTGCTGGACCGAGATCCACTTCGTCGTGGTGAACGCGTCCAGCATCGTGTCGCCGTTCAGACGGCCGATGCCGGAGTGCTTCTCGCCGCCGAAGGGGACGATCGGCTCGTCGTGCACGGTGCCGTCGTTCACGTGGAACATGCCGGTGTCGATCCGCTTGGCGAAGTGCACGCCCCGCTCGATGTTCCCCGTGTGCACGGCTCCGCTCAGCCCGTACGGGCTGTCGTTGACGATGCGCACGGCCTCCTCCTCGCCGTCGAACGGCACGAGGAAGGCGACGGGCCCGAAGACCTCCTGCCGCAGCAGGGCGGAGTCCGCGGGCAGCCCGGTCAGCACGGTCGGCTCGACCAGGTTGTCGGTGCGCCCGCCCCGCACCAGGGCGGTGGCGCCCTCGGCGAGCGCCTGCTCGACGACGGCCGAGAGGGCGTCCGCCTGCCGGGAGTTGATCACCGGGCCGATGACGGTCTCCGGGTCACGCGGGTCGCCGGCCTTCAGGGACCTGACCTTGGCGGCGAACTTCTCCGTGAACTCCTCGGCCACCGCGCGGTCGACCAGCACCCGGTTGGCGGCCATGCAAACCTGGCCCTGGTGGACGAACCGGCTGAACACGGCCGCGTCCACCGCGTAGTCGAGGTCGGCGTCGTCGAGGACCACCAGGGCGCTGTTGCCGCCGAGTTCGAGGACGGCGCGCTTGAAGAGGGAGGCGCAGACGGTCGCCACGTGACGGCCGACCTGGTCGGAGCCGGTGAAGGAGATGACCTTCGGGATCGGGTGCTCCAGGAACGCGTCGCCGATCTCCGCGATGTCGGTGATCAGCACGTTCAGCAGGCCGCCGGGCAGGCCCGCGTCCTCGAAGATCTTCGCGACCAGCGCGCCGCCGACGATCGGGGTGTTCTGGTGCGGCTTGAGCACCACGCCGTTGCCGAGCGCGAGCGCGGGCGCGACCGACTTCAGCGACAGCAGGAACGGGAAGTTGAAGGGGCTGATCACACCCACGACACCCACGGGCACGCGGTAGACGCGGTTCTCCTTGCCGTCCACCGGCGAGGGGATGATGCGGCCCTCGGGGGCGAGCGCGAGGTGGACCGCCTCGCGCAGGAACTCCTTGGCGAGGTGCAGCTCGAAGGCGGCCTTCAGCCGCGTGCCGCCGAGCTCGGCGACGATCGCCTCGGCGATCTCCTCCTCGCGCTCCTCCACCAGCCCGAGCGCCTTCTCGAACACCGCGCGGCGGGCGTACGGGTTGGTCGCCGCCCACTGCTTCTGCGCGCGGGCCGCCGCACGGTAGGCCTGATCGACCTCGTCGACCGTGGCTATGGTGATCGACGCGAGCTTCTCGTCGTCGTAGGGGTTGAAGTCGATGATGTCCCAGGAACCGGAGCCCGGGCGCCACTCGCCGTCGATGTACTGCTGAGCCAGGTCGGTGAAGTACGGCGACATGTGATCCCTCGATCCCTCGCTGCGTCAGCAGAGCACTGATCAGCTCTCCACGGTGTGATCACGCGTCATCGTACTTGTGTTTCAACGGAGTTGGGCGTTCTCCCGCGTTCTCCCGGGTTCTCCCTCAGGAGAGCTGCAGCAGTCCCCGCAGCAGGTCCCGGCTCTCCGAGGGGCCCGGACTGTCGTGCTGGAGCTCCTTCAGCGCCTTCTCGTACTGGCCCACGTCCTCGGCCTTGTCGAGGTACAGCGCGCTGGTCAGCTGCTCCATGTACACGACGTCCGACAGATCGGACTCGGGGAAGCTGAGGATGGTGAACGAGCCCGACTCGCCGGAGTGGCCGCCGAGGCTGAACGGGACGACCTGCAGCCGCACGTTGGGCCGCTCGGAGATCTCGATGAGGTGCTGGAGCTGGCCGCGCATCACCCCGCGGTCACCGTAGGGCCGGCGCAGGGCGGCCTCGTCGAGGACGACGTGGAACTCCGGGGCGTTCTCCGCCACCAGGTACTTCTGCCGCTCCAGGCGCAGCGCCACCCGCCGCTCCACGTCGGCGTCGCTCGCGCTCTTCATGCCCCGCCGCACCACCGCGCGGGCGTACTCCTCGGTCTGCAGCAGACCGTGCACGAACTGCACCTCGTAGGCGCGCAGCAGCGAGGCGGCGCCCTCCAGGCCCACGTAGGTGGGGAACCAGCTGGGCAGCACGTCCGAGTAGCTGTGCCACCAGCCGGCGACATTGGCCTCCTTGGCGAGGGAGATCAGCGAGGTGCGCTCCTGCTCGTCCGTGATGCCGTACAGCGTCAGCAGGTCCTCGACGTCCCTGGTCTTGAAGCTCACCCGGCCCAGCTCCATCCGGCTGATCTTCGATTCGGAGGCGCGGATCGAGTAGCCCGCCGCCTCGCGCGTGATCCCCCGCGCCTCACGCAGTCGCCTGAGTTGTGATCCGAGCAGCATGCGCCGCACCACCGATCCCGGCTCTCCCGCGCTCACGTTCGCCAGCCTCCCCAACGTCTTCAAGGCCCGCAGTCTGCCACTAAAACACTTCGAGCAGTACTCGTCCGGTTACGGAAACGGAATCGAGCCGAGCGATCCGATCGGGAAGCATCACGGATCGGGCAGGCAAGAGCAACGGGACAGCAAGAGAACAGCCAGGAGAGGACAGGAAGATGACGGAAAAATTGGCCAACAAACCAGTACGGGCGTGACCAATTCGGTCAGCTGCACGTGCATCTGCCCTTGCATCTGCTGTGCGCATCCGAAACCATGGTCCCCGCACCACCGCCGCTCGCTACGACCGCGAATTCCCGGGAGTGCCTCGCATGGGGACGAATGGATCGACCATGCTCGAGCCGTTACGGCAGGGCCTTCCGCCACTGAACCTCTCGGCCGCCTCCGACGCCGCCTCCTGCGCCCTCCCCGCCCGGTACGAAGCGGTCGGCGACGCACGGCACTTCACCCGCAAGACGCTCGACCAGTGGGACCTGGGCGACCGTTTCGACGATGTCTGCCTGGTCGTCTCCGAACTGGTCACCAACGCCCTGCGGCACGCCCTGCCGCCCGGCGCCCCGCGGCAGCTGCCGCAGGAACCGCCGGTCCGGCTGCATCTGATGCGGTGGACCGCGCGGCTGGTGTGCGCGGTGCGCGACCCGAGCGACGACAGCCCCGTCGCCCGTGACTCCGACGACTTCTCCGCCGAGTCCGGCCGCGGGCTGTTCCTGGTCGACTCCTTCAGCGACAGCTGGGGCTGGCACCCGATGGCGGGCGCGCTCAGCGGCAAGGTGGTGTGGGCGCTGTTCCGGCTCCCCCGGCCCGCCGGGGACACCTGTCCCGGCGCCTGACGAAGCGCCGCGCACACGGGCGCCGCGGTTCTACGCGCGTCGCCGCACCTCGGGCACCCCGGGCCCCCGCGGTCACGTCCGGGGGCGTCAGCCGGCGACCAGGTGGTCGAACTCGCCGTCCTTCACGCCCAGCAGCATCGCCTCGATCTCCGCGCGGGTGTAGACGAGCGCGGGACCGTCGGGGAAACGGGAGTTGCGCACGGCCACCTCGCCGCCGGGCAGCCGCGCAAACTCCACGCACGATCCCTGCGAGTTGCTGTGCCGGCTCTTCTGCCAGGCCACGCCGTCCAGCCCGGTGGCCGCCATGCCGTTGTGCACGCCGGGCGCGCCGGCACCGTCGTACACGTCACCGTCGAACACGTCGTGGTCCACAGGTCGCTCCCCGCTGGTGCACTGGCTGGTGTGGCCATTGATGCAGTGGTCAACTGACCGGGATCATAGCTTTGTTCAAATGCAGATGCATGGGCAGATGCACGTGCACGCGGGGTGTTCCTGTGATTACAGCGTCGCCAGTCGTGCCGTGTCCGCTTTGACGGACGCTTTACCGAATCCCCGCGGTAGGAGAGACGCACCCCAGGGCTTTTGTGTTCCCTCGTGTGCCGTTCTGGTGAGACGGGCCGACCGGGGTGCGAGGTGTGTCACGGGGGGCTGGCCGGGGGCGGACGGTTCCTGTTAGCTGACTCGGGTCGTCCGGCCGACGGGGCCGGCAACAGGCAGGGGGCTCGCAGTGACTTCGGAGGCTCTGGACGCTTCGGTGGATCCCGTGACCCAGGCACCCGCACCGCACGCGCCCGTACCTCGCGGGTCGTCCCGGGGGCGTGTGCGGGCCGCCGCCGTGGCCGTGGGACTGGCCGGCGTGCTCACCCTCACGGCGTGCGGCGGGGACGGCTCCGACGGCGCGGACGGCACGCCGAGCCCCACCCCGTCCGCCACGGCGTCCGCGGACTCCGGCGGCGGCACGGGGGACCCCGGGGCGAGCGGGGCCCCGGCGGGCGGGCTGGACGGCAGCTGGCTCACCACCGCCGGCGGGGCCGCCGTGGTCCTCATGGTCAACGGCGAGGAGGCGGCGCTCTTCGCGACGGGCGGCACCCTGTGCACCGGCTCCGCCCGCGAGGACGGCGGGAGCCGGTCGATCAGCCTGAAGTGCGACGACGGCACCGAGGACCGGGCGAGCGGCACGGTCGACTCGGTCGACGGGACCTCCCTGAAGGTCACGTGGGAAGGCGCTCTCGGCACCGAGACGTACACCAAGGCCGAGGGCGGCGACTTCCCGACAGGGCTGCCGACGGCCGGGCCGGCCTCCTGAGGGGCACCGACCGGGAAGGCACCGACTCGTCGGGCTGAAGGGCGCCGCCTCGGGGGACGCCTCTCCTTCCGGGCCGGAGGGCGGCGACTCGTGGGGACGCCGGCCCTTACGGCGAGAACGGCGCGGGGCGGGCGGCCGGGCCGGGCCGGGTTCAGGGCAGGCGCGGGCGCGCCCCGACCTGGGCGCCGTCCGCCGCGCGGGCGCCCTCCTCCCAGCCCGCCGCGTCGCTCACCCCGCGCATCCGCGTGGTGGTCGTCTCCGGGAACAGGCGGTCCGTGCGGTCGGCGACCGCCACCGCGCGGGAGGCGAGGACCGGGAGCAGGTCGTCGCTCACCTCGGTCTCGGCGGCGGCCGCGAGACGCGTCCCCACGCGGTGGGCGTAGGCCGCCATGAAGGACTGCCGGAAGGTCTTGGTCCGCTTCCGCCCGCCGGCGCGCTGCGCGGCCTCCGCCCTGGTCATCGCCGTGGTGGCCTGCACGAGCAGTGAGGTGTGGAGGAGCTCGACCGCCTCCAGGTCGGAGGCGAAGCCGACCACGGTGGAGAAGCCGAACGGTTCGTTCCACACCGCCCGGCAGTGGTTCGCGCCCGCGACCGCGTCCAGCAGCACCGCCTTGGCCTGCTCGTACGGCGGCTCCACCCCGATCCGGCAGGCGTCCGGGATCTCGCCCGAGGGCTCCCGGGCGGCGAGCAGCGCCTCGTCGACACTGTGCCGCGCCATCAGCTCCTGCGCCTTCGCGCTGAGCGCCTCCGCCTCCTCCGGGAACCCGGTCGCCTCCGCCTTGGCCAGCAGCGCCCGGATGCGGCCGAGCATGCGGGACTCCGGCCGCCGGTCGCGCGGGCGGGGGGCGGCCGTCTCGTCGAGGGGTTCCAGGGCGGGCAGGCGGAGCAGCAGGCGGTACAGCTCCAGCACGGCGGTGGCGTGCGAGAAGCGGTCGCCGCGCGGGGCGGCGTCCGGGGCCTCTTCGTGGAGCCGGTCGAGCTGTGCCCTCCAGCGCGGCCCCCGGGGCCGGTCGTCGCGCGGGGCCTGCGCGCGGATCAGCGCCGAGACGAGGCGTACGTGCACGTCGTCCAGTTCGCGCCGGGCGATCCGGACGACGTCGGCGGGCTGCCAGCCGCGCCGCCAGACGGTGCTCAGGAACTCCTCGCCCCGCCGGGCCAGTTCGGCGTCGGCCGCCGGGTCGGCGGCGAGCAGGGACGCGCCGGTGTCGAGGGCGGTGTCGCCGGTCTCGTAGAGGGCGGCCCGGAAGGCCCGGTCGACGGTGCTGGACGTACTCACGGATCCGATCGTGCCATGCCCCGGACGTTCACCCGAAGGTGTCAACCATGGGTTGACGATCCAGGGGTGTCAACTTACGGTTGACACATGACGACGAACCCCGCCATCAAGTCATCCGTGCGCCTCGACGACCTCATCGCGGCGATCAAGAAGGTCCACGAGGAACCCCTGGAGCAGCTCCAGGACGCGGTGCTCGCCGGTGAGCACCTCGGGGACGTGGCCGACCACCTGATCGGCCACTTCGTGGACCAGGCCCGGCGTTCGGGCGCCTCCTGGACGGACATCGGCAGGAGCATGGGCGTCACCCGGCAGGCGGCCCAGAAACGCTTCGTGCCGAAGGAGGGCAACGACCTCGACCCGAGCCAGGGCTTCAACCGCTACACCCCCCGCGCCCGCAACACGGTCATGGCCGCGCACAACGAGGCCCAGGCCGCGCACAACGCCGAGGGACTTCCCGAGCACCTCGTCCTCGGTCTGCTGGCCGAGCCCCAAGGGCTCGCGGTGAAGGCCATCACCGAACAGGGCGTCACCGTGGACACGGTCCGCGAGGCCGCCCGTGCCGCGCTCCCGCCCGCCGTCGAGGGCGCCCCCGAGCTGGTGCCGTACGGTCCGGCCGCCAAGAAGGTCCTGGAACTGACCTTCCGCGAAGCCCTCCGCCTCGGCCACAACTACATCGGCACCGAGCACATCCTGCTCGCCCTGCTGGAGCACGAGAACGGCAAGGGCCTCCTCGACGGCCTCGGCATCACCAAGACGGCCACCGAGCGGTACGTCGCCGAGATGCTGGCCCAGTACGTCGAGACCCGGACGGAGACCGACGACGACACGCAGGAGGGCTGACCGCGCCGGCGGCCTGAGGGCCGGTCCTGGGCGCGGCGGACCGCACAGGTCCCGCCCTGGGCGCGGCGGCCCGCGCAGGTCCCGCCCTGGGCGCGGCGGCCCGCGCAGGTCCCGCCCTGGGCGCGGCGGCCCGAGCAGGGTCCTGTCGGGGGTGCGCTGTCAGACCCCCCTGCCACACTCGCGGTATGACCGACCGGTGGGCCCTCGCCCCGGCCGAGGAGGGCGGTGCCGACGTCGCCCCCCTCGGTCCGGACGGTCTGCCCTGCGCCCCCGTGCGGCGCGAGACGGACCTCGCCGAGGCCGTACGGAGCCGTCCCGGTGTCACCCGGTGGGTGTGGCGGTCCACCGCCGAGGTCTACCCGCGCCTGCTCGCCGCGGGGGTGCGCGTCGAGCGGGCGTACGACATCGAGGCCGCGGAGACGCTCCTGCTCGGTCACGAGGGCCGGTACGGCGAACCCCGTTCGGCGGCGGCCGCGCTGGCCCGGCTGCACGGCGGCCCCGTACCGCCCGACCCGCCGCAGCGGCACGCCGAACCGGGCGCACAGTCGTCGCTGTTCGAGCCGCGGGGCATCCCGCTGCCGCTGACGGACCTCCTCGCGGTCTACGCCGGGCAGCAGCGGCGCACCGGGGCGACCGCGCACCCGGACCGGATGCGGCTGCTGACCGCCGCGGAGTCGGCGGGCATGCTGGTGGCCGCCGAGATGAACCGCGCCGGGCTGCCCTGGCGGGCGGACGTGCACCGCGCGGTGCTGCACGACCTGCTCGGCGAGCGGTACGCGGGCGGCGGGGAGCCCCGCCGTCTCGCCGAGCTCGCCGACGAGGTGTCCGCCGCCTTCGGCCGCCGGGTGCGGCCCGATCTGCCCGCCGATGTGGTCAAGGCCTTCGCGCAGGCCGGCGTCAAGGTCTCCTCGACCCGCCGCTGGGAGCTCGAGTCCGTCGACCACCCGGCCGTCGAACCGCTGATCGCCTACAAGAAGCTGTACCGGATCTGGGTCGCCCACGGCTGGTCCTGGCTCCAGGACTGGGTGCGCGACGGCCGCTTCCGGCCCGAGTTCCTCGCCGGCGGCACGGTCACCGGCCGCTGGGTGACCAACGGCGGGGGCGCCCTGCAGATCCCCAAGGTGATCCGCCGCGCCGCCGTCGCCGACCCCGGCTGGCGGCTCGTCGTCGCCGACGCCGACCAGATGGAACCGCGGGTGCTGGCGGCGATCTCCCGCGACCCCGGGCTGATGGAGGTGGCCGGCCGCGAGAGCGACCTCTACCAGTCGGTGTCCGACCGCGCCTTCTCCGGCGACCGCGCCCAGGCCAAGCTCGCCGTCCTCGGCGCGGTCTACGGCCAGACCTCCGGCGACGGCCTGAAGAACCTCGCCGCGCTCAGGCGCCGCTTCCCCCGGGCGGTGGCCTACGTCGACGAGGCCGCCCGTGCGGGCGAGGAGGGCCGGCTCGTACGGACCTGGCTGGGCCGCACCTGCCCGCCGGCCGCCCGTCCGGCCGACGACGCGGTGGAGGAGGCGGGCATCCCGCCCGCCCAGGAGGAACAGGGCTCCGAGACCCGCCCGTGGGTCCCGGGCCACGCCTCGGCCGACGCCCGCGCCCGGGGCCGTTTCGCCCGCAACTTCGTGGTCCAGGGCAGCGCCGCCGACTGGGCGCTGCTGCTGCTCGCGGCGTTGCGGAGGGCACTGAGCGGCATGGCGGCCGAACTGGTCTTCTTCCAGCACGACGAGGTGATCGTGCACTGCCCCGAGGAGGAGGCGGCGACAGTGGCGGAAGCGATCCGGCGGGCGGCCGACCTGGCCGGCCGGCTGACGTTCGGGCCGACCCCGGTGCGGTTCCCGTTCACGACGGCGGTGGTGGAGTGCTACGCCGACGCCAAATGATCAGCTGACCGGCCGGGCCCCGGCCACCAGTCGGCGCAGCTCCTCCACCACGGCCCGCTCGTCGGTGCCGTCCAGCGCGGCGAGCGCCGACCGCCACTGCTCCCTCGCCTCGCCCACCCGCCCCCGCTCGCGCAGCAGCAGACCGTACTGGTGGCGGGCCAGAGCGCCGGTGTAGCGGTCGGCGCGGGCGTCCGCGCGGCGCAGCAGTTCGGCGCACTCGGCGTCGGCCCGCCCGGAGCGCCCCAGCTGCCGCAGGGCGCGCACCAGGCCGAGCCGGGTCTGCGACTCGCCGTGCCAGTCGCCGTGCCCGCCGAGGATGCGCAGACTCTCCTCGAAGTGCGGTAGGGCCGAGGCCGGTTCGCCCAGCCGGAGGTGGGCGTAGCCGATGTTGCAGTGCGCGGTGTGCCGCACGATGACCGCCGCGATCCCGTCCCCGATCGCGAGCGAACGCCGGTGCTGCTCGATCGCCGCGCGCGGATCGGTGTGCTCGTACAGGTTGCCCAGGTGGCTGAGGGTGACGGCCTCGCCGTAGGGGTCGTCCAGCTGCCGTGAGTAGGCGAGGCTCTGCCGCAGTGCCCGCTCCGACTCGGCGTACCGGCCGAGCCCTTCGAGCAGCAGCCCCCGGTTGTTGAGCGACCGCCGGATCCAGGAGACGGCACCGAGCCGCCGCCAGATCTCCAGCGCCCGGTCGGTGAGGGCGAGGGCCTCGCCGGTGCGGCCGGTCAGGAAGTGCAGGCCCGCCAGGTCGCCCAGCGCGCACGCCTCGGCGGCCTCGTCCCCGAGCCGCCGCGCCACCCGCAGGGCAGCCCGCCCGAGCACCTCCAGCTCGGGAACCCGGCCGCCGCGCAGGAGGTAGGGGTGGAGCAGGCGGAGGAGGACGGCGATGTGGACGTCGTGTCCGCCCCCGTCACCACCGTCACCGGTGTCCTCGCCGGCGTACCGCTCGACGAGGGTGACGATGTTCTCCAGCTCCCGGTCGCACCGGGCGAAGGCCGCCCGCGCGTCGGCGAACGGGGGCACGGACGCGACGTGGGCGGCGTGATCGAGCGGCTGGGACGGGGTCGGGCGGCGGCGGTCGTCCTGGTCGAGACCGGGTTCGACGATCGCGGTGAGGGCGCGTTCGGCGACGGCGGCGTACCAGCGCAGGGCGGTCCCGGCGGGGTGCTCGCGCGGGCCGCCTTCCGTATCGGCCGCCGCCCGGGCCCGTTCGCGGGCGAAGTCACGGACCAGGTCGTGGGGGGCGTAGCGGCCGTACGCCGTCTCCTCCACGAGGGCCACGTCGACGAGCCGGTCCAGTGCCGCCTCCGCCCGGCGTTCGCCGGTGCCGGTGAGCCGGGCCAGCAGCGGTGCGCCGTAGGCGGGCAGGTCCAGCGCGCCGATGCGGCACAGGGCGAGGGCCGCGTCCCGGTCCGTCTCGCGTTCGGAGACCGTGAGGGCGTCGTGCGCGACGGCCAGCGAGCGGCGGACGCTGAGGTCGTCGTACTCCAGGTGGGGCAACCGGCTGTCGGTGGCGGACAGTTGACCGGCGAGGGCGTCGGGCGTGAGGGCCCGTCGCGCGGCGAGCCGGGCGGCGACGACCCGCAGGGCCAGCGGAAGCCGGCCGGTGAGCGCGACGAGCGGATGCCCGGCGCCGAGACCGTCCCGGCCGGAGACCGCCCGCAGCAGGGTGGCGCTGTCCTCGTCGGACAGCGGGTCGAGCGGGACACGGACGGCCCCGTCGAGCGTGGTGAGCGGCGAACGGCTGGTGACGATCACCGCGCAGCCGGGCCCGGCCGGCAGCAGCGGCCGCACCTGCGCGGCGTCCGCGGCGCCGTCCAGCACCAGGAGGGTCCGGGTGGGCGCGAGCAGGGAGCGCAGCAGGGCGGCTGCCGCGTCCGGGTGTTCGGGGACGGCACAGGGTTCGGTGCCCAGGTCACGCAGGAGGGTGCTGAGGGCCTGGGCGGGGGTGAGGGGGGTCATGCCGGCGGTGGCGCCGTGCAGGTTGACGTAGAGCTGGCCGTCGCTGAAACGTTCCGCCAGCGTGTGTGCGACCTGGAGTGCGAGGGCGCTCTTGCCGACCCCCGCGGTACCGCTGACGACGACGGCCGGGGGCCCCGCGGCGGGCCCGGGCGCACGGGTGAGCACCCGGATCAACTCGTCGCGCACCGCGTCGCGCCCGGTGAAGTGACCGGGCGCGGGCGGAAGTTGCGCGGGCCGGGGCGGCACACCGACTCCACCGGAACCGCCCGCGGACGGACCGCGCTCCTGCCGCCGCTCCCCTCCCCCCGTCAACACCTCCACATGGGCCTCGCGCACCCCCGGCCCCGGCTCGACGCCGAGCTCGTCCGCCAGACGGGCCCGCAGATCCCGGTGGACCACCAGCGCCTCCGCCTGACGGCCGGTGCGGTGCAGGGCCAGCATCAACTGGCGGTGGTACGACTCCCGCAGCGGGTGTTCGGCGGCCAGTGCCGCCAGTTCGGGCACGAGATCGGCCAGGCGTCCGCCGTCCAGGGCCAGTTCGGCGTCGTACCGCCACTCCAGGAGCAGCAGCCGTGCCTCGCGCAGCCGCCTCACCAGGGCGTAGCCGCCCACTTCCGGGGGCAGCCCGGCCAGCGGGTTCCCCCGCCACAGCGCGAGCGCGGCGGCGCACTCGCGCGCCACCCGCTCCCAGTCCCCCGCCGTGTGCGCGGCACGGGCGGCGGCGGTGTGCGCGTCGAACACCTGCACGTCCACCTCGCCCTCGCCGACCCGCAGCAGATACCCGGTAGGCACGGTGAGCAGCCTGCCCGGGTCGTCGAGCAGCCGGCGCAGCCGGGCGACGTGGTTGTGCAGCGAGGGCAGCGCGGAGACGGGCGGCGCACCGCCCCACATCGCGTCCTTCAGCGCCTCGACGGACACGACCCGTCCCGCGTCGAGCAGCAACGCCACCAGCAGGGCGCGGAGTTTGGGACTTCCGACGACCTGGACGGACCCGGGGGCGTCGGGCGCCCCGCCGTCGTACAGAACCGGCGTCCCCAGCAGTCCGAACCGCAGTCCGCGCCGTGTCACGCCGCACCACTGCCCTGGGTGACCGAACGGAGAACCATCGGCCTCATGTTAGCGATCCGTTGGCAAAGTCTGATGTGATCACTACATCGGATCCGGCCCGGGGGTGCGCGCGTAGAACGCGCAGCTCGGGGGAGCGTCGCCGCCGCGGCCCGGTCCGCACACGAGGGTCCCCGGTCGGCAGAGGTGAGCGACCGGGCCCTCGTCGTTTCCCGCCGTCGGGTGAACCCCTCGGATCAGATGACGGGCGGCCGTCCGAGCCGGGTGAGCCGCCACACCGTTCCCCAGCGCATGGCCCGCCGCTCCCCGGCCGGTTCCCGCAACCCTTCCACGAACCCGCCGAACCAGGCGCGCAGCCCCCGCACCGACCGGCTCCGCAGCAGGGTGAGCAGGACCCACACTCCGAGATGCACGGGAATCAGCGCGAGCGGCAGCCGCCGCCGGACCAGCCAGACCCGGTTGCGGGCATTCACCCGGAAGTAGATGGCGTGCCGGGCCGGCGAGGTCTTGGGGTGCTGGAGCAGCAGGTCCGGCGCGTACAGGATCCGCCAGCCCGCGTCGACGGCCCGCCAGGCGAGGTCGGTCTCCTCGTGCGCGAAGAAGAACGCGCCGGGCCAGTCACCGATCTCGTCCAGCATCGTCATCCGCAGCGCGTGCCCGCCCCCGAGGAACCCGGTGACGTACCCGCCCTTCATCGGGTCGGCCTTCCCCAGCCGGGGCACGTGACGCCGCTGCGTCTCCCCCAGCTCGTCGGCGATCCGGAAGCCCACGATGCCGAGCCGCTCGTCCGCCGCGTACAACTCCCCCACCCGGCGCAGCACATCGGCGTCGACCAGCAGACCGTCGTCGTCCAGTTCGACGACGACGTCCACGTCCCCGAACTCCCGCAGCCGCTCGATCCCCACGTTCCGCCCGCCCGGGCAGCCGAGGTTCTCCGCCAGCTCGACGGTGGTGACCTCGCCGGGCAGGGACAGCCGCTGGGCGAACTCGGGCAGCGGACAGCCGTTCCCCACGATCACGATCCGCGTGGGCGCGACGTCCTGCTTCGCCACGGACTCCAGCAGCGCGTCCACCTCGGCCGGCCTGTTCCCCATGGTCACGACGGCGACGGCGATCCTCGGCGTCTCCATGTCCCTCACCCCACTCCAGCCGGCTGCTCCGCTGACGGGCGATGCTAACCGTTCACCCCCAGGCCGCACGCACGCCACCCACCCCCACGACCCCCACCACCCACCCGTACATACGAAACCCAGGGCAATCCACCCACCCCGCGCCCCCCGGCGACTCCGTGGGACGCCCCCTTGGCCGACATCCCGGCTCTGACCACCGGCACCACTCGTACGGGCCACGCCCACCGGTGTGATCGGATCAACCCGCGTGCAGACCCTCGAGTACAGCGTGGGAGGCAGGACGATGAAGGTTCCGACGGGCGGCATGTTCACGCGCATCACGGGGTGCGGCGCGTGAGCCAGTGTCACCACATCACGAAGTGAGTAGTTCATGACCGATGACCGGAAGGACCCGAACCCGCAGTCGGCCACACGGCGGCGCCACGCGGGAATCGCCGCGTTCCTCGTGGGCCTCGTCCTCTCGCTCGCCTTCTTCGCCTTCTTCCCCGGACTGCCCCATGTCATCGACTGGGGGGCGATCCTGGTGTCCCTGGCCGTGGGTGGACTCGCTCGCTGGGGCTGCCAGTCCTGGATCACGAGAACGGCGCATCAGCATACGAACCGGTGATCGCGGCGGCCGGCGGCCCGTCCGCTGAACGAAAAAGGTCCAGCTCAGGGGCACAGAGCTGGACCTTATTCAGAGAGCCGCCTTCGGGATTCGAACCCGAGACCTACGCATTACGAGTGCGTTGCTCTGGCCATCTGAGCTAAGGCGGCGTGCTGGGTGCACCCATGGTGCGATCAGCGACGTCGGTAAGTCTACACAGTTTCGAGGGGTGGTTCGTACCGGCCCCGGAGGCGGGCCGGAGGGCTGCCTCCGGGGTGGGTGCGCCGGTCAGGAGCAGCGTTTGCCGTCGGTGGGCGGGGTGCCGTGGAGGAGGTAGGTGTTGATCGCGGAGTCGATGCAGGTGCTGCCGCGGCCGTAGGCGGTGTGGCCGTCGCCGTCGTAGGTGAGGAGGCGGGCCGTGGCGAGCTGGCCGGCCAGGCCCTGGGCCCAGGGGTAGGGGGTGGCCGGGTCGCGGGTGGTGCCGACGACGACGAGGGGGGCGGCGCCCTTCGCCTCGATGCGCTGGGCCTCGCCGGTGGCCTTCACCGGCCAGTACGCGCAGTTCAGGGAGGCCCAGGCGAGGCCCTCACCGAACACCGGGGACACCTTCTCGAAGTCGGGCAGCGCCTTGCGCACCTCGTCCGGGGAGTCGAACGCGGGCGGGAGGTCCAGGCAGTTCACGGCCGCGTTGGCGAACATCAGGTTGGTGTACGCGCCGTCGGCGTCCCGTTCGTAGTAGCTGTCCGAGAGGAAGAGGAGGCCGGCGCCGTCCTTCTCCTTCATCGCGGCCGTGAGTGCCTCGCGCAGCTGCTGCCAGGCGCCCTCGTCGTACATGGCGGCGATCACGCCGATGGTGGCGAGCGACTCGGTGAGGGTGCGGCCGTCGGCGTCCCCGGTGGGCAGGGGGCGGGCGTCGAGCTTGTCGAAGAAGGCCTTCAGGTTCTTGCCGGCCCGTTCGGGGCTGGTGCCGGCGCGGCCGAGGGGGCAGTCGCTCCGCCGGACGCAGTCCTCGGCGAAGGCGGTGAACGCCGTGCCGAAGCCCTCCGTCTGTTCGAGGTTGATCCGCCGCGCGGACAGGGACGGGTCCATCGCGCCGTCCAGGACGAGTCGGCCCGTGCGGTGCGGGAAGAGTCCCGCGTAGGTGGCGCCGAGGAACGTGCCGTACGAGGCACCGACGTAGTTCAGCTTCTTGTCGCCCAGCGCGGCCCGCACGAGGTCCATGTCCCGGGCCGCTTCGACGGTCGACACGTGGCGCAGCAGCTCGGGCGCGTCCGCCCCGCACCCCTCGGCGAACGTCCGGTACGCGGCGACCAGCGCGTCGGTCTCCTTCGTGTCGTCGGGGGTGATGTCCGTCCGCGTGTAGGCGTCCATCCGCGGGCCGTCCAGGCACTCGACGGGTTCGCTGCGGGCGACGCCGCGCGGGTCGACGGCCACCATGTCGTAGCGGGCGCGCACGTCCGCCGGGTAGCCGATCCCGGCGTACGCCTGGACGTAGGCGGTGGCCGAGCCGCCGGGACCGCCGGGGTTGACCAGCAGGGAGCCCAGTCGCTTGCCCGGACCGGTGGCTTTCTTGCGGGTGACGGCGAGACGGATGTCGCCCTTGGACGGTTCGGCGTAGTCGAGCGGGGCCTTCAGCGTGGCGCACTGGAACCCGGGGGTGCCGCAGTCGCGCCAGGCCGGTTTCTGCTCGTAGTACCGCGTGAGCGCCGCGGGTGTGGAGCCGGGCAGGGGGGTGAGGGCTGCTGCCGCCTCCTTCGCCACGGAGTTCGCCGTGTTCGCCGTGTCCGTGGTGGTCCCGGACGAACAGCCCGGGATCAGCAGCGCGACGGCGGCGAGCAGGGTGGCTCCGGCACGGGTCCTGCGGTGGGTACGCCTTGTGTCCATGCACCGAGCGTAACCGTGTGCGACCGGTCGAGTGCTCTATGTGTACGTCGTGCCTCGTACGAGTTGCGCGGTCACGCGTGGGCCGGGGCGGTGGTTCGTCAGCCCGCTCTGAGGGCCATGGTCATCGCCTCCACGGCGAGCAGTGGGGCCACATTGCGGTCCAGTGCCTCGCCGCAGGCCGTGATCGCCTCGATGCGGCGGAGCGTGGACTCCGGGGAGCTGCCGCGGGCCAGGCGCTGGAGCGCGTCCTCGGCGTCCGTGTTGGCGAGGGCGACGCGGGAGCCGAGCTGGAGGGCGAGTACGTCGCGGTAGAAGCTGGTCAGGTCGGTCAGCGCCACGTCGAGGCTGTCGCGCTGGGTGCGCGTCCTGCGGCGCTTCTGCATGTCCTCCAGGTCCTTGACCACGCCCGCCGTGCCCCGGGGCAGGCGCCCGCCCTGGGCCGCGCCGAGCGCCGCCTTCAGCTCCTCGGTCTCCTTGCCGTCCATCTCCTCGGCGAGCTGCTTGGCGTCCTCGGCGGCGGCGTCGACGAGTTCCTGGGCGGCCTTCAGCGCACCGCCGATCTCGTCGACCCGCAGGGGGAGCTTCAGCACGGAGGCCCGGCGGGCTCGGGCGGCGGGGTCGGTGGCCAGGCGGCGGGCCCGGTCGACGTGGCCCTGGGTGGCGCGGGCGACGGCGGCGGCGGTGTCCGGCTCGATGCCCTCGCGCCGTACGAGCATGTCGGCGACGGCGTCCACCGAGGGCGTGCTCAGATTGAGGTGGCGGCAGCGGGAGCGGATCGTCGGCAGGACGTCCTCGATGGAGGGCGCGCACAGCAGCCAGACCGTGCGGGGGGCGGGCTCCTCGACGGCCTTGAGGACGGCGTTGGCCGACTTCTCGTTCAGCCGCTCGGCGTCCTCGACGAGGATCACCTGCCAGCGGCCGTTCGCCGGGGCGGTGAAGGACTTGCGGACGGTGTCGCGCATGGCCTCGACGAGGATCTGGGAGCCGACGGCGGCGATCGAGCTGACGTCGGCGTGCGTACCGACCAGCGCGGTGTGGCAGCCGTCGCAGAATCCGCAGCCGGGGGCTCCGCCGAGGGCCCGGTCGGGGCTGACGCACTGGAGCGCGGCGGCGAAGGCCCGCGCCACCTGGTTGCGTCCCGCGCCGGGCGGTCCGGTGAACAGCCAGGCGTGCGTCATCTTCGACGCCTCGGGCGGGGGCGTGCCGTCCGCCACGGCGGTGACGAGCGCGTCGGCGTCCCGGGCGGCGGCGGCGAGCTGCCCGCTCACCCGCTCCTGCCCGACGAGGTCGTCCCACACGGTCATGGGTCAGCCCGCCCTTCCGTCGCGTCCGTCACTTCTGTCCTGCGGGTCCCATTGTGCGGGCGGGCACTGACAACGGCCGTGCCCGCCCACCACCGCGGGGCCGGTCAGCGCCGGCGTCCCCGGCGGCCGTCGTCGTCGCCCTCGTCCTCGTGCGGGCCCAGCAGTTCGTCGGCCAGGGTCGGGAGGTCGTCCAGCGGGGTCTCCTCGGCCCAGTCGGAGCGCTTGCGGCGCCGGCGCGGCGCGTGCTCGGCGTCGACCTGCGGCAGCTCGCGCGTGCGGTCGACCGGGCCCCCGGGACTGCCGGAGCCGCTCGCCGGCTCCTCGTCCTTGAAGTAGCCGGGCGGCACCCGGTCCTCGGCGCGGCCCCGCTCGTCGCCGCGCACCGGCGGCAGCACCGCGGTCTCGTCCGTGGCGCCCGGGGGCACGGCGGGCAGCACGGCCGTCTCGTCGGTCGCGCCCGGCGGGACCTGCGGCTTCGGCAGCTCGGTCGTCACCTCGGCCTCGGAGACCCCGGAGCCGGACCGTCCGGGCCGCTGCCCGGAGTCCTCGTCCGGCACCCGCGGCAGCACCGCCGTCTCGTCCACCGGTCCGCCCGACGCGTTCGTCGGCGCCACCACCGGCGTCGGCACGGTCATGGCGTCGTCGGCCTGCGGCCGGGAGGCCCCGGGCGCGGACGGCCGTGCGGCACCGGGGCCGCCGGTCGTCTTCGGTCCGGCCTCGGCCGCGGCCGCCGCCTGTTCGGCCAGCCGCCGGGCCTGCTCCGCGCGCAGCAGGGCCTCCTCGGCCTTGCGCTGCTTCTCCAGCCGCAGTGCCTCGGCCTCGGCGCGCAGCCGCTCCTCTTCCTCGGCCTGCTTGCGGCGGCGTTCTTCTTCCGCCCTGCGGCGTGCCTCCTCCTCGGCGCGTGCCTTCTCCTCGGCGAGCAGCCGCTGCCGCTCCTCCTCGGCACGCCGGCGCGCCTCCTCGGCACGCAGCCGGGCCTCCTCCGCCTGCCGTTCGGCCTCGCGCCGCTGCGCCTCCTCGAGTTCGCGCTGCTTGCGC
>NZ_BMUC01000002.1:380549-548574 GCF_014649995.1 Streptomyces griseoflavus | reverse complement strand
GCGGGCTTCCTCGCGGGCCCGGATCTCGGCCTCGGACAGCGGCAGCACCTGGTCGAGCCGGTGCCGGATCACGGTGGTCACCGACTCCGGTTCCTGACCGGCGTCGACGACCAGGTAGCGGCCGGGGTCGGCGGCGGCGAGCGTGAGGAAACCGGCGCGTACGCGCGCGTGGAACTCGGCGGGCTCGGACTCCAGCCGGTCCGGTGCCTCGGTGAAGCGTTCCCGCGCGGTCTCCGGGGCCACGTCCAGCAGCACGGTCATGTGCGGTACGAGGCCGTCGGTGGCCCAGCGGTTGATGCGGGCGATCTCGGTCGGCGACAGGTCGCGTCCGGCGCCCTGGTAGGCGACGGAGGAGTCGATGTACCGGTCGGAGATGACGACCGCGCCGCGCTCCAGGGCGGGGCGCACGACGGTGTCGATGTGTTCGGCGCGGTCGGCGGCGTACAGCAGGGCCTCGGCGCGGTGCGAGAGTCCGGCGCTGGAGACGTCCAGCAGGATGGACCGCAGCCGCTTGCCGACCGGGGTCGCGCCGGGTTCGCGCGTGAGGACGACCTCGTGCCCCTTGGCGCGGATCCAGTCGGCGAGAGCCTCGGCCTGGGTGGACTTGCCGGCGCCGTCGCCGCCCTCCAGGGCGATGAAGAAGCCTGCGGCGGCGGGCGTCTGCTCGGGGTCGTCGCCGCCGAGCAGTGCGTCGCGCAGGTCCTGGCGCAGCGGCACACCGGAACGGTCGTCGACCTTGGCCAGGACGAGCGCCGCCACCGGCAGCAGCAGCGCGCCGACCAGCATCAGCGTGAACGCGGCGCCGCCGTGCGCGAAGACGAAGCGGCCGTTCTCCAGCCGGTGCGGTCCGATGGCCGCGGCGAGAAGCGGGGCGGTCACCGCGCCGAGCGCCACCAGGACGCGGACCACCGCGTGCAGGTGCTCGGTGGTGCGGGCCCGGCGCTGTTCCTCGGTCTCCTGGTCGAGCAGCGTGTGCCCGGTGTTGGCGGCGATGCCCGCGCCGATGCCGGCCAGCGCCATGACCAGCAGCACGCTGGTGACGTCCGGCACGAGTCCGGCGGCCAGCAGCGCGACGCCGGTGAGGGCGAGGGCGAGGGCGAGCAGGCGGCGCCGGGACAGGGCCGGCAGCAGGGCGGGCGCGGTACGGATACCGACGACGACACCGCCGGTCAGCGCGCCCACCATCAGGCCGTAGAGCACGGGGCCGCCGCCGAGGTCCTTGGCGTGCAGCACCGACACGGCGACGGCGGCCGACACCGCGGCGGCGACGGACGCCGAGGCGAGCACCAGCAGCGGCATCGCGCCGGTGCGGCCCTTGTCGTTGCCCGTGGCGCTCTTCGGCCGGCGCAGCCCTTCGAGCGGGGACCGCGCGCGGGGGGTGCGGGTGCCGGGCAGTTCCAGGGAGGTGACGACGGACAGCGAGGCGGCGAAGAGTCCGGCCGCGACGTAGGAGGCGAGGGCGGCCTGGTGGGCGCCGAACCACTCGATGCCGGTGCCCAGCAGGTTGTTGAGGAGGGCCGCGACGACGAGCGCGAGGGCCGCGAGGGGTATCGCCACGAAGCCGGTGCGCAGCGACAGGCGCCGCAGTGCGTCCATGTGGTCGGGCAGCGGCCTGATGGTGGCGCCCTCGGGCGGCGGGGCGGGCAGCAGGGCGGGCGCGGCGCTTTCCCGGCACACCGTCCAGAAGCGCTCGGCGACCCCGGTCACGAAGACGGTGACGAGCAGGATGGCCGGCGCGTTCCGCGGGGTCCAGTCGATCCACAGGGGCGCGACGATGAGCAGGGCGGCCCGCAGTCCGTCGGCGCCGACCATGGTCCAGCGGCGGTCCAGCGGCCCGTCCTGCGAGGTGAGCGAGGTGAGCGGGCCGAGGAGTACGGCGCCGAACAGCAGCGTCGCGAGGATGCGCACCCCGAAAACGGTCGCCACTGCGAACGCCGCTCCCCGACTGCCGCCACCGAACGACTGTTCGGCGATGGTCGCCTGGAGGACCAGGAGGACCAGCACCAGAAGGGCGAGGACGTCACCGACCCCGCCCACCAGGTGCGCGCTCCACAGCCGTTTCAGCTGGGGTCGGCGCAGCAGGGCGCGGACGGCACGCTCGCGGGAGTCCGCGACCAGGGCGTCGTCGGGGGCCGGCTGAGGGGCCGTAGGCTGCTCGGCTCGCGTCATGCGTTCAGCCTATCGGCCCGCGCCCACAGCCCGGCGCGACGCGCCTGACATGCACACGCCCCGACACCAAAGTGTTGCCGGGGCGTTCGCATTCCGAACGCCGGGCGAAGACCGCCCGGCGCTGCCGGGGAGGGGTCAGTCCTCCGCCCCGTTCGAGGCGGTCGCCTTCTTGGCGGCGGTCTTCTTCGCCGCGGTCGCCTTCGCCGCCGTCTTCGCGGTCGTGGTCTTCTTCGCCGCGGTCTTCTTGGCGGCCGTCGCCTTCTTCGCCGGCGCCTTCTTCGCCGCCGTCTTCTTGACGGTCTTCTTCGCGGCCTTCTTGGCGGGGCCCTTCGCCCGCTTCTCCGCGAGCAGTTCGAAACCGCGCTCCGGGGTGATCTCCTCGACGCTGTCGCCGGAGCGCAGCGTCGCGTTGGTCTCCCCGTCGGTGACGTACGGGCCGAAGCGGCCGTCCTTCACCACGACCGGCTTCTCGCTGACCGGGTCGGTGCCCAGCTCCTTCAGCGGCGGCTTGGCCGCCGCCCGGCCACGCTGCTTGGGCTGGGCGTAGATCGCCAGCGCCTCCTCCAGCGTGATCGTGAAGAGCTGCTCCTCGGACTGCAGCGACCGCGAGTCGGTGCCCTTCTTCAGGTACGGCCCGTAACGGCCGTTCTGCGCGGTGATCTCCTGGCCCTCGGCGTCCGCGCCGACCACGCGCGGCAGCGACATCAGCCTCAGCGCGTCGTCGAGCGTCACCGTGTCCAGGGACATCGACTTGAAGAGGGAGGCGGTGCGCGGCTTGACCGCGTTCTTGCCGGTCTTCGGGGTGCCCTCGGGGAGGACCTCCGTGACGTACGGGCCGTAGCGGCCGTCCTTGGCGACGATCGTGTGACCGGTCGCCGGGTCGGCGCCCAGTTCGAAGTCACCGCTCGGCTTGGCGAGCAGTTCCTCGGCGAGCTCGACGGTCAGCTCGTCGGGCGCCAGGTCGTCGGGGACGTCGGCCCGCTGGTGCTGCTCGCTGTCCTTCTCACCGCGCTCGACGTACGGGCCGTAGCGCCCGACCCGCAGCACGATGCCGTTGCCCACCGGGAACGACGACACCTCGCGCGCGTCGATCGCGCCCAGGTCGGTCACCAGTTCCTTGAGGCCGCCGAGGTGGTCCCCGTCGCCGTTGCCCGCCTCGGCCGCGCCGCCGTTGTCGCCCGCGGCGAAGCCGCTGTCGGGCACGGTCTCGCCGAAGTAGAACCGCTTCAGCCACGGCACGGCCCGTGCCTCGCCGCGCGCGATGCGGTCGAGGTCGTCCTCCATCTTCGCGGTGAAGTCGTAGTCGACGAGCCGGCCGAAGTGCTTCTCCAGCAGGTTGACCACGGCGAAGGAGAGGAAGGACGGGACCAGCGCCGTGCCCTTCTTGAAGACGTACCCGCGGTCGAGGATCGTGCCGATGATCGACGCGTACGTCGACGGACGGCCGATCTCCCGCTCCTCCAGTTCCTTGACCAGGGACGCCTCGGTGTAGCGGGCCGGGGGCTTGGTGGCGTGCCCGTCGACCGTGATCTCCTCGGCGGTCAGGGCGTCGCCCTCGGCGACCTGCGGCAGCCGGCGCTCGCGGTCGTCGAGCTCGGCGTTCGGGTCGTCCGCGCCCTCGACGTACGCCTTCAGGAAGCCGTGGAAGGTGATCGTCTTGCCGGACGCGCTGAACTCGACGTCCCGTCCGTCGGCGGCCGTGCCACCGATCTTCACGGTGACGGAGTTGCCGGTGGCGTCCTTCATCTGCGAGGCGACGGTCCGCTTCCAGATCAGCTCGTACAGCTTGAACTGGTCGCCGGTCAGCCCGGTCTCCGCGGGCGTGCGGAAACGGTCCCCCGAGGGACGGATCGCCTCGTGCGCCTCCTGCGCGTTCTTCACCTTGCCCGCGTAGGTGCGCGGCTGCGGAGGCAGGTAGTCGGCGCCGTACAGCTGCGTGACCTGGGCGCGGGCGGCGGCGACCGCCGTCTCGCTCAGGGTCGTCGAGTCCGTACGCATGTAGGTGATGTAGCCGTTCTCGTACAGCTTCTGCGCGACCTGCATGGTGGCCTTCGCGCCGAAGCCGAGCTTGCGGCTCGCCTCCTGCTGCAGCGTCGTCGTACGGAACGGGGCGTACGGCGAGCGGCGGTACGGCTTGGACTCGACCGAGCGCACGGCGAACCGCGTGCTCTCCAGGGCGGCGGCGAGCGCGCGGGCGTTCGCCTCGTCGAGGTGCAGGGTGTTCGCGCTCTTCAGCTGTCCCAGCGAGTCGAAGTCGCGGCCCTGCGCGACCCGCCGCCCGTCGACGCTCTGCAGGCGCGCGACCAGCGACGAGGGGTCGGACCGGTCGCCCTCGCGGCCGGATGGGGGTCCCCCCGCCGGAGCGAAGCCGGAGGTGGGGGAGAAGGTGCCCGTCAGGTCCCAGTACTCGGCGGAACGGAACGCCATGCGCTCGCGCTCCCGCTCCACCACGAGCCGGGTGGCGACGGACTGCACGCGGCCGGCCGACAGCCGGGGCATGACCTTCTTCCACAGGACCGGCGAGACCTCGTAGCCGTAGAGACGGTCGAGGATGCGGCGGGTCTCCTGGGCGTCGACCAGCTTCTGGTTGAGCTGGCGCGGGTTGGCCACGGCCTCGCGGATCGCGTCCTTGGTGATCTCGTGGAAGACCATCCGCTTGACCGGGATCTTCGGCTTGAGCACTTCCTGCAGGTGCCACGCGATGGCCTCGCCCTCGCGGTCCTCATCGGTGGCGAGGAAGAGTTCGTCGGACTCCTTCAACAGGTCCTTGAGCTTCTTGACCTGGGCACGCTTGTCCGCGTTGACCACATAGATCGGCTGGAAGTCATGGTCGACGTCCACACCGAGGCGACGGACTTCGCCGGTGTACTTCTCCGGCACCTCCGCGGCGCCGTTGGGAAGGTCGCGAATGTGCCCGACGCTCGCCTCGACGATGTAGCCAGGGCCGAGATAGCCCTTGATCGTCTTCGCCTTGGCAGGCGACTCGACAATGACGAGTCGGCGCCCGCCGTTCGCGGTCTCGCTGGTCGGGGACAACTTCGCTCTTCTCTCCGGTCGACGCTGGGGCCTCCCCAGGCGGTCTTCCCGGGGTCGGGTCATGGTGACGCTGCGGAGTGTGACGGTACATCCCGCCCCCGTGTCAAACGGGAAAAGCCCGCAACGGCCACTCGAACGGTAACCCGACTACCACCGTTCCTGCCGCCCGGAGTGTCCAGACTGCGCCTGCCCTTATGCGGAGCGCAACCCGCCGCTTGCCGGGGAGCGGCCAGGACCCGAGCGCCTCACAGGCGGGTGAAGCACCATGCGCCGAGCGCCAGGATGATCACCGCGGCGAGCCCGGCGACGGTGACCGATGCGACCGGGCTCACACCCTGGGCGACCGGGCGGTGCTGCCGGGCGCGGGTCACGATCCAGGCCAGCAGAGCGGCCCCGAACAGGCAGAACACCATTCCCACGAAGATCGCCGGTCCGCGTTCCATCGACGCCCCAGCCCCCTCTTTCCGTCCGCTGTGCCGTCCGTCGGCAGCGGCCCGGACGTGACGCTGCCACCCCCGGACGGCGCGCGGGCGAACCGGAGGTGAACGCGGGGGCCACAGGGCCCCGCGAGCCGGCCGGAACGAGTGCGGGAATCCGCAGGAATCGGCGCGGGGAACCGCGCGGGGCGGTGCGTCGAACCGCCGGAATCGGCGCGGGGAACCGCGCGGAGCGGTGCGTCGAACCGCCGGAATCGGTGCGGGGACCGCCGGAACCGGCACCGTGCCGCCGGCGGTGCCGGGCCGCCGGGGGCGCTTCCGGAACGCCGTGCGGCACGACGTGCGGAACGCCGACGGGTGGCGCGGGGAGACGACCGCGCCGTGCCGCACGGGCCGCCGGTCGTCCCTCTCCCCGCCGTCTCAGCCGACGGGCTCCAGGAATCCCTGCTCCACCAGCAGCCGGATCTGGGCCGGCGTGCGGTCGCGCAGCAGCACCGGGTCCTCGCCCAGGAGCTGCGCGATGGCGTCCAGGATCCGGCCCGCGCTCATGGTGCCGTCGCACACGCCCGCGAAGCCCGCGCCGATCGTGTCCACCCGGGTGGCCCGGCGCATCCCGCGGTTCTGCCGCAGCACGACGTGCTCCGGATCCTCCGCGCCGGGCTGCCCGACCTGCTCCTGCACGACCTCGGCGGCCAGCGCGAAGCGCGCCTCCAGCAGCGCCGCGTCGTCGTGCGCCCGCAGGTAGTCGAGCCGGGCGAAGTGCGCGCGGACCGTCTCGCCGAGCGGCTGCTCGACCGGGTGCGGCCACTCCTCCACCGTGACCGACGCCGCGTCGGCGCCCGACTTGCGCAGCGCGATCCAGCCGAAGCCGACCGCCTTCACCCCGCGCGCCTCGAACTCGTCCAGCCACGCGTCGTACCGCGCCCGGTACTCGGTCTCGTCACCGCGGTGGTCGCCCGCGTCCCGGAGCCACAGCTCGGCGTACTGGGTGATGTCCTGCACCTCGCGCTGCACGATCCAGGCGTCGCACCCGGTCGGCACCCACGACCTGAGTCTGTCCTGCCAGTCCTCCCCTTCGACGTGCTGCCAGTTGGCGAGGAACTGCGCGAACCCGCCCTCGTTCAGCCGTCCCCCCGCCTCCTGAACGATCGTGCGGCACAGATCGTCCCCGCCCATCCCGCCGTCGCGGTAGGTGAGCCGCGCGCCCGGTGAGATCACGAAGGGCGGATTGGACACGATCAGGTCGTACGTCTCGTCGTCCCGGACGGGAGTGAACAGCGACCCCTCGCGCAGGTCGGCGGCCGGGGCCCCGGAGAGCGCCAGGGTGAGCGCGGTGATGTGCAGGGCGCGCGGGTTGACGTCGGTGGCGGTCACGCGGGTGGCGTGCCGGGAGGCGTGCAGCGCCTGGATGCCGGAACCGGTGCCGAGATCGAGCGCGGAGGCCACGGGCGTACGGACGGTGATGCCGGCCAGGGTCATGGACGCGCCGCCGACGCCGAGCACCACGCCCTCGTCCCGGCTGCCGATCCCTCCGGCGCCGCCGACCGCGCACCCGAGGTCGGACACGACGAACCAGTCCTCGCCGTCCGGCCCTCCGTACGGCCGGACGTCCACGGTCGCGGCGAGCTCGTCCGAACCGGCCCGCGTCAGCCATCCGCCCTCCAGGCAGACGTCGACGGGCAGGACGTCGGCCACGCGTGCCCGCGGCACCGGCTGCTGCAACAGGAACAGGCGTACGAGCGTTTCCAGCGGGGTGTCCCCGCGGGTGGCCCGGAGGGCGGGCACGGTCTCGCTGCGCGCCAGCGCCGCGTACGCGGGAGCGCCGAGCAGGTCGAGCAGTCCGTCGGCGGTGAAGGAGGCTCCGAGCAGCGCGTCCCTCAGCCGGGCGGCGGCTTCGGGACGGTCGGACGAGGGCAGGGGCGGCAGGCTGGCGTCACTCACGCCCTCCATTGTGGACGCCGCCCCCACCCGGCGCGCCCCGCGGCCCCGCGGCCGGGCCCCGCGTGCGCTGTCGTCGCGTCAGCTCCCGGTGGCTCCGGCCGACTCGGTGGCCGTCCGGCAGCTGGGCTGACGGGACATCGCCTCGCCGACCTCGCCCTCCTCCAGCGCGCTGAGGGCCTCGTTGCCGCTCTTGCTCAGCTTGTCCAGCTCGGCGGCGATGTCCTTCAGGCCGTCCGCGAACTCCGCCTGGTCGGTCGTGTCGAGGCCGTCGACCTGCTTCTTCAGGGAGGCGTAGGAGGTGGAGATGCCGTTGAGTTCCTTGACCGCGTCGGTCTGCTTCTTCTCGCCGTTCTCGACGTCCGGCGGGCCGGCCTTGTTCACGGCGGCGCCGATCGCCTTGTAGGCGTCGGACATGTCCTGGAAGGCCTTGGAGTCGGCCTTCTGGACCTCTTCCGGCGTGCTGTTGTCCGACGTCTCCTTCTGGATCGCGGCGTTGGCCGACCTGATCTTCGCGGCCTGCGGCTGCACCGAGTCGCAGACCTCCTTCGCCCAGGCGTCGAGCTTCTCGTTGCCGTCGTCGCCGCCGCATCCCGTCAGCGCCAGTACCAGTACCGCACCGCCGGACAGTGCGGCCGCGAGCTTCTTGTTCACCGGATTGGTCCCTTCCATGGCTCTCGGCCCCGGAACATACACGCCAGATGGACTACACCCACCAGTCGAACGTCCGTTAAGACACTTTTTGAAGCCATTTGCACCAAGAGAGAGAAGGCTCACGGCAACGGGTGAAAGCCGAGGTGAGGGCGGACGGCACGTCAGAACGCGCCGTCCGCCCTCACCTTGACCCGGTGTTCGCCGCCCGCCGTCAGGAAACCACCGCCGGATCCGGTGACTTGGGTTCCGGTTCGGCGTCGTCGTCATTGTCGCCGTCGTTGTCCACGACGATGCCGCGCCGCTTCGACACGTACACCGCGCCGACGATCACGAGCAGCGAGAGGACCGCGACGAGCACTCTCGCCCCCACGCTCGCGTCGGCGCCGTAGGAGAACTTGATGACCGCGGGCGCGATGAGCAGCGCGACCAGGTTCATCACCTTCAGCAGGGGGTTGATCGCGGGCCCCGCGGTGTCCTTGAAGGGGTCGCCGACGGTGTCGCCGATGACGGTGGCGGCGTGGGCCTCGCTGCCCTTGCCTCCGTGGTGGCCGTCCTCGACGAGCTTCTTGGCGTTGTCCCAGGCGCCACCGGAGTTGGCGAGGAACACCGCCATCAGCGTGCCCGCGCCGATCGCGCCCGCGAGGAAGGCGCCCAGTGCGCCGACGCCGAGCGTGAACCCGATGAAGATGGGCGCCATCACGGCGAGCAGACCGGGCGTGGCGAGTTCGCGCAGGGCGTCCCTGGTGCAGATGTCGACGACCTTGCCGTACTCCGGTTTCTCGCTGTAGTCCATGATCCCGGGCTTCTCCCGGAACTGCCGCCGCACCTCGTAGACCACCGAACCCGCCGACCGCGACACCGCGTTGATCGCCAGCCCGGAGAAGAGGAAGACGACCGCCGCGCCCGCGATCAGCCCGACGAGGTTGTTGGGCTGGGAGATGTCCATCATCAGGCTCATGGGCGCGCCCTCACCGCTGAGCCGTTCGCCCACGTCTCGCGCACCGGTGGTGATGGCGTCCCGGTACGAGCCGAACAGCGCCGCCGCCGCCAGAACGGCCGTGGCGATCGCGATGCCCTTGGTGATGGCCTTGGTGGTGTTGCCGACCGCGTCCAGGTTGGTGAGCACCTGGGCGCCGGCGCCCTCGACGTCACCGGACATCTCGGCGATGCCCTGCGCGTTGTCGGAGACCGGGCCGAAGGTGTCCATGGCGACGATCACACCGACCGTGGTGAGCAGTCCGGTGCCGGCCAGCGCCACCGCGAACAGCGCCAGCATGATCGACGTGCCGCCCAGCAGGAACGCCCCGTACACACCGAGCCCGATCAGCAGGGCGGTGTAGACGGCGGATTCCAGTCCGATGGAGATGCCGGACAGGATGACGGTGGCCGGGCCGGTGAGCGAGGTCTTGCCGATGTCCCGCACGGGACGCCGGGTGGTCTCGGTGAAGTAGCCGGTGAGCTGCTGGATCAGCGCGGCGAGCACGATGCCGATGCCCACCGCGACGAGGGCGAGGATCCGCGGGTCGCCGCCCTTGCCCAGGATCGCCTCGTCGGTGACGCCGTCGAGGCGGGCGTACGAGGACGGCAGATAGGTGAAGACGGCGATCGCGACCAGGACGAGCGAGATCACCGCGGAGATGAAGAACCCACGGTTGATCGCGCTCATGCCGCTGCGGTCCGCGCGCCTCGGTGCCACGGCGAAGATGCCGACCATGGCGGTGAGGACACCGATGGCGGGGACGAGGAGCGGGAACGCGAGCCCCGCGTCGCCGAACGCCGCCGAGCCCAGGATCAGCGCGGCCACCAGGGTGACGGCGTACGACTCGAAGAGGTCGGCGGCCATGCCCGCGCAGTCGCCCACGTTGTCGCCCACGTTGTCGGCGATGGTCGCGGCATTGCGCGGATCGTCCTCCGGAATGCCCTGTTCGACCTTGCCGACCAGGTCGGCGCCGACGTCGGCTGCCTTGGTGAAGATGCCGCCGCCGACCCTCATGAACATCGCGATCAGCGCGGCACCCAGACCGAACCCCTCGAGCACCTTCGGCGCGTCGGCCGCGTACACCAGCACCACGCAGGAGGCGCCGAGCAGGCCGAGGCCCACGGTGAACATGCCGACGACACCACCCGTGCGAAAAGCGATCTTCATCGCCTTGTGCGCGACGGCGGTGAGATCCTTTTCCGGCTCGCCCTCGGCCGGAGTCGCTTCACGGGCCGCCGCCGCGACCCGGACATTGGTGCGCACGGCGAGCCACATACCGATATAGCCGGTGGCCGCCGAGAACGCCGCTCCGATCAAGAAGAACACCGACCGTCCGGCACGCTGATTCCAGTCGTCCGCGGGCAGCAGCATGAGCAGGAAGAACACGATCACGGCGAATACGCCGAGCGTGCGCAGCTGCCGGGCCAGATAGGCGTTCGCGCCCTCCTGGACCGCCGCGGCGATCTTCTTCATGCTGTCGGTGCCCTCGCCGGCCGCGAGTACCTGGCGCACCAGGATCGCCGCGACCACGAGCGCCGCCAGCGCAACGACCCCGATGGCCGCCACGAGCAGGCGGTTGTCGTCGGTCAGCACGGCGGCTGCGAGGGATGTGGGTCGGCCCGACTCGTGTGAGATGAAAAGCCCCGCCATTCGTCCTCCTTGACGCTTGGGCTGAGCTCAAGATGTGGACGGGATTGTAGGTACCGGAACCTGATCAAAACAGAGTGCGCGAAATGTAAAATGGCCTGCACGCACTCTTCCCATTGATCGCCGGGCGGCCAGCGGCCCGAAATCGGTAATGCCTTTGAGGCATTCACGTGAGCGCATTTACGGAGCACGGATCGATCGTGAAGTAATTCACGCGATCAATGCACGTGACCACTGTAAGCGCGGCCGGCGGCACCCGCACATGCCGAAGGGCCCCACGAGGGGGCCCTTCGGGAAAAGCAGTCGGCGTCCGGGTGAACCGGGTCAGACGAGGAGGGTGCCCGGCGTCGCGGTGGGCCACCGCATGCGGATGGATCCGCCGTGCTCCCCCGCACTGACCTCGACGTCGTCGACGAGGCCGCTGATGACCGCGAGGCCCATCTCGTCCTCCTCGGTCTCCACGTCCGCGTCACCGCGTCCGTCGCCGGGCGCGCGCCCGCCGGGGACCGCGTGGGGCGCCTCGTCGCCGACCTCGATGGAGAACTGCTTCTCCTCCTCGATCAGCAGCACCTTCACGGGTGCCGAGATGTCCCCGTGCTGATGCAGTCCCACGGCCCGGGAGCACGCCTCACCGACGGCGAGCCGGACCTCGTCGAGGACGGCCTCGTCCACTCCGGCCCTGCGCGCCACCGCCGCCGCCACGAGACGGGCGGTCCTGACGTGTTCGGGCAGCGCGCTGAAGCGGAGTTCGACGGTGGCCATGCATCCCCCTCGCGACTACGGGCGTGCTGTGGAGAGGCCGGGCCTCGAACGCCCGGCCCTCCTCATGGTTCTCCTCCCCGCCCGGGCACTGACCCGGGAGCGGGGTGATCAGTCGGTCGCCGCCACCGCTTCCTCGACCGAGGTGTGAATCGGGAACACCTTGGTGAGGCCGGTGATACGGAAGATCTTGAGAATGCGCTCCTGGTTGCAGACCAGGCGCAGCGAGCCCTCATGGGCCCGTACACGCTTCAGGCCGCCGACCAGCACGCCGAGTCCGGTGGAGTCGAGGAAGTCCACACCTTCCATGTCGACGACAAGGTGGAAACTGCCGTCGTTCACCAGCTCGACCAGCTGCTCGCGCAGCTTGGGCGCGGTATATACGTCGATTTCGCCACCGACCCTGACGATCGTGCGATCGCCCATGGTCTCGGTCGACAGGGACAGGTCCACGGATCCTCCAGCACCTAGCTATCGAGCGGTCGCCCTTGGGGCATCTCGGCTCAGCCCCCGGGACGGTTCGCCAGCCGCGATGGCATTCAATCACTTACCGGCAGGCGTGCACGACGCCTTGGCCCCATTGTCCGTCACGCCAGTGACACACTCGGTGCCGATGGCCAAGAATCACCGATCCGATCGACCCCAGGCGGAGACGCCGTCCAGGACCGCGCCGGACGCCGTCCTGGGCCGGCTCGCGTCCGGACCGAGCAGGGCTGCGCGCATCACTCATACGGAGCACTTGCCCCCGCGTGCGGGTCGCCATGCCGTCTGGCCGGACCGGATCCGCGCCGAGGTGATCGCCGCCGTGCGGGCCGCGGGCATCGAGCACCCCTGGGCCCATCAGGCACGCGCCGCCGAGCACGCCCTGGACGGCGAGTCGGTCGTGGTCGCCACCGGTACCGCGTCCGGCAAGTCCCTGGCGTACCTCACGCCGGTCCTGTCCACGCTCCTGGACGGCGCCGAGGCCCCGAACGGCCGCGGGGCGACCGCCCTGTACCTCGCTCCCACGAAGGCCCTCGCGGCGGACCAGTGCCGATCCGTGAAGGAACTTTCACAACCGCTGGGCCATTCGGTGCGCGCGGCGGTCTACGACGGCGACACTCCGTTCGAGGAACGCGAGTGGATCCGCCAGTACGCCAACTACGTCCTGACCAACCCGGACATGCTGCACCGGGGCATCCTGCCGTCGCATCCCCGCTGGTCCTCCTTCCTGAAGTCGCTGAAGTACGTCGTCATCGACGAGTGCCACACCTACCGGGGGGTGTTCGGCTCGCACGTCGCGCAGGTGCTGCGCCGGCTGCGGCGGCTGTGCGCCCGCTACGGGGCCTCCCCCGTGTTCCTGCTGGCCTCCGCGACCGCCGCCGAGCCCGCGGTCGCCGCCGGCCGCCTGACGGGCCTGCCGGTGGTGGAGGTGGCCGACGACGCCTCACCGCGCGGAGAACTGGTGTTCGCCCTCTGGGAGCCCCCGCTCACCGAACTGCACGGCGAGAAGGGCGCGCCCGTCCGCCGCACCGCCACCGCCGAGGCCGCCGACCTGCTGACCGACCTCACCGTGCAGGGAATCCGTTCGGTGACCTTCGTGCGCTCCCGGCGCGGCGCCGAGCTGATCTCGGTGATCGCCCAGGAACGCCTCGCGGAGGTCGACCGCTCGCTGGCGAGGCGTGTCGCCGCGTACCGGGGCGGCTATCTGCCCGAGGAGCGCCGCGCGCTCGAACGCGCGCTGCACTCCGGCGAACTCCTCGGTCTCGCGGCGACGAACGCCCTGGAACTCGGCGTGGACGTCTCCGGCCTGGACGCCGTGGTGATCGCCGGCTATCCGGGCACCCGGGCCTCGCTGTGGCAGCAGGCGGGCCGTGCGGGACGCTCGGGGCAGGGCGCCCTCGCCGTCCTGGTCGCCCGCGACGATCCCCTGGACACCTTCCTGGTCCACCACCCCGAGGCGCTCTTCGACCGGCCCGTGGAGTCCACCGTCCTCGATCCCGACAACCCCTACGTGCTCGCCCCGCATCTGTGCGCGGCCGCCGAGGAGCTGCCCCTGACGGAGGAGGACCTGTCCCTGTTCGGCCCGGCCACCGAGGATCTCCTTCCGCAGCTGGAGGCCGCGAAGCTGCTGCGCCGGCGGACGAGGGCCTGGCACTGGACCCGCCGCGAACGGGCGGCCGACCTGACCGACATCCGCGGCGGGGGCGGCCGCCCCGTGCAGGTCGTCGAGACCGGCACCGGCCGGCTGCTCGGCACGGTCGACGCGGGCGCCGCCCACACCAGCGTCCACGAGGGTGCCGTCCACCTGCACCAGGGCCTCACCTATCTCGTGCGCTCCCTCGACCTGGAGGACTCCGTCGCGCTGGTCGAGCGGGCGAGCCCGGCCTACACGACGGTGGCCCGGGACACGACGTCGATCTCCGTGCTGGAGACGGACACCGAGATCCCCTGGGGCGACGGCCGCCTCTGCTACGGCTCCGTCGAGGTCACCAACCAGGTGGTCTCCTTCCTGCGCCGGCGCCAGATCACCGGCGAGGTGCTGGGCGAGACGAAGCTCGACCTCCCTCCTCGTACGCTGCGCACCCGCGCGGTGTGGTGGACGGTCACCGAGGACCAGCTGGACCGGGCCAGGATCAACCCGGAGATCCTCGGCGGCGCCCTGCACGCCGCCGAGCACGCGTCGATCGGCATGCTGCCGCTCTTCGCGACCTGCGACCGCTGGGACATCGGCGGTGTGTCGGTCCCGCTGCACCCCGACACCCTGCTCCCGACGGTCTTCGTCTACGACGGCCACCCGGGCGGCGCGGGCTTCGCGGAGCGCGCCTTCCACACCGCCCGCTCCTGGCTCACCGCCACCCGTCAGGCCATCGCCTCCTGCGAATGCGACGCGGGCTGCCCCTCCTGCATCCAGTCGCCCAAGTGCGGCAACGGCAACGATCCCCTGCACAAGCGGGGCGCGGTGCGGCTGCTCACGGTGCTGCTGGAGGGCGCACCGGTGGAGAAGCCCGGGGCGGCGGGGGACACGTCCGGCACGGACGGGAGGGCGGAGGCGGAGCTGCCCGGGCGGACGCCGGCGTCGGGGTGAACCCCGGGACCGGGCGCGGTGCGGGGCCCGGGCGCGGGGGCCTGCGACGGTCCTGAGTCCGGTGCCAGGCCCGTGCCGGAGCCCCGGCCGTGCCCGGCGGCAGGGGGTCGGGCGGGCCGGCGGGGCCCGCCCGTGCCCTGACCTCCACGGTGAACGGCCCGTTCCCGGACGCCACCGACACGTCCGCCACCTCGCCGGTGATCGCGCACCGCACGAGCCGTGCGTCCTGGGCCCGGGCCACCCGTTCCGCCCGCGCGCATCCGGCCGCGCGTCCCTCGGCCCAGTGGTCGGCCGCGGCGAGCGCTGCCAGGTCCGCACCCCCGGCCGCCCGGTGCCTGATGACGACGGCGTGCCCGAGGGCGAGCACGATGCCGAACACCAGGCACAGCACGGCGATCGCGCCCACGCTCCAGACCGTCGCGGACCCCCGGTCGGAGCCCCGCGCGCGTCCCCGGCCGACGCGCCGACCGCCACCGGGCGGCCGGACGCCGCTGTCCGACGCGCCACCGCCCGCCGGGCGGGCCGGACGTCCCCGTCCGACGGACCACCACCCGCAGGGCAGCCCGGGCGTCCCTGTCGCCGTCGCGCTCCCGCACACGGCGGCTCGGAGGTTAAGGAGCCGTCGTTCGCGGGTCCGGGCCCTCATGTTCCCGCCCCCACCGTCTCTCCCTCGGTCTGCTCCACCGCCGCGACGGCCTCCTCCCGCAGGTCGAACGGCAGCCCGCGCAGCACCGGCGGCCTGGCCACGACGACCACACGCACCTGTCCGGCCTCGCGGCTCACCGTGACCCGCGCGCCGGGCGGTGCCGCTCCCCGGGTCACGTCGACGACCGCGCCGGGCGGGTCCTGCCGGGCCGCCGCGCGGGCGCCCGTACGGGCGGCGTCCACGCACTGGATCTGCGCCGCCACCACCATCAGGCCCCCGACCAGCGCCGTCGCGAACATCACCAGCACGGGCAGCACCATGGCCGCCTCAGCCGTCACGAACCCCTGGTCCGCCCGCCGCTCACATCCGGCCATCAAGTGCCTGCTGCACGATGTTCCGCAGTGCCGTGCTGACCGGTCCGCTGTTGACGACCTCGTAGAGCACCACGGCGAACGCCACCGCCGCCACGATGCCCATCGCGTACTCCGAGGTCACCATTCCGGCGTCCCTCCGTGCCGCACGCGCCCCGCACACCAGGGCACGCAGTCGTGCCCGTACCGCCTGATACATCTCAACCCCCGTAAGGAGAAGTCGTACTGCTCTTGTGGTCACCGCTCGTTCCGGCTTTCCGCCGCAGGCCGTCGCCCGTCACCCACCACCTCCTCCCCGCACTCCGCCCGCGAGCCCGATGACCACGGGAAGGACTCCGATCGCGATGAAGGCGGGCAGGAAGCACAGGCCCACCGGGGCACTGACCATGACGGCCGCCTTCCGGGCCCGTGCCGTCGCCGCGCGGGCCCACTCGGCGCGGGCCTCGGCGGCGAGCCGGCCCACGGGGGCGGCCAGGGCGATCCCGGACACATCGGCCCGTTCCAGCAGCCGGGCCAGCGGCGCGGCACCCTTCAGCCCGGCCAGCCGGCGCCAGGCGGCACCCGGTTCACCGCCGAGCCGCACCTCCGCCGCTCCGCGCGCCAGCGCGTCCCCGACCGGGCCGCCCAGTGCCTCTCCGACGGCCTGCGCCGCCAGTACCGGCCCGGCACCCGCCGCGATGCAGGCGGACAGCAGGTCGGCGGCCAGGGGCAGTCGGCGTGCCGCCTCGGCGGCATCGGACGCCCCGGCGTCCACCGCGGCCGCGTGCCGGCGCAGCTGCCACCGCCACAGCCCGACCGCGGCCGCCAGCCCGACCAGCACTCCGGCGGGACCGTCCACCAGGCACCATCCGGCGCCCACGACGCCCACGAGCGGCAGCCGGTCCCGTGCGAGCCGCAGCCGCTTGGGGCCTGCGGCGGTCGTGGGCACCGCCCGTTCGGGCGGCAGCACCCCGGCCAGTCGGCGTCGCACTGTCCGCGCGGACCGGGTGCGCCGGCACCACTCCGCCGACCAGGCGAGTGCCGACACCATCCCCACGACTGCCCCCAGCCTGTGGACGACCTCCCCGCTCATCCCGTCACCTCCTCGGCGCCCCGCATGATGCGCAGCGCCCACCACAGGCCCAGGCCCTCCAACACCCCGCCGGCGACCAGACAGGCCAGGCCGGACGGCGTGTGCAGGAGAACGCGCAGCGGGTCGGCGCCGAGCGCCGCGCCGAGCGCCAGGCCCACGGCGGGAAGCCCGGCGAGCATCACCGCCGTGGCACGGGCACCGGCCAGCTGGGCACGCAGATCGGCCCGCTGGTCCCGTTCGGCACGCAGCGCCGCTTCCAGCCGGTCGAGCCCGTCCGCGAGACCGGCGCCCTGGTCCACCGCCACCCGCCAGCACGCGGCGAGTCCCCGCAGCCCTTCGGCGCCCGGCTGCCGCGCCGCCGCCGCGAGCGCGTCCGGTACGTCGCCGCCGAACCGCGCCGCCGCCAGCACGGCCGCCTGCGTGTCACCGAGCCCGCCGGAGTCCCGCCCGGCAGACAGCAGCGCCTCGGCCGGCTGCCGCCCGGCGCGCACCTCGCCGGCGAGCGCCCCGCACAGCGCGATCACCGCGTCCCCGCGCCCGTCCCGGGTCCGTCGTGCCTCGGCGGCCCGCCGCACCCGGCGGAGCACGGGCACCCCGGCCACACCGGCGAGGACCGGCAGCACGGACGCGCCCAGCAACGCCAGCACCGTCCCGGCGACCAGCGACCACCATTCGGCCCGCAGCCGCCCACGGATCCGCGCCCACTCGCCGGCCACCCGGGGCCACCCCGGCGGTCCGAGGCCCGCCGCGCCACCGCCGGCCAGCAGCAACCGCGCCCGCCGGGCCCCGCCACACCCGCCGCTCAGCATCCAGGCGGCGGCCCCCAGACAGGCCACGGCCGCACCCGTCGACATCCCGGCCGTCCCGTTCATCGCACGGCCCCTGCCCGCGGTCCGTCACCGCTCCCGAGCCGGAGCAGTTCCCGCAGCCGCTCCCAGCCCCGCTCGCGGACGAACGCCTCCGGACCCCACCGCAGCGCCGGCACGGTGCGCACCAGCCCCGACGGGTCCCGCTCCAGCACGTGCACTTCGGCGATCCGCCGCCGTCCGCTGCGGTCGCGTACGAGGTGCAGCACCACCGAGAGGGCGGCCGCCAGCTGGCTGTGCAGGGCGGAACGGTCGAGTCCCGCGGCCGTGCCGAGTGCTTCCAGCCGGGCCGGTACGTCGGCGGCGGCGTTGGCGTGGACCGTGCACGAGCCGCCTTCATGGCCGGTGTTCAGGGCGGCCAGCAGATGGGTCACCTCCGGGCCGCGGACCTCGCCCACGACCAGCCGGTCGGGCCGCATCCGCAGCGCCTGCCGCACCAGGTCCTCCAGAGTGACCAGGCCCGCGCCCTCCTGGTTGGCCGGCCTGGTCTCCAGGCGCACGACGTGCGGATGATCCGGGCGCAACTCCGCCGAGTCCTCCGCCAGGACGATGCGTTCGTCCGGCCCGGCCAGTCCCAGGAGCGCGCTCAGCAGGGTCGTCTTGCCGCTGCCGGTGCCTCCGCTGACCAGGAACGACAGCCGCGCGTCCAGCAGCGCCCGCAGCAGACGGTCACCGCCCGGCGGCACCGTCCCGGCCGCCACCAGCTCGGCGAGCGTGAAGGCGCGCGGCCGTACGACGCGCAGCGAGAGACAGGTGCAGCCGACCGCCACCGGGGGCAGCACCGCGTGCAGCCGCGTCCCGTCGGGCAGTCGTGCGTCGACCCAGGGGCGGGCGTCGTCGAGGCGCCGGCCGGCCACGGCGGCGAGCCGCTGGGCCAGGCGGCGGACGGCCATCGCGTCGGGGAAGGAGATCTCGCTGAGCTCCAGCCCGCCGCCCCGGTCCACCCAGACCCGGTCCGGCGCCGACACCAGGACGTCGGTCACCGACGGATCGGCCAGCAGCCGCTCCAGCGGGCCGCTGCCGACCAGCTCGGACCGCAACTGCTCGGCTGCTCCCAGCACTTCGGCGTCCCCGAGCACCCGGCCCTGGTCCCGCAGCGCCTGCGCCACCCGTGCCGGCGTCGGCTCGGCCCCGCTCTCGGCCAGCCACCGCCGCACCCCGTCGAGCAGCCCGGGAGGCATCCCGGCCCCGCTCACCGTCGACGCCCTCATACCGTCCTCGCCTCCACCAGCGCGCGCTCCAGGAACTCCTTGCAGAAGCGGGCGAGCGGGCCCCGGCCGGAGGCCCCCGGCGGCCGTCCGGGGTCGTAGGGGCGTTGCAGGGCGGGCTCGACGGGCACGTCTCCCGCGAGGGGCAGTCCCAGCAGGCGGGACACCTCGCGGTCGTCCAGGCCCGGCGCGTAGGGCCCGCGCACCGCGACCCTCAGGTCGCGCAGGACCATGCCGACGGCGGAGGCGACCCGGCCCGCCGCCGCGACGGCGCGCAGTTCCGCGGGGACCACGAGGAGTCCGAGATCGAGCTGGGCGAGGACCTCGGCGACGCCGTCGTCGACGCGGCGCGGCAGGTCGACCACGACGGTGCCGCCCCCGCGCCGGGCCGCGGCGAGCACCGCGCGTACGGCGGGGGGCGGTACGGCGAGGCAGTCGCCGCGGTCCCAGCTGAGTACCCGCAGCGAGTGGAGCTCGGGCAGGGACTCCTCCAGGGCGCCGCCACCGACCCGCCCCCGTGAGGCGGCGAACGCGGGCCAGCGCAGTCCTTTGGCCGTCTCCCCGCCGAGGACCACGTCGAGTCCGCCGCCGAGGGGATCCGCGTCCACGAGCAGCGTGCGCAGTCCCTCCCGCGCGGAGGTGACGGCGAGCGCGCACGCGAGGGTGGACGCTCCGGCTCCGCCGCGGCCGCCGATGACTCCGACGGTCAGGGCGGGCCGGCCGACTCCTTCGGCCACGTCGGCGATGCGGTCGACCAGCCACTGCTCCCCGTCGGGGAGCATCAGTACGTGGTCGGCGCCGATCTCGACGGCCCGTCGCCAGACCCCCGAGTCGTCCTGGTCGCGCCCGACCAGCACCACTCCGGTCCGGCGCACCGCCCCGCGCAACCGCCGGGCGGCGTCGTCGCCGACCAGGACGAGCGGCGCCGCCTCCCAGCTGCCCCTGTCCCCCGGCGCCCCGTGGTGGACCTCAGGGGTGGCGCCGGCCGCCGCGCACAGGCGCAACAGGTCGTCGAGGAGTCCTGCGTCCTCGGTGACGATCAGCGGTGCGCCCTGCCGGCCTCCTCCGGAGGCCGGCGGTGGGTCGTGCGTGATGGATGCGTTCATGTACGTCCCCGTTCGCTGCGTGCGCGCGGCCCTCCGGCCGCGCGTTTCCCAGGCGTGTGAAGAACCGGCGAGCGGTCTTCTGATGAGCGGCCGGCGGAAACCGGCCGTGCGCGACCCGGCAAACGGAAGCGGGCGTGAACTCGCGGTGAGCGGGTCGCGCAGGAATCACGGTGCAGCGATACGGAAAAACTCGTGGATCTTGGTCGATATCTGTGGACAAGAGGGCACCTGTGAATATCGCGGTCACCCAAACAGGTGAGCCCTGCGAGCCTTCTGTGCGAGCCCCGCAGGGCAGTCCGACGACTACCCCTGGTAATCAGTCGCGGACATGACAATCAGCTACCGCGGGCATCGCCGCTGCGACACCGTAGGGCCGAAAGGGGGAAGAAAACGTGTCCGGACATGCGACGACCCCCGCCGGGGGGGAGAGCGGGGGTCGTCCCCACGGCCGACTCGGGGGGGGGAGGAGTCGGGCCGGGTTAGCACGGTCGCGAACGATCCGTGACTTCCATGGTGTACCCGAGAGCCCTCTCAGGCAAACCCACGCGCCCCACCTTACGCCGAATGGGCTGCGCCTATGCTCAGGGATGTGGAAAACCACTCCTTGCCCCGCGCAGCCGCCTTCTTCGACCTGGACAAGACGGTCATTGCGAAGTCGAGCACACTCACGTTCAGCAAGTCGTTCTACCAAGGCGGTCTGATCAACCGCAGGGCGGTCCTGCGTACCGCATACGCCCAGTTCGTGTTCCTCGCCGGCGGCGCGGATCACGACCAGATGGAGCGCATGCGCAAGTACCTGTCCGCCCTCTGCCGCGGCTGGAACGTCCAGCAGGTCAAGGAGATCGTGGCCGAGACGCTGCACGACCTGATCGACCCGATCATCTACGACGAGGCCGCCACCCTCATCGAGGAGCACCACACCGCGGGCCGCGACGTCGTGATCGTCTCCACGTCGGGCGCCGAGGTCGTCGAACCGATCGGCGAACTCCTCGGCGCCGACCGGGTCGTGGCCACGCGCATGGTCGTCGGCGAGGACGGGTGCTTCACCGGTGAGGTGGAGTACTACGCGTACGGCCCGACCAAGGCGGAGGCGATCCGGGAACTGGCCGCGTCCGAGGGCTATGACCTGGCCCGTTGCTACGCCTACAGCGATTCGGTGACCGACGTGCCGATGCTGGAGTCCGTGGGTCACCCGCACGCGGTGAACCCGGACCGCGCGCTGCGCCGCGAGGCCCTCACGCGCGAGTGGCCGATCCTCGACTTCCACCGGCCGGTCCGGCTCAAGCAGCGCTTCCCCGCCTTCTCCGTGCCGCCCCGCCCCGCCCTGGTCGCCGCGGCCGCCATAGGAGCCGCGGCCGCCACCGCCGGCCTCGTCTGGTACGCCAGCCGGCGCCGCACCACGGCGGCCTGACCACCCGCCTCCCGGCCCGCGCGCCCCATGGACCACGCGGACGGTCGTCGGCCGCCTGTGTCTCGCCTCCGTCCGTTTCACGAGTATGTGAACCCAAAAGTAAAGAAGCAGGTCCTGGACTTCCCCTCGCTTCGGACCCGGAGTACAAAGGATTTAACGGCCCGCGAGACCAGGGACATCCGCGAGGATCACCTTCACAACGCATCAGGCCCCACGGACCGCGCATGAACACCGGGCACCCACGCGACGTCGACCCGTCGATTACGGGCCAGCCGCACCAGGTGACGGGCAAAGTCCCCGACCTGATGGGCACTTATCGAGGACGCTTGGTAACGCGGTGGACATGCCAGCGGCGGTACGAGTATTCGTACCGCCGCATCATCGTGAGGTCGCGTTTCTACGCCGCCCCGCGCTGCAGCGCCTCGCACACCGCCGTGGATTCGCGGGCCCCGAGTCCGACCGCCCGACCGCAGTGGGCGATCCAGGCTGCCACCCCTTCGGGTGTACCGGAGACATAGCCCTCGAGCGCCCGCAGATACGCCTCCCGCCCCAGCTCCGCGTGACCGACCTCGGCGGGGCAGACCGACTTGGGGTCGAGGCCGCTGCCGATCAGGACGATGCGCTCGGCCGTACGGGCGACCAGCCCGTTGTGCGAGGTGAACGGGCGCAGCGCGAGCAGCTCGCCGTGCACCACGGCGGCGGTGACGAGCGCCGGCGCGGAACCACCCGCGATGATCAGCGCGGACAGCCCTTCGAGCCGGCCGTGCGCCTCCGCCGCGCCAGGCAGCGGAAGCGGGATCAGCGGCTCGTCGACCGGCTCGCCCTGCTGCCGGGGCCTGCCGACCCGCTCGTCCTTGTCGGCCGCCGCGACCAGATGCAGCCGGGCCAGCACCCTCAGGGGCGACTGCCGCCAGATGGACAGCAGCTGGCCCGCCTCGGCGGTCAGCCGCAGGGCGGCCCCCATGGTGCGCGCCTCCTCGTCACCGCTGAAGTCGCTGCGCCGGCGCACCTCCTCCAGGGCCCAGTCCGCACCCGACAGCGCCGCGGAGCCCCGCGCGCCGCGCAAAGCCGCCTCGGACGTGATCTCGTTGCTGCGCCGCCGCATGACCCGGTGCCCGTAGACCCGGTCCACGGCCTTGCGCACGGACTCCACGGAGTCGGCCACACCGGGCAGGGCGGCCAGGGCCGCGAGCGGGTCGGCGGTCGCGCCTGTCGTACTCATGAGTACGACCCTACGCACCCCGGGCGCCCGCCCCACGAAGGAGTGGTCTTCTTCACGCCCGCACATCACGCAAAGCAATGAAGGCACTACCCTTGGTGAACATGAAAATTGCTTTCGTGGGGAAGGGCGGCAGCGGAAAGACGACCCTGTCCTCCCTGTTCATCCGTCACCTCGCGGCCTGCGGGGCTCCGGTGATCGCGGTCGACGCCGACATCAACCAGCACCTCGGAGCCGCGCTGGGCCTGGACGAGGCGGAGGCCGCCGCCCTGCCCTCCATGGGCGAGCACCTGCCGCTGATCAAGGACTACCTGCGCGGCACCAACCCCCGCATCGCGTCCGCCGAGACGATGATCAAGACGACGCCGCCCGGCGAGGGCTCCCGCCTGTTGCGGGTGCGGGAGGACAACCCGGTCTACGACGCCTGCGCACATCCGCTGGAACTCGACGGCGGAGCCGTCCGTTTGATGGTCACCGGCCCCTTCTCCGACGCCGACCTGGGGGTCGCCTGCTACCACTCCAAGACCGGAGCGGTGGAGCTGTGCCTGAACCACCTGGCGGACGGCCCCGGCGAGTACGTCGTGGTCGACATGACCGCCGGCTCGGACTCCTTCGCCTCCGGCATGTTCACCCGCTTCGACATCACGTTCCTCGTCGCCGAGCCGACCCGGAAGGGGGTCTCCGTCTACCGTCAGTACAAGGAGTACGCCCGCGACTTCGGCGTCACCCTCAAGGTCGTCGGCAACAAGGTGCAGGGACCGGACGACCTCGACTTCCTCCGCGCGGAGACCGGGGAGGACCTGCTGGTGACGGTGGGGCACTCGGACTGGGTCCGGGCCATGGAGAAGGGCCGGCCGCCCCGGTTCGAGCACCTGGAGGAACGCAACCGCAGCGCGCTGAGTCTGCTGCGGTCGGCCGCCGACGCGACGTACGAACTGCGTGACCGGGAGCGCTACACCCGCCAGATGGTGCACTTCCACCTGAAGAACGCCGCGTCGTGGGGGAACGAACGCACGGGGGCCGACCTGGCGGCCCAGGTCGACCCCGCTTTCGTGCTCGGCGAGGACGTCACGGCTTCCGCCTGACGCCCGCCGTCACTCCTTGGCCGCCGGGGACCCCGGCGCTCCCTTGGGGGCCGGGGCGGGGCCGTCGGCGAGGAAGGACTTCCAGCCCTTCTTCGGGGCCTCGCCCACGCCGAGCGTGCGCAGCTTCGCCAGGGCCGCCGGATCCTGGGCGTCCAGCCAGTCCGCCAACTGCCGGAAGGAGACACAGCGCACCTCGGACCTGGTGCACACCGACTCGACGACCTCCTCGACGGCACGCATGTAGGTGCCGCCGTTCCAGGACTCGAAGTGGTTGCCGATGATCAGAGGCGCCCTGTTGCCCTCGTAGGCCCGGTCGAATCCCTGGAGCAGACCGTCGCGCATCTGGTCGCCCCACATCTCGTGCTTGGACGGGTCGCCCTGGGTGGTGGTCCCGGACTGGTTGACCATGAAGTTGTAGTCCATGGTGAGCTGTTCGAAGGAATGCCCGGGGAAGGGCACCAGCTGCATGGAAAGGTCCCACAGCCCTTCCTTCTTCTTCGGCCACACCTGGTTGTTGACCCCGCTGGTGTCGTAGCGGAAGCCCAGGGCACGGGCGGCCTTCATGAAGTTCTCCTGCCCTTCCAGGCAGGGGGTGCGGGCGCCGATGAGCTCCTTGTCGTAGTCGAAGGGCAGCGGCGCCGTGTTCTTCATGCCGGTATTGGTCTTCCACGTCTTCACGAAGCTCTTGGCCTGCGCGATCTCGTCCTTCCACTCCGCCACCGACCATTCGCCGACGCCACCGCCGCTGCCGCAGAAGTGCCCGTTGAAGTGGGTGCCGATCTCGTTGCCCTCGAGCCAGGCCAGCCGGAGCTGCTTCACGGTGTCGGCGATGCCCTGCTGATCGTTGAAGCCGATGTCGGAGCGGCCCGGGGAGTGCTGCGGCGGCCTGTACAGATCGCGCTTCTCCTCCGGGAGCAGGTAAACACCGCTCAGGAAGTACGTCATGGTCGCGTCGTTCTCCTTGGCGACCTTTCGGAAGTGCGAGAAGAGCTTCTGGCTGTCCTCACCCGCGCCGTCCCAGGAGAAGACAACAAACTGCGGGGGCCTCTCCCCGGGCTTCATCCGCTCGGGCCGGGGCAGGTGCGGCTGCGCTCCGGTGTAGGCGGTGGAGCCGTCGCCGATCAGCCGGACGACGTTCTTCGGGGCGGGCGCCGGCTTGGCCTTCTCCCGGTCCCGCGCCTGCTCGCCGGCGTGGTCGGCGCCGGTCCCGCAGCCGGCGAGCGAGGCGGCGCAGACCGCGGCGATCACGGTGCCCGCGGCGATCCTGTGGGTGGCGGCCATCCGCCCACCTTCTTCCTTCTCTCGGGCCGAGCTCGATGAGGGGCGCTGTCTGGTGCTGTTCCGGTATGCGCCGACAGCGCCGCCAACGTCGCACGGAATGAAGAAGGAATTAATACGACAAGCCGATGAAATGAGTGCTTCACGCGCCGGAGTGATTGACTACTCCATTTGCCCGGAAAGTCTATGCCAGCGCTTTACTCTGAATTACGATTCGTTTACTGATAGTGACCACTCGATGTTCTGCTGTTGCCCTTCACCGCCGTGAGCGGGCCGTCCCCACGGCCCCGGCCGCCCCGCCGCCGAGCGAGGCCTCACCCGTCACGCGACCGCGCAGACCCTAAGGAGACGGGGCACCATGTCCGCCTGCGTTCCCGCCCGCACCACCGACGCGAACCACACCGAGCGCACCCATCCACCCCACAGCCCGCCGCCCGGCCCCCGGCGTCCCCGCATCGCGAGCGCCGACGTGTCGGCCGCGGTCGCGGTCTTCCTCATCGCGCTGCCACTGTCCCTCGGCATCGCCCTGGCGACCGGCGCCCCGCTCCAGGCCGGACTGGTCGCCGCCGCCGTCGGCGGACTCGTCGCCGGGCGGTTCGGCGGCTCCCCGCTCCAGGTCAGCGGCCCCGCCGCCGGACTCACCGTCGTCACCGCCGACCTCATCCAGCACTACGGATGGCGGACGACCTGCGCCATCACCGTCCTCGCCGGCCTCGCCCAACTCGGGCTCGGCTGCCTGCGGGTGGCGCGCGGCGCGCTCGCCGTCAGTCCCGCGATCGTGCACGGCATGCTCGCCGGAATCGGCGTCACCATCGCCGTCGCCCAGCTGCACATCGTCCTCGGCGGCACCCCGCAGAGCTCCGTCCCCGACAACCTGCGGGCGCTCCCCACCCAGTTGGTCAACGTGCACCCCGCGGCCCTCTTCGTGAGCCTGCTGACCCTGACACTGCTGCTCCTCTGGCCGCGGCTCCCCGGCCGGGCCGGGCTCCGGCTGCACAAGATCCCGGCCGCGCTCGTCGCCGTCTCCGGCGCCACCGCGATCGCCGCCGCGGCCGGCCTCGCCCTGCCCAAGGTCGACCTGCCCTCCTGGCGCAACCACGCCCTGGCCGGTCTGCCGGACGGCCCGGTGCTCGGGCTCGCCGCCGCCGTGCTCACCACGACACTGGTCTGCAGCGTGCAGTCGCTGCTCGGCGCGGTCGCCGTGGACAAGCTGGTGTCGGGCCGTCCCGGTCCCGCTCGCGTCGGACGCTCCGACCTGGACCGCGAACTGCTCGGCCAGGGCGCGGCCAACATCGTCTCCGGTTCGCTCGGCGGACTGCCCGTGGCCGGGGTGGCGGTGCGCAGTTCCGCGAACGTGCACGCGGGAGCCGTGAGCCGGAACTCCACGATGCTGCACGGCGTTCTCGTAGTGGCTGCCGCGCTGCTGATGGTCCCGCTCCTGGAGTTCATCCCGCTCGCCTCGCTCGCCGCCCTGGTGATGGCCGTCGGCATCCAGATGGTCTCCCTGCACCACATCCTCACGGTGACCCGCCACCGTGAGGTGCTGGTCTACGCCGTGACCACCCTCGGCGTCGTGTCCCTCGGCGTCCTGGAGGGCGTCGCACTGGGGATCGCCGTGGCCGTCGGCGTGGCCCTGCACCGCCTCACCCGCACCCGTATCACCCACGAGCGAGAGGAAGGAGTCCATCACGTACACGTCAGGGGGCAGTTGACGTTCCTCGCGGTGCCCCGGCTCAGCCGGGTCCTGCATCTCGTACCCCAAGGGGCCCGTGTCGTCGTCGCGTTGGACGGTTCCTTCATGGACCACGCGGCGTACGAGACGCTGCAGGACTGGCAGAGCACCCACACCGCGCAGGGCGGCACCGTCGAGATCACCGGCCGACGCGCCGGGGTCCGCATCGCCGAACCCTCCGCCCTCGCCTCCGCCCACCTCACCGTCGGTGCCGAGGCGGCCGGAGCCTCCGAGGCCGACTGCCGTTGCCGGCCCTGGACGCCCTGGCGCAACCACCAGTGCGAGCTCCCCCGCCCCCTGCCGGACGGCGGCCGGAGACCGGACCTGGCCGACGCAGCGGGCGGCGCGGACGCAGCGGGCCGAGGGGACAGGACCGCGGCGGACGGGAGGGGCTCGGCGGCCGCAGCAGGCGGAACGGACGCGGAGAAGGCGCCGGCGCCGGATCGGGAGAGCGTCGGCGGCAGCCAGCTGGTGCGCGGCATCGGCACGTTCCAGCGGTACACCGCGCCCCTGGTCCGCGGTGAGCTGGCCCGGCTGGCGCGCGAGGGTCAGCGGCCCACCCAGCTCTTCCTGACCTGCGCCGACTCCCGGGTCGTCACGTCCATGATCACGTCCAGTGGTCCGGGAGACCTGTTCGTGGTGCGCAACGTCGGCAATCTCGTGCCCCCGCCCGGTGCGGAGAGCGGCGACGACTCGGTGGCCGCCGCCATCGAGTACGCCGTGGAGGTGCTGGCCGTGCGGTCGATCACGGTGTGCGGGCACTCGGGGTGCGGCGCCATGCAGGCGCTGCTCGACTCCGACCCGGGCGGAAGCGCCCGTACGCCGCTGAGACGGTGGCTCCGGCACGGGCAGCCGAGTCTGGAGCGCGTGGGCGCCGCCGGCAAGGTCCCGCCGCGGCTGACCGGGCGGAGACCGGCCGACGCGGCCGAGGAGCTCTGTCTGACCAACGTGGTGCAGCAGCTGGAGCACCTGCGTGCGCACGACTGCGTGGCACGGGCCCTGGAGAACGGGGCACTGGAGCTGCACGGGCTGTACTTCCACGTGGGGGAGGCCCAGGCGTACCTCCTGACGGAGCGGGACGAGGAAACGGTGTTCGACCGGGTGCGGGCCGTGGACCTGGCCCTGTGAGGTGGCGCGTCCGGGTGTGAGAGGCGTTACACCCCCTGAACCGGCTCGCGCCCGGGCCCGTGGGAAGGGGTGACGAACATCGCACCACCACCCGACCCGACAGGTCTAAACCAATTTCCCGTCGGCCCTTGTCAGCGCACCCCCGGGTCTGATGAGCTGTGGCCTGGGACACAACGGACACCCCTGGGAAAGGCAGATGCCGTGAGCAATGAAAGCCTGGCCAACCTTCTGAAGGAGGAGCGTCGCTTCTCGCCCCCCGCCGACCTGGCCGCGAACGCCAACGTCACGGCGGAGGCGTACGAACAGGCCAAGGCTGACAGGCTCGGCTTCTGGGCCGAGCAGGCCCGCCGGCTGACCTGGGCCACGGAGCCCACCGAGACCCTGGACTGGTCGAACCCGCCGTTCGCCAAGTGGTTCCAGGACGGCGAGCTCAACGTCGCCTACAACTGCGTGGACCGGCACGTGGAGGCCGGGCACGGCGACCGGGTCGCCATCCACTTCGAGGGCGAGCCGGGCGACAGCCGCGCCATCACCTACGCCCAGCTCAAGGACGAGGTGTCCAAGGCCGCCAACGCCCTGCTGGAGCTGGGTGTCCGCAAGGGCGACCGGGTCGCCGTCTACATGCCGATGATCCCCGAGACCGCCGTGGCGATGCTGGCCTGCGCCCGGATCGGCGCGGCCCACTCGGTCGTCTTCGGCGGCTTCTCGGCGGACGCGCTCGCCACCCGCATCAAGGACGCCGACGCGCGCGTGGTCATCACGGCCGACGGCGGCTACCGGCGCGGCAAGCCCTCCGCGCTCAAACCGGCCGTCGACGAGGCGGTCGGCCGCGTGGACAACGTCGAACACGTCCTCGTCGTCCGCCGCACCGGCCAGGACATCACCTGGACCGAGGGCCGCGACGTGTGGTGGCACGAGGCGGTGGAGCGGCAGAGCGCCGAGCACACCCCGGAGGCGTTCGGGGCCGAGCACCCGCTGTTCATCCTGTACACGTCGGGTACCACGGGCAAGCCGAAGGGCATCCTGCACACCTCCGGCGGCTACCTGACCCAGACGGCGTACACGCACTGGTCGGTGTTCGACCTGAAGCCCGAGACGGACGTGTACTGGTGCACGGCCGACGTCGGCTGGGTCACCGGCCACTCGTACATCGTCTACGGCCCGCTCGCCAACGGCGCCACCCAGGTCATGTACGAGGGCACCCCGGACACGCCGCACCAGGGCCGTTTCTGGGAGATCGTGCAGAAGTACGGCGTGACGATCCTCTACACGGCACCGACGGCGATCCGGACGTTCATGAAGTGGGGCGACGACATCCCCGCGAAGTTCGACCTCGGCAGCCTGCGGGTGCTGGGCTCCGTCGGCGAGCCGATCAACCCCGAGGCGTGGATCTGGTACCGCAAGAACATCGGCGGGGACCGCACACCGGTGGTGGACACCTGGTGGCAGACCGAGACCGGCGGCATCATGATCTCCCCGCTGCCGGGCGTGACCGACGCCAAGCCCGGTTCCGCCCAGACCCCGCTGCCCGGCATCTCCGCGACGGTCGTCGACGACGAGGCGAACGAGGTGCCCAGCGGCGGCGGCGGTTACCTGGTCCTCACCGAGCCGTGGCCGTCGATGCTGCGCACCATCTGGGGCGACGACCAGCGGTTCATCGACACGTACTGGTCCCGCTTCGAGGGCAAGTACTTCGCCGGCGACGGTGCGAAGAGGGACGACGACGGGGACATCTGGCTGCTGGGCCGGGTCGACGACGTGATGCTGGTGTCCGGGCACAACATCTCCACCACGGAGGTCGAGTCCGCGCTGGTCAGCCACCCGTCGGTCGCCGAAGCGGCCGTGGTCGGCGCGGCGGACGAGACGACCGGCCAGGCGATCGTCGCCTTCGTGATCCTGCGCGGCACGGCGGCGGAGACCGAGGACCTCGTCGGCGAGCTCCGCAACCACGTGGGCGCCACGCTCGGCCCGATCGCCAAGCCCAAGCGGATCCTGCCGGTGGCCGAGCTGCCGAAGACCCGCTCCGGCAAGATCATGCGCCGTCTGCTGCGGGACGTGGCGGAGAACCGTCAGCTCGGAGACGTCACCACCCTGACGGACTCCACGGTCATGGACCTCATCCAGGCCAAGCTGCCCCAGGCGCCCGGCGAGGACTGAGCGGGCGGCCCCTGACCACGGCGGGACACCCGGCGCACCGACGCGCCGGATGTCCCGCCGGGCCCCCGGCTCCTCGTGCAGCTCAGGGGCGGTTTGGTTAGGGTGGGGGCGGAAAGCTGTTGTCTCATGGGGCGCCGGGAAGTCTGGTCGGCACGCGATTCGTGCTGCCCGTCGACCGGAGGAACACCCAGTGACCGCCCCCCGCACTCCCGGCCCCCGCAAAGCCTTCGGGCGCCTCTCCCTGCCCGAGCGGACGTTCGTCACGGACGCCCTGCGCACCGAGACCGTCGGCGGAGTCCTCCTCCTGCTGGCCGCCGTCGCCGCGCTGGTCTGGGCGAACATCCCCGGACTGAGCAACAGCTACGACAGCGTCAGCGACTTCCACTTCGGCCCAGCGGCGCTCGGGCTGGACCTGTCGGTGGCGCACTGGGCCGCCGACGGACTGCTCGCGGTCTTCTTCTTCGTCGCCGGCATCGAACTCAAACGCGAACTGGTCGCCGGCGACCTGCGCGACCCCAAGGCGGCCGCGCTCCCCGTCGTCGCCGCCCTGTGCGGCATGGCCGCACCGGCGCTGGTCTACACGATCACCAACGGTATAGGCGGCGGCTCGCTGGCCGGCTGGGCGGTGCCCACCGCCACCGACATCGCCTTCGCGCTCGCCGTGCTCGCCGTCATCGGCACCTCCCTGCCCAGCGCCCTGCGCGCCTTCCTGCTCACCCTCGCCGTCGTCGACGACCTGTTCGCGATCCTGATCATCGCGGTCTTCTTCACCGCCGACCTGAACTTCGCGGCCCTCGGCGGCGCGCTCGCGGGCCTGGCCGTCTTCTGGCTGCTGCTGCGCAAGGGCATACGCGGCTGGTACGTCTACGTACCGCTCGCGCTGGTGATCTGGGGGCTGATGTACAACAGCGGCATCCACGCCACCATCGCCGGTGTCGCCATGGGCCTGATGCTGCGCTGCCACCGCCACGAGGGCGAGGAGCACTCCCCCGGCGAGCACATCGAGCACCTCGTGCGGCCGCTCTCGGCGGGCTTCGCGGTCCCGTTGTTCGCCCTGTTCAGCGCGGGTGTGGTGGTCTCCGGTGATGCCCTGGCGGACGTGTTCACCCAGCCGGAGACGCTCGGCGTCGTCCTCGGGCTGGTCGTCGGCAAGATGCTGGGCATCTTCGGCGGCACCTGGCTGACCGCCCGTTTCACCAAGGCGTCGCTCAGCGACGACCTCGCCTGGGCCGACGTGTTCGCGGTGGCGACCCTCGCCGGGATCGGTTTCACCGTCTCGCTGCTCATCGGCGAACTCGCCTTCGAGGGCGACGCGTCGATGACGGACAGCGTGAAGGCCGCCGTCCTCACCGGTTCGCTGATCGCCACCGTCGTCGCGGCCGTCCTGCTGAAGATCCGGAACGCCAAGTACCGCCGGCTGACCGAGGAGGAGGAGCGCGACGAGGACCGCGACGGCGTCCCGGACGTCTACGAGCAGGACGACCCCGCGTACCACCTGCGCATGGCGGAGATCCACGAGCACAAGGCGGCCGAGCACCGGCGACTCGCCCGGGAGAAGGCCGCCGAGCGGGACGCGCTTGCCGAAGTGCCGGGCGGGGCAGGCGATCGGCAGCACGGTCCGGCATGATCTGACGAGACGGTACAAAAGACTGGACCGTACGCGCAGCCACGAGGAACGTACGCAGGACGTACGCAGGAGAGGGAGACCGCGATGAGCGCACCCGACGGCAGCCCGGTCGGCGCCGAACGCAGCATCGGCCAGTTGTTCGCCTCGGCGACGGCTGACATGTCGGCGCTGGTGCACGACGAGATCGCGCTGGCGAAGGCGCAGCTCAGGCAGGACGTCAAGCGGGGCGCGACCAGCGGTGGGGCGTTCACGGCGGCCGGCGTGCTGCTGCTGTTCTCCCTGCCGATGCTGAACTTCGCCCTCGCCTACGGCATCCGCACCTGGAGCGGCTGGAACCTCGCGGTCTGCTTCCTGCTGTCCTTCGCGGCGAACGTGCTGATCGCCGGGGTCCTCGCACTGATCGGCGTCACCTTCGCCAAGAAGGCCAAGCAGGGCCGCGGCCCGCAGAAGGTCGCCGCCTCGGTGAAGGAGACGGCGGGCGTGCTGCAGAAGGCCAAGCCGCACCCGCGGCCCGCCCTGCCCGAGGACCGGATCCCCCACGCCGTCGAGGCTGTGGCACGCTCGTCCTCATGACGGACCCCGCCACACCTTCGGCGCAACCCGCCTCAGCCGTACGACTCGCCGTCCCCGACGCCCCGGGGCTCGTCCACCGGGACGTCGCGGCCAACGGCGCCCGCTTCCACATCGCGGAGCTGGGCGACGGCCCCCTGGTGCTGCTGCTGCACGGATTCCCCCAGTTCTGGTGGACCTGGCGGCACCAGCTGACGGCGCTCGCCGACGCCGGGTTCCGCGCCGTCGCCATGGACCTGCGCGGAGTGGGCGGCAGCGACCGCACACCGCGCGGCTACGACCCGGCCAACCTCGCGCTGGACATCACCGGGGTGGTCCGCTCCCTCGGCGAGCCGGACGCCGCGCTGGTCGGCCACGACCTGGGCGGGTACCTGGCGTGGACGGCGGCGGCGATGCGCCCCAAGCTGGTGCGGCGGCTGGCGGTCGCCTCCATGCCGCACCCGCGGCAGTGGCGGTCGGCGATGCTCTCCGACGCCCGGCAGTCGGCGGCCATGTCGCACATCTGGGGGTTCCAGCGGCCCTGGGTGCCGGAGCGGCAGCTCACCGCGGACGACGGGGCGCTGGTGGCGAAGCTGATCCAGGACTGGTCCGGGCCCCGGCTGCCGGACGAGGAGACGCTGGAGAACTACCGGCGGGCCATGTGCATCCCCTCCACGGCGCACTGCTCGATCGAGCCGTTCCGCTGGATGGTGCGCTCCCTTGCCCGCCCGGACGGCTTCCAGTTCAACCGCAGGATGAAGCGCCCCGTGCGGGTGCCGACACTGCACCTGCACGGCTCCCTCGACCCGGTCGTCCGCACCCGCGTCGCGGCGGGCTCCGGGCAGTACGTCGAAGCCCCCTACCGCTGGCGGCTGTTCGACGGGCTGGGACACTTCCCGCACGAGGAGGACCCGGTCACCTTCTCCACGGAACTGATCAACTGGCTGAAGGATCCCGAACCCGACCGGTGACCGGACGGGCGCGCTCCGTACCGCCTCCCGGCCCCCACCCTGAACGCTTGTCCGACGAACGCCAATTGCCTGACGCATAGGCCAATTGGCCGCCCGCAAAGCGGTTATCGACCATGGGTCGGGGGCAAACGTCGGGGTATGGGCTGGACGCACGATTACAGTGACGCAACCCGCAATCGCCGCCCGGCGGGCGGTGTGAGCTCCCACCAGCAAGGCGGTGCACCACAGATGGCGGCAACGGACCTCAGGGTGGGAATCCCGCGTATCCTCCGGCGCCGGGCCCGCTGGGTGTCCGTACGCCTGCGTCACCCGCGCGGCTGACGCCCCCTCACCTCACAGCGCGCAGCTGTCGCTGTCCACCTCACGGTTCGCGGTACGCCCCTTGGCGATGTCCTCCTGGATCTCGTCCACGGTGAGGGCGTACCCCGTCTCGGCGTTGTCCCGGGACTTGGCGAAGACCACGCCGTAGACCGTGCCGTCGGTGCTCAGCAGCGGCCCGCCCGAGTTGCCCTGACGGACGTTCGCGAACAGCGAGTACACGTCCCGCCGGACCGTGCCGCGGTGGTAGATGTCCGCGCCGTTGGCGGTGATGCGGCCGCGTACGCGCGCGGCCCGGACGTCGTACGCGCCGTTCTCGGGGAAGCCGGCGACGATGGCGCCGTCACCGCTGCTCGCGTCCTCGGCCGCGAACCTCAGTGCCGGAGCCTTCATGTCGGGGACGTCGAGGACGGCGATGTCGCGCCCCCAGTCGTAGAGGACGACCTTGGCGTCATACTTCCTGCCCTCGCCGCCTATCTGCACGGTCGGGTCGTCGACGCCGCCCACGACGTGGGCGTTGGTCATCACCCGGCGGTCGGCGAAGACGAACCCGGTGCCCTCCAGGACCTTGCCGCAACTCTCCGCCGTCCCCATGACCTTGACGATGGAGCGCTGCGCGCGCGCCGCCACGGGACTGTCGACGAGAGCCGGGTCGGGCGGCTGTACGTCGTTGATCGGCTCGTTGGCGAACGGGCTGAAGACCTGCGGGAAGCCGTTCTGCGCGAGGATGGAGGAGAAGTCGGCGAACCAGGTGTCGGCCCGGTCGGGCAGCACCCGGGAGACGCCCAGCAGCACCGTGGAGCCGCGGACCTCCTTGCCCAGGGTGGACAGTGTCGTACCGGCGAGGGCCGAGCCGACGAGCCAGGCGACCAGCAGCATCGCGACGACGTTGACCAGCGCCCCGCCGGTCGCGTCGAGCGCGCGGGCCGGGGACCAGGAGATGTAGCGGCGCAGCTTGTTGCCCAGATGGGTGGTCAGGGCCTGGCCGACGGAGGCGCAGACTATGACGACGACGACCGCTATGACGGCGGCGGTCGTGCCGATCTCGGCGTCATCGGTGAGGGCGTCCCAGATCACCGGCAGCACGTACACGGCGGCGAGTCCGCCGCCCAGGAAGCCGATCACCGACAGGATGCCGACGACGAAGCCCTGCCGGTAGCCGACGACCGCGAACCACACGGCGGCGAGCAGCAACAGGATGTCCAGCACGTTCACCGCTTCAAGCCTCGCCTCGTCGTACCCAGCACGGCGCCCACCCTGTCATGACCCCCAGTCCAGGGGGACCCGCTTGCCCCGGTCCCAGGGCCGCTCCCATCCGGCGAAGTGCAGCAACCGGTCGATGACGCCCGCGGTGAAACCCCACACGAGGGCCGATTCGACCAGGAATGCCGGGCCCTGGAAGCCGCTGGGGTGGACCGTGGTCGCACGGTTGTCCGGGTGGGTGAGATCCGCCACGGGAACGGTGAACACCCGCGCGGTCTCGTTCGGATCGACCACGTCCACCGGAGTGGGGACCCGCCACCAGCCCAGCACGGGGGTGACGACGAAGCCGCTGACCGGAATGTAGAGCTTGGGCAGCACACCGAAGAGCTGCACGCCGGACGGATCGAGCCCGGTCTCCTCCTCGGCCTCGCGCAGGGCGGCACGCAGCGGGCCGTCGCCCTGCGGGTCACCGTCCTCCGGGTCGAGGGCACCTCCGGGGAAGGACGGCTGCCCCGCGTGGGAGCGCAGCGAGGTCGCCCGCTCCATGAGGAGCAGCTCCGGGCCGCGCGCTCCGTCGCCGAAGAGGACGAGGACGGCCGACTGCCGTCCCGCACCGTCCTCCGGGGGCAGGAAGCGGCTCAGCTGCCGGGGCGCTACCGTCTCCGCGGCGCGGGCCACCGGTTCCAGCCAGCCGGGCAGGCCCTCCTGGCTGACCGTCACCGCGCCGCCCTGGGCGCCGCTCGTCCGCGTCATCGCCACCCCCCTCGTCCGGTCGCGTCCCTCGGGTCCAACGCCCGGCGCCCCCGAGATCGTTCCGTCGGCCACCGGACCGTGTGCCGCTCCGTCATCCGGCCCCCAGCGGCGGGGCGGGCCGGCCGCCGGCGTCGAGGTAGGCCTGCGGGGGGTTCAGGCGCTGGCCGGGGAGGCCGCCCTTCTCGTACTTCAGCAGCTTCTCCGCCTTCTCCGGGTCCGTCTCGCCCTCGCCGTACGCGGGGCAGAGCGCCGCGATGGGGCAGGCGCCGCAGGCGGGCTTGCGGGCGTGGCAGATGCGGCGGCCGTGCCAGATCACGTGGTGGGACAGGTCCGTCCAGTCGCTCTTGGGGAAGAGCGCGCCGATGGCCGCCTCGATCTTGTCGGGGTCGGTCTCCGCGGTCCACCGCCAGCGCCGCACCAGGCGCTGGAAGTGGGTGTCCACGGTGATGCCGGGGCGTCCGAAGGCGTTGCCCAGCACGACGAAGGCGGTCTTGCGGCCCACGCCGGGCAGCTTCACGAGGTCCTCGAGCCGGCCGGGCACCTCGCCCCCGAAGTCCTCCGCGATCGCCTTCGACAGCCCGATCACCGACTTGGTCTTGGCGCGGAAGAAACCGGTCGGGCGCAGGATCTCCTCCACCTCCTCGGGATCGGCCGCGGCCAGGTCCTCCGGGGTGGGGTACCTCGCGAAGAGGGCGGGGGTCGTCTGGTTGACCCGCAGGTCGGTGGTCTGGGCCGACAGCACCGTGGCGACGACGAGTTGGAAGGGGTTCTCGAAGTCCAGCTCCGGATGGGCGTACGGGTACACCTCGGCGAGCTCACGGTTGATCCGGCGCGCCCGCCGGACCAGCGCGGTGCGCGACTCGTCCCCGGCCGGTTTCACCACCGCCTCGGCGGGGGCGGCCTTCACGGCCGCGGTCGCCTTCTTCGGCGCGACGAGTTGCTTCCTGGGGGACGGGGCCTTCTTGATGGGGGCGACCTTCTTGGCTGGGGTGGCGGACTTCTTGGCGGCGGTGGTCCTCCCGACGGAACCGGCCTTCTTCGCGGGGGCGGCGGCCTTCCTGGCGGGGGCTGCCGCCTTCTTCCCCGTGGAGGCCGCCTTCTTTCCCGGCGAGGCCGCCCTCTTCGCAGGCGCGGCGGCCTTCTTCGCCGACGAAGCCGCCTTCTTGGCGGGCGCGGCAGCGGTCTTCGCGGAAGGGGCGGCCTTCTTCGCCGGCGCGGCCTTCCTCGCCGCTGCCTTGGTCTCCGGCTGCCCCGACGGCGACCGCTTTGCCGTTTTCGCCGATTCCCTACCGCCATCGGAGCCCTGTTCGCCCACAGCGGAATCGCGACGTACACCCACTCGTGCAGCCCCCTCGGCCTGTGCTCTCACCGGCGATTTGGACACCCGGCCAGCCTACGACCCGGCACCGACATCCGCCCCGGTCCCTGAAGTCCGGCGCCCAATTGGACCCCTGCCGCATACCCCGACCGGCCCGTACGGCATCCTTGTGACAGATCACACTGTTTGGACCGTCCGGCAAAATGGGCACCACGGTCCCCTGGTACGTGGGGAAGAAGATCCCCTGAGCAGGTCGACAAGGAGAGAACTCGTGGACGACGTTCTGCGGCGGAACCCGCTTTTCGCGGCGCTCGATGACGAGCAGGCCGCGGAGCTTCGCGCCTCCATGAGCGAGGTGACCCTGGCACGGGGCGATTCCCTGTTCCACGAGGGCGATCCCGGAGACCGCTTGTACGTGGTGACCGAGGGCAAGGTCAAGCTGCACCGCACGTCCCCCGACGGCCGCGAGAACATGCTCGCCGTGGTCGGCCCGGGCGAGCTGATCGGTGAGCTGTCCCTGTTCGACCCGGGCCCGCGCACCGCGACCGCCACGGCGCTGACCGAGGTCAAGCTGCTCGCGCTGGGCCACGGCGACCTCACGCCCTGGCTGAGCGCCCGCCCCGAGGTCGCCACCGCGCTGCTGCGCGCCGTGGCACGCCGGCTGCGCAAGACCAACGACGCCATGTCGGACCTGGTCTTCTCGGACGTCCCGGGCCGTGTCGCCCGCGCCCTGCTGGACCTGTCCCGCCGTTTCGGCGTGCAGTCCGAGGAGGGCATCCACGTGGTGCACGACCTCACGCAGGAGGAGCTGGCCCAGCTGGTCGGCGCGTCCCGCGAGACGGTCAACAAGGCCCTGGCGGACTTCGCCCAGCGCGGCTGGCTCCGTCTGGAGGCCCGCGCGGTGATCCTCCTGGACGTCGAGCGCCTCGCGAAGCGCTCCCGCTGACCTCCCGCACTGCCGGTACGGCGGAGCCCCGCCCCCCTCGGGGAGCGGGGCTCCGCCGTGTCTCCGTGCATCCGGAGAACCCGTCCCACGCGGCACCGCAAGGGGCGGGCCGCAGCGCCCTCGGCCTCCTGCTCTCCCTGCGCGGCGACCCGACCGCCCGGCACCGGGACGCCGTGCGCGTGGCGGAGGAGCGGCGGGACGGCACGTATCCGCAGATCGACGGCGTCGGCACGCTGTTGTACTCACGGGAGCGGCTGCTGAGCGGGCGGGAGCGGATCGCCGCGGCCGTGGCCCTCGGGCACGAGCCGGCCGGGGACGCCGCCGCCCTCGCCTGGTACGTCGACGACCTGGGCCCGTGGCTCGCCGGCGAGTACGCGCGCGTGCACGGCGTGAAGGCCCCCCGGCCGGACTGACCGGGACGGGCCCGGGCCCGGGCCCGGGCTTCAGATGATGCCGTGCTCCCGCAGGTACTCCATCTGGGCGCGTACCGACAGTTCCGCGGCCGGCCACAGCAGGCGGTCGACGTCGGCGTAGACGTGGGCGACGACCTCGGACGGCGTGCGGTGTCCGTCCTCGACGGCCGTCTCGACCTGGGCGAGGCGGTGCGCGCGGTGGGCGAGGTAGTACTCCACGGCTCCCTGGGCGTCCTCCAGGACGGGCCCGTGGCCGGGCAGGACGGTGTGGACGCCGTCGTCGACGGTGAGCGACCTGAGCCGGCGCAGCGTGTCCAGGTAGTCCCCGAGCCGCCCGTCGGGGTGGGCCACGACGGTGGTGCCGCGGCCGAGGATGGTGTCGCCGGTGAGCACCGCCCGGTCGGCCGGGAGGTGGAAGCACAGGGAGTCGGCGGTGTGGCCGGGGGTGGGGACGACCCTCAGTTCGAGTCCGCCGACGGTGATGACGTTCCCGGCGGCCAGCCCTTCGTCACCGAGCCGCAGCGCCGGGTCCAGGGCGCGTACCTTCGTGCCGGTCAGCTCGGCGAAACGGCCGGCGCCCTCGGCGTGGTCGGGGTGACCGTGCGTCAGCAGGGTGAGGGCGACCCGCTTGCCGGCCTGCTCGGCCGTGCCGATGACGTGCCGCAGGTGCCCGTCGTCGAGGGGTCCGGGGTCGACCACGACCGCCAGGTCGGAGTCGGGTTCGGACAGGATCCAGGTGTTGGTGCCGTCCAGGGTCATCGCCGACGGGTTGGGGGCGAGCACGTTGACGGCGCGCGTGGTGGCGGGGCCGGAGAGGACACCTCCTCGCGGTTGTCCGGGCAGCGTGTTGGCGTCCGTCATGCGGGGGCTCCCCCGGTCGGGATGTGCTTGGTGAACTCGTCGTGCCCCGGCCAGGTGAGCACGATCTCGCCCTCCACCAGGCGCGCGGTGGCGCGCACCGGCGTGAGGTCCCGCGCGGGCGCCGCGTCGAGCGCCTCCGCGGCCGTGTCGTACGCCGCGAGCTGGCGCAGGGTGGCGATGGTGGGGGGCATCATCAGCAGCTCGCCCCGGTCGTACCCGGCGGCCGCGGCGCGCGGGGTGGTCCACACGGTGCGGTCGGCCTCCGTGGAGGCGTTGCGGGTGCGCTGGCCCTCGGGGAGTTTGGCGGCGAAGAACCAGGTGTCGTAGCGGCGGGACTCGAACTCGGGGGTGATCCAGCGCGTCCAGGCGCCCAGCAGGTCGGAGCGCAGGACCAGCCCGCGGCGGTCGAGGAACTCCGCGAAGGACGTCTCCCGCGCGACGAGCGCGGCCCGGTCCGCCTCCCAGTCCTCGCCGGTCGTGTCACCGACCACGGTGTCGGGGGTGGGCCCGGCGAGCAGGACCCCGGCCTCCTCGTACGTCTCCCGTACGGCCGCGCAGACGATCGCCTGGGCGCCCGCCTCGTCCACGCCGAGCCGGCCGGCCCACCACGAGCGGGCGGGGCCCGCCCAGCGGACGTGCCGGTCGTCGTCGCGCGGGTCCACGCCGCCGCCGGGGTAGGCGTACGCGCCGCCCGCGAAGGCCATGGACGTGCGTCGCCGCAGCATGTGCACGAGGGGACCGTCCGCGGTGTCCTTCAGGAGCATGACGGTGGCCGCCCGCTTCGGCGTGACCGGTGTGAGGGTGCCGTCCGTGAGCGCCCGGATCCGCTCCGGCCACTCCGGCGGGTACCACTGCCCATCAGCCTGCGCGTTCGCCATGGCCGGAGGCTATCCCGTGACGCCCGGATGTTCGAGTGGCCGTGGGGACGGGCGGGGAGGGCCGTACGCACCCGGGCCGCGGGCGGGAGGCTCAGGGACCCACGCCCGCAAGCCGCTGCGGGCCACCGTGCGGCGGTGCCGCCGCCCGGGACGGGACCGCCCGTTCGAACAGCGGAGGGGACGGTGCGCCCGGCGTGCACGCGCGGCGGGAACACCTCACGGTCCCATGTCCGGGCCGGCGGTCGGCCCCCGACCGGCGGGGGCCGCGTCGCGCCCGCGCGGGGCACTCCCCGACGGCCGGTTCACTCGGACGCGTCAGCCAGGAGAAGGAACCCGGCCGGACCTCCGCCCCTCACAGGGAGCCTCAGCCCGGCACGGCGGCGCCCGCGTCTCCGCGACCGCCGCCACGACCGCTCACCGGGGGCTACGCCTCGGTGAGTTCCACCTGCATCTCGACCTCCACGGGCGCGTCCAGCGGCAGCACCGCGACACCCACCGCGCTGCGGGCGTGGACGCCCTTGTCGCCGAGGACCTCGCCCAGCAGCTCGCTCGCGCCGTTGAGGACACCCGGCTGGCCGGTGAAGTCCGCCGCGGAGGCGACGAAGCCCACGACCTTCACCACGCGCGCCACCCGGTCCAGGTCCCCGGCGACGGACTTGACCGCGGCGAGGGCGTTCAGCGCGCAGGTGCGCGCCAGTTCCTTCGCCTCCTCCGGGGTGACCTCCGCGCCGACCTTGCCGGTCGTCGGAAGCTTGCCGTCCACCATGGGGAGCTGGCCGGCGGTGAAGACGTACCGCCCCGACCGCACGGCCGGCTGGTACGCGGCGAGGGGCGGCACGACCTCCGGAAGGGTCAGGCCGAGCTCGGCCAGTTTCGCCTCGACGGCGCTCATGCCTGCTTCTCGCGCTTCAGATAGGCCACCAGCTGCTCGGGGTTGTTCGGCCCGGGCACGACCTGGACGAGCTCCCAGCCGTCCTCGCCCCAGGTGTCCAGAATCTGCTTCGTTGCGTGGACGAGCAGCGGCACAGTCGCGTATTCCCACTTGGTCATGCGGCCGACTCTAGCCGCTGCCGTCCCGGCTTCCGGTGGCCGCACCACCCTCGCGGGCCCGCCCCGCACCACCACCGCTCGCCCGGCCCGCACCACACCTGGCGCCCGCCCCCACGCCCCGCCGACGGCCCCGCGCGGCGCCCTTCGCGCGGGGCGCGACCCCCGGCAACTGCCACCCGGAGCCGACGGGGCGCGCGCGGAGCCTTTAGGCTCGAAGACGTGAGCAGGCTCCAGGTCGTCAGTGGCAAGGGCGGAACCGGCAAGACCACGGTGGCCGCCGCCCTCGCGCTGGCCCTGGCCACGGAGGGGAAGCGGACGCTCCTCGTCGAGGTCGAGGGCCGGCAGGGCATCGCACAACTCTTCGAGACGGAGGCGCTCCCGTACGAGGAGCGGAAGATCGCGGTCGCTCCGGGCGGCGGGGAGGTGTACGCCCTCGCCATCGACGCCGAGCAGGCCCTCCTGGACTACCTCCAGATGTTCTACAAGCTGGGCAGCGCGGGCCGGGCCCTGAAGAAGCTCGGCGCGATCGACTTCGCGACCACCATCGCCCCCGGCGTCCGTGACGTCCTGCTGACCGGCAAGGCGTGCGAGGCGGTCCGGCGCAAGGACAGGAACGGCCGGTTCGTCTACGACTACGTCGTGATGGACGCCCCGCCGACCGGCCGCATCACCCGCTTCCTCAACGTCAACGACGAGGTCGCCGGGCTCGCCAAGATCGGCCCGATACACAATCAGGCACAGGCCGTCATGCGGGTGCTGAAGTCGCCGGAGACGGCCGTGCACCTGGTGGCCCTGCTGGAGGAGATGCCGGTCCAGGAGACCGCGGACGGCATCGCGGAGCTGCGCGCCGCGCGGCTGCCGGTGGGCAGGGTCATCGTGAACATGGTGCGGCCGCAGGTCCTGGACGACTCCGCGCTGGAACTCGTGGTGTCGGTCCCTCGTTCCTCTGTAGCGCGGGCCCTGTCGTCGGCCGGCCTCGGCGGCGCGCGCCGCGGCGGACACGCCGAGCGGCTGGTGGAGCCGCTGCTCGCGCAGGCGGAGGAGTACGCCGAGCGGTACGCGCTGGAGACGGAGCAGCGCGCCGTGCTGGCGGACCTCGGCGTACCGTTGCACGAACTTCCGCTGCTCGCGGAGGGCATGGACCTGGCCGGTCTGTACGCGCTGGCCAGGAAGCTGCGCGAACAGGACGTCACATGACCCACGGCGTCCGCCCGCCCCGCCCCCACGGCCGTCACCGCCCCACCCGTCCCAGCACCAGCCCCGTCACCCGTCGCAAGCACCGGAAGCAGGGGATGTCATGAGCCGTCGTCCGGAACCGGCGACCCACGATCCGGCCCGTCACCACCTCTCCCCCACCCGCACGCTCGACATCGACCCGCTGATCGAGGACCCGGGGACCCGGATCGTGGTGTGCTGCGGCGCGGGCGGGGTCGGCAAGACGACGACCGCGGCGGCGCTGGGCCTGCGCGCGGCGGAGCGGGGACGCAAGGTGGTGGTCCTCACCATCGACCCGGCGCGCCGGCTCGCCCAGTCCATGGGCATCGACTCGCTCGACAACACCCCGCGCCGGGTGAAGGGCATCGACGACTCCGCGGGCGGCGAACTGCACGCGATGATGCTCGACATGAAGCGCACCTTCGACGAGATCGTCGAGGCGCACGCGGACCCCGAGCGGGCCTCCGCGATCCTGGGCAACCCGTTCTACCAGTCGCTCTCGGCGGGCTTCGCGGGCACGCAGGAGTACATGGCGATGGAGAAGCTGGGCCAGCTGCGGTCGCGGGACGAGTGGGACCTCATCGTGGTCGACACCCCGCCCTCCCGTTCCGCGCTGGACTTCCTGGACGCGCCCAAGCGGCTCGGGTCCTTCCTCGACGGCAAGCTCATCCGCGTGCTGCTGACTCCGGCGAAGGTCGGCGGCCGTGCGGGGATGAAGTTCCTGAACGTCGGGATGTCGATGATGACCGGCGTGCTGGGCAAGGTGCTCGGCGGTCAGCTGCTGAAGGACGTCCAGACGTTCGTGGCCGCGATGGACTCGATGTTCGGCGGGTTCCGGACGCGCGCGGACGCCACCTACAAGCTGCTCCAGGCGCCCGGCACGGCGTTCCTGGTGGTGGCGGCCCCGGAGCGGGACGCGCTGCGCGAGGCCGCGTACTTCGTGGAGCGGCTGGCCGCGGAGGACATGCCGCTGGCCGGTCTGGTGCTCAACCGGGTCCATGGCAGCGGCGCGGACCGGCTGTCGGCCGAGCGGGCGCTCGCCGCCGCGGAAAATCTTGAGGACCCCGGCATTGTGGATCAGGAGGACGGGAAAGCTGGACTTCGTAACTCTCCCGAAACGTACGGCAGTTCAGAACCGCCCGCGTCATCCGAGACATCCGTGACCACCGAGACATCCTCGACCGCCGAGACATCCGCAGCCGCCGGGACACCGGCCCACGACGTCCCCGGGGAAGGCTCCCCCGCCACCGCGGACGGAACGGAGGCAGCCGCGGACCCGGACGCCGCGGACCCCGAGGGGTCGGTCGACCGGCTCACCGCGGGCCTGCTGAGGCTGCACGCCGAGCGGATGCAGCTGCTCTCGCGCGAGCAGCGCACGCGTGACCGCTTCACCGCGCTCCACCCGGAGGTGGCGGTGACCGAGGTGGCCGCACTGCCCGGCGATGTGCACGACCTCACGGGGCTGCGGGACATCGGCGACCGGCTCGCGACCGGCCGGCCGGAGCTGCCCGAGACACCCTGAGGCGCCCTGGAGCGCCCAGCCGCGCTCCTGCCGGGGAACCCGGGCGGGACGACCGGGGGCCGAACACCCCCGAGGCCCTCAGCTCACCGCCGCGTAGCTCTCGTACACCTCGTCGTCGTCGAGGGACACGACCCCCGTCCCCCGCTCGTACTCCGAGCGCGCGGTCTCCAGCAGCCTGCGCCACGACGTCACGGTCGGCCGCCGGCGCAGCAGCGCGCGGCGCTCACGCTCCGTCATGCCTCCCCACACGCCGAACTCGACGCGGTTGTCCAGCGCGTCGGCCAGACATTCGGTGCGTACCGGGCATCCGGTGCACACCGCCTTGGCCCTGTTCTGCGCTGCTCCTTGAACGAACAGTTCATCCGGATCGGTAGTGCGGCAGGCAGCCTGCGCACTCCAGTCGGTAACCCAGCCCATACCGGCGCCGTCCTCTCCCGAATCGAGGCTCCCCCACGGCGGCAGCGGCATATTCACCGCCGCCAGTTGAGGACGTTACGGAAGGTGGGCACGGCGCAACACCCCCAGCGGGCCCAATCTTGAATGGTCCGAACGGACTATGGGTAAGCGGCAGATCACCCGGGGGAGTGAGGGGGCGACATGCGCGGCATAGGGGGCGTTCCGGGTCAGTTCAGTTGCGTCACAACGGGCACCGCGTGACACACGAGGCGGATACGGACACGGACTCAACACCCCTCGACGCACTTCATATGAAGAAACCCGAGAGGGTCCGGAACGATTCGGGGTCGCCGGACGTATTGATACGTGGCCTCACTGCTGTGACAGTTGAGTGCAGCTTAGGCCAAGGCATTTGCGCTTGTCCGGCGAATGAGAACGTAGGCTGCTCCCATGCCAAAGAAGCGCTCGGGCGGTGGTCTGTCTCCCACGCAGCAGGCCGCCAAGTTCCTCGGTGTCAGTGTCCTCGCGGGAGCCGTCATGGCCGGCATCGCGCTGCCCGCGGTGGGCGCGCTGGGCCTCGCGGCCAAGGGATCGGTCGAGAGCTTCGACGAGCTCCCGGCCAACCTCAAGACCCCGCCGCTGAGCCAGCGCACCACCATCCTCGACGCCGACGGCGGCACCATCGCCACCGTCTACTCGCGCGACCGCACGGTGGTCGAGCTCAAGGACATCTCGCCGTACCTGCAGAAGGCGATCGTCGCCATCGAGGACTCGCGCTTCTACGAGCACGGCGCGGTGGACCTGAAGGGCGTCCTGCGCGCCCTCAACAAGAACGCGCGCAGCGGTGAGGTCTCCGAGGGCGCGTCCACGCTCACCCAGCAGTACGTGAAGAACGTCTTCGTCGAGGAGGCGGGCGACGACCCGACGAAGGTCGCGCAGGCCACCCAGCAGACCATCGGCCGCAAGATCGCCGAACTCAAGTACGCGATCCAGGTCGAGGAGGAGCTGGGCAAGAAGAAGATCCTCGAGAACTACCTGAACATCACCTTCTTCGGCCAGCAGGCCTACGGCGTCGAGGCGGCCGCCCGGCGCTACTTCTCCAAGCCCGCCAAGGACCTCAACCTCCAGGAGTCCGCCCTCCTCGCCGGCCTGGTCCAGTCCCCGAGCCGCTACGACCCGGTCAACGACGAGGCGGAGGCGACGAAGCGGCGCAACACGGTCATCCAGCGGATGGCCGAGGTCGGCGACATCTCCCGGGAGGAGGCGGCGAAGGCCGCGGAGAGCCCGCTGGGCCTGGACGTCAGCAAGCCCAAGAACGGCTGCATCACCGCCACCAAGGGCGCGGGCTTCTTCTGCAAGTACGTGGAGAAGGTCTTCCTCAACGACCCGGTCTTCGGCAAGACCCGTGAGGACCGGGCGAAGGTCTGGAACCAGGGCGGCCTGACCATCCGCACCACGCTCGACCCGCAGGCGCAGGAGTCGGTGCAGAAGTCGCTCAAGGACCACGTCAACCAGTCGGACTCCGTCGCCGCGGCGAGCACCCTGGTCGAACCCGGCACCGGCAAGATCGTCGCGATGGGCCAGTCCAAGCCGTACGGCTACGGCAAGAACGAGACGGAGATCAACTTCTCGGTCGACAACGCCTGGGGCGGCTCCAACTTCGGCTTCCCGACGGGTTCGACGTTCAAGCCGTTCGTGGCCGCCGCCGCCATCGAGGAGGGCAGGCCCCCGACCCAGACCTACTCCGCCCCGTACGAGATGCCGTACCCGAAGACCGTGCGCGGGTGCGAGAAGCCCTGGGTGAACGACGCGAACTACAAACTCTCGAACGAGAACGAGGCCGAGGTCGGGCCGTACCCGCTCAAGGAAGCGATGGCCCTGTCGGTCAACACCTACTTCGTGCAGATGATCGAGGACATCGGCATGTGCCCGGTGGTCACCATGACCGACAAGCTCGGCGTGGTCCAGGGCAACGGCAAGAAGATCCCCGAGGTCCCCTCCTCGATGACCCTCGGCTCCACCGGCCTCTCCCCGCTGACGATGGCGAGCTCGTACGCCGCCTTCGCCGCCCGGGGCATGTACTGCACGCCGGTCGCCATCGAGTCGATCACCCAGAAGGTCGGCGACGAGCAGGCATCGCTGGAGGTGCCGAAGTCCACGTGCTCCCGCGCGATGAGCGAGAAGACCGCCGACACGATCAACACCCTGCTCCAGGGCGTGGTCGACTCCGGTACGGGCCAGGCGGCCGGTCTCAGCGACCGCGCCAACGCCGGTAAGACGGGTACGACGGACGAGCGCAGGAACGCCTGGTTCGTCGGCTACACGCCGAACATGTCGGGCGCCGTCTGGGTGGGCAGCGCCAGCCAGAAGGTCGAGATGAAGAACATCAGGATCGGCGGCCGGTACCACGCACTGGTCTTCGGTGGCGCGGTCCCCGGCCCCATCTGGAAGGACGCCATGACCGGCGCCCTGTCCGGCAAGGAGGCCCCGTCCTTCAACCTGGTGGACGTCCCGGACGCCAAGGACCCCGACCGTGACGGCGACGGTGACCGCGGCGGCGAGGGCGGCGGCCGCGGTGACGACGGCAACAACGGCGACGGGGGCCTCATCGGCGGCCTGATCGGCGGCGGCAACGGCGACGGGGGCCGCAACGGAAACGGCGGAGGCGGCAACGGGGGCACCGAGCCGGACCCGACCTTCTCCATCCCGGAGGGCTTCGTCCGCGGCCCGGGCAACGGGCCCGGAGGACGCGACTGACCCGACCGGCCTGCCCGGCGACCCGGAGCACCACGCCGGACGGCCCCTGACCCCGTAGATCGGGGTCAGGGGCCGTCCGGCGTACTACCCGGCCGCCCTCGGCGGGACCGTCTCCCGCCGGCTCAGCCGGCCAGCAGCCTCTTCACCGCGGCCGCCACCCGGCCGCCCTCCGCCTGCCCGGCGACCTTCGGGTTCACGATCTTCATCACGGCGCCCATGGCCCGCGGCCCCTCGGCACCCGCCGCCTTCGCCTCCTCCACCGCCTGGGAGACGATCGCGTCCAGCTCCTCGTCGGACAGCTGCTTGGGCAGGTACGCGGCCAGCACCTCGCCCTCCGCCTTCTCCCGCTCCGACTGCTCGGGACGCCCGCCCTGCGCGAAGGCGTCCGCCGCCTCGCGGCGCTTCTTCGCCTCGCGGGTGATCACCTTCTGCACCTCGTCGTCGGAGAGCTCGCGCTTCTCCTTGCCCGCGACCTCCTCCTTGGTGATCGCGGCGAGCGTCAGCCGGAGCGTCGAGGAGCGGAGCTCGTCACGCTCCTTGATCGCGGCGTTGAGGTCGGCGTGCAGCTTCGACTTGAGCGTGGTCATGACTCGATTGTCGCAGGTGCGCGAGCGAGGACGCCTGCCCTTTTAACGCCCGCCGCACCGGAGGGCGTTCGGAGGAACCCCCCGGGGTCTGACACGATGGACCCATGCGCGCGCGATACGGAATCCCCCTCGGAATCATGGCGGCCGGCGCTGCCGGGCTGCTGTACGCGGCGGGCTTCGAGGCCCGCTCCTTCCGCCTCCGACGGGTGACCGTCCCCGTCCTGCCGTCCGGGATGCGCCCCCTGCGCGTGCTGCACGTCTCCGACATCCACATGGTCGGCGGCCAGCGCAAGAAGCAGCGCTGGCTGCGCTCCCTGGCGGGCCTGCGCCCCGACTTCGTGATCAACACGGGCGACAACCTGTCCGACCCGGAGGGCGTCCCCGAGGTCCTCGACGCACTCGGCCCCCTCATGGAGTTCCCGGGCGCGTACGTCTTCGGCTCCAACGACTACTACGGCCCCACCCCGCGCAACCCCGGCCGCTACCTGATCGAGAAGCTCCAGGGCCGGCACGGCCTGAACGGCAACCCCCCGGTGGTCGGCGCGGTCCACAACCCGTGGGAGGACCTGCGGGACGGGTTCGACTCCGCGGGCTGGCTCAACCTCACCAACACCAGGGGCACCCTGAAGATCGAGGGCACGTCGATCGAGCTGACCGGCCTGGACGACCCGCACATCAAGCGCGACCGCTACCTGGAGGTGGCGGGCGGCCCCTCGGACGCGGCGGACTTCTCCATGGGCGTCGTCCACGCCCCCTACCTGCGCGTCCTGGACTCCTTCACCGCCGACGGCTACCCCCTGGTCCTCGCCGGCCACACCCACGGCGGCCAGCTCTGCATCCCCTTCTACGGCGCCCTGGTCACCAACTGCGACCTGGACACGGACCGCGTGAAGGACCTCTCCACCCACACGGCGGAGGGCCGCACCTCCTACCTCTACGTCTCCGCGGGCTGCGGCACCAGCCGCTACACCCCGGTCCGCTTCGCGTGCCCCCCTGAAGCGACCCTGCTCACCCTCGTCGGCCGCGACGAGGGCGGCATCGGCCGGCGGTAACCCGTCCGGCCCACCCGCATCGCCGCGTCTCCCCCGTCCGCTCACGCTGGGGTGCATGACCGCCCCGATACCCAGGGACATGCCGGACCTGCCCGCCCTGCCGCGCAGGACGTCCCGGCTGCTGCCCTCCGCCGTCCCCGCCAGAGCCGTCATACCCCTGGTACGCCGCCCGGTGGCGGCGGCGTACCGCACCCTCCTGGCCCTGCTCGCGACGGCCGCGGTGCTGGTCCTGCTCCTCCTCGGCAGCCCGGCCCGCGTCCTGAGCTACTTCGCCGTCCAGAGCGCGCTCGTGCTGGCCGTGGTCATGGCGGCCTCCGCCCGCCGCGCATGGTGCGCCCGCCATCCCCTGCCGGGCGCCGTCACGGGAGCGGCCCTCCTCTACGTCGTCATGGCGGCCCTGGTCCACCACCTGCTCCTCGCGGACGCCACCCCGCCCTTCTCGATGGCGCCCGCACCCTCGGGCCCGGCCTGGCCGGCCGCCCTGGCCGCCCACACCCTGCACACGGTCCTCCCGATCGCCGCGCTGCTCGACTGGCTCCTGCTCTCCCCGCCGGCCCGCACGCACCTCCGCCAGGCCGCGACCTGGCTCGCCTACCCCCTCGCCTACCTGGCCTTCACCCTCGCCCGGGGCGAACTCCTCCCCGGCTCCCCCAGCGCCTACCTCTACCCCTTCCTCGACGTCTCCCGGCACGGCTACCGCAGCGTCCTCGCGAACGCCCTCCTCACCGGCCTCTCCTTCTACGCCCTGGCCGTCCTCCTCGTGGCCCTGGACCACGCCCGCCCGAACCCGGTCCGCCGCCGCTCGAAAACCGGATTTCGTGTCTAGCGAGCAGTGGGCTAAAGTAAACGTCGTCGCCGCGACAGCAGCGACACTCGGGGTGTAGCGCAGCTTGGCAGCGCGCTTCGTTCGGGACGAAGAGGTCGTGGGTTCAAATCCCGCCACCCCGACAGTGAAGTACCAGGTCAGGGGCCTGATCCAGTGAGTGGATCAGGCCCCTGAGGGGTTTCTGGAGATCGTATGGGAGAAATCTGGGAGAAGATCTTGGTCGGGCTCTCCCAGGGGGTGGCTGGTGAGGCCGTCTCAAGTGCGGCGGCTGAGGGCACTCACACCTGCGCGTTCGCGAATCCAGCCCCGCAGTCGGCCGGGAACACTATGCCCGCCCGCCTCAACCGCCCTTAGGATCACGACACATGGCAAGCCATCACTCAGCGCGTCCCCACGACCACGACCGAGCACTCGCCCAGCGCGTGCGAGCGAGGCGGGAGGGTCGAGGGTGGTCGCGGGAGCGGCTCGCCAAGGAAGCCGGCGTCGCCGTTGGAACGCTGGCCCGACTGGAGAGCGAGGGAGCGATCCAGCCAGGTTTCTTCACCGTCGGAGCAGTCGCCGAGGCACTTGAGGTCTCCCTCGATGAGCTCTTCCAGGAGACCAAGGTCGCTCCCGGCCTCTGGTCCGCTGGGTACGAAGGCCGGGACATCGACTCCTTCGTCGCCTCGCTCCTCGACAGCCGTATTGATGTCGTGGCGGACGTACGGCTCACGCCGATCAGCCGCAAGAAGGGCTTCAGCAAGACCCGCCTCGGGGAGGCACTTACCGAGGCCGGCATCGAGTACACGCACCTGCGTGGCCTGGGCAATCCCAAGGACAACCGGGCGCCGTTCTGGGACGGCCGGCTCGACGAGGGCCGGGCCCGGTTCCGTGGGGTGCTGCGGTCCGAGGAGGCGCAGACCGATCTTGAGCGCCTCGCGGAGCATGCCCGCCAGTCCCGGGTCGCGGTCCTGTGCTTCGAGAAGGACGAGAGCCGCTGCCACCGGCAGGTCGTTCTGGACACGGTCCGCAAACGGGCCGCGGTGCCCGTCATTCCCCTGGCCTGACTTCGTCCGTCGCTCCTGTACGCGCCCTTGCCGGTGGCGCATGCCTCTCCTCCAATCAGATCGGGAGATCAGTGGAGGGGGCAACCATGGGATCGGGGAAATGGCAGCGCGCACGGATCATGATCACGGTCAAGACCTATCCGGAACTGTCCGCGAAGTACCACGAGACGAGCTGCGTGGCTGGCATACGGCTCGACCAGGGGACGCCCCAGCATGTGCGGCTCTTCCCGGTTCCGTTCCGGCTGCTGAACGAAGAAAGCCAGTTCGCCAAGTACTCGATCGTCGAGGTCGACGTGCAGCGACACCATGGGGACCGCCGTCCCGAGAGCTTGCGCCCCAATCTGCAGACCCTCAAGGTGATCGAGCGCCTCGGGACAGCGGACGGCTGGCGAGAACGCTTCTCGCATGTTCGGCCTCTCGTGGCGCCGTCCCTGTGCTCCATAAAGCGAGACCAGGAGGTGCGGGGCACATCGCTCGGCGTCTTCCGTCCAGCGGAGTTCACTGGCTTCCGCTTCGCTCCTGCCGAGCCCTGGCCCGCTTCGAAGGCAGCCTTGGCCGATCAGTTGGATCTACTCGCGCAGGACCTTCGCCAGCTGGAGTGGGTGCCGCTTGAGTTCCGGTACAGCTTCCGATGTGCGGATCAGGGGTGCGGCGGCCACGATATGGGGCTGAGGGACTGGGAGGCGGGTGAGTCGTACCGCAAGTTCCTTCGCCAGTACGGGCCGGACGCCGTGGAGGGGAAGCTCCGCGAGCGCTGGTTCGACCGGATGGTCTCTCCGGAGAAGGCCGTGCACTGCTTCGTCGGAAACGTCGCGGCCCGCCCCAAGACCTTTCTGCTGTTGGGCCTGTTCTACCCGCGACGGGATGTCGTCGCGAACTTCCAGGAGAGTCTGTTCGACCTGTAAGGGTGAGTACGCAGGGCACGGTCCCCGGGGCCGACCGCATCGGGGACCCCAGCCGTCATTCCTACAGCCGCTCCACCTTGACGCTGGTCGTCGCCGTGGCGCCCTCATAGTGCCGCGCCCAGTTACAACACTCCCGACGCCCCACTACGGGCTCTGCACCGACGATCTTGCATCGTCCCTCCCGGCATCACCGGCAGCGGTGGCATCATGCTGTCGGTGACGTGCAAGATTCGCCTGTCCGCAGCTGGTGTTCACCTGTTTGACCGTGTCTCCGGGATGAACGTGCTATTCGACGAGGTGCCTGTTCCCGCTGAGCAATTCTCCCGTGCTCCCCGGTACCTGTCCGTCGCGCTGACCAACGCCTGCGAGCTCCACTGCGCCTACTGCTACGCGCCCAAGCACACCGCCGCGCTCGTCAGGGAGCGTGTGCTGGCATGGGCGGTCGAACTCGATGCCGCCGGGTGCCTCGGTGTCGGCTTCGGAGGAGGGGAACCGACCGCGTACCGAAGGTTCGCCCAGCTGTGTTCGGACATAGCCCGGTCCACGTCTATGGCGGTGACCTTCACGACCCATGGGCACCGGCTCACACCCGAACTCGTCGAATCCCTGGGGCCGCTGTGGCATCGATGGAGCGCAGCTCGCGAAGTATGAAATCGTCTTCGACGTCGATCCGTTCGGCTCGGCTCAGCAGCGCGGACCAGAGGGCCTCGTCCGCTTCGGCGTCGGGTGAGGAGGCGTTTGCGCCGTCGTCGGCCAGTGGCCTGCCGTCGAGCCGGCGCAGGCAGAGCAGGCTGCCGAGCGTCTCGACCAGCTGCCAGGGCGTGAAGCGGTCACGCAGCGCGATGATGCCGAAGAGGGCCAGCTCGGATCGGAGCTCCGTCGGGGCGGCGTTGCCCAGGCCGGAGGCGATCAGCCAGTCGGTCACCTGTGCGCCGTCGAACAGCGGCCGTCCCGAGTTCTCGGACACGGCGGCGGGGAAGTCCGGGTGGCGCCGGCGCCAGGTGGACACGACAGGGCGCTTCACCCGGGCGAAAGTCGCAATATCGGACATCGACACCAGGAGGGGCAGCGGCGCTGGGGAGCGGAGCGCCGGGTCCAGCGGACCAGTGACCACGGTGCGCATCCCCCTCCCCCACCCATCTATCGTCTCATCAGCCGCTTCGGCCGTTGGGCCGGGCCCTGTCTCACGTCACGGCTCCGCTTGCAGCGGATTCAGGTCTGACCGCCACAAGACGATACGCCGATCCATGAGACGTGAGTGCACCTTCCTTTGATAATGGCGGTTATCAGACTCATGACCGCATTCCACTTCCTCGCTCCACCAGGCGCTCCCGCGGCCGAGAGCCGATGACGATCAGGACTCTTCACGCAGAACGGCCGTCCGCGGTTGCAGCTTCACCTCCCCATGGACCTGTTTCGTCCGGCTGCGTGATTCGTATCCGAAGTGCCGCTGGCCCCGGCGGAGATGCGCCAGAATGACGGATCAGTTTCCCGACCGAACAGCATTGAGGGGGTGGCAGCCGAAATGGTCGAGCGCGGCCGCGATGCAGCCGGAGCGAGGCAGCTCCGTTCCTCAGCAGCTATCTCGCCCACATGGGCGGGAGGACCGTCTTGCCGCAGAGTGCTCGCTGCGCGGCACACCCCCCGGCCGACGGCGTTCGGCTCCTCTCGGTCCGATGGTTGAGCGCATGGTCACCGTCGGTGGGAAGGGACAGGCACCGGAGCTCGTGGACGGACCGGGCTGGAGCCGTCCTGGGTTGGACGTCGCCGCGGGCCGTTATCCGCTCTCGGTGGAGCGGCATGTGATGCGCATGGTCGATCACCTGGTGCCCGGGGTGACCGCGGTGACTCCGCACGCGCGTTACTACGCACTGCACGGGCTGATCGCTGCGCAAGCCGATACGGAAGACCTGACGGTCCCGGCCGCCCAGACCCTGCTGCGCCGCGCGGAAGTGGCGTTGGCCGCCGTGTCGTTCGCGCATCATCCGCAGACCCTGGAGTGGCTGCCGCGTGCTCATGGGGTCGATGCCCTGGCCCGGCGGCTGCACGCCGGGACGGTCGCCATGTCCGAGGCCGAGGTCCCGGGCAAGGACGGGTATGTACGCAACTCGTGGGGGTTCTGGGGACCGTACGCCGGATCCGAGGTCGCGCTCGGCGTCCTCGGCACAGGCCCCATGCCGGTTCCTGGGCCGCGGCTCGAGACGACGGCACTACGAGCCGGACTGGGCGGGCTGCTCGAGCTGGCCGCCGAGGACACGCTGAACGTGGATGATCTCGCCTCTTTCGGCGACCGACTGTGCGTGTGCGTGGGCGGCGAGCATCCTGACGGGGCGTGGCTGGCGAACCTGATGTGCGAGCCCGATGCGCCGGCCGAGGCCGGATCCCGCTCGGCGACACGTCGACAGACGATTCAGCTTCTGGCTCGTGTGATCGCTACACACCCCGTCCGCCGCTTCACCCGCGACGTCGGCCATGTGCTCGCTTTCGGTGACTTCCTGACCACCGATGCCGTGACCAGCGGCATCGACGCGGCTGGTGCCTGGCGCGGAGTGGTGCTGCGGAACTACTCCGTCGGAGCGTGGCGCCGCCTGTGGTCCTGGCTCGTGGCGCAGGTCGACGGGCTGCTACCGATCGAGGAAGTGGCCGACCGCTTCGCCGCGGAGCTGCCCGACATGACGGTGGACGCGTTCCTGTCCTCCCTTCCCGCGACGCAGAGCACGACCGGTGCGCCGTTGCCCGCCGAGCACGACCTGCGGTGGGCGGATGATCCCTTGCCCCTCACCGAGCTGCGGGTGCTCGCCACCAGTGCCCGTCGAGTGGACGAACTCAGCGGTCGGGTCCGGGACGCGTTCCTCGGCCAGCGCGGTGTCGAGCTCAGCCCGGAATGGGTCCAAAGGCGGCTTGACGAAGCCCGGCCCATGAAATTGCGCGACGTCGCCCGCCGACTCACCTACGACCTGGTGGCGCGGTCGCAGCGGATCGCGCTGGCCAAGGCCCGCCGACGCGCCGATGGCTCGCTGTGGCTACCGACCCGGCTGCATGAGCGCGGCGGACTATTGTACCGGACCAGCCAGGAAGGGCGCGGTGACGTCGGCCTGCGGCTGGACCAGCTCGGGACCGTCCTGGCCACCTGCGGCGTACTGCACTACCACGACCAACACTGGTCGGTGACCACTATCGGGAGGGCTCTCGTTGAATGAGACCGCACCGGCGCCTGGAGTGGAGCCACTTACCGCGTTCGCCTCGCCGCTGACCCTCATCCTCGACGAGGAGCGCACCAGCGGACACGGCCTGGAAGAAGCGCTCTTCCTCAGCTTCACCGCCGATCTCGGCTTCTTCGAGGATGTCGCCCTCGGCGTCACCCAGGCCACTGGCGCACGCATCACCGTGGCGGGAGATGTCTCCATGGCCCGGAATGATCCCCGGTCCGTCCGGCGGGCCGGTCGCAGCTACCTCGCCGGTCTAGCGTACGCCCACGGTGCCGCGTTCCACCCCAAGCTGATGGTTCTGGCCGGACCGGATCACGCCACCATCGCCCTCGGCTCCGGCAACACCACCCTGGCAGGCTGGCAGGCCAACGCTGAGCTGTGGACGGTACTTCGGGTGGATGGCGACCAGAGTCCCCCCGCGATACCGGACCTCGCGGCATGGCTGCGCGACCTGCCGGAAAGGGTGAGGTTCTCCGCCGGTGTGCCACAGGCACTGGGTCGGGTCGCAGCGCTATTGGACCGGCTCCACCGCAACAGGACACCCACAGAGCCACAGGTCCGCGTCGTCAGCAGCCTGCGTTCACCCATCATCGATCAGCTGCCGCACGGGCCCGTCGACGAACTGGCCGTGTTCGCGCCCTTCTACGACCAGCGCTCCATAGCACTGCGGCAGTTGCTCGAGCGCTTCCGTCCGAGCCGGTTCACCCTCGCCTACCAGCCCGGACTCAGCGATCTCGACGGCCCGTCGGTCGCCGCCCTGGTGAAGGAATACGACGGACGCGTCATCAGCGACAACGACCAGCGGTACCGTCACGGAAAACTCGTCGAGTGGGCTTCTGGCGGGCAGCGGTGGGCTCTGACCGGCAGCCCGAACCTTTCCGCCGCAGCCCTACTGCTTTCCCAGGGCGAGGGCGGCAACTGCGAACTCGGCGTCATCGCCCCCATCACCTCCACCCTCCTTCCTGTCGGCACCGAGGAGCCCGCCGCCCGGCTGCGCACGGCCGTGCCTCTCCCCCGCCCCACCGCCGGCAGTGGACCGCTGTTGCTCGGCGCCATACGCGTATCGGAGGGCCTGGAGATCAGCATGGCCCGGCCCCTCTCCGACACCGCTCACCTGGAGTTGTCTCAGGCGGCAGCACCGCCGGAGGCATGGGAGCGCATTGCCGACATCCCGCACGGCCAGGCCACTCTGACGGTGACGGCTCCGGCGGATGCGGGCAGTCGTGCGCGCCTGGTCGTCGTCGACAGCGACGGCGTACCGAGCTTCGGCAACATCGTGTTCGTCGTCGACCCTGTCCGCGCGCTGCGCCGCATGGTCCCGGCCGAGTCTCAGGCTCCCACGACACAGCCTGCAGAGCTGTTCACAGACCCCAAGCTCGCCGAACGGATCCTGGGCGATCTGGAAACACTCCGTACGGGGCTGATCCCAGTGCCGGCGGGCGCCCCCGCGAGCAGGGGCAGCGACGGTATGACCGCGACGGCGCCGCTGGACGGCGACGAGGACGGCTGGGAGCGTTACCTGGACGAATGCGCAGGGCGCCTCGGGCACCCGCTCACGAGCTTCGCGCTCGGGCTTCCCCTGCCTACGGGCACCGACACACTCTTTCAGGACCTGCTGCCCGTCTCCTGGGACGAGCGGTTCACCGACGACATCGAAGCCGCTCTCGACGAGGACGACGCCGAGGCCGTGGCAGCGGAACACGCCCCCGAGGCAGTTGGTACCGAAACGGACACCGCCACACTGCCCGACCTCCGGCAGGCCGACCAGGAAGTCCGCCGCAGGTACCGGCGCTTGGTGGAACGCCTGGTGGCCTTCGCTCTCGCTCCCGCGCGGGGCCCTGTGGAACGCATGCTCGTCGTCCGGCTGACCCTGTGGTTCGTCGCGGCAGGCGCCTGGTCTCCGACATATACCGGCTGGGTTCCTCTGCTCTCCCGCGCCGTCCGAGCCATGGGCGAGCGTGTGCCCGAGCGTGTTGAGTCCCAGGTCGGCAGCCTCGCCGCAGTCGCCCTCGCCGTGCTCCGAAGCCACGCCCCACGCTACGAGATCACCCCTGAGACGCTCGCCTTCAACGAAGCTTCCCAGGCAGTCGGCCACCTGCTTCCCGCAGTGGATTCCGCGTACGTCACGGAATACACGGTGCTGCTCGACACAGCCTTCGGCCCTTCCGTCGACCAGGCCGCTGTGCTCGATGTCGCGTCGGATGTCGTCCAGGACGATCCCCTCGCCGACGCCGTATGGTCCCTCACCGAGAAGGGACGCGACGTACACCGCCACGGACAGCTCTTGCTCCACATCACCGGCCGCTTCAGCAACCCCGCACTGGTGGCGCTCGAAGCAGTCGGCGCCGCCGAAGACGCGCCCCTGGTCGGAGCCTGGGCCAACTCGGGCTCGGACTCCAGTGGGGGAGCCTGGGCTCTGGTCGTCTGGCGTCGGCCCGACCTCATCGTGGTCGATGCCCGCCGGCCCATTCCCCTCTGGCGGCACTACCGGCTCATTGGCCTGGTCGGGCCCAGAGCTCTCGCAGCACAGCGCAGCTTCGAATCCGCCGCCTCCGTACCCCACGGTCCTCGCAACCAGCCCTTCGAACTGGCTCACCAAGTCCTTTCGGACCTCCGCCTGGCCGGGCCCCGACCACCGCAGTGTGGGCCATAGCCTGGGTAAGTCTTTGCGTGTCCGTCTCGGAAGATCCGTGTCACGAACACCCGATCACCACGCACGCGCGTCCAGTCGTGGGCCAAGGTGCTCGCGGCATCGGCAGCGATGTGCACGTCGGTGCCGCGGCTCAGTAGCCGCGGCACCGCCCGCTTTCAGATCCCGGCGTGCAGGTGGGCCGCCCAGAGGTAGGGGGACGTTGGATATCGATCACGGGCCTTACGCACGGTGTGGTGCAGAGCACGAGCCGCTGCATCCGTGTCGAGGCCACCATGTTGGTCGGTGTCCCCGCCGAGCTCAACATAGAAATCAGCTGCCATATGCGAGGCCACCTCGTCGTTTATCTCCCAGAGGGTGCCGATGACGTGGGGAAAACCCGCGAGCTGAAAGGCCGCTGTGAGATGGATGGCCTCGTCGATCAGCTCCACGGATTCCATGAACGCTGTTCGGCACGCTGACAGGTAGGCCAGTTGGGCCGAGTCCATCCTCATTTCTGCAAGGCTCGCCACCGTGAGCGGATCACGTTCGTGGTCGTGCAGAAGCAACAGGCTCTGGGACGGGTCGTCGGGGTCGTGGGCACCGTGGCACGCGAAATGAACGATGCCGCAATCGGAGAGGGTCTTCAGGACCCGAGCCTTGGTCGGTCGTGTCTCCGGCCCGGGGACGGGCATGCCGTCTTCAGCCTCTGCATCCGGCTCCATAAGGAGCGTCGGCTCAGGCAGCAAGCCGCACAGCAGTGCGGCTTCTTCCGAGACGTGGTCCAGGCGGCCTTGGACGCCCGGGGTTGTGGGCATGGCCACGATCAGTGATCGGCTCACAGTCGGCGCGGTGGTGAGATGACGGCGCGCGTGGTGCAGTGCGCGGATAGTGGTGGTGTACGAGGAGACGACACGGTCCATGACTGTCGGCGGTTCCCTGTCTCTCAAACCCGCCCGGGGCGGCTCGGAGTGACGGCCGGCAGCGTGCAGGGGTAGCAGTGAGAGGAGCCCGCCAGGTGCCCACCAGACGCGGGGCCACGGCTCTCCGGGAGAGGGCTCACCGGTGAAACCGAGGCTACGCAATACCGGTTCGGCCGCCGCGTCCCACAGCCACTCCAAGACAGCGTGAAGCGTCGATTGCGCCTCTTTTCGAGTGAGGGGCGATGTGCGCGGATCCGCAACGGTTTCCAGGGCCCTGTGGAAGGTCTGTATCTGGTCGATGACGAGGTCGTACGTGAGGTCGGGCAGGTTCAGGGACTCGATTCCATCGAACGTCAACAGCAGTGCGTCGCTGCGGTAGTGGCTGACGTTGAAGCTCACCACTGGGCCGGAGGTGGCTTGTGCCAGGAGCTCACTGACGGCGGGGGGACGAGCGAAGCTGGCGAATCCGTCCTGCGTTCGGATGCTGTCCAGCGTGGCCTGAAGTTGGTCGGCGCGGCTGCGTCGTTGCTCCTCGGCATCGACTGCACGTACGGCGGCGCTGGCTTGCCCCTCGGGCTCCGAGGGGGAGGCCATTTCCATCGGCCGGTCGAGCTCGTCCCGAAGTACCTCGAAGCGATGGGCCAGGTCGGGATGGCACTCGCGAAGCTCTGCGAGATCACTCCGCATGTCCAGCGCCTGGCTGTGGAGGACGCCGCGTCCCACCTCGATCAACTGCAGTGCCCGCACTGCCCGATCAGCGGGTGTGCCTTCGTGAGAAGCAAGAGCCAGTGCCGCAGCGTCTCCGGCCAGCCCGGACCACTTGCCCATGGCGTGCTGCTGGTCGCCGCGGCTCAGCCGGCGGTCTGCCACTTCGGGCAGCAGGTGTACGGCACCTGCCAGGAGATCGGCTGCGAGATCAGGATCCTGCTGTCCGGTCATTGAGGCCGCTGCGTGAGCGGCCCGAATCCGAATCGAGGACCTGGCCCCGTCGGCCCGGGCGCCTTCCATGTGGACGGCCACGGCGCGATCGAAGTCGTGTCGCGAGTGAGTCCGCTGATACCGGCGATGCAGGGCCGTACCGAGCTGGAACAGGTAGTCGGCGCGCTCCGGATGTTCCGCGGGCGAGATGTCGAGCGCGGTCTGGCACGCAACCACCGCGTCATCCAGATCCACTACAGACCCGGTCATCTCGAACCTGGCGGTCAGCGCACCTCCCAGCAAGGACAAGTACCTCGGGCGCTCAGGGTGGTGGGACGGAACGGTGGCGGTCGCATCATGTCCCGCCGCGACCGCGCCGTCCAGGTCCTCAAAGCCTCCAGTGCGCTGGAAACGGGCGTACAGGGCGGTGCACAGATTCGCAAGGAAGCGAGGGCGGTCAGGACTGCGTTCATCCACAATGCCGAGGACCTCGCGGTTTCTTCGGATCACCTCGTCGAGGTCTCGAAGGTCCCCGTTCCGTTCGTAACGTTGCAACAACACTGTGCCGAGATTGGACAGCATCGCCGCCAAGGCGGAGTGCTCACGGGGCGCCGTATTCACAGCTTTGTGCGCGAACTCGATCGCGGCATCCAGGTCCGATAATGCCCCGGTGTGCTTGAACCGAGTCCACAGCAGCAGACCGACGTTGGACAGACGGGTCGGCCGGTCGAGGTGACCATCCGCGGTGGCCTGAGCGGAAGCGCGACTGGCAGTGACCGCCTGGTCCAGGTCGGCCATATCACCAGTGCATTCGAAACGCTGCCCGAGGGAGATGGCCAGGTTGTTGAGAACCGCGTTGAACTCGATCTGGTGCGGGGTGACTTCCCGGGAGGCAGCGCGGTTCATTTCTATTGCCGTATCGAGGTCGGATCTGTCGCCGCCAAGACGGTATCGCGCCAGGAGAGCTTGTCCCAGGCCGGAGAGACGAAGCCCACGAGCTCGGTGCCCCGGCGGGAGCATCTCGAGAGCTTCCCGGAAGGCAATGACAGATCGGTCCAAATACGCTGTTTCACCGGTTCGCTGGAATCGAGTCAACGTGACGGTGCCGAGCCCAGACAGGAACATGGAGCGCGCAGGATGTTCATCGGGAGCCGCCTCGACTGCGGCCTGGCAACACTCGATCGCGTTGTCCAGATCCGCCAGCACGCCGGTGCTTTCATATCGGCCGTGCCAGGCGGTCCCCAGATTGTGAAGAACTCCTGCCTTTTCGTGGTCCTCGGTACGGAGGTATGACGCTTCCTGGAAGGCTTCGATCGCCGCGTCCAGGTCCGACAGGATGCCTCTCTCCGTGAACCTGGTCTTCAGCGCGGTGCCCAGGTTGTTGAGTCCGCCAGCCCGGTCGGCAGGGGATCCCACGGAGGCTTGGACTGCCAATCGGCCGGTCTCGATCGCATCGTCCAGGTCCGCCGCCGCGCCTGTATGGGTGAAGCGCTGCATCAGCACACCTGACAGGTTGGACAGCATGACCGGCTGGTTCGGGTGCCCTGTTGCCGTGCTTTCCACTGCGCCCTGGGCAGCCTCGATCGCCGCGTCCAGATCCCCTGATTCGCCACCGGCGTCGAAGTGGGATTTCAGGATGACAGAAAGATTGGACAGCGTTTCCGCGTGCTCACTTGCTCCACGTGGAATAGCTCCTGCGATGCGCCGCAGGAGATCGGTCACTCTTGCGCGCAGCGCCGGGTCCGGCGAAGGGTTCACCCCTTGCTGGATCCTCCAGACGAAGGCGAGCGCGCGCTGGGCCACGTCTGGAAGCAGTTCGTCCGGCAATTCCTCCTCACCGGCACCGAACAGGAAGCAGGGCGTGAACTTGGCGACGGCCTCCTCTCTGTCCCGCTGCCCAGCCTCTTCGGGAAGTGCCCGGTACCTGAAGGCGTGCAACCAGCCGAGGACGTAATGACCTTCCAGGTCGGACTCGTCGTGTCGGAGTATCGCAGCAAGTTGGCGGGCCTCGACCAATGCTTCCGGCTCCAGCACCACAGCGAGATCTTGCTCGCGGGCCATCCGTTCCAGCCGTAAGCCCACTACAGCAATCCGCTTCTCCAGTTCGTCTTCCCTTGCGAAGTCCTGCTCACGACCCTGCATGAATCGCCCTGTCACTTCCCGTTCCTCGGTAGATCTGGTTGCTGCGCCGTTCAGGCCCGACAAGGCGAACCTTTGCATTCGATGGAGCTCACAAAACTGGTTCCGACACGGGCGCCGGACTGTTCAGCCGTCGCATGACCTCGCCACCCAGCAAAGGTCCCATCGGTTGTTCCTCGATGCGCAGCTTGTCGGCCAGGTCCGTCAGGTGAAGGCGCACGGATGCCTCCAGCAGCGCGGCATAGGTGTCCGCGGCCGTACGGAGGCGACGTGCCGAAATGATCAAGAGCGTGGCGCTGAGCGGTGCCGCGGGCCACCACCACCAGGCCAGAGGCAGATAGAGCAGGGCCCACCCACCGAGAACGGCAGCCCGTGTCAGTGCGGCGCGGCCCCTTCCGATCTCACCGCGTATCTCTTCCGACAGCAGGATCCAGAGATGTGGCCAAACGATGAGGAGATTGACGTGCGCGTCTCGGTCCAGCCGGACCGTCGCGGCATGGATTCGGTCACCGCTCCAGGTCGGCCGTTCAGGCCGTTCTACGGAGATGCGGTCGCATTTGCGCGCCGCACGATGACGCTCCCGGATCTTGGGCCGGTCAGCCGGACGCGGAGCGCGTTCCCGAAGCATCAGAGCTTCGTACTCTGCCCGCGCCTCGTCCCAGCGATGCTGTCTGCGTGCCACACGGTACTCGGCCAGCTCGCCGAACGGCCACGGCCAGACGCCCCAGCCAGCGGCCAGGGCGACACGCTCGACAACGGAGCCGAGGGACTGGGCGGCCAGTCCGGCGGCGGCCGCGCCGGCCAGGATGGCAGCTAGCAGCACGACCTGGCCGCCCACCGTGGTGACTTGGGGAGCCTTGGCGGCGTCCGAGATCGCGTGGATGAGCTGGCCAACGTCCAGCGCGGCACTGTGCCCGAGGGTGTGTCCAGCTGCGGCGACCGCCAAGTACAGCGCGCCTGGTAGTACGAGCAGGGTCAGCCACCGCTCGGCCAGCTTCTTGCCGAGTTCGCCGAGAAGCACTCCCACTACGGGAGCCTCTCCCGGATCAGCGCCGTCGCGGCGGGGGCAAACTGGCAGCGTGGCACGTCGTCGTCCACTTCATGACCGGATCGACCGATGCACAGCTGCAAGGGGCACCGGTACACGACGTCCAAATCAGCAACACCGGCCGGCATCGCGCTACGGCCTGATCCCCCATACACCCCCGATGGGTCGCCTGCGCGTCGAACCGCTGCGTGCAACGCGTCCAAAAGGGCAGCGAGCGAGACGTCGTCCGCGGGCGGCCTGCCGACTGCGGCTTCGACAGCACGCAAGGCGGCGGCGTCCTCGTCGAGCAGCGTGGCGAGTTCGTCCCGATGCCCACACACGTACGACAGTGCCTTGGCGATCCTCAAGCCGACTACTTCCGCCTGGCTCGTCATGCAGAACCCCGCCCCCTGTTCCTTGTTGATCCACCAGGCAGCCATTCTTGCTCCACATGTGAAGGTGCACGCCCGGGTTCGGCCAACTCGCTCTGGCAGAGCAGGGAGGCGTCGAGGTCCTTGAAAGGACGGTTCAGCCGATCTCCTCTGCGCGAGCGATGCGTAGGCGGCGGTGCACCCCGCGCCACGCGGCCGCTGACACCGCACGGCGTCGTACAAATTCGCTTGCGTAACGCGGCGTGCTGAAGCGCCCGTCGCGCTGTCACCCCGCCGCTTGGGAGAAATCTGGGAGAAGATCTTCTCCCAGAACCCCCACGGGACCACCCGAGACCAACCACCGCCAAAGTGCTGACCTGCACAAATACCACCCACAGCAGGTGGCCAACGTGATCGATCCTCATTCGGGACGAAGAGGTCGTGGGTTCAAATCCCGCCACCCCGACAGAGAAACACCAGGTCCCCAGCCTCCTCACGTGAGGAGGCTGGGGACCTGCTTCGTTTGGCCATTGCCGCTGCGGACCAGCGTCGAAGATCTCGTCCATGACCGCGGCGCCGGTCTGGATCACGGGCCGGATCTGCTTCCGCCGGGACTCCTCCGCCACGGCCGTCCCGGAGTGCCCGACGAGCCGGGGGATCACTTCCAGCGGGACGCCACGGTCGGGCAGCAGGGACACGAAGTTGTGCCGGAGCTCTTGGGGCGTCCACTCGTCGGCGTTGATCCCGTCGATGCCGGGTGAGCGCCCGCGGCTCCTCGGTACGGGCACCGGTCGGCAGGGCGGCGCCGATTCACGCGTACATCGAGGTCCCCTCGGCACATTGAGCACGGCCTCGGCCTGAGCGAAGGTGAGCGCCTTGGAGGGGCACCCGGCTTGCCCCTGGGGCACCGGGCACAGCTCGACGACGTGCGCTTCACCTACACCTCGTCCCGGGCCATGGCCCACTCGACCCCGCAGACGTCATCCGCGGGCGCGAGACGATGCCTCCGGCGGGGGATCGGCCGGCACAGGGATGGTGGGGGCGCCGTTCCCGGCCGCGGGCCCGCTGGGGCGTGCGCGGGGGGACCTCAACCGTCCACCGCCGGCCCAGGCAGAGCCGAGCGGGACTCCGCCCACCCGGGAGTTCCACTCCTCCGTCAACGATAATGACGAAAAGCGACCGAGGATGGGAGCTTGTCGACACCTACCACGACTTTACAATTGCTATGAATGGTGCGGAGCCTGTCCATACCAGCAAGGCCGGTGACGTTTACCTCGGCATCCTTGTCGGTCAGGTGCAGCACTCGCAGATTGTGGAAACATGAAAGCCAACCCAGATCGCCTCCCCCTGCCTCTCTGGTGAGCCATAGCTGCCAGAGCGTCGACGGGTCGATGTTGTCTCTCAACTGCTCGGCCGACAGTGGGGCATCAACGCGGATCATCGGTCTACCACCCATCTGGTGCAGCGCCTGAAGTTCTTGCAGGCTTGAGGCCGAGAAGAAGAGATCCGCCTCGTTCAGGTGGGCAATCACCTCGTCGCCATACCGCTTCGTGTCGAACCGATGCCAGGCATTGGCGAGCTGCGTGCGCATCACTACATCGCGCGAACGGCGATACGCAGCCATGATGGGGATCGCCTGATCCGTTCCCACCATGGAAGCAATCAGAGCAGTGTAGCGAGCCTGAACGCCGGTGTCATTCGAGTCGACAGGAAGGAATTCCAGCACAATTGGCCCGACTTCGCCGAGCGCCATCACGTCATCCATGTCTTGTGGTGGGAATAAGGCAGTAGCCCTTTTTTCGACAGCGCTGCGCACCTGGGGGTCCAACTCAGTTGCGTGCTCCAGGCACGCCATCGCCAGGAGGTGAAGTCGAGCCCGGGTGGCGCGTGATTGACAGACATCTCCATCTGCAATGATGTGCCCGATCAGCTCGGCCCGCTCATGTGGACGAGCGTGCGCCACAGCCATGCGAAGCACATCTTCCCACTGACTGGAACCGGCGTTGGACACAAGAAGGCCGATATCCCACTGCTCTACGGCCCTCTTCGCCCCCAAGTAGTCCTGGAACGTGCGATGAATGAAATCGATGCGACCGGCACTTGGTTCACGCAGAAGACCGCTACGCATGAGCAGGTGCCGAAAGACTTGTCGCGCGTCTCCTTGCGCGGCAGCCGAGGCGACCGAAGGAAGCGCGTCCGAAATGATTCGCTCGGCCACACTGCGGTCCATCTCCGCGCGGTTATTGCGAATCAGCCAGTGGGCGATCTTCTGAAGAAGCTGAATCCTCGGCTCTTCTCTGAGGTGGATCCCGTCCGGCTCGCCCATATCGCGCTCCCGGTCTCGCCGGTAAAGCATGGAGAGCGCGGCTTCGTAGAGCTCTTTCCTCCCTTCGGGAAGAAAGGCGCGCCGATCCCTGTGGAGCGCGCAGATCAGACCGCACATCAAAGGGTTGGTCGTAAGGCGACTCAGGTCCTGCTTGGACCTTACGGCCGCGAGGAGCGAATCCCTGAAAGAGTCCGGAGCACCCGCTGCCGTATGCCACCGGTAAATGAATGACGCAACATCGCTGTACCCCATAGGGGCCAGCATCAGCTCAGCAAAGCCTTGAACCTTCAGCCAGTCTTCCGGAACAGCTGAAGGGCGCGACGTGGTGAGCCATAGATTCCCAGAGAAGCTGCCAAGTAGATCCTTGATCCAGGTATGCGCCCTGTCGCGTTCCGCTTCCGGGATTTCGTCGACCCCATCGATCATGACGAGCGCCCGGCCGGCCGACAGGACCCTCTCCATCCATCCATCAGGCTGTACACCCGACAATGGGCAACCCACCGAAGAAAGGAACTGACTCGGCAGCGGCAATGTCTCGCCCGCGCGACTGACACTGCGCAGGGGAAGCACGACAGGGATTCGCCCTCTCAAATATTCGAGCGAATCATTCAGATTCTGAGTAGCTGCGCTGACGGCGAGCCACTGAATCAGTGTGGTCTTTCCTGAACCAGCCACTCCCCGCAGCATCACCCGAGGTGTTTCCGCGAGCATCTGGTCCGAGGGCACGTCGGTGTGAACCGTGACGTAGCTCGAATTGACCGGCACATCACTGTGACCTGCGATATCCAGTTGCCTTGACCCCGCATGCAGGGTCAGGTAGGCAGTGTCGATCGGCCACTGTCCTGGGGCTTCGGTCAGGTCGATCCCGTAAATTGTGAGGTGCGAGTGTTTGTGCGCCACATAGGCGAGGTATCTCTCTTCGAATTCGGCGTCTTCCATCAACCGATCGGCGTGCCGGTTCTCCGCAACGCCGACCGGTTGATGGAAGTGATACTCCGTAACGTGTTGATCCCGACCGGCTTGGTAGATGCGCCCTTCGGCGGCCGCACTCGCATGCAGGTGCGGCGCTGCTTCGTCTTCCCTCCGCCGGCCTTCCGTGTTCATCGCTCACTGATGAGCTGGTACACCCGGAAAAAGGTCGACGTGCCTTCCCACCCGTCCGTAGCCATGGCCGGGACGACGACTGTACGGCCCGCGCCGGCCAAGGCGATGAGTGTCGGGTCCACCTTGTTCCCTCCCCCGCTCCGTCCAGTCAGCTGATGGTAGCTGTCAAGTCCTGCACCGGTCTGGCGCTTCGGCACAGGTGTGCCGGCCCGTGTCACTCCCGCTCCCACCTCAGGCTCTCCTTGAAGTCGGCGATCTCGGCGACGATCGCGGAGATGAAGTTCGAGGCGTCCGCGGCGTTGCCCGGCCGGGGTTGGGGAGCGTCTTGCGCGATGGGCGGGGTCAGGAAGGTGGTGGTGTCGGGCACGGTCGGCGGCAGGGGCCGGGCTCGGTGGAGGATGAGCATGTCGGCCACCAGGCAGGTCACCTCCCCTTCCGCCGTGCGTCCGATCCAGACCGGGTACGAGCCGTCGCCCATGCCGCTGTGGTAGGCGATCAGGTTGGTCCCGGTGTCGGGATCGGTGGTCTCTCCCGGTGCGCACCCGTGCTCGCACGCCGCGGCCAGGACGTCTCGCCCTGCCGCGTCGAGGAACGCCGCCATGCCGCTGTCCACTCCGAAGCCGTAGAACTCCCCCTCGCCCAGCAATCGCGTGTCCTGACCGGGTCGGACGGCGAGTTCCCAGCTCACGGTGGGTTTGTCGAGGACGCGCAGCATGGCGGCGGTGTTCTCGCCGCACCCGCGGCCGTCCCACTTCATGGTGGCGGTCACCACGGGATACTCGCCCGGCGGCACCGGCACGGTGAAGGGTTGGTCCCGTTCGTCGAGGGTGGCGGGGTCCGCCGCCATGACCGAGCCGGTGGGCAAGCGCAGGACACCGGCCGTCTCCGGAGAGGTGACGGTCGCCGTGCCGAACCCTTCGTGGGCGAAGCGACTGCCCGGGGTGAACAGAGCCTGCAGGTGCCGGGGGCGGAGCCCTCTCGGGACGGACCACGTTCCGGCCGGGGAGTCGGGCTGCTCCTCGCGGGCGGCGGGTGTGAGGGAGGGGGTGTCGTCCGTGTCGAAGCCGAGCATCCGGGCGTCGGCATACGCCGTCCAGTCGCCGAACCGCGCGCGGCGCAGGGTCCGGTGCTGTTCGGGAAGGTCTCGGACGGTGTGCAGGCTGCCGCCGTGGTCCAGTTCGACACGCGCCGTCTCGCTGTCGGGTCGGGCCGTGAGGGTGAAATGCCAGCCGTTCTCCGGGAACTCCGGCTCGTCGGCGGACGTGTGGCGCCACTCCTCATAGCGGCGCAGGTGCAGCAGTCCCGCCGCCAACTCCCGGTAGTCGTAGCCGCGGACGCGTCGTTCCCGTTCGTCGAAGAGGAACACTCCGAGGTAGTGGTCCCTCCAGCTCACCTGGAGCAGCGCCCGTTGCCGGCCCTCGCCGCCGAGCAGCACCGCGTACGGCTCTCCTGCCTCGTCGCGCTCGCGCGCCCGGTCCTCACTCATCGTCCCCACGGGCTGCCGCGTCCGCGGATTCCATCCGGCGCAGTGGACGACCTCGATCCGCGTACGCACGCGTCCCCCTCTTGTTCCGACGGCCGCCACACCGTAACCGGCACCTCCGACATCCGTGCGGGCCCTGCTGTCAGGGGCAGTCGAAGCGCCAGTCCCAGGGGTGGCCGGGGCACTGCCGGCAGTGGAAGAAGTAGACGCCGCCGCAGTCGCCCAGCTGGATGTCGCCGGTGATGGTCAGCAGGTGTGCCATGCGGTGTCCGCTCGCGCAGTCCGGCCAGTCGGCGGGTTGTGTCCAGGCGGGCCAGCCGCCGGCCTTCGTCGCGATGAGGTGGGAGCCGGCCGGCCGCGGGGAGCCGTCCGCCGGTGACGGGAGACGGCATGCGCCGGGCGGGCACCGCGCCCGGGACGATCTCGGTGTGGTTGCGCGGGTCGGACCCGTACGTCCAGTGCCCCTCCTGCGCGCAGTACGGCCACGGCTCGTCCGCGGACCACAGCGGTGTGCCGCCCAGCGAGCTCTCCCGCTCGCCGGGGTCGCCGGGTTCCGGGTTGAGGAGGGTGGCGACCCGGGCGAGGTCCGCGTACTCCGACCGTGCGTGCCGTGGCGTGGGGTGGATTACGGGGAGGGTGGGGAGTGACGTAGGGTGCCGTCGGTCATGGCCCGTTGGGGCACTCACTTCTTGCAGGGGGACGGTCATGGGCGGCGCCGCGCGCATGGGGCACACGCCGTTGCCGGGGATCGGTGTGCGGTACGACCTGGCCACGCGGGAGGGGCGGCGGCTGTCGGTGATCGCGCATCTCGACGGGTCCCGGACGCTGAACACCTACCGCACGGACGACCCGGACGCCACCGCGCTGTCGCTGCGGATGACCGCCGAGGAGGCGGGGGCGGTCATAGACGCCGTGATGCCCGCCCACCACAGCCCGAACCTGCTGGCGACGGCCGAACTGGGCCTGGTCGCCGAGCGGGTCGAGCTGCCGGCGGGGTCGCCGTGGAACGGGCGGCTGCTCGGGGAGACCCGGATGCGCACGGAGACCGGTGTGTCGGTGGTCGCCGTGCTGCGCCGGACCGAGGCGATCCCGTCTCCGGGGCCGGACTTCCGGCTGGCCGGCGGTGACACCCTGATCGTGATCGGCACCCGTGAGGGTGTCGGGGTGGCCGCCGGGATCCTCGACCCGAGGTGACGCGCCGGGCCCGGCCGGTGTCCGGGGCGGTCAGGCGTGGGCGTGGGCGGTGTCCTGCGAGCGGTCCGTGTCCGCGGGAGCGGCGGGGTCCGCCGGGGGTGCGGCCGGGCCGCGGGTGAGGCGGCGGGCCAGGGGCTCGGTCCAGCGGGCGGTGAGCGGGCCGATCACGACCAGGAGCAGCACGTACGCCGTGGCCAGGGGGCCGATGCGGGGCTCGACGCCGACGGCGAGGCCCGCGATGACGATGGAGAACTCGCCGCGCGCGACCAGGGTGCCGCCCGCGCGCCAGCGGCCCGCGCCCCGGATTCCGGCGCGGCGTGCCGCGTACCAGCCGGTGGCGATCTTCGTGAGCGCGGTGACGACGGCGAGGAGCAGGGCCGGCAGGAGGACGGGCGGGATGTCGGCGGGGTCGGTGGACAGGCCGAAGAAGACGAAGAAGACGGCGGCGAACAGGTCCCGCAGCGGGGTGAGGAGGCTGCTCGCGCCCTCGGCGACCTCGCCGGACAGGGCGATGCCGACGAGGAACGCGCCGACGGCGGCGGAGACCTGCAGTTCCTGGGCGAGTCCGGCGACCAGGAGGGTCAGGCCGAGGACGACCAGCAGCAGCATCTCGGCGTTGTCGGAGGAGACGGCCCGGCTGATCAGCCGGCCGTGGCGCAGGGCGAGGTAGAGGACCGCGCCGACGGTGCCCAGCGAGATCAGCAGGGTGACGGAGCCGCCGGCCAGGCCGGCGCCGGCCAGCAGGGCGGTGAGGATCGGCAGGTAGACGGCCATGGCGAGGTCTTCGATGACGAGGACGCCGAGCACCACGGGGGTTTCGCGGTTGCCGAGCCGGCGCAGGTCGCCGAGGACCTTGGCGATGACGCCGGAGGAGGAGATCCAGGTGACGCCGGCCAGCGCGACGGCGGCGACCGGGCCCCAGCCGAGGATCAGTGCCGCCACGGCGCCGGGCACCGCGTTGAGGACGAAGTCGACGGCGCCGGAGGGGTATTGGGTCTTGAGGTTGGTGACCAGTTCCGAGGCGCTGTACTCCAGGCCGAGCAGGAGCAGCAGCAGGATGACGCCGATCTCGGCGCCGGTGGCGGTGAACTCCTCGCTGGCTTGCAGGGGGAGGATGCCGCCGTGGCCGAAGGCGAGTCCGGCCAGGAGGTAGAGGGGGATGGGCGAGAAGCCCATGCGTCCGGCGAGGCGGCCCAGCAGGCCCAGGGCGAGAATGATCGCGCCGAGTTCGATGAGCATGGCGGCGGTGTTGTGCACGGGCGTCGGTCCTCCGGTTCGGTGACGGCGGCGTCAGTGCCTGGGGATGGCGAGAGGTGACTGCGGGGCGTGGCTGCGGGCGGCAGCGGCAGAAGTGGGCGGCGCCGCGGCGGCGCCCCGGCGGGCGGGGCCGGGTCGGCGGAGCGGCGGCCCGTGTTCAGACAGGGGGCACCCAGCGGCGGGTGCGGGCCGGGATCAGGCGCCGGTGAGGGCGGTACCCGGTTCGGGCACGCTGTCGCGGGCGGCGTTGTCGATGCGTACGGGCCGGTGCATGTCACGTCGGCGCATGTCACGTTCCCCTCGTCGCATCCGAGATCCGCTTCTCACGAACTGAGCGCATGGCCGCTCAATGGAGCGTCAGGACTCGGTTAAGAAGTTTACCGTACGACGAAATACTTATACATCGCATGCGCATCGTTATCGGGGGAAAAACGCACGGTCGGCGGTGGTGCGACGCCCCGTTCAGCCGTCACTCATGCTCGGAGCCCCCTGCTCACCGAGCCACCGGGCCAGTTTCCCCTGACGGCCGATGGCGCGCAGTCGGCGTTCCGCAGCCTCGCGGGTCAGGGGGGTGGTGATGAGCAGGAGTTCGTCGCCGGCGCGCAGCACGGTCTCCCGGTCGGGGACCAGGGTGGTGCCGTCCCGGACGATCAGGGTGACGACGGTCGGCGGCGGCAGGCGCAGTTCGAAGACGGCGACGCCGTGCAGCCGGGAGTCCGGCGGGATGGTGACGGTGAGCAGGTCGGCGTCCAGGACGTCGAGGGGCGCGGTCTCCACCTGGATCTCGCGCAGCGCCCCCGTACGGACCAGCCCCAGGCGCCGGGCCACGGCGGGCAGGGTCGGGCCCTGGATCAGGGTGAACATGATGACGAGGACGAACACGATGTTGAGCACGTCGCGGGCCCCGTCGACCCCCGCGACGATGGGGAACGTGGTGAGCACGATCGGCACCGCGCCGCGCAGGCCCGCCCAGGAGATGAACGTCTGCTCGCGCCAGGGGATCCGGAACGGCAGCAGGCACAGCACGACGGAGATCGGGCGGGCGACGAGCAGCAGCACCGATCCGATGACGAGGGCCGGGATGATCGCGGAGGTCAGTTCGCTGGGGTCGACCAGCAGGCCGAGCATGACGAAGAGGCCGATCTGGGCCAGCCAGCCGACGCCTTCGGCGAAGGACCGGGTGGCGGCGCGGTGCGGCAGCTGGGCGTTGCCGAGCACCAGGCCGGACAGGTAGGCGGCGATGATGCCGCTGGCGTTGACCGCTCCGGCGGCGGCGAAGGCGATGATGCCGAAGCCGACCGTGGCCAGCGGGTAGAGCCCGGTGGCGGGCAGGGCGATGTGGCGCAGCGCGGTGACGCCCAGGAGTCCGATCAGTACGCCCAGGGTGCCGCCGACCGTGAGCTGGAAGAGCAGGTTGCCCACGAGGGGGCCGGGGCTCGGCAGGTCCGCGGTGGCGGTGGAGAAGACGAGGACCAGGATGATGGTCGGGGCGTCGTTGAAGCCGGACTCCGCCTCCACCAGTCCGCGCAGTTTCTCCGGCATCGGCAGCGCGCGCAGGACGGCGAACACGGCGGCGGCGTCGGTGGAGGAGACGATCGCCGCGAGCAGCAGCGCCAGCTGCCATTCCATGCCGAGCAGGAAGTGCGCGCCGGTCGCCGTCACCGCGACCGAGAGGGCCACGCCCATGGTGGCGAGGACGCCGGCGGGGGCCAGCTGGCGCCGGACGTCCTCCCAGCGGGTGCTCAGGCCTCCCTCGACGAGGATCAGCCCCAGGGCCGCGGTCCCCAGGGCCTGCGCGAGCTGGGCGTCGTCGAACTCCAGGCCGAGCCCGTCCTCGCCGGCGATCACGCCGACCGCGAGGAACAGAAGCAGGCTCGGCAGACCGACGCGGTGGGCGGTGCGGGCGGCGGCGATGCTGGCCAGCAGGACGGCGCCGCCGATCAGCAGCGTCACGTACAGCTCGGACAGGGTCATCGCACGGTCCCCGTGCCGTTCGTGTCCCCGCGGTCAGGAACCGCGCGGCGGCCGGTCGCGGCGGTGCCGTGTCCCGCGGTGCGGGTCGAACATCTCCCCGGCGACACCGGCCAGGACCAGCCCGGCGGCGATGAGCAGCCCGTGGGCCAGGGCGATGCCGGTACCCAGCACGGCCAGCGCGACGGCGAGCAGCAGCCAGGCCCGGGCGTACCGGTACTCGCGGGGCCGGCAGGGGCGGCCGTGTCCGAGGCCGTGGGCGAACCGTGGGTCCTCGTGGTGCAGACGGGCCGAGATCTCGTGGAGCCGTTCGTCATCGGGTCCGTCCATGGCCCTCTTCTCGGCCGCCACCTCGCGGCAGGGCGCGGCGGGAAGGCGTCGGCGCGGTCTCCGGTGTGATCCATCTGCTCTCCTCTCGCATCCCGTGCCTCACGATCACACCAGGACGAAGTAGCGCAGCCACACATACGCGGCCGCGACGGTGACGGTGACCGCGGTGACGATCAGTCCGTACCGGCTGAACTGCCAGAACGAGATGTGGTGGCCCTCGCGTTCGGCGATGCCGATGACCACGACGTTGGCCGAGGAGGCGATGATCGTGGCGTTGCCGCCGAGGTCCGCGCCCAGCGCGAAGGCCCACCACAGCATCCCCGCCTCGTCGGCTCCGCCGGAGGAGGCCACGATCTCGCTGACGATCGGGCTCACCGACGCCACGAAGGGGATGTTGTCGATGATCGCGGAGGGCACCACGGAGCCGAAGACCAGCGCCATGGCGGTCCCCAGCAGGTTGCCGCCGGTGGCCTCGGCCGCCATCTCCCCCAGGTCGCCGATGACGCCGGTCTGCACCATCGCGCCGACCATGACGAACAGTCCGGTGAAGAACGCCAGCGTCTCCCACTCGACGTCCTTGACCACGTCACCGGGGCTGAGCCGGGAGACCGCGAGCAGCAGCAGGCCGCCGCTGACGGCCACCACCGACGGCTCCAGGTGGAGCACGGTGTGCAGGACGAAGCACGTCATCACGGCGAGGATCACCACACCGCTGACGGCGAGCAGCCGGGCGTCCTTGATGGCGTCCTTGGGGTCCAGCTCCATGACGGACGCGGCCCGTTCGGGGTCGTAGCGGAACGCCTTGCGGAACAACACCCGGCTCATCAGGACGAACACGATCATCAGGACGACGACGATCGGCGTCATGTGGATCAGGAAGTCGTTGAAGGACAGGTCGGCGCGGGAGCCGATCATGATGTTGGGCGGGTCGCCGATGAGAGTCGCGGCGCCGCCGATGTTGCAGGCCATCACCTCGGCGACGAGGAACGGCACCACGGGCACGCCGAGCCGGCGGCAGACCAGGATCGTCACCGGTGCGATCAGCAGCACGGTGGTGACGTTGTCCAGCCACGCGGAGAGGAAGCCCGTCGCCACGACCAGCAGCACCATCAGCCGGTACGGTCTTCCGCGCGCCCGGCGGGCCGCCCAGATGGCGATGTACTCGAAGACGCCGGTGCGTTTCACCACGGCGACGATCAGCATCATGCCGAGCAGCAGGAAGATGACGTTCCAGTCGATGCCGGCGTCCTCGGAGAAGAACGCGTGCTCGGCGTCGGTCGCCCCGATGAGCAGCATCACCACCGCGCCGCCCAGCGCGGCGGCGACCCGGTGCACCCACTCCGTCGCGATCAGCACGTAGACGGCGGCGAAGACGGCCACCGCCAGCCACGCCGTGAGGCTCACCGCGCACCGCGCGGTGCGGATCCCACCCTTCCGGCGGTTCGGGACGAGTGTTCCCACGAGGCCGCCGAACGGCACAGCAGCAGCACCGACGGGGCCGGGACGGTCACTGCGTCGGTGTGGCCGGGTCGCTGCGTCACCGCGTGCATCAGGGCGCGGGCTCCTCTCATGATCCGGCAGCCCGCGCGGTCCGCTCCGTGAGCGGTACCTGATGTGCGGAACGTGTGGGGGCAGGCCGGGGAGTGTGTTGATCACACCCTCGCCCGGGGGCGGAATCGCGGACCATCGGGGACGGCACCCAAATGGTGTGGGGGTCCGACCCGCACGGATGCCGTGGAACGTGGGTGTTGTCCCCGATGGCCGCTCAGGGGGCGGCGGCCGCCCGCTGGGCCGGCGGGCGCCGTGCCGGCGGCCGGTTCAGGCCACGGTGAGGACGGTCTTGCCGCGGGCGTGTCCCCGTTCGACGTGGCGCACGCCCTCGGCGGCGTCGGCCAGCGGGAGGGTCCGGCCGATCACCGGGGTGAGGCGGCCGGATCCGATGAGAGCGGTGACGGCGAGCAGGTCGTCCCGGGCGGGGCCGGAGGGGACCGCCGGGAGGATCACCCGGAGATTCTGCCGGGTGACGGTATTGAGGGCGGCCACGCGCAGCGCCGTGCCCATCGCCCCGAGCACCCGGCCGGGCGTGCCGCCCCCGTTGGCCACCAGGGTGCCGGCCGGAGCGAGCACCCGGCGCAGCCGGGACGGCGGGTGGTTGCCGACGTTGTCGAGGATGACGTCGTAGTGACCGGGCCGCCCTTCGGTGCAGTCCTCGCGGGTGTGGTCGACGACGTGGGCGGCGCCCAGTGACCGCACCAGGCCGGTGCTGCCCGTACCGCACACGCCGGTGACCTCGGCGTCGAGGGCCGCGGCGAGCTGCACGGCGAACGTGCCCACGCCACCGCCGGCCCCGTTGACCAGGACCCGCTGTCCCGCCCGGACCCGGCCCACGGTCCGCAGGCCGCGCAGGGCGGTCACCGCCGCCACGGGGACGGCGGCCGCCTGCTCGAAGGAGAGGCCCGCGGGCTTGGCCACCAGCAGGTCCGGGGTGGTGAGCGCGTACTCGGCGAACGACCCGGGGCAGAAGCCCAGCACCTCGTCGCCGGGCCGGAGTCCGCGCACGCCGGCGCCGACCGCCGCCACCTCGCCGGCCGCGTCGAGGCCGGCCACCCGGGACTTCGGACGGGTCAGCCCCATGCCCGGGGTCAGCCGCGCCGCGTACGGGTCGCCGCGCAGCATGTGCCAGTCGTACGGGTTGACCGCGGCGGCGCGCACCCGCACCAGTACCTGACCCGGGCCGGGTCGGGGGCGGTCGATGTCCGCCGGCCGCAGGCTGTCCGGCGGCCCGAAACGGTCCTGAACGATTGCCTTCATCGGGTCTCCCTCGCGTGTCCTGTCGGCGGCTCCCGGCGGGTGTACGCCGTACACCACCCAGGATGGGTGTACGCCGTACACCCGACAAGGGGGAGGACGACGATCCCGGCAAGTGGGAGATGACGATTCCGGCGGGCGGTGGTCGGCGCTTCCCGGCGGGCGGGAGCCGGCGGGTCCGGTGAGAGGGACGGCAGGGGGCGCCGCGGGTCAGCTCGCGGAGCGCAGGCGCTCCAGGCCGTCCAGGGTCAGGTCCAGCGCGAACTCGAACTCGAACTGGTCGTCGCAGCCCGGTCCGACGACGGACTCCCGGTCGTGGGCGACCGCCATGGCCAGCTCCGTGATGTGCGGATAGCGCGCCGCCATCTCCTCGGGCGGCAGCGCGTCGGGGTCCGGCTCGCGCCCGGAGGCGTCCTCGAACAGCTCCTGGGAGAAGCCCAGCACCCGGCTGCCCATGACATGCATCGCGTGATGCACCAGCTCGACCGGGAACCCCCCGGCGCGGAGGATCCCGATCATCGAGTCCAGATACGCCAGCACCGCGGGCGTCGGGGCGGTCCGGGCCTTCAGCCGCGCCTCGATGACCCCGGCCGCCCACGGGTGACGCAGCAGCATGCGGCGGGCCGACAGCACCCGCAGCCGCACGGCGGACTTCCAGTCGGCGCCCACGGCCGGCGGGTCGATCTCCGCGACGACGAGGTCGATCATGCCGTCCAGCAGCTCGTCCTTGTTCGCGACGTGCTTGTACAGCGCCATGGGGACGACGCCGAGCCCCTGCGCGATCTTCCGCATGCTCAGCGCGTCGGCGCCGCCCGCGTCGGCGAGGGCGACGGCCGCGGACAGGATCCGCTGCCTGCTCAGGGGCGCGCGCCGGTGGAGGGTGTCGGCCTGCCCGGACATCCCCGCCCTCCCTCTCCCGCGCCCCGGTCCGCCGGGTGCACGACGTCCGCCCGCGGTGTGGGCGCCATGCTAGTTCCCGGACGCGCCGGCCGGAGACGCCCGCTCCCGGAACGGCACGGGCCGGGCGGGCCCGCCGCCGGTCACGCTGGCGGCCGCTCCCGTCGTCTGGTGTGGTGGTGGTTCGGGGAACCGCGGCCCGGGAAGGATCCACGACATGATCATTTTTGGCACCAAGGGGTATCTGCACCAGCTCGCGATACTCACGCTGGTGTGCGCGCAGTGCGGGAACCCCTCCGCGCACACGCTCAGGAAACGGGTCACGAAGTTCACCCTGTTCTTCGTGCCGCTGTTCCCCGTCTCGACGAAGTACGCCACGCAGTGCACCTTCTGCGGCGCCGAACAGAAGGTGACCGAGGAACAGGCCGAGCAGCTCCAGGCCCAGTCCCTCGGCGGCGGACAGGAATACGGGCAGCGGCAACAGCAGCAGCCGTACCGGCCCTAGCCGGCGCGACGCCGACCCCTGCCGGGGCCGCCGGAGCCGCCGGGGCTCCGCCGACGGGCCCCGGTCCACGTGTGTTCACGTGACACCTGGAACCACGCGCCGCGATGAGGCAGTCTCTTGACCCGTGGTGAGTCTGCTTCCCAACCCCGCCCCGCCCGGTGACCCCTCCGCGCACATGGTGGTGTGCGGGGACGACGGGCTCGCGCACCGGCTCGCCGCCGAACTCCGCGGTGTCTACCGCGAGCAGGTGACCCTCGTCGTCCCGCCCGCGGGACGCTCCGTGCGCCGGCCGGTGGCCGGACGGGCCCGGGCGGCCTCCGCGGCCCTGCTCGACCGGGTCGTGACCGCGGTCAACAACCGGGGCAACGGCGGCTCCGACGACACCCTGGCCCCCGGCGAGCGGATCGTGGAGGCCGCCGAGCCGACCGAGGCCGCACTCGCCGAGGCGGGCGTGGACCGGGCCGCCGCGCTGGCGCTGGTGTACGACGACGACGAGACCAACATCCGGGCCGCGCTGAACGCCCGCCGGCTCAACCCCCGGCTGCGGCTCGTGCTGCGGCTCTACAACCGGCGGCTCGGCCAGCACATCGAGGAACTACTGGACCAGGCAGCCGAGTTGGCGGGCGACACGGCTCCGGGACGGGGCCACGCCGGGGCCGACATCTCCACCACCGTGCTGTCCGACTCCGACACGGCCGCGCCCGCGCTGGTCGCCACCGCGCTCGTCGGCACGAGCAAGGTCGTCGACGCGGAAGGACTGCTGCTGCGGGCCGTGGAACGCCGGCCCCCGGCGCCCGGCGAAGTGGCCTCCCCCGGGCTGTGCACCCTGGCGCTGCTCTCCGCCACCAGCAACGACCCGGCCGGGGACGAGGGTTCGGAGGACAGCGGCGACCAGGGGCCGCGGCTGCTGCCCGACGCGGCGGAGGTGGCGGCGGCCACCGGGCGCGGGACGGTGGTGCTGGAGCAGCTGTCCTACTCCGGACCGCCGTTGCCCGCCCGGCGGGGCGGGCCGCCGTTCGCCTCGCTGTTCTCGCGGCGGCTGCGGTGGTCGCTCGCCGGACTGATCGCCGCGGTGGTCGCGCTCGCCGTCGCGCTGACGGTGGTGACCCGCGACAACCCGCTGCACGCCACCTACGTCACGCTGCTCGACCTGTTCGCCATCAACGAGCCCGCGCACAGCGAGTCCAAGGGGCGGCAGATCCTGCAACTGCTGTCCATGGGCGTCGGACTGCTGCTGCTGCCGGTGCTGCTGGCGGCCGTGCTGGAGGCGCTGGGGACGTTCCGTACGGCGTCGTCCCTGCGGAAGCCGCCGCGCGGGCTGAGCGGGCACGTGGTGCTGCTCGGACTGGGCAAGATCGGCACGCGGGTGCTGACGCGGCTGCGGGAACTGCACATCCCGGTGGTGTGCGTCGAGGCGGACCCGGAGGCACGGGGGATGGCCACCGCACGGCGGTTACGCGTGCCGGTGGTGGTCGGGGACGTGACGCAGGAGGGCGTACTGGAGGCCGCGAAGATCCACCGCGCGGACGCGCTGCTCGCGCTGACCAGCGAGGACACGACGAACCTGGAAGCGGTGCTGTACGCACGGTCGGTACGGCCGGACCTGCGGGCGGTGCTGCGGCTGTACGACGACGACTTCGCGAAGGCGGTCTACCGGACGCTGCGGACGGCGCACCCGGGTGCGCTGACACGGAGCCGGAGCGTCTCGCACCTGGCGGCGCCCGCGTTCGCCGGGGCGATGATGGGACGGCAGATCCTGGGCGCGATACCGGTGGAGCGGCGGGTGCTGCTGTTCGCGGCGGTGGTCGTCGGCGGGCATCCGCAGCTGGAGGGGCGGACGGTCGGGGAGGCGTTCCGGGCCGGGGCCTGGCGGGTGCTGGCGCTCGACACGGCGTCCGCCTCCGGCGGTGGGAGCCGCTGGCCGGAGGTGCCGGGGGCGGGGCTGGTGTGGGACCTGCCGGACACGTACGTGCTGCGGGCCGGGGACCGGGTGGTGCTGGCGGCGACCCGGCGGGGGCTGGCGGAGTTGCTGGGCCGGCGCCGGGGGGCGGGAGCGGCGGGACGCTGATCCGGCGCGGGTGGGGCGGGGTGAGTTCAGTCGCCCCTGCCGGCGGTGCCGTACGACCGGACGTTGATCCGACGCCGGGGCCGGGCGGGGGGCGGGTTCGCTCGCCCGCGCCGGCGGGGGGCACCCCCCGGCCCGCAGCCGCGGGAGCTGCGGGCCGGGGGGTGTGGCTACGCCGGGAGGTGTCTGGCGGCGAAGTCGAGCTCCAGGCGGATCTGCTTGATGCGTTCGTCGACGACCAGGGAGCCGTGGCCCGCGTCGTAGCGGTAGACCTCGTGGACCGCCTCGCGTGACTCCAGGCGCTTGACGTAGTTCTCGATCTGCTGGATGGGACAGCGCGGGTCGTTCACGCCGGCCGAGATGTAGACCGGGGCCTTGACCCGGTCGACGTAGGTGATGGGGGAGGACGCCTCGAAGCGTTCGGGGACCTCCTCCGGCGTGCCGCCGAGCAGCGTGCGGTCCATCGCCTTCAGCGCCTCCATCTCGTCGTGGTAGGCCGTGACGTAGTCGGCGACCGGGACCGCCGCGATGCCCAGCGCCCACGCGTCCGGCTGCGTGCCGAGACCGAGCAGCGTGAGGTAGCCGCCCCAGGAGCCGCCGGTGAGGATCAGCCGGGCGGGGTCCGCCAGGCCGGAGTCGACCGCCCACGCGCGGACCGCCTCGATGTCCTCCAGCTCGATCAGGCCCACCCGGTGCTTCAGGGCGTCGGTCCAGGCGCGCCCGTAGCCGGTGGAACCCCGGTAGTTGACGCGGACCACCGCGTAGCCGTGGTCGACCCAGGCCGCCGGGCCCGCCGCGAAGGAGTCGCTGTCGTGCCAGGTGGGGCCGCCGTGGATGTCGAAGACCGTGGGGAGCGGGCCGGTCGCGCCGGCCGGCTTCTGGACGAGCGCGTGGATGCGGCCGCCGGGCCCCTCCACCCACACGTCCTCCACCGGCACCGAACCGGGCGACTTCATCCCGGGCGGGTCGAGGACCACTCCGCCCGCCGTGGACCGCACCACCGGCGGCTGCGCCGCCGACGACCACAGGTACTCCACGCTGCCGTCGGGGCGGACCGTCGCACCCGAGACGGCGCCGCGCGGGGTGGGCATCTCCACCAGTCGGCGCTCGGCCAGGTCGTAGCGGAACAGCTCGCCGCGCGCCTCGAAGCCGTGCGCGATGAGCAGCCCCGTGCCGTCCGGGTACCACTCGGCGCTGACGTCGCCGGGCAGTTCCAGCGCGAGGTCGCTCTCCTCCCCCGTCGCCACGTCCCACACCAGGGGCTCCCAGCGGCCGCGCCGCTGATGCCCGATGAGCAGCCGGGTGTCGCCCTCCACCGGGGCGAAGCCCAGCACCTCCAGGCCCAGCTCCTTCGTGCCGCCCTCGGTGTCGTCGAGCTCGGCGACCGTCGTGCCGTCGGGGCGCATCACCCGCAGCGCGGAGTGCATGGCGTCCCCGTGCTCGGTGTGCTCCACGGCGATCAGCGAACCGTCGTAGGAGAGGTCGCCGACGCCCGCCGACTCACGGTGCCGGTACAGCTCCACCGGCGCCTCGCCGGTGCGGACCAGGTGGATCGTCGTCCCGTCCTCGTCCGTGGAACGGCCCACGACCGCCGTACGGCCGTCCCGGCCGAGCGCGAGACCGGCGGGGTAGGACGGGTCCAGGCCCGGGGCCGCCGGCTCGTCCTCGCCGCCCGTGAACCGCTGCCGCCGCCAGACGCCGAACTCGTCGCCGTCCTTGTCGTCGAACCACCAGATCCACTCGCCGTCCGGCGAGAGCACGCCGTCCGTCGTGCCGTTGGGCCGGTGCGTCACCTGACGCTGATCACCCGTCGAGCGGTCCCACGCGTACAGCTCGTAGGTCCCCGTGGCGTTCGACACGAACAGGGAGCGGTCGGGGGCGTCCTCGGCCCAGTCGGGCAAGGAGACCCGGGGCGCCCGGAAGCGCTTCTCCCAGTCGGGCATCCCCTCGCCCTGTCCGGCTCGATCGGTCTGGTGGTCCGCCCGGCCCGGCGCGTCGGACCCGTTGCTCTCAGTCATGACCCCATCTTGCCCGTCCGCGGGGCATTCCACCGACACGGTCCCCAGCCCTGTGGACAACCTCCACCGGATCCGTCACCGCCCCCGCACCCACCCGCGTCGGCGGGCCCCCCGTCCAAGGGCCGGGGCCGCCCGCCCCGGCCCGTGGACGTCGTCGCCGGGCCGGGTCAGGTGGTCACCCGGCCGCGGTGTCAGGAGGACACCCGGCTGCGGTTCACGGCCGGTGCGCGGAAGACGGACGCCCTCTCCTCCTTCGCCGCCGACGCCTCCGGGCTCGTCCGGCGATCACCGGCGATCACCGGCTTCCGGCCCGAGCCGTACGGGCCGCCGACGGGCCGCGAACATCTGGTCGAGCGGTCATGGACGCGCCGTCCGCGGCGCGGACGTCCCCCGTCCCCGTACCGACCCCGCGGGCCGGGAACCGGGCGCGGACCCGTACCGTTAAGGGCGTGTACCGGTTTCTGCTGACGCCCCGCTGGTGGGGGATCAACGTCTTCCTGCTGCTGTCCATCCCCTTCTGCATCTTCATGGGGTCCTGGCAGCTGGGCCGGTTCGAGGACCGGGTGGACAATCACCGCGACGCCGAGGAGCGGGTCGTCTCGGACCAGCGGGAGGAGGCCCGGCCGCTGGACGGTCTGCTGCCCGTGACCAAGGCCACCTCCGGCAAGCAGACCACCGCGAGCGGCCGGTACGACACCGAGCTGCTCGTGCCCGACCGGACGGTGGACGGCGAGGACGGCTACTACGTCCTGACGCTGCTGCGCACCGACACCGGCCGCGCCCTGCCGGTCGTACGGGGATGGCTGCCCGGCGAGCCCGACCCCGCGAAGGTGCCCGCGCCGCCCTCGGGCGAGGTCACCGTCACCGGCGCGCTCCAGGCGTCCGAGACCCCGGGCAGCAACGGCGTCAGCGCCCGCGGCGGCCTGCCGGAGGGCCAGACGGCCGCGATCAGCTCGGCCTCGCTGGTCAACCTGGTGCCGTACGACGTGTACGACGCCTGGGTCACCCTCAACCGCGGGGATTCCGGCATGAAGGCGGTACCGGCGTCCGCGCCGGGCGGCACCGGGCTGGACCTGAAGGCGTTCCAGAACCTCGGCTACACCGCCGAGTGGTTCGCCTTCGTCGGCTTCGTGATCTTCATGTGGTTCCGTCTGCTGCGCCGCGAGCTGGAACTCGCCCGCGACGCGGAGCTGGGCCTCGCGGAGGAGGGGGCCGGCGACGCCGACGCCCCCCGTCAGCCGGCGGGTGCCAGCAGCCCCGTCCAGTAGACCGTCCCCGCGCACGCGTTGCCCACGGTCGTGGTGGCCGAGCCGGAGCCCGTCGACGCCGTGTAGGACACCGCCACGCTGCCCTCGGTCCCGCCGTCCGCCCGGACCGTCTGCGTCGTCGTGCCGCCTTCGGTGCCCGCCGACGCGCCGGTCGTCGTGGTCGGATCGCCCGAGGGCGTCGGGTCGGGCGAGGGCCCGCCGGTGCCGCCGCCCGGCGTACCGCCCGGGGTGGGGCAGGTCTCGGAGGGCACCCAGGCGAACCGCACCTCGTAGGCCGCGCCCGGCTCGAGGACCAGCTGCCCCGCCTCCTGGGAGGGGTCGGGCAGCCCGGCGGCCGCGTCCCCCGCCACGTGCCGTACCGAGCCCACCTTGGCGGACGAGGCGGCACCCTGCGCGGTGACGCCGACGACGCCGGGGCCGTCGACCGTGCAGCCGGCCGTGGAGACGTTGGTGACCCGGAAGGAGCCGTAGACCGCGCCCGTGGAGTCGGGAGCGGCGCTGCTCGCCGCCGCCGGGCCGAGCTGGGCGGCGGTGCATGCGGGCACCCCGGCGGACGTGCCGGCCGAGGGGTCGGCGCCCTCGGACGCGCCCGTACCGGAACCGGTGCTCGTGCCGCCCTTGTCCTCGTCCTTCTCGTCGCCCTCGGTTCCGCCGCCGACCTCGTCCGAGGAGCCGCCCGCGGTGCTCTCGCCGCCGCTGGGGTCCTTGCCGTGACCGGTGCCGCCCTGCGCCTGCGAGGCGTGGCCGACGGCCGACGGGTTGGCGTCGGAGCCGGCGGTGGTGGTGACGTGCACCAGGGCGGGGACGGCCGTGCCGACGAAGAGGGCGGCGGCGGCCATGCCGACGAGGGCCTGGCGTTTGCGTGCCCGGCGGGCGGGGACGGCCCGGCGCAGGTAGTCCAGGGTGCCGTCGCCCGGCTCCACCTCGCGCACCGCCTGCCGCAGCAGGGTGCGCAGTTCCAGCTCGTCCGAGTCGAGCCCTTCGGGGCCTCGGTCGTCCAGGCCGTGGTTCACAGTTCCGTTCCCAGCGTGCGTGTGCTTCGGCTCTTGCCCGTGCGGCGTCACGAGCCCGCGCAGCCGCGCCGGCCCGTCCCCGGTCTCCCGGGCGCCTCCGGTGTCCCGCCCGGTGCCGGTGTCCCCCGCGTCCCCAGCGTCCCGTCCGGTGCCGGTATCCCGCTCGTCGTCGGTGTCCAGGGCGTCCCCGGTCTCCGGTACGCCCTCGGTCTCCCGTCCGGCACCGGCCGTGCGGTCGGTCTCCGGCTCGCGGTCCTCGCGACCCGCGTTGCTGCCGTCGCTCATGCCGACGCCCCCATGGCCACCCGCAGCGCCGCGATGCCGCGCGAGCCGTACGCCTTGACCGAGCCCAGCGAGATGCCGAGCGTCTCGGCGACCTGAGCCTCCGTCATGTCCGCGAAGTAGCGCAGCACCAGCACCTCGCGCTGGCGGCGCTGGAGGTTCTTCATCGCCTTGATGAGGGAGTCGCGCTCCAGCTGGTCGTAGGCGCCCTCCTCCGCGCTCGCCATGTCCGGCATGGGCTTGGAGAGCAGCTTCAGGCCGAGGATGCGGCGGCGCAGCGCGGAACGGGACAGGTTGACCACCGTCTGGCGCAGATAGGCCAGGGTCTTCTCCGGGTCCCGGACGCGTTTGCGGGCGGAGTGGACGCGGATGAACGCCTCCTGGACGACGTCCTCGCACGAGGCGGTGTCGTCGAGCAGCAGCGCCGCGAGGCCGAGCAGCGAGCGGTAGTGCGCGCGGTAGGTCTCGGTGAGGTGGTCGACGGTGGTGCCGGCCGCCACGACGTCGTCGGTGCCGTCACGCTGACCGGGTATGCGGGCGGGCCGCGCTGCGGGCATGCGGGCGATCACCGGCATGCCGCCGCCGGACGCACCGGGCATGCGGGGTCGGAGAGCCTGGCGGGGCGGCCGGAGGGCCGTGCCGCGCGGCGCTGTGAAGTCGAGTACCTCAGCCACGCCAGTTGGACACGCTTCCCCCCGTAAGGGTTGTACGTGCCGGGCGTCACTTCTGCGCCGGCCGGAGCCGGCCGCCCGCCCGCGTCGGGCAGCACCACCGACAGCGCATCAAATGCCCTCATGCGACCCGCTCTTCCCCTGTGTCCCATATGAACGGACGTCCCCACGTCCGGTTCCAGACGTCCCCACGTCTGAAAGGCAGCGTCCCCGCGCCCCGGAACGGGTGACCGCAAAGACGCTCCCCGCCCTCCGCTCGGTTGCGGAGAACGGGGAGGTGAATCCTGGTGCAATCCTCGGTTGCCGTACCTGCGGTGACAAGTGGTCCAGACCGAGAACCCGGCGCGCGAGACTTACACAGATCCTACAAACGAATCCTCTGTGATCCAGAACTTTTTACTGCCCGGCCCCCACGAGCTCGGCGATCTGTGCGGTGTTGAGCGCCGCGCCCTTGCGCAGGTTGTCCCCGCACACGAACAGCTCCAGGGCCGTGGGGTCGTCCAGGGCCCGCCGTACCCGCCCGACCCAGGTCGGATCGGTGCCGACGACATCGGCGGGGGTGGGGAACTCCCCCGCGGCCGGGTTGTCGAACAGGACGACGCCGGGGGCGGTGGCGAGGATCTCGCGCGCCCTGTCGACGGTGACCTCGCCCTCGAAGCGGGCGTGCACGGTGAGGGAGTGCGTGGTGACGACGGGGACGCGGACGCAGGTGACCGCCACGGGGAGTGTGGGCAGGCCCAGGATCTTGCGGGTCTCGTCGCGGACCTTCATCTCCTCGGAGGACCAGCCGTCCTCGCGCAGCGAACCGGCCCACGGCACGACGTTCAGCGCGACCGGCTCCGCGAACGGACCGGTGTCGTCCCCCACGGCCCGCCGTACGTCGCCGGGGTGGGTCCCCAGCTCCGTGCCGGCCACCAGGGACATCTGCCGGCGCAGGGCCCGCACGCCCGCGAGTCCGGCACCGCTGACCGCCTGGTACGAGGAGACGACCAGCTCGCGCAGGCCGAACTCGGCGTGCAGCGCGCCCAGCGCGACGATCATCGACAGGGTGGTGCAGTTCGGGTTGGCGACGATCCCGCGCGGGCGCCTGCGCACGGCGTGCGGGTTGACCTCGGGCACGACGAGCGGCACGTCCGGGTCCATGCGGAAGGCGCCGGAGTTGTCGACGACCACCGCGCCCCGCGCGGCGGCGACGGGCGCCCACTGCTCGGCGACCTCGTCGGGGACGTCGAACATCGCGACGTCGACCCCGTCGAAGGCCTCCTCGGTGAGCGCCACGACCTCCACCTCTTCACCGCGCACGGCCAGTTTGCGGCCGGCCGAGCGCGGGGAGGCGATGAGCCGGATCTCGCCCCAGACGTCCGCCCGCTGGGACAGGATCTGGAGCATGACCGTGCCGACGGCCCCGGTCGCTCCCACGACCGCGAGCGTCGGCCGCCCGGAACGTCCGGGTCCCTCGGGTCGGGCCATCAGCGGCCGGTGCCTCCGTAGACCACGGCCTCGTCGCTGTCGGAGTCCAGTCCGAAGGCGGAGTGCACGGCGCGGACGGCCCCGGGCACGTCGTCCTTGCGGGTGACGACCGAGATGCGGATCTCGGACGTCGAGATCAGCTCGATGTTGACGCCGGCGTCGCTGAGCGCGGTGAAGAAGTCGGCGGTGACGCCCGGGTTGGTCTTCATGCCCGCGCCGACCAGGGAGATCTTGCCGATCTGGTCGTCGTAGCGCAGGGAGTCGAAGCCGATGGTGCCCTTGTTCTTCTCCAGGGCGTCGATGGCCTTGCGGCCCTCGGTCTTCGGGAGGGTGAAGGAGATGTCCGTCAGGCCCGTGGAGGCGGCGGACACGTTCTGCACGACCATGTCGATGTTGATCTCGGCGTCGGCGATCGTGCGGAAGATCGAAGCCGCCTCGCCGGGCTTGTCCGGCACGCCGACGACCGTGACCTTGGCCTCGGAGGTGTCGTGCGCGACACCGGAGATGAGAGCCTGCTCCACCTGCTTGTCCCCTTGCTTCGTCGGCTCGCTGCTGACCCACGTGCCCCGCAGTCCGCTGAAGGACGAGCGGACGTGGATCGGGATGTTGTACCGGCGGGCGTACTCCACACAGCGGTGGAGCAGCACCTTGGAACCGGAGGCCGCCAGTTCGAGCATGTCCTCGAACGAGATCCAGTCGATCTTCTGGGCCTTCGTCACCACGCGCGGGTCGGCGGTGAACACGCCGTCGACGTCCGTGTAGATCTCGCAGACCTCGGCGTCGAGCGCGGCGGCGAGGGCGACGGCGGTGGTGTCGGAGCCGCCGCGGCCGAGCGTGGTGATGTCCTTGGTGTCCTGGCTGACGCCCTGGAAACCGGCGACGATGGCGATGTTGCCCTCGTCCACCGAGGCCTTGATCCGGCCCGGCGTGACATCGATGATGCGGGCTTTGTTGTGGACCGAGTCGGTGATGACACCTGCCTGGCTGCCGGTGAAGCTCTGGGCGTTGTGGCCCAGGTTCTTGATCGCCATGGCCAGCAGGGCCATGGAGATCCGCTCTCCGGCAGTCAGCAGCATGTCGAGCTCCCGCCCGGCAGGGATCGGGGATACCTGCTCGGCGAGATCGATCAGCTCGTCCGTCGTGTCGCCCATCGCGGAAACCACGGCGACCACCTGGTGGCCGTTCCTCTTGGCTTCCACGATCCTCTTGGCGACGCGCTTGATGCCTTCGGCATCGGCTACGGAGGAGCCTCCGTACTTCTGCACGACAAGGCCCACGTGCGCTCCTCGCTCAGTCCGTCGTTATCCACAGTCCGCACACATATGTGTGCGCCGCGGTCGGTCAAGTCTATCGAGCGTCCGAAAAACCCCTCCGCGATATCGCATGATGAGACATCCGGCCGCTCACGCAGGGGGCTCATGCCCAACCCGGAGCACCCCACTCGGAAAAGCGACCCGCGTCACACCCGGGCCCGGCCGGCGAGGTCTCCGGGGCGGCGCCCACGAGGGCCGGCACGGGCGGGGCGGTCAGGTGACCGGGCGCATGCCCAGGGGGACTCCGATTTCCTGGACCATGACGCGGCCCGCCTCGAATTCCAGGGTGTCGTCGCCCATGCCCTGGTCGGTGTCGAGGCCGTCGAGTTCGGCGAGGGGCTGGTTCAGGCGGACGTGGGCGACCACCGACTGCAGGGCGCGCAGGGTGGCGGACGCCGTGGAGCCCCAGTTGGAGAAGTAGGAGAACTGCCACCACCACAGGGCCTCCGTGGTGCGGCCCGCCTTGTAGTGGGCCATGCCGTGGCGGAGGTCGGTGATGACGTCGGTGAGGTCGTCGGAGATACGGGCCGGGACCGGCGCCTTGCGGGGCTCGTAGGGGTCGAAGACCTCGGAGTAGACGTCGACCGGTTCGAGGAGACGGGCCAGGTTCTCGCGGAGGTGGTCCACGTCGGCCTCGGGGCCCAGGTCGGGCTCGTAGCGCTCGTCGGGGACGATGTCCTCGTGGGCGCCCAGGCGGCCGCCGGCCAGCAGGAGCTGGGAGACCTCCAGGAGGAGGAAGGGGACCGCCGAGTCGGGCTCGTCGCCCTTCGCGACCTCCGTGACGGCGACCAGGAAGCTCTCGATCTGGTCCGCGACCTGGACCGCGAAGTCGTCCGGGTTCCGGTCGGTCGCGTGCAGCGTGGCGTCAGACATCTAGGAGTCGTCTCCCCTCGAAGGCGCGGCCGAGGGTCACCTCGTCCGCGTATTCCAGGTCGCCGCCCACCGGGAGGCCGCTGGCCAGGCGGGTGACCTTCAGGCCCATGGGCTTGATCATGCGGGCGAGATACGTGGCCGTGGCCTCGCCTTCGAGGTTCGGGTCCGTGGCCAGGATGAGTTCCGTGACCGTGCCGTCGGCGAGACGGGCCAGGAGTTCCCGGATCCGCAGATCGTCCGGGCCCACCCCGTCGATCGGGCTGATCGCCCCGCCCAGCACGTGGTAGCGGCCCCGGAACTCACGGGTGCGCTCGATGGCCACCACGTCCTTGGGCTCCTCCACCACACAGATGACCGCGGGGTCGCGGCGCGCGTCGCGGCAGATGGCGCACTGCTCCTCCTGCGCCACGTTCCCGCAGGTGACGCAGAAGCGGACCTTGGCCTTGACCTCCGTCAGCGCGTGCGCGAGGCGCCGCACGTCCGTCGGTTCCGCCTGCAGGATGTGGAAGGCGATCCGCTGCGCGCTCTTGGGACCGACGCCGGGCAGCCGCCCCAGCTCGTCGATGAGGTCCTGGACCACGCCTTCGTACAACGGACTGCCGTCCTTCCCAGTGGTGCTTCAGTACGTACGGTAGAGGCCCGCGGGCCTTCTTAGTAGGGGCGTGAAGGTCAGAAGGGGAGACCGGGGATGCCTCCGCCGCCCAGGCCCTGGGCGAGCGGGCCGAGCTTCTGCTGCTGGAGGGTCTGGGCGTTCTCGTTGGCCGCCTGGACCGCCGCGACGACCAGGTCCGCGAGGGTCTCGGTGTCCTCCGGGTCCACCGCCTTCGGGTCGATCTTCAGGGCCCGCAGTTCGCCGGAGCCGGTGACGGTGGCCTTCACCAGTCCGCCGCCCGCCTGTCCCTCGACCTCCGTACGCGCGAGTTCCTCCTGCGCCTGGGCGAGGTCCTGCTGCATCTTCTGGGCCTGCTGGAGCAGCTGCTGCATGTTGGGCTGGCCACCACCGGGGATCACGATTCAGCTCCTTGGTCGGTCCGTCGGTCCGTCTATCACGGTTTTGCCGTTCGGCACGAGCCTACGTGGTCGGACCGGCCGTCGCCCCGCCACTCTTTCGAGTGAGTCCTGGAAGGGGCCCTATACCGGATGACGGCCTACTTCCGGGGGAAAGGGCGCCCGAACCCCCGGCGCCGCCACCCGTTGGGAGGTAGGAAGGTGCGGGCGCGCGAGCACGGGGCGTCACACTCCACACACGGAACGTACGCGAGGCCGGCGGGGGCGGCGGGAATCAGCAGGGGTCCGCAGGGTCGGTGCAGTAGGGAGATACCGGGTGGGTCAGCCGGAGATGCAGCCCGAGGGTCGGTCCGGGGACCGGCGGGGCGAGGAGGCGGCCGGAGAACGGCCGGGTGATCCGGCCGGGCGCGAGTTCCCGCTCGGGGACTGGGGCGACCCGGCGTCCCGGCTGGACGAGTTGTACCGGTGGGTGGAGCGCGGGGCGCTGGACACCGCCGCCTGGTACCTGGAGGACCGCGCGTGGAAGCGGCGGTGCGCGTGGGCGCTGCGGGCCGGCACCGCGGGGGGCGCGCTGGCCGGGGCGGCGCTGCCGCTGCTCGGTCTGACCGGGGTGGCCGACGGGACGGCGCCCTGGGGGTATCTGGCGCTGCTGGTGGCGGTGGCGTGTGCCGCCGGGGACCGGTTCTTCGGGATGACGTCCGGCTGGATGCGGGACGTGGCGACGGCGCAGGCCCTTCAGCGGCGGCTGCAGACGTTCCAGTTCGACTGGGCCTCGGAGTGCGTCCGCGAGGTGCTGGGGCCCACCGAGGGCACGGCGAGCGAGGCGGCCGAGCGGTGCCTCACGGTACTGAGGCGGTTCTCGGAGGACGTCACGGAGCTGGTGCGGATCGAGACGGCCGACTGGATGATGGAGTTCCGCAGCGGGGGCGCGCCACTGGGCGTGCGGACGGCGATGGCGGTCGGAGGGCGCCCGGAGGGGCCCCTCCCGCACGGTCGGCTCCCGTCGCCGCCGGGACCGGCCCGCCCCAACATGCCGCGTCAGCGCCCGCCGGAGCCGCGCTGAGCCCGGCCGTGCGCGCCCGTGAGAGTGTGCCCGCCGGAGCCGCCCGTCAGGGTGTGCCCCGCGTCCGCGGGAGTTCACCGGCGTCCGCCGACGCTCAACCAGCGCCTGGAGCAAGGGACTCGGTCAGTCCCGGGTGTAGGTGAGCTGTTCGCCGCTGCCGGTGTTCACGCGCTGCAGGGAGCCGTCGGGGAGCAGGGTGATGCGGCTGGCGGCGCCCGGGGTGCAGGAGCCGCTCGGGCCTGCGGTGACGGTGGACGGGCCGAGGTCCAGCCGTCCGCCGGAGCTGCCGGTGAGCCGGGCCTCGAAGACGCAGTGGTAGGTGCCGTTCCCGGTGGGCCCGTCGGCGACCAGGGACATCACCGTGTCGCCGATCCCGCCCTGCTGGACGGTGAGCCGGCGGTCGTGCCGCCCGCCGGCGTTGTCGATGGTGGCGGACCAGGTGCCGAGGAGGTCCGCCGGGACCGTGCCGTCCGCCGGCGCGGAGGTGGTGGGCCGCCCGGTGTCGTCCGTCCGCCGGTCGTCCGGCGCGTCCGCTCCGGTGGTCCCCGGCGCGCTGCCGGGCGTGGCGGGGGCCGACGGGTCGCCGCCGGCGCGGTCCTCGCCCGTGCCGCCGCTCATCAGCGCGTACACGGTGCCGCCCGCGGCGAGCGCGACGACCAGCGCGATCACCACGAGCAACGCGGTGGAGCGGTTGTCCCTGCGCGGCTCGGGCGCCGGCGGGTAGGCCGGGATCATCCCGGCCGGGGGCGGGCCGTACGGCGGGGTGGGGCCGGCGCCGTAGCCGTTGTACGGGTGGCCGTACGCGTGGGGCTGCGGGTGCGGGTGGGCCTGGCCGTAGGCGCCGGGCGGGGCGGGGCCGGGCGGCGGGGTGGGGCCGTTCTGCCCGTTCTGGCCGGCGACCAGGGTGGGGAGGTGGTTCGCGCCCGGCTGTCCCGGCGGGGGCGGGACCGGGGTGCCGGAGGGTGGGGGTGCCGCGGAGTCGTCGGCGGCGCGGGCGTGTTCGGGGGCGCGGGCGTGTTCGGGGGCGTCACCGGCACCGGCGTCACCGGCGGGTTCCGCCGGCGGGACCGGGTCCGCGGCCGGCGGTGTGGGCCGGCGGGGCGCTTCGGGGTCCTCCGTGTCCAGCAGCCGTACCGCGTGCCGGCCGAGCTGGGCGACCAGGGCGCCCGGCAGCCAGGGGTCGCGGGAGCGGCCGCCGACGACGGTGTCCTCCGCGCCGGTGCGTTCCAGCACCTGGTCGAGGGTGGGCCGCGCGGCCGGGTCCTTGTGCAGGCAGTCGCGTACGAGCCCGGTGAGGCCCTCGGGCATCCGCTGCAGGTCGGGTTCCTCCTGGGCGATGCGGAACATCAGGGCGTGCACCCCGCTGTTGGCGGTGCCGAAGGGCAGCGCGCCGGTCGCGGCGTAGGCGAGGACCGAGCCGAGGCAGAACACGTCGCAGGCGGGCGTGATGCGGTCGCCGCGCACCTGCTCGGGCGCCATGAACCCGGGCGAGCCGACGAGCGCGCCGGTGCGGGTCAGACCGCCGTCGGTGACCGTCTCCAGCGCCCGCGCGATCCCGAAGTCGATGACCCGCGGACCGTCGATGGTGACGAGCACGTTGGACGGTTTGAGGTCGCGGTGGACGATCCCGGCGGCGTGGATGTCCTTCAGCGCGTGTGCGAGACCGGCGGCGAGGATCCGTACCGACCGCTCGGGCAGCGCCCCGTGGTCGTGGCCGACCACCTGCTGGAGGCTCGGTCCGGCTACGTACCCGGTGGCGACCCAGGGCACGGGTGCCTCGGTGTCCGCGTCCAGCACCGGCGCGGTCCAGTCGCCGCCGACCTGGCGTGCGGCCCGCACCTCCTGGCGGAAGCGCGCCCGGAACTCCTCCTCGCGGGCCAGTTCCTCGCGGACCAGCTTCACGGCGACGGTGCGTCCCCGGTCGGAGCGGGCGAGGTAGACCTGTCCCATCCCGCCGCCGCCGAGCCGCGCCAGCAGCCGGTACGCCCCGATGTCCCGCGGATCCCCGGCCCCGAGCTTGTCCATCGCCGCGCCGCCTTCCCCCGTGCAGTGAGCAACGGATCGAGGATAGTGCGGGGCGGGTGCCCGGTGAGCGGGGTGCCGTCTACGGTTCCGTAACAGGCGGACCGATCCTGTCGAGCACCTCGGACAGCCGCTCCAGCGCCTGTACCGCCCGGTCGAGCCCGTCCTCGCCGTACTCCTCGGCGTACTCGCGCGCCAGGCGCTCGGCGAAGGCCGCGTGGCCGGGGTCGATGCGGCGGACCGCGGCGAGGCCCTCCTCGGTCGGGGCGAGGAGCTTGGCGCGCCGGTGGGCGGGATTGGGCCGGTACTCGGCCAGTCCGCCGTCGACCAGCAGATCGGCGACGCGCTGCACGCTCTGCCGGGTGATGCCCATGGTCCTGGCGATCCCGGAGACCGGCAGCGGCTCGCCGAGGACGGCACCGAGCACCTGCCGGCGGGCGGCGCTGATGCCGGCGGGCCGGGCCAGTTCCTCCGCGACCGCGAGGAACCGGCCGTTCAGCCGGAAGGTGCCGAGCGCGCCCCGGCTGAGCAGGTCCTGCTGTCGGCGGCTCACCGGCTCAGCGCCTCCTCGTACGCGGCGTAGGCGTCCGGGTCGGAGTCGTGGAACAGCCGGTACCAGGCGTCGGTCACGGTGTCGTCGTAGGCGCCGAGCAGCCGGAAGACCTCGCGGGCGAAGGCGACGGGCTCGGTCGGTCCGGCGGTGACGAGACCGCCGTCGGTGACCGCGTCCGCCTCGACGTACCGCCCGGCGCCGGCGTATCCGGTCAGGGCGAGGTAGGGGGCGGCGCCGCTGGTGTGCGCGCGGTCGTCGAGCAGCCCTTCCCGGGCGAGCCCGGCGGTGGCCCCGCAGATCGCGGCGACGGGCACACCGGCGTCGAGGAAGGCGCGGGCCGCGTGGGCGAAGGGGGCGAGGTCGTCTCCGTCGTCCCAGCGGGCGGCGCCGGGGAGGATCAGCAGGGAGCTGTCCGCGGGGCGCAGCGCGTCGAGCGCGAGGTCGGGCAGCACGCGCAGCCCGCCCATGCTGGTGACCGGTCGACAACCTGTCGCGGAAAGGCCCCGACCGCAGACAGGCCGCCGATGTCGCGGCGACGCCCGCCCCCCTTACCCTCTGCGGCATGACTCCTCAGCCGAACCCCGAGGTCGGGACCGCCGTCAAGGCCGCCGACCGTGCGCACGTGTTCCACTCCTGGTCCGCACAGGAGCTCATCGACCCGCTCGCCGTCGCCGGGGCGCAGGGGTCGTACTTCTGGGACTACGACGGCCGGCGCTACCTCGACTTCGCCAGCGGGCTCGTCTTCACGAACATCGGCTACCAGCACCCCAAGGTCGTCGCCGCGATCCAGGAGCAGGCGGCCCGGATGACGACGTTCGCGCCCGCGTTCGCCGTGGAGGCCCGCTCGGAGGCGGCCCGGCTGATCGCCGAGCGGACCCCCGGCGACCTGGACAAGGTCTTCTTCACCAACGGCGGCGCCGACGCCGTCGAGCACGCGCTGCGCATGGCGCGGCTGCACACCGGGCGTCCCAAGGTGCTCTCCGCCTACCGCTCGTACCACGGCGGCACCCAGCAGGCCGTGAACGTCACCGGTGACCCGCGCCGCTGGGCCTCCGACAGCGGCACCGCCGGGGTCGTGCGCTTCTGGGCTCCGTTCCTGTACCGCTCGCGCTTCCACGCCGAGACCGAGGAGCAGGAGTGCGCGCGGGCCCTGGAGCACCTGGAGACGACGATCGCCTTCGAGGGGCCGTCGACCATCGCCGCGATCATCCTGGAGACGATCCCGGGAACGGCCGGGATCATGCCGCCGCCCGCCGGTTACCTCGCCGGCGTCCGCGCACTGTGCGACACGTACGGCATCGTCCTCGTCCTCGACGAGGTCATGGCCGGCTTCGGACGGACCGGCACGTGGTTCGCGGCCGACCTGTACGACGTCGTCCCGGACCTGATGACCTTCGCCAAGGGCGTGAACTCCGGCTATGTGCCGCTCGGCGGTGTCGCCGTCTCGGGGGCGGTGGCCGAGACGTTCGCCAAGCGGCCGTACCCGGGCGGTCTGACCTACTCGGGACACCCGCTGGCCTGTGCCGCCGCCGTCGCGACGATCAACGTGATGGAGGAGGAGGGGGTCGTCGCGGGCGCGGCGGCCCTCGGCGCGTCCGTCGTGGAACCCGGGCTGCGCGCACTGGCCGAGCGGCACCCCTGTGTGGGCGAGGTGCGCGGCGTGGGCATGTTCTGGGCGCTGGAGCTGGTGCGCGACCGGGAGACCCGGGAGCCGCTGGTCCCGTACAACGCGTCCGGTGAGGCGAACGCCCCGATGGCGGCCTTCGCCGCCGCCGCGAAGGAGGCCGGCATCTGGCCCTTCGTGAACATGAACCGCACGCACGTGGTGCCGCCGTGCAACGCGAGCGAGGCCGAGCTGAAGGAAGGGCTGGCGGCGCTGGACGCGGCCCTGACCGTCGCGGACGGCTACGTGGCGTAACCGGCGGGACGGGCCGGGACGACCCGGTACGGGGCGGGCGCGGGACGGTCTCCGTCCCGCGCCCGTTCGAACATCCGCGCCCACCCGAAGGCGTAAGGTGGCGTGCCCGTGCCCCCTGCGGCGCGCACGCCACTCGAACGCGACGAGGGAGACGCCCCGACCATGCCCGGCATCACCGGCACCGGCGCAGTGACCCGCAGCACCCTGCGGCAGCAGATCGCCGACGCGCTCCGTGACGAGGTGCTGGCCGGGCGGCTCCAGCCGGGGCAGGCGTTCACCGTGAAGGAGATCGCCGAGCAGTACGGGGTGTCCGCGACGCCCGTCCGCGAGGCGCTGGTCGACCTGACGGCGCAGGGGCTGCTCGACGCCGACCAGCACCGCGGTTTCCAGGTGCGCGCGTACTCCGCCGACGACTTCCGCGGCATGGTGGAGGCCCGCCGTCTCGTCATCGACGGGATGTTCCGGGCACTGTCCGCCGGTCACCCGGCCTCTCTCCTGCCGGACGAGCCCCGGGTCGCCGTCGCCCTCGCCGGGGTGCGCAGGCGCGGCGAGGAGGCCCAGCGCGCGGCCCTCGCCGGTGAGGTCACCGTCCTCATCGGCTACGACCTGCGCTTCTGGCGCGAGCTGACCGCCGTGTTCGGCAACCCGCACCTCACCGACTTCCTGCACCGGCTGCGCGCCCAGGGCTGGGTGTACGCGGTGCAGCGGCTGCGGCGGCTGCCCGATGTCCGGGGGCGGCTGTGGTCCCGGCACACCGAACTGGTCGACGCGCTGGCGCGCCGTGACACCGAGGCCGCCCGTGCGATCGTCGAGGCGTACGACGCGCACTCGCTGTCCCTCGTCGAGGGGCTGACGCCCGGCGGGGATGGGTAAGGGACCCGCACCACGGGTTCCCCGCACGGGAGGCGCCCGCCGTCCCGGGCCCGGTTACCCTTCCCTGACCGGGGCGACCACCTCGTCCACCCCGACGACCGCGCGCTGCGAGGAGCCCTCTTTTGGCCTGTGACCTGTGGCTGGTACCGCTCGTCGACGTGTTGTGCCACACGCCCGACAACCCCTTCGCCGAGGAACTCGCACAGTACAACGCGGTGCTGGCCGAGGCGGGACTCCCCCCGGTGCCGGTGTACCAGTACATGCCGGGACTGACCGGCGAGGTGGCCCCGGTCGCGGGGTTCGACTACGACGCGCTGCACTTCCTGCGGCGCGTGTACCTGCTCCAGGTGTGCGGTTTCCCGGTCACGCCGGTGGACGAACTCGGCGGCGACTACGAGCAGTTGCTGGAGATGTTCGAGGCGACGGCCCAGCAGTCGCACCTGGTGTGGCACTACGACCACGCGGGCGCGTACGTCCCCGTCGACTTCCCCGGCCCCCTCTCCAGCGACGAACTCCTCGCGGGTGGAGGCCCGTTGGGTTCCTCCCACGCGCTGCTGCGCGAACTGGAGCTGGTCGCCCCGTCGATCGGCATCGACCCGGCGAACCCCCCGGCGGCTCCCGAGCCGCCGCGCGGTCCGACGGAGCTGGAGGAGCCGGCCGTCCCCGCCCCGTACGACCCCAGCCCCTTCGCCCGCGAGCGTCACGTCTGGCTGGGCCTGCACGCGGCGGCGACCCGGAGCCTGGCGCAGGGCTCGATGATCGTGTTCAGCTGACTCCGCCCGGGCTCGCCCCCGGGGAGAGCCCCTTCCGCGGGTCCTCCGCGTTCATGACGGGGCCGGCCGGGGCCGTGACGGCGAAGCCACCGGCGCCGTCCCCTGCCGGGGGGCACCGGTGGCTTCGCCGTGGACGGGCCGTTCTACAGGAACGAGTTGATCTCGATCGTCTCGTCGCGGCCCGGGCCCACGCCGATCGCGGAGATCGGGGCGCCGGACATCTCCTCCAGGGCCTTGACGTACGCCTGGGCGTTCTTCGGGAGGTCGGAGAACGACTTCGCCTTGCTGATGTCCTCGCTCCAGCCGGGGAGCATCTCGTAGACCGGCTTCGCGTGGTGGAAGTCGGACTGCGAGTAGGGCAGCTCCTCGACGCGCTTGCCGTCGATCTCGTAGGCGACGCAGACCGGGATCTGCTCCCAGCCGGTGAGGACGTCGAGCTTGGTGAGGAAGAAGTCGGTGAGGCCGTTGACGCGGGTGGCGTAGCGGGCGATCACCGCGTCGAACCAGCCGCAGCGGCGGTCACGGCCGGTGGTGACACCGCGCTCGCCGCCGATGCGGCGCAGCGCCTCGCCGTCCTCGTCGAACAGCTCGGTCGGGAACGGTCCCGCGCCGACGCGGGTGGTGTACGCCTTCAGGATGCCGATGACCCGGCTGATCTTCGTCGGGCCGACGCCCGCGCCCGTGCAGGCGCCGCCCGCGGTCGGGTTGGACGAGGTGACGAAGGGGTACGTGCCGTGGTCGATGTCGAGGAGCGTGCCCTGGCCGCCCTCGAAGAGGACCACCTTGTCCTGCTCCAGCGCCTCGTTCAGCACCAGCACCGTGTCGGCGACGTACGGGGCGAGCTTGTCGGCGTAGCCGAGCAGTTCCCCGACCACCTGCTCCACGGCGATCGCGCGCCGGTTGTAGAGCTTGGTGAGCATCTGGTTCTTGGCGTCGAGGGCCGCCTCGACCTTCTGGGTGAGGATCGACTCGTCGTAGAGGTCCTGGACGCGGATGCCGACGCGGTTGATCTTGTCGGCGTAGGTCGGGCCGATGCCCCGGCCGGTGGTCCCGATCTTGCGCTTGCCGAGGAAGCGCTCGGTCACCTTGTCCACCGTCACGTTGTACGGCGTGATGATGTGAGCGTTTCCGCTGATCAGGAGCTTCGACGTGTCGACGCCTCGCTCGTTCAGACCGCTCAGCTCGGAGAGCAGGACCGACGGGTCGACGACGACGCCGTTGCCGATGACCGGCGTGCAGCCGGGAGACAGGATTCCGGAAGGGAGCAGGTGGAGGGCGTACTTCTGATCGCCCACGACTACCGTGTGGCCGGCGTTGTTGCCGCCTTGGTAGCGCACCACATAGTCGACGGAGCCACCGAGCAGGTCCGTCGCCTTTCCCTTGCCTTCGTCACCCCACTGAGCACCGAGCAGCACAAGTGCGGGCACGCGCGTACACCCCTTCCGGGCGGGGCATGTCCAAGGTCAAGGGCGCGTACGGAGGATCACCGCCGTGTGCACCGCGCGACCACCGTTGGCCGCCGACCGTCGGACCGGATGCCCCGGAATAGACGAAGCCCCAGGCGCAACAGCGCAAGGGGCTCTTGCACAAAGATGCTACCCGAGGAAGCGAGGCATGGCCGAGGTGGCGACTTCCAGGACCTTTTCCGCGACGTCCGATCAGCTCCTGGTAGTCGTCGATCCGGTCGCCCGGCGGGCGGACGGCGAGTCCGTCCGGATCGCCAAGGACGTGATCGGCGCGGGTGCGGCGGGCACGAAGGTGTGCCTGCCGGACGGTCCGGAGGAGTTCGCGCGGGCGCTGGCCCGGCGCGGGTCGCGGCGTCCGGTGGTGGTCGGTGACGACCGGGCGCTGGTGCGGGCGGTGGAGCTGCTGCACCGGCAGCGGGAGCTGGCCGCGTGCGCGCTGTCCCTGGTGCCGGTGGGAGGCGCGGTCGCCCTCGCCCGGTCGCTGGGGGTGCCCACGGGGGCGGTGGCGGCGGCGCGGGCCGTGCTGGAGGGGGCGGAGCGGCGGATGGACCTGCTGGTGGACGACAGCGACGGGGTGGTGCTCGGCACGCTGCGGATCCCCCCGGTGGGGGGTGTGGCATCGGTGCGGGCGCCGGGGGCCGGGGTGGGCGGCCCGTGGCTGCGCACCTGCCGGTCGCTGGTACGGACGCTGGTGCCGGCGACGCGGCCGGCGGGCACCGTCTCGGCGCTCGAGGCGGGGCCGACGCGGCTGCGGGTGGAGGTCGACGGGGAGACGCTCGTCGACCTGGGGCAGCCGGTGGAGGGCGTCACGGTCGTGCCCGGCACCTCGGGGAGGGCCCGGGTGGAGGTGCGTCCGGCGTCGGTGGGCGCGGAGGCGTCCCCGCTGTCGGCCGAGGGCGGCACGGTGACCGTGTCGGGCGCGCACTTCCGCTACCGGGCGGACGCGGTGGTGTCGGGTCCGGTGCGGACCCGGACGTGGGTGGTGCGGGAGGGCGCCTGGGGACTGACGGTGCCGAGGAGGTAGCGGGGGTGCCGTCTCAGGGAGCGGTGAACCCGGTGGTGTCCAGGACGCAGCCGAACGGTTCGGGGATCGGCAGCTTCTCCCCGAAGGGCTTGGTGCAGCGGGCCTCGTACCCCTTGGCGGACGGCATGGAGAAGACCGTGGCCTGCTCCTCCTGCATGTCGAGGAGCAGGTAGACGGGGACGCCCGCCTTCCCGTAGGTCACGACCTTGTCCGTCAGGTCGTCGTCACGGGTGGAGGCCGAGGTCAGTCCGGCGACGAGTGACAGGGCTTCGCCGTCCAGCTCGTTGCCGGTGCTCCGGCTGGCGCTCCGGTGCGCGACGTGGATGTCCGGCCCGTACGCCCGCTCCACCCCCGGGAACACGTACAGGAAGGGCCCGTAACTGACGCGGTGCCCCTCGGGGACGTGCTGTCGAAGCTGCTCGCACACCAGCTCCATGACGTCGAGGTAGTACCCCTTCGACCACGGCGACACGACGATGTTCCCCCTGATGATCTCGGCCGCGTAGCCGTCGGGTACGTCCAGCTCGTCGAGGGTCCTCAGCAGGCCCTCGAAGCTGTCGGGCTCGGTGCCGGTTGTCGTCGGTCGCTCAGCCATGACTGTCATGATGCGCCCTCCCCGTGATGCGGACCAGCCACCACTCAGAGTATCCGATCAGTCACATGCCGGAGTCGCTTTCCGTTTCTCCTCATCCCCGCCCGAACCGCTCCTCCCGGTGCGCCCGCCAGCGGTCCATCATCGCCTCGACCTCCTTCTCCACGAACTCGAAGAAGGCCAGCGTCTCGGCCAGCCGGCGGCCCGCGGGGGTGTCCGGGCCCAGGCTGCCGACGCCCTCCCGGAGGGCCTCCTCCCAGCGTCTGATGACGGTCTCGCGGTTGGTGAGGGCCTCGTACCACTGGTCGCCGTGGACCCGGTACCGCTCCCGGCGGGAGCCGGGCTCGCGCTCACGGGAGACCATGCGCTGCCGGGCCAGGTAGCGCACCGCTCCGGACACCGCGGCCGGTGAGATCTTGAGCTGTTCGCCCAGTTGGGCCGAGGTCAGCACGCCCGTGTCGGAGGCGAGCAGGGCACCGAAGACGCGGGCGGGCATCCGCGGCAGCCCGGCTTCCACCAGTTGCGCCGCGAAGTGCTCCACGAACCGCGAGACCGCCTCCGGGTCCCGGGCCGACCCGCTGGGTTCCGCCATGATCCGACCCTCTCCCCTGCTCAGGCATCCCGGATCAGTCTAGTCAGCGTTCATACGCTTCCTTAACTTCACAAAGTTGTGAATGCCGCGTACGTTCCGAGGCATGACGAAGGCCATCACGGTGTCCGGACTCCACAAGTCGTTCGGCCGCACGCGCGCGCTCGACGGTCTCGACCTGGACGTCGAGCCGGGCGAGGTCCACGGCTTCCTGGGCCCGAACGGATCCGGCAAGTCCACCACCATCCGCGTCCTGCTCGGCCTGTTGCGCGCCGACTCGGGTGCCGTCCGGGTGCTCGGCCGCGACCCGTGGGCGGACGCCGTGGAGCTGCACCGCCGCCTCGCCTACGTCCCCGGCGACGTCGAGCTGTGGCCGGGCCTGACCGGCGGCGAGGCCATCGACCTGCTGGCCCGGCTGCGCGGCGGCCTGGACCGCAGGCGCCGCGCCGAGCTCGTCGAGCGCTTCGACCTCGATCCGACCAAGAAGGGCCGCGCCTACTCCAAGGGCAACCGGCAGAAGGTCGCCATCGTCGCCGCGCTCGCCTCCGACGCCGAACTGCTCGTCCTGGACGAGCCGACCGCGGGACTCGACCCGCTCATGGAGGTCGTCTTCCAGGACGTCATCGGCGAGGCCAAGGCAGCCGGCCGGACGGTCCTGCTCTCCAGTCACATCCTGGCCCAGGTGGAGAAGCTCGCCGACCGGGTGAGCATCATCCGGCTGGGCCGCACCGTCCAGTCCGGCAGCCTCGGCGAACTGCGCCACCTGACCCGCACCACCATCGAGGTGGAGACCGAACGGCCCGCGACCGGCCTCGCCGCCCTGCCCGGTGTCCACGGCCTGCGGACCGTCGACGAGGCCACCGGCCGGATCCGCTTCGACGTCGACGGCGGCCGGGTCGACGGCGCGGTCCGCAAGCTCACCGAGTTCGGCATCCGCAGCCTGATCAGCCACCCGCCGACCCTGGAGGAGCTGATGCTGCGCCACTACGGCGACGAACTCGCCGCCAACGGGCACGGCACCGGACGGGACACGGACGGGGAGCCGCGATGACCTCCGCGACCACCGCCCCCGGCACCCGGGCACCCGCCGCACCGGCCACGGGCGGCAACACACTGGCCGGGACACGGACACTGATCCGCTTCGCCCTGCGCCGCGACCGGGTCCGGCTCCCGGTGTGGATCGGGGCGCTGGTCCTCGCCACGCTCACCACGGCGAACAGCTTCCGGACCCTCTACGGCGACCCGCAGGACCGGGCGAACGCCGTCGCCGGTGTGGACAGCCCGGCCGGCCTGGCCCTGTCCGGCCCTAGCCACTACCTCGTCGACGACGGCTTCGGCTCCCTCCTGAGCCACCAGATGATCGGCTTCACCGCCGTCCTCGTCGGCCTCATGAGCGTGCTGACCGTCACCCGGCACACCCGCGCGGAGGAGGAGACGGGCCGCGCCGAGCTGGTGCGCTCCACCGTCGTCGGCCGCCACGCCCACCTCGCCGCCGCCCTGTCCGTCGCCGTCCTGGCCGACGTCGTCCTCGCCCTGCTCCTGGCCGCCGGCCTGACCGGGCTCGGCATGGAGGGCATCGACGCGCAGGGCTCGCTGGTCTACGGCTGCGCCCACGCCGCCGCCGGCCTCGTCTTCGCGGCCGTCGCCGCGGTCACCGTCCAGTTCACCGCCCACACGCGCGGGGCGTCCGGCATGGCGCTGGCGGTCATCGGCGCCGCCTACGTGCTGCGCGCCGCCGGCGACAGCGGGGAGAACGGCGCCCTGTCCTGGCTGTCCCCGATCGGCTGGGTGCAGCGCAGCTACCCGTACGTCGACAACCGCTGGTGGCCGCTGCTGCTGTGCCTGGTGTCCGCGGTGGCGTGCGCGGCGGCGGGGTTCGTGCTGTCCACCCGGCGCGACGTGGGCGCGGGGCTGCGCCCGGAGAAGGCGGGAGCCGCCACGGCCTCCGCCGTGCTCGCCACCCCGGTCGGCTTCGCCCTGCGCCTGCACCGCGGCATGCTGACCGGCTTCGGCACCGGCCTGTTCCTGATGGGCGCCATGTACGGGTCGATCCTCGGGGAGGCCGAGGACATGCTGGCGGGCATCGAGGAGATCGAGGAGGCCCTGGAGCGCATCGGCGGGGCGGGCGTCGCCGAGTCCTTCGCCTCGATGGTCATGGCCGTCCTGACGGTCGTGGCGGCGGTGTACGTCGTCATGGCGGCCCTGCGGCCCCGGTCGGAGGAGACGGCGGGCCGCGCCGAACCGCTCCTGGCCACCGGCCTCTCGCGCTCCCGCTGGGCCGGCGGCCACCTGGCCGTGGCGACGGGCGGCGGCACGGTCGTCCTGCTGCTGGCCGGGCTCGGCTTCGGCATCGCCGGCGCGGCCTCGACCGGTGACGCCGGGCTGCTGCCGGACCTGGTGGGCGCGGCCCTCGCGTACGCGCCCGCCCTGTGGGTCACGGCCGGGGTGGCCGCGGTGCTCTTCGGCTGGTTCCCGCGAGCGGTCCAGGCGGCCTGGATCGTGCCGGTGTACGCCTTCGTGGTCGGCTACCTCGGCCAGATCCTCCAGTTCCCGGACTGGATGGACGACCTCTCCCCGTTCGGTCACGTCCCCCGGCTGCCCGCCGCGGACATGGACTGGACTCCGCTGCTCTGGCTGACCCTGGTCGCCGCCGGGCTGATGTGGCTGGGCCTGGCGGGCTTCCGCCGGCGGGACCTCGACATGAAGTGACCGCGCCGGGCGGCCCCGCACGGGGCCGCCCGGACGCCGGCTCAGACCTCGACCGCCAGTCCTTCCAGTCCTCTGATCACGAAGTTCGGCTTCCTCGTCGGCTCCGCCGCGAGCCGCAGCGTCGGGGCCCTGTCCAGCAGGGCCGTCATGGAGGCGGCGAGTTCGATGCGGGCCAGGGGTGCGCCGATGCAGTAGTGGATGCCGGCGCTGAAGGAGATGTGGGGGTTGTCGGCGCGGGTCAGGTCGAGGCGGGAGGGGTCGGCGAAGACCGCCGGGTCGTGGTTGGCGGAGCCGAAGAGCATGGCGATCTCCGCGCCCCGCGGAATGACCTGGCCGTCGATCTCGATCTCGTCCAGGACCCAGCGCTCGAAGAGCTGCAGCGGGGTGTCGTAGCGCATCAGCTCCTCCACGGCGGAGGGGACCAGGGAGTGGTCCGCGCGCAGGGCGGCCAGCTGGTCGGGGTGGCGGAACAGCGCCCACCAGCCGTTGACCGTGGAGTTCACCGTCGCCTCGTGGCCCGCGTTGAGCAGCAGCACGCAGGTGGAGATCATCTCCTGCTCGGTGAGCCGGTCGTCGTCCTCGTCGTGGGCGGCGATCAGCCCCGAGATCAGGTCGTCGCCGGGGTTCTTCCGGCGCTCGGCGATCAGCTCGCGCAGGTAGTCCGAGAACTCGACGGACGCCCGGACGGCCTTGCGGGCCGTCTCCGCCGACGGGTTCAGCTCGTACATTCCGCAGATCTCCGCCGACCAGGGGCGCAGCGGGGCCCGGTCGGACTCCGGGATGCCCAGCATCTCGGCGATCACCGCGACCGGGAGGGGTTCGGCGACGTCGGTGAGCAGGTCGCCGCCGCCCGCGTCGACCAGCCGGGAGACCAGCTCCCCCGCGAGGCCGGTGACGTACGGCTTCAGCCGCTCCACCGTGCGCGGGGTGAACGCCTTGGACACCAGGCGCCGGATCCGGGTGTGGTCCGGCGGCTCCAGGTCGAGCATGCCGTGGTCGTTGAGGGTGTGGAACGGTTCCTGCTCGGGCGGCGGGGCCGTCCGGCCGAACTCCTCGTGGGTGAAGCGGTGCTGGTACGTCCGTCCCAGACGGCGGTCGCGCAGCAGGGCCGAGACGTCCGCGTGGTGCGCGACCAGCCACTGGTTCGTCGGCTCGAAGTACCGCACCCGGCCCTGCCCGCGCAGCTCGGCGTAGGCGGGGTAGGGGTCGGCGACGAACGCCGGGTCCCACGGGTCGAAGGCGAGGTCGTCAAGGGCTGCCATGACCGGACGGTAGCCCGGCGGCACCCCCGCTGACCAGGGTCAGCCCGGGGTGACCAGCCGCGCCTCGTAGGCGAACACCGCCGCCTGGGTGCGGTCCCTGAGGCCCAGCTTCACCAGGATGCGGCTCACGTGCGTCTTGATCGTCGACTCGGCGACCACCAGCCGCTCGGCGATCTCCGCGTTGGACAGGCCCTGCGCGATCAGCACCAGCACCTCCGTCTCCCGCTCGGTCAGGTCGCCGTACGCGGCCTGCGCCGACGGCATCAGTCGCGGCGCCTCGGACAGCTTGGAGAACTCGGTGATCAGCCGCCTGGTCACGGTGGGGGCGAGCAGCGCCTCGCCGGACGCGACGACGCGCACCCCGTCGGCGAGCTGACGGGCGGAGGCGTCCTTGAGGAGGAAGCCGGAGGCGCCCGCGCGCAGCGCCTGGTACACGTACTCGTCGAGGTCGAAGGTGGTCAGCACGAGCACCTTCGCCGCGCCGTCGGCGGCGACGATCTCCCGGGTCGCCTCGATGCCGTTCAGTTCGGGCATGCGGATGTCCATCAGGACGACGTCGGGGGCCAGTTCACGGACCCGCTCGACGGCCTCCCGGCCGTTGACCGCCTCGCCGACGACCTCGATGTCCGGCATCGCGTTGAGCAGCACCGAGAACCCCTCGCGCACCATCATCTGGTCGTCGGCGATCAGCACGCGGATGGTCATGCGTCACCTTCGATCACCGTGGCGACCGGCAGGAACACGGCGACCTCGTAGCCGCCGTCGGCGGACGGCCCGGCCGTCATCTCGCCGTTCAGCATGGCGACCCGCTCGCGCATGCCGGTGATGCCGTGACCCGCCCCCGGCGAGGGCTTCACCAGGTTCGGCTCGGGCGCCGGGCCGTTGACGACGCGGACGCCGAGCCCGCCGAGGACGTACCCGATCTCGACGCGGGCGCTCGCGCCGGGCGCGTGGCGCAGGCTGTTGCTCAGCGCCTCCTGCACGATCCGGTACGCCGACAGTTCCACCCCCTGCGGCAGCTCCCGTACCGCGCCGGTCACCACCTTCTCCACCTCCAGGCCGGCACCCCGCACGTTGACGAGGAGGGCGTCCAGGTCGGCGAGGGTGGGCTGCGGGGCGTCCGGGGCCTCGTAGTCCTCGGCGCGCACCACGCCGAGGATGCGGCGCAGTTCGGTGAGGGCGGCGACGGCGTTCTCCCGGATGGTGGCGAAGGCCCGCTCCAGCTCCGGCGGCGGGTTCTCCACCCGGTACGGCGCGGCCTCGGCCTGGATGGCGACCACCGACATGTGGTGGGCGACCACGTCGTGCAGCTCACGGGCGATGGTGGTGCGCTCCTCCAGCCGGGTGCGCCGGGAGCGTTCGTGCGCGGTGACCGTCTGCTGGGCGGTCACCTCCTGCTGGGCGATGTGCCGGACGTGCCAGAGGGAGACCACGAGCAGGGCGAGGGCGGACAGCACCATCATGGGCCCGCTGTTGGTGTAGTAGTACGAGCCGCCGAGGAAGACGTCCGAGACGAAGGCGTAGGCGGCGGTCAGCAGCCACATCCCGGCGGCGGTGCGGGGCCGGGTGCGCAGGGCCACGACGACCAGGACGCCCAGGTGGCAGACGAAGGCGCCCGGCATCCACGGCCAGTCCCCCGAGCCGCCCGTGATCACCGCGACGACCGGTGTGACCGCGAGCGACAGCCAGAACGCGCCGACCGGCCGGACCAGCGTGCAGAGCACCGGGAGCGCGCACAGCACACCGACCAGGAGAGCGGCCACGTCTCCGCCGGGCAGGCCGCTCGACAGCGTTCCGGCCGCCAGGGCGAGCAGCGCGATCGTCCCGACCACCGCGTGCGGAAGGTGTGCCGTGGCCTCCCGGAACCGGCCGGGCAGCCGGCGGAGGAACGGGCCGTCCGTGCGGCGGGGCGGCAGCGGGCGGTAGGCGAAGGGGTCACGGAACAGGTCCTGGCGCAGTCCCCGGAGGGACTGCCGGGCCAGCCGGTACTCCGGGCTGCGGGTCCCGGCCCCCTCCCGGTCGCCGCGCGGGGCGTCCCAGGGCTGCTGCTGGTGCGTCGTCTCGGTCACGCTCACACGGTAGGCCGACCGGGTGGTGGCGGTCGTCCCCGCTGAGACGGGTATCGGGGCGTCCGTCTCAGGTACTACGCAGGTCACCCGGGGGTGTCCGCAGGGGCGGACCGTCCCGGCTCGTACGAACGCCGCCCGCGTACGGTCCCGGGTACCGGGGGTACGGCACCGCCCCGCGCGGCAGGGCCGCTCACCAGGCGAGCTGGGCGATCTCCTCCGCCACCACCGCGCACGCGTCCGCCCCCGGGTCGATCAGCGGGAAGTGCCCGACGTCCTCCAGCAACGTCACCCCCACCACCTCCCCCGCCTTCGCCGCCGCGTCCGCGAACGACTCGGCGACCGCCTGCGGGACGTCCGCGTCGGTGCGCCCCTGCACCAGGGTGGTGGCGATCCCGGTGGGCAGCAGCAGCGCCGGGTCCGTGTACGGCCGCCGTTCGGCGAAGTGGTCGTCGCCGCCGAGGAGTTGCCGTACGGCGCCTCCGCACACCCCCAGCTTGTCCGCGACCTCGAAGTCCGCGATCGGCGCGAGCGCGACGACACCGCGCAGGGACGCCGGACCACCGGTCCGCCATGCGCAGTCACGCGGCAGCACGTGCCGGGCGGCGGCCCACAGCGCCAGGTGTCCGCCCGCCGAGTGGCCGGTGAGCACGATCCGCCGGGGATCGGCCTGCGGCAGGTGCTCCCGTATCAGCCCGGGCAGCGCGTCCATCGCGGCGGCCACGTCGTCGAACGTGTCGGGCCACCGCCCGGCGACCGGGTCGCCGCCGTCCGCGTCCCCGCGCCGGTACTCGACACTCGCCACGGCGAAGCCCCGCCCGGCCAGGAACGCCGCGAACGGGCTGATGTGGCGCCGGTCGTACGGCGCCCGCCAGGCGCCGCCGTGCAGGACGACCACCACGGGCGCGGGCCCCGGCCCGCCCCGGCCGCGCGGACGGTGGAAGTCGATCAGCTGGTCCGGGTGGTCGCCGTAGGCCGCCGTGACGTCGGGATCCACGGGCGGGCGGGAGAGAGCCGACTCCTCCTCGGCGGCGGCCCGGGCGGCTGCGACGTCCTCCGTCATGCTCAACCTCTCAGCGGTGCAACGTAGGTGACGGACCGACGGGTACGCGGCCGTTTGGCCGGGACGGTATCAGCCCGCGCACGCCCTCCGACATGCGGATGTCACGCACGGTCAGCCCGCCCGGGGGCCGGCCTGCGCGGCAGCGGCCCCCGGACCGGGCCTACGCCAGTTCCTCCGCCAGCACCCGCGCCGCCCGCTCCACGTCCGCGAAGGCGACGTACAGCGGGGTGAACCCGAACCGCAGCACGTCCGGCCGGCGGAAGTCGCCGACCACGCCGCGCGCGATCAGCCGCCCCATCACCTCACCGGCGTCCGGGCAGCGCAACGCGACCTGGCTGCCCCGCTCCGCGTGGGCGCGCGGTGTCACGCACTCCACCCGGCCCTCGGGCAGGTACGCCTCGACGCACTCCAGGAAGAAGTCCGTCAGCGCGAGCGACTTGGCGCGCACCGCGTCGACGGAGACGCCGTCCCAGACCTCCAGCGCCGCCTCCAGGGCGAGCATGGAGAGGATGTCCGGGGTACCGACCCGCCCGCGCACCGCGCCCGCCGCCGGCTCGTACTCCGGGCGCATCCCGAAGGGCTCCGCGTGGGAGTTCCAGCCGGGCAGCGGCGAGTCGAAGCGGTCCTGCAGAGCCTCGCGCACGTACAGGAACGCCGGTGAACCGGGCCCGCCGTTCAGGTACTTGTAGGTGCAGCCGACCGCCAGGTCCACGCCGTGCCCGTCCAGCCCGACCGGCAGCGCTCCCGCGCTGTGGCACAGGTCCCAGACCACCAACGCGCCCGCCGCGTGGACCGCCGCCGTCAGCGACGGCAGGTCGTGCAGCCGGCCGGTGCGGTAGTCGACGTGGTTGAGCAGCACGGCGGCCGTACGGTCCCCGAGCGCGCCCGGCACCTCGGACGGCGGGACCGGGCGCAGCGTGCAGCCGGTCATCCGGGCCGCCGAGTGGGCGATGTAGCCGTCCGTGGGGAAGGTGGTCGCGTCGACCACGATCTCGTCCCGCCCGGCACCGGCCGACCGGGCCAGCCGCACCGCGCCCACCAGTGCCTTGAACACGTTGACGCTGGTCGAGTCGCCGACGACGACCTGCCCGGCCGCGGCGCCGACCAGCGGGGCGATCCGGTCGCCGATCCGCTCCGGCGCCGTCCACCAGCCGCCTTCCGTCCAGGACCGGATCCGCAGCTCGCCCCACTGCCGGCGCACCACGTCCTCGACCCGTCCGGGGACGGCCACGGGCAGCGCGCCCAGCGAGTTCCCGTCGAGGTACACCCCGTCGTCCAGCACGAACTCGGCGCGCTTGGCAGCGAGTTCGTCGGCCCCGTCGAGCTTCTCCGCCTTCAGTGCCTGCTCAGACATAGGACCGCGCCGTCCACAGCTCGGGGAACACGCTCTTCTGCGCCCGTTTCTCCAGCCAGGCCACCCCGGCGGAGCCGCCCGTGCCGGTCTTCGCGCCCATCGCACGGCGGGTGGCGACCAGGTGGTCGTTGCGCCAGCGCCACACCAGCTCGGCGACATCGGTCAGCGCCTCACCGAGACGCGCCACCTCGCCGCGCTCGTCACCCGAGTAGACGGCCGTCCAGACCGACTCCACCTCCGCCGACGGCTCGTACCGGCGTGTCACGTCGCGCCGCAGCACGTCCTCGGGGATCGCGTGCCCGCGCCGCGCGAGGAAGCGCAGCACCTCGTCGTACAGGCTCGGCTCGTGCAGCGCCTTCTCCAGCTCGGCGTGCACCCGCGGCGCGCCCCGGTGCGGGACCAGCATGGAGGCGGACTTGTCGCCGAGCAGGAACTCCATGCGCCGGTACATCGCCGACTGGAAACCGGATCCCTCGCCCAGGGCACCGCGGTAGGAGTTGAACTGTGCCGGGGTGAGTCCGCTCAGCGGCGTCCAGGACGCGTTCAGCGCCTCCAGCTCCCGCACGGACCGCTTCAGCGCGTCGACGGCGGTCGGTACGTCGTCCTGGCGCAGCGCCTTCGCCGCGGTCTCCCACTCGTGGACGATGACGGTGAACCACAGCTCCATCACCTGGGTGGTGACCAGGAAGACCATCTCTCCGGGATCGTCGGAGAGGGTGTGCTGGAGGTGGGTGAGGACGTCGGCCCTGACGTAGTCCTCGTAGGGGGTCGTCCCCTGGAAGTCGAGATGCGGGGTCTCGGGCTCGTGAGCCTCGTGGGACATCGCTGTCTCCTGTACATGTACTCCGGGTAGCGGTCCGCCCCTGCCGTTACCGGCACGGGGGCCCCGGTCCCCACGGTGCATCCTCCGTAATCGTCACCCGGAACCGCAAGGCCCGCCCGTCGGCGGGCGGGCCGGGGCGGCGGCCGCTCCGCCCGGGACCCGGGCCGTCCGCGGCGCTGCGCCCCGCGCGGCGCAGCGGTCAGCCGAGGACGGGGAAGTTGGTCCGGAAGGTGCCGCGCGGGTCGCGCTCGTGCTTCAGGGCCCGCAGCCGGCCCAGCGCCTCGGAGGTGAAGGCGCCGGCCGCCCGCTCGCCGGGGGCGAGGAAGGTGTACGGCTTGCGGCCGCTGGTGTGCGGGGTGAGGGCGGCGGCCAGTTCGCGCTGCCGCTCCCGGACGTCCGCCGCCTGCCGGGGGGTACCCGCGATGCCGAAGGTGTACAGCAGGTACGGCTCGGTCAGTCCCCCGCAGGCGCCGGCGTCGGCCGGGGGCCGGGCCAGCGCTCCGCCGAGGTGGCGCAGCTGCACGCTCAGCAGCGGGTCGATCGGCTCCGCGAGCAGGCACCGGGCGACGTCGTCGGTGAGCTCGGTGAGCAGTTCGGCGCGGGAGGAGCCGGGGCCGGGGTCGGTCGGTTCCGCCGTGATGGTGCCCAGCTCGGCGACCGGGAGCGGGCCCCGGGAGTCGCTGATCCGGCCGCCGATCTTCTCGAACGCCCGCATCAGCGCCGCGCCCTCCCCGGCCGGGCCCAGCCAGGTGGCGTCGACCGCGACCATCGCGGGGGCGCCGGGGAACCGCAGCAGGTCGTACCAGACGGAGAGCCCGTCCGGCGCGCCGGCGGTCACCTCGCGGTACGCGTCGAGCACGGCGGGCGCGGCGGCGGCCGGCCACAGCATCCGCCCGCCGTACAGCTCGTGAGCCGGGTACAGGTCGAACTCGACCGCGGTGACGACGGCGAACTCGCCGCTGCCGCCGCGCAGCGCCCAGAACAGTTCGGGGTCCGACGCGGCGGTCACCTGCCGCCGCGCGCCCTCGGCGTCCACCACGTCGAACGCGCGGACGCTGTCGGCCGCGAAGCCGTGGGCGCGACTGAACCAGCTCAGCCCGCCGCCCAGGGTGTACCCGGTGACGCTGACCACCGGGGAGCTGCCCGCCAGACCGGTCAGCCCGTGCGGACTCGTCACCGTCAGCACCTCGCCCCACCGCACGCCCGCGCCCACCCGGGCCAGCCGCTCGCCGGGGCGGATCTCCACACCGCCCAGGCCGCCCGTGCGCAGCAGGATCGCGCCGTCCGTGTCGCCGGAGGCGCCGTGCCCGCTGGGCTGGGCCAGCACCGCGAGACCCCTGAGGCGGGCCCGGCGGACCACGGCGGCGACGTCGTCGGCGTCGGCCGCGTCCACCACGGCCACCACCCGCTGGTCCACCGCGAGGTTCCAGGGGCGGCGCGCGGCGTCGAAGCCGTCGTCGCCGGGGGTGAGGATCCGGCCCTTGACGGCGGCCCGCAGATCGTTTCCGATGGTCATCCCGATGTCCCTCTCGTCCGTCCCGCTGTGCGATGCCGCTAGCTTCGGCCCGTCCGTCTGGGGTCGAGCTGGGATCGGGTTGAGGTCATGGGCCGCGGTCGCGGGGGAGCGGCCGGGAGGGGGTGCGTCGTGTCGGAGAACCTCGCGTTCCGGCTGTTCGGGGCCGTGGAGGTGGAGGACGAGGCCGGGGGGACGCTGGACCTGGGCACCCGCAAGCAGCGGGCCCTGACCGCGATGCTGGCGCTGGAACCCGGCCGGGTGGTGTCCCTGGACCGGCTGATCGACGAGCTGTGGTCCGGCGAGCCTCCCGCGCGGGCCACCCGCACCCTCCAGGCGTACGTCGCCCACCTGCGCAAGGTGCTCGAACCGGGCCGTCCGCCGCGCACCCCGCCCCGGCTGCTGCTCACCCGCGAGCCCGGCTACCTGCTCGCCGCGGCCCCGGGCCAGGTCGACCTGGAGCGCTTCACGGCGGCCGCGGAGGAGGGGCGCGCGGCGCTGGCCCGCGGGGGCCACGCCGAGGCGTTACGCCTGCTGGACGGGGCGCTGGAGCTGTGGCGCGGGGATCCGCTGGGCGAGTTCACCGACGAACGCTTCGCCCGGCCGGTGGTGTCCCGGCTGGCCGAAGTGCGGGCGTCGGCGGAGGAGGACCGTTACGAGGCGAGGCTCGCGCTGGGCGGGGCGGCCGCCTGCGTGCCCGGCCTGGAGGAACTGACCGGACGCCAGCCCTACCGCGAGCGCGGCTGGGCCCTGCTGGTGCTCGCCCTGTACCGCGCCGGCCGCCAGGCCGACGCGCTGGCGGCCCTGCGGCGGGTACGCGCCCTCCTCGACGGCGAGCTGGGGCTGCGGCCGGGGCCCGAACTGCGGGACCTGGAGCAGGCGGTGCTCCACCAGGCGCCGGAGCTGCGGCTCCCGCCGCCGGAGCCGCCCGCCCCCTCCCCCGCGCCCCGGCCGCCCGCGGGGGCCGACGGGCTCGTCGCCCGGGACAGCGAGCTGGAGCTCGCCGAGCGGACGCTGTCCGCCGCGCGGCGCGGCACCGGGGGTGTGCTGCTGGTGGCCGGGGAGGCCGGCATCGGCAAGACCCGCTACGCCGCCGAGGTCGCCGAGCGGGCGCGGGCGCGCGGCTTCACCGTGGCCCGCGGCGGCTGCGTCGACGGCACCGCGCCCGCCTTCTGGCCGTGGGTCCAGGTGCTGCGCGAGGCGGCCGGTGACGCCGCCGGGCACCTGCTGACCGACCCGGTGTCCGCGGCGGATCCCGACGCCGCGCTGTACGAGCGCTACGAGCGCGTCGTGTCCGCGCTGACCGCCGGGGCCGAACCGCTGCTGATCGTCGTCGAGGACCTCCAGTGGGCCGACGCCTCCTCCCTGCGGCTGTTGTCCCACGTCACCGGCGCCGTCGCCCGACGGCCGGTGCTCGTGCTCGCCACCTGCCGTCCCGAGCCCGGCGACCACCCGGGCCCCCTGCGTGACACCCTCGGCGCGCTGGCCCGTCTGGAGGACACCGCGCGCGTGGAACTCGCGCCGTTCACCGAGGCCGACGTCGCCGCGTACCTGCGCGCCCGCGGGCTGGCCGGGCACCGGTCGCGGGCGCTGCTGGCCCGCACCGGCGGCAACCCGTTCTACCTGGGCGAGGTGCTGCGGCTGGGGCGGAGCGAGGGCGGGGACGACGCGCTGCCCGCCGGGGTCAGGGACGTCATCGAGCGGCGGGTGGCCCGCCTGCCGGAGGAGACCGCCCGCCTGCTCCGCGCCGCCGCCGTGGCCGGCGCCGAGACGGACGCGGAACTGCTCGCCGCCGTCACCGGCCTCCCCGTCGAGGACGTCCTGGACGGGCTGGAACCGGCCGTCGCCACCGGTCTGCTCGTCGAACCGCCGGCCGGCCCCGACTACCGCTTCGGCCACGCCCTGGTGCGCGAGGCCCTCTACGCCGGGCTGCGCCGCTCGGACCGCGCCCGCCTGCACCTGCGCGTCGGTGAGACGCTGGAGCCGCTGCTGCCGCCCGCCGAGGCCGCCGTCCTGGCCCGGCACTTCGCCGCCGCCGCGCGGGTCGGCGGCGCGCCCCGGGCGGTGGCGCACGCGTCGGCCGCGGCCCGGCACGCCACCACGCAGCAGGCGTACACCGAGGCCGTGGACCTGTGGGAGCTGGCGCTGTCGGTCCTGCCGCCGGGCGGGCCGGACGCGGAGCGGGCCCGGCTGCTCACCGAGCTCGGCCAGGCCCGCCGCTCCGCGGGCGACGCCACCGGCGCCGGCCGGGACCTGGACGCCGCCTTCGCCCTGGCGGACGCCTGCGGCGACCGGCGGGCCCTGACCGGCGTCCTCACCGCCTTCGCCGCCCCCACCCTGTGGAACTGGCGCCCGTACGGCACGGTCGCCCAGCCGGTCGTGCGGGCGATCGAGGACCTGCTGGCCGGGCCGCTCGACGACCGCGACCGGGCCGCCCTGCTCGGCGCCCTGGGCGTCGAGCTGCACTACAGCCCGCGCCGAGCCGAGGGGGAGCGGCACGCGGCCGACGCGGTCCGGCTGGCCCGTGGCCTCGACGACCCGGAGCTGCTCGCCCGCACCCTCGGCAACTACCTCCTGGCGAGCTTCGCCCCCGGCCGCAACACCGAACGGCTGCGCGCCGCGGCGGAACTGGCGGCACTGCCCGCACTGCCCCGCTCCACCGAGCTGATCGCCCGCGCCTTCGCGATGGCCTGCCTGCTGCGCGCGGGCGACCTCGCCGGGTGGGAACGGGAGCTGGACCGCTGCCGCCTGCTGCTCAAGGAGGCGCCGCGTCCGGAGCTGGAGTCGATCGTGAAGGTCGCCCAGACCGCCCGCGCCGTCCTCGACGGACGGTGGGCCGAGGCGGAGGAACTGGCCGGCACCTACTCCTCCACCCGCTTCGCCGCCACGCCGTGGGGCGCGCGGTGGCGGACCCTGGTCACCACCTACACCAGCAGGCGCGCCCAGGGCCGGGGCGCGGAGGTCGCCGCGGACCTGGTGGCGGCCGCCGCCGAACCGGACATGGTCCCGCTGCGCCCGGTGGCGGTCCTGGCCACCGCCGAGGCCGGCCGCACCGACGAGGCCCGTGAGCTGCTCACCCGCTGGGGCTCGGACGTCGCGGACGACTGGACGGCCGACTTCCTGCTGCCCGTGTGGGGCCTGGTCGCCGCCCGCCTCGGCACCCCCGACCCCCGGCACCTGTACGACCTGCTGGCGCCGCACGCCGACCAGTTCGTCGTGGCCGGCATGGGCACCGCCGCCTGGGGGCCGGTCCACCTCGTCCTGGCCGCCCTGGCCGGCCGCCTGGGCCGCCCGGGCCTCGCCGCCGAGCACACCGCGGCGGCCCGCGCGCTCCACCCGCGGCCCGCCCCGGCGCCCGCCGGCGAGGTGGCAGACTGACCCACATGACCACGCACCAGAACCTCCTCGGCGGACCGGAACCGACCCACCTCCCCGAGAACGAGAAGGCCTACGCGCTGCTCGCCGACGAGTCCGCCCCGCCGGCGCGGGTGGCGGCGGACTACCCGACGTTCTCCCTGGCGTGGGCGATGCTCGCCGACGACGCCTACCAGGCCGACCGGGTGGTCGAGTCGTACGCGTACGCGCGCACCGGCTACCACCGCGGGCTGGACGCGCTGCGGCGGGCCGGCTGGAAGGGTCACGGCCCGGTCCCGTGGAGCCACCGCGGCAACCGCGGCTTCCTGCGCTGCCTCGCCGCACTGGCGCGGGCGGCCGGGACGATCGGCGAGACGGACGAGGCCGAGCGGTGCTGGACCTTCCTCAAGGACAGCAGCGAAGAGGCGTACACCGCGCTCAAGCAGTAGCCGGGGGCCGGCTCCGGGGGTGTCCCGCACCCCCTGGTAGCCGGGAGTGGGCTCGGGGGGTGTCCCGCGCCCCCTAGAGCCGCTTCCCGCCCGCTCCCCCCTCCGCCTCCAGCGGCGGCACGGCCACGCTGCCGTGGGTGCGGCACTCCGGCCGGCGGCAGTCGGGGGTGGGGCGGCGGACGGTCGCGAAGGCGAGGGCGGAGCCCGCCACCAGGACGACCGCGCACAGCACCATGGCCCTGCCGAACGCCTCGTCGAAGGCCGCGGGCACCCGGTAGGCCTCCGGGCCCATCCCGGCGAGCAGCGGCAGGGCCGCCACCGCGACCAGGCCGGCCGCGCGGGCGGCGGCGTTGTTGATGCCGCTGGCCAGGCCGGCCCGCGCGGTGTCCACGGAGGCGAGGACGGTCGCGGTCAGCGGCGCCACCAGGGTGACCATGCCGAGGCCGAGCACCAGCAGCGCGGGCAGCACCTCGGTGGCGTAGGAGGCGCCCGGCCCGACCCGCAGCATCAGCAGCATTCCCGCCGCGCACAGCAGCGGCCCGACGGTGAGGGGGATGCGCGGGCCGATCCGGTCGCCGAGTTCACCCGAGCGGGCGGAGAGCAGCAGCATCAGGGCGGTCGTGGGCAGCAGGGCCGTGCCGGCGGCCAGCGCGGACCAGCCGACGACGACCTGGAGCTGGAGCGCGGCGAGGAAGAAGAAGCCGCCGAACGCCGCGTACACGCACAGGGTGACGACGTTGACCGACGCGAACTGGCGGGAGGCGAAGATGCCGAGCGGCATCATCGGGTGCGGGCGCCGCTTCTCGACGAGGACGAAGGCGACCGCGGCGGCCAGTCCGGCGACGGCGGACACGGCGACCATCGGCGATCCCGACTCGGCCTCGATCAGCGCGTACGTCACCAGCGCGAGGGCGATCGCGCCGAGCGCGGCGCCGAGCACGTCGAAGCGTCCCTCGGCCTTCCCGCCCGACGACTCCGGTACGTGCCGCACGGCGATGGGGGCGCACACCAGGGCCAGGGGCACGTTGATCAGGAACACCCAGCGCCAGCCGGGCCCGTCCACCAGCCAGCCCCCGACGAACGGGCCGACCGCCGCGCCGATCCCGCCGAACCCGGACCACAGGCCGACCGCGCGGCCCCGGTCGTCGGGGTGGACGGAGGCCTGGATGAGGGCGAGCGAGCCGGGGGTGAGGAGCGCGCCGCCGACGCCCTGGAGCGCGCGGGCGGCGATGAGCATCCCGGCGTTCGGGGCGATCCCGCACAGCAGCGAGGCCGCGGCGAACCACAGCACCCCGACGACGAACACCTTGCGCCGCCCGAACCGGTCGCCCAGCGCCCCGCCGAGCAGGATCAGCCCGGCCAGCGTGACCATGTAGGCGTTGACGGTCCACTGCAGGGCGCCGAGGTCGGCACCGAGGTCCTGGCCGATGCGCGGGAGGGCCACGTTGACCACGGTGGAGTCGAGCAGGGCCATGCTGGAGCCGAGGACCGTGGTGAGCAGGATCCACTTGCCCTGCGGGGAGGACAGCCGGACGTCGGGCATGCGGCCGAGCATACGGAAGGGCCCGGCACCGCGAGCGGTACCGGGCCCTTGCGCGGCGCGGGCGGGTTACTTGATGCGGGTGCCCGTCGAGCGCAGGTTCTGGCAGGCCTCCACGACGCGGGCCGCCATGGACGCCTCGGCGAGCTTGCCCCAGGTACGCGGGTCGTAGGTCTTCTTGTCGCCGACCTCGCCGTCGACCTTCAGGACGCCGTCGTAGTTGCGGAACATGTGGTCGGCGACCGGGCGGGTGAACGCGTACTGGGTGTCGGTGTCGATGTTCATCTTCACGACGCCGTTCTCCAGCGCGGTGAGGATCTCCTCCGGGGTGGAGCCGGAGCCGCCGTGGAAGACGAAGTCGAACGGCTGCGCGCCGGCCGGCTTGCCGTACTTGGCGGCGACGCCCTCGTTGAGCTCCTTCAGCAGCTCGGGACGGAGGACGACGTTGCCCGGCTTGTACACGCCGTGCACGTTGCCGAAGGACGCGGCGAGCAGGTAGCGGCCCTTGTCGCCGAGGCCGAGGGCCTCCGCCGTGCGGACCGCGTCGTCGACCGTGGTGTAGAGGGAGTCGTTGATCTCGTGCGAGACGCCGTCCTCCTCGCCGCCGGTCGGGGTGATCTCGACCTCGAGGATGATCTTCGCGGCGCGGGCGCGCTCCAGGAGTTCCTGGGCGATGGACAGGTTGTCCGCGAGGGTCTCCGCGGAGCCGTCCCACATGTGGGACTGGAACAGCGGGTTGCGGCCGGCCTTGACGCGCTCCTCGGACACCGCGAGCAGCGGGCGTACGTACCCGTCCAGCTTGTCCTTCGGGCAGTGGTCGGTGTGCAGGGCGATGTTGACGTCGTACTTCTCGGCGACGATGTGCGCGAACTCGGCCAGGGCGACCGCGCCGGTCACCATGTCCTTGCTGTGCTGGCCGCCCAGGAACTCGGCGCCGCCGGTCGAGATCTGGACGATGCCGTCGCTCTCCGCCTCGGCGAAGCCGCGCAGTGCCGCGTGCAGGGTCTGCGACGACGTGACGTTGATGGCCGGGTAGGCGAACTTCTCCGCCTTCGCCCGGTCCAGCATCTCGTTGTAGACCTCGGGAGTTGCGATGGGCATCTGTCCGCTCCTTAAGCGTGCGGTGTGGCGTGCTGCGTACTGTCGGCCCTGACCTGGAACCTTGGAAGCGACGTCATTGTCGGCCTCATCCTCCCAGACTTGCCCGGCTGGTCGACGGTGCAGGTCAAGTCGTTATGTCGGGCGATATCCGGCCGGGCGCCCCCGGGGTGCCCCGCGGGGCACCGCGCGGCCTCGGTCCCGGTCGGGCCCGTGGTCTCAGTCGAGGCCGAGCTCGTCCTTGGAGTAGGCGAAGAGGTACGGCACCCCGGCGCCCTCCTGGATCTTCTCGGCGGCACCGGTCGCCCGGTCCACGATGGTCGCGACGGCCACGACCTCGGCACCGGCCTCGCGCACCGCCTCGACGGCGGTCAGCGGGGAGCCGCCGGTGGTGGAGGTGTCCTCGACGACGAGCACCCGGCGGCCCTTGATGTCCGGGCCCTCCACGCGCCGCTGCAGTCCGTGCGCCTTGGCGGCCTTGCGGACCACGAACGCGTCCAGCTTCCGGCCCCGCGCGGCGGCGGCGTGCAGCATCGCGGCCGCGACCGGGTCGGCGCCCATGGTCAGCCCGCCCACCGCGTCGAACTCCAGTTCCGCCGTCAGGTCCAGCAGCACCTGCCCGACCAGCGGCGCGGCCTGCCCGTCGAGGGTGACGCGACGCAGGTCGACGTAGTAGTCGGCCTCCAGACCGGAGGAGAGCGTCACCTTGCCGTGCACCACGGCCTTGTCCTTGATCTGCTGCAGCAGCGCGCCGCGCGTGTCCGTCATGCCTGCCAGCTTAGAGGCGGGTCCAGGTCCACGTGGTCGAGGCCTCCAGCGGCTCCAGGGGGGTGACCAGGCGCGGGTGGGTGTTCAGCCCGTTGGGGGGCCCGGTCTGCGGCTCCACGCACACGGCCTCGCGCTGTTCGTCGTACACCACGACCCACTCCTCGCGGCTGGTCACCTTCAGCTCCAGCCGCTCCGGCCAGGTGAGGGTGACGTCGACACCGCCGGGCATCCCGAAGCAGTCGTCCCACGGCCCCGGCTGCGGGTCGGTGCGCCGCCCGGTGGGCAGGTGGTCCTCACCGCGCTCCTCCTGCCAGGCGGGCGCGAAGCCGATGCTCACGTCCGCGCCGCCGAGGCTGCGGTGGAACCACGGGTGCCAGCCGATCTGCGCCGGGAAGGACGACTCGTACGTCTCCACGCTCATCGTCAGCGTCAGCGCGTCCTCGCCGAGCGCGATCTGCTGGGTGACCCGGCCCGGGTACGGCCACGGCTCGGCCAGGTCGTACGTGAGGACGGCCTCGTCGGTGGTCTTGCGGGCGACGCGCCAGGCGGCGTCGCGGGCGGTGCCGTGGATGGCGTGCGGCGGGGCGTTGAGCGGCATCTGCCGCACGGTGGCGCCGTCATGGAAGCGTCCGTCGCGGATCCGTCCGCACCAGGGCACCATCGGGAAGCACCCGTAGCGCTCCCCCTGCCGCAGCAGTTCGACGCCCCCGACCCGCAGCCCACCGACCCGCCCGCCGTTGCCCGGCAGCACGTCCACTTCCGCGTCGCCCGCGGTCAGCGTGATGTGTTCGTTACTCACGCCGACGACCCTACTGGGACGATCAAGACCGCCTGCCCACGACCACCCTCGACCAGCCACCCGGCGACCAGCCGTGACGGGACGACCGCCACCGGGGGTCAGTGGCGTTTGCGCAGGGCCCGGATCGCGACCACGGCCGAGGCGACCGCGAGGGCTGCCGCCGGGGCGGCCCAGCGCAGCGTCGCGGGGGACGAGACCGTCTGCGGGGCGGGGACGGGGGCGTAGCGGCCGCGGGGCGGGGCGTGGTCCACCTCCTCTGCGCTGCGTCCGATCATCGTCCTGCGGGCGTGGGCGGCCTCCGCGACGCGGTCCTCGCCGTCCTCGTCCTCGTCCCCGTCACGGTCCAGGTCGTCCTGCGCGTCCTGGGCGTCCTGTGCGTCCTGGGCGTTTTGCGCGTCCCCGGGGCCGGGGGGCGGGGTCGTCTCCGCGTCCGGCGCGGGGGCGGGCGGCGGTGGTGTGTCCTCGGCGTCGGGGGTGGTCTCGAAGTCCGTGGTGGCCCGGGGCTCGAAGTCGCCGGTGGAGAGCAGTTCCGGCGACTCGGGTTCCCCGGCGGTGCCGGACGGCTCGGGTGTCTCCGCCGCCACGCGTCCCAGGTTCTCCCCGAAGCGGTTCAGCAGGCGGGTCACCGCCGCCGCCACCGCTTCCGGGGGCAGGTCGGTGACGCGGCCGTCGGCCGTCGCCGTGCCGGAGACGGTGAGGGTGGTGCCGCCGTCCGCGGGCCGCAGCCGCAGCCGCAGTGCCGGCCGCACCGAGCCGCTGCCCCGGGTCTCCGACGCCTCGCCCTCGACGGTGTAGGAACCGTCGTCCCGCGCGGACACCCGCAGGGCACCGCGGTAGGTGACGGAGTGGCTGCCGACGCGGACCTTCAGGCGGCCGGCGACGGGGTCGGCGCCGGCGCCGGCGTCGTGCTGGAGCCCGGGCACCGCCCGGGCGACCCGCGCGGGGTCGTCCAGCACTTCCCTGAGCCGCTCCTCCTCAACCGGAACGAACACCTCGTGCTCCATGAGTGCGGAGCCTACCCAGACGACGCCGGGCTGCACCCCCGTGTGCGGGAAGTGGCGGCGCGTCGGTGCGGAACGCGGTAAGGGGCTCAGTCGCTGTAGCGGGGGTGGAGCAGGGTGGACGGTTCCGGTCCGCGCACCCGGGTGCGTTCGGCGGCGCGGGCGTCGGCCGCCAGGGAGGCGTCGGTGAGGGTGCGGGGGTGCGGTCCGGCCGGGTCCAGGCGCGGCTCGGGCGGACGGTGGAGCGCGGCCAGCACGAACCCCCAGTCGCGGTGGGCGTGCGCGGTGCTCCGGGAGCCGCGGTCGGGTCCTGCGGCGAAACCGGCCTCCCGGCCGCGCACCCGGTACGCGGCGGTGCGGAACCCCGCCGCGCGGAGCGTGGCGTCCACCGTCCAGAAGTCGCGGGGCCGGTGCGCCACCGCGCCCCCGTGCACCACGAGCCGCCCGCCGGGCGCCAGCACCTGCCGGGCCAGCCCGTAGAACTCCTGCGAGTACAGCTTCGTGCTGGCGGTGATCCCCGGATGCGGAAGATCGGAGACGATCACGTCGTACGCCGCCGGGGCCGCACCCCGCAGCCAGTCGAAGGCGTCCGCGGTGGTCACGCGGACCCGGGGGTCGTCGAGGGCGTGCGCGTTCAGCGCGGAGAGGGCCGGGTCGTGGCGGGCCAGCCGCACCACGCCCGCGTCGAGTTCGACGACGTCGACGCGGCGGACACCGCTGTGGCGCAGCACCTCGCGCGCGGCCAGCCCGTCCCCGCCGCCGAGGACGAGGACGCGGGCGTGCGGGCCGTTCATCGCGGGGTGCGCCAGCGCCTCGTGGTACCGCAGTTCGTCCCGGCCGCTGACCCGCAGCCGCCCGTCGAGGTACAGGTTCAGCGGCCGCCCCTCCTGCCCGCCGGTGATCAGCACCTCCTGCACGTCCGTGTGCACGGCGACCCGTACGTCCGGGCCGTACATGGCGTGCCGGGCGGCCCGCTCGAAGTCGTCGACGAGGACGGCGGCGGAGCCGAGGACCACGAGCACGCACACGTTGGCCGCCACCAGCAGCCGGCGGGCGCGGGGGGTGAGGTCCTGCCGGAACAGTCCGAGGACCAGCGCCCCGCCGACGACCGCGTTGACCGCGCCCGTGATCAGCGCGCCGGTCAGCTGCCCGAGCAGCGGCAGGAGGAGGAACGGGAAGGCGAGTCCGCCCACCAGCGCGCCGACGTAGTCCGCGGCGGACAGGTCGGCCACCGCGCCGCCCGCGTCCTGCCGCCGGATCCGCTGGATCAGCTCCATGAGCAGCGGCACCTCGGCCCCGATCAGCAGCCCGGTGGCGAGGGAGAAGGCGACCAGCAGGGTGCGCGGGCCGCTCGCCCAGACGCCGCCCCAGTCACCCGTCCAGGCGAACACCGCGTACAGGGCCATCGCGCTGCATCCGCCGACCAGTGCCAGGGCCGCCTCGACGGCGCCGAAACCGGCCGCCGCGCGCCGCCGCAGCCGCTTCGCGGCCAGGGAGCCGATGCCCATCGCGAAGACCATCACGGACAGCACGACGGAGGTCTGGGCGACGGAGTCGCCCATCAAGTACGTGGCCAGCGCGACCAGTTCCAGCTCGTACACCAGGCCGCAGGCCGCGCAGACGAACACGCCCGCGAGGACCAGGAACCGCCCGGTGTCCTGCCGGACGGGCAGTCGCAGCGAACTCCCCGCGTCGCCACCGGGCCCGTCCCAGGACTGCGCGGAGCCGGGCGGTGCGGGGGCCTGCGACTCGATCACCCCAGCGACGTTACGTCACGGCCTCATCGCGCAACGTCACCCACACGCGTGATGTTTGTTTAACCCTGCCCCGCACCGGAACGTGCCGGTGTCCGCACCCCGACCCGGGTCCGTGTGGCCACCAACTGCCCGTCCTGCGGATACGCGTGCCAGGTCCGCCAGTGGACCCGGCCCTCGCGCCGCTGGGCGAGCATCGCCGTGAACGCGTGCGGACTGCCCGGGAACACCCCGGCGAGGCCCTGCGGATGGTCGGAGACCAGGGCGAGCAGTTCCTGCGCCCGGCCCGCGAACGACGCCGGGGTCAGCACCTCCACCCGGGCGGCGAACTCGTACTCCCAGTCGCCCACCCGCTTGGCCACGCCCAGCGGAAGCGGCGTACTGCTGCCCGGAATGCACGCCACCGTCTCCGAGCACACGCCCCGGTCCTCCTCCACCAGCACTTGGTGGGACGCGCCGAGCAGGCGCAACTGGAGCTTGGCACCGGTCAGTTCCAGGTCGAGCGTGGCCAGCGCGGGAAGCGGCTCGCGCCCCAGGGCCCAGGCGAGATCGGCCGCGCGCGTGTCGGAATAGGCGGTGTTCAGGGTCGTGAGCATGGATCGGCTCCGCAAGCGCACATGGAGAAGGAGGAGAGATGGGTCCGCGCGCCCCGGTCGCACCGGGAAACTCGGCCCGTCAGCCCGGTCGCCCGGCCGGAGGAAGGGTCCGAGGGGAGCCCGATGGCTGCGCTGGTGATTTATAGGGAATCATGAACTGTGCTGCCACCACAGCGTTTTTACCCAACTTCGTGGGCTTTCCATCCCCTCGGGGGCTCTCCAGCTCACCTGTTCAACCCCCACGTACGCCCCCGAGTGACGGCGTACGCCTCCGCGCGTTCCGTCCGTGCACCCCCGCCCGGAACCGGACTCCGAGCCACCGCTCGACGGGAACGGCGGGGCCCGCCCAGGTGCGGACCCCGCCGACGCGGATGCGCCTTCCCCCGACAGGGAGGCGAGCTGCCCCGTGTCAGCCCCCTCCGCCGCCGCATCCGCCGCCCCCGCACGACGACCCGCCTCCGCAGGACGAGCCACCGCCGGAGGACGATCCACAGCCGCTTCCCCCGCCGCCCCCGCTGTCGCCGGCCCACCAGCCGCCGCTGCTCCCGCCGCTGCCACCGCTCGCGCGGCTCCTGCCGCGCCGCCCCCTGGACACCGTCGCGGGACGCCGCACCGGCCGGAACACCGCCTTACGCGCCGCCCTGCGCCGCCCGTACGCTCCGACACCGGCGAACAACACGACGACCACAGCCAGGCTGACACCGAAACCCATGGCGCCACCCTCCTCCCGATCCCCCGTGAACCCCCGTAGCAGCCCCCCGTGGGCGCCCAGCTCACGTGCGTGACCGGGAGATGCCCTCCGCCCACGCGGCCCAAAGCAGAGTTGAGGAAGTCCAGAGGTTCGGCGCAGGATGGCCGCCATGACCTCCAGTGCGCGCCCCCTCCTCAACCGCCGGCTCGCCGAGTTCGGGACCACGGTCTTCGCCGAGATGTCCGCCCTGGCCCTGCGGACCGGGGCCATCAACCTGGGTCAGGGGTTCCCCGACACCGACGGCCCCGAGGAGGTCAGGGAGGCCGCCGTGCGGGCCCTGCGGGACGGCCGCGGCAACCAGTACCCGCCGGGCCCCGGCGTCCCCGAGCTGCGCACCGCCGTCGCCGCACACCAGCAGCGCCGCTACGGCCTGTCCTTCGACCCCGACACCGAGGTGCTGGTCACCGCGGGCGCCACCGAGGCCATCGCCGCCGCCCTGCTCGCCCTGGTGGAACCCGGTGACGAGGTGATCGCCCTGGAGCCGTACTACGACTCCTACGCGGCCTGTGTCGCCATGGCCGGCGGCACCCGCGTCCCCGTCACGCTCCGCCCGCGCGAGGGCCGTTTCCGCCTCGACCTCGACGAGCTGCGCGACGCCGTCACCGACCGCACCCGCCTGCTGCTGATCAACACCCCGCACAACCCGACCGGCACCGTCCTCACCCGCGAGGAGCTGACCGCGATCGCCGAGCTGGCCGTCGCACGCGACCTGCTCGTGGTCACCGACGAGGTCTACGAGCACCTGGTGTTCGACGACGCCGAGCACATCCCCCTGGCCGGCCTGCCCGGCATGCGGGACCGCACGGTCACCATCTCCAGCGCCGGCAAGACCTTCTCGTTCACCGGCTGGAAGGTCGGCTGGATCACCGCCGCCCCGCCCCTGGTCACGGCGGTCCGCTCGGCCAAGCAGTACCTGACCTACGTCTCCGCCGGTCCCTTCCAGTACGCCGTCGCCGAGGCCCTCGCCCTGCCCGAGTCGTACTTCACCGACTTCCGCGCGGACATGCGGACCAAGCGCGACGTCCTCGCGTCCGGCCTGGAGGAGGCGGGCCTCGCCGTCTACCGCCCTTCCGGCACCTACTTCGTCACCGCCGACATCCGCCCCCTCGGCGAGAGCGACGGCATCGCCTTCTGCCGCGCCCTCCCCGAACGCGCGGGCGTCGTCGCCATCCCGACGGCCGTCTTCTACGACCACCAGGACATGGGCGCCCCGTTCGTCCGCTTCGCCTTCTGCAAGCGAACCGGCGTACTGGAGGAGGCCGCGGGCCGCCTCAAGACACTGCGCACCTAGCCAGTGGGCGCGGAGGGCATCGGGCGTCGGGACATGCCGACCGCGGAGCGTCGCGGCCTCCGTCGTCCCGTGGATGACGTTCCAGCCGCTCAGCGGAGGGACGCCGACCCGATCGCCTTCTTCCTCGGCGTCCAGGTGGCGCACCCACGGGAACACCTCGGGCAGCGCCAGCAGAAGCGACTTGGCACCGTCGTCCTGATTACTGATCGCACTCTGATGTCTCTCGCGCGAGAGGGGCCGCTCCACTCAGCCCGCCGCGCGCAGCAGCCCTCCGGTGAGGTGGCCTCGGCAGTCGCGGCAGTGGCCGGGGGTCGGGGCGCGGAAGGCGCGCTCGCAGCCGTCGCAGGTCTGGAAGGGGGGCGTGGCCGGGCGGTCGGAGGCCGCCGGGGGTGGCGCGGGCAGCGGCGTTTCCCGGAGGCGGAAGGCGAGGATGCCCGCCGGGCGGGTGAGGAAGCGGTCGGGGAGCCCTGTCGTGAGGATCGCGGTGATCCGGGAGGGTGCGACTCCGGCCGCCAGCCACTCGGTGACGGCGGGCGCCAGACGCACGGCTTCCCGCTCCGACACGACGAGCCGGGGATCGACGCGGCGGAGGGAGGTCAGGACGGCGACCGCCTGCGGGTCGGCGTCGGCGAGGCACGCCTGCTCCTCCGGCCGGTCCGGAGCGGCGACGCGTACCGCCTCCGCCGTGAGCGGTGCGGGGGCGGGACGCTTCCGGGGTGCGCGGGGGGCCGGGCGTTCAGGCGGACCGTCCGGGTCCGGGTCCGGGTCGGGAGTACCGCCGGGTACGTCGTAGAAGTACGTCCGGGTGCGGATCTGCCCCGAGGGCAGCCGCTCGCGGCGGCGCTCCAGGTAGCCGGCGGCTTCCAGTTCCCTCAGGGCCCGGGAGATCAGGATCTCGCCCTCGGTGAAGTGCCCGCACAGGGCGGCGATGCTCACGGGGGCGCCGTCGGGCAGGGAGGCGATGTAGGCCGCGACGCCGATGGTGACCGCGCTGCCGCGCCGCTGGGCGAGGGCGTTGGCGATCACGGTGAAGTCGGCCGTGAGGCGGGTGCGTACGTGGATCACGCCGGAGGACGGAGCTCCGGCGTCGGCGCGCAGGGGCGCGTTAAACTGCGTGTCAGCCATTGGGAAGGGTGGTACTTCCTGATCGGTCAGGCCCTCGATCGGGATGCCAGTCCCGGCCGGGGGCCGTCTCTGTCGGCGCTTGTCGCGGTGAACGTAACCGCCCGCCTCCCGCGCCTGCAAGCCGGTCACCCGCACGAGTGACGCGGGCCTTCCGGCGGGGAGGGTGGGCGGGCGGGTAGTTCTCTCTCCCGGTTCTTTGGGGAGGTCAGTGGCCCACCGGACCCTCGCGGACAAGGCCCCGGCGGGCCCGGAAGACGGACGGCCGCCAGGGCCCGGCCGGCTCAGGAACGGCGGTGTTCCGCCCGCAATCCGCCCAGGAAGGCGGCCCAGGACGCGGCCTCGAAGCACAGCGCGGGCCCGTGCGGGGCCTTGCTGTCACGGACGGGGACGGCGCCGGGGAATCCGTCCGCCACCTCCACGCAGTCGCCCCCCGCCTGATTGCTGTAGCTGCTCCTGCGCCACGCGGCGACGCTCAGACCGGGACGGGACGTTCGCTCCATGCTGGTCGTCCTCTCAGAGGCAGTGATGTCCAGCCTTCAGCCCGCCTATGAAGGCGGCCCAGGACGGGGCTTCGAAGCACAGCGCGGGCCCGTGCGGGGCCTTGCTGTCACGGACGGGCACGACGGCGGGGAATCCGCCCGCCACTTCCACGCAGTCGCCCCCCTCTTGGTTGCTGTAGCTGCTCTTGCGCCACACGGCGACGCTCAGATCGGGACGGGACGTTCGCTCCACGATGGTTGTCCTCCCTCACGGATCGGATCATGTCCAGTGACATGAGCGGGGGCAGAGCTGCCGCCCGCAGCCGATCGTAAGTGAGCACGAGACTCCTGACCTCGCTTGGTTCCTCGATGAGTTGGCCGTAGTGGGCGCCTTCCGTGTAGGCGACCTCCGCGCCGTCCGGCAGGGTGAGGACCGTGAGGGAGCCGCCCATCACCTCGTGCTCACCCTGGTCGAACGGCAGTACTTGGACGGTGATGCAAGGCTTCGTCCCGGTCTCCAGCAGCCGCGCCAACTGCTCCCGCATCACCGGCAGACCGCCGACCGGACGCTTGATCACCGCCTCGTCGAGGACCACCCACAGCTCCGGTCGATCGGACGAGCTGAGTCGCTCCTGGCGCCCCATGCGCAGGGCAACCCGCTCGGCCAACTGCTCCTCACCGCTGAGCGTTCGACCGACCTTGAGCACGGCCCGCGCGTAGTCCTCCGTCTGCAACAGACCCGGCACCACATGGGCCGCGTACTGCCTGATGGCCACCGCCCGCTCCGAGTACTCCATGAACTTCCGCGACCAGTCCGGGAACGCCTCCCGGTACACGTACGGCCACAGCTCGACCAGCAGGTCGTCCGCACCGAGGGCCGCGTCCAGCGCACGCGCCAGCTCCAGCGTCGGCTTCGCCCCCGACGCCCGCTCGATCTGCGTGATGCGGGTGCTCACCACGTGTGTCCTGGCGCCGAGTTCGGCCTGCGTGAGTCCGGCCGCCGTACGGAGCCTGCGCACCCGTGCACCGAACAGCGCGGCCATCGACGCGCCGGGGTCGATTCCGTTGGCCAAAGCGTCACTTCCGTTCCTTATGGCCTGAAAGGTAAGCCCGCGCCCCCTGTCGAGCGTAGGGCGATCCGACGAACCTTGAACACGGAAAGCAACGACTCGTGCACGCCGCGGGACATCCTCGGCTCGATGGAGAAGGACGGACGCGACCGTGTTCACAGGAGAGACCGCCCCGGACCTCGTCACGCTCGTCGACGAAGCGAGTGGACTGCCCGCGGCAGCCGCGCAGTTCACCTCCACTCCTCGGGGCGCGCGGCTCGCCCGGCGGTTCGCCGTCCGGTGCCTGGAGGCGTGGGGACACCCGCCCGCGTCGGACGTGTCGTGCGCGATCGCCCTCGTCGCCGGCGAACTCGCCGCGAACGCCGTGCGGCACGGCCGGGTCCCGGGCCGGGACTTCGGTCTCCGGCTCACCCTCGACGAGGTGGCGGGTCTGGTGCGGGTCGAGGTCGCGGACGCCGCCGCCGCGAAGCGGCCGCCCGTCTCCCTGCCTCAGGCCCCTCCCGAAGGGGAGTCCGGCCGGGGCCTGCTCCTGGTGGACGTCCTGGCCGTGCGCTGGGGCTGGGAGCTCCGTGAGCCCGTGGGCAAGACGGTGTGGGCGGAGTGCGCCGTGCCGACCTGCTCGCGGACATGAAGGAGCCCGGCGTCGGCGGACGACCCTGGGGGTCGGCCACCGGGCCGGGCTCTCCCTGCGCACGGCGCGTACGTCGCCGTACCCGCCGAAGCGGCGTTACCCGGGACGGACTACTCGTCGTCCCCGGGCTTGTCCGCGTCGTTGATGTCCTGCTCCAGGCCGAGCTGCTCGACCAGCCACTTGTCGAACTCGATCGCGGCCCGCACCCAGCTGACCGTCGAGGAGACGAAGTGCTCCAGGCTGACGCCCATGCCGATCAGCGTCTGGGCCTCACCGATGAGACGGACCGTGCCGTCGTCGTGGGTGTGGGTGTACACCTTGGGCCACAGGGTGCGGCGGTTCCAGTCGTCGATGGACTCCAGCAGCTGGGGCTTCTCGTCGATCTGGTGGGGCCGGTCGTAGAACGTCCGGACGGAGAAGATCTGCTGGTCGCCCTCCCCGCGGAACATGAAGTAGGTACGGAACTGCTCCCACGGCGCCGCGAGGTCACCCTCGTCGTCGACGACGTACTTGAGTTCCATCTGGTCGAGGAGCTGCTTCACCAGGTCCTGATCCGGGACGACGGGGCCCGCCGGTCCTTGCGGCTGCGGCTCGGGCTGGCCCCCGAAATTCGGAATCGAGGACGGGTCGATGGTCATACTGGGACACTCCTGCGGTCGTCTGGCGTCCGGTCGTCGCTGAGACCAGACGTACACCCCCCACCCTCTCTCCATTGGCCCGTGCCGGGCAACCTGCCCAGGCCGACAGCGGCCATAGAAATCGGCCGTCGGTGCGAGCGGGCGGGTCCCGCCCCGGCCTCCCGGCCGGGGCGGGACCCGGGGGCTACAGCGTCTTCCCGGCCGCCGGCCCCACCAGCAGGCCGTCCTCGTAGCGGTCCACGCGGACCGTGTCGCCGTCCTTGATCTCGCCGGAGAGGATCTCCTTGGCGAGGCGGTCGCCGATGGCGGTCTGGACGAGGCGGCGCAGGGGGCGCGCGCCGTAGGCGGGGTCGAGGCCCTCCTCGGCGAGCCAGGCCAGCGCCTCGGGGCTGACGTCCAGGGTGAGGCGGCGTTCGGCGAGGCGGCGGGCGAGGGACTTGAGCTGGAGCTCCGCGATGCGTTCCAGTTCGGGCTTGGTGAGCGCGGAGAAGACGACCAGGTCGTCGAGGCGGTTGAGGAACTCGGGCTTGAAGGAGGACCGGACCACCTCCAGGACCTGCTCCTTCTTCTCCACCTCGGTGGTCAGCGGGTCGACCAGGTACTGGCTGCCGAGGTTGGAGGTGAGGATGAGGATGGTGTTGCGGAAGTCGACCGTGCGGCCCTGGCCGTCGGTGAGGCGGCCGTCGTCGAGGACCTGGAGCAGGATGTCGAAGACCTCGGGGTGGGCCTTCTCCACCTCGTCGAGGAGGACGACGCTGTAGGGGCGGCGGCGCACGGCCTCGGTGAGCTGGCCGCCCTCCTCGTAGCCGACGTAGCCGGGGGGCGCGCCGACGAGGCGGGCGACGGAGTGCTTCTCGCTGTACTCCGACATGTCGATGCGGACCATCGCCCGCTCGTCGTCGAAGAGGAAGTCGGCGAGGGCCTTCGCCAGCTCGGTCTTGCCGACACCGGTCGGGCCGAGGAAGAGGAAGGACCCGGTGGGGCGGTCGGGGTCGGCGATGCCCGCGCGGGAGCGGCGCACGGCGTCGGAGACGGCGCGTACGGCCTCGGTCTGGCCGATGAGGCGCTTGCCGAGTTCGTCCTCCATGCGCAGCAGCTTCTGGGTCTCGCCCTCCATGAGGCGGCCGGCCGGGATGCCGGTCCAGGAGGCGACGACGTCGGCGATGTCGTCGGCGCCGACCTCCTCCTTGACCATGGTGTCCCTGGCCGCTTCCTCCTCGGCCTCGGAGGCGGCCTCCAGGTCGCGTTCCACGCCCGGGATCTCGCCGTAGAGGAGTTTGGAGGCGGTGTCGAAGTCGCCGTCGCGCTGGGCGCGTTCGGCCTGACCGCGGAGTTCGTCGAGCTTCTCCTTGAGTTCGCCGACGCGGTTGAGGGACTGCTTCTCCTTCTCCCAGCGGGCGGTGAGGCCGCGCAGTTCCTCCTCCTTGTCGGCGAGGTCGCGGCGCAGGCGCTCCAGGCGTTCGAGGGAGGCGGCGTCGGTCTCCTTGCCGATGGCGAGTTCCTCCATGCGCAGCCGGTCGACGGCGCGCTGGAGTTCGTCGATCTCGACGGGTGAGGAGTCGATCTCCATGCGGAGGCGGGAGGCGGCCTCGTCGACGAGGTCGATGGCCTTGTCGGGGAGGAAGCGGGAGGTGATGTAGCGGTCGGAGAGGGTGGCGGCGGCGACGAGGGCGCTGTCGGCGATCTGGACCTTGTGGTGAGCCTCGTAGCGGCCCTTGAGTCCGCGGAGGATGGCGATGGAGTCCTCGACGGAGGGTTCGGCGACGAGGACCTGCTGGAAGCGGCGCTCCAGGGCGGGGTCCTTCTCGATGCGCTCGCGGTACTCGTCGAGGGTGGTGGCACCGACCATGCGGAGTTCGCCGCGGGCCAGCATGGGCTTGAGCATGTTGCCGGCGTCCATGGCGGAGTCGCCGCCCGCGCCGGCACCGACGACGGTGTGCAGTTCGTCGATGAAGGTGACGACCTGACCGTCGGACTCCTTGATCTCGGCGAGGACGGTCTTGAGGCGTTCCTCGAACTCGCCGCGGTACTTGGCGCCGGCGACCATGGCGCCCAGGTCGAGGGCGACGAGCCGCTTGTCCTTGAGGGACTCGGGGACGTCGCCCTTGACGATGCGCTGGGCGAGTCCTTCGACGACGGCGGTCTTGCCGACGCCGGGCTCGCCGATGAGGACGGGGTTGTTCTTGGTGCGGCGGGACAGCACCTGCACGACGCGGCGGATCTCCTGGTCCCGTCCGATGACGGGGTCCAGCCTGCCTTCGCGGGCGGCGGCGGTGAGGTCGGTGCCGAACTTCTCCAGGGCCTTGTACTGGCCCTCGGGGTCGGCGGTGGTCACCCGGCGGGCTCCCCTCGTCTTCTGGAAGGCGTCCTGCAGTTTCTTCGCGGTGGCGCCCTGCTGGGAGAGCACCTCCCCGGCGGCTCCGCCCTTGGCGGCGATGCCGATGAGGAGGTGTTCGGTGGACAGGTACTCGTCGCCGAGGTCGCGGGCGCGGGCCTGCGCGTCGGCGATGACGGCGAGGAGTTCCCGGTTGGGCTGGGGCGGTGCCACCGTGGAGCCGGTGACGCTCGGCAGTCCGGCGAGGACGCGCTCGGCGCCGGAGCGCACGGCGGCCTGGTCGGCGTCGACCGCGGCGAGCAGGTCCGTGATGTTCTCGTTCTCCTGCCCGGTGAGCAGGGCGAACAGGAGGTGGGCGGGGGTGAGGTCGGGGTGTCCCTCGGTCACGGCCCGGTTTCCGGCGGCGTTGATCGCGTCCCGGCTCCGGTTGGTCAGCTCGGCGTCCACGTGTCCGTTCTCCTTCTCGGTGACCCTTCAGTGACCCTCAGCGGTCTTCGTGGCTGACTCGGTCAGCGTACACAAACTTGAGTCTATTCCACTCAAGGTGGTGCGGGGAGTGCGACAGGGCTAAGTTCCCGGGTCATGGCCTTCACGTATTCGGTGGATCCGGGCGATCCGGACGCCTCGTACCTCAGCTTCTGGCGCGAGAGGCACCTGTGCACGCTCACCACCCTCCGTCCGGACGGCACCCCGCACCTGGTACCCGTCGGCGTGACATACGACCCCGGGGCACGTCTCGCCCGGGTCATCACCAACGGGTCGAGCGCGAAGGCGCGCCACGTGCGGGCGGCGGGGGACGAGGGCGCGCCCGTCGCGGTCTGCCAGGTGGACGGCAGGCGGTGGGCGACGCTGGAGGGGCGCGCCGTGGTCGTCACGGAGCCGGAGCGCGTCGAGGAGGCGGTGCTGCGGCACGCGGAGCGCTACGGGCGGACGCCGTCGCCGAACCCGGCCCGGGTGGCCATCGAGATCACCCTCACACGGGCGCTGGGGCGCCCGTGAGGCGGGCGGGGCGGCACGTACCGCCGAGCGATCCCTTCCGGCCATCGGGAGATCGCCCGAAACCCGGAAATGTCCCGTAAAACTGCAGCGGCGTCACCGTGTTCAGGTCACGGTGACGCCGCTGCGGGGGGAAGCACCTGCGCGATCTTTTACGACGGGGGAATCGCGTCAGGCACTGCGGGGGGTGGCCGAGATGGTCCGGGCGGCAGGCGAGTCGGACTCCACCTGCCGATGGTCACGCTGGTCCAGGTTCACAAAGATCATTCCGTACCGGATGGCACAGCGCACGGGCTTCGGCGCGCCCCTGGGCCGTCGCAGGCACCGGTACGCCCGTACGTCTCCGTCCTCGTCGCGGGTGACCACGACCGGCTCGCCGAAGACGGTCACCATCAACGAGTCACCGCTGTGGGGGATGGCGGTGACCAGGTCGATGAAGTGCCAGCCGGATCGGTAGGCGGTCGCCATCTCGCGGCGAAAGGACCGGTCGTCGGGTGGTGTGGTCATGGCTCAGCCCCACGAACTGTCGTTCGCGAGCTGCGGCACCACCGGGCCCCAGCTGCTGTCCGGGGGCACGGACTTGGCCACCACCACTGGTCCCCAGCTGCTGTCAGCCCGTACGTCGCCCTTCGTGCCGGCCAGGCCACTCAGCACTCCGAAGGCCATAACGGCAGAGAAGGCGGCGACAAGTACCGAGCGAAGCTCTCTCTTACGCATAGTCGGCTTCGTCCTCACTCGAAAGTCACCCTTCCCCCGTCAAGTACGACGATGGCTCATTCGGGCACGTCATGGCCACACAATCGGTGCATCATGTTCCTGCATGTTCAGGACCCTGGGGGGTGGAGATTTGACAACGAATCGGACTAATGAGACGCATCCCCATGCGGTGACCGAACTGTGCGAGGCCGGAGGCCGTCTCTATGCCGACGCACTGCGGGCGGGCCGCATCCCGCGCGCGGACGCGGATCCCGCCCCCTGCCTGATGGAACTCGCCCTGCTGCACCCCGATCCCGACGACCCCACCTGGCTGCGCCCGGTGGCCCCGGCGGTCGCCCTGGCGCAGCGGCTCAACCCCCTGGAACGGGAGATCACCGAGCGCCGGCGGATGTCGATCGAACTCGCCGACGCCTTCGAGCCGTTCATGACCCTCAGCGCCCAGACCACGATGAGCACCCACTCGATGACGGTGCTGGAGGGCTTCGACCGGATCAACGCCGCCCTCGACCTGGCCACGTCCCAGTGCCGCTCCGAGATGCTCTCCGTGCAGCCGGGCGGCCGCCGCCTCGAACACACCCTGGCCCAGGGGCTGGAGCGCGACCACGAGATGACCGAGCGGGGGGTGCGGATCAGGACGCTCTACCAGCACACCGCCCGCCACAGTCCCGAGACGCTGGCCTACGTCGCCCGGTTCGACACCGCCAAGGTGGAGTACCGCACCATCGACGAACTGGTGGAGCGGCTCATCATCTGCGACGAGACCGTCGCCTTCATCCCCATCCGCGACGACCGGCAGGTCGCCCTGGAACTGCGCCACCCGGGCCTCATCCGCTACCTGATCAAGGTCTTCGAGTTCATGTGGACCCGCGCGGTGTCGCTGAACGCGGGCGCCCCGTACGAACCGGCCTCGGACGGCCTGACGGACATCCAGCACTCCATCGCCAAACTGCTCGTCGAGGGCCACGTCGACGAGGCCATCGCCCGCCGCCTCGGCATGAACGTCCGCACGTGCCGCGCCCACATAGCCAAACTGGCCTCCGCTCTCGGCAGCGGCAGCCGCGCCCAACTGGGGTACCTGATCGCACAGTCGGGAATCCTCGAACAGGACCAGTGAGACCGGGGAGGTGCGTACCGCGTGACCGCGCACGAGCACGAAGCGGAGGACCTGTGCGAGGCGGGCGCCGAGCTGTACGCCCGGGTGCTGCGTGAGGGTCCGCTGCCCGCCGAGGAGGCCCGCGGGGTCCCCTGCCTGATCGACGCCGGGCTGCTCCAGCCCTCCCTCGACGATCCCGGACTCCTGGTGCCCGTCCCCCCGGCCGTCGCCCTGCACCGGCTGCTGCGGCTCTCCGGGGAACGCGTCGCGGCGGAGCGCCGGCGGGAGGAACGCCTCACGGCGGCCCTCCAGCCGCTCATGCGGGCCGGCGCACTGCCCGCGGAGGAGCCGCTCACCCCGTCGCTGCGTGTCCTCAGCGGCACGGAACGCATCAACCGTGCCCTCACCGAGGCCCTGGCGCAGGGGAAGGAGGAACTCCTGTGCATGCAGCCGCACGGCAACTACCACCGCTCCGAGGGCGCGCGGGCCGCCCAGGCCGACGCGATGGTGCGCGACCAGAGGTTCCTCGACCGCGGCGGCCGGATCCGCGTCCTCTACCCGCACACCCAGCGCCACATCCCGCTGGTCGTCGCCCGCTGGGAGCAGCTGGACGGCGACGCCGAGGCACGCACCCTGGACGAGATCGCCGGCCGCCTCATCCTCATCGACCGGGCCGTCGCCTACATACCCGGTGAAGGCAACGGGGAACGCAGCATCGCGCTGGAGATCCGCCGGCCGGCCATCGTCACGTACCTGGTCAACGTCTTCGACCGCTTCTGGCGACTGGCCACCCCCATGCACCCCGAGGCCGTCCGGCCGCCCTCCCTGGGCGGCGTCACCGCCCGCCAGCGCGCGGTGGCCCGCTTCCTCGTCGAAGGCCACACCGACGCCGTCATCGCCGACCGCCTCGGCATGAACATCCGCACCGCACGCGTCCACATCGCCAAGCTCGCCGCGACCCTGGGCAGCGGCAGCCGCGCCCAGCTCGGCTACCTCATCGGGCAGTCGGGGATCCTCGACCGGGCAGAGTGACCGCCGCCCCCCGGAAGCCGTCCAGGCCCGTCTGCGCGATCCGCACCCCCAGCTGCGTACGGCTCGCCGCCCCCAGCGTCTCCGACAGGCGGGCGATGTGCGCCCGGCAGGTACGCACGCTGATGCCCAGGCGTTCGGCGATCACCGCGTCCTGGTGGCCCTCCGCGAGGAGCGCCGCGATGGACTGCTCCCGGTGCGAGATGCCCTCGATACCGGTGTCGGGCAGCGGGGCGGTCAGCGGGATGGCGAGCCGCCACAGCCGCTCGAAGACCGTGCCCAGGTACTCCACCAGCGCCGGGTGGCGCAGCTCCAGCGCCATGGTGCGCTCGGCGTTGGCGGGGATGAAGGCGACCGTGCGGTCGAAGAGGATCAGCCGCTCGATCACCTCGTCCAGGGTCCGCGCCTGCACCGCGTCCCCCATCTGCTCCAGGTAGGACATCAGCCCGTGCCCGTGCCGGGCCACGTGCGTGTACAGGTCCCGCATCCGCACGCCCCGGCCGCGCAGCGCCGTCGCCCGGTGCAGGCCCTCCGAGAGTTCCGCCTCGCGCCGGATGCCGCCCGGCTGGACGGTGAGCACCTCGGTCGTGCACGCCTGCGTCGCCTCGTCCATGGCCGCCTGGATGCGCGCGAGGCCGTCCAGCACCCGGATCGCCGGGCCCTCCGCCGCGGCCGGCGAGGGCGGCACCTGGCGGCCCAGGCCGGCGTACCACTCGAAGGCCTCCACGGCCGAGCCGACCCGGCGCTGGCTCGCGCTCACCTCGTCGTACATGCCGCGCAGCAGCCGGGTCATGACCTCCTGCGGGGCGGTCGGCACCAGCCAGTCCATGTCGTCGGGATCCGGATGCAGCAGGGCCAGTTCCAGCAGACAGGGCACCGGTGCCGCGTCCCGGCGCGGCAGCCGTCCGCGCCGTACGGCCCGGGAATACACGCGATCCCCGGCCTCGCACAGTCGGTCAGCACCGTGTGGATGCCCGTCCGTCCCGTGCCCGGCCATCGCCTTTCCCACCCCCGGTCCCCGCCCCTCGGTCGTGTCGGTCCGCCCCGGGGCACTCGCTTTGCAGCGCAACTATGCGCGGACCGCCCCGCCTCCGCAACGTCGGCCGTCGGGCCGCACAGGAACGACTGCCCCGGGAACGACGAAGGCCACCCGCCGGTCGGGGGACCGTCGGATGGCCGAAAAGCGGGGGTGCGGCTACTTCAGCTTGATCGCCGCGCACGCCTCGCGGTACTCCGCCGTGCAGATGTCGGACACCTCGTAGATCCCGTCGGCGACGACGGTGGCCTCGATGTTGTCCTTCGTCAGGGCGACCACGGGCACGAGCTGCGCCGGGATGTCCTTGTCGGTGGGGCTGTCCACCCGGTCCCGGGTCAGTGCGTCGAACTGGATGTCCCGGCCCTGGACCTTCGCCACGGCCATCTCCGCGGCGCTCTCGGCCTCGTCCGGGTAGGACTTGTAGACGCTCATGTACTGGTCGCCGGCGAGGATCCGCTGCACCGCGGTGAGGTCGGCGTCCTGGCCGGTGATCGGGGGCATCTTGGTCACGCCGGCGGCGCGCAGCGCCTTGACGATGCCGCCCGCCATGCCGTCGTTGGCGGAGTAGACCGCGTCGATGCCGTCCGCGCCGATCGCCTCGATCGCCTCGGCCATGTTGGCCTTCGCGTTCTCCGGCTCCCAGTCCTTGGTGTCGTAGGACTTGGCGATGGTCACCTTGCCCTTGAGCTCGGAGAGCGCGCTCGCCTTGAACTGCTTGGCGTTGGGGTCGGTCGACGAGCCGTTCATCATCACGATCTTGTCGGTGATGCTGATGTCTTCGCCGAGCGACTCCAGCAGGGAACGGGCCTGCACCTCGCCGACGAGGGCGTTGTCGAAGGAGATGTACGCGTCGATCGGGCCCTCGGCCAGCCGGTCGTAGGCGATGACCGGGATGCCCGCGTCCTTGGCCTTCCGCACGCTGCTCGCGATGTCCTTGGAGTCGACGGCGTCCAGCACGATGACGTCGACCTTGTCGTCGATCATCTGCTGCATCTGGCTCGCCTGCTTGTCGGCCTTCGACTCGGCGTTGGCGTACTCGACCTTGCCCTTCTTGTTGGTGAGGGACTCGACCTTCGTCTTGAAGATGGGGTAGTCGAACTGCTCGTAGCGCGCGTTCGCCTTCTCCGGCAGCAGCAGGCCGACGGTGATGTCGTCCCCCTTGGCCGGGCTCGCGTCGTCACTGCTGCCCGTCGCGTCGAGCATGCCGCAGCCGGCGAGCATGACGGCCATCGAGGTGACGGCCACGGATATGGCGATACGACGCATGCGAGGGCTCACTTCAGGTGCGTTTTGGACGTGGGCACAGCTTTGCGTCCCATGTGACTGAAAAGCCAACGCTTCAGCCCCCACCGGAGTCAAGGTCAACCACTTAACGAGATGGACACAACACAGTGCGCCGAACTCGTGGAAGACCTGCGGATACGCGGCAAGGATCATCGGGACACGCAGCCATACCATAATCACAAATATGTTCGCGCATAAGGGAAGGGGTCCGGAGGTTCACGAACCCCCGGACCCCTTGGCCCACTTGACCTGCGCCGTCAGTCCTGCTGCTGCCGCTTCGGCCGCCACACCACCAGCGCGCTGGTCTGCTGCACCTCCTGGTACGGCACCAGATCGCGGCGGTAGGAGGCGTGCACCGCGGCCTCGCGCTGACGCATCGCCGCCGCCGCGCCGTCGAGCGCGTCCTCCATCTCGGCCACCCGGGCCTGGAGGGCCGCGACCTGGTTCTCCAACTCGATGATGCGCTTGATTCCAGCCAGGTTGATGCCCTCGGTCTGCGACAACTCCTGCACCTGACGGAGCAGTTCGATGTCCCGCGCCGAATAGCGCCGACCCCGGCCCGCCGTGCGGTCCGGCGACACGAGACCCAGCCGGTCGTACTGGCGCAGCGTCTGCGGGTGCAGACCGGAGAGCTGGGCCGCCACCGAAATGACGTAGACCGGGGTGTCCTGGGTCAGTTCATACGGATTGCGTCGACGGCCGTCCATCTGAAATCAAGCTCCCTTCGCGGCCTGGAACAGCTCCGCCCGCGGATCCTCGTCCGCGGTCGCCTCGCGATACGCCTCCAGCGCGTCACGAGCCTTCCCCGACAGGTCACCCGGAACACTCACCTCGACGGTGACCAGCAGATCCCCGCGGGTGCCGTCCTTGCGGACCGCGCCCTTGCCCCGCGCCCGCATGGTGCGGCCGTTGGGCGTGCCCGGCGGCAGCTTCAGCGTGACCGGCGGGCCGCCGAGCGTGGGGACCCGCACCTCCCCGCCGAGAGCCGCCTCCGGATACGTCACCGGGACGGTGACGGTGAGGTTGTCGTCCTTGCGGCCGAACACCGGGTGCTCGCCGACGTGCACGACGACGTACAGGTCGCCGGCCGGTCCGCCGCGCTCGCCCGGGGCTCCCTTGCCGCGCAGCCGGATCCGCTGGCCGTCGCTGACCCCCGCGGGGATGCGCACCTGCATCGTCCGCGAGGACTTCGCCCGGCCGCTGCCCTTGCAGATGTCGCAGGGCTCCTCCGCGATCAGCCCGCGGCCCTTGCAGTCGGGGCACGGGTCGGTGAGCGAGAAGCCGCCGCCGGAGCCCCGCGCCACCTGCCCGGTGCCGACGCAGGTCGGGCACACACGCGGTGTGCCGTTCTTGTCGCCGGTGCCCGAACAGGCCTTGCAGGCCGCCTGCGACGACATCCGCAGCGGAACCGTCGCACCCTCGATCGCCTCGGTGAAGCTCAGCGTCACCTCGGACTCGATGTCCTGGCCGCGGCGCGGCTGGGTACGCGTGGTCCCCGTGCCGCCGCGGTTGAACAGGCCCCCGAAGACGTCACCCAGGCCGCCGCCGAAGCCGCCGCCCGCCTGGCCGCCGGCACCCTGACCCCCGAAGAGGTCACCCAGGTCGAAGTTGAAGGAGCCGCCGCCCGCGGCGCCCGGCCCCGGACGGAACCCGCCGTTGCCGAAGAGCGCGCGCGCCTCGTCGTACTCCTTGCGCTTCTTGGGGTCGCCGAGGACGTCGTTCGCCTCGGAGATCTCCTTGAACCGCTCCTCCGCCTTGGTGTTGCCCTTGTTGGCGTCCGGGTGGAACTCGCGGGCGAGCTTCCGGTACGCCTTCTTGATCTCGGCCTCGGTGGCGTCCTTGGGGACGCCGAGGACCTTGTAGAAGTCCTTCTCGATGAAGTCCTTGGTGCTCATCCCCGACGTCCCTCCTTCCCTGCGTCAGTTTCCGCGTCAGCCCTCCTCGGGGCCACCGCTCTCCTTGTTCTCCGAGCCGTCCTGCGCCTCGGTGCTCTCCTCGGCCGGCTTGACGGTCTGCGCGCCCGGCTGGGGCTCGGCGACCGCCACCCGCGCGGGGCGGATGGTGCGCTCGCCGATGCGATACCCCGGCTGGAGAATCGCCACGCACGTCGTCTCGGTGACGTCCGGCGCGTAGCTGTGCATCAGCGCCTCGTGGATCGTCGGGTCGAAGGGCTCGCCCTCCTTGCCGAACTGCTGGAGGCCCAGCTTGGCCACCGTGGACTCCAGCGACTCCGCCACCGACTTGAAGCCGCCGACCAGCTCGCCGTGTTCGCGGGCGCGGCCGACGTCGTCGAGCACGGGCAGCAGCTCGGTCAGGAGGTTCGCCACGGCGACCTCCTTGACCGCGACGCGGTCCCGCTCGACCCGGCGACGGTAGTTCTGGAACTCGGCCTGCAGGCGCTGGAGGTCCGCCGTGCGCTCGTTCAGCGCCGAGCGGGCCTGGTCCAGCTGCGCCACCAGGGCAGCGTTCTCACCCGTGTCCCCGGCCGGGGCCGCCTCCTCCTCGGAGGGAGCGGCGGCGGCCTTCGGCTCGGTTTCCTCGGAGGGGACGTCGGGCTGCTGCGACTGCTCGTCGAAGCCCGGGGTCTCCTCGGTCACGCCGCACCGTCCTTGCGGTCCTCGTCGACGATCTCGGCATCGACCACATCGTCGTCCGCCTTCGCCTCACCGGCGGACGCGCCACCGGCGGCCTGGGCGCCTTGGGCGCCCTGGGCGTCGGCGTACATCGCCTGGCCCAGCTTCTGGGAGACGGCCGCGACCTTCTCCGTGGCGGTGCGGATCTCGGCCGGGTCCTCGCCCTTGAGCTTCTCCTTCAGCTCGGCGACGGCGGTCTCGACCTCGGTCTTGACGTCACCGGGGACCTTGTCGGCGTTGTCGCTGAGGAACTTCTCCGTCTGGTAGACGAGCTGCTCGCCCTGGTTGCGCGACTCGGCGGCCTCGCGGCGGGCGTGGTCCTCCTCCGCGTACTTCTCGGCCTCCTGGCGCATCCGGTCGACCTCGTCCTTCGGCAGCGAGGAGCCGCCGGTGACGGTCATCTTCTGCTCCTTGCCGGTACCGAGGTCCTTCGCCGTGACGTGCATGATGCCGTTGGCGTCGATGTCGAAGGACACCTCGATCTGCGGGACGCCGCGCGGCGCCGGCGGCAGACCGGTCAGCTCGAACATCCCGAGCTTCTTGTTGTACGCGGCGATCTCGCGCTCGCCCTGGTAGACCTGGATCTGCACGGACGGCTGGTTGTCCTCGGCCGTGGTGAAGATCTCCGAGCGCTTGGTCGGGATCGTGGTGTTGCGCTCGATCAGCTTGGTCATGATGCCGCCCTTGGTCTCGATGCCGAGGGACAGCGGGGTGACGTCGAGCAGCAGGACGTCCTTGACCTCGCCCTTGAGCACACCGGCCTGGAGGGCGGCGCCGATGGAGACGACCTCGTCCGGGTTCACACCCTTGTTGGCCTCCTTGCCGCCGGTCAGCTCCTTGACGAGCTCGGCGACGGCGGGCATACGGGTGGAGCCGCCGACGAGGACCACGTGGTCGATCTCGGACAGCTGGATGCCGGCGTCCTTGACGACGTTGTGGAACGGCGTCTTGCAGCGCTCGAGCAGGTCCGCGGTCAGCTGCTGGAACTGGGCGCGGGTCAGCTTCTCGTCGAGGTGCAGGGGACCCTCGGCGGAGGCGGTGATGTAGGGGAGGTTGATCGTGGTCTCGGTGGACGAGGACAGCTCGATCTTCGCCTTCTCGGCGGCCTCGCGCAGACGCTGCAGCGCCATCTTGTCCTTGGCCAGGTCCACGCCGTGCCCGGACTGGAACTGCTTGACCAGGTAGTCGACGACGCGCTGGTCCCAGTCGTCACCACCGAGGTTGTTGTCACCGTTGGTGGCCTTCACCTCGACGACACCGTCGCCGATCTCCAGCAGCGAGACGTCGAACGTACCGCCACCGAGGTCGAAGACCAGGATGACCTGCTCGTCCTTGTCCAGGCCGTACGCCAGGGCGGCGGCCGTGGGCTCGTTGACGATGCGCAGCACGTTCAGACCGGCGATCTCACCGGCCTCCTTGGTGGCCTGGCGCTCGGCGTCGTTGAAGTACGCCGGGACGGTGATGACCGCGTCCGTGACCTTCTCGCCCAGGTACGACTCGGCGTCGCGCTTCAGCTTCTGCAGCACGAAGGCGCTGATCTGCTGCGGGTTGAAGGGCTTCCCGTCGAGCTCGATCTTCCAGTCGGTGCCCATGTGGCGCTTGACCGACCGGATGGTCCTGTCGACGTTGGTGACCGCCTGGCGCTTGGCCACCTCGCCGACCAGCACCTCACCGTTCTTGGCGAAGGCGACGACGGACGGCGTGGTCCTGGCGCCCTCGGCGTTGGTGATGACGGTGGGCTCGCCGCCCTCCAGAACGCTGACGACGGAGTTAGTCGTGCCCAGGTCGATGCCGACCGCACGTGCCATTGTGATTCCTCCAGCTGACTTGAGTGGAACAGACTCAAGCATGCATGACGACCGCCGCAGGGTCAACAGAGCTGAGTCCGCACGACTCAACTCTTATCCGCTCCTTACACGCAACTGGCCCGTGACCTGCGCGGATTCACTGGAGGAGCGCTGCCGGGCCCGGAATGCCGGGGGAACGGGCAGACGCACGAGCACCAGGACGGCCACGACGACGGCCGCCACCACCCACAGCACCGCGCCCCCGGACAGCCGTCCGGTGTGCACGCCCACCCCGACCAGTACCCCGCCGAGCGAGGCCACACCGAGCAGCACGGCCACGGCCCGGGGAGCGACCCCCAGCCGGCGCAGCCGGTGCCCGACGTGGTCCGGCCGCCCGCGGGTGACGGGCCACCGGGCCAGCCGCCGCGCGAGCAGCACCAGGACGGCGTCCGCGCACACCACGGCGGTCAGCGCGAACAGCACCCCCGCGCCGGCGCCGACCCCCTGACCCGCCCGGACGAACACCGCCGCGGAGGCGATGGTGAACCCCGTGAACAGCGACCCGGCCGCACCCAGACCCGCCCGCGCCGGGTGCCAGTTGTGCAGCAGGAACCCGGCGAGCGCGGCGGCCAGCACGCTCAGCAGCACCGCGACCCCGTCCATCAGCTCGGCCGCCGCACAGGCCGCCACGGCGAACGCCGTCACCGTCCCCACCGAGCCGGCCAGCCCGTCGGCGTGGTCCAGCCCCCGGAACGCGGCGGTCACGGCCACGATCCACACCGCGGCGAGCACCCCGCCCGCCACCCCGGTCTCCCCGTACGGCACGACGAGCGCCGCCGCCACGGCCGTACCGGCGAGCGGGACCCACCGGCGCAGCCGCCACACGTCCACGGCCAGCCCGAGCACGCCCACCCACGCGGCGGCGGTCAGCTGGCGCCCGACCCCCGTGCCGAGCGGCGCGAGGCCGGCCGCGTCCCCGGCGGCCGCGACCAGCCCGGTGACCAGCGCGACGGCCGCTCCCCCGGACAGCGGCAGCGCCCTGCGGCGTCTGCGGTCGAGGATTCCCAGGCGCAGGGCGGGGGCCCGCAGCGCCGCCGTGAGGAGGGCGGACAACAGCAGGGCGGTGGCGGCGGCGACGATCCCGTAGAGCACGGATATAAGTTAGGGGCGTATGGACCGATTTCGCGTGAATAACACGATCTGATCCCGGACGCCATCCGGGACGGCCGCCGGGGCACCTCCCGGGGCGCCTCCCGGGGCGTCTCCCGGGGTCGCCCGGGTAGGTGACCCTCAGCGATTCAGATCACCCCGTGCCCGGCTACAGTGCGGCCGGAGATAGGGGTAGTCTCAAACGGACTGCATAAGTTACCGCTTAGTAATCTCGGGGAAGCCGTCACGGAGCCCCCGGGAACACCCCGACATCCCTCTCGAAACCCTCGCAGGCCCGAGGAGCCCCCATGCAACTCGCCGCGATCATCGTGTCGCTGGTCCTGGCCGTGATCGGCGTTGCGCTGCTCGCACGCGCGATCGGCCAGTTCGTCCGGTACTTCAAGCTGGGCCAGCCGGTCCCGGCCGGCGCCCGGACCGACAATCCCTACCAGCGCAGTGTGACCCTGGTGAAGGAGTTCCTCGGCCACACCCGCATGAACCGGTGGGGCATCGTCGGCATCGCCCACTGGTTCGTCGCCGTGGGCTTCCTGACGCTGCCGCCCACCCTCGCCCAGGCCTTCGGCCAGCTCTTCCAGGCCGACTGGGTGCTGCCGGTCATCGGCGGCTTCCTGCCGTTCGAGATGTACATCGAGTTCATCGGCGTCATGACCGTCCTCGGCATCGCCGTCCTCATCGCCATCCGGCTGCTGAGCCTGCCGACCCGCCCCGGCCGCAAGTCCCGCTTCACCGGCTCCAAGTCCGGCCAGGCGTACTTCGTCGAGGCCGTCATCCTCACCATCGGCCTCGCCATCTACGTACTGCGCGGACTCGAGGGCGCCCTGCACCACGTCGACAGCTACGAGGCCGCGTACTTCGCCTCGTACCCGCTGGTCCTCGCCTTCGACGGCCTGTCCGTCGAGACGCTGCAGAACCTGGTCTACCTGGTCGCCACGATCAAGATCGGGACCTCGTTCGTCTGGATGATCGTCGTCTCCCTCACCCTCAACATGGGTGTGGCCTGGCACCGCTTCCTCGCCTTCCCCAACATCTGGTTCAAGCGCGAGTCCGACGGCGGCACCGCCCTCGGCGCCCTCCAGCCGATGACCTCCGGCGGCAAGCCCATCGACTTCACCGACCCCGGTGACGACGACGTCTTCGGCGTCTCCCAGGTCGAGCAGTTCTCCTGGAAGGGCCTGCTCGACTTCTCCACCTGCACCGAGTGCGGCCGCTGCCAGTCCCAGTGCCCCGCCTGGAACACCGGCAAGCCCCTCTCCCCCAAGCTCCTGATCATGTCCCTGCGCGACCACGCGCACGCCAAGGCCCCCTACCTGCTGGCCGGCGGCGGCAAGACCATGGAGGGCGAGGAGAAGGCGTCCGAGGAGCAGCTCGCCGGCGTGCCCGCCGCCGCCCTCGCCGAGGCCGAGCGCCCGCTCGTCGGCACCGCCGAGGAGAACGGCGTCATCGACCCCGACGTCCTGTGGTCCTGCACCACCTGCGGCGCCTGCGTCGAACAGTGCCCCGTCGACATCGAGCACGTCGACCACATCGTCGACATGCGCCGCTACCAGGTGATGATCGAGTCCGCGTTCCCGTCCGAGGCGGGCACGATGCTCAAGAACCTGGAGAAGAAGGGCAACCCCTGGGGCCTGGCGAAGAAGCAGCGCCTGGAGTGGACCAAGGAGGTCGACTTCGAGGTCCCGGTCGTCGGCAAGGACATCGAGGACCTCACCGAGGTCGAGTACCTGTACTGGGTCGGCTGCGCCGGCGCCCTGGAGGACCGCGCCAAGAAGACCACCAAGGCCTTCGCGGAACTGCTGCACATCGCCGGCGTCAAGTTCGCCATCATGGGCGGCGACGAGAAGTGCACCGGTGACTCCGCCCGCCGCCTCGGCAACGAGCCCCTCTTCCAGGAGCTCGGCATGGAGAACGTCTCCGCGCTGAACATGGCCTTCGGCGAGGAGACGGACGACGAGGGCAACGTCACCGAGGAGTCGAAGAAGCCCAAGGCGGCGAAGAAGATCGTCGCCACCTGCCCGCACTGCCTCAACACCCTCGGCAACGAGTACCCGCAGCTCGGCGGCGACTACGAGGTCATCCACCACACCCAGCTGCTCCAGCACCTGGTGGACGAGGGCAAGCTCATCCCGGTCACCCCGGTCGAGGGCCTCATCACCTACCACGACCCGTGCTACCTGGGCCGCCACAACAAGATCTACACGCCCCCGCGCGAGATCATCGGCAAGGTCCCGGGCCTGCGCAACGAGGAGATGCACCGCCACAAGGAACGCGGCTTCTGCTGCGGCGCCGGCGGCGCCCGGATGTGGATGGAGGAGCGGATCGGCAAGCGCATCAACAACGAGCGCGTCGACGAGGCCCTCGCCCTCAACCCGGACATCGTCTCCACCGCCTGCCCGTTCTGCCTCGTCATGCTCACCGACTCGGTCAACGGCAAGAAGAACGACGGCAAGGCCAAGGAGTCCATCCAGGTCGTCGACGTCGCCCAGCTGCTGCTGGAGTCCGTCAAGACCCCGGTCGACCCGGCCGGCGAGGACGAGAGCGAACCCGCTCCCGAACCGGAGCCGGTGAAGTAGCGAGCAGGTTCACACAGCGCAGGGGCCGTCCGACCGGGCGGCCCCTGCGCCGTGTTCGCCCCCGGCCCTCCCTCCCCCGGAGGACACGCCCCCGGCCGCCCCCTCCGCACGACGGACACCCCGGCTGACGACCCCTTAGGGGATGTCACAGCTCGGCCGCAAAGCCCCGCCCGAACGCCACCGCCCGGCACGCGGCAGGCCGGGAGCAGGTACGTTCGTTGACGTGGCTGGATTCAGGATCGGACGCGGCCGGAACAACAACGGCGCTCCCAACGCGCGACCGCAACACCCCCCGCACGGGCAGCAGACGCCGCCGGGGCCGTCGTACGGCTACCCGCAGGCTCCGCAGCCACCGTCCTACGGACCGGGCGGCGGGGGCGGCAGCCCGTGGCCGCAGCCGCACGGCGGCCGCGGCGGACACGGAGGACACGGAGGGCACGGCGGCCCGGGCGGCTACGGCGAGCCGGAGTACTTCGGCGACGGCGCCTACCCTCCCGGCCCCCACGGCGCCCCCCACGACCCGTACGCGGCGAACAACCCCGGCCACACCCAGGCCTTCTCCCTCAACGACGACCACTACACCCAGGGCGAGACCTACCACGCCGGCTCGACCCCGCCCCCCGGCCCGGTCGGCCCCCGCCTGCGCTGGAAGGACCTGCTGAAGGGCATCGTCCTGTCCCCCGCGCAGACCTTCCTCCAGATGCGCGACTACGCGATGTGGGGCCCCGCCCTCGTCGTCACCTTCCTCTACGGCCTGCTCGCCGTCTTCGGCTTCGACGGCGCCCGCGAGGACGCCATCAACGCCACCCTGACCAACGCGGTCCCGATCGTCCTGACGACGGCCGTCGCCCTGGTCCTCAGCGCCTTCATCCTCGGCGTGGTCACCCACACCCTGGCCCGCCAGCTCGGCGGCACCGGCGCCTGGCAGCCCACGGTCGGCCTCTCCATGCTGATCATGTCCATCACGGACGCGCCGCGCCTGGTCGTCGCCATGTTCGCCGGCGGCGACGCCTCCTTCGTCCAGCTCCTCGGCTGGGCGACCTGGGTCGCGGCCGGCGCCCTGCTCACCGTCATGGTCAGCCGCTCCCACGACCTCCCCTGGCCCAAGGCCCTGGGCGCGTCGGCGATCCAGCTCATCGCCCTGCTGTCGATCGTGAAGCTCGGCACGTTCTGACCCACCGGGCCACACGCAGAAGGGGCTCCCCGCCACGCGGGGAGCCCCTTCTCACGTCCCGCTGCCGCCCTCAGGCGTCAAGCACCTGCCCGTCCCGCCGCACCACCGGCGGCTGAACGATTGGGCTGACTTGACTTGATGACGGTAGTAATCTGACCCTCCTCAGGAGGCAGGGGGAGGGCCGACCGTGGCGCGCAAGGTGGGGGTATACACCCGGATCTCGCGAGACGACGAGGGCGAGTCGCTGGGAGTCGCCAGGCAGCAGCAGGACTGCGAACGTCTCGCGGATCTCCGATCGTGGCAGGTTGTGAAGACCTACGAGGACAACGACGTGTCGGCGTTCAAGCGCAACGTCGTGCGCGACGAATTCGAGCTGATGCTGAAAGACCTCCGCGCCGGCCTCATCGACGGCATCGTGGCCTACGACCTGGACCGCCTCGCCCGACAGCCGCGGGACCTGGAACGCCTCATCGAGATCTTCGATGAACGGCCACGCCTGGAGTTCGCCACCGTCACCAACGACATCAACCTCGGATCGCCGGACGGCCGCACGATGGCCCGCATCATGGTGGCGTTCGCCAACAAGTCGTCGCACGACGCGTCGCGGCGGATCAAACGCAAGCACCTGGAGTTGGCCCAGCAGGGCAAGGACAGCGGTGGACCGGCGCCGTACGGCTGGAGGAAGGAGGACCGCACCAAGGTCGACCCCGAGGCAGCCGCAGCCATCCGCGAGGCACAGCGCGAGATCCTGGCAGGCGTACGTATTGGGACCATCCGGACCCGATGGCAAGAACAGGGCTTGGGCAACCCGAGGGCAGGAACGAAGCGCATGGCCCATCACCACGTCGAGCAGATCCTGACCAGCCCAAGACTCGTCGGCTACCGGACGTATCACGGTGAGATCCTGCTCGGCGAAGACGGTGAGCCGATCAAGGGCAATTGGGAGCGAATCAACACGCCGGGAGAGTGGGAGGCCGTACGCGCAGCAGTCGCCGAGCGGAAGCAGAAGCACCCGGGCAGGTCGCTCGCCCGTAAGTACCTGCTGTCAGGCATCGCCCGCTGTGGACTGTGCAAGACCAAGATTCGAGGGCAGATCAATGGCCAATGGAAGCCAGGGTCGAAAGCCACGAAGTACACGTACCAGTGCTCAGTGGTCAACGGCGGTTGCGGAAAGGTTGGCCGGGTTGGCGAACCCGTCGACAGGCTGATAGCTCAGCTCGTGCTTGAAGAGCAGCGCGAGCGAGCGGCAGTCACCGCCGTACCAGCCGGGCGACGATGGTCGCGCGAGGACGAGTTGGAGCAGGTCACCCAGGACATTGGCCGACTCCTGGAAGCCGAAAGATCGCAGCAGATCACCGTGGCCACACTCTTGCAGCTTCTGCCGGCCAAGGAGCGGATGCGCGACGAGCTGAAGCTAGAACGGGCCCGTTTCTACAAGGAGCAGAAGCAGGCCGAGGCCAAGGGAGATGCAGCAAACCTGACCGTGGAAGAGTTCTTCGCGCTGCCCATCGAGCGTCAGCAGGAGATCGTGTTGCACAACCTCACTGCCGTGATCATCCATCCAGCCGGACGGGGACGTCGGAAGTTCGACCCCAACCTGATCGAACCGGTGTGGCGATGAAGGTCAGGCCCGCCCTTGCAATACGACGGCGCGGCATACCCACTCCTCGTCGCGCTCGGGGGCACGGCGAAGACGAACTCGGCGACCCCTCGATGTTCGTCAACAAGTGACGGTCTTGCGCGGGTACGCCGGATAAGACGTTGAGAGCAAGCTTCTCGATTGGGCTGGCGATCGGGCCCACCGTGCGCCGCTCCTGGCTTCGGCCCGCTCCGCCGACGCGCGCCCAGGTGTGGATAGGGCCGGAGGCCATGAGTCGATCACCGCAGAGAGCGGCCCACGAACTAGGACGATGCCTCTGGCGGGGGATCAGCCGGCACGGGGAGGGAAGGGCACCATCGCCGACTGCGGGCCCGTAAGGGCGTGCGCGGGGAGCTCCCGTCCCGCTGGGGTAAGTGGTGCACATGGCAAGTTGCTTGCAGCTGTCTCAATCCGACACATGCCTAGCTGTGCCTACACCGGGCAGCCATGGTCGTCGGGCACAAGGACGGCCCCCGACCATCTCCCCCAGGTCAGGGGCCGTCCTTGCTCTCAGCGCGGAGGAGGTGGGATTTGAACCCACGGTTACATCGCTGCCACGACGGTTTGCAAGATCGCTCGCCTCAGCACATAGCAAGCGGCTCAATGCAGATTAGAGGGCTTCCTTGTTCCCCTTCGGCGCCTCTCCCGACTTATGTACTGGAGGCAAGACGCTCCACGGGAAGTTGATCCACTCATCGGTCCGCTTCCACACGTACTCGCACTTCACCAGCGACTGCGTCTTCTCGTAGATGACGGCGCTGCGCACCTCGGCGACGGCGTCGAGGCAGAAGTCGCGGACCAGCTTGAGCGTCTTGCCGGTGTCGGCGACGTCGTCGGCGATCAGCACCTTCTTGTCGGTGAAGTCGATGGCGTTGGGCACCGGCGCGAGCATGACGGGCATCTCGAGCGTGGTGCCGACCCCGGTGTAGAACTCGACGTTCACCAGGTGGATGTTCTTGCAGTCGAGCGCGTACGCCAGCCCGCCCGCCACGAACACCCCACCGCGCGCGATGCTCAGCACCACGTCCGGCTGGTACCCGTCGTCGGCGATGGTCTGGGCGAGTTCACGGACGGCGACGCCGAACTGCTCGTAGCTGAGGTTCTCCCGCACGCCGCTCACACCTGCGTCCGGTGGAAGTTGAGGTACGACCGCGAGGCCGTCGGCCCCCGCTGCCCCTGGTACCGGGACCCGTACCGCTCACTGCCGTACGGGTGCTCGGCCGGCGAGCTGAGCCGGAACATGCACAGCTGCCCGATCTTCATGCCGGGCCACAGCTTGATCGGGAGCGTCGCGAGGTTGCTGAGCTCCAGCGTCACGTGCCCGGAGAACCCGGGGTCGATGAACCCGGCCGTGGAGTGCGTGACCAGCCCGAGCCGCCCGAGCGAGCTCTTCCCCTCCAGGCGCGACGCCAGATCGACCGGCAGCGAGATGACCTCGTACGTGCTGGCCAGCACGAACTCACCGGGATGCAGGATGAACGGCTCGTCGCCCTCCGGCTCCACCAGCCGCGTCAGGTCGGACTGCTCCACCGACGGGTCGATGTGGGGGTACCGGTGATTCTCGAACACCCGGAAGAAGCGGTCGAGGCGTACGTCGATGCTGGAGGGCTGCACCATGGATTCGTCGTAGGGATCGATCCGCACCCGCCCGGCGTCGATCTCGGCCCGGATGTCCTTGTCTGAGAGAAGCACGCCCCGAGAATACGCAAGGCGCGCGGAACGCCCACCACCGGCCGTCCCGCGCGCCCGCGCCTTCTGTCTTTTCCGCCCGTACTACTGCCTCTGCAGGCTGACCTGCACGACGCTGCGAAGCCGCGCACAGCGCGGACACCGCACGAGCCGGCCGGGGCCGAGTCGCTCGGCCTGCTGCATCGGGAACGAGGTGGCGGTGAACACGTGCCCATCGGCACAGCGGACGACGGTGCGCTCCATCAAGTCCAAGAGTCCCTTCCCCAAGAACCGCGCCTGGCTTGCTGCCCTGACGACAAAAGCCACGTTACGGGATGAAAGGAACGACCCTCCAGGCGGCACCCCGGACCCACACCGCCGCTCCACGGTACGCCCCGACGACTTCCCCCCGCAGCCGCTTCCAATCCCTGAAACACCATCAGGCCCCCGGGCCTTGAACACCGGGAGCCTGCCATGGGGTAGAGTGAGCGAGCGTCCGGACACCACTCGTACGGCGGGGTCTGGATCTTTCGCGGGTGTAGTTTAATGGTAGAACATCAGCTTCCCAAGCTGAGAGCGCGAGTTCGATTCTCGTCACCCGCTCCACGAAGAAGGCCCAGGTCACAGACCCGGGCCTTTCTGCTGTGCTCTGCGATCACTCGCCGCGTGCCACATTCGTGCCAGAAGGCCTGTCGGGCTGCTTCTCCCTGGCAGCGGCCCGCGCCTTCCGCACGGTGGCATCCAGCCCGGCGGCGACCTCCTCTTGCCTCTCGTCGTCGGAGTGCTGATAGATCAGCGCCGCCTTCTCCGAGGGCTGCCCGGCACGGACCATGGTGTCTTTGAGCGTGGCACCGGAGCGCGTGGACAGGGTGTGCCCGGTGTGCCGGAGATCGTAGAACCGGAAGCCCTCTGACATGCCGACGGCCTCACGCGCCTTCCGCCACTTCCGCCCGAAGGTGCTGCGCCGGAAGGGAGCGCCCTTCTCCCCGACGAAGATCAGCCCGTCCGGGCCCGGCTCGGCGTAGCTCTCCAGGTGCCAGCGGAGCTCCCGGCGGAGGAACGCGGGAAGAATCGCAGTCCGGGTGCCCGCCTCGGATTTGGTGTCGCCCTGGACGCGACGCCCGTTCATCCGTTCCGGCTCGGCGAGGCGGACGCGGACGCGGAGGTTGTTGAGGTCGACGTCTCGGCGGCGGAGGCCGGCCAGTTCTTCCGGCCGCATCGGACCGTACGCGCCGAGATGGACCATGAGCCGCCACCGCATGCCTACGGCTTCGGCGAGGGCGTCGACCTGGGCAACGGTCGCGATGCGCCGCTCAGCCGCTGTCGGGTCTCAGATGATGCTTGACGATTCGGCGTCAGGTGATGCTTGACGTCTGACCTAGACATCGTGGCTTACTGGCTGCCATGACGGACCGTTTCCCTGAGATCACCTCCGTGGAGGAGTTCATCCGGCTGCGGGAGAGCGAGGACCCGGCGGAGTACAACCGCTCGGCGTGGGCAGCCATGCCGCTTTCAGTCTGGTGGGACCTGGTGCGCAACCGTCCCGACATGCGTGTCTGGGCTGCCCATAACAGGACGGCGCCGTCGGACATCCTGGCCGAGCTGATCAAAGATCCGGATTGGCGGGTCCGAGACCGGGTGGCCAGCAAACGCAACTGCCCGCCTGAGCTGCTGGAACTGCTGGTCGACGATCCGCATGACGCCGTGCGGAGGCTCGTAGCAAACCATCCGCACTCGCCGTGGCCGGCGGTTGCGGGCTTGGTTGATGACCCGTGGCCGGTCATTGCTCAGGAAGCCCGCGCCCGACTGGCCAACTGGCCGTCCAAGCAGCCGTCCGGACCTTCCTGACACGGCGATCACACGATCTTTCGGCGGTTGTGTTCGCCGGACTTGCGGACCACTGTGATACCGCTGCTCGACCACGCTCAGCTCCACCAGCACGGCCCCGGCCCTCCCTGCACGCGTATACGACGCGCACGCCAAGCCGAAGCAAGCGGTGTCAAACATCAAGTGAAGCCACAACGTCAAGCATCAACCGAGACAAGACACTCCGCTGCACCCCTGTATGGCGCTCTGCCACGGCGAAGAAGACGACAGCCGAGCCGGGTGGTCTGGGGCTGCTCCAACCAGCATGCCTGGTGGAGGTGAGCCGACCGCCCGACCAACGACGCCCGACGGGGCGTAGGTCAGCAACTCTGTCCGGCCACCGCAGCAGTCGACGACACAAGCAGGAGCGAGCCGGGAACGAACTCCTTAAAGCGGTGCTCACCTTCCGCTTAGGGCCAGGGCGTGAAGCCGGCGGACAGGTTGAGGTGGAAGGGGGATCCTGAAGCCGTTGGAATCCAGCCCTCGCACAGGGCGCGTTCGATGGCTCGGGCAACGGCAGAGGGCAGTACCGCTTCAGCCTCGCGCCCGATCCAGTTGCTCGGGTGCGCCTGATTGGTGGTGACCACAAGCGTCGTCCCCGGAGCGTCCGCGTGCTCGACCGCGTACGTGCACGGTGACCAGGCCAGGCCCTGAGCGTAGGTCGGCCGACGACGCAACCGCCAGCGGTAGGCCGTGCCATCCACGACGATGCGCCGTGCGCCCTTACGCCCCAGTGTCATGACTCCCCCTCGATATGGAGGATGCTAGCGACTCCGGCTCTGCTGTCCGTAGAAGGCAGACGTGCCAGACCCGTGCCAGATCGTGCGGGGAACCACGGGGAACACCGGGTACCGGTCCCCCACACAATCGGACGCCGGCAGCGCTCCCGCCCAGGTCAGCCGGACAATCGCCCGTAGATCACCTCAGCTTCCCAAGCTGAGAGCGCGAGTTCGATTCTCGTCACCCGCTCTTCTTCGAGCCCCAGGCCATCGGCCTGGGGCTCGATCATTGGGGCGCCGTTGCCGCACCCGAATCATGGGGCGTACCGAGAACACGAGTTCCCTGAGGCGCCAGGCCGCTCACCCCGCTGCACGGCACCGACCCGCGCTTTCACCGAGCACTCGTCACGGGAGGCCGCATGTCCCTTGGGGGAACGGGCGCTTGACTGCGGAGGGTCCTGGGTCAGAGCGGGAGATCGTCGGGGAGGACCCGGAATGCCTTGTGGTGGCCCAAGGGGCGTACGGCCCGGAAGTCGCGTCGGTCGAGGGTGAGGATCGCGTCCGTGTCGTAGTCGGCGGCGAGCGCCACGTTGACCGCGTCGGCGAGGTCGAGGTCGAGCGCACGGTAGCGGACACGGACGGACTGGGCGGCGCCCAGGTGGTCCTCCGTGATCTCCGGCATGACGACACGCCCTCGGCCCATCCAGCGCCGGAGGTCGTCGACCGCGCCGAGGGCGGCCTCCCTGCCCAGCTCACGCGTGGCGACGTGATCCAGCTCGGCCAGCAGCAGCGGGGACATGACCAGGAGGCCGGCCGCCATGATGGCCTCGTTCGCCGCCTGGTGGTCCGGGTGAGCCGAGTCGAGGGCCGCCAGGAGGCCGGACGTGTCGGCGATGACGATGATCACGCGGCGGTTCCGGAATCCGGGCCGGTCTCACGACGGACGGCGTCGGCGACCGCGTCGCGGACCTCCGACCTGGAAGGCGTGCGCCCCGCCCCCTCGAAGGTGCGCGAGAACAGCGGCTCGTCCCAGACCCTGTTCGCCATGGCCGCCAGGTGGATGCCCTGGCGGATGATCTCGGCTTCGCTTATTCCCCGGCGCTTCGCGGCCTCCTTGATGATCGCCAGGTCTTCGGGGTCGGCGTAGACGTTCGTGCGCTTCATGGACATGTACCAAGGGTAGTCCATGTACCAGATTGACACACCCAGGCCTCGTCCTTCGGTTCCAAGGGCACCGCATCATGTTCCGGTCCTGGGCGGGGGCCGGTGGTCAGCCGGAGGGCTCCTGCGGGGTCGGTGCTTCCGGTCGCGCCCGTGGCCGGGGCACGACGGGGCAGGCGTGGTCCGACTCCGTCATCGTCCATCCGTCCCCGAGCACATGGAGGCTGAGGGACAGGGCGGAACGGGGCGCGGTGCCTCCTTCGGCTTCCGCGTGGTGCACCGTGCACGTCAGCTGGAGCATGGCCCGACGGCTCAGCGGAGCCGTCCTGCCGAGGAGCTGGACGAAGAGGATGCCGTCGGCGACCACCACCCGTGGCGCGTCCGTCAGGCGGGGCAGCTCCGTGGTGGCCGTCGCGGTCCCGTTCGCGGCCGGACCCTCGAACAGCAGGTGCACGACGGCTTCGAGGTTCCCGGCGTCGTCGATCCGGTGGGGATAGGGCGTCAACTCCCCGTCGCGCAGGAAGAAGAGGGAGACGGTGGTGCGCGAGGGTGGTGTCGCACTGGGGGAGACCATGCCGCTCGCCGGCGCACCGGTCTCGATGACACCGGACGGGGGGACTCCGCACGCCGTGAGCGCCATCGCGGCCACGGCCGTGAGCCCCGACAGCAGCGCTGCCGTCCGCGAGCCCTTCACCGGGTGCCCCCGTCGGCCTCGGCCTCGGTGTCGGTGTCGGTGTCGTCGCGGTGCAGCGGGAGGTCGACCGTGAACACCGCGCCGCCCCGGGGCAGGTTCGCCGCCCGGATGCGCCCCCCGTGCAGGCGCACGTTCTCCGCCGTGATGGCCAGACCCAGCCCGCTGCTCTCGCTCCTGGCCCGTGAGGTGCTCGCCTTGTAGAACCGCTCGAAGATGTGCGGCAGGGCCTCCTCGGCGATCCCCGGTCCGTTGTCGGTCACCTCGATGACGGCCCACGCCGTGCCCGCCCCGTCCACCCGTACTCCCATGGTCAGCCGCACGGGCGGCTCTCCGTGCCGCAGCGCGTTGCCGATCAGGTTGGCCGTCACCACGTCCAGTCTGCGCGGATCGACGCGCGCACGGAGCTCACCCGGTCCGGGCAGCCGGGTCTCCACCTGTTCCGGCCGCCACCGGGAGGCGACGGTGCGCCGTACGGACTCGGCCAGGTCGATCTCGTCCCGGTGGAGTTCGGCCGCCCCCGCGTCGAAACGGGAGATCTCCATCAGGTCGTTCACCAGTCGGCTCAGCCGGTTCGTTCCCTCGCTGATGAGCCGCAGCGCCTCACCGGTCTCCCCTTCCCCCTCCAGGTCCAGCACGTCGGTGACCGCCGACATCGCCGCCAGCGGCGTGCGCAGCTCGTGGGAGACGTCCGCCACGAAGCGGCGCCCCCGGGCCTCCAGGCGGCGCAGCTCCCCCACGGTCCGTTCCAGTTCGGCCGCCGTCTCGTTGAACGACTGGGAGAGGTCGGCCAGTTCGTCGGATCCGGTGACGTCCAGCCGTACGTCGAGGTGCCCCGCGGCCATCCGGCGCGTCGCCCGGCGCAGCGCCCGGACGGGTCGCAGTACGCCGCTCGCGGCGAGCAGCGCCAGGACGACGGCGAGGCACAGGGCCACCAGGGTGGCCCGCTCGATGCCGCTGACCATGGCCTCGACGTACCCCTCCTCGGTGGTCTGCGGGACCTCCAGGTACATCACGAACCCGGAGAGCCTGGGCTCCGTGCCCTCGCCCGAGGTGTACGTGACGGGCATGCCGACGACGAGACGAGGACGCCCGTCGACGTTCATCCGCTGGAACACCGCGGCACGCCGGTCCCGGACGGACCGGAGCATGTCAGGGCTCGGCTCGGTGAAGCCGGCGCTCGGCGCGTAGGCGCGGTGGCCGCCGTACGCGGCCATGACCCGCCAGCCCGAGGAACGGTTCGCGTCCCACACCTGGTCCGCCGCGAACTGGAGGTCCGCCTGGTCCGGGACGAGGGGGAGGGAGGGCGCGACGGCGTCGACGCTCCTGCGGAACTGGTTGATGACGGAGTCCTGGCTCTGCTGGAGCACCCCCGTGCGCGCCTCGCGGAAGGCGAGGGCCCCGGTGCCCAGGGAGCTGGCCATGGCCACCAGGACGAAGGACGTCAGCAGGCGGGGGCGCAGGCCGCGCAGGGGGAGCGGGATACGCGCCAGGGCCGCCCGGAGGAACGGCCGGGGGCCGGCACCCGGTACGGCGGCGGGGGGCTCTTCAGCCGTGGGGGCCTCGGGTGCGGTTCTCCGCTCCCCGGCGGCCTTCCGCGTCCGTACGGTCCGCCGTGCCCGCGGTGTCCGCCGTGTCCGCGTGGACGTGCGGTCGCTCACGAGGTGCCGAAGCGGTAGCCGAATCCGCGTACGGTCTGCACGTATCGGGGATCCCTGCCCTCACCGAGCTTGTTGCGCAGGCGCTTCACGCAGGCGTCCACGAGCCGTATGTCGCCGTGGTAGCTGTGTTCCCAGACCGCTTCCAGCAGTTGCTGTCGGCTGAACACCTGGCCGGGCGAGGCCGACAGGGTCAGCAGCAGCCGCAGTTCGGAGGGGGCGAGGGTGACGGGTTCGCCGCGGTGCGTCACCACGAGCCCGGCGCGGTCGACGACCAGCTCGCCGTGCGTCTCCGCCCGGGGCCGGGTGCCGTCCGGCAGCGACGCGTCCTGCCGGCGCAGTACGGCCCGTATCCGCGCGTCGAGCACCCGGGCCTGCACGGGCTTCACCACGTAGTCGTCCGCGCCGGTCTCCAGTCCCACGACCACGTCGATGTCGTCTCCCCTGGCCGTCACCATGATGATCGGCACCTGGTCGCGTTCCCTGATCCGGCGGCACACGTCCAGGCCGGAGATGCCGGGCAGCATGAGATCGAGCACGACGACGTCCGGCCGGAAGGGGAGGAGCTGTTCCAGCCCTTCCTCACCCGTTTCCACGGCCAGGACCTCGTGCCCCTGGTGCCGCAGACCCAGTCGGACGGCCCTGCGGACATCTTGGTCGTCTTCGACGATCAGGACCCGTGGCATTTCGGCAGTGTAGGCAGGCCGGGCGCGGCGACGGTCCGGAGGAAGACTCCTCTCCGCCCGCCGTTACACAACGATCACACGGGCCGGGGAGCACGGGGCGCCGTTACCTTTTCGTGACAGTGCCGGCTCATCGCGATCATCTGGAATCACCAGATTGAGCTGCCATGCATTCGGCACGACAGCGGCAGTCCGCACCCCCCACCGGCAGCGCCGCGGCCGGTCACCGCGCCGGCCACCGCGCCGGCCGCCGGCGCCGGTCCTCCCGTCGCCGGGGGCGGCCGCACCGGCGGGGCCGGAACCTGCTGGTCGGCCTGCTGGTGGTCGCCGGCCTCCTGGGCTCGGCGGCGTTCCTCCTGGGAGGCGGGCGGAGCGACGCGTCGAGCGGTGCGCCGCAGCAGCGGAGCACGCACGTCACCGCCACTCCCCCACCCGTCGCCACACCCCCTCCCACTCCCACACCGACCCCCTCCCCGTCCGCGAGCCGGACCGAGATCGACGTCCCCCCGGCGGGCAGCGGGAGGTTCGTCACCGCGCAGGGCGGTGGGGCGGCGGTGGGCAGCGGCTCCCGTCCGGTGCGCTACGTGGTGAAGGTCGAGACCGGACTCGACATCTCAGCGTCCCAGGCGGCGAACGAGATCGCCGACATCCTCGCCTCCCGGCGGGGCTGGACCCACGACCCGGACAACGCGTTCCAGCTGGTGGGCGCGGGATCGCCGCACGACCTCACAATAAGGATCGCGACACCGGCGACGGCGGACGCCCTGTGCTGGGCGGGCATCCAGCAGGACACCGGAGGCGAGTACAACTGCGAGGTTCCCGGAGGGGTGGTGGTGAACCTCAAGCGCTGGGTCAAGGGCTCGCCCACCTTCGACGGGCCGATCGACGAGTACCGGGCGCTGATCATCAACCACGAGATGGGGCACTTCCTCGGCCACTCGCACGTGACCTGCGGGGGCGCCGGGCAACCGGCCCCCGTGATGATGCAGCAGATCAAGGGCCTGCACGGCTGCGTCGCCAACGCCTGGCCCTACGACGAGAAGGGGGACCTCGTCACCGGGCCGCCCGTCTGACCGGCGCCGGGCCCCTCGCGGGGCCGGGCCTCACCGGTGCTCGGGGTTCTCGTAGTCGTGGCGGCAGCCGGCGTCCCAGGCGGTGCGCTGGTTTCCGTAGGCGGGGATACCGCCGAGATCCTTCAGCGCCCGGGCGAGGTGCAGCATGTTCCAGGTCATGAAGGTGGTGTTGCGGTTGGTGAAGTCGTTCTCCGGGCCGCCCGAGCCGGGGTCGAGGTAGGAGGGGCCGGGGCCCGCCTCGCCGATCCATCCGGCGTCCGCCTGCGGGGGGATGGTGTAGCCCAGGTGCTGCAGGCTGTAGAGGACGTTCATCGCGCAGTGCTTGACACCGTCCTCGTTGCCGGTGATCAGGCAGCCGCCGACCCGCCCGTAATAGGCGTACTGACCGGCCTCGTTGAGCAGACTGGAGCAGGCGTACAGGCGTTCGATCACTTGCTTCATCACGGAACTGTTGTCGCCCAGCCAGATGGGGCCCGCCAGCACGAGGATGTCGGCCGCCAGGACCCGCTGGTACAACTCCGGCCAGGCGTCCGTCTTCCAGCCGTGCTCCGTCATGTCGGGCCACACCCCGGTGGCGATGTCGTGGTCCACCGCCCGGACGACGTCGACCCGCACTCCCTGCGCGTCCATGATGGCGACGCTGCGGTCGACCAGTCCCTGGGTGTTGCTCGGCTCCGGCGACCGCTTGAGGGTGCAGTTGAACACCAGGGCACGCAGGTCGTCGTACCGGGCCGGCGGAGCGTCGGTGGCGGGCGACGAAGTGTTCACACGGTCCTCCTCGAGCCTTGCCGCCCCATGGTGCGCCGCGGCATGTCCGAGTTCAGCCTGTGGGCCGGCCCCGGCAGGCGCCACCACAGGGCATCCGAACGGCCCTCCAGGGGCCGGCCCCGGGCTGGAGTGCCGCTCTCCGGCTCTCTCGGACGGCCCCCGGCCGGACACGGTCACGCGCCACGCCCGCTCCGCCGTGCCCGGCCGCTCGGACGCCGTTCGCGACCCGACCGCAGGTCACACGCCCGTGTCCGCGAGGGTCCGAAGCAGTCACCGCTCGACCCATCGCTGCAGGCGGGCGCAGGCCACCAGCGCGCTGCCGTCTTCGGTGAAGTAGAGCAGGAAGGTCCACTTCTGGTCGGCGGAGTCCATCAGCCCTCCGCGCACCGGCCCGCGGTACTCGCTGAGGATCCGCACCATGCGCTCCAGGCCGAGAGGTTCGACTCCGCGCAGCCGCATGCGCCGGAGCCTGAGTGCGTAGACCCCGGCATGCTGCTCCGAGGGGAGCGCCGAGTCCCGCACCGTGTAGGTCGCGCCGCTGCGCAGTGCGGCCAGAGCAGCCGCGGACGCCGCGTCGTCACCGGTCAGCAGGTGCTCCAACACGTGCCGTTCCACTGGTCACCCCCACGGGAATCCTGCGGTGCGGCAGCCGGGTGGCGCAAGCCCGGTCGGCGCGGCGGCGACCGCCCGTTCGTTCATCCACGGGCGACCGCTCCGAGCCAGTCGGTGAGCGTGGAGAAGTCGGTGTTCGTGAGGCCCTTGGCGGGGTCGACGCGGTGGAGCAGTGCGGGTGCGGGGTGGGCGGCTTCGACCCACAGGAGTACGGGCTCGGCCACCCGCCCCGTCCAGTTGCTCGGGTGCGGCTGGTCGGTGGTGACCAGGAGCGTCGCTCCCCGGGTGTCCGCGCGCTCGACCGCGAACGTGCACGGCGACCGGGCCAGGCCCTGGGAGTAGGTCGGCCTGCCTCGAAGCCGCCAGCGGTAGGCCGTGCCGTCGACGACGATCCGTCGTGAGCCCTTGCGGACCAGCGCCATGTCTCCCCCTTCCGGACGAACTGACGGTACTTCGGCGGGGAGGTCGCCCGCGCGGTCACCGCAGGGGAAAGCGGGCCTCCAGGAGGTAGTGGGACGGGGGGAGGTGGGTGTGGGTGAGGGTGCCGCCTGCCGCGGTGATGCGTTCGGTCAGGCTGCGCAGGCCCAGGCCGGGGGTGGTCGGCGGGGTGGTGCGGGGGGCGCCGTCGTTGGTGACGGTGAGGCGTACCGCTCCGGCGACGGTCTCGACGGCGAGGTGGCAGCGGCGGGCGCGGCTGTGGGTGAGGACGTTGGCGACGGCTTCGCGGACGGTGGTGGCGAGGACCGTCTGCAGGGGGGCGGGCAGCGCGGTGTCCGGCAGGGTGACCTCGGTCTCGACGCCGGCCGACCGGAGCAGGTCCCGGTTCGAGGCGAGTTCCGTCTCCAGGGAGAGGCAGTGGTAGCCGTGGGCCACCCGCCGCGCCTCCTCAAGGATGCCGCGCAGTCCCGAGAGGGCCTGCGTGAGCTGGTCGCGTGCGGTGTCCGGCCGTCCGTCGAGGTGACGGTGCGCCAGCTCGCACTGGAGGGTGATCGCGGACAGGCGCGGGCCGAGCAGGTCGTGCAGGTCCCGGGCGAAGCGGATCCGTTCGCGTACGACGATGCGGCGCGGATCGGTCACGACGGCCGTTGCCGTGGTCTCGGTCGCCTCGCTCATGTCTCCCCCGTTCCGCCGCGTACCCGGCTGCCGCGGCTTTCCCGGGAGCTTCGCCCGGCCCGCTATCACTGAGCTATACGGGCTCGGCGGGTCGGTCGGCGCGGTGGTAGACAGGGCGCGGGGCCCCGGGACGAGGGGGAGCCGTGCGACGGGAGGGGGAAGCCGTGCAGCGGATCGTGCTGGCCGAGGACATGCACATGATCCGGGTGGCGCTCGCCGCGCTGCTCGATCTGGAGCCGGACCTGGAGGTCGTGGCGCAGGTCGGCAGCGGGAGCGAGGTGCTGCCCGCGGTGCTCCGCACGGGGGCGGACACCGCGGTCCTCGACATCGACATGCCGGGGATGGACGGGATCGCCGCCGCCGCGCTACTGCGGGACCAGGCGCCCGGGTGCCGCACGCTGATCCTCACCGGGATGGCGCGGCCCGGCACGCTGTGGCGGGCGCTGGACGCGCAGGTGGCGGGGTTCCTGCCGAAGGACGCCTCACCCGACGAACTGCTCGACGGGGTGCGCAGGGTCGGCGCGGGCCGGCGGGTGATCGATCCCGAACTGGCCATGGCCGCTTGGGAGATCGGCGACAGTCCGCTGACCGAGCGGGAGGTCGAGGTGCTCGCCCGGGTGGCGGAGGGGGCCGACACCGCCCAGATCGCCGCCACCACCAGCCTCTCCGTGGGGACGGTGCGCAACTACCTCACCACGGTCGTGAACAAGCTCGGCGCCCGCAACCGCGTCGACGCGCTGCGCATCGCGCGGGACAACGGCTGGCTGGCCTGACCCGGGCGGTGCCGTATAGGCCGTTTATCGGGGGGCGCGCTCTACTGGCGCCATGCCAAGGACACGACGGGTGCGGGGGCGGAGCGCGGTCGCCGAGGGCGCGGCCCGCCGTCGCGACCTGCACGCGCAGGACCGTACCGCGCCGCACTGGGCGCTCGACTACGCGCGGCGGCTCGCCGACCGGCATCCGCCGCAGCACCGCATCCTGATCCAGACCAGCATGTCGCCGACCGGCTACTTCCACGTCGGGAACTTCCGGGACACCGTGTGCGCGCACCTGGTGCACCGGGCGCTGACCCGGATGGGCCGCCGGTCCGCGATCCTGCTGAGCTTCGACGACTACGACCCGGTGCGGGAGAGCCAGGCGGCCCGGGACCCGGAGCTGGCCGGCCACGGGGGGCGGCCGCTCGCGGCGCACCGGGAGCGGGCCACCCGGATCTGCCGGGCCTACGTCGCGGAGCTGCGGGCGGCGGGCATCCTGCCCGCCGGGGCCGACGCGGACGGGCGGATGCCGCCGGGCGGGGCGTGGGAGACGCACTACCAGTACGAGCGCTACCGGGCCGGTGTCTACCGGGAGCTCCAGCGCCGTTACCAGCGGGACGCGGGGCGGCTGGCCGGACTGCTCGGCAGGGCGGACGGCCGGGACCTGTTCGCGGTGTACTGCCTGCAGTGCGGCCGCGGCACCACCGAGATCCACCGGCTGGACGCCGCGTCGGCGCGCTACCACTGCCGGTCCTGCGGCGCACGGCTCACCGTGACCGGGCCGGAGCGGGTCAAACCGTCCTGGGCCCTGGACTGGACGCTGCGGGTCGCGCACGAGGGCATCGACTGCGAGCCGGCCGGCCAGGACCACTGCAGCGCGGGCAGCACCATGGACCGCACCCGGCCGGTGTACGACGGGTACCTGGGCCTGGCGCAGCCGGTGATCGTCCCCTACGGCCTGGTGCGCGGCGGGCGCGGCACGGGCAAGATCTCCGGATCGAGCGGGGACGGGCCGTACGTGCGTGACCTGCTCGCGGTGCATCCCGCGCCGATGGTGCTGTGGCTGTACGCGCACCGCAACTGCCTGGCGGACCTGCGGATCGGGTTCGGGGCGGACGTGTTCTTCGGCGCGTACGACGCGTTCGACCGGTTCCTGCGGGCGGTGCCCGGTGACGGGCGGGCCCGGGTGCTGTGGGAGTTGCTGAGCGACGAGGACCCGGCGGCCCGCGCCGCCCTGCCCAGGATGCGTACCGTCGTCGGGGCGCTGTACGCCCACGGCGGTGACCCGGAGGCGGCGCTGGCCCATCTGACGCGGCGGCACGACGGCTGCGACCGGGGGCTGCTGGCCGAGCGGGTCGCCCACGCGGGTGCCTGGCTCGCCACGCACGGAGCCGGCCGCTACGGGGGCGAGGCGGGGCCGGCCGCGGCGCCGGGCCGGGCCGTCGACGTGCTCATCGAGCAGTTGAGGGCGCACACCGGTCCCGGCGCGCCCCGCGCGGAGCGGACCGTCGCGGAGTTCCGGGAGATCTACCGGGCGCTGTTCGGCACGGAGCGCGGGCCCCGGCTGGACACGCTCGTCGACGCGCTCGGCCCGCGGGCCGTCGCCGACGCGCTGGCCGCCTATCGCGAGAACGGCGAACGGCCGCTGCGGGAACGGGTGTTCGCGTCCGCCGGGCAGCCCGCCCCACCTCGGTCCGTGTCCGTGCGGGAGGAGGTCGCGGTCCGTGCGGGTTGAGATCTTCACGCCCGGCGGCGGGCCCGTACCCGACGGCTGGGACGCCTTCGTCCGCTCCCTCGGGGGCCCCGCTCTGTGGGACGGGCCGCTGCTGGAGGCCGCGGCGCTGGGCAGCCCCCGGCCCGTGTACGGCGGGCTGGTGCGGGACGGGGACGAACCGGTGGCCGCGTTCTGCGGGCGGCTCGGGGTGCGGCCGGTGCTGCCGAGGTACCGGCCCGCGGGGCGGGCCCTGACGCCGGGCTGGTTCCAGGTCCACCTGCCGAACAGTTTCAGCGCGGGCCGGCTGTACGCCCCCGGGCTCGACGCCGGGGGCCGGCGCGCCGCGACCCGCGCCTTCGAGCGGGCGCTGCGCCGCCGGCTCGGCGCGCGCTGCCTGGGGGTGCTGCACCTGGACGCCGAGGCACGGGAGCTGGAGGTGCTCGGCGGTCCGCTGCGGCTGACCCGTCCCACCGCGCCCACCATGGTCCTGCGCAACCGCTGGGGGTCGACGGACGCCTACCTCGCCGGGCTGCCGCGTGCCAGGCGCCGCCGCCTGACGGCGCTGCGGCAGCGGATCGACGACCACGCCGGTCTGACGGTCGGCACCGGTCTCCCGGCGATCGACCCGGTACGGGCGGGACGGCTCGACCAGCTGACCCGGATGAAGCACACCCGGCGTCCGGCCGGGGTCGTGCCCCTGCTCCCGGTCTACTTCGAACGGCTCAACGCGCATCCGGGCGCCTGCTACTTCGCCCACCTGGACGGGGAGCGTGGGCTGCCCGTCTCCTTCGACCTGGTCCTGGAGACACCGGCCGGCTGGGCGACGACGGTGACCGGCTCGGACAGCACCCGCGACCTCTACTTCGACCTGTACCTGCGGGAGATCGACCGGATGATCGCCCTCCGGGTGCCCGCCCTCGCACTCGGCCCCGGCATGGCCGCGCTCAAGGAGTCGTTCGGCGCGGCCGCCGTCGCCCGGTACGCCGTGGCGGCCCCGTTCTGACCCGCACCACCGCACCACCCCGCCGGCTTCCGCCGCACCACCGCTTCCCCACTCCGCACCCCGCGCCCGCGGGACGTGCGGACCACCGACGAACGAGAAAGAGCACCATGGACTTCACCACCGCCCTGGACCGTCACCTCGCCGCGATCCGCGACCGCGACGTGGACGCCTTCCTGCGCACCGTGCACCCCGACGCCACGCTCATCCTCCCCAACGGCCACACGGTCACCGGGACCGACGAGATCCGGTCCTTCCACGAGGGCTGGTTCCAGGACCCCGACTGGAGCATGACGACGGAGACCGTCCGCACCCTCGAACTGGCGGACACCGCCGTCGTGATCCTCGCCGTCGACTACCGGGACCTGGACGCGGAGGGCCGGCCGTACGCGCTGCGCCATCTGCTCAGCCTGGTCTTCGCCCGCGGCGGCGGGGAGTGGCTGCTCGTCCACGACCAGAACACCTCGTGCTGAGATGCGCCTCACCCAGCCGTACGACCGCACCGTGCACCGTGCGCTGCGCACGGTGCCGCACTACCGCGAGCGGTACGCCGCCACCGGGACGCTGCCGCCGCTGACCCGCGACGAGGCGCGGCTGCGGCGGCACCTGCTGATGCCGCTCGACGCGGCGCTGCTGCCGCGCCGGGACCCCGGCCGCCCGCCCCGCGACCACGTCGCCGAGCTGCGCGAGGCGCTCCGGATCGCCGGGCACCCCGTCCGGGGCGTCGACGTGTACGAGGTGGCGCGTTCGCTGCGCGACCCGGTGAGGGCGTACGGGACCACCTGGCGGGTGCTGCTGGACGCCACCGCCGAGACCGACGGCGGGCCGACGCGGCGGGCGCTGCCCGAGGGGCCCGCGCTCGTGGTCGGTGACCCGGGGTGGGCGGACGGTCCGTACCCGGACGGTGTGGTGGGCGTGGCACGCTTCGGCCTCGCGGCGGCGGCCGTCGCCCCGCCGGCCCCGGGCTCACTCTGGTACGAGCCGTGGCTCGGCTACCTGGGCGCGGTGGCCCCCGACTGCGGCGAGCTGCACCTCGACACGGCCCGGGTGCACGCCCGCGCCCTGGACGGCAGCACCGTCCTCACCCTGCTGAGGCGTCGCCGTCCCACCTTCGTCCACGCCGAGCCGGAGGGTGGCGGGGCGTTCCGTCCGGAGCGCTGCCCCCGCCACGGCGGTCCCGTCCTGCGGCCCGTCCGGAGCCCACGATGACCCCGACCACCCCGACCACTCCGACCCCGTCGGCCGTCTCCCCCGTCATGCGCCTGGGCCCCGTGCTGGGCAGCCTGCTCCGCGCCCACCGCCTGGAACGGGCCGGCGCCGCCCGGCTCGCCGCCGAGCAGCGGCGGCTCCTGGTGCGTCTGGTCCGGCACGCGCAGGCGCACGTGCCGCGCTACCGTGAGCTGATCGCACCGGGCACGGCGGCCGCCTTCCGGGGTCCCGAGGACCTGCCGGCCCTGCCCGTGCTCGACCGGACCGAGCTCCACGACAGCGCCCCCGAGCGGTTGCTCGCCGAGGGGTTCACCACCCGCAACACCAAGGCGGGCACCACCAGCGGCTCGTCCGGCGTGCCGATCACCATCCGCAACTCGGAGCGGGACCTGGGGTATCTGCGCGCCTCGTACCTGTACGACATGCTCGCGTCGGGGCTGCGGCCCTGGGACCGGATGGCGTACTTCCGGGTCAATCCGTTCCTGCGCCACCCGCTGGAACGGTTCGGTCTGCTGCGCAGCTTCCACATCGACACGAGCAGGACCCTGGACGAGCAGGTCGAGGCGTTCCTCGCGGCCCGCCCCACCTTCCTGGTCGGTTTCCCCAACGTGATCGCCTCCGTGGTGGAGGAGCTGGAACGGCGGGGGGAACGGCACCGGGGTGTGCACCACGTGCTGTTCGGGGGTGAGCGGCTCACGCCGACCGCGCGGGCCCGGGTGCTCGGCCATCTGGGCGCCCGGTTCCACGAGGTGTACGCCTCCGTCGAGGTGTTCACGGTGGCCCGCACCTGCCGGCGCGGCGCGCTGCACCTGCGCTCCGCGGACGTGGTGGTCGAGCTGGAGCAGGAGGACGGCACCGCCGTGCTCGCCGACGGCAGCCGCCGCGTCGAGGGCGAGATCCTGGTGACCCGGCTGCACAGCGAGGCGATGCCGCTGATCCGCTACCGGCTCGGCGACCGGGTGACGGTGGGTCCGGACACGTGCGGCTGCGGGCGCCGCACCCCGGTCGTGGAGCGGGTGCAGGGCCGCAGCCAGGACCGGTTCCGGGGCCGGGACGGACGGGAGTTCTACGCCGACTTCCTCACCTACAAGGTGCAGGACTTCCCCGAGGTCGCCCGCATGCAGCTGGTGCAGGAGCGGCCCGCCCAGGTCACCGTCCGTACGGTGCTCGCGCCGGGCGCGGACGACTCGGTGACCGGGCGGATCCGGCGGGCGGTGCGGGACGCGGTGCCCGACTTCGACGTGGAGGTCCACCGGGTCGAGGAGATCGCCCCGGAGCCCAACGGCAAGATCAAGATCGTGAAGGTGCGGGCCCGGGGGACGGACTGACGCGGTCCCCCGGTGGTGCGGCCGTGACGCGGGGTCCCCGTCACGGCCGCACCGCCGCGCTCAGATGGTGCGCCGCTCCTCCAGGGCCGCCCGCCAGGACGGGGGCAGGTTGCGGACCACCTCGATGCCCGAGAACACCGACGGCTCCTGCGGGCCCACCTCCTTGACCCAGGCGGCCATGCGCCCGATGCCCTCCTCCAGCCCGACGGGCGGGCCGGGCGTGCCGAAGACCTTGCCCGCCTTCTCGTGCGTGGCGTACGCGTCGCGCACCTCGTTGCGCTCCGGGAGGTGGCGGACGCGCAGCTCCACCCCCATGGCCTCGCAGACCGCGGCGGCGATGCGGTTGACGCTGTAGACGCGGTCGCCGCCGATGTTGAAGATCTCGTTGTACGCCCCGGGCAGCTCCACCGAGCGGGCGATGGCCGGCGCCACGTCCTTGATGTAGCTGAAGGCCCGGGTCTGCTCGCCGTCGCCGAAGACCGTGAACTCCTCGCCGCGCAGGGCCTGGTTCATGAAGATGCCGATGACGTTGCGGTAGCGGTCGCCGATGTTCTGGTACTCGCCGTAGACGTTGTGCGGGCGGAAGATGACGTACGGGAGGCCGAACATCTCGTGGCTGACGCGCAGTTCCTGCTCCACGGAGAACTTCGCGATGCCGTACGGGTCCTCCGGCGCCGGCACCAGGTCCTCGCTCATCGGCAGCTGGTTGGCCCCGTACACCGCGATGGACGACGTGAACACGAAGCACTTCACGGTGCCCGCGTTGACGGCGGCGTTGATCAGGTTGACGCTGCCGACCACGTTGTTCATGTAGTTGAAGCGCTTGATGAAGTGGCTCAGGCCCTCGGCGGCGTAGGCGGCGAGGTGGAAGACGTAGTCGATGCGGTGGGCGGCGAAGACGGCGTCGACGACCTCGGGGTCGCAGACGCTGGCGTGCCGGAACTCGGCGCCGTCCGGGACGTTGGCGGCGGTGCCGCCGCTGAGGTCGTCGAGGACGATCACGCGGTGGCCGCGGGCCAGGAGTTCACGGGTGACGTGGGAGCCGATGAAGCCGGCCCCTCCGGTCACGAGCGAGACGGGGGAGGCGGGGGTCACGGTGTTCATGCGGAGTTCCTTTCCAACTGCTCCCGCTGGGGGGAGGCGGCGAAGCGGAGGGGGGCGACGGGGGCTGCCGACGGCCGCCGGGACAGCTTGAGGAGATGGAGCGCGGGGCCGGTCATCACGGTGGTCAGCAGGGCCATCACGACCAGGACGGTGAAGGCGTTCTGGTTGATCAGTCCCGCGTCGAGCCCCGCGCGGAGCACCACGACCTCGGTGACGCCCCGCGCGTTGAGCAGGACGCCCAGACCGAGCGACATCCGCCAGGACAGGCCGCAGGAACGGGCGGTGAGGCCGGTCCCGACGAGCTTTCCGGCCACGGCCGTGACGACGGCGACGGCCCCGGCGACGAGCAGCGCGCCGTTCGCGGTCACCCGGGTGAGGTCGACCGTCATGCCGACGGACACGAAGAACAGCGGCAGCAGCAGCCGCCGGTTGAGCGTGTCCAGGCGCAGCTGCACGGCGGTCAGCTCACTGCCGGAGCGGTGCGGCACGAGCAGACCGGCGAGGAACGCCCCGAAGATCGAGTGGACGCCCATCAGATCGGTGACCCGGGCGAGCGAGAAGGCGAGCAGCAGCAGCGCGAGGAGACGGGCCGTGGACGGCACTCCCACCCGGTCCGCCCAGCGGTCGGCGGCCCGCGCCAGCGGCCGGCCGAGGGCCAGGACGGCCACCGCGAACGCCGCCGCGAGGAGCACGGTGCCGCCCGCGCCCCAGACGCTGCCCGCTCCGGCCACCGCCAGGGCCGTGGCCAGGGCGCACCAGGCGATCACGTCGCAGGCGGCCGCGCAGGTCATGGCCATGGTGCCGAGCGGGTGCCGGGCCAGGCCCGACTCCTGCACGATCCGGGCGAGCACCGGGAAGGCGGTGATGCTCATCGCCGTACCGAGGAAGATCGCGAAGGGTACGAACCCGATCCCGTCGGCGGCGAACTCCCGGTACACCAGGCCCGCGGAGACCACCCCGAGGGCGAACGGGACGATCATGCTGCCCTGGCTGACGGCGCCCACCACCCGGCCGCTGCGGCGCAGCTGGGAGGCGTCGAACTCGGAGCCGACCGCGAACATGAACAGGATCAGGCCCGCCTGGGCGAGCAGGCCGAGCACGGGCTCCGCCGACTCCGGGTAGAACAGTTCGGTCGCGGCGGGCCAGAGTCCGGCCAGGAAGGACGGGCCGAGCAGCAGGCCGGTGGCGATCTCCCCGATGACCGGCGGCTGGCCGAGGCGACGGGCGAGGAGACCGCCGCCGAACGCGGCCGCGGCGACGGCGGCGATGGCGGCCACCACTCTGAGGACCGTCTCGCCGGCGTGCGCGGCGGCGGCCGGCGGGGCGCCCCCGCGCGCCGTCTCCGCCGCGACCGGGTCGGGGGCACCGATCCCGAGCCCGAGCACGGCGAGGAGCACGCCCAGGGCGACGGCCGAGAGCAGCAGGGGGTAGACGATGCCGCGCCATGCGGGAGTCCCGGCGCGGCGGGTGCGGTCGTCGTTCATCGGAGGACTCCTGGGTTGTCGGGGGCCGGGGCCGCCACCGGCGCGGCGGGGGCGGCCGGGGCGGCGGCTTCGGCCTGCGCGGCGCGGGCGGCCGGTTCGGCCCGATCGGCCGGGGTGGCAGGCGCCGTCAGCGCGGCAGGCGGGGCGGGTGCCCTCGACGCGGCAGGCGCGGGTGCCGCAGGCTCGGCGAGTGCCGCAGATGCTGCGGGTGCGGAGACGGTCGACACGGCGGACGCGGCGGGCGCGGCTGGGGCGGTCGGCGTCGAGGGCGCGACGAGGGCTACGGGTGCCGCAAGCACAGCGGGTACCGCGGACGCGGCGGATGTCGGCGCGGCAGGCGCGACAGGTGCCGCAGATGCCACTGGTGCGACCGGTGCGGCGGGGACCGTCGACGCGGCGGGCGCGACCGTCGCGGCAGGCGCGTCGACGGCTACGGGTGCCGCAAGCGCAGCGGGTACCGCGGACGCGGCGGATGCCGTTGGCGCGGCAGGCGCGCCAGGTGCCGCACATGCCACTGGTGCGACCGGTGCGACCGGTGCGGCGGGGACCATCGACACGGCGGGCGCGGCGGGCACGACCGACGCGGCAGGCGCGGCGACGGCTACGGGTGCCGCAGGTCTGGCGGGCACCGCGGACGCGGCGGATGCCGTTGGCGCGGCGGACGCGACAGGTGCGGCGAGGGCTGCGGGCGGGGTGGGCGGGCGGCGGGGGCGGGAGGT
>NZ_BMUC01000002.1:321082-380516 GCF_014649995.1 Streptomyces griseoflavus | reverse complement strand
GGGGCCGAGGAGCAGCCATGCGGCCAGGGCGTGGGCCGCCTCGCCCGCCGCGAGGGCGCCGACCGCGCCGATCGCGCCGAGCGCGGGCACCAGGAACGCCCCGGCCAGCACCGCGCAGGCCAGGCCCGCGGCGGCGCCCGCGGCGGTGGCGCGCAGGGTGTGCGCGCCGGCGTTCTCGAGCAGGTAGTTGAGGCTCCCCATCGCGAAGACCAGCGGGGTGCACAGGACGTACAGGAGCAGCACGACGACGGGGGGCGGCAGGAGGCCGGAGCCCTGGGTGGAGCGGGCGAGCAGCAGGGCGGCGGCGGTCCAGGCGGCACCGGCCACCGCCAGCGGGAGCAGCCGGCGCACCACGCGGCGGTCGAGCGTCGCGGCGTCCAGTGTCCGCAGGGTCAGCGACACGTGCGGCTGGAACAGCCGCAGGACGTAGCCGAAGCCGTTGAGCAGCACCGAGGAGGCGAGGACCATCAGGTAGAGGTGGCCGGTCTGTTCGTGGTGCCGGGAGGCGCCGAGCAGGGCGAAGAGGACGCTGACCGTGCCGGCCGCCGCGATGTCGCCGCAGGCCATCAGCGCCGATGTGGACACTGCCGGGACGGCCGCGCCCCGGCGTACCGGCCGGGAGGCGGAGCGCAGCAGGGCCGGGACGTGGACCAGGTTGAGCAGGGCGGTGCCGCCGAGGATCCAGCCGGTGAAGCCTTCGGGGCCCCAGCCGAGCAGGGTCGCCCCGCCGGTCCCGGTGACCACGACGACCGACAGGGCGGTGAAGTTGGCGATGTCGGCGCGGTCGCGGCCGAGCGCCCGGCACAGCCCGACCAGGACGGTGTTCAGGCCGAGCAGCGCCATGTACAGGCCGGCCAGCAGGGCCACCGCCCCGCCCCGCGGGGGGTTCAGCAGGGCCGTGCCGGCCAGCCAGAGCACGACGGCGGTGGTGAGCAGGCCGGCGCAGGCCAGGAAGACGGTGATCAGCTGGGGCCCGGTGCGGCGGGCCCGGGGCACCAGCTTCAGCGCGGACTTCTCGATGCCGAGCGAGGTGACGGTGGTGAGCACCTGGGCGGTGCCCATGGCGGCCGCGTACCGCTCGTAGGGTCCCTGCCCCCAGTGCGCCAGGAGGACGGTGTTGGCGCCGAGCAGCGTGAGCCGGAAGGCGGTGCGCCCGGCGAGGAGCGAGGCGAGGCGGCGGGGGCCGGGGCGCCAGGACTTCTCCGCCCCGGTGGCCGGTGCCGTGCTCACGCCGGCCCCGTCGGTTCGGGCTGCGCCACCGCCGTCTCGGAGGTGACGAAGCGGCCCTTGCCGCCGGCGGTGATCTCCACCCGGCCCACCCGGACGACGTCGAGCGGGAAGGCGCAGCCGGCCACGGTGTGCAGCCGTTCGCGCACCCCTGCGGCCACCTCCGCCCACCCGTCCCGGTCCAGGGGTCCGGAGGGGACCACGTCGAGGCGTACCGCCCCGGTGCGGTCCTGGTGCACGGCGCACTCGGCGATGCCCGGGAAGGTCGCCGCCAGGTGCAGGAAGGTGTCCGGGTACAGGTGGCGTCCGGTCGGCAGCAGCACCGAGTCGTTGACCCGGCCCGCGGTGAGCCGCAGCGTGCGGAAGCGCCGCCCGCACGGGCACGGCCGGGTCTCGACGCGGCCGACGTCGCCCAGGTCGTACCGGATCAGCGGCATCGCGCGTTCCATGAACGCGGTCGCCACCACCCGGCCCTCGGCGCCGTCCGGCAGCGGTCGTCCGTCGGTGTCGAGGATTTCCACGAGGAGCCGGTCCTCGGCGAGGTGGGCCCGGCCGTGCCGGCACTCGTAGGCGATGTTGAGCACTTCGAAGGCCGAGTACTCGTCGTGCACCGGGGCGCCGAACTCCTCCTCGAACCGGGCCCGGTGGGCGTCGACGAGGAGTTCGGACTCGGTCATGACCAGGCGCAGGGTGCGGCGCAGCTCCGCCAGTTCGGCCGCGGTCAGGGCGCGCAGCAGGGCGCGCAGGTGGACCGGGTAGCCGATCAGCACCCGGGGGCGGGCGGCGAGGAGTTCGGCCTTGATGTCGTCCATCGGCCGGTCGGTGAGCAGGACGTGGCGGCGGAAGAGGCCGATCTTCTCGAAGCGCCGCGAGGGCGGTGCGAAGGGCCTGATGTGGGAGAGGCGGTCGGTGGGCAGGTAGCGCCCGGTCGCCAGGAAGCGGCGGACGCAGGCGGCCATGTGGTAATCGTGGCTGTGGTGGTCGTGCACGACCGTCACCCGGCGGCCGGTGGAGCCGCTGGTGCGGAAGGTGGGCAGCCGGGCGGGGTCGGCCCCGCCGGCGAGGAGTTCCTCCAGGGGGCGGCTGCGCAGCACCTCCTTGCTCAGGACCGGGAGCTTCGCGACCTCGGCGAGGGAGCGCAGCGGGCCGGTCCGGTAGGCGGGGTCGTCGCGGTAGTACGGCACCTCGGCCCTGGCGTGCGCCAGCATCCGGTTGAGCTGGGTGAGCTGGCGCCGGCGCAGGGCGGCGCGGCTGCCGTACTGACGGGCGCAGGTGACGGGGACGTACAGCGCCTCTCGGAGGAACATCTCGTACGGTCCTTCGCGGGTCAGCCGGCGGTGGGGGCCTGGACGGGGGCGCGGCGGAAGACCCGGGTGACGGGGGCGAACCAGCGCTTGGGTGCGAACAGGACGAACAGCGCCAGCACGATGTGCACGGCGATGAGGGTGAACGCCTCGTACTTGCTGGCCGGGTGGCCGAGGCGGACCGTCATGTGCGAGGCCCAGGTCCACACTTCGGGGATGGTCTGCCACGCGGGGTCGGTGTGCTCGTTCACGGTGAGGTAGGCCAGGTCCTCCAGGCCGGACAGCATCAGCAGGATCATCGCGTAGGAGAGCCGGCGCACCAGGTGGGAGGCGCCGCCGCCGATGCGGAAGGCGAGGACGAGGCTCAGGATGACGAACGGGGTCAGCGTGAGGACGTAGTAGTAGAGCTCGGGGTGGTTCTCGGCCACGAAGAAGATCTTCGGGACGAAGTAGAGGAAGTAGACGAGGAAGCAGACCGGGACCACCAGGTGGAGGCGGATCCGCTGGGCCCAGACCGGGTCGAGCTGGGCGATCGCCTCGGTGGCGAGCACGAAGGGCACCAGCTTGAACAGCAGGATGCCCAGGCTCTTGACCTCACGGTCGTGGGGCATGGCGAACCAGACGATGCCCGCGAAGACCGCGGCGAGCGCGGCGAGGATCAGGAAGGGCGCGTTGCGCCGTACGGTGTTCAACGAACTTTCTCCGTAAGGGATTCGGGGCGGCGGGCCGGGGCGGGGGCGGCGGGCTCCACGTCGAAGCGCAGCAGGGCCCGGGCCTTGGCCTGTGCCGCCCGCAGCTCGGCGTGGCTGTCCGCGACGAGCAGGAGGTAGCCGAGTTTGTGGCCGGCCTGGGTGTAGCGGCGGACCTGGCTTCCGGGGCCCGCGAAGAGCCGCAGTTCGGCGGTCTGGGGCAGGGCGCGGACCGCGTCCTCGCCGTGGACGGTGCGCAGGACGCCGTCGGTGTCAGTGCTCAGGATCTGCAGGGCGGTCTTCTTGTCGTGGCGGGGCGCCAGGTCGAAGTCCTGGCCGAGCGCCAGGCGCAGGGCCGCCTCGTAGGTGTTGATGCCGTGGGCGTGCCGGACGAGCAGCGGCATGCCGTTGCCGCCGAGCCGGGCGCCCATCTCGATGAAGCGGATCTCCTCGGTGCGGTCGACGACGAAGTCGAAGTTGACGGGGCCGTCGGTGTGGCCGAGCGCGACGCAGATGTCCATGATCATGGAGCGCAGCCGGATCTCGGTGGCCGGCGAGAGCTCGGCGGGCACCGTGTGCGCGGTGGTGATCATGTGGGGTGCGCCGGTGGTGGCGCGCTCGGTGACCGCGATGGTCGCGAGTTTCGTGTCGCGCAGGAACGCCTCGGCGGACAGGTGCTTGCCGAGCAGCATCTCCTCCACGATCACTTCGCCGGAGAAGGAGTGCGCCCGTGCCTCGGCCAGCGCCGCGGGCAGGGCCGCCGGGTCGGCGACGACCTGGACGCCCTTGCTGCCGGAGGAGTCGTTCGGCTTGACGATGACGGGCAGCGGCAGGGTGGCCGCGGCCAGGCGCAGTTCGACCGGGTCCGTGGACCGCAGGTGGCCGTAGCCGGGCAGTCCGACGCGTTCCAGGACGCTGTGGAAGTAGCCCTTGTCCACGGAGGCCCGCACCGCGTCCGGGGCCGGCTGGTGCGGGGTGCCGAGGATGCGGCTGAGGGCGGCCACCGACTCCTGGGCGGCGTCGCTGGCCGGGGAGATCACCGCGGCGACGTCGAGGTGGCCGATCCGGGCGGCGATCTCCTCGGGGGCCCGGGTGGTCATGCACAGGAAGAGGTCGGCGGCCGCCGCGCCCAGCGCCTCCGGCCGCTGGTCGACGCCGATGACCCCGTATCCGAGGCGGCGGGCCTCGTGGTAGGCGGGGAGCTGGTCCTCGCCCCCGCCGAGGACGAGGATGTGGGGCTTGGTCATGGCAGGTTCCCTGTCTGCGGCAGTGGCGCGGGCACGGCCCGGCCGGTGGGTGCGGGGCGGTGGGCGTAGAGGTCGTCGCGCGGCCGCACGGGCACGTTGGCCTCCCGGATCTGGTAGCGGGGGAGTCCCTCGCCGCCGCGCATGATGCGCACCAGGTAGCGGGCGAGCAGTGCGAGCGCGCCGAGGCCGAGGACGTGCAGCAGCACGGACGCGGTGGCGAGCAGCCGGACGTCGCCCTGGAGCAGCGTCAGCGTCCCGGCCGCCACCGCGGCGACGGCCGCCGCGAGGTAGATGAGGGTGAGCGGCCGGTAGGAGAAGCCGACGAAGAGGTCGGCGGCGTGCCGGAACAGCTTGCCGAGCGACCACTTGGCCCGCCCGGCCACCCGGGCCGCGTGCGCGGTCTCCACCGTGGTGTAGCGGGCGCCGATCAGCGGCAGGGTGGCGAGGAAGTAGGGGGTGCTGACGTCGCAGTCGGCGACCTTGTGGGCCACCACGGTGCGCACCACGCGGAACACCGAGGCCCGCACGGGCAGTTCGATGCCGAGGATGCGGGTGGCGACGGCCTGGTGACCGTAGGTCCCGAGCCGGCGGTACCAGGGGTCCTGCCGGCCGGCGCGGACCGCGAAGACCGCGTCGTAGCCGCCCTCCACGGCCCGCCGCGCCAGCTTGTGGAGCTCGGCGGGCGGCGACTGCAGGTCGGCGTCGAGCTGGACGGTCCATTCCTTCGACGCGTACGCGAATCCCGCGGTGAAGGCGGATTCGAGGCCGAAGTTCCGGGCGAAGGAGAGGTACCGGACACGCGGGTCCTCGCGGGCGATCCGCTTGATGATGCCGAGCGTTCCGTCGGTGCTTCCGTCGTCGACGAAGAGGATCTCGGAGTCCTCGTACCGGTATATCTCCCTGCTGATTTCCAGATATGCCCGCTCGATGCATTCCTCCTCGTTGTAACAGGGCACCATCGCGGTGATGGAAAGCATGGCAGGCATTCTGGTCATCCTCTTCTCCCCGCTCTTCCTCCCGCCTTTCGTGAATCAGTCGAACATCGCGTTCATCGTCTCGTGGGTGGTCGCCTTCTGGCTGTCGGTGCGGCTCGCCCAGCAGGTGTTGAGGATGATGCGGGTCCTGTCGGCGTTCAGCGGGACGGTGCGGTGCAGCGTGGTGTCCGAGCGCAGGAAGTACAGGTCGCCGCGGGCGTGGCCGTACGAGCGGATCGGGTGCTGCTGCAGGTACTCCTCGACGCGCGGGTCGTCCTTGTTCCAGTCGGTGTGCGGAACGCACTGGAGCATGCCGCCGTACTCCAGGGAGGGCGCCTCGATCAGCCAGATGACCGTGAAGCTGAAGTCGCCCCAGTGCCAGCCGTGGGTGTCGCCCTTCTGGTGCTGGCGGGTGATGATGTACTTCTCCTCGTCCCACGGGCAGTCCATGACCTCCTCCTTGGCGAGGCGGGAGAGGAAGCCCTTGAGCGCCGGCGACTCGTAGACGGCCGGGATCAGCGACCCGTCGGTGGCGATCGCCTTCTGGCCGACGGTGGACATGAAGCGCGGCGAGTCGCCCGTCTCCTTGAGGCGGATGTCGATGCGCTTCTGGTGGGTGTCGATCAGCTGGTGGGTCTCCGCGGCGACCGCCTCGAAGACCTCCTCGGAGACCAGGCCGGGCAGCTTGACGTAACCCTCGCGGCGGAAGTGCTGGGAGAGCTTGAGGACCTCGTGGTCGTTGTCGAACCGCTCCGTGATGTTCTTGGCGATGAGCTCTTCGACGTTCGCTGCGGTAATCGCGTTCTGCGTCATGCGGGCTGCTCCTCGTGTGGCGTGCGGCCGGATCTCCATCCATCGGTCCGGTGACCCGGATCCTTTTCTGCCGCTGTCGGTGCACCGATTCTGTGGCGCGGGCCCGCGCGTTCGGTAGTGCTCGCCTCACCGATTTCACATGAAGAAACCACCCGGCCCCCGGCATGAGTTCTTCACCCCCGACATGAGGACCTCACACCGCCGTCCAGCGTGAAGAACGCAGCGTTGCGCCGACATTCTCCATGCGGTCCAATACCGGGACCCCGGGGGGTTTCACCGAATTCCCCCGCGAGTATCACGGGCATGCCCTGCACACGGATATTCCGCAGGGATTCAGGGAGGGATCGGGAATGACCAGGACAGCGGTGGTGGCCGGTGGCGCGGGCTTCGTCGGCTCGCATCTGTGCGAGCGGCTGCTCACGGACGGCTGGCGGGTCGTGTGCGTCGACAACTTCGTCACCGGGAGCGCCCGGAACGTGGCCCACCTCGCCGGCGAGAGCGGGTTCCGGCTGATCGAGGCCGACCTCGTCGAGGGGGCGCCACCGGTCGCGGGGAAGGTCGACGCCGTACTCAACCTGGCGTCGCCCGCCTCACCCGTCGACTACCTCGAACTCCCGCTGGAGACCCTGCGCGTGGGATCGGAGGGCACCCGGCACCTGCTGGACCTCGCCCGCGCCAAGGGCGCCAGGTTCGTGCTCGCCTCGACGTCGGAGACGTACGGCGACCCGCTGGTGCACCCCCAGCCGGAGAGCTACTGGGGCAACGTCAACCCGGTCGGCCCGCGCTCGGTGTACGACGAGGCCAAGCGGTACGCGGAGGCCCTCACCATGGCGTACCGCAGGAGCCTCGGTGTCGACGCCGGCATCGTGCGGATCTTCAACACCTACGGTCCCCGGATGCGCGCCCACGACGGCCGCGCCGTCCCCACCTTCATCCGGCAGGCGCTCGCCGGGCAGCCGCTCACCGTCGCCGGCGACGGCTCGCAGACCCGCTCGCTCTGCTACGTGACCGACCTCGTCGACGGACTGGTGCGGATGACCGGGGCGCGGCTCGCGGGACCGGTCAACCTCGGCAACCAGGAGGAGATCCCGGTGCTCCGGCTCGCCGAGTGGATCCGCGAACTGACCGCGTCCGCCTCCGGCGTCGTCCACGTGCCCCGGCCGGTCGACGACCCCTCCGTGCGCCGGCCCGACATCACGCGGGCACGCGAACAGCTCGGCTGGAGGCCGGAGTTCGGCACCGAACGTGGTCTGATCGAGACAATCGAATGGTTCCGCGGGCAAGCCGGGGCCGACCGCGAGACCCTGCAGTTGGCCGGTGCAGAGGAAAAGTAGGAACCGCTGACACCATGGGCGCGCGGCCGCACGAGGAGAACGGGACGGTGAGCGGGCATGCAGGACGGGACGTCAGCGCTGCACCCAGCCCTTGCTGTGCGCGAGCACACCCGCCTCGAACCGGCTGCGCGCGCCCAGACGCTGCATCAGGTCGGCGGTGATCCGCCGGACGGTGCGCACCGACACGCCCAGCTGGCGCGCCATCGCGTCGTCCGTCATCCCCTCCGCGAGCAGCCCGAGCACGGCCTGCTCCGGCGGCGAGGGCCGGTCGTCGTCGGCCCGCGCCGCGACGGTCTCGCCCAGCGGGCACGACTGCTGCCAGATCTGGTCGAAGAGGGTCATCAGGGCGGTGACCGCACCGGTGCCGTGCAGCACCAGGGCGCCCAGATCGGCGGCGGCGGGATCCATCGGCAGGATCGCCGTGGCACGGTCGTAGATCAGCATCCGGGGCGGCAGCCGGGGCACGGTGCGCACCTGGCCGCCGCGTTCGGTGAGCCACTGGGCGTACGCCCGGGTGGCCGGGCAGTTGCGGGCGCTGTCCAGGAAGACGTACCGCAGCCGCACCCCCCGGTCGGCGGCGGCCCGGTCCAGCGGCCGGGCCGCCTCCAGGTGCCGTTCGCTCTGCCCGCCGCCGGGCACGAACGCCGCGATCTCGGTGGTGCAGGTGTCGGCGAGGTGCTCGATCCTCGACTGGATCTCGTCCATGCTCCGGAGCTTGTGCACCTCGGTGGCCCGGCCGCTGGAGGCGCGGATGTCGGCCACCATCCGGGTCACCGCGAGGCGGCTCGCCCTGATCTGCCGCTGCCGCTCCAGGACTTCGGCCTCCTGGTCGATGAGCAGCGACGTCAGGCCGACCTCCGGGTCGACCGCCCGGCCGGGACCGCCGTCGGCCGACGGCCGCACCAGGGAGAGGGCGGCCAGCCGGTCGAGCGCCGCGCGGGCGCGCTCCTGACTCCAGCCCAGTCCTTCGCAGAGGCCGGCCACGCCGCCTGCCCCCTCCGCGAGCATGGTCCGGTACACGGCCTCCTCGTCAGGACCGAGACCCAGTTCCCCAAGCATGCTTCCCTCCCCCAAGGGTGGCGGCCCGGGCGACCGCCGACGTTTCCGGCGATTTCGGGCCGGAGTGCCGCTGTGGAGCCACACTCTATGCGATGGCCGGAAATCTGTGTTGATTCAATATGCATCAGGAAAATCTTTGCGGGGCAACCATCGTGTATCTAGTGAATGTCCGGCTTGACATCGTCGACGGCGTTCGCTCGCCCTCGCCCCCGGAGACCCGGGCCCTGCTGTGGGCGGCCGTCCGCCCGGGCGACGGCGTGGAGCACATCTACGCGCAGCCCTTCGGCCGGTCCGTGGAAGCGGTGCTCTTCGTGGAACGGCCCACCCTCGCCGAGGCGGAGCGGTGCTGCGACACCGTCCTCGACCGCTGCGCGGCCGGCGGCCCCCGGTTCAGCAGGCACTCCTGCGTGCCCCTGCCCCTCCTCGTCGAGCTGCTCACCGAGCAGAGCGAGCACTGAGGACCACGCTTCCCCGCACGTCCGGCCCACCCCGCCCGCCTGGTCAGCGTTGTCAGGGTCCTGCCACTGCAGCTCCCTGACACGCGTAACCCCTGTCCCCGACCGCCGGTGACGATCACAGTGATCTCACCGAAAGGGGCACCGGGTCCACGACACGGACCGCCCCGGAAGGATCCGGCCGGAACACGTCCGCGTGCACCCCGGCCGGAGCCAGACGACCGTTTCGTCCACAGGGGTACCGATGAAACTCTCGCTCCGCTTCCTCACCACGTCCACCGTCGCCCTCACCGCGGCGTTCGCCGCTGCCGTCACCCTCGGGGGCACCACCGGCGGCGACCCGGCGTCCGACCCGCACGTGGCCACGGTCGGCGCCCCGCAGGGCCCGCCCGCCACGGCCAAGCCCGTCAACATCTGGGGCCCGTGAGCACCGTGGCCGCGGAGGACAGCCTGACCCTGAACCTGCTGGGTCCCCTCGAGGCCCACCGCGACGGGGAACCGGTCGACCTCGGCGGGGCCAAGCCCCGGACCGTACTGGCCGCCCTGCTGCTCGCCCGGGGCCGGGTCGTACCCGACACGGAACTCACCGCACTGCTGTGGGGCGAGTCGCCGCCCGTCACCTGCTCGGCCCAGATCCACACCTACGCCTCCCGGGTACGCCGGCTGCTCGGCCCCGCCGTCACGGTGGAGCGCCGGCGTCCCGGATACCTGCTCCGGCTGCCGGAACACGGCGTCGGGGTCGACCTCCTGGAGTTCCGCCGGCACGCGGCGCGCGGCGCCGGGGCGCTCACCGGCGGCGCTCCCGGTACCGCCGCCCGGGTGCTGCGCCGGGCGCTCGGCGTCTGGCGCGGCACCGCCCTCGGCGGGGTCTGCGACCCGCTCGCCGACCTGGAACGCGACCGGCTCGAGGAAGAGCGGCTCACCACCCTGGAGCAGCGCCTGAGCGCCGACCTGGAACTGGGGCGGCACGCCGAGGTCGTTGCCGAACTCATCGCGCTGGTCGCGGCCCACCCGCTGCGCGAAGGGCTGCGCGGCCGGCTGATGACCGCCCTGTACCGCTCCGGGCGGCAGGCCGACGCGCTCGCCGCCTACCGGGCCGCACGCGCCACGCTCGCCGAGGAGCTGGGCCTGGAACCCTGCGCCGAACTCCAGCGGCTGCACCAGGCGATGCTCACCGGGAGCCCGTCGCTGCTGCCGCGCGCCACCGCACGGGCCACGGCGGCCGCGGACCGGGCCGGGCCGGCCGTGCCCGCCGAACTCCCGCCCGCGCCCTCCGACTTCACCGGCCGCGAGCAGGAGGTGGCGCGGCTGGCCGGGGCCCTCACCGGGGACCGCACGGGCCCCGCCGTCCACACGGTGACCGGCATGCCCGGTGTCGGCAAGACGGCACTCGCCCTGGTGAGCGCCCACCGCGTCGCGGACCACTACCCGGACGGGCAGATCCACCTCGATCTGCGCGGCTCGGGACCCGACCCGCTGCACCCGGCGGACGCGCTCGGCGCGCTGCTGCGCCTGCTCGGCGTCCCGCCCGGCCCGGCACCCGGCACGCTCGACGAACGGGTCCGCGCCTACCGGACCCGGATCGCGGGGCGCCGGCTGCTGCTCGTCCTCGACGACGCGGCGGACGAGCGGCAGGTCCGTCCGCTGCTGCCCGCGACCGAAGGCTGCGCGACCCTGGTCACCAGCCGTGCGGGCCTGTACGCCCTCGACGGACCGGGGCGCACCCCGCTCGGGCCGCTGCCCGCGGCCGACGCGCGCGCCTTCTTCGACACGCTCGCGGGAAGCACCCGTACCTCGGCGGAGCCGGGGGCGACGGCCGGCATCGTCCAGGCCTGCGCCGGGCTCCCCCTCGCGCTGCGCATCGCCGGGAGCCGGGCGGCGGCCCGGCCCCACTGGCCGCTGGCCCGGCTCGCGGACCGGCTGGCCGAACCCGGGCGCGTCCTGGACGAACTCACCCTGGCCGACCTGTCCCTGGCCGACCGCCTGTGGTCCGGCTACCGCGGGCTGGACCCGCACAGCCGGCGCGCCCTGCGGTTCCATTCGGCCCTCGGCCCGCACCCGCTGCTGCCGCACGTCGCGGCGGCGGCACTCGCGACCGCTCCCGGCCGGGCGGAGGAACTGCTCGCGGGACTCGCCGAGGCCCACTGGTGCGAGGCGGTCCGGTGGCGCGGCGGGTACGGGTACCGGCTGCATCCGCTGGTGCGCCTCTTCGCCCGCGCCCGCCTCGCCGAAGAGGAGGGGACGGTCCCGCTGCCCCTCCCGGTGCACCACTCGGCCCCACCGGCCGTGCCCGGCGGGGCGGTCCGCCACACCGGTTAGAGTCCGCGCGTACCGCCGCTCGCCTGCCGCCGGTCCCGCACCGGCGGGCGCCCCCCACGGCGTTCGCGCACCGACACCGCACCGCACGACACGACAGACACGAAGTGGAGCCGGCCATGCCCGCGCCGTTCGGATTCAGCTACGAGACGCGTGCCGACGGCACCGTCGTCATCACCCACCGGGGCCGCAAGGCCACCACCCTGCGCGGCCAGCGCGCCGTCCGCTTCACCGAGGAGGTGGAGGCCGGCGACGAGCAGGAGGTGATGGCGCGCTGGACCGGCTCGTACAAGTTCGGCAACGAGCGCACGGCCCGCAACCATCCAAGGAACCAGGGACGCCGGAACTGAGGGCGTCATGACGGAGGACGACTTCCGCCCATGAGCGACATCCCACGCAACATTGCCGTCTTCGGCGCGGGTTACATCGGCCTGGTGACGGGTGCGTGTTTCGCCCAGCTCGGTCATCGGGTGGTGGTGCGCGACATCCAGCCGGAGCGGATCCGGCTGCTGCGCTCCGGGGAGGTGCCCCTCTTCGAACCCGGGCTCGGCGATCTGATCGCCCAGAACAAGGAGCGGCTCTCGTTCACGCTCGACGCGGCCGACGCCCTGCGGGACGCCGAGGCCGTGTACGTCTGCGTCGACACCCCGCCCACGGCGTCGGGCGACGCGGACCTGACCCGGGTCTGGTCGGTCGTCGACGCGATCGGGGACGTCCCGGCCCTCGTCGCGGTGGTCGTGAAGAGCACGGTGCCGGTGGGCACCGGCGCCCGGGTGCGGGCCGCGCTCGACCGGGCCGGGCTCGGCCACGTGGGATACGCCTCCAACCCCGAGTTCACCGCCGAGGGCAGGGCCGTCGAGGACTTCCTGCGCCCCGACCGGGTGGTGATCGGCGCCGCGGACGAGGCCACGGCCCACTGGGTGCGGGACCTGTACGCCGGCGTGGACGCGCCGGTGGAGATCATGGACGTGGCCTCCGCCGAGATGGTCAAGCTCGCCTCCAACGCACTGCTCGCCACGAAGATCACCTTCATCAACGAGATCGCCACGGTGTGCGAGACGACCGGCGCGGACATCCGGCGGGTCTCCCGGGCCGTCGGCATGGACCAGCGCCTCGGCCCGCACTTCCTCGACGCCGGTCTCGGCTACGGCGGCTCGTGCTTCCCCAAGGACACCCGTGCGCTGCGGACCATGGCCAGCAACTCCGGTTACCCCTTCCAGCTGCTCAACGCCGTCATCGAGGTCAACGAACTGCAGCCGAGGCGGGCGGTGCGGCGCCTGAAGGAGGAGCTCGGCGGCCTCCGGGGCAGGCGGGTCGCGCTGCTCGGCCTGACCTTCAAGCCGGGCACCGACGACATGCGCGAGGCCCCCAGCGCGGTGATCGCCTCACGGCTGCTCGCCGAGGGGGCCGAGGTGACCGGCTGGGACCCGATGGGCCGCCCCGGACCGGTCGAGCCGTGGACATCGGTGACGCGGCACGCCTCACCGCTGGAGGCGGTGACGGGCGCGGACGCGGCGATCGTGGTGACCGAGTGGCCGGAGCTGAGGACCGCCGACTGGCGGGCCGCGGCCCGCCGCATGCGCCGCCCGCTGCTCTTCGACGGCCGCAACCTGCTCGATCCGGCCACCCTGTCCGCGGCGGGCTTCACCGTCATGGGCGTGGGCCGGGCGACCCGGCCCGCGGCGCGCGACGGGTTGCCGCGAACGGGCTGAGGGCGCGGCGCCGCGCGCTACCGTGTCCTGCCCGACAGGTGTGACGCCCCGCCCCGCCCGGGAGGCGGCGACCGCCGGCACGTCATCCGATCGAGCCGACCGGAACGGGACACCTCATGACCGGACCGTGGAACACCGCCACTCCCGCGGTGATCACGCTCCCCTCGGGGCGGAGGATCCGCGGACGCGGACGGAGACACGGCCTGCCGGAGGGCCAGCCCCCCACGCCGGCCGTGCACCTGACGGGTCGCCGGCCGCCCGCGCCGCCCTGGGAGTCCGTCTGGATCCCCTGGCGGGACTTCTGGCTCCCCGCCGACCCCGGGGAGGCCATGCGCACGCTCCGCACCGCCTACGACCGTGCCGGGGACGAACGCGTGGAGGTCTGCTGCGGGGGCGGCGTCGGACGGACCGGCACGGCACTCTCCGCGCTCTGCGTCGTCGAGGGCATGAACCCCGAGGAGGCCGTCACCTGGGTGCGGCGGAACCACCACCCCCGCGCGGTCGAGGTGCCGTGGTAACGGCGTTTCGTCCGTCAGGTCGCCGGCACGGCCGGACCGGGACGGCCGTAGGCACGAGCGGCCCGGCCCGTCCGCGCCCGGCCGGCCGGCCCCGGGACTCCGCGTCACCCCCGGGACCCTGCGGTTTCCCGCAGGGTCCCGGTGCGGGGAACCGCACCGGACCGGACGGCAACCCTCGTACCGCCGCCGGCACCCGGTTCCTAGGTTGGAGGTCATCGGGGGCAGCCGCCCCGCTGCCCCCGCCCCCACCTTGGAGACCGACTGTGCATCACATGACCCTGGCGCTCCCCCAGGAGCCCGCGGACGGTGTCGCGGGATGGGCCGCCGACCTCGTGGACGCGCTGGGCGGCCCCGGAGCCGGCCTGTTCGTCGCCCTGGAGAACGTCTTCCCGCCGCTGCCCAGCGAGATCATCCTCCCCCTGACCGGCTTCGCCGCCGGTCAGGGAGTGCTGAGCCTCGCCTCGGCACTGTTCTGGACGACACTGGGTTCGGTGGTCGGCGCGCTCGCCCTCTACTGGATCGGCGCGCTCATCGGCCGGGAGCGGATGTACACGCTGTGGGCGAGGCTGCCGCTGGTGAAGACCTCCGACCTGCGGCGCACCGAGGAGTGGTTCGCCCGGCACGGCACCAAGGCAGTCCTCCTCGGCAGGATGGTGCCGATCTTCCGCAGCCTGATCTCGGTGCCCGCCGGCATCGAACGGATGCCGGTGCCGGTGTTCGCCGCGCTCACCACGCTCGGCAGCCTGGTCTGGAACAGCGCCCTGGTGCTGGCCGGTTACTGGCTCGGCGGGCGGTGGAGCGAGGTGGAGACCTATGTCGGCGTCCTGAGCAAGGCCGTCCTGGTCCTGGCCGTCGTCGCCCTCGCCGCCTTCGTGACCGTACGGGTCAGGAGCCGCGGCACGGCCCGGCACCGCCGCGCCTGATGCGTACCGGCCGCCGCTCCCCCGCCGCCCCTCGCCCCGTGCTCCCGCCGACGGCCCCCGGCGATCTTGCCCGGGGCCGTCCGGCCGCCCTAGGCTCGGGCGCTGTGCAGGAGCACGTGACCGGCGCCGCGTCCCACGGCCCCGCGGCAGCCCTCGGCCCCGCGGACCCCGGCGACGACCGGAGCGCCGCCCCGCCGGCCCCGCGGGCGCGCCGGGTCCTGGGTGTGCTGCTCGGCTGCGCCACCGCCCTGCTCGGCACCCTCCACTTCCTCCTCGCCGGAGTCGTCCTCGGCCCGTTCCTGCTGTGGCCGCGCACCCGCCGCGACGCCCTGCGCGTGCTGATGGCCGGAGCGCGCCGCCTCACGGCGCTCGAACGGAGCCGCCGCTCGGTGTTCTTCGGCGACCGCTTCCCCGCGCACTACCGGGCCTCCGACCGGAAGGTCCTGCGCTACCTCGCCGTCCGCTGCTCCACGGGACTGCTGTGCGCCGTCGTGACCGGACTGCTCGTGTTCGGCGCCGTGCTGGCCTCGCTGCTGGTCAACGGGGCGGTCCGGGGCGGCCTCGGCTGGGAGGAGCTGCTGACCCAGGCGGTGCTGGGCGGCGTCCTGCTCTTCCTCGACGTGCAGGGCCTGTACTCGCTGGCCGCCCTGGACGCCCGCACCGCCCGCGAGTGCTTCGGCCCCTCCGAGCGGGAACTGCTCCGGCAGCGGATCGACGAACTCGCCGCCAGCCGGGCCGCGGTGGTGCGGGCGGTCGACGTCGAACGCCGGCGCATCGAACGCGATCTGCACGACGGCGTCCAGCAGCGTCTGGTCGCGCTGGCCATGCTGCTCGGCCGGGCCCGTCGCAGCCGTGACCCCGAGCGGGCCGACGCGCTGCTGCTCCAGGCGCACGAGGAGTCCCAGGGCGTCCTCACCGAACTGCGCGAAGTGGCCTGGCGGGTCTACCCCTCGGCGCTGGACAGCCTGGGTCTGGAGGAAGCACTGGGCGGGGTGGCCGAACGGTGCGGCATCCCGCTGCGCATCCGCTTCGAGGCCGGCGCGCCGCTGCCCCAACCCGTGGAGGCGGCGGCCTACTTCGTGGTGTCCGAGGCCGTCACCAACGCCGCCAAGCACTCCGCGGCCACCGCCGTCGAGGTGCGGGTGGCGCTCGACGGGGCCCGGCTCGCCGTACGGGTGGAGGACAACGGCCGGGGCGGCGCGGACCCGGCCGGCAGCGGGCTGGCCGGACTGCGCGGGCGGGTGGCCGCCCTCGACGGCGTGCTGCGCGTCGACAGCCCCCTCGGGGGACCCACCACCATCTCCGCGGAGCTGCCGTGCGCCTGATCCTCGCCGAGGACTCGACCCTGCTGCGCGAGGGCCTGGTCCGGCTGCTCGCCGACGAAGGCCACGAGGTGGTGGCGGCGCTGGGCGACGCGGTGACGCTCCTCGCGGAGGTCGCCAGGCACCGGCCGGACGTCGTCGTCGCCGACATCCGGATGCCGCCGACCCACACCGACGAGGGCCTGCGGGCCGCCGTGGAGATCCGCGAGCGCTTCCCGGACGTCGGTGTGCTGGTGCTCTCGCAGCACGTCGAACGCAACTACGCCGCCCAGCTGCTGGCCTCCACCGCCGAGCGGGTCGGCTACCTGCTCAAGGACCGGGTGGCCCAGGTCGAGGAGTTCCTGGACGCCCTGGAGCGGATCCACGCGGGCGGGGCCGCCATCGACCCCGAGGTCGTACGGCGGCTGCTCGTGCGCACCACGCACGGCGATCCGCTGACCCGGCTCACCCCGCGCGAGCGCACCGTGCTGGAGGCGCTGGCGATGGGGTACACCAACACGGGCATCGCGCGGAAGCTGCACCTCTCGCTGAGTTCGGTGGAGAAGAACCTCAACGCCGTCTTCACCAAACTGGACCTCCCGCACACCACCGGGTACAACCGGCGCATCCTGGCGGTCCTGCGCTACCTGGAGTCGTAGGGGGTCTCCGTCCCCACCGGGCGGCCCGGCGCGTCCGGGAGCGCCACGCCGCGCGGACACGCGGAAGGGCCGCCCGGGTCGGACCCGGGCGGCCCCTCGCTCGGCGCGGCGGCCTCAGTGCTTGAAGGCGTCCTTCGCCTTCTCCTTGGACTCGCGGGCGTCGCCCTTGCTCTTCTTGGCCTGCCCCTCGGCTGCCATGCGCTCGTTGCCGACGGCACGGCCCAGGGTCTCCTCGGCCTTGCCCTGCGCCTGCTCGGTCTTCGCCTTGGCCTTCTCGCCGGAACTCATGGAACACGCCTCCTCGTAGCGTTCTTGCCGCTGTCGTGGTGCAGCCCGGGTGCCCGCACTTCTCCTTCACAAACAAGGCGTCAATGAGGAGTGAGGGTGCCGACCGAGGGCATCCGGTGGCCCAGGAGGTTGATAACTATGGTTCCCCTGTTGCTCGTTCTGCTCCTTGCCCTGATCCTCTTCGGCGCGGGTTTCGCCGTGAAGATCCTCTGGTGGGTCGCCATCGCCGTGCTGGTGATCTGGCTGCTCGGCTTCGTCATGCGCTCCACCTCGGCGGGCGGTGGTCGCGGCCGCTGGTACCGATGGTGAGGCGTCCCTGCGCCCCACCACGCCCGTGAAGGGCCCGGCCACCGCGGTGGCCGGGCCCTCGGCGTGTCACAGGGCCCCGGCGCGTTGCCCGGCCGGGGGGGCGGGACGGCGGTGTGCCGTCCCCACCCTCAGATCAGGCGCATGCGGGCCATGACCTGCTTGCCGATCCGCAGCCGGCTGGTGTGCAGGTACTCGCACAGGCGGGTGACCAGCAGCAGGCCGTGGCCGCCTATGCGGTGCGGGTCGCGCGGCCGCACCACGGGCGGGTGCGGGGAGCTGTCACGGACGGCGATGTCGAGGCGGTCCGCGCCGGGCGCGAGGACCAGCAGGAGCGAGCCGGGGCCGGGTGCGTGGCGGACCGCGTTGGTGACCAGCTCGCTGACCACCAGGTGTGCGCTCAGGGCCGACTCCCGGTCGGCGGCGCGGCCGGCGCGCGCCAGCAGGGCGCTCACGGCGTCCCGCGTGTCCGCGATGGGGACACCCGTCAGATCCCAGGCGGTGGTGAAGCGCAGCGGTTCCGGCCGGGCGTCGTCCCCGGCCTGCGGCATGAGCGGGATGACCATGGAAGTGTCTCCGTCATTGCTCGGCGTCCTTCTGATCACGGATTGTCGCCTTCGATTGCGTTCGCTTACCCACTGTGTCCGTTTTCATGGGTCCCCTGCGGCGGATGCGGCGTCCGGTACCGGTCGTGAGCTGTCGGGGCGTCCGACGGGTACCCGTACGGGATGAGGCTCATCAGTGAGGACGCGCGACCGTCCGGCCGTGCCGCGTGGACGGCCGGTTCCGCCGTCGCCGTGGCGGCCGCGGCGGTGGCCGGCGCCCGGGCGGTCGACGCCGACAGCACCTGGTACCGGTCCCTGGACAAGCCGGCCTGGCAGCCGCCGGGCTGGACGTTCGGCGCCGTGTGGACACCCTTGTACGCGACCATCGCCTGGAGCGCGGGCCGCGCGCTGAGCGGGACGCGCGGCCGGCAGCGGGCGGGGCTGGCCGCGGCCCTGGCGGCGAACCTGGTGCTCAACGCGGGCTGGAACCACGCCTTCTTCCGCCGGCGCAGTGCGCGCGCGGGACTGGCCGGCACCCTGGCCCTCGACCTCAGCAACGCGCACCTCGTCCGCCGGGTGGCCGCCGCGGACCGCACCGCCGCGGCCGCGCTGGCGCCCTACGCCGCCTGGTGCCTGTTCGCGACCGCCCTGAACCTGTCCCTGGTCCGGCGCAATCCGTCCGCCTGAGCCGCATGGCCGGTCCGTCGCGCCGTTGTCCGTGAACTCCTGCGGAATCGTCCGTGATCGGTAACGGACGCATCCGCGGCCGTCCGTCCCCCGTCCCCCCAGGTGGTTCCCGAGGGGGACCGGGGTCGATCGACGGTGCGGAAGCGGGGCGGGCATGGCACGGCACGGTGGCGGGCGGGGCTGGTACGGCAAGGTGGCCGGTGCGGCACTCGGGGTGACGGCGCTGGCCGTCGGCGCGTCGGTGTGGACGGCGCAGGCCGAGGTCACGGGCGGTCCGCCGTCGCGGGCGGCCGCGTCCGCGTCGCCGGGCAGCGGTGCCGCGCGCGTCTCGGAGACCATCGTGCACGCCTCCGACGCGGGGCCGCGCGGCGTCAACGTCACCATCGACGACGGCCCCGACCCCCGGTGGACCCCGCAGGTGCTCGACCTGCTGCGCGAACACGGGGTGAAGGCCACGTTCTGTGTGACGGGCACCCAGGCCGAGGCCCACCCGGACCTGGTGAAGGACGTGGTCGCGGCCGGTCACCGGCTGTGCAACCACTCCGTCTCCCACGACACCGCCATGGACCGGAAGTCCGAGGCCTACCAGTCGCGGCAGATCCTCGACGCCGAACGCACGATCACCGAGGCGTCCGGGGGCGTGCGGCCGCTGTACTACCGGGCCCCCGGTGGGGCCTTCACCCCCTACAGCCGCGAGCTGGCCGCCTCCCGGGGCATGCGCCCGCTGGGCTGGAACGTCGACACCAAGGACTTCGAGCAGCCCGGCGCGGACGCCATCGTCGCCACGGTCGAGCGGGAGCTGCCGAACGGGCCGACGCTGCTCTTCCACGACGCGGGCGGCGACCGCTCCCAGACCGTCGACGCGCTGCGCCGTGTCCTCCCCTGGCTCAAGGAGCAGGGGTACACCTTCGGTTTCCCGGTGCGCTGATTCCCGGTGCGCCGAGGTCCGGCGCACCGGGCGTCCGGCCGTCCGGGGTCCGGCCGGTCACGTGCTGTCGACCACGTCCTGGGCGCGGTCGCCCGGCACGGGGTCGGCGGGCGCGGGGCGCACGGGGTCGGCGGGAGCGGGCGGCACGGGGTCGGCGGGAGCGGGCCGCACAGGGCCCGCGGGGGCGGGCAGCACAGCCCGGGCCGGCTCCGGCCCCGGGCCGGGGAGCGGGGCCGGCGCGGTCTCCCGCGACCACGCCCCGGTGACGCGCACGTAGCCGTACACGACCGAGGCCGTCGCCAGGAGGAGCAGCGGGCCGGCCACCCACGGGAGCCGGGCCATCTCCACGGGCAGCCAGCGGTACGACAGCAGCAGCGCGGTGAAGACCAGGGTGCCGTGGCCCGCCAGCCGGATTCCGGCGCGGTCCCAGCCGCGGTCGTACGCGCGCAGGGCCGCCTCGATGGTGAGGGTGAAGACGACGCCGGCGAGCAGGTCCACGCCGTAGTGGTAGCCGAAGCCCAGCGTCGCGCAGAGGGTGGCGACCAGCCAGAACGTCCCCGCGTGGCGCAGGGGGCCCGGGCCCCTGCGGGTGTGGATGAAGATCGCGACGGCCCACGCCGTGTGCAGGCTCGGCATGCAGTTGCGCGGGGTGATCCCGTCGAACGGCATGGACCTCGGGTCGTCGGCCGGCGGCAGGGTGCCCGGCCACAGGTCCCCCACGGACCAGGGGGCGGTGGCCGGCATGTCCGGGGCCCAGAGGCTGATGGCCGACCAGTGTTCGGTGCCCGTGCCGTAGGCGAAGAGCGGGCCGACCACCGGGAAGATCATGTAGAAGGCGGGTCCGACGAGGCCGATCACCAGGAACGTGCGCACCAGGTGGTGGCGCGGGAAGCGGCGCTCGGCCGCCACGTGGCGCAGCTGGTACAGCGCGGCGACGACGGCGGCGACCGCGAGATTGCCGTAGACGAAGTCGAGGAAGTTGAAGCCGACCGCCCCGGTGGCCTCCACCACCCGGCCCACCAGCCACGACGGGTTGCCCAGCGCGTGGTCGGCGGCGGCCAGGTACTGGTCGAGCACCATCGGGCGGGTCTTGGAGGTGATGAGCAGCCAGGTGTCGCCCGTCTTGCGGCCCGCCATCAGCAGCAGGGCCAGGCCGACGCCCTTCAGCAGCAGGGTGCGTTCCGGGCCGGTGCGGCGGGTGACGGCGACGACCGCGACGCCCAGGGTCACCCAGAGGGCACCGTTGCCGAAGGGGTGGCCGCCGGCGGTGTCGATGTCGGCGGCCCACCGGACGGCGAGGAAGGCGAGGTCGATGCCGGCCGCCGCGCCCACCGCCACGAACCGCTGCCGCCAGGTGAGCACCACCGTCATCAGCGCCATGGAGGCGTACAGCAGGCCCCCCGACTTGGGGGCGTGGATCACCTCGCGCGCCTGGAGGGTGAGCGGCCCCGGTGTGCCGTAGTGGCGCGCGGCCAGCTCCAGCCCGACGAGGAAGCCGAGGGTCACCACGGCGGCCAGGGTCCACAGGACGGTCCGCGGCCGGCGCCGTACCGGGGCCTCGACGGCCTCGGTCGTCCCGCTGGCCCCGGTCGTCCCGGGTATTCGTGTGCGCTGAACGTTCTGCGGCGGTATGTGTCTCAACTTCTGTCAGCTTTGTTAGAAGGTGCTCGCGTCGGGGCGGATATCGTCCCATCTTCTGATCAGGACCGTGCCCTCCCTGCGAGGAACAGCCGTTCGGGAACAAGACGGGAGGGACGCGCCGGGCGTTCCGTCCTCACCTCTCACCCGCCCCGCCTCACCACCGCGCCCACCACCTCACGCTCTACATACGTGTAGAAGATAGGGTGTACGGACCCGCGCCGAGGGACGCGGCGGTGGAAGGGAGCGCCGGAGCGGCTGTCGGGCAGGTCCCGGAACTGACCGACCCCTCAGGACGTCTTCCATGTCCTCGATACACCTGGTCCCGTCCGCCGCACGGACCGTGACCACACCTGCCGAGAAGGAGTACGCAATGGGAATCTCCCTGGCCAAGGGCGGCAACGTCTCACTCAGCAAGGAGGCACCGGGCCTGACCGCCGTGCTGGTCGGCCTGGGCTGGGACGTACGCACCACGACCGGCACCGACTACGACCTCGACGCCTCGGCCCTGCTCCTCGACGCGTCGGGCAAGGTGCTCTCCGACGGGCACTTCGTCTTCTACAACAACCTCACCAGCCCCGACGGCTCGGTCGAGCACACCGGTGACAACCTCACCGGTGAGGGCGAGGGCGACGACGAGGCGGTCAAGGTGAACCTCGCCGCCGTGCCCGGCACCGTCGACCGGATCGTCTTCCCGGTCTCCATCCACGACGCGGAGAACCGCGGCCAGAGCTTCGGCCAGGTCCGCAACGCCTTCATCCGGGTCGTCAACCAGGCCAACAACGTGGAGATCGCCCGCTACGACCTGTCCGAGGACGCATCGACGGAGACCGCCATGGTCTTCGGCGAGCTGTACCGCAACGGCGCCGAGTGGAAGTTCCGCGCCGTCGGACAGGGCTACGCCTCGGGACTGGCCGGCATCGCCGCCGACTTCGGCGTCAACGTCTGATCCGACCGCCCCGGCCGGGCGGGGGGCAGCCCGGCCGACGGGCTCCCTGCCCCCGCCCGGCCGCCGCGGCTGTGACAGACCCGCCATTTCGGATCTTCACGGCACCAGGCAGACTCTGGGCTGTAGATCCGCAGACGGAGGATGACTCACGCATGATCACGCTCACCAAGGAAGACGGACCCGCGGACCTGGACGGGGTCACCCACCTGTCCATCGGTGTCTCCTGGGACCCCACCGCCGGCAGCAGCGGCGGAGTGCTCGGCAAGCTGCGCCGCAAGACCGGCACCGACCTCGACCTGATAGCCGTCGCCATGCAGGGCGGGGACCCGGTCCGCCTCGCCGGCCTCGACTCGCTCGACCCCATGGGCAACGGCTCGCTGCTCCACAGCGGCGACAACCAGACCGGCCACGGCGACGGGGACGACGAGACGGTGACCGTCGAGTTCGCCCGGCTGCCCTCCGCCATCACGTCGGTCGTATTCGTCGCCGCCGCCTACAAGAAGGGCAGCTCCTTCCAGAAGGCCCGCAACATCAGCTTCAAGGTCTACGACGCCACCGGCGGGAGCACCCAGCAGGTCGCCGACATCTGGCCCAGCCTGCTCAGCCAGGACAACGGCTGTGCCGTGGCGAAGGCCGTGCGGGTCAACGGCTCCTGGAAGCTCGAGGTGATCAACGAGACGGGCAAGGTCAAGCAGGGCGACGAGCACGCCCTGATGCGCTTCGCCGTCAGCAAGTAGCGCGTCCGCGAGGGGCGGGCGCGGGCAGCGCGTCGCCGCTCGCGGAGGCCTCTGCCCCGGGTCGCTCCCGGCACCCGCGGGTGCGCGCCCCGCTCCACCAGGGGTCCCGGACGCCCGGCCGGCACGGGAGCGACCGGACGGACCGCACCCGGTCAGGACGGATCGGCACCGGGCGTCAGCACCGCGGTGACGACCTCGCCGGACGAGGCGGCGACGTCGGACACGAAGCGCCGCCGGGTCAGGCCGAACCGCCGCAGGGCCGGACCGTGGTCGACCGCCACGACGAGGGAGGCCGCGAGGAGGAGGAGCCGCCACAGGCTCATCACCGGGCGGCGCAGAGGGCCCGGCAGCTCCGCCAGGGAGACGCGCAGGCGCGCGCAGTGGAACGGGACGTGGCGCAGCTCGTCGGCGAGGATCCGGGCCGCCACGTCCGTGGTGAGCGGATCGTCGGTGCCGTCGCGCAGGGCGCGGTAGTAGCGCAGTGCCACCACCTCCGCGACCATCAGCACCAGCAGCTCCGTGCGCAGGCCCATGAGGCGCCGCAGCCGTACGAAGACCGTGTCGCTCCAGTGGCGGGTGAGTACCGGCACCCCGCCCGCGGCCAGCAGGCGGGCGAGGAGACGCGCGTGGTTCTGCTCCTCCGCCACGAAGAGCCGGACCGCCCGCGCGTAGTCGGGGTCGCCGGCCGCGTCCGCCTTGGCCACGAGGTCGGCGCCGTCGCCGTCCTCGCCGACCTGGAAGCGCCGGATCCCGGCCCACACCGCCGGCGGGAGCGTCGCTCCCCGCTCCCAGTCCGGATCGCCCTGCGCCCGTCTGCGCCCGCGCTCGTCCTCGAACCGCCCGGTCCACTCGGCGAAGCCGCCCGTCCGCACCCGATCTCCCCTCCGCCGTACCCCGGAAAGGGGAGACGCTCACCGGCACCGAAGCGTTCCCCGTTACCCGGGCCCCGAGGGCCGGAGCCGCCCGTTCCAGTGGGTCAGGGCGCGTTCCGTGGCGGGCAGGGCCGGGTGGGCGGGGGAGGCCGCGCGGAGGGTGTCGGCCAGGGCGGAGAGGAGGGCCGCGGCCCGCGCGGGGGAGCCAGCGGCACCGGTCATGACGGCGTGGTTGCGGCAGGCGCTGATGGCGAAGTCGTCCAGGGGCCCCAGGACTTCCGGCGCGTCCCGGGCCAGGCCGGCCAGGACCGTGAGGAGTTGGGGGAGCCGCGCCGGGTCGGGTACCGGGGTGTCGGGTGACGGCTCGGTGAGCTTCTTGAGCCGCTGGGCGAAGGCGCCGCGGGCGCGCAGCCCCGCCGGTGTCCGGTGGGTGCCGTGGGCGGGGTTGACCGCCAGCGCGAGGTGGCCCGAGCCGTCGACGGTCTGCTGGTGGGGTGCGGGGTATCCGGTGGGGACGATGCCCGTCCGCGGTGCGGGGGTGGTCGGCAGGACCACCGCCAGCCGGTCGTAGAGGGTGGCGAGGGACAGGTCGCGGGGGCCGTCGGGTATGCCCTCGTCGAGGATCCGGAGCAGTTCCCCGCCGAAGCCCGTCAGGGTGCCCCCGGGCGGGAACAGGGCCTTCTGGGTGCGGCCGCACGCGGTGAGCAGGTGGATGCCGTGGCCGTCCGCGCCGAGGGCGCGGCCGGAGAAGCAGCAGTCGAGGAGGGCGACCTTGTGCCGCGCCGGTGACTCCCGCAGCAGACCGGCGACTTCGGCGAACGGCAGGGACGGGCTCGGGTCGCCCCCGCCGCCGTCCTGGCCGGACGGGGTGAGCGCCAGACAGAGGCGGTCGCCCCGGCCGAGCAGACCGTGGCCGCAGTAGGAGAAGAGCAGCAGGTCGGCGTCCGGCCGGCGGACCATCCGGCGCAACGGTTCGAGGACGTGGCGGGCGTCGGCGGGGTCGGGGACCACCGTGGTCCGCCGTGCGTCGAACACCCCCCGGTCACCGCTGAGGGCGGCGCCGAGGGCCCGGGCCGTGGTCACCGCCTGGGGCATGGCGGGCAGGGAGCTGGGCCGGACGTGCCGGCCGGTGCCGACGAGCAGCGCGTACGCGGCGGTGGGGGCGGGAGGCCACACGGCCCAGGTCACTCACCGGCTCCGGGCGGCTGCGGGGGCACCGCGAATCGTGACAACCGGTCCATGACCTGCGTCAGTTGGGCGTCGTCCTCGACCGTGCCACTGATCCGGGTGCCGTCGGGCCGCACCGCCTCGAACTCGATCCGCCGGTGGGTGGTCCGCCGCTGCTGGAGCCAGAGGAAGAAGGCGTTGGTGGCCGCGGCGATCACCGCGGCGGAGGCGTTGACGATGTCCACGGCGACGGCGACGTCCCCCTGCTCGCCGGGGGCGGGCGGCGCGGTGCGCAGGCCGGCCCTGCCGCCCAGCTGTTCCGTGTCGTTGATCCACTCGGCCAGGTCCCGGTTCAGGGCGTCGGCGTGCCCCTGCGGTCCCGGGAAGGTGAAGGTCAGAGCGTTCTCCGGCGCCTTCGGCGCGGGGGTTGCGGACATCTCCAGTGGCTCCTGTTCGTCAACGGGTCGTCGGGCGGCCGGCCTCCGGGCGGTCAGTCACCGGGACCGAAGTCGGTCCAGCCGGCGTCGGTCCAGCCGGTGCCGGTGCCGCCGGTGGGCACGCGGGAGGGGTCCGCGGCCCGGGGCTGCGGGGCGAACAGCTCGGGCTCGCCGGGCTCCTCGTGCGGCAGGCGGAACACGGCGGCCGCCTCGTCGGCGTCCACGAGGTCGGCGAGGGCGGTCACCGTCCCCGGATCGCTCAGCCACAGCTGTCCCGCGGCCGGCGGCCGCAGGAACGGGGGGACCTCCTGCCAGGAGGCGTCCGGCTGCCAGTCCCGGTTGACGCCCAGCAGGTTGCCGCAGGCCACCCGGTGGTCCTCCTGGCCGCGCGGACGCACCACGACCGCGCCGGCGCTCCGCGGTGCGAGGGTGTGGCCGACCAGGCCGGCCAGCACCTCCGGGAACGGGGCCTCCCCCTCGACGGCCACCGAGACCCGCACCCGGTGCAGCCGCCCGGTATAGCGCCGTGCGGCGGCGTCGTACAGACGGTGCGCCTCCCGGGCGAAGGGGTCACCCGGCACCGGAAGCCCGTACAGGGGGTCGGGTGTGCCCGGTGCCGCGAGCGTCCCGAACGCCTGCGCCCTCATCGTCAGGCCCTCGACGAGCCCGGCCGGGGCGGAGCACGGTTCGAGGCACACGCTGACCACCGTCCGCCGCGGCTCCGCGGCCAGCTGGGTCCACACCGGGGTCCAGGACGCGGCGGCGGCGTCGAACAGGGAGACCGCGGTCGCGACGCGTTCCGCTCCCCACGGGCGGGTCAGGGTCCGGCAGGTGAGGCGCTTGCGGATCTCGGCGACCCCGCCCCACCCCGGCGCGAACGGGGCGAGCAGACGGGCGATCCGGTCGGTGTCCCCGACCCGGGTCGCCGTCACGTGCGCCGGGAACCGCTCCAGGACGGGGAGCGCCTCCCGCACGGCCCGCAGCGCGGCCGCCCGGTCCGCGCCGTACACCTGGGCGACGAGGAAGGCCCCGATCCGGCCGCTCTCCGGGTCGCCGATGAACCTGAGGTCCCAGCGGGCGGTGGTGCGGTCCGTCCACAGGGCCGCCAGCCAGGTCCGCTCGGCGGCGACCCGGTCGGCAGCGCGCCGGGCCTCGGAGAACTCGGGGTGCAGGCCCCCGGGCAGGGCGGCAGGACTCAGCGAGAAGGCGGCGTACGCCCAGGTCTCCCCGCCGGGGGCGGCACGCAGCAGCACGCTCCCCGCTCCCGCTCCCGCTCCGGCCATCGGCCCTCCCCCTCCTTGTCCGCTCCGCCTCAGCTCCGGGGCGGGACGCCGTCCGCCCGCGGGCCGGCCTGCGGCGGACCCCAGGACCCCGTGGCGCCCGGGGCCGTGTCCGGGACCGGCGGCGCGGCCGGCGCCACGCCCGGAGCCGGGGCCGACCGCGCGGGGGCGGGCTGCACCGGCGGCAGCCCTTGCGGGAAGGCGTAGGCGGCGGGCACCACGACCTGGTCCACCGCCGTCGCCAGTCCCTCCCGGCAGGCCGCGTGCACCGCCTCGCGCATCGCCCGCACCCCCTCGGTCCGCATCATGATCCGCTCCGGGCCCAGCCGGCCCGTGATCGACGCCAGCAGGTCCGACACGAAGCCGCCGATCAGGGCGTACCCGCGGCGCGAGCGCCACATCTGCCATCCCAGGTACAGGCTCGTGCCGTACGAGAAGACCGAGACGTAGACCTGGCACCTGCCCTCGGAGAGCACCAGGCGGTTGCGGACCTGGTCGCGGCCCAGCCCGGTCGCGATGATCCGTTCCGCGCGGTCGACGGGGACGTAGCGGCGGGCGAGCGTGCCCGCGATGGAGACGTACGCCGAGTCGAGCGATCCGCTCCGGTCCGCGAGCAGGACCCGCCACTCGGCGATCGGTTCGACCAGCCGCATCCCGAGCAGGGTCACCCAGAAGGCGAGGCCCGACGCGACGTACGCCAGCCCGAGCACGACGGCGAACCCCTCGCCGCTGCCCCCGACGAGGAGCAGCAGGGCGAGGAAGAAGAGCGGCAGGAACGCCAGGAACGAGGCGAGCAGGGCGTAGACGAACAACTGGAGCAACTGCCGCCAGCCGACGGAGTCGTCGAGCTCCGTCTCCACCGGCAGGTGCTTGAGGTTCTTGTCGAGATACGCGGCGTTGGCGTCGCCGCCCCGCCATCCCGGCAGGCTGGTGTACCCGTTCTCGTTCACATGTCCCCCCTGGACGGTCGCGGATCCAAGGTAGCGAGGATTACCCACCGTTGCCGGACGGTCACCCGCATCGGAGGTCTCGAAAGTGTGACGGAGCGGCTCCCGGGACTCCACGGGTTTTCGTGCGCACCGCGGACTCAGGGGCCGTAGATCACCGACCAGGGGCGCGGGGTGTCGTCCCGGGGACGCGGGACGGTGGCGCGGTGGGCGGCCGCGGTGTGGTCGCGGGAGAGGACGCCGGCCGCGAGGTCGGCGAAGCGGCGGGCGGCCGGGTGGGGGGTGCGTGCGGCGGGCCAGGCGCCGCTGACCCGCTGGGCGAGGGGACGTCCCGCCAACGGGCGCCAGGCGACCCGGGGTTCCTTGCGGGCCACCGTTCCCTGGTCGAAGGCGACCGCGTGGCCCGCGGCGACGAGGGCCAGCAGGAACTCGGGGTGGGAGGCGTGGCGGAGCCGGCCGGGCACGAAGCCCCCGGCGCGGCACACGTCGAGGATCCGGTCGTACCAGCCGGGCGCGTGGGCCCGGGGGAAGAGCACCAGGTCGTGGCCCGACAGGTCGGCGAGCCCCGGTTCGGTGAGCCGGGCCAGGGGCGAGGTCCGGGGCAGGACCACTCCCAGGTCCCGGGAGACCTCGGGCCCGAGCCGCAGTTCGGTGGCGTCGACGGGATGGTGCACGAGGCCGACGTCCAGCCCGCCGGAGACCAGCAGCCTGACCTGTTCCTCCGTGGCGACCTCCTGGAGGTCGACGGCCAGCCCCGGCGCGTCCTCGGCGCAGGCGGCCAGCAGCGCGGACAGCACCGCGGCCGTGGTGTCCGGCGGCACGCCCGCGCGGAGCGTGCCGAGGCCCCCGTCGGCGGCCCGGCGGGCCAGCGCCCGCAGCCGCTCCTCCCGGGCGAGGAGGTCACGCGCCTCCTCCAGGAGTGCCGCCCCGGCGGCGCTCAGCCGGACACCGCGCGGCGAGCGGTCGAACAGCTCCGCCCCCAGCTCCCGCTCCAGGGCGCGGATCGCCTGGCTGAGCGGCGGCTGCGCCATGCCCAGCCGCTCGGCGGCCCGGCTGAAGTGCAACTCCTCGGCCACGGTGACGAAGAGACGCAGGTGGCGCAAGAGATTCACAGCCGGGATCGTACGGGAGCGGCTGAGGGATGATCGGGACCGTCGACGCGTAAAGGATGAGCGGTGGTCGCACGGATGGCGGGGGTCGGGGAACGGGTCCGGCGGGTCTTCGCGGACGCGGGGGCCGAGGGACGGCTGCACGCCGCGCCCGTCCGGGCGGCGGCGGGGGACGGGGACGAGGTCGCGGTGGGGGCCGACGATCCCGTGGTGATCGCCTCGATCTTCAAGGTGCTGCTGGTGCTGGAGTTCGCCCGGCAGGTCGTCGCCGGGCAGCTCGACCCGCGGGAGCGGGTGCGGGTCACCGCGGCCGACCGGCTCGGCGGCTGGGGCACCGCGGGCTGTCTGGACGACGTGGAGCTGTCGCTGCGCGACCTGGCCCACTTCGCGATGTCCGTCAGCGACAACACGGCCGCCGACCTGCTGCTGGAACGCGTGGGCCTGGACACGGTACGGCTCCTCGCGGCGGAACTCGGCCTGGAGCGCACCCGGATCGTGGGCGGCCCGCGCCGGCTGCTGGAGTCGATGCTCGCGGAGGCCGGGGCGCGCGACGAGCGCGAGTTCGCCGTCCGCTACCCGGCCCTGCCGGAGGACCGCAAGCGCCGGCTGGCCGTCCTGGACCCCCGCCACACCACGGCGAGCACACCCCGCGAGATCACCCGGCTGCTGCGGCTCGTGTGGAACGACGCGGCCGGTCCCGCGCAGGCCTGCGCCTTCGTACGGGACCTGATGGGGCGGCAGGTCTTCCGGCACCGGCTGGTGTCGGGCTTCCCGGACGAGGTGACGGTGGCGGCCAAGACCGGGACCCTGCCGGGGCTGCACATGGAGGCGGGTGTGGTCCGCTACCCCGACGGCGCGTCCTACGCGGTCGCCGTCTTCGCCCGCACCCACGACCTGGCCGCCTCCCGCGCCACGGTGGACGCCGCGATCGGCCGGGCGGCCGGCATCGCGGTCGGTGCGCTGCGCGAGGCCGGGGACGGCCGCTGACCGGGCACCATACGCGTTCGCGTATCGCACGGGCCCGGTTCCGGTCTTGGACAGGACGGTTCGGCTGCTGATCTGCTGCCGCCATGACCCAGGAACCACGTGTCACAGACATATCCGGTGTCCCCCCGCGCCGCGGGTTCGGCCGGCGCGCGGTGTTGCGCGGCGCCGCGCTCGGAGCCACCGTCCCGCTGGTAGCGGCCACCGCCCCCGCCGCCACGGCCGCCGGGAAAGCCCCCCGGCGGGACGGTGGACCGGACGCCGGCGCGGTGGCGCTGCGCTGGCTGGGCACCGCCGGCTGGCGCATCGACGTGGGCGGGCGGACCGTGCTCTTCGACCCGTACCTCACCCGCTTCCCCACCGGCCTGTTCGGCGACGGCTTCGACCCCCGCACACCGCTGCTGAGCCGGCCGGAGGCCGTCGACCCGCACACGGGACGCCCCGAGGTCGTCCTGGTCAGCCACTCCCACTGGGACCACCTCGCCGACGTGCCCCACATCGCCAGGACCACGGGCGCCCGCGTGGTCGGCACCGAGACCACGTACCACCTGCTGGTCGCGCTGGGCGTGGACGCGGGGCAGATCTCCGTGGTGAAGGGCGGCGAGGTGCTGGACTTCGGCGGGATCGTCGTGGAGGTGGTGCCGAGCCTGCACAGCCGCAACAAGAACTGCTCCTACTTCGCCCCCGGCACCCTGAACGCCCCGCCCGCGGCGGTCCCGGCCACCATCGCCGACCTGCCCGAGGGCGACACCCTCGCCTTCCAGGTGACCGCGGGGGCGGACGGGCCGTCGGCGTTCCTCATGGGGGCCAGCGACTTCTCCGAGCGGGCGGTGCGGGGCCTGCGCCCCGACCTCGCGATGATCGCCGTACCCGCCGGCACCTCCACCCACCGCTACCTGCCGCGGCTGCTGCGCGCCCTGGACCACCCCCGCGTGACCGTCCCCGTCCACTGGGACAACTTCGAGGTGCCGCTGGGCGGGACGCCCGTACGGGACCCGGCCATGGACCTGGACGCGTTCGTCGCGCAGGCCCGGCAGACCTCCCCCGCGACCCGCGTGGTCGTCCCGGACCCCCGCACGGTGTACGACGGCGCCATGCGTCCCCTGCACGCGTAGCGCGGGCCCGGTGGGCTCAGCGCGCGGCCCTGCCGCCGCGGCGCAGCGCGCGGGAGCAGGTGCCGATGACGACGGCGTTGACCAGCGCGCCGAACGCGACGGCGAGGACGAACATCGCCGGATGCTCCGGCAGGACGCCCAGGACGACACTGAACGGGGCGGTGGCGAGCAGCGGGATGACTCCCGCGAGGGACGCGTCCTCGTTCTCGCCGGCGCTCACCACGTACGCCCATACGGTCAGGGCCGCGCACAGCCCGAGGTAGAGGAGGGCGGCGACGTCCGTGAGGGCGTGGCGCAGGCGCGCCGGCAGGGTCCGGCCGGGTCCGGTCACGGCGGTGGTCTCCTCGGCGGTGCTGGTCATGGTGGCTCCTGGGTGATCACAGAGGGGTGCCGGGCGGGTTCGGGCGGGCGAGGCCGAGGTCGTAGGCGAGGATCGTGGCCTGGACCCGGTCGCGCAGCCCGAGCTTGCGCAGTACGGCGTTGACATGGGACTTGACGGTGCCGACGGTGATGCCGAGCTGTGCGGCGATCTCCGCGTTGGTGAGTCCGGAGGCGACCAGGGCGAGGACGCCCCGTTCGCGGTCGGTCAGGTTGTCCAGGGCGCCGGGGCTCCGCTCCCCCGGAGCCCCGCCGGCCGCGCCGGAGGCGTAGTGGCCGATCAGGCGGCGGGTCGCGGACGGCGCGAGGACGCTCTCGCCCGCGGCCACCACCCTGATGCCCCGCAGCAGTTCGGAGGCGTACACGTCCTTGAGGAGGAACCCGGACGCCCCGGCCCGCAGTGCCTCGAAGACGTACGCGTCGAGGTCGAAGGTGGTCAGCACCAGCACCCGGGGCGCGTCCGGGCGGCCGGTGATGATCCTGGTGGCGGCGATGCCGTCGAGTTCCGGCATCCGCACGTCCATGACGACGACATCGGGCGCCAACTCCCCGGTGAGACGCACCGCTTCGGCTCCGTCGCCGGCCTCGCCGACGACCGTCATGTCCTCCTCGGCGTCGATCACGGCGGCGAACCCCGCCCGCACGATGCCCTGGTCGTCGGCGACCAGCACCCTGAGACTCATCGTTCCCTCTCCTCCCCGCCGCCCGTGGTCAGCGGCAGCCGGAGGCGGACCGTGTCCGCGGGCCCGGTGGTCAGGGTGCCGTCGAGCGCCGCGAGACGGGGCGCCAGCCGCTGCCGCACGGCCGGGTGGGCGGCGGGTGCGACACCGGTGGCCGTGATCGTCAACGTACTCTCCACCGTGTCGAGTTCGAGCAGCGCCGGACGGTCGTCGTCGCCGGTGGCGAGCAGGGTCTCGGCGGCGTGGTAGGCGGCCAGGTCGACGGCGGTGGGCAGCTGCTCCGGCACGCGCCCGCTCAGCCGTATCTCGACCTCGCGGCCGGTGGCCCGGCACTGGCGGGCGAGCAGGTCCAGCGCCTGGAGGGTGGGCTGGGGGCGCAGTGCGCGCTCCGCCTCGCCCTCGCGGACGGTGTCGAGCAGCGAGCGCATCGCGGCCAGGGCCTCCCGGGCGCGTTCGGCGGTGGCGTCGAGGCGTCCCGCCTCGGCCTCCGTGACCATGTCGGCGGTGCGCGCCAGCACGGTGGTCTCCAGTCCGCCGGCGATGCGGCGGCGTTCGGCCCAGGCGTCCCGGACGGCCTCCTCGGTCCAGGCGGCGAGGCGTTCGTCCCGGTCGTCCCGGGCGGCCCGTTCGCGGCGGCCGCGCCGCAGCCCGCACCAGTGGGCGGTGCCGGCCGCGAGAAGGGCCCCGGCCGTCGCGGAACCGGCGACCGCCCAGACGGGGGCGGTCGTGCCCCGGTCCAGTACGGCGGCGGTCACGGCCGCCGCCTGCACCACGGCGGCGACGGCCGGGAGGAGGACACGCGGGCGGGCACCGGCCGCGTCCACGGCGAGCGCCGCGCAGAGGGCGAGCATGCCCAGCGCGGGCGGGAGGACGACCGGGCCGCCGTAGTCGCCCGCGGCCATCGCCACCGGCCAGAGCGCGGTCAGGGCGAACAGCACGCCGTGCGCGGTGCGCGGCGCGCGCCGCAGCCACAGGAGGGTGACCGCCTGCGCGGCGGCCAGCAGCGCGAAGAGCACGCCCGCCGACACCGGCCCGGCCGGCACGGCCTCCGCCCGGACGACCAGCACCGGCAGCAGCGGCTGCAGGACGAGTCCGACGGCAGCCGTCACCTGCGCCAGGCGGTAGCCGCGCGTCCCGGGCCGCTCGGTGAGGGCTGCGGTCCGCCCGGGCAGGGCGGCGCGCACCTCCCATCCGCCCTCCTCGGTGGGGCCGGTGGTCAGGGTGCCGCCCGCCTCCCGCGCCCGGGAGCGCAGGAAGCCCTGCCCGCGTCCCCCGCCGAGGCCCGCGCCGTGCGCCGGCGTGCCGGGGAGCGGTGCCCCGCTGATGACCACGACGTCCGTGCGGTCGTCGCCGTACCGGCACCGCACGCGCGTGGGCGCGCCGGGGGCGTACCGCGCCACGTTGGTCAGCGCCTCGCGCACGATGCCGTACGCCGCGTCCGCGACGGCTCCGTCCGGCAGCGGGTCGATCTCGCACTCCACCGGCTGGTCCAGGCGCCGGAATCCGGCGACCAGGTCGAGCAGCCGTTCCTCCGGTGACGGAAGGTCCTCGCCCGAGGGGGCCGGGGCCCGTACCGCGCCGAGCGCCCGGGTCACCTCGTGACCGGTGTCGACCGCGAACCGCAGGGCCTCCGCGGCGAGTTCGGGGCGGCGCTCGCGCAGGCCCAGGGCGGCGCCGGCCGTGACCACCACGGCCGTCAGGTGGTGGGCGCTGACGTCGTGCAACTCCCGTTCCATCCGGCGCCGTTCAACCGCCGGGAGCCGGTGCCGCTCGGACTCGGCGCGCCGCAGCAGCCGTTCGGACGTCCACCGGGTGCGACGGGCGCGCCGGAAGAGCAGGCCGGCGCCGCAGGCGGTGGCGTAGAGCAGGGCGGTGAGGACCAGGTCGAGTCCGTCGCGTTCGCTGATCCCGTGCAGGGTGAGCCCGTACAGGAGTTGCCACAGCGCGAGCGCCGCCACGCACAGCACGGCGGTGAAGGTGTCCCGTTCGGTGGCCACCGTGTACAGGGCGAGCGCGACGCCCGCCGTGCCGAGCACCGCCGTCGCCCCGGCGGGCAGCGGGCCCGCACCGAGTGCGCACGCGGCGGCGGTCACCACGACGGTGGTGACCGGGCGGGCGCGGCGCAGGGCGAGCAGGGCCGTGACGGGGCCGGCGACCAGGGCCGCCACGAGGAGGGCGGACGCGGACGGGACGTCCCCGCGCACCAGCGCCGCCCCCGGCCACACCAGGGCCTGGGCGCACAGCAGCAGGACCGGGATCAGCCGGTCGTCGATTCGCTTCATGACGGATTCAGGCTAGGGCGGCACCCGCACGCCACGACTCCGGCTGAAGGGGGATTCCGGCCTCTTACCCGGGTTGCAGACGAGGGACGGAGGGTGGAGGAGCGGCGCTTCTCCACCTCCGGTTCCGCACGGCTCCCGTCCCGTGGCCCGAGGACCGCGGGACAGCCCGGTCCTCAGCTCGATCACGTCGGAAGGGCGGCGGGACACCCCGTCACCGCGACCGCCTTTCCGTCCCGGGGGCCCGTCATGCCCGAGCGCATCGTCGTGTCGTCGCTCGCTCATCGGCGCGGTCGTCGTCGGCGGGGTGGCCGCCGGCGGATTCGCCGTGGCCCGGTCCGCCACGGGGCCGGTCCTGACGGACATCCCGGTCCACCGCGCCCCCGTCCGCCGGCGCCCCGGGCGCGGTCGCCTGCACCGCGGACGTGAGCGACGAACCGGGCGGCCGGGATGCCACCATCTGTGCATGGCCCGGGAGTTTGAGGTCCGACCCGACCGAGGCGGAGCGGCGGTACGTGGGCGGTGCCACCGGGACCGTGCCGGCACGGACACGACCTCCCGCCGCATCTGCGCACTGCGGGTGCGGCGGGAGGAGGGGGCGGGCCGGCGTCGCGACCCCGACGGCCCGGGACGGCGGCACGGTGTGCGCACCGCGCGCCGCCTCCTTCGGCCTCACCGGCCGGCCCGGGGGTTCCTGCCGGGGTGCCGGCCCCGCGGGCGGTCGGGGTCAGGCCGCCGTCTCGGTCGCCGGCCGCGTCGTGGCCGCCGGTGCCGCGGGGGCCGCGGTGCGTACGGCACGGCGCCGGGTCGGCAGTCCGAGCGTCGGGTGGGCCACGGCCCAGGCGGCGCCCTTGCAGACCAGTTCCTTGTAGAGGGCGGCGAGCCGGCCGGTCAGGGCCGCGTTCACGGAGCGGTCGTCGGCGGTGACGTACTGGATGAGTCCCTCCTTGCGGCCCAGCGAGACGCACTGGTTGAAGTAGCGGATCGTCACGTGGGGGAGCTTCCCGCCGGTCAGGCGTGCCGCGATGGAGTCGGCGGCCTGCCAGGCGGTGGGGGTGCCCGTGGCGCAGGACATGCGCAGCGGCTTGTCGCCGGGGCCCGTCACCATGGCCGCGTCACCGACGGCGTACACCTCGGGGTGCGAGACCGAGCGCATGGTGGCGTCGACGACGATCCGGCCCGATTCCGTGGTCTCCAGGCCGGTGGCCCGCGCGATCGGGTGGACGGCGAAGCCGGTGGTCCACACGGTGAGCGCGGACGGGAGGGAGACGCCGTCGGCGGTGGTGACGCGGTCGGCGTGGACGGCGGTGACGTCGGTGTGCTCGTGGGCGGTGATGCCGAGCCGGCCGAAGACCTCGCGCAGGTGCCCGCGGCCCCTGGGCGAGAGCCAGTCGCCGAGTCCGCCGCGGGCGGCGAGGGCGACGTCGAGGTCGGGGCGGGCCTCGGCGATCTCGGTCGCGGCCTCCAGCCCGGTGAGACCGCCGCCGACCACGACCACCCGCTGTCCTGCCTCCAGCAGGGCGAGGCGTTCGCGCACCCGCAGGGCCCCTTCGCGGCCGGCGATCTCGTGGGCGTGCTCGGCGGCGCCGGGGACGCCCTGGTCGTTCCAGCCGCTGCCGAGGGCGTACACCAGGGTGTCGTAGTCCAGCTCGCTCTCGCCGTCCGCGTCCCGGACGGTGACGGCCCGACGGTCGACGTCGACCGCGGTGACCCGGGCGACCCTCAGGGCCGCGCCGGTGCCGGCCAGCAGGTCGGCGAGGGGCCGGTGCCGGAGCGGCCGGCCGGCCGCGAGCTCGTGGTTGCGGACGCGCTCGACGAAGTCGGGTTCGGCGTTGACGAGGGTGATGGCGGTGTCCTCACGGCGCAGCCGCCTGGCCAGGCGTCCGGCGGCGGAGGCTCCGGCGTAACCGGCTCCGAGGACGATGATGCGGTGCTGCATGGCCTGCTCCTGTCGTCGGCGGGTTCGCCCCTTGAACCGGGCGGCCCGCCGATTCCTGACAGAAGCCGATGTGACCTGCGTCACACCTTGGTCAGAAGGCGTGGAACAGGGGCTCCCCGCGGTCCTCGGCCGCCCAGCGCTCCGTCAGGCGGGCGAGCTTGTCGGGGTTGGCCTGGCTGCGGATGGCGGCGATGCCCTCGGCGGTGACCTCCAGGCACATGACACCGACGACCCGGCCCTCGACGACCGCCACCAGGGCGGGACCGCCGTTGACGGTCGTGACGTGGATGCCGGGGGACCCGCCGACCAGGGCGCGCTTGCCCTTGCCCGGCGTGAACAGGCCCCGCATGAACCGGGCGACCGCGAGCGCGCCCTCGAACGCCTTGGTGCGGGCGGGAACCTTCCCGCCGCCGTCGCCGACCGCGACGACGTCCTCGGTGAGCAGCCGCACCAGCGGCTCGGTCCGCCCGCTGGTGGCGGCCGCGAGGAACTCGTCGACGACCCTGCGGGCGGCGGCCTCGTCGACCTCGGCACGCGTCCTGCCCCGCGCGAGGCGCTGCCGGGCACGGTGCAGCAGCTGCTGGCTGGCGGCCTCGGTGAGGTCGAGGATCGCCGCGATCTCCCGGTGCGGGTAGTCGAACGCCTCCCGCAGCACGTACACCGCCCGCTCGTTCGGGGCGAGCCGCTCCAGCAGCACCAGCACCGCGTACGACACCGACTCCCGCTGCTCGGCGGTGTCGGCGGGGCCGAGCATGGGGTCGCCGGCGACGAGCGGCTCGGGCAGCCACTGGCCGACGTACGTCTCGCGCCGCGCCCGGGCGGAGGTGAGCTGGTTGAGGCACAGGTTGGTGAGGACCTTCGTCAGCCACGCCTCGGGGACCCGCACGCTCCCGACGTCGGCACCCTGCCACCGCAGGAACGTCTCCTGCACCGCGTCCTCGGCCTCGCTCGCGGAACCGAGCAGCCGGTAGGCGATCGCCTCCAGCCGCGGCCTGGAGGCCGTGAACAGCTCCACGTCGCTCGCGCTCAGGGCCATGCCCCGGATCCTAACGCCGGGTGCGCGGGGCGGTCCTCCCGCGGCGGGCCGGCGGCGGAACCCGGGCGGGGCCCGCGCACGGGGCGGTCAGGGGGTGAGGCCGATCTCCGCGCAGGCCGCCGCGTAGGGCTCGGTGCAGATGTCCCGCACGGTCCAGACGCCGTCGCCGACCACGGTGTCCTCGATGTTCTCCCTGGTGAGGGCGGTCACCGGGACCAGCATCGCGGGGATGTCCCTGCGCGTGGAGCTGTCGACGCGGTCCCGGGCCAGCGCGTCGAACTGGATCGCGCGGTCCTGCACCTTGGCCACCGCCATCTCCGCGGCCCCGGTCGCCTCCTGCAGGAAGGGCTTGTACACCGTCATGTACTGGGTGCCCGCCACGACCCGCTGCACGGCCGCGAGGTCCGCGTCCTGCCCGGTCACCGGCGGCAGGTCGGTCACCCCGGCATCCTGGAGGGTCTTGATGACGGCGCCGGCCATGCCGTCGTTCGCCGAGTAGACGGCGGCGACGTTGCCGGCGCCGACCTCCGCGATCGCCTTGCGCATGTTCTCCGCGGCGACCTCCGGCAGCCACTTCTCGGTGTCGTAGGCCCGGGCGATGTCGACCCGGCCGTTCAGCTCGCCGAGCGCGCCCTTCTTGAACAGCGCCGTGTTCGGGTCGGCGGGCTCGCCGTTCATCATCACGACCTTGCTCTTCTCGGCGTCGTCGCCGAGCGCGTTCACCAGGGCGCGGCCCTGCACCTGGCCGACGAGTTCGTTGTCGTGCGAGACGTACGCGTCGATCGGGCCCTCGGCGAGACGGTCGTAGGCGATGACCGGGATGTCCGCCTGCTTCGCCCGGCGCACGTCCGGCGCGATCGCCTCGGAGTCCACCGCGTTCACCAGGATCACGTCGACGCGGTCGGCGACCATCTGCCGGAACTGCTCGCTCTGCCTGGTGCTGCTGCCCCCGGCGTTCGCGTAGACGACCTCGCCCTGCTGGTCGGTGAGCGAGGCGACCCGCTGCTCGATCAGCGGGTGGTCGAACTTCTCGAAGCGTGCCGTGTCCGTGTCGGGCAGCAGCAGGCCCACGGTGATGTCGTCGCTCCTGGTGGCCGGCCGCGCGTCCTCGCCGGCGGCGCCGACGACACCGCAGCCGGCCAGCGTGAGGGCCGACAGCGTGGCGGTGAGGAGGGTGACGCGGCGGCGTACGGCCGTGGAGATCGGGGTGGTTCGGGGGTTCACGGGAGGCGCCTTCCGGGGGGGGCGTGCAGCGTGGGCGGCCACGTGGCCGGGCGGCCGACGCGGCACCTCGGCAGGGCGTCGGGGCCGGTTCGCGGCCACGCCCTGGACGTCGCTCAGCAGTGTGTCCGGTGGGGGGCGGCGCGGCGGGCGTGCTCACGACCTTCTCGCGCGGCGGCCCGAGAACGTGCGCAGGAGAGGCACACGGACTGCACACAGTCGGTCGTGGGCGTGGCTAGCGTTGCTGTCTCCCGCTCCGGGCCGGCTCCCTTCCGGGCGGCCGGTACGACGACTCAGGAAGACAGCGGATGGACTACTGCTCCACGTGCCGCCGGCATCTCAACGGCGCCCTGGTCTGCCCCGGTTGCGGCGCCTACGCCTCCGACATCGCGCCCCGTGCCGACGGCGGCCACTCCGTCCACGCGACGGCGACCGCCACCGCCCTCCCCTCGACGGCGACCGTCACCTCCCGGCCCGCCGGCGCCGCGCCGCCCGGCCCGGCGCCGGACGAGACGCCGGCCGAGGCGCCGGCCTTCGGGGCGGCCGACCTGCCGCCGGAGACGTCCGCGGCCTCGGGCACGGGCACGGGCCGGGCGGCGCGGCGCCGGCAGCTGGCGCGCTGGAAGAAGACCCAGCGGCGCGCCCTGGTCGCCACCGCCGTGGCCCTGGCGGGCGGCGGCCTCACCCTCGCCTCGACGGACAGCGGCAGCACCGACCGCGCCCGGGCCGCCGGCGCGCCCGACGTCCGGGGCATGGGCGGTGGCGCGACGGATCCCGCGGACGGCTCCACCGGCCCGGGTTCGCCCTCCGCCTCCCCGGACCGCACGCCGCCCCCGCCCCCGGCCGGCGACGGGAGCCGGGCGCCGGACGCAGCCGCGCCCGCCGCCAGCGCCGGCGGTCCCGTCACACGGACGGAGCCGGTGTCCCCGCCGCGGACGACCGCTCCGGACTCCGTCTCCCGCTCCGGCGACCGCGTGAGCGAGGCCCCGGACACGGTCCCGGACGCGGGCCGGGGGCAGGCTCCCGGCACCGGGGGCGCCGCGCTGCCCACAGCCCCGCCTCCCGCCGCGGACGACGGCACCGGGGGCACCGGCCGGGGCGGGGAGTCCCGGCCCGCCCCCTCCACCCCGGCGACCACCGCCCCGGAGACCGGCACGGAGAACCCAACGGACTCCTCGCGCCTCTGCCTGCTGGTCATCTGCCTGGGCTGACCCGGCGCGTGCCGGACGCCGCCGCTGCGGAACAATCGGGACATGAGCATCGTCAAGATCAACGTACTCACGGTCCCGGAAGAGCAGCGCGAGACGCTGGAGAAGCGGTTCGCCGCGCGGGCGGGGGCGGTGGAGGGTTCGGACGGGTTCGAGTGGTTCGAGCTGCTGCGCCCGGTCGAGGGAACCGACACCTACCTCGTGTACACCCGCTGGCGGTCCGAGGAGGACTTCCAGCGCTGGATGGCCGGCCGCGGCGAGGCCGCGCACGGCGGCGAGCAGGGCGGGAAGCCGCGCCCTGCCGCCACGGACGCCACCCTGTGGTCCTTCGAGGTGGTCCAGCAGGCCGCGCCGAAGCAGGGCTGACGGCTCGCACGGCCGCCCTCCGGGTCAGCCCAGGGCGGTGAGGACGCGGCGGGTGGCCTCGGCGATCAGCGGATCGGCGGGGTCGGCGTCGCGGTCCGGGCGGTCGGTGAGGACGGCCAGCACCAGCGGGGCGCCGCCGTCGTCCGGCCACAGCACGGCCACGTCGTGGGCCCGGCCCCACTCACCGGTACCGGTCTTGTCGCCGACCCGCCAGCCCCTGGGCACACCGGCCCTGATGCGCGAGTCGCCGGTGGTGTTGCCGACCAGCCAGTCCGTCAACAGGGCCCGTTCGGCGGCCGGCAGCGCGTCGCCGAGCACGAGGGCGCGGTAGTCGGCGGCGACGGCGCGGGGGGTCGTGGTGTCGCGCGGATCCCCCGGGGGGTTGCCGTTCAGCTCGGGTTCGGCGTGGTCCAGGCGGCTGGTGGAGTCACCCAGGCCGCGCAGGTGGGCGGTGAGGGCGCGCGGCCCGCCGAGGTCGCGCAGCAGCAGGTTGGCGGCCGTGTTGTCGCTGTGCCGGACGGCGGCGTCGCAGAGGCCGCGGACGGTCATGCCCGTTCCGGTGTGCCGCTCGGTGACGGGTGAGTACGGGACGAGGTCGTCCCGGGTGTAGGGGACGCGCTCGTCCAGTCGGGCGAGGCGACGGCGGTCCAGGACGGCTCCGGCGGCGAGCGTCTTGAAGGTGGAGCAGAACGCGAAGCGTTCGTCGGCGCGATGGACGACCGCGGCTCCGGTGCCGGTCGCCAGGGCGTACACCCCGAGACGGGCCCCGTACGCACGCTCGAGTGCGGTGAGGCTCCGCGGGGTCACCGGCGCGGGCACGGACCGGCCGGGTGGGGCCGCGGTGCCGCTGCCGCCCGCGCGGGTGGGTGCGTCGTCGGTGGCGCATCCGGCCACCGGGGCGAGGGCGGCGGCCAGCAGCAGCTCACGGCGGCGGGGAGAGGGGGCCACGGGAACGCTTCCTTTCGGACATGCCGGCGGCATCGCGGTCGGGTGATCGGATACCGAATAGCAGGTAAATGAATCGCGCCGATCGGGGGAAAACAAAGAGCAGGGGCCCGCACCGAAGTGCGGACCCCTGCTCTTGAACGCCTGCGTACAGGTCAGGCGGGAACGATGTTCTCCGCCTGCGGGCCCTTCTGGCCCTGAGTGACGTCGAAGGTCACCTTCTGGCCTTCCTGGAGCTCACGGAAGCCCGAGGTGGCGATGTTCGAGTAGTGGGCGAACACGTCAGCGCCGCCGCCGTCCTGCTCGATGAAGCCGAAGCCCTTTTCCGAGTTGAACCACTTCACCGTACCGGTGGCCATATCAAATCTCCTGAGACAGTGCCGGAACTCGCACTTTACGAATCCCTACATCGTCGCGATGATCACCTGCCCGGAGACCCGGTAGCAAACTGGCAACCACAACTGCAACTGGCGTCAGCCTAGCACGGAGAGGGCTCACGGCAAGCGAGGAAAATCACTGGAATAAAACGCCGATGGCGTGTTTAGGGAAAGACTTTTTCCGCAGCGGGAGAGGAAATTCTGTTCCGGCGGGAGGAGATTTTCACCCGGGTCCGCGGGCCGCGCCCGCCGCCCGCCGGCGCAGCTCCTCGTTGGCCCGTTCGGCCTGCTCCAGGCGCTCCTCGAGGCTGATGATGCGGCACGCGGCGTCGACCGGTGCCCCGGTCGGTCAGCTCGCGGGCGCGGGCCGCCAGCCGCAGCTGGTGGCGCGAGTAGCGGCGGTGACCACCGCCGGAGCGTGCCGGGGTGATCAGCCGCGCCTCACCCAGCGCGCGGAGGAACGCGGGTGTCGTTCCGACCAGTTCGGCGGCCCTGCCCATGGTGTAGGCCGGGAAGTGGTCGTCGTCGAGCCGGTCGGCGACGGGGAGCCGGTCCTGTTCCGGCTGCCGGCCGTCGGCGTACGGCTGACTGTCCCGGGGCATGCGCACCTCTCCGCGGACCACAGGGGGCACGGTCCGCCACGGGGACGGGTTCCCCGCGAAGGAACTCTAGTCGGCCGGGTGGAAAACCTGTCGCGGCGGAGGCAGATGTTCCCGCCCGGCACGGCCGGCGCGACCATCACCCGCCCGGGTGCTTCCCCCCTCCGGCCGCTACCCCGAGCGCTTCCCCCTGGCCCCCTGGGCCGTTCGGGTGCGGTGCGGGCCCATCTCCCCGAGCACGGTCGCCAGCTCGTCCTCGGTGAGTGCGGCGCCGGGGAGGGGGCCCGGCGGGGCGGTGCGGAGGCCGTCGAGGAGCAGGGCGAGGGGGCGCTGCCAGGCGTCGGGCGCGCCGGCCGTGACGAGGGGCGGGACGGCGCGGCCGAGGGCGGCCAGGGCGAACAGCAGGTCCTCGGTGGTGACGTCGGGGCGCACGGTGCCCTGCTCACGCGCCCGGCCCAGCAGGAGTTCCACGGTGCGGCGGTTGTGGGCGTGCACGGTCTGGAGGACCTCGACGTCCGCGAGGCGGGTGGTCATGAGGTCGTTGGTGCCGCGGTCGGCCGCGAGCGTGGCGAAGACGGTGCGGAGGTAGCCGGTCAGCCCTTCCCAGGCGTCCGGCACGGCGCGGGCGTGCTCGCCGGCCGTCATGGTGCCGGTGAGCTGGTCGCGGAAGACGGCGTCGACCAGGGCGGCGCGGGTGGGGAAGTGCCGGTAGAGCGTGGCGTTGCCGACGCCGGCCCGGCGGGCGATCACGTCCAGCGGGGCGTCGAGGCCCTGCTCGGAGAAGACGGCGTGCGCCGCCCGCACCAGGAGGTCGCGGTTGCGCAGCGCGTCCCGCCGCTGCCGGGGCGACCGGTCCCCGGGGGCGTGCTCGCGGCCCTCCGGGCCGGCGGGTTTCTCACCGACGGTCATCGTCTTCTTCTCTTCCTCCGGACCCGAACGGGGAGCGGCTCCCCGACGGGATGTTAACGTCGGAGACCTAAACGGGGACTGCTCCCCATTTATCTCGGCGGAGAGGGGACGACGACGTGCGAGCGCCCACACTGGAGGATCTGGCTCCCGCGGGACACGACCTGGCGGCCGACCCGTTCCCCGTGCTCGCGGCCCTGCGGGACGAGGGCCCGGTCCACCGCGTCCACGTCCCGGGCAGCGGTGACGCCTGGCTGGTGGTCACCCGGGACGCGGTACGGGCCGCGCTGACCGATCCCCGTCTGCGCAACGACATCCGGCACTCCGCCACCTGGGAGACCGACGGCGGGCACGCCGTCGGCCGGAACATGCTGCAGAGCGATCCGCCGCACCACACCCGGCTGCGGCGGCTGGTGGCGGGCCGCTTCACCCCCGCCCGGGTCGCCGCGCTGCGGCCGCGGATCGAGACCGTGGCGGGCGAACTGCTGGACCGGATGCCGCCGACGGGTACCGCCGACCTGGTGAGCGGCTTCGCACTGCCGCTTCCCATCACGGTGATCTGCGACCTCCTCGGCGTGCCCGGGGCCGACCGCGCGGCCTTCCACGCGTGGTCCGACGAACTCGTCGTGCCCACCGGGCAGGAGGCCGCCGCGGCCTCCGCCGCCGCGCTGGCCTCGTACCTCACCGGACTGATCGCCGAGAAGACCCGCACGCCGGACGGCTCCCTGCTCGCGGACCTGGCCGCCGCCGGCCCGCCGGACGGCACCGGGGCCGGCCTCACCGCCGGGGAACGGCTCGGCATGGCCTTCCTGCTCCTGGTCGCCGGCCACGAGACGACGGTCAGCCTGATCTCCGCGACGGTGCACAACCTCCTGACCCGCCCGGACCAGCTCGCCCTGGTACGCGCCGACCCCGCCCTGGCGGGGGCCGCGGTCGAGGAGTCACTGCGCTTCGGCACACCGGTCCACGCGGGTGCGTTCCGCTTCGCGGCGGAGCCACTGGAACTGGCGGGCACCGAGGTGGCCGCCGGCGACGCGGTCCTCGTCTCCCTCGCCGCGGCCTCCCGCGACCCCCTGGCCTTCCCGGACCCCGACCGCTTCGACCTCACCCGACGGGCCCAGGGTCACCTGGCCTTCGGGCACGGCGCGCACCACTGCCTCGGCGCCCCGCTCGCCCGCGCGGAGGCCGCCGTCGCCCTCCGTCTGCTGCTGGAGCGCCACCCTTCCCTCGCCCTCGCCACCGGTCCCGCATCGCTCACCTGGCGCACGAGCACACTGGTGCGCGGCCTGACCTCGCTGCCGGTGCGGCTGGGGTAGGCGGCCGGCCGGGGGAGGCCGTGCGTTCCGGAGGCGGGGTGCGGGAAGGCCGGGGCCGGGCCCCGAGCAGCACACGTGGGGACGCGACGGCCCGTCCCGGCCTTCCCTCCGGCCGAAATCTGCCACGGTGCCGAGTCCGCCGCCCGCCGGGACGAGCCGAACGAGGAGCCACCCCCGACCGCTGGCGGGAGGCCCCCGCGACCCTTGGCCAAAGATTCGGACATTCCGTGAGCTTTATCCCATTTCCTCGTCCATACTCGGAAGCATGAGCACCGCAACGTATGTATTTCTGGCGGCCGGTCCGGGCGTGTGGAACGTGACCGCGGCCTTCGTCGGCGGGCTGATCGTGGCCGGCGCGCTGATCTGGGCCGTACGGGTCGGCATGCGGGTCATGGACCAGGAGTCCCCCCGCCCCACCCCCGAGCAACAGCCGAAGCTCCCGGACGGCGGCGCGGTCCGCGAGATGCGGGAGATGCGGGAACCGGACGAGATGCCGCGGGTGGAGAAGGGCGGGTCCCGGCTGATGCCCTACGAGATCCACCATTCCGGGTCCAGGACCTGCGAGGACCAGAAGCGCAAACGCTGGCTGCCCGGATCCAGCGGGGCCTTCGGCAGCGGTGGCCCGGGGCACGTCTGACCGGACGGCTCCCGGGCAGTCGCGCGGCCGCCGGAGCGGCCGCGCCGACGTCTCCCGGCGCGCCGCCCGCCCGAGGTGGCGCGGGCGGTGGGCTACGGGGCGACGGTGATCTGGATCTGCTCGCTCGCCGCGCTCACCCCGTTCAGGGTGGCGGTGGCCTGGAGCCGGTTGGGGCCCCCGGGCAGGGCCCGGGCGGGGGTGCAGCCCCAGAGACCGTCGGAACCGGTGGTGTCGGCGCACACCTCGTCGTCGTCCTTGTCGGAGACGGTGATCTGCGCGCCGGGGTGCGCCCGGCCCGCGATGGCCGGCCGCCTCTCCAGCGGAACCCCTGACTCCGGCCGGGCCAGGGTCGGTTCGGCCAGTCCCACGGTCACGTGGCACCCGCCCGTCGCCCTGACCGCGCCGTCCGCGTCCGCGAGCCGCAGCGCGCAGCCGCTCAGCCGGGTGCCGGGCACCGCGTCCGCGGGGACCGCGATCACGAACGGGAAGGCGCCGTCCCGCCACGGCCGCTCGGCCGAGGCCGCCGTGTAGCGGGCGGTACGGCCGTCGGCGGCGACCGCGCCCCGGTAGCCGGGGGCGTCGAGGGGTGCGCCCGTCACCCGCGCCCCGGCCGGCGCGGTCAGGGTCAGCGTGGATCCGGTGCCGAGCGCCGGCCCGGTGAAGCCCCTGGCCTCGACGATGCCGTCCCGGCCGGGCGGGATCGTCACGTCGCCCCACAGCACCGCGGGCAGCGCGGCCGGAGCGGGGAGGCCCGCGGCGCCCGCCGTCCCGGTCTGCAGCCACACGCCCACGAGCATCCCGGCCGCGCCGCACGCGGCGGCGGCTTTCCTGCTGGACCTGTTCATCGTCGGCGGTCTCCCTGTACGGCCGTCACGGACACACCTGGAAGCGATTCTCACGGTGCCCTGCCGGGTCCGCCCGCGCTGGACGGCCGTACGGGTTCCCGCCGCCGTGCGCCGCCCCGGCGCGGCGGGCGCCGGGCGGCGCCGGGCCGGGGCGGCACGGTTCAGCGGGCGAGCCAGGCCGTGGTGTCGGGGGCGAGGCGGCCGTTCTCCAGCGGGGCGCTGGTCAGCAGGACCTCGCCGGCCGGGAGGGGGACCGGGTCGGAGGACAGGTTGGCCACGCAGCGCCAGCCGTCGCCGCGGTCGAACCCGAGCACCCCGGCCGGTGTCTCCTCCGCCCAGGTCAGCGTCTCGCCGTCCAGCAGTTTGCGGCGCAGCCGCAACGCCGTGCGGTACAGCTCCAGGGTGGAGCCCTCCACGCCGTCCTGCGCCTCGACGGCGTACGCCGCGAAGGACGGCGGCTGCGGCAGCCACGCGCCGGCCGCCCCGAACCCGTACGACGGGCCGTCCGTCGTCCACGGCAGCGGCACCCGGCATCCGTCGCGGCCCTTGCGGACGTGCCCCGTCTGTTCCCAGATGGGGTCCTGGAGGACCTCGGTGGGCAGGTCGGCGACCTCGGGCAGGCCGAGCTCCTCGCCCTGGTAGACGTAGGCCGAGCCGGGCAGCGCCAGCATCAGCAGGGTGGCCGCGCGCGCCCGGCGCAGACCGGCTTCGGGGTCGACGGCGGGGGCGTGGCCGCCGGACAGCAGCCAGGCGTTGCCGTCGGTGCCCGGCGGGAGCACCAGCCGGGAGGCGTGCCGGATCACGTCGTGGTTGGAGAGCACCCACGTCGCCGAGGCGCCGGCCGCGCGGGCGGTGGCGAGGGAGTCGGTGATGACCTGGCGGAGCGCGTCCGCGTCCCAGGGGGTCTCCAGGTACTCGAAGTTGAAGGCCTGGCCCAGCTCGTCCGGCCGGGCGTACAGGGCACGCCGCTCGCCGGGGATCCAGGCCTCGGCGACGGCCGTCCGGGGCGGCGAGTAGGCGTCGAGGATCTTGCGCCAGTCGCGGTAGATCTCGTGCACCTCGTCGCGGTCGTAGAACGGGTGGGTGCCGGGCGGGAAGTCGGCGAGGGCGGCCTCACCGCCCGCCGCGTGGGCGCCGAGGTCGCGCAGGGGCTCGCTCAGGTCCTTGACGAGGGCGTGCGCCACGTCGACCCGGAAGCCGTCCACGCCCCGGTCCGACCAGAACCGCAGGGTGGCGCGGTGGTCGTCGCGGACGTCCTGGTGCCCCCAGTTGAGGTCCGGCTGCTCGGCGGCGAACAGGTGCAGGTACCACTGCCCGTCCGGCACCCGCTGCCAGGCGCTGCCACCGAAGACCGACTGCCAGTCGGAGGGCGGCAGTTCGCCCTGCTCGCCCCGGCCGTCCCGGAAGACGTAGCGGTCGCGGGCGGGCGAGCCGGGGCCGGCGCGCAGCGCCTCCTGGAACCAGACGTGCTGGTGGGAGGTGTGGTTGGGGACGACGTCGACGATCACCTTCAGGCCGAGCCGGTGGGCCTCGCGCACCAGCGCGTCGAAGTCGTCGAGGGTGCCCAGGCGCGGGTCGACGTCGCGTGGGTCGGCGACGTCGTAGCCGCCGTCGGCGAGTTCGGAGGGGTAGAAGGGGCTCAGCCACAGGGCGTCGACCCCGAGGGCGGCCAGGTGGGTGAGACGGCGGGTGATGCCGCGCAGGTCCCCGAGTCCGTCGCCGTCGGCGTCGGCGAAGCTGCGGGGGTAGACCTGGTAGACGACGGCCTGGCGCCACCAGTCGGGGTTCCGGGAGGAGAGGTCGGGCGTGGCGTCGGGTGCGGGACGGGGCGGCAGGGCGTCGGACGGGTTCGGGCGATCGGTCACGCGGTCTCCTCTGGGTGCGTGCGGGTACCGGCGGAGAATCTGTCCAGAACACCGTAAAAGCGAACGCACCGGCAGCGGGGAGCCATACCCTGCGGGTGGCGTACGGCGCCCTTCACCCGGACCAGAGAATCGAACGGATGCCCTACTGGACGGCCGGGCGTTCGACCGTCGCCAGGTACAGCCGCACGTAGCGCTCCACGTCCACGTCGAGGCCGACGTCGACCAGGGGCTGCTCGCGCACCCCCTCGTGGAGTTCGGACTCGCCGGCGCGGGGACGGCGGTCGACCACGGTCTGGCCGCGCGCCGGGCCGGGGGCGAGGGAGACCTCGACCGGGAGGCGGTGGGTGGTCAGGCCCTCCGGGTCGGCGACCGCGCACAGCGCGCCGGCGTCACCGAGACCGCCCGCGTCCTCGGCGGGGTCGTCGGGGCCGCTGCCCGGGTGGGCCGGCCGGTGGGCGAGCAGGTCACCGGCCAGCCGGGTGCCCGGTTCGGTGCTCGCGCGCAGCCGCCGCACCTCGGCGCCCGGGACGACCACCCGGGTGAACACGTCCAGTCCGTACATGGTGATCGGCACGCCCGCGGTGAGGAGGATCGCGGCGGCCTCCGGGTCGTGCCACACGTTGAACTCGGCGACCGGGGTGGCGTTCCCCGCGCCCGCCGCGCCGCCCATGAACACGATCCGCCCGATGTTGCGGGTGACCTCGGGATGGGTCCGCAGCAGCAGCGCGACGTTGGTGAGCGGGGCGGTGGGCACGAGGGTGACCGGGCGGGGCGAGGCGAGGATCTCGCGGCGCAGCAGGGTGACCGCGTCCACACCGGCCGGGGTGCGGCGCGGAGCGGGCAGGCCGAGGTCGCCCATCCCGTCGTGGCCGTGGACGTGGCGGGCGGAGCGCGGCTCCTCGATCAGCGGCCGCTCGGCACCCCGCGCGACCGGGACGTCGGACGCGCCCGCCCGTTCCAGCACGGTGAGCGTGTTGCGCACGACGCCGTCCACGTCGGTGTTCCCGGCCACGCAGGTGACGGCGCGCAGGTCGATCCCCGGGTGGCGTACGGCGAACAGCAGGGCCAGGGCGTCGTCGACCCCGGTGTCGCAGTCGATGATCACCGGGACGGGCGGAGCGTCGGTCACGGCGGGGCTCCTTCCGGGGGCGGGCCTGCCCTGTGACCCTACGCGCGGTCCCCGGGCACGGTACGGCGATCCGCGGCGGCGCTGCCCGCGGTGGGCGGGACGCCGTGCCGCCCGCCGTCCCGGTCCCCCGGCCGTACGGCGAACCGCCCGTCCCCGTCCTCCCCCCGTGGGGGCCTCTCACCCGGACGGCCCGCCGCGCTGGTGACGCGGTCGCCCCGGTGGTGGCGTAGGAGCACGGCCGCTCGTGCACGGCCCGGTCCCCCAGGAGGCACCCCGATGACCCATGCCCCGGCCGCCGCCCGCGTCCTCGTCGCCTCCGCGCTGTCGGTGACGGCCCTGCTCACCGCGGCGGGGTGCGTCGCCGACGACCGGAACGTGCCGCGCGCGCTGCCCGAGGCCGTCTCCCAGTCCCCCGACCCGTCGGCGTCCGTGTCGCCGTCCGCCTCCGCCGGCGAGCGGCCCCCGCCCGGGCTGAGCGAGGCGCAGCTGCGGGAGGCGCTGATCACGGACGCGGACCTGGGGGCGCCGTGGACGACCGGCCAGGGCGCCGCGACCTGGCGGGACGGACTGCTGAAGGGCACCACGGACGACCCCGACTGCCGCCGCCTCCTCGACGTCCTCTACACGGAGGAGCTCTTCGGCACGCCGGCCGGCCCGCGCGTCACGGCCACCCTCGACGACACCGACAACGACAGCCAGCTGCGCTACCAGATCGCCGCGTACCGTCCCGCCGACGTGGACCGCGCCCTCGACTGGCTGGGCACCCTGCCCGCGAAGTGCGGACGCTTCGAGGCGACGACCCCCCGGGCCGGCGCCCAGCTCGTCGAGGTGGCGCGGCTCCCGCTCCCCGAGGCGGGCGACGCGCGGGCGGCCGTGCGCCTGCGCATGACCGGGGAGGCGCCCGACGGGACCCGCACCTCCCTCACCCTGAACCTCGCGGCGGTCCGCGTCGGCGAGGACACGATCACCCTCACCAACGCCGGTCCGGGCGCGGTCCTCCCGGAAGTCACCCAGGCCCTCACCCAGCTCGGCGCGGACCGTCTGGCGGAGGTCGCCCGCCAGGAGCGGCTGCGGGTCTGATCGGCAGGGCCCGCCCGCTCCGTGCGGTCCGTCAGACCATGCGGTCCACCGCCTGCTTCGCCTCCAGCAGGTCCGCGCCCGTGCTCTCGCGGTACAGCTTGATCGCCTGGACCTGCTTGCCCTCGCGGACGAGGCCGATGATCTCGTCCTTCCTCGGGATCTCCTCCTCAAGGCCCAAGTGCCCCAGCACCAGGTCGAGTTTGCGCTCGACGCGGGCGGCGCGGCGCTCGGCGCGGGAGAGGCCGGTCTGCACCGTCATGACGCCGGCGATCACGAGGCAGGTGAGGAAGAGGATGGCTATGTCCATGCTCCCGCAGCGTAGTCGGCGTCCGCAGCCGGCGGATCGTGCTCAAGGCGTGTTTCTCGCACGGTGGTTGACAGCCCGTCGTGCTCGACGGGCCGTGCTCACCGCGTGTCGAAGCGGCGGCGGTGGGAGACGACGTCCAGGGCGACCTCCACGGCGGTACGGCCGTGGGCGAAGGCGTCACCGCGCAGCCGGGCCAGGGCCTCGTCCGCGCCGATGCCCAGCTGGACCATGATCATGCCGACGGCCTGGTGGACACGGTCGTGATCGCCGGCCAGTCCCGCCAGCCAGGGTCCCTCACCCTCCGGGAGGTCGTACGGCAGGTCCATCAGCGCCGCGGTCATCACCCCGGCCACCAGGACCGCCGCGCGCAGTTGCCGGTCGGTGAGCCCGCCGGGGGTGTCGCGGTAGAGGTCCAGGGTGCCGACACAGGCCGCGTCGCTGCCCAGGGGGAGCGCGTACACGGCCCGCACTCCGGCGCCGAGTGCCTGCTGGGCGAAGACGGGCCAGCGGTGCGCGCCGTCGCCGGCGGCGAGGTCGCGGACGAGTACGGGGCGGCCGGTCCGCAGGACATCACGGCAGGGGCCGTCGCCCAGCGTCGCCTGCACCTGCGCGAGATGCGCGGCGTACGGACCGGAGGCGGCGAGTTGTACGGGCATGGCGTCACCGCGCAGGGACACGCTCGCGCCGTCCACCGGCAACAGCGCGACGGCCACCGCGCACAGGCGGCCCGGCACGTCGGCGGGCCCGGCCCCGCGCAGCCCCGTCGTGATCGCCTCGGCGACCTGCTCGTACACCCCTGCGCCGGCGCCCGGGCCGTCCGGGTCACCCGCGGGGTCGTGCCCGGGCCGCACTCCCATCGCCTCCCGTCACGTCCGAAAGCGCCGCCCGACTACCCCTGCGCCCGCCCCCCGAAACGCCGCCGCCTCCCGGGCGGCGGGTCAGAGCTGGGGCTGGGCCGGAGCCGGGCCCAGGGTGGTGGTGCCGGGGGCCGTGCGGTGGCCCAGACCGGTGCGGTAGGCGTCCAGGGCCGCCTCGACGCGGCCGCCGCGGCGCAGCAGGTCGCCGAGGAGACGGCACAGGTCCGCCAGGTCACCGGCGGCGCCCGCCCGCTCCAGCAGGCTCAGCGCACGGACGTAGTGCTCCTCGGCCTCCTCGGCCCGCCCGGCGTCCTCGGCGATGATGCCGAGCAGCCGGTGCGCCGCCGCCGCGTGCACCGCGCCCCGCTCGGGGGACAGCCCGCCGAGCACGTCCCGCAGCAGCTCCGCCGCCTCCCCGGAACGGCCGCGCCGGTGCAGCACGTCCGCCAGCTCGACCGTGAGCTGACTGCTGTAGAGGACCGCGCGGGTCGCGGCCAGCATGTCCAGCGCCTCGCGCATCTCCTGCTCCGCGCGCTCCAGTTCGCCGTTCTGCGCGTACACGTACCCCCGCATCCAGTGGCAGTGGGCCAGTTCGGTGCGCAGCCGCAGTCCCCGGTACAGCTCCGCCGCCTTGGCCAGCGAGGCGTCCGCCTCGGCCAGGCGGCCCTCGGCGAGCAGGGTGCGCGCGACGGAACGGTGCATGCGCGCCACCAGCGCCGGGTCACCGGACTGCGGGGCGAGGGCCAGCGCGAACTCCGCCGCCTGCGCGGCCCGCGCGTGCGCGCCCATGTCCATGTACGGCCCGATCGCCCCGGAGTAGAGCAGCAGCAGCGCGTCCGGGTCGTGCAGACCGCCCCGGTTCAGCTCGTCCAGCGTGGATTCCAGCAGGTAGACCGCGTACCGCAGCTCCCCCGCCAGGTAGTGCGCGACGGCCCGCCCGCGCAGCGCCGGCACCCGGGCGGTCAGCGGGGCGTCGGCGAGCCGCGTCTCGGCCCGCTCGAAGTACTGGCGCCCCTCCTCCAGCTCCCCCGTCTCCAGGCAGCACTCCCCGAGGCCGAGCAGCGCGGCGGCCTGCTCCTCGGCCAGTCCGTGCGTCTCCGCCTCGGTGAGCAGCCCGGTGTACTGCTCCACCGCCCTCTCCGCCTCACCGGCGGCCAGCGTGCGCTGCGCCTCGGTCAGCCGCAGCCTCAGTTCGGTCACCAGCCGGGCCGGACGCCCGGTCGCCAGTTCGTCGAACTCGACTCCGAGACGGCCGGCGAGGTGCCGCAGCGCCTCGTCGGAGGGGCGCACCCGGCCCGCCTCCAGCGTGGAGACGTACGCGGGCGTATACACCGGCTCGGCCAGCTGTTTCTGGGTCAGTCCGCGCGCGACGCGCAACCGCTGCACCCGGCGCCCGATGGTCCCCGGCTCGTCCCGATCCCCCATGCCAACTCCCCCGTCGCCCCTTGCCGTTGGTGTCCGGCAGCCCCTAGGTTAAACCGCGCGTTAAACGTGTTTAACCCGTCGCTGTTGCGAGGTCGCCGTGCTGGAACCCACACGCTCCACCGAGCGTTACGCCCGAGGCCTCGCCGCGGCCGTCGCCGCGGTCGCGGCGCTGGTCCTGGCGGCGCACGCGGGCCCGGCCAGGGCCGCCGCCGACCCCGGACCCGACCTGCCCGCCACGACCCCCGTGGAAGCGGTGGTGCGCTAGGAAGTGCCGCCCTGCCCGGCCGCGCGCAGCCCGTACGTCACTCAGCCCTGCGTCTGCAACTGCCGCAGCTGCCGCCGCACGTGGTCCAGCGCGCCCTCCCGCCGGCCGGGGACCCGCCCGCGCAGTTCCGCCAGCACCACGCCCAGCTCACGGGCGCGGACCGGATCGCCGATCCGGCCCCACTGGTGGTGCGCCCGGTCCACGGCCGCCTCGACGGCGGGCGCGTCGGCCGGCTGGCCGGCGGCCAGCCGCGCGGTGGCCACCGACAGCCAGCCGCGGCAGCTGCGGGCCGCGTCTCCGGCCAGCATCGCCAGATCCGCCCGGACCTCGCTCCAGTGCATCGCCTCCTCGGAACCGGGCCCGTGGGCGAGGCCGGCCGCCTGCTCCAGCCGCGCGGCGAGCGCGTCGGCGTCCGCGTGCCGGCCGGACCGCACGGCCGCGGTGACGGCCGCGTGCGGATCACCCGGGAGCGGCCCGCTCCGCGCCAGCAGCAGGTCCCTGCCCGCGCTCTCCGCCGCGATCCGCGTCAGCGCTCCCTGGTGCAGCTCCTCCTCCGGCGGCCGCCGCCCGCTGCGCAGGATCGTCGCGACCGCCTTCATGTACTCCGGTGCCGCGACCGCGCGCCGCGACGGCGGCGGTGCGACGCGGCCGTAGACGGCGTTGTCCCGCCCGCAGTCCAGCGGGAAGGGACCCGGCGGCCGCCGCGCGCACAGCGACTGCCAGCTCTCCGCGTCGGCGTGCAGGTCGAGGAAGAGCGTCGTCGCGCCCGCCGGCCGCAGCCGCAGTTCCTCCCGGAACCACTGCCAGGGCAGCGCCGTGTACCGCACGGTGGTGGGGGTCGTCCGGGCGAGCGCCAGATGCGGCTGCCGCTGCCGGCGGTCGAGCTGGAGCTGGCCGGTGACGTACACGGTCAGCGGTCCCGGCGCGGCGGCCGCCGCGCGCAGCCGGGTCAGCACGGCCTGCGGCTCCAGCGGGTCGGCGAGCTCGACGACGTTCGCCGTGTCCGTGCCGGCCAGCACGGCGGGCGGCACCGCGGCGAGGACCGGCAGTACGGACGCCGCGTCGACCAGCCGCCCGCGGCCCAGCGGCGCGGCCGCCAGCAGCAGCACGGTTCCGGGCATGGTCCCCTCCCCCTGTCGATCACCCACGGCAGCACGGTAACGGCTGCGGCTGCAAAGGGTGGGGTCACTTCGGTGAACGTCCCCCTTCGTTCCCTTCGCGCGCCGCCGCGCGGGTCCGCCTCACCGCGAAGGCGGTGGTGTCGTCGGCCAGATGTCCGCCGGAGTGCCGCAGGGTGCCGTCCCGCACGAAGGCGACCAGCCGGGCCGGCGCGGCGATCCGCGGGTCCGCCGCCACCGCGCGGGTGACCTGCTCGGCGAGCCGGTAGAAGCGGCCGTCCGCGTCCCGGGCCTCGGTCACCCCGTCCGTGACCACGAGCAGCGTCTCGTCCGGGGCCAGCGGCACCCGGCGGGTGCGGGGCGCCCCGGGCGCGAGGTCGCGGTAGCCGAGCGGCAGCCCGCCCGTGACCGGCAGCATCCGTACGCCCGCGGGGCCGATGGCCAGCGGCGGCTCGTGCCCGAACACGATCACGTCCACGACGTCGACCCGGTCGGCCGGGAAGCCGAGCAGCACGGCGGTGGCGAACCGGTCGCCGTCGTTGCGGCCGAGCGCCGTGGTGTACTCGCGGTGGCGAATCATCCGCGTCTCCAGCCGGTCGGCGACCGACGCCAGCTCCTCGTCGTGATAGCCGCCCTCGCGGAAACTGCCGAGCAGCACCGACGCCGTCTCCACCGCGCCCAGCCCCTTGCCCTGCACGTCACCGACGAACACGCGGGTGCCGTACGGGCCCGGCTGGATGTCGTAGAAGTCGCCGCCCACCCGGGCGTCGGCGTCCGCGGTGAGGTAGATCCCGGCATGCTCCAGGCCGCCCCATCTCTTCGGCAGCGGCCGCAGCACGGTACTGCGGATGGTGTCGGTGACGTCCCGCATGTGCAGCGCGCGACGCTCGCCGCGCACCCGCACCGCGCAGGCCAGCGTGGCGAGGATCCCGCCGGCGGCGACGAGGATGAAGTCCGGCAGCCCCGCCTGGAACTGGTGCGGCCAGGCACTGTCGACGACGCTGTACACCAGCATCGCCAGCACGGCGTACAGGGCCGTGCCCCACACCCCGCAGATCGCGGCGGCGGTGCCCGGCACCAGCACGATCCAGGAGAGGATGCGGAACTCGCCGGTGGTGTTGTAGTCGGCCACCGCGATGGCGACGAGCAGCAGCAGCGGCGGCACCCAGGCGACGCTGAGGCCCCTGACCTGCAGCATCTCGTGACGGTGCACGACATCGCGACGGCCGGCCCGCGGGTACCGGTCGGGCAGGCCGTGTCCCCCGCTGCCCACACTCACCGCCCCAGCGAAACACGGGCCCGCACGGCCCGCATCCGGTCCCGGGCGGACCGCCGGATCCGCGCGGCCGACTTGCCGCCGGGTCCCCGCGGGTGTGCTCTGGAAGGCGGGGGCGAGGAGAGAGGAGCGCTCACATGGCGCACGCGGCACCCCGGACCCGGGGAGCGATCGAGCGGGGCGGCACGCCGGACATCTTCAGCGCGAAGGCCCACCGGGCGGCGCTGGTCGCGCTGCCCGTCGTCCTCGGACTCGTGTACGGCTACTGGGCGGCCGCCAACCGGCGTTACGGCGGGCCCGTCACCGGCTGGAACCTCCTGTTCGGCTTCCTCACCGCGCTCGTCTTCGCCGTGGTCCTCATCGCGCTGCTCACCCTGGCCCCGAAACTCCGGCGGGAACTCCACGCGGTGGCCTGGGCCGCCTTCTGCGGCATCGCGGTCGGCTTCCTCTTCAGCCAGTCCGGCGGCAGCGTGCTGCGTGGCGCGGCCCTGGGCCTGGGCGTCACGGCAGGCGTCTTCGCCATCATGTTCTACCGCTTCTACACACAGGAGGACGCCCAGGGCCACCGCCTGCCCTGACCTCGCTCCGGGCACCGGCCGGGCCCCGCGACACCCGTACGCGCTCCACCGGTCGCGCACCGGGCCCTCACCCCGTTGCCTGAGGACGTGCCCCTGCGCGACGCCCTCTCCGCCACCCTCCTCACCCTCGCCTGCCTCCTCGCCCCCTGCGGCACCCTCGCCGCCTGGGCGACCCACGGCGTCGCCGACACCGGCCGCTACGTCGACACCATGGCCCCCCTGGCCACCGACCCGGCCGTACGCAACGCGGTCGCCGACGCCGTCGGCGACGAGGTCGCCCGCACACTCGCCCCCGCCGGCGCGGACACGGACACCGGCGCCGCCCTCGCCCCGTTCGTCCGCGACGCCGTGCACTCCTTCACCCGCACCGAGGCGTACCGCATCGCCTGGGAGGCGGGGAACAGAGCCGTCCACGACGCGGTCCTGCACGCCCTGCGCGACGACACCGCGCCCCGGGGCCCGGTCACCGTGGACCTCGCCCCCGTCACCGCGCGGGTGAAGCAGCGGCTCACCGCCGACCACATGCCCTACGCCCACCGCATCCCCGTCGAGCACACCGAGGTCCCGGTGGTGCCGGCCGAGGAGGTGGCCGGACTCCGGAAGGGGTACCACGTGCTGGACGCCGCCGCGTTCTGGCTGCCGCTCGCGACGGTCGTCCTCGCCGTCACCGGGATCGCCGTCGCGGCCCGCCGCCGCCGCGCGCTCACCGCCACCGGCCTGGGCACGGCGCTGGGCGGCGCCCTGCTGGTCCTCGCCGTCGCCGTCGGCCGCCGGCTCACCCTGGCCGACCTGCCCGACCACCTCCACCGCCCGGCCGCGGCCGCGATCTACGACGCCCTCACCGCCACCCTGCGCACCGCCTCCTGGCTGCTGCTCGCGCTGGGACTGACGGTGGCCCTGGCCTCCTGGCTGACCGGCCGCCGCGGACCCCGGCGCGGCGCCCCGTCACCGGCGACCGCCCCGGACGGCCGTTTCCGGCGACCGCCCGCCACGCTTCCCCGTCCATGAGGGAGGATTCGGGCATCGCACCCGCGAGCGGAGGACCGGAACGTTGGACACTGCGACTGCCGACCCGACCGTCACCGACGACACGGGGGGACGGCGGCCCGGGAGAGGGCGACGGTTCAGCACCTGGTGCGCGGCACTGCTGTTCGCCGGGGTGAGCACGGTCGTCGGCTGCCGCGCCGCCGACACCGACGGCGTCACCCCGGTGCCCCAGCTGCTCGCCTTCCTGCCCTGGCTGCTCGTGCCCACCGCCGCCGGTCTGCTGTTCACCCTGCTCGCCCGCTGGTGGACCGGCGCCGTGTGGGGCGTCGTCCTGCTCGGCCTGCTGGCCTGGTACATCGAGCCGTACGGGAAGACCGGCGACCCCGCCGGGCCGCCCGTCGCCGAGCTGCGGGTGCTGACCGCCAACGTGGAGTTCGGGCAGGCCACCGGCGCGCTGACCGACGCCGTGCGCCGCGAGAAGCCGGACCTGGTGTTCGTCCAGGAGTGCGAGTACACCTGCGACGCGGCCCTGAAGCGGGAGCTGGCGGCCACCCATCCGCACCGGCAGGCCGTGGAGGGCGGCGGCTCCGAGGGCTCCGTCATCCTCAGCCGCCACCCGCTCCGGCCCGCCGACGGCGTTCCCGGCACCATGGGCATGCCCGGCGCGCTCGCCGACGTCGACGGCCACACCGTACGGCTCCAGCTCGCCCATCCCATGCCGCCGCTGCCCGAGCAGGTCCGCCTGTGGCAGCGGGAGCTGGGCCGGCTGCGCGACGCGGCCGCCGCCGGCCCGGACACCCCGGCCGTCTTCGCCGGGGACTTCAACGCCACCCAGGACCACGCGGCGTTCCGCCGCATCCTCGACACCGGCCTGCGCGACGCGGCCCGCCTCGACGGCGCCGACCGCACCCCGACCTGGCCGACCCGCACGACCCCGGCGTTCGGCGCCCAGATCGACCACGTCCTCGTCTCACGGCACTTCACCGCGACCCGAGCCCGCTTCCTCGACCTCCCCGACACCGACCACCGCGCCCTGCTCGTCGACCTGACCCTGCACAAGGCCTGAGCGCGCGGGCCACGGTGCTCGCCGGGCGCGGGCGGTGGTGCCGCCGGGGCGGCAACCGGCAACCGCCTACCGCGCGGACTTCTGCAACGCCTTCTCCGCCTCGTCCAGCGCCGCGGCGAACCCGTTGGCCCACAACTGGTTCACCCGCGACCGCTCCGCCGAGTTGGGGTACGCGTTCGTGCACGACGGGCCGGGCCCGCCCCCGGACATCAGCTCACTGCACGGCCCCGAGTAGTGGTCCGGGAGCCCCAGCACGTGCCCCGTCTCGTGCGCGGTCACCCGCGTGGAGTCGTAGGTCTGGTTCTGGCGGTAGTCGAGGAAGATGTACCCCCGCCCGTGCCCGTCCGTCGACGCGTACGAGCCGCGCGAGTCGTTGCCCTCGCGGTACGAGAAGTCGGCACCCGACGTGCCGGCCTGAAGTCTCACGTTGGAGACCGAGCTGTTCCAGATCTGCGTGCTGCGGGCTATCTGCGTGGCGAACGACGGCGCCCGGGACGCGTTGTAGACGACGGTCACGGCCGCGGCACTCGACGGGTTCGCGGCCCGCTTCTCGGCCGCCGACTTCAGCACGGCCTCGAAGAACGCGCGGTTGGCCGCGGCCTCCTCCGGGGACCCGTCGTACGCGGCGAACGAGGGCACCGCGTCGAGCGGTGCGGGAGCGGCGGTCGCCGGGGCCGCACCGAGACCGAGCGCCGTGACGCTCAGGCCGGCGGCGGCGAGGACGGACAGGGGCATGCGCATGCGTGTACGCATCGATGACTCCTTCGGTGGGGGTGAGTCACGTGTCATCGGTGAGTGTCCGCGCCGCCCCGGCGGCTGTGATGATGGCAACCGGTGATAGGGCCGGGCTATCAACGCACTCCGGCCAAGCCGTCCCGCCCGCCCGACTCCGCCTGAACGGACGGGGTTTGTGAGTCTGGTGAAAGCTGAACTTCCGCCTTACCCTCCCAGGGCATGGAGCTCGAGGTCAGGCACCTCAGGGCGCTGTGCGCGATCGCCGACACCGGCAGCCTGCACCGCGCCGCACGTCAACTCGGCGTGGCCCAGCCCTCGTTGAGCACGCAGTTGCGGCGCATCGAACAGGAGCTGGGCGGCGCCCTGTTCGTGCGCGCCCGCACCGGCTGCCGCCCCACACCGCTGGGCCGGCTGGTCCTCAGCCGCGCCCGCCCGCTCGTCACCGAGCTGCGCTCCCTGGTCACCGAGGCCCGCGCCGCCGCCGTCGGCGGCCGGCAGCTGCGCATCGGCTCCACCGCGAGCCGCGCCCTCGCCGGCTGGCTGCGCCGACTGCGCCGGAACTGGCAGGAGCCCACCCTGCACATGGACGTCTCCGCCAACGCCCTGCTGCGCATGGTGGCCGACGGCCAGCTCGACGTGGCCTTCGTGCACGAGGTCGAGGGCTGCCCCCTGCACGTCCCCGAAAGCCTGCGCACCCGGGTCCTCGTCGAGCGCGAACCGCAGTGCGTCTCGCTCCCGGCCGACCATCCGGCCGCCGCGCGGCCGGTCGTCCACCTGTCCGAGCTGGCCGGTGACCGCTGGATGATCGACCCGGCGGTCGACGGCGAGTGGGACGCCGTACGCCGTGTCCTGCGCGCCGCCGGCATCAGCCCCCGGGTCCTGCACGGCGACTACCACACCGCCGCGTCGCTGGTGGCCATCGGCGAAGCCGTCACCGTGTGCCAGCCGACCTCGCCCTCCCGCCCCGAGACGGCCGTGCGCCGGCTGTACGGCGACCCCCTCGGCGTACGGCTGCTGCTGGCGGCACGGACGGACACGGAGCTGGAGGGCGTCTATCCCGACCTGGCCGACGCCTACCGGGAGGTGGCACGCCAGGCCCCGGCGTACCGGGAGTGGCCGGAGGACCTGGTGCCACCGGGCCCCTGCCCCCCGGCCACTGCCTTCGACGGCTCGCGTCAGACGTCTCAGACGCCGATGTCCCGGCCGTCCGCGCGGTACACCGCGACGACGGACGGACGGACGTAGGTGCCGGGCCCGTCCGGCCAGGTGCTGGCGGGCCGGTCGACCGTCGCCCCGTCCACCTCGCCCGGGTGCTGCACGGCGACCAGCACCCGCCGGTCCTGGATGACCGGACCGCAGGTCTCCGCGCCCTTCGGCACGGTCAGGAACTGCTTCAGCTCACCGCGCCGGTCACCGCGCGTGGCCACGCCGAAGAGACCGTCGTGGGAGCCGAGGGCGCTGCCGTCGGTGGAGATCCACAGGTTGCCGTGGTCG
>NZ_BMUC01000002.1:318546-321053 GCF_014649995.1 Streptomyces griseoflavus | reverse complement strand
TCGAAGGCGACGTTGTCCGGACAGGAGATCGGGCTGACGGAGTCCTTCGGGAACCCGGCGAAGTACGTCGCCGGGTCCTCCGGGTCGCCCGCGACGAGGAACAGCGACCAGGCGAACTCCGTGCTCTCCGGCCGGTTCCAGCGCTCGGTCAGTTCCAGGACGTGGCCGTGCTTGTTGGCGTGGCGCGGGTTGGCCTCGTCCGCCTTCGGGTGGGAGCCGACGCCGCGGTTGGAGTTGTTGGTGAGGGCGACGTACACCTTGCCGGTGACCGGGTTGGGCTCGATGTCCTCGGGCCGGTCCATCTTGGTGGCGCCCACCTTGTCACCGGCCAGCCGCGTGAAGACGAAGACCTCCTCGGCGGTCATGCCCTCGACGTGCGAGACGGCACCCCGGGCGGTGGCGGTGGCCAGCGGGATCCACTCACCGCTGCCGTCGAACTCGCCGTCCCGGGGCAGCTTGCCCGTGCCGTCGATCTCGATGGCGGGCGAGTCACCGGTCAGCCGGGCGACGTACAGGGTCCCCTCGTCGAGGAGCGAGAGGTTGTGCTCGCGGGCGGAGCGGCTGTTGCCGTGCCGCATCCGCTTGCTGCCGACGAACTTGTAGAAGTAGTCGAACCGCTCGTCGTCCCCGCTGTAGACGACCGGCCGGCCGTCGTGCGTCAGCCGCACGGTCGCCGCCTCGTGCTTGAACCGGCCGAGCGCGGTGTGCTTGCGCGGCACGGAGTCGGGGTCGTACGGGTCGAGCTCGACGACGTACCCGAACCGGTGCGCCTCGTTCGGCTCCTGGGCCAGGTCGAACCGCTTGTCGAAGCGTTCCCACTTGCGCTCGGTGGCGCCGGTGCCGATGCCGTACCGCTTGTCGGTCGCGCTGCTGCCGTGGGCGAAGTACTGGTTGAAGTTCTCCTCGCCGTGCAGCGTCGTGCCCCACGGGGTGGTGCCGCCGGCGCAGTTGTTGAGGGTGCCGAGCACCTTCCGCCCGGTCGGGTCGGCGGACGTCCTCACCAGGTCCGACCCGGCGGCCGGGCCGGTCAGCCGGAACTCGGAGGTGGCGGTGAGCCGCCGGTTGAGCTGGTGCCGGCCGATGGCCGTCAGCCGGCCGCTCCCGCGCTCCTCCTCCACCGCGACCACGGCGAGGCCGTGCGCGGCCCAGGCGATCTCCACCTGCTCGCGGGTGGGGTTGGCGGCGTCGTAGTCCCGGAACATCAGGATCTCGTCGGTGTACTCGTGGTTGGCGACGAGCAGCTGCCGGCCACGCTCGCCCTTGAGGGGCAGCAGCGACAGGAAGTCGCAGTTGTAGCCGAACTGCCCGGCCTGCGCCTCGGCGGTCTGCCGCTCCGGGTCGAAGGCGGGCGCACCGCGCAGGATCGGCTCGCCCCAGCGGATGACGACGTTCTGCCGGTAGCCCTCCGGCACGGTCACGGCGTCGTTCGTGTTGGGCGCGACGGGCGCGAACCGCAGACCGCGGGCGCCCTTGGCCGTCGGCCGGGGGCCGCCCTTGGCGGCCGCGGCCGCCTGCGCCTCGGGCGCGACGGCGATGCCGGCCGCCCCGGCGCCGGCCGCGGCGACGGTCACCACGGCGGCGGCGCGCATCACGGACCGGCGGCTGAGGGCGCCGGCGATGACGTCGCCGACGTACTCGTTCGAGCTGGTGTTGGGCACCTCGTGGAAGCAGGCGTCACCACACCGGAAACGACAAGTCAGGGCGGACCGGCCGCCGGGGTGCGAACCGGACGGCGTTCCGATCAACGGCAGCAGCTTTCGCACGTGATTCTCTCCTTGGATGCCCATGGTGTCAGCGAGACCGTAGGAGCACATATGTGCGGTAGCCGGGCGCCCGGATGAACGACGGGTGAACCTGCGGCGGCATGAGGGAAGTTGGACCGGGAGATCGCGAGCCGCAGCTCGCAGGCCGGATCGCGCCCTTGACATATACGATTCCGCAAACCCAACCCTGCCCAAGATCGCCCTTGCGGGCCGCTAACCTTACGTGTCCGTCCTGGCCAGGGATTGACGGGCATCAACTCACGCGAAGGGTTGCGCACATGGGCATTCTCACTCTCCTGCGGAACGCGTTCGGACGGTCACGCAAAGCGAGGTCCGCCGAAGCGGAGGGTACGGCGCAGGCCGCCGAGCCCACGGAAACGGCCGCTCCGACATCGCCCGAGCCGGCCCCGTCGATTCCCTCCCCGTCCCCGGAACCGACCCCCGCCACACCCTCGGTCCCGGAACAACGCGACGAACACGACCTCGTCAGCGCCGCGTTCGACAACGTCACGGTCCCCCACCCCAGCACCCCCTCGGACGACACCCCGGCCCCCGCGCGGCGGGCCGAGGCAGCCCCCGCCCCGACGGAAGCCGAGCCCGAGGCAGAAGCCGAGCCCACTCCCCAGCCGGCCCCGGCCCCGGCAACGGCCCCCGAGCCGGCCACCCACACCGAGCCGCAGCCCGAGCCCGAGCCGCAGCCCGAAGCCAAGCCGGAACCGAAGACCGAAGCAGAGGCGGAGGCCA
>NZ_BMUC01000002.1:250805-318466 GCF_014649995.1 Streptomyces griseoflavus | reverse complement strand
CCAAGCCGGAGGCAGAAGCGGAGGCGAAGGCCGAGCCCGAAGCCAAGCCGGAGGCAGAAGCGGAGGCGAAGGCCGAGACGAAGGCGGAAGCGCAGCCCGAGCCGAAGCCGGAACCGGAACCGGTGACGAAGGCAGAGCCGAAGGCGCACGCCGAACCGAAGCCCGAGCCCGACCCCGCGCCCGAGCCGGAAGCCGAGTCGAAGCCCGAGGCCAAGCCGGAAGCCGCCCCGGAGCCGGACGCCGAGCCGGAGGCCCGGACGGAGCCGGACCCGGTGACGGACACGAAGCCGGCAGCGGACGCCGAGTCGCAGCCGCAGGCGGAAGCCGAGACGAAGCCCGCAGGCGAGCCCGAGGCCGAAGCGACGGCGGAGCCGGAGACCGAAGCCAAGCCCGAGGCCGACGCGGAGCCGGAAGCCGAGGCAGCCGCCGAGCCCGCCCCCGCCACCGAGGACTCTCCCGCAGCCGCCGACGGCGGGACCGCCCTTCAGGGGCCACCCGCACCCGACGACGAAAGCCGCACGGGTGGTGCGGGTGGGAACGAAACCCCGGCCGAAGGCGAAGCCGAGGCCGAAGGCAAGCCGGGGCCCGAGCCGGAGGCCACCGCCGAGGCCGAAGGCGAGCCGCGCCCCAAGCCGGAGGCCACCGCCGAGGCCGGAACCGCGCCCCCCGTCCCCGCGACCCTCGCCACCGCCTACGACGCCGCCACCGCCGCCCTCGCGCAGCACAACCTCACCGGCACCCGCGCCAAGGTCTACCTCGTCCTGGACCGCTCCGCGTCCATGCGCCCGTACTACAAGGACGGTTCCGCCCAGGCGCTGGCCGAGCAGACCCTGGCCCTCGCCGCCCGCCTCGACCCCGAGGCCACCCTCAGGGTCGTCTTCTTCTCCACCGAGCTCGACGGCACCGGCGACCTCACCCTCACCGACTACGAGAACAAGATCGACACCCTGCACGCGTCGCTGGGCCGCATGGGCCGCACCAGCTACCACGCGGCCGTCGCGGAGGTCCTCGCCCAGCACGACGCGTCGGGCCCCGGCCCCGACACACCCGCCCTGGTGGTCTTCCAGACGGACGGTGCCCCGGACGCGAAGACCCCGGCCACCCAGGCCCTCACCGAGGCGGCGAAGACCCACCCGAGCGTCTTCTTCTCGTTCGTCGCGTTCGGCGACCCGGAGAACAAGGCGTTCGACTACCTCCGCAAGCTGAAGACGCCGAACACCGCGCACTTCCTGGCCGGCGAGACCCCGCGGGAGCTCACCGACAAGGAGCTGTACGAGGCCGTCCTGGCCTCCTGGCGCCCGTAGGCGCCCAGGCACAGGCGCCAGGCACCAGGCACCGGGCCGCACACCGCGGCCGCCGCACACGCGACACCCCGGGGGGTGGACGGGACAGGGCTCCGGAAGCCCTCCGTCCGCCCCCCGAAACGCGTGTGAGCCGACCTCCACCGGCCCAGTAGGATTTCGCCCATGGCGGCCACTGGATCAGAGAAGCAGGGGGCGAAGGCGTACTACGTCTCGACCCCCATCTACTACGTCAACGACGCTCCTCACCTGGGCCACGCCTACACGACCGTCGCAGGCGACGTGCTCACCCGCTGGCACCGCCAGCGCGGCGAGAAGGTGTGGTTCCTCACCGGCACGGACGAGCACGGTCAGAAGATCATGCGCACGGCCGAGGCGAACGGGGTCACCCCGCAGGCCTGGGCCGACAAGCTCGTCACGGAGTCGTGGAAGCCCCTGTGGGAGCACCTCGACGTCGCGAACGACGACTTCATCCGCACCACGCAGAAGCGGCACACCGACCGCGTCCAGGAGTTCGTGCAGGACCTGTACGACAAGGGCGAGATCTACAAGGGCGGCTACGAGGGCCCGTACTGCGTGGGCTGCGAGGAGTACAAGCTCCCCGGGGAGCTGCTCGACGGCGAGGGCGAGTACGCGGGCCAGAAGCTGTGCCCGATCCACAAGAAGCCGGTGGAGATCCTCAGCGAGGAGAACTACTTCTTCAAACTGAGCGAGTACGGCGACAAGCTGCTCGCCCACTACGAGGCGAACCCGGGCTTCATCCAGCCCGAGTCCGCGCGCAACGAGGTCGTGAACTTCGTCCGCCAGGGCCTGCAGGACCTGTCGATCTCCCGCTCGACGTTCGACTGGGGTGTGCCGGTCCCCTGGGACGACAAGCACGTCATCTACGTGTGGGTCGACGCGCTGCTGAACTACGCGACGGCGGTCGGCTACAACGAGAACCCGGAGAAGTTCGAGGCGACCTTCCCCGCCGACGTCCACCTCGTCGGCAAGGACATCCTCCGCTTCCACGCGGTCATCTGGCCGGCCATGCTGATGGCGCAGGGCCTCCCCCTGCCGGGGAAGATCGCCGCGAACGGCTGGCTGATGGTCGGCGGCGAGAAGATGAGCAAGTCCAACCTGACCGGCATCAAGCCGCAGGACCTGACCTCGCACTTCGGCGTGGACGCGTACCGCTGGTACTTCCTGCGGGCGATCGCCTTCGGCCAGGACGGCAGCTTCTCCTGGGAGGACTTCTCCGCCCGCTACACCAGCGAGCTGGCCAACGACTACGGCAACCTCGCCTCCCGCGTCGCCGCGATGGTCGGCAAGTACTTCGGCGGGGAGCTCCCGGCGTCGAGCGCGGACGGCGAGGCCGAGCGGGCGATCCACGACGGCCTGGCCAAGGCGGTCACGGAGGCGGACCGCCGCATCGGCGAGGAGGTGGACTTCCAGGGCGGCATCCTGGCGGTGTTCGACTTCGTCAAGCAGGTCAACGGCTACATCACCGAGCAGGAGCCCTGGAAGGTCGCCAAGGACGACTCGCCCGAGGGCAGGGCCCGCCTGGCGACCATCCTCTACACGGCCGCCGAGTCGCTCCGCGCGGTGGCCGTCCTCCTCAATCCGGTCATGCCGGAGACCTCCCAGAAGCTCTGGGACTCCCTCGGCGCGGAGGCCGGCCTCGGCGCTCTGGCCGACCAGAACGTCCAGGAGGCCGGCACCTGGGGCCTGCTCCCCGCCGGTTCCACGGTCACCAAGGGCGCGGTCCTCTTCCCCCGTCTCGAGGAGAAGCCGACCGCGTAACGCGATCGCCACAGCGGGGCCCGGGAGCAGAGCACCTCTTCTCCCGGGCCCCGTCCCTTTGCGAAGATCACAGGGAGGCGGCCGACACCCGACCGTCGTCATCACTCCCGTGGGGGGACCCGTTCCATGGCACTCTTCGGCAACGCGCACACCGTCGACCCGGCCCAGGCACAGCAGGACTACGCCCGTCTGCTGGGCCACGGCGAGCAGGTGCACGCCGCGTTCCTGCTGATCCGCGACACCATCCTGTTCACCGACCGGCGGCTGATCCTGGTCGACAAGCAGGGCATCACCGGCAAGAAGGTGGAGTACCACTCCATCCCCTACCGCAGCATCACCCACTTCGCGGTGGAGACCGCCGGCACCTTCGACCTCGACGCCGAACTCAAGATCTGGCTCTCGGGCTCCCCGGCCCCCATCCAGAAGACCTTCACCAAGGGCGTCGACATCTACGAGGTCCAGGCCATCCTCACCCAGTTCGTGGCCCGCTGACCCGATCGGCTGAACCTTCCGCACAGGCCAGTGGCATGGGCCATGAGCGCACCAGGCTTGCGCTCATGGTCACCGCACCACACGAGGCCTCCCACCGGCTGGACCGTTCCGGCACGGTGGAGCGCGCGGAGGACCTGTTCACCGAGGACTGACCACAGTGCGGGTTCGCCCAGGGCGAGGGGCCCGGAACCGAGTCGGTTCCGGGCCCCTCGTGCGTGCTGCTCGCGCCGGGACTACTTCGGCTGCGGCTTGCGCACCGAGATGTTCAGTTCCCTCAGGCGGGGCTCGTCGAGTTCCGTCGGGGCGCCCATCATCAGGTCCTGGGCGTTGCCGTTGAGCGGGAACGCGATGGTCTCGCGGATGTTGGGCTCGTCGGCGAGGAGCATGACGATGCGGTCGACGCCGGGGGCGATGCCGCCGTGCGGCGGGGCGCCGAAGCGGAACGCGCGGAGCATGCCGGCGAACTTCTCCTCGACCGTCTCCCGGTCGTAGCCCGCGATCTCGAACGCCTTGAGCATGATCTCCGGCTCGTGGTTCCGGATGGCGCCGGAGGACAGCTCGACACCGTTGCAGACGATGTCGTACTGCCAGCCGAGGATGTCCAGCGGGTCCTGGGTCTCCAGGGCCTCCAGGCCGCCCTGCGGCATCGAGAAGGGGTTGTGGGAGAAGTCGATCGCGCCGGTGTCCTCGTCCTTCTCGTACATCGGGAAGTCGACGATCCAGCAGAAGCGGAAGACGTTCTCCTCGAAGTGACCGGCGCGCTTGGCGGCCTCGACCCGCACCGCGCCCATGATCTTCGAGACCTCGTCGAACTCGCCCGCGCCGAAGAACACCGCGTGGCCGGGGGCCAGCGAGAGGCGCTTGGTCAGCTCCGCGACGTTCGCCTCCGTCAGGAACTTCGCGATCGGGCCGGTCAGCGAGCCGTCCTCGCCGACGCGCACCCAGGCCAGGCCCTTGGCGCCCTGGGAGACCGCGTAGTCACCGAGCTGGTCGAAGAACTTGCGGGGCTGGGCGGAGACGTCCGGCACGGCCAGCGCACGGACGTGCTTGCCGGCGAACGCCTTGAACTCCGAGCCCTCGAACACGTCGGTGATGTCGACGAGCTCCAGCTGGGCGCGCAGGTCCGGCTTGTCGGAGCCGTACTTCAGCATCGCCTCGCGGAACGGGATGCGCGGGAACGGCGACGTCACATGACGGCCACCCCCGAACTCCTCGAACAGCTCGGTCATCAGCTTCTCGATCGGCTGGAAGACGTCCTCCTGCTCGACGAAGCTCATCTCCACGTCGAGCTGGTAGAACTCGCCCGGCGAGCGGTCCGCGCGGGCGTCCTCGTCGCGGAAGCAGGGCGCGATCTGGAAGTAGCGGTCGAAGCCGGAGACCATCAGCAGCTGCTTGAACTGCTGCGGCGCCTGCGGCAGCGCGTAGAACTTGCCGGGGTTGAGACGGGAGGGGACGACGAAGTCGCGGGCGCCCTCGGGGGAGGTGGCGCTCAGGATCGGCGTCGCCATCTCGTTGAAGCCCAGCGCCGTCATCTTGTGGCGGATCGCCGAGATGACCGACGTGCGCAGCAGGATGTTGCGGTGCATGCGCTCACGGCGCAGGTCCAGGAAGCGGTACTCCAGGCGCCGCTCCTCGTTGACGCCGTCCTCGGCGTTGATCGTGAAGGGCAGCGGGGCGGCCGCGCCCAGCACCTCGACCACGCCGACCTCGACCTCGACCTCACCGGTCGGCAGCTCGGCGTTGACGTTGTCCGTACCGCGCGAGACGACCTTGCCGTCGACGCGGACCACGGTCTCCTTGGACAGCTTGTCCAGCGCCTCGTACGCCTCGGTGCCCGGACGCGCCACGAGCTGGGTGATGCCGTAGTGATCGCGCAGATCGATGAAGAGAATGCCGCCCAGGTCGCGCCGATTGTGCAGCCAGCCACTCAGCCGGACGTCGGTTCCGACGTCAGAGGCGCGGAGCTCGCCGCAGGTGTGGGACCTGTACCGATGCATCGTCGTTCATCCAGCCTTCGCGGATCGGGGTCGTTGTTTCACGTGAAACTCCCCCAAGCCTACCGGCCGGGCCGAGATCGCTTCTCTGCCATGACGAGGGGGGCGCGGTGGAACTTTTCGTCACCCTCTTCCTAAAGTGGTGCAATGCGCTCTGGTGAGCCCCTGCCCGCCCTGGGGGACGTGCTCGCCGCCCTCGACACCGGGCTGTGGCACTGGGACACCGCCGCCGGGCTGGTCACGGTGGACGCCGTGGCGGCACGGCTGCTCGGGCTGCCCGCCCGGGAGGTCACGCTCACGGAGGCCCAGGTGCGGGCGCGCCTGCACCCCGTCGACTGGAACGAGATCACCGGAGTGGTCCAGCTCGCCGTCGCCGAGGGCACCATCGCCGAGGTGCGGATCCGGATCATGGACGACCGGAAAAGGGTCCTCCGGGTCGTGCGCAGCCGCTCCAAGCCCTCCTTCGACCGCGACCGCAGGGCGTACGTCCTGACCGGCTCCCTCCAGGAGGTCACCGAGCCGGCGCCGGGCACGGCCGCCGGGCGCAACGCGGTCACCGGCGACTGGCGGCGCTCCCGCGAGGCGTTCCTGCTGGACGCGGGCCGCGCGCTGGCGGAGGCGCGGTCGACGCAGGAGGTGCTGCGGGTCACGGCCAACCTGTCGATGCCCGGGTTCTCACCGGACGGGCTGGCCGTGTTCGGGGTGGAGGGCGACCAGCTCACGATCATCGGCCACCACGGACACGAGCCCGGCGCCGACAACCCGTTCTACATGCCGCTGGACACCGATTACCCGGCCGCCGAGGTGGTGCGTACCGGCCGCGCGGTCTACCTCTCCTCCCCGGAGGAGTACCGGACCCGCTACCCCCTCACCTGGCCGCTCGCCCAGCGCTTCGGACGCCGGTCCTGGGCCTTCCTTCCCCTGACCGCGTCCGGCCGCCCGATGGGCGCCTGGCTGGCGGCCTTCGCCTACCCGGTCGCGTTCACCCCCGACGAACGGTCCGTACTGACCACGGTGGCCCGGATGCTGGCCCAGGCCCTGACCCGCGCCGGCGCCGCGGAGAGCGAACGGGCGCTGACCGACGGTCTGCAGCGCTCGATGATGCCGAAGCTCGGCCCCGGCATCCCCGGCATGAGCATCGCCGCCCGCTACATCCCCACCGGCGGCGGTCTCCAGATCGGCGGCGACTGGTACGACGTGATCCCGCTTCCCGGGGGAGGACGGTTCGCGCTCGTGATCGGCGACGTGCAGGGTCATGACGTACGGGCCGCGGGACTGATGGGGCAGCTCCGGACCGCCCTGAGGGCGTACGCCTCCGAGGGCCACCGGCCCGACGCCGTGCTCTCCCGCGCCTCCCGTTTCCTGCACGGCATCGGCGACGCGGACCCGGCCGAGCCCCGCTTCGCCACCTGTCTGTACGCCGAGGTCGACGCCGTGAGCGGCGTGCTGGAGGTCGCCCGCGCCGGGCACCCGGAGCCGGTGCTCCGCATGGCCGACGCGACGGTGCTGACCCCGCCGACGGCGGTCGGGCTGCCGCTGGGCATCGACCCGGACGCCGACTACCCCACCACGCGGCTGGTCCTGGAGCCCGGCGAGACGATGATGATCTGCACGGACGGGCTGATCGAGACCGGCGGCCACGACCTGGACACCGGCCGGCAGCGCCTGCGCACCGTCCTGGAGGAGCACCGGGGCAACCAGGAGGAACTGGCCGACGCCCTGGTCCAGGCGGTGCACGGCCCGTCCTCCCACCACAGCACCGGCCCGCTGATCGACCGCCGCGAGGACGACATCGCCGTACTGCTGCTGTCCCGGCAGGGCGGCGGATGCGGCTGCGGAGCGGAGTCCGACACGGTGCGGCCGCCGGTGCGCCGCACGATGCTGACCGTGGCCCAGGCCGAGCCCGAGCGGGTCGGGGTGGCCCGGCACCAGCTGCGGGAGCTGCTGCACGACTGGTCCTCCGCGGACCAGGCGGACTCGGCGGTGCTGCTGCTGTCGGAGATCCTCACCAACGTCCTGGTGCACACCGACACCGACGCCCTGCTGCTCGCCGAGGTCACCGACGGAGGGGACGGCCGCCGGATCCGCGTCGAGGTCACCGACGCCGGCGACGACCTGCCGCACCTGCGCCGGCCGGGGGAGCTGGCCTCCTCCGGACGCGGCCTGGTCCTGGTCGAACTCCTCGCCCACACCTGGGGCGTCGACCCCCGCGGCGAGGGCAAGAGCATCTGGTTCGAGCTGTACGAGAAGCACGGCACCGTCGCCGACGGCTGACGCGCGGCCCCGGCCCCCTCCCGCCACCGCCACGAGCCCTTCCCGCGCCCCGGCAGCCGTCCGGCCGCGGGCGGACGTCGTCGCGTCCGCCCGCGGCCGGGATCACCGCGGGTCGCGGCCGGCCCCCGGGCGTCGTCCTCACCGGGGGCGGGGCCGCCGGTCAGGCCTCCCGCGGGCCCTTCTCCGACATCCCGTGCACGGCCGGGACCGTGCCCAGCCGGCCCTTCTGGAAGTCCTCGAACGCCTGCTGGAGTTCTTCCCGGGTGTTCATCACGAACGGCCCGTAGTGCGCCATCGGCTCACGGATGGGCCGGCCGCCGAGGAGGACGACCTCCAGGTCCGGGGTGTGCGAGTCCTGCTTCTCGTCCGCGCGGACGGTCAGCGAGGATCCGGCGCCGAAGACCGCGGTCTGGCCGAGGTGGACCGGACGCCGCTCGGCACCGACCGACCCGCGCCCGGCCATGACGTACGCCAGGCCGTTGAAGTCCTCCCGCCAGGGCAGGGTGACCTCGGCGCCGGGCGCCAGCGTCGCGTGGACCATGGTGATCGGCGTGTGCGTGATGCCGGGTCCCTCGTGACCGTCCAGGTCACCGGCGATGACCCGCAGCAGGGCGCCGCCGTCGGGGGAGGTGAGCAGCTGGACGCTGCCGCTGCGGATGTCCTGGTAGCGCGGCGCCATCATCTTGTCCTTGGCGGGGAGGTTCACCCACAGCTGGAGCCCGTGGAAGAGCCCGCCGGACATGACGAGCTGCTCCGGCGGCGCCTCGATGTGCAGCAGACCGCTGCCTGCCGTCATCCACTGGGTGTCGCCGTTGGTGATGGTGCCGCCACCGCCGTTGGAGTCCTGGTGGTCGAAGATCCCGTCGATGTACCTCCTCGGGTACGCCCAGTTTAGTTGAGCGTTGAACATCTTGCCACCCGGAACACAGAGAGCCCGGAGGGAATTCCCTCCGGGCTCCGCTGGGGAGTGACAAGGCCGGCGGCTTCAGCCGTACATCCGGCGCATGGCGAACTCGACCATCTGCTCCACGGCCTTCGCGTCGAACACCATCCGGTGCTCACCCTCCATGTCGAGCACGAAGCCGTAGCCGGTCGGCAGCAGGTCGATCACCTCGGCGCCGGTGATCACGAAGTACTTGGACTCCTTGCCCGCGTACCGCCGCAGCTCCTTGAGCGAGGTGAACATCGGGATAACCGGCTGCTGGGTGTTGTGCAGGGCGAGGAAGCCGGGGTTGTCACCGCGCGGGCAGTAGACCTTGGACGTGGCGAAGATCTGCTGGAAGTCCTCGGCCGCCATCTGGCCCGTGGTGAACGCGCGCACGGCGTCGGCGAGCGACGGCGCGGACGGCTCGGGGTACAGCGGCGCCTGCTGCCCGTACCCGCCCGGCATCTGCTGCTGCGGCGGAACGTAGCCCTGCTGGGTCCCCGCGCTCTGGTCGTAGCCGTACATGCCGCACAGACTAACGACCCCGCGGGAGGGCTGAGTCACAGATGTCCGGATCGGGGTTGCTTCTTATTACCCACGGGTAGCATCATCGGAGTTACCTGTTGGTACGTGTACTAGTGCGAGGAGACAGTGCCTCGCCGATCTCTCTCTTACGGAGCAGTCGCCATGGGGCACTACAAGTCCAATCTCCGCGACATCGAGTTCAACCTCTTCGAAGTACTCGGGCGCGACAAGCTGTACGGCACCGGCCCGTTCCAGGAGATGGACGTCGAGACCGCGAAGAGCATCCTCGACGAGCTGGCCCGGCTCGCGGAGAACGAGCTGGCGGAGTCCTTCACCGACGCCGACCGCAACCCGCCGGTCTTCGACCCGGAGACCGGTACCGCTCCGGTGCCCGCGTCCTTCAAGAAGAGCTACCAGGCCTTCATGGACTCCGAGTACTGGCGCCTGGGCCTGCCCGAGGGCGTCGGCGGCACCACCGCCCCGCCGTCGCTGGTCTGGGCGTACGGCGAGCTGGTGCTCGGCGCGAACCCGGCCGTGTGGATGTACTCCTCCGGCCCCGCCTTCGCCGGGATCCTCTACAACGAGGGCAACGACGTCCAGAAGAAGATCGCGCAGATCGCCGTCGAGAAGCAGTGGGGCTCCACCATGGTCCTCACCGAGCCGGACGCCGGCTCGGACGTGGGCGCCGGCCGCACCAAGGCCGTGCAGCAGGAGGACGGCTCCTGGCACATCGAGGGCGTGAAGCGGTTCATCACCTCCGGTGAGCACGACATGTCGAAGAACATCCTCCACTACGTGCTGGCCCGCCCCGAGGGCGCCGGCCCCGGCACCAAGGGCCTGTCGCTCTTCCTCGTCCCCAAGTACCACTTCGACTTCGAGACCGGCGAGCTGGGCGAGCGCAACGGCGTGTACGCCACGAACGTCGAGCACAAGATGGGCCTGAAGGCGTCCAACACCTGCGAGATGACCTTCGGCGACCGGCACCCCGCCAAGGGCTGGCTGATCGGCGACAAGCACGACGGCATCCGCCAGATGTTCCGCATCATCGAGTTCGCCCGCATGATGGTCGGCACGAAGGCGATCTCCACGCTCTCCACGGGCTACCTGAACGCCCTCGAGTACGCCAAGGAGCGCGTCCAGGGTCCCGACCTGGCCAACTTCATGGACAAGAAGGCGCCCAAGGTCACCATCACGCACCACCCCGACGTGCGCCGCTCGCTGATGACGCAGAAGGCGTACGCGGAGGGCATGCGCGCCCTCGTCCTCTACACCGCGTCCGTCCAGGACACCATCGCGGTCAAGGAGGCCGCGGGCGAGGACGTCTCCGCCGAGAACGCGCTCAACGACCTGCTCCTGCCCATCGTCAAGGGCTACGGCTCGGAGAAGGGCTACGAGCAGCTCGCCCAGTCGCTGCAGACCTTCGGCGGCTCGGGCTTCCTGCAGGAGTACCCGATCGAGCAGTACATCCGGGACTCCAAGATCGACACCCTGTACGAGGGCACCACCGCCATCCAGGGCCAGGACTTCTTCTTCCGGAAGATCGTCCGCAACCAGGGCGCCGCCCTGAACTCGCTCGCCGAGGAGATCAAGAAGTTCCTGGCGGTCGGTGAGGGCGGCGAGGAGCTGGCGGGCGCCCGCGAGCACCTGGCGAAGGCGGCCGTCGAGCTGGAGGCCGTCGTCGGCCTGATGCTCACCGACCTCGCGGCCACCGAGCAGGACGTCAAGAACATCTACAAGGTGGGCCTCAACACCACCCGCCTGCTGATGGCCTCCGGCGACGTCGTCGTCGGCTACCTGCTGCTGCGGGGCGCCGCGGTCGCCGCCGAGAAGCTCGCCACGGCCTCCGCCAAGGACAAGGCGTTCTACACCGGCAAGATCGCCGCGGCGAAGTTCTTCGCGGCGAACGTCCTCCCGGGCGTCACCCTGGCCCGCAAGGTCGCCGAGGGTGTCGGCCTGGACCTGATGGAACTGGACGAGGCGGCGTTCTAGGACGACCCCGTACAGACCCGTCCCGGACGGTCCGAGGGCCCGCTCCCGCACAGGGGGGCGGGCCCTCGCCCTCGTTATGGTGAACCCATGAGCGAACCCCCCCGCTTCGATCGCGGTCACACCGACGACCTGATGTCCTTCCTGGCGACGAGCCCCACGCCGTACCACTCGGTGGCGAACGCCGCCGAGCGGCTGGAGAAGGCGGGCTTCCGGCAGGTCGCGGAGACGGACGCCTGGGACGGGACCACCGGCGGCAAGTACGTGCTGCGCGGCGGTGCGATCATCGCCTGGTACGTCCCCGAGGGCGCCCCCGCGCACACCCCCTTCCGGATCGTCGGCGCGCACACCGACTCCCCCACCCTGCGCGTCAAGCCCCGCCCCGACAGCGGGGCGCACGGCTGGCGCCAGGTGGCCGTGGAGATCTACGGCGGTCCGCTGCTCAACTCCTGGCTCGACCGCGACCTGGGCCTGGCCGGCCGGCTCTCCCTGCGGGACGGCACCACCCGCCTCGTCGACGTCGACCGTCCGCTGCTGCGCGTCCCCCAGCTCGCCATCCACCTGGACCGCTCGGTCAACGCCGACGGCCTGAAGCTCGACAAGCAGCGGCACATGCAGCCGGTCTGGGGCATGGGCGACGACGTCCGCGACGGCGACCTCATCGCCTTCCTGGAGGAGACCGCCGGTCTCCCGTCCGGCGAGGTGACGGGCTGGGACCTGATGGTCCACCCCGTCGAACCGCCCGCCTACCTGGGCCGCGACCGCGAGCTGGTGGCGGGCCCGCGGATGGACAACCTGCTCTCCGTGCACGCCGGTACGGCCGCGCTGGCGGCGGTGGCGGGCCAGGGATCCGCCCTGTCCCACATCCCCGTCCTCGCCGCGTTCGACCACGAGGAGAACGGGTCCCAGTCCGACACCGGCGCGGACGGCCCGCTGCTCGGCGGCGTCCTGGAACGCTCGGTGTTCGCGCGCGGCGGCAGTTACGAGGACCGGGCGCGCGCCTTCGCGGCCACCGTCTGCCTGTCCTCCGACACCGGCCACGCCGTCCACCCCAACTACGCGGAGCGGCACGACCCGACGCACCACCCGCGCGTCGACGGCGGCCCCATCCTCAAGGTCAACGTCAACAACCGGTACGCCACCGACGGTTCGGGACGAGCGGTGTTCGCGGCGGCCTGCGAGAAGGCGGGCGTCCCCTTCCAGACGTTCGTCTCCAACAACGCGATGCCGTGCGGCACCACGATCGGCCCGATCACGGCGGCACGGCACGGCATCCGGACCGTCGACATCGGCGTGGCCATCCTGTCGATGCACAGCGCCCGCGAACTGTGCGGCGCGAAGGACCCGTACCTGCTGGCGAACGCCCTCGTGGCGTTTCTTGAGGACTAGTCAACCCCCGTCGGCGAAAGGCGCATGGGAGCCGTCCGCCCGGGTACCCGGTGCACACCGGAGACACCGGACAGGGAGGCGACACTCATGGGCCTCGGCGGATGCATCATCCTCATCGCCGTGGGAGCAATCCTCACGTTCGCGACCGACTGGGACATGCAGGGTGTCAACCTTGACCTGGTCGGCATCATCTTCATGATCGTCGGTCTGATCGGCGTCGCGACCTTCAGCAGCATCGCCCGGCGGCGGCGGGTCGTCGTACCACCCGCCACGCCGGTCGTCGAGGACCCCGCCCGTCCTCGCACGCGGGACGGCTACAGCGACGGGTACGGGGTCTGACCGGCGCCCCCGGCGCCGGGGTCCACGTCGAGGGCACGGGAGGACACGTCCCCCGTGCCCTCACCGCTGCGCGGCGCGAGTCAGCCCGTCGGCCTACCGGCGGCGTTTCGGCGCCGGGCACGGGGAAGTGCTGGATGCATGAGATTTCTCGTGCGGGACCGGATCCTGGGAATCGGTGACGACTACTGGATCGAGGACGAGCGGGGGAACAGGGTCTTCCTCGTCGACGGCAAGGCCCTGCGGCTGCGGGACACCTTCGAACTGAAGGACACCGAGGGGCGGGTGCTCATCGACATCCGCCGGAAGATGTTCGCCCTGCGGGACACGATGGTGATCGAGCGCGGTGACGAGCCGCTCGCGACCGTCCGGCGCAAACGGCTGTCGCTGCTGCGCAACCACTACCGGGTGGCCCTGGCGGACGGCAGCACCGAACTCGACGTCAGCGGCCGTGTCCTCGACCGGGAGTTCGCCGTCGAGTACGACGGCGAGCTGCTCGCCGTGATCTCACGCCGGTGGCTGACCCTCCGCGACACCTACGGCGTCGACGTCGTACGGGAGGACGCCGACCCGGCGCTGCTGATCGCGGTCGCGGTGTGCGTGATCCACCTGGCGGAGAAGGAACGCGGGGACTAGGGGGTGTCCCCGCCCGTCCGCGGGGTCAGCGGCGGGGGCGGTCCAGGCCAAGGACCCGGTCCTTGAGGGCCGGGAAGCGCTCCCGGGTCCCCGCCACCGTCGCCGGATCGAAGTCGACCGTCAGGACCTCTTCGTCCGGGCCCGCCTCCGCGAGCACCTCACCCCACGGGTCGACGACGAGGGAGTGACCCGCCTGCGGAACCGAGGCGTGCGTCCCGGCCGTCGCACACGCGAGGACGAACGCCTGGTTCTCCACCGCCCGCGCCCGGGCCAGGAGCGTCCAGTGCGCGCGGCGGCGCTCGGGCCAGCCGGCCGCGACGACGAGGGTCTCGGCCCCCCTGTCGACGAGACCGCGGAAGAGTTCGGGGAAGCGGAGGTCGTAGCAGGTCGCCACGCCGAGCACGGTCTCCGGCAGCCGGACCGTCACCAGTGCGTCGCCCGCCCCCATCAGCACGGCCTCGCCCTGGTCGAAGCCGAAGCGGTGGATCTTGCGGTAGGAGGCGGCCGGCTCACCGGAGGGGGAGAAGACGAGGGAGGTGTTGTAGAGGGTGCCGTCCGGGGCGCGCTCGGGGATCGAGCCCGCGTGCAGCCAGACGCCGGCGTCGCTCGCGGCCTTGGCCATCGCCTCGAAGGTCGGCCCCTCGACCGGTTCCGCCTCGCTGTCGAACGCGTCGTACGCGAACGCCCCCGTGGTCCACAGCTCCGGGAGCACCACGAGATCGGCCGCGGCCTGATCCCGTACCATCGCGGCCACCCGACGCCGACGCGAATCGACCGATTCGCCCTCGTTCACGGCGACTTGGAGCAAGGAAGCGCGCACACTACCACCGTCCTGGCATTCGACCCGCGCACACGGGCCTACGATCGTCACACGAAAGCACTGCCGGGGTGCCTCTCCGCAGCGTAACTTAGCGACCCAAGACACCCACGCAGTGCAGCCACCGCCCACTGGCACCGCCGCCACCACCTGCCCGTGTACCGACCGCCGAGGGGTCCCGTTCCGTGAGCCTGCATCCCACCCTCCAGCCCTACGCCGACGCCTGGACCCACTCGATCGAGGCGATATCCGAGCTGGTGCAGCCGCTCCCGGAGGCCGACTGGAACCGGCGGACGCCGTGCCCGGGCTGGTCGGTCCGCGATGTCGTCTCCCACGTCATCGGCCTCGACTCCGAGATGTACGGGGACCCCCGCCCCATCCACACCCTGCCGCGCGACCTGTTCCACGTCACCAACGACCACCAGCGGTACATGGAGATGCAGGTCGACGTGCGCCGCCACCACACGGCGCCGGAGATGACCTCCGAGCTGGAGCTCATGATCATCCGGCGCAACCGCCAGCTGCGCAACGAGAGCCGTGACCCGGGCACCAAGGTGCGCGGCCCGCTGGGCACGGAGCTGACGCTGGAGGAGGCCATGCGCCGGCACGCGTTCGACGTGTGGGCGCACGAGCAGGACCTGCGCACGGCCCTGCGCCGGCCCGGCAACCTCGACTCGCCCGGCGCGCACGTCGCCCGGGACGTGCTGCTCGCCGAACTGCCGCGTGTGGTCGCCGAGAAGGCGCAGGCGCCGCGCAGCTCGGCCGTGGTCCTCGACGTGCACGGTCCGCTGGAGTTCCTGCGCACGATCCGCGTCGACATCCAGGGCCGCGGCACCCTCGAAACGGCCCCCGCCCTCGGCCCCGCCGCCACCCTCACCCTCGACTGGGAGACGTATGTCCGCCTGGCCTGCGGCCGGGTGACGGCGGACGCGGCGGCGGACCGGGTGAAGACGGAGGGCGACCTGGACCTGGCGGCGGCGATCCTGCGGCACTTCGCGGTCACCCCGTAGGCGTCGCGGGCGGGGGCGCCCCGGGGCGGCCGGGGCGCCCCCGCCGGCGCGGCGCGCGGGCCGGGGGAGGAACCCGGCAGGCGCAGGCCCGCCCGGCCGGCCCTGCCCCCGGTGTCTACACCGGCACGTGCACGGAGGAGACCCGGCTGGCGACCAGGCGCTCCGACTCCCTGCGCGCCGCCCGCCGCCGCAACCGCAGGATCTGCGAGACCCCCAGCGCCTGCAGCACGAACACCGACGAGAAGGCGACGGCGTAGTCGTCCCCCGTCGCGTCCAGCAGCACCCCGATCGCGAACAGCGTCGTCATGGAGGCGACGAAGCCCCCCATGTTGGTGATGCCGGACGCCGTCCCCTGCCGTTCCGGGGGATTCGCCGGGCGGGCGAAGTCGAACCCGAGCATCGACGCCGGCCCGCAGGCGCCCAGCACCGTGCACAGCACGACCAGCAGCCACATCGGCGCCGTGTCCCCCGGGTGGAGGAGGATCGCGGCCCACAGCACCGCGGTCGCTCCGACCGTTCCCAGCGCCAGCGGCAGCCGCGCCCCGTGGTGCCGGGCGACGACCTGGCCGTAGACGAGGCCGACGACCATGTTGGAGAGCACCACGAGCGTCAGCAGCTCACCGGCGACCCCCCGGGACAGCCCCTGCGCCTCGACGAGGAACGGCATGCCCCACAGCAGCAGGAACACCATCGCCGGGAACTGGGTCGTGAAGTGCACCCACATCCCGAGCCGGGTCCCCGGTTCCCGCCAGGAGGCGGCGATCTGACGGCGTACGTAGGCGGCGCCCCGGTGCGGCACGGGATCCGGTTCGTGGCCCTCGGGATGGTCCTTGAGGAACAGCACCAGCGGCACGAACACCACGACTCCCGCGAGCGCGCTGCCCGCGAACGCCGCCGTCCAGCCGATGTCGTGCAGCAGCCGGGCCAGGACGAGCGTGGAGACGAGGTTGCCCGCCATGCCGGCCAGCCCGGCCATCTGCGCGACCAGCGGCCCGCGCCGGGCCGGGAACCACCGGGTGCCCAGCCGCAGCACGCTGATGAACGTCATCGCGTCGCCGCAGCCGAGCAGCGCGCGCGAGGCGAGCGCCATGCCGTACGACGGCGAGAGGGCGAAACCGAGCTGTCCGACCGTGAACAGCACGACGCCGATGCCCAGCACCTTTTTCGTGCCGAGCCGGTCCACCAGCAGGCCGACGGGTATCTGCATGCCCGCGTAGACCAGCAGCTGGAGGATGGAGAAGGTGGACAGGGCCGAGGCGTTGACGCCGAACCGGTCGGCGGCGTCGAGCCCGGCCACCCCCAGGGACGTGCGGAAGATGACGGCGACGAAGTAGACGGAGACGCCGATCCCCCAGACGGCGAGGGCGCGCCGGCCACCGGGAGGGTCGCCGGGCCGGACGGCGGCACCGGTGCGCGCGGCGCTCATCGCACCTCTCCCCTGGCCAGGTGGGAGAACCAGCCCACGTGCCGGTGGACCACGCCCACGGCCGCCTCCGCGTCGCCCGAGCGCAGCGCGTGCAGGATCTCCTCGTGTTCGGCGAGGGTCTTGGCGATGCGGTCGGGGTGGGAGTGCATCACGGCCACGCCCATGCGCAGCTGGCGGTCGCGGAGCTGGTCGTAGAGGCGGGAGAGGATCTCGTTGCCGCCGCTGCGGACGATCTCGGCGTGGAAGCACCGGTCGGTGACGGAGGCGGCGGCGAAGTCGCCCGCGGCGGCCTGCTCCTTCTGCCGGGCGAGCAGCTGCTCCAGCCGCTCGATGAGGCCGGGCGGCGCGGGCACGGCCTTCCTGGCGGCGTGCTCCTCGACGAGCAGCCGGGTCTCCACCACGTCGGCGATCTCCTGGGCGGAGACCGGCAGCACGAGTGCGCCCTTCTTCGGGTAGAGCTTGATCAGCCCTTCGACCTCCAGCCGCAGCAGCGCCTCGCGCACCGGGGTGCGCGAGACCCCCACGGCCTCGGCCAGCTCACCCTCGGTGAGCAGGGTGCCGCCCTCGTAGCGGCGCTCCAGGACGCCCTGCTTGACGTGGCTGTAGACGCGCTCGGCGGCGGGTGGTTGCTTCACGGGAGCCAGGCTGGTCATGCCCACAGGATAGATACAACACGTACGCGTGGAAGCATACGTCCACGATGCGGACTGTACCCCGCCCCGGAAAGTCGGCCCGCCGCGAGCACAACCATCCGCCCCCGGAAGGAGTCGGACATGTGCGGACCCACTGTCGGCCGCACCCACAACTCTGCCGCACCACTGGGGCATTCAACTCAATCGGGGTACCTCACTTGAAGATCGGCATCCAGGCCATCCGCCTCCGCAGAGCCGTCGGCGTCGCCGTGAGCACCGGCGCCATGGTTTCCGCGGGCGTCCTCCACGCGGCGCCGGCGCAGGCCGCTCCGGTGCAGGCCGCGCCCGTGCCCACGATCGTCGCCAAGGGCGGCTTCGTGATGAACAACGCGAACGGCAAGGCGCTGTACTCGAAGGCCGCGGACACGCGCCGCTCGACCGGCTCGACGACGAAGATCATGACCGCGAAGGTCGTGCTCGCGCAGAAGAACCTGAACCTCGACGCCAAGGTCACCATCCAGAAGGCGTACAGCGACTACATCGTGTCGAAGAACGCCTCGTCCGCGCGGCTGATCGTCGGCGACAAGGTCACCGTGCGCCAGCTGCTGTACGGGCTGATGCTGCCGTCCGGCTGCGACGCGGCGTACGCGCTGGCCGACAAGTTCGGCACGGGCACGACGCGGTCGGCGCGGGTGAAGTCGTTCATCGGCAAGATGAACGCCGACGCGAAGAAGCTGGGCCTGAAGAACACCCACTTCGACTCGTTCGACGGCATCGGCAACGGCAAGAACTACTCCACGCCGCGCGATCTGACGAAGATCGCGAGCAGCGCGATGAAGAACTCGACGTTCCGCTCGATCGTGAAGACGAAGAAGTACACGGCGAAGACGAAGACGAAGTCGGGCGGCACCCGCACGATGGCGCCGTGGACCAACACCAACACCCTGCTCAGCAGCTACTCGGGCACGATCGGCGTGAAGACCGGCTCCGGCTCGGCCTCCAAGTACTGCCTGGTCTTCGCCGCGACCCGCAACGGCAAGACCGTCATCGGCACGGTCCTCGCCTCCTCCTCCGCCGCCCAGCGCGAGAAGGACGCGAAGAAGCTCCTGGGCTACGGCTTCGGGAAGATCTGACCCGGACGCACGGACAAGGGCCCGCCGGCACCGGCGGGCCCTTTCGCGTGCCGCACCCCGCTGCCCGTCATACACACCTTCGCTGCCCTGTACAGCGGTTCCGGCCGCTTTCGCTCGCAATTGTGAACATCATCGAACTGGCTGGCATATGCGCTGAACGCCGCTCTACGTTCCGCTGCGGAGGTGGTTCAGATGAACGAACCCAGCAAGCGGCAGCACTCCGCCGAGCAGCGCGAGGCGATCGACGTCAGCGACTTCGTCTACGCGGCGACCGGGGCCCGGGTACGACGGCTGACGATGCCGGACGGGACGCACTGGTTCCCGGCGGTGGACGTCTGCAAGGAACTCGGGCACACCAACTCACGGAAGGCTCTCGCCGACCATGTCCCCGACGAGCACCGAGAAATGCTCGAGACCGTAACTGGAGGTTACGGTCTCAGCATTCCCGCAGGTAGAGGGTGGCGCCGAGACTTGCACGTCATCTCTCTCCAAGGTCTCATCCTCCTCGTCAACGCCTGCACCAAACCGACGTGCGCCCCGTTCAAGCGATGGGTGGCCGAAGTGATCGAGACCGTGCAGCGCGAGGGTTCCTACTCCCTCGACGAGGCCGAGGTGCAGCCCGTCGAACCCGGCGCGCCGATCGCCTACGCCATGCCGGAGCAGGTCGCCGAGGCCATCGTCCGGCTGGAGGCGCACAACCTTCAGCTGGACGAGGAGCTCGCGGGCGGCCAGCGCGAATCGATCGGTTTGCAGAAGGAGACGCTGACCCTGCAGAGGGAGATGCTGGCGACACAGCAGGCCACGCTGTCGGTGCAGCAGGCCACGCTCGCCGTGCAGCAGGCCATGGTGCGGGCTCTGGAACGGATCGCGGACCGGTTCGACACCCTCGTCCTCGAGCGCCGGCCGGTCACGGGGCACCTCACCACGCTGCCCACCACCGAGTCGGTGCTGGCCGACTGGCGGGAGCGGCTGTCCGTGACGGAGGACGTGTGGGCGGTGGCCGTGGTGATCGCCCCGGTGCTCGTCGAACAGGGCGAGCTGCGCGAGCCGCTGGAGTCGATCGCCGCCCGTACGGGGCTCTCCGTGCGCCGTGTCAACGAGTGCCTCCGGATGCTGCGCAAGCACGCCTGCATCCGCTCGCGGGGCGGGGCCGAGGACGGGGCCCCGGTGTACGTGCTGCACCGGACCTGAGGAGGCCGGTACGGCAGGAGGGGCGTCGCAACTCCAACTTGCGGCGCCCCTCCCGTGTCGAATCTACCGGTGCGTGGCCGTCACGCCCAAGTGATCAGCCGTTTCGGGTTCTCCAGGATCGCGGCCACGTCGGCCAGGACCTTGGAGCCCAGTTCGCCGTCGACCAGGCGGTGGTCGAAGGAGAGTGCCAGGGTGGTGACCTGACGGGGCTTCACCTTGCCCTTGTGCACCCACGGCTGCAGCTTGATCGCGCCGACCGCGAGGATCGCGGACTCGCCCGGGTTGAGGATCGGCGTGCCCGTGTCGACGCCGAAGACGCCGACGTTGGTGATCGTGACCGTGCCCGCCTGCATCGCGGACGGCGAGGTCTTGCCCTCCCTGGCCGTGGACACCAGTTCACCCAGGGACTCGGCCAATTGCGGCAGGTTCTTGGCGTGGGCGTCCTTGATGTTCGGGACGATCAGACCGCGCGGGGTGGCCGCCGCGATACCCAGGTTGACGTAGTGCTTGACCACGATCTCCTGGGCCGCCTCGTCCCAGGAGGCGTTGACCTCCGGGTTCCGCCTGATCGCGACCAGCAGGGCCTTGGCGATCAGCAGCAGCGGGTTCACGCGCAGGCCGGCGAACTCCTTGTCCTGCTTGAGCTCCTCGACCAGCTTCATGGTGCGCGTCACGTCGACCGTCACGAACTCCGTGACGTGCGGCGCCGTGAACGCCGAACCGACCATCGCCGCCGCCGTCGCCTTGCGCACCCCCTTGACCGGGACACGGGTCTCGCGGGCGGTGTCGTACGACACCGGGGCCGCCGGGGCGGCCGGGGCGGGTGCGGACACGGGAGCGGGCTGCTCCTGCGGGGCCTGGACCGCCGCCACCGCCGCGTGGACGTCCTCGCGGGTGATGATGCCGTCCGGGCCGGTCGGGGTGACCGTGGCCAGGTCGATGCCCAGGTCCTTCGCCAGCTTGCGCACCGGCGGCTTCGCCAGCGGGCGGTCCTGGGCGACGGCGGCAGCGGCACCGTGGCCGTTCAGCTCCGCATGGACCGCCACCGCCGCCTGCTGGGCGGCGGCGTCGTCCGGCGCCTGCTTGCGCGGGCGCCGGCGGGTGGAGGACGTCGCCACGCCGTAACCGACCAGGACGGGCTGGCGGGCGGCCGGCTTCTCGCCGGGTTCCGCGGCGGGCTCGGCGGGGACGGCGGGCGCTGCGGGCGCCTCCTCGGCCGGGGCCGCGCCGCCCGCGACGTCCACCGCGATGATGGACGTGCCCACGTCCACCGTGGTGCCCTCGGGGAAGTGCAGTGCGCGGACCACACCGTCGTAGGGGATGGGCAGTTCGACGGCCGCCTTCGCCGTCTCGACCTCGCACACCACCTGGCCGTCGGTGACGGTGTCACCCGGCTGGACGTACCACTTGAGGATCTCGGCCTCGGTGAGGCCCTCGCCCACGTCCGGCATCTTGAACTCGCGTACGGACGCGTTCGTCATCGTCGTCACGACCCTCTCCTCAGTACGCCAGCGAGCGGTCGACGGCATCGAGCACCCGGTCCAGGTCCGGGAGGTAGGACTCCTCCAGACGGGCCGGCGGGTACGGGGCGTGGTAGCCGCCCACCCGCAGCACCGGGGCCTCCAGGTGGTAGAAGCAGCGCTCCGTGATGCGCGCCGCGATCTCCGCGCCCGAGCCGAAGAACACCGGCGCCTCGTGCACCACGACCAGCCGGCGGGTCTTCTCCACCGACGCCTGGACCGAGTCGAAGTCCAGCGGGGAGACCGAGCGCAGGTCCAGCACCTCCAGGGAGCGGCCCTCCTCGGCGGCCGCGTCGGCGGCCTCCTGGCACAGCTTCACCATCGGGCCGTACGCGACCAGGGTGAGGTCCGTGCCCTCGCGGACCGTCTTCGCCTTGTGCAGCGGGCCCGGGATGGCCTCGGTGTCGACCTCGCCCTTGTCCCAGTAGCGCCGCTTCGGCTCGAAGAAGATCACCGGGTCGTCGCTCTGGATGGCCTGCTGCATCATCCAGTACGCGTCCGACGCGTTCGACGGCGACACGATCTTCAGACCGGCCACGTGCGCGAACAGCGACTCCGGGGACTCCGAGTGGTGCTCCACCGCGCCGATGCCGCCGCCGTAGGGGATGCGCACGACGACCGGCATCTTGACCTTGCCCAGCGCGCGGGCGTGCATCTTCGCCAGCTGGGTGACGATCTGGTCGTACGCCGGGAAGACGAAGCCGTCGAACTGGATCTCCACCACCGGACGGTAGCCGCGCAGCGCCAGGCCGATCGCCGTACCGACGATGCCCGACTCGGCGAGCGGGGTGTCGATGACGCGGCTCTCGCCGAAGTCCTTCTGCAGGCCGTCCGTCACCCGGAACACGCCGCCGAGCTTGCCGACGTCCTCGCCCATGACGAGGACCTTCGGGTCCGTCTCCAGGGCGTGCCGCAGCGACTCGTTGATCGCCTTGGCCAGGGCCATGTTCTTCGATGTCACGGTCTGAGCCATGTCACTTACCCCCGTCTTCGTCCGCGAACGACGCCTGGTAGGCGGCGAACTGTGCCCGCTCCTCGTCCACCAGCGCGTGCCCGTCCGCGTACACGTTCTCGAAGATGGCGAAGTGGTCCGGGTCGGGCATGGCGCGGACCGCTTCGCGCACCCGCCTGCCCAGCGCCTCGCTCTCGGCCTCCAGTTCCGCGAAGAACGCCTCGTCCACGTGGTGCGCGGACTCCAGGTGGCGGCGCAGGCGCAGGATCGGGTCCTTCGCCTCCCAGGCCAGACGCTCCTCGTCGCCCCGGTAGCGGGTGGGGTCGTCGGAGGTGGTGTGCGCGCCCATGCGGTACGTGAACGCCTCGACCAGCGTCGGGCCCTCACCCGCACGGGCCCGCTCCAGCGCCCACTTGGTGACGGCCAGGTTCGCCAGCACGTCGTTGCCGTCCACGCGGACGCCCGGGAAGCCGAAGCCCTGCGCGCGCTGGTAGAGCGGCACCCGGGACTGCTTCTCGGTCGGCTCGGAGATCGCCCACTGGTTGTTCTGGCAGAAGAACACGACGGGCGCGTTGTAGACCGCGGAGAAGGTGAAGGCCTCGGCCACGTCGCCCTGGCTGGAGGCGCCGTCGCCGAAGTACGCGATGACGGCGCTGTCCGCGCCGTCCTTGGTGATGCCCATCGCGTAACCCGTGGCGTGCAGCGTCTGGGAGCCGATGACGATCGTGTACAGGTGGAAGTTGTTGCCGTTGGGGTCCCAGCCGCCGTTGTTGACCCCGCGGAACATGCCGAGCAGGTTGGTCGGGTCGACCCCGCGGCACCACGCGACACCGTGCTCGCGATAGGTGGGGAAGACGTAGTCGTCGTCGCGCAGCGCCCGGCCGGAGCCGATCTGCGCCGCCTCCTGCCCGAGCAGCGACGCCCACAGGCCCAGCTCGCCCTGGCGCTGCAGAGAGGTGGCCTCGGCGTCGAAGCGGCGGGTGAGCACCATGTCGCGGTACAGACCGCGCAGGTCGTCGGCGGTGATGTCGGCGACGTACTTGTCGTACTCGGCGTTTTTCACCCGCTTGCCCTCGGGCGTCAGCAACTGGACGAGGGCGGGCTCGGCGCTCTTCCGGGCGCCGGTGGCCTTCTTGGTGGTGCTGGTGGTGCGCTTGGTGCCGGTGGTGCCGGCCTTGCTTCCGGCGCTGCGTCGCGGTGTGCGCGCGGCAGTGCTCTCCACGGTCACGTGTGCTCCTCCGTCGGTCCGGCCCCCGGGGTTGCCGGTAGGCCAGTGCGGCTCACCTGTTACTCGACCACCGGGCACGGGGTGGGTGCCACTCGGCCGGGAACAGGCGTGACAGGTGCCCCGGCGAGCGCCCTGCAACAGGCACGTTACCCAGTGCTCCACATTTCTGTGAAACCCCATCTGACCTGCGATTTTGCTTGGGCTTCCAAGTAAATCGGGAAGGCTGTGAGAGCGCGCTGGTCACAGCCTTGCAGGAGGCCGGAGCAACGGCACGTTATCCCGGCCACCCCGGGGACGGGAAGAGCCGACTTTCGTGACGGCACGGCGTGCCGCGCGGGGAGTCACGGGGTGCACGACATGGGGGGGGCGGGGCGCGCGGGGAGAGGGAAGCGCCGGCCGGGACCGCGCCGGTAGCCCGGCGGTCGGCGGTCGGTCAGCCCGTCCCGCCCGGCACTCCGCCCACGTTCGCTCCGCCCGCGTCGGCACCGCCGGCTCCGGCGCCGCCGGTCTCGGTGCCGCCCGTCTCGGTGCCGCCGGTCTCCGTGCCGCCGTCCTCCGTGCCGCCGGGGCCGGTGCCGCCGTTCTCGGTGCCACCGTCCTCGGTGCCGCCCGTCTGGGTCGGCTGCGTGGCCGTCGGCGGGGCGCTCGGCTCGTCCGTCTCCGTCTCCGACGGGGTCTCCGACGGCGTGTACGACGGCTTCCAGTCCCCGTTGCCGCCGGAGCCCGTACCCGGGTCGGTGCCCGGGTCGGTCGTCTCCTCGGTCTCCTCGTCGCTCGGGGACTCGCTGGCCGGCTCGTCCTCGGTGCTCTGCGAGACGGAGGGCGACTTCTCGGTCTTGCCGCCGCCCCCGCTCCCGCCGGCGTTGTTGAGCGCCAGCGCGACGCCCGCGACGACCGCGATCACGGCGAGCACGGCGAGGACCCACAGCTTGCCGCGGCCGCTGCCCTGGTTGCCGTTGCCCTCGAAGCCGCCGTCGTCCCCGCCGTACCCGGCGGGCAGGATCGGCTGCGGGATCGCCGTGGTGCCGGCGGCGTCCGGGTGCGGCATGACGGCCGTGCCCGCGAAACCGGCCGCCGGGGTGGGCGGACCCTCGTGCAGGTCCACCGGGCCGGTGTTCCAGGTGCCCGTGTGGCCGCCCTGGTCGTAGAGCATCTGCAGCCCGTACTGGACCAGGCCGCGCATCTCCTCGGCCGTCTGGAAACGGTCGTCGGGCTCCTTGGCGAGGGAGCGCATGACCAGCCCGTCCAGCTCCGGCGGGCAGGCGTCGGAGGCCTCCGACGGGGGCGTGGGGATGTCCTGGACGTGCTGGTAGACCACCGACAGCGGCGTCTCCCCGGTGAACGGGGGACGCAGCGCCAGCAGCTCGTACATCAGGCAGCCGGTGGCGTACAGGTCGGAGCGGTGGTCGACGGCCTTGCCGAGCGCCTGCTCCGGGGAGAGGTACTGGGGGGTGCCCATGACCATGCCGGTCTGCGTCATCGTCGTCGACGCGCCGTGCAGCGCACGGGCGATGCCGAAGTCCATCACCTTCACGGCGCCGTTGTTGGTGATGATGACGTTGGCCGGCTTGATGTCGCGGTGCACGATGCCGTGCTGGTGCGAGTAGGCGAGCGCCTCCAGGACACCGGAGACGATGATCAGCGCCTGCTCGGGGCCGGGGGCCTCCGCGTTCATCAGCAGGTCGCGGATGGTGCGGCCCTCGACGATCTCCATCACGATGTACGGGACCGCCTGGCCGCCGATGACGTCCTCGCCGGAGTCGTACACGGCGACGATCGCGTGGTGGTTGAGACCGGCCACCGACTGGGCCTCACGCGTGAAGCGGGCCTTGGCGATGGGGTCCTCGGCGAGGTCGGAGCGCAGCAGCTTGACGGCGACCGTACGGCCGAGACGTACGTCCTCGGCGGCGAACACCTCGGCCATGCCGCCCCGGCCGAGCCTGTGGGTCAGCCGGTACCGGCCGTCGCCGACGAGCCCGCCGTTGCCCCAGTTGTCCGGCGCGTCCGACATGCCGCCGCCAGTCGCCTCGGGGTCGTCGGACGGGCCCTGAGCGCGCTGCTGCTGTGCCATCAGTCCTCGCCGTCGTTTCTGCCCGCGGTGCGCGCGGTGTTGTCACGGTCTCCGTCGGCCCACGCTACAGCCTTTGCACAAGGCTCCGGTCCGGGACGGACTGCCGGGGCCGGCACGAGACGGACCGGCCATGAAACCCGCACTCCGTACCGTCGTGCAAATTCCGCGCGCCGGTCGTACGGCCCCTGTAACGCTTCCGCGACGCTTCTTGCGCGTACGGTCACGGATCGGGCACCGCGCTTGACGTGTCAGTGGCCTGGGGCAGACTTGGCCGGGAATAGCACTTTCGATCTACGACGAGAACAGTCACCGACGGCGGCGCCGGAGAGGCTACGGGGGACGCGGAACATGAGCCAGGACGGCGCACAGGGCCAGTACGCGGGGCGGGCGCTCGCCGGTGGCCGTTACCAGCTGCGGGACCTGCTCGGCCAGGGCGGCATGGCGTCGGTGCACCTCGCCTACGACAGCGTGCTCGACCGTCAGGTCGCGATCAAGACGTTGCACACGGAACTCGGCCGGGAGCAGGCGTTCCGTGAGCGCTTCCGCCGCGAGGCGCAGTCCGTGGCGAAGCTCACGCACACCAACATCGTCTCGGTCTTCGACACCGGCGAGGACGACGTGGACGGCATGACGACGCCGTTCATCGTCATGGAGTACGTCGAGGGCCGCCCGCTGGGCTCCGTGCTCGACGAGGACGTCCGGCGGCAGGGCGCGATGCCCGCCGACAAGGCGCTGAAGATCACCGCGGACGTCCTGGCGGCGCTGGAGATCAGCCACGAGATGGGGCTGGTCCACCGGGACATCAAGCCGGGCAACGTGATGATGACCAAGCGCGGCGTGGTCAAGGTGATGGACTTCGGCATCGCCCGCGCCATGCAGTCGGGTGTCACGTCGATGACGCAGACCGGCATGGTCGTCGGCACCCCGCAGTACCTCTCCCCGGAGCAGGCGCTCGGACGGGGCGTCGACGCGCGCTCGGACCTCTACTCGGTCGGCATCATGCTGTTCCAGCTCGTCACCGGCCGGCTGCCGTTCGAGGCGGACTCGCCGCTGGCCATCGCGTACGCGCACGTGCAGGAGGAACCGCCGACCGCGTCCTCGGTCAACCGCTCGCTGCCGCCGGCCGTGGACGCGCTGATCGCCCGCGCGCTGAAGAAGAACCCCAACGAGCGTTTCCCCAGTGCGGAGGCGATGCGCGGGGAGTGCCTGCGGGTGGCCCAGTCCGTGCAGGCGGCACCGCCGAGCATCGTGCCGGGCGCGCAGGCGCAGAGCGGCGCGGGCGTCGGCTCCGCGGTGTTCCCGCCGGTCGACCAGGCGACCCCGGCCCCCACGGGCGACGTCCGGACGCCCTACCAGCCGGCCCCGCAGCCGAACCCGTACGGCACCCCGTCCGCTCCGTCCCCGGCGTACGGCTACCCGCAGCACGGCGGCTACCAGACGCCCGGCCCGGCGGCCTACGCGCAGCAGGGCGCGGCGACCCCGCCGCCGTACAACATCACCCCGCAGTCCCCGGGCTCCGGTGGCGGCCGTGGCGGCCGGAACAAGCCGGTGGTCATCGGCTCGATCGCCGTCTCCGTGCTGGCCGTCGGCGGCCTGGTGGCGGCGCTGATGATGAACGGCGGCGACAAGGACCCCCAGGGCGGCGGGGGCAGCAGCCCCTCGGCGTCCGCGTCGGCGACCAAGGCCGAGGGCTACCGCGGGCCCGACACGTCGAAGAAGATCGACGCGGAGGAGTGCGAGGAGCCGCAGGAGTCGTACAACGACCCCGACAAGATCAGGCTCCCCAACTTCAAGTTCAAGTACATCGGTTCGGTCAGGGAGTGCCTCCAGGCCGCCGGCTGGGGCGACTTCAAGATCCTCGAGGTGGACGAGAACACCTACGGCGAGGGTTCGGTCCGCGAGCAGTTCCCGCCGGCCGGTACGGACGTCGACCCCGAGGACATGCCGGAGATCACCCTCAAGGTCTCGACGGGCAACCCGCCCTCCTGACCGGCCGCGCCGGCGGACACGGCGGAGGGGCCCGGCATCGGATGCCGGGCCCCTCCGTGGTCGTTCGGGCAGGGTCGGGGACGGGTTACAGGTACGGGCCGCCCGAGCGGCCGCCCAGGTGCGGCTCCTCCGGGCCGTCGCCCACGCCGGGCGGCAGCGCGCGGCGCATCTGCTCCAGCTGGGCGCGCGCCGCCATCTGCTGGGCGAAGAGCGTGGTCTGGATGCCGTGGAAGAGCCCCTCCAGCCAGCCCACCAGCTGGGCCTGGGCGATCCGCAGTTCGGCGTCGGTGGGCGTCGCGTCGTCCGTGAAGGGCAGCGAGATCCGCTCCAGCTCCTCGACCAGCTCCGGGGCCAGACCGTCCTCCAGCTCCTTCACCGAGCTCGAGTGGATCTCCTTGAGCCGGGCCCGGCTGGCCTCGTCCAGGGGAGCCGCTCGCACCTCCTCCAGCAGCTGCTTGATCATGCTGCCGATCCGCATGACCTTCGCCGGCTGTTCCACCTGTTCCGTCACCGGGGTCTCGCGGGAGTCCTCGTCCCCGCTGCCGCCGCTGAGCGCCATTCCGTCCTGGCCGACGACCAGGATCTGCGGATTCTCCGGCGACCGTTCGTTCCTCGGCATCTCCATGACGCCATTGTCGCGCACCCGGGTGACCCGGCCCAGCGGCGCCCCCGGGAGCGGCGGGCACCCCGGGGGTCCCCCCGACGGAGGCATCCGGAATGCCGGACTCCTTACGGAATGCGAGGCTGTTGGGCGTCCATCCGGCCCATCTTGCCGACGGTGTGACCGAGCACCGGACGGCGCGGGAGGTCACGGTCGTGACTTCATGGCTGCGTGTAATGGGGGCGACGGTTGTCCTGGGGGCGGGGGCGGCGCTGATGCCGCACGGCCCTGCCGCGGGGCCCGCCTTCGCGGTGACGGGGACGCCCGTGGTGTACAGGGCCTCACAGGCCGACGGGAGTCCCGTGACCCGTTCCCCGTCGTCCTCTCCCCGCTCCTCCGTCCCGTCGGCGTCGACGGCGTCGTCCGCGTCGCCGACCCCGGCGTCGCCGTCCGAACGGCCGTCACGGGCCGGGGACCGGCCGGACGAGGGGCGGGAACGACCCGACGAGAGCCGGGACCGGCCGGACGAAGGGCGGGAACGGCCCGGGCGGCACGAACCGGGCGAGGATCCCCGGGGCCGGGAGTCCCGGGAGCGGGAGGAACGGGGCGGGGAGGACGACGGGGACGCCCGCGACAGAACCGCCCACCCGGACTCCCACCCCGGCCTGTCCCGCCCGGGGGAGAGGGAGGCGGGGTCCCGGACGCCCGCAGGTGACGGTCCGCGGGAGGCGTCCACCTCCCCGGCGGCCGTCCCGGTTCCCTCCCCCTCGGCGCCCTCCGCACCGGACGCGGCCGCGAGCGCCGAGCCCGTCCTGCGGATCCTGCCGCTCGGCAGCGGACTGGTCCTCATCGGCCTCGGCCTGGGACTCGCCTTCGTCGCCCTGCGCATGCGCCAGGCCTGACCACCGCCCGCACGGCCCGTCCCGTTCCCGGGCGGTAACCGGCTCCGGCGGGAGGTCGCGACGTACGGCCGGGAGCCGCACCGGCCCCGGTGCGGCTCCCCCCAGGCCCGTGCCGCCGCCCGGGTCAGTCCGTCGTGACCAGCAGGACCTTGCCGATGTGGCCGCTCTCCTCCACGACCCGGTGGGCGGCGGCCGCCTCCGGCATCGGGATCTCGCGGTCGATGACGGGACGCACCCGGCCCGTGGCGACGAGCGGCCAGACGTGTTCCCGTACGGCCGCCACGATCGCCGCCTTCTCCGCGGCCGGGCGGGCCCGCAGCGAGGTCGCGCTGATCGCGGCGCGCTTGGTCAGGAGGGCGCCGATGTTCAGCTCGCCCTTGGCCCCGCCCTGCATGCCGATGATCGCGAGCCGGCCGTTGACCGCGAGGGCCTGGACGTTGCGGTCCAGGTACTTGGCGCCCATGTTGTCGAGGATGACGTCCGCGCCCGCTCCGCCGGTGGTCTGCCTCAGCTCCTCGACGAAGTCCTGCTCCCGGTAGTTGATCAGGATGTCGGCACCGAGTTCCGCACAGCGCTCCAGCTTCTCCGCGGTGCCGGCCGTGACCGCGACCTTCGCGCCGACGGCCTTGGCCAGCTGGATCGCCATGGTGCCGATGCCGCTGGAACCCCCGTGCACCAGGAAGGTCTCGCCGGGGCGCAGATGGGCGACCATGAAGACGTTGGACCAGACCGTGCAGACGACCTCCGGGAGCGCCGCCGCCTGATCGACGGTGATCCCCTCGGGCACGGGCAGCAACTGCCCGGCCGGCACGGCGACCTTCTCGGCGTAGCCGCCGCCCGCGAGCAGGGCGCAGACCTCGTCGCCGACGGCCCAGCCGCTCACCCCGGGACCGAGCGCGGCGATCCGTCCGGAGCATTCCAGACCGGGGTAGGGGGACGCGCCGGGCGGGGGATTGTAGAAGCCCTGCCGCTGGAGGATGTCGGCCCGGTTGACGGCCCCGGCCACCACCTCGACCAGGACCTCCCCCTCGCCGGCCACCGGATCGGGAACCTCCTCCCACACCAGCGCCTCGGGCCCACCGGGTTCGGGAATCGTGATCGCATGCATGAGGGGACGGTACCCCCGGGCACGCCCGCGCCACGGGCACCGCCGGTGGAAACCGTGTGCGGGACCGATGAGATTGCGCGACGGTGGGAGTCACTCCCTGCGTAGCCCGAGCACGCGGAAGGACCCAGCATGAGTACGCACACGTCCGGCCCGGCGATCGAGACCGTGGGCCTGGTCAAAACCTTCGGTGAGACGCGGGCCGTCGACGGGGTCGATCTGACCGTGCCCGCCGGCACGGTCTACGGCGTCCTCGGACCGAACGGCGCGGGCAAGACCACCACCGTGAAGATGCTCGCCACCCTGCTGCGCCCCGACGGCGGCGAGGCCCGGGTCTTCGGTCACGACGTCGTGCGCGAGGCCGACGAGGTACGCGGCCGGGTGAGCCTCACCGGCCAGTACGCGTCCGTGGACGAGGACCTCACCGGCACCGAGAACCTGGTTCTGCTGGCCCGGCTGCTCGGCCACCACAAGGCCACCGCCCGTACCCGCGCCGCCCAGCTGCTGGAGGCGTTCGGCCTCACGGAGGCGGCCGGGAAGCAGGTCAAGCACTACTCCGGCGGCATGCGGCGCCGCATCGACATCGCCGCGTCCATCCTCAACACCCCCGACCTGCTGTTCCTCGACGAGCCCACGACCGGTCTCGACCCGCGCAGCCGCAACCAGGTGTGGGACATCGTGCGGGCGGTCGTCGCCCAGGGCACGACCGTGCTGCTGACCACGCAGTACCTGGACGAGGCCGACCAGCTGGCGTCGCGGATCGCCGTCATCGACCGGGGCCGGGTGATCGCCGAGGGCACCAAGGGCGAGCTGAAGGCCTCCGTCGGTGCCGGCTCCGTCCACCTGCGGCTGCGGGACGCCGACCGGCGGCCCGAGGCCGAGCGGCTGCTGCGGGAGCTGCTGGTCGCGGAGGTGCAGCCGGAGCACGACCCGGTGGCCCTCACCGCCCGCCTCGGCGCGGCGACGAGCGACTCCGCCGCCGAGCAGGCGGCACGGGCGCTCGGCGAGCTGACCCGGGCCGGGATCACCGTCGACACCTTCTCCCTCGGACAGCCCAGCCTCGACGAGGTCTTCATGGCGCTGACCGGGCACGACGCCGGTCCGGACACCGGCACAGGCACCGGCACAGGCACCGGCACCGGCACCGACACCGACACGAAGGACGAGGTGGCGGCATGAGCACGGTCACCAGCACCGAGAGCAAGGACCTCGCGCCGGTCAGCACCGAGTCGCTGGCCGCCCTGCTGGTCACCAGGGAACGCCCGCCGCGCCCCAGCTCACTGTCCACGTCCCTGACCTTCGGCTGGCGCGCCATGCTGAAGATCAAGCACGTGCCGGAGCAGCTCTTCGACGTCACCGCCTTCCCGATCATGAACCTGCTGATGTTCACGTACCTCTTCGGCGGTGCGCTGGCGGGCTCTCCCGACGACTACATCCAGTTCGTCCTGCCGGGCATCCTGGTGATGTCGGTCGTGATGATCACGATGTACACCGGGGTCTCGGTGAACATCGACATCGAGAAGGGCGTCTTCGACCGGTTCCGCTCGCTGCCCATCTGGCGGCCCTCGGCCATGGTCGGCTACCTGCTCGGCGACGCGCTGCGCTACTCCATCGCGTCCGTGGTCATGCTCGCCATGGGGCTGCTGCTCGGATACCGGGCGGAGGGCGGCTTCGTCGGCGTGGTCGCCGGGATCGCGCTGCTGCTGGTCTTCTCGTTCGCCTTCTCGTGGATCTGGACCATGTTCGGCCTGATGCTGCGCACCGAGAAGTCGGTGATGAGCGTCAGCATGATGGTGATCTTCCCGCTCACCTTCCTGTCCAACGTCTTCGTCGACCCGCGCACCATGCCGGGCTGGCTCCAGGCGTTCGTCAACAACAGCCCCGTCACCCACCTGGCGTCCTCGGTGCGCGGTCTGATGGCCGGCGACTGGCCGGCCGACGAGATCGCCTGGACGCTGGGCTGGGCCGGACTGTTCGTGGCGGTCTTCGGCCCGGTCACCATGCGGCTCTACAACCGCAAGTGACCGGACCGGGGCCCGCCCGGCCGCGAAGGGCGGGCCTCAGGTCCAGGGGAGCGGACGGGTGTCGGGTGTCCGATGATGATCTGCCGTGCCCGGTACACCTCGGCCCGTTTCAGCACCTCACTGCGCGTGGCGTCGCCTATGACGCCCGCGAAACCGTCCGCCGTGGCCGCCTCGATGGCCTTCGCGCTGGGATCGACCACCACGACCTGCTCCTTGCGGAGCCCTGTCGCACAGACCGTCTTGATCGCGGACCGTCCCTTGGTCCCGAACCCGACGACAACGGTGTGATCGCGCAAGGTGGACCTCCAGCGGTTCAGTCGCCACTCCTCCCGGGTGCGTTCGGTGAGGGCCTCGAGGGTGGTGCCGACCAGGATGATCAGGAACAGCACGCGCAGCGGCGTGATGACGAAGATGTTGGTCAGCCGGGCGGCGTCGCTGACCGGTGTGATGTCGCCGTACCCGGTGGTGGAGAGGGTGACGGTCGCATAGTAGAACGCGTCCAAGAGGTCGATGGAGCCGTCGGCGTTGTCGTTGTACCCGCCGCGGTCGGCGTACACGACGAACGCCGTCACCACGAGCACCACCAAGGCCATCGACAGGCGTTTGGCGACCTGGCGGATCGGATGCTCCACCAGCTTCCTCGGGAGTTTCACCCGATGGGTCACCAGATGTTCGTCCGCCTGACGGGCGATGGCGTCCTGGCCCGGAAGTTTCACGTGAAACACACCCCGATTCCCCCGGACGCCCAGGGCAGGTCGAGCAGTTCCGCCTCCGCACCGGGTCCCGAACCGCCGGGGGGTACGACGGCGAGCGCATCGGCCGCCGCGACACCGCGCAGCATGGCCGGACCGTTGTAGAGCAGCGGCACCGCCCGGTCGCCGCGCAGGGCGACGGGAATGAGCCGGGTGTCGTACGGATGCCCCTGCACACCGTCCCGCAGCGGCAGCGTGTACGGCTCCGGTGCGGGACGGGCCGCGAGGGTCCGCAGCAGGGGCTCGGCGAGGGTGAGCAGGCCGGAGACGGCGGCCAGAGGGTTGCCGGGCAGACCGACGAGGAACTGGCCGTCCGTGACGCGGGCCAGGAGCATCGGGTGGCCGGGGCGCACCTGGACGCCGTCCACGAGGAGTTCGGCGCCGATGCGGCGCAGCGTGGGGTGCACATGGTCGACCGGACCGGCGGCGGTCCCGCCGGTGGTGACGACGACCTCGGCATCGCAGTCGGTGATCGCGTCGTGCAGCGCCTGTTCGTCGTCGCCGACCCGGCGCACGTCGCTGACCTCCGCGCCCAGGGCGCGCAGCCAGGGCGGCAGCAACGGGCCGAGGGCGTCCCGGATCAGCCCGTCGTGCGGCAGTCCCTCGCCGAGCAGTTCGTCACCGAGGACGAACACGGCGACACGAGGGCGGGGAACCGCCATGAGCGTGTCGTATCCGGCGGCGGCAGCCATGCCCAGGACGGGCGGGGTCACCAGGGTGCCCACGGGCAGAAGTTGGTCACCGCTGCGGCACTCCTGACCACGGGGGCGGATGTCCTGGCCGTGGGAGACGGTGTGCGGAGGCCGGTCGGCGGCGGTGGCGTGCAGCCGGCCCCTGCCGTCGGTGCGGCCGTGCTCGCTGCGGAGCACGGCGGTGGTGTCCGGGGGGACCCGGGCGCCGGTGGCGATCCGGACGGCCTCGCCGTCGGTGAGCGGCGCGTGCTCGGTGTGCCCGGCGAGCACCCCCTCCTCCCGTACGTCCCAGGGGCCGGGGCCGGAGACCGCCCAGCCGTCCATCGCCGAGGTGTCGAAGGAGGGCAGGTCGGTGAGGGCGGTGAGGGGGGTGGCCAGGGTGAGACCGAGGGCGGAGGCGAGGGGGACGGCGACCGGGGCCGGAAGGCCGGTACGGCCCCGGGCGCCGTGCCGCGGGGCGCGTGCGGCGATGGCCCGGGCGTCGGACCAGGCGGTGGCGCGGTGGTGCGGGTGGTTCGCGCCGCCGCCGTGCTCGCCGGGAGAGCGGCCGGGTAGGTCGGAGCGGCCGGAGCGTGTGTTCACGAGGGCGAGCGCCTCCTCGACGTCGAGGTCGTCGGCGTCCTCGCCGGCCCGGGTGCCGTGCGCGGTCATCCCGCGTCCGGGCGGGCTTCGGGGGCCGCGTCGGGTGTGGTGCCGGCGGACCGGGTGTCGGTGGAGGGGGAGTCGGTGGAGGCGGAGGGAGCGTCGGCGGAGGCAGAGGGGGAGGGGGAGGGGGCGTCGGCGGAGGGGGCGTCCTCGTCCGCCCAGCGCAGCGCGAGCGCCACGGCCTTGCGGGTCGCCTCGGCGACGGCCTCGCGGTCGCCGCCCGCCCGCGCGGCCGCGTAACCGACGAGGAAGGTGGTCAGCGGTGCGGCGGGCCTGGCCACCCCGTGGGCGGCGTCACGGGCGAGGTCGAGCAGCGCGCCGGTGTCGACGTCCAGGTCGATGCCCAGCTCGTCCTTGACTGCGGAGATCCATTCGTCCAACACGTGTCCATGCTCCCTGATGCGTGCCCTGGCAGTGGCGATGTCGTCCCAGGTGTCGCAGTCGAAGGACGCCACCGGGCCGGAGATGCGGGTGAGGTCGAGGGCGCCGGTCAGCCGGCGCAGGGGGAGCCCGGTCAGGGCGCCGTGCCGGCCGGTCAGCGCGGTCAGTTCCCGGCGCAGGGACGCGGCCCGGTAGGCGGCGACGAGCGGCTGGTCGCGGCCGTCGGAGTCGGTCAGCAGCACGCCGTCGGCCGTACCGCCGCCGAGGGGCGTGAGCAGCGCCGCGACGGTGCGGCGGTCGAGGAACGGCAGGTCGGCGGAGAGCAGGACGACGAGGTCGGCCGTGGTGTGCCGGAGCCCGGCGTCGAGCGCGGCGAGGGGCCCGCCGCCCGGGGGTTCCTCGCGGGCCCAGGTCACGGGGCGCGCGGTGCGGCGGGGGTCGGCGACCACCACCGTGGTGCGGGCGTCGGCGCAGGCCGTCAGGACCCGGTCGAGCAGGGCCCGTCCGCCGACGCGCACGCCGGGTTTGTCGGCGCCCCCGAGCCGGCGGGCGGCGCCGCCGGCCAGTACGACGGCGTCGTAGACGGCGCCGGATCCCGGGGAGGCGCTGCCCGAGGGTTCACCTGAGGGACCGCGCGGCGGATCACCGGGCGGCTGGTACTCGGTCACCCCCCGAGTATGCGTGCCCCCGCGATCACGGAGAATGCGGGGGCACGCGGACACGGCGGGGAGCCCGGCAGGAAGCCCGGCGGGAGGGGAGCGGACTCAGAGCGTCCGCAGCAGCACCGCCGGTTGTTCCACGCAGTCCGCCACGTAGCGCAGGAAGCCTCCCGCCGTCCCGCCGTCGCAGACCCGGTGGTCGAAGGTGAACGAGAGCTGCACGACCTGCCGCACCGCCAGCTCGCCCTCGTGCACCCACGGCTTGGGGACGATGCGGCCGACACCGAGCATGGCGGCCTCGGGGTGGTTGATGATCGGCGTGGAGCCGTCGACGCCGAACACGCCGTAGTTGTTCAGCGTGAAGGTGCCGCCGGTGAGTTCCGCGGGTGTCAGCGTCCCGGCCCGCGCCGCCTCGGTGAGCCGGGCGAACTCGGCCGTCAGGGACTCGGCGTCGCGGGTGTGCGCGTCACGGACGACGGGAACGACGAGGCCGCGGTCGGTCTGCGCGGCGAAACCGAGGTGCACGCCGCCGTGCCGGACGATCTCCCTGGCTTCCGTGTCCACCGAGGCGTTGAGCTCGGGGAAGCGGGCGAGCGCGGCGGTGCAGATCCGGGCCAGCAGGGCGAGCACGGAGATCTTCGGACCACCGGAGGCGTTCATCGCGGCGCGCGTGCGCATCAGTTCGGTGGCGTCGGCGTCCACCCAGCAGGTCGCGTCCGGTATCTCGGTGCGGCTGCGGGAGAGCTTGTCGGCGACGGCACCGCGGATGCCCTTGAGCGGGACGCGGGTGACGGCCGGCCCGTCCGGGGCGGCGGCCGGCACGCCCGCCGGGGCGGCCTGCGTCCGCTGTGCGCCGGCCGTCGCCTCGGTACGGCCCTGGGTGGCGGCGGCCCGCAGCGCGTACTCCACGTCGGCCCGCAGGATCAGTCCGTCGGGTCCGGATCCGGTCATCTCCCGCAGGTCCAGGCCGTTCTGCCGGGCCAGCCTGCGCACCAGGGGGGAGATCACGGGGACGGGGCCGTCGGGGACGGCCCGGGATGCGGCGGAGGGGGCGGCCGAGGGCTCCGAGGGCGTGGCCGTCCCGTTCACGGCACGGGCCGCGGGTGCGGCGGGCGTCGTCCGCCCCGGGCGCACCCGGCGGCGGCGGGCCGGGGCCTCGGAGGTGCCGTAGCCGACCAGGACGTTGCCGGAGCCCTCGCCGGCCGGAGTCCGGCCGGCCGCATCCGCGGAGTGCGCGGCGTCCACGGGGGCCGCGGCGTCCGCGCCACCGCCCGTGCGGCCCTCGGCCGTCTCCCCCACCGCCACGGTCAGCAGCGGAGCGCCGACGGGCAGTTCCGTGCCCTCGGCGCCGAAGCGGGCGGTGACCACACCGCCGTAGGGGCAGGGCACCTCCACCATCGCCTTGGCCGTCTCGACCTCCACGACCGGCTGGTCCACGACGACGACGTCGCCGACCTCGACCAGCCAGCGCACGATCTCCGCCTCGGTGAGCCCCTCACCGAGGTCGGGCAGCTTGAACTCCAGCACCTGTGCCATCAGCTCTCGGCCTCCCACTGCAGGCGCCCCACGGCGTCCAGGATCCGGTCCACACCGGGCAGGTGGTGACGCTCCAGCATCGGCGGCGGGTACGGCAGGTCGAACCCGGCCACCCGCAGCACCGGCGCCTCCAGGTGGTGGAAGCAGCGCTCCGTGACCCGGGCCGCGATCTCCCCGCCCGGGCCGCCGAAGCCGCCCGACTCGTGGACGACCACCGCGCGTCCCGTCCGCCGTACCGAGGCGCACACCGTCTCGTCGTCGAACGGCACCAGGGAGCGCAGATCGACGACCTCGAGGTCCCAGCCCTCGGCCCGGGCCGCCTCGGCCGCCTCCATGGAGACGGGTACGGACGGCCCGTAGGTGATGAGCGTGGCGCTCCGGCCGGAGCGCCGCACCACCGCACGGCCTATCGGTTCAACGGCCGTCGGCTCCTCGGGGTTCCAGGCGTCCTTCGACCAGTAGAGCCGCTTGGGCTCCAGGAAGACGACCGGGTCGTCGGAGGCGATGGAGGCCCGCAGCAGCCCGTAGGCGTCCGCGACGGTCGCGGGCGTGACGACATGGAGCCCCGGAGTCGCCATGTAGTACGCCTCGGAGGAGTCGCTGTGGTGTTCGACGCCGCCGATGCCGCCGCCGTAGGGCACGCGGATGGTGATCGGCAGGGGCATCTTCCCGCGCGTGCGGTTGCGCGTCTTCGCCACGTGGGAGAGGAGCTGCTCGAACGCCGGGTAGGCGAACGCGTCGAACTGCATCTCCACCACCGGGCGCAGCCCGTACATGGCCATGCCCACCGCCGTGCCCAGGATGCCCGCCTCGGCCAGCGGCGTGTCCGTGCAGCGGTCCTCGCCGAACTCCTTGGCGAGTCCGTCGGTGATCCGGAAGACACCGCCGAGGGTGCCGACGTCCTCGCCCATGACGTGCACGGACGGGTCGGCGGCCATGGCGTCGCGCATCGCGCGCGTGAGGGCCTGCGCCATGGTGGCCGGTTTGACGGCGACGGTGGTCATGCCTGCGTCCCTTCCGGTTCGGCCTCGGCCGCCAGCTCGGCCCGCAGCTGCTCCCGCTGCTCCAGCAGCTGGGGGGTCGGCTCGGCGTAGACGTGCGCGAAGAGGTCCATGGGGTCGAGCGCGGGGTCCTGGTTCATGCGGGCCCGCAGGTCGGCGGCCATGGTCTCGGCGTCCTGGCGGACGCTCTCGGCGGCGGCCTCGTCGAGCAGTCCGCGCCCGGTCAGCTCGCGCTCCAGGAGCGCGATCGGGTCGTGCCGCCTCCAGGTCTCCACCTCGGCGTCGCCCCGGTAGCGGGTCGCGTCGTCGGCGTTGGTGTGGGCCTCCACGCGGTACGTGATCGCCTCGACCAGCGTCGGGCCGCCCCCCGCCCGGGCGCGGCGCACGGCGTCGGCGAGGACCTCGTGCACGGCGGCGGCGTCGTTGCCGTCGACCAGGCGGCCGGGCATGCCGTAGCCGACGGCCTTGTGGGCCAGCGACGGTGCCGCCGTCTGCTTGGCGAGCGGTACCGAGATCGCGAAGCCGTTGTTCTGCACGAGGAAGACCACCGGGGCCTGCCAGACGGCGGCGAAGTTCAGCGCCTCGTGGAAGTCGCCCTCGCTGGTGCCGCCGTCGCCGACCATGGCGAGCGCGACCACGTCGTCGCCCTTGAGGCGGGCGGCGTGCGCGAGACCGACGGCGTGCGGGAGCTGGGTGGCGAGCGGGGTGCTCAGCGGGGCCACCCGGTGCTCGTGGGGGTCGTAGCCGGTGTGCCAGTCACCGCGCAGCAGGGTGAGGGCCTCCACCGGGTCCACACCGCGCGCGACGACGGCGAGGGTGTCGCGGTAGCTCGGGAAGAGCCAGTCGCGCTCCTCCAGTACGAGGGCGGCGGCGACCTCACAGGCCTCCTGGCCGGTGCTGGAGGGGTAGACCGCGAGACGGCCCTGCTTGGTGAGGGCGGTGGCCTGCGCGTTGTAGCGGCGGCCCTTCACCAGCTCCGCGTACAGCCGGCGCAGCAGCTCCGGGTCCGCCCCGGCGGCCGCCTCGGTGCCGAGCACGCGGTACGGCTCCGCGTCGGGCAGCAGCGGCGCGGGGTCGGTACGGGGCTGCCAGGCGGGCGGCGGGGTCGGCCGGTAGGCCCCCCGCTGCTCCATGACCGTCATGACGGCACCTCCTCGTGGGAAGACGGAGGCGCGGCGTCTGTGACGCGCCTCACCAACCGATTGTTCGGTCGCCGGCACATTTTGGCTACGGGTGGCACCAGGCTGTGGACAAACGGTTCTCCACAGCATGGGATGGATGCAGGACGTCCACGGCGGAGAGGTGGGGGCGGGTGGCATCTGAACAAATGGCCGAGGGCCAGGAGGGCACCGGGCCGCTGCCTCCCGCGCGTCCCCTGGACGCGATCGACCAGGACATCCTGCGCATGCTCCAGGCGGACGGCCGCGCCTCCATACGCTCGGTGGCCGAACGGGTGCACGTCTCCCGCGCGAACGCGTACGCGCGGATCAACCGGCTCGTCGAGGACGGCGTGATCCGGGGCTTCGGGGCCCGCGTCGACCACGAGCGGGCCGGTCACGGGACGTCCGCGTACATCACCCTGAAGATCGTCCAGAACACCTGGCGCACGGTCCGCGAGCAGCTCAGGCAGCTCCCCGGCGCCTCGCACATCGCGCTGGTCGGCGGGGACTTCGACGTGCTGCTGCTGGTGCACACGCCGGACAACCGGACGCTGCGCGAGCTGGTGCTGACCCGGCTCCAGGCGATCCCGGAGGTGCTGAGCACGCGCACCCTGCTGGTGTTCGAGGAGGAGGACCTCGAACCGCAGGGGTGAGGGCCGCAGGGGTGAGGGCCGCAGGGGTGAGGGCCGCAGGGGTGAGGGCCGCAGGGGCCGCAGCGGCCGGAGGGCCGCCGGGGTGCAGGGAGTCGTCACCGGCCCTGGGGCCCGGCCGGGACGCCCCCGGGCCTCAGCCCGCCTTGCGCAGCCCGCCGAAGGCCAGCTGCGCCACCGCGTCGGCCACCTCGCGCTCGTTCATGCCGCGCCCGTCCGGCCGGTACCACTCCACGATGGAGTTGATCATCCCGAAGACCAGGCGGGTCACCAGGCGCACCTCTATGTCCTCGCGCACGTCCCCGTCGGCCGCCGCCGCCTTCAGCAGCCCGGCCACCCGGTGGTCGAACTCGCGCCGCCGCTCCAGCGCCCACCGCTCGGTGTCCGTGTTGCCGCGCACCCGCAGCAGCAGCGTCACGTAGGGCAGCTCGGCGATCAGCACCTCGACCATGCGCCGGACGACGTACTCCAGCCGCTCGGCGGCGCGGCCGGTGCGCGCCCGCTCCTCCTCGAGGATCGCGAAGAGCCCGTCCAGGGCCCGGCTCACCGCGCGGCGCAGCAGTTCCTCCTTGCCGGCCACGTGGTGGTAGATCGACGACTTGGAGATGCCGGCCGCCTTGGAGAGGTGCTCCATGGACGTGCCGTCGTAGCCGCGCTCGTTGAACACCTGCACGGCCACGGACAGCAGCGTCTCCGGGGTGTACGTGTCGCGCTTGGCGGTGGTCATGCGGTGTCCTCCCGCTTGTCGGGGGTGGCGCACGCGTACTGGTAGAGCGCGAGGGACGGCGCGTAACGGCCGGAGGGGTCGATCTCGTGCATCTCCTCCAGCAGGTCGCCGGCCCAGCCCCGGCCGAGGCGGCGGCTCCACTCGAAGGGGCCCAGGGGGTAGTTCACGCCCAGTCGCATCGCGGTGTCGACGTCCTCCTCGGTGGCGACGCCCTTGGCGACGGCGTCGACCGCGAGGTCGATGATCCGCGCCACCGTCCGCGCGACGATCATGCCGGGGACGTCCCCGATGACGCTGACCTTCTTGCCGAGTGCCTGGAACAGGCCGGTGGCCTCGGCGACGGTCCGCGCGGAGGTGTCCCGGCAGTGGGACAGGGCGACGCGCGGGGCGGTGCGGTAGTCGAGGGCGAGGTCGAAGTAGACGACGTCGAGGAACTCCACGGACGCCTGACCGTCGGCGAGCACCAGCTGGCCGCCGCCGGGCAGCACCAGCCGGGTGCCGTTGTCCTCGTCCCGCTCGCGCACCTCGATGCCGGCCTCGCGGATCAGGGCGAGCAGCTCCGCCGCGGGCCCCAGGTCGCCCTCGGCGATCACGTACGCGGGCGGTTCGGCGGGCTCGGCGGTGTGCGGCTCGGGGCGCTCGGCGCCGTCGGCGTAGTCGTACCAGCCCCGGCCGGTCTTGCGGCCGAGGCGGCCGGACTCGACCAGCCGGCGCTGGGCCAGGGACGGGGTGAAGCGCACGTCCTGGAAGAAGGATCGCCACACCGAGTGGGTGACGGACTCGTTGACGTCCTGGCCGATGAGGTCGGTGAGCTCGAAGGCGCCCATCCGGAAGCCGCCGGACTCGCGCAGGACCGCGTCGACGGTGGCCGGGTCGGCGCCCTGGGACTCGTACACCGCGAAGGCCTCGGCGTAGAAGGGCCGGGCGATCCGGTTGACGATGAAGCCGGGGGTGTCGGCGGAGGCGACGGGCGTCTTGCCCCAGGCGCGGGCCGTCTCGTAGGCACGGGTGGCGCTGGTGACGTCGGTGGCGAACCCGGAGACGACCTCGACCAGCGGCAGCAGCGGCGCGGGGTTGAAGAAGTGCAGGCCCACGAAGCGGCCGGGCATCCGCAGGGCACCGCCGATCGCCGTGACCGACAGGGAGGAGGTGTTGGTGGCGAGGAGGCAGTCGTCGGAGACGATGTCCTCCAGCGCCCGGAACAGCTCCTGCTTGACGTCGAGGCGCTCGACGACGGCCTCGACGACCAGGGAGCAACCGGCGAGAGCGGCGAGTTCGCCGACGGGCCGGAGCCGGGAGCGCGCGGCGTCCCGATCGGTGGCGGTGAGGCGCTCCTTCTCCACCAGCCGGTCCAGCCGGGCGCCGATCGCGTCGGCCGCCTGACGTGCCTGCCCCGGGACGGCGTCGTACAGCCGGACGGGATGGCCCGCGACCAGCGCGACCTGGGCGATTCCCTGGCCCATGGTGCCGGTGCCGACCACGGCCACGGGACTGCTGAGGTCGAGTGCTGTCATGTGCGCGATCCTCCCGCACGGGGTTTTCCACGGATGCGGCGGACCCCCTTGTCCCGACCGATCGTTCGGTTACTCTAACTCTGACCGCCCGATCCTGACTACGTTTCCGCACAGGTCCATGAGCTCGACGAAGAGTTCCTGAGACGAGGAGTTGGTCCCGCATGGCCGCCGAACTCACGGCGCACGAGCTGATCGCCCGCCACCGTCCCACCCTGGACCAGGCGCTGGAAGCGATCCGCACGCGCGCGTACTGGTCCCCGCACCCCGAGCACCCCAAGGCCTACGGGGAGAACGGCAGCCTGGACATGGCGGCGGGCAAGGCCGCCTTCGACGCCCTGCTCGGCACCCGCCTCGACCTCGGCCAGCCGGGCACGGACGGCTGGGTGGACGGCGAGACCTCCCCGTACGGCGTCGAGCTGGGCGTGAGCTACCCGCACGCAAACCCGGACGAGCTGCTGCCCGCCATGAGGGCCGGGATGCGCGCCTGGCGCGACGCGGGCGCGGAGACCCGCGCGGTGGTCTGCCTGGAGATCCTCAAGCGGATCAGCGACCGGACGATGGAGTTCGCCCAGGCGGTCATGCACACCTCCGGCCAGGCGTTCATGATGGCGTTCCAGGCCGGCGGCCCGCACGCGCAGGACCGCGGCATGGAGGCGGTCGCCTACGCGTACGTGGAGCAGATCCGCACGCCGGACACGGCGGAGTGGACCAAGCCGCAGGGCAAGCGCGACCCGCTCGCGCTCACCAAGCGGTTCGTCCCGGTCCCGCGCGGCATCGGCCTGGTCATCGGCTGCAACACCTTCCCGACGTGGAACGGCTACCCGGGCCTGTTCGCCTCCCTCGCCACGGGCAACGCGGTCCTGGTCAAGCCGCACCCCCGCGCGGTGCTGCCGCTCGCGCTCACCGTCCAGGTCGCCCGCCAGGTGCTCACCGAGGCCGGTTTCGACGCGAACCTGGTGGCGCTGGCCGCCGAGCGGCCCGGCGAGGGCATCGCCAAGAGCCTCGCCACCCGCCCGGAGATCCGGATCATCGACTACACCGGCTCCACCGGCTTCGGCGACTGGCTGGAGTCCCACGCCCGGCAGGCGCAGGTGTACACGGAGAAGGCCGGCGTCAACACGGTGATCGTGGAGTCGACCGCCGACTACCGGGGGATGCTGTCCAACCTGGCGTTCTCCCTCTCCCTGTACAGCGGCCAGATGTGCACCACCCCGCAGAACCTGCTCGTCCCGCGCGAGGGCATCGCCACCGACCAGGGCCCCAAGTCGTTCGACGAGGTCGCCGCCGACCTGGCGCAGGCCGTCGACGGTCTGCTCGGCGACGACGCGCGGGCCAACGCGCTGCTCGGCGCGATCGTCAACCCGGACGTCAAGGCCCGCCTGGAGGCCGCCGCCGGGCTCGGCGAGGTCGTCCTCGCCTCCCGCGAGATCACCCACCCGGAGTTCCCGGGCGCGGTGGTGCGCACGCCGGTGATCGTGAAGCTGGACGGTTCCAAGCCGGACGCCGAGGCCGCGTACATGAGCGAGTGCTTCGGCCCGGTCTCCTTCGCCGTCGCCGTCGACTCGGCCGACCACGCGGCCGAGCTGCTGCGGCGCACGATCCGGGAGAAGGGCGCCATGACGGTCGGCGCCTACACGACCTCCCCGGAGGTCGAGGAGACGGTGCGGGAGGTCTGCCTGGAGGAGGCCGCCCAGCTCTCCCTGAACCTCACGGGCGGGGTGTACGTCAACCAGACGGCCGCCTTCTCCGACTTCCACGGCTCCGGCGGCAACCCGGCGGCCAACGCCGCCCTGTGCGACGGCGCGTTCGTGGCCAACCGGTTCCGGGTGGTCGAGGTGCGCCGGGAGGCGTAACCCTCCTACGCCGACGGGCCCCCGGTGGCGCTCCAGTGGTACAGCGTCATGGCCACACTGGTGGCGAGGTTGTAGCTGGAGACCTGGGGGCGCATCGGCAGCGCCACCAGGTGGTCGGCCCGCGCGCGCAGCTCCGCCGACAGTCCGCTGCGTTCGGAACCGAAGGCGAGCAGCGCGTCGTCCGGCAGCCTCAGCGCGCGGATGTCCTCGCCTTCGGGGTCGAGCGCGAAGACCGGCCCCGGCGGCAGCTCCCGCACGGTCAGCCGTTCCACGGCGGTGGCGAAGTGCAGTCCCGCCCCGCCGCGCACGACGGTGGGGTGCCAGGGGTCGAGCGTGCCGGTGGTGACGACGCCGGTCGCCCCGAAACCGGCGGCCAGCCGGATCACCGCTCCGGCGTTGCCGAGGTTGCGCGGGTTGTCGAGGACCACCACGGGAGCGGTGCGCGGGGTGTGCGCCAGCTTCTCCAGGTTGCCCGCCCGGGAGGGGCGCCCGGCCAGGGCCGCGACGGCGGTGGGGTGCGGGCGGGGCACCAGCGAGGCGTACGTCCCATGCGGCACCTCGGTCAGCAGCGACGCCAGCGGCTCCCGCACGTCGGCGGCCAGTTCGTCGGCGAGCGCGAGCACCCCGGCCCGGTCCGCCGTGAGCGCCATGCACACCTCGGCCCCGAAGCGCACGGCGTGCTTGAGCGCGTGGAAGCCGTCGAGCAGGACGGCGTCCTCGGTCAGGCGGTGCCAGGCGGACACGGTGCCGGCGGGGTCCTCGGGTCCCGTGGTGCGGGCGGGGTCGGTCATGGCGTGCAGCCTACGTGCGCGGGGCCGGCACTCCGCCGGGCACCGGATCCGGCGCCCGGCCGGCCGGGGAGTCGGCGGGGGGCCGCGGCCCCGGGAGGGACGTCCCGCCCCGGCGCGGGCGCGGTCCTCCCCGGACCCGTGCCGTCAGACCGCCCAGACGGCGCAGGAAGGACGTCGGCAGGAACACCGCGTCGGCCGCGATCATCGCCAGGGAGAAGAAGGGCAGCCCGAGTACCACGGCGATCACCGCGTGCTCGAGGATCATGAAGCTCAGCAGGACGTTCTTGACCCGCCGGTTGAACAGGGTGAAGGGGAAGGCGACCTGCACGGCGACCGTCACGTAGGTCACCAGCATCACCATGGTGCCGCTGGCGGACATCAGGTCCGCGAGGGCCGGCCAGGGGGAGAAGTACTCCAGGTGGAGCGGGTAGTAGACGGCCGTGCCGTCCTGCCAGCGGGAGCCCTGGACCTTGTACCAGCCGGCCGTGGCGTAGATCAGACACGCCTCCGCCATGATCACCAGCAGCGCGCCGTTGTGCACGATGTTCGCGACGACGTCCAGCAGGATCCGCGGCTGGCCCGACCCGGCGCGGCGCCCGGCCAGCCACCACAGCGCCTGCGCGGACCACACGGCCCACAGCAGCACCGGTATGAAGCGGTCGCCCTCCGTCCGGCCCGCGAGCGTCGCGAGGAGCAGCGCGAAACCGAGCACCCCCCACAGGGCGGGACCGACCCGGTCGCGCGGCCGGTCCCCGCGGGCGCGTGCCCGCGCCGCACGGCGGGCGCGCCGCGCGTCCAGCGACCAGACCTGGCCGCAGCGGGTGAAGACCAGGTAGATCGCCATCAGGTGCAGGACGTTGTCGCCGCCGTCGCCCATGAAGACGCTGCGGTTCTGCAGCGTCAGCACGCCGACCATGAACAGCACCGACATGGTGCGGGTGCGCCAGCCCAGCAGCAACAGCAGGCTCCACAGCACGGCCAGCGCGTAGACGGCCTCGAACCACACCTGGCTGTCGGACCAGAGCAGCACGGTGAAGGCGTCGTTCGTCGCGACGAGCTGCTCGGCGAGCTGCCAGCTCCACGGGCCGTCGGGCCCGTACAGCTCCTGGCGGTGGGGGAACTCGCGCAGCAGGAACAGCAGCCAGGTCAGGCTGAAGCCGATGCGGATCACGGCGGTCTGGTACGGGCCCAGCGGAGAGTCGGTGACGCGGGCGATGCCCCGGGAGAGAGCCAGCGAGAAGCGGTTCATCCGATGCCTCCCCGGGTCTCGTCCTCGGGCAGGGTCCACCAGGGCAGGACGCGGTACACGGGCTTGTCGGAGATCTTCTCCTCGCTCCAGTCCGGCGGCGGGATGTTCGTGGTGCGGGAGCGGACCTGGACGCGCTCGACGGCACCGTCCGCGCCGGCGGCGTCCGCGCGGTCCAGGCGCATCGCGGTGATCCGGCGCAGGTACGCCTCGGACAGCGCCCCGCGCAGGCCCACCGGCCGGTTGTCGTCGTCGTGCGTCGAGACGAAGAAGTCCCAGGCGCGGCGCAGCTCGTTCTGCTGGGTGTGGCTGGGCAGCGGATTGCCGTCGATGGCCCGGCCGTCCCGCGCGGACAGGTCGTACCAGCCGGTGGTCCGTGACGCGCCGTCCGCGGTGCGGATCTCGGCGCGCACCTGGACGGAGACGTTCTGCTGGAGGGGGTTGGGCGCGAACAGCTTCCAGTTCTGCTCGAACTCCGGGTAGATCCAGTTCTCGATCGTCTCGCGGTGCTGCTTGCTGACCGTGTTCGCGGGCGCCACGTGCAGGAACGTCATGCCGAGGTGCACACAGATCCCGACGGCGACGACCGCGAGCGCCAGTGCGGCGCCGATCTGGTAGCGCAGGGAGAGGGCGGCCACACCGGTACGGGGCTCGGCGGGCGGGGCGGTCACGGGGCCGGGGCCCGTCTCGGGGTCGGGGTCGGTCTTGGGGTCAGGGTCGGTCTCGGGGTCGGGACCCGTCTCCGGGTCGGGACCGGTCTCCGGGTCGGCAGCCGGGTCAGGGCCGGGGCCGGGGCCGGGGACCGTGCCGGGGGAGTGCGGCGCGGGTGGTCCGTCCGGCTCGTCGTCGGGGGCGGACGCAGGGGTGTCGGAAGCCGGGGGCGGGGCGTCGGGGGCGGGCCGGTGCGCCGGGGTCGCGGGCACGGCGGGGCGCGGGTCCCGGCCGGCGCCCTCCCCCGCGGGCCCGCGGCGGGCGTCCGAGCCCTTGTCGTACGCGTTCATTCCGCCCCGATCCACCGATCCCGGTCCGTCACTGCTTCCACCGCGGCCGCGGGGCCGGTCCCCCGCCGCCCGCCCGCGCCGTCGCTCCGCCGCGTCGCACGGAACGGTACTCAGCGCGGGACCCCCGGGCACAGTCCCCCTGGTCCCCCCGTCGCGTGGCCGCCGCCACACGGCGCCCGGGCCCTGTCGTCCCCGAGCGGCACCCGCAGGTTATCCACAGCGGTTGACACCTCGCGGCGCCCGTCCCACCATGGAATCGCACGAACCGAACGATTGGTCGGGAGCGTGCTCCGGGAAGCATCCAGGTCGAGGGGGACCTCATGGCGACAGCAGCCGCCCGCGATACGGCGGGCAGCCGGGCGTACGGCGTGACGGCCGGCGCGGACGACACCGCCGGACACGAGCACGCCTTCGACGCGGCCGTCGCCGCCGACGAGCGGATCGAGCCGCGCGACTGGATGCCGGACGCCTACCGCGCGACGCTGGTCCGGCAGATCGCCCAGCACGCGCACTCCGAGATCATCGGCATGCAGCCCGAGGCCAACTGGATCACGCGCGCGCCCTCCCTGCGCCGCAAGGCGATCCTGATGGCCAAGGTGCAGGACGAGGCGGGGCACGGCCTGTACCTCTACAGCGCCGCCGAGACGCTCGGCACCAGCCGCGAGGAGCTGCTCGACAAGCTGCACTCCGGCCGCCAGAAGTACTCCTCGATCTTCAACTACCCGACGCTGACCTGGGCGGACGTCGGTGCCATCGGCTGGCTCGTGGACGGCGCCGCGATCACCAACCAGGTCCCCCTGTGCCGCTGCTCCTACGGGCCGTACGCGCGGGCGATGGTCCGCATCTGCAAGGAGGAGTCCTTCCACCAGCGCCAGGGCTACGAGCTGTTGCTGGCCCTCAGCAAGGGCACCCCGCAGCAGCACGCGATGGCCCAGGACGCGGTGGACCGCTGGTGGTGGCCGTCGCTGATGATGTTCGGCCCGCCCGACGACGAGTCCCAGCACTCCGCGCAGTCCATGGCCTGGAAGATCAAGCGGCACTCCAACGACGAACTGCGCCAGCGCTTCGTCGACATCTGCGTCCCCCAGGCCGCGTCCCTCGGCCTCACCCTCCCCGACCCGGACCTCAAGTGGAACGAGGAGCGCGGGCACCACGACTTCGGCGCCATCGACTGGGCGGAGTTCCGGGCCGTCCTCAAGGGCAACGGACCGTGCAACGAGGAGCGGCTCACCCGGCGCAGGCGAGCCCACGAGGAAGGCGCCTGGGTCAGGGAGGCGGCGGCGGCCCACGCGGCCAGGCACAGCAACGGCGAGACAGGAGCTACGCGAGCATGACCCACACCGACTGGCCCCTGTGGGAGGTCTTCGTGCGCTCGCGCCGGGGACTGTCCCACACCCACGCCGGCAGCCTGCACGCCCCGGACGCGGAGCTCGCCCTGCGCAACGCCCGCGACCTGTACACCCGGCGCGGCGAGGGCGTCTCCCTCTGGGTCGTCCCGTCGTCCGCGATCACCGCCTCCTCGCCCGACGAGAAGGACCCGTTCTTCGAACCGGCCGCCGACAAGCCCTACCGGCACCCCACGTTCTACGAGATCCCCGAGGGGGTGCAGCACCTGTGACGACGACATCCGCCGCCGGCACCGCCGCGGCCACGGCCGCCGCGCTCGCCCTCGGCGACGACGCCCTGGTGCTCTCCCACCGCCTGGGCGAGTGGGCCGGCCACGCCCCCGTCCTCGAGGAGGAGGTCGCCCTCGCCAACATCGCGCTGGACCTGCTCGGACAGGCCCGGGTGCTGCTGTCGATGGCCGGCGACGAGGACGAGCTGGCGTTCCTCCGCGAGGAGCGCGCCTTCCGCAACCTCCAGCTGGTCGAACAGCCGAACGGCGACTTCGCCCACACCATCGCCCGCCAGCTCTTCTTCTCCGCCCACCAGTACCTCCTCTACGGCGAACTGGCCTCCGGCGACAGCCCGTTCGCCCCGCTGGCCGCGAAGGCCGTCAAGGAGACCGCCTACCACCGCGACCACGCCGAGCAGTGGACGCTGCGCCTCGGCGACGGCACGGACGAGAGCCACGCGCGGATGCAGCGGGCCGTGGACGCGCTGTGGCGCTACACGGGCGAGATGTTCCAGCCGGTCGAGGGCGTCGAAGCCGACCCGTCCCACCGGGAGGCGGCCTGGCTGGAGTGGACCGGCGAGGTGCTGCGCCGGGCCACGCTCACGGTGCCCGACGGCCCGCGCACGGGAGCGTGGGCGGCCGGCGCGGGCCGGCAGGGCCTGCACACCGAGCCGTTCGGCCGGATGCTCGCCGAGATGCAGCACCTGCACCGCAGCCACCCGGGGGCGGCATGGTGACCGCCACGCCGCTGGAGGCGGAACTCCTGGAGCTCGCCGGTTCGGTGCCCGACCCCGAACTGCCGGTACTGACCCTGCGTGAACTGGGCGTGGTCCGCGCGGTGCACGCACACGGCCCGGACAGCGTCGAGGTCGAGCTGACCCCGACCTACACCGGCTGCCCGGCCGTCGAGGTGATGAGCCTCGACATCGAGCGCGTCCTGCGCGGGCACGGGGTGCGGGAGGTCACCGTGCGCACGGTGCTCGCGCCGGCCTGGTCGACCGACGACATCACGGACGAAGGGCGGCGCAAGCTGCGGGAGTTCGGCATCGCCCCGCCGCGCACCGGGGCTGCCGCCCCCACCGGGCCGGTCCCGGTGACGCTCGGAGCCACCCGCACCCGGTCGGACGCACCGGCGGACGGCCTCGGCCCCGTCCCCTGCCCGCACTGCGGGTCCGCCGAGACCGAACTGCTCAGCCGTTTCTCGTCCACCGCCTGCAAGGCGCTGCGCCGCTGCCTGGCCTGCCGTGAACCGTTCGACCACTTCAAGGAGTTGTGATGGCCCGCTTCCACCGGCTCCGGGTGGCCGCGGTCGACCGGCTCACCGACGACTCCGTCGCCCTCACCCTCACCGTCCCCCCGCACCTGCGCGAGGAGTACCGGTACGCGCCCGGTCAGCACCTGGCCCTCAGACGCAGCGCCGACGGCGAGGAGATACGCCGCACGTACTCCATCTGCTCCCCCGCCCCCGACGGCGAGGCCCCGAGCACGCTGCGGGTCGGTGTGCGGCTGGTCGAGGGCGGCGCCTTCTCCACGTACGCGCTCAAGGAGATCGACCTCGGTGACGAGCTGGAGGTGATGACCCCGGCCGGCCGCTTCACGCTCCCTCCCGCCCCCGGCCGGTACGCGGCCGTCGTGGGCGGCAGCGGCATCACGCCGGTGCTGTCGATCGTCTCGACGCTCCTCGCCCGCGAGCCGGAGGCCAGGTTCTGCCTGATCCGCAGCGACCGGACGGCCGCCTCCACGATGTTCCTGGAGGAGGTCGCCGACCTGAAGGACCGCTACCCCGAGCGCTTCCAGCTGGTGACGGTGCTCTCCCGCGAGGAACAGCAGGCGGGACTGCCCTCCGGGCGGCTGGACCAGGAGCGGCTGGCCGGGCTGCTGCCGGCGCTGCTGCCCGTCGAGCAGGTGGACGGCTGGTTCCTGTGCGGGCCCTACGGGCTGGTCGAAGGCGCCGAGCGGGCGCTGCGCGGCCTGGGCGTCGCCCGGTCCCGCATCCACCAGGAGATCTTCCACGTCGACGCCGGTACGGCGTCCGTCACCACCGCGCCCGCCCCCGCGCACAGCACGGTCACCGCCCGGCTCGACGGACGCGGCGGCACCTGGCCCGTACGGGCCGGGGAGTCCCTGCTGGACACGGTGCTGCGCAACCGGTCCGACGCGCCCTACGCCTGCAAGGGCGGGGTGTGCGGCACCTGCCGCGCGTTCCTCGTCGCCGGCGAGGTGCGGATGGAGCGCAACTACGCCCTGGAGTCGGAGGAGACGGAAGCCGGTTACGTCCTGGCCTGCCAGTCCCGCCCGGTGACGGAGACGGTGGAGCTGGACTTCGACCGGTAAGGGAGCCCCGCTACAGGACGTGCCCCGGAGCCCCGTCGTCCATGACGACGGGGCGGCCGGCGGACTCCCACACCTGCATGCCGCCGTGCACGTTCACGGCGTCGATGCCCTGCTGGGCCAGGTACATGGTGACCTGCGCCGACCGCCCGCCGGAGCGGCAGATCACATGGACCCGGCCGTCCTGCGGGGCGGCCTCGGTCAGCTCGCCGTAGCGGGCCACGAACTCGCTGATGGGGATGTGCAGCGCCCCTTCTGCGTGACCGGCCTTCCACTCGTCGTCCTCCCGGACGTCCAGCAGGAAGTCGCCGTCCTTGAGGTCCGCGACCTGGACCGTGGGCACACCAGCTCCAAAACTCATACCCACGACGCTACCCGACCGGGCGGGGCCGGGTTCAGGCCAGCAGGGCCGCCAGCTCGGCCTCGCGTTCGGCGACCTGGGCGCGCAGTTGGCCGGCGATGTCCTCGAGCAGCTGGTCGGGGTCCTCGGGGGCGAGGCGCAGCATCGAGCCGATGGCGCTCTCCTCGAGTTCCCTGGCGACCAGGGTGAGCAGTTCCTTGCGCCGGGACAGCCATTCGAGGCGGGCGTACAGCTCCTCACCGGCGCTGGGGAGGCGCTTCAGCTCCGGTCCCCTGGCCCACTCCTCGGCGAGTTCGCGCAGTTCCGCCTCGCTGCCGCGGGCGTAGGCGGCGTTGACGCGGGTGATGAACTCCTCGCGGCGGGCGCGCTCCTTGTCCTCCTGCGCCAGGTCCGGGTGGGCCTTGCGGGCGAGCTCCCGGTAGAGCCTGCGGGCCTCGTCGCTGGGCCGCACCCGCTGCGGGGGCCGCACCGGCTGATCCGTGAGCATGGCGGTGGCCTCGGGGAACAGGCCGTCGCCGTCCATCCAGCCGTTCATCAGCTCTTCGACGCCGGGGATCGGCAGGAGCCGGGCGCGTGCCTCGTCGGCCCGGCGCCGGTCCTCGGGGTCGTCGCTGCGGGCCGCCTTCGCCTCCAGAATCCGGGCGTCCAGCTCCTCGAGGCGGGCGTAGACGGGGCCGAGCTTCTGTTCGTGCAGCCGGGAGAAGTTCTCGACCTCGACGCGGAAGGTCTCCACCGCGATCTCGAACTCGATCAGGGCCTGCTCGGCCGCCCGGACGGCCTGTTCCAGCCGGTCCTCGGGCCGCGCTGCCCCCTCGCCGCCGGGCGTCCGCTCCGCGCCGGCGCCGCCGGCCTGCTCACCTTCCGAGGTCGTCACCCGGACAGCGTAGGCCACCGGCCAGGGGTGACACTCCCCGCTCCGGCGGCGTATGCCCCGTGGCCGGGCCGGCGCCGCTCACACCCCCGCCTCCGCGGCGATCCGACCCGACCGCACCGCCGTGACCAGGTCGGTGTGGTCCGCCTCCGTGAGGTCGGCGTAGGCGACGGCGAAGGCGGCCACCGCCTCGTCCAGTTCGTCGTTCTTGCCGCAGTAGCCGGCGATCAGCCGGGGGTCGGCGCTGTGGGAGTGGGCGCGGGCCAGCAGGGCGCCGGTCATCCGGGCGTAGTCGTCGACCTGGTCGGCGGCCAGGGCGGCCGGGTCGACGCTGCCCTTGCGGTTGCGGAACTGGCGCACCTGGTACGGACGGCCGTCGACCGTCGTCCAGCCCAGCAGGTTGTCGCTGATCACCTGCATCCGCTTCTGGCCGTCGACCACGCGCCGGCCCTCGTGCCCGGCCCCGGGCGCCTCGAAGCCGGCCGTCGGCAGGTGCGGGACGAGCGCCGAGGGGCGTGCCTCCTTCACCTGGAGGACCAGCGGCTCGCCCCGGTGGTCGAGGAGCAGCACGACGTAGGAGCGGGTTCCCACGCTGCCGGTGCCGACGACGCGGAACGCCACGTCGTGCACGGCGTGCCGGGCGAGCAGCGGGTGGCGGTCCGGCGGGAGCGTGCCGAGGTACTCCCCCAGGGAGGCGGCCACCTCGGCGGCCTCGGCGTCCGGGATCCGGCGCAGCACCGGCGGCGCGTCGACGAAGCGGCGCCCGCCGTCCGTGCCCTCCTCGGTGGACTTGGCGGCGAAGCGGCCGCTGGTGTTCGCGCGGGCCTTCTCGGAGACCCGCTCCAGGGTGCCGAGGAGGTCGTGGGCGTCGGCGTGGGAGACGAGTTCCTCGTCCGCGATGGCGTTCCAGGCGTCCAGCGCCGACAGCCCGGACAGCAGCCGCATGGTGCGCCGGTAGGCGCCCGCGGCGTCGTGGGCGGCCGCGCGGCAGGTGTCCTCGTCCGCGCCGGCCTCCCGCCCGGCGAGCACGAGTGAGGTGGCGAGCCGCTTGAGGTCCCATTCCCAGGGGCCGTACACGGTCTCGTCGAAGTCGTTCAGGTCGATGACCAGGCGGCCGCGCGCGTCCCCGTAGAGGCCGAAGTTCGCCGCGTGGGCGTCACCGCAGATCTGGGCGCCGATCCCGGTCACGGGGGTGCGGGCCAGGTCGTATCCCATGAGGCCCGCCGATCCGCGCAGGAAGGCGAACGGTGTCGCCGCCATCCTGCCCACCCGGAGCGGGGCCAGCTCGGGCAGTCTGCCGCGGCTGGACTCCTCGACGGCGCTCACCGCGTCGGGGCGGGAGGCGTCGAGGTCGAGGGCGGAGTGCGCGGTGCGCGGAACCTGCGCACGCAGGGCCTTGCCCTCCCGCTTGGGCGAGCCCGCGGCCGGCCACTCGGCGAACCCGGGCACCCGCGGCAGCCGCCGGCCCGGATCCGCGGCCCCGCCCCCGCCCACACCCACGCCCTCGGTCCCGTCCGCCCCGGCAGCGAGCTCGGTCACGGCAACCGCCTCCCCCGTACACATGTGTGCTGCGCACACGCGTCGACATCGATCGTGCCGACCGTACAACCGGTGGCCGAAAAGCGTCAGGCCCTGTGGACGACTCCCGGACCGCGCCCGCGCCTAACCCGCCTCCGCCACGTCCCCCGCGGCCGGCAGCGACCGTCCCTCGGCGAGCAGCCGTGCGGCGCGGTCTTGCGAGATGTCCAGCCGGGCCAGCACCGCCGGGACGGCGATGCCCGGCAGCAGGTGGTGGAACAGCACGACGGCCCGGTGTTCCAGGTCCTGCCGCTGGCAGCGCACCTGCGACAGCAGCTGCACGCCCGAGAAGCTCGCGACGAGCAGTTCCGCCGTCTCCGTCGGGTCCACGTGCGGCAGCAGTTCGCCGCCCGTCTTCGCCTCGGCCAGGGTCCGCTCGGTCTGGTCGATCCACATGCCGAACGCCGGGGTGCGGTCCAGCCCCAGCGCGCCCTGGTCCAGGGCCAGTCCGACGCTCGCCCGCACCAGCGGCTCGGTCCGCAGCCGCGTGGCCAGCACCAGGCCGGAGTCGACCAGTTCCTGCAGCTTGCTCGACTGGGGCGGCAGGGAGATCGCCAGCTGCTCCTCGAACACGCCGAGCGCCAGCTCCTCCTTGGACCCGAAGTGGAAGTACAGCGCGCCCTTGGTGACCCCGGCCCGCTCCAGGATCTCCCCGATGGTCGCCGAGGTGTAGCCGCGCTCGTCGAAGACGGCGGCCGCCGCCTCCAGAATGGTCCGCCGGGTGCGGATCGCGCGCTCCTGTCGGGCCATCGGGTGCCTCCTGATCTGCGTGGATCTCGTGGATCTCGTGGGTCGCACCGTGCAGCCGCCGCGGGGCCGGCGCGGCACCACCGTGCCATCGGTCGCACGGTGTGGGGCGCACGGGCTCGAATCCGGCGATGTGGATCACCCTTGGAAAAAAACCGTCTCGTCCGTATCTTAGTGCGAATCGACCGGAGCCAGACTGCCGATCCCGGGGGTTCCCATGCCGCAGCCGGATTCCTCGAGCGCGCCCAGGGAGGATCAGACCGGACAGCGGGCCTCGCCCGCAAACGCCGCCGGTCCGGCCCCCGCCCGCACCCTCGTCACACCGGCACTCGCCCACCGTCCCCGCGCCGAGGACGTGTTCCCGGTCTCCTGGGTCCGGCTCGCGGACGACCGCTTCCGTGTCACCGCGCACTGGCCCGCCGGTCACAGCTTCTTCGGTCCCCTCGACGGCCGCCACCAGGATCCGATGATCGTCGGTGAAACGTTGCGTCAGACGTCGATGGCCCTGGCCCACGCGGAGTTCGGCGCCCCCGCGGACACCCACTTCGTCATGCACGACCTGGAGGTCTCCACCGACCCCGCCGCGTTACTGCTCGCCGACGCCGCCGAACCCGTCACCGTCGACGTCGTCTGTTCCGAGGTGCGCCGCCGGGGCCGCGGCCTGAACGGCATGCGCACCACCATGGACTTCCGCCGCGCGGGGCTGCTCGTCGCCCGCGGCACCGGCAGCACGGGCTGCGTCTCCCCGGCCGTCTACCGCCGGCTGCGCGCGTCCCGTCCGACTGTCGCGGACAGTACCCGAATACCGCTGCCCGCTCCGGTCGAGCCCCGGCGCGTGGGCCGCCACCGCGCGCAGGACGTCGTTCTCGCCCCGTCCGACCGGCCCGGCCGCTGGCTGCTGCGCGTCGACACGCGGCACCCCGTGCTCTTCCCCCGCCCCAACGACCACGTGCCCGGCATGGTCCTGTTCGAGGCCGCCCGCCAGGCGGCGGCCGCCGCCTCCGGCCGGCTGCCCTTCCTGCTGTCGGGCTTCTCCGTCCTCTTCAGCCGCTACGCCGAACTGGACGGTCCCTGCCTGATCGACACCGAGGTGCTCGACAAGGGCGAGGACGAGGTGACGGTACGGGTGTCGGGACGGCAGGACGACGAGCCCGTCTTCGACGCCACCCTCACCTGCGCCCCCACCGCCCCGGTGCGGTCACTGCCGTGACCACGGACCTCCTGATCACCGGTGCGACGGGCTTCATCGGCAGCAGGGTCGCCGCGGCGGCCCGCGAACGCCCCGGTGTCCGCGTGCGGTCCCTCTCCCGCCGTCCAGGGGGCGGGCCTACGGACGCCCGGACCGTGCCCGGCGACCTGGCCGATCCCCGCACCCTGCGCGGCGTGTGCGCCGGCGTCGACGTCCTCGTCCACTGCGCCTCCCGCGTGGGAGGCGACCCGGAGTCCGCCGCGGCGGTCAACGACCTCGGCACGGAGGCCCTGGTGGAGGACGCCGTCCGGGCCGGCGTCGGCCGGATCGTGTACGTGAGCACCGCCGCCGTCCACGGCCGGGGCCCCTTCCACGGCGTGCGGCCCGGCCAGGCCCCGATCGCGCCCGTCTCCGCCACCAGCCGCACCCGCGCGGCGGCGGAGCGGCACGTTCTCGACGCGGGCGGCCTGGTGCTGCGCCCGCACCTGGTGCACGGCGAGGGCGACCGCTGGGTGGTCCCCGGACTGGTAAGCCTGCTGCGGACGCTCTCCGCGACGATCACCGGCTGTACGGCGGTCCACTCGATGACCGACGTCGGCACCCTGGGCCGGGCGGTCGCCGCCGCCGCACTGTCCCCGCACGTCGGCCCCGGGGCCCGTTACGTCGGCCACCCGGACCCCGTACCCGTTGCCGACCTGCTCGCGGCGGTCCGCGCGCAGGTCGGGGGGCCCGGCGACGGTGCCCCGGTGGACGTGGCCACCGCCCGTGCGCGGGCGGCCGGCTCGCCCCGGGCGCTGCACCACCTCGACATGCTGACCGTGGACCACTGGTTCGCGGACGACGGCTTGTGGAAGGAGCTGGACCTCGCTCCCGGCGAGGGCTTCGCGGCCGCCTTCGCCCGCGCGGCGCCCTGGTACCGGTCGTACCTGGCGGACGGCCGGTAGGGGCCCCGGCCGGAAACCGTCCCGTCGGTTTGTGCGCTCGCCCGCGCGGCCCCGGGAGCGTCAGGCCCGCAGGAACGCCAGCACCGCCAGGACCCTCCGGTGCGTCCCGTCGGCAGGTCCGGCTTTGACGGCGGTCGCCGTCGGCGCCGTCCCGGGGGACGGCCGTCGCGGCAGTCCAGCCGGCCGTTCTGTGGGCGGCCCTGACCCCGCAGTCGGCCACCGCCCCGCTCGCCCTGCCCTGGCGGGCCCTCGCCATGGTCAGGCGGCCTGCGCCACCCTCGCCACGGTCGCCGCCGTCATCCGGACGCTGCTCACCCTGCGCCGCCCGGCCCTGCGGCCGGCGTCCGTCCGTGAGTAGCCCCGGCCACGCCCGACCGGCCGTGGCGCGTCGTCACCCAGAGGAGGAAGCCGTGAGATAGCTCACGCGCCGGAACCCGCCCCGCGCCTGGCCGGACCGTGTGCGATGCCTCACAACGATCAAGGAAACGAGAAACGGGCCCCTCCGGTGACTTCCGTCACCTGGAGGGACCCGTTTCCACGAACCTCGTTGTGCGCGAGGGGGGAGTTGAACCCCCACGCCCTTGCGGGCACTGGAACCTGAATCCAGCGCGTCTGCCTATTCCGCCACCCGCGCATTGGGTGTGTCTTCGAGCCCTGCCCCTGGGGGCCTTGCGCCTTCCGACACCCAGAACATTAGCACGCTGATCGGGGTGGATTCACATCCCTTTCCCCGCCCCCGGCCCGGCCGCCCACGACCTCCCGTGACCGCCCGCGCACGGGCCGTCCCGCCCGCGCCGCAGGGGCCGGCGTCGTGCAACGACGGCGACCGCTTCACGTATCAACCTCGTACCGGTGGCCCCCGTCTCCCCAGGAGCAGGGCGGAGTCCACAGTCAGGTGCGGGACACTGGTCTGCGGCCCCCTCTACGATCCATGGCAGAACTACGCGCACGCGCACGGCCGAAGGAGTTCGAAAGGGAGCTCCGGAGGGAACTTCGTCAGGCGTCGACACCCGTCGCCCGGGCGGGCAGGGGGAACCAGCCGATCGAGTGGCGCGTGGATACGATCAGTAAGCAGTACCAGGTAAGCAGTGCACGAAAGAGTGCGCGGGGCAGTACACAGGACGGCAGCGACGGAGGAGGTGCCCCATGGGAGTCCTGAAGAAGTTCGAGCAGCGTCTCGAAGGTCTGGTCAACGGCACCTTCGCCAAGGTGTTCAAGTCCGAGGTGCAGCCCGTGGAGATCGCGGGAGCGCTCCAGCGGGAGTGCGACAACAACGCCACCATCTGGAACCGCGACCGCACCGTCGTGCCCAACGACTTCATCGTCGAGCTGAGCACCCCGGACTTCGAGCGCCTCAGCCCGTACTCCGGCCAGCTCGGCGACGAACTCGCCGGCATGGTGCGCGACTACGCCAAGCAGCAGCGCTACACCTTCATGGGCCCCATCAAGGTCCATCTGGAGAAGGCGGACGACCTCGACACCGGCCTGTACCGGGTGCGCAGCCGTACGCTCGCCTCCTCCGCCAGCCAGGCCCCCGGAGCAGGCGGTCCCGCGGCCGCGGGCCCCGGTGCCCCGCCGGCCGGCCGCCCCGGTGGCTACGGCTACCCTCCGGCCACCCCCGGGGGCGCCCCGCCCATGCCGGCCGCGCCGCCCCCCGGCGGCAGGCCCGGCGGTTACGGCTACCCGCAGCCCGCGGGCGGCCAGCGGCCCCCCGCCGCACCCGCGCCCGGCGGACGCACCCGCTACTGGATCGAGATCAACGGCACCCGCCACCAGATCTCCCGCGCCACCCTCGTGATGGGCCGCTCCACCGAGGCCGACGTACGGATCGACGACCCCGGCGTGTCCCGCCGGCACTGCGAGATCCGGACCGGAACGCCCTCGACGATCCAGGATCTGGGATCCACCAACGGCATCGTGGTGGACGGACAGCACACCACCCGCGCTACGCTCCGCGACGGCTCGCGGATCGTCGTGGGCAGCACCACCGTTATCTATAGGCAAGCCGAAGGGTGAAGCGGGGGCAATGTCAGAGCTGACCCTCACGGTCATGCGGCTGGGGTTCCTGGCCGTACTGTGGCTGTTCGTGATCGTGGCCGTGCAGGTCATCCGGAGCGACCTGTTCGGGACCCGCGTCACGCAGCGCGGCACCCGGCGGGACGCGGGCCGGACCCAGCAGGCCTCCCGTCAGGCCCCGCCGCAGCAGCGCCAGCAGTCCGGCGGCGGACGCCGCGGCCGCAACACCCCCACCAAGCTGGTCGTGACCGAGGGCACCCTCACCGGTACCACCGTGGCCCTCCAGGGCCAGACCATCAGCCTGGGCCGGGCGCACGACAGCACGATCGTGCTGGACGACGACTACGCCTCCAGCCGCCATGCCAGGATCTACCCGGACCGCGACGGCCAGTGGATCGTCGAGGACCTGGGCTCCACCAACGGCACCTACCTGGACCGGACCCGGCTGACGACTCCCACGCCGATCTCGCTGGGCGCACCGATCCGCATCGGCAAGACCGTCATCGAGCTGCGGAAGTAGTGCTACACCAATGAATGAGCGCGAGCGGAGCGAGCACGCAGCGGGGGTCCCCACCCAGGGTCCCGGCGCGCTCCCGACCGGAGGGTGGGCAGTGTGGCTCGACACGACCGGCTGTACCCGGAGCCGACGGGCGAGGTGCGCATGAGTCTGTCCCTGCGCTTCGCCGCCGGATCGCACAAGGGCATGATCCGGGAGGGCAACGAGGACTCCGGTTACGCCGGTCCCCGCCTGCTCGCCATCGCCGACGGCATGGGCGGCGCCGCGGCCGGCGAGGTCGCCTCCTCCGAGGCGATCTCCACCATCGTCGCGCTCGACGACGACGTCCCCGGGTCCGACCTGCTGACCTCCCTCGGCACCGCCGTCCAGCGGGCCAACGACCAGCTGCGCATGATGGTCGAGGAGGACCCCCAGCTCGAAGGCATGGGCACCACCCTGACCGCCCTGCTGTGGACCGGTCAGCGCCTCGGCATGGTGCACGTCGGCGACTCCCGCGCCTACCTCCTGCGCGACGGCGTCCTCACCCAGATCACCCAGGACCACACCTGGGTGCAGCGTCTGGTCGACGAGGGCCGCATCACCGAGGAGGAGGCCACCACCCACCCGCAGCGGTCCCTGCTCATGCGGGCCCTCGGCAGCGGCGAACACGTCGAACCCGACCTGTCCATCCGCGAGGTGCGGGCCGGCGACCGGTACCTGATCTGCTCCGACGGCCTGTCCGGTGTGGTCTCCCACCAGACCCTCGAGGACACCCTCGCCGGCTACCAGGGCCCCGAGGACACCGTCCAGAACCTGATCGAGCTGGCGCTGCGCGGCGGCGGCCCCGACAACATCACCGTGATCGTCGCCGACGTCCTGGACCTCGACACCGGTGACACCCTCGCCGGGCAGCTGTCCGACACGCCGGTCGTGGTCGGCGCGGTCGCCGAGAACCAGAACCAGCTCCACGACAACGGCATCATGCAGACGCCCGCCGGCCGCGCCTCCGGACTCGGCCGCCGGCGTTCCCAGGGCGGCGGCGAGTTCGGCCCGCCCGGCAGCGGCGACGTCACCGGCTTCATCCCCACCGACGGCTTCGGCTACGACGAGGGCGACTTCGTCAAGCCCGCCAAGAACCGCAGGTGGCTCAAGAGGTCCGTGTACGGCCTGCTCGCGCTGGCCGTCCTCGGCGGCGGTCTGTACGGCGGCTGGCGCTGGACCCAGACGCAGTACTACGTCGGCACCAAGGGCGAGCACGTCGCCCTCTACCGGGGCATCAGCCAGGACCTGGCCTGGGTCTCGCTCTCGAAGGTCGAGAAGGACCACCCCGAGATCGAACTCAAGTACCTGCCGCCCTACCAGCGGAAGCTGGTCGAGGCGACCATCGCCGAAGGCGACCTGTACGGCGCGCGGAAGAAGATCGAGGAACTCTCGGTCCAGGCCTCCGCGTGCCAGAAGCAGGCCGAGCGGCGCGCCGCCGAGAGCGAGAAGAGCGCGAAGACCGGCGAGGGCGAGGCCGGAGGCACCACGGGAACCACGCCCGTCTCCTTCACGTCCAAGGCTTCGCCGACGCCGACCCCCACGGGATCGGCACAGGCCCCGGAGCAGTCCACGCCCCCGTCCACGACCGCACCCACTTCCAGCCCCGGCCCCAGCCTCTCGGAGGAAGAGCAGAAGGTCGTCTCGCTGTGCGGTAAGCAGTAGGCAAGCCGTGAGAGGCCCTGTCACACGATGAGCAGTACTACGAACCCGTCGACGCAGCACACGTCCACGATCGGCGCGATCGGCGCACCCAGCCGCCGCAACACCGAGCTGGCCCTGCTGGTCTTCGCCGTCGTCATCCCGGTCTTCGCCTACGCCAACGTGGGGCTCGCCCTCAACGACGAGGTGCCGGCCGGGCTGCTGAGCTACGGCCTGGGCCTCGGCCTGATGGCGGGCGTCGGCCACCTCGCCGTCAGGAAGTTCGCCCCGTACGCGGACCCCCTGCTGCTGCCGATCGCGACGCTGCTGAACGGCATCGGCCTGGTCGCCATCTGGCGCCTGGACCACTCGGAGCGCCTCCAGGCGAGCCGGACGTTCGTCGAGGCGGCACCGCGCCAGCTGATGTACTCCGCGCTCGGCGTCGCCCTGTTCGTGGCCGTCGTGTTCTTCCTCAAGGACCACCGCGTCCTGCAGCGCTACACCTACATCTCGATGGCCGGCGCACTGGTGCTGCTGCTCCTGCCGCTGGTGCCGGGACTCGGCCACAACGTCTTCGGCGCCAGGATCTGGATCAAGATCCCGGGTCTGGGCACCCTCCAGCCGGGCGAGTTCGCCAAGATCGTCCTCGCGGTGTTCTTCGCCGGCTACCTCATGGTCAAACGCGACGCCCTGGCCCTCGCCAGCCGCCGCTTCATGGGGCTCTACCTGCCCCGTGGCCGTGACCTCGGCCCGATCATCGTCGTCTGGATCATCTCCATCCTGATCCTGGTCTTCGAGACCGACCTCGGCACCTCGCTGCTGTTCTTCGGCATGTTCGTGATCATGCTGTACGTCGCCACCGAGCGGACCAGCTGGATCGTCTTCGGTCTGCTGATGTCGGCGGTCGGCGCCGTCGGCGTGGCGAGCTTCGAGCCGCACATCCAGACGCGTGTGCAGGCCTGGCTCGACCCGATGCGCGAGTTCGAGCTCAGCCGGGCCGGGGTCAGTGACGGCATCGTCCACTCCGAACAGGCCATGCAGGCCCTGTGGGCCTTCGGGTCCGGCGGCACCCTCGGCACCGGCTGGGGCCAGGGCAACTCCGACCTCATCGGCTTCGCCGCCAACTCCGACTTCATCCTCGCCACCTTCGGCGAGGAGATCGGCCTGGCCGGCGTCATGGCGCTGATCCTGCTGTACGCGCTGATCGTGGAGCGCGGCGTGCGCACCGCCCTCGCCGCCCGTGACCCGTTCGGCAAGCTGCTCGCCATCGGCCTGTCCGGCGCCTTCGCGCTCCAGGTCTTCGTCGTCGCCGGCGGCGTCATGGGTCTCATCCCGCTGACCGGTATGACGATGCCCTTCCTGGCGTACGGCGGTTCGTCCGTCATCGCCAACTGGGCGCTGATCGGCATCCTGCTCAGGATCAGTGACACCGCCCGCCGTCCGGCGCCCGCCCCCGCCGCCAACCCCGACGCCGAGATGACCCAGGTGGTCCGCCCGTGAACAAGCCCCTGCGCCGGGTCGCGATCTTCTGCGGCCTGCTCATGCTCGCCCTGCTCGTCCGCAACAACTGGATCCAGTACGCCCAGGCCGACAAGCTGAGGACCGACGAGAAGAACCGCCGTGTGGCGATCGAGCGGTACGCCTCGCCCCGCGGCGACATCATCGTCGACGGCGAACCCATCACCGGGCACAAGGCCACCGACGGCGACTTCGCCTACAAGCGCACCTACAAGGACGGCGCCATGTGGGCGCCGGTCACCGGTTACGTCTCCCAGGCCTTCGGCGCCAACCAGCTGGAGGCCATCGAGGACGGCATCCTCACCGGCAACGACGACCGTCTCTTCTTCCGCAACACGCTCGACATGCTGACGGGCAAGAAGAAGGAGGGCGGCAACGTCGTCACCACCCTCAACGGCGCCGCCCAGAAGGCCGCTTACGAGGGCCTGAAGAAGCAGGGCGGCAAGGGCTCCGTCGTCGCACTGGAGCCGTCCACCGGCAAGATCCTCGCCCTGGCCTCCTTCCCCTCGTACGACCCGTCCACGATCGCCGGCAACAGCCTCAAGACGGACGCCAAGGCGTGGGACAAGCTGCAGAAGAAGAACAACCCGGCCGACCCGATGCTCAACCGGGCGCTGCGCGAGGTCTACCCGCCCGGATCGACCTTCAAGGTCGTCACCGCGGCCGCCGCGCTGGAGCACGGGCTGGTCGAGGACGCGGACCAGAAGACCGACACCCCGCTGCCGTGGGTCATGACCGGCACCAGGACCGAGCTGAAGAACGACGGCGACCTGCCCTGCAAGGACGCCACCCTGCGCGAGGCGCTGCGGGTGTCCTGCAACACCGTCTTCGGCAAGGCCGGCGCCGACCTCGGCAACGACAAGATGCTGGAGACGGCGAAGAAGTTCGGGTTCACCGAGGAGCAGTTCACCCCGGTCCGCTCCAGCGCCTCGGTGTTCTCCGAGGACATGGAGCCCTCGCAGGTGGCGCTCTCCTCCATCGGCCAGTTCAACACCGCGGCGACCCCGCTGCAGATGGCCATGGTCTCCGCCGCCATCGCCAACAACGGCACCCTGATGAAGCCGTACATGGTCGACGAGCTGCAGGCCCCCAGCCTGGACACCGTCGAGAAGACGGACCCCGAGAAGCTGAGCGAGCCGATGTCGGCGAAGAACGCCCAGATCCTCCAGTCGATGATGGAGACGGTCGTCAACGACGGCACCGGCCGCAACGCGCAGATCACCGGTGTCACGGTCGGCGGCAAGACCGGTACGGCCCAGCACGGTGAGAACAACAGCAAGAACCCCTACGCCTGGTTCATCTCCTACGCCAAGAACAGCGACGGCAGTTCGCCCGTGGCCGTGGCGGTCGTCATCGAGGACGACGACGCGGTGCGCGGTGACATCTCCGGCGGTGGTCTCGCGGCCCCGATCGCCAAGAGCGTGATGGAGGCGGTCATCAAGGGCAAGCAGTGACCCCGGTCACGTCCGCTTCACATCGGCGCACGTTGCGGTACCGGTCCTGTATCGGCTGACGCACTTGGCCAGGTCACACAAAAAGAGCCGGGTACGGTAGGCCCGGAACACAGCCTCCGGCCGCACGGACGTGCCGGTCGGGACCGACGGAGAGGGCTGGTAGGTAGCTATGGAAGAGCCGCGTCGCCTAGGCGGCCGGTACGAGCTGGGCCCGGTGCTCGGCCGTGGTGGCATGGCGGAGGTTTACCACGCGCATGACACCAGGCTCGGTCGCCAGGTGGCGGTGAAGACGCTGCGCGCGGACCTCGCGCGCGACCCGTCCTTCCAGGCCCGGTTCCGCCGGGAGGCCCAGTCGGCCGCCTCGCTCAACCATCCCGCGATCGTCGCGGTCTACGACACGGGCGAGGACTACATCGACGGGGTGTCCATCCCGTACATCGTCATGGAGTACGTCGACGGCTCCACGCTCCGCGAGCTCCTGCACAGCGGCCGCAAGCTGCTGCCCGAGCGGACGCTGGAGATGACCATCGGCATCCTCCAGGCGCTGGAGTACTCCCACCGGGCCGGCATCGTCCACCGCGACATCAAGCCGGCCAACGTCATGCTGACGCGCAACGGCCAGGTCAAGGTCATGGACTTCGGCATCGCCCGCGCGATGGGCGACTCCGGCATGACGATGACGCAGACCGCGGCCGTCATCGGCACCGCGCAGTACCTCTCGCCGGAGCAGGCCAAAGGCGAGCAGGTCGACGCCCGTTCCGACCTGTACTCCACCGGCTGTCTGCTCTACGAACTGCTGACGGTCCGCCCGCCCTTCGTGGGTGACTCCCCGGTCGCGGTCGCCTACCAGCACGTACGGGAGGAACCGCAGCCGCCTAGCGTCTTCGACCCCGAGATCACGCCCGAGATGGACGCGATCGTGCTGAAGGCGCTGGTCAAGGACCCCGACTACCGGTACCAGTCGGCCGACGAGATGCGCGCCGACATCGAGGCCTGCCTCGACGGGCAGCCCGTCGCGGCGACCGCGGCGCTCGGCGCGGTCGGCTACGGCGGCTACCCCGACGACCAGCCGACGACGGCACTGCGCCAGGACGCCGGCGCCGGGGCGGCGACCTCGATGCTGCCGCCCATGAGCCCGGACGACGGCGGCTACGGCTACGACGACCGCCAGGGCCGGCGCCGCCAGCCGAAGAAGAACAACACCTCGACGATATTGCTGGTCGTGGCGGGCGTCCTGGTCCTCATCGGCGCGATCCTGATCGGCCGCTGGGCCATCAGCGGCAGCGGCGGCGTGGGCAACGACACCGTCTCGGCCCCCAGCTTCATCGGTGAGACGAAGGAGAGCGCCGAGCAGCTCGCCGTCAACGCCGATCTGAAACTCAGCTTCGAAGAGAAGCCCTGCGAGAACCAGGCCAAGGGCAAGATCTGCTCGCAGAACCCGACGGCAGGCACCAAGATCGACAAGGAGTCGACCGTCGCCCTGGTGGTCTCCACCGGGGCTCCGAAGGTGGCGGTGCCGAGCGTCGTCGGCGACAACGTCGACGACGCCAAGGCCGAACTCGAGGGCGAGAAGTACGAGTTCGTCGTCGAGGTCAAGGAGAAGGTGGACGCCCAGGCACCCGGCACCGTCCTCAAGCAGGAACCGGGGCTCGGCGCCGAGGTGGAGAAGGGCACCACCATCACCCTCACCGTGGCCAAGGAACAGGCCAAGTCGACGGTCCCGGACGTCACCAACCAGAGCTGTGACGCCGCCAAGGCGCAGATGACGGCCAACGACCTCGTCGGCAACTGCACCGAGGAAGAGGTCGACGACCCGAACCAGGCCGGCAAGGTCCTGCGCACCACCCCGTCGGCCAACACCCAGGTGGACAAGAACTCCCAGGTGACGATCGTCGTGGGCAAGGCCAAGCAGAACGAGAAGGTCAACGTTCCCGACGTCAGCGGCAAGTCCCTCGGGGACGCCCAGCGGTTGCTCCAGGAGGCCGGGCTCGCGGTCGGCAACGTCGGCCCCGCGCAGGACCCCAACTCCCGCGTGGTCGCTTCCAACCCGGGCAAGGACAACCCGGTCGACAAGGGCTCGAAGGTCGACCTGATCACCGTGGACCAGGGCGGCAACAACGGCGGCGGTGGCTTCTTCGGCGGCCCCGGCGGCGGCAACTAGGACGACCGGCCGGCGGCGTCCCGCACGGCACACGACAGGAGCCCCGGCCCTCTTCTTCGGAAGAGGGCCGGGGCTCCTGTCTCAGCGGGTCGCCCCGCGGGACGTCAGCGCAGTTCCGCCGGCGGGGTGCGGTTCTCGTCCACCTTCTCGGTGCGGACCAGTTCGCCCCAGACGATGTAGCGGTACTTGCTCGTGTACACCGGCGTGCAGGTCGTCAGCGTGATGTAGTGGCCGGCCTTCTTCTTGCCGGACTCCTCCGGGATCTTCCCGAGGACGTCGACGTTGTACTTCGAGGTCTCGGGAAGGATCGCGTAGGTCTTGTAGACGTACCACTTGTCCTTCGTCTCGAAGACGATCGGGTCGCCCTTCTGGATCTTGTGGATGCCGTGGAACTTCGCCCCGTGGCCGTCCCGGTGCGCGGCGAGGGAGAAGTTGCCCTCCTTGCCCGAGGTCGGCAGGGTCGCCTTCACGGGATCGGTGTAGTAGCCGGCGACGCCGTCGTTGAGGACCTTCATCGAGGTGCCCTCCTCGACGAGGATCTCGTCACCGGTCATCGCGGGGACGTGGAGGAAGCCGATGCCGTTCTTGCTGTCGTAGGAGGCGGGCCCGCCACTGCCCCCGCCGTTCTCCTGCCCCCCGGCCCAGGAGTCACGGACCTTGTCGGCCTGCTTGCCCGCCTCACGGTCCGCGACGACGTTCGTCCACCACAGCGAGTAGGCGACGAAGAGGCCGAGCACCAGGCCCGCGGTGATGAGGAGTTCGCCGAAGAAGCTGACGACCGTCGCCACCGGCCCCATGCGGCGGCGGTGCGCCCGCGTCGGCGAGGACGCGGGCGGGTCGGTGTGCTGTTCGGTGTCGTCGGCGGTCGCTGCCACGTTTCCTCTGCCCTTAACTGACGAGCGCATCCGGCTTGCCCTTGCTGCGCGGCCGTTCCTCGACCATCTTGCCCCAGACGATCAAGCGGTACTTGCTGGTGAACTCCGGAGTGCACGTGGTCAGCGTGATGTAGCGGCCCGGCCCGGTGAAGCCCGACCCCTTCGGGACGGGATCGAGGACGCTCACGTTGCTCGGCGGCGTCACCGGCAACATGGACGCCATCTTGTAGACGAAGTACTCGCCCTGGGTCTCCACGACGATCGGGTCGCCCGGCTCCAGCCGGTTGATGTACCGGAACGGCTCCCCGTGCGTGTTGCGGTGGCCGGCCAGCCCGAAGTTGCCGGTCCTGGCGTCCGGCATCGCCGTCTTGAGCGCGCCCTCCGCGTAGTGGCCGACCATGCCCCGGTCGAGCACCTGCTTGCTGTTGATGCCCTCCGCGATCGGCACCACCACGTCGAGCTTGGGGATGTGCAGCAGAGCGAAGCCCTGCCCCGGCTCGAACGCCCCCGGCTTGCGCTCGCCGCTCTCCCAGTCCTTCTGGAGGTCGCTGGCCTCCCGGCCGGCCTGAGCCTGCGCCCGCACGTTGGTCCACCACAGCTGGTAGGTGACGAACAGCAGCATCAGCACCCCGCAGGTGATGAACACCTCGCCGATGGCCCGGCTCGCGACGACCGCCGGGCTCGCTCTGCGCGCTCGCGCCTGCCTGCGGGCCTCCATCCGGGACAGCGGCGCCCGGGGAGCCCCGTCAAGGCTGCCTGAGAGCCTTTCCCGGCCTTCTCCGGCCCCAGGCCCTTCCGACGCCCTGTCCGGGCCTCCACGGCGCCCATGGCGCTTCCTGGCAGCCTTCCTGCGGGCCGCCCGGCCGCCCGCCGCCACCGGAGCCGGAGCCGGTTCCTCACGCCCCCCGCGCTCCGGCGGCGCGGGGATCCGCAGCGCCACCGTCTCCTCGTCGACCGGCGGCAGGTACGCCGTGCT
>NZ_BMUC01000002.1:128496-250661 GCF_014649995.1 Streptomyces griseoflavus | reverse complement strand
GGGCGCCGTGAGGGTCGGGAGCCGCCGTGCCGTGGGAGGTGCCGTGCTCCGCCGTGTGGCCGTACCAGCCGTCCCCGTACGCACCCTGCGCCCCGTACGGCTGCCCGCCGTACGAGGTGCCCTGGTCGCCGACGCCGTAGGCGCCGGACTCGCGCTCGGGGCGCAGCGCGGTCACGCCGTGGCCCTGCCCACCACCGGGGCGAGCCCCGTCGACCTCGCCACCGCGTCCTCGTCCCCGCACTCCGTCAGCCAGTTGGCCAGCATCCGGTGGCCGTGCTCGGTCAGCACCGACTCGGGATGGAACTGCACGCCTTCGACCGCGAGTTCACGGTGCCTCAGCCCCATCACGATGCCGTCCGGCGTGCGGGCCGTGACCTCCAGCTCCGCGGGGACCGTGGCCGGCTCGGCGGCCAGCGAGTGGTAGCGGGTCGCCGTGAAGGGTGACGGCAGGCCGGCGAAGACACCCTTGCCCTCGTGCGTCACCGGCGAGGTCTTGCCGTGCAGCAGCTCGGGTGCGCGGTTCACCACGCCTCCGTAGGCCACCTGCATCGACTGCATGCCGAGACAGACGCCGAAGACCGGCACACCGGTCGACGCGCAGTGCCGCACCATGTCCACGCACACCCCGGCCTCTTCGGGGGTGCCGGGCCCGGGGGACAGCAGTACCCCGTCGAAGCCGTCCTGGGCGTGCTCCGTCGACACCTCGTCGTTGCGCAGGACCTCGCACTCGGCGCCCAGCTGGTACAGGTACTGGACCAGGTTGAAGACGAAGCTGTCGTAGTTGTCGACGACGAGAATGCGCGCGCTCACTGGTTGTCCACCGTCACATCGTTGAAGGGCAGCAGCGGCTCGGCCCACGGGAAGACGTACTGGAAGAGGACATAGACCACGGCGGTGATCAGCACCAGTGAGATGAGAGCCCGCACCCATCCATTGCCCGGTAGATGCCGCCAGATCCAGCTGTACATGCCGTCCCTTCCGTCGTACCACGGCATCAGACCCACGCCGTACGCCAACAGACTAACGGCGTGACCCCTCCGGTTTCAGGCGTCCGCGAGCTGTGCGAAGTCCGTGCGAGCCCGGCCGCGCGTACCCATCTGTACGCGCCCCAGGGCCGATCGCCTCGATGTCCGGGCATGTTCCACGTGAAACATCGGCCGGGGGAGCGGCCACGGGCGAGGGGGCCGCTAGTTGACGGGCTCGGCGTAGTGCAGGTCCACCGTGCCCGCATAGCCGGGCAGCGTCACCGTGCCCTCGTCCTCGACCTTCCAGCCGAGGCCGTAGACGTTGACGTACACCATGTAGTTCTGGATCGCCGGCGAGGCCGCGAGCGCCTTCTTCAGCTTCTCCGGGTCCCCGACCGCCGTGATCTTGTACGGCGGTGAGTAGACGCGGCCCTGGAGGATCAGGGTGTTGCCCACACAGCGCACGGCACTGGTGGAGATCAGTCGCTGGTCCATGACCTTGATGCCCTCGGCGCCGCCCTGCCACATCGCGTTCACCACGGCCTGGAGGTCCTGCTGGTGGATGACCAGGTAGTCCGGCTGGGGCTCGGGGTAGCCGGGGAGCTTCGCGGTGGCGTCCGGCGGGGCGTCGTTCAGGGTGACCGTGACCGCCTCGCCCTTGAGTTTCTGCGTGCCGGCGCGCTCCTCCAGGGCGGCGAGCCTGTCGTCCTCCGCCGCGGTGCTGCCGTCGTCGCGCTCGGCGAGGGACTCGATGTCCCCGCGCAGCGCGCCGTTGGATTCCTCGAGCTCACCGTTCTTGCGGCTGCGCTCGTGGATCAGGTCGGAGAGCTTCAGCAGCGACGCGTCCGTGCGGATGTTCGTGCCCTTGGCGGTGTCGAAGCTGGTGAAGAAGATGAGTCCCGCCAGAGCGAAGACACCCGCGGTGAGGATCCGCACCGGCCGGAAACGGCGTCGCCGGGCCGGACTGGATCCCGGTCCGGGAAAGTCGGCAGAATTGCTCAACGTACCCTTATCTCCTTCGGCGCCGCGGAAGCACTACGCTAACGGACGCCCGGGGGAGCGCTCAGAGTCCCCTTGTACGCTGCTCCGAGCCCGACCCAGTTCCCTGCGCGGCCACGCAGCGCATCGACAGGAGAGACTCTCGTGCCGAAGTCACGTATCCGCAAGAAGGCCGACTACACGCCGCCGCCGGCCAAGCAGACGACCGCGCTCAAGCTGACCAACCGCGCCTGGGTCGCGCCGGTGATGCTGGCCCTGTTCCTCATCGGCCTGGCCTGGATCGTCGTGTTCTATGTCACCGACGGTTCGCTGCCCATCGACGCGCTGGGCAACTGGAACATCGTGGTGGGCTTCGGGTTCATCGCCGCCGGATTCGGCGTCTCGACGCAGTGGAAGTAGCGCTCACCGCACGGTGAGCGGAGCCCTGCCCAGAGCTGTCCTCAGCTCTGGGCAGGGCTATCCCCTGAGTTATCCACAGGCCTTGTCCACATGTGGACAGGAAACTCGATCTGTGGATAACCCTTCGAAGGTTGACGCCGGTGTGACAGAAACACCAGCAACCGAAAACCTGTTCGTAAACCGCCTGACCTGCACAAACCAAGGCCGATCAGCTGCCGCACAGGGCCCCGCACACCCTATGCACAAGATCCGCCACCTTCTGTGGACAACTTGTTCCTCAGGTGAGCTGCGCCGTCCTCAGCAGAGTCATCACCACGACAGCGGCCAGCACCAGCGCACAGGTGCCGTACTGCACCAGCGCCCGCCGTTCCCGCGGGGCGTGGACCATGGCGTATCCGATCACCACACCGGCGACAAACCCTCCCAGGTGGGCCTGCCAGGCGATATTGCTCCAGCCGATGGTGATGATCACATTGATGACCAGCAGGGCGACGATCGGCCGCATGTCCTGGTTGAGCCGGCGCATCAGGACGGCCATCGCGCCGAACAGACCGAAGATCGCACCGGACGCGCCGAGCGAGGCCGTGCTCCCCGAGGCCAGTACATAGGTCAGCGCGCTGCCCGCGAGGCCCGAGACCAGATAGAGCGCGAGGAAGCGGGCCCTGCCGAGGGCCTCCTCCAGCGGCCCGCCGAGCCACCACAGACCAAGCATGTTGAAGGCGATGTGCCAGATCTCCTCGTGCGTGAACATCGAGGTGAGGAGGCGGTACCACTCGCCCTGGGCCACTCCCTCCCGGGGCAGGAACGGCTCCGGCGGCCAGACACCCACCAGCACGAGCGGTTCCAGCAGCGACGGCCGGATCTGCACGGCGATGAACACCGCGAGGTTGATGCCCAGGAGGATCTTGGTGAGCAGCCGGGGGTCGGCGGCGACCGTTCCGCCCGCGATCGTGCGGGGCAGGGAGGCGGAGGGCGCGTGGCCGGTGCCCGAGCCGGTGCGGACGCACTCCGGACACTGGAAACCGACCGAGGCGTTGACCATGCACTCCGGGCAGATCGGCCGCTCGCACCGGGTGCAGCGGATACCGGTCTCCCGGTCCGGGTGGCGGTAGCAGACGGGGACGCGCTGGGCGTCCTGAGCGCTGCCGGCAGCCTGGTCGTCCATGGCGTCCCCTAGGTCGTGTGGAAAAGCCCCGCCCCGCCCATCCTTACGGATGAGCGGGGCGATTGGTTCCCTTCGAGGGCTTTCGCACTCAGGGGACGAGGTGCTCAGCCCTCGCGGATCTCGACCGACTCGATCACCACGTCGTTGACGGGGCGGTCGGTGCGCGGGTTGGTCTGCGTCGACGCGATCGTGTCGATGACCTTCTGGCTCGCGGCGTCGGTGACCTCACCGAAAATGGTGTGCTTGCGGTTCAGCCACGCCGTCGGGGAGACGGTGATGAAGAACTGCGAGCCGTTGGTGCCGGGCCCGGCGTTGGCCATCGCCAGCAGGTACGGCTTGTCGAAGCGCAGGTCCGGGTGGAACTCGTCCTCGAACTGGTAGCCGGGACCACCGGTGCCGTTGCCCAGCGGGTCACCGCCCTGGATCATGAAGCCGCTGATCACCCGGTGGAAGACCGTGCCGTCGTAGAGCTTGTCCGTGGACTTCTTCCCGGTCTGGGGATGGGTCCACTCCCGCTCGCCCTTGGCGAGCTCGACGAAGTTCTTGACCGTGATCGGCGCTTGGTTCGGGAAGAGCCGGACCTCGATGTCGCCGTGATTGGTCTTCAGGGTGGCGTGGAGCTGCTCAGCCACGATGTGCCTTCCGTTGTCTTTCCGTGACTCCCTGATCCTCGCACGGACGAGGCGCCCAGTCGCCCGGCCTGCGGACACAGGGGGACAACCGAGCCGATCGGCTTGCCGAAAACGAAGCCGGGTACCCCCCATGAGGGGGGCATGTGACGGCGATCCGTGGCATTGTCGATGACAAGCTCCCGATGTCCTGGATTCATCCGCTATCGCACTCGATACCGCTATCGCTCCATTTCACCGGCACCCGTATGCCTGTCCGCGCATGCCTCACAGCGACCCGGCAGGCATGATCCGTAAAAGGGTGGAAAGTCGAAATACCGTACGCCACCGAGGAGGAGGAACCCGTGACCCGCATCGACAGCGTGCGCGCCGCGACCGGTTCGGCGAAGGACAGCGTGCTGCACGCCGCGGAAGTGGTGGCGCCCTACGCCGACACGGCCAAGGTCAGGGCCGCACACTACGCACAGGAAGCTCGCGTACGGCTGGCGCCCAAGGTGACGCAGGCCGCCGGACAGGCCCGCGTCCAGTACGGCGCCCATGTGCAGCCCTATCTGGAACAGGCACGGACCCATGTGCCACCGAAGGTCGACAAGGCCGCCCACCAGGCGGCCCTCCGCACCCGCACGGCCGCTCGGCAGGCAGCTGACTACTCCCGCCCCGTGATCGAGCAGGCGATGGCCGCAGCCGGCCCCGCGAAGGACGAGGCAGCGGCCCGCAGTGCGGCGGCGCTGGCCGCCTTGCGGGGCCAGGTGTCGGCCCAGCAGATCCAGAAGCTCGTCCGCAAGCAGCAGCGGCGGGCGAAGGCCGGTCGTGCCGCGAGGATGGTCCTGGTGCTGGGCGCCGTGGCCGGTGGCGCCTTCGCCGCCTGGAAGTGGTGGGACAAGCAGGCCAACCCCGACTGGCTGGTGGAGCCGCCCGCCGCGACGGACGTGTCGGACTCGTCCAAGCTCACGTCGGTGGACGGCAGCGACCTGGGCGCGCTCGACCCCGAGGTCGAAGCCAAGGAGGCCGCGGAGGAGGCCGCCAGGCGCGACGAGACCTGACGGGCGACACCACCGCCAACGGCGCGGTGGGGCAGGCGACTTGGATGTCGCCTGCCCCACCGCGCCGTTTCACGTGAAACAGAAACCCCTCCCCCGCGTTCTCGCAGGTGGGAGGGGTTTGCTTGTGGAGCCTAGGGGAGTCGAACCCCTGACATCTGCCATGCAAAGACAGCGCTCTACCAACTGAGCTAAGGCCCCGAAGGAAAGCGTCCACCAGGAAGAACACTTCTCGGCAGGCGCTCGGGACCAGAGTACCGGGTCCCCCCGGGGATTCCGCAAAAAGATGGGGGGTCCCCGTGACCAACCACTCTCCGTAAGATGCTCGGCGTGGTTCGCTACAGCGAACCTCGGTTCATGGGGAAGCGATGGGGAGACGCAATGGACGCCGCACAGCAGGAAGCCACCGCCAGAGCGCGGGAACTGCAGCGGAATTGGTATGGGGAGCCGCTGGGGACGCTCTTCCGTAGGCTCATAGACGACCTGGGTCTCAATCAGGCTCGTCTGGCGGGGGTGCTGGGACTGTCCGCGCCGATGCTGTCGCAGCTGATGAGCGGCCAGCGGGCGAAGATCGGCAATCCCGCGGTGGTCCAGCGGGTACAGCTGCTGCAGGACCTGGCCGGACAGGTCGCCGACGGCAGCGTCAGCGCGGCGGAGGCGACCGAGCGCATGGAGGAGATCAAGAAGTCCCAGGGGGGTTCGGTGCTCAGCAACACCACGCAGACGACCAGCAGTTCGGGGGCTCCCACGGTCAAGCGGGTGGTCCGCGAGATCCAGTCCCTGCTGCGTTCGGTCGCGGCCGCCGGCGACATCATCGACGCCGCCGACACCCTTGCTCCCACCCACCCCGAACTGGCGGAGTTCCTCCGGGTCTACGGCGCCGGCCGTACCTCCGACGCGGTCACGCACTACCAGTCCCACCAGAACTGACCTGCCCGTCCGGCGACCGGTGGGGCCCGGCTGCCGGAGACGCCCGGGATGCCGGGACGGGGGAGCATCACGCGGGCGGGACACGGGGGACACGGGGGGAGTCGTATCGCTCGTGGAGGGGGAGGGACAGGGGGACACCTCAGGGGGAGGAGCGACGCACTGCCATGGGTGAGGTCTTCGCCGGCCGGTACGAACTGGTCGATCCGATCGGACGCGGGGGCGTCGGCGCGGTCTGGCGCGCCTGGGACCACCGCCGTCGCCGTTATGTGGCAGCCAAGGTGCTGCTGCAGAGCGATGCCCACTCACTGCTCCGCTTCGTGCGCGAGCAGGCGCTGCGCATCGATCACCCCCATGTCCTCGCTCCCACCAGCTGGGCCGCCGACGACGACAAGGTCCTGTTCACCATGGACCTGGTCACCGGTGGTTCCCTGGTCCACCTGGTCGGCGACTACGGTCCGCTGCCGCCCGCGTTCGTCTGCACGCTGCTCGACCAGCTGCTGGCAGGGCTGGCCGCGGTGCACGCGGAGGACGTCGTGCACCGTGACGTCAAGCCCGCCAATGTGCTCCTGGAGGCCACCGGTACGGGCAGGCCACGGCTGCGGCTGTCCGACTTCGGCATCGCGATGCGGCTGGGCGAACCCCGGCTGACCGAGACCAATCTGGTGGTGGGTACGCCCGGTTATCTCGCGCCGGAGCAGATGATGGGTGCGGAGCCGGACTTCCCCGCCGACCTGTTCGCCGTGGGTCTGGTGGCGCTGTATCTGCTGGAGGGCGCCAGACCGGACGCCAAGGCCCTCATCCAGTACTTCGCCGACCACGGCACGCCGGGCGCCCCCCAGGGCATCCCTGAGCCGCTGTGGCAGGTCGTGGCCACGCTGCTCCAGCCGGATCCCGCGGCGCGGTTCCGCACGGCGACGGGTGCGCGCAAGGCGCTGGCCGCGGCCGTCGAGCTGCTGCCGGAACCCGGACCCGACGACGAACTGATCGAGATCTTCGACCAACTCGGTCCCCTGCCGCCGGGCTTCGCCGCGGACGGACCGCTGAAGCGGGCCTCGGGTGTGCGGCCGGGCGGGGGCGGTGCGTCCCCGCCCCCGCACGACACCGGCGGGGAGCCGGTCGGCGGTTCCGGTGAGGAGGGGGCACACGGCACCGGCGTGGAGGGGGCCGGGCGAGCGTTCCCCGCCGGGAGTGGCGAGGGCACCGCCTCAGCCGCGTACGGCCGGGGCACGGACGTCACGGGCACCCCCGACGGCTCGGCCCCCGCGCCCGCCCGGCCGGCCGCGGCAGCGGCTTCGGAGACCGGCCCGGGCCACGACACGGGCGGGGAGGGCGCTTCCGGACCCGCCGCTCCACGTCGCAGCGCCGCCTCCCCTGCGACACCGTCCGGGTCCTCCCTGCGGTCCCCCGGCATGTCCGAGACGGGCAGTTTCCCCCTGCCGCCGCCCCGGACCACGGACGCCTCTTCCTCCGTGCCCGCTCCGCCGCTCCCCGCACACGCCCCTCGGGGCCCGCACCGGGACCAGCACGGCCCACCCCACCGGGCGGCCGACGCCGCCCTCTCCGTCTCCCCCCATGATCCGACTCATCCCCTGCGCTCCCCCTTGTCCCGGCCGAGCGCCCGTCACGACGCCTCTACTGCTGAATACACCGCCCGGGCCCCGCGGGTTCCGCATCCGGGCGAAGCGATGTCCGGGCACGGCTCCGCCCAGCCCCGGTCGCACCGCCGGCGCCGCCGCCGGCCCGGCCCTCCGGCGAGGCTGGCCGTCCCCGTCCTGCTCCTGGCCCTCGCCTGCTACGCCGTGGGCTTCTGGGCGCTCACGCGGCTGTGACCCACACCGTCTACGGGACGGCCCGCCGACGGGCCGCCAGGGTCCACAGGCCGAGTCCCACCAGCAGCGCGCTTCCCGTGCCGATGCCACCCACCGCGAGCACCCGGTACAAGGCGTCACCGCCCGCGCCGCCGCCCTCGGCCGCCGCCTCCCGGTCCTCGCCGGTGACCGTGAAGACGTCCGCCGGAACGGGCTGCCCCGCGTAACCGGGCCCGTCCTGGCGCGCACCGCTCAGCCCCACCCGCAGGGTCAGGGGCACCGGCCCGTCCCCGAACTCGTCGGCGACCTCCGGTGTGAGGTGCGCGACGAGGTAATAGGAGCCGGCGAAACGCGTCGCCGCGATCCGGCGGCCGGAGGAGTGCCGGTTGGCGTGCGCGACCGGTGGCAGCGGCGCGAGGCTCCTGGACTTCTGGGCGCCTCCGTAGCCGAGGCCCAGGTCGTCGACCTGGCCGCGGGCGGGGTTGTAGAGGTCCAGGTCGAGTGCGGCGGCGACATAGCCACCGGCGTCCGGGCCCGAACTGCCCAGCTCGGCGGTGACCTGGAGCTGCTGCCCCCAGTCGACGGGCACCCGGTAGAAGAGCGTCCGGCCGGGACGTATGTCGTCCCGCCACACTCCCTCACCGACTGCCGTGGCCCGGCCGAAGCCCGCACCGCCCGCCCGCCTCTCCGGCTCCCCCGTGACGAGGGTGGGCGGGGCGGAGTTCCCGTCCTCGGGCGCGCTGGTGGCACCGGTCGTCTCAGGCGCCGGCTCCGACACCGTGGTGAGCTCCATCTCCCAGGCGTCGGGGGAGGCGTTCCTGCCGTCCGGGTCGGCCCGCTCGACGGTCAGGTAGTACGTACCGGCGTCGTCGCACGGGGAACTCCTGGGGGAGATCTCCCTCATGGCCGACGCGGTGACCGGGTGGGGGCTGCCGCCGGCGCCGAAGCTCGCCGTGTCCACGTCGCAGGAGCGGCCGTCGCTGTTCCGTACGGACACCTTGACCCCGTCGGTGACGGGGGCGTCGTGGCCGGCCGGGGGGACCGCGGTGGCGGAGGCGTAGAGGTTCGTGGTGGCGTCGAGGCGCAGCCGGTAGTAGATCTTGCCGGTCGGCGGGAGGGTGCTCCGGTAGGAGCGGCCGGGCACCAGTTCCACGGCCTCCGCGGTGCTCACCGCACCGTCGATCGTCCGCGCGTCCCCGGAGAAGGCATAGGTTCCTGGGTCCGCGGAGCTCCCCCCGTAACCGGGCGGTGCCGAGCGGGGGGCCCCGGCGAGCGCGGTGGCGTCGGCGGCGGCCCCGGGGCCGGTCTTCCCGGCGGTCTCGAGGGCCGAGGCCTGCTGCCCCGGCGGAGCGCCCCCCAGCCCGAGCACCAGCGCCAGGCCCGCGCATCCGGCGGCCAGGCGCCGGCCACGCCGGTGTCCCGCCCGTCCCCGCGCCGTACACTGCCGTCCCCTCACGCGCCACCCCTCGTCGCTGCCGGACGTCGCACCGTGTCGCCCATCCTGCCCCGAGGGCGAGGCCCCGGGACAAGGTCCCGGGACACACAAAACCCCGACCGCGAAGGCGGCCGGGGTCTGTTCAGCGTCGGAAATCGATACTCACGAACCCGTGGGCACGGAGTCAGTCGCCTCCGTCCACAGATCCTGCTCGGCGCGATCCGCCTGGATCTGGCGGTACACGAGGAGCCCGCCGATGGCGGCCAGTGCGACCAGGAGAAGCTTCTTCACCGCGCGACCTCGTCTTTCGTTGACGTAGGGGACCTCTGGCGCCCGACTATACACACCGGCCGATACCGATCGGTGACCTGCGTCGGCCATGCGAACTGCCCCGGATCCCGGTGCAGTAGGAGGGGAACACGGCCGGCTGACCGGAGGGTGCTCACCTCTCCACAGGCTGTGGTTTCGGGCTCTTACCCCCCGCCTTCTCAGCTTTTCTCCCTTCATGCGTCCATCCGAGTGGTGTTCATCTGAACATCCACGCGCCACGGGCGTCGGTCCACCACTTCGCGAGCCTCATACACATCATGAGGAAAGTACGCAAATCGCCCAACCCGAAAGTGAGGGGCCATGGCCCGGAACAAGGTCATGAAGCTGTGGAACGCCGTCGTCACCGCGTTCCTCGCACTGTGCACGGCGCTCGGACTCATCACCACGACCGCCTCGGCGGCCGTACCGCAGACCGAGAAGGCCCGCAACAGCGACAGCGCGTCCACGACGGCCGAACCGACGGTGCCCCTCTGGTCCTGGTCACTGATCAGAGCCCTGCCCCCCACGATGAAGCAGCGCATCCACGCCGAGGCCCACGGCAAGTCCCCCGGCTGCCGGCACCGTCCCGTCGACGACACCGCGGAGGAATCCGGCTCCGCGGACTGCTCCGGCGACGACACGGCGTCCTCCCGGTCCGAACCCGCCGGCGGCCGCATCCCGCTCCAGCGCTGACCGCGAACACCCCTGCCGAGCCCTCCTCGTGCCGTCGCTGCTTCCCCGAGTCCTGGCGAACTTGCGTACAGCACCCCGGCACGACGACGACTCCCCCGGCCGTGAGCACAGGAAGACCCCCGCCGACATCCGGCGGGGGTCTTCCTGTGGCTGTACACGGGACGTCCCCCGGACGCACGGCACATCGCCCCGGCGTCCCGACGGTCCCCGCAGCGCCTACGGCCACGACCGACCCCCTCGGTCCGCCTCCTCGCGAACGCGAGGCCCGCTGCCGGGAACGGTGCCCTCTCCGCATCGGCCGGTTCCGGCCGGTACCGGTCGGACATGGCGAAGACCCCCGGCCGATACCGGCCGGGGGTCTTCTCGCTGGTGGGGCTAACAGGATTTGAACCTGTGGCCTCATCCTTATCAGGGATGCGCTCTAACCAACTGAGCTATAGCCCCGCCGCGCTCTGCGGTGTATGTCCCGCGCGCTGACTCCTGAAGATTAGCGCACGACCGGGGCAGTCCCAAAATCGGTTGTCGGAGGGCCCTCGGAGGAGCCGCGGAAACCGCTGTGAGCAGCTCACTCGTCCTCGGCGAGCGTCAGCTCGACGCCGCCCACGAAACCGGCGGAGAGGTTGTAGATGAACGCGCCGAGCGTCGCGAGGGCCGTCGCCAGGACGACGTCGATGACCGCGATGATCGTCGTGAACATCAGCACGTTGGGCAGCGACAGGAACGACTGGAGGTCGAAGCCGTTCGACTCGTTGGAGCCGGTCGCCTCGGAGATGGTGCCGCCGACCGTCGAGAACACGCCCATCGCGTCCATGACCATCCACAGCACCGCGGCGGCGACGATCGTGCAGATGCCGAGCGCGATGGAGAGCAGGAAGCTGACCTTCATCACCGACCAGGGGTCGGCCTTGGCGACGCGCAGGCGCGCCTTGCGCACGCGCGGGGTAGTGCGGGCCCCGGTGCGCGGGCGTCGTACCGCGCCGGTCTGGCCGGCTGCCGTACCGGACTGGTCCGGGTAGGCCTGCGGCGGGTGGTACGGGCCCGCCTGCTGCCGCGACTGCCGTTCCCCCGGCAGCGGTGAGGCCGTCTGAGCGCCCGCGCCCTGGTCCGGCGCGGCCTGCGGGCCTCGGGTGTCCGTCACGGTTCCCCCCTGGGATCCCTGTCTGTCGGACGAGGAGCCGTCCTTCGCGGGCGACTTGATCGCTTTGAGATTGGTCGTGTGCGGATCTGTCGCCCGCGCGGCGGAGCCACGGCCACCGCCGTCCGTTCCCCTACTGGTTCCGGTCGGTCCGGCGCCCGTGGCTCCGCTCACGCTGACTCACTCCTCGTGCTACTCGGCCGAGGGCGCCTCACCCTCGTCCGTACCGGTGGTCGCGTCCCCGTCGGTGGTGTCGTCCACGGCCACGTCGCCGTCGACTTCCTCCGCCTCGCGTCCCGCCTCGGCGTTACGGGCGATGCCGACGACGGCATCGCGCTTGCCCAGATTGATCAGTTGGACGCCCATGGTGTCACGGCCGGTTTCCCTGATCTCGTTGACTCGCGTACGAATCACACCACCCGACAGCGTGATGGCGAGAATTTCGTCGGTCTCCTCGACCACCAGCGCGCCGACGAGGGATCCGCGGTCCTCGACGATCTTGGCGGCCTTGATGCCGAGGCCGCCGCGTCCCTGGACGCGGTACTCGTCGACAGCGGTCCGCTTCGCGTACCCGCCGTCCGTAGCAGTGAACACGAACGTACCGGGTCGAACAACATTCATCGAGAGCAGCTCGTCCCCCTCGCGGAAACTCATGCCCTTGACGCCCGAGGTCGCACGGCCCATGGGACGCAGCGTGTCGTCCGTGGCCGTGAACCTGATCGACTGCGCCTTCCTGCTGATCAGCAGCAGGTCGTCATCGGCCGAGACGAGTTCGGCACCGATCAGTTCGTCGTCGGTTCCGTCCTCCTGCTCCCGCAGGTTGATCGCGATCACACCGCCCGAGCGCGGCGAGTCGTAGTCCTTCAGAGACGTCTTCTTCACCAGGCCCGCCTTGGTGGCCAGGACCAGGTAGGGCACCGCCTCGTAGTCCCGGATCGCGCGGATCTGGGCGATCGTCTCGTCCGGCTGGAAGGCCAGCAGGTTCGCCACGTGCTGCCCGCGCGCGTCACGTCCGGCGTCGGGGAGCTCGTACGCCTTCACCCGGTACACACGGCCCTTGTTGGTGAAGAACAGCAGCCAGTGGTGGGTGGTGGACACGAAGAAGTGGTTGACGATGTCGTCTTCCTTGAGCTTCGCGCCGCGCACCCCCTTGCCGCCCCGCTTCTGCGCCCGGTAGTCGTCGGTCTTGGTGCGCTTGATGTAGCCCCCGCGCGTGACCGTGACGACGATGTCCTCTTCGGCGATCAGGTCCTCGATGGACATGTCGCCCTCGTAGGGGATCAGCTTCGTCTTGCGGTCGTCGCCGTACTTCTCCACGATCGCGGCGAGTTCCTGGCTGACGATCCCGCGCTGGCGGACCGGGGAGGCGAGGATCTCGTTGTACTCGTTGATCTTCGCCTGGAGTTCGTCGTGCTCCTGGACGATCTTCTGGCGCTCCAGCGCGGCCAGCCGGCGCAGCTGCATCTCGAGGATGGCGTTGGCCTGGATGTCGTCGATCTCCAGGAGGTCCATCAGGCCCCCGCGCGCGATCTCGACGGTGTCACTGCGCCGGATCAGCGCGATGACCTCGTCGATGGCGTCCAGGGCCTTCAGCAGGCCGCGCAGGATGTGTGCCCGCTCCTCGGCCTTGCGCAGCCGGAAGCGCGTACGGCGGACGATGACCTCGATCTGGTGCGTCACCCAGTGCCGGATGAACGCGTCCAGGGACAGTGTGCGCGGCACGCCGTCGACCAGGGCCAGCATGTTGGCGCCGAAGTTGGTCTGCAGGTCGGTGTGCTTGTACAGGTTGTTCAGGACGACCTTGGCGACCGCGTCCCGCTTCAGCACGATGACCAGGCGCTGACCGGTGCGCGAGGAGGTCTCGTCGCGCACGTCGGCGATGCCGCCGATCTTGCCGTCCTTCACCAGGTCGGCGATCTTCTGCGCCAGGTTGTCGGGGTTGGTCTGGTAGGGCAGCTCCGTGACCACCAGGCACTGGCGGTTCTGGATCTCCTCGACCTCGACCACCGCGCGCATGGTGATCGACCCGCGACCGGTGCGGTACGCCTCCTCGATGCCCTTGCGGCCGACCACCAGGGCGCCGGTCGGGAAGTCGGGGCCCTTGATCCGCTCGATCAGCGCGTCCAGGAGCTCCTCGTGGGAGGCCTCCGGATTCTCCAGGTACCACTGGGCGCCGGCCGCGACCTCGCGCAGGTTGTGCGGCGGGATGTTGGTCGCCATACCGACCGCGATACCGGCCGAGCCGTTGATCAGCAGGTTCGGGAAGCGGGCCGGCAGGACGGTCGGCTCCTGGGAACGGCCGTCGTAGTTGTCCGTGAAGTCGACGGTCTCCTCGTCGATGTCACGGACCATCTCCATCGACAGCGGCGCCATCTTGCACTCGGTGTAGCGCATCGCCGCCGCCGGGTCGTTGCCCGGGGAGCCGAAGTTGCCGTTGGAGTCCACCAGCGGCATCCGCATCGACCACGGCTGCGCCAGGCGGACCAGCGCGTCGTAGATCGAGGAGTCGCCGTGCGGGTGGTAGTTGCCCATGACGTCGCCGACCACGCGGGCGCACTTGTAGAAGCCGCGCTCGGGGCGGTAGCCGCCGTCGTACATGGCGTACAGCACACGCCGGTGGACGGGCTTGAGGCCGTCACGGACGTCGGGCAGCGCGCGCGAGACGATGACGGACATCGCGTAGTCGAGGTACGAGCGCTGCATCTCCGTCTCGAGCCCGACGGGCTCGACGCGCATGGCGGAGGCTTCCACGTCCCCGAGAGGCGTGACGGGAGTGTTCTCGTCGGTCATTGCTGGTGAAGATCCTTCCTGGTGCGGTCAGCTGAGACCGACTCAGATGTCGAGGAAGCGGACGTCCTTGGCGTTGCGCTGGATGAACGCGCGGCGGGCCTCGACGTCCTCGCCCATCAGGACCGAGAACAGGTCGTCGGCCTGGGCGGCGTCGTCCAGGGTGACCTGGCCGAGGACGCGGTGCTCCTGGTCCATCGTGGTGATGCGCAGTTCCTCGGCGTTCATCTCGCCGAGGCCCTTGAAGCGCTGCACGGAGTCCTCACGGATGCGCTTGCCGGCGTTGCGGCCCATCTCGATCAGCGCGTCGCGCTCACGGTCGGAGTACGCGTACTCGAAGTCGTCCCGGCCCCACTTGATCTTGTACAGCGGGGGGCGGGAGAGGAACACGTGCCCGGCCTCGACCAGCGGCCGCATGAAGCGGAACAGGAACGTCAGCAGCAGGGTGTTGATGTGCTGGCCGTCGACGTCGGCGTCCGCCATCAGGATGATCTTGTGATAGCGGAGCTTCTCGATGTCGAAGTCCTCGTGCACACCGGTGCCGAACGCGGAGATCATCGCCTGGATCTCCTGGTTCTGCAGGATCCGGTCGATGCGCGCCTTCTCGACGTTGAGGATCTTGCCGCGGATCGGGAGGATCGCCTGGTACTGCGGGTTGCGGCCGGACTTCGCCGAGCCGCCGGCGGAGTCGCCCTCCACGATGAAGATCTCGCACTTGACGGGGTCGTTCGACTGGCAGTCGGACAGCTTGCCCGGCAGGGACGCCGACTCCAGCAGGCCCTTGCGCCGGGTCAGGTCACGCGCCTTGCGGGCCGCCACGCGCGCGGTGGCCGCCGCGATGCCCTTGCGGATGATGTCCGCGGCCTCGTTGGGGTTGCGGTCGAGCCAGTCGGTCAGGTGCTCGTAGACGACCTTCTGGACGAAGGTCTTGACCTCGGTGTTGCCGAGCTTCGTCTTGGTCTGGCCCTCGAACTGGGGTTCGCTCAGCTTCACCGAGATGATCGCCGTCAGACCCTCGCGGATGTCGTCACCCGTGAGGTTGTCGTCCTTCTCGCGCAGCAGCTTCTTGTCCCGCGCGTACTTGTTGATCAGCGAGGTGAGCGCCGCGCGGAAGCCCTCCTCGTGCGTGCCGCCCTCGTGCGTGTGGATGATGTTGGCGAAGGAGTACACGCCCTCGGTGTAGCCGCCGTTCCACTGCATCGCGACCTCGAGGGACAGGCTCTTGTCCCTGTCCTCGGCCTCGAGGTCGATCACGGTGGGGTGCACCAGCTCTCCCTTGCGGGAGTTGAGGTACTTCACGAAGTCGACGATGCCGCCCTCGTAGTGGTACGAGACGCTCTTGACCTCGTGCTTCTCGTCCTCGCCCGCCTCGTCCGCGCCGGCGGTGGCCTTCGCCGACTCGCGCTCGTCGGTGAGGTTGATCTTCAGGCCCTTGTTGAGGAAGGCCATCTCCTGGAAGCGCCGGGAGAGCGTCTCGAACGAGTACTCGGTGGTCTCGAAGATGTCGGCGTCGGCCCAGAAGGCGACCGACGTACCCGTCTCCTCGGTGGCCTCGTGCCGGGCGAGCGGCGCCGTGGGGACACCCAGCTTGTAGTCCTGCGTCCAGCGGTAGCCGTCGGTCCTCACCTCCACGGCGACCTTCGTGGAGAGGGCGTTCACGACGGAGACACCCACGCCGTGCAGACCACCGGAGACCGCGTAACCGCCGCCGCCGAACTTGCCGCCCGCGTGCAGCACGGTCAGCACGACCTCGACGGCGGGCTTGCCCTCGGACGGCACGATGCCCACCGGGATGCCTCGGCCGTTGTCGACGACCCGGACGCCGCCGTCGGCGAGGATCGTCACGTCGATCGTGTCCGCGTGACCGGCCAGCGCCTCGTCGACGGAGTTGTCGACGACCTCCTGCACCAGGTGGTGCAGCCCTCGCTCACCGGTCGAACCGATGTACATACCGGGTCGCTTGCGGACCGCGTCCAGACCCTCGAGGACGGTGATGGCACTGGCGTTGTACGAGGCGGTGACCTCGCTGCCCGAGGTGTTCGCCTCGCTGTTCACGCCGGTGTCGGTGGACGGGATGTTCTCGTTGGGGTTGCCGGAATCGGCCACGAAGCGCCCTTTCTGGCACAGCACGAGCCGGGCTCGGCGGCAGGTTGCCGGAGCGGCTGCGGCATGTTGCGTTGGTAAGCCTTGATCAGCGTTGCTCAGCTTTTCCCGGGCGGTCCCCACGATCGGGGCGGGATTGTCTTCCATTCTACCGGTAGCGCTGACATCGATGGGGGTTTGCGGGCACCTGAGTCCGCATGTGCCGCCCTCAACCGGTCTCGTCCGACTCCCGATATGCGGATGGGGGCTCCAAGAGCCCCACGGCGGCACTCAGCGCTTCCGGCCGTCAACCCTTTGCTACTTAGGAGTCAGGTAGTGGTGAGCGACCGCGCGCAACCCCCGGAACGGGGCGTCACCGACAGCCCCGGCACACCACCGAGAAGCCTGATGTGATGTCGGTCACGTGTTCCGGAAGGGGCGGAAATGACCATCCGGTCACCCGTACGTGTCACCGGGACCCGTGCTCCCGGGGGCCCGCAGCGGCCCGAACCGGCGGGCGGGACCGGCGGGACCGACGACCTTGATCATGCGTACCGTGCCGTGGCCGAGATCCTCGTTCAGCCGTGCGACGAGCGTCGGCGCGAGCAGCCGCAGATTCGTCGCCCAGGCCGTCGAGTCGCAGCGCACCACCAGCACCCGCTCGTCCTCGTCGTACCGCTCCGGCTCGCAGTGCTTGGCCACGTCCTCACCGACGATCTCCGGCCAGCGCCCCATCACCCCGCCCACCGCGGCCGGCGCCTCCCAGCCGCGCTCGGTGAGCAGCCGGTTGATCGCGGCGCCCAGCGCCATCGGATCGCGCCGGTCGGCGCGCGCGCCGGAACGCAGACCGGCGCGCCGCGGCTGCTTCTTCTGCTGCGCCGCGTCCCCCCGCGCGCGGGCCGCCTCCTTGGCGGCCCGCAACGCCACGCGCGCGAGATCCACACCGGAGGGCTCGGGGGCCTTCCCGGCACCGCTGCCCGACGCCTCCTGGCCGCTCATACGCGCTCCACCGTCCCCTCCGCCACGGCGAACCGCGTACCCGCCAGCACCTGGGGCACGTCGTCGTCGACGGCCGCGGTCACCAGCACCTGCTCCCCGGCGGCGACCAGCTCGGCCAGCCGCTCGCGACGCCGCGTGTCCAACTCGGCGAATACGTCGTCGAGCACCAGCACCGGCTCGTTGCCCTCGGCGCGCAGCAGTTCGTACGAGGCCAGACGCAGCGCCAGCGCGTAGGACCAGGACTCGCCGTGCGAGGCGTACCCCTTGGCCGGCATCCGGCCCAGCTTGAGGAGCAGGTCGTCGCGGTGCGGGCCGACCAGGGTGACACCCCGCTCGATCTCCTGCTTGCGTGCCTCCGCGAGCGCCGCCGTCAGCTGCTCGAAGAGGCCCTCACGCGTGTGCGCCTCGCCGGGCGCGGACGGCTTGTACTCCAGAGCGAGGGGCCCGCCGCCGGGCGCGAGCTGCTCGTACGCCTTGTCGGCCAGCGGCTGGAGCGCGCCGATCAGATCCAGCCGCTGCGCCAGGAGCTCGGCGCCCGCCCGCGCGAGGTGCTGGTCCCACACGTCGAGCGTCGACAGGTCCAGCGTGCGCCCGCCGTGCCGGCGGGCCAGCGCGGCCGACTTCAGCAGGGTGTTGCGCTGCTTGAGCACCCGGTCGTAGTCGGAGCGGACCCCGGCCATGCGCGGCGAACGCGCGGTGATCAGCTCGTCCAGGAAACGGCGCCGCTCACCGGGATCGCCCTTGATCAGGGCGAGGTCCTCCGGCGCGAACAGCACCGTCCGGACGATCCCCAGCACGTCCCGCGGCCTGACCTGGGAGGACCTGTTGATACGGGCGCGATTGGCACGGCCCGGGTTCAGCTCCAGCTCGACCAGCTGCTGCCGCTCGCCCTGCCGGACCTGGGCCCGGATGATCGCGCGGTCGGCCCCCATGCGGACCAGCGGGGCATCGGAGGAGACCCGGTGGCTGCCCAGGGTGGCGAGATAACCGACCGCCTCGACGAGGTTCGTCTTGCCCTGCCCGTTGGGGCCGACGAAGGCCGTCACCCCCGGGTCGAGCGGGACCTCGACCCGGGAGTAGGAGCGGAAGTCGGCCAGCGACAGATGCGTGACGTGCATGGTCGTTTCGCCGACCTCCCCGCGGCGTTGCGGACCGCCGAGCGGCCCTGTGGATACCTGCGTGCCCTGTGGATTACTTCTTCTCGACCGCGTGGCCGCCGAACTGGTTCCGCAGCGCCGCGATCATCTTCATCTGCGGCGAGTCCTCCTGCCGGGAGGCGAACCGCGCGAACAGCGAGGCCGTGATCGCCGGCAGCGGCACCGCGTGGTCGATCGCCGCCTCCACCGTCCAGCGTCCCTCGCCGGAGTCCTGGGCGTAACCCCGGAGCCCGTCCAGGTGCTCGTCCTCGTCGAGCGCGTCCACCGCGAGGTCCAGCAGCCAGGAGCGGATGACGGTGCCCTCCTGCCAGGAGCGGAACACCTCCCGCACGTCCGTCACCGAGTCGACCTTCTCGAGCAGCTCCCAGCCCTCGGCGTAGGCCTGCATCATGGCGTACTCGATGCCGTTGTGGACCATCTTCGCGAAGTGGCCCGCGCCGACCCTGCCCGCGTGCACCGAACCGAAGTCGCCCTCCGGCTTGAGGGCGTCGAATATCGGCTGCACCTTGGCGACGTCGTCCTTGTCGCCCCCGTACATCAGCGCGTAGCCGTTCTCCAGACCCCAGACTCCGCCGGAGACACCGCAGTCGACGAAGCCGATGCCCCTGGCCGCCAGCTGCTCGGCGTGCTTCTCGTCGTCCGTCCAGCGGGAGTTGCCGCCGTCCACGACGACGTCGCCCGGCTCGAGCAGCCCGGCGAGCTCGTCGATGGTGGACTGGGTCGGCCCGCCGGCCGGGACCATCACCCACACCACGCGCGGGCCGCTGAGCTTACCCACAAGCTCCGGCAGGCTGTGGACATCGGCGAGGTCCGGGTTGCGGTCGTATCCGAAGACGGTGTGCCCTGCGCGGCGGATCCGCTCGCGCATGTTGCCGCCCATCTTGCCGAGGCCGACGAGACCGAGCTCCATCAGTTGAGTTCCTTAGGTATGCGACGTGGCGTGACGGCACTTACGTACCGGCGTCCGAGCCTAAACCCGGACGCCCGCGCACATCTGTGGGCATACGCGCTCACCCGCACGCCCTCACCTGCGGCTTCGGAACGGCTGCTCAGCCGCTGAGCCGCACCGGCATGATCAGGTACTTGTAGGCCTCGTCCGCCTCCGCGTCGACGGCCGGGCGGCCGCTGAGCAGCGCCGGCTTGGTGGACGTGGTGAACGACAGCTGGGCCACCGGGGAGTCGATGGCGCTCAGGCCGTCGAGCAGGAACGTCGGGTTGAAGGCGATCGAGATGTCGTCGCCCTCCAGCTGGGCGTCGACCCTTTCCACAGCCTGTGCGTCGTCACTGGAGCCGGCCTCCAGGATGAGCACGCCCTGCTCGAAGCTCAGCCGCACCGGGGTGTTGCGCTCGGCGACCAGGGCCACGCGCTTGACCGCCTCGACGAAGGGGGCCGTCTCGATCACGGCGACGCTGTTGAACTCCGTCGGGAACAGGGTGCGGTACTTCGGGAGGTCGCCCTCCAGCAGCCGCGTGGTGGTACGGCGGCCGGCGCCCTCGAAACCGATCAGGCCCTCACCCGCGCCCGAGCCCGACAGTGCCAGGATGACCTGGTCGCCGCTGGTCAGGGCCTTGGCGGTGTCCTGGAGCGTCTTGGCGGGCACCAGGGCGACCGCGGAGACGTCCGGGTTCTCCGGCTTCCACAGGAACTCGCGGACCGCGAAGCGGTAGCGGTCGGTGGAGGCGAGGGTGACGGTGTCGCCCTCGATCTCGATCCGCACACCGGTCAGGACGGGCAGCGTGTCGTCACGGCCGGCCGCGATGGCCACCTGCTGCACGGCGGAGGCGAAGACCTCGCCGGGGACCGTGCCCGTCGCGTTCGGCATCTGCGGCAGGGCCGGGTACTCCTCCACAGGCAGTGTGTGGAGGGTGAACCGGGAGGATCCGCAGACCACGGTCGCCCGTACACCGTCTGTGGAGATCTCCACCGGCCGGTTGGGGAGGGCGCGGGAGATGTCGGCCAGCAGCCGTCCGGAGACCAGGACGGTGCCCTCCTCCTCGACCTCGGCCTCCACCGACACCCGCGCGGAGACCTCGTAGTCGAAGCTCGACAGGCTGAGCTGACCCTCCTCGGCCTTCAGCAGCAGGCCGGCGAGGACAGGCGCCGGCGGACGGGCCGGAAGGCTGCGCGCCGCCCAGGCCACTGCCTCCGCGAGTACGTCGCGTTCCACCCGGATCTTCACTGTTGCCGCCTCCTGCTGTTGCCGGCGCTTCCCGCCCTGCCTGGCTTCGTCGTCTGACTCGGTGTCGTCGGCCCCCCAGCGGGGAAGGACACCGGGACCAGTCTGACGCACCGCACTGACAGTAGGTGCCCCTCGGGGTCAAGTCGTGACGAGGGGCAGCCGGGGCCGAGACAGCGAGTTGTGCACAGGACCCCCTTCGAAACGAATTCCTCGCTCTCTCTAGTTGGGAGTAGTAGTAGGGGCTGTGGATACCGTGGATAACCTCGTTTGCGCAGCTCAGAGCGGTTATTTTGTCCACGGAGCCTGTGGGCGGAGCCCGTGGACAACCAGGGGTATCTGTGGAGAACAGAAAGTTCTGCACACAGCGTGCACAGGGAGGGCCGAGTTCTCCCCAGCTCCGTCCCCAGGATCGCGGCCCTTTCCCACAGCTCCCAGCGGCAGCCTGGTGTGACGCCTTTCACTCGCCCCGGTGAGGAGGCGCGTCGCGTTGCCGAACAGTGGACAGCCATGTGGAGAAGCGCCGGATCGCTGGGGACAACCGGCTCCAGCCTGTGGGTTGCCCGTGGACAACTCCATGCACAGGGTGTGGACCTTCGCTTCGTCCACAGTCTGTGGAGATCGTTCGTCCACGAATCCACAGGGCCCTGACCTGGGTGGATGGCGTGCGGGCCGGTCTCGCTGTGGACAAGATCGGGACAACCTCGCGGTCCCCAGCATGTGGACGGGAAAAAGTCACCGAATCTGTGGAGGGAGGCCGTAACCCGGCCGGGAAATCGAACAGCCTCGGACGGGGGAGGCACGACGAAGGGCGCCCCCGGATCCCTCCGGGGGCGCCCTGGTCCTGCCGCGGGGGCCGTCAGCCGGCCTTGATGCGGTTGGTGAGCTCGGTGACCTGGTTGTAGATCGAGCGCCGCTCGGCCATCAGATTGCGGATCTTCCGGTCGGCGTGCATGACCGTGGTGTGGTCGCGGCCGCCGAACAGCGCGCCGATCTTCGGCAGCGACAGATCCGTCAGCTCCCGGCACAGGTACATGGCGATCTGCCGGGCGGTCACCAGCGCGCGGCCGCGCGAGGTGCCGCACAGGTCCTCCACCGTCAGGCCGAAGTAGTCCGCGGTCGCGCCCATGATGGCCGTCGAGGTGATCTCCGGGGCCGAGTCGTCGCCCCCGGGCATCAGATCCTTCAGGACGATCTCCGTCAGCCCCAGGTCCACCGGCTGCCGGTTGAGCGAGGCGAACGCCGTCACCCGGATCAGCGCTCCCTCCAGTTCCCGGATGTTGCGCGAGATCCGGGAGGCGATGAACTCCAGCACCTCCGGCGGGGCGTTCAGCTGCTCCTGCACGGCCTTCTTGCGCAGGATCGCGATGCGCGTCTCCAGCTCCGGCGGCTGGACGTCGGTGATCAGACCCCACTCGAAACGGTTCCGCAGCCGGTCCTCCAGCGTGACCAGCTGCTTGGGCGGCCGGTCGCTGGACAGGACGATCTGCTTGTTGGCGTTGTGGAGCGTGTTGAACGTGTGGAAGAACTCCTCCTGCGTCGACTCCTTGTCCGCGAGGAACTGGATGTCGTCGACGAGCAGGATGTCCATCTCGCGGTAGCGCTTGCGGAAGCTGTCGCCCTTGCCGTCACGGATGGAGTTGATGAACTCGTTGGTGAACTCCTCCGAGCTCACGTACCGCACCCGCGTGCCCGGGTACAGGCTGCGCGCGTAGTGCCCGATCGCGTGCAGCAGGTGCGTCTTGCCGAGGCCCGACTCCCCGTAGATGAACAGGGGGTTGTACGCCTTGGCGGGTGCCTCGGCGACGGCGACCGCGGCCGCGTGCGCGAAGCGGTTGGACGCGCCGATGACGAACGTGTCGAACAGGTACTTCGGGTTCAGCCGCGCGGTGGGCTCACCGGGACCGGTCGCCGGTGCCGGCTGGGCCGCCAGCGGGCCGGGCGCCCCCGTCGTGGGCAGGTTCGGGCCCACGGGACCACCGCGGTGGACGTGCCCCGAGCCGGGTGGCGGCTCGGGAAGCTCCCGGCGCCGGACGTCGCGCTGGTCGTAGTCGCCGCGCGGTGCGTCGTACTCGGGACGCTGCTGGTCGTAGTCGGAGCGCTGCTGCTCGTACGACGACGGCCGCTCCATCGGCTGCGGACGGTAGTCCTGGTGCGGCGCACCGCCGTAGGGGTCCTGCTGTCCGTAGCCGTCCTGCTGTCCGTAGCCGTCCTGTTGTCCGTAGGCGTCCTGTTGTCCGTAGGCGTCCTGCGACGGCGAGGCGTACGGGTCCCGTTCCGGGAAGCCGAGCCGCTGCTGCTGCCAGCCGTACTCCTCCTGCGGCGGCCGCGGCCAGGCGCCGGGCTCGGGCCGCTGGTACTCCGACGGGTAGGCGGGGCGGGCCGTGGGGAGCTGGTCGCCGGACGGGCCCTGCTGCTGTTCGGCACGGCGACGGCCGTACCCGTCGTAGCTGTCGTACGCGTCGCGTTCCGGCCGCTCGTGGTGGTCGGAACGCTCGGGACGATCGGGACGGTCCTGGCGGACGGCGGGGAGCTCGGGCTCCTCGTAGCGCGGCTGCTGCGGGCGGGGCGCGGGCGGGACCGGGGACTCGCCGACGGTGTCGTCGACCGTGATCGCGATGCGGATCGGACGACCGCACTCGCGGCTCAGGCTCTCGCTGACGACGGGTGCGAGACGGCCCTCGAGCACACCCTTGGCGAACTCGTTCGGTACCGCGAGCAGGGCCGTGTCGGCGACCAGCGCCAGTGGCTGGCAGCGTCGGATCCAGTGCTCGTCCTTGCCCTCGACCCCTTGCCCGCGGCCCTCCCCCAGCAGCTGTTCCAGAACGCGTGGCCACACTGCGGCAAGATCGGCAGGTACGTCAGCCACAGGGCACGCTCTCTCACAGGTCCCTCGATCGTGTGATGCGGAGGACGGGTCGGGATGTAAATCGGGTGGTGAAGGGTCAAGGGAACGAATCGGAGTCCAGCCACGGTAGTCAGCGCGGCCGGTATGGTTCAAGTTGTTGTCCCCAGCCTGTGGACAAGTGTCTCCCGGTGACCACTGGTTTGACCGATTGACGCAGCCGCGCGTACCGTAACGAGGTCGAGTTGTCGATGGCTGCTGCCGCCTGCCTCCGATGGGCACAGATCGCGCAAGATGATCGGTCAGCGGTGCACTCGGGCGTAACGCGAGCTACTCGTGGGCGCACGGTGACAGCCAGGACGGCACCCCGCAACCACCGATTTCTTCTGGAGCCCCCGAGTGAGCAAGCGCACCTTCCAGCCGAACAACCGTCGTCGTGCCAAGACCCACGGCTTCCGGCTGCGTATGCGGACCCGTGCCGGCCGCGCGATCCTGGCGACCCGCCGCAGCAAGGGTCGCGCCCGCCTGTCCGCCTGATCCCGGTCAGGTCATGACGTCGTGCTGCCCACCGACAACCGGCTGAGGCGGCGCGAGGACTTCGCGACCGCGGTACGACGAGGGCGCCGAGCCGGGCGCCGGCATCTCGTCGTCCACCTTCGTAGCGGTGCCACGGACCCGCATGCGCCTGGGGAGAGCGCTCCCCCGTCGCGTGCGGGTTTCGTCGTGAGCAAAGCCGTGGGAGGCGCGGTGGTGCGCAACAAGGTGAAGCGCAGGCTTCGCCATCTGATGCGCGAGCAAGTCGACCGGCTGCCCCCCGGTAGCCTGGTAGTCGTACGAGCGCTGCCCGGTGCGGGCGACGCCGACCATGCCCAACTGGCCCAAGACCTGGATGCCGCCCTGCGGCGGCTGCTGGGAGGGGGCGCGCGATGAAGTACCCGCTGCTGGCTCTGATCAAGATCTACCAGTGGACCATCAGTCCACTGCTGGGGCCGGTGTGCAAGTACTACCCGTCGTGTTCCCACTACGGCTACACGGCCATCGACCGGCACGGTGCCCTCAAGGGCACAGCACTCACGGCCTGGCGCATTCTGCGGTGCAATCCGTGGTCGCTGGGCGGTGTGGACCATGTCCCGCCGCGCAAGCGTCCGCGGTGGCACGAAATGCTGCGTAACGCCTGGCGTGCACGCAAGGGCGGGACCTCCGCCGCCGAACCGGCCACCGAAGGACGGACTTCCCCCGCAAGCCGGACGAGTCCTTCAAGCCCGGCCGCAGAGACCTCGTCCCATGCCCAAGGAGCATGATTAGTGGACACGATTGCCAGCCTCTTCAGCTTCATCACAACGCCTGTCTCCTGGGTCATCGTCCAGTTCCACAGCGTGTACGGCGCCATCTTCGGCCCTGACACCGGATGGGCCTGGGGCCTGTCCATCGTGTCCCTGGTGATCCTCATCCGGATCTGCCTGATCCCGCTCTTCGTGAAGCAGATCAAGGCGACGCGGGCGATGCAGACGCTCCAGCCGGAGATGAAGAAGATCCAGGAGCGCTACAAGAACGACCGGCAGCGCCAGTCCGAAGAGATGATGAAGCTCTACAAGGAGACGGGCACCAATCCGCTCTCCTCGTGCCTTCCCATCCTGGCCCAGTCGCCGTTCTTCTTCGCGCTCTACCACGTGCTCAACAGCATCGCGTCCAACGACACCGTCGGCGTGATCAACGAACGCCTGCTGGAGAGTGCGCAGAAGGCCCACATCTTCGGTGCCCCGCTCGCCGCGAAGTTCACGGACAGCGCGGAGAAGGTCCAGGCGCTCAACTCGTCGCTGACCGATGTCCGCGTCGTCACGGCGATCATGATCATCCTGATGTCGCTGTCGCAGTTCTACACGCAGCGACAGCTGATGACGAAGAACGTCGACACCACGGTGAAGACGCCGTTCATGCAGCAGCAGAAGATGCTGATGTACGTCTTCCCCATCATCTTCGCCGTCTTCGGCATCAACTTCCCGGTCGGCGTCCTCGTCTACTGGCTCACCACCAACGTGTGGACCATGGGCCAGCAGATGTACGTCATCCACAACAACCCCACCCCGGGATCCAAGGCCCAGGCCGCGTACCTGGAGCGCCTCCACAAGCAGGTCACCCGGCACGGCGGGACCCGTAACCGTCGTCAGCGCGTCATCATCAAGGCCATCGTCGCCAAGGGCCGGGACCGCAACGAACACGAGCGCAAGTTCATCAACGGTCTCAGCAAGGCGGGCCTCGCGGCCCAGGCCGACGGTGCGGTCGTCAAGGGCGAGAGCACGGCCGCGGGCCAGGCGGAGGACGGTACGACCACCGGGGCCACGCCCAAGCGGCAGCAGCCCAAGCGGCAGAGCAAGTCCCAGCGCCATTCCGGCCCGGCCAAGGCGGCGGGTGAGCCCACCTCGCTGACCAAGTCGGACGAGCCCCAGGACACCAAGCCCGCCTCCGCGGCGAAGAAGGGCGAGGCCAAGCCCGCCGGCAGTACCCGCAGCAAGGCCCAGTCCGGACAGCGCAAGGGTCCGCAGCGGCCCAAGTCCCCGTCCAAGAAGTAAGAAGGAGTCCATCCCGTGACGGAAGGCACCACCGCCGCCGCTGCCGAGGGCGCAGACACCCTGACCCGCCTGGAGCAGGAGGGCGAGATCGCGGCGGACTACCTGGAGGGTCTGCTCGACATCGCCGACCTCGACGGCGACATCGACATGGACGTCGAGGCCGACCGCGCCTCTGTCTCGATCATCAGCGAAGCGGGCAGCCGTGATCTGCAGAAGCTGGTGGGCCGCGACGGTGAGGTGCTGGAGGCGCTCCAGGAGCTCACGCGTCTGGCCGTGCACCGGGAGACCGGGGACCGCAGCCGGCTCATGCTCGACATCGCCGGCTTCCGTGCCAGGAAGCGGACCGAGCTGTCCGAGATCGGTGCGAAGGCGGCCGCCGAGGCCAAGAGCAGCGGCAAGGCCGTGAACCTCGACCCGATGACGCCGTTCGAGCGCAAGGTCGTGCACGACGCGGTCAAGGCAGCCGGCCTGCGCAGCGAGTCCGAGGGCGAGGAGCCGCAGCGGTTCGTCGTCGTGCTTCCCGCCTGATCGGCTCCACGTTCCACCGGCCCCGTCTGTTGCGCAGGCGGGGCCGAGTTTTTTGTCAGCTTGATAGGTCTGGTTCTGGTGTCGGCGATTCGTGTCGGCACGGTACGGAAGGACGGTCCCCCCAGTGACGGAGGCAGCGGAGCTTCCCCCTGCGCCCGAGCAGGCTCGCGAGGTGTTCGGTGATCGCTTCGCGGACGCGGTCCGGTACGCGGAGTTGCTTGCCGAAGCGGGCGTGCAGCGAGGTCTGATCGGTCCGCGTGAGGTGCCCCGCCTGTGGGAGAGGCATCTGCTGAACTGTGCGGTGCTCTCGGAGGTCGTGCCCGAGGGCGTGACCGTGTGCGACGTCGGTTCGGGAGCCGGTCTGCCGGGGATTCCCCTGGCGCTGGTCCGCGAAGATCTCAAGATCACTCTGTTGGAGCCGCTGCTCCGGCGCACCAACTTCCTCACCGAGGTCGTGGAGCTGCTCGGCCTGGACCACGTCACGGTGGTGCGTGGCCGTGCAGAAGAGGTGATGGGGAAGATTCCCCCGGTGCATGTGGTCACTGCCCGCGCTGTGGCTCCGCTCGACCGCCTCGCCACCTGGGGCATCCCCCTGCTGCGCCCGTACGGCGAGATGCTCGCGCTCAAGGGGGATGCCGCCGAGGAAGAGCTGAAGAGTGCGAGCGCGGCGTTGAGCAAGCTCGGTGCTGTGACGACCTCGATCGTGCATGTGGGCGAGGGAGTCGTGGACCCGATGTCCACTGTGGTGCGGGTCGAGGTCGGGGAGAGCCCTGGAGGCGTGCGCTTCGCAGCGAAGCGCGCCAAGGCGGCCCGTACGGGGCGGACGCGACGCCGACGCGGCTAGCGGGCGACTCAGCCCGTTGTGCTGCAGGCGGAGACCTCGCTCGTCCGAGGGCCGGGCGTACTCCACACAAGCTGCCGAACCTACCCGCGCCGGAGTGTCGCAGGGACCCTGCCCCGGTCGCTGTGCATCGTGTTTCACGTGAAACGTCGCTCACTTCTGCACGGCATCATCAGTCGGGGCCGAGCCGCGGCCGAACCTCGAGACCGTAAGCCTCTCGGCTCTCTCGGTCAGGGAGCTGCTCCCGACGAACCGGACCCCTCAAGGGGGATGGAGTTGTCCACAGAGGTGGATTTCTCCACAGAACGTCAGGCCTCACTGGTTCACGACCCCGAAGGCATGGGAGGCTCTGTTCATTGCGAGCCTGAAGTCGAGGAGAGTGAATCCTTGCGGTCCGACGCCAACATCGCGGGACCGATGACCGACCCGGTCCCCGGTCCCCGTACCGAATCGATGGGGGCGGATGTTTCACGTGAAACACCGCCTCCGATGGACGACACTCCCATCGGTCGCGCTGCCCAACTGGCAGTGGAGGCTTTGGGCCGTGCCGGTGAGGGTCTGCCACGGCCCGAGCAGACCCGTGTCATCGTGGTCGCCAACCAGAAGGGTGGCGTCGGCAAGACGACGACCACCGTCAACCTTGCCGCGTCGCTCGCTCTGCACGGCGCCCGTGTTCTGGTGATCGACCTCGACCCGCAGGGCAATGCGTCCACGGCCCTGGGCATCGACCATCACGCAGAGGTTCCCTCCATCTACGACGTACTGGTGGAGAGCAAGCCGCTGGCGGAAGTCGTCCAGCCGGTCCCCGATGTCGAGGGTCTGTTCTGCGCTCCCGCCACCATCGATCTCGCCGGTGCAGAGATTGAACTGGTGTCGCTGGTGGCCCGAGAGAGCCGGCTACAGCGAGCCATCCAGGCCTATGAGCAGCCGCTGGATTACATCCTCATCGACTGCCCGCCCTCGCTCGGCCTTCTCACGGTCAATGCCCTGGTGGCCGGCCAGGAAGTCCTGATCCCGATCCAGTGCGAGTACTACGCACTGGAGGGCCTGGGTCAGCTGCTCCGCAACGTCGATCTGGTACGGGGGCACCTCAACCCCACCCTGCATGTCTCGACGATCCTGCTCACCATGTACGACGGTCGTACGCGGCTCGCGTCGCAGGTCGCGGACGAGGTGCGCACCCACTTCGGCGACGAGGTCCTGCGGACGAGTATTCCCCGCTCGGTCCGTATCTCGGAGGCGCCGAGCTACGGGCAGACGGTGCTGACTTACGATCCAGGATCGAGTGGTGCCCTCTCCTATTTCGAGGCGGCACGAGAGATCGCGCTAAGAGGGGTCGGCGTCAGGTATGACGCATCGCAGGCACACATCGGCGCACAGCAGAATGATCCGACCATGGTGGAGGGCGTCCAGTGAGTGATCGACGGAGGGGGTTGGGCCGTGGTCTCGGTGCGCTGATTCCCGCTGCCCCGACAGAGAAGACCGTGCCCCCGGCGGCGTTGGGGGGCGGCACCGCCTCCACCTCCCCTGCCTCGGTTCCGGTGCTGCCGAACGAGCGTGGCATCGCCGCCGCGAAGGTGACGACACTGTCGGCTGTGTCACGTGAAACGGAAGAGGCCTCGGAAAGGGGCGCTGCGGGGATCCCCGCAGCGCCTATGGGTGCCCACTTCGCAGAGATCCCTCTCGACGCCATCACGCCGAACCCCCGGCAGCCACGAGAGGTCTTCGACGAGGACGCCCTGTCCGAGCTGATCACCTCCATCAAGGAGGTGGGCCTCCTTCAACCGGTCGTCGTACGGCAGGTCGGGCCGGGACGCTATGAGCTCATCATGGGCGAGCGCCGGTGGCGTGCCTGCCATGAGGCGGGCTTGGAGGCCATCCCGGCGATCGTGCGGGCCACGGACGACGAGAAGCTCCTCCTGGACGCGCTGCTGGAGAACCTGCACCGTGCCCAGCTGAATCCACTGGAAGAGGCGGCCGCCTACGACCAGTTGCTGAAGGACTTCAAGTGCACGCACGACCAGCTGGCGGACCGTATCGGCCGGTCCCGCCCGCAGGTGTCCAACACGCTGCGTCTGTTGAAGCTCTCACCCACCGTTCAGCGCAGGGTCGCGGCCGGTGTGCTGTCCGCCGGACACGCCCGCGCGCTGCTCTCGGTGGAGGACTCCGAGGAGCAGGACCGGCTGGCTCACCGGATCGTGGCCGAGGGCCTGTCGGTCCGGGCCGTCGAGGAGATCGTGACGCTGATGGGGTCTCGGCCCCAGAAGGCCCAGCGTTCCAAGGGGCCGCGCGCCGGTGCCTTGGTGTCGCCCGCGCTGACGGACCTGGCGACGCGCCTGTCGGATCGCTTCGACACACGGGTGAAGGTCGACCTGGGGCAGAAGAAGGGCAAGATCACCGTCGAGTTCGCCTCCATGGAAGACCTGGAGCGGATCCTCGGCAGCATTGCCCCGGGTGAGGGGCCCGTACTGCAGAAGAGTCTGGTGGACGACGACTCCACGGAGACAGATTCCTGAGCCGCCGGCTGCGCGGCGATGCCGAGCGGCTGGAACGGGACGGACCATGTCCGGTGTGTACCGGAACACGGTCCGTCCTTTGCTTTCTGGCGGTATCGATGGAATCGCTTCCTGGATACGATGCGTTCGGAGGGATCGGAGCGCTCTGACAGCCGCCCGTGAGGCAGTGGGCCAAGGAAGCGAGGAACAGCCTTTATGGGCCGTCGGCTCGTACCGCTCACGCTGGACAACCTTCAGGATCTGCCGCAGCGCTGCCGCTCGTGCGTCTTCTGGGAGAGAGACCCCGTCAGTGGCGAAGCAGCGGTGAAGGCGGGCACGTCCGCACTCGAGAAGGAATCGTGGATCTCCTCGGTTCTCCTGGACTGGGGATCCTGCGGCCGTGTCGTTTACGTCGACGATGTCCCGGTGGGCTTCGTCCTCTACGCTCCGCCCGCCTATGTGCCTCGGTCCACGGCGTTTCCCACGAGCCCCGTGGCTTCCGACGCGGTGCAGTTGATGACCGCGTTCATCATGCCCGGCTACCAGGGGCAGGGGCTGGGACGGGTGATGGTGCAGACGGTGGCGAAGGATCTGCTCCGCCGGGGCTTCAGAGCGATCGAGGCGTTCGGTGATGCCCGTTGGAAAGAACCCGCCTGCGTCGTGCCCGCCGACCATCTGCTGGCTGTGGGATTCAAGACGGTCCGCCCCCACCCGGCATACCCCCGCATGCGGCTGGAACTGAGGACGGCGCTTTCGTGGAAGGAAGACGTGGAGATGGCGCTGGACCGACTGCTCGGAGCCGTGCAGAAGGAGCCTGCGCTTCGCCCCCTCTGATCGGAGTCCCGGTCACTCACGACACGGCATGCGAAAGGGCCGACCCGGAGGGGCCGGCCCTTTCATGTTTCACGTGAAACATGTACCGCCGGTGAGGCGATCCGTTGACTACTCGGCGATGAAGTCCTCGAGGTCGCGCACGATTGCGGCCTTGGGCTTCGCGCCGACGATGGTCTTGGCGACCTCGCCACCCTGGTAGACGTTCAGGGTCGGGATGGACATGACGCCGTACTTGGCAGCGGTACCCGGGTTCTCGTCGATGTTCAGCTTGACGATCTCGATCTTGTCGCCGTACTCGGCGGCGATCGCCTCGAGAGACGGAGCGATCTGACGGCACGGACCGCACCAGGCGGCCCAGAAGTCCACCAGGACGGGCTTGTCGCTCTTGAGGACGTCCTGCTCGAAGGAGTCGTCGGTCACGTTCTTCAGGGTGCCGGCCACAGCGGGCTCCTTAACTGGTTGATGCGTGGGGCGGGTGGGGGTCAGACAGCGGTCTTCTCGGGCTCGGCGTTCTCCTCGTCGGAGAGAGCGGCGAGGAAGCGCTCGGCGTCGAGAGCGGCGGAGCAGCCGGTACCGGCCGCGGTGATCGCCTGGCGGTAGGTGTGGTCGACCACGTCTCCTGCGGCGAAGACACCCGTGACGTTCGTGCGCGTCGAGGGTGCCTCGACCTTCAGGTAGCCCTCCTCGTCCAGCTCCAGCTGGCCCTTGAAGAGCTCGGTGCGCGGGTCGTGGCCGATCGCGATGAACAGGCCGGTCACCGCCAGGTCGGACAGCTCGCCCGTCTTGACGTTGCGCAGCTTCAGACCCGACAGCTTCTGATCGCCCTGGACCTCGGCGACCTCACTGTCCCAGACGAAGGAGATCTTCGGGTCGGCGAAGGCGCGCTCCTGCATCGCCTTGGAGGCGCGCAGGGTGTCCCGACGGTGGACAACGGTCACGGACTTGGCGAAACGCGACAGGAAGGTGGCTTCCTCCATCGCGGTGTCACCGCCGCCGATCACGGCGATGTCCTGGTCCCTGAAGAAGAAGCCGTCACATGTGGCACACCAGGAGACGCCCCGGCCGGAGAGAGCGTCCTCGTTGGGCAGACCGAGCTTGCGGTGCTGCGAGCCGGTGGTGACGATGACGGCCTTCGCCTTGTGCACGGTGCCGGCGGTGTCCGTGACGGTCTTGATCTCTCCGGTCAGATCGACGGAGACCACGTCGTCCGGGATGAGCTCGGCGCCGAAGCGCTCCGCCTGGCCCCGCATGTTGTCCATGAGCTCGGGGCCCATGATGCCGTCCTGGAAACCCGGGAAGTTCTCCACGTCGGTGGTGTTCATCAGCGCACCGCCGGCGGTGACGGCGCCCTCGAACACCAAGGGCTTCAGCGACGCACGGGCGGTGTAGAGCGCCGCCGTATAGCCGGCGGGCCCCGAGCCGATGATGATCACGTTACGGACGTCACTCACGGCTTGTTTCCTCGTCTCTGGTCTGCGTCGTTCGACCGGGGGAGTTTCTGTCGGGACTCTCACCCCACCCAACGGATCCTAAGGGGCGCGCATTCCCGTCGTGCCCGCGCACACGGATACGGCCTCCGACGGCAGGAAGGAGCGCACACCGTACGGGTTACCGCGCAGAGCGGAGATGACGCGTGGATCGTCAGCGCGCGTAGGAGTGCTTCAGCAGAACGTCAGCCGGGGCGGCCGAGGACGGAGTCTCCACGCAGGCCCTGTCGACGACGTACGCGATGACACGAGTTTCGTCCGAGGCATCGGGAAGCACCACGAGAAGTGCTTCCTTCCCCTCGTACGTGCCCTGCTCGGAGGCGAGAGCGGTGTCGTCGCGCCCGATGCCTTCGCGGACGCACTGCGGCACCACGGGCTCCTTGAGCACCCGGGGGCTCGCGGCGCCGCCGGACTGCGACTCCAGTCCGAAGGTCTGGGGGGAGCGGGAGCCCTTGACCTGGCCTTGGCTCTCCGCGAGAAGATCGGAGACCTGCTTTTCGAGCTTCCCCTCGGAGAAGGTGTCCGAGGCGGTCGTCCGATGCCCCGCCTGAGACCCTGTGTCGTTGTCCAGGGACGACAGAACCACAGAGCCGAGGCCCAGAGCGGCGACCGTGAGGACGGTCCCCAGGACGGCGACCCGCCGGCGTCCGCCGCGCAGCCGGCCCTTGCGCCCGGGGCCGGTCGTGGAGGAACGGGGGCGCCTGGTGGGCCGGTCCACAGACGTCGATGTTTCACGTGAAACATGCGCCGGCTCGTCGTCCTTCACGGTGGGGGCAGGACGAAGCGGTTCCTCGCCTGCATCGGCTTCCGGCGCGATGGCCTGCAACAGGGCCTCCGCGGCAAGCGCCGCGTCGATACGTCCCGCCACCTCGGCGGGCATGCGGGTCGGCCCGTCCACCGTTCCGAGCAGACTCCGGATCTCTTCGAGCGAGCAGTGGACGTCCGCGCAGAGAGCGCACGTCTGCAGATGCCGGCGTACCTCGGCGCTCCGGGCCGACGGGAGGATTCCCTCCGTGAGGTCGGAGATCTCCGTGACGTCCGGGTGCTCCGCCATGTCCTTCGTTGATGTCACGCTCGCCCACCTCCGCCCTTCGCTGCAGCCGGGTCGTTCGTTCCCGCGTCCTGCGGGTCCGGCCGTCGTGGTCCCGCTGCAGGTGGGACGGCCGTCCCCTGAGTCCGGTTCCGTGCCTCGGACTGCTTCTTGCGTTCACCGCCGCCGTCGGGCCGCAGGTGACTGAGCAGGGGCAGGAGTCTGGCTCGTCCACGGGCGCACCGGCTCTTCACCGTCCCGGTGGGCACGTCGAGGACCTGGGCGGCCTCGGCGACCGGATAGCCCTGCATGTCCACGAGGACGAGTGCGGCCCGCTGATCGGGAGGCAGCGTGCCCATCGCTTCGATGAGCTGGCGGTGCAGATCGTTGCGTTCCGCTGGTGCGGAGGCGGACTCGTGCGGCTCCAGAAGCTGCTCCAGGCGCTCCGCGTCGTCGACCGGGGCGGTCTTCCGGGAGGCCGCCTTGCGGGCACGGTCCAGGCAGGCATTCACGGTGATCCGGTGCAACCAGGTCGTGACGGCGGACTGGCCGCGGAAGGTGTGGGCCGCCCGGTACGCGGAGACAAGGGCGTCCTGGACGGCGTCAGCGGCTTCCTCGCGGTCGCCCAGCGTGCGCAGGGCCACGGCCCAGAGCCGGTCCCGATGCCGACGGACGAGCTCACCGAAGGCGTCCGGGTCGCCGTCCACATGCAGGGAGAGGAGCTCCTGGTCGTTCGCGTCGTCGTACGCGGTGCCGTCGGCCATCCGACCCTCCCCCTTCGCCGAGTCGTCAGCCGATGAACTTCAGGTCGGTGATGCCTTGCTTGTAGCCAGCGCTGCTGTAGGTGTCACCGGGCGCGTACGGCATGGCGGTGATCCAGACCAGCACGTACCGGGTCTTCTGCGGCTTGTCGGCCTTCACCGTGGCTTCGTTCCCGTTCGTCTTCACCGTGCCCAGCTCCCGCATGGAGCCGATGGGAGTCGACGAACTCATCGAGTCCGTCGCGTACAGCGTGACGGTGGTGTGGGCGCCGGCATAGCGCAGGCCTATCGACGACGACTTGACCGTCTGCTCGGATCCGAGGTCGTAGACGATCCCCACGCCGGGCTTGAAGGCGGGGTTCATGTCCGGCCCCTCGACGAAGCTGTTGGTGCGCCAGTAGGTCGAGCTGTCGCCGTCGTAGGTCTTCGCCACGTCCCCCGGCGCCTGGGCCTGGCCCTTGGCGATGTACTCCTGGGCGGCCTGGACGGTGAGCGGCTTGGGGGGCGCGGGCTTGGTGTCGTTCTTGTCGTCCTCTTCCGTCGTCTGGGTCTTGTTCGTGTCCTCCGTCTTGCCGCCCTGCTCCATCAGCGCGTCGGCGAGCTGCCAACTGCCCAGGCCGAGCGCGGCGATCAGCAGTGCCGAGACGGCCCACTTCAGGGCCTTGCCGGTACGACTCTGCAGCGGGGGAGGCGGAACCGGCACCGGCTGGGTGCCGCCGGGGCGCGGCGCGGTGCGTCCGTAGGTGCCCTGCTGGTACGTGGTGCGCTGGTAGTCGGGCGGCGTGGTGAAGGCGGGCTCCGGCGGACGGATGCGGGGCATCTCGCCGATCGCCTTGACCAGTTCCTCCGGTGTCGTGCACGGAGCCTCGTGGCGGGATGCGGTGGCGCCGTCGTTGGCGAGCGCGCGCATGGCCAGCTCGGACAGGCCGCGGTGCACACCGGCCCGCACCTGGTCCGGCGGGATCAGTCCGATGTCCTTGGGCAGTCCGGACATGCCGTAGGCGTCGCTCTCGTACGGCCAGCGTTGGGTGAGCGCCGCGTACAGCAGGGCGCCGATCGACTCGGTGTCGGTGCGCTGCGGAGTGTCGGAGCTGACGCCGCGCAGGGCGGCGTTGACGGCGAGACCGCGGATGCGCCACTGGCCGGTCGAGGTGCGCAGGACCGCGTTGGGGTTCAGACGCAGATGGGCGAGGCCCTCGCGGTGTGCCGCGGCCATGGCGGCCGAGACCTGACTGACCATCTGATAGGCGTCGTACACCTCCAGCGGTCCTGCCGCCAGGAGCGTGGTCAGTTCGGTGGCGTCGGGGAGCCACTCGTGGACGACGTAGACGACGTCGTTCTCCTCGACGGCGTCCAGTACCTGGACGAAGCGCGGGTCGCCCAGCAGGGCGGAGGATCGGGCGGCGGCCAGCACGGACCGCGCACGCGCGTGCTGGGCGGGCAGGATGTGCACACCGACGGCGCGGCGGAGCATCTCGTCCACGGCACGCCAACTGCTGAACCCGTCCAGACGGGTGACGCACTCCTCGAGGCGGTAGCGTCTGGCCAGCTTGTGGCCGCTGTGCAGTTCGGGCGGCGAGGTCTTCCCGGCACCGTCGGTTCCGGTGCTCTCCTGTGCCTCGTCGCTGTCCGTGTCCTGCTCCCGGTTCTTGGCCACCCCGTCGGCCGTGGACTGGTCCGCCTGTGCGGTCAGCGGCTGCTCGCCGCTGTTGTCTGCCACGTCGACGGCAGCTGTGCTCCGTTCTGCCACCGTCGTTCCCTGCCTCCCCATCCATTGCGCGTCGGCCGGCGTCCGTCGCGCCGTACGACGCCGAGACCAATTGTGCCCACAGTCCGCCGCTATGCACGACACACGGGGGCTGTTGATGGTTGTGCGCCCCGTGCGTCTACCCCCGGCCTCAGCGTCCCAGGCGTCCGCGCACCATACCGACCAGAGAGTTGACTTCGTCGATGCGCATCCGCCGGGCCGCCACGAAGAAGGTGCCGAACAGAACGGCACCGCCGCCCAGCAGCGCGGCGAACGAGCCGGCGACCCCCTGGCCCAGCGCCTGACTGATCCCGTAGCAGGCCGCGCCGCTGAGCAGCGCCGCGGGGACCGAGGCGATGCACAGCCGGGCGTAGGTGCGCAGCACCCGGGCGCCGTCCAGGTCCCCGCCCAGCCGCTTGCGGAGCCGGCGCCAGGCCACGCCGACCCCGATCACGTAGGCCAGACCGTACGACGCCGCCATGCCGACCACGGCCCAGCGGGCCGGGAGCACGACGAAGCACAGGCCCGCGGCGATCGCGTTGCCCGCCGCCACGATGACCGTGTTGTAGAAGGGGGTCCGGGTGTCCTCGTACGCGTAGAAGGCCCGGAGCACGACGTACTGCACGGAATAGGGGATCAGGCCGAGGCCGAAGGCCATCAGCATGTAGCCCATGTTGGTGGCCGCTCCCGTGCCCGAGGAGCCGAACATCAGCGTGCACATCGGAATGCCGAGCGACAGGAAACCGAAGGCGACCGGCACGATCGCGACGGCCGTCGTGCGCAGGCCCTGGGAGATGTCGTCCCGAACGGCACCGGCGTCGTCGTCGGCCGCCGAACGGGAGATGCGGGGCAGGAGCGCGGCCATCAGGGAGACGGTGATGATGGCCTGGGGCAGGCCCCAGATCAGCTGGGCGTTGGAGTAGGCGCTGAAGCCCGTACCGGCGATGTTCGTGTCCTTGACCGACGCGGTGGCCAGCTGGGTGACCACCAGCGCGCCCGCCTGGTTGGCGAGGACGAACAGGATGGTCCACTTGGCGAGTTTCGCCGCCTTGCCGAGCCCGTGCCCCCTCCAGTCGAAGCGCAGACGGAGACGGAAGCCGGTCTCCCGCAGGTACGGGATCATGGCCAGGGCCTGGACCACGAGTCCGAGCAGAACGCCGACGCCGAGGAGGCGCAGTCCCTCCGGCGGGATGTTCGTGACCTTCATCTGCGAGTCGGCGGCGGTGCCGTAGACCCAGATGAACGCGCCGAGGGTGACGATGATGACGATGTTGTTCAGGACCGGGGTCCACATCATCGCGCCGAACCGGCCGCGTGCGTTGAGGATCTGACCCATCACCACGTGAACGCCCATGAAGAAGATCGAGGGCAGGAAGAAGCGGGTGAAGGTGACGGCGACATCGTTGGCCGCGGGGTCGGTGGCGACCGGGACGGACAGGGCACGCACCAGGAGCGGGGCCGCCAGCCACGCCAGGGCGGTGAGCGCGGCCAGGGCCACCATCACCAGCGTCAGCAGGCGGTTGGCGTACGCCTCGCCGCCGTCCTCGTCCTCCTTCATCGCCCGCACGAGCTGGGGCACGAAGACGGAGTTGAGGCCGCCGCCGACGGTGAGGATGTAGATCATCGTGGGCAGCTGGTACGCGATCTGGAAGGACTCGCCCAGGAGCGCGAGGCCGAGCGCCGAGACGATCATCGCGGACCGGATGAAGCCCGTGAGGCGGGACACCATCGTGCCCGCCGCCATCACGGCGCTCGACTTCAGCAGTCCCCCGGCCCGGCCGCCCTTCTTCGGGGCGGGAGCGGAAGCGGGTTCCGGTACCGGAGGCTCGGCGGCGGGTGGCGGAGTGGCTCCCGCATAGTGACCGGGCGTCGGTGACGCCGGGCCCGGCACCGGTGCGGCCGCGTACCGCTGTGGTCCGCCGACCGGTGCGTGCCCGGGGTGCCCCCCGGGCCGCTGCTGGTCCGCGAAGGCACCACCCTGCTGCTGGTCGCGGAAGAGGTGAGCGAAGGCATCCGTCTCGTGACGCTGGTCCCCGGCCTGGCCGACCAGGTCGTCCACGCCCACGAACTGTGTGGTGCGCGGGTCGTCGCCGTAGGGCAGGTGCTGCGTCGGACCGTCCGGCTCCGGCGCGGGGGGCCGGGCCCACACGCGCGGATCGGGGGCGTACGGAGACTGCGGCGGCTGCCCGTACAGCGGCTGCTGAGGGGGGTGACTGCCCGGAGGCGGCGGCGGGTGCGCGGCGCGGTCGTAGAGGGCCTCGGCGACCGGGTCCTGCGCGGCGATGTCCTGCGCCCGGTAGGGGTCCTGGTCATAGGCGTCCCGAAGGTACGGGTCCGCAGGTGGTGGCGGCACCTGGCCGTGCCCGGGCGGCGGACCCTCGCCGGGGTCCGACTCGGGGTGGCCCGAGTTGCCCGCGGCATGGCCGCGGTCACCGTCGTACGGCGCGTTCATGGTTACCCCACCTCATCGTCCCGGGCCCACCGGCCACGACATCCTCAACGGTCCACTCTCTCACCCGTGCCCGACGGGCCTGCGCTTTCCGGTTCGGTGTCCGGTGCCGGGTCACTCGGCTGCTCGGAGTCGTCCTCCCGGGAGCCCGTCGCGGACTCCTGGGGGAGACGCTCCCCCGGTGCTTCGGGGTTCTGCGGCCCGTGGACGTCCTCGTCCGCCTCGGGCTCCCGTGTCTGCTCCCCCGCGGCCTCGCGGGCCACGGCTCGCTTGCGCTGGGTGTACATCCGGAAGCCGGCGAGGACGAGCAACAGTACGCCGCCGCCGATGACCAGCATCACCGTGGCGGTGATCTCGGTGACCTTCACGTCGAACGTGACGGGGTCGCCGTATGTCCGGCCGTCCTGCGTGTACAGCTGGGCGATCACCGTCGCCCTGCCGTTGGCGTTGGCGGACGTGGTGAACTTCACCGACTGGCTGTGGCCCCCGGAGACGGTGACGGGCTGCTCCTCGTAGGCGGCGCCGTCGATCTCCAGGCGGGTCGGGTTGGTCGAGGTGAGCCGCAGTACCAGGTGCTCCACTCCCTGGACCAGGTTGTTCTGGACCGTCACGGGGATCGTGGCGCTGCGGCCGGAGAGCTTCGTCTCCGACTTGTCGATCAGCCTCACCCGGCCGATGAGCCCGTCCAGATACGACTCGACACCGCTCCGGTGGATCGCCGCTTCGGCCTGCCGGCCCCGCCAGGACACGGACATGCCCCGGTTCAGGGCGCGTCCGAACGGGGTCACCACGCGGGACTGGTCGGACAGGATCACCTTGAACTTGTCGAGCTTGGCCTGCGTCCTGACGATCTGCTCGAACGCTGCCTTCGGCAGTTCCTGCTTGCGCAGCGAGGAAGGGTAGGAGGAAGCCGGGGGGACCTTGGTGGTGGCGGCCGGGTCCGGCTTGGCCGCGGCCGCGTCCGTGAGGCTCTGGGACTCGGACCAGGTGCTGTCCTGAAGGATCCCGATGGCCTCGGCCATCGTCTGGGCCTGACTCGCCGACGGTGTGCGCTGCGGCGCCACCACGACACTGCGCTGCCGGTCCGTCTGCAGATCGAGGGTCAGGCTCTGAGCCAGGAACCGCTGCACGGAGAGCGCCGACGTCGAGGCCTTGGTCATGTCGCCCTGGAAGGCCGTGGAGAGCCGTGCGTCCGCGACGACGGCCGTGGTGCCGCCGCCGATGGGGCGCGGCGCGGAAGTCGTGTACGTCAGACCGGTCTCCTCGAAGGTGTCGCTGCGGGCGATCACCTTGTCGGCCCCGGCGGACGTGGCGACCCGGACGACGGAGGGGTCGATGGCGCCGTTGACGGGCCAGGCGAAGTCCGTGGTGGGTGTCACGTGGAGAATCGACTCCACGGTGCGGGCGGCGACGTCGGTGGCGTCCTTGAGGTGGCTCAGTGAGCCGGTGACCGATGTGCCGTTGTGGGCGAGGGACGCCAGGTCGGGGTCGCCGAACGGCAGAGCCACGACCTCCTTGTCCGCCACCGCCCGCTGGACGTCGGTGAGCCACCGTTTGGCGACGTCCTGGTGAGTCCCGACGCCGTTCTCGTCACCATCGCCCGGGATCTCGTAACGGTCGGTCATCGCCACGACGGACGCCAACAGGTCCGGATCGATCACCCAGGTGACGTCGAGGTCCTTGCCCAGCGCCACCATCCGGTCCAGCCTGCCGCCCGGCGAGATCTCCTTGGCGAGTTCGTCGTCGTGGAAGACCGGCGTCTGCTGCTCGTCCGAACCCGTTTCCGCCGTCATGTGGACCGTCGAGATCAGGGGCCACATGAACGCCGTCTTCGTCTTCGGGCCGGCCGCCTCGGGCTTCCAGGGCAGGAACGTCCGCTGAAGGCCGAGGGTCTGCTCCCACGGCTGCGCGGAGGTCTCCCCGGCCAGGGATACGGCCAGCTGGTAGACGCCGTCCCGGCCGAGGTCCAGCTCGTTCACCGGCACGGAGAGGGTGAAGCGCTGCGAGACCCCCGGAGTGAGCTCGGAGAACTTCTCGGAGTACTTGTCGTCGATCTCCGGGCCCACGGTGCTCCGGACGTCGTCGCTGTTCTTGGCGACGGATTCGATGCCCGAGCGGGTGTCCAGCAGCGGTCCCACACGCAGGCCGACGTGAGCGTCGGTGACGGGCTGCTTGCCCTTGTTGGTCACCGTCCCCGACACGGTCACGGTGTCGCCCTCGGTGGGAGCACCCGGTGTGAGGGAGTCCACCGAGACGGCGACCGAGCCCGCCCCCGAAGGGGCCTGCGGAGCGTCCTGTGCCGCCGCTACGGCGGGGGACGAGGCCGGCCACTGGAGAAGCCCCGCCAGCAGGGGCGCTCCGGCGAGCAGGGCTCCGGTGCGCCGCAACCAGCGGCGGGCAGGTGAGGGACTGGTCCCCTGGAAGTCTGCCGCCTCGGCCACGCGCTCGCCCGTCCCTCGTCGTCGTCAGTGGTCGTCGCTATGTGCGTCCACGCATGGTAACGATGCGCGCTGAGGGGAAGTGCCGCGGACCGGCCCGCAAGATCGGGGGCGCGGGCCTTGTCCGAGTATCGACGGGGGTGTCCGCGCGCCCATAATGAGGAAGCTTCCGGTCGTCCGGGCCACGTACCCTCTTCTGTTGTGCCGAACGCCAACGAAGACATCAGTGCCCTGAGCCAGGTGCAGGACCGCGCCGTGAGTGAACTGCTCCGGGTCGCCCCTGTCGCCGACGATCTCGCCCGCCGTTTCCAGGAGGCCGGGTTCTCACTCGCCCTGGTCGGCGGTTCGGTGCGGGACGCGCTGCTCGGCCGCCTCGGCAACGACCTGGACTTCACGACGGACGCCCGTCCGCAGGACGTACTGAAGATCGTGCGCCCCTGGGCGGACGCCGTCTGGGACGTCGGAATCGCCTTCGGTACGGTCGGCGCGCAGAAGGACGCCCGTGTCGGGGACACCGGCCGGCGATTCCAGATCGAGGTGACCACCTACCGTTCAGAGGCGTACGACCGCACTTCGCGCAAGCCGGAGGTGTCGTACGGCGACTCCATCGAGGAAGATTTGGTGCGCCGGGACTTCACGGTGAACGCGATGGCCGTCGCGCTCCCGGAGAAGCGGTTCATCGACCCGCACGGCGGGCTCACCGATCTGGCCGAGCGGGTGCTGCGCACCCCGGGCACGCCCGAGGAGTCCTTCTCCGACGACCCGCTGCGCATGATGCGGGCCGCCCGCTTCGCCGCTCAGCTCGAGTTCGAGGTGGCGCCCGAGGTGGTCGCGGCGATGAAGGAGATGGCCGGACGCATCGGGATCGTCTCCGCGGAGCGGGTGCGGGACGAGCTGAACAAGCTGATCCTGTCCGCGCACCCCCGGAAGGGGCTGTCACTGCTGGTGGACACGGGGCTCGCCGAGTACGTGCTGCCCGAGCTGCCGGCCCTGCACCTGGAGAGGGACGAGCACCACCGGCACAAGGACGTCTACGAGCACACGCTGATCGTCCTGGAACAGGCCATGGCGCTGGAGGAGGAGGGGCCCGATCTGACCCTGCGCCTCGCGGCCCTCCTGCACGACATCGGCAAGCCCCGTACCCGTCGCTTCGAGAGCGACGGTCGCGTCTCGTTCCACCACCACGAAGTGGTCGGGGCCAAGATGACCAAGAAGCGCATGACGGCGCTCAAGTACTCCAACGAGCTGGTGAAGGACGTCTCGCGGCTCGTCGAGCTTCATCTGCGGTTCCACGGCTACGGCACGGGAGAGTGGACCGACTCCGCTGTGCGCCGCTATGTCCGCGACGCGGGACCGCTTCTCAGTCGGCTGCACAAGCTGACCCGCTCGGACTGCACCACGCGCAACCGGCGCAAGGCCGCCGCGCTCTCCCGTGCCTACGACGGCCTGGAGGAGCGGATCGCGCAGCTTCAGGAGCAGGAGGAGCTGGACGCCATCCGCCCGGACCTCGACGGCAACCAGATCATGGAGATCCTCGGGGTCGAGCCGGGGCCGGCGGTCGGGCAGGCGTACAAGCATCTGCTGGAGCTCCGGCTGGAGAACGGCCCGATGGAGCATGATGCCGCGGTCGGGGCGCTCAAGGAGTGGTGGGCCGCACAGCAGGGCTGAGAACGAAGAGCGGGGTCATGTTTCACGTGAAACATGACCCCGCTCCCATGACGGAGGGCGGTGTTTCACGTGAAACACCGCCCTCCGCCCTTCGTCCTACTTGTCCTTCAGGCAGAGGAGGAAGCTCTTGCTGCCGTTCGTCTCCGTGTAGGAGTACTGGAAGTCCTTGGACTCCGCCTCGCACTTGGTCTGCGCCGTGAGGCCGGAGAAGTTGCCCTCGACCTTCGCGAGCACCTTGTACTGGGCCTTTGCGTCACCGCAGTCGACGACTTCGAGATCCGGGTTGTTGTCGTCGGTGCTGCCCCGGTGCATGCAGTCGCCGACCGCGGCGGTGTCTGCGTCGTCCTGGCTGGTGATGTAGGTGCCGATGGCCACACCGGCGATGATCAGGACGATGACGATGTTCTTGATCGTCTTGAAGCTGAGCTTCCGGCCCTGCTGCGGCGGCGGCACGGGAGCGCCCGGCGGGGGGAAACCGGGCTGGCCGCCCTGCTGCGGGAAACCGCCCTGGGGCGGGTCGGGTGCCTGGCCCTGTGCGAACGGGTTGCCCTGAGGCTGGCCCTGCGCGAACGGGTTGCCCTGAGGCGGCGGAGTGGTCACTGGGGTCCCCCTGGAACATAGGTGCGTGACGCAAAAGATGCGTTGATAAGACGCACGTAAGCTACCGGCCCACACTGACAACTCGGCAGGCTGATACGGCAATGTGGCACTGATGTGACACTTAGTCGCGCTCAAAACGGGCCATAGCGCCAGCTACTGCTCCGTAGATAACAGCGATCGTTACCACCAGCGGGACGGATCGGCCGTCCGGGGGCAGCATCAGGGCGGCTACACCGGCGGCGCCGACGAAGGCCACGTTGAACAGGACGTCGTACAGGGAGAAGATCCGGCCGCGGTACTCGTCCTCGACGGTGGACTGGACGACGGTGTCGGTGGCGATCTTCGCGCCCTGAGTGGTCAGCCCCAGCACGAACGCCCCCGCGAGAAGGGGGCCGGCGGCGAACGGCAACCCCAGCGCTGGTACCAGCACCGCCGCCGACGCGGCACACACCGTGATCCAGCGGCCGGGACCCAGCCGCCCGGCGGCCCAGGGCGTCATGACGGCCGCCACGAAGAAGCCGGCGCCCGAGACCCCCAACACCAGGCCCAGCAGGGCGAGTCCCTCCTCGGTGGTCGACGTCAGCGCGTACCGGCACAGCATGAGCAGCAGGACGAGCATGGCGCCGTAGCAGAACCGCATGAGTGACATCGCCGCGAGGGCCCACGCGGCCTCCCTGCGCGGGGGCGCGGCGAGATGAAGCACGCCCTCCCTGAGGCCGCGGGCGGTGCCGGTGAGAGCCGTGATCAGCCGCGGGTGCGCCCATGCCCGGCCGGGACCGAGCAGTTCCTTGGCCATGCGCAGCGAAGCGAGGGCCGCGCACAGGTACAGCGCGGCGCCCACGAGCACCACCACCGCGTCGGAGTCGGCGACGACGATGCGGACGACGAAGGCCAGGCCGCCGCCCGCGGTCGCGGCCAGCGTGCCGGCGGTCGGGGAGAGGGAGTTGGCGACGACCAGCCGGTCGGCGTCCACGACGCGCGGCAGCGCGGCGGACAGTCCCGCGAGGACGAACCGGTTGACTCCGGTGACGCACAGGGCGGAGACGAAGAGGAGCCAGTCGGGCACCCCGCCGAGGATGAGGAAGGCCGTCACCGATGCCATCAGGGCGCGCAGCAGGTTTCCGTACAGAAGCACCTGGCGGCGGCGCCAGCGGTCCAGGAGGACTCCGGCGAAGGGACCCACCACGGAGTACGGGAGGAGCAGGACGGCCATCGCCGACGCGATCGACGCGGCGGACGTCTGCCTCTCCGGCGAGAAGACCACATAGGCGGCGAGCGCGACCTGGAAGACGCCGTCGGCGCCCTGGGACAGCAGCCGCACGGTGAGCAGGCGCCTGAAGCCCTGGAAACGCAGCAGAACGCGCAGGTCACGGACGACGGCCATGGGGCACAGCCTCACATATGAAGAGGGTCTCCGGGACATGCGACCCGGAGACCCTCAACTGCCCACAGCGGGGAGGTCCTAGCGCTCGGCCTCGCCCTTGATGAACTTCTCGACGTTCTCGCGGGCCTGGTCGTCGAAGTACTGCACCGGCGGCGACTTCATGAAGTATGAGGACGCCGACAGGATCGGGCCGCCCACGCCCCGGTCCTTGGCGATCTTCGCGGCGCGCAGGGCGTCGATGATGACACCGGCGGAGTTCGGGGAGTCCCAGACCTCGAGCTTGTACTCCAGGTTCAGCGGGACATCGCCGAAGGCGCGGCCCTCGAGGCGGACGTAGGCCCACTTCCGGTCGTCCAGCCAGGCCACGTAGTCGGACGGGCCGATGTGGACGTTCTTCTCGCCGAGTTCCCGGTCGGGGATCTGCGAGGTGACGGCCTGCGTCTTGGAGATCTTCTTGGACTCGAGGCGGTCGCGCTCGAGCATGTTCTTGAAGTCCATGTTGCCGCCGACGTTCAGCTGCATCGTGCGGTCCAGGACGACGCCCCGGTCCTCGAACAGCTTCGCCATCACGCGGTGCGTGATGGTGGCGCCGACCTGGGACTTGATGTCGTCACCGACGATCGGGACGCCCGCCTCGGTGAACTTGTCCGCCCACTCCTTGGTCCCGGCGATGAAGACGGGAAGGGCGTTGACGAAGGCGACCTTGGCGTCGATGGCGCACTGGGCGTAGAACTTCGCCGCGTCCTCGGAGCCGACGGGCAGGTAGCAGACGAGGACGTCGACCTGCTTGTCCTTGAGGATCTGCACGACGTCGGCCGGCTCCTCGGGGGACTCCTCGATGGTCTCGCGGTAGTACTTACCGAGACCGTCGAGGGTGTGGCCGCGCTGCACCGTCACGCCGGTGTTGGGGACGTCGCAGATCTTGATGGTGTTGTTCTCGGAGGCGCCGATGGCGTCCGCGAGGTCGAGACCGACCTTTTTGGCGTCCACGTCGAACGCGGCGACGAACTCGACGTCGCCGACGTGGTAGTCGCCGAACTGGACGTGCATCAGGCCCGGCACCTTGGACGCCGGGTCGGCGTCCTTGTAGTACTCGACTCCCTGCACCAGCGATGCGGCGCAGTTGCCCACGCCGACGATGGCTACGCGAACCGAACCCATTCCGGTTGCTCCCTGTGTGTACGAGTGAGGCCCTGAACGGGTCTCACGTGGCGGTGTCGGCGGGCGGATCCGGCAGGGGGTCGTCCCCCGGCCGGGGCAGGCCGCCCGTCGCTCCATGTGTGGTGTCCTGCTGAGCGGGCCCCCCGGCGGCGGAACCCTTCAGGTCCCGTCCTGCCCGCTCGCTCTCGATGAGCTCGTTCAGCCAGCGCACTTCGCGCTCCACGGACTCCATTCCGTGGCGCTGGAGCTCGAGCGTGTAGTCGTCGAGGCGCTCCCGGGTCCGTGACAGGGAGGCGCGCATCTTCTCGAGGCGTTCCTCCAGCCGGCTGCGGCGGCCTTCGAGCACGCGCATCCGTACATCGCGCGACGTCTGCCCGAAGAAGGCGAACCGCGCGGCGAAGGTCTCGTCCTCGTACGCGTCCGGTCCCGTCTGGGAGAGCAACTGTTCGAAGTGCTCCTTACCCTCCGCCGTCAATCGGTAGACGATCTTGGCGCGGCGCCCCGCGAGCGGAGCGGCGAGGGCGTCCTCGGTGGTGTGCCCCGGCTCCTCGATCAACCAGCCGTTGGCGACCAGCGTCTTGAGGCAGGGGTAGAGCGTCCCGTAGCTGAACGCACGGAACACACCCAGTGATGTATTGAGTCGTTTGCGCAGCTCGTAGCCGTGCATGGGAGATTCGCGGAGCAGGCCGAGTACGGCGAACTCGAGGATGCCGGAACGCCGGCTCATCGTCGCCTCCCCTCTCCCGCGGTCGTGCCCTGACGGCCTCGTGGGCGGTTCGTCACCGCCCATATGCCGAGCTGATGTATCGACTCGATACATCTAGACGATAGAACGGCCTCCCGCGTGCGACAAGGGGGAGAAAGGTGAACGGGATCACATCACCGATTCGTTGCGAGCAAGTTGCCTGATTTGAGGTGAACTTCTGTGCTCGGCGGGTTTCGGTGGTGCGTAGTCTGTGCGCCATGCATACCGCCGGGAACCGAGTGACGTCCGGGGGCGTCTTGGTCCCCGGTGCGGTACGGGTGAATGCGCACAGCGCCACATCCGTACTTCGGGGGGACCGGAAACCAGCCGCCGTTTCCAGGCGCGCAAGGGTGCGCCTGCCCGAGGAGTAGTCGTTCGATGAGCGAGCACCGTCGCAAACCGCCGCAGCCGCAGGGAGGCGGACGTGCCGCGGCCCGACGCGGCCAGTCCGGCTCGTCCTCCGGCCGCCGCGCGGCACCGCGAGGCGCCACCGGATCTCCGTCCGATTCCTATGGGTCGGGTTCCCGTGGCTCGGGGGGAGAGGACCGCACGCACGGCAGCCGCGTCGAGGCACGACGCGCGGCACAGCGTGGCGGGGCCCGGCGAGCAGGCCCCGCCGGATCCGGTCGCGGGAGAGGCCGTGCGGCCCCTCCCGCCAAGAAGCGGATGATCGACTATCCGCGCCACGACAAGGACGGCTGGCGCCGCTGGACGCCTTCCTGGAGGCTCGTGTCCGGCCTGTGCATCGCGTTCCTCGGAAGCCTGGTGGCCGTCGCGGGCATCGGGTACGCGATGGTGAGCGTGCCGGACGAGGGCCACGCCGCGGCGACGTCCGAGAACAACGTCTACTACTGGGCCGACGGCACCCAGATGGTCGCCACGGGCAGCGGCCAGAACCGGCAGAACGTCACGATCGACCGCATCCCCGAGGCGATGCAGTGGGCGGTGATCTCGGCCGAGAACAAGACCTTCTACGACGACTCCGGTGTGGACCCGATGGGTATCGCCCGCGCCCTGGGCAACATGGTGCGGGGCGGTGACACACAGGGTGGTTCGACGATCACCCAGCAGTTCGTCAAGAACACCTACCTGAGCCAGGAGCAGACGGTCTCCCGGAAGTTCAAGGAGATGTTCATCTCGATCAAGGTGGGCACCAAGCTCTCCAAGAGCGAGATCCTCCAGGGGTACCTGAACACCTCGTACTACGGTCGCGGCGCCTACGGCATCCAGGCAGCCGCCCAGACCTACTACGGCAAGGACGCCGTCGAACTCACCCCGAGCCAGTGCGCCTTCCTCGCCGCGCTGCTCAAGGGCCCGACGTACTACGACCCCGCGGGCAACCAGAACCTCGACCCGTCCGCCACCGCCGAGGCCAACCGCAAGCGTTCCGAGGAGCGCTGGGGCTGGATCCTCGAGCAGATGCACGGCGACAACCGCCTCACGGACGCCGAGTACCAGGAGGCGGTCAAGGAATACCCCGTGCCCCAGGACCGCAAGGCGATCAAGGGCATGACCGGCCAGATCAGCTACCTCGTCGACACCGCGAAGCGGTACGTCCTGAAGAACTCCGACATCACGGAGGCACAGTTCGACCAGGGCGGTTACCAGATCACGACCACGTTCGAGAGGGAGAAGGTCGAGGCGCTGGCCAAGGCCGTCAAGAAGGTCGAGAAGGAGAACATCGACCCGAAGCGCGAACTGGACCAGCACGTCCAGTTCGGTGCGGCGGCCGTGAAGCCCAACGACGGTGCGATCGTCGCCCTCTACGGTGGTGCCGGCTTCGAGAACGGCCACTTCAACAACAACGCGGACACCTCCGGCATCCCCGTCGGTTCGACGTGGAAGCCGTACGTGATGGCCGCGGCGATGCAGCACGGTACCTACAAGACCGACGGTGAGGGGGTCTCGCCGCAGAGCAAGTACAACGGCGACGACAACCTGGAGGTCCGGAACAACGACGGCTCGCTCGTCCTCAAGAAGGACAACACGCCTTTCCGGCAGAAGAACGAAAGCCCCTACCCGTGGGGCTACATCACCTTGCGCAAGGCCATGGAGCAGTCCGTCAACACCCCGTTCGTGCAGCTCGGCATGGATGTGGGGATGAAGAACGTGGCGGACGTCGCCGAGAGGTCCGGCATCCTCAAGGACAGCTTCGCCGGGCTGAACGCGTCGTTCGCGCTCGGTACCTCGACCCCCAGCGCGATCCGGATGGCCGATTCCTACGCGACCTTCGCGGCGTCGGGGAAGCAGGCCGATCCGTACTCGGTGACCGCCGTCAAGCACAAGGGGACGGAGCTGCCCGGCTTCGAGAAGCCGCGGATCAAGCAGGCCATGCCCGAGAACGTGGCGAACAACATCACCGACATGCTCGAGAACGTGATCGAGAACGGCACCGCACAGCACGCCAAGGAGCTGGGCCGGGCGGCAGCCGGCAAGACCGGTACGACCGACGAGAACAAGTCGGCGTGGTTCGTCGGCTACACCAAGCAGCTCTCGACCTCCGTCACGATGTTCCGTGAGGACCCCAAGAGCCACAAGCTCCTCTCCATGAACGGCACGGCGGGCAAGGACTCCATCCACGGTGGTGACATCCCCACGGAGGTGTGGACCGAGTTCATGAAGTCCGCGCTGAAGGGCGAACCCGACCCCGGCTTCCCCGCCGCGGAGAAGATCGGCGAGATCGCGGACGGGCTCGGCGCGCCGACTCCGACCCCGACGGCCACGGAGACCGAGGAGGCGACTCCTTCGGCGCCTCCGTCCCCCACGAAGACCGAGACCACCGCTCCGCCGCAGCCCACGCAGACCGAGACGTGCGGCCCCTTCGACTTCCGTTGCAAGGACGACGACGAGGAGACGGGCGGAACCGGCCCGGGTGGCGGGGACAACGGCGGTACGGACGGAGGGGCCTCCTCCTCACCCGATCCCACGGAGAGCGGTGAGCCCGGGAACAGCAGAGGAGGCGGCAACGGAGGCGGTCTCTTCGGAGGCCCGGCCGGTTAGTTCCGTTATCGCCCGGCTTGGGTGTTTCACGTGAAACACGGGCCGCCGTACCCACCGGGTACGGCGGCCCTCGGCGTATCCCCCTCCGGGTACGGCAGGATGTGCGACATGCCCAGTGGAGAATCGACGCACGCGAGCGTCCAGGAGCCGGAGCCCGTGCGGCCGACCGAGGAGGACCGGGTCGCCGCGGCAGGCAGCGAGCTGATCGGCGGGCCGCTGGGGCGGCGTGTCCTGCCCGGCAGGTCCTGGTGGACCCCGGTGCGGGTGATCGCGCTCGTGGCGATCGGTATGTTCGCCCTCGGCATGGTGCAGAAAGCGCCCTGCTACAACGGCGGCTGGTTCTTCGGCGCCAGTTCCCAGTACACGCATGCCTGCTACTCGGACATCCCCCACCTCTACCAGGGGCGCGGCTTCGCCGACGGACTGGTGCCGTACTTCGACCGGCTGCCTGGGGACATGCAGTACCTCGAGTACCCGGTGCTGACCGGCGTGTTCATGGAGGTCGCGGCCTGGCTCACCCCCGGCAGCGGCAGTATCCAGGACCAGGAGCAGTGGTACTGGATGGTCAACGCCGGGATGCTCATGGCCTGTGCGGCCGTCATCGCCGTCTGCGTGACCCGCACCCACGCCCGGCGCCCCTGGGACGGCCTCCTGGTCGCACTGGCTCCTGCCGTCGCGCTGACCGCGACCATCAACTGGGACCTGCTGGCGGTCGCTCTGACGGCCGCCGCGATGCTGATGTGGTCCCGAGGGCGTTCCCTGGCGTTCGGTCTCCTCCTGGGGCTCGCCACGGCCGCCAAGCTCTATCCCGTGCTGCTGCTCGGGCCGCTGCTGGTGCTGTGCTGGCGGGCGGGCCGGTGGCGGCAGTACGGCACGGCCCTCGCCGGAGCCGCGGTCGCCTGGATCGTCGTGAACGGGCCCGTGATGCTCTTCGCCTTCGAGGGCTGGTCGAAGTTCTACACCTTCAGCCAGGAACGGGGTGTCGACTTCGGCTCCTTCTGGTTGATCCTGGCGCAGAACTCGGACGATCCGCTGAGCACGGACACGGTCAACACGCTGGCCACGCTGCTGATGCTGCTGTGCTGCGCAGGCGTCGCCGCCCTCGCGCTGATGGCGCCCCGCCGGCCACGCTTCGCCCAGCTGGCCTTCCTCATCGTCGCGGCGTTCATCCTCACCAACAAGGTGTACTCGCCGCAGTACGTCCTGTGGCTGGTGCCGCTGGCGGCCCTCGCCCGGCCGAAGTGGCGTGACTTCCTCGTCTGGCAGGCCTGTGAGGTGGCGTACTTCCTGGGCATCTGGATGTACCTCGCCTATACGACCAGCGGCGACGCCCACAAGGGCCTGCCCACCGACGGCTACCACTGGGCCATCGGGATCCACCTGCTGGGGACGCTCTACCTGTGCGTCATGGTCGTGCGCGACATCCTGATGCCGGAGAAGGATCCGGTGCGCCGGTCCGGTGACGACGACCCCTCGGGCGGTGTGCTCGACGGCGCCGAGGACGTCTTCGTGCTCGGTCCCGCGGACCGCCCCGCACGGCACGCGGCCCACTTCGAAGGGCCCCGGGTGGAGTGGGGCAGGACGGAAGCCACCGGCGGTTCGCTCTGAGCGAACAGCACGCCGGGTGGCGTCCCTTCAGAGGCCGACGTCCCACCAGGAGCGCGAAAGGCCGGGCACGGTGGATCCGTGCCCGGCCTTCATGCTGTCAGCGGTCGACGAGCCGGTCGAACTGCGTGGTGGTGTGCCGGAGATGGGCCACCAACTCCTCACCGACGGTCGGCTCGGGCGCGTCGGACGGCACGAACAGGATCGACACCTGCATGTGCGGGGGCTCGGCGAACCAACGCTGTTTGCCGCCCCAGACGAACGGCGACAGGTTCCGGTTGACCGTGGCGAGGCCGGCCCGGGCGACGCCCTTGGCGCGCGGCATGACGCCGTGCAGGGCCTTGGGAGCCTCCAGGCCCACCCCGTGCGACGTACCGCCCGCCACGACCACCAGGTAGCCGTCGGAGGCGGCCTTCTGCTGCCGGTAGCCGAACCGGTCCCCCTTGGCGACGCGCGTGACGTCCAGGACCGCGCCCCGGTACTCGGTCGCCTCGTGGTCGCCCAGCCACAGCCGGGTACCGATCCGGGCACGGAAGCGGGTCTGCGGGAACTGCTGCTGCAACCGGGCGAGTTCGTCGGCCTTGAGGTGGCTCACGAACATCGTGTGCAGGGGGAGGCGGGCCGCCCGCAGGCGGTCCATCCAGCCGATGACCTCCTCGACGGCGTCCGAGCCGTCCGTGCGGTCCAGCGGCAGGTGGATGGCGAAGCCCTCCAGGCGCACGTTCTCTATCGCGGAGTGCAGCTGGGGCAGGTCCTGCTCGCTGATGCCGTGCCGCTTCATCGAGGACATCACCTCGATGACGACCCGGGCACCGACCAGGCCGTACACGCCGTCGACCGACGACACCGAGCGGATGACCCGGTCCGGCAGCGGTACCGGCTCCTCGCCCCGTCGGTACGGCGTCAGCACCAGCAGGTCACCGCCGAACCAGTCCTTGATGCGGGCCGCCTCGTACGTCGTGCCGACGGCGAGGACGTCCGAGCCCAGCCGGGTGGCCTCCTCGGCGAGGCGCTCGTGGCCGAAGCCGTAGCCGTTGCCCTTGCAGACCGGGACCAGTCCCGGGAACTGCTCCTGCACGTGCTTGTGATGCGCCCGCCAGCGCGCGGTGTCGACGTAGAGCGTGAGCGCCATGGCCGGACCTGGAACCTTTCTCGTGGCTGCGGTGTATCAAAGGTATGGGAGCCGACGCAGCCCTCGGGGCCACGAAGACGAAGACCGTGACGAAGAACCGGTCAGCGGCGCGACATGTAGATGTCGAGCGCCTTGTGGAGCAGCTTGTTCAGGGGGAAGTCCCATTCGCCGAGGTACTCGGCCGCCTGGCCGCCGGTGCCCACCTTGAACTGGATCAGTCCGAAGAGGTGGTCGGTCTCGTCCAGCGAGTCGGAGATGCCGCGCAGGTCGTAGACGGTGGCGCCGAGCGCGTAGGCGTCGCGCAGCATCCGCCACTGCATCGCGTTCGAGGGCCGGACCTCACGGCCGATGTTGTCGGAGGCACCGTAGGAGTACCAGACGTGCCCGCCGACGATCAGCATCGTCGCCGCGGAGAGGTTCACGCCGTTGTGGCGGGCGAAGTACAGCCGCATGCGGTTGGGGTCCTCGGTGTTGAGGGCCGTCCACATGCGCTGGAAGTACGACAGCGGGCGGGGCCGGAAGTGGTCGCGCACCGCCGTGATCTCGTACAGCCGCTGCCACTCGGGCAGGTCGTCATAACCCCCCTGGACGACCTCGACGCCGGCCTTCTCCGCCTTCTTGATGTTGCGGCGCCACAGCTGGTTGAAGTTCTTGTGGACCTCTTCCAGGGAGCGGTTGGCCAGCGGTACCTGGTAGACGTAGCGGGGCTGGACGTCACCGAATCCGGCACCGCCGTCCTCGCCCTGCTGCCAGCCCATGCGGCGCAGCTTGTCGGCGACCTCGAAGGCACGCGGCTCGATGAAGTCGGCCTCCAGGTCGCGCAGGCGCTTCACATCCTGGTCCTGGATGCCCTTCTTGATGGTCGGGGCCTCCCAGCGCCGGATGATCACCGGCGGTCCCATCTTGACCGAGAACGCGCCCTGCTGCTTCAGGTGCGCGAGCATCGGCTCCATCCACTCCTGGAGATTCGGCGCGAACCAGTTGATGACCGGGCCCTCGGGCAGATAGGCCAGATAGCGCTTGATCTTGGGCAGCTGACGGTAGAGGACCAGGCCGGCGCCGACCATCTCACCGGTCCGGTCGTCGAACCAGCCGAGGTTCTCGGAGCGCCACTCCGCCTTGACATCGGCCCAGGCCGGGACCTGCATGTGACTCGCCGACGGCAGGCTCTGGATGTACGCCAGATGCTGCTCTCGGCTGATGGTCCTCAGGGTCAGGCTCATTCGGGGCGCTCCTCGGGCTGGTGTGTCCCCATGGGTTCAGGGGCTCCGGCTCTCGCGCGAAGCCTACTGCGCCTCGGGGGCGCCCCGGTTGGGCGCACGGGACCTTCGCCCCGGCCCGTGGCCGGCCGGGGCGTTCGACGGTGTTCAGGAGGGGTGGTGCCCGGTGTCAGTCGACGACGCCGCCGAAGAGGCCACCGTGTGCCATGCCCAGGAAGAACCCGACCGCCGAGGCGCCGAGGCCCAGGACGAGACCGAAGCGCCCTCGCGTCGTCACCGAGATCCACTGGCCGTACGCGCCGGTGAGGATGCCCACCAGGCCGGTCCAGGAACTGACCAGGTGCAGATGGTGGAACATCGCCGTGATGAAGGACGTGATTCCCAGCACCAGGGTCACCGCGAGCAGGGTGTCCTGGAGGGGGTGGGGCTTGCCGTCGGTGGCGAAAAGACCTCCGGCGGTGTTGGGTCGCAATGCCTGTGCCATGGGGCACCTCCTGCGAAAGGCGGCGGATCGTAGCGCCGTACACACCCGATGTGTCCAGATTGACGGTCCTCACGCCAGGATTTCAACCGGAAGGCGCTGTGCGGGTACTCTGTAGCGTCTGCACCGGTGTCTGTCCGCACAGATCCAGAAGGAGGCAGGGAAGGGCCACGCTCCTCCCGGCCGGTCTGGAATCCGCCGCCCGGCTCGATTGTCAGTGGCGGCTGTTCTACTGACGGGCATCGTTGCGCAACGCATCACGACCCTCCTGCCACGGAACGACCGTGGCCGCTGAGTCCAAAGGAGGTGGGTTCCACATGCGTCACTACGAGGTGATGGTCATCCTCGACCCCGATCTCGAGGAGCGTTCTGTCTCCCCGCTGATCGAGAACTTCCTTTCTGTCGTCCGTGACGGCGGCGGAAAGGTCGAGAAGGTCGACACCTGGGGCCGTCGTCGTCTCTCGTACGAGATCAAGAAGAAGCCCGAGGGCATCTACTCGGTCATCGACCTGCAGGCCGAGCCTGCGGTCGTCAAGGAGCTCGACCGCCAGATGAACCTGAACGAGTCGGTCCTCCGGACCAAGGTCCTCCGTCCCGAGACCCACTGAGCCCTTCCGCTCAGCTGATCCCGGGATCCGAGTAGCAGCACAAGCAGCCAAGCAGCAAACCCGCCGAGAGGTTCCCCCATGGCAGGCGAGACCGTCATCACGGTCGTCGGCAATCTTGTCGACGACCCCGAGCTGCGCTTCACCCCGTCCGGTGCGGCCGTCGCGAAGTTCCGTGTCGCGTCGACCCCCCGCACCTTCGACCGTCAGACGAACGAGTGGAAGGACGGCGAGAGCCTGTTCCTCACCTGCTCGGTCTGGCGTCAGGCGGCGGAGAACGTCGCCGAGTCGCTCCAGCGAGGCATGCGCGTCATCGTGCAGGGCCGGCTGAAGCAGCGGTCCTACGAGGACCGTGAGGGCGTCAAGCGCACGGTCTACGAGCTGGACGTCGAGGAAGTCGGCGCCAGCCTGCGCAACGCCACGGCCAAGGTCACCAAGACCACCGGCCGAGGTGGCCAGGGTGGGTACGGCGGTGGCCAGGGCGGCGGTGGCGGCCAGGGTGGCGGCGGCTGGGGCGGCGGCCCCGGTGGCGGCCAGCAGGGCGGCGGCGCTCCGGCCGACGACCCGTGGGCGACCGGCGCTCCCGCCGGTGGCCAGCAGGGCGGTGGCGGCGGCTGGGGCGGTGGCTCCGGCGGCGGCCAGCAGGGCGGCGGCTACTCGGACGAGCCCCCCTTCTAGGCGGGCCGTACCCACACTTCTTGATCACACAGGAGAAACATCATGGCGAAGCCGCCTGTGCGCAAGCCTAAGAAGAAGGTCTGCGCATTCTGCAAGGACAAGGTCACGTACGTGGACTACAAGGACACGAACATGCTGCGGAAGTTCATTTCCGACCGCGGCAAGATCCGTGCCCGCCGCGTGACCGGCAACTGCACGCAGCACCAGCGTGACGTCGCCACGGCTGTCAAGAACAGCCGTGAGATGGCGCTGCTGCCCTACACCTCCACCGCGCGATAAGGGAAGGGTGACCGACTCATGAAGATCATCCTCACCCACGAGGTCTCCGGCCTCGGTGCCGCGGGCGACGTCGTCGACGTCAAGGACGGCTACGCTCGCAACTACCTGGTTCCGCGGAAGCTCGCGATCCGCTGGACCAAGGGTGGCGAGAAGGACGTCGAGCAGATCCGTCGTGCTCGCAAGATCCACGAGATCCAGACCATCGAGCAGGCCAACCAGGTGAAGGCCCAGCTCGAGGGTGTTAAGGTCCGCCTGGCCGTGCGCTCCGGCGACGCCGGTCGTCTCTTCGGTTCCGTCACGCCGGCCGACGTCGCTTCCGCGATCAAGGCTGCCGGTGGTCCCGAGGTCGACAAGCGCCGCATCGAGCTGGGTACGCCGATCAAGACGCTGGGCGCCCACGAGACGTCCGTGCGTCTGCACCCCGAGGTTGACGCCAAGGTCAACATCGAGGTCGTCGCCGGCTGAGTGCCGAGCACGCTGACGCAGTGAGCCCATGGGGGCCGCACCCTTCGGGGTGCGGCCCCCATGGCTGTGTTTCACGTGAAACGGTCAGCGGGACGCGCCCGTGACGACCCAGCGGCCCGAACGGGTACGGAACCACAGCGTCAGCATGCGCACGGTCATCATGAGGGTCATCGTGGCCCACAGAGCGGTGAGTCCACCCCCGAGTGCGGGGACCAGAAGCGCCGCCGGAGTGAACACGGCGAGCGTCACCACCATGGCCCAGGCCAGATACGGCCCGTCGCCCGCTCCCATGAGTACCCCGTCCAGGACGAAGACGATGCCGCAGATCGGCTGGGCCAGAGCCACCAGGACCAGGGCGGGCAGCGCCGCGTCCTTGACCGTGGCGTCACTGGTGAACAGGGGCAGCAACGCCGGACGGGCGATTATCACCAGTGCGCCGAGTACGAAACCGGCGGCGATGCCCCACTGGACCATACGGCGGCACACCTCACGGGCGCCCTGGGTGTCGCCGGCCCCCAGGTAGCGGCCGATGATGGCCTGCCCGGCGATGGCGATGGCGTCCAGGGCGAAGGCGAGCAGACTCCACAGGGAGAGGATGATCTGGTGAGCCGCGATGTCGGAGTCGCCCAGACGGGCGGCGACTGCTGTCGCGATCATCAGGATCGCCCGGAGGGAGAGGGTGCGCACCAGCAGGGGGACGCCTGCTTGGGCGGAGGCCCGGATCCCCGCTGCGTCGGGACGCAGCGAGGCCCCGTGCCGCCGGGCTCCGCGCAGCACCACGGCCAGGTAGACCGCGGCCATGCCGCACTGCGCGATGACCGTGCCCCAGGCGGATCCCGCGATACCGAGTCCGGCGCCGTAGACGAGTACGACATTGAGGACGCCATTGGCGACAAAGCCGCCGACGGCGACGTAGAGGGGGGTCTTGGTGTCTTGAAGCCCGCGCAGGACACCGGTCGCGGCGAGGACGATGAGCATCGCCGGTATGCCGAGGGTGGAGATCCGCAGATACGTGATCGCGTAGGGCGTCGCTGTTTCGGAGGCGCCGAAGAGGTCGATGATGGCGGGCGCCGTGGGCAGGACGACAGCCACGACGGCAGCGCCGAGCAGCAGGGCCAGCCAGATGCCGTCCATGCCCTGGCGGATGGCCGAAGGCAGGTCGCCGGCTCCGACACGCCGGGCGACGGCGGCCGTGGTGGCGTAGGCCAAGAAGACGAAGACGCTGACGGCGGTCATGAGGAGGGCCGAGGCGACGCCGAGACCGGCGAGCTGTGCCGTGCCGAGATGGCCGACGATGGCGCTGTCGGCCATGACGAACAAGGGCTCGGCGACAAGGGCGCCGAAGGCCGGGACGGCCAGCATGACGATCTCACGGTCGTGCTGTCGGCGTGCGGCTTTCGGGCGCGCGGGGGCCTGTGTCATGTGCACCAATCTAATCGTCCACAGGTAAGAGATGCAAAGCTTTGATGACCCTTACTTCGTGGCTCAGGGTGTGGGCTTGTGTACACCCCATGCGCTGATCTTGATCCGAGGGGGAAAGTTTTTCTTCTCCCCAGCCAGTGGATGGCAAACAGGCAGGTCACGGGCTTCTGCGGAGGGAAGTGCCGGGCTTGTTCACAGGGCTGTCCACCGGCTCGTGCACAGGTTTCGAGGAGTTCTCCACAGCATTGGGCCGGTCGTCCACATGGCCTGTGGATAACCAGATTGGCTGACGGTGCCGACGGGCCTACGGTTATCCGGCGCCCGCTCCGTCCGCCGGTTTCACAAACGCCACAAAACCGGCGCGCGTCAACCGGAGTTGGGCCTCTTATTTGTCAGTGTCGTGCCGTAGAACTGAGGGGCACGGCGAGGTCCGCTCGGCGGACGGGAGGAGGTGGCTCGGTGAGCATTTCCGAGCCCTTGGACGACCCGTGGGCCGACAGCGGTCCCAGTGATCGTCTGCCCGCCTCCCGCCGTCGTGACGACCGCGGCAGCGGCCGCAATGAACAGCACGACCGGGGCAGGGACACCGGTGAATGGGACGGTGGCGGCTCCGCGTTCGAGAGAGTGCCGCCTCAGGACCTCGTGGCCGAGCAGTCCGTCCTCGGCGGCATGCTGCTGTCCAAGGACGCCATCGCCGACGTGGTCGAGATCCTCAAGGGCCACGACTTCTACAAGCCGGCCCACGAGACCGTCTACACGGCCATCCTGGACGTGTACGCCAAGGGCGAGCCGGCCGACCCCATCACCATCGCCGCGGAACTGACCAAGCGCGGTGAGATCAACAAGGTCGGCGGGGCGTCGTACCTGCACACCCTCGTCCAGACCGTCCCCACGGCGGCGAACGCGGCGTACTACGCCGAGATCGTGCACGAGCGCGCCGTACTGCGCCGGCTGGTCGAGGCGGGGACGCGCATCACCCAGATGGGATACGCGGCCGACGACGACGTGGACGAGATCGTCAACCGTGCCCAGGCGGAGATCTACGCCGTCACCGAGCAGCGCACCAGCGAGGACTACCTGCCGCTCGGCGACATCATGGAGGGTGCCCTCGACGAGATCGAGGCGATCGGTTCGCGCAGCGGTGAGATGACCGGGGTGCCCACCGGGTTCACGGACTTCGACTCGCTCACCAACGGCCTGCACCCGGGGCAGATGATCGTCATCGCCGCGCGTCCGGCGATGGGCAAGTCGACCCTCGCCCTGGACTTCGCCCGGGCCGCGTCCATCAAGAACAACCTGCCCAGTGTCATCTTCTCGCTGGAGATGGGACGTAACGAGATCGCGATGCGCCTGCTCTCCGCCGAGGCACGCGTCGCGCTGCACCACATGCGTTCCGGCACGATGACCGACGAGGACTGGACGCGCCTGGCGCGCCGCATGCCGGACGTCTCCGCGGCGCCGCTCTACATCGACGACTCGCCGAACCTGTCGATGATGGAGATCCGCGCCAAGTGCCGTCGCCTGAAGCAGCGCAACGATCTGAAGCTCGTCGTCATCGACTACCTCCAGCTGATGCAGGCCGGCGGGTCCAAGCGGTCCGAGAGCCGTCAGCAGGAGGTCTCGGACATGTCCCGAAACCTCAAGCTGCTCGCGAAGGAGCTGGAGATCCCGGTGATCGCGCTCTCCCAGCTCAACCGTGGTCCGGAGCAGCGCACCGACAAGAAGCCGATGGTCTCCGACCTGCGTGAGTCCGGATCCATCGAGCAGGACGCCGACATGGTCATCCTGCTGCACCGTGAGGACGCCTACGAGAAGGAGTCCCCGCGCGCCGGCGAGGCGGACCTGATCGTGGCCAAGCACCGAAACGGTCCGACGGCGACGATCACGGTCGCCTTCCAGGGCCACTACTCACGGTTCGTGGACATGGCTCAGACCTGACCGGCTCCCTGGAGGGTCTCGTACCGGGTCATGACCACGCCGCCGGGAAACGTCCGCGTCTCCACCCGGTTCAGGTTCACCCAGCTGTCCAGCGCGGTGAAGAACGGCGTGCCGCCGCCCACCAGGACCGGATGGGTGGCGATGACATACTCGTCGATCAGCCCCGCGCGCATGGCCGCCCCGGCGAGCGTCGCGCCGCCGATGTTCATCGGGCCGCCGTCCTCGGCCTTGAGCCGGGTGATCTCGGCGATCGCGTCGCCGATGACCAGGCGGGCGTTCCAGTCGACCTTGTCGATCGTCGAGGAGAACACCACCTTCGGTGTGTCCCGCCAGTTCCGTGCGAACTCGGCCTGCGCCGGGGTGGTGTCGGGCTGCTGGTCGCCGGTCGGCCAGTAGGAGCTCATCGTCTCCCACAGCTTGCGCCCGTACAGCGACAGGTCACTCGCCAGCTCGTGGTCGAGCCACCACTGGAACAACTCGTCGCTCGGTGGCCCGCTCCAGCCGATGTCGTCGCCGGCCGCGGCGATGTAGCCGTCCAGGGTCAGGTTCATGCCGTAGATCAGTTTCCGCATGGCCCAGCCTTCCGTCCGTGGGTGTCCGGCGTACAGACCGGCGCGGCACGGGAAACTCATCGTGCGCGATGTGGGCGCGACGGTAGTCCTCGTGCTCGGGGTTCAGCGTGGTGTGCTCGGTGGCCGGCACGGGCAAGCCGCCTGATCCCGGCCTCGCCCTCGCCGGGCGGCGAGACCCCCGCGGTCACCGCCTCCCGCTCGCCGACCGTGCTGGACTGGGGGCATGACGATCCCTGAAGAAGAACTGCTGCCCGGAACACGGCGTGCTCTGCTGCACCGGATCGCCGTGGCCCAGAGCGAAGGACGGACACCGTCGCTGGTCGCGGCCGTGGTGCGGGGCGGGAAGACGGTGTGGACCGGGGCGCGGACTGCGGTGGAGGGGCACGCCCCGGACCAGGACGTGCAGTACCGGATCGGTTCGATCACCAAGACGTTCACCGCCGTTCTCGTGCTGCGGCTGCGCGACGAGGGCGCGCTGGATCTCTCCGACCCGTTGGAGAAGCACCTGCCGGACACGGGTGTGGGCGAGGTGACCATCGCCGAACTGCTGTGCCACAGTGGAGGGCTGGCCGCTGAAACGCCGGGCCCCTGGTGGGAGCGGACCCCCGGTGCCCTGCGAGTGGGTCTCGACGAGGTGCTGGGTGCGCGGCCACTGGTGCATCCCAAGGGCCGGCGCTTCCACTATTCGAACCCCGGATACGCGTTGCTCGGCGCCCTGGTCGAGAAGCTCCGTGGCGCCCCGTGGGAGGACGTCCTCCGACGGGAAGTCCTCGAACCCCTGCGCCTGGAGCGTACGAGCATGCGGCCGCAAGCACCGCACGCGGGAGGCTGGGCGGTGCACCCGTGGGCGGATGTGATGATGCCCGAGCCCTTGGAGGACCTCGGGCTGATGGCGCCCGCCGGGCAACTGTGGTCCACCGCAGGAGACTTGGCGCGCTTCGCGGCCTTCCTGGTCCGGGGGGACGAGAAGGTGCTGAGCGCGGAGTCGCTGCGGGAGATGAGGACGCCGGCAGCACCGGCCGAGGCGACGGACGTGGCCGACGGCTACGCGTACTGTCTGGGCCTGGAGCTCCGTCACCAGAACGGGCGGGCCCTCGTCGGACACACGGGATCGCTTCCGGGATTCCTTGCCTGCCTCACGACGAGCATGGCGGACGACGTGAGCGCGGTCGTGCTCACCAACTGCACGTCCGGTCCCGCGCCGTTCACGGTCGCCGCCGATCTGGTCGGGATCGTCGCCCGGGCGGAACCGCTTATCCCCGCCCCGTGGCAGCCACTTCGGGAGGTGGACCCTGCCGCGCTGGAACTGGCGGGTCAGTGGTACTGGGGGACGAACGCCTTCGCTTTGCGGCTCGCCGCCCGCGGTTTCGTCTCGCTGGAGCCACTGTCCGGGAAGGGGCGGCGTTCACGCTTCCGTGAGAACGGGGACGGGACGTGGACAGGGCTGGAGGGTTACTACGCCGGCGAGCTCCTGAAGCCCGTACGGCGGGCGGACGGAGCGGTGAGCCATCTTGACCTCGGCTCGTTCGTGTTCACGCGCCAGCCGTACGAGGAGGGAGCCCTGGTGCCGGGCGGCGTGGACCCCGAGGGGTGGCGGGGTATCGGCTGACACTCCGTACCCGGGAGCCGTGTTTCACGTGGAACACGGCTCCCGTGCTCCGGCGCGTCACAGCGGCAGCTTGAAACCCACGTGGGAAGCGGTGAAACCGAGCCGCTCGTAGAAGCGATGGGCATCGGTGCGGGTGTTGTCCGACGTCAACTGGACCAGGTGGCATCCCTCGTGGCGGGACGTGTCGATCGCCCACTCGATGAGCCGGGTGCCCAGACCGCTGCCGCGCTCGTCCGCGTGGACGCGGACCCCTTCGATGATCGACCTCGTGGAGCCGCGGCGGGAGAGTCCAGGAACGATCGTGAGCTGCAGTGTGCCGACGACGTGTCCCTCGCGGACCGCGACGACCAGGTGCTGGTTCGGATCGGTGCTGAGCCGGTCCAGGGCGGTCGCATAAGGGCCGAGGTCGTCCGGTGACTCGCGCTGCGCTCCCAGGGGGTCGTCCGCGAGCATGCTGACGATCGCGGGCAGGTCGTCGGCGACCGCGGCTCGTATCTCAAGATCTCCCATGCCCGCACTCTAGGCGGACACGGGGACCTTCAGAATTTCCACCGCCCGGACCAGCGGGGCCAGTTCTGGGTTCGCCGCGGCCTGGTCGAGGGCCTCGCGCAGGGCGGTGTCATTGGTCGGCCGGGCCTTTTCCAGCAGTTCCAGCCCGGCCTCGGTGACATTGGTGTAGATGCCCCGCCGGTCGGTGGGGCACAGATAGCGCTCCAGTAGCCCGCGGTTCTCGAGCCGGGTGACCAGGCGAGTGGTGGCGCTCTGACTGAGCACGACGGCGTCCGCGACCTGCTTCATCTGCAGATGGCCGCCCTCGTCGTCGTGCTGGCGGCTCAGCACGTCGAGCAGGGAGTACTCCCGCACGCTCAGGTCGTGCCGGGCCTGAAGGGCGCGCTCGATGTGGGCCTCGATCCTCCCGTGCAGCAGGGAGAGTGCGCACCACCCCTGAGCGAGGGCGGTGAGCGCGGGGTCCTTGGCTGTCATGGGCGTTTCCCTCCGTCCAGGAGCTCCTGCACACCAGGGTAGAGCACTTCCGCAATAGCCGTCGCTTGCAAATAATCGGCGTGTGCAACTATTGTCAGAGCTCGTAACGCGCTCACGCAATTGTCTCGGAAGGTCTGTCCCCCATGCCTCTCGCGCTTGTGGCCCTCGCGATCGGGGCCTTCGGCATCGGAACCACGGAGTTCGTGATCATGGGCTTGCTGCCCGAGGTCGCGGCCGACTTCGGTGTCTCCATCCCCACCGCCGGCTATCTGGTCACCGGCTACGCGCTAGGCGTCATGCTCGGTGCCCCGGTGATGACCGCGCTCGGCACCAGAATCTCCCGCAAGCGGATGCTGATGCTGCTGATGGGACTGTTCGTCATCGGCAACCTCCTCTCGGCGCTGGCCACCTCCTTCGGCCTCATGCTGACCGGACGGGTGGTCGCCTCCCTGGCGCACGGCGCCTTCTTCGGCATCGGCTCGGTCGTCGCGGCCGATCTGGTCGCCCCGGACAAGCGGGCCGGGGCCATCGCCTCGATGTTCACCGGACTGACCGTCGCCAATGTCGTCGGCGTCCCGCTGGGCACGCTCGTCGGTCAGTCCGCCGGCTGGCGCGTCACCTTCGGCATCGTCGCCGCCCTCGGTGTCGTCGGTCTGACCGGTGTCGCCAAGCTCGTTCCCGACATGCCCAAGCCCGAGGGGGTGCTGCTGCGCCATGAGCTGGCGGCACTGAGGAACGTCCAGGTGCTGCTCGCCATGGCGATGACGGTCCTCGGATTCGGCGGCGTCTTCGCCGCCATCACCTACATCGCGCCGATGATGACGCAGGTCACCGGCTTCGCCCAGGGCTCCGTCACCTGGCTGCTCGTCCTCTTCGGCCTCGGGATGGTCGGCGGCAACATCGTCGGCGGCCGGTACGCCGACCGTGCCCTGATGCCCATGCTGTACGTGTCCCTGGGCGCCCTCGCCGTCGTCCTCGCGCTCTTCACCCTGACCGCGCACGACAAGTTCGCCGCCGCCGTCACCATCACCCTCGTCGGCGCCCTGGGCTTCGCCACGGTGCCGCCTCTGCAGAAGAGGGTCCTGGACCAGGCGCACGGTGCCCCCACCCTGGCCTCGGCCCTCAACATCGGCGCCTTCAACCTCGGCAACGCGCTGTCCGCCTGGCTCGGCGGCCTCGTGATCGCGGCCGGACTCGGCTACACCGCACCCAACTGGGTCGGCGCGGTCCTTGCCGCGGCCGCCCTGCTGCTCGCCTTCGTCTCGGCCGCACTCGAGCGCCGCGAACGAGGGTCCGGCACCGTGCCCGGCGATCCCGTACCCACCGAGCGACCGACCGCGATCGCGCATTGACCCCTGGCACCGGCAAGCGGGGTGGCAGAGCCGCTCTCGCAGTTCCGGTTGCCTCCGGCACGACCGACATCACCCGCACCGCAAGGAGAATTCCCATGAGCACCACCACGGCTGTCGCCCCGCTGACCACCGCGGACGCCGAAGCCCTCGTCACGGCCGCCCGCGAGGCCGCCGAGGCGGCCGGTGTCGCCGTCAGCGTCACCGTGCTCGACGCCGGCGGGCATCTGCTCGCCTTCCGCCGCGACGACCGCGCGGTGCTGATCTCCGGTGAGACCAGCACCCGCAAGGCGTACACCGCTCTCCAGCTGAACGCACCCACCGCCGATCTGGTGGACGCCGTGCAGCCCGGGGGCCTCTTCCACACCCTGCCCACCGCGCTCGACCGGCCGCTGCTGTTCATCGCCGGTGGTGTGCCGGTCCGGCGCGAGGGACGGCTGATCGGGGCGATCGGTCTCGGCGGCGGTGCCCCGGAGCAGGATCACGACTTCGCCACGGCCGCGGTGGAGGTCCTCGTCTAGCGGAGGAGGCCATGCACACAGCGACGCCGGCCCCGGGCATCGGGCCGGCGTCGTCGTGTCCGCGAGTGTCAGCCCGCGGCGACCGTCACCGGGGCGAAGCGCCGGCTCCCGTCGCCGGGCAGCTCCGTGATCCCGTACGCCATGACGGCGTTGAACGCCACGGACTCCAGCCCGTGCTCCTTCGCCCAGTCCAGCAGCTTGCCGTGCCGTACGTCGATGTCGGTGCGCAGGGGCCGCTCGGTGTGCGCGGCGAGGGACGCGATGAGGGCTTTGGCCGTCTCGGTGTCACGGGCGATCAGCGGTCCCACCACATGGGTGTCCATGTTGGGCCAGGCAGAGGCGTAACCGGTCAGCCGCCCGTCCGCCTCGGCGACGCGCAGCCGGTCGGCGAAGGCCGGCAGCCGGGTGACGATGTGGGTCCGGTCCGCTCCGAACACCTCCTCGTCGAGCCGGAGGATGGCCGGGAGGTCCTCCGCAGTGGCGGCACGGGTGGTGACCTCCGGCAGGACACCCGGGGGAACGAAGTGGCCCCGCAGCATCTCGGCACGGCCGATGGTCTTGAACCCGAGCTCCTCGTAGAGCGGCCGGCCGGACTCGGTGGCGTGCAGGGTGAGAGGAGTGGTGCCCGTCACCGCGACGATGTGGCGCATCAACCGGCGTCCCACGCCCCGGCGTGCGTGCCGCCCGGCGACCAGCACCATGCCGACGGCCGCGAGAGAGGGCCGCCCGTGCGGTCCGTACTCGGTGACGACGCAGGCGGCCACCAGACCACCGGCGGGGTCCTCGATGCCGTAGCCCTTCCCGGCCGTGAGGAGGAGACCCCACTTGTGCTCCTCCCGTGGCCACCCCCGGTCCTCGGACAAGTCGGCGCAGGCGGTGAGGTCGCGGAGCGTCAGACGGCGGATGGGCAGGGAGTCAAGGGAAGGTGTCGACACGCAGGTCAGGCTGTCCGACGGGAGGCGCCGGCGTCCACCCGATTGGGCAGACTCGTGCGGGCTTTCGGCCAAGCGGGTCAGCCCAGATCGGGTGCGTGCATGGCGCGCACCCCCTCGATGTTGCCGTCCAGGTAGTGCCGCAGTGACAGCGGTACGAGATGGACGGAGGCGATGCCGACCCGGGTGAACGGTACGTGGACGATCTCGTACTCACCGATGGGTTCGTCGACCTCCGGACCGTGCCGCAGGGACGGATCCATGGATTCCAGGCGGCAAACGAAGAAGTGCTGCACTTTGACGCCGGTGGCGCCGCCGTCCTCGCCGATGTGCTCCACGGTGTCGACGAAGCAGGGCACCACGTCGGCGATCTTCGCGCCGAGTTCCTCGTACACCTCACGGTGCAGGGCGTCCACGACGGTCGAGTCCCCGGGCTCCACCCCGCCCCCCGGAGTCACCCAGTACGGATCCATGCCGGGTTTGGTGCGCTTGATCAGAATCAGATGCTCGCCGTCCAGCAGAACGGCTCGGGCGGTGCGCTTGACCACGGGTCGGACGGTCATGGGGAAAATGTGGCCCGGCTTGTTCCACGTGAAACATCGCATGGTGCCCTGGGCCGGTTTCCCGTGCGAGGAACCTGCCTCGGTGGCTCAGCACCAGTCGTCGGCCGCCCGCTCCAGCCACTCGTGAGCCCGTGCGATGTGGGGCATCGCCAGCGTGCCGGTGCGGACCACCAGGAAATAGGTGCGCAGCGGCGGGATCGCCGGCTCGTGCAGAGCGACCACCTCCCTCCGCTCGAGCGCAGCCGTGCACAGGTAGCGGGGTAGCACCGCAAGCCCCGCCCCCGCGGTGACGCAGGCGAGCACCGCGCGTAGATCCGGCACGACAACGGTGCCCGGGGCGGCCGGGCGGGAGTCGAAGACGGATGCCCAGTAGCGGGAGACGAACGGCAGCGACTCATGGACCTCGACCACCGGGATCTGCTCCAGGGCCGAGGGACCGGTCCCCCGGAACATGCCGGAGCCGATCCGTCCGGCCCAGCGCGGAGCGGCCACCAGGACATGCTCCTCGTCGCAGAGCGCAGTAGCCGAGAGCAGGGCCCCGCGTGGACGTGCCGTGCTGATGGCCAGATCGTGGTGTCCGGCGGCGAGCCCGTCCAGTGTCTCCTCCGCGGTTCCGAAAGAGGCGCGCAGGGCGAAACCCTGTCCTTCCTCCCCGGCCAGCTCCGTCAGCGCGGGAAGCGCCCGCTCGGCGGTGAACTCCGGAGGGCCGGCCAGGTGCAGCGTCCGTAAGGAGAAGTCCTCCTCCACCCCGGACTCCGCTATCTCCACCAGGGCGTCGAGATGTGGGGCGGCCTTGTGGGCGAGCTCGTCCCCGATGGTCGTCGGTGTCACACCGCGCGCCTGGCGCAGGAACAGGGGGCGTCCCAGCTGGCGCTCGAGCGTCCGTATCTGGGAGGTGACGGCCGGCTGGGAGAGACCGAGGAGGGCGGCGGCACGAGTGAAGGAGCCGGCCCGGTGCACGGTCACGAAGGTCCGCAGCAAGGCCAGATCCACGGAACACCCTCCTCGGTTCAACCCTCGCCTCAGGACCGGACCAGACCAACGATAAATAAGTCGATAGGTCGCTGCCGCTACTGTGATTGGACACTGACACTGAGTCAACTAGCCTAGACCGCGCGGTTCTTCGCGCGCGGAACCGAGGACGGTCCGAGCCACGAGGGGGGAGGCTCGGACCGTCCGCCGCCGCACGCCGGCTGACCGGCGTCCGACAGCCGGAAACGTCAGACGGCCGATGCGTCCAGGGCGCGCAGCACGTCCGCCACCAGGTCCGCCGGATCCTCGGCGCCCACGGAGAAGCGGACGAACCCCTCCGGCACCGCGTCCCCGCCCCAGCGTCCGCGCCGCTCCGCCGTGGACCGTACGCCGCCGAAACTCGTCGCGTCGTCCACCAGCCGCAGCGCGTCGAGGAAGCGGTCCGCTCGCGCGCGTGAGGGCAGCGTGAAGGACACCACGCACCCGTAGCGCCGCATCTGTTGCGAGGCGGTCTTGTGCGAGGGGTCCTCGGGCAGGCCCGGGTAGCGCAGGTCCGACACTTCCGGCCGCTCCCGCAGCGCCCGGGCGAGCGTCAGTGCGGTGGCGTTCTGCCGGTCGACCCGAAGCTGGAGCGTGGCGATCGAGCGGTGCGCGAGCCAGGCCTCCATGGGCCCGGGGATCGCCCCGGCGATCTTGCGCCAGCGTCGGACGGCGGCCATGGCCTCGCCCTTGCGGCCCGTGACGTACCCCAGGAGCACATCGCCGTGCCCGGTGAGCTGCTTGGTGCCGCTGGCCACCGAGAAGTCGGCGCCGAGCTCCAGCGGCAGCTGGCCGAGCGGTGTGGCGAGGGTGTTGTCCACGGCGACCAGGGCGCCCTGCGCGTGCGCCGCCTCGGCGAGCCGCCGTACGTCGCACACGTCCAGTCCCGGATTGGAGGGTGTCTCGATCCACAGCAGCTTCGCGCCGTCGAGGACCTCGAGCTGGGCATCGCCGCCCGTGGGCGCGGTGCGTACCTCGATGCCGTACGCCTCCAGCTGGGCGCCTACGAGGGGCAGTGCCTGGTAGCCGTCGTCCGGCAGGACGACCGCGTCTCCGGCGCGCAGCTGGGAGAAGAGCACCGAGGAGATCGCGGCCATGCCCGAGGCGAACACCAGCGTCTCGGCATCGTCCCGCCCGGGCGCCTCCAGCTCGCGGATGGCCCGCTCGAGCAGTGTCCAGGTCGGATTCTCGTCCCTGCCGTAGGTGTAGGGACCGGTCGGGTCGCCCGGCAGATGGAAATGGGCCGCGAACACGGGCCCGGGCAGGGTGGGCTCGTGCTTGACCGGTTCGGGCAGCCCGGCCCGCACCGCGCGGGTGCCGTCACCGGCCCCTCCGGGGACGACCGGGCCGTGGCCCGCGCCCGTCGACGTCGCCTCGTTCATGCAGCCTGTCCTTCCACGTGCCCGCGTACCGCGGCGAGCAGCCCGGTGCTCGCCTCCTCCACCATCTCAAGACATGCGTCGAAACCGTCCGAGCCGCCGTAGTAGGGATCCGGCACGTCGAGGTCGTCACCGGCGGCAGGGTCGTACGAACGCAGCAGGCGCACCTTGTCCGCGTCCCGCTCCGTGGGGGCGAGGCGTCGCAGCGCCCTGCGATGGCCCTCGTCGAGCGCGACCACGAGGTCCAGGCGGGTGAACCAGGAGGGGTCGAACTGCCGGGCCGTGTGGCCGGTGCCGTAGCCGTGCTTCCGCAGCACGGTATCCGTGCGGGGATCGGCGCCCTCGCCCTCGTGCCAGCCGCCCGTGCCGGCGCTGTCCACCTCGACCACGCCGTCCAGTCCGGCCTCCGCCACGCGCGCGCGGAAGACGGACTCGGCCATCGGGGAGCGGCAGATGTTGCCGGTGCAGACGAAACAGACGCGGTAGGTCATCGTGATCAGTCCCCGTCGGGCAGCACGACGTTGAGCGCCCAGGAGACGACGGAGATGATCAGACCGCCGAGTACGGCCGTCCAGAAGCCCTCCACGTGGAAGCTCAGGTCGAGCTGGTCGGCGAGCCAGGAGGTGAGCAGCAGCATCAGGGCGTTCACCACCAGGGTGAACAGTCCCAGCGTCAGTATGAGAAGAGGGAGGCTCAGCAGCTTCACGACCGGCTTGACCAGGAAGTTCACCAGGCCGAAGATCAGGGCGACCAGGAGCAGGGTGGCGATCTCCTTGCCCGTGCTGTCGCCGGTGAGGGTGATCTTGTCGAGCAGCCACACCGCGACGGCCAGGGCTCCGGCGTTGGCGATCGTCTTGACTAGGAAATTCATCATGTGTCTGATCGTGACAGACACGATCGGGCTCGAGGCAGGGGCGGGGACCAGGAGATGAAGGCATTCCGGCTGGACGAACTGGAGGCGGAACGCGCCGCCAACGACGGGGCGTACCTGCAGTTCCTGCGGGAGCGGAACATGTCGGTCGGCCTCTACGCCCTGGACGCCGGGGCCCCGGATCCGCAGGGGCCGCACAACCAGGACGAGGTGTACTTCGTCGTCAGCGGGCGGGCGTCGATCACCGTGGGCCTGGAGACCACACAGGTGGCGCGCGGCAGCGTGGTCTACGTGCCGGCGGGGGTGGCCCACAAGTTCCACCACATCAGCGAGGATCTGCGGGTCCTGGTGGTGTTCTCTCCCCCCGAGAGCTGAGCGGGCACCCGCGGGTTCCCTAGGGGATCGGTCAGGGGAGGACAAGGGGTCGGGAGCCCCCGCAGGACCACCCGCCGCCCTAGCATCAAGTGCAGGACATCATGAACAGGTTCCGGCACCCGACCGGCGGAGAGAGAAGGACAAGGGCGATGCGAGAGATCTTCACGGGACTGCCGTGGTGGGTGAAGTGGATCGCGGTGCCGGTCATCGCCCTGGTGGTGTTCGGCGGACTGATAGCGAGCGTGGTCGGTTTCGTGATCGGTCTGCTGTTCAAACTGCTGGTGTTCGTGGCGCTGGTCGGCGGACTGATCTACGTCGTGCGCAAGTTCATGTCGAGTTCCTCGTCGCGCAGCGACTGGTGAGTCGAGGGGGACCGGTGAGGCGGTAACAGGAATCGCCGGTTCCCTCGGGTGGGGGAAGTTTTCTCCACGGGCCGTATGCGCGCGGTGACAGCCCGTTAGAGTCCGGAACTCGACGCGGGGACGGTCCCCGCGAGCGGCGACCCCCCCACCCCGTGTTCCCGCACGGGCTGCCCCCCTCGCGTTTCGGGAGTGACCCTTGGCCATGACTGGCACCTCCGCCCATCTGACCGCGGTCCCCCCGCAGCCCCGCTCCCCGGCGCCACCACCGGCACCGCCCACCGCGACGCTCATCGGTTCCGTGCAGCGGGCCGTGCGCCTGCTGGAGACCGTCGCCGGACACGCGTACGGGGCCCCCGCCAAACAGCTGGCCCGGGAGACCGGACTCGCCCTCCCCACCACGTACCACCTGCTGCGCACCCTCGTCCACGAGGGCTATCTGCGCCGCGACAAGGGGCTGTTCTTCCTGGGGGACGCGGCCGAGCGGCTGAGCGGCAGCGGAGCCCAGCAGAAACGTCGCAGCAAGGTCGTCGACACCCTCGCCCGCTGGCGGGACGCGATCGGCGTCCCCGTGTACTACGCGGTGTACCGCGAGGGTGAGATCGACGTCCTCTGCGTCTCCGACACCCCGGGCAATCCCGCGGTCGAGGAATGGGCCGACTTCCGGGAGACCGGCCACGCCCACGCCATCGGACAGTGCCTGCTCGCCCAGCTCGACGGGGCGGCCCGCCGCGACCACCTGAGCCGCTATCCCGTGCGGCCCGTCACGCCGTACACCGTCCGCGACGACCACGACCTGCTCAGGCGTCTGGACCGCACCCGGCGCATGGAGCTGGTGACGGAACGCCAGGAGTACGCGCTGGGGACGGTGTGTGCGGCCATCCCGATCACCGTCGGCGCCACGGCGGCGTCGATGGCCATCTCCCTGCCCGCACATCAGGCCGACCGGCTCCTCCCCGCGGCCCACCGCCTCCAGGCCGAACTCGGCCGCATGCTGGGGTCGTTCGCGCTGTCTATCAGTATCTGAAAACTCACTCCTTGTGATCTGCCGTGTACGTTCAGCAAGATTTCATGTGGTGTCAGAGTCCGTGCCCGGCCAGTCCGCGGCGAATGACGGGGTAGGCGATGCGCGAATCCGTACAGGCAGAGGTCATGATGAGCTTTCTCGTGTCGGAGGAGCTGTCCTTCCGCATCCCGGTGGAGCTGCGTTACGACACCTGTGATCCCTACGCCGTACGGCTGACCTTCCACCTGCCCGGGGACGCGCCCGTGACCTGGGCCTTCGGCCGTGAGCTGCTCGTCGACGGCGTGGGCCGACCGTGCGGTGAGGGGGATGTACGAGTTTCGCCGGTCGATCCCGACATGCTGGGCGAGGTGCTGATCCGGCTTCAGGTCGGCACCGACCAGGCCCTGTTCCGCTCCTCGACCGCACCGCTCGTGGCGTTCCTCGACCGCACCGACAAGCTGGTACCGCTGGGCCAGGAGGGTGCGCTCGCCGACTTCGACGCCCACCTCGACGACGCGCTGGACCGGATCCTGGCGGAGCAGAGCGCCGGCTGAAGCACTCCACCGGAGGGCCGGGCCGGTGGCGGAACGCTTCAGCGCGGTTCCGCCCCCGGCTCCTGGGTCTCAGCGCTTACGGCGCCTGCCTCTGCCACCGCGTCCCGCGGCCGGCCGGGCATCCGGAACCCGGCCGCGTACCTGTGCGTACTCCTGGCCCTGCGGCTGCGTCTGCGCGGGTGTCCGTTCCGCCGGGCGGTCGGCGGCGACCACCAGCGCGGCCAGCGCCGTGGTGACCGGCACCGAGGCGACCAGGCCGATCGAGCCGATCAGGGTGCGCACGATCTCCTCCGCCACCAGTTCGCTGTTGGCGACCGTTCCTACGCTGCTCTGTGCGATGGAGAACAGCAGCAGCAGGGGCAGGGCGGCGCCCGCGTAGGCGAGGACCAGGGTGTTGACCACGGACGCGATGTGATCGCGGCCGATGCGGATGCCTGCGCGGTACAACCCGCGCCGCCCCAGCGAGGGGTTGGCCTCGTGCAGTTCCCAGACCGCGGACGTCTGTGTGACCGTCACGTCGTCGAGGACACCGAGCGACCCGATGATGACGCCGGCCAGCAGCAGACCGCTCATGTCGATCCCGGGAAACAGCCCGTGGATCAATCCGGTGTTGTCGTCAGTGTTGCCGGTGAGCGCGGCCCAGCCGATGAACACCGACCCCAGCACGCCGATCAGCAGCAACGAGATGAGTGTGCCGAGCACCGCCACCGAGGTGCGCGCGGAAAGCCCGTGGCAGAGGTACAGCGCGAGCAGCATGATCACGCTCGCTCCCACCACCGCCACGACCAAGGGGTTGGAGCCTTGGAGGATGGCCGGCAGGATGAAGAAGTTGAGCACCAGGAAGCTGACCGCGAGGGCGATGAGGGCCATGACACCGCGCAGCCGTCCCACGGCCACGACGGCGAGTGCGAAGACGCCGGCGAGCAGTGCCAGTGGGAAGCGCCGGTTCACGTCGGTGACCGAGTACTGCAGGTCCGCGGGCGCCGAGGGCTCGTAGGCGACCACGACCTCCTGACCTTGTTCCAGCTGACGCGACTGGTCCGGCTGCACGATCTCATGGAACGTACGGCCCTTGTCGTCGCCGGTGTCGACCCGGATCGTCGCCTTCTTGCAGTCGCCCTCGGCCTGTTGCTGGGCGGAGGAGCCCTCGGCGGTGGAGGTGTCACCGGTCGGGACGCCTCCGGAGGCGTTCACGGACTGGCAGCTCACCTCGACCACCTTGGTGACCGTGGCGTGCTCCGTCTGCCGGTCGAAGCCGACACCGGTGCGTTCGTGAGCCGGTGCACCGCCCGGCCACAGCACGGCGAGCGCGATCAGCACCGCCGCGGCGAACGGGATGAGGATCGCCGCGATGACCTTGCGCAGGTGCTGGGAGACGGGCGCCGCCGGGCCGTGGCTGTGGCTGTGCCCATGGCCGTGCGCGTGCCCCTGTCCAGGACCGTGCCCGTGTCCGGCGCCGGCGCCGTGCGGTGGTTCGGGCGGTGGATACGGGGGAGGCTGAGTCGGGGTCACCGCTCGATCATCGCAAGAACGGCGGGGGCCCTCTGTTCACCGCGCCAGGAAGGGCGCTAGCGTGGTGGCACCTTTTGTACACGCGGGAGCTCGGAGCACCGGGCTGAGAGGGCGCTGACCTCCGTCCCAGCGACGTTTCACATGAAACATCACCGAAGTCGAGTGATGTTTCACACGGGAACGTCGGCGGACGGAAACCGCTGCGTCGACCGCTGAACCTGTTACCGGGTAATGCCGGCGTAGGGAGTAGGTCTCATGACCAACAAGGACGCACGCACGCCTGCCTCCACGCAGGACCCGACGGAGACGTCGGCGGACGGGGAGGCCGGGAAGTCCATCGGCTGGCACAAGGCGTACGTCGGCGGTGGCACCCGCGCCGACCTGCGGGTGCCGGTCCGTCAGGTGCACCTCACCAACGGGCGGTCGGTCACGCTGTACGACACATCGGGCCCGTACACCGACCCACTCGTCGACACGGACGTCCGCCGCGGACTCGCTCCGCTGCGGGAGAACTGGATCGTCGCCCGGGGCGACACCGAGGAGTACGCGGGCCGCCCCGTCCGTCCCGAGGACGACGGGATCAAGCACACCTCGCCGCGCGGCGGCCTGCGCAACCTCGACGCCGTCTTCCCCGGCCGGCCGCGCCTGCCACGGCGGGGCCGTGCGGGCGGGGCGGTCACCCAGCTGGCGTACGCGCGCCGTGGTGAGATCACGCCCGAGATGGAGTTCGTGGCGATCCGGGAGAACGTCTCGCCCGAGGTGGTCCGTGAGGAGATCGCCGCGGGCCGGGCGGTGCTGCCGGCCAACGTCAACCACCCGGAGATCGAGCCGATGATCATCGGCAAGCGGTTCCTGGTGAAGGTCAACGCCAACATCGGCAACTCGGCCGTGACGTCCTCCATCGAGGAGGAAGTGGAGAAGATGACCTGGGCGACCCGCTGGGGCGCCGACACCGTCATGGACCTCTCCACCGGCCGCAACATCCACACCACCCGCGAGTGGGTGCTGCGCAACTCGCCCGTCCCCATCGGCACCGTGCCGCTGTACCAGGCCCTGGAGAAGGTCGACGGCCGGGCCGAGGAACTGACCTGGGAGATCTACAAGGACACCGTCATCGAACAGGCCGAGCAGGGCGTGGACTACATGACGGTCCACGCGGGTGTGCGCCTCGCCCACGTACCGCTCACCGCTCACCGCAAGACCGGCATCGTCTCCCGGGGCGGCTCGATCATGGCCGCGTGGTGCCTGGCGCACCACAAGGAGTCGTTCCTGTACGAGAACTTCGAGGAGCTCTGCGAGATCCTCGCCGCGTACGACGTCACCTACTCGCTGGGTGACGGCCTGCGGCCCGGCTCCATCGCGGACGCCAACGACGACGCGCAGTTCGCGGAGCTGCGCACGCTCGGAGAGCTCAACACGGTCGCGAAGCGGCATCACGTACAGACCATGATCGAGGGACCGGGTCATGTCCCGATGCACAAGATCAAGGAGAACATCGACCTCCAGCAGGAGATCTGCGAGGAAGCCCCGTTCTACACGCTCGGCCCGCTGACCACCGACGTCGCGCCCGGGTACGACCACATCACCTCCGGCATCGGCGCCGCGATGATCGCCTGGTGGGGCACCGCCATGCTCTGCTACGTCACCCCCAAGGAGCACCTGGGCCTGCCCGACCGGGACGACGTCAAGACCGGCGTGATCACCTACAAGATCGCCGCTCACGCCGCGGACCTCGCCAAGGGGCACCCCGGCGCGCAGGAGTGGGACGACGCGCTCTCCGACGCCCGCTTCGAGTTCCGGTGGGAGGACCAGTTCAACCTCGCTCTCGACCCGGCCACGGCCCGGGAGTTCCACGACGAGACCCTCCCGGCGGAACCCGCCAAGACGGCCCACTTCTGCTCGATGTGCGGCCCGAAGTTCTGCTCGATGAAGATCAGCCGCGACATCACGGAGCGGTTCGGCGGTGACCAGGGCTCGACCCCTGAGGAGATCGAGGCGGGGATGCTGGAGAAGTCGAAGGAGTTCGCGGCGAGCGGGAACAGGGTGTACCTGCCGATCGCGGACTGAGCGCCCGCTGCGGGAGCGGTGGTCCCGGTGGATGCCGCTCCCGCCGGAGGTCTCCTCGTGTTCGGCGCGGCGGGTGGGCAGACTGGGCTCATGACAGCGAGTCCGATGAGCAAGGGGTCCAATCTTCCCGTCGACGCCTCCGTGGTGCGTGCCGAGCTCACCTGGGGGGCCGGGGCCGGCGTGCCGGACATCGACGCCTCGGCGTTGCTGCTCACGGAGGCGGGGCGGGTGCGGGACGACGGCGACTTCGTCTTCTACAACCAGTCGCGGCACACGTCCGGTGCCGTGACGCACCTGGGCAAGCGCAGTGCGGCCGGTACGTCGACCGACACCCTGGAGGTGAACCTGGGCGCGGTCGAACCGGCCGTCGAACGGATCGCGTTGTGCGCGTCGGCCGACGGCGGGACGTTCGGGCAGGTGCCGGGGTTGGTGCTCCGGCTGCTCGACGCGGGTACGGGGAGCGAGATCGCCCGGTTCGACATGGCCGCCGGGACCGAGACCGCCTTCATCGGCGGTGAGCTGTACCGGCGGCAGGGGAAGTGGAAGTTCCGTGCGGTGGGGCAGGGGTACGCCGCCGGGCTCGCCGGGCTGGCCACGGATTTCGGCATCACCGTCGACGAGCCGGCCCCGGCCGCCCCGACGGCCTCCGTGACCGCGGCCCCGCCGGCCGCTCCTCCCCCGCCCGCCGCCCCGGCGCCTGCGGCCGGCGCCCGGCTCTCCAAGGGCGAGGAGCACCTGCCCGTCGACATGCGCAAGCGGTTGTCGCTGCGCAAGGAACAGGTGGCGGTCAGTCTGCGCAAGCACGGCGCCGCCCATGTCACCGCCCGCGTCGTCCTCGTACTGGACGCCTCCGGGTCCATGTCCTTCCTGTACTCCAAGGGCATCGTGTCCGACGTCGTCGAGCGGATGGCCGCGGTCGCGGCGCAACTGGACGACGACGGGGAGATGCAGGCCTGGACGTTCGCCTCGAATCCGGCCCGGCTGCCCGATCTGCGGCTCGGCGAGCTTCCCGAGTGGCTGCGGCTGCACGTGCGGGTGGGGGAGGTGGGCCTCTTCCGGCGCGGGCGGAAGAAGGGGCTGGACCCCAGCCAGGTCGACATGCGGGACGTCGGGATCCAGAACGAGGAGCAGAAGGTCATCGCCGAGGTGCGCGCGTTCGTGCGCGACCATCCGGCGTCCGCCCCGACGCTCGTGCTGTTCTTCTCGGACGGCGGGGTCTACCGCAACAAGGAGATCGAGCGGGAGCTGCGTGAGGCGGTGGAGGAGCCGGTCTTCTGGCAGTTCGTGGGGCTGGGCAAGTCCAACTACGGCGTGCTGGAACGCTTCGACACGCTCCCCGGACGCCGCGTCGACAACGTCGGCTTCTTCGCCGTCGACGACATCAGCACCGTGCCGGACCCGGAGCTCTACGACCGTCTCCTGTCCGAGTTCCCGCTGTGGATCACTGCCGCGGGGCGTGCGGGCATCCTCTGAGAGCCGGCACGTGGGGAACCTGAGGGGCCCGGGGCGGCCGGTGTCCGGACCGTCCACCGGGCTCGCGCCCCCGGATCGGGGAGCGCAAGCCGACGGACGGGCCACCGGCGGCCCGGGTCACTCCGGCTGGTGCTCCGGGCCCCCGAAGTCCGGGCTCGAGTAGTCCGGACTGGAGTAGCTCGGCCGCGTACCACGGGCCGAGCCCTTGTCAGGGCTGGAGAAGCCCGGACGGCCGTATCCGAGGTGCGGCATGCGACCGGCCGGCGCCGACGGTGCCGTGTGCTGGAGCGTGTCGGCCACCTCCGGGTCGTTGAGGGCGTCCCGCAGGAACGGGACGATTCCCCGCTCCAGCAGGGCGTCCCGCCAGACGTCCCTGGCCCGGGTCACTTCCTCGTCGAGCTCGCGGTACGCGCCGCCGAGGGCCGAGGGCTTGTTGCGCAGCGCGGTGAGCAGCAGTCCCACGGCGGCCACGAGGATGGCGACCGCTGTCACCGCGCCGAACACCCACCCGGTGGTGAGCATGGTGCGGGCGAACGCGGCTTCGGGGTCGAGCATCCGCAGGATGTAACCGACGAGCAGGAAGATCGCGGCGGCCGTCCCGGCCAGGACGGGGGCCAGGACGGCGACCACGGCCACGGCGCCGGCCCCGGCCGTCTCGGCGACCTCGCCCATGGTGGCGGCGAGCCCCGACGCGCCCGTGCCCGGCTCGGCGGAGCCGGAGTCGTGGACGGCCGGGGCGGACGGTGCCGGTGGCCGGCGCAGTTCCTCGCGGACCTTCACGTAGTGCTGGTACTCGGTCGCCGCGGCCGCGGTGATGAGCGCGGTGGCGCTGAGCGCCATCGTGCGCAGCTGTTCCGAGTTGAGCCGCTGTCCGACCGCGGCCAGTTCCGGGTTGTGTGGTGCGGAGCGCAGCGCCTCATCGAGAATCCGCTCGTATTCCTGGCGGTCCTCGTTCAGCAGGTGCTGCGGAACGCTGTTCATGTGCATCCCCCGATGCTCCGTAGGGCTTGGGGCTCGGCATGCTGACGAGCCGTCGGGCAGAAACGGAGGGGAGCCTGCTACGGATAAGCCGATGGTAGAGCGGCGACGGCGCGTGGTGACAGGGGGTTTACCGAAATTGGCGTCCACGCGGTGCGCCGGCGGGCCGTCCGGACACGGCCCGCGGAACGCTCAGTCGCCCAGGGGCAGTTGCTGGACCAGCAGTTTTCCGGCCATGGTGACCCCGCCGTCCATCGCGATGGCGAGTCCGTCGGCGTAGACATGAGGTGCGGCGATCGCCGGAGTGCTGTCGTCCTCGCCGTCCTCCGAGCCGACTTCGCCCAGCAGGTACGGAATGGGGCTGTGGCCGTGAACGACCCGGGTGCCGCCGTACGTGTCCAGCAGGGAGCGCACCGCGTCGGCGCCGCCCTCGTCGCGGAAGGAGAACCGCTTGGTCAGCTTGCGGAACAGGTCCCAGACCTCGTCGGCGTCGTTGCGGGTGAGCGTCTCGCGGACGGTGTCGTTGACCTCCTCGATGGAGCGGCCGTAGTCGAGGTAGGCGGTGGTGTCGGAGTGGAGCAGCAGGTGGCCGTCGACCTCCTCGACGGCGTCGAGACGGGCCATCCACTGCAGGTGGTGGTCCTGGAGGCGGTCCATGTCGGTCTTCTGGCCGCCGTTGAGCAGCCAGGCCGCCTGGAAGGTGGCGGTGCCGGCCCCGGAGTTGACGGGGGTGTCGCCGAACCGCTTGGCGCCGAGCAGCAGCAGCTCGTGGTTGCCCATGAGGGCCTTGCAGTAGCCGCCGGCCGCGGCGGCCTCGGCGGACAGCCGCATCACGAGGTCGATGACGCCGATGCCGTCCGGACCGCGGTCGGTGAAGTCGCCGAGGAACCACAGCCGCGCGGTGCCGGCGCACCACTGGCCCGCCGAGTCGACGAGGCCCTGCTCCCGGAGGGCGGCCAGCAGCTCGTCGAGGTAGCCGTGGACGTCGCCGACCACGTACAGCGGACCCTTGCCGGTGGCGGCCTGCGGGACGGGCGCCGGATCGACGGTCACCTGGACGGTGTCACCCCGATTGATGACGGGGAGGTCCCGCTGGGTGGGGGTGTACCCCTCCGGGTGGGTCTTCTCGGAGGGTGGGACGACGTCACCGGGGTGCGTGCTCTGGGCGTACGGGCCGGTCTCGTGGACGTAAGCGGGCACCCGGAAGTCGCGCAACGTCGCCGTCCGCTCCACCTCGGGTCCCTGACCGGCCCCCTGAGTCATCGACCCCTCCACCATCGCGCCGCTTCTGCACCGCATCGGACTGCCTGGTCGCAGCGGCCCGCGGTGTCGTGGGCCCATCATAGGAATGCGGATCGCTCTGTGTGATGACCCAGGGGTGGTGAATCGGAGCGAGACTCCGGTTGACCGCGGCTTTCGCCCTGTTTGAACCGTTATGCGGCTGCTCCGTGACCGCCCGGGCCGCGCGCTCCCCGCCGTGACCGTTCCTGCCGTGTGTCCTTGCCCGGAGGTCTCCCGGCGGCCGTACCGCCGCCGGTGACCTGCCCACCCCTTCCCGGGGCCGCCCGCACCCTCGGAGGGCCGGAGTGCAGCGTCTTCCGCTTCCCCCCTCCGGAAGCGGGGTGTCCGCACCCCGGGCCCTCCTCGGGTCCCGCCCGGCCCTCGCGCCTCACGACCCCTTCGGCGATCTCGGCGGGCTGACCGTCGTACGGGGCGGGCGGCGCTGCGAGGAGGTGCGCACGATCAACTCGGTCGGTATGACCTGCTCGACCGGATGGTCGGAGTCGACTCCTTCGATGGCGTCGATCAGCAGCTGGACCACCGCCGTGCCGATGCGGCGCGGCTTCAGGGAGAGCGTCGTGACGGGCGGCTCGGTGCTGGCGTAGACGGTGGACTCGCTGCAGCACACGAGCAGCAGGTCGTCCGGGACGCGCAGGCCGTAGCGGCGGGCGGCGGCGAGCAGGTCCGTGCCGTTGGGGTCGAAGAGGCCGTACACGGCGTCGGGGCGGTCGGGGCGGGCGAGCAGCCGGTCGGCGGCGACGGCGCCCGCGCACGGATCGTGCGCCGGGTAGGCCTCGTACACCGGATCCTGGCCCACGCGCTCGCACCAGCGCAGGTAGGCGGTGGTCGACAGGTGGGTGTAGGTGTCGGTGGTCGTGCCGGTGAGCAGGCCGATCCGGCGGGCGCCCGCGTCGGCGAGGTGGTCCAGGATGCCGAGGACGGCGGCCTCGTGGTCGTTGTCGACCCACGCCGTGACCGGCAGTGACCCGGCCGGGCGGCCGTCGGAGACGACCGGTAAGCCCTGGCGGACGAGCTCACTGACCACGGGGTCCTGGTCGGAGGGGTCGATGACGACCGTGCCGTCCAGGGCGACGTTGGACCACACGTCGTGGCGGGAGGTCGCGGGGAGGATGACGAGGGCGTAGCCGCGGGCGAGCGCGGCGGAGGTGGCGGCGCGCGCCATCTCGGCGAAGTACGCGAACTCGGTGAAGGTGAAAGGTTCATCCCCGTAGGTCGTCACGGTCAGTCCGATGAGCCCGGACTTTCCGGTGCGGAGCGTACGGGCGGCGGCCGACGGGCGGTATCCCAGTCTGTCGGCCACCTCGCGGACGTGGCGCCGGGTGGCGTCCGGGAGCCGCCCCTTGCCGTTGAGGGCGTCGGAGACGGTCGTGATGGAGACTCCGGCGGCGGCGGCCACGTCCCTGATGCCCGCCCGACCCGGCCGGCTGCCTCGGCGTGAGGTTTCCGCGCGACTCACCTGGTGCTTCCCTGCTGCTGTCATGGCGAGCCGATAGTAGGGCTCATGCGGTGGGGTAGGGCGGACGCATATGCACTCATTGACAGGCACGTTTCTGCAAGATCATTAACGGGCAAACTCCTTGGAAATAAAGGGTGTTGAACGTTCCAATGGCAGGACCTGACGTGTCGACGCATGCGGACCTGGCGAGGGTCCGATGTTGCGAAGAGGTCTCAACTCACCTGCACGAGGGATGCGCGCCACGGCGCGAACTACCGGCGCGTAGATATATGTGCGGCGCGCCCCTTGCTCGCGCGCCGTTCGTACCCCTTCGGGTGATGTTGCCCCTGTTGCTCCTGTGGCCGATGGGACGGTGACGGGCCGGCTCCCTCAGGAGCCGCCCCACTGCCATCCCTATACGCAGCGGCGCCGAATCCTCATAAGGTGAGCAGTATTGGATGTCGGCGGCGGTCATGGGCCGCCGGTCTTCGCGAGGAGGACTGCGGTGAGCGAGACGAGCCCCAAGCTGCGCGCCGAGCTGGAGGGGATCCCCACGTACAAGCCGGGCAAGCCGGCGGCGGCCGGTGGCCCGGTGGCGTACAAACTGTCCTCCAACGAGAACCCCTATCCGCCGCTGCCGGGCGTGATGGAGACCGTGGCGGCCTCTGCCGCCACCTTCAACCGCTACCCGGACATGGCCTGTACGGGTCTGATGGCCGAGCTGTCCGAACGGTTCGGCGTGCCCGCCTCCCACGTGGCCACCGGCACCGGTTCGGTCGGTGTCGCCCAGCAGCTGCTGCAGGCGACCGCCGGGCCGGGCGACGAGGTGATCTACGCCTGGCGGTCGTTCGAGGCGTACCCGATCATCACTCAGATCAGCGGTGCCACGTCGGTCCAGGTGCCGCTGACCCCGGGCGATGTGCACGACCTGGACGCGATGGCCGACGCGATCACCGACCGGACCCGGCTGATCTTCGTCTGCAACCCGAACAACCCCACCGGCACGGTGGTGCGGCGGGCCGGGCTGGAGCGTTTCCTCGACCGGGTGCCCGGCGACGTCCTGGTGGTCCTCGACGAGGCCTACCGCGAGTTCATCCGCGACACCGAGGTGCCGGACGGGGTCGAGATCTACCGGGAGCGGCCCAACGTCTGTGTCCTGCGGACCTTCTCCAAGGCGTACGGCCTCGCGGGGCTGCGGGTCGGCTTCGCCATCGCGCACGAGCCGGTGGCCGCGGCGCTGCGCAAGACGGCGGTGCCGTTCGGGGTGAGCCAGATCGCCCAGGACGCGGCGATCGCCTCGCTGCGGGCCGAGGACGAGCTGATCGGCCGGGTCGGCTCGCTGGTGTGCGAGCGGAACCGGGTGATGGACGGGCTGCGGGCCCAGGGGTGGACGGTGCCCGAGACGCAGGCCAACTTCGTGTGGCTGCGGCTGGGGGAGGCCACCGTGCCGTTCGCGCAGGCGTGCGAGCAGGCGGGTGTGGTCGTCCGGCCGTTCCCGGGGGAGGGGGTGCGGGTCACGATCGGGGAGACCGAGGCGAACGACATCTTCCTCAAGGTGACGGAGGGCTTCCGCAAGGAGGTCTGACCGGCACGGACGCTGCGATCGGGAAGGCGCCGTGATCGGCGGGCAGGAACTGAACGGCGCGCGCTTCCGGGCGGCCGGCGGGCATCCGCCGGCCGCTCCCGTGTGTGCCCGGACGGGTCCACAAAGGGGTTGACGTCACAGGGGACCCCCCTTCCGGGTCTGAAAAGCGGTAGGTCATAATTGCTTGTGAATGTGAACGCGTTCACAAGCGCATCCCGTTTTCCCGAGATGCGGCGGGACGAACGGGATCAAGCGGTCGCTGTGACCACCGCTGAGTAAGGAGCGACGACGTGGATCTGGCTCTGGCGCCGGAGACCCTGGCGCGATGGCAGTTCGGCATCACCACCGTCTACCACTTCCTCTTCGTTCCCCTGACGATCTCGCTGGCCGCCCTTGTCGCCGGGCTGCAGACCGCCTGGGTGCGCACCGGGAAGGAGAAGTACCTCGGGGCGACGAAGTTCTGGGGGAAGCTCTTCCTGATCAACATCGCGATGGGTGTGGTCACCGGCATCGTGCAGGAGTTCCAGTTCGGCATGAACTGGTCCGACTACTCGCGATTCGTCGGTGACGTCTTCGGCGCCCCGCTCGCCTTCGAGGCCCTGATCGCGTTCTTCTTCGAGTCCACCTTCATCGGCCTGTGGATCTTCGGCTGGGACAAGCTGCCCAAGAAGATCCACCTGGCCTGCATATGGATGGTCTCGATCGGCACCCTGCTGTCGGCGTACTTCATCCTCGCCGCCAACTCCTGGATGCAGCACCCGGTCGGCTACCGGATCAACGAGGAGAAGGGCCGTGCCGAGCTCACCGACTTCTGGCTGGTGCTCACCCAGAACACCACGCTCAACCAGGTCTTCCACAGCTTCTCCGCGGCCTTCCTGACCGGTGGTGCCTTCATGGTGGGCATCGCCGCCTTCCACCTCATGCGCAAGAAGCACATCCCCGTGATGCGGACCTCCCTCCGCCTCGGCCTGGTCACCCTCGCGGTCGGCGGCCTGTTCACCGCGGTCAGCGGCGACACCCTCGGCAAGGTCATGTACGAGCAGCAGCCGATGAAGATGGCCGCCGCCGAAGCCCTGTGGGACGGTGAGGAGCCGGCACCCTTCTCCGTCTTCGCCTACGGGGACGTCGACGAGGGGCACAACAAGGTCGCCCTGGAGATCCCCGGACTGCTCTCCTTCCTCGCCCACAGCGACTTCGAGTCGTACGTGCCCGGCATCAACGACACCAACGAGGCCCTGCAGGAGAAGTACGGTCCCGGCGACTACAAGCCCATCGTGCCCGTCGCCTACTGGGGCTTCCGCTGGATGATCGGCTTCGGCATGGCCTCCTTCTCGCTCGGCCTGCTCGGGCTCTGGCTCACCCGCAAGAGGTTCCTGCTGCCGGCCGCCCACCGCACCGGGGACGACGAGGTCCCGCGCCTGGTGCTGCTGAGGAATCCGCTCGGCTCCCGGCTCACCCGGCTGTACTGGCTGCTGGCGCTGTGGACCATGGCCTTCCCGCTGATCGCCAACGCCTGGGGCTGGATCTTCACCGAGATGGGGCGGCAGCCCTGGGTGGTCTACGGCGTGATGCGGACCGAGGACGCCGTCTCCCCCGGTGTGTCCACGGCCGAGGTCATCACCTCGATGTCCGTCTTCACCCTGCTCTACGCCGTCCTGGCCGTCATCGAGGTCAGGCTGCTCGCCAAGTACGTCAAGGCCGGCCCGCCGGAGCTCAGCGAGTCCGACCTCAACCCGCCCACGAAGCTCGGCGGCGACCTCCGTGACGCCGACAAACCGATGGCCTTCTCGTACTAGGCCGAGGGAGCCCCACTGTCATGGAACTGCACAACGTCTGGTTCGTACTGATCGCCGTCCTGTGGATCGGCTACTTCTTCCTGGAGGGCTTCGACTTCGGGGTCGGCATCCTCACCCGGCTGCTCGCCCGCGACCGTGCCGAGAAGCGGGTGCTGATCAACACCATCGGCCCCGTCTGGGACGGCAACGAGGTGTGGCTGCTCACGGCCGGCGGCGCGACCTTCGCCGCCTTCCCGGAGTGGTACGCCACCCTCTTCTCGGGCTTCTACCTGCCCCTGCTGCTCATCCTGGTCTGCCTGATCGTGCGCGGTGTCGCCTTCGAGTACCGGGCGAAGCGGCCGGAGGAGAACTGGCAGCGCAACTGGGAGACGGCGATCTTCTGGACCTCGCTGCTCCCGGCGTTCCTGTGGGGCGTGGCCTTCGGGAACATCGTCCGCGGCGTGAAGATCGACGCCGACTTCGAGTACGTGGGCACTGTCGGGGACCTGCTCAACCCCTACGCGGTACTGGGCGGCCTGGTCACCCTGACGCTCTTCACCTTCCACGGCGCGGTGTTCACGGCCCTCAAGACGGTCGGTGAGATCCGTGAACGCGCGCGGACGCTCGCCCAGCGCGTGGGTCTGGTCACCGCCGGACTGGCGCTGGTCTTCCTGCTCTGGACCCAGGCCGACAAGGGGGACGGTGCCAGCCTGGTCGCGCTGGCCGTGGCGGTCGGCTCCCTGGTCGCCGCGCTGCTGACGAACCGGGCGGGGCGTGAGGGATGGTCGTTCGCCCTGTCCGGCGTCACCATCGTGGCCGCCGTGGCGATGCTCTTCCTGACGCTGTTCCCGAACGTCATGCCGTCCACGCTCGACCCGGACTGGAGCCTGACCGTCACCAACGCCTCCTCCGGCCCCTACACGCTCAAGATCATGACCTGGCTCGCGGTGATCGCCACGCCGATGGTGATGGCCTACCAGGGCTGGACCTACTGGGTGTTCCGCAAGCGGATCGGTACCCAGCACATCGCCGACCCCGTGCACTGAGGTGTGTTTCACGTGAAACCAATCGATCCGCGACTGCTCCGGTACGCCCGTGCCACCCGGGGCTTCCTGGTGGCGGTCGTCGGCCTGGGCGTCGTCGGCGCGGTGCTGGTCATCGCCCAGGCCATGCTCATCGCCGAGATCGTGGTGGGCGCGTTCGAGGACGGCCTGTCCGCCGGTGAACTCGCCACTCCCCTGCTGCTGCTCGCCGTCGTGGCGGCCGGCCGCGGGCTGGTCGGCTGGCTGACCGAACTGGCGGCGCACCGGGCGAGTGCCGCGGTGAAGTCGGAACTGCGGGGGCGGCTCCTGGACCGGGCGACGGCGCTGGGCCCGGAGTGGCTGGGCGGACAGCGCACCGGATCGCTGGTCGCCCTGGCCACCCGGGGAGTCGACGCGCTCGACGGTTACTTCTCGCGCTACCTGCCCCAGCTGGGGCTCGCGGTGGTCGTGCCGGTGGCGGTGCTGGCGAGGATCGTCACCGAGGAGTGGGTCTCGGCGGCGATCATCGCGGGAACCCTGCCGCTCATCCCGGTCTTCATGGTGCTGATCGGCTGGGTCACCCAGTCCCGGATGGACCGTCAGTGGCTGATGCTGTCCCGGCTGTCCGGCCACTTCCTGGACGTCGTCGCCGGGCTGCCCACGCTCAAGGTGTTCGGGCGGGCCAAGGCCCAGGCGGAGTCGATCCGGCGGATCACCGCCGACTACCGGCGGGCGACCATGCGGACGCTGCGGATCGCCTTCATCTCCTCCTTCGCGCTGGAACTGCTCGCCACGCTCTCGGTGGCGCTGGTCGCCGTGACGATCGGCATGCGGCTCGTGTACGGCCACATGGATCTCTACACCGGCCTGCTCATCCTGATCCTGGCGCCGGAGGCCTATCTGCCGTTGCGGCAGGTCGGTGCCCAGTACCACGCCGCCGCGGAGGGCCTCGGGGCGGCTGAGGACATCTTCTCCGTGCTGGAGACACCCGTTCCCACGACCGGAACAGGAACGGTTCCCCAGGGCGCCGTCTCCTTCGAGGACGTGACGGTCCGGTACGCGGGCCGGTCCACGGATGCCGTGGCGGACGTGTCCTTCACCGTCGCTCCCGGTGAGACGGTCGCCCTCGTCGGTCCGAGCGGTGCCGGAAAGTCGACCCTGCTCAACGTGCTGCTGGGGTTCGTCCGTCCCACGGGGGGCGCGGTGCGGATCGGCGGAGCCGACCTCCGCGGACTCGACCTCGCCCAGTGGCACCGGCACGTCGCCTGGGTGCCCCAGCGTCCGCACCTGTACGCGGGGACGATCGCGGAGAACGTACGGCTGGCCCGGCCCGGCGCGGACGACGACGCCGTGCGGCGCGCCCTGCGGGACGCGGGCGCGCTGGAGTTCGTGGACGCCCTGCCCGAGGGCGCCGACACCGTGCTGGGCGAGGACGGAGCGGGTCTTTCGGCCGGGCAGCGGCAGCGGCTCGCGCTGGCCCGGGCGTTCCTCGCCGACCGGCCCGTTCTCCTGCTCGACGAACCGACGGCCGCGCTGGACGGCGCCACCGAGGCCGAGATCGTGGCGGCGGTACGCCGGCTGGCGGTCGGCCGGACGGTACTCCTCGTCGTGCACCGTCCGGCGCTGCTGGCCGTCGCGGACCGGGTGGTTCGGATCGCGGAACCGGTCTCCACCGGCGGTCACGAGGAGTCCGCGGTCCGGACGGCCGGACCCGTACCGGCCGCCGAGGCCGGCCCCGCACCGGAGGGCGGACCCGCCCGGTCCGACGACGCGGAACCGGTCCGGGGCGGTGTGCTCACCCGGGTCCGTGCCCTGTCCGGCGCACGCCGTGGGCGGATCACCCTCGCGCTGCTGCTGGGCACCCTCGCCCTCGGGAGTGCGGTCGGGCTCATGGCGACGTCCGGCTGGCTCATCTCCCGGGCCTCCCAGCAGCCGCCCGTGCTGTATCTGATGGTGGCCGTGACGGCGACCCGGGCCTTCGGTATCGGCCGGGCCGTGTTCCGGTACGCCGAACGGCTCGTCTCGCACGACGCCGTCCTGCGCATGCTGGCCGACACCCGGGTCGCGGTGTACCGGCGCCTCGAACGGCTGGCGCCCGCCGGACTGCGCGGTGCCCGCCGGGGCGACCTCCTTTCCCGGCTGGTCTCGGACGTGGACGCACTCCAGGACTACTGGCTGCGCTGGATGCTGCCGGCCGGCGCGGCCGTCGCCGTCTCCGCGCTGTCCGTCGGCTTCACCGCATGGCTGCTGCCCGAGGCCGGTGCCGTGCTCGCGGCGGGGCTGCTGGCGGCGGGCGCCGGTGTGCCCCTGCTGACCGGTGCGGTGGCCCGCAGGGCCGAGCGCAGGCTGGCTCCGGCCCGGGGCGTGCTGGCGACCCGGGTGACCGACCTGCTCACCGGCACCGCCGAGCTGACCGTCGCCGGTGCCCTGCCCTCCCGGACCGCCGCGGCACAGCGGGCCGACGCCACGCTCACCCGGATCGACGCGCGCGCGGCCACCGCCACCGCGCTCGGCGACGGGCTGACCGCGCTGATCTCCGGTCTGACCGTCGCGGCGGCCGCGCTCGTCGGCGTCGAGGCGGTGTCCTCCGGCCGGCTGGACGGTGTCGCGCTGGCTGTCGTGATCCTCACCCCGCTCGCCGCGTTCGAGGCTGTTTCGGTGATGCCGCTCGCCGTGCAGTACCGGCAGCGGGTGCGCCGCAGCGCGGAGCGCGTGTACGAGGTACTGGACGCCCCGGCGCCCGTGCGGGAGCCCGGGACGCCGCGCCAGGCGCCCGTCTCGCCGTTCCCCCTGGTGGTCAAGGGGCTGACCGCGCGGCACGCCGGGCAGGAACGGGACGCGCTCGCCGGACTTGACCTGACCGTGGAAGAGGGCCGTCGCATCGCGGTGGTCGGCCCTTCCGGATCGGGCAAGACGACGCTCGCGCAGACGCTGCTGCGGTTCCTGGACCCGGCTGCGGGCTCGTACACGCTGGCCGGAGTGGACGCCCGTGCCCTGGACGGCGACGACGTCCGGCGGCTGGTCGGACTGTGCGCGCAGGACGCGCACCTCTTCAACAGCTCGATCAGGGAGAACCTGCTTCTGGCCAGGAAGGACGCCACCGAGGACGAACTGCGCGACGCGCTCGGCCGGGCCCGGCTGCTGGACTGGGCCGACGGCCTGCCCGACGGGCTCGACACGCTCGTCGGTGAGCACGGGGCGCGGTTGTCCGGCGGGCAGCGGCAGCGGCTGGCACTCGCCCGGGCACTGCTGGCGGACTTCCCCGTCCTGGTGCTGGACGAACCGGCGGAACACCTCGACCTGGCGACCGCCGACGCGCTCACCGCCGATCTGCTGGCCGCCACGGAGGGGCGCACGACGCTGCTCATCACCCACCGGCTGGCCGGTCTCGACGCGGTGGACGAGGTCGTCGTGCTGGAGACGGGGCGGGTGGTGCAGCGCGGACCGTACGCCGAACTCGTCGCCGCCGAGGGACCGTTGCGCGCGATGGCACGGCGGGAGGAGGAGACGGAACTCCTGGTGACGGCCCGTTAGGCGGCGCGCGGGCGCGGACCACGAGGCGTGACGGAGGGTCAACACGGTCGGTGCTTACCACCGTTCGGCGGTATCGGTGGTCCGTCCGGGGGCAGTGCTCGCCCATGTGCACGACGTGAACAGGACCGGAGGCGGGGGCGGGGCCAAGATCGCAGTCATGCGTCTCACCCGCCGCCATCCACGCCTCGTCGCCGTGCTCCTGTGCGCGCTCGCCGTGCTAGCCGCCCGGCCCGCCGACGGCGACGGCTCGCACACCCCCGGCCACGGCTCGGCCTCCGGCGTCGGCGCGGAGGTGGCGCGGCTGTACGAGGAAGCGGCCACCGCGACCGAGCGGTACGAGGCCGGCCTCCGTGCGGCGGAAGGGCAGCGGGCCAGGGCCCGCGAACTCGAGCAGCGGCTCGAGCGGGAGCGGCGGGAGACGGCGGGCCTGCGTCAGGAGCTGGGCCGGATCGCCAGCTCCCAGTACCGGGACGGAGGCGGGCTGCCGCTCACCGCGCACATGCTGCTCGCGGACGACCCGGAGGAGCTGATGCGCGGTCAGCGCGTGGTGCAGAAGGCGGAGGCGACCCTGGACAAGGCCATCGACAGCAGTGAGCGGGCCGAGGCCCGGCTGGCCCGCGACGAGGCCGAGGCCGCCGCGGCGTGGCGGAGGCTGGAGAAGCGGAACACCGAACTCGCCGCTCTGAAGCAGGGCATCGAGGCGAAGCTCGAATCGGCGCGGTGGAAGCTCCAGGGCCAGGCCGACGCCTCGGTCGCGGCCGGTGCCTGCCGCGGCGCGGTCCGGCTGGACCAGCCGGAGACGCGCTTCTCCACCAGCTGGGTGGCGCCGGTGGAGACGTACGAGTTGTCCGCGTCCTACGGCAGCGGAGGCGCACGGTGGGCGAACCGGCACACGGGGCAGGACTTCGCGGTGCCGATCGGCACACCGGTGCGGGCCGTCGGGACGGGCACCGTGGTGAAGGTGTCCTGCGGAGGGCCTTTCGGTGTCGAGATCGTGGTCCAGCACGCGGGCGGGTACTACACCCAGTACGCCCACCTCGCCGCGGTCGCCGTCGACCAGGGCGACCGGGTCACGCCCGGTCAGTGGATCGGTCAGTCCGGCACCAGCGGAAACTCCACCGGACCACACCTGCATTTCGAGGTGCGGGTCACGCCCGAGATGGGGTCGGCGGTGAACCCCGTGTCCTGGCTGACCCGGCACGGGGTGTCGCTCTGAGCGGCTACAGCCGCCCCTCCAGGAGCCGCTCGATCACCACGGCCACCCCGTCGTCGTTGTTGGCGACGGTGTGACCCGACGCGGCGGCGATCACGTCCGGGTGCGCGTTGCCCATCGCGTAGGAACGGCCCGCCCAGCTCAGCATCTCGACGTCGTTCGGCATGTCCCCGAAGGCGACGACCTCCTCGTGCGAGATGCCCCGCTCGGCGCAGCACAGGGCCAGCGTGCTGGCCTTGGACACCTCGGGTCCGCTGATCTCCAGCAGCGCGCTGGGGCTGGAGCGGGTGACGTTGGCGCGGTCGCCGATGGCGAGGCGGGCCAGGGTGAGGAAGGCGTCCGGATCGAGCGTGGGGTGGTGGGCGAGGATCTTGAGCACCGGTTCGCCGGCGGTGGGGGACTCCGGATGCAGCAGGTCCTCGGCGGGCGCGAGGGCGTCCGGGATCTCCATGTGCAGCTTCGGGTAGGCGGGCTCCTGGTGGAAGCCGTAGGTCTGCTCGACGGCGTACACCGTGCCCGGGGCGGCGTCGCGCAGCAGCTGCACGGCGTCCAGCGCGTTCTTGCGGGGCAGCTCCCGCACCTTCACGAAGCGGTGGGCGCCGGGACCGCCGTGCAGGTCGACGACGGCGGCGCCGTTGCCGCAGATGGCGAGGCCGTGGCCGTGGACGTGGTCGCTGACCACGTCCATCCAGCGGGCGGGCCGGCCGGTGACGAAGAAGACCTCGATGCCGGCTTCCTCGGCGGCGGCCAGCGCGGCGACGGTGCGCGGGGACACCGACTTGTCGTCACGCAGCAGGGTGCCGTCGAGGTCGGTGGCGATGAGCCGCGGTGGAAGAGCGGCTGCCTGGGGCTCGGGCTGTCGGGTCGCTGAGATCACGCGGCCATTGTCGCGCATATGCCCGCACGACCGTGCGGGACCGCGCACATCTGAGTGAATACCGTCGTCACTGAGCGTCACGTCGTCGTGGACCCGACAGCGGTCAGCGCAGTTGCGCCGGGGCCTCCATGGCGATCCGTTCGAACACCTTCTGGTCCACGGCGAAGTCCGAGTCGGGGATGGGCCAGTGGATCACGATCTCGGTGAATCCCAGTTCTGCATGGCGCCCCGCGAAGTCGACGAAGGCGCTCAGGGACTGCAGCGGTCGGCTCCGGTCCGGGGTGAAGCCGGTGAGCAGGATCTTGTCCAGTCCGGTCACGTCCCGGCCGAGCTCGGCGCAGGCGTCGGCGAGCTTGTCCGCCTGACGGCGAATGGCCTGAACCGACTGCTCGGGCGTGCCCTTCTCGAACAGCCGCGGATCGCCCGTGGTCACCCAGGCCTGCCCGTGACGGGCCGCGAGCCGCAGTCCGCGCGGGCCGGTCGCCGCCACCGCGAACGGCAGCCGGGGCCGCTGCACACAGCCCGGAATGTTGCGTGCCTCGTGCGCCGCGTAGAAGTCGCCCTCGTACGACACCGAGTCCTCGGAGAGCAGACGGTCGAGCAGCGGGACGAACTCGGCGAAGCGGTCGGCGCGCTCGCGCGGGGTCCATGGCTCCTGGCCCAGTGCGGTGGCGTCGAAACCGGTGCCGCCCGCTCCTATGCCGAGCGTGACCCGCCCGCCGGAGATGTCGTCGAGGGTGACGAGTTCTTTGGCCAGGGTGACCGGGTGCCGGAAGTTCGGAGAGGTCACCAGGGTGCCCAGCCGCATCCGCTCGGTGACCCCCGCGGCGGCGGTGAGGGTGGGGACGGCGCCGAACCACGGGCCGTCCCGGAAGCTGCGCCAGGAGAGATGGTCGTAGGTGTAGCCCGTATGGAAGCCGAGCTCCTCGGCGCGCGTCCAGGCGGTACGGCTGCCCTCGTGCCAGCGGCGGTAGGGGAGGATCACGGTGCTCAGGCGCAGGCTCATGTCACCGAGCCTAAGCGCCGCCACGGGTTTCACGTGAAACGTCCGCCCACGCGCGTCACCGCAGGCGGGAAGGCCGCGTTCTCAGTGGCCGGAGGGGAAACGCAGGTACCGGCTCGGTACGGCCTCGGTCAGCCACACACCGTTCGCACTCAGGTGGAAGACATGGCCGTCCTGGTGCATCGCGCCCGTGTCCACGGAGAGCACGACCGGCCGTCCCCTGCGGGCGCCCACCCGGGCCGCCGTCTCGCGGTCGGCCGAGAGGTGCACGGCGTGCCGGCCCATGGGCCGCAGCCCTTCGGCCCGGATCGCCTCCAGATTGCGGGCGACCGTGCCGTGGTACAGGTACGGCGGCGGAGTGGCCGCGGGAAGTCCGAGATCGACCTCGACGCTGTGTCCCTGGCTGGCGCGGATCCGGTCGCCCTCCACGGCGAAGCGCCGCTTGTCGTTGGTGGCGACGACGTGGTCGAGTTCCTCCCGGGTGAACCGGAACCCGTGCGCGGAGGCCGCGGCGATCAAAGCCTCGATCTCGACCCAGCCGCCCTCGTCGAGGGTGAGTCCGATCCGCTCCGGCTGGTGGCGCAGATGCCGGGAGAGGTACGTGGACACCTTGACCGTGCGTCGTTCGTCCATCCGCTCAGAGTGGGTTCGCTCAGAGTGCATCTGTCCAGAGTGCCGGGAGAGACGCGCGTCACGCGATCGATTTCCCTCCGGAGGTTTGATCCACAGCCAAGTGTGCTTATCCACAGGCGACTTGGCGTCCGCTGTGGACAACGGGACCGCAGCGGAGAGCCCCGGCTGGACGCGTGCCGCCGCGCCGGACGTCTCACACCGGCGGCTTGATCCGCGCGATCCCGCGCAGCGCACCCGGCATCCACCGCGCCAGCGCGTACGCCGCCCGCGCCTCCGGGGTGACCGGCACCACCGCCTCGTCGCGTACCACCGCCCGCAGGATCGCGGTGGCGACCTTCTCCGGCGGATAACCGCGCAGCCGGTACAGACGCGCCGCCCGCTTCCGCAGCCGCCGCTCCTCGTCGGCGTCCACGCCCGCGAACCGCGCGGTGGAGGTGATGGCGGTGTCCACGAACCCCGGGCACACCGCCGTCACGCCGATCCCGCGTCCCGTGAGCTCCGCGCGCAGGCACTCGCTCAGCATCAGCACCGCCGCCTTGGAGGTGCTGTAGGCCGGCAGTGCCCTGGAGGGCTGGAAGGCGGCGGCGGACGCCACATTGACGATGTGGCCGCCTTGGCCGCGCTCGGCCATCCGCCGTCCGAAGAGGCGGCAGCCGTGGATCACACCCCACAGGTTGACGTCGAGGACCTTCCTCCAGTCCTCGGCGGTGGTGTCGAAGAAGGAGCCGCTCAGCCCGATGCCGGCGTTGTTCACCAGGACGTCCGGCACGCCGTACTCGGTGGTGACGCGCTCGGCGAGCTTCTCCATCGCCTGCTCGTCGGACACGTCCGCCGTCTCCGCCCAGGCCGCAGCCGCACCCCGCCGGAGAGCCTCCCCCGCAGTGGAGACCGCGGCGTCCGCGTCCCGGTCGACCGCCAGCACGCGCGCACCCGCCTCGGCGAACGCGAGCGCAGTGGCCCGTCCGATGCCACTGCCCGCCCCCGTGACCAGGACCAGCCGCCCGCCGAACCGGTCGGCGTACCGGCCCGTCGCCTGCACCTGGTCCCGGCCCTCCTCCACGGACGTCACGAAGTCGGAGATCCACGTCGCCAGCCGGTCCGGGCGGCTGCGCGGCACCCAGTGCTTGGCCCGCAGCGTCCGCCGGGTCAGCCGCGGGGCCCAGTGCTCGAGATCGTCGTAGAGCCGCTCCGAGAGGAACGCGTCCTCCAGGGGAGTGATGAGCTGCACGGGCGCGTGCGCGTAGGCGTCGGCGCGCGGGTTGCGCAGCCGGGGACGCACGTTGTCCCGGTAGAGCCAGGTGCCGTGGGCCGCGTCCGACGGCAGGGACGGGGTCGGATAACCGTCGCCGGACACGCCCTCCAGGCGCTCCAGGAGCCGCGGCCAGGCCCTGCCGAGCGGCCCGCGCCACGCCAGTTCCGGCAGCACGGGCGTGTGCAGCAGGTAGATGTACCAGGACTTGGCGCCCTGCCCCAGCAGCCGGCCGACCCGGCGCGGGGTCGGCCGCTTCACCCGGCGGTCGATCCAGTGCCCGAAATGGTCGAGCGAGGGGCCGGATATCGAGGTGAAGGAGGCGATCCGCCCCTCGGCGCGCCGCACCGTCACGAACTCCCAGGACTGCACCGAGCCCCAGTCGTGCCCCACCAGGTGCACCGGGCGGTCCGGGCTCACCGCGTCCACGACCGCCAGGAAGTCGTCGGTCAGCTTCTCCAGCGTGAACCCGCCGCGCAGCGGACGCGGCGCCGTGGACCGGCCGTGGCCCCGGACGTCGTACGCCACGACGTGAAAACGCTCCGCCAGCCGGGACGCGACCGAGGACCACACCTCCTTGCTGTCCGGATAGCCGTGCACCAGGACGACCACCGGCCGCCCGGGCTCACCCAGCTCGGCCACGCACAGCTCGACACCGCCCGTACGCACCCGGCGCTCCCGCGCACCACTCATCCGCGTCACACCGGCGAATGTGGCAGTCGCCGGAGGGCTCGTCAACAGCGCCCCGCATCGCGCGCATGGATCTCAGGCAGGGTCTCCCTTACGGGCCCGTACGACTCCAGGGGGAGCCCAAGACGGCTCTCCGGTCTGACGACCCGAGTGGGACGGGTCACTAACGTCGAGGACGTGACTGTGATCGCGACCGAAAGCCTGAGCAAGCGGTTCCCCCGGGTGACCGCTCTTGACCGGCTCTCCGTGGACGTCGGGCCCGGTGTGACCGGACTCGTCGGAGCCAATGGAGCCGGCAAGTCCACACTGATCAAGATCCTTCTGGGTCTGTCCCCCGCCACCGAGGGCCGCGCCGAGGTGCTCGGCCTCGATGTCGTCACCAAGGGCCCCGCCATCCGCGAGCGGGTCGGCTACATGCCGGAACACGACTGTCTGCCACCGGACGTCTCGGCCACCGAGTTCGTCGTCCACATGGCGCGCATGTCCGGCCTGCCGCCCACCGCCGCGCGGGAGCGCACCGCGGACACCCTGCGCCACGTCGGCCTGTACGAGGAGCGCTACCGCCCCATCGGCGGTTACTCGACCGGCATGAAGCAGCGCGTGAAGCTGGCGCAGGCCCTTGTGCACGACCCCCAGCTGGTCTTCCTGGACGAGCCGACCAACGGCCTCGACCCGGTCGGCCGTGACGAGATGCTCGGCCTGATCCGCCGGATCCACACCGACTTCGGCATCTCCGTCCTGGTCACCTCCCACCTGCTGGGCGAGCTCGAACGCACCTGTGACCACGTCGTCGTCATCGACGGCGGCAAGCTGCTGCGCTCCAGCTCCACCACGGACTTCACCCAGACCACCACCACCCTCGCGATCGAGGTCACCGACACCGACGAGCACCCGGACGGCACCCGCGCGGTGCGCGAGGCGCTCCACGCGCGCGGGGTGAGCGTCACGGACGGCAGCGGACTGCCGGGCGCGGGGCACGTCCTGCTGCTCACCGCCCAGGGCGAGGAGACGTACGACCTGGTCCGCGACGTCATCGCGGACCTCGGCCTCGGACTGGTGCGCATGGAACAGCGCCGGCACCACATCTCCGAGGTCTTCACCGACAGCGACGACCAGCGCGACGAGCAGCGGAAGGAGGCGGTCGGCCATGGCAGCTGAGCAGTCCATGCAGACACCAGCCACTGCACCGGGTGACACCCGTATCCACAACATCGGCTACCGCTCCTACGACGGCCCCCGCCTGGGCCGCGGGTACGCGCGGCTGTCGCTGTACTCGCAGTCCCTGCGCGGCTCCTACGGCCTCGGCCGGTCGGTGAAGTCCAAGGTGCTGCCGATGCTGCTGTTCGTGGTGATGTGTGTGCCCGCCGCCATCATGGTGGCCGTCGCGGTCGCCACCAAGGCCAACGACCTGCCCGTGGACTACACGCGCTACGCGATCGTCATGCAGGCCGTCATCAGCCTGTACGTCGCCTCGCAGGCGCCGACGTCCGTCTCGCGCGACCTGCGTTTCAAGACCGTACCGCTGTACTTCTCGCGTCCCATCGAGACCGCCGACTACGTGCGCGCCAAGTACGCCGCGCTGGCCTCGGCCCTGTTCATCCTCACCGCCGCCCCCCTGCTGGTGCTGTACGTCGGCGCGCTGCTGGCCAAGCTCGACTTCACCGACCAGACCAAGGGATTCGCACAGGGACTCGTCTCCGTGGCACTGCTCTCGCTGCTCTTCGCCGGAATCGGCCTGGTCATCGCGTCGGTCACCCCGCGCCGCGGCTTCGGCATCGCGGCCGTCATCGCCGTCCTGACCATCTCCTACGGGGCGGTCTCCACGCTCCAGGCGATCGCGGACGTCCAGGGCAACGGCGACGCCGGCACCTGGATCGGCCTGTTCTCGCCCATCACCCTCATCGACGGCGTGCAGTCCGCCTTCCTGGGCGCGAGCTCCGCCTTCCCCGGCGGGGTGGGCCCGGACAACGCCGAGGGCGTCGTCTTCGTCCTGTTCACCCTCGGCCTGATCGCCGCCAGCTACGGCCTGCTGGTGCGCCGCTACAAGAAGGTGGGCCTGTGACCACGCTCAGCATCGACCACGTCTCCCGCTGGTTCGGCAACGTGGTCGCCGTCAACGACATCACCATGACCGTCGGCCCCGGAGTCACCGGCCTCCTCGGCCCCAACGGTGCCGGGAAGTCCACCCTCATCAACATGATGGGCGGCTTCCTCGCCCCCTCCACCGGCTCCGTCACCCTCGACGGACAGCAGGTGTGGCGCAACGAGACCATCTACCGGCACATCGGCGTCGTCCCCGAGCGCGAGGCGATGTACGACTTCCTGACCGGCCGTGAATTCGTCGTCGCCAACGCCGAACTGCACGGCCTGGGCGCCAAGGCCGCCCAGAAGGCGCTGGCGACGGTCGAGATGGAGTACGCGCAGGACCGCAAGATCGCCACGTACTCCAAGGGCATGCGGCAGCGCGTGAAGATGGCCTCGGCGCTGGTCCACGAGCCGTCGCTGCTCCTGCTGGACGAGCCCTTCAACGGCATGGACCCGCGCCAGCGCATGCAGCTGATGGACCTGCTGCGGCGCATGGGCGACGAGGGACGCACCGTGCTGTTCTCGTCCCACATCCTCGAAGAGGTCGAGCAGCTCGCCTGGCACATCGAGGTCGTCGTCGCCGGCCGGCACGCGGCCAGTGGCGACTTCCGCAGGATCCGCCGGCTGATGACGGACCGTCCGCACCGCTACCTGGTGCGTTCCAGCGACGACCGCGCGCTCGCGGCCGCGCTGATCGCCGACCCGTCGACGTCCGGCATCGAGGTGGACACGGCGGAGGGCGCCCTGCACATCCAGGCCGTCGACTTCGGCCGCTTCACCTCCCTGCTGCCGAAGGTCGCGCGCGAGCACGGCATCCGGCTGCTCACGGTCTCGCCGTCCGACGAGTCCCTCGAGTCCGTCTTCTCATATCTCGTCGCGGCGTAGGAGGCCCAAGATGTACGACCCCACAGTCGCCCGGCTCACCTACCGGGCCCTGCTCGGCCGCCGCCGGGCCCTCATCCTGGGCGCGCTGCCCCTGCTGCTGATCGCGATCTCGCTGGCGGTGCGCGGCCTCGCCGGCGCCGACGACCAGACGGCCGCCGACGTGCTGGGCGGACTGGCGCTCGCCACCATGGTGCCGATCATCGGCGTCATCGCGGGCACCGGGGCGATCGGGCCCGAGATCGACGACGGCTCGGTCGTGTACCTGCTGTCCAAGCCGATCAAGCGGCCCACGATCATCTACACCAAGCTGATCGTCGCGATCGCCGTCACCATGGTGTTCTCGGCGGTCCCGACCCTGATCGCCGGCTTCGTCCTGAACGGCAACGGCCAGCAGGTTGCCGTCGCCTACACGGTGGCCGCGCTGGTTGCCTCCATCGCCTACGCCGCCCTCTTCCTGCTGCTCGGCACGATCTCGCGGCACGCGGTGGTCTTCGGGCTGGTCTACGCGCTGGTCTGGGAGGCGCTGTTCGGCTCCCTGGTGCCCGGCGCGCGCACGCTGAGCGTCCAGCAGTGGGCGCTGGCCGTGGCGCAGAAGGTCTCCGGCGGCGACCTGGTCACCTCGGACGTGAGCCTGACGACCGCGACGGTCCTGCTCGCCGTGGTCACCGTGCTGGCCACCTGGTACGCCGGGCAGAAGCTGCGTTCGCTGACGCTCGCCGGCGAGGAGTGAGAACGCCCCGCACACCGTCGGGAGTGGCGGCGTCGCCCGGCTGGGCGGCGCCGCCCGCCGTTTTATTCGGTGGCGTCCCGTTCGTCCGGCGGGCAGAGTGAGGACGTCCGCAGCGCCGGAAACCTCCGGCGTCGTGTGCCGGGAGAGGAGCGGGACGATGCCCATGCACGGCAGTGCGTCCGGCTCCCTTCGGGGCAGCCCACGGCGGACTCCGGAGTAATCCCCACTGCTCCGCCGAGTCCGCCCCCTACGGGAGCTGCCCGGGGCGGCCGCTTCGAGCACGCGCGCTCTCGGCGCGTGGGCCGCCCTTCCCGGAGAATCGGCCGCGAGGTGAGGCACCGGCCCGGTTCGGGCCGAGGTCGGGTCACCGGCCCGCGCACGTTCGCTCCGTGCATCCTCCGCGGAACGCCCGGGCGTCAGCCCAGCAACCGCTCCAGCACCACCGCGATGCCGTCCTCCTCGTTGGAGGCCGTCACCTCGTCGGCCACCGCCCGCAGGTCCGGATGGGCGTTGGCCATGGCCACACCGTGTCCGGCCCAGGCGAACATCGGAAGGTCGTTGGGCATGTCGCCGAAGGCGATCGTCCCCGCAGCCTTCGCTCCCAGCCGGCGGGCCGCCAGCGACAGCCCCGTCGCCTTCGACAGGCCGAGCGGGAGCAGTTCGACGATTCCCTCGCCCGCCATGGTGACGGTGACGAAACCCCCCGCGGTGCGGGTGGCGGCCTCGGCGAGCTCGTCGGAGGTCAGCTCCGGATGCTGGATGTACAGCTTGTTCAAGGGCGCCGCCCACACGTCGGCGGCGTCCGTGAACGGGATCGCGGGCAGCGCGCCGTGCACCTCGTAACCGGGACCGACCAGCACCTCGCCGTCCAGCCCGTCGCGGCTGGCCGCCAGGTACAGCGGGCCGACCTCCGCCTCGATCTTGGCCAGTGCCACCCCGGCGAGCTGCCGGTCCAGCGTCACCGACGTCAGCAGCCGGTGGGCTCCGGCGTCGTACACCTGTGCGCCCTGACCGCAGACGGCCAGTCCTGTGTAGCCGAGGTCGTCGAGTATGGGGCGCGTCCAGGGCACCGCGCGGCCGGTGACGACGATGTGGGCGGCGCCCGCCGCGGTGGCCGCGGCGAGCGCGTCACGGGTGCGGGGGGAGACCGAGTGGTCGTCCCGCAGCAGCGTGCCGTCGAGATCGGTGGCGACGAGCCCGTAGGGGAAGGCCGCGCTCACTTGGCGACCGGTTCGAGGAACTCCCGGCCGCCCAGGTACGGACGCAGCACCTCCGGTACGCGGACCGAGCCGTCGGCCTGCTGATGGTTCTCCAGGATCGCCACGATGGTGCGCGGTACGGCGCACAGCGTGCCGTTGAGCGTGGCCAGCGGACGCACCTTCTTGTCCTCGCGGACTCGGATCGACAGCCTGCGGGACTGGAACTCGGTGCAGTCCGAGGTCGAGGTCAGCTCGCGGTACTTGCCCTGGGTGGGGATCCACGCCTCGCAGTCGTACTTACGCGCGGCCGAGGAGCCCAGGTCGCCCGAGGCGACGTCGATCACGCGGAACGGCAGCTCCAGCGAGGTCAGCCACTGCTTCTCCCACTCCAGCAGGCGCTGGTGCTCCGCCTGGGAGTCCTCCGGCGTGACGTACGAGAACATCTCGACCTTGTCGAACTGGTGCACGCGGAAGATGCCCCGGGTGTCCTTGCCGTGCGAGCCGGCCTCGCGGCGGAAGCAGGGCGAGAAGCCCGCGTAGCGCAGCGGCAGCCGGTCGGCGTCGATGATCTCGTCCATGTGGTACGCCGCCAGCGCCACCTCGGAGGTGCCGACCAGGTACAGGTCGTCCTTCTCCAGGTGGTAGACGTCCTGTGCGGCCTGGCCGAGGAAGCCGGTGCCCGCCATGGACTGGGGGCGGACCAGGGCCGGGGTCAGCATCGGCGTGAAGCCGGCCGCGGTGGCCTGGGCGATCGCCGCGTTCACCAGGGCGAGTTCCAGCAGGGCCCCGACGCCGGTCAGGAAGTAGAAGCGCGAGCCGGACACCTTGGCGCCGCGCTCGACGTCGATGGCGCCCAGCATGTGGCCGAGCTCGATGTGGTCCTTGGGCTCAAAGCCCTCCGCGCCGAAGTCGCGGATGCTGCCGTGCGTCTCCAGCGTGACGAAGTCCTCCTCGCCGCCGACGGGCACGTCGGGGTGGACGAGGTTGCTCAGCTTGGACAGCAGGTCCTGCGTCTCGGCGGCGGCGGCGTCCCGGTCGGCGTCGGCGGCCTTCACGTCGGCCTTGAGCTGTTCGGCCTTCCGCAGCAGCTCGGCCTTCTCGTCGCCGGCCGCCTTGGGGATGAGCTTGCCGAGCGACTTCTGCTCGGCGCGCAGCTCGTCGAAGCGGACGCCGGACGACCTGCGCCGTTCGTCGGCAGACAGGAGGGCGTCGACGAGCGCGACGTCCTCTCCACGGGCGCGCTGTGAAGCGCGCACACGGTCGGGGTCCTCACGGAGCAGGCGAAGGTCAATCACGCGGTCAAGGCTACCGGTGCGGGATGACGGCCCACGACTCACTATTGCGGAGGAACACATCACGTTGCGTTATGGGTGAAATGCGCGTTGTGTCCTTTCGGGTCACCTCACAGAGCGCCGCCGCGTGAACGGGTCACTTCGCGCCCTGCGGGTTGACTCGAATCCCTTGCGCGAGGCGGCACTTGGGTGCGGTTGTCCACAGGCGCCCCGTACTCGGAAAAGTTATCCACAGGGTGTGGGGAAGATCTGTGGATGCCGGAATTGATCACTCCAAAACCCGCGGTCCATGCCGGGGATTCCCCGCACAAATCCGCTCCATCTCCACCTTTGAGGGGAAAGGGTTCGCCCCAAAGGGTTGGCCAAAGGAAAAGAATGGACGAAGGGTGATGCTCGGGGTGATGAACGCGATCATGGGCCGAAGAGGGATTTGTCGACCGAACGGCATGTCGGTGTCGACTTGTCCCCAGGTCGAGAAGCGGACCTGTGGATAACTTCTGTGGACAACGGCAGTCGGCAGATCGGACCGGACCTCCGGCCGCCACACCCGGTCTCAGAACCGGCCGTCCTGGCACCGCGCCACCCAGTCCGCCGCCCCGGTGAACTCCTCGTCCGACGTACCGGGGAACGGAGGCCGCACCTCTCCCGGCCGCACGTCCGCACGCGGGTACGAACCGAGATAGCGCACCTGGAGACAGATCCGCTTCAACCCCATCAGCGCCTCGGACATCCGGCGGTCCGAGATGTGGCCCTCGGCATCGACGCAGAAGCAGTAGTTGCCGATTCCGGCGCCGGTGGGCCGGGACTGGAGCAGCATCAGGTTGATGCCGCGCGTGGCGAACTCGCCCAGCAGATCGCGCAGGCCGCCGGGGTGGTCGTCGCGCTGCCACAGCACCACGGAGGTCTTGTCGGCGCCGGTGGGGGCGGCCGGCCGGGCGGGGCGACCCACCAGGACGAACCGGGTCTGCGCGTTCTCCGCGTCGTGGATCCCCGTCTCCAGGGCCTCCAGGCCGTACCGGGCCGCCGCGAACTCTCCGGCGAAGGCCGCGTCGTAGCGGCCCTCCTGGACCAGGCGCGCACCGTCCGCGTTCGAGGCGGCCGATTCCCAGACGGCGTCGGGGAGGTGCGTCTTCAGCCAGTTGCGCACCTGCGGCTGGGCGGCCGGGTGGGCGGTGACCGTCTTGACGTCCGAGAGCTTGGTGCCCGGACGCACCAGCAGCGCGAAGGTGATCGACAGCAGTACCTCGCGATAGATCATCAACGGGGCACCCGCGACGAGCTCGTCGAGGGTGGTGGTGATCCCGCCCTCGACCGAGTTCTCGATGGGGACGAAAGCGGCCTCCGCCTCGCCCACCCGCACCGCGTCGAGCGCGGACTGCACGGACACGTAAGGGATCAGCTCACGGGTCGCCGCCTCGGGAAGGGTACGCAGGGCCACCTCGGTGAAGGTGCCCTCTGGGCCGAGATACGCATAGCTCGCTGGCATGTCCTCACCCTAATGGGCCCTCGCCTACGGCAACTCCCGGAAAGCCCTCAGGGGTGACACGGGGCCGTTCTCACCCCTCCAGCAGAGCCTGACCCACATACTCTCCCTCCGCCGCGCCGCCCGGGACCGCGAACAGCCCGCTCGCCTCGTGACGGATGAACGGAGTCAGCGCGTCCCCCCGGTCCAGCTTGCGCTGCACGGGCACGAAACCGCGCAGCGGGTCCGCCTGCCAGCAGATGAACAGCAGACCCGCGTCCGGGGCCCCGTCCGTGTCGATCCCGTCGTGGTACGAGAACGGGCGGCGGAGCATCGCCGCCCCGCCGTTCTGATCGGGCCGGGTGATCCTCGCGTGGGCGTTGAACGGGACCACCAGAGCGCCCTCGGCGTCGGTCTTCTCCAGGTCCATGGCGGTCGTCTCGGTGCCTCCCGACAGCGGAGCCCCGTCGGACTTCCGGCGCCCGATCACCTGCTCCTGCTCCGAGAGCGACAACTGCTCCCAGTCGTCCAGCAGCATGCGGATACGGCGTACTACGGCGTAGGAGCCGTTCGCCATCCAGGCGGGCTCGCCCTTCTCCGGCACGAAGATCCGCCGGTCGAAGTCGGTGTCGGCCGGCTTGGGATTGCGGGTGCCGTCGACCTGGCCCATCAGGTTGCGGGCGGTCATGGGGTGGGCGGTGGCACCCGGGGACCGGTTGAACCCGTTCATCTGCCAGCGCACCCTGGCCGCCGACCCGGCGTCCTTCTGGACGGCACGCAGGGCGTGGAAGGCCACGAGGGCGTCGTCCGCGCCGATCTGCACCCACAGGTCGCCGTTGCTGCGGGTCTTGTCGAGCCGGTCGGAGGAGAAGTCGGGCAGTGGGTCCAGGGAGACCGGGCGTTGTTTCTCCAACCCGGTACGCCCGAAGAAGCTGTGACCGAAACCGAAGGTGAGGGTCAGCGAGGAGGGCCCGGCGTCACGGGCCACATCGGTATCGCCTTGAGCGGTCGGTTCCCCCGCCATCAGCCGGCGGGCCGTGTCCGACCAGCGGCGCAGCAGAGCGGCCGCCTCCTTGCGGCCGGCGCCGGGGGCGAGGTCGAAGGCGAGGAGATGTCCCCGGGCCTGGAGGGGCTGGGTGATACCGGGCTGGTGTTTCACGTGAAACGACACCCGGCTGTCGCCCACCGACGTCAGCGGAGTGGCTCCGGCGGGCGCCGAGGCGTGTCCCACGGCCCCGCCCGCCGCTCCGAGGACGAGCCCTGTGGCACCTGCCGTGCCGAGGAGCCGGCGGCGGGAGATGCCGTCCTTCGTGGTCCGCTCCGCGGGCTCCTCCTGGAGTGCCTGCGGGGTGCGGACCTGCGGAATGGACTGGTCAGCCATGGTGGTTCAGCCGATCTGCGCGTTCTTCGAGACGGTCACCTGGTCGATGTCGGAGGTGCGCACGGTCACCTCGACCTTCCAGTCGCCCGCCATGGGGAGCTGCACACCGCTCGCCGACCAGTGTCCGGCGGCGACGCGGTCGGGGACGACGGGCAGCGGCCCGATGTCCTGGGCGGAGAGGGTGAAGGCGATGGTCACCTCGGGGATGTCGAGCGGGCGGCTGCCGGCACCCTCCACATAGACGTGCAGGACGTTCTCTCCGACGCGAGCCGGGTCGAGGTCGATCGTGACGACGCCCTTGCCGTTCTCGCCACCGGTGTCGAAGGGCATGTTCAGGGTCGTCGCGCCGGTGCCCTGGCCGGTCGAGGAGGACGCCGAGGAGACGGCACCGGCCGCCTTGGCCTCCTGCTCCGTGCGTCCGGGCTCGGTCTGCGTGAGCACGGTGGTGACGGCGAGCAGGACGACGGCGATGCCCGCCTCGACGAGCACAGAGCGGCGCAGACCCGAACGGTTGGGGTCGGCGTCCCGCAGGCGCTTCTGCCGGGCGCTCTCCACCGCGGCCCGCTGCCGGGCGAGCTGAGCGGCCCGCGCGGATGCCGCCCCGTCGGCCCCGGCCGTCGCCTCCGCGGTGTCCGTGGGCTTCCCGGTCCGTCCGGCAGCGACCACGTCCTCAGGAGCACCGTCCTTACGGGCACCGTCCTCGCGGGCGCCGGACGTGCGGGTGCCGGAACCTTCCACATCGGCTGAGCCCGTGCCCGCCGTCGCGGCGGGCACGGCCCGCTCGGCGGACACGGCTTCCTCGGCGGGCGCGGCCTCCGCCGGGGCCTGGGCCAGCCGTGCCGTCCACCGCCGTGAGACGGAGGCGACGCCGACCAGCACCGCCACGAGCCCGAGCTTGGCGAGGAGCAACTGCCCGTAGCGGGTGTCGGTGAACGCCGACCAGGAGCCGAGCTGCCGCCAGCTCTGGTAGACCCCGGTGACGACCACCGCGATCACGCTGCCGAAGGCGAGCCGCGAGAACCGCCGGACGGCGTCCCGGTCGACCGGCGTCTCGGCGGGCGCCCGGAAGAGCGCGACGAGCAGGGCGGTGAGCCCGCCCAGCCAGGCGGCGACGGCCAGCAGGTGCACCACGTCGACCGGCATGGCGATGCCGGGCTGAAGCCCCTGGGAGGCGTGCTCGGACATCGCCCAGCTCGCGGCGAGTCCGGCCGCCACGACCGTCCCGCCGATCGCGAGGCCGAAGGTCAGATCCCGCTTCTCCTGGTCGTCCCGCTCGTCGTGGGAGCCGAACAGCACGGCGATGAACAGCGCCGCCGCGGCGAGCAGCAGCAGCCGGGAGATCAGCGCCGCGCCCGTCTTGGTCTGGAGCACGTCTCCGAGGAGGGAGAGGTCGAAGATGTCGCCGACCTCGCCCGAGGTGGTGTAGGAGCCGCGCAGGAGCAGCAGCCCGAGCGTGGCCGCGGTGAGCGCCATCCACCCGGAGACGACCAGCCGCTGCACCGCCCGCACCCCGGAACCGCGCGACCAGCAGGCGAGGACGAAGGCGGCACCGCCGGCCATGACGACGAAGCCGGCGTAGGACACGTACCGGCCGAACCCGTACAGCCAGCCGACCGGGCCGTCGTCGGACCCCTGCGCGGAGACCGAGACGGACGTCTCGGACGGTGCGCCGATGGAGAAGGTGAAGGCGCCGGCGACCGGATGGCTGTCCGCCGAGACCACTTGGTAGGCCACGGTGTAGGTGCCGTCGGGCAGCCCGCTGAGCAGTCGCACGGTGTAGGTGTTGCCGCTCGTGTCGGCCGGGTCGCCCTTGTCCACCCGCGTGCCCTTGGGATCGAGCACCCGCACGGCGTCGTCGCTGACCGCGACCGGCTCGGAGAAGGTGAGCGAGACCTGGGTGGGGGCCGTGTCGACCACCGCCCCCTGCCCGGGGTCGCTGCCGGTCAGCGCGGCGTGCGCGGACGCGGGAGCGGCTCCGGCGAGGAGCGCGCCGGTGACGGCCAGGAACAGCAGCACCAGGGTCCGCACGCGGGGGGCGATGGTCTGGGTCACAGGGGTGTCTCCCTCAGTGTCCGGTCTTCGGGTTGTAAGTGGCGGGCTTCACCGGGATCTCGACCGTGACGGGATCGGAGTGGTCGAAGCGCAGTTCGACGGAGACCTTCTGGCCCTGCTTCGGCCGCTGCTTCAGCTGCTCGAACATCAGGTGGTTGCCGCCGCTCTCCAGCACCAGGCTTCCGTTGGCCGGGATGTCGAGTGCCTCGACCTGTCGCATGGCACCGTCCACGGTCTCGTGCACGGTGACCTCGCCGACGTCGCTGGTGACCGAGGTCAGCCGGTCCGCGGTGTCGCCGTCGTTGGTGATGGTGAGGAAGCCGGCGGCCATGTCCGAGACCGGCTGCGGCATGTACGCGGAGCGCACGGACAGGTCCGCCCCGCCGTCGCCGGACCCCGATCCGCCGCACCCGGCCAGCGTCAGGGCACCGGCGGCGGCCAGGGCCGCCACCGCCAGGCGCCTCACGGCTTCGCGCCCTTGATGAGCTTCGGGAGGTCCTTGGTGTAGTCGTCGACGGTGGCGTCCTCGCCGTAGAGGACGTAACCGCCGTCCGTCTCCGGGGAGAAGGCGATGACCTGGGTGCCGTGGTCGGAGACGGTCTTGCCCTGGTCGTCCTTGCGCGGCGGGTCGATGGTGATGCCGAGGGTGCGGGCACCGGCCTGGATGGTGGCGAAGTCGCCGGTCAGGCCGACGACCTGGGAGTCGATGCCCTTGAGCCACGTACCGAGTGCGGCGGAGGTGTCCCGCTCGGGGTCGGTGGTGACGAACACGATCCGCAGCTTGTCCTGCTGGTCCTGGGGCAGCTGCTTCTTGGCCACGGCGAGGTTGTTCATCGTCAGCGGGCAGACGTCGGGGCAGTGCGTGTAGCCGAAGTAGATGAGGGTGGGCCGGCCCGCGGTCTCCGCGCGGAAGTCGTACTCCTTGCCCTGGGTGTCGGTCAGGACGAGGTCGGGCTTCTCGAACGGCTTGTCCAGGACGGTGGCCGCCTTCTCGGCGCCGGGCTCCTCGGACACCACGGCCACGGGGTCGCCGCCGGCGTTGTCGCCGCTGCCGCAGGCGGTGAGGGTGAGGGATGCGGCGGCGAGCAGGGCGGCCGCCGCGAAGGTCTTCTTGCGCATGGATGGTTCCTGGGAGTGAGTGCTGGGGCGCGCACCGGGCCGCCGCGGAGCGGCGGACGGCCCGGTGCGCCGGGTGGGGAGGGGCGGGGTCAGGCGGTGGTGCGCCGGCGCCCGGCGAGCACGCCGTAGGCGACGCCCGCCACGCCGATCACGATGCCGACGACGCCCAGGACACGGGCGGTGGTGTCCGTGCCGCCGGAGTCGCCTTCGTCGGAGGCGGCGGAGGTCCGGGTGGACGCCTTCTCGGCCGAGGCGGAGTCGGAGCCGGACGCCTTGTCGTCGCCGGAGGCGCCGTGGTGGTCCCCGGTGGCGGCGGAGAGGGCGAGCACCGGAGCCGGGTGGTCGGGCTCCTCCTGGCCCTTCTGCGGCACCTCGATCCAGCGGACGACCTCCTTGTTGGAGTACGTCTGCAGGGCCTTGAAGACGAGTTCGTCGGCGTCCTCGGGAAGGGTGCCGACGGACACCGGGAACTTCTGGAAGAAGCCGGGCTCGATGCCCTCGCCCTCGGCGGTCCAGGTGACCTTGGAGACCGCCTCGTTGATCTTCTTGCCGTGCATCTCCAGCGGCTTGTCCAGCTTGGACTTGGTGACCTGGATGTCCCAGCCCTCGACCGGCTGCGGCATCACGGAGGCCAGCGGGTGGTCCGTGGGGAAGCTGATCTCGAGCTTGGTGGTCGAGGCGTCGTCCCGCTCGTTGGGGACCTTGAAGCCGAGGACCGCGTAGCCGCCCTTGGCGGCCTCGGTCTCGGGCTGCACGCCGACGTGCGCGAGGGCGGGGGAGGACAGGGCGAGGACGGTGGCACCGGCGACGGCGACGGTGGCGGCGATACGAGAAGCCTTCACGGCAGAAGCACTCCGCTTCGATGAGGTTTCGCTGACGGTGAGGGACACGCCGGGGTGCGGCCGGCGGGCCGCCTTCACGACGGGGCCCCGGGCGCACACGGGCGACGGACGCGCACGCGCGGGCCGCACGCGGGCGTCCCCTCTCCCCACCGGAAGCCCGGAAACCGGAAGCCCGGAAACCGGAGGCCCGAAAGCCCGGAGGCCCGAAGACCTCGCTGACCCGGAGGTGGCGGAGTGGCGGTCGCCTCGCGTCAGGCGGCGAGAGCGAGTGCGGTGACGGCGGCGGCGGGCGGCCCCCGGCGGATCACCGTGTGCTGGAGTGCGGGGCTCCGGGGCACGGGAGCCGCGGACGGAGCGGTACGGCCCCGTCGCGGAACCTCCCGCGGCGTTCCCGGAAGTCCGGCGCGCAGGGCGCGCACCAGGGCGAGCGCCGCACGGAGCGACCGTACGAGGGCGCCCTCGGCGACACCGTGCGCCGACAGCTCGGTCAGCCGCAGCAGGGCCAGGTCGCCGCGGCGCAGCAGCCATCCGGCGGCCACCGCCGCGAGGACGTGGCCGAGCAGCATCGGCAGCGACGGCAGCAGGGCCGCGGGCGAACCCGGGCCGGCCGCCACGGCGTCCGCCGCGTGCGCGCCCGCCCCGCCGGGATGGATCCGGGCGTCGGTGAGGATCTGCTCGGCCCGCGCGGGGCTGATCCCCGCCGCGGTGGGTCCGCACAGCAGCCGCGCGGCCCGCTCGACCAGCGCGGCGTCGGACAGCGCGGACGACGGGCCCGTGGCGGGTGCGCCGTGCTGTCCCAGCCCGAACAGGGTGTGCAGCGCGGTCTGGCCGAGCGTGAGCGTCGCCGCGATCCCGGCCAGGGAGCGCGCGCGTCCGGCGAGCGGCACGGCGATTGCGACCGCGCCGAGGAATCCCGCGCCCAGCGTCCACAGGGGGACGGCGGCACCGGAGGCGAGGGTGTGGCCTGCCCCGGCCAGCACGACGCAGACCGCGGCGAACACCGCGGCCCGCAGGGTCCGGACGCCTCGTCCGGAGCGCACCGTGTGCGGATGGGGGGCAGACATGGCGGCCTCATCATCGCACCGGCCCCGCGCTCGCCGTACGGCAGGTCCGCAAGATGAGGTACGACCGTAAGATCACTTCTGCCACGAGCCGCACCACATGCACGGTTCGGTACCACGTCACACCCGCCATATGGGCGGCATCACGTCAACTTCACGCTTACAAGTGAGCACTCAGGGCAATACGTAACGGTATGTCGAGCCGCAGCCAGGAGGCTGGAGCATGAGCATCTGGTGGTCACTCCATCTGCGGCGCGATGCCGCCAGTGTGCCGCTCGCCCGGCGCCTGTTGCTCGGCACCATGGAGACCGCGGGCGTCGACCCCGACGTCTCCTACGACCTCTCCGTCGCCCTCAGCGAGGCCTGCGCGAACGCGGTCGAGCACGGTGGGGACGCGGCGCGGGGCCGCACCTCCGAGGCGTACCGGGTGACCGCCTATCTCGACGGGGAGAAGTGCCGCATCGAGGTCACCGACGCGGGTCCCGGATTCCCCGCCGCGGCCGCCGGCGGCCGCCCCCGGCCGCCGGTCCGCCCGGCGCCGTCCGAGGCGGAGAACGGCCGGGGTCTGTGTCTCATCCAGGAACTGGCCGACCATGTGCACTTCGGCAACAAGCCGGGCCGGGGCGGCGCGGTGGTCAGCTTCGACAAGATCCTCAAGTGGCGCGAGGACGCCCCGCTGGTCGCCGTGTAGCCACGGGCTCCCGGTGCGGCGACGGCCGGGCACGCGAGCGCGTACCCGGCCGTGCCGTCGTCGTGCGGTGGGTCAGCCCTTCAGGCCGGCCATCCACGCCTCGACCTCGTCCGACCGCCGGGGCAGCCCTGCGGACAGGTTCCGGTTGCCGTCCTCGGTGACGAGGATGTCGTCCTCGATGCGGACGCCGATGCCCCGGTACTCCTCGGGCACGGTCAGGTCGTCGGCCTGGAAGTACAGGCCCGGCTCGACGGTGAGCACCATGCCGGGCTCCAGGGTGCCGTCGACGTAGGTCTCGGTCCGCGCGGCGGCGCAGTCGTGGACGTCCATGCCGAGCATGTGACCGGTGCCGTGCAGGGTCCAGCGGCGCTGCAGCCCGAGCTCCAGCACCCGCTCGACCGGTCCCTCGACCAGACCCCACTCGACGAGCCGCTCGGCCAGCACGCGCTGCGCGGCGTCGTGGAAGTCCCGGTACTTGGCACCCGGCTTCACGGCCGCGATACCGGCCTCCTGGGCGTCGTACACGGCGTCGTAGATCTTCTTCTGCAGCTCGCTGTAGCGGCCGTTGACCGGCAGCGTGCGGGTGACGTCGGCCGTGTAGTACGTGTGCGTCTCCACGCCCGCGTCGAGCAGCAGCAGGTCGCCCGAGCGGACCGGACCGTCGTTGCGGACCCAGTGCAGCGTGCAGGCGTGCGGGCCGGCGGCGCAGATGGAGCCGTAGCCGACGTCGTTGCCCTCCACGCGGGCGCGCAGGAAGAACGTTCCCTCGATGTAGCGCTCGCTGGTCGCCTCGGCCCTGTCCAGGACCTTCACGACGTCCTCGAAGCCGCGCACGGTGGAGTCGACGGCCTTCTGCAGCTCGCCGATCTCGAAGTCGTCCTTGACCAGCCGCATCTCGGAGAGGAAGACGCGCAGTTCCTCGTCGCGTTCGGCGGTGACCTTGTCGGTCAGCGCCGCCTCGATCCCGGCGTCGTGGCCGCGCACCACACGCACCGGGCCGGTGGCCTCGCGCAGCGCCCCGGCGAGCTCGCGCACGTCGGAGGCGGGGATGCCGTACAGCGTCGCGGACTCGGTGAGGGAGTGGCGGCGGCCGACCCACAGTTCGCCCTGGCCGTCCAGCCAGAACTCGCCGTTCTCGCGGTCGGAGCGGGGCAGGAGGTAGATCGTCGCCCGGTGGCCGTCGGCCGTGGGCTCCATGACGAGGACGCCGTCCTCCGTCTGGTTGCCGGTGAGGTAGGCGTACTCGACCGACGCGCGGAAGGAGTACTCGGTGTCGTTGGAGCGGGTCTTCAGGTTGCCCGCGGGGACGACCAAGCGCTCACCCGGGAAACGGGCGGACAGCGCCGCGCGGCGGGCGGCGGCCTCGGCGGCCTGCGGGATCGGCTCCAGGTCGTGCAGCTCGGTGTCGGCCCAGCCGCTCCTCATGCTCTCGGCCAGTTCGTCGGACACGCCCGGGTACAGGCCGTTCTTGCGCTGCTTGACGGGCTCTTCCTCGGCAGTCTCCGGGGTCTCCGGCAGCTCCTCGGCCACGGTCATCCTCCTCGATACGGCACTGGACCACCCCCATCGTACGGTCGGGCGGAAACGGACGAACCGGCGCAGCACCTCTTACCGGCGACGCGGCACGGAGGGACGGTCCCGCGGCGTCCCGTGCCGTCAGTCGAAGCGAGCCGCCAGCAGCACCACGTCCTCCGCGGAGTCCGCGGTGCCGGACCCCTCCGGCAGCACCGCGCGCAGGACGTGGTCGGCGACGGCGCCGGGGTCACGGCGCAGGGCCGTGGGCACTCCCGCCGCCGCGGCGTGCAGCCGCGCGAAGGCCCGGTCGGTCGGATCGCCGGTGCGGTGCAGCAGGCCGTCGGTGTAGAGCAGCACCGTCTCCCCCGCCTCCGCCTGGACCTCCACGCTCGGCGCCTCCCAGCAGGCGAGCATGCCCAGCGGGGCGGAGACCGAGGTCTCGACGAACTCCGTGCGGCGGTCCCCGAGCAGCAGCGGCGGGCTGTGCCCGGCCCCGGCGAGCGTGATCCGGCGCAGGGCGGGCTCGCAGTAGCCGAACAGGGCGGTGGCCGACCGGGCGGGCTCGGTGAGCCGCAGCAGCAGCTCCAGGTCGGACAGGACGGCGACCGGGTCCTCCCCCTCCATCACGGCGTACGCCCGCAGCGACGCCCGCAGCCGGCCCATCGCCGCGACCGCGCTGGGCCCCGACCCGGTGACGGACCCGACGGCCAGGCCGAGGGCGGCGTCCGGCAGCGGCAGCGCGTCGTACCAGTCGCCGCCGCCGTGCGGGGACGTGCGGTGCCGCGCGGCGAGCCGCACGCCGGGAACCCGGGGGAGGCGGGAGGGCAGCAATTCCTCGGCCATCGTGGCCATGGACACGCGCGTGCGTTCCAGCTCGAGCAGCCGGCCCAGGTACGGGGCGGCCTGACGGAGGTAGAGGCCGACGAGATGGCGCTGCCGTCCCGACGGTTCGGCCGGCTCGTCGTAGAGCCACACCGCCGCGCCCAGGCGTCCGCAGGTCCCGGAGGCCAGGGGGAGGGCGAAGCTGGCGGCGTAGCCGAGGCGGGCGGCGACGTCCCGGTGCCGGGGGTCGAGCCCTTTCTCGGCGAACAGGTCGGGCTCGCTGATGCCGTCGTCGGCACCGGGCAGACCGTCCAGGATCCTGCCGTACGAGAGGGAGCGTCGCGGCACCGTCTCGATGTGGCCGAGGTCCGAGCGGGCCAGGCCGAGGCCGACGGTGGTGGCCGGTCCGAGTCCGTCGGCGGGCTCCAGGGCGACCAGGCCGCGCCGCGCGCCGACCAGCGCGGCTCCCGCCCGGAGCAGTTCCCGGAGCGCTTCGTCGAGGGTGTCCGTGCGGACCAGGCGTTCGGTCAGCTCGTGGAGGGTCGTGAGGTCGGAGACCCAGCCGGCGAGACGGTCCTGGAGCAGCGCGCCCGGCGCGTTCCGGGGGTTTGCCACCGGGGCCGGAGAGGTACTCGTGACGGGCGCGACAGTGTGTGCCGGTGCGGGAACCGTTGAATCGATTCCGGCCACTTTCGGCGGGTGCGGGGCGTTCATGGCGTCCGGCTTTCCGACCGGTACGTACTGCTCGAAAGCATCGCGAACCCCCATGTCATTCTGCGTCGCCGGCAGTGTCTCCACATGTACACGTACTCGTGAGGAGATGTCCAGCATTGTCCTGCTGGGATTCCTGGTGTCCGTGAGACTGAAGGGAACTCCCCGCAGACCCCTTGCCGAAAAGCGAAGTTGGCTTGAAACTGCCTCAGGGGGAGGCATATTGCGGTCGACTGGCCTTGCTCGACGGAAGCGTCACAGCGGTCGTGATGGGTACGTACTCGGTGAAGGCCAGGAGTGGTGGGGAACCGCTCGGGAACCTGGCGACGGACCCGGGCGTCTTAACCACCGACGACCGTGCCCCATCCTCCCGTGGCGGAGGCGAAGAGAACCACGCGCGACAGCAAACGCCAGACTTCGCCACCCCCACGCCACGCCCGTACTTCTGATAGACGCGGTACGGGTGGAGCGGCCGCGGAGGCAGCCCATGCTCGGCCCGGAGGGGTTACCCCTGCCCGGCGCGGGGGTGTGATGCGCCAACAGGTACGCACAGTGAAGTGATCGACACATGACGTGATCTGGACCACGGTGTTGCCAGGCGTGCAACGGAAAGGAACGAGCGCTCATGCGCGAGATCCTCGGAAGGCGACGCAGGCTCCTGTCCCGGCGCGGTGACGGCGGGCCCGAGCTGATCGGCGCGGCCCTGACCTACGCCGCGCAATGGCAGTGGCCCGTACTCCCCGGCGTGGCGGCCGACCCGCAGGGCCGGTCCCGCTGCGGCTGCCCCGACCCCGAGTGCACAGTGCCGGGCGCCCACCCGTTCGATCCCGGTCTCCTCGCCGCCACCACCGACGCGCGCATGGTGCGCTGGTGGTGGGGCAACCGGCCCGCGGCGCCGATCATCCTCGCCACCGGAGGCAGGGCCCCGTGCGCGGTGTCCCTGCCCGCCGTGCCGGCCGCCCGCGCCCTCGCGGCCCTGGACGAGCGCGGTATGCGGCTGGGGCCGGTCGTCGCCTCGCCCGGCCGCTGGTCGATCCTGGTGCAGCCGTACTCCATGGAGCAGCTGGGCGAGCTGCTGTACGCCAAGGACTTCGTCCCCGGCTCCCTCCGTTTCCACGGTGAGGGCGGCTATCTCGCCCTGCCCCCGTCCGAGACCGCGCAGGGCGGAATCCGCTGGGAGCGGGCGCCACTGCCCGGTTCCGCCTCGCCCTGGGTGCCCGGCGTCGAGGCCGTGGTGGACGCCGTGGTCGAGGCCCTCACCCGTACGGGCGTGAGCGCGCCCGAGATGTGACCCGTACCGGCGCGCGTGGCGTCGGCCGGCCGCCCCGGGGCGCTAGGTTCCCGGGGCATGTCGCGTCATGCCGGGGAGCGCGTCCGGGCCGGCCGAAGAGCTTCCCTCACCGCCCTCGCCGGCGTCGTCCTGGGCGCCGTCGCGGCCTGCGCGGTCGCACCGCCCCCAGGGGCGGAGCCCTCAGGCGGCGCCCGCCGGCCGCACGACTCCGGACCCTCCTCGCCCGGTGCCTCCGGGCCCGCCACGGGACGAGGTGCCCCCGGCGACGGCGCGGTGCGGACGCCGGACGCCGCGGACCCGTCACCGCCCGGCCCGCACGGGTCCACCGCCGTCCGCTGTGGTCCCGCGCTCTCCTCCCCCGACGGCATCGAGGCACAGACCTGTGTGGTGGCTCAGGGCGACACCGTCCGCGCGCGGACCTACTACCGCAACGCCAGCGGTGAGGAACGGTCCCTCGCCCTGAGCCTCATGGGGCCGGACGGCAGGACCGTGCTGACGCGCTGCGCCCTGGACGCCGGGGACGAACCCGCCCAGTGCGAGACGCCGCGCGGACGCGGAACCGGAGGTCTCGCGCGGTACACGGCGATCGCGGAGTTCGCGGACCGCGCCGCGGGAGGGCGCCTGCTGCTGCGCTCCGGGAGCAACTGACCTGATCGGTCGGCCGGTTGGCGGTGGAGGCGGCCGGTGCACCGGCGGGGACGAGCGGTGGGCCGGCGGTCGCGCTGCGTGAGCGGCGACCGGCACGCAAAGACCCGGTTGCTGGCGACGGGGGATGCACCAGCAACCGGGCTAATGGAACGGTAACAAGAGATCGGCGGTTCGCAAATTCGAACTCGGCTTTCCGGTCACCGACTGGCTTGTCCGCGAGGGGAGTTGTGCCCGGGCCGCTGACGTGCGACCCGGCGGGTTCCGCCGGCCGGGCCGCCGGCGGAACCCCTCGGTGCGCCGGTGTCTCAGCTGAGGGTGACCTGGCGGTTCGTCAGACCACCGCGGGCACGGCGCTCGTCGGCGGTGAGCGGCGCGTCCGCGGCGAGCGCGCCGGTGAGCCGCTCGGCGAACTCGGCGGCCGGCTTCTCCACGTCGTCGGCACCGACCCCGCTGGGCAGGTCCCAGACCGGCACGGTGAGCCCGTGAGCGCGGAAGGAGCCCACGAGACGGGTGCCCTCACCGAGGGAGGAACGGCCCGCCGCGTGCAGCCGCGCGAGAGCGTCCAGAAGCTGCTCCTCGGGGTACGGCATGACCCACCGCAGGTGGTTCTTCTCGGGGGTCTCGCACCAGTACGCGGAGTCCACGCCCGACAGCTTGACGGTCGGGATGGCCGCGGCGTTGGCCCGCTCCAGGGAGGCGGTCACGTCCGGCGTGGCGTTCTCCGGGTCCGGCACCCAGAACTCGAACCCGCTGTGCACCACCGGCTCGAACGCGCCGTCGGGATCCAGCAGGTCCTGCAGCCGGGGGCCGTCGGCGGGCGCGCGCCGGGCCTGCACCGGCGTGCCCGGGTCGGCGGCGAGCGCGCGCTGCAGGGTGTCGGCCAGATCGCGGCTGATGTCCCCGGAAGAGGTGTCGTTCTGCAGGCCGAGCAGGACCGAGCCGTCGTCGCGGCGCAGCGCGGGCCAGGCCATCGGCAGCACGGTGGCCAGGGTCACCGACGGGACGCCCTCGGGCAGGCCGTCCTTGAGCGTCAGCGCGACGGTGGCGGCCGGCACCAGCTCGCGCAGCGCCACCCAGTCGCACTCGCCGGACAGACCCTCGAACGGGCGGTGCACCAGCTCGGTCACGGCGTGCGCGGCGGCACGGCCGTGGCACGCCTTGTAGCGGCGGCCGCTGCCGCAGGGGCAGGGCTCGCGGGCGCCGACGACCGGGATCTGCCCGTCCGTGAGCTGCGGGCGCTTGGCCTTCGTCTGGGGTCGCTTCTTGGCCATCGTGGGTGTCTCCCGGTTACGGCTCGTCTGGTACGGGCGCGAGCCTAGCCGCTCGCGCCCCGACCGGCGGGAACCTGTGGACAACGGGCCGGGCCGCGGTCGTCCCGCTCCCCGGTCGTCCCGCTCCCCGGTGGAAGCCTGTGCCCCGTGGAGGTCCGCGTCCGTCGAGGTCCTTCCTCGGTGGAGGTCCGTGCCCCGTGGAGGCGTGCCCGGCGAAGACCCGTCCTCAGTCCAGGCCGTCGAAGACGTCCGCGAAGTCCAGCCCGGTGATGCGGGTGACCGGCGGGGCCGTCACGCGTGCCGCGAAGTCCTCGCGCCGGTGCGCGGCTCCCGCGTCCGGGTCGTACACGTCGTCGTGGACGACGACCCACACCGTGACCTCGCCCGGTACCTCGTCGCGCACGCCCCAGTCGTCGGCCAGCGCGGTGATGATGTTCAGCCCCCGGCCGCCGTGCGCCGTGACCGACGGGGTCGCGGGCGCCGGACGGGTCGGACCGCCGCCGTCCGTGACCTCGACGACGAGCCGGCCGCACGGGTCCACCCGCCACGCGGCGCGCACGTCGCCGTCCCCGGCCGGCACGTCGCCGAGTGGCCGGCCGTGCTTGCACGCATTGCTCAGCAGTTCGGAAAGGATCAGTACGGCATCGTCGATGACCGTGTCCGCGACGCCCCCGTCGCGCAACTGCGTGCGCATGCGGTGCCTCGCCTTCCCCACGCCCGCAGGGCCATGGGGAACGGCCATGCTCGACGACGTGGGCACCTCCTGTGCCACCACCAACGCCACCCCCGAGACCTCCTTCGCCCCACGCCACGGAGTGGATGCCCCATCGGCCTGAACCGGAAACCGGCCGAACCATGAGGGGTGACGCACTCGAAACGATCGAACACGCACCGAACGCGCCGGAGCACTCCCCGTAACCGGGTGGCTGGAATTCATCGGTGTGGCCGAGATGTGAGGATGCGCCCGGCCGGAGCCCGAGGTCAAGACATCTGCGGGCGTTTTCTGGGACGGATGGGGCGGAAGTGCCGGGGAACGATCACCGCGCGCTCAGCGGCCGAGCCGGTCGAGCACCGCGCGGGGGCGGTTGGTGATGATGGCGTCCACGCCGAGACGCACGCAGAGGTCCACGTCCCGTGGCTCGTTCACCGTCCACACGTGCACCTCGTGCCCGGACTCCTTGAGGCGCTCGATGTACGCGGGATGGCTGCGCGCGATGCGGATCGACGGCCCCGCGATCCCCACGCCGGCGGGCAGCCGCCCGTCACGCAGGCGCGGTGTGACGAACTGGGTCAGGTAGACCGTCGGCAGGGTCGGCGAGGCGGCGCGCACCCGGTGCAGCGACCGCGCGGAGAAACTCATCACGCGCACCGTCGAGTGCTCGGGCGCTGCGGGGGCGTCGAGCCCGAACCGCTTCAGCAGGAGCAGCAGCCGCTCCTCCACCTGCCCCGCCCACCGCGTGGGGTGCTTGGTCTCGATCGCCAGCTCGACCCGGCGCCCGGCGTCGGAGACGAGTTCCAGCAGCCGTTCGAGGGTGAGGACGGACGTGGCCTCCCGGTCCTCGGGGCGGTGCTCCCAGTCGGGCTCCTCCACGCGCGGCCCGCCGGCGGGGTCACGGCTCTTCCAGGAGCCGAAGTCCAGCGCGGCGAGGTCGGAGAGCTCGAGCGCCGAGACCGCGCCGCGCCCGTTGGACGTACGGTTGACCCGGCGGTCGTGCACGCACACGAGGTGGCCGTCGGCGGTCAGGCGCACGTCGCATTCGAGTGCGTCCGCGCCGTCCTCGATCGCCTTGCGGTACGCGGCAAGGGTGTGCTCGGGGGCGTCCTCGGAGGCCCCGCGGTGTGCGACGACTCGGGTCTGGTGCTGTCGTGCGTGGGTCACCGCGTCATGGTGCCACCGTGACCGGGTAGACGTGTGCCCGGAGTGGCGTGAACGGTGCGGAGGTCCGGTCGGAGGCATCGGGTGGCGCGCCTTACGTGAGTAATGCCCTATATAAAGAATGGCCCCGGACCCACAGGAACGGCTTATGGTGCCCTGACGGCCCGTGGGAAAAGCTGACGTCATACAAAGGGACAAGCACAGCTGCCTCGCACCGGACCCGTGGACGTGCGTGAACGAGCGGGACCGAGTGCGACCGGGAAACAACAGCCGTGGATCGAGGAGAGAAGCTGTGAGCACCGAGAACGAGGGCAACGCGGTACCCCCGGCCCCGTCCGCACCGCCGCCCCCGCCGGTGGATGCTCCCGCTGCTTCGGCGCACCAGGGCCACCCGGGCCCGGGAGGGGCTCCGCATCCTGCCGCACCGCAGGGCTACGGTCCGCACGACGCCCACGCCGGTGACGCGCACCAGGACCCCGCCCCCCGGGGCGGCGCACCGGGCGGCCCGCCGGCCGGCACCGGGGCCCACTCCTCGTCCGCGCCCGACCCCGCCTGGCCCCCGCCCCCGCCGCCGGCCACCCCGTCGTACGGCGACGGCGGGGCCGGACACGGCGGCGGCTGGGGCTCCTCGTACCAGCAGCCGGCGCCGAAGAACGGTGGTGGACGCGGACGCACGGTCGCCGCGGTCCTGGTGGCCGCGCTGGTCGCGGGCGGTCTGGGCGGCGGCCTCGGCTACACCCTGGCCAGGGAGAACGACAGCAACAGCTCGACCACCGTGTCGTCGTCCACCAGCGGCGGCAATGTGAAGCGCGACCCGGGCACGGTCGCCGCCGTGGCGGCCAAGGCGCTGCCCAGCACGGTCACCATCGAGGCCCAGAGCAGCAGCGGCGAGGGCGGCACCGGCACCGGCTTCGTCTTCGACACCCAGGGCCACATCGTCACCAACAGCCACGTGGTGGCCGAAGCCGTCGACGGCGGCAAGGTCTCGGCGACCTTCCCCAACGGCAAGAAGTACGCGGGCGAGGTCGTCGGCCACGCGCAGGGCTACGACGTCGCGGTCATCAAGCTCGACGACGCCCCCTCCGACCTGAAGCCCCTCACCCTCGGCAACTCCGACGACGTGGCCGTCGGAGACTCGACGATCGCCATCGGCGCGCCCTTCGGCCTGTCCAACACGGTGACGACGGGCATCATCAGCGCGAAGAACCGCCCGGTGGCCTCCAGCGACGGCAGCGGCAGCCAGGCCTCGTACATGAGCGCGCTGCAGACCGACGCGTCCATCAACCCGGGCAACTCCGGCGGCCCGCTGCTGGACGCGCAGGGCAACGTCATCGGCATCAACTCCGCGATCCAGTCCACCAGCAACGGCGGCTTCGGCACCGGCCAGGCCGGCTCCATCGGCCTCGGCTTCGCCATTCCGATCAACCAGGCCAAGTACGTCGCCCAGGAACTGATCAAGACGGGCAAGCCGGTGTACGCCAAGATCGGCGCGTCGGTGTCCCTGGAGGAGACCACGGGCGGCGCGAAGATCACCGAACAGGGCGCGGGCGGCTCCGAGCCCGTCGACCCCGGCGGCCCCGCCGACAAGGCCGGCCTCCAGCCCGGCGACGTCATCACCAAGCTCGACGACCGCGTCATCGACTCCGGCCCGACCCTGATCGGCGAGATCTGGACCCACAAGCCGGGCGACAAGGTCACGATCACCTACGAACGCGGCGGCAAGGAGCGCACCACGGAACTCACCCTGGGTTCCCGCGTGGGCGACAGCTGACCACACCCGCACACCCCGAACCCGTTACCCTTGTCCCCGCGCCGCCGATCACCGGCAGGCGCGGGGGAGGCGTGCCCGAGCGGCCGAAGGGAACGGTCTTGAAAACCGTCGTGGCAGCGATGTCACCGTGGGTTCAAATCCCACCGCCTCCGCGCTGAGAGCAGGGGGAACGGCCCCCGACCTGGATGTCCGGTCGGGGGCCGTTCGCGTGTCCGGGTCCTGCGGCTCCCCGAAGTTTCCTGCGGTTGCCCGCCCGATCGGGCGGTCACGCCTCTTCCGGCTCGTCCTGCGCCGTCAGGCCGGCCACCCACAACGGCATCAGCCAGTGGACTACAAGGACCGCGATGAGTACCGGTGCCGCATACGCCGTGGGGGCATGGCCGTCCACCGCACCCGCGGTCAACAGGCTGGCGGCAGTTGCGGCGAGGAGCAGGGTCATCGCCTGGTGGGCGCGGGCCCGCACCCGGGCGCGTTCGGCGGATTGGCGTTCGTCCAGCGCTCGTTCGCGCAGTTCGAGCAGGCCGCGGGTGGCCGCATTGATCGCTCCGGTCGCGATCATCCACGGCAGCAGCAGCGCTGCTATGACGACGAGAGCCCAGACGGGTTGTCCCTCAGCGAGGAAGGAGTAGGTCATGAGCCCGCCGGTGGCCGCAGTCAGCAGTACATGTGCGGCGACGGCCAGGCGCCGACGGGCGGCCGTGGCGTACAGCGGTCGGCTGCGGCGGTCGTTCATGAGCCGCAGCATGCTGCGGTCGTAGCGCGTCAGCGGCCTGGTCGTCATGACGTCTTCCTTCCGTAGATCTCATCCGTGAGCGGCCGGAACGGCTCGAGCGAGAACAGCGCCTCCACCGGCAGTTCGAAGAACTTCGCGATCCTCAGTGCCAGGTCGAGGCTCGGGTTGTACTGCCCCCGCTCGATGTAGCCGATGGTTTGGTAGTGCGCTCCCACCGCCTCGGCCAGGCGCTGCCGCGACACCTTCCGCTCGGCGCGAATCACGGCCAGCCTGTTGTGCACCTGTTCGCTCATGTATAAGAACTACTACATGATGACGGAGAGCTGCAACATCGGCGTGTTTTGCGGACCAAGCCGCGTTGAGCCGTGCAGATCCGGTCGGTCGGGAACCTTTTCCGTGTCCGGCTACTGTGACTGCCCGGTGCCACCCCGTCAGCCCGGTTCCGTGGGTCAGCGCCGGCGGGCTGACTCTTTCCGCGCTCCACATGCTTCCGCGAGGAGGGGACACGGTGCTGCTGCCTCTGGTCGGGGTGCTGCTGCTGGGCGGTGTGGCCACCGCGGGGGCGAGCATCGTGACCGTCGTTCTCATGGTGAACACCGCGCCTCTGGCTCTGCCCAGGCTCTGTGGGGTTCTCGCTCTGTTCTTCGGGTCTTCGGCAGCGGCCGTGTACTGCTACGGGTGGCTCTCCGTCACCCTCGGAGGGCCGTTTCCCGCGCTGTGCGACGACCGGACCGGCTCCGGCGCCGCGTCGGCGGGCGTCGTGCAGGAGTACTGGCCTCTGCGCAGCGCCTGCGTCTACGCCGACGGCGCGACGGTGGAGCACGTCTCCGTGTCGGTCAACGTGCTCGTCTGTCTGACGGCCGGGCTCGCCGTCGTCCTGGCGTGCGCCGGCGTGGTTCTGCGCAGGCGGGTCCAGCCGGTGATGGACGGAAGGGCGAACTCCTGACAACGGTGCAGGACAGCTGCCGGGCCGGGTAGTTGATCGGGAGTCGTTCCGCACGTGCTTCGGTTTCAGGAGGTTCGATGTCCATGGCTGTCCCCGTGGCGTACAAGGGGCTCGAGGTGATGCCGACCTGGTTCGTCGGCGTGCTGGCCGTGCCGGCCGCGGTCGGGATCGTCCTTGCCTGGTGGCGGAGGCGTTGACGGCCGGTGAGGAGCCCACGGCGTGCGGTGGGGTGGGGCAGGGTGGGGGGTCATGGGATCTGATGGCTGGTACCTGACCGGTGACGTCGAGGACTTCCTCGGGCGGGCCGGGGACTTCCTGCGGGCGCGGCCCGGGGCGCACGTCATGCAGTTGACGTGGGCGGAGAGGGTGCGGAGGCGGGGGGCGGAAGCGTTCGGCGGGGCCGTTCTCTTCGGGGTGATGGAGCGGGCGGGCGCGGTGGAGGGGACGTTCTACCGGCTTCCGCCGCGCGGGATGAGCGTCAGCCCGCTGACGGAGGGGCAGGCGGACGGCCTCGCCGATCGTCTGGTGGACGTCCTGCCCTCCCTGCCCTCGGTCAGCGCGGACCACGACAGCGCCACCGCGTTCGCCGGGGCCTGGCGGCGGCGTACCGGCGTGACGCCGAGGATGCGGGACACACGACTGCGGCTGTACCGCCTCGGCGCGCTCACGCCGCCCGATCCGCTGCCCGCCGGGCGGGGGCGGGTCCTGGGCGAGGGTGACGTGGCGGAGGCCATGCACTGGTGCGCGGAGTTCGCCGGGGCCGTGGGAGAGGAGGCGGGCTGGGACGCCGGTACGTGGGAGAGGAGCAGGTTCGCCGACAAGCGGTACACGCTCTGGGAGACGCCGGACGGCACGCCCGTCGCCGTCGCGGGGATGAATCCGCTGATCGGCGGCCAGGTGCAGGTGGACGTCGTCTACACGCCGGCCCACCTGCGCGGCCGGGGGTACGCGGGTGCCGTGACGGCGGAGGTGAGCCGGGCCGCGCTGGAGGCGGGGGCGCGGGACGTGGTGCTGTTCGCGGACCGGGCCAACCCCGCCAGCAACGCCCTGTACCGGCGCCTCGGTTACCGCACGCTCGCCGAGTGGTCGGTGTACGACTTCGTGTGAGGGAGCCGTTCAGGAGGCGGCCCGCAGCAGGCGGAGCTGACCGATCTCCGCGGCGTTCTTCATCAGTTCGGCGTTCACCCAGGCGAGCATGTGCGCCTTGGTGAACGCCGGGTCGTCGGGCCAGGGGAACGGGGCCGTGGTGTCCAGGTCGGCATCGGTCAGGTCGTCGAGCACGGCGAGCCAGTCCAGGCGCAGGCCGCGCAGCCACTCCACCGTCGCCCGGCCCTCGCCGGGCCAGGTGATGTCGGTCCGCTCGCGGGGGGTGTGCCCTCGCGCGTGGTCCAGTGTCACGCTCCACCACCAGCCGATGTGCCAGGTCAGCCAGGCGATGGTCGGTACGGGCACGGGGTCCGGTTCGGTGTCCGCCCAGTCGGGGACCCAGGTGCCCTCGGGGGAGCGGCGCACCGTCCAGCAGAGGGGGCCCGGTTCCCGGAGGAAGTCCTCCGGTTCCAGTCGCTCCAGGTGGTACTCGAACAGCGACCAGGTCAGGTCGAACTGCCAACGGAGCAGCGCGGTGCGGGGCGTGGCGGAGGCGGTCGTCGTCACAGTTCCTCGTCGGTGGCGAGCAGGTCCCAGGAGAGGTCCCGCAGGGCGGGTTCGGCGTCGCACCCCGAGGGGACGTGCGGGGCGGACTGGAACCAGACCACGGTGAGGTGGGAGCGGTACAGGACGCGGTCGTGGGCCGGGTCGACGGCCTCTGAGCTGAAGCTGCCGACGCAGGTCACCGCGGGCAGCACCTCCACCGGACCGAAGGCGCCCGCGTACTGGTCGGGGTACTCGCGCGGGGGCGGGATCAGGTGGACCGGCGCGCGGCGGAAGGTGTGCTCGGCGGTGCGGAGCAGTCCGGCGATCCTGAGGTCGTTGAGGCGCTTGCAGGGGTACCCCTCGAGCAGTCCGGCGTACGTTGCCGACATGCGCAGCTCGGAGAGGTCGACCGAGCGGCCGGAGGAGAGGACGACGCGGGCGAGTGCCATGGTCGGCACCTTAGAACGGTGGTGCATTCAGCGCTTTCGGTTTTCGGAGCGGGCGGGGCGAGACGTTCTCGGAGCGGGCGGGGCGAGGCGGGTCCGGAAGGGGAGGACGGGGCGGAGCCGGAGGGGCGGGGCGGGGTGGGTTCGGAGGGGC
>NZ_BMUC01000002.1:0-128486 GCF_014649995.1 Streptomyces griseoflavus | reverse complement strand
GGGGGGGGGGGGGGGGGGGGGGGGGGGGGGGGGGGGGGGGGGGGGGGGGGGGGGGGGGGGGGGGGGGGGGGGGGTTGGGGGGGGGGGGGGTCGTGTCAGTGGCCCGTCATGCGGGCGGCCGAGGCGATCGTCGCGCGGGCCTCGCGTTCGGACAGGCCCGTGGTGCGGGCCGCGTCGACCAGGTGATCCACCAGGGCGGGGCCGATGCCGTCCTCGTAGGCGCGGCAGGCCGCCCAGAACAGTCGGGTGTTGCGCTGGCCCTCATGTGCCGCGAGGACGAACTGGACGAGGCCCTGGCCGTGTCCGCCGGTGGACGCGGGTGTCGGGTGGTGGGGGCGCGGCGGTGGCAGGAGCAGGCGCAGCAGGGCGGGCGGGCAGGCCGCCGGGGCGAGGTGCGCGGTGCCCGGGGCGGCCGTGTAGGTGCCGTGGCCGGTGCGGGAGCCGGGGCCGACCAGGTAGCCGCCGGCGCCCCTGATGTCGATGCCGGGGGCGAGGCGGCCGGCGGAGTTGGGGACGACGACGTCGGGCGGGCCGCTCAGCCACAGGTGGCGGCCGCCGCTCGGGGTCAGGACGACCACGGTGGCGGGGATGGTGAAGAGGTGGCGCTGGGCCAGCTCGCGCAGGGCGGCGGGGGCGTCCGTGCCGGTCTTGGTGTCCAGGTCGACGCCGATGAGGTGGTGCGGGGGGAGGCCGCAGGCGATGCCGTAGCCGGTGGCGCGGGGTGCGGCGGCGAACAGGGCGCGGATGCGGGCGGGATCGGTGGAGGCGTCGTGGATGCCGTGTCCGAAGCGGCCGCACTCGCCGTGACAGGGCGGCCCCGCCGGCTGCGGGTCGGTGCGGTGCGGGGAGCGCAGGGCCGGGAGTTTCGTCCGGGACAGGGGGATGACGGCCAGTCCGCGCTCGGCGGCTGACAGGGCGTGCGCGAGGGCCAGCGTCGTGGCCTGCCGGTCGGTGGTGGCCATGCGACCATTTTCGTACACGTGTTCGAAGAAGGGAAGGGGTTGGGCGGGTGACACGCCGGGGCGCGTCGGGTCGGCGGGGGCGTGCCGTAACGCTTCCTCCCTTGGGGCGCCTGGGTGTGGTGGGTGCTGTGGCGCGGGCCGGGCAACTCGGGGGTGAGGTGGGGTTTATCGCCCGGTCGTCACGCTTGCGTGCGAATCGCGTCGTCCGGGGTGGTTCCGGACGATCCGGTGGGCAATCCTGATCTTGCGACGTCGTGAACGACACCGGGGCGGGGGGTCAACTTCCCTGGTGGCAGCCGTACTTCACGCACTTACGGCACCGAGCCGGTGCGTCCTGTGGGTTCTGGAGGGAACACAACATGGCAAGCATCCGTACCGCCCGTGTCATCGCCGCGGTCTCCGCGCTCCCGCTCGCGGCCGCCCTGTTCGCCGGAGTGGCGACGGCGGACAGCGGCGCCCTCGCGGACGACGGATCGAACGCGACGGCCATCAGCGGCGAGGCCGAGGCCCTCGGTACCGGTGTCGGCGGGGACAACTTCGGCACCTCGGCCACCACGCAGCAGCAGGCCGGCGGCCCCGGCGCCGCGAACCAGAGCAACACCGCCCAGGTCAACGGCTCCGCGTTCACGGCCGTCAACCAGGGCAACGGCAACGTGGCCATCAGCTTCTCCCCCCTGTGGTGGTGACGCCGGCCGTCTGACCGTGTGGGGGCGTGCTCCGTGGGGGGCAGGTGGTCTGCGCGGCGGTGCTTCGGCACCGCCGCGCAGGCGGGCGCCGGGCGCGGGGGGCGTCGGCGGCGGCCCGCGTGCCGCGCGGTCGCCTCGGGGGCCGACCCGGAGTACCCCCTCATCCGCTCGTCCACCTCCAGGAGGTGGGGAGAGCCCCACCCCTACAACCTGAGGGGGACGTGGCTTCGGGACCTGCGGCCGATCCGCCGGACGGGGGCCGCTCCTAGCGTGGAGACATGACCACACTCGTCTGCACCAGCGCGTCGGACGCCGCCGCTCCACCGACGCAGACCCTCCCGTATCCGTCGTTCTCGTCGTACATGAGGGCCCGGCATCCGGTGCTCCTGCGTACCGCCCGGTCGCTGACCGGGAACCCGAGCGACGCGGAGGACCTGCTGCAGACCGCGCTCACCAAGACGTACGTCGCCTGGGAGCGCATCGAGGACCACCGCGCGCTCGACGGCTACGTGCGCAGGGCGCTGCTCAACACGCGCACCTCGCAGTGGCGCAAGCGCAGGGTCGACGAGTTCGCCTGTGACGAACTGCCCGAGCCCGACCCCGTGCCCTGCGGCGACGACCCGGCCGAGCGGCAGGCGCTGCGCGACGCGATGTGGCGGGCGATCATGCGGCTGCCCGCGCGGCAGCGGGCGATGGTCGTGCTGCGGTACTACGAGGATCTCAGCGAGGTCCAGACGGCCGAGGTGCTCGGCGTCTCGGTCGGCACGGTCAAGTCAGCTGTGTCGAGGGCGCTCGGCAAGCTCCGCGACGACGCTGAGCTGGGGTTTGTTCGAAAATAAGCTGAAATCGAGGGGGAAAGCCCTTCGATGCCGGGTGATCGATCATCCGTCCGCCTAGTGACATACCGCGCGGTATGTGCGCAGAATCAGCGCAACCCGTACCGACGTGTAGGCGATGTCGCCCAGGAGGACGCCGTGCTGAGCACCATGCAGGACGTACCGCTGCTGATCTCGAGGATCCTGACCCACGGGTCCACGATCCACGGCACATCGCAGGTCATCACCTGGACCGGCGAGGGCGAGCCGCAGCGCCGTTCCTACGCGGAGATCGGCGCCCGTGCTGCCCAGCTGGCCCACGCCCTGCGCGAGGACCTCGGCGTCACCGGCGACGAACGGGTCGCCACCCTCATGTGGAACAACGCCGAGCACGTCGAGGCGTACTTCGCGATCCCCTCCATGGGAGCCGTCCTCCACACCCTGAACCTCCGCCTGCCCCCCGAGCAGCTCGCGTGGATCGTCCACCACGCCGCCGACCGGGTGATCCTCGTCAACGGCTCGCTGATCCCCCTGCTCGCCCCGCTGCTGCCGCACCTGAAGACCGTCGAGCACGTGGTCGTCTCCGGTCCCGGTGACCGCTCGGCGCTGGCCGGCGCCACCGTGCGGGTGCACGAGTACGAGGACCTGATCGCCGGACAGCCCGTCGCCTACGACTGGCCGGAGCTGGACGAGCGTGCCGCCGCCGCCATGTGCTACACCTCCGGCACCACCGGCGACCCCAAGGGCGTCGTCTACAGCCACCGCTCGATCTACCTGCACTCGATGCAGGTCAACATGGCCCAGTCGATGGGCCTCACCGACGAGGACACCTCGCTGGTCGTCGTCCCGCAGTTCCACGTCAACGCGTGGGGTCTGCCGCACGCCACGTTCATGACCGGCGTCAACATGCTGATGCCGGACCGCTTCCTGCAGCCCGCCCCGCTCGCCGAGATGATCGAGAGCGAGCGGCCGACGCACGCCGCCGCCGTCCCCACCATCTGGCAGGGACTGCTCGCCGAGCTGACCGCCAGGCCCCGGGACGTCTCCGCCCTCACCCAGGTCACCATCGGCGGCTCCGCCTGTCCGCCCTCCCTGATGGAGGCCTTCGACAAGCTGGGCATGCGGGTCTGCCACGCCTGGGGCATGACCGAGACCTCCCCGCTCGGCACCATCGCCCGCCCGCCGGCGAGCGCCGTCGGAACCGAGTCGGAGTTCGCCTACCGGCTGACCCAGGGCCGCTTCCCGGCCGGCGTCGAGGCCCGCCTCACCGGCCCCGGCGGCGAACGCCTCCCCTGGGACGGCGAGTCGGCCGGTGAGCTGGAGGTCCGCGGGGCGTGGATCGCGGGCGCCTACTACAACGGCCCCGACGCCGAGCCGCTGCGCCCCGCCGACAAGTTCAGCGAGGACGGCTGGCTGAAGACCGGTGACGTCGGCACCATCAGCCCCGACGGCTTCCTGACGCTGACCGACCGCGCCAAGGACGTCATCAAGTCCGGCGGCGAGTGGATCTCCTCGGTCGAGCTGGAGAACGCGCTGATGGCCCACCCGGACGTCGCCGAGGCCGCCGTGGTCGCCGTCCCGGACGACAAGTGGGGCGAGCGCCCGCTGGCCACGGTCGTGCTGAAGGAGGGCTCCAGCGCCGACTTCACCACCCTGCGCGCCTTCCTCCAGGAGGAGGGCCGGATCGCCAAGTGGCAGCTCCCGGAGCGCTGGACGGTGATCGAGTCGGTGCCGAAGACCAGCGTCGGCAAGTTCGACAAGAAGGTCCTGCGCAGGCAGTACGCCGAGGGCACGCTGGACATCACGCAGATCTGACGCACGGACGGCGACGCGCCGGGCGGTGAGCGGGAGACCCCCCGCTCACCGCCCGGCGCACGCCGTTCACGGGCCGGACCCGGTCAGTTGGTCCCGATCCGCGAGAGCAGGTCGACGATCCTGTCCTGCACCTCGGTGCTGGTGGACCGCTCCGCGAGGAACAGCACCGTCTCGCCGGAGGCCAGCCGCGGCAGGTCCGCCGGGTCGACGGCGGCCGTGTAGACGACCAGCGGGGTGCGGTCGAGCTGTCCGTTCGCCCGCAGCCAGTCGATGATCCCGGCCTGCCGGCGGTGCACCTGCATCAGGTCCATCACCACGAGGTTCGGCCGGAACTGCCCCGCCAGCGCCACCGCGTCCGCGTCGCTCGCGGCCCGGGCCACCTGCATCCCGCGCCGCTCCAGCGTCCCGGTCAGCGCCAGCGCGATCTCCGCGTGCTCCTCGATCAGCAGCACGCGCGGAGGGTGCTGCTCACTGTCGCGGGGCGCGAGCGCCTTCAGCAGGACGGCGGGGTCGGCGCCGTACGCGGCGTCGCGCGAGGCCTGCCCGAGCCCGGCCGTGACCAGCACCGGCACCTCGGCCGCCACCGCCGCCTGCCGCAGCGACTGCAGCGCCGTACGCGTGATGGGCCCGGTCAGCGGGTCCACGAACAGCGCGGCGGGGAAGGCCGCGATCTGCGCGTCGACCTCCTCGCGCGAGTGCACGATCACCGGCCGGTAGCCGCGGTCGCTCAGCGCCTGCTGCGTCGAGACGTCCGGCGCGGGCCACACCAGCAGCCGGCGCGGGTTGTCCAGCGGCTCCGGCGGCAGCTCGTCGTCCATCGGCTGCGGACGCGGGGGGTCCGCCACCTCGACGGCACCGCCCGGTCCGTCCAGCGGTTCGGGCCCCTCTGCGGCGTCCGCGTCGGGCGCGCCTATGGCGTACGAGCGTCCGGCGGCCTCGGCCTGGGGCGCGAGCCGGGACTGGCCGGCGACGGACGGCTGTGCCTGGGCGAGGCCCTGCTGCGGTGCCGGTGCCTGCGCGGGCTCGGCCGTCGGGTGCGGGCCACCGTTCTGTTCGGCGCCGGTGCCCGCGGCCGCGTCGGGGCGCGTACCGAGTTTGCGGCGGCGTCCGGAGCCGCCCGGCTGGTGCGGGGGAGGGGTGGCCGTGGGCAGCGGCTGCTGGACCTGGGCGGCCTGCCGGTTGAACGGCACGCCCTGCCCCAGCGTCCGCACGCTGATCGCGCGTCCTTGCGTCGAGTTCGGATCCACGGGCGCCGCCGCCTCCTCGGGCAACGGCTGAGCGGCCCGCGGCGCGGGCAGCGGTGCGGGCAGCGGTGCGCCTTCCGGCGGCAGCGGCGTGCCGCCGGCGGGCGTCGTCGGCTGCGGCGGGTTCGGGCCCTGCGGTGCGGGCGTACCGGCGCCGGAACCGTCACCGGCGGGCCACGGCTGCGGGACCGGGGTGCCTTCCGCAGGGGTCACCTGCGCGGGTGCGGGTGCGGTCTCGGCGGGGAGTGGCTGGGCCGGGGGAAGGGGCGCCGATGCCTGTGCCTGTGCCTGTGCCGGGGGCTCGGGGTGCCCCTGCGCGGGAACTCCCTGCGGAGGCACCGCCCCCCACTGCTCCGGAGCCGCCGGAGCCTGAACGACCGGAGCGACCGGAGCGACCGGTGCCGTCTCCGCCGGCTGCGCGACGGCCCGCCGGCGGCGGCCGGTGGGCGCGCTGGTGGGATGCGGCTGCGGCGGGGTGTGGTCGTCGGCCTGGTCGTGCGGTACGGCGTCATGGCGGCCGTCGCCGGCCGGAGCACCACCATGTGCGGCGGGCGCGGCGGATCCGTGCGCGCCCGCCGGTACCGGCTGCCCGACGACCTCGGCCTGTCCCGCCTGTTCTCCCTGGTCCGCCTCGGCGGGCGGCAGCGCGAACACCGTGCGGGGCGCGGCTTCCTGCGCCGCGGCCCGCTCGGTGGCGGCGGCCAGCGCCCGCCGGCGGCGTCCCGTCGGCTGCTGCTCCGTCTGCCCCGACGCCTGGGCCGGGACATGCACGGCCACCTCGGCCGACTGGGGTGGCCCGGCCGCCCCGTTCCGGCCGGTGGCCGGCGCGGGCAGGGCGGGCGGCAGCGCCTGCTGCTCACCGGCCCCCTGCCCGGCCCGCCGGCCGGCGGGTGCGGGAACACCCTGCGGCGGTACGGTCCCGCCCAGTCCGGTGTTCGAGGCGGCGGCGCCCGCCGCGTGCTCGGCGGCGGTGACCACGGCCCCCTCGGAGACCCCGCCACCGGCGAGTTCGAGCGGGGCGGAGGCCGACGCGTCCTCGGCGGGCCGGCCGCGCCGTCGCCCGGTACCGCCGGACGCCACCGCGCCCTCACCGGACGCCGGGGCCGGAAGCTGTGCCTGCGCGGGCTGCTCGGCCGCCGCGCGGCGCCTGCGCCGGCCGGTGGGTGGCGTCCCGGCGGGTTCCTGCCCGGTGGGTTCCGTCCCCGCGTCCGCGCCGTCGTCCGCGCCGGGCACCTCGCCGTCCAGGAAGGCGTCCACGGAGGAACGCCGTGCCCGGCGCCGTCCGCCCCCGGCCTCCACGGCCGGCACCTGAGCCTCGCCCGGCACCGGAGCCTCGCCCGGCACCGGAGCCTCGGCCGGTATGGGGGCCGGGGCGGCCGCGACGGCCCCCGCCCCGCCGCCGATCGGCACCTCCAGGACGAAGGCGCTGCCGCTCATCCCCGGCACCTCGTGCGTCTGCAGCACACCGCCGTGCGCCCGGACGATGCCGCGCACGATCGGTTCGTGCACCGGGTCGCCGCCGCCGTACGGCCCGCGCACCTCGATGCGTACCACCTCGCCGCGCTGCGCCGCCGCGACGACCACGGTGTTGTCCAGGTAACCGCCCGCCGACAGGGGCGTGTTGCCGGTCGCGTCGACGCCGGCGACGTCCGCGACCAGGTGCGCGAGGGCCGTGGCGAGCAGCCGCGGGTCCACCTCCGCCTCGATGGGCGGCGCGTGCACGGCGAACTGCACCCGCCCCGGGCCGATCAGTTCCACGGCCCCGTCGACCCCGGCGGCGACGACGGCGTCGAGCATCACCTTCGTCCGGGCGACCTGCTCGGCACCGACGTCGAGCCGCTGGTAGCCGAGCACGTTGTCGATGAGGGTGGTGATGCGGGCGTAGCCGGCCGACAGGTGGTGGAGCACCTGGTTGGCCTCCGGCCACAGCTGTCCGGCGTCGTCGGCGGCCAGCGCGGACAGCTCGCGGCGCAGTTCGTCCAGCGGACCGCGCAGGGACCGGCCGAGCAGGGTGAGCAGCTGTTCGTGCCGGGCGGCGAGGGCCTCGTACCGGTCCTTCTCCCGCTCGCCGAGGGCCGCGTAGCGCTCCTCGTTCGCGGCGAGTTCCTCGGCGTGCTTCTCGCCGATCCGCTCCAGTTCGCTGATGTGGCCCTGGCGCAGGGCGGTGAGCTCCGAGCCGTGCTCCTCGGCGAGCCGCTCCAGCTCCTCGGCGTGCTCCCGCTCGGCGGCCTCCTTCTCCCGCACGAGCGCGTCGTAGGGGCGGCGGTCGAGGAAGGTCATCACGGCGCCGACGAGCTGGTCGCCGTCGCGTACCGGAGCGGTCGTCAGGTCGACCGGCAGCTTGTCGCCGCTCTTGGAGTACAGCACCTGCCCGCGCACCCGGTGCTTGCGCCCGGAGCGCAGGGTGTCGGCGAGCGGGGACTCGTCGTACGGGAAGGGGGAGCCGTCGGCGCGCGAGTGCAGGACGAGGGTGTGCAGTTCGCGTCCGCCGAGTTCGCCGGCCCGGTAGCCGAGTATCTGGGCGGCGGCCGGGTTGACGAGGACGATCCGCCCGTCGGTGTCGGTGCCGACGACGCCCTCGGAGGCGGCGCGCAGGATCATCTCGGTCTGCCGCTGCGAACGCGCGAGCTCGGCCTCGGTGTCGACGGTGCCGGAGAGGTCGCGGACGACGAGCATCAGCAGCTCGTCGCCGGCGTAGCCGTAGCTGTCGTAGGCCTGCTGGCCGGTGTCCAGGTTCGCGCTGGTGACCTCGACGGGGAACTCGCTGCCGTCGGTGCGCCGGGCGGTCATCCGGGTCGGCTTCGTCCGCGCGCGGGGGTCGATGTGGTCGGGCCGCCGCATGGATCCCGGGATGAGCTTGCTGTCGAACTGCGGCAGCAGATCCAGCAGCCCCCGCCCCACCAGCGCCGTGCCCGGGGTCTCGAAGGCCTCCAGGGCGATGGTGTTGGCGTTGACGACGGTCCCGTTGGCGTTGACCAGCACCAGCGCGTCGGGAAGCGCGTCCAGTATGGCTGCGAGGCGAGCAGCGCCTCGGGATGGCCTGCTGCTCACGAGACCGCTTCCTCCCTGTTACCGCGACGTGCCGACCGCTCGGGCCATCTTGCCAACCTGCCCGCAACGTGTCACGCGAGGGAGTCTAAGGGCTGGGGTTGCGCTCGCGACGCCGGATGGGACGTACATCGCATCAGGAAGTGACGACGCCGTGACGCCCGGTGCTTCTCGGACCGGTGTCTGCCTGCACCGACGCGCCCCGGACCTTCGCGCGACCTTCACACCCCCTGTGCCCCGGCTCGCCGCCCCTGGCCGGGGCACAGGGGGGCCGAGCCGGTCCCGGCGGGTGCCCGCACATTCGTGCGCACGGCCGCGCGCCGCCGTCCGCCCCGCCGCCCCGCGTCGCGCACGGTGACAGTGAGCCGGCCGCCGCCCCCGTGACCCGGCCCGAGCGGCGAGGGGGACACGGCCTGACGAACGGGTGGCCGTGCGGTGGGTGGCGCCACGCCGGACCGGTGACCGGAAGTGCTTTGCCCTGCGGGCTTCCCGCCTAGTACCGTGGGCACCGATTGGTGACACCGCACGCGGTTGTGTCATCATCGGCACGCACCGACCCGCACGCGCTCACGCGCGGAAGGTCATGTGTGAGGAGGCGTCGCCTAGTCCGGTCTATGGCGCCGCACTGCTAATGCGGTTTGGGTCTTAAAGCCCATCGAGGGTTCAAATCCCTCCGCCTCCGCCCCGTCACGAAGCCCCGGCCCCTGCGGCCGGGGCTTCGTCGTGTCGGCCCCCGGATCGGGTGTTCGTGCAGGTCACAAGGGGTAGGGCCAATGGATTTCACATGGCGGCGGCAGTCATGTAATGTTCTTCCTGTCGCCGCGAGCGGGCCGCAAGGGCCGGGAGCGGCGAGACAAATGAAGAGACAAGCACTCGTAGCTTAACGGATAGAGCATCTGACTACGGATCAGAAGGTTGCAGGTTCGAATCCTGCCGAGTGCACACAGAGCAGAGGCCCCGTGGAGTGATCCACGGGGCCTCTGGCGTGGGGGCAGTGACGATCACGCCGCGGACGGGGTGATGTTCTGGTTGGCGTGGAAGAAGTTGTGCGGGTCGTACGCGCGCTTCACGGCGGCCAGGCGGTCGTAGTTGTCGCGGTAGGTGGAGCGGACGCGTTCGGTGCCCTCCCACTCGCCGAGGAAGTTGACGTACGAGCCGCCCATGGAGTGCGGGTGGAGGTCGGTCCAGTAGTCGACGCACCACTGCCGGACCGCGTCGGCGTTGGCCGGGTCCGGGTCGATGCCGGCGATGACACCGGACCACACGGCGTCCCGGTAGGCCCAGGCCGTCTCGCCGGGGGCGACCCGGTGGGCCGCGCCGTCCACCGGGTACAGGTGCATCGTCGACAGGGCGGTGGGGAGGGCGTGGCCGTACCGCTCGTGCACGGCGACGGCGTCGTCGGGGATGCCGTCGAAGAAGTCGCCCCGCCAGTACCACTGGAGTCCCCGGGGGACGATCTCGTCGAACATGGTCTGCAGGGCGGGGTAGGGCATCGGCGTGGCGAAGTGGAAGGCCGGCGGGGCCGGTTCGTTGACCACGGACAGTGTCTCCTCCAGGCGGCCGTCCTCCGTGTCGCCCGTGTAGCACCAGATCACGGCGCACATCTTCTGGCCGTGGATCGGTTCCGGGAAGGGCGGCCCCGGCGGGACGGTCATCAGCGCGAAGAACCCGTTGAGGTCCTCCGGCGCGGCCGGCAGGAACTCCCGGTACCAGCGCAGCACCTCCGGCGTGCGCTCGACCGGCCACACGGTCGCCGCCACCCCGACCGTGTCCACCGGGTGCGGCCGGAAGGTGAACGACGTGACCACCCCGAAGTTGCCCCCGCCGCCGCGCAGCGCCCACAGCAGGTCCGGGTGCTCCTTCTCCGAGGCGGCGACGACCTGGCCGTCGGCCAGGACGACGTCCGCGCCGATCAGGCTGTCGACCGTCAGCCCGTACTTGCGGGTGAGGTGGCCGTGGCCGCCGCCCAGGGTGAGGCCGCCGACGCCCGTGGTCGAGTTGATCCCGCTCGGTATGCCCAGGCCGAAGGAGTGGGCCTCATGGTCCAGGTCACCGAGCAGGCTCCCGCCGCCCACCCGCACGGTCCCGGTCTCCGGGTCGACCCGGACCCAGCGCATCGGGGACAGGTCGAGGGTGAGCCCGCCGTCGATCAGGCACAGGCCCGGCCCGCTGTGTCCGCCGCCGCGGACGGCCAGGTCGGCGCCCGTCTCCTGGGCGAAGGCGAGGGTGGTGCGCACGTCCGCCGTGCCCGTGCACTGGGCGAGGGCGGCCGGACGCCGGTCGATCATGGCGTTGTAGATGCTGCGTGTCTCGTCGTACTCCGCGTCCTGCGGTGTGACGACACGTCCTCGCAAGGCCGTGCGCAGGCTGTCGAGAGCAGTTGCGTCGATGCCGCCCATGAGCGGACACCCCTCGGAAGGATTGCGGAACCGGATGGTCTCGGGCGGACGGAACGGCGGTCCGGCCGGCGTCCGTCCAGGGGCCCGGGGGAGTGAACCCTCTGATACCAGTGTGACGTAGCTCACATAATGGCGCGATGTGGCGGATCGGATCACTCCGGCCGGCGCGGGTGCTCGCGGTGGCGGAGGGTTTCACGGAGGTAGCGGGTCAGGCTGGTGGCCGCCGCGGTGAGGAAGACGAACGTGTAGACGATCTGCAGCACGGCGACCAGCCGCGCGGTCTGTCCGCGCGGGGTGATGTCGCCGTAGCCGATGGTGGCGAGGGTGACCAGCGTGAAGTAGAGGGCGTCCAGGCGGGTGGCGAGACCGTCGAGCTCGCCGGGGCTCTGGGCCAGCGCCAGGTAGGTGGTGGCGAAGACCAGGATGGACAGGCACATCAGCGGTGGGATGACCATCCCCGGCCGGACGCCGGGGACGGACAGCAGCACCCGCACCACCTGCCGCAGCAGCAGGAGCGCGATCAGCGTCAGCGCCCCGCCGAAGAGCAGCCAGCTCAGGGTCGGGCGGTGCGGTCCCAGCCGGTCGAGGGGCAGGAGGAAGTAGGCGGCGACCATCACCGTCACCCCGGCCACCTGGACCAGCCAGGGCCACAGGGCGCCCCAGACCGTGGACGCGCGCCCTACACCCGGCTCTCGCGGCGGGGTGCGCACAGCGCCCAGATGATGAAGCCGTCGATGATGATGAGGACGATCGACCACACCGGGAAGTACGGCAGCCACACGAAGTTGGCGATCATGCTGAGCCCGGCCAGGGCCACGCCCACGACCCTGGCCCAGGTGGACCCCTGGAACAGGGCGATGCCGGCGGCGGTCACCAGCGCGCCGAGGACGAGGTGGACCCAGCCCCAGCCGGTCAGGCTGAACTCGTAGGTGAAGTTCGGCGTGGCGACGAAGACGTCGTCCTTCGCGATGGCGGCGATGCCCTGGAAGATCGCCATGATGCCGCCGAAGGTCATGAGGACCGCCGCGGCGACGGTCCAGCTCGTCGCCCAAGGGCTCTCCGCCTGCCTCCCGGTCGCGTGGTGGCGCGTACCGCTGACATTGCTCGCCATGTTCTCGGCCTTCCGGACGTCCCCGAGCGGTGCGATACCTCAGACCAGGTTGGCACCGCCGCTCGTGACCGGCACCTCGGCGGGCGGTACCGGGCCGCCGGGCGGAGGCGTTGTCAGTGGTGCCGCCTAGTCTCGGCGGGGATGGCACAGGCATGGAGGTGCGCGGGGCTGCGGTGGCCGGCGGACGGTCCCGTGCTGATGTGGGACGGTGGCCGGCGCTCGCCGCTGACCTGGGGGAAACGGGTGGCCTTCGGGGTCGCGGAAGGGAGCGCGCGGACCTGCGTGGGGGCACGGGGGCACGCGTGTCCGCTCGCCGCGGAGGTCCCCGGGCGCGGTACGGGAGCGCGCTGCGAGGTGTGTGCCCGGCTGGACCGGGCGCACTCGGTGGCCGCCGACACCCTCGCGGACGATCCGCGGCCCTACCGCGTGTACCTGGCGTGGTTCGGGCCCGGGACGGCCAAGGTCGGGATCACCGCGGTGCGGCGGGGGCGGGCGCGGCTGCTGGAGCAGGGGGCGGTCTGCTTCACCTGGCTGGGCAGCGGGCCGCTGATGGCGGCGCGGCGCACCGAGGAGCTGCTGCGTGCCGCGCTCCGGGTGCCCGACCGGATTCCCTACGCCGACAAGCGGGCGGCGAGGGCGGCGCTCCCGGCGACGGCCGCGGAGCGGGCGGTGGAGATCGCCTCACTGCACGCGCGGGCCCGCGCCCTCGGCGGCTGGCCGGAGTCGCTCACCCCCGCACCGTTCGAACCCGTCGATCACGTCGGAGTGTTCGGGCTGACGGGGGTGCCGGCCGCGGTGGGGCAGGTGCGCGAACTGGTCCCCGGGGGCGCGGTGAGCGGCGAGCTGGTGGCCGCCGCCGGTCCCGATCTGCACCTGCTGACGGACAGCGGGGTGGTGGTGCTGGACACCCGGCTGCTGGCCGGGTGGGGGCTGGTCCCGGTCACCGGGAGGGAGAGCGCGGTGCCCGTCGGGCCGCTGAAGGAGAGGCCGGCCGAGCAGGACGGGCTGTTCTGACCCCGCCCCTGGACCCGGGGCGCGGCCACGGGTGATCGTGGCGGCATGAGCGATCACCTCGTGACCCGTGCCGAAGCCGGCGACGTGCGGCGTTTCTGGGAAGGGCTCGGGCTGCCCGGACTCGTCGACGTGCACACGCACTTCATGCCGGAGCGGGTGCTGCGCAAGGTGTGGGCCCACTTCGACGCGCTGGGGCCGCTGACCGGCGGGGTCGAGTGGCCGATCACCTACCGGGAGGAGGAGGGCGAGCGGGCCGCGCTGCTGCGGGCGTTCGGCGTGCGGGCGTTCACCGCGATGCTCTACCCGCACAAGCCGGGCATGGCGCGCTGGCTGAACGAGTGGGCGGCCGGTTTCGCCCGGCGCACGCCCGACTGCCTGCACACCTCGACACTGTTCCCCGAGCCGGACGTCGCCGACTACGTGGCGGAGGCGGTGGAGGCGGGCGCGCGCGTCTTCAAGGCGCACGTGCAGGTGGGCGCGTACGACCCGGCCGACGAGATGCTCGACGCGGCCTGGGGCCTGCTCGCCGAGGCGGGCGTGCCGGTGGTGATCCACTGCGGGTCCGGTCCCGCGCCCGGCAGGCACACCGGCCCCGGGCCGGTCGCCCGGGTGCTGGCCCGGCATCCGCGGCTGCGGCTGGTGGTGGCACACCTCGGGATGCCCGAGTACGAGGACTTCCTGGACCTCGCCGAGCGGTACACGGAGGTGCGGCTGGACACCACGATGGCGTTCACCGACTTCAGCGAGCGCATGGCGCCGTTCCCGCGGCGGGCGCTGTCCCGGCTGGGCGGGCTCGGGGACCGGGTCCTGCTGGGGACGGACTTCCCCAACATCCCCTACGCCTACGTCCACCAGCTGCACGCGCTGGAGCGGCTGGGGCTGGGGGAGGCGTGGCTGCGGGGGGTGTGCCACGACAACGCGGCGCGGCTCTTCGGGCTGCCGGGCGGGTGAGGGCGGGGGCCGCGCGCCGGGCTGTGGGTTTCTCAGGGAAAACACAGGTGGGGAAAAGAGTGCTCTCAGAGGTGCCGCACATCGTGTGCGCTATGACCACGATCTCGCCCCGGGGGCGCACCGAACTGCTCAGGCCGGACGGGAGCCCCGTCCGCGTGCTGGTGGTGGACGACGAGCAGTCGATCACCGAGCTGCTGTCCATGGCCCTGCGCTACGAGGGCTGGCAGATCCGCAGCGCCGGGGACGGCCAGGGCGCCCTGCGCGCCGCCCGTGAGTTCCGGCCCGACGCCGTCGTCCTGGACATGATGCTGCCGGACATGGGCGGGCTGGCCGTCCTCGGGCGGCTGCGCCGCGACCTGCCCGACGTGCCCGTGCTGTTCCTGACCGCCAAGGACGCCGTCGAGGACCGTATCGCCGGACTGACGGCCGGTGGCGACGACTACGTCACCAAGCCGTTCAGCCTGGAGGAGGTCGTCGCCCGGCTGCGCGGACTGATCCGCCGCTCCGGCGCCGCCGACCGCCGCCCCGAGTCCGTGCTGGTGGTCGGCGACCTCACCCTCGACGAGGACAGCCACGAGGTCACCCGGGGCGGCCAGGGCATCCACCTCACCGCCACCGAGTTCGAACTGCTGCGCTTCCTCATGCGCAACCCGCGGCGCGTGCTCAGCAAGGCCCAGATCCTCGACCGGGTCTGGTCGTACGACTTCGGCGGCCAGGCGAACGTCGTCGAGCTGTACATCTCGTACCTGCGCCGGAAGATCGACGCCGGCCGGGAGCCGATGATCCACACCCGCCGCGGCGCCGGATACCTGATCAAGCCCGCGGTGTCGTGAACGCGCGACGACGACCGCGCCCGCGGACCCTGCGGACGCGGCTCGTCGTCGCGTCCGTGGCCCTGATCGCGGTGGTGTGCGCGGTGATCGGCACGGTGACGACACTGGCCCTGCGGTCCCATCTGTACGAGCAGCTGGACGGCCAGGTGCGCGAGGTGGCGATGCGGGCGGCGGGCGGCCCGGCCGGCGGCCGGCCGCTCCCCGAGCCGCTGCGTCAGGACGGCCCCCTCGCCTTCGTCACCAAGGGCCCGCAGGGCTTCGGCGTCATCGGCGCGACGGTCGAGGACGGCCGGGTGACCGAGGGCGTGGTGAGCAACAAGAAGGTCGTGAACGGGTTCACCGCGCCCGAGGCCGGTGACCTCACCGACGCCCAGCTGGCGGCCCTCGGTACCGTCCCGCGCGACCACGACGAGCACACCGTGGACGTCCCCGGACTGGGCAGCTACCGCGTCGCCCACCAGGCCGGCCCGAACGGCGCCTTCTACGTGGCCCTCCCCACGGACGGCGTGGACAGCACGATCAACACCCTGGTCCTCGTGGAGATCAGCGTCACCGCCGCCGGTCTCGTCGCGGCCTCCCTCGCCGGAGCCGTCATCGTCGGCGTCGCCACCCGCCCGCTGCGCAGGGTCGCCGCCACCGCCACCCGCGTCGCGGAACTCCCCCTGCACCGGGGTGAGGTCACCCTGGAGGAGCGCGTCCCGCCGTCCGAGTGCGACCCGCACACCGAGGTCGGCCGGGTCGGCGCCGCCCTGAACCGGATGCTCGACCACGTCCACGGCGCCCTGCACGCACGCCAGGAGAGCGAGACGCGGGTACGGCAGTTCGTCGCGGACGCCGGCCACGAACTGCGCACGCCGCTCGCCTCCATCCGCGGGTACGCCGAACTCACCCGCCGCGGCCGGGAGGAGGTCGGCCCCGACACCCGACACGCCCTCGGGCGGATCGAGTCGGAGGCGGGCCGGATGTCCCTGCTGGTCGAGGACCTGCTGCTGCTCGCCCGGCTGGACGCCGGCCGTCCCCTGCGGTTCGAGCCGACCGACCTCGTACCGCTCGTCGTGGACTCCGTCAGCGACGCCCGCGCCGCCGGCCAGGACCACGTCTGGCGTCTCGAACTGCCCGACGACCCCGCCACGGTGACCGGCGACGCGGCCCGGCTCCAGCAGGTCCTCGTCAACCTGCTCGGCAACGCCCGCAGCCACACCCCGCCGGGCACCACCGTCACCGCACGGGTGCGCCGCAGCGGTCCCCGGCTGCGCGTGGACATCGAGGACGACGGCCCCGGCGTCCCGCCCGCCCTGCTCCCCCACGTCTTCGAGCGGTTCGCGCGCGGCGACTCGGCGCGCACCCGGTCCACCGGATCGACGGGCCTGGGCCTGGCCATCGTGCAGGCCGTCGCGGCCGCGCACGGCGGAGCCGTGACCGTCGACAGCGCGCCCGGACGGACCGTGTTCAGCCTTCACCTGCCCGCGGTGGGCACGCGGCCGGCGCCGGACTCACAGCCACGCCACAGCCTCACCACACGGGCACGACAGGGCAGTTGACCAGGGTCGGTGCCATGCGAACCGAATCCTCTCCCGGCACCCTGCCGGCGCGGGAGCACCTCCCGGCCGCCGGAGCCGGCACGCCGGTCCTGGACGTCGTGATCCCCGTCCACAACGAGGAGAAGGACCTCGGGCCGTGCGTCCGCCGACTGCACGAGCACCTCCGCCGCACCTTCCCCTACGCCTTCCGCATCACCATCGCCGACAACGCCTCCACGGACGGCACCCCGCACGTGGCCGGCGAACTGGCGGAGCGGACCGCGGAGGTCCGGGCCGTCCGCCTGGAGCAGAAGGGCCGCGGCCGGGCGCTGCGGACGGTCTGGGCGGCCTCCGACGCCCCCGTCCTCGCCTACATGGACGTCGACCTCTCCACCGACCTCAACGCCCTGCTGCCGCTGGTCGCTCCGCTGATCTCGGGCCACTCCGACCTCGCCATCGGCTCCCGGCTGAACCGCGGCGCGCGGGTGGTGCGCGGTGCCAAGCGGGAGTTCATCAGCCGCGCCTACAACCTGATCCTGCGCGGCTCGCTGCGGGCGCGCTTCTCCGACGCGCAGTGCGGGTTCAAGGCGATCCGCCGCGACGTGGCCCGGGTGCTGCTGCCGCTGGTGGAGGACGGCGGCTGGTTCTTCGACACCGAACTGCTGGTGCTCGCCGAACGCGCCGGGCTGCGGATCCACGAGGTGCCGGTCGACTGGGTCGACGACCCCGGGTCCAGCGTGCACATCGTGCGGACGGCGACCGACGACCTCAAGGGCGTCTGGCGCGTCGGCAGGGCCCTGGCCACCGGGTCGCTGCCGCTGGACCGGCTCGCCCGGCCGTTCGGCGACGACCCCCGCGACCGGGACATCGAGGACGTACCGCAGGGCCTCGCCCGCCAGTTGCTCGGCTTCTGCGTCGTGGGCGCCCTGTCCACCCTCTTCTACCTGCTGCTCTACAGCGGCTTCCGCGCCTTCACCGGCTCCCAGACCGCCAACGGGCTCGCCCTGCTGGTCTCGGCGGTCGCCAACACCGCCGCCAACCGGCGGCTCACCTTCGGGGTGCGCGGGCGCGCCGGGGCGGTACGCCACCAGGCGCAGGGGCTGGTCGTCTTCGGTATCGGTCTCGCGCTGACCAGCGGCTCGCTCGCCGCGCTGAACACGGCGAGCAGCGACCCCGCCCACTCCACCGAACTCGCGGTGCTCGTCGCCGCGAACCTCGCGGCCACCGTGCTGCGGTTCCTGCTGTTCCGGGCGTGGGTGTTCCCGGACGGAGCCCCGGCCCCCACCGTCCCGGCCCCTGCGGCCCCGCCTCGCGCCGGTTCCGCCCCCGCCGCCCGGACCGCCCCCGCCGACCACGACCCGAGGGACGACCGATGACCACCCGGCACGACCGGACGCACCCCCCGGCCGACCCGCCCCTCCCGGGCCCCCCGACCGGGCCCGCGTCACCCGGCCCCGCGACGCCCACCGCCCCGCGGGACCCGCGCTGGGCGCGCCCCGCCCTGCTCGCCCTGCTGCTGGTGACCGGCGTGCTCTACCTCCACGGCCTGAGCGCCTCCGGCTATGCCAACTCCTTCTACTCGGCGGCCGTGCAGGCGGGCAGCGAGTCCTGGAAGGCGTTCTTCTTCGGCTCCCTGGACGCGGCGAACGCCATCACCGTCGACAAGCCCCCGGCCTCCCTGTGGCCGATGGAGCTGTCGGTGCGGATCTTCGGCCTGAACTCCTGGGCGATCCTCGTGCCCGAGGTGCTCATGGGCGTCGGCACGGTCGCCGTCGTGCACGCCTCCGTCCGACGCCGTTTCGGCGCGGTGGCCGGTCTGATCGCGGGCGCGGTCCTCGCGCTCACCCCGGTCGCGGCGCTGATGTTCCGGTTCAACAACCCCGACGCGATGCTGGCGCTGCTGTCGTCCGTCGCCTGTTACCTCGTCCTGCGGGCCGTCGAGGACGGCCGTACCAAGTGGCTGGTGTGGGCCGGCGTCGCGATCGGCTTCGCGTTCCTCACCAAGACCCTCCAGGCCTTCCTCGTCCTGCCCGCCTTGGCGCTCGTCCACGGCGCCTGCGCACCGGTGCGGATGCGGAAGAGGCTGACGCAGCTCGCCCTGGCGACCGCCGCGCTGGTCGTCTCCGGCGGCTGGTGGGTGGCGGTCGTCGAACTGTGGCCGGCGTCCTCGCGCCCGTACATCGGCGGCTCGCAGAACAACAGCTTCCTGGAGCTGACCTTCGGCTACAACGGCCTCGGCCGGCTCAACGGCGACGAGACGGGCAGCGTCGGCGGCGGTGGCGGCGGTATGGGCGGCGGCGGTGGCCAGTGGGGAGAGAGCGGCTGGGACCGGATGTTCGGCGCCGAGGTCGGCGGCCAGATCTCCTGGCTGCTGCCCGCCGCGCTGATCCTGCTCGCCGGGGGGCTGGTCCTCACCAGGAGGGCCGCACGGACCGACCTCGCCCGGGCGTCGTTCCTGGTGTGGGGCGGCTCGCTGCTGACGACCACGGCCGTCTTCAGCTGCATGGCCGGCATCTTCCACGAGTACTACACGGTGGCCCTCGCCCCTCCTCTCGCGGCCGTGACCGGCATGGGCACGGTGGCCCTGTGGGAGAGGCGGCGGGAGCCGTGGGTGTCGCTCACCCTGGCGGCGGCCGGCACGGCGACGGCGGCCTGGGGGTACGTCCTGCTCGACCGCACGCCCGACTACCTGCCCTGGCTGAAGTGGACGGTCCTGGTGGGCGGGTCGGCCGCCGCGCTCGGCCTCGCCCTCGCGGGCCGGGTGGGGCGCCGGGTGGCGCTCGGCGCGGCGGGCCTCGCCCTGGTGACGGCGCTGGCCGGCCCGACGGCGTACACGCTGAGCACCGTCCAGCAGGGGCACTCCGGTTCGATCGTCACGGCCGGTCCGGCGGGGGCGGGCATGGGCGGCGGGGGGCGGCCCGGAGGCGGTGGCGGTCCCGGCTGGGGCGGTGGGTTTCCCGGCGGGGGCCGGAATGAGCAGGGGCAGACACCGCCCGGCGGGTTCACGGACGGCGCCGGCGGCGCCGGCGGCTTCCCCGGCGGCGGCCCGACGGGCCGGGACGGCGGACAGAACAGCCAGGGCGGAAGGAACGGCCCGCCCACCGGCCGGAACCAGCAGAACGCCCCCGGCGGCAGCGCCGAAGCCGGCGCGATGCCCGGTGCCGGCGGCATGGGCGGCCTCCTCGGCGGTGCGGACGTCGGCGCGGAGGCGAAGGAACTGCTGGAGACGGACGCCGGCGACTACACCTGGGCCGCCGCGGCCGTCGGCGCCCAGAACGCCGCCGGTTACCAGCTCGCCACCGGAGCGCCCGTCATGGCGATCGGCGGCTTCAACGGCACCGACCCCTCACCGACCCTGGACCGGTTCAAGGAGTACGTGGCGGACGGAAGGATCCACTACTTCGTCGCCGGTGGCGGCATGGGCGGCGGCGGTCGTGACTCCGGCACCTCCGCGGAGATCACGGCCTGGGTGGAGGAGACCTTCGAGGAGGTGACAGCCGGCACGGCGACCTTCCACGACCTCACGAGGAAGCGGGCCGGCGACTGACGGACACCCGTCGAGCTGTACACCGTATGGGAACTGTTCTACGGTGTACAGCATGACGACGTCCTCCCCGGAGCACGCCCCCGGCCGGTCCGCCGGCCAGGCGGTCCCCACGCCGCCGGGGCACGCCCGGCGCTGGCTGATCCTCGGTGTCATCTGCCTCGCCCAGCTCACCGTGCTGCTGGACAACACCGTCCTGAACGTGGCCATCCCCTCGCTCACCCGTGAACTGGACGCGTCGACCGCCGACATCCAGTGGATGATCAACGCCTACTCCCTGGTGCAGTCGGGTCTGCTGCTCAGCGCGGGCAACGCCGCCGACCGCTACGGCCGCAAGAAGATGCTGATCGTGGGCCTGGTCCTGTTCGGCGCGGGGTCGCTGGTGGCCGGACTGGCCCAGTCGTCCGGTCAGTTGATCGCCGCGCGGGCCGGCATGGGGGTGGGCGGCGCGCTGCTGCTGACGACGACCCTCGCCGTGGTGATGCAGATCTTCACGCCCGAGGAGCAGCCCAAGGCGATCGGCATCTGGAGCGCCGTCAACTCGCTGGGGTTCGCGGCCGGTCCGCTGGTCGGGGGCGTCGTGCTGAACCACTTCTGGTGGGGTGCGATCTTCCTGATCAACCTGCCGGTGGTGGCCCTCGCGCTGGCCGCCGTCACCGCCTGCGTCCCCGAGTCGAAGAACCGGCAGGGCGACCGCCCCGACCTGGTCGGCGCGGTCCTGTCCACCATCGGCATGGGATCCCTGGTGTACGCGATCATCTCGGGCCCCGAACACGGCTGGACCTCGCCCCGGGTCGTGGCGACGGCGGCGACGGCGGCCCTGGTCCTCGGCCTCTTCGCCTTCTGGGAGAGCCGCGTCCCCCACCCGATGCTCGACCTCGGCTTCTTCCGCAACCGCCGGTTCACGGGCGCGGTCGGCGGACTGGTGCTGATCACCTTCGGCATGGGCGGCGCGCTGTTCCTGCTCACCCAGTACCTGCAGTTCGTCCTCGGCTACGGCCCCCTGGAGGCGGGGCTGCGCACCGCGCCCATGGCGATGACCGTCGTCGCCCTCAACTTCACCGGCGTGGGCACCAGGTGGGCGGCGAGGATGGGCACCCCCCTCTCCATAGCCGTCGGCATGACCCTGATGGCGGGCGGACTGGTGTCGATCGCCACGCTCACCGAGCACGGCTACGCCGGTACGCTGCTCGGCCTGGTCCTGATCGGGACGGGCACGGCGATCGGCAGCCCGGTGATGGCGCACGCGGTGATGAGTTCCGTCCCGCGCGAGAAGGCGGGCGTCGGCGCCGGGATCAACGGCACCCTCGCCGAGTTCGGCACCGGGCTCGGGGTGGCCGTGCTGGGCGCGGTGCTCAACGCGCGGTTCGCGGCGCTGGTCCCGGTGGCGGCGACCTCGCTGCCGGTGGCGCTGGCCGCGGCGGGCTCGGACGGCGAACGGGTGCGGATCACCGACGCGTTCTCCGCCGGGCTGGAGACGAGCCTGCTGGTGGGGGCGGTGGCCGTGCTGCTCGGCGGACTGATCGCTGCGGCGTTGCTGCGCCGGGCGGACCGGGCAGAATCGCGGGAGAAGGCCTGAGAGCCGGACGGCCGGAACCCGGAGGGGGCGACGGCGCTGACCGGCGCCGGCGAGTCGAGGAAGGTGCGCCATGGTGAGGGCAGCCCAGCGGTCCGGCGGTGCGCCGCGGACCAGTGTCTGGCTGGAGGGCACGGACCGCCGCGGCGGGCGCGGCGGCGGACAGCCGTCGGGCCTGGACCGGGAGCGGATCACCGAGGTCACCGTGCGGTTGCTGGACGCCGAGGGCCCGGCCAAGTTCTCCATGCGCCGCCTCGCCGCCGAGCTGAACGTGACGGCGATGTCCGTCTACTGGTACGTCGACACCAAGGACGACCTCCTGGAGCTGGCCCTGGACCGCTCCTTCGGCGAGCTGACGCTGCCCGACCCGGCCGCCGACGAGGACTGGCGCGACCAGCTGCGCGCCCTCGCCCGTGAGTACCGCGCCCTGCTGGTGCGCCACTCCTGGCTGTCGCCGCTGGCCGGACGGTTCCTCAACATCGGGCCCAACGCGCTGCGGTTCTCCCGCGTGATCCAGCGGGTCATCAGCAGGACCGGCCTGCCGGAGCGCGGGGTGACCGGGGCCATCGCGGCCGTCTTCCAGTTCGTGTACGGCTACGGCACGATCGAGGGCCACTTCCACGCCCGGGTCGCCGCGACGGGCCTGACCCCCGACGAGTACCACGAGCGCGCCATGACCGCGGTGACGCGGTCGCCGGACCCCGTCGGGGTGTTCGAGGAGTCGACGCGGATCATGGCGGCCCGCGGCGGTGACACGGTCGAGGAGATGATGGAGCGGGACTTCGCCTTCGCCCTGGACCTGCTGGTGGCCGGCATCGAGGCGATGGTGGCCCGCTCCCGGGACTGAGCGGGCCCGCCTCAGTCCGTCTGGACGAGCCGCGCGGGGAACCCGCCGGTCGCCACCGGCCCCCAGCGCTCCGGAGTGACCCGGATGATCGACTTGCCCTGCTTGATCATCGCCGCCCGGTACTCGTCCCAGTCGGGGTGCTCACCGGCGATGTTCCGGTAGTACTCCACCAGCGGCTCCACGGACTCGGGCGCGTCCACCACCTCGGCGGTGCCGTCGATCTGCACCCACGGCCCGTTCCACTCGTCGCTCAGGACGATCAGGCTCACCCGGGTGTCCCTCTTGGCGTTCCGCGTCTTGGCGCGTTCGGGGTACGTGGACATCACGATCCGTCCCGAGTCGTCGACCCCGCAGGTCAGCGGGGAGCCCTGGGGGCCGCCGTCCGCCCGCCGGGTCAGCAGGACGGCCCGGTGCCGGGGCCGTACGAAGTCCAGCAACTCGTCGAGGGAGACCCGGGTGTTCGTCGCGATGTTCGGTGCCATGGCGTCAGGCTAGGCCCTGGGCGGCCATCGCCTCGGGGAGGTTGTCGTAGACCGGGATGTCGCGGCGCACGCCGGTCAGTTCCAGCACGCGGCTCGCCAGGCTCTCCGGACGGGCCACCACGTGCACCGGGGTCCGGGGGCGCAGCAGCCGGTGCACCTCGTTGATGAGGCGGACGCCCTGGGAGTCCATGAACTCCGTCGCGGTGAGGTCGAGGACCAGGAGCCCGGCCGGACGGCCGGGGCGGGGCCGTACACGGTCCATGATCAGCGGCAGCAGCCGGTCCGCGGTGGAGACGTCGACCTCGGGTGGGAACGGGAACCGGATGGGTGCGGCCGGGGGGTGTCCCCCGGAGGATTCGGGAAGGAAGGTCACGGCAGTCACCTGGCAGACGTGCGTCCGGAATTCCGGCAAGGCCACTTCCTGACCCGCCCCCATTGCACCACGTCGGAGTGTGTCACCGGAAGCGGCTAAAATTCTGTCCGTCCTGTGCTCGCAGTCGGGAATGTGCTGCGGAGCTCTCCTGCGCACGGCTGTCCGGTCGTGCTCGCCGAAGAGGTTCGTGGTGGCTGCGTCCCGGTTTTCTGATTTGCCCCGTTTCCCCGGTACGGATCTGGCGGAAGCGCTGACGGACGCGGCATGCCGGCTGCACGAGACGTCCACCCCGGACAGCACCCTGGACACCGCGGTCCGGCTCACCGTGGACCTCGTACCGGGAGCCGAGCACGCGGGCATCTCCGTCATAGAGCGCGACAACCGCAGACAGACCCTCGCGTGGACCGACGAGGTGGTGCGTGCCGCCGAGGACGTCCGCCCCGAGCCGGGGAGACAGCGGTACTGGCACCGTCTGTGGACCACCCCGGTGGCCGAGGTCGAGGACAGCGAGGGGGACGAGGGCGCGGACGACCTGTACGGTCTCGGCCTGCGTTCCGTGCTCTCGCTGCGGCTGCGCACCGACCGGCGCCGGCTGACCGTGCTCACCGCGTACGCCCGCAAGCCGCGCGCCTTCGACGAGTCCGCGCGGCGGGTGGGCCGGCTGTTCACCGCGCACGTGGGCATAGCCCTGGACTCCGCCACCGTGCGCGATCAGCTCACCGAGGCCATGCGCACCCGGGACCTGATCGGCCAGGCCACCGGCATCCTCATGGAGCGCATGGACATGGACGCGGCCGGCGCCTTCGACAGCCTGGTACGGGCCTCGCAGCGGGAGAACGTGAAGCTGCGCGACCTCGCCCGCCGGATCGTCGACACCCACGAGGCGCCCTGACGGGGCCTCAGAGGGCCGGGAGCGATTCGCCCTCCACCGCCTGGACGTCCAGCTCCACCCGCAGCGTCGTGCCGATGGCCGCGATGCCGGCCCGCACGACCTGGTTGTAGTGCATCGCGAAGTCCTCGCGCCGCAGTTCGGCCGTGGCGCGGAAGGCCGCCCGGGTGCCGCCCCAGGGGTCCGCGCCGGTGCCGAGGTAGGCCAGGTCCAGGTCGACGGGGCGGACGATCCCGCGCATGGACAGCTCGCCGTGGACCGTCCAGCGGTCGGAGCCCGCCCCGGTCAGGCCGGTGGACCGGTAGGTGATCTCGGGGTGGTGCTCGACGTCCAGGAAGTCGGCGGAGCGCAGGTGGGTGTCGCGGGTGCCGTTGCCGGTGTCGATCGACGCGGCCCGGATCACCGCCTCCACCCGGGACTTCGTGATGTCGTCCGGCGCGACCTCGACCCGGGCGGTGAAGTCGGTGAACCGGCCCCGCACGCTGGAGATGCCCAGGTGCTGGGCGACGGCGGCCACGCTCGAGTGCGCCGGGTCCACGGTCCACGGCCCCGGCGGCGGCAGCTCGGTGCCGCCCTGCCGGGCCAGGGTCACCGTCCCCACCTCGGCCCGCCCGCTCGCGGTGACCAGGGCGCTGGCCGCGGCGGGCGCGTAGCCGACCGCGGTGACGATCACGGTGTACGCCCCCGGCGTGAGCGCGGTGGCGTCCCGTACGGCGCCGTCTGCGTCCGCCCCGGCACGCAGCACCTGCGCCCCGGTGCCGTCGGTGAGGGTGACGACCGCGTGCGACACGGCCCACCCGTCCCGGGTGCGGATGGTCGCGGTCAGTGGCATCCCGTTCTCTCCCTGGATCTTTCCTGGACTTGGCCGTCGTGGGACCGGCCCGGGGCGGGGCGCGTCTCCGCTACAGGACGCGCGGCCCGCCCCGGGCCGGGGTTCTCGGTCAGTCGCCCGGGTGGGCGAGCTCGATGTCGTGGTCGTCGGTTCCGCCGCCGGTGACCGTGAGCGCGGTGGCGACCGGCGGGTAGCCCGTGGCGATGACGGTGTACTCGCCGCTGTCCAGGTCGGCGAAGGCGTACGCGCCGTCCGCGCCGGTCGTCGCCGTGCCGACCACGTTGCCCGCCGCGTCGACCAGGGTGACCCGGGCGTCGGCCAGCGGCCCGTGCGGGGCGCGGACCACGCCGCGCAGCCGGGCGCCGGCCTCCAGGCCGACCTCGACGCGGGTCACGCCGGTGCCGCCGACCTCCACGGGCAGCGCGCGCGGCCGGTGGCCGTCGGCGTTCACCGCGAGGGTCACCGTGCCGGGCACCAGCTCCGCGAAGGAGAACTCGCCCTGCTCACCGGTGCTCCCGCTGGCCAGCAGGTCGCCGCGCACATCGGTGACGATCACCATGGCGCCCGGCACCGGTGCCCCGGTGCCGGCGGAGTGAACCGTTCCGGCCAGCCCGCCGGTACCGCTGAGCAGGATGTCGTGGACGAGCGGTTCGCCGTCCACCACGACCGTGGACGCCTGCGGCTGGTGGCCGTCGGCGGCGGCGATCAGGACGTACGACCCGGCCCCGGGCGCGTCCACCCCGTACCCGCCGTCGGCCTGGGCCACGGAGCGGCCCAGCTGACGTCCGCCGAGCGAGATCAGCGTGACGGCCGCCTGCGGCACGGGCACGCCGTCGGCGCCGCGCACCACACCGCGCACCGGGACGCCTCCCGGGGCGGATCCCTCCGCGAGGGTGACGGTGGCCGGTGCCGGAGCGGTGGTGTCCTCCCCGGCGGACGCGGCCGGGGTGCCGCCGGGGGCCGGGGCCACCGCTTCGGCCTTCTCCTCCGCGGCCTGGGCCAGCGCGCCGGTGGTCCGCAGCGGGACCTCCTTGATGAACAGGGTCACCAGGAAGGCGAGCAGGGCGACCGGGGCGACGTACAGGAAGATGTCGGCGATGCCGTGCCCGTAGGCGCTCTCCAGCCAGGTGCGGATGGGCGGGGGCAGCAGGTCCATGTCGGGGATCGCGCCGCTGCCGGAGGCCTCGGCGGCCGCCGCCCGCTCCTGCGGGCCGAGCTGTCCGATGGTGTCCTGGGCGTAGTGGCTGATCCGGGTCGACATGACCGAGCCGAGCACGGAGACGCCGACCGCGCCGCCGAGGGACCGGAAGAAGGTCACCACGGAGGAGGCGGCGCCCAGGTCGGCCGGGGACACCTGGTTCTGCGTGCACAGCACCAGGTTCTGCATCATCATGCCGACGCCGAGACCCAGCAGCGCCATGAAGAGGGCGATGTGCCAGTACGGGGTGTCGTAGCGCATGGTGCCGAGCAGGCCCAGGCCCGCCGTGAGCAGCACGCCGCCGGCCAGCAGCCAGGTCTTCCAGCGGCCGGTCCGGGTGATGATGATGCCGGAGACCGTGGACGACACGAAGATGCCGCCGATCATCGGGATCGTCATGACGCCCGACATGGTCGGGGACTTGTCCCGGGCCAGCTGGAAGTACTGGCTGAAGTAGACGGTGCCGGCGAACATCGCGATGCCGACGAACAGCGAGGCCAGCGAGGCCAGGGTGATGGTGCGGTTGCGGAACAGGCGCAGCGGGATGATCGGCTCGGCGGCCCTGCTCTCGACGAACAGGAAGACCAGCGTCAGGACGATCGATCCGCCGACCATGACGCCGGTCTGCCAGGAGAGCCAGTCGTACTTGTCGTCGGCGAAGGTGACCCAGACCAGCAGCAGGCAGACGGCGGCGGTGACGAGGAAGGCGCCCGCCCAGTCGACCTTGACCTGGCGCTTGACCAGGGGGAGGTGCAGCGTCTTCTGCAGGACGAGGAGCGCGATCAGCGCGAAGGGCACACCGACGTACAGGCACCAGCGCCAGCCGAGCCAGCTGGTGTCGGTGATGACCCCGCCGAGCAGCGGGCCGCCGACGGTGGCGACGGCGAAGGTGGCGCCGAGGTAGCCGGAGTAGCGGCCGCGTTCCCGCGGGGAGATCATCGCGGCCATGATGATCTGGGCGAGGGCGGCCAGACCGCCGGCGCCCAGGCCCTGGATGGCACGTGCGCTGATGAGCATCGCCGGGTTCTGCGCCAGTCCGGCCACGACGGAGCCGAGGACGAAGACGCAGAGGGCTATCTGGACCAGGACCTTCTTGCTGAACAGGTCGGCGAGCTTGCCCCACAGCGGGGTGGAGGCGGTCATCGTCAGCAGCGAGGCGGTGACGACCCAGGTGTAGGCGCTCTGGCCGCCGCCGAGGTCACCCACGATCTCGGGCAGCGCGTTGGTGACGATGGTCGACGACAGGATGGCGGCGAACATGCCGAGCAGCAGCCCGGACAGTGCCTCCATGATCTGCCGGTGGGTCATCGGAGCGTCTGCGGAGGAGCCTCCCCCGTGCTTGGCATGAGCCCGCACACCGGCTGGTGTGGTCGTTGCCATGGGCGTCCTTCTCTTATGTGCTTGCGGGTGTACGGGTGGTCTGTTCGGGAGGGGGAGGCGCCGGCCTGGGCACGGTGCGGCACTCGCCGAAGCTGTCCCTGAGCCGGGCCATCAGCTGGGCGAGGTGGCCGACCTCTTCGTCGGACCAGTCGCCCAGGCGCTCGGCGAGCAGCCGGGTGGTCCGCCGGAACAGCTCGTCGAGCCGTATCCGCCCGGCGGGGGTGAGGCGCAGGATGCGGGACCGTTTGTCGGCGGGGTCCGGGGAGCGCTCGATCCAGCCGCGCTCGGCCAGGTGGGCGACGTGGCGGCTGGTGACGGACAGGTCGACGGAGAGCAGCTCGGCGACCCTGCTCATGCGCAGGTCGCCGTAGCGGCCGAGGAGCGTCAGCACGGACGCGGAGCCGCTGGGGCAGTCGGCCGGCATGATCCGGTTCATCTCCCGCTTGACGGCGCCGAAGGCGCTGAACTGCCGGACCAGTTCCTCGTACTGCGCCGTCCCGGCCATGGCACCTCCCATTTCGTTGCTCGAAGCAACGGTAAAAGTCAATGGTTGCTACAGGCAAGCAAAAGGGGCCCGGACGGCTCAAAAACTTGGCAAAGGCAAGTAATCGCGACAGTAAACATGCAGGTCGCAGGGGTCGTGCCCGTTCCGTCCCGACCTGCCGGCGGCCTCCGCACGGTCCGGCCCCGCCCCGCTTGGGCCGCCCGTCGGGGATTCGCTAGGGTCTCGTGACATGGCTAACACCCAGGGCCCGCAGGGCAATCACGACCCCGCCGGCAGCACCCAGATGTTCCGCGCGTTCGTCGACGAGGCCCCCCAGGGCCGGCAGACCGCGTCCACCAGCGGCGGACCCCGCATCGGCCTGATCATCGGCATCGTCGTCGCCGTGGCGGTCGTCGCCGCGGTGGCCTGGCTGGCGCTCAAGTAGCGCGAGCGGCCGGAGAAACGCGGCGGGCCGCCGTTGCGCCCCAGACGGGCGCCCCGGCGGCCACGCATCCGATTCCACCCCGCGGAGCCGCTCGCTCCGCGGGATCGGAGCCTCAGTCCGAGATGAGGCCCTCGCGCAACTGGGCGAGGGTCCGCGTGAGCAGCCGCGAGACGTGCATCTGGGAGATGCCGACCTCCTCGCCGATCTGCGACTGGGTCATGTTGGCGAAGAAGCGCAGCATGATGATCCGCCGCTCCCGGGGCGGCAGCTTGGCCAGCAGCGGCTTCAGCGACTCCCGGTACTCCACGCCCTCCAGGGCCGTGTCCTCGTAGCCGAGGCGGTCCGCGAGCGAGCCCTCGCCGCCGTCGTCCTCCGGGGCGGGGGAGTCGAGCGAGGACGCCGTGTACGCGTTGCCGACGGCGAGCCCGTCGACCACGTCCTCCTCCGACACGCCCAGCACGGCGGCGAGTTCGGCGACCGTCGGGGAACGGTCCAGCTTCTGCGAGAGCTCGTCGCCGGCCTTGGTCAGCGCCAGGCGCAGCTCCTGGAGCCGGCGCGGCACCCGCACCGACCACGACGTGTCGCGGAAGAACCGCTTGATCTCGCCGACCACCGTCGGCATCGCGAACGTCGGGAACTCCACGCCCCGTTCGCAGTCGAAACGGTCGATCGCCTTGATCAGCCCGATGGTGCCGACCTGGACGATGTCCTCCATCGGCTCGTTGCGCGAGCGGAACCGAGCCGCCGCGTAGCGCACCAGGGGGAGGTTGAGCTCGATCAGCGTGTCCCGGACGTAGGCACGCTCCGGGCTGTCCTCGCCGAGCACGGCGAGCCGCAGGAACAGGGAGCGGGACAGGGTGCGGGTGTCGAGGGCCGCCGTGTCCGGCAGTTCCGCCGTCTCCGGGAGCCGCGCCTGGTCCGGGAGCTCCGGAACCGGTGTGGCCGGGCCTTGGTCGATGGGGCCGAGTGCGTCGAGAGCATGGGGAGCTGTTTCGCTCTCCGCGAGCGTGAGCACCTTCGAGCTGCCCTGTTCTGCGGACATGCCACCCCCTTTGGGTCGCGGGACGGTCGCGGCGGACGCTCCCGATCTGAGGAACGCAGCCTTCACCTGAATACCGGCGCCGAAGCTCCGGCAAACGCGCTTCCCGCAGAATGTCACATGTCGGCAACGCGCTGTAGTGACATGTCGACATCCAAGATACGAATCGGCCCTGGAAACAAGGGGTCTGACGGACTTTCGGCTCGGAAGAACGCGTAACGGCAGTTCTGGGCGATTCGCTCGTTCCGGTTACGCGTCGATCCTGTTTGCGGACCGCAGCCGCTGGAAGCTGCGCGCCAGCAGACGGGACACGTGCATCTGCGAGACACCGAGTTCCGCACTGATCTGGGACTGGGTGAGGTTGCTGTAGTAACGCAGCAGCAGGATGCGCTGCTCCCGCTCGGGGAGCTGCACCAGCAGGTGCCGGACGAGGTCGCGGTGCTCGACGCCGTCGAGGGCGGGGTCCTCGTAGCCGAGCCGGTCCAGCAGGCCGGGCATCCCGTCGCCCTCCTGCGCGGCCTCCAGGGAGGTGGCGTGGTACGACCGTCCGGCCTCGATGCAGGACAGCACCTCCTCCTCGGAGATGCGCAGGCGTTCGGCGATCTCGGCGGTCGTGGGAAGCCGCCCGAAGGCGGTCGTGAGGTCCTCCGTCGCGCTGTTGACCTGAACCCACAGCTCGTGCAGCCGGCGCGGGACGTGGACGGTGCGGACGTTGTCGCGGAAGTAGCGCTTGATCTCGCCGACCACCGTCGGCATCGCGAACGTGGGGAACTGCACGCCCCGCTCCGGGTCGAAGCGGTCGATGGCGTTGATGAGCCCGATGGTGCCGACCTGGACGACGTCCTCCATCGGCTCGTTGCGGGAGCGGAAGCGGGCGGCCGCGTAGCGCACGAGCGGGAGGTTCGCCTCGATGAGCGCCGCCCGCACGCGGGTGTGCTCCGGCGTACCGGGCTCGAGATCCTTGAGCTGACCGAAGAGCAGTTGGGTCAGGGCCCGGGTGTCGGCACCCCGCCGTTTGGCGGGGGTCTGGACCGCGTCGGGGGACACGTCGTCCTGGGGCGGCGCAGTACTGGCCGGCACGGTCAACGCCACCTCGTCATCGCTCTCATGTCCGTCAACTCATCCGTCAAAAGCGGTCATAGCATCACAAGACTGACTCACTGTGCGCAAGCACCGCATATTCCGTGTTGAGCGCCGGGCGCGGGCCGCGGCACGGGAAAACCCCCCGCCGTCGTGGCGAGGGGCGAGGGACGCGGGCGGACGGAGGGTCAGAACTCGTAGTCGGCGATCACCCACGTGGCGAACTCGCGCCACAGTCCCACGCCCGCCTGGTGCTCCGGGTGCTCCACGTACCGGCGCAGCGCGTCCGCGTCGTCGAACGCCGAGTTGATGGCGAAGTCATAGGCGATGGGGCGGTCGCTGATGTTCCAGGCGCACTCCCAGAAGCGGATCTCCGGGATCCTGCCCTCCAGCGAACGGAAGGCCTCCTCGCCCCTGACGACCCTCGGGTCGTCGCGCTCGACGCCCTCGTTCAGCCGGAAGAGCACCAGGTGGCGGATCATCACTTGCCTCCGTTGGCGAGCCAGGTCATGAAGTCCCCGACGGCCTTCGCGGCGTCGGAGATGCCCTCGAACCCGACCGTGACGTAGTCGCCGGCCGTCTCGGGGTCCGTGATGATCAGGTACAGCACGAAGACCACGAGCACATAGATGACGGCCTTCTTCGCGTTCACCGCCATCGCGGCCCTCCCCTGTCACTGATGTGCACCGGTGTCACATGCGTCGAGCGGGCCCATGATCGCACGAAGGGCCCCGTCTGACGACGGGGCCCTTCACCGGCGGTAGCGGAGGGATTTGAACCCTCGGTGACTTGCGCCACACTCGCTTTCGAGGCGAGCTCCTTCGGCCGCTCGGACACGCTACCGAGGGAGACCTTACAGCAAGGGGCGGTGTGGTTCGAAATCGGTCATCAGCGGTTCCGGAAGAACTCCGTGAGCAGCCCGGAACACTCCTCGGCGAGCACCCCGCCGATCACTTCGGGCCGGTGGTTGAGCCGGCGGTCGCGGACGAGGTCCCAGAGGGAGCCGACCGCGCCCGCCTTCTCGTCCCGGGCGCCGTAGACGATCCGTTCGACCCGGGACTGCTGGAGGGCTCCCGCGCACATCGTGCACGGCTCCAGCGTCACCACCAGGGTGCAGCCGGTCAGCCGCCACTCCCCGAGCCGCGCGGCGGCCCGCCGGACGGCGAGGACCTCCGCATGGGCCGTGGGGTCGCCGGCGGCCTCGCGCTCGTTGTGGGCGGCCGCCAGCACGGTGGTGCCGTCCGGGGCCAGTACGACGGCGCCGACGGGGACGTCCCCGCCCCGGACGGCCAGCGCGGCCTCGTCCAGGGCGAGTCGCATCGCCGCCCGCCAGCGGTCGCGTACCGGGTCCGGCGGTCCGGACGTGGTGGTGGTCGGCACGGTCAGCGGACGGTCTCCAGTACTTCCGAGGCGCCGAGGGCGTCGGCGATCTCGTTGACGGCGTCCCCGGCCAGGGAACGCAGCTCCTTCTCGGTGACGCCCAGGTCCTCCAGGACCCGCGCGTCGCCGACCGGCCCGTGCGGTACGGCGTCGGCGGAACCGGCGGCCGCGGGGCCGACGTCCGCGTCGTCGGCGTCCCCGGCGTCGGGTTCACCGTCCTCCGTGCCGTCGAGGTCGAGGGCGTCGAGGTCGGTTCCGTCGTCCCCGGGGGCGCGGCCGAGCAGTTCGTCGGTGAGCAGGATCTCGCCGTAGCTGCTGCGGGCCGCCGCGGCGGCGTCGGAGACGTAGACCCGGGGGTCCTCCTCGCCGTCCACGCGGACGACGCCGAACCACCCCTCCTCCTGCTCGATCAGCACGAGCACCGTGTCGTCGTCCGGAGAGGCCTCCCGGGCCAGGTCGGCAAGATCGGACAGGGTTTCCACATCGTCCAGCTCCGTGTCGCTCGCTTCCCACCCGTCTTCGGTGCGCGCGAGCAGTGCGGCGAAGTACACCGTGACTCTCCCACTGGTCATAGGCGTGCCGGTTGGGAATCCCCCCGGCGGAGGTTGCGGACGGGAGTCGGCGACGCCGGCCCCGCCCACTCGGAATCGTGGCAGAAACACGGCCGTCGGGGGACGTCTTCGGCTCCCTGTGTCCGGCGGTTTCGCTCGCGGTGTGCCGAGTGCGCCCCCGGAGGGACCCACCGGCGCACGCGCTGCCGCTGTCGCTGCCACGTGCGGATCGTACGCGGCCGGGACCGCCGTCGACGTACGCCGCTCGGAACGGGAAATCCCACTGGTGGAAGAGTGGTTGAGGGGTGAACGGGATCGGCGCTACCAGCGGAAGGTGCGCATGCGCATCGCGTGCCGCAGCCGGGCGGCCTTGGCGCGGCGTGGCTGGACCCGGTCGCGCAGCGCGCGGGCCTCGGCCAGTTCGCGCAGGAACCGGGCGCGGCGCCGTCGTCGCTCGGCCTCCGTCTCGTCCTGCGCGCCGGCCCTGCCCCGGGAGAGGGCGGGTGCCTCGCGCGGCGACGGATCGTCTCGGTGTTCCTGGTCAGGCATCGGTTCATCACTCCCGTCCGTCCTTCCCACCTTCCCCCGGTCGGGCGGTTTGACGCCAGCGAACGAGTGACGGGGGGCCGGGGTGCTTGCCGTGCCGCGGGGACGCCGGGCCCTCGGGGCCCGGTTAATGTTGACGGCATGCGTCTCCACGTCGTCGACCACCCCCTGGTCGCCCACAAGCTCACCACTCTGCGCGACCGTCGCACCGACTCCGCGACCTTCCGCCGTCTCGCCGACGAACTGGTCACCCTGCTCGCCTACGAGGCCACGCGCGACGTGCGCACCGAGCAGGTCGACATCCGGACGCCGGTGGAGCCGACCACGGGCGTCAAGCTCTCCCACCCGCGTCCGCTGGTGGTGCCGATCCTGCGCGCCGGGCTCGGCATGCTGGACGGCATGGTCCGGCTGCTGCCGACCGCCGAGGTGGGTTTCCTCGGCATGATCCGCAACGAGGAGACGCTTCAGGCCTCGACGTACGCCACCCGGATGCCGGAGGACCTCTCCGGGCGTCAGGTGTACGTGCTGGACCCGATGCTCGCCACCGGCGGCACGCTGGTCGCGGCGATCCAGGAGCTGATCAAGCGCGGCGCGGACGACGTGACCGCCGTGGTGCTGCTGGCCGCGCCGGAGGGCGTGGAGGTCATGGAGCGGGAGCTGGCCGGCACGCCGGTGACGGTGGTGACGGCGTCGGTCGACGAGCGGCTCAACGAGAACGGCTACATCGTGCCGGGACTCGGCGACGCGGGGGACCGGATGTACGGGGCGGCCGAGTAGCCGGCGGCCTTCTCCGCCCCCGCGTTCTCAGCAGTTCTTCTTCGAGGCGGGCGCCGGCTTCGGGGCGGCCAGTGCGGTCAGTGCCCGGTCGGCGTCCGCCTTCTTCGTCAGCTCCCGGAACCGGTCGCCGATGATGAGGTCGATCTGGGCGCCCTTGCGGGCGGCGTCGGTGCGGCGTTCGGCGTCGGCGAGCTGGGTGCCGAGCACGGGGAGCGCGGTGTCGAGGGCGGTGGCGGGCCCGAGCAGCACTCCGGTGCCCTTCACCTTCTTGTCGTACTCCTTGGGCGCGTTGGCGACCTCGCCGATCCTGAAGCCGCGTTTCTTCAGCTCGTCGGCGGTCTTCTGGGCCAGACCCGCCTGGGTCGTGGCGTTGAGGACGTTGACCGTGATCGTGCCGGGCAGCGGGAACGTCTTCGGGGCGGTCGCGGGGGTCGCCTTGGTGGCGCAGGCCGCCTTCGTGCCGACCGCGGAGGCGGAGTCGCCCCCGGTGAACACGTCGATGAGCTGCAGGGTGCCCCAGCCGCCCACGCCGAGGACGGCTGCGGAGGCGACGGACAGCGCGACGAGCCTCGCGCGCCGCCGGGGACGGCGCATCCGCGGGTATCGGTCGCCCGTGATCCGGTACTGGCCGCCCATGCCAGGTGGAGTGAGCATGCTCATGAGCGCAGCGTAGTGCGCCCGGGCTGCAATGCCTACTAGATGATCATTCGACTGGGTGCAGTGCTGGTGCAGTCCAACCCGAAAGGGCGAAAACCCGGCCGCGGGAAGGGCTTCGGGCGGGCGTCAGCCGAGCTCGAGCACCCGGGCGTGCAGCACTTGGCGCTGCTGGAGCGCGGCGCGCACGGCGCGGTGCAGCCCGTCCTCCAGGTACAGGTCGCCCTGCCACTTCACGACGTGCGCGAAGAGGTCGCCGTAGAAGGTCGAGTCCTCGGCGAGGAGCGTCTCGAGATCCAGCTGCTGCTTGGTCGTCACGAGCTGATCGAGGCGGACCGGGCGCGGCGCGACGTCCGCCCACTGCCGGGTGCTTTCCCGGCCGTGGTCGGGGTACGGCCGGCCGTTTCCGATGCGCTTGAAGATCACACGGAAAGCCTACCGGTCAAGGCGTTCCGGGCGCAGCCATGGCGACGCAGTGCGACACCGGAAAAAGCGGGGCGAAGAGGGAGCAGCAGGGCTTCCCGGGTGAGGTGCGCCCGCTGTTCGGCGGCCCGTACGAGGTGCTGTGACCGGTATCCCGCCCTCCCGCACGCCGGATTCCCCCGAAAGTGTCCCCACCGCCCGACCCGTGCGACACGACACCCCGTCCCGAAGCCCCGGCACCCGACCCCGCGGCCGTGCCGGGCGGGTGTACGGCCCGGTGGGCCGAGTGGGCGCACCCGGCAGCGGCACTCCGTCGGCACCGGGCCCCCGACGCCCCACCGAGGCGGCCCCCGGCCCGCGTGGCCGCGCGTACGGCTTGGATGTGGGGCGGGCGAGGGCTGTCATCCGGTCGGGTGGGCTGGGGCTGCCGTCCGGTCGGGCGCACTTGGCGCGCCGGGTGGAAGCCCAGACCGCGTGCCCGGTTCCGTGGTCCGGGTCGGGCCCCGGCAGCCGGAGCGCACGCCCTGGAACGGCTGGGCGGGGCGGCTCCCGAGGCCGACGGGGCCGCTGGTCGGGCCGGAGGGGCGTGCGGCCGGACGGGTCCGACGGTGTGCAGCCGCGGCGGGTAGGCACGAGGGCCCTCCGTCGTCCGCGGGCCCTCGACGCCGGCCTGGGCATCGGCGAGCGCCCCGGGTGTGGAGCGCACCGCGCGAGGTCCGGGGTGGCCGGGCGCCGTCCGGCCGGGCGTGACCGGCGCGTGGGGCGGGAGCCCGGAGGGCGGGTCGGCTCCGGGCCTGGCGGGTCGGGTCTTCGGCCGCTGGGGCGCATGCCCGGGAGCCGGCGGGTGCGGCCGGGGCCGGCGACGGGTGGCCGGGGCCTGGCGGGCGGGGGCTACGCGCCCGGCTTCTTCGCGGCCTTGGCCGCCTTCGCCGCCGCCTTCTGCTCCTGCTTGTGCGCCCGCACCTTGGCCAGTGACTCCGGGCCGGTGATGTCGGCGACGGAACGGAAGGACTTCTCCTCGCCGTAGGCGCCCGCGGCCTCGCGCCAGCCGGTGGGCCGTACGCCGAGCTGCTTGCCGAGCAGGGCGAGGAAGATCTGGGCCTTCTGTCTGCCGAACCCGGGCAGGTCCTCCAGCCGCTTCAGCAGTTCCCCGCCGTCGCCGACGTCCCGCCACACGGCCTCGGCGTCACCGTCGTAGTGCTCGACGAGGTACCGGCACAGCTGCTGGATGCGGCCCGCCATCGAGCCGGGGTAGCGGTGCACGGCCGGCTTGTCGGAGAGCACCGCGGCGAACGCCTCGGGGTCGTGGGCGGCGATCTCGTGGGCGTCCAGGTCGTCCGTGCCGAGCCGCCGGGCGATCGTCGCCGGGCCCTTGAACGCCCACTCCATCGGGATCTGCTGGTCCAGCAGCATCCCGGTGAGCGCGGCGAGCGGGCTGCGGCCCAGCAGCCGGTCGGCCTCGGGGTCCTGGGCGAGGTGAAGGGTGACGTCCATGCCCCGATGATCGCGCGTCGCGGCTCAGCTCGCGCGCCAGTACCCCAGCGCCTGCATCCGCTGCTTGGGCACGCCCAGCTCCTTGCGCAGGAACGCCGAGAGTGTGCGGGTGGTGACGGTGTCGCAGGCGATCCAGACGTACGGGTCGGGGCCGGCCCGCAGCAGTCCGGGCAGCTCGGCCCGTACGCGCTCGACCAGCGCGGCGCCCGCGTCCTGCCGGGGGACCTCGCGCACCTCGTGCCGGCCGGGGTCGGCGAGGCAGGGCAGCCCGTCGAGCGTGCCCTCGAACCAGATGGTCGCCGGGGCGTCGCCCAGCGCGCCGAGCAGGGAGTTGATGGCCGGGAGCGAGGCCGGGTCGCCCACCACGAAGACGTGGGAGGGGGCGGGGGAGGGGTGCTCGAACCCGGTGCCCTGCACGGTCGCCTCGACGGTGTCACCGGGCTTCGCCGTCCGGGCCCAGTCGCTGGCGCACCCCTCGTGCAGCGCGAACTCCAGGGCGAAGGTGCCGGCCGCCGGGTCCGGGTCGACCAGCGTGTACGCGCGCTGGTGCGGCTTGCCCGCGTTGTCGAACCACAGCCGCACCCACATCGTCGGGTGGACGCCGGCCGCCGCCAGCAGTCCGCCGTCGGTGAAGCGCACCCGCCGGTAGTCGGCGGTGACGTCCTCGCTCCCCGTCACGGTGAACGTGAAGTCCTTCGCACGCAGCAACTTGAGGACCGCGCCTTCCCAACCCCGCCCCTGGCCCATCGCGCCCTCACCCTTCGCGTACGATTCCGCCACGATTACTTAGGGGAGCCTAACCTAAAGGGAAATGAGGGCACAGTGACCGGCGAGATCTTTCGCGATCCCTGGGGCATCCCGCATCTGCGCGCGGACGGCGCGAACGAACTCGCGCGCCTCCAGGGCCGGGTCACCGCCCGGGACCGGGCCTGGCAGATCGAGGTCGAACGCCACCGGGCGCAGGGCACCTCGGCCGCCTTCCTCGGCCCCGAGGCGCTTGCCTGGGACCGCTTCGCCCGCCGCGCCCGCCTCGCCGACACCGCCCGCCGCTGCTTCACCGCGCTGGAGCGGGAGGACCCGGAGACGGCGGAGTGGGTGCGGGCGTACGTGGCGGGGGTCAACGAGGTCCTCGCGTCCGGCGGCACCGCGAGCGCCCCGGAGTTCGGGCGGGCCGGGCTCGCCCCCGGCCCCTGGGAGCCGTGGACGCCGCTGGCGGTCTGGCTCGGCACGCACATCCTCTTCGCCGGCTTCCCCGCCAAGCTGTGGCGCGAGCACGTCACCACGATGCTCGGGGCCGGCGCCGTCGGCCTGTTCGCCGCCGACGGGCCCGGCACCTCCGGCAGCAACGGCTGGCTGGTCGCCGGGGAGCGCACGGTGACCGGGCACGCGGTGATCGCCGGGGACCCGCACCGGTTCATCGAGGACCCGGGCGTGTACCAGCAGATCCGGCTCTCCTGTCCGGAGTTCGACGTCGTCGGCCTCGCCGTGCCCGGTGTCCCCGGCATCGCCCACTTCGGCCACACCGGCACCGTCGCCTGGGCCATCACCAACGCCATGGCCGACTACCAGGACCTCTACCGCGAGCGGCTGCGGCGCACCGGCGCCGGTGTGGAGGCGCTCGGCCCGGACGGCACCTGGCGGCGGGCGGCCCGGCACACGGAGACCATCGAGGTGGCGGGCGAGGAGCCCGTCGAGGTCGAGGTCGTCGAGACCGACCGCGGCCCCGTCGTCATCGGCGGCCCCGAGGGCCTCGACGACGGCGTCACCGAGCCCGGCGTACCCCCGCTCGCCGTCGCCCTGCGCTACCCGCCCCGTGTCACCGCCGACCTGGGCTTCGGCGCGCTGCTGCCCCTGCTGCGGGCCCGCCGGGTCGCCGACGTGGACCGGGCCGCCGACCGGTGGGCGGAGCCGGTCAACGTGATCATGGCCGCCGACACCGACGGCGACACCCTGCACCGGGTGGCCGGCCGCGTCCCGGTCCGCGCAGGGGCCAACCGGACCCGGATCGTCCCCGCGTGGGAGCCGGAGTACGCCTGGCAGGGCTGGCACGAACTCCCGCGCGACGGACTGACCGACGGCGTCGCCGTCATGGCCAACCAGCGCGGCCCGGCCGCCCCCCTCGGCGTCGAGTTCGCCCCGCCGCACCGCGCCGAGCGCATCACCACCCTGCTGGGCCGCCGGAGCCGCTGGTCCGCGGCCGACATGGCCGCGATCCACACGGACACCCACCTCGCCTCCGCCGCCCCCCTCCTGGACCACCTCGCCGCGCTCGGTGCCGGCGCCCTGACCGGGTCCGCGGCCGCCCTGCGCGACCGCCTGCTGCGCTGGGACCGCCACATGGACGCGGACAGCGCCGACGCGGCCGCCTTCGCGGCGGTGCGCACCGCGCTCGTACGCCGCCTCGCCGCCCACCCCGCCCTCGCGGCGGCGGCCACGCCGCCCCCCTGTCCCGAGGTCTTCCTCCCCTGGCTCGCGCTGCTCCCCCGCGTGGGGTACGCCCTCGAGCACCTGCTCGTGGCCGAGGACCTGTTCGGCATCGACCGCCCGGCGGCCGTCCGCGCGGCGCTGGAGGAGGTCGCCGCCGAGCCGCCCGCCGGGACCTGGGGCGACACCCACCGCCTCGCCCCCTGGCGGGCCCTGCCGCCGTCCGGGACGCCGTACGACGAACCCGGCCTCTCCGGCGACCACGACTGCGTGCTGTGCACCTCCCCGGTGCCCGGTCTCACCGACCTCGCCGCACGCGGTCCCGCCGCCCGCTACGTCTGGGACCTGGCCCGGCGCGAGGACAGCCGCTGGGTGGTGCCGCACGGCGCCTCGGGCGTGCCCGGCTCACCCCACCACCGCGACCAGCAGCCCCTGTGGCTCGCCGGAGACCTGGCCCCGGTCATCACCGACTGGGCGCAGCTGACGAAGGAGACCGATGTCTGACCCGTACGCCTCCCGCACGGCCGTCCACGAGCAGGAGGTCGACGGCTTCGGGGCCGTGCGTGTCCTGCCGCTGGACCCGGCCGCCGACGCGCCCCTCCTGCACCGCTGGGTGAGCGGGGAACGCGCCGCCTTCTGGGGCATGAACGGCCTGACCGAGCAGCGGGTCGCCGAGATCTACGCCCACCTGGGCACCCTCGACACCCACCACGCGTACCTGGTCCTCAAGGACGGCGCCCCGGCCGCGCTGCTCCAGACCTACGAACCGGAGGCCGACCGGGTCGGCGCCTGCTATCCGGTCGAGCCCGGCGACATCGGCATCCACCTGCTCCTCGCCCCCGCCGCGCCCGGCGAGACCCGCTCCGGCTGGACCGGCGGGCTGGCGGCCGCGGTCGTCACGTACGTGCTGCTGGTGCTGGACCGCCGGCGGGTGGTGGTCGACCCGGACGTCGCCAACGAGAAGGCGGTCGCCCGCTTCGCGCGGCAGGGGTTCACCACCGGACCCGTGGTCGTCCTGCCGGAGGTCGACCTGCCGGACGTGTACCTCCCTCGGAAGCGGGCGCAGCTCGCCTTCCTCACCCGGGAGGTAGCGTTCGGCGGGTGACCCCCGACGAGCTCGTCGCCTACTACGGTCTGGAGCCGCTGCCCCGCGAGGGCGGGCGGTTCCGGCAGACCTGGGCCGGTCCGCCGGGGCCCGACGGCCGGCCCGAGGGCACCGCCATCGTCGCTCTGCTCACCGACGCCCCCGGCGACTTCTCCGCCCTGCACCGCCTGCCCGCCGACGAGATCTGGCACCACTACCTCGGCGGCCCGCTCCAGTTGCTCCTCCTCGCCCCGGACGGCACCTCCCGCACCCCCGTCCTCGGCCCGGACGTCCTCGGCGGCCAGCACGTCCAGCTCACCGTCCCGGCCGGCACCTGGATGGGCGCACGGGTCGCCGCGGGCGGTGCCTGGACGCTCTTCGGCTGCACGATGGCGCCCGGCTTCACCTACGAGGGCTACGAACACGGTGAGAAAACGGACCTGACGGCGCGTTACCCCGAACGGGCGGGCCTCGTCCGGGAACTGTGCCGCCCGTGAGCCGGCCGGGTCTCCTCGAAGGCCAGGCCGCCCTGATCACCGGCGCGGGCGGCGGCGTCGGCCGGGGCATCGCCCGGCGGTTCGCCGAGGAGGGCGCGGCCGTCGCCCTGCACTGCCGGACCGCCGGCGACTCCGCGCGGGCCACCGCCGACCGCATCCGGGCGGCGGGCGGCGCCGCCGTCGTCCTGCGGGGCGACCTCACCGACGAGGACGCCTGCCACCGCGTGGTGGCCGAGGCGGCCGAACACTTCGGCGGACGGCTGACCGCGCTGGTCAACAACGCCGGCGTGCAACCGGTACGGGAACTCGCCGGGATGACGGCCGCCGAGTGGCGCGCGGTCGTGGACACCAACCTCACCAGCGTCTTCGCCTGCACCCGGGCCGCCGCGGAACTCATGCGGGACACCGGCGGCACCGTCACCCACATCGCCTCGGTCGAGGCCCGCCACCCGCCCCCCGGCCACGCCCACTACGGCGCCTCCAAGGCGGCGGTGGTGGCGCACGCCCGCGCGGCGGCCCAGGAGTACGGCCCGTGGGGCGTCCGCGTCAACACCGTCTCGCCCGGCCTGATCGACCGGGAGGGCCTGGCCGACGCCTGGCCGGAGGGCGTACGCCGGTGGCGGGCGGCGTCCGCCGTGGGCCGGCTCGGCCGCCCGGAGGACATCGGCGACGCCTGCGTGTTCCTGGCCTCCCGGCTCGCGTCCTGGGTCACCGGCCACGACCTGGTGGTGGACGGAGGAGCCACGGCCCGGCCCACCTGGTGAGCACACCGGGCCTCCCGTCCGTACCTACCGTGAAGCCGGACGGCCGGGAGGCGGGTCAACACGTGGAGCGACGGCGCAGCGGGGCGGCGGGCGACGGCGGGCGGAGCAGGTCCCCCGGGGGCCGCGGAAACCGACGGCTCCAAGGGCTGGTGCTGCTGGGCACCGTGCTGGTCCTGCTCGTCCTCGGCAGCGCCGCCCCCGCGAGCGCCCACGCCGCCCTGCGCTCCAGCGACCCCGAGGCCGGAAGCGTCGTCAAGACCGCGCCCCGGCACATCACCCTGGCCTTCACCGAGTCCGTCGGACTGCTCGACGACTCCTTCCGCGTCTACAGCCCGGACAACCACCGTGTCGAGCTGGGCGAACCGCAGCACGCGGACGGCGCCTCCGACACCGCCCGCGCCGCACTGCCCCCCGGTCTCGCCAACGGCACCTACACGGTGGCCTGGCGGGTGGTCTCCGCCGACAGCCACCCGGTCTCCGGCGCCTTCACCTTCTCCGTCGGCGCACCCTCACCGACCCCGCCCGCCGCCCCGGCGGACCACGCCGAACACCCGGTCACCAAGAGCCTCTACGACACCGGCCGCTACCTCGCCTACATCGCCGCCGCCCTGCTGATCGGCACGGCTGCCTTCGCCGCCCTGTGCCGTCCGCCCGACACGGCCCCGCTGCGGCTGCCGCTGCTCACCGGCTGGTGGACCCTGCTGATCGCCACGTCCGCCCTGCTCGTGCTGCGCGCCCCCTACGAGAACGGCACGTCCCCCTCGACCGCCCTCGACCTCCAGGCGTTCACCGCCACCCTCACCGGCCGCCCCGGCCTCGCCCTGCTGACCCGGCTGGCCCTGCTCCTGCTGACGGCGGCGGTCCTGTTCCCGCTCGCCCGGCGCGGCGGCCCCCGGGCCCGCCTGGCGACCGGCGCCGGCGTCTCGGTCGCCCTCGCGCTCACCTGGGCCGCCGCCGAACACGCCTCCGCGGGCATCCAGGTCCCGGCGGCGATGACGTCGTCCGTGCTCCACCTGCTGGCGACGGCCTGCTGGCTCGGCGGCCTCACGGCCCTGCTTCTCACCCTGTACCGTGCCGAGACCCCGCCCCCGCCGGACACGGTCGCCCGCTTCTCCCGTCTGGCCTTCCTCGCGGTGACCGTCCTGGTCGTCACCGGCCTCTACCAGTCCTGGCGGGGCCTCGGCTCCTGGTCGGCGCTCACCGGGTCGTCGTACGGCCGCACCCTCACGGCGAAGCTCGCGGCGGCCGTGTTCCTGCTGGCGGCGGCGGGTCTCTCCCGCCGCTGGACGACCCTCCTGGTGACGCGGGCGTCGGTGCCGGCGGCGGTGGACGCACGGGTGCCGGAGCCGGTGGGAGCGCCGGGCGGAACCGGGGCCGAGGGGCCGCCGCGGGACGCACCGGAGGACGCGCCCGCCACACCCCCGCCGCCCACCGCCGACCACTACCGCCGCGCCCTGCGCCGTTCCGTACTGGCGGAGGTGATGGTGGCCGTCGTCGTCCTGCTGATCACCACCGTGCTGACCGGCACGCTGCCCGCCCGCGCGGAGGCGGAGGCCGCCGAGGCGCCTCGCCCGCAGGTGGCCGGGCTGCCCGGGGCGGAGGCGTTCACCATCCCCTACGACGTCGGCACACCCGAGGGCCGTGGCACGGTGCAGATCCAGATGGACCCGGGCCGGGTCGGCGAGAACGGCCTCCAGGCGGTGGTCTTCGGTCCGCGTGACGCCCTCACCTTCGTCCCGGAACTCCGCGTCTCCTTCACCCTCGCCGCCAGGGACATCGGCCCCATCGACGCCCAGGTCACCGACCGGGGCGGCTACTGGGCCACCAACGACCTCACCCTCCCCCTCGAAGGCACCTGGACCATGAAGCTGACGATCCGCGTCTCCGACGTGGACCAGGTGACGGAGACCCGCCAGGTGGAGATCACCCGCTGAGCGTCACGGCGGACGGTCGGCGGGAGCGGGAGCGGGAGCGGACCTGTGCGACGTAAGAATTCCGTCATCCCGCAGCCTGTTCCGGTCGGACGTCCGTGCCCGTTGACTGTGAACCGCAACTGCCGGAGCGTGGAGAGGCGAGTGACACATGGGACGGGTGCGGAGCGCACTGTTGAGACCCTGGACGGCTGTGGTGCTGGTGGGGGCGGTCGTCGCGGGAGCGTTCGGCCTGTACTGGTTCCAGCCGTGGAAGCTGTGGCAGGACGAGACGGTGCGGGAAGCACTGCCCGAGGTCACGGCGGCCGCCTCGACACCGCCTGCCGGCCCGGCTCCCGGGGCGAGCGCCACCACGCCCCCGGCCGGCCCGACGACGCTGGCGAGCGGCGAGCTGATCAGTCACGAGCATCCGACGTCCGGCACGGTGCGGTTCGTGCGGCTGGCCGACGGCAGCCATGTGGTGCGACTGGAAGGGCTCGACACCAGCAACGGCCCCGACCTGCACGTGTGGCTGACCGACGCGCCGGTGAAGGAGGGCCGCGCCGGCTGGCACGTCTTCGACGACGGCGCGTACGTCAGCCTCGGGAAGCTGAAGGGCAACAAGGGCAGCCAGAACTACGCCGTGCCCGAGGACGTCGACCCGTCGCGCTTCACCAGCGTCAGCATCTGGTGCGACCGTTTCGACGTGTCCTTCGGAGCGGCGGAACTGGCCGCCGTCTGACGGCCCTGCGGCCCCGTCACCGGCGGGGCGCGCAGCGACCGCGGAGTGTCTCCACACCGTCGCCTTCGAGGTCGTCGCAGTAGATTTCCCGTCCCGTCATGGCCATGATGAGGGCGACGGTGGGTCCGGAGACGAGGGGCCCGGACCCGCTCGTGAACGGACCGTCGTCCGCCACCAGCCGCAATCCGCCGACGCGTCCCTTGGCGAGGACCGTGAGGTCGGAACCCCGGTAGAACTCGGCCGTGCGCGCGACGACGTCGGCCGGATGATCGCGGCGGATGCCCAGCGGGCGCCGGATGTCCTCCCCGTGCACGATCGTCTCGCCCAGCATGGCGAGGGCGGGCAGCGGAGGCTTGGTGGTGCTCGGGACGATCCGCCGGAAGCGGTCGAGGGTGTCACCGGGGGTCGCGCCGAGCTGCTCGGCCAGCCGCAGGGCCACCTGCCGGTCGAAGTCGAACCGGCAGCGGATCACCCCCGCCATCCAGCGCACGGTGTTCAGGCTCGCACCCGCGGTCAGGTGCGCCAGCACCTCGCGCACCGTGAGGCCGGCACAGAGCGACGGCGTCGCCCACTGCTCGTCCGTCAGCTCCGCGAGGTCGGCCGCCAGCGCGGCTCGCTCGGCGTGGATGAGGGGCCAGACCCCGCTCTCGCGACGACGGCCCGCCGCCGGTGCCGGATCAGTCATGTCGGGTCGCACTCCTGTCGGGGAAGGGAACGTTCCCGAAGGAGACCCCCGCCCCGCGGCGAAGTCATCGCCGGTGGCGGGCATCGGCGGGAGCCCGGTCCCGGATCGTTGTCCGTGGCGTGTGCTTCACTCCCTGGCCATGGACGAACGGGAACTGTTCGAAACCGTCGCCTCCTTGGTCCGGCCGGGCGGGCGGGAGCTGGTGTGCGGCCGGTCCGGGCACCCGGTGGGGCACGTGTGCCTGGCGGTTTCCGACGCGATCGGCCTGTCCCCTCTCCTCAAGGGGTTCAGCCGCCGTTACGGGCAGCTGCGCAACCTCGCCACGGGCGGTTACGTCGATCCGACGGTGACCGAGCGGACCGGGCTGCCGCTGCTCGCTCCTCTCGCGGGGGAGGTGACCGAGATGCGCGGATGGGCGTCCGGCAGCCGGTGGATCGGCTGCGGGGCGGTGCGTGCCGGGGACGGCGAACGGCCGGTGGTGCTCGTGGCGGAGCGGGCTGCGCCGGAGGCACCGCTCGTCACAGGTGGGGACGCTTGGGACGACGTGCAGCCCCAGGGGGAGATCGAAGGGGAAGCGGGGACCGTCCTGCCCGAAGACGGGCGTACGTGGGCTCAGCGAGTGATCGAACTGACCGGGTGGGAGCCGCTGGGGATCTCCGCCGACTGGGCGGCGATCGAAGGGGAGCTGGGCGTTCCGCTGCCGGCGGACTACAAGGAGCTCTGCGAGGCGTTCGGCGGCGGCACCTTCAGCGACTCCGTCGGCTTTCTGGCGTGCGACGAGGGCGACTCGTTCGACCTGCTGACACGGTGGCGGGTCTCCCTGTCGGTCGACCGGGACAGCGGGCTCGGAAGCGTCTCCGCCGTCGATCCGCACGCGGTCTACGCACCGGGCGGCACGGGGCTGGTCGTATGGGGCTCCACCGAGTGGGCCGACGAGTACTGCTGGCTGATCGATGCCGGGCGGCCGGGCGAGTATCCCGTCCTCGCGCGGTCCCACGACGGTGGCCCGTGGCACCGGTACGACATGTCCACCTCCGAGTTCCTCCACCGCGTCCTCGCCGATGCCGGTTTCCGGCCCTTCGGGATCGCGCGGTACGACCTCGGCGCGACGTTCCGGCCCGCTCCGGCGGCCCGCCGCGCCGGCGAGAAGTGATGAGGCCCGCCACGTCGCGCGGTGACCGTGCTCCCGTCCAGTGGGGCGGACAACGTCGAAGGGCCCCCTGTTTCCAGGGGGCCCTTCGACTTCGTGCCCGGTGAGGCACTGGCGGAGGATACGAGATTCGAACTCGTGAGGGGTTGCCCCCAACACGCTTTCCAAGCGTGCGCCCTAGGCCTCTAGGCGAATCCTCCGCTGGGAACATTACATGACCGAGAGGAGTGCTCGCGAACTCGTTCCCGGCCCCGGACATGGGGTAGCCTCTGCATAGCCCCTCACGCGGCGCTATCTGACTGAACTCCCCCAGGGCCGGAAGGCAGCAAGGGTAGGTCGGCTCTGGCGGGTGCGTGGGGGGCGCTTGCGTTCCCGAGCGGCCGGTCCGGTTGTCGGTGGGCGCCTATAACCTCGTATGCGTGTCGTCTCTCGCGTTGTACCGCCGCTATCGCCCGGAGTCGTTCGCCGAGGTCATCGGGCAGGAGCATGTCACCGACCCGCTGCAGCAGGCGCTGCGGAACAACCGGGTCAATCACGCGTACCTGTTCAGCGGTCCGCGCGGCTGCGGCAAGACGACCAGCGCCCGCATCCTCGCGCGCTGCCTGAACTGCGAGCAGGGGCCGACGCCGACGCCGTGCGGCGTGTGCCAGTCCTGCCAGGACCTCGCGCGCAACGGGCCGGGCTCGATCGACGTCATCGAAATCGACGCCGCCTCCCACGGTGGCGTGGACGACGCCCGTGACCTGCGCGAGAAGGCGTTCTTCGGGCCCGCCGGCAGCCGCTACAAGATTTACATCATCGACGAGGCCCACATGGTCACGTCGGCCGGTTTCAACGCGCTGCTCAAGGTCGTCGAGGAGCCCCCGGAGCATCTGAAGTTCATCTTCGCGACCACGGAACCCGAGAAGGTCATCGGGACCATCCGCTCGCGCACCCACCACTACCCGTTCCGGCTCGTGCCGCCCGGCACGCTGCGGGACTACCTCGGAGAGGTGTGCGGCAAGGAGGACATTCCCGTCGAGGAGGGTGTGCTGCCGCTCGTCGTGCGGGCCGGTGCCGGATCGGTGCGCGACTCGATGTCCGTCATGGACCAGCTGCTCGCCGGCGCCGGTGAACAGGGTGTGACGTACGCCATGGCGACCTCCCTGCTCGGGTACACCGACGGCTCGCTGCTCGACTCCGTCGTCGAGGCCTTCGCGACCGGTGACGGGGCCGCCGCCTTCGAGGTCGTCGACCGGGTGATCGAGGGGGGCAACGACCCGCGCCGCTTCGTCGCCGACCTGCTGGAGCGGCTGCGGGACCTCGTCATCCTCGCCGCGGTGCCCGACGCCGCGGAGAAGGGCCTCATCGACGCCCCCGCCGACGTCATCGAGCGGATGCAGGCCCAGGCCGGCACCTTCGGCCCCGCCGAACTCACCCGTGCCGCCGACATCGTCAACGAAGGGCTCACCGAGATGCGCGGCGCCACCTCGCCGCGACTCCAGCTCGAGCTGATCTGCGCACGCGTGATGCTGCCCGCCGCGTACGGCGACGAGCGCTCGGTCATGGCCCGGCTGGACCGCATCGAGCGCGGGGTGAACTTCTCCGCGGGAGCGGCCGGCGCCGCCGGTGCGCCCGCGGTCGGATACGTGCCCGGACCGGAGGCGCACGGGGCGGGAGCGCCGGGGCAGGGCTCCGTCGAGCCGGGAGGCGGTCCCGCCGCGGCCCGGGCCGCCGTACGCGGTCCCGGACCGGCCTCGCCCGCCGCGCCGCCCGCTCCCGCTCCCACGCCCCCCGCTCCGGTTCCGGCTGCCCCGCCGTCCCAGCCCCCGGCCGCCGCACCCGCACCGGCCGCCGAGAGCCCGGCCGCACCGGCCGGGGCACCCGGCGCCTGGCCCACCGCGGCCCCCACCGGTGGCGCGGGCGGCCGTCGGCCCGGCGGCTGGCCCACGGCCGCCCCGACGGGTGGCGGCGGACGACCGCCGGCACCCGCACCGGGGCCGAGTGCCCCCGCGCCCGCTCCCGCGGCCCGGGCGGCAGCACCGTCGGCGCCCGTCCCCCCGGCCGGTGGCGGCGGCGGTCCCGACCCCCGCACGCTCTGGCCGAACATCCTGGAGACGGTCAAGAACCGCCGTCGCTTCACCTGGATCCTGCTCAGCCAGAACGCGCAGGTGACCGGCTTCGACGGCACGACCCTCCAGATCGGTTTCGTCAACGCGGGCGCGCGGGACAACTTCCTCAGCAGCGGCAGCGAGGACGTCCTGCGCCAGGCGCTCGCCGAGCAGTTCAACGTGCAGTGGAAGATCGAGGCGGTCGTCGACCCGTCCGGCGGCGGCGCGGCGGCCCCCGCCCCGGCCGGACCGTCGGGCGGCTACGGCGGTGGCGGCGGCTACGGGGGTTCCTCCGGCGCCGGTCCGCGTCCGTCCGCGCCCCGGCCCAGCCCGTCGCCGGGCCCCGCCCAGCCGGCGAGCCCGCCCGGTCCGGCGGCGGCCCCCGCCCCGGCTGCCCGTCAGCCCGCCCCGGAGCCACCCCCGGTCTCGCCCGAGGACGACATCCCGGAGGACGACGACCCCGACCTGGACGAGTCCGCCCTCTCCGGGAAGGAACTGCTCGTACGGGAGCTGGGGGCGACGGTCGTCGAGGAGATCACGAACGAGTAGCCGCTGCCCCTCCGGCGGTGTCCGGAGGCCGCGTACGGAGGCCGGGCATGGAGGCCGGGCATGGAGGCCGGGCATGGAGGCCGCGTCTGGAGGAAGCCACAAGCCGTCTCCCCCCGGACCTTCGGAAGCCCGCACAAAGGGGACCCGCCGTCTCCCAGTAGGCTGACCCCCGTGAAGGTCCTCGTCATCGGCAGCGGCGCCCGCGAACACGCCCTGTGCCACTCCCTGTCCCTCGACCCCGATGTCACCGCGCTGCACTGCGCGCCCGGCAACGCCGGCATCGCCGAGGTCGCCGAGCTGCACCAGGTCGACGCCCTCGACGGCGCCGCCGTGTCCGCGCTGGCCGAGCGGCTCGGCGCGGACCTCGTGGTCGTCGGCCCGGAGGCGCCCCTGGTCGCCGGTGTCGCCGACGCCGTGCGCGACGCGGGCATCCCGGTCTTCGGCCCCTCCAAGGAGGCCGCGCAGCTCGAAGGCTCCAAGGCCTTCGCCAAGGACGTGATGGCGGGGGCCGGCGTGCCCACCGCCCGCTCCTACGTCTGCGCGACGCCCGAGGAGGCCGACGCCGCCCTCAAGGCGTTCGGTGCCCCGTACGTCGTCAAGGACGACGGGCTGGCGGCCGGCAAGGGTGTCGTCGTCACCGCCGACATCGAGGCGGCCCGCGCCCACGCCGGGGGGTGCGACCGCGTGGTCATCGAGGAGTTCCTCGACGGCCCCGAGGTCTCCCTCTTCGCCATCACCGACGGCGAGACCGTCGTGCCCCTCCAGCCCGCCCAGGACTTCAAGCGTGCCCTGGACGGCGACGAGGGCCCGAACACCGGCGGCATGGGTGCGTACTCGCCGCTCCCGTGGGCCGACCCCAAGCTGGTCGACGAGGTCGTGGAGACGGTCCTGCAGCCGACCGTCGACGAGATGCGGCGCCGCGGCACCCCGTTCTCCGGCCTGCTCTACGCCGGTCTGGCGATCACCTCGCGCGGCGTCCGCGTGATCGAGTTCAACGCCCGCTTCGGCGACCCCGAGACCCAGGTGGTCCTGGCCCGGCTGAAGACCCCGCTGGGCGGCATCCTGATGGCCGCGGCCACCGGCAGTCTCGCCCACCTGGAGCCGACGCGCTGGAGCGAGGAGGCCGCGGTCACCGTGGTCGTCGCCTCGCACAACTACCCCGGCACCCCGCGCACCGGCGACCCCATCACCGGCCTGGACGAGGTCGCCGCCCAGGACGCCCCGCACGCGTACGTCCTGCACGCCGGGACGCGGCGCGAGGGCGACGCGGTCGTCAGCGCGGGCGGGCGCGTGCTGTCCGTCACGGCGACCGGCAAGGACCTCACCGAGGCCCGCGACCGCGCCTACCGGGCGGTGTCCCGGATCGGCCTCGACGGCTCGCAGCACCGCACGGACATCGCCGCGAAGGCGGCACGGGACGCGCAGGACGCGTAGCGCGCCGGCCGGACCCCGATGAACCCCGCAGGCCCCGGAACCGTCTCAGGATCCGGGGCCTGACCCTTGCCGTCCGTCGCCCACCTCTCCCCAAAGCCATTCCATCGAGTGAGCGATACGCCATCCGGCTGACGTGACCCGGGGCCCCAACTAGGGTGCCGCGCAAGCGTTCCGGCCCCGGTTCCGGCACTTGGCCCATCGGCATTGCGATGTCAGTGGCGGGTGCCACAGTGGGGGGCATGAGCCATGCCAGGACGGGATCCGGAGCCGGGAGGGGGTGACGTCGGGCCATGAGCGGAAGCGGAATGGGAGCGAGGGAGTCGGGGGGACCGAGCGCGCGGTCCCGGGCGCTGGCCGTGCTGCGGGTCCGCAGCAGGGCGCTGGCCGTGGCGCTGCTGCCCGCCGCCGTCGCCGTGATCCTGCTCGTCGGCGGCTCCACCGGCCACCTCTCGGGCGGCGGCTGGGACGTCGCCCGCCGGGTCCTCACCCCCGTCGCGGTGCTCGTCCTGCTCCTCGCCGCGGGAGTCGCCCTGGTCGTCGCCCGGGCCCGGCCCGCCATGAGCCCCACGGTGCCGGTCGCCGAGGAGGCGGCACCCGATCTGTACCGGATGGTGCGTGACCTGGCGGACCGCCTCGACGTACCGGCTCCCTCCGCGATAGCGCTCACTCCGGACTGCGACAGCTGGCTGGAGGACCGCACCCACCGGGCCCACGGCCCGCCGCCGCCCGAGGAGCACGGCGACGTGGCCGGCGTGGGGCGGCCTCCGCGCGGAGCCCCCGCCGCACCCGTGCTGGTGATCGGCTCGCCGTTCCTGTGGTGGATGCGCGTGGGCGAGCTGCGCGCGGTCCTCGCCCCGGTCGTCGCCGGCACGGGACCGTCGGCGCACCCGGACATAGCCGCCGCCCGCCGGTTCGTGCAGGGGCTGGACGCCGCGGTGGCCGTGGCCTCCGTGCCGCGGCGCGGACCCGTGGGCCGCGGGGTGTTCGCGGGCGTGGGCTGGGCGGCCCGGCTGATGCTGCGCGGGTGCCGGGGGCATGTGGCGGAGATGGAGCGCGGGGTCGCGGCAGCGGCGGCCGACCGTGCACAGGCTGTGGACTACGGGCTGCGGATCGTCGCCCAGGAGCAGGTGGGACTGGCGTACGCGGGCTGGGACCGGCTCCTCACCCGGGTCGCGCTGCCCGCCTGGCGGATGGGCCGCTGGCCCTCGCGGCTCAACGCGGGCGTGGTGGCGGCCCTCACCGAGCTCTCCCGGCGGGACCGGCTGGCGGAGGGCTTCGCCTCGCGCCTCGGCGAGCGTCCCGCCTGCGACCTGCTCGAAGAGCCCGGCGCGGTGGACGAGGCCACCTCCCTGCTCGCCGCCCGCCTCTTCCACGGGGGCCCCGCAAAGACGGGCCCCGACTGGTCCCCGGTCCACTGGGGCGACTATCCGGAGGAGGTCGTCGACCGCAAGTGGCGTGCCGACGCCGCCCGCCTCCACCGCGTCCTCGACGCCCTCCACGTCCCCCCGGCCCCCGATGACCCTTCCGCCCCGTACGGCCCGACCCTGACCCGGGTGCTGGTCCACCTGACCACCCGGCAGGCGCCCGCGGAACCGCCCGTGCCGCCCGGCCCGCCCGCCGGCCCCGGCCCCGCCCTCGCCTCCGTCCCGGACGACGGCGAGCACGACGGCGCGGACGACCGGCAGGCCGCGGGACCGCCCGGCGAGCACGACGGCCAGGCCGCGGGACCGCTCGGCATGGACGGCGGCGAGGACGACGACCTGTCCGGCACCACCGCCCGCAGTGCCGCACTGGCCGCCCGGCTGAGTGCCGAGCTCGCGCGCGAGGAGACGGCCGCGGCCTCGGCCGGTGCCCGCTCCTCCTCCGCCGCCGCTCAGGACGGCGTCGCCCCCTCCGCCACCCCGGATCCGGCCGCTCCCTTCCGGGACGACCCCGCGCTCCCCCTGTTCCCGCTCCAGTCGCCGCGCACCGCGCGCGAACTGCTCGCCGACCACGTCACGGCGATGGTCTGCTGCGCGGCGATGGACACCGCGGGCGCCGTCCCCGGGCTCGACTGGCTCGACGGGCCGACCCTGCTCCTCGGCGGCGTGCGGGCGGCGGACCTGTCGCCCCAGGTCCTGGCCCTGATCGAGGACGGTGATCCCGCCGACCTCCGCCTGTGGCTGACCCGGCACGGCATACGCCCCGAGAAGCCGGTACGGCTCGTCTGAGGCCGGCCGTCACGCCGCCCTCTCCACCCGCTGGAGCCCGCACCTCCGCTTTCGGTCAATTCAAAACGAACGGTGACGGAGTGCGCGCGTTATGTGATGTGCTTGGACCGTTCGCGTTCGCTGGCAAGAGCAGGCGACATACGACAAACACATAACTGACGCCAGGACTCACCCGTCCGGCGACTGCCGGACAGCACCACGCACCGCATCGCAACCGGGGCACGAGGGAGGGGAGCGATCATGGGCTCGGAGCAGATTCGCCGCTGGGAGTCGGGAGCACTGGCGCACGCCGTGAACGACCCCTTCGGGCAGGGGCCGCTCCCGTGGCTGCGGGGCAGCGAGACGTACTTCGGCGACACCGGCCAGGTCGTCCCCTGGTACGTGGACACGGACACGGACCCGGTGCCGCACTCCGACCGGGCGGCGGCCCGCCTGCCCCGGCAGGGCGGCCCCAGGGTCCCCGCCCCCCGCACGTCCGTCGGCCCCCGCGCCGCCGACGACGTGCGCCGCCAGATCAAGGGCTTCGCCTCGGCCGGTGCCGTCGCCCCCGGCGAGTCCATCGACTTCCACATCACCGTCGACCCGCCCCAGGAGTTCGGCGTCGACGTGTACCGCATCGGCCACTACAGCGGCGACGGCGCCACGAAGATCACCTCCAGCCCTCGCCTGTCCGGCATCGTGCAGCCCCCGCCGCTCACCGCCGACCGCACCGTCTCCTGCCACCACTGGTGGCTGTCCTGGCGGTTGCCCGTCCCGTCGTACTGGAGCGTCGGCGCGTACGTCGCCGTCCTCACCACGGCCGACGGCTACCGCTCGCACATCCCGTTCACCGTCCGCGACGACCGCCCCGCCGACCTCCTCCTCGTGCTGCCCGACGTCACCTGGCAGGCCTACAACCTCTACCCCGAGGACGGCCGCACCGGCGCGAGCCTCTACCACGCCTGGGACGAGCAGGGCAGGCTCCTCGGCGAGTCCGACGCGGCCACCACCGTCTCCTTCGACCGCCCCTACGCGGGCGCGGGTCTGCCGCTGCACGTCGGGCACGCCTACGACGTCATCCGCTGGGCCGAGCGCTACGGCTACGGCCTCGCCTACGCGAACGCCCGCGACCTGCACGCCGGCCGGGTCGACCCCACCCACTACCGGGGGCTGGTCTTCCCCGGCCACGACGAGTACTGGTCGGTGCCGATGCGCACCGCGGTGGAGCGCGCCCGCGCGCACGGCACGTCCCTGGTCTTCCTCTCCGCCAACACCCTGTACTGGCAGGTGGAGCTCGCCCCCTCCCCGGCCGGCCCCGACCGCCTGCTGACCTGCCGGAAACGCCGGGGCCCGGGCAAGCCGGTGCTGTGGCGGGAGATCGACCGCGCGGAACAGCACCTCCTCGGCATCCAGTACGGCGGGAGCGTCCCCGACCCGCACCCGCTGATCGTGCGCAACGCGGACCACTGGATGTGGGAGTCGACCGGCGCCCACGAGGGCGACCGCATCGAGGGCCTGGTCGCCGGCGAGGCCGACCGCTACTACCCGCGCACCCCGCTGCCCGAGCACGAGGAGCGCGTGCTGCTCGCGCACTCCCCCTACACCGACCGGGCGGGCGCGCGGCGCCACCAGGAGACCTCCCTCTACCGCGCCCCCTCCGGCGCCTGGGTCTTCGCCGCCGGCACCTTCGCCTGGTCACCGGCGCTGGACCGCCCGGGCCATGTCGACCCCCGAGTCCAGCGCGCCACCGCCAACCTCCTGGACCGCATCTGCAAACGCGACTGACCCGCGGCCACGACCGTTCGCCCCGTGCGGGAGAATCGTGTCATTGGACAAAGCCACGGGGAGGAACCGTGTCCGGATTCGTCGAGAAGCCCGAACCCATCCAGGTTCCGGGCCTGGTGCACCTGCACACCGGCAAGGTGCGCGAGCTGTACCGGAACGAGGCGGGCGACCTCGTGATGGTCGCCAGTGACCGCATCTCCGCCTACGACTGGGTGCTGCCCACCGAGATCCCCGACAAGGGCCGGGTCCTCACCCAGCTGTCCCTGTGGTGGTTCGACCAGCTCGCCGACCTGCTGCCCCATCACGTCCTGGCCACCGAACCCCCGGCCGGCGCCCCCGCCGACTGGGCCGGCCGCACCCTGGTCTGCAAGTCGCTGAACATGGTCCCGGTGGAGTGCGTGGCCCGCGGCTACCTCACCGGCTCCGGACTGGCCGAGTACGCCGAGTCCCGCACGGTGTGCGGCCTCGCCCTCCCCGAGGGCCTGGTCGACGGCTCGGAGCTGCCCGCCCCGATCTTCACCCCGGCCACCAAGGCCGCCGTCGGCGAGCACGACGAGAACGTCTCCTACGAGGAGGTCGCCCGCCAGGTCGGCGCGGAGACCGCCGCCCAGCTGCGCCAGGCGACCCTCGCCGCCTACTCCCGGGCCCGGGACATCGCCCGCGAGCGGGGCATCATCCTCGCGGACACCAAGTTCGAGTTCGGCTTCGACGGCGAGCACCTGGTCATCGCCGACGAGGTGCTCACCCCGGACTCCTCCCGCTTCTGGCCGGCCGAGCAGTGGGAGCCGGGCCACGCCCAGCCCTCGTACGACAAGCAGTTCGTGCGGGACTGGCTCACCTCGGCCGAGTCGGGCTGGGACCGCGGGAGCGAGCAGCCCCCGCCGGCGCTGCCGCGGCACGTGGTGGACGCGACCCGGGCCAAGTATGTGGAGGCGTACGAGCGGTTGACCGGCACCACCTGGAGCTGACCGCTGGGCGTCCGGGCCCTTCGGGGCCCGGCCGCCCACCACACGCCGCACGCCCCATCGCAGCCCGGGTACACGACAAGGGCCCCGGTCGATGACCGGGGCCCTTGATCCTGAGCGAACGACGAGGTTCGAACTCGCGACCTCAACCTTGGCAAGGTTGCGCTCTACCAACTGAGCTACGTTCGCATGCGCCGTGGCGCGAGACCCACTATACCCAACCTCGCTCCCGTGCGAGGCGCACCGCGGCATGACGGTTGTCGGCACCGAGCTTCGAGACGGCCGAGGAGAGGTAGTTCCGCACGGTCCCCTGGGACAGCGCGGCCCGCTCCGCGATCTCCGCGACCGGTGCGCCGTCCGCCGCCAGCTCCAGCACCTCGGCCTCGCGCGCGGTCAGCGGCGAGTCGCCGGCGGCGATCGCGTCGGCGGCCAACTCGGGGTCGACGTAACGGTTTCCCGCGTGCACCGTGCGGATGATCTCCGCGAGGCGCTGCGCACTGACCGTCTTGGGGACGAACCCGCGCACACCTGCCGCAAGCGCCCGCTTCAGATGTCCGGGACGTCCGTGACTGGTCACGATCAGCACCCGGCAGCCGGGCAGCTCGGCCCGCAGGGATGTGGCGACCTTCACACCGTCCGCGCCGGGCATCTGCAGGTCCAGGACGGCCACATCGGGCGCGTGCGCCCGGGCCATCGCCAGCGCCTCCGGCCCGGAGGCCGCCTCGGCGACGACCGTCAGATCGTCCTCGAGCGAGAGCAGCGCGGCCAGCGCGCCCCGGATCAGGTGTTCGTCGTCGGCCAGCAGCAGCCGCACGGGCCCGGGGCCGGTCACGGTGTCGCCTCGCTCACGGGTGCGGGAGCGGCCGCCTCGCCGGAACGCGCCGGCAGCGGCACCTCGGCGGTCACCAGGAACCGCCCCTTGCCGGCGGGCCCGGCCCGCAGCGTCCCGCCGATCTCCGCGAGCCGCTCGCGCAGTCCGACGAGCCCCGACCCGCGGCCCGGGACGCCGGACTCCGGCACCCCGTCGTTCTCCACCGTCAACACCACACGCCCCTCCGGCACCCGCAGTTCCATCGCGCACCAGCGCGCGTCCCCGTGCCGCAGCACGTTCGTGGCGGCCTCCCGCACCACCCACCCGAGCGCGGACTGCACCGGCGCGGGGTATCCGGTCACCGGCCCGGTGACCGTGCAGTCGATGCCGGCGGCGGTCAGCACTCCCCGCGCGCCCGCCAGCTCGCTGCCGAGGTCGGCCTCGCGGTAGCCGCGGACCACCTCGCGCACCTCCCGCTGCGCCTCGTGCGCCAGGCGCTGCACCTCGACCATCTGGGTCACGGCCTCCGGCCGCTCCCGCTGGGCGAGCTGGACCGCCAGCTCGCTCTTCAGCGCGATCACCGCGAGGTTGCGTCCCATCACGTCGTGCAGGTCCCGCCCGAACCTCAGCCGTTCCTCGGCGACGGCGAGCAGGGCGCGGGTCTCGCGCGCCTCGTCCAGTTCGTAGACGGCGTTCAGCAGCCAGACGGAGAAGGAGTAGGTGAAGGCGAAGAAGCCTCCGCCGAGGAAGACGATCAGGGTCACGACGAGCGCGGCGAGCCAGGGCAGCCCCATGAGCAGGTACATCACTCCGGCCGTCACCGCGCAGGCCACCACCAAGGCGGACACCCGGCGCCGCCCGCGCAGGAGGACGGCGGTCGCGCCGGCGCCGAAGACCAGGACGGTGGAGAAGATCGCGGCGGCCGCCGAGGCGTCGTCACCGCCCCGGCCCTGCCGGGCGATGACGAGCGCGGTGACGGCCACCAGCGCGGTCGTGACACCGAACACCCACAGGGTCCGCACCGGCAGGTCGCGCTGCCCGCGCCGCCAGTCCAGGGCGCGCGAGGTGGTCACACCGCAGACCACGCTGTGCACGGCCGCCAGTGACAGCAGCGGCACGGCCGGCCGCGACGCGACCTGTCCGAGCAGCGGTCCGGCGGCCACCGACAGCTCGGTCAGCGCGAGGAAGTGGAACGACCACCGGGTGTACGTCTCGAACTTCGCGGGTGTGCTCTTGCGTCCCCACCAGCCGCCCGGCCTGCTCATCTCCTCGCGCTCCCCGTCTCGCCGTACGTCAGCGCCTCGGCTCCCAGCGGAACCAGCGCCGTACAGCAAACACCGTGAACGCGATCCAGGCCAGCGCCACCGCCGTGGCGCCCAGTGCCTCGCCCGACGACAGGTCGCCGGTGAAGCCGCCGCGCACCAGGGTCATGACGGGGGTCAGCGGCAGGAGTTCGCAGACGGCGGCGATCTTGTCGGGGAGGATCTCCAGCGGGACCATCATTCCGGAGGCCATCACCGAGAGGAACATCAGCGGCATCGGGGTGACCTGGGCGCTCTCGCTGGTCCGGGTGAAGCTCGCGGTGACGGCCGCGAGTCCCACGCACATCACCAGCCCCAGCAGCAGGCCCAGCACCGACAGGTACACGGCCGGCGGGGCCGCCATGTCGAGCAGGACGAAACAGCCGGCCGCCAGCAGGAGCGACTGCACCAGGCCCGTCGCGGCCGCCGGCAGCGCGGACCCTGCGAGGATCTCGGCGTCCCGGAGCTCACCGGTGCGCAGCCGCTTGAGGACGAGTTCCTCGCGCCGGGCGACGAGGGAGCCGACGAGCGCCGAGTAGACCGCGAACAGCAGGGAGAAGCCGATCGCGGCGGGCAGCACGACCGTGCCGATGGTGAGGCCGGCCTCGGCGAGATCCATCTCCCCGGCCGCCTCGCGCGCGCTCACCGGCAGCACCAGCGGCACGAACAGCGCGGCGAAGAGGGTTCCCTTGGCCCGTCCCAGCAGGGTCAGTTCGGCCCGGGCGAGCGCGGTCATCCGGCTCATCGGGGTGGTCACGGTGGTGCTCATGCCGCGTACTCCTTCGTCGGCGCCGCCCCCGCGGCCGCCTCCTTGGCGATCCCGAGGAACGCCTCCTCCAGGGACGCCGAACGGACGTCCAGCCGGCGCAGTTCCACTCCGGCGCGTTCGGCCCACACCAGCAGCCCGGTGGCGGCGCGCTGCAGTTCGTGGGTGCGCAGCCGGACCGTCCGGCCGTCGGCCTGGTGGTCGCTCACGCCCAGTTCGGCGAGGGGCGGCAGGTCGCCCACGAAGTAGCCCTCGGGCAGTTCGAAGGAGATCCGGGACGGTTCGGAGGCGGTCACCTCGGCCGGGGTGCCGGTGACGGCGATGCGGCCCTCGTGCATGATCGCGAGCCGGTCGGCGAGGAACTCGGCTTCCTCCAGGTAGTGCGTGGTGAGCAGCACGGTCGTGCCGCGGTCGCGCAGGTCGCTCACCAACTCCCAGGTCTCCCGGCGGCCTTCGGGGTCGAGTCCGGTGGTCGGCTCGTCCAGGAAGAGCACCTCGGGGTCACCGAGCAGGGCGAGCGCGAGGTCCAGGCGGCGCCGCTGCCCCCCGGAGAGCTGCTTCACACGGACGCCGGTCTTCGTCTTCAGGCCGACCAGCGTCAGCACTTCCAGCTCGGGGCGGGCCCCGCTGACGCAGCCCGCCCACATCCGCGCGGTCTCGGCGACGGTCAGCTCGGAGGGGAAGCCGCCCTCCTGGAGCATCACGCCGGTGCGGGGCCGTACGGCGGCGCGCTCGGTGTACGGGTCGTGACCGAGGACCCGGATCCGCCCGGCGGCCGGGGCGGCGAGCCCTTCCAGCAGTTCGACGGTGGAGGTCTTGCCCGCGCCGTTGGTCCCCAGCAGCGCGAAGATCTCGCCGCGCCGCACGGAGAAGTCGATGCCGCGCACCGCCTCGAATCCGCCCCCGTAGACACGTCGCAGGTCGGTGACCTCAATCACGTGTTCGTTCGCTTCCATGACTCGATCATCGCCGCCGCGGGGAGGAGGGGGCAGTGCGGGGTGTCATCGCCGGGCATGACAAATGTCAGACGGGCCGGGGCATGCGAAAGACCCCGGTCCGTGGGACCGGGGTCTCATTCCTGAGCGGACGACGAGGCTCGAACTCGCGACCTCAACCTTGGCAAGGTTGCGCTCTACCAACTGAGCTACGTCCGCATTGCCTCCGACCGGCTCTCACCGATCGGCGCGGGCACCAGCCTACCTGATCCACAAGGATGATCGGTACGGCGATGCAGAGCGGGTGACAGGAATTGCACACTGCGCCTTCCCCCTGGAAGGGGGATGTTCTACTACTGAACTACACCCGCATGTACTCCGTGGGCCGGGCCTTTCGGCCTTGCCCCTCGGCGTGCTCCAGACTCTAGCTGATCAGCGGGGGTGCTGCGCAAGTCGGTTGCCGTCAGGGGCGGGTGACCGGCCGTCCGCCGGGTCGCCCCGGCGGCCCCGGGCCCGTCACCCGACCGGGCTCGTGGTTCCGTCAGCGCGCCGGACCCGGCGTCACCCCATCGGGCCCGAGGGGCGCGCGGCCGGGCTCACCGCGCCGCGGCGAACGCCTCGTAGACCTTCTTGGGGATCCGGCCCCGCGCGGGCACGTCCATCCGGTTCGCCTGTGCCCAGGCGCGCACGGCGGCCGGGTCGGGGGCGACCTCCGTCTGCCGGTACGCCTTGCCGGAGCGCGACCGCTTGCGGCCGGCGTCCACGTAGGGCTCGAGGGCCTTCCGCAGTTTGCTGGCATTGGCTTCATTGAGGTCGATCTCGTACGACTTGCCGTCCAGTCCGAAGGCGATCGTTTCCGCCGCTTCCGAGCCGTCGATGTCGTCGAAGAGAGTGACCACGACCTTCTGCGCCACGAATACCGGTCCCTTCGTGCGACACCTCTCGTCCGTACGTCCGTGATGACGTGCCGGTACGTCGCCGAGATGTCGGCTGTCCGCCTGTAAGCGGGCAAAGTATCTGCTAATGACAATTCATTTGTACAGTGCCCGGCAATGCATTGTGAAGCCCGACTAAATCTGTCCGCGTGTCCGCGGCGCAATAGAGATGTGCGAGGGAACACGGATCTTTCCCGGATCTTTTCCCGGGAGCCTCCTCGCGATGCCGAATCGTGATGGGGCTCACGTAGATTCCTACAACTCTACCCGCGTAGAAATTTTGTGCGGGTAGTCTGAAGGAACCTGCTCAGCACCACACACCGGGAGTGCCAGTGGCACGCGTCGTAGTCGACGTCATGCTCAAGCCGGAGATCCTCGACCCCCAGGGCCAGGCGGTGCAGCGCGCACTGCCGCGACTGGGTTTCGAAGGGATCTCGGACGTCCGTCAGGGAAAGCGATTCGAACTGGAAGTTGACGGGCCGGTCGACGAGGCCGCGCTCGCCCGTATCCACGATCTTGCGGAATCCTTCCTCGCCAACACCGTGATCGAGGACTTCACCGTACGGGTCGAGGAAGTCGCGGAGGCCGCGAAGTGACCGCTCGTATTGGCGTCGTCACTTTCCCGGGCAGCCTCGACGACCGGGACACCCGGCGCGCGATCCGTGTCGCCGGCGCCGAACCCGTCGCCCTCTGGCACAAGGACAAGGACCTCAAGCAGGTCGACGCCGTGGTGCTCTGCGGCGGTTTCAGTTACGGCGACTATCTGCGCGCCGGAGCCATCGCGCGCTTCTCGCCGGTGATGGACACCGTCATCGACCAGGCCAGGGCGGGCATGCCGGTGCTCGGCATCTGCAACGGCTTCCAGATCCTCACCGAGGCGCACCTGCTCCCCGGCGGCATGCTGGGCAACGACCACCTGCACTTCATCTGCCGCGACCAGAAGCTGCGGGTGGAGAACGCGGACACCGCCTGGACCGCCGACTACACGGCCGGCCAGGAGATCCACATCCCGCTGAAGAACATGGACGGCCGTTACGTCGCCGACCGGCGGACGCTGGACGAGCTGGAGGCCGAGGGCCGGGTCGCCTTCCGCTACCTGGACGTCAACCCCAACGGCTCGCTCAACGACATCGCCGGCATCACCAACGCCGAGGGCAACGTCGTCGGTCTGATGCCGCACCCCGAGCACGCCGTCGAGTCGCTGATCGGTACGGGCCGTACCGACGGTCTCCCCTTCTTCACCTCGATCCTCAAGAAGCTGGTCACCGCATGAGCCGCACGCCCTCCCGTCTCCCACCGCCGCCCGACAACGAGGCCCTTCGGGCCGCCCCTTCCCGTCTGGACACGGTCGAGCACGCGGCCGCGACCCCCGACGTCGAGCTGCCCTGGGCCGAGCTGGGCCTGAAGAAGGACGAGTACGAGCGGGTGGTGGAGATCCTCGGCCGCCGCCCGACCGGTGCCGAGCTCGCCATGTACTCGGTCATGTGGTCCGAGCACTGCTCGTACAAGAGCAGCAAGGTCCACCTGCGCCAGTTCGGTGAGAAGGCCCCCGAGTCCGACGCCCTCCTCGTCGGCATCGGCGAGAACGCCGGTGTCGTCGACGTCGGCCAGGGCTACGCGGTCACCTTCAAGGTCGAGTCGCACAACCACCCCTCCTACGTCGAGCCCTACCAGGGCGCGGCCACCGGTGTCGGCGGCATCGTCCGCGACATCATCGCGATGGGCGCCCGCCCGGTCGCCGTCGTCGACCCGCTGCGCTTCGGCGCGGCCGACCACCCCGACACCAAGCGCGTCCTCCCGGGCGTCGTCGCCGGCATCGGCGGCTACGGCAACTGCCTGGGCCTGCCCAACATCGGCGGCGAGGTCGTCTTCGACTCCTGCTACCAGGGCAACCCGCTGGTCAACGCCGGAGCCATCGGCGTCATGCGGCACGAGGACATCCACCTCGCCAAGGCCTCCGGCGCGGGCAACAAGGTCATCCTGTACGGGGCCCGCACCGGCGGCGACGGCATCGGCGGCGCCTCGATCCTGGCCTCCGAGACCTTCGACGACGCCAAGCCGTCGAAGCGCCCGGCCGTGCAGGTCGGCGACCCCTTCCAGGAGAAGCTGCTCATCGAGTGCACCCTGGAGGCGTTCGCCGAGAAGCTGGTCGTCGGCATCCAGGACCTCGGCGCGGCCGGGCTGTCCTGCGCCACCTCCGAGCTGGCCTCCAACGGCTCGGGCGGCATGCGCGTCACCCTGGACGACGTGCCCCTGCGCGACTCCACGCTCTCGCCCGAGGAGATCCTCATGAGCGAGTCGCAGGAGCGCATGTGCGCGGTCGTCGAGCCGGAGAAGGTCGACCGGTTCCTCGAGATCTGCGACAAGTGGGACGTCATCGCCACCGTCATCGGCGAGGTGACCGACGGCGACCGCCTGGAGATCTACTGGCACGGCGGCAAGATCGTCGACGTCGACCCGCGCACGGTCGCCCACGACGGCCCGGTCTACGAGCGCCCCTACGCCCGCCCGTCCTGGCAGGACGAGCTCCAGGCGGACGACGCGAACAAGCTGCCCCGCCCGGAGACCTCCGCGGAGCTGAAGGACCAGGTCCTGAAGCTGGTGGGCTCGCCCAACCAGGCCTCCAAGCAGTGGATCACCCAACAGTACGACCACTTCGTGCAGGGCAACACCGTCCTCGCCCAGCCCGAGGACTCCGGCATGATCCGCATCGACGAGGCGTCCGGCCTCGGCGTCGCGATCGCCACCGACGGCAACGGCCGCTACGCCAAGCTCGACCCGTACGCGGGCGCCCAGCTGGCCCTCGCCGAGGCGTACCGGAACGTGGCGACGACCGGCGCCAAGCCGCTGGCCGTCTCCGACTGCCTGAACTTCGGCTCGCCGGAGGACCCCGCGGTCATGTGGCAGTTCGCCGAGGCCGTGCGCGGTCTGGCGGACGGCTGTCAGCAGCTCGGCACCCCGGTGACCGGCGGCAACGTCTCGCTCTACAACCAGACGGGCGAGGCCGCCATCCACCCCACCCCGGTGGTCGCGGTCCTCGGCGTCATCGACGACGTCGCCCGCCGCACGCCGGTCGCCTTCCGGGAGGAGGGACAGCTGGTCTACCTCCTCGGCGACACCCGTGAGGAGTTCGGCGGCTCGGCCTGGTCCCAGGTCGTCCACGACCACCTCGGCGGGCTGCCGCCCCAGGTCGACCTGGAGCGTGAGCGGCTGCTCGGCGAGATCCTGATCTCCGCCTCCCGCGACGGCATGATCGACGCCGCCCACGACCTGTCGGACGGCGGTCTGGTCCAGGCGGTCGTCGAGTCGGCGCTGCTCGGCGGGAAGGGCGTGCGTCTGGTCGTCCCCGACGGGCTCGACGCCTTCACCTTCCTGTTCTCCGAGTCGGCCGGCCGCGCGATCGTCGCCGTGCCGCGTTCCGAGGAGGTCCGCTTCACCGACATGTGCGGTGCGCGCGGCCTCCCGGCCACCCGCATCGGCGTCGTCGACGGCGACACGGTCGAGGTCCAGGGCGAGTTCGCGCTGACCCTGACCGAGCTGCGCGAGGCCCACGAGGGGACCATCCCGGCGCTGCTGGCCTGACCCTCCCGCTCCGTCCGCACGAAGCCCCCGCCCGGTCCGCCGGGCGGGGGCTTCGTCGTGGAGCGACGACACCGGATTCCCCCTTGCGCGGGATTACGTAGTTACGTAATCTCGAAGGCGTGGAACTCGAAGAACGCATGACCGAGCTGGAGCGCCGGCTGGCCGCGCTGGAAGCGGCCGACCGCACCGCTCCCAGCCTCGGCGAGGGCGACTTCTGGGCCCTGGAGGGCCTGAAGCAGCAGCTCGCCGAGCTGCGGGCGGCCGACGGGGGCGTGCTGTTCACCGGTTCGGTCCGGATGCCGACCGGCGAGCAGTACGCCTGGCAGCACGGCGCGCTCACGGAAGGGCTGCTCGCCTACGAGTGGCCGGACGCCGCCGAGGCGCTGGCCGCGCTCGGGCATCCGGTGCGCCTGCGGCTGCTGCGCGAGATAGTCGGCGGCCGGCGCACCGCGGCCGAACTGGCGGAGCTGGAGGGGATCGGTACGACCGGCCAGATCTACCACCACCTGCGCCAGCTCACCGGCGCCGGCTGGCTGCACACCACGGGCCGCGGCCGCTACGAGGTACCGCCCGGCAGGGTCGTTCCCCTGCTGGTGACGCTGTCGGCGGCGCGGCCCTGACCGGACCGCCGCCCATCGCCGAGGACACAGGGGGAAACATGTCCGCACGCAAGATCGCCATGATCGCCTTCCGGGGCCTCCAGATCGGTTTCATCGCGCTGGTGGCCGCCCACATCGTCTTCGGCTGGGGCTACGGCTGGTGGTGGGACCTGCTGCCGCTGGCCCTGGCGTACGCCGTGGTCATCACCGTGAACAGATGGGGCGGTCCGCCGGACGCCCCGGGGGTCGCCCGTGAGCCCGTCGAGACCGCCCCGCCCGTCACCGGCCGCTGGTCCGCGCTGAACAGCCCCGCCGACCGCACCCCGAGCCACGGAGTCCACGCCTACGGGCAGACCTACGCCATCGACGTCGTGGCCGAACCCGGGCCGGGCGCCCGCCCGGGCTTCACCGCGCTGTGGCCGCTCGCCCGCCGCCCGGCCGGCTTCCCGGCGTACGGCGCCCCGCTGCGCGCCGTCGCCGACGCGGTCGTCGTACGGGTCCACGACCGGCAGCGCGACCACCTCAGCCGCACCTCGCTGCCCGCCCTGCTCTACCTGCTGCTCGTCGAGGGCTCGGTGCGCGAGATGGGAGGAGTCCACCGGATCCTCGGCAACCACCTGGTACTGGACCTAGGCGACGGCGTCCACGCGGTCTATGCCCACCTGAAGCGCGGCTCCCTCACGGTCCGCGAGGGCGACCGGGTGCGCGCGGGGGACGTGGTGGCCGCCTGCGGCAACTCCGGCAACTCCAGCGAGCCCCACCTGCACTTCCAGCTGATGGACGGCCCCGACCCGGACACCGCGCGCGGCATCCCGTTCACCTGGCGGGGCACCGGTGTCCCCCGCAACGGAGAGGTGTTCGACACCCCCGAACCGGCACCGTCCCGCCCCGCATAGGCTGCCGCCATGCCTCCGGCCAAGAAGCGCACCCGCACCTACGACCCCGCGAAGACCCGCGCCGCCGTCCTGGCCCAGTTCGGGAACGTACGGGCGGCGGTCCGCACGCTCACCCCGGAGCAGCTCGCCCTGCCCACCCGGCTCGGCGACTGGACCGTAAGGGAGCTGGTGGCGCACATGGGGGCGGCGCTGACGGCCGTGGACCTGCTGCTCGACGAGCCCGAGCCGCCGCGCCAGGACGGGCACCTGCTCGACTGGCCGTCCGCCATCGCCGCCGACGCGGACACCATCGCCGCCACGGCGCGGCGGCTCGCGGCGGAGCACCCCGATCCCGACGCCCACCTCGCGGACGCCGAGCGGCGCTTCAGCACACGGCTCGACACCCACCCCGGCAGCCGGCTGCTCCCCACCAGCGCGGGCGCGCTCCCGCTGGCCGACTACGTCGTCACCCGCACCGTGGAGCTCGTCCTCCACACCGACGACCTCAACGCCGCCGTGCCCGGCCTCGACATCCCGTACCAGCGGCAGGCCCTCGCCACCGGCGTCCGGCTGCTCGCCGACGCGCTCGCCGCGAAGGCCCCCGGCGGCTCGACGGAGGTGCGGATCCCGCCGTACGCGGTCGTGCAGTGCGTCGAGGGGCCCCGCCACACCCGGGGCACCCCGCCGAACGTGGTGGAGACCGACCCGCTGACCTGGATCCGGCTGGCCGGCGGGCGGACGGCCTGGCAGGACGCCGTGGCCCGCGCCGAGGTGAGCGCCAGTGGGGAGCGGGCGGACCTGGGCCCGTACCTGCCGCTGCTCGGGTGAACCGGGGACGGAAGGGGAACCACTCGCTCCCCGCTCCCGTCGAAGCGGCATGGACAGGCAGAAGCACCAGCAGCGCATGACCCTGGCGGCCGCCGCCGTGCTCGTCGTCCCGCTCGCGGCGGCCTGTGGCAGTGAGAAGGCGGGCGCGGGCAGCGGCAGCGCCGAGGCCGCGGAACCGGTGACCGGCATCCGCTGGACCGTCGACAGCGTCACCGTCGACGGCACCACCCACCGCGCCCCCGGCGACGCCCACCTCACCCTCGACGAGGACGGCCGGGCCACCGGCAACTACGGATGCAACCTGTTCAAGGGCCGGGTCACCTACGACGGCGACCGGATCCGGCTGGGGGAGCGGGAGACGACCCTCAGGGCCTGCTCCGAGAAGGTCATGGACGCCGAGGGCGCCCTGGCCCGCGCCCTCGGCGACGGCGGCCTGAAGACCGAGGCGCGCGACGGACGCCTCACCCTCACCACCGCCTCCGGCGACACCGTGCGGCTCAGCGAGACCGAGGACAGTCCCCTGCACGGCACGAAGTGGACCCTCACCACGCCCGCCGCCGGCCCGCGCGCCCACCTCACCTTCGACCGGAAGCGGGGCACCGTCGCCGGAAGCCTCGGCTGCAACCGCGTGAACGCCGACGCCACGGTGCGCGACGGCCGTATCACGCTCGGCGTGCCGGGCATGACCCGCATGGTGTGCGAAGACTCACTCATGGACGGCGAGAAGACCCTGACGAAGCTGTTCGACGGGACCGTGAGCTACGACATCCAAGGCCGGACCCTCACGCTGACCAGCGAGAACGGCACCAGTGTCCGGGCCGTCGCCCCGCGCTGATCCACCCCGGGGGCCCCATCCCGCATTCGGACCAGTGGTCGATCTCGCCTACACTCGGTGGCGTGCCACGTGGTGACGGACGACTCAACCACGACCTGCTCCCCGGAGAGAAGGGCCCCCAGGACGCTTGCGGCGTCTTCGGTGTCTGGGCTCCGGGCGAAGAGGTCGCCAAGCTCACGTACTTCGGGCTCTACGCCCTCCAGCATCGGGGCCAGGAATCCGCGGGTATCGCGGTCAGCAACGGCTCCCAGATCCTCGTCTTCAAGGACATGGGCCTGGTCTCCCAGGTCTTCGACGAGACCTCGCTCGGTTCGCTCCAGGGTCATATCGCGGTCGGACACGCCCGCTACTCGACCACCGGTGCCTCCGTGTGGGAGAACGCCCAGCCGACGTTCCGTGCCACCGCGCACGGGTCCATCGCGCTCGGCCACAACGGCAACCTGGTCAACACCGCCCAGCTCGCCGAGATGGTCGCCGAGCTCCCCAAGGAGAACGGCCGCGCCCCCAAGGTGGCGGCCACCAACGACACCGACCTGATCACCGCCCTGCTGGCCGGGCAGCGCTCCGCCGACGGCGAGCCGGTGACCGTCGAGCAGGCCGCGCATGTGGTCCTCCCCCAGGTCAGGGGCGCCTTCAGCCTCGTCTTCATGGACGAGAACACCCTCTACGCGGCCCGCGACCCGCAGGGCATCCGCCCGCTGGTCCTCGGCCGGCTGGAGCGCGGCTGGGTCGTCGCCTCCGAGTCCGCCGCCCTCGACATCTGCGGCGCGAGCTTCGTGCGCGAGATCGAGCCGGGCGAGTTCGTCGCCATCGACGAGAACGGACTGCGAACCTCACGATTCGCGGAAGCGAAGCCCAAGGGCTGCGTCTTCGAGTACGTCTACCTGGCCCGCCCGGACACCGACATCGCCGGCCGCAACGTGTACCTCTCGCGTGTCGAGATGGGCCGCAAGCTCGCGAAGGAAGCCCCGGTCGAGGCCGACCTCGTCATAGCGACCCCGGAATCGGGCACCCCGGCCGCCATCGGCTACGCGGAGGCCTCCGGCATCCCCTTCGGCGCCGGCCTGGTCAAGAACGCGTACGTCGGACGGACGTTCATCCAGCCGTCGCAGACGATCCGCCAGCTCGGCATCCGTCTGAAGCTGAACCCGCTCAAGGAAGTCATCAAGGGCAAGCGCCTGGTCGTGGTCGACGACTCCATCGTCCGCGGCAACACCCAGCGCGCCCTGGTCCGCATGCTCCGCGAGGCGGGCGCCGCCGAGGTCCACATCCGGATCTCCTCGCCCCCCGTGAAGTGGCCCTGCTTCTTCGGCATCGACTTCGCGACCCGTGCCGAGCTCATCGCCAACGGCATGACCATCGACGAGATCGGCACCTCGCTGGGCGCCGACTCCCTGTCGTACATCTCCATAGACGGCATGATCGAGGCGACCACCATCGCCAAGCCGAACCTGTGCCGCGCCTGCTTCGACGGCGAGTACCCGATGGAGCTGCCCGACCCCGAGCTCCTCGGCAAGCAGCTCCTGGAGACCGAACTGGCCGCCGGCACCGCCGCCCCGGCCGCGGTCGACGCGATCCGCCGCCCGTAAGCCCTGACGGACGACACGAAAGCTCTCACAGTCATGTCCCAGAACACTGGTGCCAGCTACGCAGCGGCGGGCGTCGACATCGAAGCGGGCGACCGCGCGGTCGAGCTGATGAAGGAGTGGGTGAAGAAGACCCGGCGCCCCGAGGTCCTCGGCGGCCTCGGCGGATTCGCCGGCCTCTTCGACGCCTCCGCCCTGAAGAACTACGAGCGGCCCCTGCTGGCCTCCGCCACGGACGGCGTCGGCACCAAGGTCGACATCGCGCGGCAGATGGGGGTCTACGACTCCATCGGCCACGACCTGGTCGCCATGGTCATGGACGACATCGTGGTGTGCGGCGCCGAGCCGCTCTTCATGACCGACTACATCTGTGTCGGCAAGGTCCACCCCGAGCGGGTCGCGGCCATCGTCAAGGGCATCGCCGAGGGCTGTGTGCTGGCCGGGTGTGCCCTGGTCGGCGGCGAGACGGCCGAACACCCCGGTCTGCTGGGTCCGGACGACTTCGACGTCGCCGGCGCCGGTACGGGCGTCGTGGAGGCCGACCGGCTGCTCGGCCCGGACCGCATCCGTTCGGGTGACGCGGTGATCGCCATGGCGGCCTCGGGTCTTCACTCCAACGGTTACTCGCTCGTCCGGCACGTGCTGCTGGACCGCGCGGGCCTCGCCCTGGACACCCGGATCGACGAGCTGGGCCGCACGCTCGGCGAGGAGCTCCTGGAGCCCACCAAGATCTACTCGCTGGACTGCCTGGCGCTGATGCGCACCACCGAGGTGCACGCGTTCAGCCACGTCACCGGCGGCGGGCTCGCGGCCAACCTGGCCCGTGTCGTCCCCGACGGACTGCACGCGACGGTGGACCGCTCCACGTGGACGCCCGCCCCGGTGTTCGACCTCGTGGGACGGACCGGTTCGGTCGAGCGGCTGGAGCTGGAGAAGACGCTGAACATGGGCGTCGGCATGATCGCGATCGTGCCGCAGGAGTCCGCCGACGTGGCGCTGACGACGCTGTCCGACCGTGGAGTGGACGCCTGGGTGGCCGGTGAGATCACCGACCGCGGCGAGCACGGCACGGGCGCGGCACTCGTCGGTGACTACGCGAACTGAGCACGAGGACGCTGCCCGCGCGGTGACCGGGCGGGCAGCGTTCCGGGTGAGGTGTGCGGCCCGGTGGTCCCGGGCAGCACTGAACCCGGCCGGTGACCGAGGTCACCCACCGGGCTCGTGCTCAGCGCAAGGTCAGGCGCCGCGACGTTGAGAGGACGGGCCGTCCTCGTCCTCGTCGTCGTCCTCATAGAGGTCGGCGTACCGTGCGTACAGGTCGTCGTCTTGCTCATCGTCCTCGAAACGCTCACCGTTCGGTGGCTGATTCGACGGCGATGCACCCAGCTCCTCGGCCAGGCGTGAGAGGTCAGTCCCACCGCTGTTGTACTTCAGCTGGCGGGCGACCTTCGTCTGCTTGGCCTTGGCCCGGCCGCGCCCCATGGCTCGACCCCCTCAACGACGGGGCTCGACGGCCCCAGAGTCTTGACACGCGTTCATGGTCCGGAACGGGCTCTCCGTGGAGAGACCGGTCCGTAGGGCTCCCACGGTACCTGAGCCCACGCCCATACGGTACGTCGCCCGCATGACGGGCCCGTCCCCGGGGCCGTCGAGGCACCCTGTCCTCGCTGGTCAGACGCGATTTTCACCACTTATCGGAGGTCGACCCGCCGGGAGAAGTGAGAGTTCTCTCCAAGTGCCCGCCGGCGGGTACCGCTCACCCGTACGAAGGCGGCCCGGGACGGGCCGCCCCCCGGCAGCTCTCAGCGGACCGGACGTGCCTCCGCCATCCGCTGCTCGGCGATCCGGTCGGCCGCGGCGGCCGGCGGGATCCCGTCCTGCTTCGCACGTGCGAATATGGCGAGCGTGGTGTCGAAGATCTTCGACGCCTTCGCCTTGCACCGGTCGAAGTCGAAGCCGTGCAGCTCGTCGGCGACCTGGATGACACCGCCGGCGTTCACCACGTAGTCCGGTGCGTAGAGGATCCCGCGGTCGGCGAGGTCCTTCTCGACACCGGGGTGGGCGAGCTGGTTGTTGGCGGCTCCGCAGACCACCCGGGCGGTCAGCACGGGCACGCTGTCGTCGTTCAGGGCCCCGCCGAGCGCGCACGGGGCGTAGATGTCCAGGCCCTCGGTGCGGATCAGCGCCTCGGTGTCGGCGACGGCCGACACGCCCTCGGGGTGCCGGTCGAGGACGCGCCGCACGGCGTCCTCGCGCACGTCGGTGACGACCACCTCGGCGCCCTCGGCGCGCAGGTGCTCCACCAGGTGGTGGCCGACCTTGCCGACGCCCGCGACGCCGACCTTGCGGTCGCGCAGCGAGGGGTCGCCCCACAGGTGCTGGGCGGCGGCCCGCATGCCCTGGTAGACGCCGTAGGAGGTGAGCACGGAGGAGTCGCCCGCGCCGCCGTTCTCGGGGGAGCGGCCGGTGGTCCAGCGGCACTCGCGGGCCACGACGTCCATGTCGGCGACGTAGGTGCCGACGTCGCAGGCGGTGACGTACCGGCCGCCGAGCGAGGCGACGAACCGGCCGTAGGCCAGCAGCAGCTCCTCGCTCTTGATCTGCTCCGGGTCGCCGATGATCACGGCCTTGCCGCCGCCGTGGTCGAGGCCGGCCATGGCGTTCTTGTACGACATCCCGCGCGCGAGGTTCAACGCGTCGGCGACGGCCTCCTCCTCGGAGGCGTACGGGTAGAAGCGCGTACCGCCGAGGGCGGGGCCCAGGGCGGTGGAGTGGAGAGCGATGACGGCCTTGAGGCCACTGGCGCGGTCCTGACAGAGCACGACTTGCTCGTGGCCCCCCTGGTCCGAGCGGAACAGGGTGTGCAGGACGCCGTCAGATACGTCGGTCACTGTGGTGACTCCTGAGTAAGAAGCGGCGGGTGGGGTCGGCTCCCGTGAAGGTGGCGGGGGCTGTGGCACGAGAGTAGATCCTTCCGCGTCCGACGGCGGCACCGTGTGCGGGATCACCTCCGTCCGGAGTACCCCGTGCGGCGGTTTGCCAGGATTTCCCACCCGTCCGGGCGGGGGCCGGGCAGGTTTTCGCGGCGGCCGGCTGGGGAGGGAGCAGGCGTGCCCAAGGTGTCCTCGGTGATCGTCCCCTACGCGACGTACCTGCGCGTGTACGAACCGCTGGCCGCCTTCCCCGAGCCGGAACGCGGTCACTGGGCCCGTTACGCCCGCCGCCCCGACCGCCCGTCCTGCCAGGACGAACTCCGCCGGTCGCTGGCCGATCTGGCGCCCACCCCGCCGGTGCCGGTGCCGGTGCACGAGAGCGACGACGCGTTCGTCCTGGAGGCCGACGGCGTCCTCTGCGTCTGCCCCTGGCGCACCCGGCTGCGCGGCTGGCAGGCCCTGGGCGAGCTCGCCGAGGACTTCCCGCTGCCGGTCCTCGACGCCCTGCTCCCCCCGGTCGTACGGCATCAGGCGACCCGGGACTACGAGCGCTGGCTGTCCGGCCATCCCGACGCCCGGCCCTGGATCCGCACGGCGACCTGGCACGTCCCGATCAACTGGTTCGTGCTGTTCGAGGACGGGGAGCGGGAGTACGCCGACGGTTCCGCGGGGGAGGCGCCCGTCCTGCGCTACCGCACCCCCATGGTCCAGGCCCGCCGGCGGGTGGCGCGCGGGCTGCGCGCGCTGCGCGACGCCATGGAGGAGAGCCTGCTGATCGACGGGCTCGAGGACGTCGGACGCTGGCTGGAGGAGTTCCACCCGCGCTCGCTGGTCGAGCTGGACTACGGAGGGCTGGTGCACGCCCTGCCGTCCGGTTCCCTGGAGGGCGACCACTCGGCGGCGGACGTGGCCGAGGGGATCGGGGCGCTGCGGCGCGGCGACGAGGAGGGTGCCGGGGCGGCCTACGGGCGTCTCGTGGAGCGCTGGCGGGCGGTGCGGGACCTGCGCTCGGCGAACTGACGTTTGACCAAACGCCCGTCTTGGGGTTTTGTCTTCGCCCTGGGGGTCCTGAGATTCCGTCAGCGTGAGCCCGGCAACGGACGTAGCTGCCGATCCGGGCGTATGCCCCAAGTGTGTCAAGCGTGATGGACCGCACTTACGCGGCCCTTGCGCCGCTTGCCCACCCTCATGCCAAAATAGGACAAGGAGTCCGGGGAGGGCTCCTCCGTCCTGCTGTGCTCGACTATGGGCGGAATCTTCGCATTGCACGCTTTGGGGGGTCGTGGTGACTCCTGATCGCTGCTGTGACTGATCGTCACAGGGGCGTGACTGTCCGCTATGGCATGGTCCATCGGCTTCCGCGGCTGATGAACACCTGGGAGGGCAATTCCATCGGTTTGGCCGACGTGGCTGGACAGATGGTGTAGTTGTAGTGCCGAGGACAAGCCGTTCGTCCTATAACCGACTCGACTCGCGTCCGCCATTTCGGGCAACGCGGGTCAAGGTGCAGAATTTAGAGGAAAGAACCGAGAAGGTTCGGTTCTCCCGAGGAGGCCGCTCATGACCGCTCGCACCCCTGATGCCGAGCCGCTGCTGACCCCGGCTGAGGTCGCCACCATGTTCCGCGTCGACCCCAAGACGGTCACGCGCTGGGCGAAGGCAGGCAAGCTCACGTCGATCCGCACGCTCGGCGGGCACCGCCGCTACCGCGAAGCCGAGGTCCGCGCACTGCTCGCGGGCATTCCGCAGCAGCGCAGCGAGGCCTGAACAACCGCATGAACCGGGCAGCACCGGCCGGTCCCCCACTGGTCGAGACGCCCGGGAACACAGGCTCCACGCGACGCGGGGACTGCCCCAACAGGCCCTTCGCCCAAGCCGATCGAAGCTTTCCAGGCAACTGAACACGGGTGCGTCGTGGATCGCGCTGGACTCCGCCGGGTCCAGCGCGATCTTTTTTGTGCGCTGTTGGTGGGCCGGCGCGGCCTCGTCCGCGGACGCGCCGGTGCACCGTGCGCGGGCCTGTCGGAGTCTGGGGGCGGATGAGGGATCGCCCGGGTGCCGGCCGGTGCGTACCTCTCCGGGGAGTGCAATGGCACATATTAAATTGACTGGTTGTAGGACGGGTGTAAGTACCGCACTTCACAAAACTCATGCGGTGACACCCGTCACATACCAGTCGGCTTGTTGAGCCTGTGGCATATGCGCTAGAGAGAACGCCCGTTGGGAGCGGGTTGTTCCGCGGCGGGTTGCGAGGGGTGGGGCGGGGCGGCCGGCTCCGGCCTCAACAGGCGGTGGCAGACGGGACGGTGGCGCATCAGGTGCCCGTACGACGATGCGGCCGACAGGTGTGCGCGGAGCAGGGCCCGCGTCTCGTGCCCGGCCGATGCCGCCCTGTGCCACCTCCAGGGGCCACGGGGAGTCGGGCCCTGCTTCCTGGAGTACCGAGGGGCCGCCGGGCCCGTCAAGACGGCGTGGAGCGCCGGAGAGGGCGCACCGGGCCCGGAGCGCGGGGCGGCACGGATCGAGGACGCGTGCCGCGACACACGAGAAGGCCCGCATCTCCGGGAGATGCGGGCCTTCTTCACTGCGGTCCTGACGGGATTTGAACCCGCGGCCTCCACCTTGACAGGGTGGCGAGCACTCCAAACTGCTCCACAGGACCTGGTTTCGCAGAGCCATTCGTGCGTTGCGCTGCGAGAAGGACTGTACAGGAGGGTGAGCCCCCTGGTCGAACTCACCCAGTGTGCGGGCGCGGTTACGGCACCGCCGCGTCGATCGCCTTCACGATCCGCTTGTCCGACACGGGGTACGCCGTGCCGAGCGCGTGGGCGAAGTAGCTGACCCGCAGCTCCTCGATCATCCAGCGGATCTCCAGCACCTCGCGCGGAACGGGCCGCCCCTGCGGCATCTGCTCCAGCAGCCACGCGTACTCGTCCCGCATCTCGTGGACCTTCGCCATCCGCGTCGTGTCCCGCTGCGCGTTCGCCGGCATCTGCTGGAGCCGGCGGTCCGCGGCCACCAGATACCGCATCAGGTCCGGCAGCCGCCGCAGCCCCGCCGCCGTCACGAAGCCGGGCCGTACGAGCCCGTCCAGCTGCGTCCTGACGTCCTGCAGGTTCGCCAGCAGCGCGGGGCTGCGTACGCCCTTCAGACGGCGCTCACAGGCCTGCCAGGCGGCCAGCACCTGCTGCACCTGGCCGACCGCGCGGACCGTCGTGTCGACGATCTCGGCACGGACCTTGTCGAACAGCTTCCGGAACGACTCCTCGTCCCAGACCGGTCCGCCGAAGTCCGCGATCAGCTTGTCCGCCGCGGCCGTCGCGCAGTCGTCGAACAGGGCCTGCACCGACCCGTGCGGATTCGCCGAGAGCGCCAGCTTCTGCGGGTTCGTCAGCTTCTCGGAAGCGAACTTCGCGGGGTTCACCGGAATACCGAGCAGGATCAGCCGCCGGGTGCCCTTCCACATCGCCTCCGTCTGCTCGGCCTCCGAGTCGAACAGCCGCACGGAGACCGAGTCGCCGTCGTCGACGAGTGCCGGATACGCCTTCACCGGCTGGCCGGCCCGGCGGGTCTCGAACACCCGGGTGAGGGAACCGATCGTCCAGTCCGTCAGGCCCGTGCGCTCCAGCGACTCCCCGCCCTGCCGCTGCGCCGTCGCCGCGGCCGCCTGGGAGAGCGCCTTGCGCGCCTTCGGCCGCAGCCGGAGCTTCAACGCCTCGAGGTCCTTGTCCTCGGCGAGTGTGCGGCGCCGCTCGTCGACGATCCGGAACGTCACCTTCAAGTGGTCGGGGACGCGGGACCGGTCGAAGTCCTCCGCGTCGAAGGGCACGCCGACCATGCGCTTGAGCTCGCGGGCCATCGTGACCGTCAGCGGCTCCTGCAGGGGAACCGCCCGCTCCAGGAACGCCTTGGCGTAGTTCGGCGCGGGCACGTAGTTGCGGCGGATCGGCTTGGGCAGCGAACGGATCAACTCCGTGACGACCTCTTCGCGCAGACCGGGGATCTGCCAGTCGAAGCCCTCGTCCGTCACCTGGTTCAGCACCTGGAGCGGGATGTGGACGGTCACACCGTCGGCGTCCGCGCCCGGCTCGAACTGGTACGTCACCCGGAACTTCAGCGGGCCCTGCCGCCAGGAGTCGGGGTAGTCGGCCTTGGTGACCGCCTCGGCCGACTCGCGGATCAGCATCTCGCGCTCGAAGTCGAGGAAGTCCGGCTGCTCGTGCCGCTTGTGCTTCCACCACGAGTCGAAGTGCGCCCCCGACACCACGTGTTCGGGGATCCGCTGCTCGTAGAAGTCGAACAGGGTCTCGTCGTCGACCATGATGTCCCGGCGCCGGGCGCGGTGTTCCAGCTCCTCGACCTCGGTCAGCAGCTTGCGGTTGTCGGCGTAGAACTTGTGGTGCGTGCGCCAGTCGCCCTCGACCAGCGCGTTGCGGATGAACAGCTCGCGGCTGACCTCCGGGTCGATCCGCCCGTAGTTCACCTTGCGCTGCGCGACGATCGGCACGCCGTACAGGGTGACCTTCTCGTACGCCATCACGGCCGCCTGGTCCTTCTCCCAGTGCGGCTCGCTGTAGGTGCGCTTGAGCAGGTGCTCCGCGAGCGGCTCCACCCACTCCGGCTCGATCTTCGCGTTGACCCGCGCCCACAGCCGGGAGGTCTCCACCAGCTCGGCCGACATCACGAACCGCGGCGGCTTCTTGAACAGCGCCGAGCCCGGGAAGATGGCGAACTTGGCGTTGCGCGCCCCCAGGTACTCGTTGCGGCCGCCGTCCTTGCGGCCGCCGCCCTGACCGGTGTCCTTGGACTCCTTCACGTCCTTCATGCCGATGTGCGAGAGCAGGCCGGACAGCAGCGACACGTGGATGCGGTCCTCGGCGGCGTCGTCCTCGTTCAGATGGATGCCCATCTGCCGGGCGACCGTCCGCAGCTGCGTGTAGATGTCCTGCCACTCGCGGATCCGCAGGAAGTTCAGGTACTCCTGCTTGCACATCCGCCGGAACGACGACGAGCCGCGCTCCTTCTGCTGCTCGCGGACATAGCGCCAGAGGTTGAGGAAGGCGAGGAAGTCGCTGGACTCGTCGCGGAAGCGGGCGTGCTGCTGATCGGCCTGTGTCTGCTTGTCCGCCGGCCGCTCGCGCGGGTCCTGGATCGACAGCGCCGCCGCGATGACCATGACCTCACGAGCGCAGCCGTTGCGGTCCGCCTCCAGCACCATGCGGGCCAGCCGGGGGTCGACCGGCAGCTGCGCCAGCTTCCGGCCGGTCGGGGTGAGCCGCTTGCGCGGGTCCTTCTGCGCCGCGTCCAGCGCGCCCAGCTCCTGGAGCAGCTGGACACCGTCACGGATGTTGCGGTGGTCCGGCGGGTCGATGAAGGGGAACTTCTCGATCTCGCCCAGGCCGGCCGCCGTCATCTGGAGGATCACCGAGGCGAGGTTGGTCCGCAGGATCTCCGCGTCGGTGAACTCCGGGCGGGTCAGGAAGTCGTCCTCGCTGTACAGCCGGATGCAGATGCCGTCCGACGTACGGCCGCAGCGGCCCTTGCGCTGGTTGGCGCTGGCCTGCGACACCGGTTCGATCGGCAGCCTCTGCACCTTCGTGCGGTGGCTGTAGCGGGAGATGCGGGCGAACCCGGGGTCGATGACGTACTTGATGCCCGGCACGGTGAGGGACGTCTCGGCCACGTTGGTCGCCAGAACGATCCGGCGACCGGTGTGCTGCTGGAACACCCGGTGCTGTTCGGCGTGCGACAGCCGGGCGTACAGCGGCAGTACCTCGGTCGACCGGTACCGCTTCTTCGTCAGCGCGTCCGCCGTGTCGCGGATCTCGCGCTCACCGGAGAGGAAGACCAGGATGTCGCCGGGCCCCTCCGCCATCAGCTCCTCGACCGCGTCGGTGATCGCGGTGATCTGGTCCCGGTCGGAGTCGTCGGAGTCCTCCTCCAGCAGTGGCCGGTAGCGGACCTCCACGGGATACGTGCGCCCGCTGACCTCGATGATCGGCGCGTCACCGAAGTGCCGGGAGAAACGCTCCGGGTCGATGGTCGCCGAGGTGATGACGACCTTGAGGTCCGGGCGCTTCGGCAGGAGCTGGGCGAGATAGCCGAGCAGGAAGTCGATGTTCAGCGACCGCTCGTGCGCCTCGTCGATGATGATCGTGTCGTAGGCGCGCAGCTCGCGGTCGGTCTGGATCTCCGCGAGCAGGATGCCGTCCGTCATCAGCTTCACGAACGTGGCGTCCGGGTTCACCTGGTCGGTGAAGCGGACCTTCCAGCCGACGGCTTCCCCGAGCGGCGTGTCCAGCTCCTCGGCGACCCGCTCGGCCACCGTGCGGGCGGCGATGCGCCGGGGCTGGGTGTGCCCGATCATGCCCCGGACGCCCCGGCCCAGCTCCATGCAGATCTTCGGGATCTGCGTGGTCTTTCCGGACCCCGTCTCACCGGCGACGATCACGACCTGGTGATCCCGGATCGCCTCGGCGATCGCGTCCTTCTTCTGGCTGACCGGCAGCTGTTCCGGGTACCGCACCTCCGGCACCCGGGCACGGCGGCCCGTCATCCGCTCCTCGGCCGCGGCGATGTCCGCCCTGATCTCGGTGAGCACGGCTGCGCGGGCCTCCGGCTTGCGGATCTTGCGGGCACCCTCGAGCCGCCGTCCGAGCCGGTGCGCGTCACGCAGCGACAGCTCGGTGAGGCGGGAGGCGAGGGAGTCGAGAGCGGGGGCAGAGTGCGTAGACATACGGACTCCAGGATCTCATCCCGCGAAAATTCGCGGCCAACGATTTTGACGGGGCACGTCGTCGGGGCACACAACAAGGCCCCGATCGATGATCGGGGCCTTTGCTGTGGCTGGGGCCGGGGTCGAACCGGCGACCTATCGCTTTTCAGGCGATCGCTCGTACCAACTGAGCTACCCAGCCGCGGTGTTTCACGTGAAACACCAGCGGTCCTGACGGGATTTGAACCCGCGGCCTCCACCTTGACAGGGTGGCGAGCACTCCAAACTGCTCCACAGGACCAAGCGTGTCGTACGACAGTGTCGCACAGGGTGGTGCGTGCCCCCAACGGGATTCGAACCCGTGCTACCGCCTTGAAAGGGCGGCGTCCTAGGCCGCTAGACGATGAGGGCTATCGGCCCGCCTGGGCGCTTCTCAGCGCGTCGGGGACGTGAGAAGCATATGGGATGGCGGGAGGGATCGCCAAAACGGTTTACGGCGCGGGCGTCGAGCGGCTTCCGGGGGAGGGCGACGGCGGGGTGGTCGCGGGGGTGCCGGAGGGGGAGGGCGAGGTACTGCCCGAGGGCGACGGCGAGGTCTTCGCGCCCGGCTGGTTCTCCTCCGGCAGGTGGCGGCTGACCTCCGCCGTCGTCAGTCCGAGCCCGCCCAGTTCGATCGAGTCCCAGGCCTGGAGGCGGCGGTTGTCGCGGTCGAAGTAGAGGATCGACGCCTCGATGGGGTCGGGGTACGTGCCCTCGATGGCCCGCAGGCCGCTGCCGCCGGTGGAGCCCTCGACGCGCAGCCGGGTGCCGTACCGCATGACCTCGGTCTCCTCGCGGTGGATGTGGCCGGCCAGCACCAGGGGCACGGTGCCGTCGACCTCCCGGGCGGCCGACGGTTCGTGGGCGAGCGCGACGTCCACCGGGGTGCCGGCGGCGCGCTGGTCGCGCAGGGCGGAGGCGAGGCGGGCGCCCGCCAGTTCCTGGGACTGCTCGGCGCCGGTCCTGGTGGAGCGGTCGGGCGTGAACTGTGGGTCGCCGATCCCGGCGAAGCGCAGGCCGGCCACCGTCTTCGCCCTGCCGTCGTCGAGGACGTGGACGTTCTTCAGGCCCTCCAGGTAGCGCTGGGTGACGCGGGAGTCGTGGTTGCCGCGGACCCAGACGTAGGGGGCGCCGAGATCTTCGATGGGATCCAGGAAGCCGTTCTCGGCGGCGGTGCCGTGGTCCATGGTGTCGCCGGTGTCGACGATCACGTCCACCCGGTACTGCTCCACCAGCGAGGCGATGATCTTCCAGCTCGCCGGGTTGAGGTGGATGTCGGAGACGTGCAGGACGCGGAGGGTGGTCGGGTCGGGCTGGTAGGCGGGGAGGGTGGAGGTGGCGTCGTAGAGCTTGGTCACGTTGGTGACGAGGCGGGCCAGCTCCTTCTGGTAGACGTCGAACTCGGTGACGATGCTGCGCGCGTCGCCGACCAGGGACGGGGCGGAGGAGAGCAGGCCGGAGAACCTGGGCTCCAGGACGGAGTCCGGGTTCCAGGTGGCGTAGGCGGTGCCGCCGGACGCGGCCAGCAGGGTGAGGGCGAGCCCGCCGGCGGCGAGGGCCCGGCGGGGACGGCGGTAGACGAGCAGGCCGAGGGCCGTGGCGCCGGTGACGACGGCGACGCAGGAGCGCACGGCGAGGTCCGCGGTGCCGTGGGCGATGTCCTGGGTGACCTCGTCCTGGAGGCCGGAGAGGCGTTCGGGGTGGTCGACCAGGGCCTGGGAGCGTTCGGGGTCGAGCTGGTCGACGTTGACGTCGAGGCGTACGGGGGCGGTGTGGCTGTCGAGCTGGAGCGCGCCCAGCGGAGAGACGTTGATCTTGGTGCCGCCGGTGAGGGAGGGGCGCAGGGTCATCGTGGTGTTCATGGGGCCGACGGGGACCCGCACGTTGCCGACGACGAGCAGTCCGAGCCAGGCGCCGAGGACGACCACGGCGACGAGACCGGCGGCGCGCGCCCAGGGCCCGTGCCCGGGGCTGAGGACGACCGTCGTGGCCGCGGGCGCGGTCCGCCGGGAGCGGTGGCGGCGGGTCAGGGCCCGCGGGACCCGTCGGATGCGGTGGACGGCGTTCGTGACGGCGGAGGGGGCGCGGACCATTGGTGCCGTATGCCCCAGCCGCGGGCGGGATATGCGGGTGTCCCGCGCATCTCGTACGGACGGCCCGTGCCCGACAATGGCTCTGTGCTGGAGATGACGCGCGAGATGTTCGAGGAACTGGTCTCCGAGGCGCTGGACCGGATTCCGCCGGAGCTGATGCGGCTGATGGACAACGTCGCGGTGTTCGTCGAGGACGAACCGCCGGCGGACGACCCGGAGCTGCTCGGGCTGTACGAGGGGACTCCCCTGACGGAGCGGGGCGAGTGGTACGCCGGGGTGCTGCCGGACCGCATCACCATCTACCGGGGGCCGACGCTGCGGATGTGCGAGTCCCGGGAGGACGTGGTCGCCGAGACGGAGATCACGGTGGTGCACGAGATCGCGCACCACTTCGGGATCGACGACGCCCGGCTGCACGCGCTCGGGTACGGGTAGGCCGTACGCGCCCGGTGTGAACGGGCCCGTGCGCGTGTCTTCTTGCGGGTGGCGGGAGTTGGGGTTGTTGACCCTGTACTCCCAACGGAGGTGGCCCCGTGCGCCGCTTGTACGTACCCGTCCGCCTGGCCGTCACGTTCGTCGCCGTCGCAGCCGCCGCCGGCTGTGTGAGCGTGGGTGAGGACGGAGGCGGGGCCGCCGGGCCGTCGCACTCGACGAGCAGGACGGGCGGGCAGGCCCCGGAGGGGGGCGCGGCCGGTACGGGCGGCGGATCCGGGTACGGCGCCGCCGCCGACGGCGAGCGCCCGGGCGGCGGGGGCAAGGGGCGCGAGGGCGAGGACGGGAAGGACGGGGCGGGGAAGCGGGCGTCGGCCGAGGCGTCCCCGTCCGCGAGGGCGAGCCGGTCCGCTCCGGCCGACGGCGGGCCCGGCGGTGTTCCGGGCCCGGCCCCCGACGAGGGCCCCGCCGTGCCGGAGCCCACCCGGACACCGGATCCGGAGCCCACACCGACGCCGGCCGAGCCGTCACAGCAGCCGGAGCCGACCCAGGCCGAGCCGTCCTCCTCGGCGCACGAGCCGCCCGGGACCCAGTTGGCACGGCGGGAACCGGCACCGGAAGCGGGGGCGCCCGTCTGAGACCCGCTCTCCCGCTGCCGTGCCCCCTCCGACCCCGCGCTCACCAGCCGATTTGCTTCCAGGGGGTCGAGGTGCGTATGGTGGCAGATCGTTTGATCCTATTTGCCCGGCGCCACTGCAGAGCGCGCCGTGTGGCGCGTACTCTCCCTTACCGTGGTGGACCGCATCGAGGCGGTCGTCATTTGCGAATCGCGAATCACGGAGTTGACGGGCGCGTGCCGAAGAGACTCCGGAAGGTTTCGCATTCGTATGCCCATCGCCAGTACTGATCACGTCGTCGTGCCCGAGAACGCCGAGAACGCGGCGGACACCGACATCGACGTCACCACCGAGGTGACGGCCCCCGAGCCCACCTTCGCCGACCTCGGCCTGCCCGAAGGCGTCGTGCGCAAGCTCGCGCAGAACGGCGTGACCACCCCCTTCCCCATCCAGGCCGCGACCATCCCGGACGCCCTGGCCGGCAAGGACATCCTCGGCCGCGGCCGCACCGGCTCCGGCAAGACCCTCTCCTTCGGTCTGCCGACCCTGGCCACCCTGGCCGGCGGCCGCACCGAGAAGCACAAGCCGCGCGCCGTCATCCTGACGCCGACGCGTGAACTCGCCATGCAGGTCGCCGACGCGCTCCAGCCGTACGGGGACGTCATGGGCCTGAAGATGAAGGTCGTCTGCGGCGGCACCTCGATGGGCAACCAGATCTACGCCCTCGAGCGCGGCGTCGACATCCTGGTCGCCACCCCGGGCCGTCTGCGCGACATCATCAACCGCGGCGCCTGCTCGCTCGAGAACGTGCAGATCACCGTGCTCGACGAGGCCGACCAGATGTCCGACCTGGGCTTCCTGCCCGAGGTCACCGAGCTGCTCGACCAGGTCCCGGCGGGCGGCCAGCGCATGCTGTTCTCCGCGACCATGGAGAACGAGATCAAGACCCTCGTCGACCGCTACCTGAACAACCCGGCGACCCACGAGGTCGACGCGGCGCAGGGCGCGGTGACGACCATGTCGCACCACATCCTCGTCGTGAAGCCCAAGGACAAGGCGCCGGTCACCGCGGCCATCGCCTCCCGCAAGGGCCGCACCATCATCTTCGTCCGCACCCAGCTGGGCGCCGACCGCGTCGCCGAGCAGCTGCGCGACGCCGGGGCGAAGGCCGACGCCCTGCACGGCGGCATGACCCAGGGCGCCCGCACGCGCACGCTGGCGGACTTCAAGGACGGTTACGTCAACGTCCTGGTCGCCACCGACGTCGCGGCGCGCGGCATCCACGTCGACGGCATCGACCTGGTCCTGAACGTCGACCCGGCCGGTGACCACAAGGACTACCTGCACCGCGCGGGCCGCACGGCGCGGGCCGGCCGCACCGGCACCGTCGTCTCCCTGTCCCTGCCGCACCAGCGGCGCCAGATCTTCCGGCTGATGGAGGACGCGGGCGTCGACGCCACGCGCCACATCATCCAGGGCGGCGCGGCCTTCGACCCGGAGGTCGCCGAGATCACCGGTGCCCGGTCGATGACCGAGGTCCAGGCCGAGTCGGCGGGCAACGCCGCCCAGCAGGCCGAGCGTGAGGTCGCCCAGCTCACCAAGGAGCTGGAGCGGGCCCAGCGCCGCGCCTCGGAGCTGCGCGACGAGGCCGACCGCCTGGTCGCCCGGGTCGCCCGGGAGCGCGGCGAGGACGTCGGGACGGTGGTGGCCGAGGCGGCCGCCGTCGCGCCGGCCGATGCCGGGACCGAGGTGACCCTGCCGGAGCAGCCGACCGCGCAGGACGTCGAGCGGACCGAGCGCGTGGAGCGCACGGAGGCCGCGGCGCCGTACGAGCGGCGCGAGCGCCGTGACGACCGCCGTGACGACCGTGGGGACCGTGGTGGGTTCCGTCGTGACGAGCGTCGTGACGGTGACCGTGGTGGGCGTTCGTTCGAGCGTCGTGACGGTGACCGTGGTGGGCGTTCGTTCGAGCGTCGTGACGACCGGGGCGGTTTCAACCGTGACCGCGACCGCGGCGGTTTCCGCCGTGACGACCGTGGTGACCGTGGGGACCGTGGTGGTTTCCGTCGTGACGAGCGTCGTGACGGTGACCGTGGTGGGCGTTCGTTCGAGCGTCGTGACGGTGACCGTGGTGGGCGTTCGTTCGAGCGTCGTGACGACCGGGGCGGTTTCAACCGTGACCGCGACGACCGCGGTGGCTTCCGCCGTGACGACCGTGGTGACCGTGGGGACCGTGGTGGTTTCCGTCGTGACGACCGTCGTGACGGTGACCGTGGTGGGCGTTCGTTCGAGCGTCGTGACGACCGGGGCGGCTTCAACCGTGACCGCGACCGCGGCGGTTTCCGCCGTGACGACCGTGGTGACCGCGCCGGCCACCGCGGCAGCGACCGCCCGTTCAACCGCGACCGTCAGGGCGACCGCCCGGGCTTCCGCTCCGGCGGCCACGACCGCCCGTACGGCCGTCGTGACGACCACCGCGCCGGCGGCTCCTTCGGCCGCCGCGAGGACAAGCCGCGCTGGAAGCGCAACGGCTGACACGGCCTCACCCGGCCGACCGGAAGGGCCCCCGCGACACCTGGTCGCGCGGGCCCTTCCGCGTTTCCCGCGGGGACACGTCCGGGCCCGCCTCACCGATACCCGATCGGAGACCCGGCCACGTCCCGCTATGCTCGGGGAGGCAACATCGCCAAGGGCCCTTAGCTCAATTGGCAGAGCAGTGGACTTTTAATCCATTGGTTGTGGGTTCGAGTCCCACAGGGCCTACCGGCGGCGGGCGGGAGCACGGCTCCCGGACCGCAGGACGACGCCCCGACCGGTTCCGACCGGCCGGGGCGTTCGTCGTCCGCGTCGCCGGGTCAGCGCCTGGGGCCCGCGGGATTGGCCTGGCCCTGCGTCCGCGTCGTCACGGGGGCCGCGGAGGGCTGGGAGTGCGTGCCGCGCGCGTGCGCCTGCGCGGGGTTCATCGTCGCCTGCGCGGCCTTCGCCGTGCGGACCCGGGTGGCGTCCTCGATGAGGTGGGTCATCCCCGAGATGAACTGGCGCCGGTAGGTGTCCTTGAGGCTCGTCAGGTCGCGGGCGGGCGCCTGCCCGCCGCCGAGGCGGGGGCTGCCCTCGGGGCTGGGGGACGGGCTCTGCTTGAAGGGCCGCTGCGCGTCGATCGCGTGGGCGAAGTCGATGAGCCTGGCGTCCACCCGGGTCTCGCCGTTGCTCGTGCCGTGCACCGAGAACACGCTGGCCGCGACGAAGCCCAGGTCGGAGTTCTGGGCGGCGTCCTTGATGGCCTGCATCCTGGTGATCAGCCCGTCCCACACGGCGGGGTCGTCGGAGAACCTGCTGAGGATCTCCGCCGACTGCGCGCCGTCCAGGACGCGGTTCCCGCTCGCGTCCGAGCCCGCGACGACGCGCCACCCCCGCCCGGTCGAACCGGTGGCCAGGTCGGCGAAGACGAACTTGAAGCTCTTGAATCCGGCCTCCAGCACGGACTTGTCCTGCTGGGCCCGGTTCTCCCGGTAGCTCGTCGTCGACCTGCCGATCTTGGTGTCCAGGGTCTTCGGACCGTCCAGACCGGCGGTGATGTTCTCGATGTAGATGTTGCGCCGGTCGTCCAGCGCGGCGCTCTCCGCGGGGCTCAGCTGGTCACCCAGTGCGGCGCGCACCTGCTCGGCCGTGTACGAGGCCGGAACGACCGGCGTGAACTGCGGGTACTCCCCGGCGCGCACCCGCCGGTAGAACTCGTTCTCCACGTTGTCGTACGGGGCCGGCTTCTCCAGGATCTGCCGGGCGTCGCCGAGCGGCCTGATCCCGCCGTGCCCGCCCTGGTTGACGTTCGGCTCCGGGGAGGCGGACCGCCGGCCCTCGAGGGCCGCGGCCGCCTCGGCCTCCGCGATGGTCGGGAACGTCCGCTCCTCGTAGGTGACATCGGGCGGCGTGGTCATGGGGGTCTCCTGTCGCGTGCTCCGCTGGTACGTCGACAGCACTACGGACGGCCGCGCGGAGCGGGTTCAACGCGCGGGGACCGGCCGGTGAGCGGGTACGTGACGCGGGTCATACCGTGAGGCGGACCGCCTCCAGCCAGGAGTCGTTGGTGAGCGTGCCGCCGAAGAGGAAGCCGGGGCGGGCGTCGGCGCAGGTCTGCCCGCCCCAGTCGGCGCCGCGCACCCGGGTGGTCTGGCAGATCCGGCCGCTGCCGACGTTCACGGCGAAGCCCAGCATGTCCGGGGCGTCGCGCTCGGTGCTGCCGACGTAGTTGTTCCGGCCGTCGGCGATGACGGCCGTCCACTTCGGCTTCCACACGCCCTTGCCGTCCTTGGACCCCGGACGGTGGACGAAGGCGTTCGCGGCGGATCCGCCGGTGCCGTGCACGGCGATGTTGAGGGCCTTGACCGGGCGGTCCTGTCCCGACGTCCCGGCCAGGGTGCCGTCGCACACCGGCTTCTGCCAGCCCTTCCCGGAGACGTAGGCGCGGTAGCAGATGTGGCGGCCCGAGGGGTCGTTCGCGGCGAGGCGCTTCACGGCGTCGGCGGCGGTCTCCTGGGCGGGTTTCGCGGTCACCGTGGCGGTGGCCCGTGGTGGCCTCGCGGTCACGGTGACGGTGCTCTTCACGTCGGGCTTCGCGGCCTTTCCGCGCCCGGGCGTGCCGCTGGGGCGGGCGGACTCGGTGGGCGGGGGCGGCGGGACGGTGCGGGAGGACACCGAGACGGTCGGCAGGGGTTCAGCGGCCGAGGGGGACGCCGGCGTCTCGTGGCTGGACCGGGCGTTCTGCCGCCGGTCCTCCTCCTCGTCCGCTCCGCCGCTGCCCAGCACGGCCAGCGGAGTGATGACGAGGGCCGCCACGATCAGCGCCATGGGGCCGACGACCAGCGGCCGGTTCAGCAGGCGGGGCGGCGCGTACTCGTCGTCCGACTGGCGCGGCCCGCCCTTGCGGCCGGCCTTCGTACCGGGTGAGGGGGAGGGGGCGGAACGGGCGGGCGGCGCCCCGACCGGCTGCCGCCGCGGCGCGTCCGCCTCGCGGCCGTACGCGCCGGACGACGCGGCGGACGACGCAGCGGACGCGCCGGACGCGGCGGATCCGCCGGGGCCGCCGTCACGGCCGGGGCCGCCGCTCCCGGGTCCGACGCCGTCCGGTCCGCCCGGCCGGACCGCCGACGATGACGACGCCGGCGGTGGCGGCGGGGACGCCGGAGCGTCCTCGGCCGGCTGCTCCACGAGCCTGCTGGAACCGTCCGGCGCGACCTCGACCAGGGCCACGTAGTCCGCCGAGGGGTCGGATATGGACGCCGTGACGGTGGCGTTGTGGCGGTCGGCGTGCGCGTGCAGCGCGTCGAGGATCGCCGCGTCGAGCGCCTCCCCCTCCGCCACCGGTACGGGCCGGCCGTCGATGGACGCCGAGCCGTCGGCGGAGATGACCACGGCGAAGCGCGGTGCCGGCCCGGGGCCGTCCGGGGCCGTCTCCGTACCGTCCGGGCTCCCCGGCCCTGCGGGCCGGTCGTGCCCGTCCTGCGGCCTCGGTCCGCCCGTTCCCTCGTCCCGGCTCATGTGTGTGTCCCTTCGTCGGCGAACGGTTCCGGCAACGCGGGGCCGCCCACCCCTGCGCCGCGCGGTCCCCGCGTACCGCAACGGCCGCCGGGGCCCGCCGGGTTCAGTCCCGCGCCGTCCGAGCGGCGGAACGGGCCGGAAACCGGCGGAAGAAGAGCGGAGCAGACCGACAGGACGGTGCGTACCGTACGGAAGGGCACGTTCCGCCAAGCTGCCGGTGCCGGAGGCGTCGGGTACTAGAGTTCGAGAAGTGAACGCAACTGATATTCCGCTGCGTTTCGCCGTGCTGGGGCCCCTGCGGGCCTGGCGCGGGGAACAGGAGCTGGAACTCGGCTCGCCGCAGCAGCGGGCGGTGCTGGCCGCCCTCCTGTTACGCGGGGGGCGTCCCGCGACCCTGGGTGAGCTCATCGACGGTGTCTGGGGCGAACGGCCCCCCGCGGCGGCCGTGTCCGTCCTGCGGACCTATGTGTCGCGGCTGCGCAAGGTGCTGGAGCCCGACAGCAACAGGGCCGGAGGACCGCGGGTGGTGGTCTCGGTGGGGGACGGATACCTCCTGCGCGCCCCGGAGGACGCCCTGGACCTGACGGTCGTCCGTCAACGAGCGGCCGACGCCCGGGCGTTACGCGCCGAGGGCGATCCGTCCGCCGCCGCCGGCCTGCTGCACGCCGCGCTCGACGGATGGGACGGGACGGCGCTGGCCGGCATCCCCGGCCCGCTGGCCGAGGCGGAACGCGCCCGCCTGGACGAGGAACGGCTGGCCCTGCTGGAGTGCCGGATCGACAACGACCTCGACCTCGGCCGGCACACCGAGGTCATCGCCGAACTCATGTCGCTGACCCGCGCGTACCCGATGAAGGAACAGCTCAGCCGGCTGCTCATGCTGGCCCTGTACCGCTCGGGACGGCAGGCCGACGCCCTGGCGGTCTTCCGTACGGCCCGGCGGACCCTGGTGGACCAGCTGGGCATCGAGCCCGGTGCCGCGCTGCGGGAGCTGCACGACCGCATCCTCGCGGCCGACGAGTCCCTGGCACTCCTGCCGCCCCGGCAGCAGGCCCAGCCGCCGCCCGCCCGGCCGCCCGCGCCGGCCACGCGCCCGGCGCAACTGCCCGCCGACCTGCCGACGTTCGTGGGCAGACACAGCGAGCTCGACCGTGTCCGCGCCCTCCTCCCCGAGGACGGGCGGATGCCCAGCACGGTGATCATCGGCGCGATCGGCGGCATGGGCGGCATCGGCAAGACCACTCTGGCCGTCCACTGGGCCCACGAGATCGCCGGCCGGTTCCCCGACGGACAGCTCTGCCTCAACCTGCGCGGTTTCGACCCGACCGGCACCGTCGTGACGCCGGAGGAGGCGATCCGTGTCTTCCTCGACGCCCTCGGCGTTCCCCCCTCGAACATCCCCTCCGGCCTCGCGGCCCAGGCGGCGCTGTACCGCAGCCTGCTGGCCGAGCGGCGCGTGCTGATCCTCCTCGACAACGCCCGCGACGCCGACCAGGTGCGCCCGCTGCTGCCGGGGTCGCCCGGGTCGCTGGTCATCGTCACCAGCCGCAGCCGGCTCACCGGTCTGGTCGTCGGCGAGGGGGCGTTCCCGCTGACGCTGGACCAGCTGACCACCTCCGAGGCGCACGACCTGCTGGCCCGGCGCCTCGGCGCCGACCGGCTGGCCGCGGAACCGGAGGCGGCAGCCGAGATCATCACCCGGTGCGCCCGGCTGCCGCTGGCGCTCGCCATCGTCGCCGCCCACGCCGTCGGCCACCCCGGGTTCCCGCTCGCCACCATCGCCGAGGAGGTGCGCGAGAGCCACGGCAGCCTCGACGCCTTCACCGGGGGCGACGACATCACCACCGACGTACGGGCCGTCTTCTCCTGGTCGTACAAGGCGCTGTCCGCCCCGGCCGCCCGCCTGTTCCGCCTGCTCGGCCTGCACTCCGGCCCCGACGTGTCCGCGCCCGCCGTGGCCGCCCTCGCCGGGCTCCCGGCGCAGGAGACCCGCACCCTGCTCTCCGAGCTCACCCGCGCCCACCTGGTCATCGAGCGCCTGCCCGGCCGCTACACCCTGCACGACCTGCTGCGGGTCTACGCCGGCGAGCGGGTCCGCGCGGAGGACCCGGCCGAGGAGCGCGAGCGGGCCGTGGAGCGGCTGCTCTCCTGGTACCTGCACTCCGCCGACGCGACCTACCCGCTGATCACCCCGAAGCGCGCCCGCGTCCCCCTGCCCGCCCCGCCCCCGTCGTGCCGGCCGCTGGAGTTCACCGAGCACGAGCAGGCCCTCGACTGGTGCGAGAGCGAACGCGCCAATCTGGTCAGCGCCGTGCACCAGGCCGTCGCGTGCGGCCGGCCGGACCTCGCCTGGCGCCTGCCGGCCGTCCTGTGGGGCTTCTTCTACCTGCGCAGCCATCTGCACGACTGGCTTGACACCGCCGGTGCCGGCCTGTCCGCCGCCCGTGCCGCCGGCGACCGCGTCGGGGAGGCCCAGGGCCTGGCGGACACCGCTGCCGCGCTGCGCTTCACGGGCCGGGTGGAGGAGGCCATCGCCCACCAGCACCAGGCGCTGGCCCTCTACCGCCGGCTCGGGGACCTGATGGGCAGGTCGCGAGCGGTGGGCAACCTCGGCGACGCCTACCTCCAGGCCGGACGGCTGCGCGAGTCCGTCGAGTACAGCCGCCGGGCCCTGGCCATCGACCGGGTCCTCGGCAGCACCTGGGGTGAGGGCATCGCCCTGACCAACCTGGGCGACGCCTACCAGCGGCTCGGCCGGTTCCAGGAGGCGATCTCCTGCCTGGAGCAGGCGCTGACCGTGCTGCGCGCGAGCGACAACCGCTGGGTCGAAGGCGTCGCCCTCGACATCCTCGGCACCGTGCACCACCGGCTGCGCCGCCACGACGACGCGGTCGCGCACTACCACCGGGCGCTGGAGACCCACCGGGCCATCGCCAACCGGTGGGGCGAGGGCCACTCCCTGAGCAACCTCGGCGACGTGCAGCTCGACGCCGGCCGGGAGGAGGAGGCCCGCACCAGCTGGCGGCGGGCCCTGGAGATCTTCGTGGAACTCGGTCATCCGGACGCGGAGAAGGCCCGCGAGCGGCTCGCCCGCCCGCCGGGCCGCGCGCCGCGCGCGGCCGGCGACGGGACCGCGTCCGCGCGGACCGCCTGACATGGATCTCCCCGATCGCCGGAAGGGGCCTCGTCCCGGCCCCGGGCGGGGTCGGCGAGCTGTCCCCGGTACAACGGGCGGGCCGCGCGGACGGTTCAACGTGCCGTCATCCGGCTTCCCGGTACGCCCGCCCGGACGCGTTCGCCGTGGTCCCGTCGTACAGGCCGGTCGGGCTGGTCGCGGTGGACAGCGCGAACCAGGCGTACCGCTCCACGAAGTCCAGGCCGTTCAGCATCGCCGTCGAGGACCGGACGAAGTCGGTCTGCTGCCGCTCGTCCGGGTGGCGGGGAGTGGGCCCCGAGAAGTCGGTCAGCGCGTACTCGGTCAGCCAGACCGGCTTGCCGTAGCGGTCGTGGACGGCCTGGAGGTAGCGGCGCAGCTGCTCCGGGGCGTCGGGTCCGAAGTCGCCGCCGTACCAGTGCAGGGGGATGAAGTCGACCCGCAGGCCCCGCTCGGCCGCGCCCCGCATGAAGCGGTCGAGCCAGCCGCCCTCCACGTCGCCGCCGAACGCGACCGCCGGGGCGCCCAGGCGCAGGCCGGTGGCCTCCAGCCGGGGCCACAGGTCGAGGGCCTGCTCGACCGTCATGTCGGCCTGGCCCGGCAGGTCGGGCTCGTTGAAGCCGAGCAGGTGCGTGCCCTCCTCGGCGGCCCGGCCCAGTTCGGCGTCGGTGACCGAGCCCGGGCCCCAGATCATCGGGACGTACTCGGCGCTCTCCGGGCCGGCGAACGTGCCCTTCGAGGAGGCCCAGTTGTAGTACCAGGTCGCTCCGGAGTCGGCGAGCGCCCGGTCCGCGCCGTCGACGGGGTTGAGGGCGACGCCCCGGCGGACCGGGGCGGTGGCGGCCTGGTCCCCCTGGCCCGCCGGCCGGGTGGTGGGGGCGGGCGCGGGGGCGCCGCCGCCGTGGAAGGTGACCGTCAGGCCGCTGCACCGGGCGCACTGGCGCACGACCTGGTTGCCCGGCTCGGTGTCGTGCTTGGACCAGGCGTACGCGGTGGGGCACTGCCGGCTCATCGCGTCGCTGTAGGGCGTCGTGGCGTCCCGGTTCGGGTTGACGCAGACCAGTGCCCGGCCCGTCGCCGGGTCCTTGACCAGGTTGTCGGCCGGGCAGGCGGACAGCAGGTCCACGGCGCAGCCGACGGCCGCGCACTCGCCGTCCGCGGGCGCCTCGACGCCGTCCGGGGTGATGGTGACGGCCGCCGACACGGCGTTGACGTAGCTGACGTTGTACCAGGGGGCGAGGGCGTCGGCGGGGTCGAAGTTGAACTCCGCGAGGCTGACGGGCTGTTCACCGGTGGCGCAGTGGCCGGCGTACGGCCCGCAGTCGCCGACGGCGCAGTGGAAGGTGCTGCCCTCCTCGCCGGCGCAGCCCTGGCGGGCGAAGAACTTGCCGCGCCAGTGCCCGGCGCCCTGGTGCTCGGGGACGGTGATGGTGGCGGACCCGCCCGGCTCCACCACCGGCAGTCCGGTCAGTGCGGCCGATCCGTCGGCGTTGACGGTGCTGCCGACCCAGATCCGGCTGTCGGTGCGGTTCACGAAGGTGACGGTGCGGTCGGCGGTGCCGGCGACGGTCCCGCCGTCGATGTCCGTGCCGGCGGACCGCTGTGCCTGGACCGCGACGACGGTGCCCGTCACACCGGCGATCACCAGTAACAGGGCCAGCAGGAGTGATGTGCGTCTGCGCATGAGATGTGGCTCTCCCTCTTCTCGCACGGGTCCGGCGAACGGGGCGCCGGCGGCGGTGGTCCGCGCAGGCACGACGGATGGGCGCGCCGGACGGTTCACCGCGGCGCCGGGCCGGACGTCCGGCCGTTGAACCGTGCGGGGGTGCCGGTCCGTCGTGTGGTGTGCCGAGAGGAAGGGCGACCATGGCAGACGTCACCCCCGCTCCCCGCGGACCGAACCGGCTGACCAAGGAGAGCCCGGAGGCCGGGCTGGCGCGGGAGCTGATCAGCACCGAGTACCGCCGGAGGAACGAGCGACGGCGGCGCGCGGAGGGACCGGACCTCGCGGCCCGCGCCTGGCGGGCGCTGCGGGAGATGTGGCGGGATCTCACCGGCCGCTCGCGGGACGTGCCGCCGTCGTACGCAGCGGACACCGGTTTCCCCGACGGCGCGGCGCAGGACACCCGGCCGGTACCGGGCCTGCCCGGACCGGTGCCGGGAGCGGTGCCGGGGCCGATGTCCGGGCCGGTGCCCGGACCGGTGCCCGGGCCGCCTGCCGGCCCGCCGCCTTCCGCGCGGGAGGGCCGCGACCGTGCCCTGGAAGGCATCGTCGAGCGGATCGAACGGCTGCCTCCCGACCGGCGGGAGGTCTTCGAGGACGCGGTCCTCCATCTGCTCAGGACCGACAAGAAGTGGCGGAAGGCGTACGACGCGGACCCCGCGGGCATGCCGTGGGCGGCGCACTGGGCCAACAACGCGTACGAGAGGGAGGCGCTGCGGGAGGGTCCCGCCCCCGCCGTTCCCGGCCCGGCGCGGGGGGAGGCGCCCTCGCTCGGCTCCCCCGACCCCGGCCCGCCGCTGCCGGACGGCGACGCGCTGTGGGACGTCGCGGAGGCCATGGACCGGGCCGGGAGCCGGATCAGGGCCGCCGACGCCGAGCAGTTCGCGGCCCTCAGGGAACGCTTCTCCCGTCCGGCGCCCGCCGCACGGGAGGCGGCACCGGACCCGGTGCCGGCCGGCGCCGTCCTCCGCGATCCGGGCGGGCGCGAGGCGGTGTACGACGGTCAGGCCTTCACCTCGCTGGAGGAGGCGTCACGCCGAGCCTCGGTGGCCGAGCCGCCGCCGAGCCCGCTGAGCCCGCCGCCGAGTCCGCTGAGCCCTCCACCGAGTCCGCTGAGCCCTCCACCGAGTCCCCTGAGTGGTTCGGCCGATGTGGTGAGTCCGCCGTCGAGCCCGGCGATCTCCCCGGCCGGGCCGGTGAGCCCCCTGTCCAGCCCGGTGCCTCCCGCTGCCCGGCCGGTGAGCCCCGCGCACCCGCGCGCGGAGTCCGCCGCGCCCTCCCTGCTGGGCCCGGAGGGGCTTCGGGCCGCGCGTCTCCCGGCGACGTCCGCCACCCCGTCCCCGGACGCGCGGCACGCCGGCTCCCGGCCCTCGCCCGCCGCGGTGAAGCCCGCTGCCGCACCGGCGCGGAACCGGCGTACGTGACCGTGCCGGGCCCGCCGGGGGTGTCCCGCCCGGCGGGCCCGCTGAACCGGGGCGGGCGCCGACCCCGTTGTGAGGCCGACAGCCTCACCCAGTGGACGGAGAGTTCGTCATGTCAACCCCTCCGCAGGACGTCGAGCGGGGCCCTTCCCGCTCACCCTCCCCGCCTCCCCCCGACTTCGCCTCGGAGCAGTGGTACAGCCCCGTGAGCCGGGCCTACCACCGCATCGCCGGCTCCCAGTTGATGACCTACGCCGGTGACGCGGCCGGGTGGGTGGCGGAGAACCGCGGCCAGATCGTCTCCGCGGCCGTCGACGGACTGGCGCCGGCCTCCGTCGCGCTGCAGAGCATCGGGACCGGGCTGAACGACTCGGCGCAGGGCGCCCGGTCGGCGTACAACTGGGGCGTCGTGCTCAGCGGTGCCGAGGGACTGCGGACCGTCCTCATCCAGGGCTCCAGGGCCTTCCGGCCCCATCCGAGCGACCCGCCCGACGTGCTGTCGGGTGTCCTCGGCGCGGCCCGGGTCGCCGGCGCCGCCGCCTACGGGCTGGCGCCCACGGCCGAGGGGCGTGCCGTGGGTGCCGCGGTCCAGTCGCTGGGCATCGCCGGCGACTACGCCCTGTACCGGTACCGGGCGTCGCAGCAGTCGCAGCAGGCCACGCCCGTGTCCTCGGTGGCCCCGCAGTTGCCGGCTCAGGAGTTCCCCAGCACGCTGTCCGTCAACCGGATGTGGGACGCGGCCAACGCCCAGGCCACCGACCAGCAGTCCCCGCCTGCGACCCCCCAGAACCCGACCCCGCAGAACCCGACGACCCAGACACCCACCCACGAGCCGGAGCCCTCCCGGGGCGGAGGGCGCGGCCGGGGACAGGACTCGTCCGCCACCACGACCGGTACGTCCAGCCGTATCCACAAGGCGGACCCGAACAAGCCGGCGAGACGGGGCAGGAAGGGCTGACGCCCACCCCGCGCAAGCGTCCGCGGGGTGCGCCGGTGCTCGCCGCCGGCCCGCCCCGCGTACGGCCTCACCGACCGGAGGACCATCCATGCACAGCCGACCGAGGGAGCGGGCATGACCGCCGGCACCGCGTCCGCCGGGGAGCGGGACGACGCGTCGCACGAGGCGACCGCGGCCCCCGCCCCCCTGTTCATCCTCTACATGGAGGGAGCCGAGTACGCCGAGACGCTGCGCCGGCTGACCCTGTGGACCCATCACGTGCTGCTGCCGGTCTACGGGAGGGAGGTCACGTCCACGGCCCCCTGGTGCGGCCGCTGGTGGGAACACGGGGAGGCGGTCGCCCAGTTGCACGGGCTGTGGCTGGCCTGGCAGGAGCTGACCGGGCCGGACGCCGGGGCGTGCGGGCCCGCCAACTGGCACCGCGACTACCTGCTTCCGGTGCTGGGCTCGCTCCGGGACCCCTCGGGGCCCTTCTCCGGGTGCAAGCCCGGAGGGCACCGGTCGAAGGAGGCGCCCACCGTCGAGGCACTCGACCCGTTCGGCCCGCCCCCGCCTCCGCCGCCGGCCCCCCTGCGCTGAGAGCCGGGCGGCCCCCCTGCGCTGAGGGCCGGGCGGCCCCCGCCGCCGGGACTCGGTCCCCCCCCGTCACGCGTCGGGCCGCACCACGCCCAGGATCTCCATCGACCCCGCCGGTGCCACCGTCACCGAGCGGCCGGGGCGGGGGGCGTGGACCATGTCGCCGTCGCCCGCGTAGATGCCGACGTGACTGGCGTCCGGGAAGTAGATGATCAGGTCGCCGGGGCGCATGTCCGCCACGGGGACGCGCTCCAGCCGGCGCCACTGCTCCTGGGAGGTGCGCGGGACGACGGTGCCCGCGGCCAGCCAGGCCTGGGAGGTGAGGCCGGAGCAGTCGAAGGAGTCGGGTCCCTCGGCGCCCCAGACGTAGGGCTTGCCGATCTGCCGGGTGGCGTAGGCGAGGGCCTTGCGGCCGGCGCCCGTCGCCTCGGTGCCGGCCTGGTCGAGGATGCCGGTGTCCACCCACCGCGCCTGCGCGTCGGCGGTCTCCTCGCGCTCCAGCTCCGCCAGTTCCCGCCGCTGCTCCTCCGCCAGCCGGGACTCCAGCCGCTCGGCGGCGGAGATGCGCTTCTCGATCCTCTCGCGCTGGGTGTCCATGGCCCGTCGGTTCTTCCGCAGGTCCTCCAGCGAGGTGACCGCCTTGTCGCGCTGCCCGCCCAGCTCCTCGCGGGTGCGGGTCAGGGCGGTGAGCAGGTTCTGGGTGGAGCGGTGCGCCTGCCGGGTCCGGGCGGCACCGTCCAGGGCGCGTTCGGGCCGGCCGGAGAAGACGAACTGCACCTCGGCGGGCAGGTCGCCGCCCCCGCGGTACTGGGCGCGGGCGGCCGCCCCGGCGCGTTCGGTCAGCCCGGCGAGCCGCGCCTCGGTCGTCTCCACCCGGCCGTTGAGGGCGCGGACACGTTTCTGCTGGTGCGTCACCTTCTCCTCGGCGGCGTTGTACTTGTCCGTGGCGACGGCGGCCTCGCGGTACAGGCGCTGCAGCTCGGCGCGTACCTCGGCGAGGGTCCGCGGCGCCGGTGCCGGGTCGGCACGGGCGGGGGACTGGGCCGTGAGCGTCAGCGCGCAGGCCAGCGTGACGGCCGCCGCCGTCCGGAGTCGGGGCGGGCTCGGCAGGGGTCTCATCCGGGCCGCGGCTCCTTTCGCGGGTGAGGACCAGGGCACCGGTACAACGGGGAAGCCGGGTGCGCCGGTTCAACGCGGGGCCCTGAACCGCGGCGGTCCGCGGCCCGTTGTGCGGGTGCCGGGGACACGGGACGGGGAAGGGCGGAACGGGCGGTATGGACGCGCAACTGCTGCTGCCGGCGCTGTGCACGGGCTTCGGTCTCGGCGCTCTGGCGGCCGCGCTGCGGGCACTGACGGCGGCGGTCCGCCTGTGGGCGCGCGGTGAACGGGTGCCGGGGGTGGTGATCCCCCGCGCGGCCTTCGACCGGCGGCCCGGCGCGCTCGTGGCGTACACCGACCGCCTCGGCCGGGCCTTCGTCCTCGACCCGGGCCGGTACGGGCCGTTCCACGGGCTGCCCGGGGCCGGCGCGACGGTGCCGGTGGTGCACGCCAGGGACCGGCCCGACCGGGCCCGGCTGTGGTCGGTGCGCGCCCTGCTGGCGCCCTCGTTCGGCTGGTTCCTGACCTCGGCGCTGGCCTGCGGCACCGGCCTCGCGGTGCTGCCGTGAGCCCACCGGGCGAGGGGCCGCGGCGGCTCGTCGAGCTGGACGTCCTGCGCGGGTTCGCCCTGTCCGGCATCCTGCTGGTCAACGCGCTGCTGATGGCGGGCCCCGACGTGGTGCACGGGGGCGGCCCCGGGGCCCCGACGGCCGACCGGGTGGCCGCGTGGCTGGTCACCGCACTGGTCACCACCAAGTTCTACCTGCTGTTCTCCTTCCTCTTCGGCTGCTCCTTCGTGCTCCAGTCGCGGTCCGCCCGGCGGGCCGGCGCCGCGTTCGCGCCACGCCATCTGCGGCGGACGGCCGGACTGTTCGCGCTCGGTCTCCTGCACGCCGTCCTGCTCTTCCCGGGCGACATCCTGACGACGTACGCGGTGCTGGGGCTGGTGCTGTACGGGCTGCGCGGGCTCCGTCCCCGGGCCGCGCTGCGGCTGGCGGCCGTCCTGCTGGCGGCGGTGGCGGCCGTCCTGCTCGCCCACGGGCTGCTGACCGCGGCTTTCACCGTCGCGGCCGCCCCCGTCCCGGACACCCCGGACACCGCCGCGTACCGGGGCGGTGCCGCCTCGGTCGTCGCCGCCCACCTGCGCGACCTGCCGGCGGCGCTCGCCGCGAACCTGTTGTACGCGCCCGACATGCTGGCCGCCTTCCTGGCGGGCCTGGCGGCGGCCCGGTCCGGTCTGGTGGAGCGGCGCGGGAGAGACAGGGCGTGGCTGCGCGGGGTCGTCGTCCGTCTGCTGCCGGTCGGCCTGGCCGGCGGTGCGGTCGCCGCCTGCTGTGCGAACGGGCCGCTGGACGGGCGGTGGTTCGGGGTCGGCCGGGCGGTGGCGGTGCTGACCGCGCCGGCGCTGACCGCGGCGTACGCGTGCGGGCTGCTCCTGCTGCTCGACCCGCGCGGCCCGGCGGCGCGGGTGCTCGCGTCCGCCGGGCGCATGGCGCTCAGCCACTACCTCGCCCAGTCACTGGTCCTGGCCTGCGTGTTCACCGGCTACGGGTTCGCGCTGTACGGGCGGCCGGGCACGGCGGCCGTCCTCGCGGGCTGCGTCCCGCTGTACGGAGCGCAGCTCGCGCTCGGCGCGCTCTGGGCGGAGCGGGCCCGGTACGGTCCGGCCGAACTGCTGCTGCGGACGCTCACACTGGCCCGGCTTCCCGGGCGGGACGGTTCCACTTCTCCAGGGCCACGGCCGGCGCGGCCGGCAGCCGGGCCGCGGCCCGCTCCGTGATCGCCGCCGTCTCCGCCTTGGCCGCCGCCGAGATGGCACCGGCACCGGGCTCCTTGTACCAGGGGCGCAGCCGGATCAGGGCGGGGCGCACCCCGGTGGCCAGGAGCAGGGCGGTGCCCTTGGGCAGGGCCCGGATCCGGTCCGGGGGCAGCACGGCCTCCTGCCGGTAGGAGTACGAGCGTGAGGTGCCCTCCTTGCCGCGGTTGACGGTCGGGGTGCGCACGTCGTGCTGGCCGACCAGCGTGGAGATCTTCTGGACGAAGTCCGCGTCGTCCAGGCCGGCCCCGAGGAGCTTGACGGTCGCCGCGCTCCACAGGGCGTCCATGCCCACCTCGCCCCACACCCGGGCGCCCTGCCGGTAGCTCTGCAGCAGGGTGACGACGTTGATGCCGCGCGAGCCGAAGTGGGAGTAGAGGTCCGGCAGGTCGGCGATGCGGCACACGTTGGCGGCCTCGTCGAGGACCGCGGTCAGCGGCGGGTCGAGCCGCCCGCCCATGCGCTCGGCGGCGACCACGCCCGCCCGCATCGTCGCGTCCGCGATGCCCGCGATGACGCCCGCCGCCGAACCGCCGCCGTCCTTGGAGAGCAGGTAGAGCGTGTCCTTGCCGAGGACGTGCCGGTCGGGGCGGAACTCGGGCAGCGCGGGGTCGGGGGTGACCCAGGCGAGGATCTCGGGGTCCAGCAGGCAGGAGACGGTCTGCCGCGCCGTCTCGTAGATGCCGTCCCGGGTCTCCACCGCGCCGCGCACGGTGCCCTGGAGCTGCTCCGCCATGGCGATGAGGTTCGCCTCCCGCAGCAGGTCGACCGGGGTGCGGTCGGCGGGGTCGGCGAGCCAGCCGAGCAGGTCGCGGACCCCGGCGCCGCCGCGGGCGGCGGCGAGGAACAGCGCGGTGAGGGTGTTCTGGGCGGCGGAGATCCAGAAGTCCTTCTTGGCGCTGTCGTCGTTGACGGAGGCGACGAAGTGGCCGGCCAGGCGGCGGGCTCCCTCGATGGTGTGGCATTCGCCCAGCAGGTTCCACCACATGGCGCGCGGGGTGTGGGCGATGCCCTGCGGGTCGAACGTCCAGACCCGGCCGGCCTTCTCGCGTGCGGCGCGGGTGACGGCGTACACGTCGGACTTGTTGGAGGTGAGGAGCACCGCGCCCTGGGCGCGCAGCACGCGGGGGACGGCGATACCGGTGGACTTGCCGGCCCGGGGTGCCATCAGGTCGAGTTCGACGTCCTCGTAACTGCTGCGCAGCTCGGGGCCGTTCGGAGCGAGGTCGCCGAGCAGGTTGCCTGTCTCGTCGGGGTGCAGCTGCTCGCGGCCCTCCAGGCTGGGGCGCAGTTCGCGGGCGCGGGCGGTGATGCCCTTGGGGCACATCGCGGCGAGCTCACGCCGGCCGGCCAGCCCTTCGGGCCGCGAGGAGCGGCGCACGAGGAGGCGTACGACGACGGCGACGGGCACCAGGAGGAGCGTCAGCAGCGCGAGCATGCCGCCGTAGACGGCACCGGCCGGGGCGCCGGGCCACAGGGTGCCGGGGCCGTCGCCGACCAGTGTGGCCGCGGTGGACAGCGCGAACGGCGGTGCCTGCCAGCCGTTCCCGGAGACGCCGGCGCCGAGGGTGCCGCCGGTCCAGGCGACGGCGAACAGGCCCAGGCCGCCCGCGGCCAGCGCGACCACGGCCCAGGGCAGCTGCTCGTGCAGTTCGCCGGAGCGGGCGCCGCTCACGCGGACCACCCCCCGGGGCCCGCCTGCCCGGCGGCCCGCGCGACGTCACGGGCGGCCCGCGCCGCCGCCTGCTCGACGGCCTCCTCGTCGGTGGTCCACCGGGTGTTGGTGTTGTGCAGCCGGCGCTCGGCGTCGGTGATGGCGACCTTGATGGGGATGCCGGGCCGCCCGCCGACCTTGATGAGGAAGCGGCCCCGGCCGGGCGGCTCCTCGTGCTCGCCGGTCATGCCCCAGCCGGGCGGCGACGACCAGGACGAGACGAGTTCGATCTCCCGCTGGGACAGGCCCACCACCTTGCCGAGTTCCTCCATCTCGGTCCTGGGCAGTCCCGCGCACACCACCATCCCGGCCCGTTCGACGAAGCCGCGCGCCTTGGCCCGGTCGGCGTCGGTGCCGAGCGCCTCGGCGTCCTTCAGGGTGTGGGTGATCTTCGCGTCGCCCAGGCCGAGGGACCGGTTGAGGCGAGTGAGCGCGTCGATGCGGTCGACGATGCCGGAGGCGGCGCGCAGCGGCCGCCACAGCTCGTCCAGCACGGTGAAGAACCAGCGCCGCGGGGCGAGTCCCGCGTCCGCGAGGGCGTGCGAGGCGGCCACCGTGCCCAGTCCGTCGGACCAGGCGGCGAGCATCGCGGCGGCGGTCAGCTGGGTGTCGGCCTCGCCGATGCCGGAGATGTCGATGCACACCGCGGGCGCGTTCGGGTCGATGCGGGTGGACGTCTCGGAGGTGAAGGTGTCGCCGAGCGGCCCGTCGAGGATGCCGAGCAGGGAGCGGTGCAGCGGGTCGACGGCGTCGCGGTAGCGGGTCTCGTTGCCGCGGTCCAGGGTGACCGCGCGCACCCGGTCGGGGCCCTCGGTCAGCACCCGCAGCAGGTCGGGCAGGAGCGGGGCGCGGCCGGGCGTGCCCCGCTCGCGCAGGTGGTGCAGGACGGCGGAGAGCACGGACTGCTCGTGGTCGTCCATCGGGCGTCCCCGGACGATGGTGATGAGCGCGGCCACCATGTTCAGTACCCGGCCGTGCGTCTCCGCCTTCAGCACCTCGCCGGCCTCGCCGCCGATCCGCACCGCCGCCTCGCCCATGGCGCCCGGGTCGAGGACGTTGATGCCGCCCCGGCCGCGGCCGATGGAGATCACCTGCCCGCCCAGCGCGCGCACGGTGTCGGCGTAGTCCGGCTTGAGGTCACCGAGCACCAGCGGGACCACGCCGGTCGCGGCGAGCCCGATCAGCATCCGGTTGACCAGGGTGGACTTGCCCAGACCGGGCATGCCGAGCATGAACAGGGACGGGTTGGAGATGTAGCGGGCCCGGGTGAACCAGTTCAGCGGGTCGCCGCAGACCGTGGCGCCGGTGAACAGGTGCTGTCCCAGCGGTACGCCCGTCATCGGCGACCCGGAACCGGCCGCGAACGGCCACATCCCGCAGGCCTGCACGGTGGTCGCCCGCCACATGGTGGGCGGGTCCAGGTAGCCGACGCGTCCGCCGCCGGCGCCGTGCCAGCCGCGCGGCGGGACGTAGAGCTCCCTGGGGCGGGAGGCGGTGCTGTCCGCACCCCTCCGGGACCGGGAGGGCGCGGACGGGCGCGGGGCGGGGGCACCGCCGGGCTCACCGGCGCCGCCGTGCGCCCCGGGCCGTCCCCGGGTCCCGCCGTGCGCGCCGGGACCCCCGCCGGGGCGGGCGTCGCCGCCGTCCTCGCCGGACCGCCGGGCGGCGAGCGCCGCGCGCGAGCGCTGCTCGGCGAGCCGGTCCTCGCGCTCGGCCCTCTTCTCCTCGCGCCGGCTCACAGCGCCTCCTGCAGCTCGTGCGGAACCAGGGTCTGCTCCCACGGGAGGATCCCGGCGGGCAGGGTGCAGGTGAAGGCCGCCGCCTGCATCCGGTCGGCGGGCCGCATCAGCACCCGGGAGGCGGCGGTCAGGTTGCGGACGGTGACGTCGGCGTCGGCGAGCTGGTCGGTGTCGTCGACGGTGACCGTCAGCATCAGGGAGAACTCCACCAGCCCGGCGCCCGACGCCTCCTCGGCCGCGGTCTGCTCCGCCGCCCGCACCTCGGAGGCCGCGCGGGCCTGCACCGTGCCCCGGCCGGAGGTGGCCATGAACTGGGCGGCGCGGCGGTCGGCCTCCACGATCCGGGCCGACGTGGCCGGGTCGATGGGCCGGTAGATCAGCGCGACCCGCTTGCGGCGGGTGGCGGTGTCCGCCTCCAGCATCGACCGCAGGACGGAGGACCGTACCGTGCCGCGGGGCGCCAGCGTCATCAGCCAGGTGCGGGAGACGCCCGAGTCGTGCTGGTAGCTGTTGACGGTCTCGACGGCGGCGGCCGGACCGGCGTCCTCCCACTCCAGGCCCGTCCCGCCGTGCTGGGCGCGGGCATCGAGGACGTCGGCGGCGACCGCGGGGTCGTAGGCGACGCGGACCACCTCGGCGATCCGCTCCGCCGACAGCGGGTACGCCGCCCCGCCGCCCGCCGAGACCAGTCCGCTGAGCAGGCCCGGGATGCGGATGGCCAGGTCGGAGATCACGTCCTCCGCCGGGCGGCGCTTGCCCGGGGGGACGCCGTAGGTGAGCGTGACGTAGGTGTGCATCTCGGAGGAGGCGGTCGGATAGCGCTCGACGACCTCCTCCATCACCGCGCGGGCGGCGGGCGGGGCGTCGGCGTGGATGCGGGGCAGCACCTCGTGGGCGAGCCGGGTCCCCGGGTCGGGGGCGGTCTCCACGATCACCGACGCGCCCCGCAGCCCGGGCTCGTGCGCCAGCCGGGACAGCCACTCGCCCCACAGCGCGACCCACACGTCGACCTGGTCGGGGTCGATCAGGGCGCCGCCGTCCGGTTCGCAGCCCAGCACCACGGTGTACAGGTTGCGGCCCGGGTGGTGCAGCACGCCGAAGGGACGGTCGTAGGCGTCCCGGCCCTCGCTCGCGGTGACCTTGTTGAGCAGCCCGGGCGGGCGGAACCGGCCGCCGGGGCGGGGCGACAGCGGGCCCGACACGTACAGGTGGGCGCCCCTGGCCTTGCGGCGCCGCCAGCCGATGCGCAGCGCGATCAGCTGGTAGACGTTGCGCCCGTCCTGGGTGCGGACGGCCAGCGGCAGCAGGAACACGACGAGGGGGACGAACACGACCAGCGCCGCGTACAGCGAGATCAGCGAGGCGAGCAGGGTGAGGACGAGCCCGCCGAAGACACCGAAGGTGCCGACGAGGCCGAGCGGTCCGAGCCCCGGCCGCCGGGGCCGGCGCCAGTTGCCGTAGGTCGGACGGGTGGCGGCTTCCGTGGACATGAGGGTCCGGTTTCCCTTCGTGAAGCGTGGGTGGGGATGGCGGGGGCGGGGTTCCCGGGGGAGTGGTCGCCGGGGTTTCCCCGGGGAGGGATCACCCGGTTCCCCGGGGGCGGGTCACCGGGCCCCCGGGGCCGGGGGAGCCCGGCGACGGCCGCGGTCAGGTGTTGTGCCCCCGCTCGCCGTCGGCGTCGTCCACGGCTCCGGACGCGACCCGGCCGGCGGTCTGGGCCGCGGTGATCGCCGCGGCCACGGCCATCCCGGCCGGTCCGCCCGCGGCCGCGGCGGCCCGCGTGGCCCCGCTCGCCGCTCCGGCCCCGCCCGCTGCCGAGCCGCCCGCGCCCGCCGCGCTCGCGCCCGGAGCGCCGGCACCGCCCGCCGAGCCGTTGCCGCCGGAGGATCCGGACGGGCCGGACTTGCCCGCCGAGCCGCCGGCACCGCTGCCTCCGGACGTGCCGGCCGCGCCGGACGGTCCCGCCCGGCCGACCTGCCCGCCGCCCCCGCCGGCGCTCCGGCCGGCGATCGAGCGGGCGCCGGACGCCAGCGCCCCGCCCGCCTGGGACATCGCGCCGGACATGGCGGCGGAACCGCCGAGGGCGGCGGTGGCCGGCATGACCAGCTTCAGCAGCGCCGGCAGGGCGACGGCGGACAGCAGCATGACGCCGATGCCGGCGATGCGTTCGGTGGACTCGCTGCCCGCCTCATTGGAGTTGATCATGGCCGTGCCCGCGTACATCACGAGCGCCGCCGCCGGTTTGTACAACAGCCAGGCGATCATCCAGCCGATGTGCTTGCGCCACCAGCCGTTGCCCCAGTCCGTCATCGAGGCCGCGGCGGCCAGCGGCAGGGTGCCCAGCAGCACGATCAGCACGCCGAGCCGGATGTAGAGCAGGATCGTGTGGATGATCGCGGAGATCAGCAGCAGGAACGCGATGATCAGCAGCAGGAACGACTTGCCGAGGCTGGTGTCGCTGTCGCAGCCGACGTCCGTCAGCAGCCGCTCCGCTCCGGCGGCGAACAGGTGGTCGGAGTAGCCCTCCGACACCCGGGCGGCGGCCGCGAAGACCGTGGTGGCGGCGCCGGAGACCAGGATCACCCGGGCGATGCCCTTCAGCGCGGTCACCCCGGCGTCGCCGCGCCGCTCGACGGCCATGCGGGCGGACGCGAACAGCAGCGACCCGACCGCCAGGTAGACCACGATCCACTGCGACTGGTTGTTGACCTCCTTGGCGGTCGTCGTCCCGGTCAGCCCCGGAACGCTGCTGACCAGGTCGCCGAAGACGGTGACCGCACCGGCCAGGATCGACTTCGCGATCAGGTCGATGATGGTGCCCACCGGATCGCCGAGGAACTCGAAGAACCCCTTGAACAGGTCGGTGGCGGGATTTCCCGTGGTGCACGCCATGTCAGCGCCCCCACAGGACGTAGCCGCGGGGGTTCTGCACCACCGACACCGGTGTGTGCGGATCACCCCCGTCGGAGGGCCGGACCTTCCAGTCGCCGCCGCTCCAGCGCAGGTCGATGCTGGTCGTCGCGTAACCGGAACCGGTCCGCATGAGCAGGTCGACGGTCGCGTCCGAGCCCTCGTACGAGGCGACGGAGAAACCGGCGTACGTGGCGACGGCGTCGGACCGGCCGGCGGAGGAGTCCCGGACCAGGCCGCGCTGGAACTCGAAGCGGTCGCGTCCCGGCCCGGCCACGACCTGCTGGTCGAGGACCTTGCGCCAGCCGGGCTCGCTGAGCTGGGACGGGATGACGTGGGCGGCCAGCACGGCGCCGACGGGCGTGTGCGCGAAGCACCACCGTATGCCCCCGTCGGTCCGGGTGGGGCCGGCGGCCGAGGACACCGGCACACGCACCGCGCCGATCGTGCGCCACTCGACGCCCTGCGGCGGGGTGGTGGGCACCGCGTCGTCGCCGTCGTCGGTACGGCACCCCTGCGGCCGGCTGTCCCCGGTCACGTCCGGCCCCGCCAGCGGGCCGCCGGGGGCCGGCTCCCGCGGCCGGTCCTCGCCGGACGTCAGCGCGATGGTGCCGCCCAGGACGAACACGACGGCGACGAAGCCCGCCGACAGCTGCCAGCCGCGCTGGCGCCAGTAGGGGCCGGAGGGTTCGGCCCGCCGTCTGCTGCGTGTGAACATCTCGGCCGCCGCGGGGTCAGGCGAACACGAACTGGACCAGCGGGCCCGCGGTGGCCACCAGGACGCAGCCGCCGAGCACCATGCCGAGGCGGCTCATGTGCTCGGAACTCTCGCCCCGCTTCACGGAGATGGCCATCATCGCGCCGGTGATCAGCACCCCGGCCACGCCGGCGGCGGTGCCGGCCCAGGCGGCTATGCCGAGCACCGTGTTGACCTTCTCCGTCAGGTCGCCGGGTGCCTGCCGTTCCGGCTGGGGCACGCCGGCGGCCAGGAACCTGGAGGTCTCGAGGAGCAGTGAGGACATGGAGGTCTCCGAAAGGTAGGCGCCCACCGTGAGCGACGGGCGAGGAGGGTGACGGAAGGGTCCGTGCGCTCAGGGGCCCAGGAGCTCCAGGCTCCCCAGCGCCCCGACGAGCGGGCGGGCGGTCGAGGCGACCAGACAGGCGAGGGCGACGAAGAAGACACCTCGGAAGTGCGACGAACCCTCGCCCGGATCGCCGCGGTTGAGCTGGATCGCCATGTTGGTGCCGATCACGATCAGCCCGAAGACACCGCCCGCCGAGACGCACCAGGCGAGCAGGTTGATGATCGTCTGGGCGTCGCCGCCGGGAACGTAGGGGGCGGCCAGGAACCGGGCGCCGTGCGGGAAGGGGATCACGACACCGCTTCCTCGGCGTACGGTTCGCCGCCCACCAGGTCGGCGAGGGTGACGAGCTGCCGGGGAAGGGTCCTGGGCCGGCGGTCCATGCGCCACGCCGGTATCCACGGCACCCGGTGCACGTGGACGACGGAGCGCAGCACCCGGATGCGGCCCAGCAGGCCGAGCGGCAGCCGGCCGGGCGCGTCGGCGACGAGGACGACGGCCAGCAGGTCCAGGCCCCGGGGTCCGTCCTCCCCGCGCAGTTCACCGAGCGCCCGGGAGACGGACCGCAGTCCCCGCGCGCTGGTCCTGCCGACCAGCACGACCCGGTGCGGCTCCCCCCGGGAGGGGTCCGGCCAGCGCGCGCCGACGTCCACACCACCGAGGACGTCGGCCAGCGAGGTCGCTCCCGCGCCGCCGTGCGCCTTGACCCAGCCGACCGTGTCACGGGTCTTCGCCCGGCCGGCCCCGCCCCGCCGCGGCTCGCCCCAACTGGGCTCACCGGACACGGGGGCGGCACGGCGCAGGGGGGTGGTACGGCGAGGAGCGGGACGCTTCGGCCGTGCGCCGGAGCCCTCGGCCACCCGCGTGTTCCCGGCGGGGGCCGCCGGGCCCCGGCCCGTAGCGTGCTCCGTGGGTGCGGGCGTCTGACCGTCGGGCCCCGGCGCCGGTCCCCCCGCGCCCCCGTCCGTGGCCGGCCGCGTGTCCGGGCCCGTGGGCGGTGCGGACTTCGGGCCCCGTATCCACCCCTGCGGGACCGACGGCCTGGCCGAAGGAGTGCTCATGCGTACCCGCCTCCCTCTTCGCTCGTGCTCGCGCTGCTTGCGGTCATCTGATTCACGCCGGTTTTGAACCTGTTCGCCCGGCAGTCCGTTGCGTCTGCCGAGCCCGTCGGACAGCACAACGGTCCGCCCGGCGACAGCGGTTCAAGACGAGGGGAAGAAGGCGGGAGCCGATGGGTGCGGGTTCGGATCGGAGCGCGGAGGGCGGTGCCTCCACCGCCACCAGGAACACGGTCATCGCCGGGACGGGCTGCGGCTGCCTGCTGTCCCCGGTCGTGCTGGCCGGCGGCGCGATCGTCGTGATCATCATCTGCGGGTTCGGTGTCCTGCTCGCCCCGCTCATCGCGCTCATCCTGCTCTTCGGCGGTGGCGGCGGCGGTGGTGACGGCGCGTCCAACGAGGAGATCGCGCAGCAGGTCATGGACGTCTTCGAGGGCGACGGCAAGGGCGAACTGGAGGAGTCCACCGTCCCCGAGGACCTGGTGGAGCCCATCAAGGACGCCGGGGCCGTGTGCGAGGCGATCGGACCGATCGTCATCGCCGCCCAGATCGAGTACGAGTCCGGCTTCGACGCCTCGCTGGTCGGTTCCGGCGGAGAACGGGGCCTCTCGCAGCTGCCGCCCGAGGTGTTCGAGGAGTACGGCGAGGACGACGACGACAACGACGAGGTCTCGGCGCTGGACGCGGAGGACTCCGTCATGGCCCAGGGCCGCTACCTGTGCGCCCTCGCGGAGCAGGTCCAGCAGGCCCTCGACGACGGCCGCGCCGAGGGCGACGCCCTGGACCTCACGCTGGCCGCCTACCACGTGGGGATCGACACCGTCCTCGCCGCCGGGGGCCTGCCCCGGACGAACGAGGCCCAGGGCTACGTCGCCGCCGTGCGCGCCCAGTTCGCCAAGTACGCCGGTGTCGCCGCCCCGCCGGACGGCGCCACCCCCGGCGTCACCCCCGACCCCGCCGCTTCCCCCGCCTGAGGAGATGAGCCATGTCCCACTTCCGGGTACGCATCACCGACGACAGACTCGCCGAGATCGACGGGACACCCCTCGTCCCCGCGCCGGGCGAGTCCGTCCACGACGCGGTGCTGGACCGGTTGCAGCGCCACGCCCAGGAACGCGCCGCCGCGGTCCGCGCCACGGTGAACGACGGCCCCGACACCGGCCACTTCCTCCTGGAGATCTCCCCGGACGGCTCCAGCCGCCTCCTCGACGCCTCCACCCCGGAACCCCCGGCCGCCTCCGTTCCCCCGCAGTCCCCGGAACCGTCGCAGGTCCCGGGGCCCTCGCAGGTCCCGGAACCGTCGCAGACCCCTGAACTCCTGCAGATCCCGGGACCCTCACAGCCCTCCGCCCTCTCAGACGCGCCGGCTGCCCCACACCTCGCCCAACCCCCGACCCCCGCCGAGCCCCCGACCCCCGCCGAACCGCCCTCGGCCCCTGCCATGTCGCTCTCCGGTCCTGCCGAGGTGTCGGTCCCGGGCCCCGCCGTGTCGGCTTCCGGAGCCGCCGAGTCGGCCGAGGACCGCGCTGTGCCGCCCTCGGGTCCCGGCGAGTCGGTTTCCGGCTCCGCCGTGCCGCCCTCCGATCCCGCCGGCGTGCCGCCCTCCGGTCCCGCCGCACCCGCCTCCGGCCCCGCCCCCCGGCCGGCCCCCCTCACCTCCGCTCTCAGCGCGGCGGTCACCCGGGCCCGCGCCACCGCCGCGTCCCACGCCGTCCCGGCGCCGGATGTCACCATCCCGGCGCCGCAGGCACCCCTCGCCTCCATGGCGCCGGATGTCCCCACCCCGGTGCCGCAGGCACCCCCCGCCTCCATGGCGCCGGAAGTCCCCACTCCCGCACCACCGGCGGCCGCCCCCGGCGGCGGGCTCGCCGGGGACGTCGCGGAGCGGATCGGGCGGATCAACGCGGAGGCGGCGGCCGGGCGGCTCGACGAGGCGTACGCCGACGCCACCACGCTGCGCGAGAGCCTGGCCGAGACGGTCGGTGCCGATCATCCGCACGCGGTGGAGGCCCGCGCGCTGGAGGCGTACCTGGCCCACCTGTGCGGCGACCACCGCGAAGCCACGGTGCTGGCTCTCGGCGTGGCCCGCATCCGGTGCGTGAACGGGGACGAGCGGGCCCCGTCGGACGTGGCGCGGGCGGCGGCGGCCTGGCAGCACATCGAGGACGACCGGGCCGCTGCGGTGCACGGCACGGAACTGCTGCACATGTGGGACACCCTGCGCGACCTCGGCACGCTCACCGCCGGCCAGGCGGAACTCGCCGAGCGGACCCGTGAACAGGTGGAGGCGCTCCTCGCGCACGTCTGAAGCATTCGGATCACCCCTTCACCCCCCTTCCGGCCTGCGCGTCCATCGGAGCGCACACCGGACGTCAAACGAACGTGGAACGCCCCTCGGAACACTCCGTTCCGCCAAGAGCTCCGGTCCCGACGCAGGCCGCGTCGGGGCCGGTCGGCCCACGGAGCGGGAGCAACCATGAACGTGACAGTCATCGGATCGGCGAGTGCCGCCTCCCCCGAGGAACGGGCGCTGCGCGACCTCTACCTCGAACACGGGCCGGCGCTGTACGCGTACGTGCTGCGCATGCTGGGCGGGGACACCCACCGCACGGAGGACGTCGTCCAGGAGACGCTGCTGCGCTGCTGGAACAAGCAGAACCTGGCCGACGACGAGGGCATGGCGGTGCGCCCCTGGATGTTCCGCGTCGCCCGCAACCTCGTCATCGACGGGCACCGCGCCCGCAGCGCCCGCCCGCTGGAGATAGGCGGGGCCACCTGGCTGACGGAGCTGGGCGCGGAGTCGGACGACATCGAGCGCATGCTGTCGTCCATCGTGGTCAACGACGCCCTCGAGACGCTGACCCCCGCGCACCGCGACGCGCTGCGGGCGACCTTCCTGGCGGACCGCACCACCCAGCAGGCGGCCGTCGCCCTGGGCGTCCCGCAGGGGACCGTGAAGTCCCGCGTGTACTACGCCCTGCGCAGCCTGAAGGCGGCGCTGGCGGAACGCGGGGTGCGGTGAGCGGAGGCGCCGGAGCCCGCGGCGGGGCCGGCGCGCGGTCAGCGGGGCGTACGAGGCGTACGCGGTGTACGGGGCGTACGCGGAGCGCGGGACCCGCGGGGCGTGTGACGGCGTTCGGGGTCGAGGAGCTGGACGGCGATGCCGGAGAGGACCAGGCCCGCCGCGATGAGCAGTCCGTCCGGGACGATCACTCCCGCGATCAGCATCAGCACCCCGATGACCAGCGCCCACCAGGCGCCGGTGCGCCGGTACTCACGGGGGCGGGTCGGCTGCCCGGTGGACAGCGAACGGGCGAACCGGGGATCCTCGCGCTCGAGTCGGGCCGCGAGGGCGACCAGGCGATCGTCGTGGGGCCGGGGCACGGCTCCTCCTTCCCAGAAGGTGGCCGCACGCTGACAAGCCGGCGGCCGTCGTCCCGGTACCGCGGGACGGACGGAGGGTTCACGGGCCTGCTGCGAACTCGGGCCGGTACAAAGGTGTTTGCCCGTATTTCGATCTCTCGTATCGTCCGGTACCGGAGACTCCAGGCTCCCCCGGCACCCCCCGTCGGGGCCATCGGTCGCGGGCCCCATCCCCGGACCGGAGGGGCCCCATTTCCGGCGGGGGGCGGTGTGCACGCCGAGCGCCGCACGGCCGGACCCGCAGCCGGAAAATGGGGGTTGTCACGGATGGCGCGACGGCTGATCAAGGCACAGGCTGGAGGGTGACGGCCCGCGCCGCGCCCCCGGTCCGCGGGCCCGTCGCGGGCTCCCGCCGCACCGGGAGCCCGGGTGAGCGCGCCATGGCGAGGAGGCGACAACGGGTGCCTCTGTTCTGGCGGATCTTCATGCTGAACGCCGTCGTGCTCATCGTCGCCACGGCCCTGCTGCTGGGACCGGTCACCGTATCCACCCCCGTACTGCTCACCGAGGCCGCGGTCCTCACCGTGGGCCTGGCCGCCATGCTGGTCGCCAACGCGCTGCTGCTGCGCGTCGGGCTCGCGCCGCTGCAGCGGCTGACCCGCGCGATGACCACCACCGACCTGCTCCGGCCGGGACGCCGCCCCGCCGTCGGCGGGCGCGGCGAGATCGCCGAACTGATCACCACGTTCAACACCATGCTCGACCGCCTGGAGGACGAGCGCGCCACCAGCAGCGCCCGCGCCCTGTCCGCGCAGGAGGGCGAACGCCGTCGCGTCGCCCAGGAACTGCACGACGAGGTCGGCCAGTCCCTGACCGCCGTCCTGCTCCAGCTCAAGCGCGCCGCCGACCACTCCCCGCCCGAGCTGCGCGAGGAACTGCGGTCGGTGCAGGAGACCACCCGGGCCAGCCTGGAGGAGATCCGGCGCATCGCCCGCCGGCTGCGCCCGGGGGTGCTCGACGAGCTGGGCCTGGCCAGCGCCCTCAAGGCCCTCGCCACCGAGTTCGGCGGCCCCGGTCTGAGCGTGCAGCACAGCCTCGCCCCGGACCTGCCGGAGCTGGACCGGGAGACGGAGCTGGTCATCTACCGGGTCGCCCAGGAGGGTCTCACCAACACCGCCCGGCACTCCGGCGCCCGCCGCGCCGAAATCGCCCTGTACCGCACCTCCGGCGGTGTCGAGCTGAGGGTCCGTGACGACGGGCGGGGCATCGGCCGGGCCGAGGAGGGCGCCGGCCTGCGCGGGATGCGGGAGCGCGCCCTGCTCGTCGGCGCCGTGGTGAGCGTGGAGTCCCGTGCCGTCGGCGGCACCGAGGTGCGCCTGGCCGTCCCCGTCCCCGCCCGGTTCCCCGCGCACGCCCTCGTTCCGCTGCGGGGCCCGTCCTCGCCCGCACACGCTCCACCCCCGTGACCGACGCCCCCCGACCGGAAACGCTGACATGACCGAGCAGGCCCCCACCCGTATCCTCCTCGCCGACGACCACGCGCTGGTCCGCCGGGGGGTTCGCCTCATCCTGGACGGCGAACCGGATCTGACCGTCGTGGCCGAGGCCGCGGACGGCGCCGAAGCCCTCGAACAGGCCCGTGAGCACCGCCCCGACCTGGCCATCCTCGACATCGCCATGCCTCGGCTGACCGGTCTGCAGGCGGCCCGTGAGCTCTCGCGCACCCTGCCGGGGACGCGGATCCTCATCCTGACCATGTACGACAACGAACAGTTCTTCTTCGAGGCGCTCGCCGCCGGCGCCTCGGGCTACGTCCTGAAGTCCGTCGCCGACCAGGATCTCGTCGAGGCCTGCCACGCCACCATGCGCGGGGAGCCGTTCCTCTACCCCGGGGCGGTCAACGCCCTCATCCACAACTACCTCGACCTCGCCCGGGAGGGCCGGACCCTGCCGGCCAAGGCCATCACCGACCGCGAGGAGGAGATCCTCAAGCTCGTCGCCGAGGGCAACACCTCGCAGCAGATCGCCGACCTCCTGGTCATCAGCCCCAAGACGGTGGAGCGGCACCGCGCCAACCTGCTGGCCAAGCTGGGCCTGAAGGACCGCCTGGAACTCACCCGGTACGCCATCCGCGTGGGCCTCATCGAACCCTGACCGGCCGGGGCGCGGGCGTCCGGCCGCCCGGCGGCTTGTCAGACTGGGGCCGGCCGCACCACGGCCGCGCCCGCCGCCGACCCTCACCCGGAGTACGCCGATGCACCGTCCGTACGTCCTGCTGTCCGCCGCCGTCTCCCTCGACGGCTACCTGGACGACACCGGCCCCGAGCGGCTGCTGCTGTCCGGCCCCGCCGACTTCGACCGGGTCGACGAGGTGCGGGCAGGGGTGGACGCCATCCTGGTCGGCGCCGGCACGATCCGCGCGGACAACCCCCGGCTGCTGGTCAACTCGCCCGAGCGGCGCGCCGCCCGGATCCGCGAGGGCAGGCCCGCATACCCGCTCAAGGTCGCCGTCAGCGGCTCCGGCGACCTCGACCCGGCGGCGCGGTTCTGGCACACCGGCGGGGAGAAGGTCCTCTACACCACCGACCGGGGCGCCGGGCGGGCCCGCGCCCTCGGCCTCGCCGCCGACGTCGTCCCGCTCGGTCCCGAGCTGGACTGGCGGCGGCTCCTGGAGCACCTGGGCACCGTGCGCGGGGTGCGGCGGCTGATGGTGGAGGGCGGCGGCCTGATCCACACCCAGCTGATCACCCAGGGCCTCGCCGACGAGCTCCAGCTGGTCCTCGCCCCGCTGTTCGTCGGCGACCCGGACGCCCCCCGCCTCTTCGGACCCGGCTCCTACCAGGGCGGCCGGCTGCGACTGGTGGAGACCCGCCCGGTCGGCGACGTCGTCCTGATGCGCTACGAGCCCACCGCGCCCGGCACCGGCACGGTGGCCTCCGCCGCCGACCACCACTGGCTGGCCCTCGCCTGCGCACTGGCCGCCGAGTGCCCGCCCTCCGGCACCGCGTTCAGCGTGGGCGCGGTGGTGGTGGCCGCCGACGGCACGGAACTGGCGCGCGGGCACTCCCGGGAGGGCGGGGATCCGGTGGTGCACGCGGAGGAGGCCGCGCTCGCCAGGACCGACCCCGCCGACCCCCGGCTCGCCGGCGCCACCGTGTACTCCAGCCTGGAGCCGTGCGCCCGGCGCGCGTCCCGGCCGGTGCCGTGCGCCCGGCTGATCCTGGACGCGGGGGTGCGCCGGGTGGTCACGGCCTGGCGGGAGCCGGACACGTTCGTGGCGGGGGCCGACGGCAGCGGCGTGCTGCGGGACGGGGGCGCCACCGTCGTCGTCCTGCCGGAGTACGAGGAGCGCGCCAAGGCGCCGAACCGCCATCTGACCGGGGGCTGACGCCGGGCCGTCCGTAACGGGTGTGCGGCATGTCCCGCCGATGGCGTACAGTGGTCTCAACGACGCGGGGTGGAGCAGCTCGGTAGCTCGCTGGGCTCATAACCCAGAGGTCGCAGGTTCAAATCCTGTCCCCGCTACTGAAGGCCGAGGGCCGGAATCCGATAAGGGTTCCGGCCCTCGGTGTTTCCGTCCCCACCCCGCCCCTCACTCAGCGTGAGCGGTCCGTCCCGCAACGCATAACAAATGACGAACCGTCAGATACGGAAACGCATCTGAAGCGCGGTCAACTCGCCCGTTTTTGCCCGCTCGTGGCGGGTAAGTCCACCCCGGATTCGTTAATGATCAAGAGGAACGGCTTGGAATCCGGCCCTCGCGTCTATTAACGTTCGATAACGCAGCGCGGTCGTCCCAGCCGTCACAGAAGGCGGCTCCGTGCGCACGCGCCGAATCCCGCAAGGGAACCGGGGAACCACCAACTTGGGGTGAATCGCGCAGACGCGGTCGTGGAGACACGGCTCGTATACGCGCGTAGGAGACCTTCCTGCTCCGAACCCGTCAGCTAACCCGGTAGGCGAGAAGGAAGGAAAGGAGCGCGCCCACGTGGCGTCCAACCCGCCTGCCCCCGAGGCCCCGTTCAAGCCGAGCGACACCTTCGCCTACGGCGGAGACCGCACCGACGAGGGCCCCTTCGAGGAGTGGAACCCCACCGCGGAGTCCATTCGCCCCGTTCGAGGCCGGCACCGCGTCGCCAAGCAGCGCGGGGGAGGACTCGCCCGCAGCTCCACCGTCCTCGGTGTCGGTGTCATAGCCGCGGTCGGCGCCGGTGGCATGGCCACCGCCCAGACCGGCAAGCCGCCCGTGTCGATCTCCATGCCCGACCTCCCCAACGTGGGTTCCCTCATCTCCGACGAGGAAACGCCCGAGGGGTCGGCCACTCCGCTCAGCACCCTCGGCATGACCGAGGCCGACGCCGAACAGGGCGCCGCCGGCGCGGGTGAGGCGCTGCGCTCCCGGATCATGGCGCAGGTCGAGCAGCAGCAGAGCCAGGCCGAGACCAAGGCAGCCGCCGAAGCCCTCGCCGCCGCCGAGAAGCAGGCCGCCGAGGCAGCCGCCAAGGCGGAGAAGGAGGCCAAGGCCAAGGCCGAGGCCGCCAAGAAGAAGGCGGAGGAGGAAGCCGCCAAGGCCGCCGAGGCCAAGCGCCTCGCCGAGCTGGCCAAGCAGTACACGCTGCCGACCTCCTCGTACACGATCTCCTCGACGTTCGGCCAGTCCGGCGCCTACTGGTCCTCCGGCCAGCACACCGGCCTCGACTTCGCCGCCCCCACCGGCACCCTGATCAAGGCCGTCCACACCGGCACGATCACCTCCGCCGGCTGGGACGGCTCCTACGGCTACAAGACCGTGCTCACGCTCGACGACGGCACCGAGATCTGGTACGCCCACCAGTCCTCCATCAGCGTCAGCGTCGGCCAGAAGGTCAACACCGGCGACGTGATCGGCCGCGTCGGCTCCACCGGCAACTCCACCGGCGCCCACCTCCACCTGGAGGTCCACTCCGGCGGCTCCTCCTCGGGCATCGACCCCATGGCGTGGCTGCAGAGCAAGGGCCTCAACCCCTGAGCCGCGGCACCACCTGAGTCCCCCGCCCGCGAACACCGGCAGTCCCGACGACGACCCCCCGACGTCAGGGCTGCCGGTCAGGTGTTCCGGCCGTAGGGCGGGTTCCCGGGCGAGGGGTGCGCGTACCGCGGATTCCCGTACGGAGGACTCCCGTACGGGAAGGGCCCGTACGGGTGAGACCCGTGCGGCCTGGGCCCGTACGGCGGATGCCCGTACGCCCCCGGCCACGGCGCGACGGGGTACGCGACGGGCGGTGCGGTGAGCCGCGCCGCGTGGTCCAGCGCCGGGCGCGCCGCCTGCCGCCGGTGCCACAGCTGCAGCAGCAGCTCCCGTTCCCGGCCCACGAAGTCCGACCCGGCCCTCCCCGTCCGGCCCCGGTGCCGCAGGAACGCCAGCGACGTCGCGTACGCCTCGTACTGGGCGACCGAGCGCGCCGCCGGTTTCCCGCCGTGCCGGCGCGCGTACCTGCGGGCCAGGCGGCGCGCCCGCATCGAGCCGAGGGCGAACGGCTCGGCCGGGGCGAGCCAGCCGGCCACCACGTACGCGGGCAGCTCCGTGCGCACCGTCCGCAGCTCACGCTGGCGCGTCCACACCACCAGCCAGGTCAGCAGACCGAACGCCGGCACCATGAACGCCGCGTACACGGCGAAGAACCCGAAGTGGCCGAGCGTGGCGGAACCGTTCCACAGGGCGTGCATGCCCATCGCGAGGAGCAGCCCGCACAGCGGCAGCAGGACCCGCCGCAGCCGCTGCCGGTCCGTGGACAGCGCGGCGATGCCGAAACCGATCCCGGTGAGCACGGTGAACAGGGGGTGGGCGAACGGGGACATCACGATGCGGACGAAGAAGGTCGCCGCGGTGACCGAGGCCACGCCGCTGCCACCGGTGAGCTGGTCGGTGCCGAAGGCCGTGCCCAGGTAGAGGATGTTCTCGGTGAACGCGAACCCGGTGGCGGTGACCCCGGCGATCACCACACCGTCGAGGATCCCGGTGAAGTCGCGTCTGCGGAAGAGGAAGACCAGCAGGACGGCCGCCGCCTTCGCGGACTCCTCCACGACCGGCGCTATGACCGTCGCCCCCAGGGTGTCCGCGCCGACCGGGTCGGCCGTCGCCGTCGCTATCCACCGCGTGGCGAAGCTGTTCGCGACGATCGCGATCAGCGCCGCCGCGCACGCCCCCCAGGCGAAGGCGAACACCAGGTTCCGCCACGGTCCCGGCTCGACCCGGTCCAGCCAGCGGAACGCGGCCAGGAGCAGCGGCACCGGGAGCACGGCGAGCCCGAGCCCCACCAGGAACCCCTCGGTCCCCGTCTGCTCGCGGACCAGGGCGAGGATCACCAGACCGGACAGCGTCAGCAGGGTCGTCAGCGCGGCGTAGCGCACCCAGGGCCGCTGCCACCAGTGCGCGTGCCGCCGTGGCCCGCCGGGGACGTCGCCGGGGTGCGCCGGGTACGGAGGGCTGGTGGCCACGGGATCGACCCTAACGGGGGAGGGGCAGGACGGCGTGCGGTCTCAGACTGGGTGCCCGGCCCGCTCCCCGTGCGGTACGCGGCGGAAGAGCAGGTCGTTCACCACATGACCCTTCTCCAGCCCCTGCCCCTCGAAACGGGTGCGCGGCCGGAACGCGGGACGCGGCGCGAAACCGCCGTCGGCCCGCGTGTTCTCGAAGGCCGGGTGCGCGGTGAGCACCTCCAGCATCTGCTCCGCGTACGGCTCCCAGTCGGTGGCGCAGTGCACGACCGCCCCCGGCCGCAGCCGGGCCGCGGCGAGGGTGAGGAACTCCTCCTGGATCAGCCGCCGCTTGTGGTGCCGCTTCTTCGGCCACGGGTCGGGGAAGTAGACGCGCAGCCCGTCCAGGGAGTCCGGGGCGAGCATCTCGCGCAGCAGGATGATCGCGTCCCCGTTGCCCACCCGCACGTTGCTCAGCCCCCGCTGGTCGGCGAGACCCAGCAGATGGCCCTGGCCGGGGGTGTGGACGTCGACCGCGAGGAGGTTGGTGCCGGGGTCGGCGGCGGCCATCGCCGCGGTGGCCTCGCCCATGCCGAAGCCGATCTCCAGCACGACCGGGTTGTCGTTGCCGAAGAACGCGGCGAGATCCAGGCGCCGGCTGCCGTCGATGTCGAACCCCCACGCGGGCCACAGCCGCTGCAGCGCGTCCGCCTGCCCGGCGGTGACACGGCTGCGGCGCGGCTGGAAGCTGCGGATCCGCCGTTCGAAGTGCGACCCGGCGGGGTCGGCCTTCGGTCCGTCCGGGAACCGCGGCTCGCCCTTGGCCCGGGTACGGCGGATCGACTCACCGGGCGTGGATGCCGGGTGGGCTGTTTCGGGGGTGCTCACGGAGTCAGACACAGTGCTCCCGATTTTACGGGGGCCCGGCCGGCGGTCGGCGTGCCCTCATCCTCCCGCCGCCGTGAGCTGCGCCATCGCCCGTCGCGCGATCTCCCGCCCGATCGGCAGGGACGCCGTCGCCGCGGGGGAGGGAGCGTTCAGCACGTGCACCGCGCGGGGGGTCTCCTGGATCAGGAAGTCGTCGGCCGGCGTGCCGTCCCGCAGCACCGCCTGTGCTCTCACCCCGGCCGGTGCCGGCACCAGGTCGTCCTCCCGCACGGCGGGCAGCAGCCGGCGCACCGCCCGGGTGAAGGCCGCCTTGGACAGGGAGCGGTGGAGTTCGCCGGTGCCGTACCGCCAGTGGCGGCGGGCCAGCTGCCAGGAGCCGGGCCAGGCCAGGGTCGCCCCCAGCTCGCGCGGGCGCACCGTGCGCCAGTCGTAGCCCTCGCGGGCCAGGGCGAGCACCGCGTTCGGGCCGACGTGGACGCCCCCGTCGATGCCGCGCGTGAGGTGGACGCCGAGGAAGGGGAACGCCGGGTCGGGCACCGGATAGACCAGGCCGCGCACCAGCTCCGGGCGGGCCAGCTCGTAGTACTCGCCGCGGAACGGCACGATCCGCACGTCCGGCTCGTCCCCGGTGGCGCGCGCGATCTCGTCGCAGTGCAGCCCCGCGCAGTTCACCAGCACCCGGCCGCGCACGACGTCCCCGCCGGCCGTCAGGACGGCCACCCCCCGGCCGGGACGGCGGTCGACGCGGACGACCCGCGTCCCGTAGCGGATCTCCGCGCCGGACGCCTCGGCGAGCCTGCGGGCGGCCGCCGCGAAGTCGCAGATGCCGGTCGTGCCGACGTGGATGGCCGCCAGACCCTCCACCTCCGGCTCGAACTCCCCGATCTGGCCGCCGCACAGCTCACGGACCGCGATGCCGTTCTCCCGGCCGCGCTGGACCAGGGCGTGCAGGCGCGGGAGCTCCTCACGGTCCGTGGCGACGATCAGCTTGCCGGTCACCGCGTGCGCGATGTCGTACTCGGCGCAGAACTTGACCATCTCCGCCGCGCCCCGCACCGCGTACCGCGCCTTCAGCGAGCCGGGGCGGTAGTAGACACCACTGTGGATGACCCCGCTGTTGCGGCCCGTCTGGTGCCGGGCGGGGCCGGGCTCCTTCTCCAGCACCGTCACCCGGGTGCCCGGAGCCGCGCGGCTGATCGCGTACGCCGTCGACAGGCCGACGATCCCGCCGCCCACCACCAGCACGTCACAGTCGTACGACCGTGCCACCACCACCTGCACCACCTCCGGCATCGATAGTGCACCGCCCCACTGACAACGGCCGCGCGCCCCGCGGTGCGGGTCAGGCCGTGGTCATCAGCAGCGGCCGGGCGCGCTCCCGCAGCTCCACCACGCGCGGCTCGTCGCCGTAGGGCTCCAGACGGTGCAGGAGGTCCCTGACGTACTCGGTGGTGCGCGCGGACGAGATGCGGCCCGCCACCTCCACCGCGCGCACGCCCTGCTCGCAGGCCGCGTCCAGGTTCCCCGACTCCAGTTCGGCGACCGCGGAGACGACCAGGCGCAGTCCGTGCGAGCGCACGAACTCCTCCGTCGGCCGCGACAGGGCCTGCTCGGTGAAGCGGCGGACCTGACGGGGCGCCTTCAGGTCGCGGTAGCACTCCGCGGCGTCGGCGGCGAACCGGTCGTAGGAGTAGAAGCCGAGCCAGACGGGGTCGCTGTCACCGGGACGGGAGCGCTCCAGCCAGCTCTCCGCCGACTTCAGCGCGGCACCGGCCGCCTGGGCGTCCCCGGCGCGGGCGTGCGCGCGCGCCTCCACCAGCCGGAAGAAGCTCAGGGTGCGGGCGGTGGCCAGGCCCCGGTTGCGTTCCAGGGCGGCCTGGGCGAGGTCCACGCCCTCGTCGCCGAAGCCGCGGTAGGTCGCCTGGAGGGACATCGAGGCGAGGACGTAACCGCCGAGCGGGACGTCGGCCGCCGCGCGGGCCAGGCGCAGCGCCTGGATGTAGTAGCGCTGGGCCGCCTCCTGCTGGCCGGTGTCGAAGGCCATCCAGCCGGCCAGCCGGGTCAGCTCCGCCGCCGCGCCGAACAGCGAACGGCCCACGTCGTCGGAGTAGGAGCCGAGCAGCAGCGGGGCCGCCTCGACCCGCAGGCACTCGGGCACCATGGACGAACGCCAGTCGCCGCCGCCGTACTTGGAGTCCCAGCGCCGGGCGTCGTCGGCGGCCTCCCGCAGCTTGCGCACATCGCTGTGGCCGACTTTGAGCGGTGCGCCGGAGCCGTCGGCGGGGTTCACCTCCCGCGCCACCGAACTGTCGGCCGGGGTTATCAGCCAGCGCGAGGCGGGCGTCGCGTAGGCGCTCACCGCGAACGAACCGGCGAGCGACTGCCAGATGCCGCCGGAGCCGGCCCGGCGTCCCGCGAGGTCCAGCCGGTACAGCTCGGTCGCGGAGCGCACCGCCTGGCCCACGTCGCGCGGGAAGGCGAGGCCCACCTCGGGGGCGGGGTCCGCGTCCGCCAGGCCGATCTCGTGCAGCGGCACGGGACGGCCCAGCTTCTGGCCGATGGCCGCGGCGATCAGATGGGGTGCCGCGCCCTGCGGCACCATTCCCTTCGACACCCAGCGCGCCACCGACGTCTTGTCGTAGCGAAGCGTCAGCCCTCGCTGGGCGCCGAGGTCGTTGACGCGCCGCGCGAGGCCCGCGTTGGAGATTCCCGCGAGGGCGAGAACGGCGCCGAGCTTCTCGTTCGGCCCGCGTTGCTCCCTGGACATGCGCCACCCCTCGACACAGACGGCTGCCGCGCTGGCATAACCGTGCGGCATTCGTAAACCCAGCGTAGTTCGCCGCATCCCAAGCGTTAAGGGGCATTCTTCCGGATGGCGGGATTGTGGTCCGCACTGAAGTGCGGGTCCGATACGCGCAGTTGCGTCGTGCTCCCGTTGTGTGGCCGTGCGCCCGTGCGTGCGCTCTTCTCCGGCCACCACGGGAGCGGTTCCATGGGCGATGCGTGGGTCGGCCCGCTGTACTGGATCCAGTGGGCTGGGGGACACCGCCGCCTACATCCCCGCGGGCGGTGGAACGGTCCGGGAGGCGTGCACCGTCTCCCGGACTGCGCGACCGTCCAGCGGTGCGCAAAGCCTGCACGGAGCGTGTTCGAGGTGGTTCTCACCGCTCCAATTCGGCTGAAAATCGACCCCGCTCTTTCGGGTGTATCCGCGCTTCTACCCAGGTAATTGACGGCGCGTTGGGGGTTACGGGGGCGCGCCGTGGGGGCGCATTCGCGTCGCGGCGGCGTGGTCCGCAGGGTGCCGGCGACGGGGTGACGGGGTGGCACCCCGGGTGTGACGAGCGGGCGTTCGGATCGGGGTGTGTTCCGGCTAGGTGGATCCGCCGGGGCGCATTCGACGGAGCACAGACGGCTCCGGCACCGGTACCGGGCGCCTCCTTCATGGCAGCATGGGGAACCGGTCAGTGCGATGCACTGGTTGTCCACAGCCTGTGGAGGCGGCGATGCGGTGGTTGGTGGGGTGGAGCAGCACCGCCGCCGGAGCCATGGGGTTCGGCCCCACCGGCTCCGTCGGCGCCACCGGGCTGGACGGCGAGACCGTGCAGCCCGTGGGATCCCAGCCGCTGTGGGGCGACCCCGACCCGCTCTGGGCGGTCGGCGACTGGCGCCCCGACGAGGTCCGGGTGGTCGAGGCCGACCCGCAGACCCGCATCGCCGTCCTCGGCACCTGCGGCGCCACCGACGAGCAGCTGCGCGTCGCCCTGTTCGCCGCGCGCGGCGGCGCGCTGCGCCACCTGACCGCCTGGGCCGGCAGCTACACGGCCGTAGTGCAGGTGGGACGCCGGGTCACCGTGTGCGGCGACCTCGCCGGAGCCCGGCCCGTGTTCCACACCCCCTGGGCGGGAGGCACGGCGTACGCCACCGCCGCGCTGCCGCTCGCCGACCTCGTCGAGGCCAACCTCGACTTCGGTCACCTCGCCGCGCTGCTCGCCGCCCCCGACGTACCGGCCGCCCTCCACGACTCCACGCCGTACGACGGCGTGAAACGCGTTCCGCCGGGGCACGCGCTGATCCTCCGCGCGGGCGCCCGGGAGATCGCCGGGTACGAACCCGTCGCCTCGCTCGTCGTCGCCGCCCCGCCGGTCGACCCCGGCCACGCGGTGGACGGCGTGCGCGACGCCCTGGTGGAAGCCGTACGCACCCGGCTGGCGGCACCCCGGCACGTCCCCGGCGCCGACATGGACCCCGGACCCGTGCCGGGCATGGGACCCGCCGAGCGGCGGGCCGCCCGGGGGACACCGGTGCCGGGCATCGGGGCGGACCTGTCCGGCGGACCGGCGTCCGGGGCGCTGGCACTGCTGGCGGCGGGACTGCCGGGGCGGCCGGGGACCGTGCTGGGTCACGGGACGGGGGCGGGGGAGCGGCTGCTGGCCGTCACCTTCAACGATCTGGCCGGTGGATCCGCCGGGGGGCGCGACGAGGGCGAACTGGAGCGTGCGGGGGCGCTGGCGGCCAATCCCCGGCTGCACCACGTGGTCGTGGCCGGTGGCGAATCGACGCTTCCCTACGTCGAACTGGACGGGCCGCTGACGGACGAACCGGGTCCCTCGCTGGTGTCCGCCGCCCGGCACCGGGCGCGGCTGGCCGCCGGGAGCGCGGACCACTTCACCGGGTACGGGGCCAAGCAGGTGCTCGACGCGCATCCGGCGCGGCTGGCCGACCTGCTGATGGACCGCAAACGGCGGCACCTCGTGCGGCCGGTCGCGGCGCTGGCGAAGGCGGACGGGTCCGTGATGGTGCCGGCGCGGGTGTACGCGGCGGCCCGGCGTCTGGCGCGAACGCCGTACCGGACGGGTCTCGAGAACCTCGCCGAGCGGCTGCTGCACCGGCGGCTGGACGACGACGGGCCGGGGGCCGCGGACGCCTCGCTGGCGGCGCTGACCTGGGGGAGGCCCGGGCCGGCCGCGCGCTGGCTGACCGGGGAGGCACTCGCTGAAGTATCGGTTCGCCTCCAGGCGTCGACGCGGCGGTCCGACATCGGGCCGGGGCAGCGGCCCGGTGACTTCAGGGCCCGGGCGGCGCTGGCGCGGCACGCCGCGGACCTGCGGGTGCTCGAGCAGGCGGCCGAGATCCGCTCGCAGCGGCTGCACGCGCCGTTCCTCGACAACCAGGTGGTGCGCGCGTGCCGGGCCCTGCCGGAGGCGCTGCGGGTACAGCCGGGGGCCCGGGCCTCCATCCTGCGGTCGGTGCTGGAGGGGGCGGGGGTGCGGGAGCTGCCGGCGGGGTGGGGAGCACCGGGCACGGCCACCCCGGCGGCCGCCGCGCGGTCGGGGCTGCGGGTGGCATCGGGCACGCTGATGTCGCTGTTCGACACGCCGCTGCTGGCGGAGGCGGGGCTGGTGGAGGCGCGGGTGGTGCGCAAGGCGCTGCGGGGCGCGGCGGAGGGGGAACCGCTGCCGCTGGACGGTCTGGCGGACCTGGTCGCCCTGGAGGTGTGGCTGCGCCGGCTGCTGGCCCGCCGGGGCACCTGCTGGACCGGCACCCCGGCCCGCCAGCGAGCGGTCCCGGGCGGCATCGCCCCCCAGCGAGGGGCCCTGGGAGCCAGCCCGACCCCCACCCGCTGACCTTGCCGGCCGTCTGCGGGGCGGTGGGGGAGGGTGGACGCGACGGCACCCCGTAGGCGCCGGGCAACTGCGGCCCGCAGCTGACCCGGCGCCGGCCGACCTCGGCACGTCGCAAGCACCAGCCGGTGCAACCGGCCCCGAGCGCCGCCGGGGTGCGCGCCCCCGCTTACAACGGACGCGAGCGCAGCCCCTCCAGCAGGATGTCCAGCAACCGCGCCGACGCCGCCGCCTGCTGCGCCGCGTCCGGCAGGGACGGCGCCGCCGTGGCGATCACCAGCAGCACGTCCGACACGGACACGTCCGGCCGCAGTTCCCCCGCCGCCCGCGCCCGCTCCACCAGCTGCCCCACCACATCGAGCAGCTGCCCGGCCCCCGCGTCGTCCGCCACGCCGGCCGACTGCTCCGGCACGAGCCGCAGCTCCCCGGCACCAGCCGTCTGCGTCCGCTGCTGCGGCAGCCGCCGCGCGTGGTCCGCCGGACCGTGCTCCTCCGCCACACCCACCCGCAGCACCTGCGGCGGCAGCAGCCGGCCCGCGCCGGAGGCGACCGAGGTGCGCAGGAAGCGGGAGAGCGCCGACCACGGCTCGTCCTCCTGGCCCAGTGCCGCTCGCGCCTGCTCCGTCAGCCGGGACGTCTCCTCCTCGGCTATCCGCCGCACCAGGACGTCCTTGCTCGGGAAGCGCCGGTACACCGTGCCCACACCGACCCGCGCCCTGCGGGCCACATCCTCCATCGGCGCGCCGTACCCCAGCTCGCCGAACACCTCACGCGCGGCCCGCAGCACGTGCTCCAGATTGCGCTGTGCGTCCACGCGCAGCGGCGCCGTGCGCACGCCGTCGCCGCGCGGGCCGCCCGCGGGAGCGCTCAGCGCGCCACCCGTCGCGACGGCGGAAGACCAATGAGAGCCCTGAACATGCATATGTATTCCCCCGGTAATGACGTCTCCCCCCGGAGACTTCTCCCAGCCATTCGATGGCCGGCGGTGTGGAAGAGGCCCGGCCCGTCGGTACCGCCCGTCGCGGACCCGTCGGCACAGCCCCCTACACCCCGTCGACACACGAACATAGTTGAGAGGGGGTCAATTCAGAAGGGGCAGGTTCCGCACGGAGCGCCCCTCGATCGGACCACGGGTCGTATACGTCCTGAATATGCCCCCCTGCGATAGCGGGCATACGACGGATGACCTGCGGGGATGACGCCGAAGGCGGTGAATCGGCCAACCCCGGGGCGCGCGGCCTCCCGGTCACACAATTCGTCGAGGCTGTGGACAAACGCAAGCGGCGGGTGCGTCATGGGATGGTGAAGGAACGTGCGCGCATTCTCGTTGTCGGCGGCGGCTACGTCGGGATGTACACGGCCCTGCGTCTCCAGCGGAAGCTGAAACGGGAACTCGGGCGGGGCGAGGCCGAGATCACCGTGGTCACCCCGGACCCCTACATGACGTACCAGCCCTTCCTCCCCGAAGCGGCCGCCGGCGCCATCTCCCCTCGTCATGTCGTCGTACCGCTGCGCCGTGTCCTGGACCGGTGCCGCATCGTCATCGGCGAGGCCACCGCCATCGACCACGGGAAACGCACCGCCACCGTGAGCACCCTCGCCACCGAGGAGGAGGGCACGGGCGGCCGGCGGATCGCCTACGACGAACTGGTGCTCGCCCCCGGTTCCGTGGCGCGCACGCTGCCGATCCCCGGCCTCGCCGACCACGCCATCGGCTTCAAGACCGTCGAGGAGGCGATCGGCCTGCGCAACCACGTCCTCGAACAGATGGACATCGCCTCGTCGACCCGTGACCCGGCGATCCGCGACGCGGCCCTGACCTTCGTCTTCGTCGGCGGCGGCTACGCGGGCGTCGAGGCGCTCGGCGAGCTGGAGGACATGGCCCGCTACGCCGCCCGGTACTACCACAACGTCCGGCCCGAGGACATGAAGTGGATCCTCGTCGAGGCCTCCGGGCGGATCCTGCCCGAGGTCGGCGAGGAGATGGGCCGGTACACGGTCACCGAACTGCGCCGCCGCAACATCGACGTACGCCTGGAGACGCGGCTCGAGTCCTGCGCCGACCGTGTCGCCGTACTGAGCGACGGATCGCGCTTCCCCACCCGTACGGTCGTGTGGACCGCCGGGGTCAAGCCGCACCCCGTGCTCGCCGCCACCGACCTGCCGCTGAACGGGCGCGGGCGGCTGAGGTGCACCGCCCAACTGGCCGTCGACGGTGCCGCGCACGCCTGGGCCGCGGGGGACGCCGCCGCCGTTCCCGATGTCACCGCCCGGGAGCCGGGGCGGGAATGCGCCCCCAACGCGCAGCACGCCCTCCGCCAGGCACGGGTCCTCGGGGACAACGTCGTCCACTCCCTGCGGGGGGAACCCCTGGAGACGTACGCGTACAAGTACGCCGGTTCCGTCGCCTCCCTGGGGCTGCACAAGGGAGTCGCGCAGGTGTACGGGCGCAGGCTCAAGGGCTTCCCCGCCTGGTTCATGCACCGGACCTACCACCTCAGCCGGGTCCCGACCTTCAACCGGAAGGCGCGGGTGGCCGCCGAGTGGACCCTCGCGGGGCTCTTCAAACGGGAGATCGTCTCCCTCGGGTCGTTGGAGCACCCCCGTGCGGAGTTCGAACTGGCGGCCGGTGGAAAGCCTCCTCTGGACCCCCCGCACGACACGAAGGGGTCGTCCTGACCGGAGTCAGGAACTCCTGCGGCCGGCCCGGCGTCTGACGGATGTCGGCCCGGTCGGCACCCTGCCAGACTGGTCCACCACCGCGGGCGGGTCCCCGCCCACCCCGGTGCGGCCCTCCGGGGTCCCGGCCGGTCCCGGTTTCCGGCCGCCGACAACTACACGAGGCAAGGATTCGTGAACTTCACGCGCTGGAGCGCCCGGCTCCCCGGAACGCAGCGCCGCGCGGCAGCGCGGACCGAGCAGGCGGTCTCCCCGGACCGGCGGGGGGAGGGCTCCGTGCCCGCGGCCCGCGGCGGACACCTCTCCGACGACACGGAGCCCGTGCCCGCCGTCGACGAGCTCGGAGTGCGCGAGGTTCTGGACCGCGTCCCCTCCCTCGTCGCCCTCGTCCGCGGCCCCGACCACCGCATCGCCTACGTCAACGACGCCTACACGGCGGCCTTCGGCGCCCGCCCGGTGGGCGCCCCCGCGCGAGGAGCGCTCCCCGAACTCGATGCGCTCGGCCTGCTGCCCCTCCTCGGCCAGGTCCTGCGCAGCGGCAAGCCCCGGACGCTGAAGTCCCGCAAGGCCCCCGACGGCCGCTCCTACACCTTCACCTGCACCCCCGTCAGCGAGGGCGAGGGCCGCGGGGTGCTGATCTTCGCCACGGACGTCACCGACCACGCCGAGGCCGCCGAGCGCCTGCGCGCCAGCGAGCGCCGGCAGCGCGAGACCGCCGTCACCCTCCAGCGCTCCCTCCTCCCGCAGGAGCTCGAGGAGCCCGACGACCTGCGCATCGCCGCCACCTACCACCCCGGCGGCACCGAGGCCGCCGTCGGCGGCGACTGGTACGACGTGATCACCCTGGGCGGCGGCCGCACCGCCCTGGTCATCGGCGACGTGATGGGCAGAGGGGTGCGGGCCGCCGCCGTGATGGGCCAGCTGCGCACCGCCGTGCGGGCCTACGCACGGCTCGACCTCCCGCCGCACGAGGTCCTCCAGCTCCTCGACGGCCTCGCCATGGAGATCGACGCCAACCAGATCGCCACCTGCACCTACGCCATCCACGACCCCAACGAGGGCCGCCTGGTGTACGCCTCCGCCGGCCACCTGCCCATCCTGGTCCGCGACGAGAACGGCATGGTGCAGCGCGCCGACGAACCGACCGGGCCGCCGCTCGGCACCGGCGGCTGGATGCACTCCTCCGGCTCGGTCCCCCTCGGCCCCGGTTCCACCGCCGTCCTCTACACGGACGGCCTGGTCGAACGGCGGAACCAGGATCTGGACGAGGGCATCGCCGCCCTGGAGGGCGCCCTGGCCGGAGCCACCGGCAGCCCTCAGGTCGTCTGCGACCGCCTGGTCCGCTCGGCCGGGGTGACCCCGGACCACGACGACGATGTCGCCGTCCTGGTCCTCCAGCACCCGGCACGCAAGGGAGCGGAGAGCGAACTCTTCCGCAACGCCGCGCTGGAACTGCTCGGCGGCGTCGAGGCGGCCCCCCGCGCGCGTGCCTTCGCGTCCGGCGTGCTGACCAGCTGGCGCTTCCCCGTCGAACTGCACGACCTGGGCGTCCTGGCGACCAGCGAACTGGTCGCCAACTCCCTCCAGCACGGCACACCGCCGATGCGGCTGCGCCTGCGACGCACCGACCGCCGCCTGATCATCGAGGTCACCGACGGCGACGACCACCTGCCCAGACGCCGCCGCGCGGAGCCCGGCGACGAATCCGGCCGGGGCATCGCCATCGTCGCGACGATCGCCTCCGGCTGGGGCAGCCGGCGCACCCCGGGCGGCGGCAAGGCGGTCTGGTGCGAGTTCCTCCTGCCGAAGACCGGCGGCGCCTAGCCGGCGGCCCGGGAGCCGACGGGGATCAGGCGTGCGCCGGGGCCTGTCCGGCTGCCGCGCCGCTCTGCGCCACGACCCGGCTCCGCGCCGCGGACGGATGGTTCTGCACCTCGGTGAGCTGCCGCCCCAGCCGCACCGCCAGCACGGTGATGCCGAGCGAGAACAGCAGGAACACCACGATGTACGGCGCGTGCAGCGAGGCCCCCATCGGCCCGCCCACCGCCGGACCCACGGCCAGCGCGAGCTGCTTCACCAGGGCGAACGCCGAGTTGTACTGGCCGGCCATCCCGGTCGGCGCGAGATCGGCGACCAGCGGCGCGAGCGTCGGCGACAGCAGCGCCTCGCCGAGTCCGAACAGCGCGTACGTCGAGATGAACGCGGCGGTCGCCATCGCCTGACTGCCGTCGCCCAGACCGGCGTAACCGGCCACGGCCCAGGCCACGGCCCAGATGAGCCCCACGGACGCGATCACGCGCGAGCGCTTGCGCCGCTCCACGAACCGCAGCACCGCGAACTGCGCGATCACGATCACCAGCGTGTTCGCCGCCAGCGCCGTTCCCAGCGCGGAGGTGGAGATCCCGGCCGCCTCGACGCCGTACGCGCTCAGTCCCGACTCGAACTGGCCGTAGCAGGCGAAGAACAGCACGAAGCCCAGGACGCACAGCTGCACCATGGCCCGGTTGCCCAGGAGCTGCTTCCAGCTCGCTCCGGCCGACTGCTGCGGCGCGTCCGTCAGCCGCGGCGCGCGCGGCATCCGCACCGTCGCCATCACCACGACCAGCAGCAGGAACATCGCCGCCTCGATGGAGAACAGGAGGGTGAACGAGCCGGCCTCGGTCGGGTCCACCAGGTGGCCGCCGATGAGTCCGCCGACGCCGAGCCCGAGATTCTGCAGGAAGAACTGCGTGGCGAAGGCACGGGACCGGGTCTCCGTGGTGGAGCAGTCCACGATCATCGTCGCGAGCGCCGGCTGCATCACCGCCTGCCCGGCACCGAGCGCGGACGCCGACAGCAGCACCGTCGCGGCGCTGTTCGACAGCCCCAGGCTCAGGGCGCCGATCGCGGCCGTGACCAGCGCGGCGAGCAGGACCGGCAGCGGACCCCGCCGGACGATGGCCCGCCCGGCGAACGGCAGCACGATCAGCGCGGCCACGGCGAAGACGGCGAGTACCAGACCCGCCGTCATGGCCCCCAGACCTCGCACCTGCGCCACATAGACGTACAGGTACGGAACCGTGAAGCCCAGCCCGAACGCACTGAGCGCGTTGCCCACGTGGATCCGGCGCATCGCCGCGCCCATCGCCCTGGTCACGTTCACCTCACTCACTAGTTAGATCCAAAGACTTAGAAGCTAAAGTTCGAAGCTAAAGAGTACATAGTGAAGGACTTCAAGGCAAAGAGCGGGCGTGCCATACTGCGGAGCATGGGCGACACCTCCGGCCTCGGCGAGCCGACACTCGAAGAGCAGATCGCCGCGTACCAGCGCGAGTTCCAGGACCTCGACCCCCAGGTCGAGAAGATCGTCAACGCGCTGTCCCGGCTGAACCGGCGGATGAACGTGGCCTACGGCCGGCAGACCGCCGAGCTCGGCATCACCAACGCCGACTGGGAGGTCCTGAAGGCCCTGGTGCTGTCCGGCGCCCCGTACCGCATGGGCCCCAGCGACCTCGCCAAGCGTCTCGGCCTCACTCCGGCCGCCATGACCCACCGGATCGACCGCATGGTCGCCGAAGGGCTGGTCACCCGGGAGCGGGACGAGACCAACCGGGTGCGCGTCATCGTGGAGCTCACCCCGGCCGGCCGGGAGAAGTGGCAGGAGGTCATGCGTATGGCCACCGTCTTCGAGACGGACCTCCTCCAGGATCTCGACCAGGACGAGCGGGCGGCGCTCGGTGAGGTCCTCACCCGCCTCCTGCGCAGGGTGGAGGACGCCCAGCCGGACGCCGGCGGACGTCTCACCGACCTCGACTGAAAGATCTTGGCCAAGGGTGGTTGACAGTCACCTTGCCGATCCGTAGAGTTCTTCGGGTTGCCACAGAGCCGTCACGGTTCTCCGGCAACACCTTCCGCCGCACCTGCGGCACTCACAACCCCAGCACGACCTCCCAGCGGGAACGATTTCGGCATGCCTGAATTCGAATTCCCGCCCCCGATTTGGGAAACACGGAGGAAGCCGCTAAGGTTTGAGACGTCGGAACGGCCCAACGGCCGGGAAGACAAGCCCCGCTGACTGGGGGTCAGGTCGAGAAAAAGATCTGATAGAGTCGGAAACGCAAGACCGAAGGGAAGCGCCCGGAGGAAAGCCCGAGAGGGTGAGTACAAAGGA
>NZ_BMUC01000001.1:1189723-1303341 GCF_014649995.1 Streptomyces griseoflavus | reverse complement strand
TCCGACTCTATCAGATCTTTCCGATCCGATTTCCTCGGTGCTTTCCAGGTTCACGCTTTCGCGTTTCCCTTTCCGGCCGTTCCGACTCTATCAGAACCTTTCGGACCTGAATCCCAGTCGGCGGGTTTTGCCGTCGAGTCGATGACTTTCGCCTGTCGGCCTTTCGACATTCACTACGCTAGCCGATTCCCTCGCTCGATTCATAATCGGGCTGTGCGGTGAGCGAATTCAGGCATGCGGGCATGAAGAATTCGGCCCCGCTGAGGGGTGATTGTAGGTAGTGGGTTGGCCGCTTCCGGCTGCAGGCGAACGCCGTACCCGGGTCAAGCGGCTCGGGCCACCTTACGCATCTTCGATCGAGGAGTCAACTCCGTCGGCGCCGCGGCACGTGGGCCCGGTACGGGCTCACGGTCGGGTCGTTGTCGACCCAGTACCGCCATGGGTGTACGGCCCCCTCGCCCGAGACCCCGGTGCGCGGACCGTTGCGCACCTGAGCGGATGCCGCTCGGGTGCCGGTGAGGATACGGAGCGGGGTGTCGCCGCTCGCGCAGGCGTCCGTCCCGTTGAGGGCGCGGTCGACGCCGAGGGCCGTGGCGAGTCGGGCAGGGCCTTTGGCCAGTTCCTTGTCGTTGCGGGCCGTGAGCCGGCGCGAACGGGCCAGCTCGGCTCCCTCCACGATCTCCCCGGCCCGCAGGAGCACCGCGCTCGCCCGTCCCTCGGGACCACAGACCAGGTTCATGCAGAACCACATGCCATAGGTGAAGTAGACGTATACGTGACCGGGCGCGCCGAACATGACCTCGTTGCGTGCCGTGCGACCGCGGAAGGCGTGGGAGCCCGGGTCGTTCTGGCCGTCGTAGGCCTCGACTTCGGTCAGGCGGAGGGCGATCGGACCGTCCGGGGTGCTGCGGACCAGGATCCGGCCGAGGAGGTCGGGGGCGACCTCGAGGACGGGTCGGTCGAAGAAGTTTCTGGGCAGGGGCGTACGGTCGGGGGTCGCGATCATGCCGTCCGAGGGTACTGGAGAGGGTGTTGAACGGACGCCGCTCTTGCCGGGGTGAGGACCGACGGAACCGGCCACGGCCGGATCGCGTTGTTAGGGATCAGCGGTCCTTGCACACAAGCGATGGCAGGACGACAGAGGGAGAGACATGGCGTTCAAGAAGCTGCTGGCGAGTCTGGGAGCCGGCGGGGCCTCGGTCGAGACGGTGCTGCACGAGGTCAACGTCGTTCCGGGCGGGGTCGTCCAGGGCGAGGTGCGGATCCAGGGCGGGTCCGTGAACCAGCAGATCGAGGGTCTGTCGGTGGGGCTGCAGGCCAAGGTCGAGGTGGAGAGCGGCGACCAGGAGTACAAGCAGGACATCGAGTTCACGAAGTCGCAGCTCGGCGGCGCCTTCGAACTCCAGGCGGGCGCGGTGCACGCGGTGCAGTTCGGGCTGGAGATTCCGTGGGAGACGCCGATCACGATGATCGACGGTCAGCCGCTGCGCGGGATGAACATCGGGGTGAGCACGGAGCTGGCGATCGCCCGGGCCGTGGACTCCAGTGACCTGGACCCGGTCAACGTGCACCCGCTGCCGGCGCAGAAGGCGATCCTGGACGCGTTCATCCAGCTGGGCTTCCGCTTCAAGAGCGCGGACATGGAGCGCGGGCACATCCGTGGCACCCGGCAGAAGCTGCCGTTCTACCAGGAGATCGAGTTCTTCCCGCCGCAGCAGTACCGGGGGCTGCACCAGGTCGAGCTGAGCTTCGTGGCGGACGACCAGGCCATGGACGTCGTGCTGGAGATGGACAAGAAGCCCGGCCTGTTCAGCGAGGGCAGCGACACCTTCCGTTCCTTCAAGGTGGGGCTGAACGACTACCAGGGGACCGACTGGGCGGCGTACCTCAACCAGTGGCTGTCGGAGGTCGGCAGCAGGCGCAACTGGTTCTAGGCTCGGTTCCGACCGAACGCAGACGATCAGGAGGTACCGAGGTGACCGAGCTCAAGCGGCGGCCGCTCCCCCACGACTTCCATCCGCCGGTGCCGTCGTTCACGGTGACCAGTGACGATGTGACGGAAGGCGCGACGCTCAAGGACGCTCAGGTTCACGCGGCCGGCAACACCTCACCGCACCTGCGCTGGGAGGGCTTCCCGTCGGAGGCCAGGAGCTTCGCCGTGACGTGCTTCGACCCGGACGCCCCGACGGGCAGCGGGTTCTGGCACTGGGTGGTGTTCGACATTCCGGCCTCGGTGACGGAATTGCCGGCGGGTGCGGGCAGTGGTTCGTTCGAGGGGCTGCCCGAGGGCGCCGTACAGGTGCGCAACGACTACGGCGGCAAGGAGTTCGGTGGCGCCGCGCCGCCGCCCGGGGACGGGCCGCACCGGTATGTGTTCACGGTGTACGCCGTGGACCAGGAGAAGCTGGGTCCGGACTCGGACGCCTCTCCGGCCGCGGTGGGTTTCAACCTGCGTTTCCACACGCTCGCGCGTGCCCATCTGATCGGTGAGTACGAGGTGCCCGCGGAGTCCTGAGCCCTCCGTACCGCTCCGGGCGTTCATGGAACGTTTGCCCGCCCCTGGTCTTGGAATTGATCAGGGGCGGGCATTTTTGTTTTCGGGGGGGGTCGCGGGGGGGGGGGGCGGTGCCTCCCGCGGGAGCAGCGGATATTGCGTTGTCCATCCCGGCGTGCCCGGCCAGAGTTGATCCCAGCCCGCCGAGGGGTGGGCCGGTGCACACGGGAGGTGGGCTGGTATGCGGGACACGCTGGTGCTGAACGCGAGCTTCGAGCCGTTGTCGACGGTGACGTTGAACCGAGCCGTCGTTCTGGTGCTTCAGGACAAGGCCGTCGTCGAGCAGGCCCACCCCGAACTGCGGATGCGTGGAGCGGCGGTCGACATACCGGCGCCCCGGGTGATCAGGCTCTGCCAGTACGTGAGGGTGCCGTTCCGAAGACAAGCGCCGTGGTCGAGGCGGGGTGTGCTGGTCCGGGACCGGCACCGGTGCGCGTACTGCGGCCGTCGGGCGACGACCGTGGACCACGTGGTGCCGAGGTCGCGCGGTGGGCAGGACACGTGGCTGAACACGGTGGCGTCCTGCGCGGAGGACAATCACCGGAAGGCGAACCGGACGCCCGAGCAGGCCGGTATGCCGTTGCTGCGGGAGCCGTTCGAGCCGACGCCGGCCGACGCGATGCTGCTGGCGCTGGGCGCGGAGGAGTTCGAGGCGTTGCCGGAGTGGCTGGCGCTGGACGCGGCGTGAACGGCTGCGTCTCAGGGGCGCGGGCGCCGGCCCGACCGCGGGTGCGTCGTGGCTCGTCGCGCGGTTTCCCGCGCCCCTGAGGGGTTGCCCTAGTCGATGGAGGGCTTCTCGCGGCGTTCCTGGGCGGGGACGTTGGGGGCGGGGGTGTTGTTGCCGCCCATGGCGCCGAAGTTGCCCATCGCGCCGGAGAGGCCCTTGAGTGCGTCGCCGATCTCGCTGGGGACGATCCAGAGCTTGTTGGCGTCTCCCTCGGCGATCTTCGGGAGCATCTGGAGGTACTGGTAGGAGAGCAGCTTCTGGTCCGGGTCGCCGGCGTGGATGGCCTCGAAGACCGTACGGACCGCCTGGGCCTCGCCCTCGGCGCGCAGGGCGGCTGCCTTGGCCTCGCCCTCGGCGCGCAGGATCTGGGACTGCTTCTCGCCCTCGGCGCGCAGGATCTCGGACTGGCGGACACCTTCGGCCTGGAGGATGGCGGCGCGCTTGTCGCGGTCGGCGCGCATCTGCTTCTCCATCGAGTCCTGGATGGAGGTGGGCGGCTCGATGGCCTTGAGCTCGACACGGTTGACGCGGATGCCCCACTTGCCGGTGGCCTCGTCGAGGACGCCGCGCAGGGCCGCGTTGATCTCCTCGCGGGAGGTGAGGGTGCGCTCCAGGTCCATGCCGCCGATGATGTTGCGCAGGGTGGTGACGGTGAGCTGCTCGATGGCCTGGATGTAGCTGGCGACCTCGTAGGTGGCGGCGCGGGCGTCGGTGACCTGGTAGTAGATGACGGTGTCGATGTTGACGACCAGGTTGTCCTGGGTGATGACCGGCTGCGGCGGGAACGGGACGACCTGTTCGCGCAGGTCGATGCGGTTGCGGATGGTGTCGATGAACGGGACGACGATGTTGAGGCCCGCGTTCAGTGTCCGCGTGTAGCGGCCGAAGCGCTCGACGATGGCGGCGCTGGCCTGTGGGATGACTTGGATCGTCTTGATCAGGGCGATGAAGACCAACACCACCAGGATGATCAGGACGATGATGATCGGTTCCATCGTCGGTTCCCCGAACCCTTCTTGACCTCGGCGCCTAGGGCAGCTGTTGTGCCTGGGAAGATCTCGCTGTTGAAGATCTTGCTGGTCGAGTCTGTCAGACCGTCGGTGCAACTGGGGGATTGTTCGCCGCAGTTGTGTCGTGATGGGGTCACATGACGATCGCCGTGGCTCCCTCGATGTCGACGACGTCCACTTCCTGGCCCACGTCGTAGGCGCGGCCGGCGTCGAGGGCGCGTGCCGACCAGACCTCGCCCGCGAGCTTGATCCGGCCGCCCGATCCGTCGACGCGTTCCAGTACGACGGCCTGTTTTCCCTTCAGGGCGTCGACGCCGGTGGCGAGTTCGGGCCGCTGGGTGCGGTGTCTCCTGGCGATGGGGCGTACGACGGCGATGAGTGCCGTCGAGACGACGGCGAAGACCACGACCTGGGCGACGGCGCCCCCGCCGAAGACTCCGGAGACCAGTGCCGCGGTGACGGCGCCCACCGCGAGCAAGCCGAGTTCGGGCATCGCGGTGATCACGAGCCCGATGCCGAGTGCCGTCGCGCCGATCAGCCACCACAGCCATGCGTCGATGTCCACCGGGCCATGGTAGGACCGGGCGCCCGGTCGCCGACAGGGCGCCGATCAGTTTGAACGCGCCGTGCGGCTCGGGATGTTGCGTCCGGTGGTGCGGTTCAGGCCATCGGCAGGCCCTGGGCGGTCCAGCGGTCGCCGACCTGTTCGACGACGAGCGGGAGGCCGAAGCAGAGGGAGAGGTTGCGGGAGGTGAGTTCGAGCTCCAGCGGGCCGGCGGCGAGGACCTTGCCCTGACGGATCATCAGGACGTGGGTGAAACCGGGGGCGATCTCCTCCACGTGGTGCGTGACCATGATCATGGAGGGGGCGATCGGGTCGCGGGCGAGGCGGCCGAGGCGGCGTACGAGGTCCTCGCGGCCGCCGAGGTCGAGGCCGGCGGCGGGCTCGTCGAGGAGGAGCAGCTCGGGGTCGGTCATCAGGGCGCGGGCGATGAGGGTGCGCTTGCGCTCGCCCTCGGAGAGGGTGCCGAACTTGCGGTCCAGGTAGTCGGACATGCCGAGGCGGTCGAGGAAGGCGCGGGCGCGCTGCTCGTCGATGTCCTCGTACTCCTCCTGCCAGCCGGCGGTCATGCCGTAGGCGGCGGTGAGCACGGTCTGCAGGACGGTCTGCTTCTTGGGGAGCTTGTCGGCCATGGCGATGCCGGCCATGCCGATGCGGGGGCGCAGCTCGAAGACGTCGGTGCCGGGCTTGCCGAGGGTCTCGCCGAGGATGGTGGCGGTTCCCGTGCTGGGGTAGAGGTAACTGGAGGCGAGGTTGAGGAGGGTGGTCTTGCCGGCGCCGTTCGGGCCGAGGATGACCCAGCGCTCGCCCTCCTTGACCGACCAGGAGACCTGGTCCACCAGAGCCCGGCCCTCACGGACCACGGATACGTCCTGAAGCTCCAGAACATCGCTCATGAGCGCGTTGTCTCCCCTTGCAGTGTGGCCGGTCTCGGCTGTCGCGTACGCCTTGTGGGTCGGTCCGCCGCACCCGTGGGCGCAGCCCTTCATGAAATCTACGCCACCGGTCGACCCGGACATTCCTCCGGTCCGGCTCTTGGGCTCTGTCTAGGGTGTACGCATGCTTTCGGAACCACGCTCCGGGCGTCTCGCCGCTTGGGGAAACGCCCTGCTTGCCGGACTTGTCCCGCCGGATGACGCCGCGGTCGCGGTCGTCGGGGAGGACGCGGTGCACCGGGTGGTGGGGCTGCCGGGCGAGGCCGCGCCGGTGGGGCTCACGCTGGCGCTGGGGCGGCTGCGGGCGCTCGGCGTGAGCGGGCTGCGGGTGGCGTTGCCGGTGCCGGGGCATCCGCTGGGGCTGAGCGGGCCGGCGGAGTTCAACGCGCGTGCGCTGGAGGCGGAGGAGGCGGTGGTCTGTTCCGGGGCCGCGCTGGGGCTGGTGCCGGAGGTGCACGAGGCGGGGCCGCCCGGTGATGTGCGCGTCGAGGTGGTCTGGCACTGTCTGCCGGTACGGGAGGCGCCGCCTGCGGACGTGCCGTCGCTCGGGGAGGCGGAGCGGGAGCTGGCCGAGGCGTTGCGGGAGGCGACGGAGGTTTTGACGCGGCTGGACGTGGCCGGGTCGGGGCCGGTGGCGGAGGCGGCGATCGACGCGTACCGGGCGCGGGCGATGGCGTCGCGGGGGCGGGATGTGCTGGCGCCGGGGTATCCGCCGCGGGCGGTGCGGGTGCTGGAGCTGGCGGAGCGGGTGGGGGCGTTGGTGTCGCTGGCGGGGCGTGGCGGGCACGGGGGTGCGGTGAGTGCGTCGGAAATGGCGGGGCGGGCGGAGGCGTTGCGGCCGGTGGAGCGGACGGCTCGGCGGGCGCGGGTAGCGGCGTACAACTCCGTTGTGGAGGAGCGGGGGTTCGGGTGAGGGGGGTTGGCGTGGTGCCGGGGCTGGTGGGCCGGGGGCTGTAGCAGCCCGGTGCTCGGGGGTGGCCCTGGCGCGGGTGCGGGCCGGGGGGAGGTTGCGCAGCCCGGCGCCGGCGGGGTGCCGTCGCGCCCACCCGTGCCGCCCTGCGGCACGACTGCCCGCGGAGAGCGGAGAGCGGAGCGTGGAGGGCGCGTCGGGGTGCGCCGGTCGACTGGGCGTGGGGGCAGGGGGGAGCCCCGGCGCCTCGGTGGGGGCGGGCGGCCGGGGCTCTGGGGTGGGCGTCAGTGGTTGACGGCGGTGTTGCCGAAGGCCGGGTTCAGCAGGCCGATGACGTTGACGCTGTTGCCGGAGACGTTGACCGGGACGTCGACCGGGACCTGGATGACGTTGCCGGAGACGACGCCCGGGGAGCCGACGGCCTTGCCGTGGGCGTGGCTGCCGTCGGTGGCGGAGGCCATGCCGGTGCCGGCGGCGAGCAGACCACCGGCCACCATCGTCACGGCCGCTGCCTTCTTCAGGTTCTTCACTTTCCGAGCCCTCCTAGCGATCGCTGCGACAGGCGCCGCAGCGTGCACTGGAGAACGGCCGGCACCGCCGAGGGATACGGCCATCCGGGGGGCATTCCCACTACGGTATGAATCTCGGACCGGAGGGGAACCTTCCGCCGGGCCGGAGGCGTCCCGGGTCAGCCGCTGAGGCCGTGGCGTACGGCCCACAGGGCGGCCTGGGTCCGGTCCGCCAGATCGAGTTTCATCAGGATGTTCGACACATGGGTCTTCACGGTCTTCTCCGAGAGGACCAGGGCGCGGGCGATCTCCCGGTTGGCGCGGCCGTCCGCTATGAGCCCGAGCACTTCCCGCTCCCGCTCCGTGAGCGAGCCCGCGCGTCCCTGACCCGAGCCGGTCTCCTCCTGGGCGAGCAGCGCGCCGGCCACCTCCGCCTGGAGCAGCACGTGCCCGGCGTGCACGGAGCGGATCGCTCCGGCGAGCGCGTCGGGATCGACGTCCTTGTACACGTAGCCGGCGGCGCCCGCGCGCAGCGCGGGGACCACGGTGCGCTGTTCGGTGAAGCTCGTGACGATCAGCACGCGCGCCGGATGTCCCAGTTCGCGGAGCCTGCGCAGGGCGTCGACGCCGTCCATGCCGGGCATCTTGACGTCCATGAGGATGACGTCGGGGTGCAGTTCCCCCGCCAGGGCGACCCCTTCCGCGCCGTCCGCGGCCTCGCCGACGACCTCGATGTCGTCCTGCACCTCCAGGAAGGTGCGCAGGCCCCGGCGTACCACCTGGTGATCGTCGACCAGCAGCACCTTGATCGCGTCAGCCACCGGGAACCTCCATCTCGATCGTGGTGCCCTTGCCGGGCGCCGATTCCACGGTCAGCCTGCCGCCGACCCCGCTCGCCCGGTCCCGCATGGAGACCAGGCCCAGATGGCGGCCCGCGCGGCGCACGACGGGCGTCTCGAAGCCGCTGCCGTCGTCGCTGACCCGCAGGACCGCCCCGCCTCCCCTGCGCTCCAGGGTGACGTCGACGCGGTCGCCGCCGGAGTGCCGCAGGGCGTTGTGCAGCGCCTCCTGGGCCACCCGCAGCAGCGCCTCCTCCTGGGCCGCGGGCAGGGCGCGTACGCCGTGGCCGGTAAAGGTGACACGCGCGGTGTGGGCACGGTCCAGGACCTGGACCTGTGTGCGCAGCGTGGCGACCAGGCCGTCCTCGTCGAGTGCCGCGGGGCGCAGTTCGACGACCGCGGCGCGCAGTTCCTCGACGGCCTCGGCGGCGAGGACGGCCACCTGCTGGAGTTCGCCCTTGGCGCGGGAGGGGTCGCGGTCGACGAGGCGGGCGGCGGCCTGGGCGGTGAGCCGCAGGGAGAAGAGTTTCTGGCTGACGGCGTCGTGGAGCTCGTGGGCGAGGCGGGAGCGTTCCTCGGCGATGGTCAGTTCGCGGCTGCGTTCGTAGAGCCGGGCGTTGGTGAGGGCGATCGCGGCGTGCTGGGCGAGGATGGCGAGCAGTTCCTCGTCGTCCTCGGTGAAGCCGCAGGTCCCGTCGGTCCTGTCGCAGTTCTTGTTGGCGAGGAACAGGGCGCCGATGACCTCGTCGCCGTCGCGGATGGGCAGGCCCAGGAAGTCGACGAGATCGGGGTGGGCGCTGGGCCAGCCCTCGAAGCGGGGATCGCGGCGCACGTCGGCGAGGCGCTGCGGGGTGGCCTCGCCGATCATCGCGGCGAGGATGCCGTGCTGGCGCGGGAGGGGCCCGATGGCCTTCCACTGCTCGTCGCTGACGCCGTCGACCACGAACTGGGCGAAGCCGCCGTGGTCGTCGGGCACGCCGAGGGCGGCGTACTGGGCGTCGAGGAGTTCGCGGGCCGAGGCGACGATCGTCTTGAGGACGTCGCGGACCTCGAGGTGCCTGCTCATGGCCAGCAACGCGGCGCTCACCGCGGCGAGGCCGGACCGGGGGCCGTGGCTCATGCTCCTCACGGTACCGGTGGGGGCCGGCGGCGCGGATCGGGCGGGCGGCGGGCGGCGGCGGGGCGTTGGTCCTAGGTCCGCGGTCCGGTGTGCGCGGCCGCCGGCGTAGGGCCGCGGACCCGGGGACGGCGGTGTAGGGCGAACGGACCCGGGTCCCTGCGTCCCGGGGCCGAGGCGGCGGCGGCCGGCGGGTCCCTACGTTGGGGGCACGCCGATCGGGCGTCGCCGACGACGAGGGGACGGTTGTCATGCCGGTTGCGATCATCACGGGGGCTTCGAAGGGACTCGGGGCGGCGCTCGCGCGGGCGCTGGCCGAGCGTGGCTGGGATCTGGTGCTGGACGCGCGGGGGCCGGTTCCGCTGGCAGAGACGGCGGGGCTGGTGTCGGCGCACGGCACGCGGGTGACCGCGCTGCCCGGGGACGTCACGGACGCGGGGCACCGTGCGGAGCTGGTGGCAGCGGCGTGGCGGCTGGGCGGGGTGGATCTGCTGGTGCACAACGCCAGCGCGCTGGGCGCCGAGCCGCTGGTGCCGCTGGAGGAGCTGCCGCTGGAGGGCCTGCGGCGGGCGCTGGAGGTGAACCTGGTGGCGGCGCTGGGGCTGGTGCAGGAGGCGCTGCCGCTGCTGCGGGCGGCGCCCGCCGGGGCGGTGCTCGTGGTCAGCTCGGACGCCGCCGCCGAGGCGTACCCGACGTGGGGCGGGTACGGGGCGTCCAAGGCGGCCCTGGACCGGTTGGCGGCGGTGCTGGCGGTGGAGGAGCCGGGACTGCGGGTGTGGGCGGTCGATCCCGGTGACATGGCGACGGAGCTGTACGCGGCGGCCGTGCCGGACGACGACGGTCACCGGCCCGATCCGGCCGAGGTGGTGCCGGCGTTCCTGGCGTTGCTGGACGGGCGGCCGGCGAGCGGTCGCTACGGGGCTCCGGCGCTGCTGGAGGAGCGGCGATGACGGTGGTCGTGGAGGTGCCGGAGGAGTTGTCGGCGCGGGTGCCGGTGGAGCAGCGGGGGCCGGGGCTGGACCGGGACGCGGTGCGGCTGCTGGTGTCGCGGGGTACGGAGGTGTCGCACCACGCCTTCGTGGAGCTGCCGCGGCTGCTGCGGGCCGGGGACCTGCTGGTGGTGAACACGTCGCCGACGCTGGCGGCGGCCGTCGACGGGTGGCTCGGGGGCGCGGGTGTGGTGGTGCACTTCTCCACGCGGGGTGACGACGGCCGCTGGGCGGTGGAACTGCGGGAGCCCGACGGGCGCGGCACCACGCGTGCGCGCGCGGGCGCGTCCGCGGGTACAGGGGTGCGGCTGGCCGGGGGTGCGCGGCTGGTGCTGGAGGAGCCGCTGAGCGCGCGGGGCGACCGGCTGTGGTGGGCGCGGGTGTCGCGGGACGTGCTCGGGGTGCTGCGGGAGCACGGGCGGGCCGTCCGGTACGCGTACACGGAGCGGGATCAGCCGTTGTCGGCGTACCAGACGGTGTTCGCGCTGCCGTCGCCGGACGGGCTGGGGAGTGCGGAGATGCCGAGTGCGGGGCGTCCGTTCACCGCGCGGCTGGTGACGGAGCTGGTGAGCCGCGGGGTGGGGTTCGCCCCGGTGACGCTGCACACGGGGGTGGCGTCGGCGGAGGCGCACGAGCCGCCGTATCCGGAGCGGTACGTGGTGCCGGAGGCGTCGGCGCGGCTGATCGGCGCGGTGCGGGCGGGGGGCGGCCGGGTGATCGGGGTGGGGACGACGGCCGTACGGGCGGTGGAGTCGGCGGCCGGGGCGGACGGGGTGGTGCGCGCCCGGGCGGGGTGGACCGATCTGGTGGTGACCCCGCAGCGGGGGGTGCGGGTGGTGGACGGGCTGCTGACGGGGCTGCACGAGCCGGCCGCCTCGCACCTGCTGATGCTGGAGGCGGTCGCCGGGCGGGAGGCGGTCGGCCGGGGGTACGCGGAGGCGCTGCGCGGGCGCTACCTGTGGCACGAGTTCGGGGATGCGCATCTGGTCCTGCCGGGGTGACCGGGGCCACCTCACGCAGCGCATTGCGCCAGCAACCAGGGGTGAGAGGCGGGGGTGGCGGATGTGAGGCCGGGCATAGGGCGCACATCACGTACGAAGCGCCCTAGGAGAGACATACCGTCCACGTGAGCGGGGCGTACTGCCCAATCTGCCCCGATTCGCCCCTCCCTGATCCACTACCCGGCTTCGTACGTCACACCTTTGCCCAGCGATTTTGCGGCCGCTAAGAATGGCTGCGTCGCTCAGCGCCGTGGGTTCCGATCCGCGGCGTTCGTGCCGGAAGCACCATGTCCCCGCCGGACGTTGAGCGACCTCCGCGCTATTCGAAGAGGTCCTCCCGCATGTCGAAGAACTTCCTCACCCGTGGTCACAGTCGTGCGCTGACCCGTCACCACAAGCTGGCCGTCGCGGGCGTCGCCGCCCTCGGTGCCGCCGCCATCGGGTTCTCGGCCGTCCCGAGCAACGCGTCCACGACCACCACGAGCGAGGCCGCCTCCGCTCCCGCGGCGAACGTCTCGTACAGCACGGAGCCGATCCAGGGCGTCAAGGCGGACGTCACCGACCGGCTCGCCTCCTCCAGCGTCAAGGTCGAGCAGATCGCGGCGAAGAAGGAGGCCGCGGCCGAGGCAGCGGCGCAGAAGGCCGAGGCCGCCGCGCAGAAGAAGGCCGCCGCCGCTGCCGCGAAGGCCGAGGCCGAGCGGGCCCGCCAGGCCAAGGAGGCCGCTTCCCGCTCCGCCGAGCGCGCCGAGGCGAACACGTCGGCCCCCAAGAGCTACGGCAACCACCTGGACGGCTGGATCCGCGAGTCCCTGTCCATCATGAAGAAGCACGGCATCCCCGGCTCCTACGAGGGCATCCACCGCAACATCATGCGGGAGTCCTCCGGCAACCCCAAGGCGATCAACCTCTGGGACATCAACGCCCGCAACGGCATCCCCTCCAAGGGCCTGCTCCAGGTGATCCCGCCGACGTTCGAGGCCTACCACGTCCCGGGCACCTCGAAGAACATCTACGACCCGGTCGCCAACATCACCGCCGCCTGCAACTACGCGGCCGACCGGTACGGCACCATGGACAACGTCGACAGCGCGTACTGAGGTCGGCGCGGACCTCTGCGACGCGAGCACAGACGCCGAAGGGCGGCACCCTCCTGACGGGGTGCCGCCCTTCGGGGTCGTACGGCGCGGGTCACTTGCGCATGACCTCGGGCTCGTGGCGGCGCAGGAAGCGGGCCACGAAGAAGCCGCAGATCACGCCGAGGACGATCAGCGCGCCCATGTCCATCGCCCAGGCGCCGACCGTGTGCTCCCACAGCGGGTCGGTGTCGCCCGCCGTCTCCGGCGGGCTGATCCGGTTGAAGTCCAGCGTGGCGCCCGAGGCGGCGACCGCCCAGCGCGACGGCATCAGGAACGAGAACTGGTTGACGCCGATCGAGCCGTGCAGCGTGAACAGGCAGCCGGTGAAGACGACCTGGATGATCGCGAACATCACCAGCAGCGGCATGGTCTTCTCGGCGGTCTTCACCAGCGAGGAGATGATCAGGCCGAACATCATCGAGGTGAAGCCGAGCGCCATGATCGGCACGGAGAGCTCCAGCAGCGTGAAGCCGCCGAAGACCAGGCCCTCCTCCGGGATCTCCCGGCTGGAGAATCCGATCACACCGACGAGCAGGCCCTGCAGCACGGTGATCATGCCGAGCACGAACACCTTCGACATCAGGTACGCCGAACGGGACAGGCCGGTGGCACGCTCCCGCTCGTAGATGACCCGTTCCTTGATCAGCTCGCGCACGGAGTTCGCCGCACCCGCGAAACAGGCACCCACGGCGAGTATCAGCAGGACCGTGGTCGCCGTGCCGTTCGGGATGATGCGGCCGCTCTGCGGGTTCGGCGGGTTGGGCAGCAGGCCCTTGTCCGCGTCGATGAGCAGACTGACCGCGCCGAGGACGGCCGGCAGGATCACCATCAGGGCGAGGAAGCCCTTGTCGGAGACGATCACCGAGACGTAGCGCCGCACCAGGGTGACGAACTGCGACATCCAGCCCTGCGGCTTCGGCGGCTTCATGGCCTGCATCGCCGGAACCTGTACGGACTGCGGCGCGACCGCGTCGATGTCCGCCGCGTACATCTGGTAGTGCTGCGAGCCCTTCCAGCGGCCCGCCCAGTCGTAGTCGCGGTAGTTCTCGAAGGCGGAGAAGACATCGGCCCAGGTGTCGTAGCCGAAGAAGTTCAGGGCCTCCTCGGGCGGGCCGAAGTAGGCGACCGAACCGCCCGGCGCCATCACCAGCAGCTTGTCGCAGATCGCCAGCTCGGCCACCGAGTGGGTGACGACGAGGACGGTACGGCCGTCGTCGGCGAGGCCGCGCAGCAGCTGCATGACGTCGCGGTCCATGCCCGGGTCGAGGCCGGACGTCGGCTCGTCCAGGAAGATCAGCGACGGCTTGGTGAGCAGCTCCAGCGCCACCGAGACGCGCTTGCGCTGGCCGCCCGACAGGGAGGTGACCTTCTTGTCCTTGTGGATGTCCAGCTTGAGCTCGCGCAGCACCTCGTCGATGCGGGCGTCGCGCTCGGCGGCCGTGGTGTCGGCGGGGAAGCGGAGCTTGGCCGCGTACTTCAGGGCCTTCTTGACGGTCAGCTCCTTGTGCAGGATGTCGTCCTGCGGGACCAGACCGATGCGCTGGCGCAGCTCGGCGAACTGCTTGTAGAGGTTGCGGTTGTCGTAGAGGACCTCGCCCCGGTCGGCGGGCCGGTAGCCGGTGAGCGCCTTGAGCAGGGTGGACTTGCCGGAACCGGACGGGCCGATGACCGCGATCAGGGACTTCTCGGGGACCCCGAAGGAGACGTCCTTGAGGATCTGCTTGCCGCCGTCGACCGTGACGGTCAGGTGGCGGGCGGAGAAGGACACCTCACCGGTGTCGACGAACTCCTCGAGCCGGTCACCGACGATCCGGAACGTCGAGTGACCGACGCCCACGATGTCGGTGGGGCCGAGCAGTTGCGAGCCGCCCTTGGCGATCGGCAGACCGTTGACGTAGGTGCCGTTGTGCGAGCCGAGGTCGCGGATCTCCATGCGGCCGTCGGGCGTGGAGTGGAACTCGGCGTGGTTGCGGGAGACCTGGAGGTCGGAGACGACGAGGTCGTTCTCCAGCGCACGGCCGATGCGCATCACGCGCCCGAGGGAGAACTGGTGGAACGTGGTGGGACTGCGGTCGCCGTACACCGGCGGCGCCCCCGCGCCACCACCGGGGCCCTGCTGCTGCGGGATGTGCGGCGCGGGCTGCTGCGGTGCCGCCTGCTGCTGCGGCTGCCAGCCGGAGTGCTGGGCCGGCGGCTGCTGCTGCTGCGGCGCCTGCTGGGCCCAGCCGGCGTTCGCGCCCTGGGCGGCGTACGGCTGCTGCGGCCGGGCCTGCGGCGCGCCGGCGCCGGCGCCGGTGAGGGTCACGCGCGGCCCGTCGGTCGCGTTGCCCAGGTTCAGCACCGTGTCGGAGCCGAACTCCAGATGGTGGATCCGTTGCCCCTGCACGAAGGTGCCGTTGGTGCTGCCGTGGTCCTCGATGACCCAACTGCGCCCGTTGAAGCTGATCGTGGCGTGACGCCAGGAGACCCTGGCGTCGTCCAGCACGACGTCCCCCTGCGGATCACGTCCGAGGGTGTAGGCCCTGGACGGATCGAGCGTCCAGGTCCGTCCGTTTGATTCCAGTACGAGTTCCGGCACTCCATGCCCCACTGAGTTGTCCCCCGAGTTTCCCCCATCGCAGGGAGTCTAGGGATGTCGAACATCGGGGGGAACTATTTCAGGCTCGTCCCCGTGACCGAAAGCCGGGCTTGTCACGAGCGCGCACCAACGCATCGACGGGGGTGCGCCGACGGGGTTGAAATCGGTTCGGAAAGTGGTAAACCACGCGAGGGGGACATGCGCGGTGTTGTTGCCGCGCCGCGGATCGGGGGGTCTGCCATGAGTACTGCCACGGGCGTCGGCGCCGCGTGGTCGGGCCGGCGCGTGCCATGGGCCGACGTGCTGGTGTCCGCGATCGCGGCGGTGAGCTGGGCACTGATCGGGATGGCGGGGACGGCGGCGCTCGGGCTGCGTCTGCTGGACGCGGACGCGGCCGGTTCGCTGGGGCCGATGACCGCGGCCGTGGTGGCGCTGGGGGCGGGTGGTGCGGTCACACCGTCCGGTGACGTGTCCGCCCACGGGGTGTCGGGCGCGGAGGTCGGCACGGCCGTCGACTTCACGCCACTGGGCGTGAGCCTCGTGGGTGCGCTGCTGTTGTCGTACTTCTTCCTGCGCTCCCTGCGGGCGGCGGGAGTTGTCGTCTCCCCCGCCGAACTCCTCGCCCGCGCGGGTGCGGTGGTCGCGTTGTTCGTGGCGATGACGGGCGGCCTGGTGCGGGCAGGTCACGACGTCGTCACCGTCGACTTGGGCTCGCTGGGGCTGGACGGTCTGCCGGGCATGGGCGGCGGCGAGGTCGAGATCCCGGGGCTGGGTGACGTCGGAGGGCTGCTGCCGGACCGCGTCGGTGATCTCGTCGACGCCTCGGCGGCGGTCGGGTTCACCGTCGACACGGTGCCGACGCTGCTCGGTGGTCTGGGCTGGTCGGCCGGTGTGCTGCTGGTGGCGCTGCTGGCTTCCCGCCGTACGCCGCTGCCGGGTGGCTGGGAACCCGTGCACCGGGCGGTACGGCCGGCGGTGTCCGCCCTCGTCACGGTGCTGCTGCTGGCGGTGGCGGCGGGATACGCGGGGGCCGGATACGCGGCGGCCGGCGACGACCATCCGCGGCGGATAGCGGGGGCGGCGCTGCTGGCGGCGCCGAACGGGGTGTGGCTCGGGATACCCGTCGGCCTCTTCGTGCCGTGGGAGGGGCGGGCGAGCGGTCCACTGCTCGGGGTGCTGCCCCATCCCGTGGACGACCTTCTGCGGGCGGGCCCGGACCGGCCGGTCACGCTGGGACGGCTGGCCGAGCTCGACGGGCGGGTGTGGCTGCTCGGGGTGGCCGCCGCGCTGATGATGCTGCTGGCGGGGGTGCTGACGGCGGTGCGGACGCCGGTGCCGGCGGACTCGGTGGGGGCCGCGGGGGTGGCGGAGTCGGCGGGGGCCGCTGGTTTCGTGGGGAGGTGTGCGGTGCGGCTGGGCGTCGTCGCGGCGGTGACGCTGCCGCTGCTGGCCCTGCTCACGGTGGTGTCCGCGGACGCCTCCCTGTCCGTACTGGGCTTCGACGCCTACGACGCGGGCATCGAGCTGCGCGGGCGGCTCGGCACGGCGCTGCTGCTGGGGGCGGCGTGGGGGGCGGGGGCGGGGGCGGCGGGTGCGCTGCTGGCGCGGGCGAGCGGAGCGGCGGGAGGACGGGCGGCGGTTCCGGCACGGGGTGACAGGGCGGTGGGGGCGGTCGGGGAGGGGTGGGAGGAGGTGGGGCGGGCGGGGCCGTATGTGCCGGGGGTTGCGTTCCGGCCGCCGAATCCGGACACCAATCCGTATCTGCGGGTGCCGCCGGCGGGGGGGGGGGGCGGGGCCGTATGTGCCGGGGGTTGCGTTCCGGCCGCCGAATCCGGACACCAATCCGTATCTGCGGGTGCCGCCGGCCGGGGGTGGCGGTGGGGGCGATGTCTCGGAGGCGCCGACCGTGATCGGGCCCGTCGGGCCGGTCGGGCGGGGGTGTGGTCCTCGGGGTGGGGAGGGGCGGAGGGGTGGTGGGGAGCGGGCGTCGCTGTGGCCGGACGAGGGGCCGCCTCCGCCCCCTCCGCCGCCTCCTCCTCCGCCGTCTCCGCCGGGGCCGCGTGGGCCGGAGGGCGGGCGGTGAGTTGCGGGTGCGAGCGGTTGCCGGGGGGACCTTTTTTCGCCCCCGCCGCCCCTTCCCGTTCCCGTCCTCCGGGGGCGCTGCCCCCGGGCCCCCGCTCCTCAAACGCCGGAGGGGCTGGAAATGCCCCTGGGGCGGATCACACGGTGGGCCGGGGTGGTTGTCCGGGTGGCGGACCTCGGAGGCGGGGGGCACTGGGTGCCGGATACGGTGGGGGGACCATGAGCGCATCGCAGACCTCCGACGTTCCCACCCTCCTTGTCAAGATCTTCGGCAAGGACAGGCCGGGCATCACGGCCGGCCTCTTCGACACTCTCGCCGCCTACTCGGTCGACGTGGTCGACATCGAGCAGGTCGTCACCCGTGGCCGCATCGTGCTCTGCGCGCTCGTGAGCCAGCCGCCCGAGGGCCTGGAAGGCGATCTGCGGGCCACCGTCCACAGCTGGGCGGAGTCGATGAAGATGCAGGCGGAGATCATCTCCGGCAGGGGCGACAACCGCCCGCGCGGACTCGGCCGGTCCCTGGTCACCGTGCTGGGCCACCCCCTCACCTCGGAGGCGACGGCGACGATCGCCGCACGGATCACGAGGGCCGGCGGCAACATCGACCGCATCTTCCGGCTGGCCAAGTATCCGGTGACGGCGGTGGAGTTCGCGGTGTCCGGCGTGGAGACGGAGCCTCTGCGCACGGCGCTGGTGACCGACGCCGCCAGGCTCGGCGTCGACATCGCCGTGGTCGGGGCGGGGCTGTACCGGCGGGCGCAGCGCCTCGTCGTCATGGACGTGGACTCCACCCTGATCCAGGACGAGGTGATCGAGCTCTTCGCCGCCCACGCCGGCTGCGAGGACCGGGTCGCCGAGGTGACGGCGGCCGCCATGCGCGGGGAGCTGGACTTCGAGCAGTCGCTGCACGCACGCGTGGCGCTGCTGGAAGGGCTGGACGCCTCCGTGGTGGACAAGGTGCGCAGCGAGGTGCGGCTGACGCCGGGCGCCCGCACGCTGATCCGTACGCTGAAGCGCCTGGGCTATCAGGTGGGCGTGGTCTCGGGTGGCTTCACCCAGGTCACCGATGATCTGAAGGAGCGGCTGGGACTGGACTTCGCCCAGGCCAACACCTTGGAGATCGTCGACGGGAAGCTGACCGGCCGGGTGACCGGCGAGATCGTGGACCGGGCGGGCAAGGCCCGGCTGCTGCGCCGGTTCGCCGCGGAGGCGGGTGTGCCGCTGTCGCAGACGGTCGCGATCGGTGACGGGGCGAACGACCTGGACATGCTGAACGCGGCGGGGCTCGGTGTCGCGTTCAACGCCAAGCCGGTGGTGCGCGAGGCCGCGCACACGGCGGTGAACGTGCCCTTCCTGGACACGGTCCTCTACCTGCTGGGCGTCACGCGGGAAGAGGTCGAGGCCGCCGACACGCTGGAACTGGACTGAGACGCGGGGCAGGGGCCCGGCAGCGGCGGACGCCGGGTGCCGGGCCCTGTCACGCCGGGTGTCACTCGGTCGGCGCCCAGTAGTCGGCCAGGGTGCCGACGCCGGGCTCGAGGGACTTCCACGAGCCGTTGAAGGACAGGACGGCGAAGGCGGCGGCGGGGTAACCGAGGCGGCTCATGCGCGCGCGGGCGTCTCCCTCGGACTCGCCCGCCAGGATGTCGGCGAGTCCCTGGATGCCCGGGTTGTGGCCGACCAGGAGGACGTTCTGCGCGTCGTCGGGAGTCTCGTTGAGCAGGGCGATCAGCTCACCGGGCGAGGCCTCGTAGATCCGCTCCTCGTAGACGGTTTTCGGCCGCTGCGGGAACTCGTGGACCGCGAGTTTCCAGGTCTCCCGGGTCCGGACCGAGGTGGAGCACAGGGCCAGATCGAAGGCGATTCCGGTGTCGGCGAGCTTGCGTCCGGCGACTGCGGCGTCCGTGCGGCCACGCTCCGCGAGGGGTCGCTCATGGTCGGACACCGGGGGCCAGTCGGCTTTCGCATGCCGGAAAAGGACAATCCTGCGGGGTTCTGCGACGCTCATGTAGCCCAGCTTCGCACGAAACAGGCCACGGGGCGCAGGGAGTTGACCGGCGCCTCCACAGGTGTTCAGCGGGCTATGAGCTGCCGGGCGCGCTCGACGAGGTGGGCGATCGTGGGCTCACCGGCGGCCGCGTGGGCGTCGGAGGGGTTGAGGATCAGGCTGAGCAGTGCCACGAAGGCGAGGGCGGGCAGGGCCAGGGCCCACCAGGGCAGCCGGGTGTCGGCGCCGCCCCGGGGGGCCGGATGGGGCCGGGTGTGCGTGTGCGCCGACATGAAGCCTCCGCTCTTCGGGTGTCCGTGACCCGCCGTCGCGGCCACATCTCGAAGGTACGGATCGTGCGGGCCCCAACCCATCCGGTGACCCACCCACTTGACCCTGAGCCTGGCCCCCTAGGGGATAGGGGTGCCAGCACCACCATGGCCGTCGCCGGCGCCGTCGGGCGGGGCGCAGGGGGCCGTCACGGCGCGAGGATGGTCGCGATCACGCCGATGACGATGAAGATGGCGAAGAACGTGGCGAAGACGAGCAGCAGCTTGCGCTGGCCGTTCTGGGGATTCGGGTCGAGGACTGGCATGTGGGTCAGTCTCGCACCTCGGCCGCCCGGGATCTGCTTCGGGGGGCGTGGCGGACTCCGCGCGGCGGCACGGGCGGGGCGGCGGGGCCGGGACGGGTGGGGCGGCGGGGCCGGGGCTGAGGTCGGGGCCGGTCGTGGTGCTTTTTCGCCCCCGCCGCCCCTTCCCGTCCCGTCCCTGGGGGCTGCGCCCCCAGACCCCCCTTGCGCAGTTCCCCGCGCCCCTGGGGGGGTGGGTCACGCGGGCGTTGCTTCGTCCTCCACCGTGCGGTTGCGGCCGGCGAGGACGCCGATGACTGTTTGGGGGATCATCAGGCCGGCCATCAGGGCGAGCGGGAGGCCCCAGCCTCCGCTGTGCTGGTAGAGCACGCCCACCAGCAGCGGGCCGGGGATGGAGATCAGGTAGCCGGTGCTCTGCGCGAAGGCGGACAGCTGGGCCACTCCCCCGCTGGTCCTGGCCCGCATGCCCACCATGGTGAGCGCCAGCGGAAAGGCGCAGTTGGCGATGCCCAGCAGCACGGCCCAGAGCCAGGCTCCGGCGGCCGGCGCGAAGTACAGGCCCGCGTATCCGGCGAGGCCGCTCACCCCGAGCGCGACCACGATCGGCCCCTGGTGGGGAAGCCGGGCGGCCAGGCGCGGTATGACGAAGGCCAGCGGCACGCCCATCACCATGGTGGCCGCGAGGAGCAGGCCCGCCGTGCCCGCGGGGACGCCCGCGTCCCGGTAGATCTGGGCCATCCAGCCCATGGTGATGTAGGCGGCGGTCGCCTGGAGCCCGAAGAAGACCGCCAGCGCCCAGGCGGTACGGCTGCGGGTGATGCGCAGCGCGGGCGCCTCGGCGGGGGCCGGCACGTCATGCGTGGGCTCCTGCCCGTCCGGCGCGGGTGGGCGCCCGGCCGGTGTCGTGCCCCGTTCCCGTGCGAAGGCGAGCCACGGCAGTACGGCGGCGGCCGCCAGGCCCGCCCACACGGCGAGGCCGGACCGCCAGTCCCCGCCCAGGGCGTCGGTCACCGGCACGGTCACCGCGGCCGCCGTGGCGGTGCCCAGGGCCAGGGCCATGGAGTACAGGCCGGTCATGGACCCGACCCGGTCGGGGAACCAGCGCTTGACGATGACCGGCATCAGGACGTTGCTGACGGCGATGCCCATCAGCGCGAGGGCGGTGGTGGCCAGGAAGGCCGCGGTGCCGCCCACGTACGGACGGATCAGCAGGCCGGTGCCGATGGCGGCCATGCCGGCGCAGACCACCGCTCCGGCGCCGAAGCGGCGGGCCAGGCGGGGCGCGGTGACACCGAAGACGGCGAAGCAGAGCGGGGGCACGGAGGTGAGCAGTCCGGCCACGGTGCCGCTCATGCCGAGGCCGTCACGGACCTCCTCCAGCAGCGCGCCGGCGCTGGTGATGGCGGGGCGGAGGTTCACCGCGGCCAGCACGATGCCGACGACGAGCAGCCGTGTCCGCCAGGTGCGCGGCGGCGCGCCCCCGGAAGGGCTGTGGACTGCGGACGTGCCCGGCGTACGTGCGGTCGTGGACGTGAGCGTCCGGGTTTCCTCGCGAGCCATAAGCACCATCATAGAATCATGGGATGATTGGTTGTCCATGGCGGAAAGGGCACCGGCCGGCGCCCCGGTCGTGCGAAGGTGTGTCATGCCTCTGAGTCATCCGCGCCGCTCGGCGCTGTCCGAGCAGGTCATCGCCGCCCTGCGGGCGCAGATCACGTCGGGCGAGTGGCCGGTCGGTACGCGCATCCCCACCGAGCCGGAGCTGGTCGAGCAGCTCGGGGTGGCCCGCAACACCGTCCGCGAGGCCGTCCGCGCGCTGGCGCACAACGGGCTGCTGGACATTCGCCAGGGTTCGGGCACGTACGTGGTGGCCACGAGTGAGCTGGCCGGCGTGATGCACCGCCGTTTCGCCGACGCCGACCCCCGGCACATCGGCGAACTGCGTTCGACGCTGGAGTCGTCCGCGGCGCGGCTGGCCGCCCAGCGGCGCACGGAGAAGGACCTCAAGCAGATCGACACCCTGCTGCTGCGCCGGGAGGAGGCATGGGAGTCGGGGGACGCGGAGGCGTTCGTGGCGGCGGACGCCACGTTCCACCTGGCGGTCGTGGCCGCCTCGCACAACGACGTGATGACCGCCGTGTACGCGGATCTGAGCGAGGTGCTGCGGGACTGGCTGCGCGGCGACGTGGGCGGGGACATGTCGCCGGGGGCGCACATGGACCACGGGCGGCTGGTGGAAGCGATCCGCGCGGGTGACGCGGCGACGGCGGCCGAGGAGGCCGCCGCCTATCCGTTCGTGTGCCGTCCGGGGCGGTTCGGTCCGCCCTCCGAGGCCTGACCGGGGCCCGTGCGCAGGGCCCGCCCTCCGACGGGCTGACCGGGCCCGTGCGCAGGGCCCGCGCCCCTGCGGGGACGCGGGCCCTGGTGCGGCGTACGGTCAGGCGCCGATGGCGTGCAGACCGCCGTCCACGTGGACGATCTCGCCCGTGGTCTTCGGGAACCAGTCGCTCAGCAGGGCGACGACACCGCGGCCGGCCGGCTCCGGGTCCTTCAGGTCCCACTCCAGCGGCGCACGGGTGTCCCACACGGAGGCCAGCTCGCTGAAGCCCGGGATGGACTTGGCGGCCATGGAGCCGAGCGGGCCCGCGGAGATCAGGTTGCAGCGGACGTTCTGCTTGCCCAGGTCGCGCGCCATGTAGCGGCTGGTGGCCTCCAGGGCGGCCTTGGCCGGGCCCATCCAGTCGTACTGCGGCCAGGCGAACTGCGCGTCGAAGGTGAGGCCGACGACCGAGCCGCCGTTCTGCATCAGCGGCAGGCAGGCCATGGTCAGCGACTTCAGGGAGAACGCCGAGACGTGCATGGCCGTGGCGACCGACTCGAACGGCGTGTTGAGGAAGTTGCCGCCGAGCGCGTCCTGCGGCGCGAAGCCGATGGAGTGGACGACGCCGTCGAGGCCGCCGAGCTCCTCACCGACCACGTCGGCCAGCCGGCCCAGGTGCTCCTCGTTGGTGACGTCGAGCTCGATGACCTTGGCCGGCTCGGGCAGCTTCTTGGCGATGCGCTCGGTCAGGGTGGGCCGCGGGAACGCGGTCAGGATGACCTGGGCGCCCTGCTCCTGGGCCAGCTTGGCGGTGTGGAAGGCAATGGACGCCTCCGTCAGCACACCGGTGATCAGGACGCGCTTGCCCTCGAGAATTCCGCTCATGGTGTTTCAGTGACCCATTCCCAGTCCGCCGTCAACGGGAATGACGGCTCCAGTGATGTACGAGGCGTCGTCCGAGGCCAGGAACCGCACGGCCGCGGCGATCTCCTCGGGCTGCGCGTACCGGGCGAGCGGCACCTGCGCCAGGATCCTCGTCTGCTGCTCCTCGGAGAGCTCCCGGGTCATGTCGGTGTCGACGAATCCGGGGGCGACGACGTTGAAGGTGATGTTCCGCGAACCCAGCTCACGGGCGAGGGAGCGGGCGAAGCCGACCAGGCCGGCCTTGGAGGCGGCGTAGTTCGCCTGCCCCGCGGAGCCGAGCAGGCCGACCACGGAGGAGATCAGGACGACGCGGCCCTTCTTGGCGCGCAGCATGCCGCGGTTGGCGCGCTTGACGACCCGGAAGGTGCCGGTGAGGTTGGTCTCGACGACCGAGGTGAAGTCCTCCTCGGACATCCGCATCAGCAGCTGGTCCCTGGTGACGCCGGCGTTGGCGACCAGGACCTCGACGGGACCGTGGGTCTCCTCGATCTCCTTGTAGGCCTGCTCCACCTGCTCGGTGTCGGTGATGTCGCATCTGACGGCGAGGAAGCCGGCCGGCGGCTCGCCCGAGCGGTACGTGATGGCGACCTTGTCGCCGGCGTCGGCGAACGCGCGGGCGATGGCGAGGCCGATGCCCCGGTTGCCTCCGGTGACGAGAACCGAGCGGCTCAACGGATCACCCTTTCGATAGCGGTTCCATACCCGCCCGATGCCCGGACGACGGGCGGCGATGACGGGCGGCCTACCCGAAAACCTATCGGTCCGCGCCCGCCCCGGGACATTGGGGCACCGACAGTGGCGCTCGCGGCCTCCTGTCGGGTTCCTACAGTTCAGGCCCCGGTACGGTCCGGCATACCGGGCGCGTGGGCCGGGAGCCCTTCGGCGCGCGCGGTCCGCAGCGTCCCGCCGTCGCGGGTCACCAGGGCGCCCGGGTCGTGCCGCGGGAGGGTGCGCCGGCCACGCCCCCGCCCCAACCCCGCCCCTTTCGCGCGTGGTTCGCCGCTCCCGCGGTCAGGCATTTCGGGGGAGCCCGGCACCGGCGACGTGGTTCACTGCCTGACGATGGCCACTACAGGCAAGCCCCGAAGGGATCCCCTACCCGTGCCCCATGACATCGATCAGTCATTTCTGGCACTCCCCCTGCGCGCCCTCGCCGACGCCGCCCTCGCCCGTGCGCGGGCTCTCGGGGCGGAGCACGCGGACTTCCGCCTGGAGCGGGTGCGCAGCGCGTCCTGGCGGCTGAGGGACGCCAAGCCCGCCGGGTCGTCCGACACCACCGACCTCGGGTACGCGGTGCGCGTGGTGCACGGCGGGACGTGGGGGTTCGCGTCCGGGGTGGACCTGACCCTCGACGCCGCCGCGAAGGTCGCCTCGCAGGCCGTGGCGATGGCGAAGCTGTCCGCGCAGGTGATCCGGGCGGCCGGGTCGGACGAGAGGGTGGAGCTGGCCGCCGAGCCGGTGCACTCCGAGAAGACGTGGGTGTCCTCGTACGAGATCGACCCGTTCACCGTGCCCGACGGGGAGAAGGCCGGGCTGCTGGCCGACTGGAGCGCGCGGCTGCTGGGGGCGAACGGGGTGGACCATGTCGACGCCTCGCTGCTGACCGTGCACGAGAACAAGTTCTACGCGGACACCGCCGGGACCGTGACGACGCAGCAGCGGGTGCGGCTGCACCCGGTCCTCACGGCCGTGTCCGTGGACGACTCCAGCGGTGAGTTCGACTCCATGCGCACGATCGCGCCGCCCGTCGGCCGCGGCTGGGAATATTTGACGGGCACCGGCTGGGACTGGGACGACGAGCTGGCGCGGATCCCGGAGCTGCTCGCCGAGAAGATGCGGGCGCCGAGCGTCGAGGCGGGGCTGTACGACCTGGTGGTGGATCCGTCCAACCTGTGGCTGACCATCCACGAGTCCATCGGCCACGCCACCGAGCTGGACCGGGCGCTCGGCTACGAGGCGGCGTACGCGGGGACGTCGTTCGCCACCTTCGACCAGCTGGGCAGGCTGAGGTACGGCTCCGAGCTGATGAACGTCACCGGGGACCGCACCGCCGAGCACGGGCTGGCGACCGTCGGCTACGACGACGAGGGTGTCGAGGCGCAGTCCTGGGACCTGGTGAGGGACGGCACACTGGTCGGCTACCAGCTGGACCGGCGGATCGCGAAGCTGACCGGCTTCGAGCGGTCCAACGGGTGCGCGTTCGCGGACTCCCCCGGTCATGTGCCGGTGCAGCGCATGGCGAACGTGTCGCTGCGGCCCGATCCGGCGGGGATGTCGACGGAGGACCTGATCGGGGGCGTGGACCGGGGCATCTACGTGGTCGGAGACCGGTCGTGGTCGATCGACATGCAGCGGTACAACTTCCAGTTCACCGGGCAGCGGTTCTACCGGATCGAGAACGGCCGGCTGGCGGGGCAGCTGCGGGACGTCGCCTACCAGGCCACGACGACGGACTTCTGGGGCTCCATGGCGGCGGTCGGCGGCCCGGGGACGTACGTCCTGGGCGGTGCCTTCAACTGCGGCAAGGCCCAGCCGGGGCAGGTCGCGGCGGTGTCGCACGGCTGCCCGTCCGCCCTGTTCAAGGGAGTCAACATTCTGAACACGACGCAGGAGGCCGGGCGATGAGCGCGCGAACCAACAAGCCGCACGAGGTCGTCGAGCGCGCGCTCGAACTGTCCCGGGCCGACGGCTGTGTCGTGATCGCCGACGAGCGGTCGACCGCCAATCTGCGCTGGGCGGGCAACGCGCTCACCACGAACGGCGTCACGCGCGGGCGCACGCTCACCGTGATCGCCACGGTGGACGGCGCGCAGGGCACGGCCTCCGGGGTGGTGTCCCGGTCGGCGGTCACCGTCGACGAGCTGGAGCCCCTGGTGCGGGCCGCCGAGGCCGCCGCGCGGGGCGCCGGTCCGGCCGAGGACGCGCAGCCGCTGGTCACCGGGGTGGCCCCGTCCCCCGAGTTCACCGAGGCGCCCGCGGAGACCTCCTCCGCCGTGTTCGCGGACTTCGCCCCGGCGCTGGGCGAGGCGTTCGCCCGCGCCCGGGCCGGCGGCCGGGAGCTGTACGGCTTCGCCAACCACGAGCTGGTCTCCAGCTACGTGGGCACCTCGGCGGGGCTGCGGCTGCGGCACGACCAGCCCAACGGCACGCTGGAGGTGAACGCCAAGTCGCCGGACCGTACGCGGTCGGCGTGGGCGGGGCGCTCCACGCGGGACTTCAAGGACGTCGACCCGACGGCGCTCGACGCCGAGCTGGCCGTACGGCTGGGCTGGGCCGAGCGGCGGCTGGAGCTGCCGGCGGGCCGGTACGAGACGCTGCTGCCGCCGTCCGCGGTGGCCGACCTGCTGATCTACCAGCTGTGGTCGGCCTCGGGGCGGGACGCGGCGGAGGGGCGCACGGTGTTCTCCAAGCCGGGCGGCGGCACCCGGGTCGGCGAGCGGCTGACCGAGCTGCCGCTGACCCTGCGCAGCGACCCGCACGAGCCGGGTCTGGAGTCGGCGCCGTTCGTGATCGCGCACTCCTCGGGCGGCGACCAGTCGGTGTTCGACAACGGGCTGCCACTGACGGCGACGGAGTGGGTGCGCCGGGGCGAGCTGAACCGGCTGACGACCAGCAGGCACGGCGCGGGCCTGACCGGGCTGCCGACCGCGCCCGGGATCGACAACCTGATCCTGGACGGGGGCGAGGACCGCTCGCTGGAGGAGATGGTCGCGGCCACCGGGCGGGGGCTGCTGCTGACCTGCCTGTGGTACATCCGCGAGCTCGATCCGGCGACGCTGCTGCTGACGGGGCTGACCCGGGACGGGGTGTACCTGGTCGAGGACGGCGAGGTCACCGGCGAGGTCAACAACTTCCGGTTCAACGAGTCGCCGGTGGACCTGCTCGGCCGGGCGGCGGAGGCGGGCCGTACGGAGAAGACGCTGCCCAGGGAGTGGAGCGACTGGTTCACCAGGGCCGCGATGCCGGCGCTGCGCGTCCCCGATTTCAATATGAGCTCTGTCAGCCAGGGCGTATAACCTCGTAGGCATTCGCATGCGGCCGTCACCCGACCGGCCGTGGACCACCGAGGAGACACGAGAACCGTGACGGACATCGTCGACGAGCTGAAGTGGCGCGGGCTGTTCGCCCAGTCCACCGACGAGGACGCTTTGCGCAAGGCGCTCGCGGACGGTCCCGTCACGTTCTATTGCGGTTTCGACCCGACGGCTCCGTCGCTGCACGTGGGGCATCTGGTGCAGGTCCTCACGCTGCGCCGGCTCCAGCAGGCCGGTCACCGGCCGCTGGCGCTGGTCGGCGGGGCCACGGGCCAGATCGGTGACCCGCGTCCGACCGCCGAGCGCACGCTGAACCCGCCGGAGACCGTCGCGGGCTGGGTCGAGCGGCTGCGCGGCCAGATCGAGCCCTTCCTGGCCTTCGAGGGCGAGAACGCGGCCACGATGGTCAACAACCTCGACTGGACGCAGAACCTCTCCGCGATCGAGTTCCTGCGGGACATCGGCAAGCACTTCCGCGTCAACAAGATGCTGACGAAGGAGTCGGTCGCCCGGCGTCTGGAGTCCTCCGAGGGCATCAGCTACACGGAGTTCAGCTACCAGCTGCTGCAGGCGATGGACTTCCTCCAGCTGTACCGGCGCCACGGCTGCACGATGCAGCAGGGCGGCAGCGACCAGTGGGGCAACCTCACAGCCGGCCTGGACCTCATCCACCGGCTGGAGCCGGAGGCCGCCGTCCACGCCTACGCCACGCCGCTGATGACGAAGGCGGACGGCACCAAGTTCGGCAAGACCGAGAGCGGTGCCGTCTGGCTCGACCCGGAGATGACGACGCCGTACGCGTTCTACCAGTTCTGGCTGAACACGGACGACCGGGACATCTCGGGTTACCTGCGGATCCTGTCCTTCCGGTCCCGTGAGGAGCTGGAGGAGCTGGAGGAGCAGACGCGGGAGCGTCCGCAGGCCCGGGCCGCGCAGCGCGCGCTGGCGGAGGAGCTGACGACGCTGGTGCACGGCGCCGACCAGACCGCCGCCGTGATCGCCGCGTCGAAGGCCCTGTTCGGGCAGGGCGAGCTGGGTGAGCTGGACGACCGTACGCTGGCGGCGGCGCTCTCCGAGGTGCCGCACGTCGAGGTGGCCGAGCTCTCGGCGGTGGTCGACCTGTTCGCCGAGGTGGGTCTGGTGCCGAGCAAGTCGGCCGCGCGGCGCACGGTGAAGGAGGGCGGTGCCTACGTGAACAACGTCAAGGTCACCGCGGAGGACGCCGTTCCCGCCACCGAGGACCTGCTGCACGGACGCTGGCTGGTGCTGCGCCGGGGCAAGAAGAACCTGGCGGCGGTGGAGGTCAAGGCCGGCTGAGCCCGGGGCTCGCGAGGGGCGGTTCCCGGCGTGCGCCGGGGGCCGCCCCTCGACGTCGTACGGGGCGGGGTCAGGCCCGCTCGCTCCGCTCCCTGTTGCGCTTCATCGTGGTGTAGAGCATGTCCACGAAGAAGACGATCACGATCGCCGCGATCAGCTGGAAGATGTGCCGGCTCCAGTCGATGCCACTCGTCGCCTCCACGCCGAAGCCCCGGGCCAGGGCGTTGCCCGCGACGGCGCCGACCATGCCGCAGACGGTGGCCAGCCAGAGCGGGAGGTGCTGCTTGCCGGGGATCACCGCCTTGGCGATCAGACCGAGCACGAAACCGACGATGATCGCCCACAACCAGCCCATTGGATGCCTCCTCGTACGGCGTGACGCGAGCATTGCTGACCAGTCTCGGCCGAGAGGCGGTACGCCGCATGTCGGGCGGCCCGTACGTGCTCCGGCGCAGCCCGTGCGGCCGGGGCGGGCACCCGACCCGGGCTCGTGGCCCGGACGGGGGCGGCGTACCGTGGACCTGTCCGGGCCCGCGTTCCCCGACCGGGGCACGGGACGGTCAGGGCGGGGAGAGTCCTCTGCGGGCGGATGGTGGAATGTGATGCGGAAGCAGCATGGCGGCGGCGTCGAGGTGTTCCGGATCACCGGCGCGCGGACGGGCCTGCAGGAGGATGTGCGCGCCCGCCAGCGCCGGTACGTGATCTCGATGGCGGTCCGCACGATCTCGGTCATCCTCGCGGCGACGCTGTGGAACGTGGAGCGGCATGTCGCGATCGTGGCGCTGGTGCTCGGCGCGGTCCTTCCGTACGTCGCGGTGGTGATCGCCAACGCCGGGCGCGAGAACGCGCCGTCACTGCCGTCGACCTTCGTGACGACGCCGATGAAACCGATGATCGCGCCGTCGCGGACGAATGACGGTGCGGCGGAACCCGATGCGGAAGATGTGACGTCGGGGCCGGTGCCGGGCGAACGATCGGAGCGGACCGAGCGGTCCTGAAGATCGTGGTGTGACGGGAGAGGGCGGCGAGCGGAAGACACTTACCCGCCAAGCTCAAGAAAACCTCAGATCAATCATGTGCTTCCGGTGCCGGGGGCGGGGTGACCCGTGACATACTTCGTACGCGCTCCGCATCCCCCGTCGGAGCGACGGACCGACGCCGGGCAGCTCCCCCCGTGGCTGCTCGGCGTCGCCTTTTCCCTCCGGGTTAGGGTCGGCGTGTGATGGTCCCTGATCCCGAGACGCCGATCTGTTCCGCCAAGAGCTGCCGTGCCGCCGCCGTGTGGGTGCTCGCCTGGAACAACCCCAAGGTGCACACGCCCGAGCGGCGGAAGACGTGGCTCGCCTGCGAGGAGCATCGGGAGCACCTGTCGCAGTTCCTCGGGGTCCGGGGATTCCTGAAGGACGTCGTCCGGTTCGAGGAGTGGGAGGCGCGGGGGGTCTGAGGCAGACCCCTCCGCGACGGACGGTCAGCCCCCGATCGCGGACATCGGCCGGTCCGGCTGGACGAAGGACGGGTCGTCCAGGCCCGCGCCGGCCTTCTTGCCCCACATGGCGCGCTTCCAGATGCGGGCGATCTCCTCGTCGCCGGCGCCGGAGCGCAGCGCGGCCCTCAGATCGGTCTCCTCGGTCGCGAAGAGGCAGGTGCGCACCTGGCCGTCGGCGGTGAGCCGGGTGCGGTCGCAGGCGGCGCAGAACGGGCGGGTGACGGAGGCGATGACGCCGACGCGGTGCGGTCCGCCGTCGACCAGCCAGCGCTCGGCCGGTGCGGAGCCGCGCGCCTGCTCACCCTCCGGGGTCAGTTCGAAGCGGGTGCGCAGCGAGGCGAGGATGTCCCCGGCGGTGATCATTCCGTCGCGCTTCCAGCCGTGCTGGGCGTCCAGGGGCATCTGCTCGATGAAGCGCAGCTCGTAGTCGTGTTCCACGGCCCAGGCGAGGAGGTCGGGCGCCTCGTCGTCGTTGAGTCCCGGCATCAGGACCGAGTTGACCTTCACGGGGGTCAGGCCGGCCTCGCGGGCCGCGTACAGGCCGTCCAGGACGTCCTTGTGGCGGTCGCGCCGGGTGAGGGTCTTGAAGACGTCGGGCCGGAGCGTGTCGAGGGAGACGTTGACCCGGTCCAGGCCCGCCGCCTTCAGGGCGTCCGCGGTGCGCCGCAGGCCGATGCCGTTGGTGGTGAGGGACATCTGCGGGCGGGGTTCCAGGGCGGCGACGCGCTCGACGATGCCGACCAGGCCGGGCCGCAGGAGCGGCTCGCCGCCGGTGAAGCGGACCTCCTCGATGCCCAGCGCGGTGACGGCGACGTCGATGAGGCGGACGATCTCGTCGTCGGTGAGCAGGTCCGGCTTGGCCAGCCACTGCAGGCCCTCCTCGGGCATGCAGTAGGTGCAGCGCAGGTTGCACCGGTCGGTCAGCGAGACCCTCAGGTCGGTGGCCACTCGGCCGTAGGTGTCGATGAGCATGTAGGGCCCCCTCCCTCGACGCGTATCACTCCCGTCCCGCTACTGCGAGCCTACGTGACACCGCCGACAACCACAGCGACCCGAGGGGACCGGACGCGCGGCGGCCGCGTCGCGGGGCCCGTCCGGGCCCGCGACGCGGCCGCCGCGCGAAGGGTGATTCCTCAGTGGGCGCCGGTGCCGGTGAGGGACCGGACCTCCAGCTCCGCGTACTTCTTGGCGTCCGGCTCCTCCTTGGACAGGACGGTGCCGAGCCAGCCCATCAGGAAGCCGAACGGGATGGAGATGATGCCGGGGTTCTTCAGCGGGAACCAGGCGAAGTCGACGTCCGGGAACATCGCCTTGGGGTCGCCGGAGACGACCGGCGAGAACAGCACCAGGCCGACGGCGACGATGAGGCCGCCGTAGATCGACCACAGGGCGCCCTGGGTGGTGAACCGCTTCCAGAACAGGCTGTAGAGGATGGTCGGCAGGTTGGCGGACGCGGCGACCGCGAAGGCCAGGGCGACCAGGCCGGCCACGTTCAGGTCGCGGGCGAGGGCGCCGAGCGCGATGGAGACGATGCCGATGAGGACGGTCGCCCAGCGGGCCGCCCGCATCTCCTCCTTCTCGGTCGCCTTCCCCTTGCGGATGACGTTGGCGTAGATGTCGTGCGCGAAGGAGGACGACGAGGCGAGGGTGAGCCCCGCGACCACCGCGAGGATCGTCGCGAAGGCGACCGCCGAGATCGTGGCGAGCAGGATCGCGCCCCAGGCCGAGTCGATGCCGCCCAGGTGCAGGGCGAGCAGCGGGGCCGCCGTGTTGCCGGACGGGTTGGAGGCGATGATCTCGTCCTGGGAGATCAGCGCGGCGGCGCCGAAGCCGAGGGCGATGGTCATCAGGTAGAAGCCGCCGATGATGCCGATGGCCCAGTTCACGGACTTACGGGCGGCCTTGGCGTTGGGCACCGTGTAGAAGCGGATCAGGATGTGCGGCAGGCCGGCGGTGCCGAGCACCAGGGCGATGCCGAGGGAGATGAAGTCCAGCTTGGTGGTGCCGTCGGCGCCGTACTGGAGGCCGGGCTCGAGGAAGGCGTCGCCCTTGCCGCTGTTCGCGGCGGCGCTGCCCAGCAGGTCGGAGATGTTGAAGTTGAACTTCAGCAGCACCAGGAAGGTGATGAGGAGCGTGCCGCCGATGAGCAGCACGGCCTTGACCATCTGGACCCAGGTGGTGCCCTTCATGCCGCCGATGGAGACGTACACGATCATCAGGACGCCGACGAGGGCGACGATGAGGATCTTGCCCGCGTCGGAGGTGATGCCGAGCAGCAGCGAGACGAGGACGCCCGCGCCGGCCATCTGGGCCAGCAGGTAGAAGATCGACACGACGATGGTGGAGGTTCCGGCGGCGGTGCGCACCGGGCGCTGGCGCATGCGGTAGGCGAGGACGTCGCCCATCGTGTAGCGGCCGGAGTTGCGCAGCGGTTCGGCGACCAGGAGGAGCGCGACCAGCCAGGCGACCAGGAAGCCGATGGAGTACAGGAAGCCGTCGTAGCCGAAGAGGGCGATGGCGCCCGCGATGCCGAGGAAGGAAGCGGCGGACATGTAGTCGCCGGAGACGGCGAGTCCGTTCTGGAAGGCGCTGAACTGCCGTCCGCCCGCGTAGAAGTCGGCGGCGTCCTTGGTCTGCCGGCCCGCCCAGACGGTGATGCCGAGGGTCGCCACGACGAACAGCGCGAACAGGGTGATGATCAGCGCGCGGTGTTCGCTCGCCTCGTTCGCGGCGAGGGTGACATGGGTGATCGCGGGGCTCATGCGCCGCCCTCCATACGGGTCTTGATGGCCTCGGCCTTGGGGTCGAGCTTGGCCGCGGCGTGCCGGGAGTACCACCAGGCGATGAGGAAGGTGGTGACGAACTGCAGTACGCCGAAGACGAAGGCGACGTTGATGTTGCCGAACAGCTTGTTGCCCATGAAGCCGCCCGCGTAGTTGGAGAGCAGCACGTAGAGCAGGTACCAGACGATGAAGGCGATGGTCAGCGGGAAGGCGAAGGAGCGGTGGGAGCGGCGCAGTTCACCGAACTCAGCGCTCTCCTGCACCTCGGTGAACTCCTCGGGTGAGGGGAGTTTGTGTTGTTCTGTCGAGGGGGGCGGTGCTTCGGCGGCCACGGAGTCTCCTCGCGGTGGGTTGTTCGGGCGGGGACGGAAGGCGAGTGTCCTCGCGCTTCCTGCCCAAGGGCACGGCGCCACGCGAGGGGCGGTTCAACTGCTCGGCACTTCTTTTCCCCGGGCCGTTTTGCGAAGCCGTGTCCCGCAAATGATTGCTGGCCAGCGAGCGCGCGGGATAACTTCACCCTGCACCACCCCGTCATGTACCTGCCCGATCACCACCCGTGTTCCGGGCCGGTTTCGTTTTCGGATGTTGTGGAGATCCCATGGCTCATCTGCGTTCCAGACGCCGGCTCGCCCTCGCCGTGCCCGTCGTGCTGTCGCTGACCGCCTCGCTCGGCTTCCTGCCGGCGGCGGCCTCGGCGGCCCCGCAGGCGGTGTCGGCCGAGCAGGCGACGGACGCGCCCGCCCTGGCGTACGTCGTCAACACCAAGGCGGACCGCCACACGATCGCCTCGGTGAAGCGGGCGATCGCCGCCGCCGGCGGGACCGTCGTGGTCACGTACGAGAAGATCGGCGTGATCGTCGTGCACTCGGCGAACCCGGACTTCGGCAAGGAGATCCGCAAGGCGCGCGGCGTGCAGTCGGCCGGTGCCACCCGTACCGCGCCGCTGGCCCCCGCCGGGACCACGGACGTCGGCGCCGCCGACTACGTGACGGCCGCCGAGGCCGCGCGGACGACGGCCGCCTCCGCGAAGACCCCCGGCAGCGAGCCGCTCGAGGCCGACCAGTGGGACCTGCGGGCGATCGGTGCCGACAAGGCCGCGAAGATAAACCCCGGCAGCAGCAAGGTGACCGTCGCCGTGATCGACACCGGCGTCGACGACACCCACCCGGACCTGGCGCCGAACTTCTCCGCCTCCCAGTCGGCCAACTGCGTGGGCGGCAAGGCGGACACCAGCGAGGGCGCCTGGCGGCCCTACACGGACGACGACTACCACGGCACCCACGTGGCCGGTGAGATCGCCGCCGCCCGCAACGGCATCGGTGTCGCCGGTGTCGCGCCCGGCGTGAAGGTGGCCGGCATCAAGGTCAGCGACCCGGACAACGGCCTGTTCTACCCGGAGAACGTCGTCTGCGCGTTCGTGTTCGCCGCCGACCACGGTGTGGAGATCACCAACAACAGCTACTACGTGGACCCGTGGCTGTACAACTGCATGGACGACCCGGACCAGAGGGCGATCGTCGACGCGGTCAACCGGGCCCAGCTGTACGCGCAGAAGAAGGGCACCCTGCACCTCGCGTCGGCCGGCAACTCCAACCACGACCTGGCCTCGGACGCCATCGACGACGCGTCCAGCCCGAACGACACCACGCCGGTCGAGCGCACCATCGACCCGAGCGAGTGCTACGACCTGCCGACGCAGCTGCCGGGCGTGGTGACGGTCAGCGCGACGGGCGTGCAGAACCTCAAGTCGTACTACTCCACGTACGGCCACCGTGTCGTGGACGTCGCCGCGCCGGGCGGCGACCGCCGTTACCAGCTGCCGGACACGCCGTCGAAGGACGGCCGCATCCTGTCCACCATGCCGAACGGCCAGTACGCCTTCCTCCAGGGCACGTCGATGGCCTCGCCGCACGCGGCCGGTGTCGCCGCGCTGCTGAAGTCCAAGCACCCGTGGGCCTCTCCGGCCGCGCTGCAGGCGCTGCTGAAGGCCCAGGCGAACAACCCGGGCTGCCCGGAGTCGTACGACCAGGACGGTGACGGCGTGCAGGACGCGACATGCGAGGGCGGCGACCGGGTCAACGGTTTCTACGGCTTCGGCATCGTCGACGCGCTGCGCGCCGTCAAGTGAGCGCGCGCCCCGGCGCGTCCCGTCCGCCCGCAACAGTGAACGAACTGGAGACTTCATGACAGCGTCTCATCCGCGCCACCGCCGGGCGCTCGTCGTCCCGGCCGGGATGGCCATGGCGACCGCGCTCGCGCTGCTGCCCGGTACCGCGGCCACCGCCGCCCCGGCGCAGGACCGGCCGGCCGCGTCCGCCGCCGACGCGACCCCGCTCAGCTACGTGGTCAACGTCCGGGGCGGGCACGGCGCGCCGGCGCACGTGAAGAAGGCGATCACCCGGGCCGGCGGCACGATCGTGGCGACGTACGAGAAGATCGGCGTCGTCGTCGTCCACTCCTCGAACGCCGATTTCGCGAAGACCATCCGGTCGGTGCGCGGCGTGGAGTCGGCCGGTGCCACCCGCAACGCGCCGCTGCCGTCGGCGGCCACCCAGGACACGGTCACCCCGAAGGTGCTCAGCGCCTCCGAGGTGGCCGAGGCGCAGGCGGAGGCCGCGGCCGGCGAGGACCCGCTCCAGGGCCTGCAGTGGGACCTGCCCGCCATCAAGGCGGACAAGGCGCACGAGAAGTCGCTGGGCAGCCCGAAGGTCACCGTCGCGGTCATCGACACCGGTGTGGACGACACCCACCCGGACATCGCGCCGAACTTCGACCGGGCCGCGTCGGTCAACTGCGTGACGGGCAAGCCGGACACGAGCGAGGGCGCCTGGCGTCCGGGCGCGCAGGAGAGCCCGCACGGCACGCACGTCGCCGGTGAGATCGCCGCCGCCAAGAACGGCGTCGGCATGACCGGTGTGGCGCCCGGTGTGAAGGTCTCCGGCATCAAGGTGTCGAACCCGGACGGCTACTTCTACACCGAGGCCGTGGTGTGCGGCTTCATGTGGGCGGCCGAGCACGGGGTCGACGTCACCAACAACAGCTATTACACCGACCCCTGGTACTTCAACTGCGCGGACGACCCGGACCAGAAGGCGCTCCTCGAGGCCGTCACCCGGGCCACGCGGTACGCGGAGCGCAAGGGCGCGGTCAACGTGGCGGCGGCCGGCAACGAGAACTACGACCTCGCGGCCGACGAGATCACCGACCCGGTCTCGCCGAACGACGGCACCCCCTCGGAGCGGGTGATCGACCCCTCCGAGTGCCTCGACATCCCGACGCAGCTGCCGGGTGTCGTGACGGTGGCGTCGACCGGCGCCAAGGGTCTGAAGTCGTCGTTCTCCAACTACGGGCGGGGTGTCATCGACATCGCCGCGCCCGGCGGCGACTCGACGGCCTATCAGACCCCGGCCCCGCCCGCCACCAGCGGCCTCATCCTGGGCACGCTGCCCGGCGGCCGGTGGGGTTACATGGCGGGTACGTCGATGGCGTCCCCGCACGTCGCGGGTGTCGCCGCGCTGATCAAGTCGACGCATCCGTACGCTCCGCCGGCGATGGTGAAGGCCCTGCTGTACGCGCAGGCCGACGCCACGGCGTGCACGGACCCGTACGACATCAACGGCGACGGCAAGGTCGACGCGGTGTGCGAGGGTCCGAAGAACCGCAACGGTTTCTACGGCTGGGGCATGGCCGACGCGCTGGACGCGGTGACGCGGTAGTCCGGCGGGAGGTGTGACGGCGAGGGGCCGGGCGGATGCGCCCGGCCCCTCGGCCGTCTGCCGGGCCCCTCGTCGCGCCGGAGCCGATGCCGCACACTTCCGTCATGATCGATACCGCGTTCGTCTGGTCCGCCCTGGGCGGCGATCCCGCTCTCCTCTCCCGCGTGTCCGCCGTCGAACGGCCCGGGGCGCTGCCGGCGCGTCTGCCCGTACGGGAAGCGGCGCGTGCCTGTGTGGGCGCGTGCGCGCTGGCCGCCGCCGAGCTCGGGGCGCGGCGCGCGGGCGGTGGCGGGGTGCCGCGGGTGCGGGTGGACGACGGGGCGGTGGCGACGGCGTTCGTCAGCGAGCGTCACCTGCTGGTGGGCGGGCGCGCCCCGGAGAACTTCGCCCCGCTGTCGCGGTTCTGGCGGACGGCGGACGGGTGGGTGCGCACCCACGCCAACTATCCCCATCACCGGGCCCGGCTGATCGCCGCGCTGGGTCTGGCGCAGGACCCGGAGCCGGGCCCCGGGGCGCTGGCGGCGGCGCTCGCGGAGCGCTCCGCGCGTGAGGTCGAGGAGACGGTGTACGCGGCGGGGGGTCTGGCCGTCGCGCTGCGCACGCCCGGGGAGTGGGCGGAGCACGAGCAGGCCGCGGCGCTGCGGTCCCGCCCCCTGGTGGAGTTCGCGCGCCTGGACGCGTCCCCGGCGCGGGTGCTGCCCCCGGTGGGGCGGCATCCGCTGCTGCCCGCCGCAGGGCTGCGGGTGCTGGACCTCACCCGGGTCGTCGCGGGCCCGGTCGCCACCCGCACGCTCGCCCTGCTCGGCGCGGACGTGCTGCGCGTGGACCCGCCCTGGCTGCCCGAACTCCCCGACCAGCACGCCGACACCGGCTTCGGGAAGCGGTCGGCGCGGCTGGACCTGGAGGCGGACCGGGGCACCTTCGAGGAGTTGCTCGCGGCGGCGGACGTGGTGGTCACCGGATACCGTCCGGGCGCCCTGGACCGGTTCGGGCTGACCCCGCGGGCGCTGGCCCGGCGGCGGCCGGGGGTGGTGGTGGCGCAGCTGTCGGCGTGGGGCGCGTACGGGCCGTGGGACGGCCGGCGGGGTTTCGACAGTCTGGTGCAGGTGGCCACGGGGATCGCGGCCGTCGAGGGGACGCAGGGACGGCCGGGCGCGCTGCCGGCGCAGGCGCTCGACCACGGCTCGGGGTACCTGCTGGCGGCCGGGGTGCTGCGGGCGCTCACCGACCGGACGGACGAGGGCGGCAGCAGGCTCGTACGGGTGGCCCTGGCGCGGACGGCGGCGTGGCTGCTGGAGGGAGGGACGGGACGTGCCGACGTACCGGGGGTACCCGGGGCCGCCGAGGTGCCGCCCGGCCCGTGGCTGGCGGAGACGGACAGTCCGCTGGGCGGACTGCGCTACGTCCTGCCCCCGGTGGAGTTCGCCGACGGCCCCCGCGACTGGGCCCGTCCGCCGGGCAGTTGGGGTTCCGACCCGGCACGCTGGGCCTGACCGGCGGGCACGGCGCGTCCGTCCGCGCGCCCCGGTGCGCCGGGGCGCGCGGACCGGAGGGACAAGGTGCGCATTTCGCCCGCCACTTGCCCTGGTCTTGTGATCTTGTGAAGATCCTGGGGTGACTTTGATGAAACCCAGGTCCGGGGTGACCGGTGCACACAGGGGCGCGCGGCGCCCCGGTGCCGGGCGGGCCACCGCCGTCATCGTGCTGGTGGCGCTGGGCGCGCTGATACCCCTCCTCGGCCCGTCCCCGGCACTGCACGGCACCGGGGAGGACGAGGCTCCCGGCACCGGCGGCATCGCCCTGCTGCGCACGGTGCTGTTCGCCGCGCTGGCGATACCCGTCGGCGAGCTGTTCGTCACACGGCTGGTCCGCTCCGTGCCCGGCGCTCCGCGCGGGCTGCCCCGCGGCTGGTCCACCCCGGCGAACTGCGTCGGCCTCGCGGCCGCCCTCGGTCTCGCCTCCGTCGTGGCCACCGGCAACCTGATCCCCTCCGGCCTCGCCGACATCGACGTCGGCGGTCTCTACGGCTCCCGGGACGGCAGGCTCGCCCTGCTGGAGGTCAACGGCTTCCTCGCGGCGGCGCTGTGCGCCGCCTCCGCCCGCCCCGGGACCCAGGTGTGGCCCCTGGCCGCGATCATCGTCGCGGAGGCGCTGCGCGCGCACCCGACGACCGAGTACAGCCCGCTGATCGGCTCCGGGCTGACACTGGTCCACCTGACCTGCGCGTCGCTCTGGGTGGGCGGCCTGCTGTACGCGCTGCGCACCATGAGGCTCTGGAAACGGGACCGGGCGGGCGCCGCGCTGCTGGGACGCTACGCGCGCTGGGCGGCCGTACTGCTCGCCGCGCTCACCGCGACCGGGGTGGGCAGTTCGCTGCGCCGGATGCCGCCGGAGACCATCCTCGAGCAGTTGACGGACACCGCGTACGGGCGGGTATTGCTCGCCAAGGTGGTCCTCATGGCCGGCGTCGCCGCCCTGGCGCTGTGGGCGCGGATCCGGCTGGCCCGCGCGGCCGACCCGCTCAGCGCGAGTTCCCCCGCGCGGGCGGAGGTGTACGCGCTCGCCCTGGTGGTCGCGGTGTCGGGACTACTGACGGCGCTTCCGGTGCCGATCCGCTGGTGACCGCGGCCCCGGCGGCGCATCCGGTTTCCCGGGGAGCGTCCGGAGATGTCCGGTATTCGAACGGGCGGCCCGTACAGGGCACCTGACGGACCGCAGTGTCGGTGGGGGCCCGTATCCTCGTGAACCATGCTCGAAGACCTCACCGCCGCAGCCCTCTCCCCCACCGTGTGGCCGGCCGCGTATCCGCGGGGATACGCGGTCGTCGACGTGGAGACCACGGGGCTGGCCCGGGACGACCGCATCATCTCCGCGGCCGTCTACCGGCTGGACGCGCGCGGCGAGGTCGAGGACCACTGGTACACGGTGGTCAACCCCGAGCGGGACCCGGGCCCGGTGTGGATCCACGGCCTGACGAGCGAGGCGCTCGAGGGGGCGCCCCTCTTCCAGGACATCGCCGCGGAGTTCGCGTCCCGGCTGGAGGGCCGGGTGCTGGTCGCGCACAACGCCGTCTTCGACTGGCAGATGATCGCCCGGGAGTACGCCCGCGCACGCGGCGAGGCACCGGTGAAGCAGCGGCTGTGCACCATCGCCCTCTCCAAGGAGCTGCGACTCCCGCTGCCCAACCACAAACTGGAGTCGCTGGCCGCGCACTTCGGCGTCGTCCAGCAGCGGGCGCACCACGCGCTGGACGACGCGCGCGTGCTCGCGGAGGCGTTCCGGCCCAGTCTGCGGGCCGCGGCGGCGGGCGGCGTACGGCTGCCGCTGCACGAGTGCCTGCCGCTGACCGAGTGGACGGACCGGCCCCGCATCGGACAGCAGGCGGGCCCCGGCGGCCATCGGCCCGCCAGTTGGCGTCCGTCCCGCAAGCGGCCCGCCTGCCCCCACCCGAACCCGGGCCGGTACGAACCGGGCAAACGACTCAAGCAGGGCATGCGGGTGGCGTTCTCCGGGGACACCTCGACCGAGCGGGACCTGCTGGAGGACCGCGCGACCGAGGCCGGCCTGCACGTCGCGACCAGCCTGTCCCGGCTGACCAGCCTCCTGGTCACCAACGACCCGGACTCGGGCACGTCCAAGGTGGTCAAGGCCCGGCAGTACGGCACCCCGGTGGTCGACGAGGCGGCGTTCGGACAGCTGCTCGGGGACGTCGAACCCGCCTCGGAGGGCTGAGCGGAGTACGCGGCCGACCCTGCGGACGGGTGATTGGCGGGCGACTCGCCTGCCGCCCGCTCGCCGCGCGCCGGGCCGACGGCTCACCCTGTGCCCCATGGCGACATGCGAAGTCTGCGGCAACAGCTACGGAATGACCTTCGAGGTGCACGCGCAGGGCGCGGTGCACGTCTTCGACTGCTTCTCCTGCGCGATCCACCGCATGGCCCCGATCTGCGAGCACTGCCGGGTGCAGATCATCGGCCAGGGCGTCGAGGCCGAGGGGCACTGGTACTGCGGCGCCCACTGCGCCCGCGCGGAGGGAAGGGCGGGGATCGTCGACCGGGTCTGAAAGGACGTACCCGCCTGAATGCACCCCGCGGCCGAGTTGTACGGTCGTGGGGTGTACCGCTTTCTGTTGTCCCGCCAATGGGTGATCATCACCCTGGTCGGCCTGCTCCTCATCCCCACGATGATCTGGCTGGGCACCTGGCAGATGGACCGCCACGACGAGCGCGCCGCCCGGAACCAGCTGGTCGCCGACGCGCTGGCCGCCGATCCGGTGCCCGTGGAGCGGCTGGCGTCCCCGGGGCACGCCGTGACGCGCGCCGAGCGGTACCGCACCGTGACCGCCGAGGGGCACTTCGACACGGATGACGAGGTCGTCGTCCGCCGCCGCACCAACGCCGACGACGAGGTCGGCTTCCACGTCCTCACCCCGTTCGTCCTCGACAGCGGCGGGGTGCTGCTCGTCAACCGGGGCTGGATCCCCGCGGACGGCCCGAGCCAGACCGCGTTCCCCGAGGTCCCCGCGCCGCCGCGCGGCCAGATCACCATCAGGGGCCGGCTCATGCCCGACGAGACGACCGAGGCGAGCGGCATCAAGAACCTCGAGGGCCTCCCCGACCGGCAGATCATGCTGATCAACAGCGAGCTGGAGGCCGAGCGGCTCGACGCCCGGGTGCTCGGCGGCTACGTGGCGCTGACGGCGCCCGAGCCGAAGGACGGCACCCCGCAGTCCCTCGGCGACCCCGGCAACGAGAACGCGGCACTGAACTACGCGTACGCGATCCAGTGGTGGCTGTTCGCGGCGGCCGTGCCGGTCGGCTGGGTGGTGCTGGTGCGCCGCGAGGTCCGGGACCGGACGGCGGGAGCGCGGAAGGCGGACGCCGAGGCGGCCGAACCGGCCGCGGTCTGACACACCGCGCGCCGTGGCCGGCCCCCACCACCGCGGGCGGTGACCCGCGCTCCCCTCCCCGTTCGCGGACGCTCTGTGCGAGAGTGACGCGGCGTAGCGGACGAAGCCACCTGGGACGGGGGCGGTGAAGCATGGCCGACGGCGCCATGACCGCGGCGTTCCTCGCCGTGATCGGCGGGGCGTCGCTGCTCGCCGTCACCGCGCGGCGGCTGAGGCCGAGCGACCGGCTGCCCTCGCTGGAGGGCTGGGCGCTCGCCGTCCGCGGTCTCGGCGCCGGCTGGACCTGGCTGCTGCTCGGCGGGACGGTCCACACCGCGTACACCTTCACCGCCGTACCGGGTCCGGCGTACGGCAACGGCGCGCCCGCCTTCTTCGCGGTGCCGTACACGGTGCTGCTGGGCGGGGTGTGGATCCTGCAGATCTTCCCGGCGGTGGCGGTCGGCCCGTACACGCGGTGGCCGCACCCGCGGGCTGGGCCGGCCGGCTGGGCCGCGGGCATGGCGGCCGGGACGTACCTGGTGGTGCGCGAGGGGTTCTCCTCGATCGTGCCGCTCGGCGCCGGCGCCGGACCACTGGAGATCTGCGCGGGCGTCGCGGCCCTGCTGCTCAACCTGACCGTCGCGGTGGCCGGCACCGCGGTCCTCGCCCGGCTCGGCGTCCCGCGCGGCGCCGACGCCACCGACCTGCCGTCCCGCCTGCTGGGCGGGCGGCGTCCGCGGACGGGAGCGCACCCCAGGTGAGACGCGGAGAGCATCCACCGGTCCGGACGGCCCCGCCGCCGGCCCCCGCCGCCCCCGCGGCGCCCCCGCCCACCGCCGCGGCCCCGGCCGCGCCGCCCGGGCCCGCCGCCACCGCCCCGGCGGACCTGGAACGGGAGGCCGGTGTCGCCCGCCTCTTCGAGCTGCACTACTCCTCGATGCTCCGGCTCGCCGTGCTGCTCGGCGCGGACGACCCGGAGAACGTGGTGGCCGAGGCGTACTACCGGATCTACCGCAAGTGGCGGCGGCTGAAGGACGTGGCGGCGGAGGCCCGGCTGCGCTCCACGGTCTGCCACCTGACCCGGCAGCGGATCCGCCACCTTCAGGTCGCCCGCCGGCACGAGCCGCCGGCCCCCGCCGACGAGACGGTGACCTCCGCGGAGAACACCGCGCTGCTCCACGACGACCAGCGGGTGCTCGTCGACGCCCTCCAGCGGCTCCCGGCCCGGCAGCGCGAGGCGCTGGTGCTGCGGCACTGGCTCGGGCTGAAGGAGAGCGAGATCGCCGCCGCGATGGGCATCTCCCGTGGCTCCGTCAAGACGCACACCTGGCGCGGGATCGCCGCGCTGACCCAGGCGATGGAGGCCCGGCGATGACGCGTCGAGATGCGACCGGGTCGCGTGGCACCGGACCGGACCGCACGGGCCACGACCGGGACGGACGACCCCCGCCGCCGGGCGCGGAGCGCACCGAGCGGGAACTGCGCGACGCGCTCCTGGCCCTGGCCGGCGGGGTCTCGCCCGACCCCGACGCCTACCGCACGGCGCGCGGCACGTGGCCGCGCCGGGAACGCCGGCGGCGGCTCGTCCTCACCGTGCTCGTCGCGGTGGTCTTCGCACTGGCCACACTGATCGGCCTGTGGGTGCTCGACCACGCCCCGTCGGATGACGGGACGGTCTTCTCCGGCGACGGCGCGGCGGCGGCCGACGGCCCGTCACTCCCCCGGTCCGGGCCCTGATTGCGGCACCCGAAGGCCGGGAACCCGCACCCCTGTGCAACGTATCGAGGACTACGCGCTCATCGGCGACGAACAGACCGCTGCCCTGGTGGGCGCGGACGGCTCGGTCGACTGGCTCTGCCTGCCCCGCTTCGACTCGGCGGCCTGCTTCGCCCGGCTGCTCGGGGACGAGAACAACGGGCACTGGCGAATCGCGCCGGCCGGCGCCGACCGGTGCACCCGCCGCTCCTACCGCGAGGACACCCTCGTCCTGGACACCGAGTGGGAGACCCCCGAAGGGACGGTGCTGGTCACCGACCTGATGCCGCAACGCCACCGCGCGCCCGACCTGGTGCGGATCGTGCAGGGCGTCCGGGGCGAGGTGACCGTGCGCAGCACGCTCCGGCTGCGCTTCGACTACGGCTCGGTCGTGCCCTGGGTGCGCAGGGAGGACGGCCACCGGGTGGCGGTGGCGGGACCGGACTCGGCGTGGCTGCGCAGCGTGCCGGAGGTGCCCACCTGGGGCGAGGACCTGGGCACCCACTCGGAGTTCACCGTGAAGGAGGGCGAGCGGGTCGCGTTCGTGCTGACCTGGCACCCCTCCCACGAGCCGCGGCCCGCGCTGGTCGACCCGTACTCCTCGCTGCGGCACAGCGTGCACGACTGGCGGGCCTGGGCGGCCCACTGCCGGTACGACGGCCCGCACCGGGACGCGGTCGTCCGGTCGCTGATCACGCTCAAGGCGCTCACCTACCGGCCCACCGGCGGTGTCGTCGCCGCGCCCACCACCTCGCTGCCGGAGGAGCCGGGCGGGGTGCGCAACTGGGACTACCGCTTCTGCTGGCTGCGCGACTCCACGCTGACGCTGAACGCGCTGCTGGCCGCCGGGTACCAGGAGGAGGCGGAGGCCTGGCGCAACTGGCTGCTCCGCGCGGTCGCCGGTGACCCGGCGGACCTGCAGATCATGTACGGGCTGGCGGGTGAGCGGCGGCTGCCGGAGTTCGAACTGCCGTGGCTGCGCGGGTTCGACGGCGCCACACCGGTACGCATCGGCAACGACGCCGTGAACCAGCTCCAGCTGGACGTGTACGGGGAGGTCGTCGACTCCCTGGCGCTGGCGCGGCGTTCGGGACTGTCGGCGCAGCCGGACGTGTGGGCCCTGCAGTCGGTGCTGCTGGAGTTCCTGCGCACGGCCTGGAGGCAGCCGGACGAGGGGCTGTGGGAGGTGCGCGGCGGCCGGCGCCACTTCGTCCACTCCAAGGTGATGGTGTGGGTGGCCGCCGACCGCGCGGTGCGCGCCATGGAGGAGGACCCGGACCTCGAAGGGGACCTGGAGGGCTGGCGGGAGCTGCGCGACGAGGTGCACCGGGAGGTGTGCGAGAAGGGGTACGACCCGGAGCGGAACACGTTCACGCAGTCCTACGGCTCGCGCGAACTCGACGCGGCCCTGCTGCTGATCCCCCGGGTGGGCTTCCTGCCGCCCGACGACCCGCGGGTGCTCGGCACCATCGAGGCGGTCCGCGCCGAGCTGGGACAGGACGGGTTCGTGCGCCGCTACACCCCGGACGCCACGGCCGTCGACGGGCTGCCCGGCCAGGAGGGCACCTTCCTGGTGTGCTCGTTCTGGCTGGCGGACGCCCTGCACATGACCGGCCGGACGAAGGAGGCGCGCGAGCTGTTCGAACGGCTGCTGGGGCTCGCCAACGACGTGGGGCTGCTGGCGGAGGAGTACGACCCGGTGGGCGAGCGGCAGCTGGGGAACTTCCCGCAGGCGTTCAGCCACATCGGGCTGGTGAACACCGCCCTCGCCCTGTTCGGCGGCGAGGGGGCAGGATAGGGCCATGGATCTTGGACTGAAGGACCGGGTGTACGTCGTCACCGGGGCGACCCGCGGGCTGGGCAACGCCTCCGCGCGGGAGCTCGTCGCGGACGGTGCGAAGGTGGTCGTCACGGGGCGGGACGAGCGGTCGGTCGCGGAGGCGGCGGCGGCACTGGGACCGAACGCGGCCGGGGTGGCCGTCGACAACGCCGACCCGGAGGCGCCGGCGCGGCTGATCGCCACCGCGCGGGAGCGGTTCGGGCGTTTCGACGGGATCCTCGTCAGCGTGGGCGGACCGCCGCCGGGGTTCGTCGCCGACACCACCGACGAGCAGTGGCAGTCGGCGTTCGAGTCGGTGTTCCTCGGCGCGGTGCGGCTGGCCCGGGCGGCGGCGGAGGAACTGGGTGAGGGAGGTGTCATCGGGTTCGTGCTGTCGGGCTCGGTGCACGAGCCGATCCCGGGGCTGACGATCTCGAACGGGCTGCGGCCGGGGCTGGCCGGGTTCGCCAAGTCGCTGGCGGACGAGCTGGGACCGCGCGGGGTCCGGGTGGTGGGGGTGCTGCCGGGGCGGATCGACACCGACCGGGTGCGGGAGCTGGACGCGCTGTCCGCCGATCCGGAGGCCACCCGGCAGGCGTCGGAATCACGGATCCCGATGCGCCGGTACGGGACCCCGGAGGAGTTCGGGCGGGCGGCGGCGTTCCTGCTGTCGCCCGCGGCGTCCTATGTGTCCGGGGTGATGCTGCCCGTGGACGGGGGCTTCCGGCACGGCTTCTGACGCGCGGTGGCGGAGCCCGGGAGGGTCAGGTGACTCGTTCCGGGCGGTGTTTCCGTGCGTGCAGGCGGGCCTCCGTCGGGAGTGCGGCGAGGCCCGTCGAGTCGCGGGCGTGGGCGACGGCGCCCGTGGTGAGCTCCCGCACGGCGGCTCCCGGCTCGACGTGCGGTTCCAGGGTGAGGAGCACCCGGGCCCGGGGGTCCGTGCGGCCGCCGGTGAGCTGGACGTGGGCGCGGGCGACTCCGTCCAGGTGGTTCGCCTCCTCTTCCAGGGCGTGCTCCAGGGCCCGGCCGCGCAGCGACGCGCCCTCGCCGTCGCCGGTGTCGACCAGTACCTCGGCCGGCCGCCGCCGGCGCAGCACCGCGAGCAGCCACCACAGGAAGAGCAGGACCAGTACGGCGAGCACGGCGATGACGACCGGCCACCACCAGCCCTCGTCCCGCCACCGGGTCCGCTCGGCGTCGTCCAGGAGCACGTCGTGCCGGCCGTCGTGCAGCCACCAGGACGGCGCGGGTGCGCCCAGCCCGATCGCCAGCACGGAACCGCCGAGGGCGATCAGCACCAGGCCGGCGATCGCGAGCAGCACGCGGTTGACACCCTTGAGCACGGCTAACGCCCCTTCCGTCCGGGCCGCCGCACGCGCAGCGACAGCGCGGGGGGCCGGGCCAGACCGAGACTCTCGGCCGCGTCCTTGAGCACAGCGGTCACATCGGCCCGTACGTCGTCCAGTTCACGAAAGTGCGACACCGCGCGGACGTCGGTGCGGCGTCGCCTCACCCTGACCCGTACCGCCTGCACACCGGCCACCTCCAGGGCCCGGTCGCGCAGCACCATGGCGGCGGCGTCGCGGTGCAGCGCCGCGCGTACGTCGGGATGCGTGCAGCGCATCGGCAGCAGCGAGCGCAGACCGGGCGTCACGGCGAGCACGAACAGCCAGAGCCCGAGCGCGGCCGCGACGCCCGCGCCGGTCAGCACCCAGACGTCGTCCAGGGGGCGCTCGGCCAGCTGCCGGGCCAGTTCCCGGCGCCAGCTCATCCCCTCCCGGCCGGCGCGCACGGCGACGATGTCGTAGAGGAAGAGCCCGGTGATCGCCAGGAGCAGCAGCGCGAGCACACCCGCGGGGACCCGGCGGGCCGACCAGAAGCGTTTGTGTCCGTCGTCGGCCCGTCGGGCCCCGTGCGCCCGGTCGGGTGACGGCGGCGGGTCCTTCTCGAGGACCGCGCCGTGGGGTCCGCTCATCGCTCCCTCTCCTGCTCCGCGCCGAACGGGGCGGCGGCGGCCGGACGCAGCCGTTCCACCTGGACGACGACCTCCGGGACCGCCATGTCCGCCAGGTCGCGCACCCGCTCGACCACACGGCGCCGCACCGCGCGGCAGCGGCCGCCGATGTCGCCGGGGTAGCCGAGTTCGACGTGCACGCGGACCCGGGCGGCGTCGTGGCGCACGATGACGCTCGCGTGCGGGGGCGCGGCGCCCGGCGGCAGCGTCCCGATCGCCTCGCGGGCCGCCTGCGAGGCGATCTTCGCGACGACCCGGTCGGCGATCGTGGTCGCCCCGCGCTCGCCCGCCACGACGGCGGCCGGTTCTCCGCCGGCTCCGACGGCGACCGTGCTCACCGCCGTCACCGCCGCCGTTCGTCACGGGGGCGGAAGAAGTCGCCGAACTCCAGGTCCCCCTCGAGGAACCGTCCGACGACGAACCCGACGGCGCCGAGGGCCGCCACCAGCAGGAAGGCCCCGAATCCGCCGAAATAACCGGCGAAGCCCAGCGCCATGCCGGCGATCATGCCGACCACGGCCATGTTCATGGTGCGCTCCTCCACTCACCGGGTCTCATTGGAGGCGGGTCTCCTGTTCCTCCTCTTCCTCCTCCTCGGGCAGTTTCACGTCGCTCACCGCGATGTTCACCTCCACCACCTCGAGGCCGGTCATCCGCTCGACCGCCGCGACGACGTTCTCCCGCACGGCCCGGGCGACGTCGGAGATGGACACGCCGTAGTCGACGACGATCTCCAGGTCGAGCGCGGTCTGCACCTCACCGACCTCGGCCTTCACACCGCGCGTCACCGCCTTGGAGCCGCCGGGCACCCGGTCGCGCATGGCGCCGAAGGTCCGCGACAGCCCGCTTCCCATGGCGTGGACACCGAGCACGTCCCGGGCGGCGAGCCCGGCGATCTTCTCGACTACGCCATCGGAGATGGTGGTACGGCCACGGGTGGAGGGGTCACCACCGCCACGCCGGGTTCCGGGACCTTTGCGCGAGGTCGCTTCCACAGGGTTCTTCTCGGGATCGGAGGCCCGTACCGAGCCTCCGCCGGTCATGTCGGTCATCGCCGTACGTCCCTTCGATCGTCCTCCTTCGACCACCGTAAGCACGGTTGCCCGATCTCGCGCCAGGAATACGGCAGGGTGGAGGAGTGACGGCGGACGGATGGACGCACGCGGTGCGGCGACAGGTGCAGCTGGGCAGGATCCTGCCCCTGGGTGGAGCGCGTGACGGCGCGTGGATCACGGAGCGGGCGGTGGCGGTGCTGCTGCGGCGTGCGGTGGCACGGGGTGCGCCCGGCGTGCGGCTGGACGGGGTGCGGCTCGGGCTCGCCCGGCCGGAGCAGGCGGCGGAGCCGGTCGTGCCGGCCCCGCCGAGCGCGCTGCCGCCGGGCCCGTTGCGGCTGGCCGCAGAGTTCGCGGCGACGGCGGCGCAGCCCCTGCCGGCGACGGCGTCCCTGCTGCGGGCGGTGCTGGCCGAGGCCGCGGCGGAACGGATCGGGCTGGCGGTGACGGAGGTGGACCTGCGGGTGACGGAGCTGCTGGACACGGACACGCCGGTACCGTCCGACGCGCCGGCGCGCGAGACCGAGCAGCCCGGGCCGCCCGGACCCGCGGACCCCGGCGGCTCGGAGACGGGCCTGATCGCGGCGGCCGCGCTCGGCGTCCCGGGGGTGGCCCGGCTGGCGGGCACGGCGGGCCGGGCGGTCCACCTGTCCGAGCATCCGCGTGGCGCCGCCCTCCCGCGCCGCCACGCGCGCGTGGACCTCGCGGTCCGGGCGGACCACCGCCCCCTGGAGGTGGCCCGTGCGGTCCGCGAGGCCGTGTCGGCGGCCCTGCCGGATCACCCGACGGTGGCGGTCCTGGTGACGGACCTGGACTGACCGACCAGGACCGACCGCCTCGGACGCGATGCCGTGGACCGACGTCCTGGACGGACCGCCCGTCCCGGACGGCCCGTGCTCCGGGCGGCCGTCCTCCGGCCGGTTCGTTATTCGCCGAGGCCGGACAGGTCGCGCAGGCGGCGGGCCTGGGCGGCCCGTTCGGCGGCGCGCTGCTCGTCGTAGGTGCGGCCCTGGGCGCCGCGCAGAAGGGTCTTCGTCTCGATGACGGCGTCCCGGGGTGCGGCCAGCAGCGCCGCGGCGAGGTCCTGGACGGTGGCGTCCAGGTCGGCCGCGGGCACGGCGAGGTTGGCCAGGCCGGTGTTCACGGACTCCTCGGCGGTGACGAAGCGGCCGGTCGCGCAGATCTCCAGCGCGCGGGCGTACCCGACGAGGCAGACCAGGGGGTGCGTGCCGGTGAGGTCGGGGACGAGCCCGAGGCTGGTCTCGCGCATGGCGAACTGCACGTCGTCCGCGACGACACGCAGGTCACAGGCGAGGGCGAGCTGGAAACCGGCTCCGATGGCGTGTCCCTGCACGGCGGCGACGGACACGATGTCGCTGCGCCGCCACCAGGTGAACGCCTCCTGGTACTCGGCGATGGCCGCGTCGAGCGCGGCGTCGTCGCTGCGGGCGAGATCGACGAACGACGGCTCGCCCTCGATTCCCTCGGGGGTGAGCATCTGCCGGTCGAGCCCCGCGGAGAAGGACTTGCCCTCACCGCGCAGCACCACCACCCGGACGGAGCCCGGCAGCAGCCGGCCCGCCTCGGTGAGCGCCCGCCACAGAGCGGGGCTCTGCGCGTTGCGCTTGGCCGGGTTGGTCAGCGTCACCGTGGCGATCGCGTCGTCGACGGTGAGCCGTACGCCGTCCTTGTCGAGTACCGGGCCGAGGTCCTGGGCGGACGAAGCCATGGGGCGCCTCCGATGGGTGCGGTCGTCTAAGTGACTGCACAGTAACCACCCGGTCGGTCAGTCGGCCGACCGGGTGGCCACCATCGGGTCTCGTGGCGCCGGGATCAGGCCGACGGGGTCTTTTTGCCCCGTGTCGCCCCGCCACGCCCTCGCAGCGTGACGCCCGACTCGCTGAGCATGCGGTGCACGAAGCCATACGAGCGGCCGGTCTCCTCGGCCAGCGCCCGGATGCTCGCACCGGCGTCGTACTTCTTCTTCAGGTCTGCCGCGAGCTTGTCGCGCGCGGCGCCGGTCACCCGGCTGCCCTTCTTCAGAGTCTCGGCCACCCGTGCCTCCTCATGGGAAGTGCGCTCTGGTCTCCTCATGATCACCCCTCCCGGCCTCCATGGCCACCCATTCGGCAAGGTCGATGAGACAAGGTTGTGACGACGGGAGTGCGTCCCCACGAACGGAATCGACAATTCCGATGGCTGTCGCCGATACCTCCAATCGGGTTCTTCCGAGAAGTGCCAGGTCAGAAGCGCACGACGGCCGAGCCCCGGTTCTCCGGGAGCTCGGCCGCGACATGGGTGCAGGACACACCTCGGGATGAGGAGATCTCACACGAATGATGGATCACCGATGGGCCGAATGATCCATACGCAGTGGATCACCCCTTCGATCAACCCCCCGGCTGACGGGCGGGCCGCCTCAGGCGAGGGCGACCAGGTCCGCGTAGTCGGCGCCCCACAGGTCCTCGACGCCGTCCGGCAGCAGGATGATCCGCTCCGGCTGGAGCGCCTCCACGGCGCCCTCGTCGTGGGTGACGAGGACGACCGCGCCCTTGTAGGTGCGCAGGGCGCCGAGGATCTCCTCGCGGCTGGCGGGGTCGAGGTTGTTGGTCGGCTCGTCGAGCAGCAGCACGTTCGCCGAGGACACCACGAGGGTGGCGAGGGCGAGGCGGGTCTTCTCACCGCCGGAGAGGACACCGGCCGGCTTGTCCACGTCGTCGCCGGAGAACAGGAACGAGCCGAGCACCTTGCGGACCTCGACGAGGTCCATGTCGGGCGCGGCGGAGCGCATGTTCTCCAGGACCGTGCGGTCGGGGTCGAGGGTCTCGTGCTCCTGGGCGTAGTAGCCGAGCTTGAGGCCGTGGCCCGGGACGACGGCGCCGGTGTCCGGCTGCTCGACACCGCCCAGCAGCCGCAGCAGCGTGGTCTTGCCGGCGCCGTTCAGGCCGAGGATGACGACCCGGGAGCCCTTGTCGATGGCCAGGTCGACGTCGGTGAAGATCTCCAGGGAGCCGTACGACTTCGACAGGCCCTCGGCCATCAGCGGGGTCTTGCCGCAGGGCGAGGGCTCGGGGAAGCGCAGCTTGGCGACCTTGTCGGACTGGCGGACCTCCTCCAGGCCGGACAGCAGCTTCTCCGCGCGGCGGGCCATGTTCTGCGCGGCGACGGTCTTGGTGGCCTTGGCGCGCATCTTGTCGGCCTGCGCGTTGAGCGCGGCGGCCTTCTTCTCGGCGTTCTGCCGCTCGCGCCGGCGGCGCTTCTCGTCGGCCTCGCGCTGCTGCTGGTACAGCTTCCAGCCCATGTTGTAGACGTCGATCGCGGCACGGTTGGCGTCCAGGTAGAACACCTTGTTGACGACCGTCTCGACCAGGTCCACGTCGTGGGAGATGACGATGAAGCCGCCGCGGTAGGTCTTGAGGTAGTCGCGCAGCCAGGCGATCGAGTCGGCGTCGAGGTGGTTGGTCGGCTCGTCGAGCAGCAGGGTGTCGGCGTCGGAGAACAGGATCCTGGCGAGCTCGACGCGACGGCGCTGACCGCCGGAGAGGGTGTGCAGGGGCTGGCCGAGCACCCGGTCGGGCAGGTTCAGCGCGGCGGCGATGGTGGCGGCCTCGGCCTCGGCGGCGTACCCGCCCTTGGTGAGGAACTCCGTCTCCTGGCGCTCGTACTGCCGGAGCGCCTTCTCGCGGGTGGCGCCCTGGCCGTTCGCGATGCGCTGCTCGTTGTCGCGCATCTTGCGGATCAGCACGTCGAGGCCGCGGGCGGAGAGGATGCGGTCGCGGGCGAGGACGTCGAGGTCGCCGGTGCGGGGGTCCTGCGGCAGGTAGCCGACCTCGCCGGAGCGGGTGACGGTGCCGGCGGCGGGGATGCCCATGCCGGCGAGGACCTTGGTGAGGGTGGTCTTGCCTGCGCCGTTGCGGCCGACCAGGCCGATGCGGTCGCCCTTGGCGACGCGGAAGGTGGCGCTTTCGATGAGCACGCGGGCACCGGCGCGCAGCTCGATGCCGGAGGCGGAGATCACGGACAGACTCCAGGGCGGGTGTGGATTGGCGGTGGGCGGCTGAGGACGTTCCCGCCGTCTAATGCGCGAGGAGAATGGCCATGGGAGCCATTCTAACGGGGCGGTGCAAGCGCTTTTCCGGGTGCGTGCGTCCGGGCCGTTGCCGGTGGCCGGTGCCAGACTGGGCGGCACGTGGACATTCCGGTGTACGAGAGACACAGGGAAGTGATCGCCATGGCAGGGACGGGCGGCGGGCGTCCGAGCATCGTTCCGACGTTGCTGTACGGGGACGCGAAGGCGGCGATCCGGCAGCTCACGGAGGCTTTCGGCTTCCGGGAGCTGTCGGTGTACGAGGGCGAGGACGGCACGGTGATGCACGCCGAGCTGGTGCAGGGCAACGGGGTGGTGATGCTGGGCTCGAAGGGCCGCGGCGGGGCGTTCGACACGGCGATGAAGGGCGCGGGCCCGTCGGCGGCGTACGTCGTGGTGGACGACGTCGACGCCCACCACCGGCGCGCGGTGGACCACGGGGCGGAGATCCTCATGCCCCCGACGGACCAGGACTACGGCTCACGGGACTACATGGCCCGCGACGTCGAGGGCAACGTCTGGAGCTTCGGCACGTACGCGCCGGAGACCGGGGGCTGAGGGCGGGCGGTGGGCGGAGCGCCGTGGCGGGACCCTGGCCGGCGGCCGCGGCCAGGGCCGTCGCGGCCCGGGGGCCGGACGCGGCGGGCTCAGCCGCCGGTGTGGACCTGGAAGGCGGCCCGGCGGACCGCCTTGGCCAGGGCCGGGTCGGGATGGGCGGCGGCGAGGGCGACCAGGACCTGCACGGTGCGCGGGTGACCGACCGCGCGGACCTCGTTGAGCAGCGCGGGGACGGTCGGCTGCACCGCCGACTCCAGGTGCCGCACCAGCAGCGGGGCCTCGCCGTGGTCGGCGACGGCGGCGGCGGTGTCCACCCACAGCCAGGTGGCCTCCTCGCGGGTGAGCACCTCGTGGGCGTCCTCGGGGTCGGCGCCGTCGTGCTCGGCGAGCCACAGCAGGGCGTACGGCCGCAGCGTCGGTTCGTCGAGCACGGCGCGGACCTCGGGCTCGGCGGGGGCGCCGACCACGCGCAGCGCCTCGAAGGCGAGGCCGCGCAGCAGGGCGTCCTCGCCGCGGGCGGCGCGGACGAGTTCGGTGACGGCGCTGCCGACCGGCCGGGCGGCGAGCCAGGCCCGGTACTCGGCGCGGGCCGCGTTGGGGCGCAGCCGGGCACAGCCGCGCAGCATGTCCTCGGCGCCCTGCTCGATGTTTCCCGCGGGGCTCTGCGCGGCGACGCAGATCTGCTCCAGCTTGACCCACACCGCCCAGCTGCCCAGCGGGGTGAGCGTGGCCTGTCCGTCGCCGTAGGTGAGGGCCCCGACGGAGGCGAGGGCGCGCAGCGCCCAGTCGAGCAGCGGTTCGAGCGGGGCGTCGGCGGCGGCCGGCTCGGCGAGCGCGGGGCGGGGCACGTCGGCCTGCGGGGCGCCGGCCTGCGGGGCGTAGTCGATCTCGCAGCGTTCGGTGCGCAGCTCGGTGACGCGCTGCTCCAGGAGGTCGAGGAGCTGCGGCACGGGGACGGGGCCGGCGGACAGCTGGAGGAAGGAGAGCACCTGCGGCATGGCCGTGACGACCTCGGCGACGGCGGCCGGCTCGTACTCCTCGGGCTCGGGATGGGCCAGCGACCAGGCGTCGCACAGGGCGACCCAGCCGCGCAGCACCGCGCTGTCGTCACGGTTCCAGGCGCGCAGCCGCCAGCCGGGGCGGGCGCTGTCCCCGTGCACCTCGATGAGACCGGCCAGCCGGGCGGTGTCCCAGTCGGCGCGGACCTGAGCGGGCGTCAGGCCCAGGGCGCGGGCCGCGCGTTCGGCGGTCGCGTCCGAGAGGGTGGCCTTTCCGTCGGCGGTGGCGCTGTCCCCGCCGGGGCCGAGGGCGGTGTCGGCCCAGCGGGCGACGCGGGCCGCCGCGGCCAGGCCGGAGCGCGCCATTCTGGCCAGCTCCGCCGGTGCGGGGGTGCCCTCCGGAGGGCGTGGCGCGGGGCGGCGCGCGCGCCGCTGGTTGATCGCTGTGGGGGCGGCGGCCAGGGGTCGCGGGCGGACGAGTCGAAGCCTGGAGTCGCGCGGGATACGGGACGTCACGGATGCAGTCTCGCGGGTGACGGTCCGAAATCCCAAACGGAATGACGGCGGGGGCGCGGGGCCGGCCCGCGCCCCGCGCCGGGACGCGGCCGGAGGGGCCGGATCAGGCCAGCTCCGCGAGACCAAACGGAATCTGCGGCACCGGCTTCACATCAGGGGGGTGAGGAAGCGCCGCAGGGCCTCTTCGTAGGCGTCCGGGTCGACGTTCCACATCGCGCCGTGGGCCGCGCCGTTGACGGTGTGCAGGGTGACGGTGTTCGGGTGGGCGGCGGCGAGGCGGCGGGAGAACCGCCAGGGGGCCACGGTGTCGTCGGGGCCGTGGAAGATGTGGGTGGGGACACCGATCCGGTCCAGGTGGACGGCGCCGGGGCTGCGCTCGCCGTAGAGGCCGGTGCGGCCCTGAGCGGCGCGCACGGCGAGCGGGAGCAGCGCGCCCGGGGTGCGGTGGGCCGCGGCGAGGGCGCGCAGGGTCGCCTCCCAGCTGAGCACGGGCGAGTCGAGGACGAGACCGGCGACGCGGGCGCGCAACTCCGAGCGGGCGGCGGTGCGCAGGGCCATGGTGGCGCCGCTGGACCAGCCGTGCAGGACGACCTGCCGGGCGCCCGAGCGGACCGCGTGGTGCAGCACGGCGTCGAGATCGCGCCACTCGGTCTCGCCGAGGTGGTTGAGGCCGTCCGGGGAGCGTGGTGCGCCGGGGTCGCCGCGGTAGGCGAGGGCGAGCACCGGTACGCGCCGGCCGTGCAGGAACTCCATGACGTTCATGGTGTGTTCCCTGGTGGTGCCGAGGCCGTGGACGGCGATCACCCAGGTGTCCCGGGCGCCCGGGAGGAACCACACGGGCACGGGCCCGAGTTCGCCGGGGACCTCGAGGGCGGTGTGGTCCAGGCCGAGGGCGGTGCCCGGGTCGCCGACGTGGAGGTTCGGGGTGAGCCAGGCGCGGTCGCCGGGTTCAAGGGTGCCGTGGGTGACGCGTTCCAGCCGGCGGACGACGGTGTCGGCGGTTCTGGAGGTGCCGGACAGCACGGGTCCGACGACCGCGTGGAACCCCTCGCCGGTGAGGCCGTAGCGGCCGGGGCGCAGCGCGGCGAGGTCGCGGGTGAGGCTGACCTGGCCGGCGGCGGTGGCGTGGACGGTGAGGCGGGGCTCGGTGGGCAGGGGGCCGCCCGGGGGGATCCTGAGGGCGGAGTCGCTGGCGAAGCGGCCGGCGGCCACCGCGGCGGCGCCGGCGCCTATCACGGCGGTGACGGCAGCGGCCGTCGCTCTGACAGTGCGCACGCCTCCCAGTGTCGGGGCGGAGGGCGCGGCCGGCCAGTGGGCGGGGGCTCGGCGGGCGCGCGGGGGAGCTCCGGAACGGTCGTTCGGGTTCCCGTGACCTCGGCCGTCCGGGTTCCGCGGGCGGGCCGTGAGGGGTGACGGGCCCCCGTTCGCACGGCCGCGCCCCTAGCGGGGCTGGCCGTAGTGCCTCAGGTGCTGCTGGACCTCCGTCAGCTGGTCACGGCTGAGGAGGGTGGGGGTCAGGCCGGGGACGGAGGAGGCGGTCAGCCAGAGGCGGCACATCCATTCCAGCTGGGCCGTGCGGTCGTAGGCCTGCGGGAGGGTGTCGCCGTGGGTGACGGTGCCGTGGTTGCGCAGCAGGCAGCCGGTGCGGCCGTCGAGGGCGCGGAGCATGTTCTCGGCCAGTTCGCCGGTGCCGTACGTGGCGTAGCCGGCGACCCGGACGGGGCCGCCCAGTGCGGCGGCCATGTAGTGGATCAGGGGCAGCTCGTCGACGAGCGTGGAGACGGCCGTGGCGTGCACGGCGTGCGTGTGCACGACGGCGCGCGCGGCGGTGGTGCGGTACACGGCGAGGTGCATGGGCAGTTCGCTGGTCGGGACCAGTGTGCCGAGGACCTGCCGGCCGGTGAGGTCGACGCCCGTGACGTCGTCCGCCGTGAGCCGGTCGTACGGCACTCCCGACGGGGTGACCAGCACCGTCCGGCCGACCCGCACCGACACGTTGCCGGAGGTGCCGACGACCAGCCCGTCGGCGACGGTGCGGCGCGCGGTGCCGACGAGTTCCCGCCAGGCGTCCGCCTCCTCCCCGCTCACCCGCCGGCCCTCCCCCGGGCCGCCGGTGCCCTCCGCTTCCCGCCCGTCCCGTCTCTGCCGCGTCATGCGGCGATCCTGCCAGGCGTCCTGCCCACTGCGCTGTCCGGCGGAGCCCCGACCCCCTCTTACGGTCACCACGATGCCCATTCCAGTTCATCTTCCGTTCACCCTGGTTACCTACGTTCGACCAGCCAATGACTTCGAACGATTGCCTGGGTAAATGGAAAGCTTCTCGCTGATCCTCGCGATTGTGGTGGTAACCGCACTCGCGTTCGATTTCACGAACGGTTTCCACGACACCGCGAACGCGATGGCAACGACCATTTCGACCGGTGCGCTGAGGCCCAAGGTCGCGGTGGCCATGTCCGCCGTGCTGAACCTTGTGGGTGCATTCCTCTCCGTGGAGGTCGCCAACACGATCTCCAAAGGCCTCGTCGACGAGGCGGGCATCCGTCCCGAGGTCATCTTCGCCGCCCTGGTCGGCGCGATCCTCTGGAACCTGCTGACCTGGCTGGTCGGACTGCCGTCCAGCTCCTCGCACGCCCTCATGGGCGGTCTGATCGGCGCCACCGTCGCCTCCGCCGGCTTCGGCGCGGTGCACGGCGACGTCCTCGTCACCAAGGTGCTGATTCCCGCGATCGCCGCCCCGCTGGTGGCCGGTCTCGCCGCGATGTTCGCGACCCGGCTGACCTACCGGCTGGGCAGGAAGGCCGACGGCAAGGCCTCCGAGAAGGGCTACCGCGCGGGGCAGATCGCCTCCGCCGGCCTGGTCTCGCTGGCCCACGGCACCAACGACGCGCAGAAGACGATGGGCATCATCACGCTCGCCCTGGTCGCCGGCGGCGTCCTCGCCCCCGACTCCGACCCGCCGCTGTGGGTCATCGTCTCCGCGGGCGTCGCCATCGCGCTCGGCACCTACCTCGGCGGCTGGCGCATCATCCGCACCATGGGCAAGGGCCTGACCGACCTCCAGCCGCAGCAGGGCTTCGCCGCCCAGACCAGCGCCGCGACGGTCATCCTGGCCTCCTCGCACCTCGGCTTCTCCCTCTCCACCACGCACTCCGTCTCCGGTGCCGTGATGGGCGCGGGCCTGGGCCGCAAGGGCGGTGTCGTCCGCTGGTCGACCGCGACGCGGATGTTCGTCGCCTGGGGCCTGACCCTGCCCGCGGCGGCCTTCGTCGCGGCCGTCGCCGAGTGGATCTGCGGCTTCGGCAGCTGGGGTACCGCGGTCGTGGCCGTCTTCCTGGTCGCCTCCAGCTTCGCCATCTGGAAGATCTCCCGGCGCGAGATCGTCGACCACACCAACGTCAACGACCACGAGGCGCCGGGCGAGGAGCCGTCCGGAGTGGTGACGCAGGCGATGGCCGCCGTGACCCCGCCCCCGGCGGGCACCGTGAGCGAGGAACTCTCGGCCACCATCCCGGCACCCAACGATCCGGCATCGCCGGCCAAGACCACCGTCTGACCGCGAACCGGTACGAAGGAAGAGAAGCACCATGCAGATCGACTGGGCAGCCCTCGGCTCCGTCTTCGGCGTCAGCCTCGTGGTCACCGTGGCCCTGGTGGCCCTGTTCACCCTCGGCATCACCGGCCTGTCCCGCCGCGAGCGGGCCGCCGCGCAGGGCGAGTCCGCGGTGCTGGCCGTCACCGGCGCCTACGCCTGCTTCGCGGCCTGCGCCGCCGCGGTCGCCTACGGGATCTACCTGATCATGGCCTGACACCGGCCCGGATCACGCCCTGATCCACGAGCGACACCGTCCGGCGGGCGGTGCGGCAGCCACGGCTCCCGCACCGCCCGCCGACGTGTGCGCGCCCCGCCCGCGGTTCACCCTCCGAAACCCCGCTGTGGGTCTCAGCACACTTCAGCCTCGCAGGTCAACGGCAGGTTGACGGCCCTTCGGCGGCCGTGGTGGACTGCCTCAGCCAATACGGCGGCAGGAGAGGAAGCCGGTGCGATTCCGGCGCGGTCCCGCCACTGTCACCGGGTGAACACCCGGGAGCCAGGAACTCTCACCGCCGGTCTCGTCGAACCAGGGCGCGGACACCCTGAGTGAGGACATATCGCCATGCGCGGCTGCCTGCCGAGGTCGATCAGCGACACCCCACCCCGTCCCGGGGCCGCTCCCTCCGGATCCCTCACCGGCTGACCCCGTGGGTGCCGATCGCGTGTTCGCGTACGGCGCCGCCGCCGGCCTCCTCGGCGACCTGCTGCTCGGCGATCCCCGCCGCGGGCACCCGGTCGCCGCTTTCGGGCGGGCCGCGGCTGCCGTGGAACGAGTGCTGTGGCGCGACGACCGGGGCCGGGGCGCCGTGCACACCGCGGTGTGCGTCGGGGGCGCCGTGGCGCTGGGCGGGCTGGCCGCACGCTGCGTGCGCTCCTCCCCCGCCGCGTCCGTCGCCCTGACCGGTGTCGCCACCTGGGCGGTCGTCGGCGGCACCTCGCTGGCCCGGGAGGCCCGTGCCATCGGCCGGGCCCTGGAGGCGGGGGACGTCGAGGCGGCCCGGGCGCGGCTGCCGCACCTGTGCGGCCGGGACCCGCAGGCGCTGGACGCCGACGGGATCGCCCGCGCGGTGGTGGAGTCGGTCGCCGAGAACACCTCCGACGCCGTGGTGGGCGCCCTCGTGTGGGGTGCCGCCGCCGGGGTGCCGGGCCTGCTCGGCTTCCGGGCCGTCAACACCCTGGACGCGATGGTCGGCCACAAGTCCCCCCGGCACCGCCGCTACGGCTGGGCCTCCGCCCGCCTCGACGACGTCGCCGGCTGGCCGGGCGCGCGGCTGACCGCCGTACTCGCGGCGGCCTGCGGGCCGGATCCGTGCGGCGCGCTGCGGGCGTGGCGGGCCGACGCGCACCGGCACCCGAGCCCCAACGCCGGCCCCGTCGAGGCGTCCTTCGCCGGCGCGCTCGGAGTGCGGCTCGGCGGGACGCTCTCCTACGGGGGCCGGGTCGAGCACCGGCCGGTGCTCAACGGCGGCGGACGGGCCGTCGCCGTCCGGGACATCGACCGGGCGGTACGGCTGTCACGGCGCGTGGGCTGGCTGGCGCTCGGCGCCGGTGCCCTCGCACGGAACGTGTGGAAGGGACGCAGGACATGACCGGTGGGGGGCTGCTGGTGGCCGGGACCACCTCGGACGCCGGCAAGAGCGTGGTGACCGCCGGGATCTGCCGGTGGCTGGTGCGACGCGGCGTCAAGGTCGCGCCGTTCAAGGCACAGAACATGTCGCTGAACTCGTTCGTGACCCGGGAGGGCGCCGAGATCGGGCGGGCGCAGGCCATGCAGGCGCAGGCCTGCCGGGTCGAGCCGACGGCGCTGATGAATCCGGTGCTGCTCAAGCCCGGTGGCGAGAGGTCCAGCCAGGTGGTCCTGATGGGCAGGCCCGTCGGCGAGATGAGCGCGCGCGGCTATCACGGCGGGCGGCAGCAGCGCCTGCTGGGCACGGTACTGGACTGTCTGGAGCAGCTGCGGGACACCCACGACGCGGTGATCTGCGAGGGGGCCGGCAGCCCGGCCGAGATCAACCTGCGGCGCACGGACATCGTGAACATGGGGATCGCCCGGGGCGCCGGACTGCCCGTGCTGATCGTGGGCGACATCGACCGGGGCGGCGTCTTCGCGTCGTTCTTCGGCACCGTCGCCCTGCTGTCCCGGGAGGACCAGGACCTCGTCGCCGGGTTCCTGGTGAACAAGTTCCGGGGCGACGTGTCGCTGCTGGAACCGGGGCTCGGCATGCTGCACGGCCTGACCGGGAGGCGGACGTACGGTGTGCTGCCCTTCCGGCACGGGCTCGGCATCGACGAGGAGGACGGGCTCCGGGTCTCCCTGCGGGGTGCCGTGCGCGAGTCGGCGGTGGCCGCGCCGGCCGGCGAGGACGTGCTGCGGGTCGCGGTGTGCGCGGTGCCGCTGATGTCGAACTTCACGGACGTGGACGCGCTGGCCGCCGAGCCGGGCGTCGTGGTGCGGTTCGTGGACCGGCCGGAGGAACTGGCCGACGCCGACCTCGTGGTCGTACCGGGGACGCGCGGCACCGTACGGGCGCTGCGGTGGCTGCGCGAGCGCGGGCTGGCGGAGGAGCTGCTCCGCAGGGCGGCCGCGGGGCGGCCCGTGCTCGGTGTCTGCGGCGGCTTCCAGCTCCTCGGCGAGCACATCGAGGACGAGGTGGAGAGCCGCGCCGGGCACGTCGACGGGCTCGGCGTGCTGCCCGTGCGGGTGCGGTTCGCCCGCGAGAAGACGCTCACCAGGCCCGCCGGCCGGGCCCTCGGGGAACCCGTCGAGGGCTACGAGATCCACCACGGGGTCGCCGACGTACTGGGGGGCGAGGCGTTCATCTCCGACGACCGCGGACACCGCCTGGACGGCTGCCGGGTCGGACAGACCTGGGGCACGCACTGGCACGGCTCGCTGGAGTCGGACGGTTTCCGGCGCGCCTTCCTGCGCGAGGTGGCCGCCGCCGCGGGGCGCCGCTTCGTCCCGGCCCCCGACACCTCGTTCGCCGCGCTGCGCGAGGAGCAGCTCGACCGGCTCGGCGACCTGATCGAACAGCACGCGGACACGGACGCGCTGTGGCGGCTCATCGAGTCCGGCGCGCCACGAGGACTGCCCTTCATTCCACCGGGAGCGCCCGCATGAGCACTGTGTTGTTGTTGTCGACCGCCGACACGGACCTGCTGGCGGCCCGTGCCTCCGGCGCCCCCTACCGGATCGGCAATCCGACCCGCGTGGACGTGACGGACGAACTGCCCGCGCTGCTGGACGGGGCGGACCTCGCCGTCGTACGGCTGCTGGGCGGCAAGCGCGCCTGGGAGGACGGGCTCGCGGCGCTCAGGGCGTCCGGGATCCCGGCGGTGCTGCTCGGCGGTGAGGCCGTGCCGGACGCGGAACTCATGGCCGAGTCGACGGTCCCCGCGGGTGTGGTCGCGGAGGCGCTGCGCTACCTCGTCGAGGGCGGCCCGGACAACCTCACCGAACTGGCCCGGTTCCTGTCGGACACCGTGCTGCTGACCGGTGAGGGGTTCGAGGAGCCGCGGACGATGCCGGAGTACGGCGTCCACGGCGAACGTGTCCCGCGGCAGGGCCGCCCCACGGTCGGCGTGCTGTTCTACCGCGCCCACGAACTGAGCGGGAACACCGCCTTCGTGGACACGCTGTGCGACGCGATCGAGGCGCGGGGCGCCAACGCCCTGCCCGTGTACTGCGGTTCGCTGCGCGGCGCGGACGCGGGACTGTACGCACTGCTGGAGCGGGCGGACGCGCTGGTCGCCACGGTGCTGGCGGCCGGTGGCACGCACGCCTCGCAGGCGTCGGCGGGCGGTGACGAGGAGGCCTGGGACATCGGGGCGCTCGCCGACCTGGACGTGCCGGTGCTGCAAGGGCTGTGCCTCACCTCGTCGCGCGCCGCGTGGGAGGGGTCCGACGCCGCCCTGTCCCCCATGGACGCGGCGATGCAGGTCGCCATCCCGGAGTTCGACGGACGGCTGATCATGGTCCCGTTCTCCTTCAAGGAGCAGGGCCCGGACGACGTCCCGGTGTACGTCGCCGACCCGGAGCGGGCCGCGCGGGTGGCCGGGATCGCCGTACGGCACGCCCGGCTGAAGCACCTGGACAACGGGGAGAAGAAACTCGCGCTGGTCTTCACCGCCTACCCGACCAAGCACTCCCGCGTCGGCAACGCGGTCGGCCTCGACACCCCCGCCTCGGCGGTACGGGTGCTGGACGCCCTGCGGGACGCCGGGTACGGGGTGCACGGACACCCCGACGACGGCGACGAGCTGATCCACCGGCTCATCGAGGCCGGCGGCCACGACGTGGAGTGGCTGACGGAGGACCAGCTCGCCGCCGCGCCCGCACGGGTGCCGCTCGCGGACTACCGGGCCTGGTTCGAGAAGCTGGACCCGCGGCTGCGGGAGGCGATGACCGAGGCGTGGGGCGAGCCGCCGGGCTCGCTGTACGTCGACGGCGACGACATCGTGCTGGCGTCCCTCCGGTTCGGGAACGTCGTGGTGATGATCCAGCCGCCGCGCGGCTTCGGGGAGAACCCGATCGCGATCTACCACGACCCCGACATGCCGCCGTCGCACCACTACATGGCGGCCTACCGCTGGCTGGAGAACAGTTTCGGCGCCGACGCGATCGTGCACATGGGCAAGCACGGCACCATGGAGTGGCTGCCGGGCAAGGGGCTGGGACTGGGCTCCGGGTGCGCCCCGGACGCGGTGCTCGGCGACCTGCCGCTGATCTACCCGTTCATCGTCAACGACCCCGGCGAGGGCACCCAGGCCAAGCGGCGCGGGCACGCGACCGTGGTCGACCACCTCGTCCCGCCGATGGCGCGGGCCGACACCTACGGCGACCTGGCGAAGCTGGAGCAGCTCCTCGACGAGTACGCCCTGGTGTCCGACCTGGACCCGGACAAGGCCCCGGCGGTACGGGCGCAGATCTGGACGCTGGTGAAGGCGGCCGAGCTCCACCACGACCTGCACGTGGACGACCAGCCGGACGACGACGACTTCGACTCGTTCGTCATGCACATCGACGGCTATCTGTGCGAGATCAAGGACGTGCAGATCCGCGACGGGCTGCACATCCTGGGCGGCGGTCCGGTCGGCGAGCCGCGCGTCAACCTGGTGCTCGCGGTGCTGCGCGCCGCGCAGGTGTGGGGCGGACGGGCGAACGCGCTGCCGGGTCTGCGGGCCTCGCTGGCCGAGCACTTCGGGCTGGTGGAGAAGGAACTGCTGGCCGAGCCCGGTGCCCCGCTGAAGGTGCCGGCGGAGCTGACGGCACTGGTGGACGGTCCGGCGCGGTCGGCCTCCGACGCGATCGACCTGCTGGAGCAGCTGTGCCGGCGGATCGCGGAGGGCATGGAGGAGCGCGGCTGGGCGGTCGAGCAGAGCGCGCCGCTGGTGCGCGAGGTGCTCGGCGCCGAACTCCCGGACGCGGTGGCCGTGGTGGAGTTCGCCTGCACCGAGGTCGTGCCCCGGCTCGCCCGGACCACGGACGAGATCGGGCACATCCTGCGGGCGCTGAACGGCGGTTACGTCCCGGCGGGCCCGTCGGGATCACCGACGCGCGGACTGGTCAACGTGCTCCCGACCGGCCGGAACTTCTACTCCGTCGACCCCAAGGCGATCCCGTCCCGGCTGAGCTGGGAGGTCGGGCAGGCGCTGGCGGACTCGCTGGTGCAGCGGTACCTGCGGGACACGGGTGAGTATCCGAAGTCCGTCGGCCTGACGGTGTGGGGCACATCCGCGATGCGCACCCAGGGCGACGACATCGCCGAGATCCTGGCGCTGCTGGGCTGCCGTCCGGTGTGGGACGACGCCTCGCGCCGGGTGACCGGCTTCGAGGTGGTCGGGACGGAGGAGCTCGGCCGGCCGCGCATCGACGTCACGGTCCGCATCTCCGGCTTCTTCCGGGACGCGTTCCCGCACGTCGTGGGGCTGATCGACGACGCGGTGCGGGCGGTGGCGGAGCTGGACGAGCCCGCCGAGGCCAACTACGTACGCGCCCACGCCGACGAGGACACCGCCGCGCACGGCGACCGGCGCCGGGCCACGGCCCGGATCTTCGGCTCCAAGCCGGGCGCGTACGGCGCCGGTCTGCTGCCGCTGATCGACGCCCGCAACTGGCGCTCCGACGCGGACCTCGCCGAGGTGTACGCGGTCTGGGGCGGCTACGCCTACGGGCGCGGGCTCGACGGCCGTGCGGCGCGCGGCGACATGGAGACGGCGTTCCGGCGGATCGCGGTGGCGGCGAAGAACGTCGACACGCGCGAGCACGACCTCGTCGACGCGGACGACTACTTCCAGTACCACGGCGGCATGGTCGCCATGGTGCGGCACCTCACGGGCACCTCGCCCGAGGCCTACGTCGGTGACTCCGCCACGCCCGACCAGGTGAAAACCCGGACGCTGGGCGAGGAGACGCACCGGGTCTTCCGGGCCCGGGTGGTCAACCCCCGCTGGATGGCGGCGATGCGGCGCCACGGCTACAAGGGCGCCTTCGAGATGGCGGCCACCGTGGACTACCTCTTCGGCTACGACGCCACGGCCGGGGTCGTGGACGACTGGATGTACGAGAAGCTCAGCGCCGAGTACGTCTTCGACGCCGAGAACCAGGACTTCATGCGGAAGTCGAATCCCTGGGCCCTGAGAGGCATCACGGAACGCTTGCTGGAGGCGGCGGACCGCGGCCTGTGGGCGGAGCCGGACGCGGACACGCTGGAGCGGCTGCGTGCCACCTACCTGGAACTCGAAGGCGACTTGGAGGGCGACGACAAGTGACCACCCCGTTCCCGTTCACGGCCGTTGTCGGTCAGGACGACCTGCGGCTCGCGCTGCTGCTCAACGCGGTGTCGCCGCAGGTCGGTGGCGTGCTGGTCCGCGGGGAGAAGGGCACCGCCAAGTCCACGGCCGTACGCGCCCTTTCGGCGCTCCTGCCGGCGGTGGACGTCGTCTCCGGATGCCGTTTCTCCTGTGACCCCGGCTCCCCCGACCCCGCGTGCCCGGACGGGCCGCACGAGGCGGGGGCGGGCGAGTCGCGGCCGGCGCGCATGGTCGAGCTGCCCGTCGGTGCCTCCGAGGACCGGCTGGTCGGCGCGCTCGACATCGAGCGGGCGCTGGCGGAGGGCGTCAAGGCGTTCGAGCCGGGGCTGCTGGCCGACGCGCACCGCGGGATCCTGTACGTCGACGAGGTCAACCTTCTGCACGACCATCTCGTCGACCTGTTGCTGGACGCGGCGGCCATGGGTGCCTCGTACGTCGAGCGCGAGGGCGTCTCGGTACGGCACGCGGCGCGGTTCCTGCTCGTCGGCACCATGAACCCGGAGGAGGGCGAACTGCGTCCGCAGCTCCTCGACCGGTTCGGGCTGACCGTCGAGGTCGCCGCCTCGCGCGAGCCCGACCAGCGGGTCGAGGTGGTCCGGCGGCGGCTGGCGTACGACGACGACCCGGCCGGCTTCGCCGCCCGCTGGGCCGGCGAGGAGTCCGCCGTGCGGGCGCGGATCGTGGCGGCGCGGGAGCTGCTGCCGTCGGTGCGGCTCGGCGACGGGGCGCTGCGGCAGATCGCGGCGACCTGCGCCGCCTTCGAGGTGGACGGCATGCGCGCCGACATCGTGATGGCGCGTACGGCGACCGCGCTGGCGGCCTGGGCGGGCCGGACGGACGTGCTGGCCGAGGACGTGCGGCAGGCCGCGCTGCTGGCGCTGCCGCACCGGCGGCGGCGGAATCCGTTCGACGCGCCGGGCCTCGACGAGGACCGGCTCGACGAGACGCTGGAGGAGTTCGGCGGGCCCGGCGAGGACGGGGGCGAGGACGACGATCCCGACCCGGGACCGGACGGCGATCCCGACCCGGGACCGGACGGCGGCCCGGGCGGGCAGCCGGCACCCGGTGAAGGCCCCCGGGGAGACGGTGACACCGCCGCCCGGCCCGAGGCCGGCGAGGACGGGGAGCCGCAGGCGGGGCCCGGTGCCGGGGAGCAGTCCGCCGTACGGGCCGCGGAGCCGTTCCGGACGAAGGTGCTGCACGTGCCGGGCATCGGTCAGGGAGCCGCCGGGCGACGCTCCCGCGCGCGGACCGAACAGGGGCGGACCACCGGGGCACGGCGGCCGCGGGGGGCGCTGACCGCGCTGCACCTGGCGGCGACCGTGCGGGCGGCGGCTCCCCACCAGCGGGCACGGGGCCGGTCCGGGCCCGGACTGGTGGTGCGGCGGGACGATCTGCGGCAGGCCACACGCGAGGGACGTGAGTCGAACCTCGTGCTGTTCGTCGTGGACGCCTCCGGGTCGATGGCGGCACGGCAGCGGATGAGCGCCGTCAAGGGCGCCGTGATGTCGCTGCTGCTCGACGCCTACCAGCGGCGGGACAAGGTGGGTCTGGTGACCTTCCGGGGATCGGCGGCCGAGGTCGCCCTGCCGCCGACCTCGTCGGTGGACGCGGCGGCCGCCCGGCTGGAGTCGCTGCCGACGGGCGGGCGTACGCCGCTGGCGGCCGGGCTGCTCACGGCGCACGACGTGCTGCGGGTGGAGCGGCTGCGGGATCCGGCGCGGCGACCGCTGGTCGTGGTGGTGACGGACGGGCGGGCGACCGGCGGTCCGGAGCCGGTGGCCCTGGCGGGGCGCGCGGCGCGGATGTTCGCGGCCGACCCGGTCGCCTCGGTGGTCGTGGACTGCGAGTCGGGGCCGGTGCGGCTGGGACTCGCCGGGCAGCTCGCGGGTGAGCTGGGCGGTACGGCGGTGACGCTGGACGAGCTGCGGGCGGACTCGATCGCCGGGCTGGTCAGGGACGTGCAGGGGACTTCGAGGAGGGCCGCGTAGTGCCGAAGGGGCAGCCGAGTGTCGTACCCGACGACGGGCTGACGACCCGTCAGCGGCGCAACCGGCCGCTGGTCGTGGTCCACACGGGCATCGGCAAGGGCAAGTCGACCGCCGCGTTCGGCCTGGCGCTGCGGGCCTGGAACCAGGGGTGGCCGATCGGGGTGTTCCAGTTCGTCAAGTCGGCGAAGTGGAAGGTCGGCGAGGAGAACGCGCTCCGGGTGCTCGGCGCCTCCGGCGAGGGCGGGACCGTCGACTGGCACAAGATGGGCGAGGGCTGGTCCTGGGTCCAGCGCGACGCGCAGATGGACAACGAGGAGAAGGCCCGGGAGGGCTGGGAGCAGGTCAAGCGGGATCTCGCCGCCGAGACGTACAGGCTGTACGTGCTCGACGAGTTCGCCTACCCGATGCACTGGGGGTGGATCGACACCGGCGAGGTGGTGTCCGTGCTGCGGGAGCGGCCGGGGACGCAGCACGTGGTGATCACGGGGCGCAACGCGCCCGCCGAACTGGTGGAGTTCGCCGACCTGGTGACCGACATGTCCAAGGTCAAGCACCCCATGGACGCCGGGCAGAAGGGGCAGAGGGGCATCGAGTGGTGACCTCCGTACCCCGGCTGGTGATCGCCGCGCCCTCGTCGGGCAGCGGCAAGACCACCGTCGCCACGGGGTTGATGGCCGCGCTCACCGCGCGGGGGCTCGCGGTGTCCCCGCACAAGGCCGGGCCGGACTACATCGACCCCGGGTACCACACGCTCGCCACCGGGCGCGTGGGGCGCAACCTCGACGCCTATCTGTGCGGGCCGGAGCTGGTCGCTCCGCTGTTCGCGCACGGTGCGCGGGGGTGCGACATCGCCGTCGTCGAGGGCGTGATGGGGCTGTACGACGGCGCGGCCGGTGAGGGCGAGCTGGCGTCCACCGCGCAGGTGGCGAAGCTGCTGCGGGCGCCGGTCGTGCTCGTCGTCGACGCGTCGTCGCAGTCGCGGTCGGTGGCGGCGCTGGTGCACGGGTTCGTGAGCTGGGACCCGGAGGTGCGGGTCGGGGGCGTGATCCTCAACAAGGTCGCCTCCGAGCGGCACGAGGGGTTGCTGCGGGAGGCGCTGGACTCCGTCGGGGTGCCGGTGCTGGGGGTTCTGCGGCGGGCCGCGCCGGTGGAGACGCCGTCCCGGCATCTGGGGCTGGTGCCGGTGGCCGAGCGGGGTGCCCTGGCCGTCGAGGCGGTCGCGGCGATGGCCGCGCAGGTCGGCGGCGGGTGCGATCTGGCGGCGTTGGTCGCGTTGGCGCGGAGTGCGGGTCCCTTGGCGGGTGCGGGGTGGGACGCGGGTGAGGCCTTGGTTTCCCCGCCCCCGCCGCCCCTTCCCTCCCCCACTCTCGGCTCCGCTCGAGCGGGGGGACCCCCATCGTCCCCGGGGGTTCTGCCCCCGGACCCCCGTCCGGCCCTGGACGGGCCTCGTCCTCACACGCCGGACGGGCCGGCGGATGCCGGGCCTCGTCCTCATGCGGCGGGTGGGCTCGGGGGTGCCGGGTCTCGGCGTCGAGCGGCGGACGGGCTGCGGGATACCGGGCGGACTGTCCGGGTGGCCGTTGCCGGTGGGGCGGCCTTCACGTTCTCGTACGCCGAACACGCGGAGTTGCTCGCGGCTGCCGGGGCCGAGGTCGTGGTCTTTGATCCGTTGCGGGACGAGGCGTTGCCCGAGGGGACGGCAGGGCTGGTCATCGGCGGGGGGTTTCCCGAGGTGTACGCCGCGGAGCTGTCCGCCAACGAGGCGCTGCGCGAGGCCGTCGGCGACCTCGCCCTCGGCGGTGCTCCGGTGGCCGCGGAGTGTGCCGGGTTGCTGTACCTGTGCCGGGAGCTGGACGGACTGCCCATGTGCGGGGTGCTGGACGCCTCCGCTCGGATGTCGGAGCGGCTGACCCTCGGATACCGGGACGCCGTCGCCGTGAGCGACAGCGCGCTGGCCCGCGCCGGCACCCGGATGCGGGGGCACGAGTTCCACCGGACCGTCGTCTCGCCGGTGGCCGGGGACGAGCCCGCCTGGGGGATGCGGGCGCCCGAACGGCGTGTCGAGGGATTCGTACAGCGTGGTGTGCACGCGAGTTATCTGCACACGCACTGGGCGTCCGAGCCCGGTGTGGCCCGTCGGTTCGTGGAGAGGTGCCGGACGTCATGAGCAGCAGGCTGATCGGGGTCGGTGTGGGGCCCGGGGACCCGGAACTGGTGACCGTCAAGGGGGTCAACGCGCTGCGGGCCGCGGATGTCGTCGTGGTGCCGGTGCTGGACACCGGTGAGCGCGGGCGGGCCGAGGCGACGGTGCTGCACCACGTGCCCGCCGGGAAGGTCGTCCGGGTGGTGTTCGCGCTGAACGAGCGGACCGACCGGGCGCGGCGGGAGGCGGCCTGGGACGCCGCCGGCGAGCGGGTCGCCGGGCTGCTGCGGGAGCACGCGGCCGTCGCCTTCGCGACGATCGGGGACCCCAATGTGTACTCGACGTTCACCTATCTCGCGCAGACCGTCGGCGCGCTGGTGCCGGGGACGGTCGTGGAGACCGTTCCGGGGATCACCGCCATGCAGGACCTGGCGGCGCGTTCGGGCGCGGTGCTGACCGAGGGGACCGAGCCGCTCACGCTGGTGCCGGTCACCGCGGGGACGGCCGTGCTCAGGGACGCGCTGGCCGGGCCCGGGACCGTCGTCGCCTACAAGTTCGGGCGGCAGGCCGGTGAGGTGGCCGAGGCGCTGCGGGAGACCGGTCGGATCGGTGACGCGGTGTGGGGGTCGGCGCTGGGGCTGCCGGAGGAGTCGGTGCGGCCGGCCGCCGAGCTGGACGGGGCGCCGCTGTCGTACCTCTCGACGCTCATCGCGCCGCCGCGGCGTGACGGCGGGCGGGGCGGGAAACTGTGAGCCGGGCCCGGTCGCGCTCAGTGCGCGGCGCCCACCACGAGCCAGATGAACAGCACGCCCGTGATCGTGCACAGCAGGGTGGAGCGGGCCGGGTGCCGGTGGTGGGCCTCCGGCAGGATCTCGGCCGCCGCCAGGTAGAGCAGCGCGCCGCCGAACAGGCCCAGGTAGCCGCCGAGCAGGGGCTGCGGGATCGTGAAGAAGAGCGTGGAGGCGGCGCCGGCGACCGGTGCGGCCGCGTCCGCGACCAGCATGGTCAGCGCGCGGCGGCGGGCGTTGCCGTACACGCGGGTGAGCGTGTACGTGTTGAAGCCGTCCGCGAAGTCGTGGGCGATGACGGCCACGGCGACGGCTGCGCCCATGCCGCCGCCGACCTGGAAGGCCGCTCCGATCGCGACGCCGTCCATGGCGCTGTGGCCGACCATCGCCGCGGCGGCCGTCAGACCCACCTCGGGGTTGCGTTCGCCGGAGAGCCGCGGCGGCGCGCCGGCGCCCGGCGCAGGCCCACAGGCCCGAGCCGCCGACACGGTCTCCCCGGCGCCGTGCGGGGCCTGCCGGTGGGCCAGCAGGCGTTCCACCAGGTGGGCGAGGAGGAAGCCCGCCACGAAGAGCAGCAGGGCCGCCGGTACGCCGTGGATCTCGGTGCCCGCCGCTTCCAGGGACTCGGGGAGGAGTTCCAGGCCGACCACGCCCAGCATGAGCCCGCCGGCCAGGCCCAGCACCAGATGGCGGCGGTCGGTCACGCGGTGTGCCGTCCAGCCGCCGGCCAGCGTCATCAGGAACGCGCCGAGCGCGACGAGAACCGCCATGTGCCCTTCGTATCGGATCGGCGGCCCGTCGCGCACGCGTGACAGCCCGCTCGCCGCCCACCGTCTTGATCATTCATCCGCAGGAGAGGACCGTTTCCCATGACCGATGCCCCGACCGGTGCCCCCACCGGCAAGGTGACCTTCGTCGGGGCCGGTCCCGGCGCCGCCGATCTGCTGACGTTCCGTGCCGCCCGGGCCATCGCCGAGGCCGATGTGGTCATCTGGGCCGCCAGTCTGGTGCAGGAGGAGGTGCTGGGGCACGCGCGTGAGGACGCGGAGGTCCTCGACTCGGCGGCCATGTCCCTGGAGGACGTGGTGGCCGTCTACGAGCGGGCCCGCGCGGAAGGGCTGAGGGTCGCGCGGATCCACTCGGGCGATCCCGCGCTGTGGGGCGGCACCCAGGAGCAGGTCGACCGGTGTGCGGAGCTCGGCATCGCCACCGAGATCGTGCCCGGGGTGTCGTCGTTCTCGGCGGTCGCGGCGCTCGCGGGGCGGGAACTGACCATCCCCGAGGTGGCGCAGTCGGTGGTGCTGACCCGGCTCGGCGGCGGCAAGACGCCGATGCCGCCCGGCGAGGAGGTCCGCGAGTTCGCGCGGCACGGCACCACCATGGCGGTCTTCCTGTCGGCCGCCCGCAGCGGGCAGCTGGTGCGGGAGCTGCTGGAGGGCGGCTACCCGACGTCCACGCCGGTCGTCGTGGCGTACCAGGCGACCTGGCCGGAGGAGCTGGTGGTGAAGTGCACGATCGGCACGCTGGAGGAGACCGTCAAGGAGCACAGGCTGTGGAAGCACACGCTGTTCCTGGTCGGTCCGGCGCTCGACGCGCACGGCACGCGGTCGCACCTCTACCACCCGGGTCACTTCCACGGCTTCCGCAAGGCCGACCCGGAGGCACGCCGGGCGTTGCGTTCGCGGGGTGCGAGCACGTGATCACCGTCGTGCTGCCCCGTCCCGTTTCCCTGCCGTGGGGCGTCCGGTCCCACGGCCGTACCGAAGGAGTCGACAGGTGATCGGCCTCATCTCCGCCACGGCGGCCGGAACGTCGGCGCGGGACCGGCTGGCCGCCGCCTGGCCGGACCGTACGCGCGTGTACGAGGGTCCGGTGGCGGACGCGGTACGGGCCGCGTTCGCCGAGTGCGAGCAGCTCGTGTGCTTCCTCGCCACCGGGGCCGTGGTGCGGCTCGTGGCGCCCCTGCTGGACGGCAAGACGTCCGACCCGGGCGTGGTCTGTGTCGACGAGGCGGGCCGGTTCGCGGTGTCCCTGGTCGGCGGGCACGGCGGCGGGGCGAACGAACTCGCCCGCGCGGTCGGCGAGGTGCTGGGCGCCGAGCCGGTGGTGACGACGGCGACGGATGCCGTCCGTCTGCCGGGCCTGGACACCCTCGGGCTGCCGGTGGAGGGGAACGTGGCCGCCGTGTCGCGGGCCCTGCTGGACGGTGAGGCGGTGGCGTTGCGCGCCGAGGTGACCTGGCCGCTGCCGCCGCTGCCGGTCGCCGGGGACGGGGCGTACACGATCCGCGTCACGGACCGGCTGGTCGAACCGGGTGAGCGGGAGGTGGTGCTGCGGCCCCCGACCCTCGTCGCCGGGGTGGGCGCCTCCCGGGGCGCCCCCGCCGAGGAGGTACTCGGTCTGGTCGAGGGGGCGTTGCGGGACGCGGGACTGTCGGGCGCGTCGCTCGCCGCGCTCGCCACCGTCGACGCCAAGGCGGACGAGCCCGGCATCGTCGCGGCCGCCCGGCGGCTCGGGGTGCCCCTGGTGACGTACACCGCCGGGGAGTTGGCGCGCGTCGAGGTGCCCAACCCCTCCGACGCGCCCCTGGCCGCCGTCGGCACCCCATCGGTCGCGGAGGCGGCCGCGCTGCTGGGCGGGGGTGAACTGCTGGTGCCCAAGCGGAAGTCGGCGGCGCGTCCCGCGATGGCGACCTGTGCCGTCGTACGGCGCCCGGCGCGCGGGAGGCTCGCGGTGGTCGGCCTCGGGCCGGGCGCCCGGGACCTGCTCACCCCGCGGGCCGGGGCCGAACTGCGGCGCGCCTCCGTGCTGGTGGGCCTCGACCAGTACGTCGACCAGATCCGTGATCTGCTGCGGCCCGGCACGCGGGTGCTGGAGTCCGGTCTCGGCGCGGAGGAGGAGCGGGCCCGTACGGCCGTGGCGGAGGCCCGGCGCGGGCACGCGGTCGCGCTGATCGGCAGCGGCGACGCGGGGGTGTACGCCATGGCCTCGCCCGCTCTGGCCGAGGCGTCGGACGACATCGACGTGGTCGGCGTGCCGGGTGTGACGGCGGCGCTGGCCGCCGGGGCGGTCCTGGGGGCGCCGCTGGGCCACGACCACGTGTCGATCAGCCTGTCGGACCTGCACACGCCGTGGGAGGTCATCGAGCGGCGGGTGCGGGCGGCGGCCGAGGCGGACATCGTCGTGACGTTCTACAACCCGCGCAGCCGGGGCCGTGACTGGCAGCTGCCCAAGGCGCTGTCGATCCTCGCCGGGCACCGGGAGCCGGCCACGCCGGTGGGAGTCGTGCGCAACGCGTCCCGGGCGGACGAGTCGAGCCGGCTGACCACGCTGGCCGCGCTGGACCCGGCGACGGTCGACATGATGACGGTGGTGACCGTCGGCAACACGGCGACCCGCGAGATCGCGGGGCGCATGGTCACCCCGCGCGGCTACCGCTGGCAGGAGGAGCCGCGGTGAACCGCGTCCCTCCGCACACACCCCTACACACACCCGCACCCATACCCACACCCGGATCCGAGTCCGAGTCCCGAGGAGAACCTGTGACCACCCCGCCCGCCCTGCTCATCGCCGGCCACGGCACCCGGGACGACGCCGGAGCGGAGGCGTTCCGCGACTTCGTGCGGGAGCTGGGCCGCCGTCACCCCGGGCTGCCCGTCGCGGGCGGCTTCATCGAGCTGTCCCCGCCGCCGCTGGGCGAGGCCGTCGCCGAGCTGGTGGAGCGGGGCGTGCGGCGGTTCGCGGCCGTTCCGCTGATGCTGGTGTCCGCCGGGCACGCCAAGGGTGACATCCCGGCGGCCCTGGCCCGCGAGAAGGAACGCCACCCGGGCATCTCGTACACCTACGGCCGTCCGCTGGGCCCGCATCCCACGCTGCTGCGGGTGCTGGAGCGGCGGCTGGCCGAGGCGGTGGATCCGTCCTGGGACCCGTCCGAGGTGACGGTGCTGCTCGTGGGACGCGGCTCGACGGACCCGGACGCCAACGCCGAGGTGTTCAAGGCGGCACGGCTGCTGTGGGAGGGGCGCGGCTACGCGGGCGTGGAAACGGCGTTCGTGTCGCTGGCGGCGCCGGACGTGCCGGGCGGACTGGACCGGTGCGCGCGCCTGGGCGCCCGCCGGATCGTGGTCCTGCCGTACTTCCTCTTCACCGGGATCCTGCCGGACCGGGTACGGCGGCAGACCGCCGCGTGGGCGGCGGCGCGTCCGGACACCGAGGTACGGTCGGCGGACGTCGTCGGGCCGGAGCCGGAGCTGCTGGACCTGGTGATGGAGCGCTACGAGGAGGCCGTGAAGGGTGATCTCAGGATGAACTGCGACTCGTGCGTGTACCGGATCGCGCTGCCCGGCTTCGAGGACAAGGTGGGGCTTCCGCAGCAGCCGCACTTCCACCCCGACGACGACGGCCACCACCACCACGGGCACGGGCACGCCCACTCGCATGCGCACTGATCCGGTGGCCGGCGGACACGACCTGCGCCACCACGGGGACGCCGAGGTCCGCGACGACGGGTCCGCGCTGGCCGACCTCGCGGTGAACGTCCGCACGGACACGCCCCCGGCGTGGCTGCGGGAACACATCGCCGCGTCGCTGTCCGGGCTCGCCGCCTACCCGGACGGGCGGGCCGCGCGGGCCGCGGTGGCGGCACGGCACGGGCTGCCGGTGGAACGGGTGCTGCTGACGGCCGGCGCGGCGGAGGCGTTCGTGCTGCTGGCGCGGGCGCTGAAGGTGAACCGGCCGGTGGTGGTGCACCCGCAGTTCACCGAGCCGGAGGCGGCACTGCGCGATGCCGGGCACACGGTGCACCGGGTGCTGCTGCGGGAGGCGGACGGCTTCCGGCTGGACCCGGCGGCGGTGCCCGCGGAAGCGGACCTGGTCGTGATCGGCAACCCGACGAACCCGACGTCGGTGCTCCATCCGGCCGCCACCGTGGCCGGGCTCGCCCGTCCCGGGCGGACGCTGGTGGTGGACGAGGCGTTCATGGACGCGGTGCCGGGCGAGCGGGAGGCGCTGGCCGGGCGGACGGACGTACCGGGACTGGTGGTGCTGCGCAGCCTCACCAAGACCTGGGGGCTGGCGGGGCTGCGCATCGGCTACGTCCTGGCGGCCGAGGAGACCGTCGCGGAACTGGAGCGCGCCCAGCCGCTGTGGCCGGTGTCCACGCCGGCGCTGGCGGCGGCGGAGGCGTGCGTGGGGGCGGCGGCCCTGGCGGAGGCGGCGGGGGCGGCGGAGCGCGTCGCGGCGGACCGGGCGTACCTGATCGCCGGGCTGCGTGGCTTCGCCGATCTCGGGGTGCGGGTCGTGGAGCCCGCGGAAGGGCCGTTCGTGCTGGTGCGGCTGCCGGACGCGGCTGCTGTGCGGGGGCGGCTGCGTGACGCGGGTTACGCGGTGCGGCGGGGGGACACGTTTCCTGGTCTGGACGGAGGCTGGCTGCGTGTGGCGGTCCGGGGCCGGGGGACGACGGACGGCCTTCTGCGCGCGTTGGGGCCGGCGCTGCGCACGGCCGGAATCGCCCCCGCCGCCCCTTCCCGTCCCGACACCGGGACTCCGCCCCGGACCCCGCTCCTCAAACGCCGGAGGAGCTGATGTCAGCCCCTCCGGCGTCGAGGAGCGTCGAGGGGCGGCGGGGGCGGAAGACGTCAGTTACCGCGCCCCCGCCGGGACAGCGCCACCGCTCCACCGCCCGCCGCCAGCAGGGCCACCGCGCCGGCCGCGACGTACGGGGTCACCGGATCGCCTCCCGTCTCGGCCAGGTCGGCCTCCGCGCGTGCTCCCTGCGGCTGGACGGCGGCCTCCGGGGCGGCCGGTGCTCCCGGCGCGGCCGGTTGCGCCGCCGGGGTCTCGCACCTGGACTCGGCCAGGGTCAGCGTGCCCTCGACCTCGGCCACGTTCAGCTCCAGCGGGTCGACGGACACCTCCAGCCGCAGGGCGGTGGCCGCGGCCGTGGTCGACGTGGTGTCGGTCTTCGACAGGTCCAGCCGGACCTCGCCGACACCCGGCACCTCGACGTGGGTGGGGCCTCCGGCGGTCAGCGCGACGCGCTTGCCGAGGACCGTCACCGAGGCGGGCAGGGTCACCGAGGCGTGCGGGTTCCGCCCGGCCTCGCAGACCGCCTTGGAGCTCACCGCCTCCAGCTCGACGACCGACAGCAGCGGCAGACCCGGCACGTGCAGCCGGGCCTTGGTGAGGGTGGTGGACGCCTCCGCCCGCTCGCCGTTCACCGTCGCCTTCGCGTCGGCCACCTCCGCCCGCAGCACGCTGAAGGGCTTGCCGCCGTCGACGCCGTCGAGGCTGGCGGTGAGTGCCGTCCTCCGCGCGTCCCCGGGTGCCCGGACCTCGTTGAGGGAGACGGCGAGCGGGGCGTGCACGGTCTTGTTGAGCAGGGCCACGTCGAGCCCGGTGCGCAGGACGGCGGCGCTCGCGCTGCCGCTCTCCCCGGTGGCGTGCGCGGAGCCCGCTCCGGCCAGCGCGGCGGGCCCGGCGGTGAGGGCGGCTGCCGCGGCGGCGACCGCCCAACGGCGTGCGGGCATACGGACGTTGATGGTGTACAAGGTGGTGGGACCCCCATGAGACACGACTGGGACCCGGAAAGGATGTCCGCGCGAACAGCAGGCCGTCAGCGATCCGCCGACTGTTCACCCCTTCGAGGAGACCTGGTGGATTCGTTCGAATACCGGGGCACGGTTGTTCCCCGCCGTCACCCTCGTACGCACCACCGGGCGCGCGCCGCTAGGCGACCACGCGCCCGTTGAGCACCACCCGGCGCGGATCGGTCAGCACGGTCACGTCCGCGCGCGGGTCGGCGCCGTAGACCACGAGGTCGGCCGGGGCGCCCTCGTCCAGGCCGGGGCGGCCGAGCCACTTCCTGGCCGCCCAGGTGCCGGCGGCCAGCGCCTCGACCGGCGGGATGCCGGCCCGGGTGAGCTCCGCGACCTCCTCGGCGGCCAGCCCGTGCGGGAGCGACCCGCCGGCGTCGGTGCCGACGAAGACGGGCACGCCGGCGTCGTGGGCGGAGCGGACGGTGTCGTAGCGCCGTTCGTGGAGCCGGCGCATGTGGGCGGACCAGCGCGGGAACTTGGACTCGCCGCCGTCGGCGAGCGCGGGGAAGGTGGCGATGTTGACGAGCGTGGGGACGATCGCCACGCCTCGCTCGGCGAACAGCGGGATGGTCTCGTCGGTGAGGCCCGTGGCGTGCTCGACGCAGTCGATGCCGGCCTCGACCAGGTCCCGCAGGGAGTCCTCCGCGAAGCAGTGCGCGGTGACGCGGGCGCCCAGCCGGTGCGCCTCGGCGATGGCCGCCTCGACGGCGCCGCGCGGCCAGCAGGCCGACAGATCACCGAGGTCGCGGTCGATCCAGTCGCCGACCAGCTTCACCCAGCCGTCGCCCCGCCGGGCCTCCTGGGCGACGTACGCGGGCAGGTCGTCGGGCTCGACCTCCCAGGCGTAGTTGCGGATGTAGCGGCGGGTGCGGGCGATGTGCCGGCCGGCCCGGATGATCTTCGGGAGGTCGTCGCGGTCGTCGGTCCAGCGGGTGTCGGAGGGCGAGCCGGCGTCGCGCAGCAGCAGGGCGCCGGCGTCGCGGTCGGTGAGGGCCTGCTTCTCGGCGACCTCCGCGGGGACCGCGCCGTGCCGGTCCAGGCCCACGTGGCAGTGGGCGTCGACCAGCCCGGGCAGCACCCAGCCGTCGACGGTGCGGACGTCGCGGGCGCCGGCGGGGCGGTCGTAGGAGATCCGCCCGCCGACGACCCACAGTTCGTCGCGGACCTCGTCCGGGCCGACGAGGATCCGTCCCTTCACGTGCAGCACCGCGCGCTCAGTCATACCGGCACCCTAGTCAGGCCCTACCCCGGCTTGCCCACCTGGTCCGAGGTCTCCTCCTCGACGTCCGCCATGGCGGGGTCGAGGAGGCGGGAGAGGAAGTGGCGGGTGCGTTCGTGGCGGGGGCTGCCGATGACCTGGGCGGGCGTGCCGTCCTCGACGACCACGCCGCCGTCCATGAAGACGACCCGGTCGGCGACCTCGCGGGCGAAGGTCATCTCGTGGGTGACGACCATCATCGTCATGCCCTCGTCCGCCAGCATCCGCATCACGGCGAGCACGTCGCCGACCAGTTCGGGGTCGAGCGCCGAGGTCGGCTCGTCGAACAGCATCACCTCGGGGCCCATCGCCAGCGCCCGGGCGATGGCGACGCGCTGCTGCTGGCCGCCGGAGAGGGAGGAGGGGTAGGCGTCCGCCTTCTCGGCGAGGCCCACCCGCCGCAGGTTCGCGGCGGCGACCTCCGCGGCCTCCGCCTTGCCGCGCCGCAGCACCCGGCGCTGCGGCAGGGTGAGGTTCTCGGTCACCGTGAGGTGCGGGAACAGGTTGAACTGCTGGAAGACCATGCCGATGCGGCGGCGTACGGCATCGATGTCGACGTCGGGGTCGGTGAGTTCCGTACCGCCGACGAAGACCTGGCCCTCGGTGGGTTCCTCCAGCAGGTTCACGCAGCGCAGCAGGGTGGACTTGCCGGACCCTGACGGGCCGATGACGCAGACCACCTCGCCCCGGCCGATCTCCAGGTCGATGCCGCGCAGCACCTGGTTGTCGCCGAAGGACTTGTGCAGGCCGCTGACGCGGATCTCGGGCGGGCTCGCGGTCATTTCACGGCCTCCTGGGCCTTGGCCTCCATACGGCGCACGACGAAGCCGAGCGGGACGGTGATCAGCAGGTAGCACAGGCCGGCCACCAGGATGGGGGTGGAGTTGGCGGTCTGGCTGGCCAGGTCGCGGCCGTACTTGGACAGTTCGCGCTCCCCCAGGGTCACGCCGAGGAACAGCACCAGCGAGGAGTCCTTGAAGAGCAGGACGAGTTCGTTGGTGAGCGGCGGGAGGATGATCCGGAAGGCCTGCGGGATGATGATGGAGATCATGGCCCGGGCGGGCGAGAAGCCCAGCGAGCGGGCCGCCTCCATCTGTCCCTTGGGCACGGCCTGGATGCCGGCCCGGATCGTCTCCGCCATGTAGGCGGCCGCCACCAGGCCGAGCGCGAGGGCGACCTTGCCGTAGGTGCCGCCGATGATCTCCGTGCCGGGGAAGGCGAGCGGCACGGCGACGCCGATGAAGATGAAGATCAGCAGGGCGGGCAGGCCGCGGAAGATCTCGATGTAGATGCCGGCCAGCCAGCGGTAGGGCCCGACGGACGACAGCCGCATCAGCGCGATCACCATGCCGAGGGCGAGACCGACGGCGAAGCCGGTCACCGTGAAGAGCACGGTGTTCTTCAGCGCCAGCGTGATGACGTCGGGGAACATCCGCTCGGCGATGTCGACCTGCGCGAACTGGTTCTGCAGCCTGCCCCAGTCGGCCGAGACCGCGAAGGCGATCACGGCCGCGACGAAGACCGCGTACTGGATGCCCCGCGACAGGGTGCGCTTCTGCCGCCGGGTCAGGCCCTTCTTCTTCGGCTGGAGCGGTGCCTTCTCCGTGTCGGTCATGGGCTCAGGACGCGGCCGGCGAGGCGGCGGACTCGTCGTACGGGCCGATCCACCGCTCGTACAGCTTCTTGTACGTGCCGTCGGCCCTGGCGTCGGCGAACGCCTTGTTGATCGCCTCGCGCAGCGCGGTGTTGCCCTTCTTCACCGTGACGCCGTATTCCTCGCCGGTGTCGATCTGCTCGGCGACCTCGAAGGCGTCGGCGTTCGCCTTGTCCTTCAGCCAGCCCTGGACGACGGGGTAGTCGATGACGACGGCCTTGACCTGGCCGGTGCGCAGGCCGTTGAGGACGGCGTCGGAGGACTCGAAGGAGACCGGGTCGAGGCCCTCCTTCTTGACGTGGTCCTCGCCGGTGGTCTGCGCCTGGGCGCCGAGCGCGACGTCCTTGGTCTTCACGTCCGCCAGGGAGCCGACGCCGCTGCCCTTGGCGACGAGGACCGCCTGGGTGGCGTTGAAGTAAGGGTCGGAGAAGTCGACGTTCTTCTTCCGCTCCTCGGTGATGGTCATGCCGGCCGCGGCCAGGTCGCACTCGCCGGAGTTGAGGAAGGCACCGGTCTTGAAGTTCTCGAAGGGCGTGTCGAGGATCGCCTGCTTCACGCCGAGGTCCTCGGCGACCAGGTCGATCAGCGCGACGTCGAAGCCCTGCACCTTGCCGTCGATCTCCGACTGGAACGGCGGGTACGGCAGGTGGGTGCAGGTGGTGAGCTGCCCCGCCTTGACGAGTTCGACACCGCCGGCGGCGGTCTTGGAGCCGCTCCCTCCGTCGTCGCTGGAGGTGCAGGCGGTCAGGAGCACCAGCCCGGCCGTCGCGGTGGTGGCGGCCAGGATGCGGGTCCGGCGGCCGGGGAGCGTCTTCACGGGAGAGCCTCCTGTCAGGGAACTGAACGTTCCGATTATAAGGATGTCTTTGAGGTTCCCCAACCAAACCCATGAGCAGGGGGCCTTTCCGCCTGGGAACCCCGCGGTGGGGCTTCCCTGCGGGCGAAGGTCTACCCTCGACCTCGTCCTCCGTACCCGCGCAGTCGCGAAGCAAAGAGAGCCCCGCCGTGACCCACCTCCTCCTCGACCTGCCCCCGATGAGCGCCGCTCACTTCGCCTCGATCGAGGACCGGGTGGCACGGCTGCTGAGCACCAGGCAGGACGTCGTGATCACGCAGGGTGAGGCGCTGCTGCCGCTGGAGGGCGCGATCCGCGCGACCGCCGGCCCCGGCACGACCGCGCTGAACGTCGTCACCGGCCCCTACGGGCAGACCTTCGGCGACTGGCTGCGGGACTGCGGCGCGACGGTGATCGACCTGACCGTGCCGTTCCACACGGCGGTGACGGCCGAGCAGGTCCGAGGCGTCTTCACGGAGCACCCGGAGATCGACTTCGTGTCCCTGGTGCACGCGGAGGCGGCCACCGGGAACACCAACCCGGTCGCGGAGATCGGTGAGGTGGTGCGGGCCCACGGGGCGCTGTTCTACCTGGACGCGGTGGCGTCCGTCGGGGCGGAGCCGGTGCTGCCGGACGCGTGGGGCGTGGACCTGTGCGTGATCGGGGCGCAGAAGGCGCTGGGCGGTCCCGCCGGGGTGTCGGCGGTGTCGGTGAGCGAGCGGGCGTGGGCGCGGATGGCGGCGAACCCGCGGGCGCCGCGCCGCTCGTACCTGTCGCTGCTGGACTGGAAGGAGCGCTGGATCGACGGCGGCCGCAAGGCGCTGCTGCACGCCCCGGCGCAGCTGGAGATGCTGGCGCTGGAGGCGTGCGTGGAGCGTGTCGAGGCGGCGGGCCTGGAGACGGTGATGGCCCGGCACGCGTCGGCCGCGGCGGCGACGCGGGCCGGCGCGGTGGCGCTGGGCGGCGGTCTCGAGCCGTACGTGCGTGAGGCGGCGGAGGCCGCCCCGGTCGCCACGACCCTGCGGGCGCCGTCCGGGACGGTGGCGGCGGACCTGGTGGCCCGCGCCCTGTCCGCCGACCCGGCCCTCCCGCTGGCCGCCGGGGGCGGGGCGCTGGCGGGCGAGATGATCCGCGTCAACCACTACGGGCCGGAGGCGAGGCCGGGCGCCGTGCGGGCGAGTCTGGCGGCGCTGGGAGCCGCCCTCGGCGAGACGGGCCTCCGCGTGGACACGGACGGGGCCCTGCGGGCCGCGGACGCCGCCTGGCGCTGATCGCCCGCGGGGCCCGGCGGCCCCGCCCGGAAACGTCGGGCGGGCCACCGGGGGATGAATTCCAGGGAATCCTGAAATCATTCGCGCGCATTCCCCCGACGTATTCCATCGCTTATTTTTCTATTATCCGGCGAGTAGCTTCCCGTCTTCTTCTGCCCCGGATCTCCGGGCCTAAACGCCACGATTTCGCGAGCATTCCGAGGGCCGTCACGGGAGTTACATACTTGTGACCGGATCCACAAGCGGTCCCTTTTGTCGCGTATGCACCAGGACAAATGGTGCATCCCGCCGTGATCTCGCGCGGACCTGCCCGCACGCGCGATAACACAGATCGCGCCTGCACGTAACCCCGAGAGACGATGCAATTTTGAATTTACCTGGGTAAGTTCAATTCGCATGACTGCCGCACAAGCAGACCTGCAAATCGACCGCCCCACCGTGGCGGACGGAGCCGAGCTGTGGCGGATAGCCAGGGACTCGAAGGTCCTCGACCTGAACTCGTCGTACAGCTATCTGCTGTGGTGCCGTGACTTCGCCGCCACGTCGGCCGTCGCTCGTGACGAGCGCGGCGAGCCGATCGGCTTCGTCACCGGATTCCTGCGGCCGGACAGCCCGCGCACCCTGCTGGTCTGGCAGGTCGCGGTCGACGCGTCCCACCGCGGCCGCGGTCTGGCCGCCGCCCTGCTCGACGGTCTGGCCGCCCGGACCGCGGCCGAGCACGGGGTGGACACCGTGGAGACCACCATCACGCCGGGCAACACCGCGTCCGAGCGCCTGTTCACCGCGTTCGCGGAGCGCCACGACGCCCTGCTGGAGCGCGAGGTGCTGTTCGACGCCGGCCACTTCCCCGACGGACCGCACGACCCCGAGGTCCTGTACCGCATCGGGCCGTTCGCACTCTGACCGGCCCGCCCGGCCCGACCCCCCTGATCTTCCGACTCCCTCTGACTTCCCACGCCACCGAGGAGCGATTTGCCGTGACCATCACCCAGCCCGACCTCAGCGTCTTCGAGACCCTCGAGTCCGAGGTACGCAGCTACTGCCGCGGCTGGCCCACCGTCTTCGACCGTGCGCACGGCAGCCGCATGTACGACGAGGACGGCCACGAGTACCTCGACTTCTTCGCCGGAGCCGGCTCACTCAACTACGGGCACAACAACCCCGTCCTGAAACGGGCGCTGATCGACTACCTGGAGCGGGACGGCGTCACGCACGGCCTCGACATGTCGACGACGGCCAAGCGCGCCTTCCTGGAGTCCTTCCAGAACTACATCCTGCGCCCGCGCGACCTGCCGTACAAGGTCATGTTCCCGGGCCCGACGGGCACCAACGCCGTGGAGTCCGCGCTGAAGCTGGCGCGGAAGGTGAAGGGACGCGAGGCGATCGTGTCGTTCACCAACGCCTTCCACGGCATGTCGCTGGGCTCGCTCGCCGTGACCGGCAACGCCTTCAAGCGGGCCGGCGCCGGCGTCCCGCTGGTGCACGGCACGCCGATGCCGTTCGACAACTACTTCGACGGCAAGGTCGAGGACTTCCTCTGGTTCGAGCGGCTCCTGGAGGACCAGGGCTCCGGCCTCAACAAGCCCGCCGCCGTGATCGTCGAGACGGTGCAGGGCGAGGGCGGCATCAACGTCGCCCGGCCCGAGTGGCTGCGCGCCCTGGCCGCCCTGTGCGAGCGCCAGGACATGCTGCTCATCGTCGACGACATCCAGATGGGCTGCGGCCGCACCGGTGCCTTCTTCTCCTTCGAGGAGGCCGGCATCACGCCCGACATCGTCACCGTGTCCAAGTCGATCAGCGGCTACGGGCTGCCGATGGCGCTCACCCTGTTCAAGCCCGAACTCGACGTCTGGGAGCCGGGCGAGCACAACGGCACCTTCCGCGGCAACAACCCCGCCTTCGTCACGGCCACCGCGGCCCTGGAGGCGTACTGGGCGGACGGCTCCGCGATGGAGAAGCAGACCCGTTCGCGCGGCGAGCAGGTCGAGCAGGCGCTGATCGCCATCACCGAGGAGAACCTCGCCGACGTCAAGGAGTACCGCGGCCGCGGCCTGGTGTGGGGACTGGAGTTCCACGACAAGGAGCGCGCGGGCCGCATCGCCAAGCGCGCCTTCGAACTCGGGCTGCTGATCGAGACGTCCGGCCCGGAGAGCGAGGTCGTCAAGCTGCTCCCGTCCCTGACCATCACCTCGGACGACCTGGACGAGGGCCTCACCACCCTCGCCCGCGCCGTCCGGGAAACCGCCTGAAAGACACATCCCAGCCGAGGAGGCATCGCAACACCGTGATCGTCCGTTCGTTCAAGGAGCTCGAAGGCACCGACCGGCACGTGAAGTCCGCGTCCGGCACCTGGGAGAGCAAGCGCATCGTCCTCGCCAAGGAGAAGGTCGGCTTCTCCCTGCACGAGACGATCCTCTACGCGGGTACGGAGACGTCGATGTGGTACGCGAACCACATCGAGGCCGTCGTCTGCACCAAGGGCGACGCCGAGCTGACCGACCGCGAGACCGGGGAGACGTACCACATCACCCCCGGCACCATGTACCTCCTCAACGGCCACGAGCGGCACACGCTCAAGGTCAAGGAGGACTTCCACTGCATCTGTGTCTTCAACCCGCCCGTCACCGGACGGGAGGACCACGACGAGAACGGCGTATACCCGCTGCTCACCGAGGAGGTGTGAGTCACCGTGACCACGACCACGAACGTCACCGACCTCTATCCCACGCGCGGCGCCACCGAGGTGGCCACCCCCCGGCAGGACCCGGTCGTCTGGGGTTCCCCGGACACCCCCGGGCCCGTGTCGGCCGGTGACCTGCAGGCGCTGGACCGCGACGGCTTCCTCGCCATCGACCAGCTGATCGGTCCCGACGAGGTGGCCGTGTACCGGCGCGAGCTGGAGCGGCTGGTCAACGACCCGGACATCCGCGCGGACGAGCGGTCGATCGTGGAGCCGCAGTCCAAGGAGATCCGGTCCGTCTTCGAGGTGCACAGGATCAGCGAGGTCTTCGCGAACCTGGTGCGTGACGAGCGGGTCGTCGGGCGGGCCCGGCAGATCCTCGGTTCGGACGTCTACGTCCACCAGTCGCGGATCAACGTCAAGCCGGGCTTCGGGGCCAGTGGCTTCTACTGGCACTCGGACTTCGAGACCTGGCACGCCGAGGACGGCCTGCCGAACATGCGCACGATATCGGTCTCGATCGCGCTCACCGAGAACTACGACACCAACGGCGGTCTCATGATCATGCCGGGGTCGCACAAGACGTTCCTCGGGTGCGCCGGGGCCACGCCGAAGGACAACTACAAGAAGTCCCTGCAGATGCAGGACGCGGGGACCCCGTCCGACGAGGCGCTGACCCGGATGGCGTCGGAGCACGGCATCAGGCTGTTCACCGGCAGGGCCGGCTCGGCGACCTGGTTCGACTGCAACGCCATGCACGGCTCCGGCGACAACATCACGCCGTTCCCGCGCAGCAACGTGTTCATCGTGTTCAACAGCGTCGAGAACACGGCGGTCGAGCCGTTCGCGGCACCGATCAGGCGGCCCGAGTTCATCGGGGCGCGGGACTTCACGCCGGTGCGGTAGCCGCCGTGCCGGTGCGGTGGACACACCGCCCGGACCGCGGGCCGGGGCCTCCTCGTGTGGGACAGGGAGGCACCGGCCCGCTGCCGTGTGCCCGGCGGGAGGGTCAGCCGGACAGGGCGTCGAGCAGCCGGTCCACGTCGTCGGCCGTGTTGTACAGGTGGAAGGACGCCCGCAGGTGGCCCGCGCGGTCGGACACCTGGACGCCGGCGGCCGCCAGGGCGGACTGACGGTGGCCGAGTCCGGGCACGGACACGATCGGTGAACCGGGCGCGGACACGGGCGTGTGGCCCAGGGTCGCGAGGCCGGCGCGGAAGCGCCCGGCGAGGTCCAGGTCGTGGGCGCGGATCGCGTCCACGCCGACCTCCTCGACGAGTTCGAGGGAGGCCCGCAGGCCCGCGTAGGTGAACAGGGCCGGGCTGGAGTCGAACCGCCGGGCCGAGCGGGCGAGTTCGGTGACCGGACCGTAGCAGATGGCCCAGGGGTGCTCCGCGCCCACGTGGCTCGCCTGGAACGGCGGCAGATCGCCGAGGTCCTCGGGCACGACGAGGAAGGCCGCACCGTGCGGCCCGAGCAGCCACTTGTAGGTGATGGAGACGGAGTAGTCGAAGGCGCCGGCCTCCATGGGCAGCCAGCCGGCCGCCTGGGAGAAGTCGACGTAGGTGCGCGCCCCGTGCGTCCGGGCCGCCTCGCACAGCGCCGTCAGGTCGGCGATCCGGCCGTCGGCGGACTGGACCGCGCTGACCGCCACCAGTGCCGTGCCCGGCCGTACGGAGTCGGCGATCCGCTCCAGCGGCACGGCCCGCACCTTGAGGTCACCACGGGTGTGGAAGGCGTTGAGCACGGAGGTGAAGTCGTCCTCCGCGGTGAGGACTTCGGCGCCCGGCGGCAGCGAGGCCGCGACCAGCGAGGTGTACAGGGCGGCCGTGGCACCGGCCGCGACACGCTCGGCCGGGACGCCCGCCAGCCGGGCGTAGGCGGCCCGGCCGGCCTCGACGTCGGCGTTCAGGGAGTCCAGCGGACGGCCCTCCACGCGCAGCCGCGCGGCGTGCTCCAGCGCGGTCACCGTACGGGCCGGCAGGAGGGCGTTGCTCGCGGTGTTCAGGTAGGTCGTCTTCGGGGCGAACTCGGCACGGACGAGGTTCTCCAGGGTCTCCATGGATCCACTGTGCGGCCCCGTGATCTCCCCGTCCATGGGCGGATGGTGCGCGCTACCGCGAAGGAACGCTTACGCATGCGCCCTGACCTGGATCGTTCTACTTCTGCGGCACCGCGCATCCGTCCGGGCCGCACGCCTGGGCATCGCTGTCGCCGCCGACCGTCCGCAGCGGCGGCCGCTCGCCCCAGGCCCGGGTGAGCGCCTGGGTGAAGACCTCGGCGGGCTGGGCGCCGGAGACGCCGTACGTGCGGTCGAGGACGAAGAACGGCACACCGTTCGCGCCGAGCTCCGCGGCCTCGCGTGCGTCGGCGCGGACCTCGTCGGCGTAGGCCTCGGGGTCGGCGAGGACCTCGCGTACGGCGTCGGTGTCGAGGCCGGCCTCGCCGGCCAGCTCGACGAGCCGTTCGTCGTCGCCGAAGACGGACCGCTCCTCGGCGAAGTTCGCCGTGTAGAACCGGTCGAGCAGCTCCACCTGGCGTCCCCGCTCGCGGGCGAAGTGCAGCAGCCGGTGCATGTCGAAGGTGTTGCCGTGGTCGCGGCCCCGGGTGCGGTAGGGCAGGCCCTCGGCGGCGGCCTGGGCGCCCAGGTTGTCCTCGCCGGCCTGGGCCTGCGCCTCGCTCATGCCGTACTTCCCGGTCAGCATGGTGATCACCGGCTGGATGTCGCCCTTGGCACGGCCCGGGTCGAGTTCGAAGGAGCGGTGCACCACCTCGACCTGCTCACGGTGCGGGAAGGAGGCCAGCGCCTTCTCGAAACGGGCCTTTCCGACATAACACCAGGGGCAGGCGATGTCGCTCCAGATCTCGACGCGCATGAGTCGGCTCTCTCCAGGGTCGTGCGGGTACTGGTACGGGTGCGGGTCGCGCGGGTGCCGGGGCCCCCTCGCAACTGGATGAACCTTCAAGCAGCCGGTTTCATTCCCCCCTCAGCTGCCGTCCCGCAGATCGCGCGGCCAGTGCGGCCGGTACTCGAGGTGGTCGTAGGTCACCACGCAGCCCTCCCCCATCGGTGACTGCGTCATGAAGCCGACCAGGGCGGCGCCGGTCTCCTTCTCCTCGCCGAGGGTGAAGAACCGGACGAAGGTCCACCGCTCGCCGTCGCGGGACGCGTGGAAGGCGAAGGCACGGCCGGTGCGGCTCACCCGGAGCCAGACGGAACTGCCGTCGACGGTGAAGGAGTTGGCGTCGTCCGAGTGGCCCCGGGTGACCACGGTGCAGACGGTGGGCACGTCCGGGGAGTACTCCAGGCAGAGCTTGGCCCAGGCCCGCTCGCCGACGTGGACGTACAGCACCCCGGCGTCGAAGGTGCCGGCGAAGCCGACCGTGACCCGCGCGATCAGCTGGAAGTCGCCCTCGGGGGCGCCCAGCAGCCGCGGCGCGTCCGCGGCCGGGTCCAGGGCCTCGCCGGTCGGCGGGACGAAACGGTCCTGCCGCGCCCCGGCCCACCCGGTGAGGACACCGTCCTCGTACGACCAGGAGCCGTCGGGTCCGTAGGTGCGCAAGGGAAAGGGGAGTTCGGCGATTTTCAGGTCCATGGCGGAAGTCTCCCAGGCGCGGCCCGCCACCGGGCCCGAGGGGTGGCGCCCGAGGTCAGCGGGACTGCAGGGCGTCCAGGGCCACGGCCTGGGCGATGGCGAGGCGCGGGTCGAGGGCGGGCGAGGACACGTCGACGGCGTAGCGGTCGCGCAGCCCGAACTTCTTGTCCACCCTCATCACCGGCCCGCCGTCCGAGACGAAGTCGAAGTGGTACGGCCACATGAACGGCACGAGGTCGAGCGGCAGCAGGTCCCACAGGCGGCGGGCCACGGCCACGAACCGGTTGCGTTCGCGCCCGACGGCGGCGAGCGAGCCGGGCTGGTCGAGCTCCCACGTCGCACGCAGCAGGGAGGCGGCGAACCTCTTGCGGAACGTGCCGATGGGCCGGCCGTCCGCGTCGCTCACGTCGTAGACCGCGCCGAGGTCGACGACCTGGCGCGCGGTGGCGGTGAACAGGACCTTCCGCCCGGACTCGTCGGTGTGGAAGGTCATCTGTTCCCTGAGCGTCATCCGCTTCTGCTCGGCGAAGGCGAGGACCCTGCCGTCGGAGCCGTCGGACAGCGTCTCGGTCACGACGTACCGGTTGACCATGAGGGTGGTCCTCTGCCGTACGGTGAACCGGCCGTGTCCCTGCCCCGGTGTGCTGTTCACTGCCGCGCTCCCTCGCATCGTCGGGCCGGTCCGGCCCGTGCCTGCCGTCGCCTCCCGCTCGCGTCCGGCGGGGCCATCGTCGTCCCGCGCCCCGGGCCGGGGGGAGTCTCCGTAAGTCGACGCCTCCGACGACCAAAGAGGACAAGAGGCGGTGGCGGCGGGGTGTGTTCACTTTCGTCGTGCGGCAGCGCGCCGAAGGGGGGATGCGGGCACCCGGGTGGGGGCCTCTATGGTCTGCGCGTGGACGTAGCCGATACACCCCGCGCCGAGCTGCCGCTCCGTTCCCGGATCGCCGCCGCCTCCCCCTGGTCCCGCGGGCGCGTCGTCGGGGAGGCCGTCCTCGCCCTGGTGCTCTCCGGGCTCGCGGGGCTGCTCCAGGCGACGGAGTCGGGCTCCCCTGCGCGGGCCGCGGGCCTCGCCCTGGCCGTCGCCGTGCTGTCGCTGGGCCGCCGCGCGCTGCCCGCGACAGTGCTGATGATCTCCTCCGCGCTGGCCGGGGCGGTCGCCGGCACGGTGCCCCTGCTGATCTACGCGAGCTGGTCGGCGGGCAGCCGTGTCAAGAGCCCGTGGCGCGCGCTGGCCGCGTACGCCGCCGGGCTGGTGCTCTTCTTCGCCGCGAGTCTCGGCAGCACGGCCGGCGAGGAGCTCGGCCTGTCGCTGCTGATGACGGCCGTGCTGGGCGCCAGCCCGTTCCTGGTCCTCGCGGTCGTGCCGGGACTCGCCTCCCGGTACCGCGCCCAGCGTCACGACCTGCTGGACGCGCTGCAGCGGCACAACGCCCAACTGGTGCGCGAGCAGACGATGGTGGCGCACCAGGCCCGGTTGCTGGAACGGCAGCGCATCGCCCAGGACATGCACGACAGCCTCGGGCACCAGCTCGCCCTGATCGCCGTGCACACCGGCGCGCTGGAGGTGGACCCGGAACTGGGCGACCGGCAGCGGGAAGGGGTGGGCATCCTCCGGGAGGCCTCCAGGACGGCGATGCGGGAGCTGCGGGAGGCGGTGGGCATCCTGCGGGACGGCGTGGCGGACGCCGCACGGACGCCCCAGGACGACGCCGGGTCCCCGTCGGCCCGGGTGGCGGCCTCCGTCGACCGGCTGGTGGAGTCGTCGCGGGCCGCGGGCACGGCGGTGGAGCTGTGCCGCTCGGGCACCGAACGGCCCCTCGCGCCCGCCGCCGACCACGCGGTGTACCGCATCGCCCAGGAGGGCCTGACCAACGCGCACAAGCACGCGCCGGGCGCCCCGATCACCGTGTCCCTGCGCTACGAGCCGGACAGCCTCCTCGTCGAGGTGGCCAACGGGCCGGTCCCCGCCGGGACACCCGCGGGTCCGCCCCCGGTCAGCGGCGGCCAGGGCCTGGCGGGCCTCGGCGAGCGGGCCCGGCTGGTCGGCGGCATGGTGCACACCGGGCCCACCCCCGACGGGGGTTTCCGGCTCGCCGGTGTGCTGCCCTACGGCGACGGCGGCACGGCGTCCCGTCCGCGGGGCGCGACTTCCGTCGTCGCGGACGACGACTTCCGGGGGCGGACCGGTGGGGCCGCGGCGGGCGAGGGTGGTGCCGGCACCGACCACCGGCCCGATCCGCAGAAGGAGTTCGCCGCCATCATGAGCAGCAGGAAGAACGTCACCCTGGGGTGTTCCCTCGTCGCCGTCGTCATCGTCACGGGCATCGTCGGCCTGCTGGTGTGGGGGGTGTCGAAACTGCTGGACGAAGTGGAGGCGGGCGTCATCCCGGCCGGCGTCTACGAGTCGGCCCGGGTCGGGGACGCCGAGGCGGACCTCCGCGAGAAGTTCCCGGAAGGCGACTCGCTGCTCACCGACGGCGTGGAGAAGGACGGCCCGCCGCTGCCGGAGGACGCGACCTGCGAGCACTTCGTGGACGACGAGGAGGACATCGTCTACCGGTTCTGCTTCACCGACGGGAAGCTGTCCTCCAAGGAGTCCTATCCGCACGAGATATGAGCCCGCGGTACGCGTCCGCACGGGGGGCGGGATCGGGCATGATGGGCGGGCTCCGTCATCTTGTCCTACCGACCCCGCGCAGGAGGCCGTGTGATCCGGGTTCTCGTCGCCGACGACGAGCCGCTCATCAGGGCCGGCATCAGGATGATCCTGACCTCCGCCGAGGACATCGATGTCGTCGCCGAGGCCCGCGACGGCCGGGAGGCGGTGGAGACCGCGCGCCGCACCGCGGTCGACGTGGCCCTGCTGGACATCCAGATGCCCGAGATGGACGGTCTGACCGCGCTGGCCGAGATGGCCCGCTGCGTGCCGTCGGTACGGGTGCTGATCCTGACCACGTTCGGGGAACGCGACAACGTCCTGCGGGCGCTCGGCCACGGCAGCGCGGGCTTCCTGCTGAAGGACTCCGCGCCGCAGGAACTGATCCACGCGGTCCGCGCGGCAGCGGCCGGCAACGCCTATCTGTCGCCGGCCGCCACCCGGCACGTGGTGGACACCCTCGCCTCCCCCGCCGCCACCGTGCGCGGCGAGGAGGCGCGGCGGCGCCTGGCGGGCCTGACCGGGCGCGAACGCGAGGTGCTGGCCCTGCTCGGCGAGGGCCTGTCCAACGCGGACGCCGGCGCGCGGCTGCACATGAGCGAGGCCACGGTGAAGACGTACGTCAGCCGCATCCTGACCAAGCTCGACTGCGACAACCGGGTGCAGGCGGCGCTCCTGGCCCGGGACGCGGGCCTGGAGCCGACCGCGGGGTGAGCGTCCTCAGCGCTCCAGGCCGCCGTTGAACCTCCGGGGCAGTCCCAGGGGGTTGTCGTCCCTGAGCTCCGCGGGCAGCAGCGCCTCGGGGGTGCCCTGGTAGACGACCGGCCGCAGCCAGCGCTCGATGGCGGTGCCGCCCACCGACGTGGAGGTGGAGGTGGTCGCCGGGTAGGGGCCGCCGTGGTGCTGTGCCGGGGCGACCGCGACGCCCGTCGGCCAGCCGTTCACCAGGACGCGTCCCGCGAGCGGTGTCAGGTCCCGCACCAGTTCGGCCCCGCGGCCCTCGCCGGCCGCCTCGGCGGCGGACAGCTGGACCGTCGCCGTGAGGTTGCCCGGCAGCCGGGACAGCACACCGCGCACCTCGTCGTCGTCCTCGTAGCGGGCCACCACGGTGACCGGGCCGAAGCACTCCTCCAGGAGCAGGTCGTGCGCGCCCTCCTCGGCCAGCCGGCTCGCGGGGACGGTGAGGAAGCCCGCGCTGACGGTGTGCTCGCCGCCGGCGCCCGGGGTCACCGGGGACTCCACGTCGGGCAGTCCGGTGCGCTCGGCGACGCCGGCGACGAAGTTGTCGCGCATGCGGTGATCGAGCAGGACGCCCGCCTCGGTGTCGCTGACCGCCTCCGTCAGGGACTTCAGCAGCGCGTCGCCGGACGGTCCGGCGGGGGCGAGGACCAGGCCGGGCTTGACGCAGAACTGGCCGACGCCGAGCGTCATCGAGCCGGCGAGCCCGGCGCCGATGGCCTCGCCGCGCTCGGCGGCGGCGGCCTCGGTGACGACGACCGGGTTCAGGGAGCCCAGTTCACCGTGGAAGGGGATCGGTACGGGCCGGGCGGCGGCCGCGTCGAAGAGGGCGCGCCCGCCACGGACGGAGCCGGTGAAGCCGGCGGCCGCGACCAGCGGGTGCTCGATCAGGGCGATGCCGGCCTCGAAGCCGTGCACCAGGCCGAGGACGCCGCCGGGGATGTCGTGCCGGGCGGCGGCCCGGCGCAGCACCGCGGCGACCAGCTCGGACAGGGCCGGGTGGTCGGGGTGGGCCTTGACGACGACCGGGCAGCCGGCCGCGAGCGCGCTCGCGGTGTCGCCGCCGGCCACGGAGAACGCGAAGGGGAAGTTGGACGCCGAGTAGACGGCGACGACACCCAGCGGGATCTTGTAGCGGCGCAGGTCCGGCACGGGCGGGGTGGCGGTGTCGTCGGGGTGGTCGATGACGACGTCGAGGAAGGCGCCCTCGTCGACGATGCGGGCGAAGGCCCGCAGCTGGTAGCAGGTGCGGGCGAGTTCGCCGGTGAGCCGGGCCGGGCCGAGCGCGGTCTCCGCGTCGGCGGCCTCGACGAGCCGGTCGCGGGCCGCCTCGAGCTCGTCGGCGGCGGTGCGCAGGAAGGCCGCGCGGACACCGCGGTCCGTCAGCGCGCCGCGCGCGTCGTGCGCGGCGCGGACGGCGGTGTCCACCTCCTGGGCTGTGGCCTCCACCGCAACCTGTTCGCGCTGCTTCCCGGTTCGGGGGTCGACACTCCAGACTGGTGCTGCTGCCACCGGGGTCCCTCCACTTGATCGCCGCGTGCGATGCCGCCGTATGTGCGTCATCCCTCAGCGGTGTTCGATATGCTGAACGCTGTCTCTGTAGATGAATGCGCTTCGGAGACTATTTCCCGGCGAACGAAGGGGTCAAGGGCGATGTCGGCTGGCGAGACAGGCGGCGGGTCGCAGGTCAAGTCCGCGGTGCGGACCGTTGAACTGCTCGAATACTTCGCCGGGCGCCCCGGCATGCACTCCCTGGCCGCGGTCCAGGAGGCCGTGGGCTACCCCAAGTCGAGCCTCTACATGCTGCTCCGCACGCTCGTGGAGCTCGGCTGGGTGGAGACGGACGCGACGGGCACGCGGTACGGCATCGGCGTGCGCGCCCTGCTGGTGGGCACGTCGTACATCGACGGCGACGAGGTCGTCGCGGCCGCCCGGCCCACCCTGGACCGGCTCTCGGACGACACCACCGAGACCATCCACCTCGCCCGGCTCGACGGCACCAACGTCGTCTACCTCGCCACCCGCCAGTCGCAGCACTACCTGCGCCCCTTCACCCGGGTCGGCCGCCGGCTGCCCGCGCACTCCACGTCGCTGGGCAAGGCGCTGCTGAGCACGTACTCCGACGAACAGGTGCGCAAGATGCTCCCGGAGACGCTGCCGGCCCTGACCGAGCACACCATCACCGACCGGGAGAAGCTCATCGAGGAACTGCACCAGGTGCGGGAGCAGGGCTTCGCCGTGGACCGCGAGGAGAACACGCTGGGGCTGCGCTGCTTCGGCGTGGCGATCCCGTACCGTACGCCCGCGCGGGACGCGATCAGCTGCTCGGTGCCGGTGGCCCGGCTCACCCCCGCACACGAACAGATGGTCAAGGACGCCCTGTTCGACGCCCGCGACCGGCTGACCCTGGCCACCCGGAGGCTCTGAACCGTGGACATCGCCCTGCGGCCGGTGCACGACAGCGATCTGCCGGTCTTCTACCGCCAGCTGAACGACCCGGAGGCGCTGCGCATGGCCGCCTTCACACCCGAGGACCCGGCCGACCGGGACCGCTTCGACGCCCACTGGGCCCGCATCCGCAGCTCGCCGGAGATCGTGGCGCGCACCGTGCTCGGCGACGGCGACGTGGTCGGCAACGCGGCCGTCTACGGGGAGGCGGGCGAGCGCGAGGTGACGTACTGGGTCGACCGCGCGCACTGGGGCAAGGGCATCGCCACGGCCGCGCTGCGCGCCCTGCTGGCCGAGGTGGACGAACGCCCGCTGTACGCGCGGGTGGCCGCCGACAACCAGGCGTCGCTGCGGGTGCTGCGGCGCTGCGGCTTCGAGGTCTCCGGGCGGGCCACGGCGTACGCGCCGGGGCGGGGCGGGGAGATCGAGGAGCTGGTGCTCGCCCTGGACGGCTGACCCGGCCGGTCCGGGGTCGAACGCGCGGATCTCCGGCGCCACCGTGGGCGGCAGGACCGGTACCGCGCGGCACGGCGAGAACAACAGCAGGACGCCGTACGCCCCGGCAACGGTCCGGCGGCCCCGGTCGCCAGGGCCACGATGAAGGCGGCCCTGCGGGACTGAACCTTTCCCGCCGCCGGTACGTCTGTACGGACGGGGCCGCCCCCATCCCCCCGGGGGCGGCCCCGTCACCGCGCGCACGGCGCGCTCGGCGGACCGGCGGACCGGACGCCGTTCGACCCTCCGCACAGGTGAGCGAAGAGCGCTGCTACGCTCCGGACTTCACGCTGTGCGAGGGGAGGTCGCCCGTGGGCGCCGTCGTCGACGACACCGCCGCGGCGGAGTTCCACGCGTTCTTCGAACGCCACTACGCCGAACTGTCCCGGCTGGCCCATCTGCTGACGGGTGACGCGGACATCGCCGACGACCTGGCCGCGGACGCGCTGCTGGCGTTGTGGCACCGCTGGGACCGGGTGCGCGCGGCCGACCATCCGGTCGCGTACGCCCGGGGCGTGGTGGCGAATCTGGCCCGCACCCGGATCCGCAGCGCGGTGCGCGAGCGGCGGAGGGTCGCGCTGTTCTGGTCGCCGCGGGAGGAACGCGCCGAGAATCCCGATGTGCCGGGCGTGGTGGACGTGCAGGAGGCGCTGCGCCGGCTGCCGTTCCGCAAGCGGGCGTGCGTGGTGCTGCGGCACGCCTTCGACCTCTCGGAGAAGGACACCGCGCTGGCTCTGGGCATCTCGGTGGGTACGGTGAAGAGCCAGACCTCGAAGGGGATGACCGAACTGCAGCGGCTGCTGGGCACGCAGGAGGTACCGCGGCGGGTTCAGGCGGCGGTGGCGGCGACCGCGCGGGCCGACGAGGCCGCGGGAGGGGACCGATGATGCGGCGGGACGTGCACGAGGAGCTGCGCGCCCGGCTGCGGGAGGCGGCCGGGTCGCACCAGCCGGACCGGGAGCGCATGCTGGCGCGGGTGGAGCGCGGCATGGCCGGCCCCGCCCGCCCGGAACATCGGGCCGCCCGTCCGCCGCTGTTCGGCTGGGTGCGGGTGGCGAGCGCGACGGCCGCGGTGGCCGGGGTGCTGGCGGTCGGAGGTTACGCGGTGGCGTCGGCGGTGAAGGACGAGGGGACACCACAGCGGCAGGTGGCCGTCTCGCCGACGCCCACACCGTCCCCGGAGGCGACGAGCAGGCCGCCCGAGCCGCCGGTGAACCCCTCGCCGGACGCCCCGGACACGCCCGGGGACACGGCCACCGCTCCCTCCCGGAAGCCGAGTTCGTCCGCCGCACCGTCCCGGCCGCCGGCCGGGGTCGAGGACGGTCCCTTGTGGTCGGACGGTTCGGTGGACCCGCACAGCAACGAGTTCTGGGCGCAGAGCAATGTGACGCTGAGGACGAGGACCGCGCTGACCGCGCTCACCGTGGAACTGCGGATCCAGCAGACCGGCGGGGTGTCCTCCACGGGCGCCTGGCGTTCCCTGCCCGAGGACGACTTCGACCTCGCGGTGGACGAGCGGGACGGCTTCCTCCTCTACACCTGGACGCTGAAGAAGGGGCGTACCGTCCCGGCGGGCGAGTGGGTGTTCGCGGGCCAGTACAACCACGAACGCGGTGGCCGGGACGCCGGGGGCGACCGGTACACGGCCGAGGCCGGTGCCGGGGCCGGACAGCACGCGGTCGGCGGCGACTTCGCGGCCCAGCGCGACAAGGACGAGGCGGACGGCGGAAGTTCGTAGAAAAAAGTTCGCCGGACGCGGCAACCCTTCCGGTGGCGGTGGCGACCAGGAGACGTACCAACTCTCTTACGCAAGGAATCGGGCATGACTGCACGAGCCGAACAGCGCGCCTCCCACCGCCGCCGCACCACCGGGCGGCGGGCCCTGATCGCCGGGATGTCCGCGCTCGGCATCACGGGTGCGGCGATCGTCACCACGTCGATGCTGTCGACCGCGGGCGCCGCCTCCTCGTCCTGGCCGTCCGACACCGGCAGCAAGCCGGTGTCGAAGACCGTTCCGGTCTCCGGTGTCTACGACGGCGGCATGAAGAAGTTCTACGGCACCGGCGCCCTGGGCGGCGACAGCCAGGACGAGGGCCAGGACCCCGTCTTCGAGCTGGCCGACGGTGCCACGCTGAAGAACGTCATCATCGGCACGCCCGCCGCCGACGGCGTGCACTGCAAGGGCAGTTGCACCCTGCAGAACGTGTGGTGGCTGGACGTCGGCGAGGACGCGGCCAGCTTCAAGGGCACGTCGTCGTCGGCGCAGTACAAGGTGATCGGCGGCGGGGCGAAGAAGGCCGACGACAAGGTGCTGCAGTTCAACGGCGCCGGCACGCTCACCGTGACCGGCTTCCGGGTCGAGGACTTCGGCAAGCTGGTGCGCTCCTGCGGCAACTGCAAGAAGCAGTACAAGCGCACGATCGTGCTGAACGACATCGACGTGGTCGCGCCCGGCAAGTCGATCGTCGGCGTCAACGAGAACTACGGGGACACGGCCACCCTGCGCAACGTCCGCATCCACGGCGACGGCAAGAAGAAGACCGAGACCTGCGCCCGCTACACCGGCAACAGCTCCGGCAAGGAGCCCAAGAAGCTGTCGCCGGTCGGCCCGTACGGCAAGACCTGCGACTTCAAGGCCGCGGACGTCACCTACGAGTGACCGGCCGGCCCGGCCCTCCGGGCCGGTTCGCGCCGTCCGAGCCCCCCTCGGACGCGCACCGGAGGCCGTGACCGAGCCCCCACTCGGCCGGCCCGACGGACGCCCCCGCCGGTGACGACCGGCGGGGGCGTTCCCGCGCGCGCCCGCCGGCCCGGTCCCTTCACAGGACGGAGGCCAGCCAGGCGTACACCTCGTCCTGCATCCCGGCGCCGAAGGCGTGGCCGTGCCGCGGCCAGGTCTTCAGCCGCAGCCGTTCCCCGGCGTCGCAGGCGCGCCAGACGGCGCGCAGCCTGTCGTACGCGACCCGTACGCCGTCGGCGGGGAACAGGGCGTCGCGGGCGCCGTGGAAGAACAGCATCGGCTTCGGTGCGGCGAGGGCCGCCACGTCGGGGATGTCGAGGTGGCGGGCGAGTCCGGGGTGGAGCATGTGGAACGCCGACTGCCCGCGCAGGGTGTTGTTGCCGGGCACCATCATGTCCTTGAGCCCGGTCATCCAGCACACGCTCGCCGCCGCCGCGACGTGGTCACTGAGCGCCGCGGCCTGCCAGGCGCGGTAGCCGCCCATGGAGAAACCGACGGCGGCGACCCGGCGGGCGTCCACCCGGCCGAGCCCGGCGAGGAAGGCGGCGGCCCGCTGGTCCTCCCGGGCGTGGAGTCCGGCGAGGGAGGAGCCGAGGTGGTAGAGGTCGCTCGCCAGCGCCTGCTGCTGTTCGTACGCGAGCGGCCCGCGCTCGCCCCAGCCGAGCCCGTCCAGGCAGAGCACGACGTGGCCGCGCCGGGCGAGTTCGTCGCCGGTGAAGCGTCCGCCGTAGTACCGCCCGGCCCACTCCTCGGCGGAGGCGAGCCGGGTGTCGTCGTACCAGGGACGGACGCACTTCTCCTTGCCGATGTCGAAGCGGGAGCCGTGGTCGTGCAGCAGCAGGACGGCCGGGAACGGGCCGGTGCCGTGCGGGGTGAGCAGGGCGCCGCGCACCCGGGTGTGACGGGTCAGCGAGAGCGTCACCAGTTCCCGCCCGTAGCCGTCCGCCCCGGGTCCGGTGGTGTACTCGGGCGCGTACGGGACCGCGTCCTGCTCCGGCACGATCAGGTGTTCCTCGACCACGGCCCGGGCCGCCCGGCGCCACTGGGCGAAGTCGCGGACGGGCGAGGTGCCCCAGGCGAGCGGGAAGGTCAGGTCGTCCTTGAGCGCCTGGTGCAGGCCGGGCGGGCCCGGGACGGAGGTCACCCGCGGGGCCTCCAGTCGCCGAGGAAGGTCTGCGGGGTGTGGGAGGCGGCCTCGGCCCGGGACAGCTGGGGCCGGTTGACGGGCACGGTGACCACCGCGCCGGGGCCGGTGTTGCGGTACTCGGCGAACCGCTGCTCCTGCCAGGGGTGGCCGCTGGACATGTCGGTGTACGGCGCGACCGCGTCGATGCCGGCGCCGAGCCGGGTCTCCCGGACGGTGAGCATCGGGCGGGCCCTCGGGTCGGAGCCGGGCACCCAGGGGCGGGCCAGCTTGTAGTGGCCGTCGGGGGCCTCGCTGCTGATCCTGCTCCTGGTCACCAGGTAGCCGTGCGGGTTGGCGCCGGCGGTGGAGGGCGCGAAGACGAAGCCGTACGGGGCGCTCGTGAGGTCGGGGCGGATCAGGGTGCGGAAGTGGCAGTGCTCGAAGACGGCGGTGGCACGGCCGAAGACGAAGTCGACGTCGCCCTCGACGTAGCAGTGGGCGAAGTACTGGCGGGCGAAGGTGCCCGGAGACAGCGAGTCGGCGTACAGGGTGTCCTGGTGGCCGAGGAACCGGCAGTGGGTGAAGGCGCTGCGGTCGCCCTGCACCTTGAGGGCGACGGCCTGGGTGCCGCTGGTGCCGGGCAGGTCGGTGCGCAGCCAGTCGTTGGCGAAGGTGATCCAGCGGGCGGTGAAGCCGTCGGGGCGCAGGGTGGTGGTGGCCGAGCCGGAGGTGCCGAGGGTGCCGGAGCCGTCGGGCTTCGGCGTGCCGGCCGCGTTGTCGTGGACGATCACCACGTCGTGGGGATCCTCCGAGGCGCCGATCCAGGTCATGCCGGTGCGGTCGGCGTCGACGGAGACGGTCCCGCGGTAGACGCCGGGCGCGATGACGAGGGTGCGTCCGGTGCCGGTCGCGGCGGTGACGGCGGACTGGACGCCGGTGAAGTCGCCGGCGCCGCGCGGGTGGACGTACAGGGTGCCGGGGGTGAGCCGGGCGGAGGGTGAGCCGTAGCGGCCGAACGGGCCGCGCGGCCGGCGGCCCGCCTGCGCGGGTGCGGCGGACAGGGCGAGCGCGGCAGCGGCCGTGGCGCCGGTGAGCAGGACGTCCCTTCGGGACGGGGAGGAGGGCATGCGGGTACTCCTTGGACGGCGGCCGGTGCGGGCCGCAGTGGGGGCGGACCGCACCGGCCGGCTGGGGACGGGGTCAGCCGAGACGGCCGGCCCCCGCGCCGTGCTTGACCAGGGCCGGGACCGCCTGGGCGGGGTGGACCGCGGTGCGCAGGGTGGGCGTCCAGCCGGCGCCGGACCGCAGGGGGGTGCCGGGGAGCTCCGCGTTGTGCGCGGCGATCAGGTCGGTCCGCTTGCCGTTGACGGTGTTGTGCCGGGCGGTGAGGGGTGAGTCGTTCCACCGCTTGAGGATCTTGGCCGGGCTGATGCCCTTCGCCAGGGTGAACGCGTTGTGCTCGGCGACGAGCTGGGACTCCTTGCCGATGCCGAAGCTGTAGGAGTAGCCGGCCTCGGCGACGAAGTGGTTGTTGTAGACGTCGACCTGTCCGAAGCGGACGCGCGGCGCGCGCTCGACCAGTCCGGAGAACAGGTTGTGGTGGAAGGTCGCCTTCAGCTTGCCCCGGTCGCCGGCGGCGGTGGACTCGCTGTCGCTGTTGCCGATGAGGATCGTCTTGTCGTGCTCGGTGAAGACGTTCCAGGAGGCGGTGACGTGGTCGGCGCCCCGGACGATGTCCAGCTCTCCGTCGTGCTGCTGGTAGAGCATGCCGAAGTGGGTGGGTGCCTCGCTGTCGGGGTGCTCGCCGTCGGTGAACGTGTTGTGGTCCAGCCAGACGTGGGTGGAGCCGTACACGACGGCGGTGTCGTACTCGGAGTTCCAGTTGCCCTTGTCGCCGTCGGTCGGGTCCCACTGCGGGAAGCAGTCGAGCGGGCTCTCCAGGGTGAGGTTGCGGACGATGACGTTGTCCACGCCCTTGATCTGCAGGCTGGCGCCCTTGAGGCCGGCGTTCCGGCCGACACCGATGATCGTGGTGTTGGAGGGGACGTTCGCCTTGATGGCGGTGTCCTGGGCGGCGGCGGAGGCCCTGCGCAGCCCCTCCGGGCTGCCGTCCGGCTCGGCGCTCAGGTCCTGCTCCAGGCCCCAGGTCTCCGGCGCGTACGCCTCCAGGTAGGCGTCGAAGTCGTAGCCGGGCGCGGCGAACGCCTCGCAGCCCTCGGAGACCGCGTCGATGGTCCCCTTCACCTTGATGATCTTCGGGGCGTCCCCGCCGTTCGCCAGGGCCGCCTTGAACTCGGCCCAGGTGCGCACGGTGTACACGTGCTCGCGGTCGGCGGCGGCGCCTCCGGTGGTGCCGGTGCCGTGGGAGGCCCAGCCGTCGCCCGCGGCCAGTGTCTGCCGGGCGGGGTCACGGTGGTGGTGCGACGGGGAGTGCGCCTGGGCGCCCGTGCCGGTCAGGGCCAGGACGAGGGCGGTGCAGCCGGCCAGCGAGGCGGCTCTCACCATGCCATGCCCATGCCATGCAGTTCCGTTCATGGTGCGGCTCTCCTTTTCACGTGGTCCAGGGGTCTTGCACGACGGGTTCCGGCCAGGTGATCCACGCCGGAGGGATCTCCGCGTCCAGCCGCCGCACGTCGCGCGGTGCCAGCACGCGGGTGCGCAGCAGCTCCCGGGCGACCAGCCGCGCCACGGCGATGGCCCCCGGCGGATTGAAGTGCGTGTTGTCCTGCTCGGACGCCGTCCAGTTGAAGTACTTCTTGGTCTCCTCGGCCCCGAGCTCCTGCCACAGCGCCAGCGACAGCGCCTGGACGTCGAGCAGCGGGACCCGTTCCCGACGGGCCAGCGCCCGCATCGCCGCCGGGTACTCCCCGTGGCTGGGCAGGGCCCGTCCGTCCGCGTCGAACCGCCGCCGCTCCACGGCGGTGGCCAGCACGGGCCGGGCACCCCGGGCCCGCGCCCCGTCGAGGTACCTCCGCAGGTACTCCTGGTACGTCGTCCAGGGCTCGGTGTACCGGGTGGGATCGGCGGTCTTCTCGTCGTTGTGCGCGAACTGGACGAGCAGGAGGTCGCCGGGCCGGATCGCGTCGAGGATCGGCCCCAGCCGACCCTCGTCGACGAAGCTCTTCGAACTCCGCCCGTTCACGGCGTGGTTGGCGACGCCGAGATGCCGGTGCAGGAGGAACGGCAACGCCGTGCCCCACCCCGTCTCGGGGGCGGCGTCGGCGTACTTCTGGGCCGCGGTGGAGTCACCGGCGATGTGGAGGGTGCGGTGCCGGCGTCCACCGGCATGGGCGGCGCCGGTCGCGGCGAACGCCAGGGGGAGGGAAGCGACGGCAGCGGACGTCACCTGTCTGCGGCTGAGCGACACGCCGGTGGCCCTTTCGACTGAGTGGGGACGAACCCGCCTGGGGCGGGGCTGTACCGGTGCCCGGGGGCGCGGGGCCGGGGCGATGCCCGGCCGGCCGTGGGGCGGCCCGCGGCCCGGGAACCACGGGCCGCCCCACCGCGAGGGCGCCGGTCAGCCCATCTGCTCGTCCCACTCGGCCTGGGCCTCGTTCAGCTTCTCGGCCAGACCGTCCAGGAAGTCCTTCGCGCTCATGTCCCCGAGCAGCACCTTCTGGAAGTTCGGCTCGCTCTCCGCCTTGGACAGGGTGTTCCAGTCCGGCAGGTAGTACGGCAGCTGCACGATGGTCGTCGACCCGTCGGTCAGCGCGTCCGCCGCCAGCTTCGTGGGCTCGGCCTTCGCGATCCAGTCGGCCTTCGCCGCGTCCAGGTGCGCCGGCACCTGCCCCGCCGACTCGTTGAACTTGGAGCTGGACTCCGCCGAGGTGGCGAACTCGATGAACTTCCAGGCGGCCTCCTTGTTCTTGGAGCTCTTGAACAGGCCGACGCCGTCGACCGGGTTGGAGACCTGCACACGCTTGCCGTCGGGCCCGACGGGCTGCGGTATGCCCCGGAACTTGTCGGCACCGAGCGCCTTCACGTGGTCCTGGTACGAACCCAGGTTGTGGTTCAGCATGCCGATCTCGCCGGAGTCCCACTGCGCGACCATCTTGGTGAAGTCGTTGTTGAGGTCGGCGGCGGGGGTGACCTTCTTGAACAGGGCCGCGTACTTCTCCAGCGCCTCGACGTTCTTCGGGTCGTTGACCGTCGTCTTCTTGCCGGTGGCGTCCCAGAACGAGGTGATGCCGGACTGCCCGTACATCGCGTCCAGCGCCTGGGCGATGGAGCCGGAGCCGCCGCGGATGGTGTACCCGAACTTGTTGCCGCCCTTGTCGGTGAGCTTCTCCGCCGCCTCGAAGAACCGCTCCCAGGTGGTCGGCTCCTCCAGGCCCGCCTTCTCGAACAGGTCGGTGCGGTAGTAGAGGACACCGTTGTTGGCGGAGGTCGGCACGGAGTACAGCTTGTCGTCACCGCCGCCGGCCGCCCGCAGCGACTCGACCAGGTCCTTGTTGAGCTTGCCGTTGAGGGACGACCCCTCCAGCCGGTCGTCCAGCGGGTCGAGCGCGCCCTGCGCGGCGAAGCCCGCGAGCATCGAGGCGCTGATGCCGCCGACGTCCGGCAGGCCGTCGGCCTGGATGGCGGTGTCGACCTTGGACTGGTACTCGGTGGAGGCGATGCCGACGTACTGGACATCGATGTCCGGGTTGGCCTTCTCGAAGTCGGCGATGATCTGCTTCCAGATGTCGGTACGGACACCGCCGTTGTTGTCCCAGAAGACGATCTTGCCCTTGCCGCTGCCCTCGGCGCCGTCGCCGCCCGCGCCGCTGCCGTCGTCCCCGCAGGCGGTGGCGGTCAGGGCGAGCACGGCCCCGAGGGCGACGGCGGCCGAGGTGCGGCGGCCTCTTCCGGCGCTGTGTGCGAGAATGCTGATCTTCATTGGTCGGCTCTCTTCTTCTGGATACTGATCCTGAACTGGGTGAACGTGGCGGTGCCGGCGTGTCCCTGGCCGGAGGGCGCCAGGGCGACCAGACCGAGCAGGGCACCGACCCAGCGCCATGGCGTGGCGGCGAAGACCTGACCGGAGGGGCGCGGGCCGTCCCCGGTGTCGTACGAGAAGCGGCAGCGCGCACCGTCGTCGATGTCGATGCGCAGCAGTGCCCGGCCGTCCGGAGCGGGCCGCGGACGATCGGCGTCCCGTTCCCCCTCCGCGGCCGTCTCGGCGAACCGGTGCACCAGGTGCACCGTGCCGTCCGTGTCCCGCTGGAGTCCGATCCAGCGGTAGGCGTCCCCGAGGACCGTGAGCCCCGCGCGGGCGCCAGGTTCCTCGCTGTCGAGCCGCAGCTCCACCTCGACGGTGCACGGGGTGCCGGGCAGCCGCTGGGTGAGGACGTTGGGCAGTTTGCGCAGGTCGTGCGCGTCGGCCGAGCGGACGCAGGTGAGCCGCAGTCCGTCGCCGGAGTGCTGGGTGGCGAAGCCGTCCCTGGGGTTGGCGGTCCACTGCCACTGCCGGCCGTGGCGTCCGCCGGGGAAGTCGTCGTCGGTGGCGGGCGCGGCGGGTGGCTGCGGGGGCAGGTCCGGGCGGCGGTGCTCGGCGACGGGGGCGCCGTCGTCGCCGAGCACCGGCCAGCCCCCGGCGTCCCAGCGCATCGGCTGCAGGTGCACGACCCGTCCGTACGCGCCGCGCTGCTGGAAGTGCAGGAACCAGTCCTCGCCGGACGGGGTGCGCACCCAGCCGCCCTGGTGGGGGCCGTTGACGTCGGTGTCCTTCTGTTCGAGGACGACCTTCTCCTCGTACGGGCCGAAGAACGCGCGGGAGCGGAAGGCGCCCTGCCAGCCGGTCTCCACTCCCCCGGCCGGGGCGAGGATCCAGAACCAGCCGTCGTGCCGGTAGAGCTTGGGCCCTTCCAGGGTGAACCAGCCGGGGAGGCGGTCGCCGTCGACGATCACCCGGCCCTCGTCGAGGAGTTCGGTGCCGTGCGGGTGCATCCGGTGGCCGGTGAGGCGGTTCTTGACACCGGAGCGGGACTTGGCCCAGCCGTGCACGAGGTACGCCTCGCCGGTCTCGTCGTCCCACAGCGGGCAGGGGTCGATGAGGCCCTTGCCCGCCTTCACCAGCAGCGGCTCGGTCCACGGACCGCGGATCTCGGGGGCGTTGACCTGGAAGACGCCCTGGTCGGGGTCGCCCCAGAAGATCCAGAAGCGGTCGTCGTGGTGGCGCAGGGCGGGCGCCCAGACCCCGCAGTCGTGCCGGGGCGTGGTGAACTCCGCTTCGGGTTCGAGGCGTTGGAGTGCGTGGCCGACGAGGGTCCAGTTGACCAGGTCGCGGGAGTGCAGCAGGGGCAGTCCGGGGGCGCGGCCGAAGCTGGAGGCGGTCAGGTAGAAGTCGTCACCGACGCGGATCACGTCGGGGTCGGACCAGTCGGCGTTCAGGACCGGGTTGCGGTAGGTGGTGTCCGTCGGGTCGGCGCTCACGCGGTCACCGCCTTGCGGACCAGGGCCGCGGCCTCGTCCCGGGTGAGCCGGCCGTCGGCGACGACGGTGACGATCCGGCGGACCACGGTCTCCCCGGGCGGGACGGGCAGCCGGGCGTCGTGGGCCAGGGAGGAGCCGACGCCGGGGTACTCGGCGGTGCGGACGAACCAGGGGTCCTGCCGGGTCGGTGCGGTGACCCCGGCGAAGACCAGGGTCCAGGTGGATCCGGCGAGGGCGATCCAGTCGGCGGTCCTGCCGTGGACCTCGTCCACGCCCTCGGCGTGGGCGGTGAAGACGTCCGGGGCCGTCTCCTCCTTGCGGGCCCGCCAGAAGAAGCCCCCGTAGGCGGCTCCCGGGCGGCCGTTGGTGGCGGGGCTGCCGAGGGACAGCGGGCCGGGCGTGGTGTTGGTGAGGGAGAAGGTGAGGTCCAGCGCCCAGGCGGTGTCGGTGAGTCCGGTGGCGGCGACCGTGCGGCGCTCGCGCAGCAGTTCGCCGGGCTCGGCCGTCCAGCGCAGCTCCTCGACGAACCCGTCGGGGTCGCGCAGCTGGTAGGCGGTGTGCCGCTGGGAGCCGTGGTTGTCCAGCTCGGTGGGTCCCTGATCGCGGACGTAGGTGCGTCCGCCCCAGAAGTTGAACCCCTCGACGTCGGGGACGGCGACACCGACGCCGAGGTGGTGTGCGTGGTCGGCCGGGCTCAGTTCGGTGACGGCCGTGCCGCCCAGGGTGGTGACGGGGTGCAGGTACGGTCGCGGGGAGAGCCGGGCCGGCAGTTCGGGCCGGGTGACGTACCGGCCGACGGGCCGGCCCGCGACGCGCAGCACCACGACGTCGTGTCCGGTCATCGGGTGCTCACCTCTTTCGGCAGGTGGTGGGCGGGCAGCGCCCAGGGGGCGCCCAGCTCGGAGTAGAGGGACAGGGTGTCGGCGGCCGCCGCGACCAGGCCGTCGATGCCCGGCACGACCCGGCGGTCCTCGCCGGGGACGCGCTGCCAGGCGCTCGCGGGCAGCGGGGCCGGGTCGGGGGCCTTCCGGATCGCCTCGACGACCTGCATGAAGGCGCCCGTCCCGTCCGGGGTGACCAGCAGGGGCGTGCCGTCGGTGAGGTGGGCGACGAGGTTCTCCAGCAGGTCGGTGCGGCCGTACCGGGTCTCCTCCGGGCCGTGGCCGGCGCGCTGGAGCAGGACGCGGTCCTGCTTGTACCAGAAGGTGATCCGGCCGCTGGTGCCGTGCACCATGACGTACGGCTCGTCCGCCCGCTCCGCGCACAGCGTCACGGCGACGGTGACCGAACCGCCCCGCGTGGTGGTGACGCGTACGCAGGAGGTGTCGTCGGACTCGATGTCGTTGGCGCGCAGCAGCTCGGTCTCGATGCCGGCGACGTCCTCGGCGCGCGTGCTGTCGCCGAGGGCGAGGGCGGTGGCGACGGCGTGGGCGAGGGGGTTGGTGAGCGCCCCGTCGATCACGTCGACGCCGTTCAGCCGGCGCCGGCCCGCCCAGGGTGCCCGCCGGAAGTACGCCTCGGGCCGCACCCAGGCGCCGGCCCCGCCGATGCCGGCCACCCGGCCGACGGCGCCCTCGGCGACCAGCCCGCGGATCGCGGGCACGGCGTGCGAGCCCAGCGACTGGAAGCCGATCTGGCAGGCGACACCGGCCGCGGCGACCCCGTCGGCCATCCGCCGGAACTCCGCGTACGACGGTGCCGGCGGCTTCTCCAGCAGGATGTGCACACCCTGGGCGGCGGCGGTGAGGGCGAGGTCGGTGTGGGTGGGGATCGGGGTGCAGATGACCGCGACGCGGGCGCCGGTGGAGTCGAGGAGCGCCCCGAAGTCGGACGACTGCTCGGGGAGTTTCCCGCCGAACTCGTCCTCGGTGAGCGGGGTGAGCTCACAGATGCCGGCCAGCGTGACGACTCCCTTCTCCTGGAGCCGGCGGATGTTCTCGACGTGCCAGCGGCCGTGGCCGCGGGCACCGGCGAGGACGACGGGGAGGGGCGGGGCGGACGCCGGCCGCCGGCCGGTCGCGGTCATCCCTTCACCGCCCCCGCGCTGAACCCGGTGATCAGCCACTTCTGGATGAAGGCGAACACGATCACCACGGGGACGGCCGCGATGATGCCGCCCGCGGCGAGTGCGCCGAGGTCGACGCTGTCCGCGCTCATCAGGGTGTTGAGGCCGACCGGGATGGTCTGCTTCTCCTGGTTGTTGAGGAACATCAGGGCGAACAGGAAGTGGTTCCAGGAGTGGACGAAGGCGAAGGAGCCGACGGCGATCAGACCGGGCCGCAGCAGCGGCAGGACGACCACCCGGAAGGCCCTGAACCGGTTGCAGCCGTCGACCCAGGCGGCCTCCTCCAGGGAGTACGGCACGTTCTTGATGAAGTTGCTGATCAGGATCATCGACAGGGGGAGCTGGAAGACCGTCTCGGCGATGATGACGCTGATCAGGGAGTTGATCATCTGCAGGCCGGCGAAGATCTCGAACAGCGGGACCAGGAGCAGCGCGCCGGGCACGAACTGGGAGCAGAGCAGGGCCAGCATGAACCCGCGCTTGACCTTGAAGTCGAAGCGGGCGAGCGCGTAGCCGCCGGCCAGCGCGACCAGGGTCGTCATGAGCAGGGTGACGACGCCGACCAGCACGCTGTTGTAGAAGAAGGTGCCGAAACCGCGGTCCGTCCAGACCTTCTCGAAGTGGACGGTGGTCATCGGCCAGGGCACCAGCGAGGTGGAGCCGGCGGGGCGGAGCGCGAAGAGCAGGATCCAGTAGAAGGGGATGAGGGTGAAGACGAGGTAGATGCCGAGCGGCAGGTAGATCTGCCAGCGGGGTGCCTCGTCCCAGGCCCGGCGCCTCTTCGCCGGACGCGGGGGCTCGGGGGCGGTGCGCGGGGGCGCGGGGGCGGCCGCGGTGGCTTCCTTGGTGATCACTTCTCGCCTCCGAACTTGCTCAGCCGCAGGTAGACCATCGAGCAGAAGAGCAGGATCACGAAGGCGACCGTCGTCAGGGCCGACGCGTAGCCGAAGTCGTGTGCGTCCACTGATGTGTTGGCGATGTAGAGCGGCAGGGTCGTGGTCTCGCCCGCCGGTCCGCCGCCGGTCAGCGTGTAGAGCAGGTCGACGTTGTTGAACTCCCACACCGCGCGCAGCAGGGTGGACAGGATGATGGCGTCCTTCAGGTGGGGCAGGGTGATGTGGAGGAACTGCTTGAAGCGGCTGGCCCCGTCGACCTCGGCGGCCTCGTACAGGTCCCTGGAGACGGACTGGAGGTCGGCGAGGATGAGGATGGCGAAGAAGGGGACACCGCGCCACAGGTCGGCGACGACCACGGCCGGGAAGACGGTGGACGTGTCGGACAGCCAGCTGACGCCGTAGTCGCCGATGCCCATGTCCGCGAGGTAACGGGTGATGCCGGTCTGGGAGTTGTAGAGCAGCACCCAGATCGCGGAGGTCAGCACGCCGGAGACGGCCCACGGTGAGAAGACCAGGGCGCGGCCGAGGGCCCGGCCGACGAAGGTCTGGTTGACGATGAGGGCGAGGGCGAGGCCGAACAGCAGTTGCAGGCCGACCTCGACGAACACCCACTTGGCGCTGAAGACGAGGGTGTCCCAGAACAGCGGGTCCTCGGTGAAGATGCGGGTGAAGTTGCCGAAGCCCGCGAAGCCGTTCCGCCAGGGCTTGGTGGGGTTGTAGTCCTGCAGGCTGTAGTAGAAGACGCTGAGGACCGGGTAGGCGATGAACCCCAGCATGAGCAGGGCGGCCGGCGCGATCAGCAGGTAGGGGAGCCTGCGGGGCGTGGCGGAGGCACGGCGCCGCCGGGGTGGCGTGGGCGGTTTCGCCACGGCTGCGGCTTGGGCCATGACTGTTCTCCGTTTCTCGGTACGTGCTGTGCGGTGCGTGAGCCGTCGAGCTCTGGTGTGGAAGCGCTTTCTTCGCGGGTGTGCGGGAGCCCGCCCGGATCCGGCGGGTCAGCCCGCGTAGGGGTCCTGGACCGTGCCCGGACGGGCGAGGAACTCGAAGTCGCAGCCGGTGTCGGCCTGGGTGATCTGGTCGTCGTAGAGGGCGCCGTAGCCGCGTTCGTGGCGGGCGGGCGGCGGTGTCCACCGTGCCCTGCGCCGCTTCAGCTCCTCGTCGTCGACGTGGAGATGGAGCACGCGGCTGTCGACGTCGAGGGTGATCGTGTCGCCGGTGCGCACCAGGGCCAGCGGCCCGCCGACGTGGGACTCGGGGGCGACGTGCAGCACGCACGCTCCGTAACTGGTCCCGCTCATGCGGGCGTCGGAGATCCGCACCATGTCCCGCACACCCTGCTTGAGCAGGTGGTCGGGGAGCGGCAGCATCCCGTACTCGGGCATGCCCGGGCCGCCCTTGGGGCCGGAGCCCCGCAGCACCAGCACGCTGTCCGCGGTGATGTTCAGGGCGGGGTCGTCGATGGTCCGCTGCATCTGCTTGTAGTCGTCGAAGACGACGGCGCGACCGGTGTGCTTCAGCAGGTGCGGTTCGGCGGCGATGTGCTTGATGACGGCGCCGTCCGGGCAGAGGTTGCCGCGCAGGACGGCGACTCCGCCCTCGTCCGCGACCGGGTTGTCGCGGGTGCGGATGACGTCGTCGTCGTGCACCCGCGCGCCGGCGATCTGCTCGCGCAGGGTGTCGTGGCAGACGGTGGGCCGGTCCAGGTGGAGCAGATCGGGGATGCGGGAGAGGAAGCCGGGCAGTCCGCCCGCGAAGTGGAAGTCCTCCATCAGGTACTTCTGTCCGCCGGGGCGGACGTTGGCCAGCACCGGGACGGTGCGGGCGACACGGTCGAAGTCGTCGAGGGTGAGCTTCACCCCGGCGCGTCCGGCCATGGCGATCAGATGGATGACGGCGTTGGTGGACCCGCCGAGTCCGAGGACGGTGGTGACCGCGTCCTCGAAGGCGTCGGCGGTGAGGATGTCGCTCAGCTTCCGGTCCTTGTGGACCAGGTCGACGGCGGTCATGCCGGCCCTGGCGGCCATCCGGTCGTGCCCGGAGTCGATGGCCGGGATGCTGGAGGCGCCCGGGACGGTGACGCCGAGGGCCTCGGCGGCGGCGGTCAGCGTGGAGGCCGTGCCCATCGTCATGCAGTGGCCGGGTGAGCGGGCCAGGCCGCTCTCCAGTTCCTGCATCTCGCAGTCGCCGATGACACCGGCCCGCTTGTCGTCCCAGTACTTCCACATGTCGGTGCCGGAACCGAGCGTCTCGCCCCGCCAGTGCCCGGGCAGCATGGGTCCGGCCGGCACGAACACGGTGGGCAGGTCGGCGCTGGCGGCGCCCATCAGCAGCGCCGGGGTGGACTTGTCGCAGCCGCCCATCAGCACGGCCCCGTCGACCGGGTAGGACCGCAGCAGCTCCTCGGTCTCCAGGGAGAGGAGGTTGCGGTAGAGCATGGGGGTCGGCTTCTGGAAGGTCTCACTGAGGGTGGAGACGGGGAACTCGAGGGGGAAGCCGCCGGCCTGCCACACGCCCCGCTTGACGGCCTGCGCCCGGTCGCGCAGGTGGACGTGGCAGGGGTTGATGTCGGACCAGGTGTTGAGGATCGCGATGACGGGCTTGCCCAGGTGCTCCTCGGGCAGGTAGCCGAGCTGGCGGGTGCGGGCGCGGTGGCTGAAGGAGCGCAGTCCGTCGGTGCCGTACCACTGGTGGCTGCGGAGCTGTTCGGGGGACTTCACAGGGACCATCCGGCGGCGATGGAGGCGACTTCGGCGCGCTCGTTCTCGGGCAGCGGCCTGCTCGGCGGGCGGACCTCCCGGCGGCACAGGCCGAGGGAGGCGAGGGCTTCCTTGACGACGGTGACGTTGTTGGCGGAGCCGTTGGCGGCGCGCAGTTCCTCGAAGCGGCGGATCTGCTCCCACACCTTCATCGCGGTCGGGTAGTCGCCGGAGCGCAGCGCCTCGATCATGTTCAGCGAGACGGACGGGGCGACGTTGACCAGGCCGGAGGTGAAGCCGGTGGCGCCGGCCGAGAAGTAGGAGGGGGCGTACGGCTCGGCGAGCCCCGCCACCCACACGAACCGTTCCACTCCCGCGTCCCGGGCGAACGCGGCGAAGCGCGCCGCGTCCGGCACCGAGTACTTCACGCCGATGACGTTGGGGCAGGCGTCGGCGAGTTCGGCGAGGCGGGCGCCGGTGAGCCGGTCGTTGCGGATGTAGGGGACGACGCCCAGCTCGGGCACCGCCTCGGCGATGGCGCGGTGGTAGTCGACCCAGCCGCTCTGGGAGACGTAGGGGTGGACGGGCTGGTGCACCATCACCATCTGCGCGCCGAGTTCCCGCGCGTGCCGCGCGGAGTCGACGGCGGTGGGCACGTCGTGGCCGACGCCGACCAGGATCGCCGCGCGGCCGCCGGCCTCCTCGACGGTCAGCTCGGTGATCAGGCGGCGCTCTCCGGGGGTGAGGGCGTAGAACTCTCCGGTGTTGCCGTTGGGGGTGAGGGTGGTGATGCCACCGTCGAGGAGACGACGCAGCAGGGCCCGGTAGGTGCCTGGGTCGACGGAGCCGTCCTCGGCGAACGGGGTCACCGGGATCGCCACCACGTCGGCCAGGGCCGCCCGCTGGGTCTCGAACGTCGTTGTCATGCCTGACCGTCCTCTTTCTGGGCTTCCGGGGCCGCCTCGAACTCCGCTTCGGGGAAGGCCCGTCGCACGAACGACGCGATGTGCGAGTGCAGGGCGCGCGCCGCGCCGTCCGCGTCCCCGCCGAGGGCGAGCCGCAGGATCTCCCGGTGCTCGCCGGCCTCCCGCTCCCAGGAGGGGTCGGCGGCCCAGGCGACGGCGGAGACCAGAGCGGCCTGGTCACGGACCTCGTCGAGCATCCGGCCGAGCAGCGGGTTGCCGCACGGCACGTAGAGGGCGCGGTGGAACTCACGGTTGGCGAGGGAGCGTTCCGCGGTGTCCGTGGCCTCGTCGGCCCGGGTCAGCGCGGCACGCGCGGCGTCGAGGGAGGCTCCGCGGCACACGGCGCGCTTGAGTGCCTCCGGTTCGAGGAGCAGCCGCACGTCGTAGACCTCGCGCGCCATGTCCGCGTCGACCATGCGCACCGTGACGCCCTTGTACTGGCTCATCACGACCAGGCCCGTGCCGGCCAGGGTCTTGAGCGCCTCGCGCACCGGGGTCTTGGACACCCCGAACTGTGCGGCGAGGTCGGTCTCGACCAGGGCCTGGCCCGGTGTGAACCGGCCGGTGAGGATGCGGCGTTTGATCTCCTCCAGCACGAACTGCGTGCGTGAGGGGATCGGCGTGGGCACAGAGGTCATGCGCGCCTCTCGGATGTCGCGGGATCAGATCTCGCGTATCGCGTCTCATATATGACGTACGAAGTACGACGCGGATGACCGTAGGAGCGGGCCCGGAGTTTCGTCAATGCTTCCGACAAAGGAACTTGTCGTTGCGTCACACGGTGCGGGCGCGGCCCTCACGGGCGGGGCGGCGGAGCCGCCGAAGGCGGTCGGGGCCGGGCCGGCGGGGGCCTCGGGGACGAGGCGGAACCGTTCGCTGTCGCGACGTGTTCCGGTGCCCTCCGTGCGGAGGCAGGGGCCGGCGTCGGGCGTGGCTCCGGTGGGCGCGGCACACGGAGGGGGTGAGACCCCGGTCCGCGCACTCGGCGCGCAGCCCGTGGGCCCCGGCGTCATGGACGACGTCGTCTGAGGTGAGAGGGGTGACGCCGCGCGTGGGGCGCCGCACCCGGCGCGGAGATCGCGACGGGGGCGCCGGCCGGCCGGGGCCGGGAGAGGGGAGGGTGCGGGCGGGAGATCCACGCGGAGCAGCTGCGCGCCGGTCCGTGTGCCGCCGCAACTCGGCGAACCTCCTGGATCCCGCACCGGCCCACGCCTCGGCGCCCCGCCGCACGGGAAGGTGACCGGGAGCGGGACCGGTCTGGTCCGGTTTGCGGGGGGCGCCGACGGTGGGCGCGGGAGGTGCGGAGGCCGCGGTGGCGTTTCCCGGCCGCCGCTCCCCCGTGTCCGGACGGGCGGCCGCTTCGCTACGCGGGCCGCGTCCAGCCCGGGTCCCGGCCGCTGAGGCCGATCGTCCGGTCCAGGAGCGGGGCGCCGGACGGGACGGGGACGACGGGGCCGAAGATGCCCTCGCCCCGCTCGCCCTCCTGGGCGGCGGCCAGGAGGAACCCGTGCGCGGCCTCCAACGCGGCCGGGGCGGGGGTGTACGGCTGTCCGGTGGCACGGGCCAGGTCCCAGCCGTGGACGACCAGTTCGTCGGCGGTGACCGCGCCGGCGACCCCGCCCGGCAGGTCCACCCCTCCCGCGCGGGTCGTGCCGGTCCAGGCGGCCGGGTCGCGCCAGGCCCCGGCGAGTTCGTCGAGCACCTTGGGCAGGTCCTCGCGCCAGCCCGGCCCGATGTCCGGCAGGGCGGCGTCCGGGCTGGTGTCGGTGGTGACGCCCAGGTCCTTCCGCCCGGCGTCGCGGAAGGCCACGGCCAGCCCGAGGAGGTGACCCAGCAGGTGACGTACGGCGTAGCGCGGACAGGGCGTCGGATCCGCCAGGTGCGCGTCGGTGACGGCCTCGGCGAGACGGGCCACGACGAGGGTCTGCGGTCCGAGGTCGAGCGTGGTGTCGGTCATGACCTGCTCCCGGGAGACGGTGGTGTGCCACAGGGGTGGACCGGCCCCGGTGGCGGAACTCATCGGCCGCCGCGTCGCTCCCGTCCCGGCCCGCACCGGCCGCCCCCGTTGCCCGCACCGGCCGCCCCCGTCCTCCATGGTCCGGATGACGTACCGCCCGCGCCCGCCGGCCGCCACGCGCGGCCGTCCTCTAAGGCATCCGCCCGATGCGGGCCGCCCCGCCTCAGCACCACGATGAGCAGGCATGACGACGACGCGATGGACGACGGTCCGGGTGCTGCGCGACCGCAACGCGGGCCTCTACCTCACGGGGGTGGTCATCTCCGGTTTCGGCACCTCCGCGCTGTGGCTGGCCTCCGGGGTGTGGGTCAAGGACCTCACCGGCTCGGACGGACTCGCCGCCCTGTGCGTGCTCGCGATGTGGGCGCCGACCCTGGCGGGCCCGCTGCTGGGAACGCTCGCGGACCGGGTGCGCCGCAGACCGCTGCTGATCGCCACGAGCCTGCTCATGGCGGGGCTGCTGCTCACCCTGTGCGGCGTCGGGTCGCCGGGCGGGCTGTGGCTCCTCTACGCGGTGCTGTTCGTATACGGGGCTTCGGGCGTGGTCCACGACGCGGCGGAGTCGGCACTGATCGCCACCGCCGTGGACCGCTCCCTGCTCGGTGACTTCAACGGGCTGCGGATGACCGCCAACGAGGGCATGAAGCTGCTGGCCCCGCTCGCCGGCGCGGCCCTGTACACGGCGTACGGCGGGGCGGCCGTCGCCTTCCTGGACGCGGTCACCTTCCTGCTGGCCGCCGTGGTGTACGCGCTGCTGCGCGTACGGGAGGACAGGCCGGCGCCCCCGTCCGGCGGCCGGCGGAAGCGGACCGCCGAGGGCGCCCGCCATCTGCGGTCCCATCCCCTCCTGCGCCCCCTCGTCCTGGCGGGCGGCGCGACGATGCTCTGCGCGGGCCTCAGCGGGGCGCTGATCTACGCCGTGGTGGAGGACCTCGGCCGCTCCCCCGCGTACGCCGGCGTGCTGTACGCCGTGCAGGGCGCGGGGTCGGTGGCCGTCGGTCTGCTCTCCGGCCCGGCGCTGCGCCGTTTCGGCCCCCGGCGTTTCGCCGCCTGCGGCATCGTCCTGCTCTCCGCCGGGGTGGCGCTGCGCGCGGTGCCGGACGACGTCCTGGCGTGGGTGTGCAGCGCGGCGATCGGGGTGGGGCTGCCCGCCGTGCTGATCGCCACGCTGACCGCCGTGCAGCAGGAGACCCCGGCCCCGCTGCTGGGCCGGGCCACCGCCACCGCCAACACCGTGGTCTTCTCCCCGAACGTCCTCGGTCTCGCGGTGGGAGCGGCGCTGGTCGAACTCCTCGATCACCGGCTGCTCCTCGCCGCGGCCGGGGGAGCCCTGGCGGTGACGGCGGCCCT
>NZ_BMUC01000001.1:1150069-1189474 GCF_014649995.1 Streptomyces griseoflavus | reverse complement strand
TGCTCCGCCACCCGACCGGCTCCGCCCGCACCACCGCCCCCGCACAGCGCTCCGGCTCGGGCACCGCCTGACACGACTCACCCCCGCGCCCCGGCCCCGGCGGCCGAGCGGTGGGCGGTCACGGCCCGGTGCGGTGCGGTGCGGTGTCCGCGTGGCGTCGGCGGCGAGACTCCCCCGGCCGCCGGTGGAGCCCGGCCACGGCCCGGTGGGTGGGCGCCCACGCCCGGCTGACCGCCCTGGCCGAGCGGCGGCGCGGGCACGGAGCCCGCGCCGCCGACGGCCGGCCCGTGTCAGAGCGCGGCGAGCGCCGAGCGCACCGCCTCCAGGTCGGCGTCGGACGCCAGCCCCGCGTGGTAGAGCCGGAGTTCCGTCGCGCCCCGGCGGCGGGCCTCCGTCGCGTCCGCGGCGAGGGTGGCGGGGCTGCCGCCCATGCCGGAGACGACCGTGAAGTTGGCGGCGAGGACCGCGCCCTCGCGGCCCTCCCGTGCGAACGGCGTCAGCGGACCGCTGCCCGGGGTGCAGGGCACGACCACGCCGTCGGCGACGGAGAGGATGTGTGCCGGGTCGACGCCCGCGTTGGCGCCGCAGTGGTAGGACACCGGGTCCGCGTGCAGGAGGATCCGGAAGCCGTCGGGGGCCGTCTCCCGTACGGCGGTGACCGCCGCCTCCTGGAGGGTGCGGGCCACCTCCTCGCGCCACGCGCGGGTGGCGTTCGCCGGCGTCTCGCCGAGCATTTTCTCGACGCCCGCCCAGCCCCCGTCGGAGGGCGCCCCCTGCCACACCGGCTCCAGCGCGGTGCGCACCGACGCGGCGAGCCCGTCGGCGTCCAGGCCCCGGCCCGCGTAGCCGTCGCGGCAGGACGGGCAGAAGCAGAGGGACATCAGGTACTGCCCCGCGTCCCCGAGGCCGACCCCGGCGGTCTTGTCGTGGGCGTGCAGGTGGGCCAGCCCGTACCAGCCGAGGGACTCCAGCTCGGTGCCGCGCGCTCCGGGGCGCACCGCCGCCTCGGCGGCCAGGTCGGTCAGGTAGGCGCGGACGGCGGGCCGGGCGATGCACGGCGCCCAGGGGTAGCGGTCGCCGTAGGCGTTGACCACCGAGGTGTCCGGATGTTCCGCGCCGAGGCGGGAGTTGTGGGCGAGGACCACCCAGGTGTGCACTTCCAGGCCCGCGTCCGCGAGCGCGGCGGCCGCCTCGCCGAAGGCGTCCCCGGGCGCCCAGTCACCGGCCGCGTACGGGCGCAGGGCCCGGCCCGACCAGCGGTCCTCCGCCATCGGGTAGAGCACGGCCGCGTACTCGGCGGTGACAACGCGGTGGCGCGGGTGGCGGGGCGTCAGCGCGCGGGTGGAGTGGTAGGCGGAGGCCAGCGTCACCTGTGCGGTGCCGAGCGCGGCGATCCGCGCGGGTGCCTCCGGGTCCCCGTTGACGTCCCAGGGGTAGACGAACGCCGACGCCTTCACATGTCCTCCTGGAGCAGCGCGAGTCCCCGCTCGATCAGGTGAGCGAGCTGCTTGACATGATCCCCCGCGGGTTCCGTCAGCGGCGGCCGCACCTCCCCCACCTCGAGGCCGCGCATCCGCACCCCGGCCTTGACGAGGGAGACGGCGTAGCCGTGGCCCTGGGCGCGCAGGTCGGCGAACGGCCGGTAGAAGCCGTCGGTCAGCCGGTCGACGGTGGCGCCGTCGCCGGTGCGGAAGGCGGTGTGGCAGGCGAGGGCGATCTCGGGCACGAAGCAGAACACCGCGGAGGAGTACAGGGTGATGCCGAGCCCGCGGTAGGCGGGCTGGGTGAGTTCGGCGGTGGGGAGCCCGTTGAAGTAGAGGAAGTCGCCGGGAGCGGCCGCGCGGACGGCGCTGACCGTCCGCTGCATCAGGTCGAGGTCGCCGTGGCCGTCCTTGAGGCCGATGATCCCGTCGGTGCGGGCCAGTCCGACGACCGTCTCCGGCGTGAAGAGGGCGTTGTCGCGCTGGTAGACGATCACGGGCAGGGGGGTGGCCGCGGCGATCTCCCGGTAGTGCCGCAGCATGCCTTCCTGTCCCGCCCTGACCAGGTACGGCGGCATGGCGAGCAGCCCGTCCGCGCCGGCGTCCTCGGCGAGCCGGGCCCAGCGGACCGCGAGCGCGGTGCCGTAGCCGGCGCCCGCGATCACCGGCACGCGAGACTCGGTGGCCTCCACGGCGGCACGGACGCAGCTCTCAAACTCCTCCGGTGTCAGCGCGTGGAACTCACCGGTGCCGCAGCAGGCGAACACCGCGGCGGCCCCGGCCTCCACACCGCGCCGCACATGGAGCCGGTAGGTGTCGAGATCGAGGGCGCCGTCCGGCCCGTACGCGGTGACCGGGAAGAACAACGGCCCGCTGGGCACTTCGAGTCGGGCGGCGAGAGGGGCTGACGTCACAAGCTCTCCCTGGTCCATATTCTTGATTGGCGTCCATATAGCTGAACGCTCTCCACGCTAAGACCCCCCGGGGACACCGGTCAAGCACCGCGCCGCGGCGCACACCAGCCGATTCCCGCGTTCGGCGGGACGTCGGACGATCATCGGGGGATACTTGACGAGCCGCGCCCGACCTCCTTAGCGTGTCCATGAATATGAATGCCGTGCGCCCATATGTACGGGTGTCCCGGCCGGCGCCGCAAGGAGACCCGAGGATGCCCGCTCCCCGCACCGTTCTGCTCACCGGCGCCGCCGGCGGCCTCGGCACCCTGATGCGGGACCTGCTCCCCGAATACGGCTACACGCTGCGCCTGCTCGACCTGCACCCCGTCGACGGCGCACCCGGTGCCGTCGTCGCGGACCTCGCCGACAAGGACGCCGTGCGTGAGGCGGTCCGCGGCGTCGACGCGATCATCCACCTCGCGGGCATCTCGCTCGAAGCCTCCTTCGACAAGATCCTCCGGGCCAACATCGAGGGCACCTACAACCTCTACGAGGCGGCCCGCGAGGAGGGCGTGAGACGTGTCGTCTTCGCCTCCTCCAACCACGCCGTCGGCTACACCCCGCGCCCGCGGGGGGACGACCCGCTCATCCCGGTCGACACCCCGCGCCGCCCGGACACCTTCTACGGCCTGTCCAAGTGCTTCGGCGAGGACCTCGCCCAGCTCTACTGGGACAAGCACGGCCTGGAGACCGTCTCCGTACGCATCGGTTCCTGCTTCCCCGAGCCGACCAGCGTGCGCATGCTGTCGGTGTGGATGAGCCCCGCCGACGGCGCCCGCCTCTTCCACGCCGCCCTGACCGCCGAGGACGTCGGCCACACCGTGGTCCACGGCTCCTCCGCCAACACCCGGCTGTGGTGGGACCTCACCTCCGCGCGGGCGCTCGGCTACGAACCGCGCGACGACTCCGAGCCGTACGCCCGGAAGCTGATCGCCGAACAGGGCGAGCTGGACCCGGACGACCCGGCGCACGCCTGCCTGGGCGGCCACTTCGTCACCGACCCGCCCATCTGGCCGTACTGACGACGACCCCCACGCACGCGCCACGGCGGCGCGAAACGATCGCCCACGGCGGCGGGCGGGCACCGAACGGGCCCGCCCGCCGCCGTATGCGGGCATCCGCACTGCCCGCTCCCACGCCTCCCCCGGCGCCCGCCCAGGTCCGCGCCGGGCACCACGCCCGCCGAACGGGCACAAGCGGGCAGGAACGGACACGCAACAAGCCTGGTCAGCAGCGGACACCCGCTGTAGAACTTCCCTCATGGGCCGCACCGGGCCCGAACGGGCAGCGAGATCAGGAAGCAGGTGCCGGTCATGAGCAACAGGACGGCCGAGGAGCGCCAGCGGGAGATCGTGCGGGTGGCACGCACCACCGGCTCGGTCGACGTCACCGCGCTCGCCGCCGACCTGGGCGTGGCCAGGGAGACCGTACGCCGTGACCTGCGCGCCCTGGAGGACCACGGACTGGTACGCCGCACCCACGGCGGCGCCTACCCCGTGGAGAGCGCCGGCTTCGAGACGACACTCGCCTTCCGCGCCACCAGCCACGTCCCCGAGAAGCGCAGGGTCGCGGCCGCCGCCGCCGAACTCCTCGGCGACGCCGAGACCGTCTTCGTCGACGAGGGCTTCACCCCGCAGCTCATCGCCGAGGCCCTGCCCGCCGACCGGCCGCTCACCGTGGTCACCGCCTCCCTGCCGGTCGCGGGCGCGCTCGCGGAGACCGGCACCGTGTCCGTCCTGCTGCTCGGCGGGCGGGTCCGCTCCGGCACCCTCGCCACCGTCGACCACTGGACCACGAAGATGCTCGCCGGATTCGTCATCGACCTGGCGTTCATCGGCGCCAACGGGATCTCCCGCGAACACGGACTGACCACGCCCGACCCGGCCGTCAGCGAGGTCAAGGCACAGGCCGTCCGGGCCGCCCGCCGGGTGGTGTTCGCCGGTGTCCACACCAAGTTCGGGGCGGTCAGCTTCTGCCGGTTCGCCGAGGTCGGCGCGCTGGAGGCGATCGTCACGAGCACCCTGCTGCCGGCCGCCGAGGCCCACCGCTACTCCCTGCTCGGACCCCAGGTCATCCGGGTCTGAAGCAGGCCGGACCACCACCGCAACAGCCCGTGTCCACGACCCCGGGGCGGAGCCATGCCCGGCGCCGCCCGCCCTCCGCCCCGGGGCTCCGCATACGTCCTGTACGCCGCTTTCGCCGAGGAGTGATCCATGCACACCCACAGCCGCTGGAGGCCACCGCGAGCCGCACTCGCCGCGGCCGCCGCAGGGACGCTGCTCGCCCCGCTGCTCTCCGGCTGCTGGGTCGGAGCGGGCGGGGCCGGGTCCGGCGGAGACTCCGTCAACGTCCTGATGGTCAACAACCCGCAGATGGTCGAACTGCAGAAGCTCACCGCGGAGCACTTCACCAAGGACACCGGCATCAAGGTCAACTTCACCGTGCTGCCGGAGAACGACGTCCGCGACAAGATCAGCCAGGACTTCGCCAACCAGGCCGGCCAGTACGACGTGGCCACCCTGTCCAACTACGAGATCCCCATCTACGCCCGCAACGGCTGGCTGAAGGAGATGGACTCCTACGTCGCCGACGACCCCGGCTACGACCAGCAGGACGTCCTCGAACCGATGCGCCGGTCCCTCACCGGCGACGACGGGAAGCTCTACGGCCAGCCCTTCTACGGCGAGTCGTCCTTCCTGATGTACCGCAAGGACCTCTTCGAGCGGGAGGGCCTCACGATGCCCGCCCGGCCCACCTGGCAGCAGGTGGCCGGCCTCGCCGCCGAACTCGACGGGGCCGAACCCGGCATGAAGGGCATCTGCCTGCGCGGACTCCCCGGCTGGGGCGAGGTCATGGCCCCGCTGACCACCGTGGTCAACACCTTCGGCGGCACCTGGTTCGACGAGGACTGGAACGCCCGGCTCGACTCCCCCGAGTGGCAGAAGGCGGTGAAGTTCTACGTCGACCTGGTCCGCGAGCACGGCGAGTCCGGCGCCCCCCAGGCCGGCTTCGCCGAATGCCTCAACAACATGACCCAGGGCAAGGTCGCCATGTGGTACGACGCCACCTCCGCCGCCGGCTCCCTCGAAGCCGACGGCTCCCCCGTCCAGGGCAAGGTCGGCTACGCCCCCGCGCCCGTCGAGAGGACCGAGTCCTCCGGCTGGCTCTACACCTGGGCCTGGGGCATCCAGGACGCCTCCCGCAACCCCGGCAACGCCTGGAAGTTCGTCTCCTGGGCCTCCAGCAAGGAGTACGAGCAACTCGTCGGCGACGAGATCGGCTGGTCCAACATCCCGGCCGGCAAGCGCGCCTCGACCTACGCCAACCCCGACTACCGCGCGGAGGCCGCCGCCTTCCAGGAGATGACCAAGGAGGCCATCGAACAGGCCCGGCCCGACGACCCGGGAGTACAGCCCCGCCCCGCGCCCGGCATCCAGTTCGTCGGCATCCCCGAGTTCACCGATCTCGGCACGCGGGTCTCCCAGGAGATCAGCGCGGCCATCGCCGGACGCCAGTCCGTCGCATCGGCCCTGAGGAAGTCCCAGCAGCTCGCAGAAGAGATCTCCGAGGAGTACGAGGGACGATGACCGCCACGACCACGGCCCCCGCGGCCGCGCCAGAGACCCGCCCGGCCCCCCGCCGGTCCTCCGACCGGCTCCGCGCCTGGGCCGCCCGCGGCCCCCTGCTGCCCGCCCTGATCTTCATGATCGTGGTCACCCAGCTGCCCTTCGTGGCGACCCTGGTGATCTCCTTCTTCGACTGGAACTCCCTCTACCCCGACGCCCGCGGCTTCGCCGGCTTCGCGAACTACCAGGAGGTCCTCACCGACGCGGACCTGCGCCGCTCCGTGTGGACCACGATCCTGCTGACCGTGGGGGTCGTCCTGGCCAGCCTGGTCCTCGGACTGCTCCTCGCCCTGCTGCTGGACCGCAGGTTCCGCGGCCGGGGCATCGTCCGCACCCTGCTCATCGCCCCGTTCCTGGTGGTGCCGGTGGCGGCGGCCCTGCTGTGGAAGCACGTCCTCTACAACCCCGAGTACGGGCTCCTCAACGGTCTGCTGCACTACGTCGGCGGCCCCCAGCCCGACTGGATCTCGAACACCCCGCTGCTCGCCGTCGAGGCCGCGCTGGTGTGGCAGTGGACGCCGTTCATGATGCTGATCCTGCTCGCCGGACTGCAGAGCCGGGACCAGCAGCAGCTGGAGGCCGCCCGGGTCGACGGGGCGGGCGACTGGCAGATCTTCGTCCACATCACCCTGCCCCACCTGCGCCGCTACCTCGAACTGGGCGCCCTGCTCGGCTCGATCTACATCGTGCAGAACTTCGACGCGGTCTTCACCATCACCTCCGGCGGCCTGGGCACCGCCAACCTGCCCTACACCGTCTACCAGACCTTCTACCAGGCCCACGAGAACGGCCTCGCCTCGGCCGCCGGCGTCCTGGTCGTCATCGGTTCCATCGTCATCGCGACCTTCGCCCTGCGCGTGGTGTCGTCCCTGTTCCGCGAGGAGGTGTCCCGCGCATGAGCAGCACCGCCGTACGCACCCGCGGCCGGTTCCGCGGCGGAGCGGGCCTGGGCCTGGTCGCCTGGCTGGCCGGCATCGTGTTCTTCCTGCCCATCGCCTGGATGGCCCTGACGTCCTTCCACTCCGAGACGGACGCGGCCACCAACCCGCCGTCGTTCGCCGCCGCCCTCACCCTGGACGGCTACCGCGAGTTCTTCGGCGCGGGCGGCGGCGCGAGCCCCTGGCCCGCTCTGATCAACTCCGCGGTGGCGTCCGTCGCCTCCACCCTCCTCGTCCTGCTGCTGGCCCTGCCCGCGGCCTACGCCCTGTCCATCCGCCCGGTGAAGCGGTGGACCGACGTGCTGTTCTTCTTCCTCTCCACCAAGATGCTGCCCGTCGTGGCCGGCCTGCTGCCGATCTACCTGTTCGCGAAGAACGCCGGGCTGCTCGACAACATCTGGCTGCTGGTCCTCCTCTACACCTCCATGAACCTGCCGATCGCGGTGTGGATGATGCAGTCCTTCCTCGCCGAGGTCCCGGTCGCGGTCATCGAGGCCGCCCAGATCGACGGCGCCCGGCTGCCGACGGTGCTGGCCCGCGTGGTCGCCCCGATCGCCCTGCCCGGCATCGCCGCGACGGCCCTGATCTGCTTCATCTTCAGCTGGAACGAGCTGCTGTTCGCCCGTGTGCTGACGGGCGTGGTCGCCGAGACCGCCCCCGTCTTCCTGACCGGCTTCATCACCAGCCAGGGCCTGTTCCTGGCCAAGGTGTGCGCCGCGTCGCTCGTCATCTCCCTGCCGGTGCTCGCCGCGGGGTTCGCCGCCCAGGACAAACTGGTCCAGGGCCTGTCGTTGGGAGCCGTGAAATGAAGGCCGCCGTCATCGAGTCCGTGGGCAAGGCCGTCGTCACCGAGGTCCCGGACCCGACGCCCGGGCCCCGCGACGTCGTCGTCGAGGTCGCGGCCTGCGGACTGTGCGGCACCGATCTGCACATCCTCCAGGGCGAGTTCGCCCCCAGGCTCCCGATCGTGCCGGGACACGAGTTCGCCGGCGAGGTGGTCGGTGTCGGCGCGCAGGTCACGGAGGTGTCGCTCGGCGACCAGGTGGCGGTGGACCCCTCCCTGTACTGCCACGAGTGCCGTTACTGCCGCACCGGCCGCAACAACCTCTGCGAACGCTGGGCGGCGATCGGCGTCACCACGGCGGGCGGCGCGGCCCGGTACGCCCTCGCCCCGGTGGCGAACTGCGTGAAGCTCCCCGAGCACGTCCGTACGCAGGACGCGGCGCTGATCGAGCCGCTGTCCTGCGCGGTGCGCGGCTACGACGTGCTGCGGTCGCGGCTCGGCGCGCACGTGCTGATCTACGGCTCCGGAACCATGGGCCTGATGATGCTGGAGCTGGCGAAGCGGACCGGCGCGGCGAGCGTGGACATGGTGGACCTCAATCCGGCCCGGCTGGAGACGGCCCGCCGGCTCGGTGTCTCCGCGTCGGCGGCGACCCCGGACGAACTGGACCGGCCGCAGGGGTGGGACCTCGTCATCGACGCGACGGGGAACGCCGCGGCGATCCAGGACGGGCTGGACCGGGTGGCGAAGGCCGGCACGTTCCTGCAGTTCGGAGTCGCCGACTATGCGACGCGGGTGCGGATCGATCCGTACCGGATCTACAACCAGGAGATCACCATCACCGGCTCGATGGCCGTGCTGCACAGCTACGAGCGCGCGGCGGAGCTGTTCGCGGGCGGCGTCCTGGAACCGGACGTCTTCATCAGCGACCGCCTCCCGCTGGACCAGTACCCGCAGGCCCTGGACCAGTTCGCGGCGGGCGTGGGCCGAAAGATCGTGGTGGTGCCCTAGCGGGTCCCGGCCCCTCCGGCGTTCGAGGAGCGGGGCCGGGGAGGAGCCAGGTGGCCCCGGACCGGGACGGGAAGGGGCGGCGGGGGCGGGGGCACCGGTCGGGAACACCCGACGGGAACACCTCTCTCCCCCGCCACCCCGATCGGCCCACAGGTAAGGGAACGGTAAAACGCCCTCGCTCGTTCACCCGGCATGACAGCTATGACCCCCGGCTCGAACATCCCCCTCCCCACCGCCCGCGTGACGGTGGACGTCTCCGCGCCCGTGCGGCTCGACGTTTCGGGCCTGCTGCTCACCGCCGACGGCAAGGTGCGCTCCGACGACGACTTCATCTTCTACAACCAGCCCGCCGGCCCCGGCGTGAGCTACCGCTCCGGCGGCGGCACCGCCCCCGACGCCATCACGGTCGACACCACCGCCGTGCCCCCGGGCATCGAGAAGATCGTCGTGACCGCGAGCCCCGACGCGGCGGGACAGACCTTCCAGGGCATCGAGCCGACGGCCACGATCCGCGACGCGGACGGCGGCGCCGTCCTCGCGACGTTCACGCCGCCGGGCCTCGGCTCCGAGACGGCCCTCGTGGTCGTCGAGATCTACCTGCGCAACGGCGCCTGGAAGGCCCGCGCCGTCGGCCAGGGCTACGCCAACGGCCTGGCCGGCATCGCCACCGACTTCGGTGTCACCGTTGAGGAACCGGCCGCCCCGGCCGCCCCGGCCCAGCCGGCCGCCGCTCCGCAGGCACCCCCCGTGCCGGCCGCCGCCCCCGCCGCTCCGGCCACGCCCCCTGCCCCGCCCGCACCCGCCCCCGGCTCCGGGAAGATCAATCTCGACAAGGGCCGGGTCAGCCTGCAGAAGAACCAGACCGTCTCCCTGATGAAGGGCGGCCGCCCGCTGCTCTCCCAGGTCACGATGGGTCTCGGCTGGGAGCCCGCCTACCGCGGCAAGGACATCGACCTGGACGCCTCGGTCATCGCCTACGGCCCGCAGCGCAACCACATCGACAGCTGCTACTTCGGCAAGCTCCAGATCGTGGGCGGCGCGATCCGCCACTCCGGCGACAACCTCACCGGCGAGGGCGGCGGGGACGACGAGACCATCACCGTCGACCTCGGCCGGCTTCCCATGGAGGTCAGCGGCCTGGTCTTCACGGTGAACTCCTTCTCCGGCCAGAAGTTCACCGAGGTCGCCAAGGCGTACTGCCGTCTGCTGGACACCACGACCGGCGAGGAACTGGTCCGCTTCGACCTCACGAGCGCCGAGGCGCAGACGGGCGTGATGATGGCGAAGCTGATCCGCCAGTACTCCGGCGAGTGGGAGATGACCGCGATGGGCGACTTCGTGAAGTCCCGCACGGTCCGCGGCATGGTCAAGCCGGCCGCCCAGGCCCTGTAGTCACACGCGTAACAGCGCCGGGTGCCCCTGTCCACGGACAGGGGCACCCGGCGTTCTCACGCGGCCCACGGCCAGTCGGCGTCCCGCCCGGCCTCGAGCAGCGGAACCATCCGGAACGCGGCGTCCGTCAGGCCGCCGAAGGTGTGCCGGTTCGCCGTGCCCGACGGGCCGTGGCCCGCCCGGTGGCCGGCGAGGTTCCAGGTGTAGACCGGGACGTGGGCCGGGACCTGCTCCGTCGGGTCCCCGTGGTGGCTGAAGGCGTACTGCTCGTCGGTGACGATCAGTACCCGGTCGTGCCCCGCGTAGTGCCGGCGCACCGCCCCGGTGGTGTCGGTGCCGCCGAGGTCGCCGAACCGCTCGAGGATTTTCAGCACCGACTCGCCCCGGCGGAACCGCACCCGCCGGCTGGTCGAGCCGAACTCGACGAGGTCCGCCTTCGCCGCCCGCAGCGCGAGCGCCGTGCCGAAGACCGCCGCCGCGTCCGCGCGGGTCAGTTCGGAACGGTCCGACATCCGGGAGTGGAACATCGAACCCGAGCGGTCCACGAGGACCAGCGTCCGCCCCGGCAGCGCCGGCACGTTGGCCAGCGAGTGCCCGAGCGCCCGCTCCAGCGGGTACGACCAGCGCAGCGACGGCGCGTGCCGGTACGCGGCGAGGTACCGGAAGGGGAACTGCCGCGACCGCGCGACCTCCGCCGGGTCGGCGATGCGGGCGGCGACCGACGCGGCGGCCTCGTCCGAGACGCCCGCCTCGTCGAAGTTCCGCAGGTTGCGCACCAGCGCCATCGTTCCCATGGACGGGATCACCGCCTCCCAGGCAGCCTGGTCCATCGGCCCCTGCAACCACCCCGCCAGCGCCTCCCAGGTGAGGCCGGCGGCGGCCAGCCGCTCGGCACCGCCGGGTGCCGTGACGACCGCCCGCCGCTCCGCGACGGGCAGCGCCATCAGCTCGCGGTGCGCGGTGAGCACACGGCTCGAAGCGGGCGGCACCGCGGTGTCCGGGTGGTGCCGGCGGTCCAGGGCGTAGCGGAACAGCTCGCCCTGCCACGGCTTGTCCGGGTCGGGGGCCGCGTGCACCAGGTTCAGGATGTCGCCGAAGCGGTAGCCCTTGGAGGCGGTGTCGTACTTCAGCAGCGCCCTGCCCCCGTAGAGGCGGCGTACGGCGTCGGCGACTCCGCGCTTGACGGGCTTGGGGATGTTCCGGCCGTACGTCGCCGTCCAGTGGGCGAGCAGCTCACCGGGTTCGTCGGGCCGCCGCAGCACGGAGTCCACGACCTGCCGGTTCGAGGGACCGTCGGTCGCTCCGGCGTCCAGCCGGGCCTTGACGTAGACGGCGGCGCCCACCAGGGAGGCGGTCCGCAGGCTGCCCTCGCCGCGCAGCCAGCCGAGCAGGCCGGCCGTCCACGACGGGTCCGTCACGGCGAGGTCGCGCACGAGCTTCGCGAACCGGTCGTCACGGCTGTCGCCGCTCTCGTGGAAGGTCCGCTGGGTCACGAAGTCGGAGACGGCGAGCAGGAAGAGCTCGGAGCGGGCGTCGCGTTCACGGCCCCGGCCGCCCTGGTGCGTGGTCAGGACGCGGCCCGTCGACGTCACACGCGAGGTGGGCCGCGCCTTCGCCTTCTTGGTGTTGAAGCGTGCCATGCGGAATTCCCCCGAATCCGTGTTTTTGGAGGAAGGCGCGAGGAGGACGGTGCCCGAGGACGAGGCCGGCGACGGAACACGTCAGGCGCGTCTTCCTTTTCCGCCACGTCGGCCCCGGGCCGACGACGGGATTCGAACCCGCAACAGACCTGATCCCGGAAGTATCCGCTGCCTGCGCACCGGGCACCCCGTCCTCCGCCGCGCCTCCCGAGATCGAGTCGGCGGCGGCACGGGATCTTTTCGCAGAAGAAGTAGCCGCAGCCCGCGCACCGGGAGGTGCGTGAAGTGTTCGGTGTCCAGAGTTCTGATTCGGCGGAACCGACGATGGCGCTCCAACCCCTGAGCTACACCGGCGTGTTGTGCCGGTGACGGGACTCGAACCCGTGACCGCCCCATGATGAGTGGAAGTAGGTCCTGCCTTCGCACCTGGACGTGCATCACTCTAGGAGGGCGGTCATCGGTCGGGCGAGCGAATTAATCAGCGGCGCTGACGCCGCCTCCGGGGCCGTGGGGCTCAGCCCCCGTGCTGCGACCGGGCCTTGAAGGCGGCCTTGCGTGCTTCCTTGGCGACCTTCTTGTCCGGGTGCAGGCGTCCCATGGCCTCCAGCACGTCCGCGGTGGCCGGGTGGTCCACCCGCCAGGCGGTGTCGAAGAAGCCGCCGTGCTGGCGTGCCAGGCCCTCCACCAGGGAGCGCAGTTCCTCGGAGTTGCCCTCCGCGGCGAGCTGGGCTGCGACGGTGTCGATGGTCAGCCAGAAGATCAGGGCCTCGGACGGGGGCGGCACGTCGGCCGCCCCGTGCTCGGCCAGCCACACCCGGGCCAGTCCGCCGAGTTCGGGGTCGGCCAGGACCTCCCGCAGGGCGGGCTCGGCGGAGGCGCCGACCAGCGACAGCGCCTGCTGGCACCGCAGCCGCCGCAGCGGCGCGCCCTCGTCGGTGCCCCGGGCGGCGGCCAGCAACTCGCGTGCGGCGGCCAGGGGTTCGCGCCGGGCCAGCCACTTCTCGGTTTCCGCGTGGGCGGCCGCGGGCGGGAAGCCGGCCGTGCCGTCGAGCAGCGCGTCGGCCCCCTTGTCGGTGAGCTCCCCGACCGCCGGCGCCCGGAATCCGGCCTCCAGCAGCCGGGCGCGCAGTCCGTAGAGCCCGAGCGGGGTGAGCCGCACCATGCCGTAGCGGGAGACGTCGGTGTCGTCCACCGGTGCCGCGGGCTCCTGCTCGGCGTCGGCCATCAGCGCCTCGTCGACCGGGTGGTACTCGACGAGCCCCACCGGTTCGAGCACGCGGAACTGGTCGTCGAGCCGCATCATCGCGTCGGAGACCTGCTCCAGGACGTCATTGGTGGGTTCGGGCATGTCGTCGGGCACGATCACCGATGCGGCCAGCGCGGGCAGCGGTACGGGCGCACCGCCGGGGCCCTCGTCCCCGACCGTGAGCAGGTACAGGTTGCCGAGCACTCCGTCGAGGAAGTCGGCCTCGGCCTCGGGGTCCCAGTCCAGGGCGTCGAGGTCGAGTTCCCCGGAGCCCTCTCCTTCGACGATGGCGTCGACGAGGCCCCCGAGGTCGGGGACGCTCGCGTCGCCGATCACCGTTTCCAGGGCGGCGAGCCAGACCCCCAGCACGTCCTGCGGCGATCCGCCGGTGAGCAGCGCCAGTTCGGCGCCCGCGGTGACGGTCCCCTCCTCCTCGTCGGCGATCTCGACGAGTCCGGTGTCGACGGCGACCCGCCAGGCCTCACTGGCGTGGGCGGCGGCGTCGTCGCCGGTCAGTCCGAGCTCCGCGGCGGCCGCGGACAGTTGCTCCTCGACGAGCCCGCCGCCGGCGTCCACGCGGGTCGCGGGCCCGGCCCAGCGGGCGAGCCCGGCGGCGCGGGACAGCAACGGGGTGGACAGGGCGTCGCGCGCCAGCTCCGCTTCGGGGTGCAGCCGCGCCGGCGGCAGGATGGAGCTGTCTGACATCGGCTTGTTTCTCCTCGGGCCTCATACGACTCAGCCGCTCAGCCTAGACGGATTTCCACCCATGCCGCCCGCTTCATCTCCCCTTCAGGGGCCGTACATGGCCGAAACCTTGACAAGTGGCTTGGCCAGGCTGGAGATTGACGCGCGTAGACAGGGAGTGACCCACGCTCCACCCTCGTCCCGGCGTAGATCACGTTCCCGGAGGAATCCGTTGCCGAGCATGTCGTCCGCGCGTCTCGCCGCGCTCACCGTCGCCGCCGTGTGCACCGCGGCGTCCACCGTCGTCCTCACCTCCCCCGCGCACGCGGCCTCGCCGCGCATCCATGACATCCAGGGCGACACCCGCATATCGCCGTACGCGGGACAGCAGGTCACCGATGTGACCGGCATCGTCACCGGCATCCGCACCTACGGCTCGTCCCGCGGCTTCTGGATCCAGGACCCCGCGCCGGACTCCGACCCGGCGACCAGTGAGGGCGTCTTCGTCTTCACGGGGTCCACGCCGCAGGGCGTCGCGGTCGGCGACGCCGTCAGCGTCTCCGGCACGGTGACGGAGTTCGTCCCCGGCGGCACCTCGTCCGGCAACCAGTCCCTCACGGAGATCACCCGCCCGGCCTTCACCGTCGTCTCCAGCGGCAACCCGGTGCCGGCCGCGACACCGGTCACGGCGAGGTCCGTCCCGGCCGCCTACGCGCCCGCCCCGAACGGCTCGGTCAACGACCTCCGGCTGCGGCCCACCCGGTACGCGCTGGACCTCTACGAGTCCCTGGAGGGCATGAACGTCCAGGTCTCGGACACCAGGGTGGTGGGCGCGACCGACCCGTACACGGAGCTGTGGGTCACGGTGAAGCCGTGGGAGCACCGCAACGCGCGCGGCGGCACGGTCTACGGCTCGTACGACGCGCAGAACACCGGGCACCTGCAGATCCAGTCGCTGGGCAGGGCCGCCGACTTCCCCGACGCGAACGTCGGCGACACCCTGGCCGGCACGACCGCGGGGCCGCTGGACTACAACCAGTTCGGCGGGTACACGCTGGTGGCGAGCACGCTGGGCGACCTGGAGTCCGGTGAGCTGCGGCGTGAGACGACCCGGGCGCAGCACGCCTCGGAACTGGCGATCGCGACCTACAACGTCGAGAACCTCGACCCGTCCGACGACACGTTCGCCGCGCACGCCGCCGCGATCGTGAACAACCTGCGGTCCCCCGACATCGTGTCCCTGGAGGAGATCCAGGACAACAACGGCGCCACCGACGACGGCACGGTGGCCGCCGACCGGACCCTGGCCCTGCTGATCGACGCCATCGAGGCGGCGGGCGGCCCGCGTTACGACTGGCGGTCCGTCGACCCGGCCGACAAGGCGGACGGGGGCCAGCCCGGCGGCAACATCCGCCAGGCGTTCCTCTTCAACCCCGGGCGGGTCTCCTTCACCGACCGCCCGGGCGGGGACGCGACCACCCCCACCGACGTCGTCAAGGTCCGGGGCAAGGCCGCGCTGACCCTCTCCCCCGGCCGCGTCGACCCCGCCTCGGAGGCGTTCGCGGACAGCCGCAAGCCGCTGGCCGGTGAGTTCGACTTCCGGGGCCGTACGGTCATCGTGATCGCCAACCACTTCGCCTCGAAGGGCGGCGACCAGGGCCTGACGTCCCAGTACCAGCCGCCGGCCCGCGGTTCGGAGACCCAGCGCCACCTCCAGGCGCGGGCGGTCCATGACTTCACCGCGAAGGTCCTCAAGGCCCAGAAGAACGCCCACGTCGTGGCCCTCGGCGACATCAACGACTTCGAGTTCTCGCGGACCACCGAGATCCTCGAGGGCCGCGGCACCCTCTGGTCGGCGATCAAGTCCCTGCCGAAGCCGGAGCGTTACTCCTACGTCTACCAGGGCAACAGCCAGGTCCTGGACCAGATCCTGATCACTCCGTCGATCCGCCGCTTCAGTTACGACAGCGTGCACATCAACGCGGAGTTCCACGACCAGATCAGCGATCACGACCCGCAGATCCTGCGCTTCCGCCCGTAGCCGACGGCCGCACACGGCGGTGGGGGGAGAGAGCGGCTGTCCGCTCTCTCCCCCCACCGGCCGCCGGGCGGGCGGCGCGACCCGTCAGCACCGGTGGCGTCGCACCATCACCGCGCCCACCACCGCGGCGACCGCGGCACCCGTGATGATCATCGGCTTGCGGTGCCGTTTGCCGGCCTCACCGGCGTGCGCGGCGCTGCTGCGCATCTGCACGCTCATCGCCCCGGCCCGGTCCCGCAGTTCCTCGGCCCGCGCCCTCGCCCGGCCCTTGACGTCCATCTTCCCGGCCAGCTCCTCGACGGTGTCGCCGAGCTGGTGCCGGGTCCGCTCGATCTGCCGGCGCAGTTCGTCGGGCCCCTTGGCGCCCCGCCCCGTCGCGGCGGCCTCCGCGGCCGCGTCGACATGGGCCCCGGACGGGGACCCCGCGCGCCTCACGTCGTGCGTCATCGGTGCGCCCTTCCCTTGATCTCCTCGACGTCGGCCTTCACACTGCCGAGTGTCTTCTCCGGTTTCGGCGGCGTGGCCCGTCGCAACTGCCCGCGGCCGGCCGCTGCCAGCACACCGGCGATGAGGAACAGCACGCCCGTGACGATGAGTGCCGCGGCCCACAGGGGCAGCACCAGGTCCAGCGCAGCGACACCCGTACCGGCCAGCGCCAGCAGCCCGGCGTAGCCGAACGCGCCCGCCGCCCCCAGCATCCCGCCGCCCTTTCCGGCGCGGCGGCCCTTCTCTGCCAGTTCTTCCTTGGCGAGTGCCACTTCCTGCCGTGCGAGCCGCGAGATCTGCTCGGTGGCCTGCCCGACGAGCTCACCCACGCTGTGCTCGTCGCGAACCGGCCGTCGCTCGATGGTTCCGGTCACGATGCGCCTCCTCTCGGGTCGGGAGAACCCGAGTACCCCTGCGCGCCGCCCGCTATCCATCAAGCAATGCTTACCTGTACCCGTCAGGACATGTAAGTGGAACTTCACGACCGGGCGGCCGACACTACCCCCATGACCCCTTTCGGCCGCACCCTGTGCGCGATGATCACCCCGTTCACCCCCGCCGGCGCGCTCGACCTGGAGGGCGCGCGGCGTCTCGCCGACCACCTGGTGACCGGGGGCTGCGACGGCCTGGTCCTGTCCGGCACCACGGGCGAGTCCCCCACCACCACGGACGCCGAGAAGTCGGCCCTGATCACGGCGGTGCGCGAGGCGATCGGCACCCGCGCCACGATCGTCGCCGGGGTCGGCACCCCCGACACGGCCCACACCGTCGGGCTGGCCCGTGCGGCGGAGCGGGCGGGCGCCGACGGCCTGCTGGTGGTGGCCCCGTACTACAGCCGGCCCCCGCAGGACGCGATCGAGGCCCACTTCCTCCGGATCGCGGACTCCACGGGCCTCCCCCTCGCCCTGTACGACATCCCCGCCCGCACCGGCACCCGCATCGAACCCGACACCCTGCTCCGCCTCGCGGAGCATCCCCGGATCGTGGCCGTGAAGGACTGCTCGTACGACTTCCTGTCGGCGCAGAAGCTGATGTCCCGCACCGACCTCGCGTACTACGCGGGATGCGACGAGCACAACCTCGCCCTCTACGCGGTCGGCGGCGCCGGCTGTGTCAGCACGGTCGCCAATGCCGTCCCCAAGCACGTGCGCGCCGTGCTGGACGCCTTCGACGCCGGGGAGACGGCCCACGCGGCGCGCCTCCAGCAGCGGCTGATCCCCCTCATCGAGGCCGTGATGGCCGGCGGCCTCCCCGGCACGGTCACCGCGAAGGCCCTCCTCAGCACCCTGGGTCTCCCGGCCGGCCCGGTCCGCCCGCCGCTGAGGCCCGCCGACACGGTCACCACCGACGGGCTCGGGGCGCTGCACCGGGACCTGACCGGAACCGGCTAGCCACGGCGTTCGACGAAGACCGGCTCCCACTCCATCGTCTCGAAGACTCCGTCCGGCTCACGCACCCCGCTGAGCGGTACGACCTTCTCGCTGCCGATGGTGACCAGCACCAGCCGGGGCCGGTACTCGCCCGGCCCGGGAGCCCGCTCCCAGGCGATGAGCCGCCGGTCGTCCGCCCAGGCGAGCAGCTGCGCCCCGCGCACCCGGGCGACCTCCTTGCCGGTGGACGGGTCACGGATCTCGGACCAGGACGTGTCCTTGGCCTCGGCCGTCAGACCGAGCGCGGCCAGCTTGCCGTCGGGCGACAGCCGGGCGGGGACGTCCGACCGCAGGAAATGCTCGTTCGCGGGTGCGGGCACCGTCTTCCCGTCGAGGTCGTGGAACCGCTGGAGTCCGTCCTTGCCCCCGATGAACTGCGCGTACACGAGCCGGCCGTCCCGGGAGAACGCGAAGTCCTGCCGCCCTCCGATGTCCTGACCGGCCGTCACCGGGCTCCAGTCGCCCCGTCCGTCGGCCACGTCCAGGACGTAGAAGCCGCTGCGGGTGGGGCCGGTGCGCGACGGCGGCCCCCAGCCCGAGGCTCCGGTCGCGCTCTTCATCCGCTCCAGCAGGTCGGGGTGCCCGCCGTAGGTCGTGGCGACGAGCCTGTCCCCGTCGGGCGACCAGGCGAGGCCGCCGACTGCGCGGTCGACGCCGATCCACCGGTCGATCCGGCCGGTGGCCAGGTCGAGGACGCCGATCCGCCGGGCGGGCAGTGTCCGCTCCAGTACGGCCGCCGTACGGGCGCCGGGGGCCACGGCGACGAACGACCACCGGTCGTCCTCCTCGTACATCCCGGTTTCCGGGTCGAGCAGCCGGTAGGTGCGGGACAGCACGGCCTCGTCGGCCGAGCGGGCCACGGGTTCCGCCGTGTAGTAGGCGGCCAGCACGGACCGGCCGGCCGCGATCAGCTCGCGGGGCGGCGACTGGTCCGGGTGCGCGAGGACTCCGCTGCCGTCCAGGACCGAGGCGGGACGGACGTCCTCCTTCCCGGTGTCCGGCAGCACCGCGCCGACGGCGACCGCCACGACGGCCGCCAGCGCGGCGGCGCCGACGACCAGCCCCCGGGCCCGGCGCCGCCGCCGTACCGCCAGCACCCGGTCGGCGAATCCCGGTCCGGGCGCGGTCAGTTCCGCCGCCTGTTCACGCAACGCGTCACGCACGAGTTCGTCGACGTTCACGACCGCACCTCCACGGGCGGATAGTCACCGGACGGCCGTCGCTCGGCCTCGGACGCGCGGAGCGAGCGCAGTTCGGGCGCGAGGGCGCGCAGCCGGGCCAGGGAACGGTGGGTGGTGGACCGTACGGTGCCCACCGAGCAGCCCAGGATGCGGGCCACCTCGGCCTCGGGCAGGTCCTCGAAGTAGCGCAGCACCAGCGTGGTCCGCTGGCGTGCGGTCAGCCTGGCCAGCGCGCCCCGCATCACCAGGCGCAGCTCCGCGTCGGCCGAGGCGGAGTCCCCGCCCGTACCGGGTTCCGGCGGCTCGGCCACGCTGAGTTCACGCCCGCGCCGTTTCAGCCGCCAGCGGCTGATCTGCTGCCGGTAGAGGATGCGCCGTACGTACGCCTCGGGTTCGTCGATGCGGTGCCAGCGGCCCGCCGCCTTGATCAGCGCGGTCTGCAGCAGGTCCTCGCCCGCGTGCCGGTCGCCGCCGCTCAGCAGGACCGCCGTCTTCAGCAGTGCGGACGACCGGTTCGCCACGAACTCCCGGAAACTCTCCTGCGCCTCGGCATCCATCGTCACCTTCTCGTCACCCGGGAGCGGGCCCTGTGTCCGCTCCCCGCGCCCCTGTGGACGCGCGCGGACGGCTCCCGCTATGCCACCGCACAGCGACTGCACAAAAAAAGCGGTCCGGACCGCGGCGCGTTCCCGCGCGCCGCGGTCCGGACCGCCCGAACACCCCTCAGTTCCGGGCGTACCCGTCCCCGGACAGCAGGACGTGTTCCGGCACGCCCTGCGCGGGGTCGTCGATCCGACCGGCGTCGGCGTTGGCCGGTCCGACGCGGTGACCGTCGTGGGAGGCCGTGCCGGCCCCGTCCGCGTGCGCGGCACCGGCCAGTGCGCCGCACAGCATCAGCACGGCCACCACGCCCATCACGCCGACCGCGCAGCGGAGCACGCCCCGCACCCACTCGTTCGTCATCGCCCGTTCGTCCCCATTTCCGTATGTCGGTCGTTCCGGCTTCCGATCGGACCTGCGTCCACCCGTTCATCTGCCAGGACGACCCCGAGGTCACGGGGAGTAACCCGTACGGGAGCGTACGGGCGTGACCGGCGGGTCAGTTGTGGCTGTGGAGGACGTCGTTGAGACCGCCCCAGACCGCGTTGTTCGGACGGGCCTCGACGGTGCCGGTGACGGAGTTGCGGCGGAAGAGGATGTGGGAGGCGCCGGACAGGTCACGGGCCTTGACGACCTCGCCGTCGGGCATGGTGACCCGGGTACCGGCGGTGACGTACAGACCGGCCTCGACCACGCACTCGTCACCGAGGGCGATGCCGACGCCCGCCTCGGCGCCGATCAGGCACCGCTCGCCGACGGAGATGCGCACGTTGCCGCCGCCGGACAGGGTGCCCATGGTGGAGGCGCCGCCGCCGATGTCGGAGCCGTCACCGATGACGACACCGGCCGAGATGCGGCCCTCGACCATCGACGTGCCGAGCGTGCCGGCGTTGAAGTTGACGAAGCCCTCGTGCATCACGGTGGTGCCCTCGGCGAGGTGCGCACCGAGCCGCACCCGGTCGGCGTCGGCGATGCGGACGCCCTTGGGGGCGACGTAGTCCGTCATGCGGGGGAACTTGTCGACGGACGTCACGGCGAGGTGCAGGCCCTCGGCGCGGGCGTTGAGGCGCACCTTCTCCACGTCGTCCACGGCGACCGGGCCGAGCGAGGTCCAGGCGACGTTGGCGAGGTGGGCGAAGATGCCGTCGAGGTTCTGGCCGTGCGGCCGCACCAGACGGTGCGAGAGCAGGTGCAGGCGCAGGTAGACGTCGTGCGCGTCGACCGGCTTCTCGTCCAGCGAGGAGATGACCGTGCGGACCGCGACGACCTCGACACCCCGGCGTGCGTCCGGCCCCACCGCCGCCGTGGCGCCGCCGCCCAGCAGTTCGGCGGCCCGCTCGGCGGAGAGCCGCTCGGTGCCCGAGGGGCCAGGGCCCTCGGCGGTCACGGCCACGAGTTCGGGGGCGGGGAACCAGGTGTCGAGGACGGTGCCGTCGGCGGCGAGGGTGGCGAGGCCGGCGGCCACTGCGCCGGTGGTGCTCTGAGCAGTCGTGTCGGTCATGAGGGCAACCTAACCGCCCGGCGCCCACGGACGCGAACCGGTCCCCGGGCGTCTCAGGTGCCGGGCCGGCCCGACCGGGGACAGGCGGGGGGCACGGTGTCGCCGGGGTGGTCCGCGGGCCGGTCCGGACCGGGCTGCGGGCCACCGGCCTCGCCCGGTCCCGCCGGAATGACCCGTCGCAGCACCTCCCGCGCGTACGCCTCGTCGTAGGGCGTGTCGGTCAGCAGCACCTGGAGGAAGATGCCGTCCATCAGCGCGACCAGCGCCCGGGCCGTGACCGGGTCGGTGCGGTGGGACAGCTGCTCGGCGACGCCCTCGCCCCACTCGGCCGCGACGGGCCGCAGGGCGGGGCGGCGCAGGGCGGCCAGGTACAGCTCGTACTCCAGTTCCACGCCCGTGCGGTCACCGGCGAGCCATTCGCCCATCAGGGCCGCGAGTCCGGTCGCCAGGTCGGTGCGCGGGTCGTCGAGTGCGCCGTGCGCGGCGAGCACGCCGGCGAAGCCCTCGTTGGCCTGCCGCAGGGCGGCGACCATCAGCTCGTCGAGGGTCCTGAAGTGGTACGTGGTGGAGCCGAGCGGCACGTCGGCCTCGGCGGCGACGGTGCGGTGGCTGAGCCCGGCGATGCCGCCGCGGCCCACGACCCTGATCGCGGCGTCGATGATCCGCCGGCGCCGCTCGGGGTCGTAGCGCCGGGCCATCAGTGCGAACCGCCCAGGTTCAGCACCACGACACCGATGATGATCAGCGCGATTCCGGCGGCCTTGGCGGCGGTCAGCCCCTCCCCCAGGAACACCACGCCGATGGTGGCGATGACGGCGGTGCCCACCCCGGCCCAGATGGCGTACGCCGTGCCGACGGCGACGGTGCGCAGCGTCTGGGCGAGGAGACCGAAGGAGACGATGTATCCGAGCACGGTGAGCAGGGAGGGCCAGAGCCTGCTGAAGCCGTCGCTGTACTTCATGGCCGTGGTGGCGCACACCTCGGCGGCGATGGCGCCGGCGAGCAGCAGGTATCCCATGTGTACGAGCGTACACAACGATGGTGTCCGGGAACGAGAACGGCGACGCCCTCAAGGAGGCGTCGCCGTTCTCGCGTGCGGAGCGGGTGTCAGACGTTGAAGCCCAGCGCCCGGAGCTGCTCGCGGCCGTCGTCGGTGATCTTGTCCGGACCCCACGGCGGCATCCAGACCCAGTTGATGCGCAGTTCGCTGACCAGGCCGTCCGTGGCGGACTTCGCCTGGTCCTCGATGACGTCCGTCAGCGGGCACGCCGCCGAGGTGAGGGTCATGTCGATGGTCGCCACGTTGGAGTCGTCGATGTGGACGCCGTAGATCAGGCCGAGGTTGACGACGTCGATGCCCAGTTCGGGGTCGACGACGTCCAGCAGGGCCTCACGGACCTCCTCCTCGGAAGCCGGCTTCATCTCCACGGTCTCGCTCATGCCGTTGTCCTTTCGGCGTCGGCGCCCAGCGCCTGGGCCGTCGCGTCCTTCCACGCCATCCAGCTCAGGAGGGCGCACTTCACCCGGGCCGGATACTTGGACACCCCGGCGAACGCGACCGCGTCCTCCAGGATCTCCTCCATCGCGTCGTCGGGCTCGATCCTCCCCTTGGACTGCATCAGTTCCAGGAAGGTCTCCTGAATCCGCTGCGCCTCGGCGAGGTCCTTGCCGACCAGCAGGTCGTTCAGCACGGAGGCGGAGGCCTGGCTGATGGAGCAGCCCTGCCCCTCGTAGCTGACGTCGCTGATCTTCGTGCCGTCGTACTTCACGCGCAGCGTGATCTCGTCACCGCACGTCGGGTTGACGTGGTGCACCTCGGCGTCGCCGTCCCTCAGACCACGCCCGTGCGGGTTCTTGTAGTGGTCCAGGATGACGTCCTGGTACATCGAGTCCAGCTTCACGCCTCAGCCCCTCATCCGAAGAAGTTCCGTACGTGCTCCAGGCCGTCGACCAGTGCGTCGATCTCGGCCGGCGTGGAGTACAGATAGAACGACGCTCGCGTGGTCGCGGGAATTCCGTACCGCAGGCAGACGGGCCGTGCGCAGTGGTGGCCGACCCGGACCGCGATGCCCTGCTCGTCGAGGACCTGGCCCACGTCGTGCGGGTGGATGTCACCGAGCGTGAACGAGATCGCGGCACCGCGGTCCTCGGCCGTGGCGGGGCCGATGATGCGCAGGTCCGGGACCTCGGTGAGCCGCTTGACGGCGTACTCGGTGATGGCGTGCTCGTGGGCGAGGACCTTGTCCATGCCGATGGCCGACAGGTAGTCGATCGCCGCGCCGAGTCCGACCGCCTGGGCGATCGGCGGGGTGCCCGCCTCGAACTTGTGCGGGGCCGGCGCGTAGGTCGACGAGCTCATCGACACGGTCTCGATCATCTCGCCGCCGCCGAGGAACGGAGGCAGGTCCTCCAGCAGCTCCTGGCGGCCCCAGAGGACGCCGATGCCGGTCGGGCCGCACATCTTGTGGCCGGTGAAGGCCACGAAGTCGGCCTGGAGGGCCTGGACGTCCAGCGGCATGTGCGGGGCGGCCTGCGAGGCGTCGATGCACACCAGCGCGCCGACCTCCTGGGCGCGGCGCACTATCGCCTCGACCGGGTTGACCGTGCCGAGGATGTTGGAGACCAGCACGAAGGAGACGATCTTCGTCTTCTCGGTGATGACCTCGTCGATGTTCGACAGGTCGAGCCGGCCGTCGTCGGTCAGCCCGAACCACTTCAGCTTCGCGCCCGTGCGCTGCGCGAGCAGCTGCCACGGCACGATGTTGGAGTGGTGCTCCATCTCCGTGATGACGATCTCGGTCTCGTGGTCCACCCGGTAGGGCTCGTCGGCCCAGCCGAGCATGTTGGCCACGAGGTTGAGCGACTCCGAGGCGTTCTTGGTGAAGATCACCTCGTCGCGCGAGGGGGCGTTGACGAACTCGGCGACCTTGTCGCGCGCGCCCTCGTACAGTGCCGTGGCCTCCTCGGCGAGCACATGCACACCGCGGTGGACGTTGGCGTTGTAGCGCTCGTAGTACTCGGAGAGGGCGTCCAGCACCTGGCGGGGCTTCTGCGAGGTCGCCGCGTTGTCCAGGTACACGAGCTTCCGGCCGTCGTGGACCTGGCGGTCCAGGATCGGGAAGTCCTTGCGGATCGCCTCTGTGTCGAGGAGGCCCGGCAGATGTGTCACGCGACTTCCTCCTTTGAGTGGCCTCCGGCCACGGAGCCACCCTTCACGTATGCCTCGTAGCCCTCGTTCTCCAGCTTGTCCGCGAGCTCCGGGCCGCCGGACTCGACGATGCGGCCGCCCGCGAACACGTGGACCTGGTCGGGCTTGATGTAGCGCAGGATGCGCGTGTAGTGCGTGATCAGCAGGGTGCCGACCTCGCCGGACTCGCGGACGCGGTTGACGCCCTCGGAGACGACGCGCAGGGCGTCCACGTCGAGGCCGGAGTCGGTCTCGTCGAGGATCGCGACCTTCGGCTTGAGCAGTTCGAGCTGCAGGATCTCGTGGCGCTTCTTCTCACCGCCGGAGAAGCCCTCGTTGACGTTGCGCTCGGCGAAGGCGGGGTCCATGTTGAGGCGCTCCATGGCCTCCTTGACCTCCTTCACCCAGGTGCGCAGCTTCGGGGCCTCGCCGCGCACGGCGGTGGCGGAGGTGCGCAGGAAGTTGGAGACCGAGACGCCGGGGACCTCGACCGGGTACTGCATGGCGAGGAACAGGCCGGCGCGGGCGCGCTCGTCGACGGACATCTCCAGCACGTCCTCGCCGTCGAGGGTGACGGTGCCGCTGGAGATCGTGTACTTGGGGTGACCGGCGAGCGCGTAGGCGAGCGTCGACTTGCCCGAGCCGTTGGGGCCCATGATGGCGTGCGTCTCGCCCTGCTTCACGGTGAGGTCGACGCCCTTGAGGATCTCCTTCGTGGCGTTGTCGGCCTCGACGGTGACGTGCAGGTCTCGGATTTCAAGCGTTGCCATGGGTGCCTCAGGACTCCTGGGAGAGGGAGACGAGCACGTCGTCCCCTTCGATCTTTACGGGGTATACGGGGACGGGGCGCGTCGCCGGAAGGGCGTCGGGCTTGCCGGAACGAAGGTCGAAACGCGAGCCGTGCAGCCAGCACTCGATGTGGCAGTCGTCCACCTCGCCCTCCGAGAGGGAGACGTTGGCGTGCGAGCAGATGTCGTTGATCGCGAACACCTCGCCCTCGGTGAGCACGACGGAGACCGGCGTGCCGTCGAGTTCCACCCGCTTCGGGGTGTCCTCCTCCAGCTCGCTCAGCCCGCAGACGCGTTGGAAGGTCATCCGACCGCCGCCTCCAGCTCCTCCTCGATCTTGGCGATCAGACGCTCCTCGATGTCCGGGACGCCGATCTGCTGGACGAGCTCGGCGAAGAAGCCGCGCACGACCAGGCGGCGGGCGTCCTGCTCGGCGATGCCGCGGGCCATCAGGTAGAAGAGCTGCTCGTCGTCGAAGCGGCCGGTGGCGGAGGCGTGGCCGGCGCCGACGATCTCGCCGGTCTCGATCTCCAGGTTGGGCACGGAGTCGACGCGGGCGCCGTCGGTGAGCACCAGGTTGCGGTTCATCTCGTAGGTGTCGGTGCCCTCGGCCTTGGCCTCGATGAGCACGTCACCGATCCACACGGCGTGCGCGTCGTCGCCCTGGAGCGCGCCCTTGTAGACGACGTTGGACTTGCAGTGCGGCACGTTGTGGTCGACGAGGAGGCGGTGCTCCTGGTGCTGGCCGGCGTCGGTGAAGTACAGGCCGAACAGCTCGGCCTCGCCGCCGGGGCCGGCGTAGGCCACGCGCGGGTGGAGGCGGACGACGTCGCCGCCGAAGGTGACGACGACCGACTTGAAGGAGGCGTCGCGGCCGACGAGGGCGTTGTGCTGGGCGACGTGCACCGCCTTGTCGTCCCAGTCCTGGACGGAGACGACGGTCAGCTTGGCGCCGTCCCCGAGGACGAAGTCGACGTTGGCGGCGAGGACCGCGTCACCGGTGTGGTCGATGACGACGAGGGCCTCGGCGAAGGCGCCGAGCTCCACCAGCTGGTGGCCGTAGGCGGTGCCGCCCTCGCCCCGCACCGCGATGCGGATCGGCTCGGTGAGGACGGTCTCCTTGGGCACGGTCACGACCGAGGCCTGCGCGAAGGCGGAGTACGCCTGGGCGGCGACGCGGTCCACGGGGGTGCCGGCGCGGCCGAGCCGCGCGTCGTCGCGGCCGACGGTCTCGACGGTGACGCCCTCGGGCGCCTCGACGGCGACCTTGACGCCCCCGTCGGTGGCGGTGGCGGTGCCGTCGTGCAGCCCGCGCAGCCGCTCCAGCGGGGTGAACCGCCACTCCTCCTCGCGGCCGTGGGGGACGGCGAAGTCCGCCACGTCGAAGGACGGGGGCGCGCTCATGCGCGTGGCGACGGTCGACTCGGCGGCCACCGCGATCGAGCCGGCGGTCGTCGAACCGACCGGTGGGGGTCCCCCCGCCGAAGCGTAGCCGGAGGTGGGGGAGTTCTGAGCCTCAGCCATGGCTGTCGTAGTGCTCGCTTTCCTTGCGTAAGGGGCTTGACGGAACGGCGGGGCGGCCGGTGGCCGCCCCGGGCCGGTGTCAGCCGACCGCGCCTTCCATCTGCAGCTCGATCAGCCGGTTGAGCTCCAGCGCGTACTCCATCGGCAGTTCCTTGGCGATCGGCTCGACGAAGCCGCGCACGATCATCGCCATCGCCTCGAACTCGCTCAGGCCGCGGCTCATCAGGTAGAAGAGCTGGTCCTCGGAGACCTTGGAGACGGTCGCCTCGTGGCCCATGGACACGTCGTCCTCGCGGACGTCCACGTAGGGGTAGGTGTCCGAGCGGGAGATGGTGTCGACGAGCAGCGCGTCGCACAGCACGTTGGACTTGGCGCCCGGGGCGCCCTCGCCGATCTCGATCAGACCGCGGTAGGAGGTACGGCCGCCGCCGCGCGCCACCGACTTGGAGACGATGTTGGACGAGGTGTTGGGGGCCATGTGGACCATCTTGGCGCCCGCGTCCTGGTGCTGGCCCTCGCCGGCGAAGGCGATGGACAGCGTCTCGCCCTTGGCGTGCTCGCCCATGAGGTAGACGGCCGGGTACTTCATCGTCACCTTGGAGCCGATGTTGCCGTCGACCCACTCCATGGTCGCGCCCTCGTAGGCCACGGCGCGCTTGGTGACCAGGTTGTAGACGTTGTTCGACCAGTTCTGGATGGTCGTGTAGCGGCAGCGGGCGTTCTTCTTGACGATGATCTCGACGACCGCGGAGTGCAGCGAGTCCGACTTGTAGATCGGGGCGGTGCAGCCCTCGACGTAGTGCACGTAGGCACCCTCGTCGACGATGATCAGGGTCCGCTCGAACTGGCCCATGTTCTCGGTGTTGATCCGGAAGTAGGCCTGGAGCGGGATCTCGACGTGCACGCCCGGCGGGACGTAGATGAAGGAGCCGCCCGACCACACGGCGGAGTTCAGCGACGCGAACTTGTTGTCGCCGACCGGGATGACCGTGCCGAAGTACTCCTTGAAGAGCTCCGGGTGCTGCTTCAGGGCCGTGTCGGTGTCCAGGAAGATGACACCCTGCTCCTCCAGGTCCTCACGGATCTGGTGGTAGACGACCTCCGACTCGTACTGGGCGGCGACACCGGCGACGAGGCGCTTCTTCTCGGCCTCGGGGATGCCCAGCTTGTCGTAGGTGTTCTTGATGTCCTCGGGCAGGTCCTCCCAGGACTCCGCCTGCTTCTCCGTGGAGCGCACGAAGTACTTGATGTTGTCGAAGTCGATGCCCGAGAGGTCGGAGCCCCAGTTCGGCATGGGCTTCTTCTCGAAGAGGCGCAGACCCTTGAGGCGGAGCTTGGTCATCCACTCCGGCTCGTCCTTCTTCGCGGAGATGTCCCGGACGACGTCCTCGTTCAGGCCGCGGCGCGCCGACGCTCCGGCCTCGTCACGGTCGGCCCAGCCGTATTCGTAGGTGCCCAGACCCTCCAGCTCGGGGTGGGCAGTCTCCGTGGGGAGAGTCATGCGGGGTTCCTCCCGGACGTGCTTTCAGATGCGTGGTGGGAAATCTTGGGGATGAACGTCGTGCAGACGCCGTCGCCGTGCGCGATCGTCGCCAGCCGCTGTACGTGCGTTCCGAGCAGCTCGGCGAAGAACTCCGTCTCGGCCTCGCACAGCTGCGGGAACTGTTCGGCGGCGTGGGCGACCGGGCAGTGGTGCTGGCAGAGCTGTTCGCCGACCGGTGCGCTGCGCGCGGTTGCAGCGTACCCGTCCGCGCTCAGCGCCTTGGCCAGCGCTTGTGTGCGGTCCTCGGGGGCCGCGCCCGCGACCGCCTTGCGGTACGTCTCGGCCTGGGCGGCGATCCTGGCGCGGGCGAACGCGGCGATCGCCTCGCTGCCGCCCTCCCGCTCGCCGATCCAGCGCAGGGCGTCCACGGCCAGTGTGTCGTAGGACTGGTCGAAGGCGTCCCGGCCGCAGTCGGTGAGGGCGAAGACCTTGGCGGGACGTCCGCGCGTGCGGGCGCCGTAGACCCGCCGCTCGCGGGCCTCCACGACGTTGTCGGCGGCCAGCGTGTCCAGGTGCCGGCGTACGGCCGCCTGGGTGAGCCCGAGGCGCTCGGCCAGCTCGGCGACGGTCGACGGGCCGTGGTCCAGGATGGAGCGGGCGACGCGGTTGCGGGTGGACCGCTCACCGGTTGCCAGTTCCTCGTGGGGAGGCCCCGTCGGATGCTCGCCGTTTTTCACAACGCCATTGTTGCGTAATTCATCCGGGACCGGCAAGCCGCGCCCTGACGACCCCGCGGTGCCCTGCGTCACTTAGGTAAACCTAATCCGACCTGCGGAAACGATCTTTGATCGATCGGATCGGTGGCGCTGGTCGTACCCGCGCAGACGGGCCATCCCTCCGACCCGGCGCTGTGGCAGGCCCCGCCCGTGCCCGCGCACTGGTGGGAGACCATCCGGGCGACCATCCACGCGTACGACCCGCTGACCACGCCCTCGCGCGGGGTCGGCGTCCTACCGGAGACCGTGCGGACACGGCCGGGCGCGCGCGGCACGGTGAGGGCGGCCGGCCGAGGCACGGCTGTTCCCGCCGGCGGACGCGGTGGCCCGCGCCGAGGGCCGGCTGCGCACGCACCGCCCCCGTGAGGAGGAGTTCCAGCACCCCACGGTCCGAGGCCCGCGCGGTCTCCCTAGACTCGTGTCCCATGCGAAGTGAGCCCGTGGTCCAGGTGCAGGCCCTGGTGAAGCGGTACGGCCCCAAGACCGCGGTGGACGGCCTCGACCTGGTGGCACGGCCCGGCGTGACCGCCGTGCTCGGCCCGAACGGGGCGGGCAAGACGACCACGGTCGAGACCTGCGAGGGGTACCGGCGGCCGGACTCCGGCACCGTACGCGTGCTGGGCCTGGACCCGGTGCGGGAGTCGGCGGCGCTGCGCCCGCGGGTCGGTGTGATGCTCCAGTCCGGCGGCGTCTACTCGGGCGCACGGGCCGACGAGATGCTCCGGCACATTGCGAAGCTGCACGCGCATCCGCTGGACGTGGACGCGCTGATCGAGCGCCTGGGGCTCGGCTCCTGCGGCCGCACCTCCTACCGGCGGCTCTCCGGCGGCCAGCAGCAGCGGCTGGCGCTCGCGATGGCGGTGGTCGGGCGCCCCGAGCTGGTGTTCCTCGACGAGCCCACCGCCGGCCTCGACCCGCAGGCCCGCCGCGCCACCTGGGACCTGGTGCGGGACCTGCGCGCCGACGGCGTCTCCGTGATCCTCACCACCCACTACATGGACGAGGCCGAGCAGCTCGCCGACGACGTCGCGGTCATCGACGCCGGCCGGGTGATCGCCCAGGGCTCCCCCGAGGAGCTGTGCCGGGGCGGCGCCGAGAACACGCTCCGCTTCTCCGGACGGCCGGGGCTGGACGTGGCCTCCCTGCTGAAGGCCCTGCCCTCCGGCTGCACCGCCGCCGAGGTGACCTCGGGCACCTACCGGGTCGTCGGCGACGTCGGGCCGCAGCTGCTCGCCACGGTGACGTCCTGGTGCGCGCAGCACGGCGTGATGCCGGACCGGATCGCGGTGGAGCGGCACACCCTCGAAGACGTCTTTTTGGAGCTCACCGGCAAGGAGCTGCGCGCGTGACGGCCACCGGCACCTACTCACCGAAGCCGGGCGCGGCGCCCCTGGCCCGCATGATCGCGGCGCAGGCCGTGCTCGAGACGAAGATGCTGCTGCGCAACGGCGAGCAGCTGCTGCTGACCGTGATCATCCCCACGCTGCTGCTGGTGCTGTTCGGCACCGTGGACGTGGTGGACCTCGGTGAGGGCGAGGCGGTGGACTTCCTCGCCCCCGGCATCCTCGCGCTCGCGGTGATGTCGACGGCGTTCACCGGGCAGGCGATCGCGACCGGCTTCGAGCGCCGCTACGGGGTGCTGAAGCGGCTGGCCTCCTCGCCGCTCCCCCGCTGGGGCCTGATGACCGCGAAGACGCTCTCGGTGCTGGTCACCGAGGTACTCCAGGTGCTGCTCGTGACGGTGATCGCCCTCGCCCTCGGCTGGTCCCCGCAGGGCGGTCCGCTGTCGGTGTTCCTGCTGCTGGTGCTGGGCACGGCCGCCTTCTCCGGGCTCGGTCTGCTGATGGCCGGCACCCTGAAGGCCGAGGCGACGCTCGCCGCCGCCAACCTGGTCTTCCTGCTGCTGCTCGTCGGCGGCGGCGTGATCGTCCCGCTGGACAAGTTCCCGGACGCGGCGCAGGCCGTGCTCGGCCTGCTCCCGATCTCGGCCCTCTCCGAAGGGCTGCGGGACGTGCTCCAGCACGGGGCCGGGATCCCGTGGGGCAACCTCGGCATCCTCACCGTGTGGGCGGTCGCGGGGCTCGCGGCGGCCGGGCGGTTCTTCCGCTGGGAGTAGCCACGGACCCCGGAGGCGACCCTCGTGAAAGCGTGCACAAGCGGCGCCCTACGATGGGACGCGTGCCAAACGTGACCCGTGCCGACGCCCCGCCGAGCCTGCGCAACCCCCTCGCCTTCATCGCCGCCCGCTGGACCCCGGATCCCCGGACCGTCCGCCGGGCGGCCCTCGCCGCGCTCGTCATGGCGGTGGTCATCGTGGTCACCGGCGGTGCCGTCCGGCTCACCGGATCCGGCCTGGGCTGCCCGACCTGGCCCAAGTGCACCGAGGACTCGATCACCTCGACCCGCGAGATGGGCCTGCACGGCGTCATCGAGTTCGGCAACCGCCTGCTCACATACGTGCTGTGCGCCGCCGTCGGCTGGGCGATCGTCGCCGCGCGCTCGCAGAAGCCGTTCCGGCGCAGCCTGACCCGGCTGGGCTGGGCGCAGTTCTGGATCGTCATGGGCAACGCGATCCTCGGCGGCATCGTGGTCCTCGTCGGCCTGAACCCGTACACGGTCGCGGCGCACTTCCTGCTGTCCTCGGCGCTGATCGCGGTCGCGACGGTGATGTGGCAGCGCACCCGCGAGGGCGACGGCGAGCCCCGGCCGCTGGTCGGTACGGCCGTGCGGCAGCTGGTGTGGTTCATGGTGGCCGCCTCCGCGCTGCTGATCGCGGTCGGCACGGTCGTCACCGGCGCCGGCCCGCACGCGGGCGACTCCAGCGAGGTGCCGCGCATGCCGGTGGACTGGGAGACGGTCAGCAAGCTGCACGCCGTGCTGGCGTGGATCGTGGTGACGCTGACGTTCGCCCTGTGGTTCGTCCTCAAGGCGGTCGACGCTCCCCGGGGTCCCCTGGCCCGCACCCGCGAGCTGTTCCTGATCCTGCTCGCCCAGGGCGCCATCGGCTACGTCCAGTACTTCACCGACCTTCCCGAGGTCCTGGTCGGCCTGCACATGTTCGGCTCGTGCGTGATGTGGATCTGGGTGGTCCTGGTCCTGCTGTCCCTGCGCGAACGCCCGGCGACGGCCCTGGACACGACCGTCCTGCCCGCTCAGGAGCCCGCCACCAGCCCGTCGATCGCCGGCCCGAGGTAGTCCCGGGTCAGCAGGGCCCGTCGCCGTACCCACTCCCCGGCGGGCGGCGGAGCCCCGTCGTAGCGCCGCCTCCTGATGTCCGCGACGACCTCGCCGGGCGCACCGAGGCCGGGCAGGACGTCCAGGGCCTCCCGCTTGGAGATCAGGCGCCCCTCGCGCAGGGTGACGGTGGCGCGGGCGAAGGTCAGCAGTCCCAGGTCGACCCACACGTCCTGCGTCCAGTTGGCGGCCCGGTCCACCTCCCGCCGCCAGAAGTCGCGCTGGTCACGCACCACGAACGCGGCGAGCTCGCCGTCCGGTACCGGCGGCAGGACGTCCCCGGGCGGGGCCCCGTGCAGGACCCGGCCGAACGTGTGCAGCTCGGCGCGGGTGACCGGGGTGACCGGCCGCCGGAACAGCCGCTGGTGCGCCCAGGTGAGGTGGTGCCGCCCGGCGTCGGCGGCGGTCCCCGGTGTGAGGTAGGTGCAGTGCAGCCGGCCCGCCAGCGGCTCGGCGCGCAGCCGCGCGTGCAGCAGGGCGATCCGCCACACCGTGCGCGCGCGGACCGAGTGGTCGAGGACCGCGATCAGGTCCAGGTCGCTGCGGCCCTCCACGTAGTCGCCCCCGGCCAGTGAGCCGTGCGCCCACACCGCGACGGGGTCGAGCGGCGCCAGGGCGGTGAGGAAACGGTCGAGCAAGGCGTCGGTCGGCATCCCCTCTGCCTTCCCGCCTCACCCCAGCCCGTACACCCGCCGCGCGTTGCCCGCGGCGATCAGGTCCGCCACCCGCCGGGCGTCGTCGAGCGACCACGCCCCTTCCGTGACCCAGGTGCCGAGCACCCGGTCGAGCGCCTCGCGGAACAGGTGGGCGCCGACCACGTGCAGCTCGGGCAGGCCCCGGGCGCCGCTGGAGAAGAGGACCTTGCCGAAGGGGGCCAGTTCCAGCACCTCCGCGAGGACGGTCGCCGCGCGGGCGCCGGTGCGCACCAGCGCGGCCCCGCAGTCGGCGTAGACGTGCGGGAAGACACCGGCCAGGTGGGCGGCGTGCCGGTGGTACGGGTAGCCGTGCAGCAGGACGAGGTCGGTGCGCAGCCCCGCGGTGGCCCGCACGAAGCCGGTCAGCAGGACGGGGTCGGTGCGGTCGACGCCGGCGCCCGGCGCGCCGAGACCGGTGTGCAGCTGGAGGGGCAGGCCCGAGGCGACCGCGATCCACAGCAGGTGCCGCAGCAGCACCGGGTCGCTCAGCTCGTCCCCGGCCCTGCGTCCGGCCAGCCAGCGTCCCGCCGCACCGCGCACCTCCCCGGCGCCCGGCGGTTCGGGGGCGAGGGCCGGTCCGTGGCGGAGCCCGGCGACAGAGGTGAAGGCGACCGCGTGGGCGGCGGCTCCGTGCACGGACTCGGCGAGGTTGGCGAGGAACGAGCCGACGGTGCCGGAGGTGTCGGCGACCTGTTCGGCGAGCTGCTCCAGGCGGACGATCTCGTGCGCGTCCGCGTCCCCCGCCAGGCCCAGCTCGCCGGGCCCGGTGAGGTCGTCGGGCAGGCCGGTGTCGACGAGGTAGGCGGTGACGCCGCTGCCCCGCAGCAGCCGGCGCCCGGCCTCGATGCCGCCCAGTTCACGGCGCCGGGCGAGATACCTCGCGGGCGGGCAGTGCGGCTCCAGGCCGAGCAGGGGCGGGCACCAGCGGCGTACGGCGAACCCGGTCTGGGTGTCGAACAGGGTGGTGCCGGGGGCGGGCGGCCCCTCGGTGCGGGCCAGCTGGGCCTCGAAGGTGCCGAGGCCCAGCTCGGTGCGCAGCACGCCGTGGCAGTGCTGGTCCACGAGGGACGGCGGGTCGATCATCTCCGGGCTCTCCCCGTGTGGACGCTGTCACTGCCTACAGGTCCTAACGGGTGAACCGGCGCGTAGGTGTTGCCCTCGGCGGGTTCAGTCGTTGGAGGGGCCGCCGACCTGGATCCCGGCCATCCGGGACCACTCGTACGGGCCCGTCCGCACCTTCGCCGCGAACTCGCCGTCGAAGTCCTCGTGGACGGTGATGCCCGCCTTCTCGACGGCCTTGCGGGCGATGTCCATCGAGGGGGCGAAGACGTCGCCCCACGCGCCGTCCTCGCCGACGAGGACGATCCGGGCGCCGCGCTCACCGAGGTACGCGACCTGGCCCTCGGCGCCGCCGTGCGTCCTGGCGAAGCCGCCGATCTGCTGGGCGAGCCGAGCCGCCTTCTTCTCGGCCTTCGGGTCCACCTGCTGCGTGTCTGCCATGAACAGGATGCTACCGACGGGTAGATCGAACGGCGACGGGCGGGGTCCGTGGCCTTGGCCACGTGCCCCGCCCGTGCGGTGTGTCAGGCGGCGGTCACCGCAGGAAGGGGTCCACCGCGACGGCGACGAAGAGCAGCGACACGTAGGTGATGGACCAGTGGAAGAGGCGCATCTCCTTGAGCTTGCCGCCGGTCACCTCGGCCTTCGCGCGGTTCAGCAGCGCGTGGGCCTCCCACAGCCACCAGCCGCCCGCCGCGAGGGCGACGGCCGTGTAGAACCAGCCGGTGTAGCCGAGCGGGGTGAGCAGCAGGGACACACCGACCATGACCCAGCTGTAGAGCACGATCTGCTTGGCGACCGCCTTGTTGCCGGCGATGACCGGCAGCATCGGCACGCCGACGCGCGCGTAGTCGTCCTTCACCTTCATGGACAGCGGCCAGTAGTGCGGCGGCGTCCAGAAGAAGATGACGAGGAAGAGGATGACCGGCGCCCACGCCATCGAGTTGGTGACCGCGGACCAGCCGATCAGTACCGGCATGCAGCCGGCGATGCCGCCCCACACGATGTTCTGCGACGTGCGCCGCTTGAGGATCATCGTGTAGACGACGACGTAGAAGAGGAGCGCGCCGAGGGAGAGCCAGGCCGAGAGCCAGTTGACGGTGAGGCCGAACAGCAGGGTCGACACGACCGCCAGACCGATGCCGAAGGCCAGGCACTCGCGCGGGCTGACCATGCCGGTCACCAGGGGGCGCTGCGAGGTGCGGTCCATCAGCGCGTCGATGTCCCGGTCGATGTACATGTTCAGCGCGTTGGCGCCGCCCGCCGAGAGGTAGCCGCCGACGCAGGTCAGCAGCACCAGCGTCAGGTCGGGCACGCCCCGCTCCGCCAGGAACATCACCGGGACGGTGGTGATGAGCAGCAGTTCGATGATCCGCGGCTTGGTGAGGGCCACGAATGCCATCAGACGGGCCCCGAACGGCCGATGTGCGGTGCTCTGACTGCTACCCAGCACTCCCGCTGGACGGGATTCAACGGCCGTCACGTACACCCCTACAGAGACATCCCAGCAAGCCTGCCCAGGTGAAGTGGCGGTAACGGCTCGCGCGTACCACGCCACTGTAGACGTTGCCCAGACCCGGACATTCGCGGGGGTCGCCTCGTGTTGGGCCGCGCCCTCCGAGGTGCGGCGCGAAGCTCGATTGAGCACCCGGATGAGCGGCTCCGTATTCATCTGCCGAATGCGGAAACTTCCCAGTCAGGAGGCGGATCCACGGCGGTGCCCGCACTCTGGAACGGCTCGGAAATTCGCACGTCCTACGGGGGTAGGCTCGACCACGCCGGTGGGCAGTCACCGGCCGTCCGAATGCATGTGGAGAGGAGCCCTGACTCAGGGTGAGCACACAGCCGACCACCACAGACCTCGAGTGGACCGAGTTGGACCAGCGGGCCGTCGACACCGCCCGCGTCCTGGCCGCCGATGCCGTACAGAAGGTCGGTAACGGCCATCCGGGTACGGCGATGAGCCTGGCGCCTGCCGCCTACACCCTCTTCCAGAAGGTGATGCGGCACGACCCGGCGGACGCCGACTGGGTCGGGCGCGACCGGTTCGTGCTGTCCGCGGGTCACTCGTCCCTGACCCTGTACACCCAGTTGTACCTGGCCGGCTTCGGCCTGGAGCTGGACGACCTGAAGGCGTTCCGCACCTGGGGTTCGAAGACGCCGGGCCACCCGGAGTACGGCCACACCACGGGCGTGGAGACCACGACCGGGCCGCTGGGCCAGGGTGTCGCCAACGCCGTGGGCATGGCGATGGCCGCCCGCTACGAGCGCGGCCTGTTCGACCCGGAGGCCGCCGAGGGCGAGTCCCCGTTCGACCACTTCGTCTACTGCGTCGCCGGTGACGGCTGCCTCCAGGAGGGCATCTCCGCCGAGGCGTCCTCGATGGCCGGGCACCAGAAGCTGGGCAACCTGGTGCTGCTGTGGGACGACAACCACATCTCCATCGAGGGCGACACCGAGACGGCCGTCTCGGAGGACACCGTCAAGCGGTACGAGGCGTACGGCTGGCACGTGCAGCGGGTCGCCCCCAAGCCGGACGGCGACCTGGACCCGCACGCGATCTACGACGCGATCCAGGAGGCGAAGAAGGTCACGGACAAGCCGTCCTTCATCGCCTTGCGCTCGATCATCGCCTGGCCCGCCCCGAACGCGCAGAACACCGAGGCGTCGCACGGTTCGGCGCTGGGCGACGACGAGGTCGCCGCCACCAAGCGCGTCCTCGGCTTCGACCCGGAGCAGACCTTCGAGGTCACCGACGAGGTCATCGGCCACACCCGCAAGGCGCTGGAGCGGGGCCGGGCGGCCCGTGCCGTGTGGGAGAAGTCCTACCAGCAGTGGCGGGACAACAACCCCGAGCGCGCCGCCGAGTACGACCGGATCGCCGCGGGCGAGCTGCCCAAGGGCTGGCAGGAGTCCATCCCGGTCTTCGAGCCGGGCAAGGGTGTCGCCACCCGTGCCGCGTCCGGCAAGGTGCTCCAGGCGCTCGGCGCGGTGGTGCCGGAGCTGTGGGGCGGCTCGGCCGACCTGGCGGGCTCCAACAACACCACGATCGACAAGACGTCGTCGTTCCTCCCGGCGGGCAACCCGCTGCCGGAGGCGGACCCGTACGGGCGCACGATCCACTTCGGCATCCGCGAGCACGCCATGGCCGCGGAGATGAACGGCATCGCGCTGCACGGCAACACCCGCATCTACGCCGGCACCTTCCTGGTGTTCTCCGACTACATGCGCAACGCGGTGCGGCTGTCGGCGCTGATGCACCTGCCGGTGACGTACGTGTGGACGCACGACTCCATCGGTCTGGGCGAGGACGGCCCGACGCACCAGCCGGTCGAGCACCTGGCCTCGCTGCGCGCCATCCCGGGTCTGAACGTCGTCCGCCCGGCGGACGCCAACGAGACCGCGATCGCCTGGCGGGAGATCCTCACCCGCTGGACGAAGGAGTTCGGCAAGGGCACCCCGCACGGTCTGGCGCTGACCCGCCAGGGCGTGCCGACGTACGAGCCGAACGAGGACGCGGCGCGCGGCGGTTACGTGCTGTTCGAGGCCGAGGGCGGTGCGCCCGAGGTCGTCCTGATCGCGACCGGTTCCGAGGTGCACGTCGCCGTGGAGGCGCGGGAGCGGCTCCAGGCCGGCGGTGTGCCCACGCGCGTGGTGTCGATGCCGTCCGTGGAGTGGTTCGAGGAGCAGGACCAGGGGTACCGGGACAGCGTCCTGCCGCCCTCCGTGAAGGCGCGCGTGGCCGTCGAGGCGGGGATCGGCCTCACCTGGCACAAGTACGTCGGAGACGCCGGCCGCATCGTCTCCCTGGAGCACTTCGGTGCCTCCGCCGACGGCAAGGTGCTGTTCGAGGAGTTCGGCTTCACCGCCGAGAACGTGGCGGCCGCCGCCCGGGAATCGATCGCCGCGGCCCGGCGCTGACGCTCACCAACGACACACGTAGGAGATGGAATTTCCATGACAGACGCACTGAAGCGCCTTTCCGACGAGGGCGTCGCGATCTGGCTGGACGACCTGTCGCGCAAGCGGATCACGTCCGGCAACCTCGCCGAGCTGATGGACCAGCAGCACGTCGTGGGCGTCACCACCAACCCGACGATCTTCCAGAAGGCGATCTCGGAGGGCGACGGCTACGACACGCAGCTGACCGACCTGGCCGCCCGCAAGGTCACCGTCGAAGAGGCCATCCGCATGATCACCACGGCGGACGTCCGGGACGCCGCCGACATCCTGCGCCCGGTCTTCGACGCCACCGACGGCCGTGACGGCCGCGTGTCGATCGAGGTCGACCCGCGTCTGGCGCACGACACCCGCGCGACGGTCGCCGAGGCCAAGCAGCTGGCCTGGCTGGTGGACCGGCCCAACACGCTGATCAAGATCCCGGCGACCGAGGCCGGCATCCCGGCGATCGCCGAGACGATCGGTCTGGGCATCAGCGTCAACGTGACGTTGATCTTCTCCCTGGAGCGCTACCGCAAGGTCATGGACGCGTTCCTGACCGGCCTGGAGAAGGCCAGGGAGCGCGGCCTGGACCTGTCGAAGATCCACTCCGTGGCGTCCTTCTTCGTGTCCCGCGTGGACACCGAGATCGACAAGCGGATCGACGCGCTCGGCACCGACGAGGCCAAGGCGCTGCGCGGCAAGGCCGCCATCGCCAACGCCCGGCTGGCCTACCAGGCGTACGAGGAGGTCTTCGCCACCGACCGCTGGGCGGCGCTGGAGCGCGAGGGCGCCAACAAGCAGCGTCCGCTGTGGGCGTCGACCGGTGTGAAGGACAAGGCGTACAAGGCCACGATGTACGTGGACGAGCTGGTGGCGCCCAACACGGTGAACACCATGCCGGAGGCGACGCTGTTCGCCACCGAGGAGAAGGGCGAGATCCGGGGCAACGCCGTCGCGGGCACCTACGAGCAGGCGCGCGCCGACCTCGACGCGGTCGAGGCGCTCGGCATCCCCTACGACGAGGTGGTCCGGCTTCTGGAGGACGAGGGCGTCGACAAGTTCGAGGGCTCCTGGAACGACCTGCTGAAGTCGACCGAGGCGGAGCTCCAGCGCCTCGCCCCTTCGGAGGGCTGAAACCTTGTCGAGCAGCAATCCGCTGCGTGACCCGGCGGACCGGCGGCTCCCGCGCATCGCGGGGCCGTCGGGCCTGGTCATCTTCGGCGTCACGGGTGACCTGTCGCGCAAGAAGCTCATGCCGGCCGTGTACGACCTCGCCAACCGGGGGCTGCTGCCGCCGGGCTTCTCGCTGGTGGGCTTCGCCCGCCGGGAGTGGGCGAACGAGGACTTCGCCCAGGAGGTGCACGACGCGGTCAAGGAGCACGCCCGCACCCCCTTCCGCGAGGAGGTCTGGCAGCAGCTCATCCAGGGCATGCGTTTCGTGCAGGGCACCTTCGACGACGACGAGTCGTTCGAGCGGCTGCGCGCCACGATCGAGGAGCTGGACAAGGCGCAGGGCACGGGCGGCAACTTCGCCTTCTACCTGTCGGTGCCGCCGCGTTCCTTCCCGGTGGTCATCCAGCAGCTGAAGCGGCACGGGCTGGCCGACCAGACCGACGGGTCCTGGCGGCGCGCGGTGATCGAGAAGCCGTTCGGTCACGACCTGAAGTCGGCCGAGGAGCTGAACGCGATCGTCCACGAGGTGTTCGCCCCGGACCAGGTG
>NZ_BMUC01000001.1:1050160-1150030 GCF_014649995.1 Streptomyces griseoflavus | reverse complement strand
GATCGACCACTACCTGGGCAAGGAGACCGTCCAGAACATCCTGGCGCTGCGCTTCGCCAACACGATGTTCGAACCGATCTGGAACCGGTCCTTCGTGGACCACGTGCAGATCACCATGGCCGAGGACATCGGCATCGGCGGCCGGGCCGGCTACTACGACGGCATCGGCGCCGCCCGCGACGTCATCCAGAACCACCTCCTGCAGCTGCTCGCGCTGACCGCGATGGAGGAGCCCGCCTCCTTCGACGCGGACGCGCTGGCCGCGGAGAAGACCAAGGTGCTCGGGGCCGTGCGGCTGCCGAAGGACCTGGGCCGGGACACCGTGCGCGGGCAGTACGCGGCGGGCTGGCAGGGCGGCGCGAAGGCGGTCGGGTACCTGGAGGAGGACGGCATCGACGCCTCCTCGAAGACCGACACCTACGCGGCGATCCGCCTCGGCATCGACAACCGGCGCTGGGCGGGCGTCCCCTTCTACCTGCGCACCGGCAAGCGGCTGGGCCGCAGGGTGACGGAGATCGCCGTCGTCTTCCAGCGGGCCCCGCACTCCCCCTTCGACACCACGGCCACCGAGGAGCTGGGCTCGAACGCGATCGTCATCCGCGTGCAGCCCGACGAGGGCGTCACCGTGCGCTTCGGCTCGAAGGTGCCGGGCACGTCGATGGAGATCCGGGACGTGTCGATGGACTTCGCCTACGGCGAGTCGTTCACCGAGTCCAGCCCGGAGGCGTACGAGCGGCTGATCCTCGACGTCCTGCTCGGCGACTCCAACCTCTTCCCGCGCACGGAGGAGGTCGAGCTGTCCTGGAAGATCCTCGACCCGATCGAGGAGTACTGGGACGCCAACGGCAGGCCGGCCCAGTACCCGGCCGGTACGTGGGGCCCCGTCGAGGCGGACGAAATGCTCGAGCGAGACGGACGGAGCTGGCGCCGGCCATGAAGACAGACCTCACGGACACCACTGCCAGCAAGATCAACAAGGCGTTGGTGAAGGGCCGCCGGGCCATCGGCACCCCTGCCGTCGGCATGGTGCTGACGCTGGTCATCGTGACGGACGAGGAGAACGCCTACGACGCGCTGAAGGCGGCGAGCGACGCCTCGCACGAGCACCCCTCGCGCACGCTCGTCGTCATCAAGCGCGTCTCCCGCTCGCTCCGTGACCGCACCCAGTCCCGGCTGGACGCCGAGGTGCGGGTCGGCGCGGACGCCGGCACCGGCGAGACCGTCATCCTCCGTCTGTACGGCGAGGTCGTCGACCACGCCCAGTCGGTGGTGCTGCCGCTGCTGCTGCCGGACGCCCCGGTGGTGGTGTGGTGGCCGGTGAACGCCCCGCTGGACCCGGCGCAGGACCCGCTGGGCGCGCTGGCCCAGCGCAGGGTGACCGACACCTACGCCTGCGAGAAGCCGGTGGAGGAGCTGGCCGCCCGGGCCGACGCCTACACCCCCGGTGACACGGACCTGTCGTGGACCCGCATCACGCCCTGGCGTTCGATGCTGGCCGCGGCGCTGGACCAGGTCGCCTGCGAGGTGCAGGGCGTGGAGGTGGAGGGCGAGGAGTTCAACCCGAGCTGTGAGCTGCTGGCGATGTGGCTCGCGGACCGGCTGGACGTCCCCGTCAGGCGCACCCGCTCCGCCGGTCCGGGACTCACGGCGGTCCGCATGGACACCGACTGCGGCCCGATCTCGCTGGACCGCGCCGACGGCTCGCTGGCGACGCTGTCCATCCAGGGCCAGCCCAAGCGCGCGGTGGCGCTCAAGCGCCGTGACACGGCGGAGCTGATCGCGGAGGAGCTGCGCCGGCTCGACCCGGACGACACCTACGCCTCGGCGCTGCGTTACGGCGTGGAGCGCCTGAAGTCCGCGGACGGGGCGGGCACGCCGGCCAAAGGAGGACCGGAAGCGGTCCCCGCTCCCGTCGAGTCGGCGGCGAAAGCTCCCGCGGACCAGGCGACGGCGCAGGCCCCGGTGAAGAAGGCGGCGGCGAAATGAGTACGGCACCGCTGCTGGTCGTGCACCGGGACAAGGAGCTGATGGCCCGGGCGGCCGCGGCCCGGCTGATCACCGGCATCGTGGACGCGCAGGCCGCGCGGGGGTCGGCGTCCGTCGTCCTGACCGGTGGCCGCAACGGCAACGGCCTGCTGGCCGCGCTGGCCGCCGCCCCGGCCCGGGACGCGGTCGACTGGTCGCGGCTGGACCTGTGGTGGGGCGACGAACGCTTCCTGCCGGAGGGTGACCCGGACCGCAATGTCACCCAGGCCCGCGAGGCGCTGCTCGACGCGGTGCCGCTGGACCCGGAGCGCGTGCACGCCATGCCCGCGTCGGACGGCCCGCACGGCCCGGACGTGGACGCGGCGGCGGCCGCCTACGCGGAGGAACTCGCCGCCGCGGGCGATCCCGTCCCCGCCTTCGACGTCCTGATGCTGGGCGTGGGCCCGGACACCCATGTGGCCTCCCTCTTTCCCGGGCTCCCCGCGGTCCGCGAGAGGGAACGCACGGTGGTCGGCGTCCAGGACGCGCCGAAGCCCCCGCCCACCCGGATCACCCTGACCCTCCCGGCGATCCGGGCGGCCCGGGAGGTCTGGCTGCTGGCGGCGGGCGAGGACAAGGCGGAGGCAGCGGCGACCGCCCTGTCGGGAACGGCCGAGGCGGAGGTCCCGGCAGCCCTGGCGAAGGGCCGGAACCGCACCCTGTGGCTCCTGGACCGGGCGGCGGCGTCGAAACTCCGCAGCCCGTCCGGCGTCTGAGGCGAGGCCCGTTCAGGGCCGAAGAGGGGGTCCGGGGCACGGCCCCGGGGACGGACAGGGAAGGGGCGGCGGGGGCGAGAGCCCCCGCCGCCCCTTCCCTGTCCCCTACTTCACCGACCCCGCCATGACTCCCTGCACGAAGTGCCGCTGGAACGCGAAGAACACCACGACGGGCACGATCAGCGACAGGAACGCCCCCGGCGCGAGCACATCGATGTTGCTCCCGAACTGCCGTATCTGCGACTGCAGTTCCACCGTCAGCGGCTGCGACGAACTGTCCGCGAACAGCAGCGCCACCAGCATGTCGTTCCACACCCACAGGAACTGGAAGATCGCGAGGCTCGCGATCGCCGGCCGCCCCACCGGCAGCACCAGCCGGGTGAAGATCCGCCACTCGCTCCCCCCGTCCATCCGCGCGGCCTCCAGCATCTCCTTCGGCATCTCCGCGAAGTAGTTCCGCAGCAGGAACACCGCGAACGGCAGCCCGTACGCCACGTGGAACAGCACGACGCCCGGGATGGTCCCGAACAGCCCGAGTTGGCCGAAGAGTTTGGCGACCGGCAGCAGGCCGATCTGCACGGGCACGACCAGCAGCGCGACCACGACGAGGAACACGGCGTCCCGCCCCGGGAAGTCCAGCCAGGCGAAGGCGTATCCGGCGAGCGCCGCCACCACCACGACCAGCACGGTCGTCGGCACGGAGATCAGCACGGTGTTCCAGAACGCCTGGGTGATGCCCGAGTTCTCCAGCAGGGCCGCGTAGTTGTCGAAGGACAGCTGCCCGGGGCTGGTGAACACGGTCCACCAGCCGCCCTTCGCCGTGTCCTCGGCCGACCGCAGCGAGGACAGGAAGAGACCGGCCAGCGGAGTCATCCACACCAGCCCGACGACCACCAGGAACGCCTGCACCACCGTGCTGCCGAGCAGCCGCCGCACCGCGTTCATCGCTCACTCCTTCGGAAACGGCGGACGTTGAACACCATGGCCGGAACGACCAGGAGCAGCAGCAGGACACCCAGCGCGCTGCCCAGCCCCTGGTTGTTGCCGCCGCCGAACGACACCAGCCACATCTGCGTCGCGAGCACGGTCGCGTCCTCCTGCACCGGCCCCGGCGCGATGATGTACACCAGGTCGAAGACCTTCATGACGTTGATGACCAGGGTCACGAAGACGACCGTGAGGACGGGCGCGAGCAGCGGGACGGTGATCCGGCGGAAGATCTGCCACTCGTTGGCGCCGTCCATGCGGGCCGCTTCCAGCGCGTCCCGGGGCAGGGCAGCGAGCCCCGCACCGATCAGCACCATGGCGAACCCGGTCCAGATCCACAGGTACGCCCCGATGATGGCGGGGGTGACGAGCGCCGGGCCGAGCCAGGAGATGCCGTCGTAGGGGGCGGCGAAGTTCGACGCCGGCAGCTTCAGGGCGTACGCGCCGCCCTGGAGCCCCGTGAACCGGAACGAGCCGTCGTCCGCGGTGGTGGTGCGCGCGACGGTGTCCCCGTCGCGCACCGCCTCGACCGTGACGCCGGGCAGTCCGCTCTCCCCCCGGTCGACCACGCCCGGCTCGCCTCCCCCGCCGGGGGTGAAGTCGAGGTAGACCACACCGCGCACCTCGTCGGCGCCGGCCTTCCCGGGCGCCGCACCCGAGGCGGGTGCGGCGTCGCCCGGCAGGTCCTTGGGGGCGATTCCGACCAGGCCCAGCGCGGCGGCGCTCCCGCCGGGCGAGACGTCCGCGCCGGTGACGTACGAGCCGTCCGCGTCCTTGGTCAGCCCCTCGCCGTCCCGCGCGCGGGCGGTCGGGTAGGAGGAGCTGCCCCGGAAGGTGTCGTGGACGGAGACGACGGCGGCGTTGAGGACGCCCTTGTCGGGGTCCTCGTCGTAGGCGAGCCGGAAGATGATGCCGGCCGCCAGGAAGGACACCGCCATCGGCATGAACAGCAGCAGCTTGAAGGCGGTGGCCCAGCGGACCTTCTCCACCAGGACCGCCAGGATCAGTCCGAGCCCGGTCAGCAGGGTCGGCGCGACGACGACCCAGATGGCCGTGTTGCGGACGGCGGTGAGGGTGGTCGGGTCGCGGAACATCTCCGCGTAGTTCTCGCCGCCGACGAACTCGTTGCCGGTGGCGTCGAACAGGCTGCGGCCGACGGAGAACAGCACCGGGTAGACCACGAGCGCGCCCAGCAGGAGCAGCGCGGGGAACACGAACAGCAGGGCGACGACCCGCCCCCGGCGGCGCAGGCGCCGGCCGCGCGCGCCGTCGGGGTGCACGGGTGCGGGAGGGCTCGCCTCTTTCACCATGGTGGCGGTCATGGCTGTCAGTTCCCGTAGGCCTTGGCGGCCGCGGTCTCGAGCTCGGCGGCGGTCTTCGCCGGGTCGGCCGGGTCGCGCAGGAAGTCCTGGAGGATCTTCCACTCGCCGGCGCCCTTGGTGCCGCCGAAGGCAGCGGGTGCCTGGTCGGACATGTCGAAGCGGACCGAGTCACCGGCGGCGATCAGGGACTTGGCGGTGGCGCGGGTGACGTCGTCGCCGTAGGAGGAGAGGTCGAGCTTCTTGTTCGGGGAGAGGAAGCCGCCCGCCTCGGCCCACACGGCGGCGGCCTCGGGGCTCGCCAGGTACTCCACGAGCGCCATGCCGGCCTCGCTGTTCTTGCCGTCCTTGAGGACGACGGCCGCGTCACCGCCGCTGACCACGGGGGCCTCGCCGTCACCGACCGGCGGGAAGGGGAAGAAGTTCGCGTCGGTGCCGATGTTCTTGCCGAACTGGTCCTTGGCGACGCCGGCGACGAAGTCGCCCTCGTAGACCATGGCGGCCTCGGCCTTGGGGCCGAAGACCTTCTCCACCGAGCCGGGGAAGTCGGTGTTGAGGGCGCCCTTCTGTCCGCCGGCGATGAGCTGCTTGTCCTTGAAGAGGGTGCCGAGGGTGGTGAGCGCCTCGACGACCGTCGGGTCGGTCCACTTGATCTCGTGCGCGGCGAGGGCGTCGTACTTCTCGGGGCCGGCCTGGGAGAGGTAGACGTTCTCGAACCAGTCGGTGAGGGTCCAGCCGTCCTGTCCGGCGACGGAGAAGGCGGCGAGTCCGGAGTCGGAGACGGTCCGTCCGTCCTTCAGCATGGCGTCGAAGGTCTTCGGCGGGGTGACGCCGGCCTGTTCGAGGGCCTCGGGGCTGTACCAGACGGTCGACTTGTGGGCGGCCTTGAAGTAGAGGCCGTAGAGGGTGCCGTCGACGCTGCCGTAGTTCTGCCAGACCTCGGCGAAGTTGTCGCCGACGGTGGCGGTGACCTTCTTGTCCAGGGGCTTGAGCCAGCCGTTGCCGGCGAACTGCTTGAGCACGCCGACCTGCGGGACCATGACGACGTCGGGGGCGTTGCCGCCCTCGATCTTGCTGCCGACGACGGTGGAGACGTTGTCGCCGGTGGAGACGAACTGGGTCTTGGCGCCGGTCTTCTCGGTGAAGGCGTCCAGCACCTTCTGGAAGTTCTTCTGCTCGCTGCCGGACCAGACGCCGGCGACGGTGACGGTCTGGCCGCCGAGCGACTTGTCGCCGCCGCCGGCCGCGACGGGCTCGCTGCCGCCGCAGGCGGTCGCGCCGAGCGCGAGGACGAGGGCGGTGCATCCGGTGAGCAGGGTGGTACGTCGTCGCATCATCATCGATGTCCCTTCGGGATACGGGAGTTGACCGGGCTTGCTTCTCACGGGGCGTCGATCCACCAGGCGGCGGTGGAGCCGGGAAGCACTCCGGTCGGGCAGGGCCCGCTGGCGAGCAGCGGGGTGCCGGAGACCGGAGCGGGTACGGGGGCGGTTCCGAAGTTGACGGCGCAGACGAGGCCGTCGCCGCGGGCGAAGGCGAGGACGCCGGGCTGGGTGTCCAGCCAGCGCAGCGTGCCGTCGCCGAGCTGGTCCAGCGCGGCGCGCAGCTGGAGGCCGTCGCGGTACAGGTGCCAGGAGGAGCGGGTGTCGGCGAGTGCGCGGTGGGTGGCGTACTCGGCGAAGTACTCGGGCTGCGGCAGCCAGGGCTTGGTGCCCTCGGCGCCGGAGGTGAAGCCGAACGGGGACGCCTGCCCCGACCAGGGCAGCGGGACACGGCAGCCGTCGCGTATCCGGGCACGGCTGCCGGTGCGGCGGAAGATCGGGTCGGTGAGCACGTCGTCGGGCAGGTCGACGACCTCGGGCAGGCCCAGTTCCTCGCCCTGGTAGATGTACGCGGCCCCGGGCAGCGCGAGCATCAGTAGGGCGGCGGCGCGGGCGCGGGCGGCGCCGAGCCCGCTGCCCTCGGGGGCGGGTTCGCCGTAGCGGGTGACGGTGCGGACCTGGTCGTGGTTGTTGAGGACCCAGGTGACGGTGGAGCCGGTGCCGGCGATGTCCTGCATCGCCTCGGAGATGACCTTGCGGAAGGCGTCGGCGTCCCAGGGGGCGCTCAGCAGGTCGAAGAAGAAGGCCTGGTGGAGCTCGTCGGCGCGGACGTACCGGGCGTGTTCGCGGGCCGTGGGGACGGAGACCTCGCCGACCAGGAGCCGTTCGCGGCCGTCACGGGCGGTGTACTCCTCGCACACGGCGCGCCAGTGCCGCCACACGTCGTGCACCTCGGGCTGGTTCCAGGCGAGGGGATTGACCGAGTCGCGGGTGCGGGCGTCGGCCTCGGGGTCCGGGGAGTCGGGCAGCTCGGGGTGCTTGAACAGCCCGGCGGCGACGTCGATCCGGAAGCCGTCGACGCCCCGGTCCAGCCAGAACCGCAGGGTGCGCTCGAAATCGGCGGCAACCTCGGCCTCGCGCCAGTTCCAGTCCGGCTGTTCGGGCGTGAACATGTGCAGGTACCACTGGCCGGGGCGGCCGTCGGGTTCGGTGACCCGGGTCCAGGCGGGGCCGCCGAACATGGCGTGCCAGTTGTTGGGCGGCTCGGCGCCGTCCGGTCCGCGGCCGTCGGCGAAGTGGAAGCGGGCGCGCTCGGGGCTGCCGGGGGCGGCGGCGAGGGCCTCGCGGAACCAGGGGTGCTCGCTGGAGCAGTGGTTGGGGACGATGTCGAGCAGGACCCTGATGCCGAGCCGGCGGGCGGCGGCCACCAGTGAGTCGAACTCGGCGAGGTCGCCGAAGACCGGGTCGACGTCGCGGTAGTCGGCCACGTCGTAGCCGTGGTCGGCCTGCGGTGAGGGGTAGAAGGGGCTCAGCCAGATCCCGTCCACGCCGAGCTTCCTCAGGTAGGGCAGTCCCGCCCTGACCCCGGCGAGATCGCCGATGCCGTCGCCGGTGCTGTCCAGAAAGCTGCGGACGTACACCTGGTAGATCACCGCGTCACGCCACCAGTGGTGCCTGTTCACCCCATCGACCTGTCTGTGAGGAGCCATAGTCGTTATGCATGCATGTTAAGTAGGGGTGTCGAGAGCGTGTCAATGAATCCGCGCAAGCTACCGGGTGGTTGAGCTACTCAAACACGGGCAAAGGCGCAGAAATCCGACCCAGTTGAGACGTCCGCGTTACCTAACACGTAACTAAAGGAGGGGTGAGGTGTTCCCGTTCCGGTCTACCGGGAGGAGACGGCGGCGAGCTCGCCCGCCAGCCGGCGCACCGCGGCCTCGGGCGTCTGCCGCCCGGCCATCGCGTCGTGCACCACCGCCTGCACCACCAGGCTCACCTGGTCGTAGTGCGGGCTCTTGGGGCGGGGAGCGGCGGCCCGCACGCTCTCCCGCAGGGTCGGCAGGTACGGGAACCGCCGGACCAGTCCGGGATCGTCGTACAGGCCGGCCCGTACGGGAGGCAGCGCGCCGCGCGTGAGCACCTGGCGCTGGACGGACTCGCTGGTGAGGTACGCGAGCAGACGCGCGGCGGAGTCGGGGTGCCGGGCGTGGCTGCTGACGGCCAGGTTGGAGCCGCCGAGGACGCTGGTGCCCGGACCCTCGGGACCGGGCAGCGGCACGGCGCCGACCTTGCCGGCGACCTTCGATCCCGGAGCGGAGGCCGCGACGTAGGCGTAGGGCCAGTTGCGCAGGAACAGCAGCCGTCCGTCCTGGAAGGCCTGCCGGGACTCCTCCTCCTTGTACGCGAGCGCCTCCTTCGGTATCCAGCCCTCACCGATGCCCCGGGCCAGGAAGCCGATGCCCTCCCGGGCCGCACGGGAGTTCACGGTGACGCGCTCCCCCTCGTCGCCGAGGATGGTGCCGCCCGCCGAGTAGACGGCCTCGGCCGCGTTCACCGTCAGGCCCTCGTAGGGGAGGAACTGGCCCGCGTAGCCGCCGAGTCCGTGCTCGGGGGCGAGCGTCTTCGCGGCGTGTTCCAGTTCGGCCCAGGTGCGCGGCGGCGGCACGCCCGCCGCGTCGAGGACGTCCTTGCGGTACAGCAGCAGCCCGGCGTTGGTCACGTAGGGGACGGCGTAGAGCCGGTCGTCGTAGGTCGCGGTGCCCACGACCGGGCGCAGGAACGTGTCGAGCGGGAAGCGTTCGCGGGGCAGCGGACGGATCCACCCGGCGGCGGCGAACTCCGAGGTCCAGCTCACGTCGATGTTCAGCACGTCGAAGCGGCCGCGTTCCCCGCCGCGCAGATCGGTGATCATCTGCGCGCGGGTCTCGTCGGCCGAGTCGGGCAGTTCGACGAGGGTGACCTTCTCGCCGGGATGGGTGCGGTTCCAGCCGTCGAGGACGGCGCCGAGATAGCCGGTGAGGTCACCGGCCGTGGCCAGGGTGAGCGGTCCCCGGCCGCTCCCGGCGGGCTCGTCCGCCCGTGCGCCGGAGGCGACATGACCGGTCAGGACCACGATCAGGACGAGGAGGCCCCTACCGGCGGCATGGATCCACCGCATAGGTTCCTCCCTGTACACCGGCACCCGGACACCATCGTCCGGGAGTCAGAGGCCATGTATACCCGTTAGGTATGGGCGATACTAGGGCCTGCGGCACATTGCCCCCGGGACGCGAGGAGGAGAGCACGAGTGCGGCTTGCCCTCCTGGCCCTGCTCGCCCGCGGCCCGGCCCACGGCTACGAGCTCAAGCAGGACCTTGAGCAACTGCTGGGCTCCGCGTACCCTCAGCCGAACGTCGGCCAGATCTACGTCACCCTCGGCCGCCTGGAGAAGACCGGACTGATCGAGGGCGAGGACGTCGAGCAGTCGAGCCGGCCCAACAAGAAGGTCTACCACCTCACCGACGCCGGGCGGGAGGCGCTGCGCGCCTGGTACGAGGAGACGGCGGACGAGCCGCGGGTACGGGACGAGTTCTTCATGAAACTGGCCCTGGCCCCGCAGACCGGTCTCGCCGACCAGATCGCCCTGATCAACAGACAGCGGCGCCAGTACCTGAACACCATGCGGCAGCTCTCGAAGCTGGCCGCCGCCGAAGACCGGGACAACCGCATCTCCCATCTGCTGATCGAGGGCGCGATGCTGCACCTGCAGGCCGACCTCGACTGGCTGGAACGGTGCCAGGAAGAGCTGGAGGAGCTTCAGTGAGCGAGAGCACCGCTGAAGTGCTGCGCGCCGAGGGCCTGGTCAAGACGCACCACGGCGAGGGCGCCCCGGCCCGTGCCGTGCGCGGGGTGGATCTGCGGGTGACCCGGGGCGAGTTCGTGGCGATCACGGGTCCGTCCGGTGCGGGCAAGTCGACGCTGCTCCACCTGCTCGGAGGGCTCCAGCGGCCCGACGCCGGCAGCATCTGGCTGGACGGCGAGTGCACCGACGGCTACGGCGAGGCCCGCTGGGCGGTGGAGCGCCGCAAGCGCATCGGGATCGTCTTCCAGTTCTTCAACCTCGTCTCCGATCTGTCCGTCGCCGACAACGTGGAGCTGCCCGCCCTGCTCGCCGGGGTGCCGCCGAGGAAGGCCCGCGCCGAGCGGGAGGAACTGCTGGCCGAGCTCGGCCTGGAGGGCAAGGAACGCAGCATGCCGGGCGAGCTGTCCGGCGGTGAGCAGCAGCGGGTCGCCCTCGCGCGGGCCCTGGTCAACCATCCGCCGCTGCTGCTGGCCGACGAGCCCGCGGGCAGTCTGGACAGCAGGGGCACCCGCGAGGTGATGCGGCTGCTGTCCCGCTTCCACCGGCGCGGGCAGACGATCCTGCTGGTCACGCACGACGCCCGGCTGGCGAGCGCCGCGGACCGGGTGATCAGTTTCTTCGACGGCCGGATCGCCGACGACGCGGAACTGGACGGCGGCGCGCCGACGCGCCGGACCGGCATCTCCGGTGTGCTGGAGCTCAGGGACTGACATGCGCCGCCACGACCGACCTTCGAGGGACTGACCACCGGTGCGGGCGACTCTGCGCTGGGCGCACTCCGATCTGCGCAGGCACCGCGGCGAGGCGCTGTTCCTGGTGCTCGCCACCGCGGGCATCGTCGCGTCCCTGCTGCTGGCCGCGGCCCTGTTCGGCTACGCCACCAACCCCTGGCAGCGCGTCTTCACCCAGGCGCACGGCGCGCACGTCACACTGCACACCACCACCGCCGCCGACGCGGGGAAGCTGGCAGGACTGGACGGTGTGAAGTCCGTCGCCGGCCCCTACCCGACGGCCTCCCTCACCCTCGCCTCGCGGGGCGGCCGCGCCTCCGTGGAACTGCGCTCCACCCCCGCCCGGCCGGAGGTGGGCCGCCCGCTGATCACCTCCGGGCACTGGCTGGACCCGGCCACCCCGGGCGGGGTGGTCCTGGAGAGCCGGCTCGCCCGCGCGCTGCTGGCCGCGCCCGGTGACACGCTCACCGTGCCCGGTACCGCGCGGAGACTGACCGTGGTGGGCGTCGCCGACAGTGCCGAGCCGCGCTACCGGCCCGGTGAGCGGTCCGGCCTGGTGTGGGCCCTGCCGGCGGCGGTGCCGGCACCGGACGGCCAGGTCGTCGGGCTGCGGCTGGGCGACCCGGGCGACAGCGGGTACGCGGTGCAGCGCGCGGTGACCGAGCTGGGCGCCGGGGCGATCGGCGAGGTGGCGACCTGGCAGCAGGCGCGCGCCGAGGCGCAGGGCGACAACCGGCTGCTGGGGCAGGTGCTGGGCCTGTTCGGGCTCGGCGCGCTCGTCGCCGCCGGGTTCGCCGTGCACGGGGCGATCGCCACCAGGATCCGGGGGCACCTGCGGGACCTGTCCGTCCTGAAGGCGATCGGCTTCACGCCCGGCCAGGTCGTCCGGGTCTTCCTCGTCCAGCACCTGGTCTACGCCCTGCTCGGGGCGGTGGCGGCCGCCGCGCTCACCGAGGCGCTGGGCGCCGCCGTTCCGGGGCGGCTCGGGGACGCGGTCGGCGTGTGGCAGGGGCTGCCCGGGCACACGGCGGCCCTGTTCGCGGTACCGGCCGGGGCGGTGCTGTTCATCGGCGCGACCACCGGGCTGGCCGCCTGGCGGGCGGGACGGGTGCCGCCCGTGCCGGTGCCGCGGCCCGCGGCGCCCCCGGCGGGGCGGCTGACGGGCCTGGCCCGGCGGGCGCTGGGGGCGCGGGTGCCGCCCGCGCTGGTACTGGGCTGGCACAAGGCGTTCGGCCGCCGGTCGCGTTCGCCGGTCGCGGTGGGCAGGCTGGCGCTCCCGCTGCTGCTGATCGTGGTGGCGCTCAGCGCCTGGACCACCATCGAACGCTTCCACAGCAGTCCCGAACGGATGGGGATGCCCACCGCGCTCGGTGTCCGCGCGGACGCCTCGCTGGACGAGGGCGGGGCCCGCGCCCTGCTGGAGCGCGATCCGCAGGTCGCCGCCGCCTACCCGGGCGTGGAGGTGGCCGCGCTGGTCCCCGGCCAGACCGCCACCATCGCGCTGCGCGGACTCGGCACCCGTGCGGAGCCGTACCCGTTCTCGCTGGCCGAGGGCCGCGCCGCGCGGGCACCCGGTGAGGCGGTGGCCGGGCAGGGCCTGCTCGACCTGCTGCACGTCCGGGTCGGCGACTGGGTGCGGATGACCGTCGGCGACCGGCCTCAGATCCTGCACATCGTCGGCCGCAGCATCGAACCGGAGAACGCCGGCCGGGTCATCTCCACCTCGCTGGACACCCTCCGCGCGGGCGACCCGGACCTGCGGCCGAGCCGCTACCAGCTCCGGCTGGAGCCCGGCGCCGACCCGGACACGGTCGCCGCCCGGCTGGCCTCGGCGGGCCGCGGCCACCTGGACGTGCACACGGTGACCAATCCCGCGGACGGGCTGTCCCCGCTGCGCGCGGTCGTGCTCGGGCTGATCGTGATCCTCGCGCTGATCGGCCTGATCGAACTGCTGACGGCGATCGGCGGCACGGTCCGCGAGGGCGAACGCGATCTGCTGGCGCTCAAGGCCATCGGCCTCTCCCCCCGGCAGATCACCGCGGTCACGGTCACGGCCACCGCCGCCACGGCCCTGGTGGCGGTGCTCCTCGCGGTGGCCCTGGGGCTGCCGCTGGCGCACTGGCTGATCGACGCCCAGGGGCGGTCTAGCGGCATCGGCGCCGGGATCGCCCAGGGGCCCTCCCCGCTGCTCCTGCTGCTGCTCGGCGCGGCCGCGGTGCTGGGCTCCGCCGCCCTCGCCGCCCTCCCGGCCGCGCGGGCGGCCCGCCGCCGCCTCGCGGACACGCTCGGCGCGGTGGCCTGAGCAACACCTGGCCGGCGCGTCAGCTCCCGTAGGGGCCGCCGTGCGGGGGCCGCGGGGCGTACGGGGGCTGCGGATGCGGGGCGTACGGGTTGCCGCCCGCGCCGGGAGCGTACGGGTTGCCGCCCGTGCCGGGAGCGTACGGGGGCTGCGGGTGGCCGGAGGGGGTGGTGGTGCCCGCCCAGGGGGCGTACGAGGGCTGCGGGTGGCCGTACGGGTTCTGCTGCGGGGGTACGTGGGGCAGTCCCGTCGGCGGGACCGGCGGGGTCCGTCCCGGCACCGGGGGCAGGCTCGCCGGGTGGGTGCGCAGACGGATGCCGTAGCGGCGCCTGAGCCGGCCCGTCTCCAGCAGGGCGATCGCCGTGACGGTCACCGGGGCGCCGAGGATGAAGACGATGCCCATGGTGAGGCTGAGCCCGTGCAGATCGCCGGTGACCAGGTCCGGGATCGCCATCAGCCAGGTGGTCACCGTGGCGAGCAGCGCGGGCAGACAGCGGTGCACCGCGGCCGTGCCGAAGAAGTTGCCGGAGACCCGGAAGGCGCCGGAGCCGACGAAGACCAGCATCCACATCATGGCCGCGCCCGCACCGAGGGTCAGCAGGGGGTTGCCGCCGGAGCTCGCCGACTGCACCAGCAGCACCAGCGCGATCACACAGCCGATGAACAGCAGGAGCAGCTTGAGGGAGTTGAGGAGCGACACCTTCATCTGCCGCACGGTGCCGGTGCGCCGCCAGACGAGGAGCATCACGCCGACCGTCGCCGGCGTGAGGAGGAGCAGCACCGCCGAGGCGGTCAGCGCGTTCTCCAGCAGCTCCGTGACGTCGAAGCCGCCCTCCAGGACGGTGTAGACACCGATGGAGGCGACCGCTCCGGCGATGACGCGGATGCGCTTGAGCCGCTCGACGGACGGGTCGAGCGACGGCGGGATCCACGCGGGGTGGAACACCGCCCTCGCCACCTGGTGGGGTTTCAGGAAGGTCCGGGCACTGAGCGTGCCCCCGGTCCAACTTCCGGACGCGCGTGTCACGTTGTGGTCCCCCGGGCGTTCGTCGCGATGATCGCCGGGGATTCTACGGGAGCGGGCGGCGGCCCGCCGCCCGCTCACCCCGTCGGGTCACCGCCTCCCGCGCAGCTCCCGGTAGGTGGCGACCAGCGCCTTGGTGGAGGGGTCCAGACCCGGGACGTCGGCGCCCTCGGTGAGCGCGGGCTCGACGCGCTTGGCGAGGACCTTGCCGAGCTCGACGCCCCACTGGTCGAAGGAGTCGATGTTCCAGATCGCGCCCTGGACGAACACCTTGTGCTCGTAGAGCGCGACGAGCTGGCCGAGCACGGACGGCGTGAGCTCGCGCGCGAGGATGGTGGTCGTGGGGTGGTCGCCCTTGAACGTCTTGTGCGGGACCAGTTCCTCCGGGACGCCTTCGCCGCGCACCTCCTCCGGGGTCTTGCCGAAGGCGAGGGCCTGGGTCTGGGCGAAGAAGTTGGCCATCAACAGGTCGTGCTGCGCCTTGAGTTCGTCACTCAGCTCGGCGACGGGCTCGGCGAAACCGATGAAGTCCGCCGGGATCAGCTTCGTCCCCTGGTGGATCAGCTGGTAGTAGGCGTGCTGCCCGTTGGTGCCCGGGGTGCCCCACACGACCGGACCGGTCTGCCACTCCACCTCGCGCCCGTCCCGGCCGACGTACTTGCCGTTGGACTCCATGTCGAGCTGCTGGAGGTAGGCGGTGAACTTCGACAGGTAGTGCGAGTACGGCAGGACCGCGTGCGACTGCGCGTCGTGGAAGTTGCCGTACCAGACGCCCAGCAGGCCGAGCAGCAGCGGCACGTTGGACTCGGCGGGGGCGGTGCGGAAGTGCTCGTCGACGAGGCGGAACCCGTCGAGCATCTCCCGGAAGCGGTCCGGGCCGATCGCGATCATCAGCGAGAGGCCGATCGCGGAGTCGTAGGAGTAGCGGCCGCCGACCCAGTCCCAGAACTCGAACATGTTCGCCGTGTCGATGCCGAACTCGGCGACCTTCTCGGCGTTCGTCGACAGGGCGACGAAGTGTTCGGCCACCGCCTCGTCGCCGGCGCCGAGCCCGTTGAGCAGCCAGGTCCGCGCGGAGGTGGCGTTGGTGACCGTCTCGATGGTGGTGAAGGTCTTGGACGCGATGATGAACAGCGTCTCGGCCGGGTCCAGGTCCCGGGTCGCCTCGTGCAGGTCCGCGCCGTCCACGTTGGACACGAAACGGACGGTGAGGTCGCGGTCGGTGAAGGCGCGCAGCACCTCGTAGGCCATGGCGGGGCCGAGGTCGGAGCCGCCGATGCCGACGTTGACGACGTTGCGGATGCGCTTGCCGGTGTGTCCGGTCCACGCGCCGGAGCGGACCCGGCCGGCGAAGTCGGCCATCTTGTCGAGGACGGCGTGCACGGCCGGGACGACGTTCTCCCCGTCGACCTCGATCACCGCGTCCCGGGCGGCCCGGAGCGCGGTGTGCAGCACCGCACGGTCCTCGGTGGTGTTGATCTTCTCGCCGCGGAACATGGCGTCGCGCAGCCCCGACACGTCGGTGGCGGCGGCCAACTCCCGCAGCAACCGCAGGGTTTCGTCGGTGACCAGGTGCTTGGAGTAGTCGACGTACAGGTCACCGACCCGGAGGGTGTACCCGGTGCCGCGGGCGGGGTCGGCGGCGAACAGCTCGCGCAGCCGCACCTCGCCGAGCTCCTCGCGGTGCTTGGCCAGTGCGGTCCACTCGGGCGTCTGGTTGAGCCTCGTACGGCCGTCTGCGTTCATCTCGGACTTCAGCCTTCTTCCTTGGGTGTCCCCCGCTGTGCCGGCTGTTCCCAACCTAATTGATCAGCGGTGAAGAAGGCCGAAGGAGTCCGGAGTGCGAACCGGTCCCGGCCGGGGCCCGGAGGCTGCCCGGTGGGGTTCTAGATCTCGCCCCGGAGTTTGGCGAGCGCCTCGGCGAGGATCGCCTCGCCGTCCGCGTCGCTGCGCCGCTCCCGCACATAGGCGAGGTGCGTCTTGTAGGGCTCGGTACGAGGCGGGTCCGGGGGGTTGTCGCGGTCCTGCCCGGCCGGAAAGCCGCAGCGGGGGCAGTCCCAGGTATCGGGCACCTGCGCGTCGCTTGCGAAGCTCGGCTGTGTCTCGTGCCCGTTGGAGCACCAGAAGGAGATGCGCAGCCGCGGCGCGGACTCGCCACGCTCGGCCTCGCCCATCGGCCCCGCCCCGACCCGGCTTCCCCGGATCGCGTTGCCACTTGCCACGGTCGTAACTCCCTGCGTGATGGTGCCGCGAAACGAGTCGGCCTTCCGCTTCGCCGCGAGCGCCTTAGTCTACGTAAGGCCCAACGCGCGTCCAGTGATAGGAGTTACCTTTCCTCGCATCCAGACGCAAGCCCCATGATAGGCCGCGCCCGACGGCGCGTACCCACCATGGGGCTTCACGTGTGAATACGAGCGGAATGCGCCCTCGGGTCAGTTGTTGACCTTCATCATGATGCCGAGCGCCACGATGCAGGCGAACCAGAGCAGACCGACCACGACGGTGATCCGGTCGAGGTTGCGCTCGGCGACCGAGGAGCCGCCGACGGAGGACTGCATGCCACCACCGAACATGTCGGAGAGGCCGCCGCCCTTCCCCTTGTGCATCAGCACCAGCAGCATCAGCAGCAGGCTGAAGACGATCAGGGCGATGGAGAACCCCATAACCACGGCTGGACCAACTTCCTCGGATTCGGATGGACGACGCGGGGCCCAGTACAGGACTGGACCCCGCAAGGGTACGACGGATCGACCCTACGGCCTACTCACTGGTCCCGGAAACGGATGATCTTGACGAACTCGTCCGCGTCCAGCGAGGCACCGCCGACCAGGGCACCGTCGATGTCGGCCTGCGCCATGATCTCGGCGACGTTGCCGGACTTGACGGAGCCGCCGTACTGGATGCGCACGCCGTCGGCCAGCTCCTGGCCGTACAGCTCGGCGATCTTGCCGCGGATGGCGGCGCAGACCTCCTGGGCGTCCTCGGCGCCGCAGACCTTGCCGGTGCCGATGGCCCACACCGGCTCGTAGGCGATCACGACCGACTCGGCCTGCTCGGCCGGGAGGTCCTTCAGACCGCCCTCGACCTGGGCGAGCGTGTGGGCGACGTGGTTGCCCGCCTCGCGGACCTCCAGCTCCTCGCCGACACAGAGGATGGGGGTGATGCCGTGCTTGTAGGCGGCCTTGACCTTGGCGTTGACGATCTCGTCGGTCTCGGCGTGGTACTGGCGGCGCTCGGAGTGGCCGACGGCCACGAAGGCGCACTTCAGCTTGGCCAGCATGGGACCGGAGATCTCGCCGGTGTAGGCGCCGCCGTCGTGCGCCGAGATGTCCTGGGCGCCGTACTTGATCTTCAGCTTGTCGCCGTCGACGAGGGTCTGCACGGAGCGCAGGTCGGTGAAGGGCGGCAGGACGGCGACCTCGACGGCCTCGTAGTCCTTGTCGGCCAGGGCGAAGGCGAGCTTCTGGACGTGGGCGATGGCCTCGAGGTGGTTGAGGTTCATCTTCCAGTTGCCCGCCATCAGCGGCGTACGGGTGGTCATTGAGGGTCAGTCCTCCAGTGCGGCGAGGCCGGGGAGCGTCTTGCCCTCGAGGTATTCGAGGGAGGCGCCGCCTCCGGTCGAGATGTGGCCGAATGCCTGCTCGTCGAAGCCCAGGGTACGGACCGCGGCGGCGGAGTCCCCGCCGCCCACCACGGTGAATCCCGGGGAGTCGATGAGGGCCTGGGCGACCGCCTTGGTGCCCTCGGCGTAGTCGGGGTGCTCGAAGACGCCCATGGGGCCGTTCCAGAAGACGGTGCCGGCGTCGGCGAGCTTCGAGGCGTACAGCTTGCGGGTCTCGGGACCGATGTCCAGTCCCATCCGGCCGGCGGGCACGGCGTCCGCGGCGACGTTGGCGGGGTCGCCCGGCGCCTTGGTCCGCAGGTCGGGGAACTCGGCCGCGACCAGCGTGTCGACCGGCACGAGCAGCTCGACGCCGTTCTTCTCGGCGCGCTCCAGGTACTCCCGGACGGCCGGGATCTGGTCCTCCTGCACCAGCGAGGTGCCGATCTCGTGGCCCTGGGCCTTGAGGAAGGTGTACGCCATGCCGCCGCCGATGAGGATGCGGTCGGCCTTGCCGAGCAGCTGGTCGATGACGGCCAGCTTGTCGGAGACCTTGGCGCCGCCGAGGACGACCACGTAGGGCCGCTTGACGTCGTCGGTGAGCTTGCGCAGCACGCCGACCTCGGTCGCGATGAGGTACCCGGCGTAGTGCGGCAGCCGCGCCGGGAGGTCGAACACCGACGCGTGCTTGCGGTGGACCGCGCCGAAGCCGTCGCCGACGTACGCGTCGGCGAGGGCGGCCAGCCGGTCGGCGAAGGCGCCGCGCTCGGCGTCGTCCTTGCTGGTCTCGCCGGCGTTGAAGCGCAGGTTCTCGATGACCGCGACCTGCCCGTCGGCGAGGCCGGCGACGGTGGCGCCGGCGGACTCGCCGACGGTGTCCGTGGCGAAGGCGACGTCGGCACCGAGGAGTTCACCGAGGCGCGCGGCGGCCGGGGCGAGGGAGAAGGCGGGGTCCGGGGCACCCTTGGGGCGGCCCAGGTGCGAGGCGACGACCACGCGGGCGCCCGCCTCGGCGAGCGCCTTGACGGTGGGCACCACGGCGCGGATCCGGCCGTCGTCGGTGATGGTGGTGCCGTCCAGCGGCACGTTGAGGTCGGCGCGGACGAAGACCCGCTTGCCCGCGACACCTTCGGAGAGGAGTTCGTCGATCGTCTTCATGGGGGCTCCCTGGCTAGGGCTCGTGTTCGCTCGTGATCGCTCGTGATCGGAAGAGGACGTCCGCTCCGATACGTGCGTCAGGGCTCGGCCGACGCGTTGCCGCACCGGCCGAGCCCTGCACTCATATCAGGCCGTCCGCTCCACGATCAGAGCTGGTTGCCCACGAAGACCGTCAGGTCGACGAGACGGTTGCTGTAGCCCCACTCATTGTCGTACCAGCCGATGACCTTCACGCTCTTGCCGTCCTGAACCATGGTCAGGGACGAGTCGAAGGTGCAGGACGCCGGGGCGTTGACGATGTCGGAGGAGACGATCGGGTCCTCGGTGTACTCGAGCAGACCCTTCAGCTCGCCCTCGGCGGCCTTCTGGAAGGCGGCGTTGACCTCTTCCTTGGTGACCTCGCGGCCGAGCTCGACGACCAGGTCGGTGACCGAGCCGGTCGGGACCGGGACGCGCATCGCGATGCCGTCCAGCTTGCCCTTGAGCTGCGGCAGCACCAGCGCGGTGGCCTTCGCGGCACCGGTGGTGGTCGGGATGATGTTCTCGGCGGCGGCACGCGCGCGACGCAGGTCCTTGTGCGGGAAGTCCAGGATGCGCTGGTCGTTGGTGTACGCGTGCACCGTCGTCATCAGGCCCTTGACGATGCCGAAGTTCTCGTCGAGCACCTTCGCCAGCGGCGCCACGCAGTTGGTGGTGCACGAGGCGTTGGAGATGACGTGGTGGTTCGCCGGGTCGTACTGGTCCTGGTTGACGCCCATGACGATGGTGACGTCTTCGTTCTTCGCCGGGGCGGAGATGATGACCTTCTTGGCGCCACCGGTGATGTGCTTCTCGGCGTCTTCCTTCTTGGTGAAGATGCCGGTCGACTCGATGACGATGTCGACGCCCAGCTCGCCCCACGGGATGTCGGCGGGGTTGCGCTCGGAGAGGACCTTGACCGTCTTGTCGCCGACGGTGATGGTGTCCTCGGTGTGCGAGACCTCCTGCTTGAGGCGGCCCAGGATGGTGTCGTACTTCAGCAGGTGAGCCGTGGTCGCCGTGTCACCCAGGTCGTTGACGGCCACGATCTCGATGTCGGCGCCCTGCTCCAGCAACGCGCGGAAGTAGTTGCGACCGATGCGGCCAAACCCGTTGATGCCTACGCGGATCGTCACGAACCGATCTCCTCGTTGGTACGCCGGCTCTGACGCCGGCGAGCTGTATTTGGGATGTCCCCGACCACTGTCGACCCTACCTCTCCGGGGCCCCGGCCGTGACATCGAGTTGCCCCATACCCGGCAGTGCGGTACCTACCCGCCAGTAGGGCAGGTACCGCACTTACCGGTGGCCGTTTCCCACCCCGTTCCGCTACCGGCCGACGACCGTGCCGGCCGGTGGTGTCACCCGTCCAGGGCGTCCAGCGCCCTGCCGAGCAGCGCCGCCCGGTCGGCCGCCGAGGTGAGGTGCTCCAGGCCGAAGCCCAGCAGCACCGTGTCGTCGGTGGTGACCGCCGCGTGGGTCCGGAACAGCGCTCCGGTCCGGGTCCAGTCCTTCAGTACGGCCGGGCTGCCGGCGGGCGGTCCTGACGCCTTCCACACGCCGAGGGATGTCTCGAAACCCTCCGTCCGGACGGCCGTGCCGCCGACGACCAGGGAGGCCTCGTCGGCGAGGACGCCGCGGCCGCCGCTGCCCGGGTCGGTGACGTAGGCGAGGGACACCTCGACCGTCGTGCCGGCGTAGGCGCTCAGGTCGAACTCCACCTGCTGCCAGCCGCCGGAGGACCCGGTGAGGCTGTTCCAGGAACCGGTGGTGCCGGTCGCGGCGCAGCCCTCGTCGGACAGCGTCAGGTAGTGCGCCAGCCAGGGGTGCCCGGTCATGAAGAACCCGGCCGCGCACTCGGCGGGCACGGTGGCGCGGGTGGCGCCGCCGGCCTCGGGCAGGGTCGTCCAGTCGTCGGCGCCGGCCGTGTGGGCCTCGACGAGGACGTGGTCGTATCCGGGCTCGGTGTCCCACAGCAGCCGGGTGCGCAGGGCGGGCCGCTCGGCCGCCGTGACGTCCGTCAGGTCCACCGTGCGGGTGAGCCGCTTGTAGCCGTCGTCGGTGTGCACGGCGGCGGCCATGTACGAGCCGGCGTAGGGCCCGTACGGGCTGACCGTGCCGGGGTACTGTCCGGCTCCGGCGCTCGCGAAGAGGGGGTACCGGTCGGCGGGCAGTTCGTCGGAGGTGACGGCGTAGGTACCGGCCCGGTCCAGCGGATTGCCGGGCGCGTCGCCGAGCGGCCCGGTGACGCCGTCCAGCGCGCCGGCCCCGGTGAATCCGGTGACGCCCGGGGTGGAGGTGCGGTTGTAGGCGCCCAGGTAGTACTGGCTGAAGTCGTTGGAGAGGGTTCCTCCGCCGAGGTCGACGCTGCCGCCGGCCTGCTCGCCCGCCTCGATGAGCCGGCCGCCCTCGTTGAGGTGCGCCCGCAGCTGGAGCTGGGTGGCGATGCCGGGGGTGGCCGCACCGGTGTGGTGGACGACCGTGCGGAAGTGGCTGAGCACACCGAGCGCGTCCGGGGCGCCCCGCTCCGCGACGTCCCAGACGGCGGCGCGGTGACCGTTGGCCCGGAGCGCGTCGACGTACTGCTGCGTCCGTGCGGCCTTGGCTCCCTCCTCGGAGACGACCAGGACGTCCGCGCGGGGGCGTTCGGCCACGGTGTAGGTGAAGCGCTCGCTGGACACCTTCCTGCCGCGCTGGGCCTCGCCGGTGAACCACACCTCGACCGTGTCGCCGGGCCGGGCGTTCTCCACCTTCGCCCGGTACTCGTCGAAGTAGAGGTTGTCCTCACCGCCGTACCGTTCGCCGCCCTTCCAGCGCCTCAGATCGGCGTCGTGCGTACGGCCGCCGTTGACGCGGTACTTGAGCTCCTTGTCCCGCAGGGACTTGCGGGCGACGACGGACACCTCCTGGTCGGCGCCCCGCGCGAAGGACGTCGTGAAGGCGGCGGGGGTGAAGTCCGCGGCCTCCAGGCCGACCGCGGAGGACGGCCGGTCGGGGTGGGCGGCGGACTCGGCGACGGAGAGCGCGAACGGGATGTTCTTGACGAACTCCTGCTGGATCAGCCTCTCGTCGTCGGGGAAGTTGAAGCCCGAGCGGCAGTCGCGCGCGTTCCACTCGTCGTCGGGGTCGGCGTCCGACACGGTCTGGCAGGTCGACATCTCGGGGGTGAACATCGCCATGCCGTTGACGTTGGCCGCGTGGCCGTCGGCCTCACCGTTGGTGGTGTACAGCTCGGAGGAGAGCTGCGGGTGGTAGCCGGGGATCGCGGAGTTGTCCGGGGTGCCGGCGAGGGCCTCGTAGAGGACGTCGTCGGGGGTGGGCGTGGCCACCTGCCAGCCGACCCCGTAGAGGAGGAGTTCGGCGGCGGAGTGGTAGTTGATGCCGTAGGTGAAGCCGATGCGCTTCTGGAAGGCGTCGACGGCCTTGGTCTCGGGTTCGGAGCCGGGGGACGCGCCGCGGTAGGTCTGGCTGGTGGGGTTGGGTGACGAGCCCTCGTCGTCGTAGCCCCACTTGTAGGGGAAGTTGCGGTTGAGGTCGACACCGTCGCCGGTGCTGATGACGCCGTCGCCGTTGACGTCCCGCAGGTTCTTGCGCCACAGGCGGTTGGCGTCGTCGGCGAAGGTGTGGTCGTAGCCGTCGGGGTTGGCGGAGAGGACGAACCACAGCTCGGTGGTGTCGACCAGCTTCTTGATCCGCTTGTCCGACCGGTAGGAGTCCAGGTAGTGGTGCATCAGCCGCCGGGTCATCTCCGGGGTGATCCACTCGCGCGCGTGCTGGTTGGACATGTAGAGGACGGCGGGCCGCGAGCCGTCCTTGGTCTTCTTGGCCTTCCTGGTGAGCTTCAGGGCGAGGATGTCCTTGCCCCGCACCGTCTTCCCGATGGAGACGACCTTGGTGAGGTCGGGGTGCTCCCGCGCGGTGCGCAGGATCTCCTCCTTGAGGCCGCCCTTCCCGCTGTACGGGCGGAACACGCCCTCGGCGGCGTCCTCGACCCGGTCCTCCGCGCGGGCGGAGAGGGTGTGCTCGGTGAGGTCGACGCCCCGTTTCTCGAGCTTCTGGGCCTGTCCGTCGGTGAGGTAGACCTCGACGGTGGCGGTGCCCTCGTCGGGCACCCGCTCGCCGAGTTCGTGGCCGTCCTGCCCGGCCGCGAGCAGCAGGGACACCTGCTCCTTGCGGACCTCGGCGCGGAAGACCTTGACCTCCTCGGGGCCGGAGGCCGCGGGGTCACCGGGCTGTGCCTGTGCGGTGGGTGCGAAGCCCGCTCCGCCGATCAGGAGCGTGCCGACAGCGAGGATCGATCTCGCTCTGTGTCTCATGAGCCCCCCAGGGAGTGGTCCGCCACAGCGGCGAACAGATGCCAGGCTCATGACACAACATGATCGAGTCAAGGGCGCCATCACGACACACGGAACCGGCGCCCTCCACCCAAGTGGGTGAGGGCGCCGGCGTCCTGAGTGATGGTCAGACGACGAGCTTGTCTTCCAGCTCCTCGCCGATGTTGGCCTCCGTGCCCGGGATGCCGAGGTCGGAGGCGCGCTTGTCGGCCATGGCCAGCAGCCGGCGGATCCGGCCGGCCACGGCGTCCTTGGTGAGCGGCGGGTCGGCGAGCGCGCCCAGCTCCTCCAGGGAGGCCTGCTTGTGCTCCATGCGCAGCCGGCCGGCCGCGGCGAGGTGCTCGGGCACGTCGTCGGCGAGGATCTCCAGGGCCCGCTGGACCCGGGCGCCGGCGGCGACGGCGGCACGGGCGGAGCGGCGCAGGTTGGCGTCGTCGAAGTTGGCCAGCCGGTTGGCCGTGGCGCGCACCTCGCGGCGCATCCGGCGCTCCTCCCAGGCCAGCACCGACTCGTGCGCGCCGAGCCGGGTGAGCAGCGCGCCGATCGCGTCGCCGTCCCGGACCACGACCCGGTCCACGCCGCGCACCTCGCGCGCCTTGGCGGCGATGTGCAGCCGGCGGGCGGCGCCGACCAGGGCGAGCGCCGCCTCGGGACCGGGGCAGGTCACCTCCAGGGAGGAGGAGCGCCCGGGCTCGGTGAGGGAGCCGTGGGCCAGGAAGGCGCCGCGCCAGGCCGCCTCCGCGTCGCAGGTGGCCCCCGAGACCACCTGCGGGGGCAGACCGCGGATCGGGCGTCCCCGGCCGTCCACCAGACCGGTCTGGCGGGCCAGCTGGTCCCCGCCCGCGACCACCCGGACGACGTAGCGCGAGCCGCGGCGCAGACCGCCCGGTGCCATCACGATGAGCTCGGAGCTGTGGCCGAAGATCTCCAGGATGTCCCGCTTGAGCCGGCGCGCCGCCATCGCGGTGTCCAGCTCCGCCTCGATCACGATGCGCCCGCTCACCAGGTGGAGGCCGCCGGCGAACCGCAGGATGGCGGAGACCTCCGCCTTTCTGCAGCACGTACGGGTGACGGGGAGCCGGCTGATCTCGTCCTTCACCGCTGCCGTCATCGCCATGGGCCGATCCTTCCATGCATCCGAAAAATACGGTCGTACGCGGCGGCCAACAGCTCCGGGTCGTGCCGGGGGCTTCCGTCGGGCCGGGCCACGGGGGCCAGCTCGACCGCGGCGCCGAACCGCTTGGCGGCATCGGTGAGCAAGTCGCGGTCGGGCACGGCGGCCTCGTCGGCCAGCACCACGTCCAGGGCGAGTTTAGGGGCGTGTCGTCCCAAAACCTCCAAATGACGCTGCGGGGAGAAGCCCTCGGTTTCTCCCGGCTGCGGCGCGAGGTTCAGCGAGAGTACCCGGCGCGCCTTCGTCTCCACGAGGGCGTCCAGCAGTTCCGGCACGAGCAGGTGCGGGATGACCGAGGAGAACCAGGAGCCGGGACCGAGCACCACCCAGTCCGCGTCGAGGACCGCCTCCACCGCCTCGGGTACGGCCGGCGGGTCGTTCGGCACGAGGTGCACGGACTGCACCTCGCCGGGGGTGAGGGCGACGGTGGCCTGCCCGCGGACCGTGTCGATCTCCTCCGGCCGCTCCGGGTCATGACCCTTGACGAGGGCCTGGAGCTCCAGCGGCACGGCGGACATGGGCAGCACCCGCCCGTGCGCGCCCAGCAGCAGGCCGACCAGGTCCAGGGCCTGGACGTGGTCGCCGAGCTGCTCCCAGAGGGCGACGATCAGCAGATTGCCGACCGCGTGCTCGTGCAGGTCGCCCTGGGACTGGAAGCGGTGCTGGATGACGCGTGCCCAGGTCTGCCCCCAGTCGTCGTCCCCGCACAGCGCGGCCAGCGCTTTGCGCAGGTCACCGGGGGGCAGCACGCCCAGTTCGTCGCGCAGGCGTCCGCTGGAGCCGCCGTCGTCGGCCACGGTGACGACGGCGGTGAGGTCACCGGTGATCCGGCGCAGGGCGGCGAGGGAGGCGGACAGGCCCATGCCGCCCCCGAGGGCGACGACCTTGGGCTGGGTGCCCCTGCGGCGCGGTCTCGCGCCACGGGTCTCGGCCGGGCGGCCGGCGCGGCCCTCCGGGACCGCTCTGCGCAACCGGCTCAGCCGCGGAGTACGTCGTGTCATTCCCGTCCCATGTCCCGGTGGACGACCACCGTCTCCACACCCTCGGCGGCGAGCCGGGCGGCGAGCTTCTCCGACATGGCGACCGAGCGGTGCTTGCCGCCCGTGCAGCCGACCGCGATGGTCACGTAGCGCTTGCCCTCCCGGCGGTAGCCCGCGGCGATCAGCCGCAGCATCTCGGCGTACCGGTCGAGGAACTCCTTGGCGCCGGGCTGGTTGAAGACGTACGACGCCACCTCCTCGTTGAGGCCGGTGTACGGGCGCAGCTCGGGGACCCAGTGCGGGTTGGGCAGGAACCGCATGTCCACGACCAGGTCGGCGTCGACGGGGAGGCCGTACTTGAAGCCGAAGGACATGACGGTGGCCCGCAGCTCGGGCTCCTCCTCGCCGGCGAACTGGGCGTCCATCTTGGCGCGCAGTTCGTGCACGTTGAGGCTGGAGGTGTCGATCACCAGGTCGGCGTCGCCGCGCAGCTCGCGCAGCAGCTCCCGCTCGGCGGCGATGCCGTCGACGATCCTGCCGTCGCCCTGGAGGGGGTGCGGACGGCGCACGGACTCGAAGCGGCGCACCAGGGCCTCGTCGGAGGACTCCAGGAAGACCGTCCGCCGGGTCACGCCCCGCCCGTCGAGGTCGGCGAGGGACTCGCGCAGGTTGTCGAAGAAGCGCCGGCCGCGGACGTCGACGACGACCGCGATCCGCGCCACGTTGCCCTGGGAGCGCGCGCCGAGCTCCACCATGGTGGTGATCAGCGCGGGGGGCAGGTTGTCCACGACGAACCAGCCCAGGTCCTCCAGACACTTCGCGGCCGTCGAGCGGCCGGCCCCGGACATGCCGGAGATGATCACCAGCTCGGGGATGCCCGCCTCGGGCACCCCGGCCTTGTCCTTGCCCGTTTCCACCTGTGCTCCGTTGGTCCGGCGGGTGCTCCCGCGGGTCTCGGTCCCGCCCGTGTGCTGCCGGGCCCCGTCCTGCTCCGCCGCGGGTCCCGTCTCGTGCTCGGTCATCGTTCCTGCCCCCGTCGTTCGTCCGGGGCGCCCGTGGACACGGGCTCCCCGGGAGAACCCGTCGCCTGCCCGGGTTCTTCCGTGTCATCCATGATCTCGCCCGTGGCCGTGTTCACGGCGGGGGCGGCGGGCGCCGCCCGCGCGAGGGCCCCGGCGATCGTCTCGGCCGTCTTGCGGCCTATGCCCGGAACCTCGCAGATCTGGTCGATTGTCGCCGATCGCAGCTTCTTCAACGAGCCGAAGTGCTTGATCAGCGCCTGTTTGCGGGTCTCACCGAGGCCGGGCACGTCGTCCAGGGGGCTGGCGCGGAAACGCCTGGCGCGCTTGGCGCGCTGGTAGGTGATCGCGAAGCGGTGCGCCTCGTCACGGACCCGCTGGAGCAGGTAGAGGCCCTCGCTGCTGCGGGGCAGCACCACCGGGTCGTCGTCGCCCGGGACCCAGACCTCCTCGAGGCGCTTGGCGAGACCGCACACGGCGATGTCGTCGATCCCCAGTTCGTCCAGCGCCCGCCGGGCCGCCGCGACCTGGGGGGCACCGCCGTCGACCACCACGAGCTGCGGCGGGTAGGCGAACCGCCGGGGGCGGCCGTCGTCCTCGGTGAGCGTGTTCCCCGGCGGCTCGGCGAGCCCTCCGGCCGGCGTCCCGGCCCCCGGGTCCTCACCGTCGGTCCACTCCCCCGTCCGCTCCTTCTCCGCGAGGTAGCGCCGGAAGCGGCGGGTGATCACCTCGTGCATCGAGCGGACGTCGTCCTGCCCGGCGAAGCCCTTGATCTGGAACCGGCGGTACTCGCTCTTGCGGGCCAGTCCGTCCTCGAAGACGACCATGGAGGCCACCACGTCGTCGCCCTGGAGGTGGGAGATGTCGTAGCACTCGATCCGCAGCGGGGCGCTGTCCAGTTCCAGCGCGTCGGTGATCTCCTCCAGCGCGCGCGAGCGCGTGGTGAGGTCGGAGGCGCGCTTGGTCTTGTGCAGCACGAGCGCCTGCTGGGCGTTGCGCTCGACGGTCTCCATCAGCGCCTTCTTGTCGCCGCGCTGCGGGATACGCAGGGACACGCCCGAGCCGCGCCGCTCGGTCAGCCACTGCTGGACCGGTTCCACCGGGTCCGGCAGGGCGGGGACCAGGACCTCCCGGGGCACCGCGTCGCCGGTCTCCTCGCCGTAGAGCTGCTGCAGGGCGTGCTCGACCAGGGCGCCGGTGGTGATCTCCTCGACCTTGTCGGTGACCCAGCCGCGCTGACCGCGCACGCGTCCGCCGCGCACGTGGAAGATCTGGACGGCCGCCTCCAGCTCGTCCTCGGCGACCGCGATCAGGTCGGCGTCGGTCGCGTCGGCGAGCACGACCGCGTTCTTCTCCATGGCCTTCTTCAGGGCGCCGATGTCGTCGCGCAGGCGCGCGGCCCGCTCGTACTCCATCTCCTCGGCCGCGTCCGCCATCCGCCGCTCCAGGCGGCGCAGGTAGGTGCCCGTGCGGCCGGCCATGAAGTCGCAGAACTCCTCGGCCAGTTCACGGTGGTCCTCGGCGGAGATCCGGTCGACGCAGGGCGCCGAGCACTTGTCGATGTAACCGAGCAGACAGGGCCGGCCGGTGCGGGCGGCGTTCTTGAACACCCCCGCCGAGCAGGTGCGCACCGGGAAGACGCGCAGCATCAGGTCCACGGTGTCGCGGATCGCCCAGGCGTGCGCGTAGGGGCCGAAGTAGCGGACGCCCTTCTTCTTGTGACCGCGCATCACCTGCACGCGCGGGAACTCCTCGTTCATCGTCACCGCGAGGTACGGGTAGCTCTTGTCGTCGCGGTACTTGACGTTGAACCGGGGGTCGTACTCCTTGATCCAGGAGTACTCCAGCTGGAGCGCCTCGACCTCCGTGGACACCACCGTCCACTCCACGGACGCGGCCGTGGTCACCATGGAGCGCGTGCGGGGGTGCAGCCCGGCCAGGTCCTGGAAGTAGTTCGCCAGGCGCTGGCGCAGGCTCTTCGCCTTTCCGACGTAGATCACCCGGCGGTGCTCGTCGCGGAACCGGTAGACCCCCGGTGAGTCGGGGATCTCACCCGGTTTGGGGCGGTAGCTGGAGGGGTCGGCCATGTCTCACACCCTACTGGCGGGGACCGACACCGCGGCGGGGCTGTGGACGCCACGCGGCGTCCGGTGCGCCGCGAAGGGGTTACGGCGGGTGGGAAGCGGGAAGGTGGGGGGTCCGTGCCCCGGGAGATCGGCAGCCGGTCGCGGAGGGCGGCCACGCGCGTGGTCACGAGTCGGAGGGCTGGTCGGATGCGACAGACGCGGATCGAGAAACCACGACGGCCGGCCCGGTCCCGCCGGTACGCGGACGAGAGGTCCGCGCTGCCCGACTCCCTCGACCCGCGCGATCCGGACATCGTGCGCGCCAAGCGCCTTCGGTCGGCCCTGCGGGACCAGGACGGGTCCGGCGGGTCGTGACCGGACCCCGGTAGCGGCTCCTGCCGCCCCGGCGGCCGCGGCCGCTCCGGGAACGGACGAACAGCGCATCACGGTACGTGCCCCGGGGGCCGTACCGGCCTCCGGGCCGGTACGGCCCCCGGCGCGTGTGCGCGGCTGTTGGGCGCCAGGTGTTGTCGGGGCTTGGTCAACACGCTTCAATGCGGGGGAACTCGGGGCCTGAACGGCGGCGTACGGATGTGAAGGATCGGCCGCGCCGACGGGGGCGGGCTCCGGGGTGCCCCGCGCGAACGGTCTGACCAGCCGTTGTGGACATACACAGAAAGGCCCCTGCATGCCGCACGCCACACAGCACGTGGACGTCGCCACGGCGGAACTGGACTCGGCCCTGCGGGTCGGCCCGTTCCACGTCGCCCTGCGCGCCGCGATAGCCGCGCGGGGGCTGCCGCTGCAACGGGTGCAGCACCATCTGTCGCGCCGCGGCGTGAAGGTGGGCGTCACCAGCCTGAGTTACTGGCAGCAGGGCGCCCGGCGTCCGCAGCGTCCGGAGTCCCTGCGCGCGGTACGGGCGCTGGAGGAGATCCTGCAGCTTCCGGAGGAGTCGCTGATCCGGCTGCTCGCCGAGTCGGACGAGCGCGCGGCGGACCGCCGCTCCCCCGGCCGGTCCTACCGCTCCCTGGTGGCGGCGTCGGGGGCCCTGGAACGCCTGCTGGCGGACTTCGGCGCCCCGCGCGACGGCGGGCTGCACACCCTCGGGCACCACGAGCGGGTCCGGATCGGAGCGCGCCGTGAGCTGGCGGAGTGCGAGTCGCACCACATCGTGCGCGCGCACCGCGACGGCGTCGACCGCTATGTGGCCGTGCACCGCGGGGACCCCGGCTCCGCGCCGGAGCGGATGACCGTGCACGCCCTGGAGAACTGCCGCACCGGGCGCGTCCGCCGGCATCACGACACCGGTGTGCTCGCCGCCGAGCTGCTCTTCGACACCCGGCTGCGGGCCGGCGACACGTTCCTCTTCCGCTACGCGGTCGAGGACGGCACGGCCGGGGTCTCGCGCGAGTACGTGCGCGGGGCGGGCTCCCCCGGCGGCCAGTACGCACTCCAGGTGTGCTTCGACTCCGGGGCGGTCCCGGTGCGCTGCCACCGGTTCGCCCAGCATTCGGCGGCGGCACCGCGCGGAGGGCGCCAGGAGCTGCCGATCCGGGGGCGGCACCACTCGGTGCACCTGGTGGAACCGCGCGTCCGGTCGGGTTACCTGGGCATCGCCTGGGACTGGGAGTGACTCCGGTCAGACCTGCGGGGCGGCGACCATGGTGCCGTTCTTCACCTCGACGGTCAGCCGCTTCAGGGGCGCCACGGCCGGCTCGCGCAGCACCTTGCCGGTGGTGACGTCGAACTCGCTGCCGTGGCAGGGGCAGATCAGCCTCGTCCCGTCCAGCTTGTTGATGGGGCAGCCCGCGTGCGTGCAGAGCGTGTCGTACGCCGTGAGGGTGCCGTCCTCGCCGCGGCTGACCACCACGCGCTGATCCCGGTACAGCTTCGCGTCGCCCGCGGCGACCTCGCTCTCCGGACCGAGCTCGACGGGCCCGCTCAGCGGAGCGGCCCTGTCGTCACCCCCGCCCCCGCACGCGGTGAGCCCCAGCCCGGCGACGGGAGCGAGCGCCGCTCCCCGCAGAACGGTACGACGACTCGCGACGGGCCGGCCGGACATGGATCTCCCCTGCTCATACAAGACCAACAGCACTCGCCACGACGATACCGACCCCGCTCCCACCCCCTCACCCCGCCCCTCGCCGCACCGACGTAAACGCTTGCGCAAGCGTTTACGCGTCGCCGGCGCATGGGATACCGTCCCCCCACCGAGCACGCGGAACGGCACCGGAACGGGTAACGGCGACGGAAACGGGGGGACCCGATGGCAACCATGACGGACGTCGCCCGCCGCGCGGGTGTCTCGGTCGCCACCGTCTCCCACGTCCTCAACGACACCCGCCCGGTGCGCCCCCACACCCGCCGGGCCGTCCTCGACGCCGTCGAGGAACTCGGCTACACCCCCAACACCCTCGCCCGCTCCCTGGTCACCGCCCGCACCCGGTCGATCGGCCTGGCCGTCTCCGCCATCGGCAACCCCTACTTCACGGAGATCCTCCAGGGCGTCGAGGCGGCGGCCCTGGACCACGGCTACAGCCTCCTCGTCGCCGACCCCCACGACGACCCGCTCCACGAGGTCGAGGTCGTCCGGCTCCTCCACGAACGCCGCGTGGACGGCATGATCGTCGCCCCGTCCCCCCGCCCCCGTGAGCTGCTCGCCCACCTCGCGCGCCACCGCGTGCCCACCGTGTTCCTGGACCGGCTGGTCGAGGCACCCGGGACCGGCGACGGCCCCCGCTTCGACCAGGTCGGCGCCGAGTCCGCGGAACCGACGGCCCGCCTGGTGACCCACCTCGCCGGACTCGGCCACCGGCGCATCGCCCTGGTCGCCGGCCTGCCGGGACTCAGCACCACCGACGAGCGGATCACCGGCTACCGCCGCGGGCTGGCGGCGGCCGGTCTGCCCTACGACGAGCGGATCCTGGTGCACGGCGACTCCCGGACGCCGGGGGCGCGGCGGGCCACCGCCGGCCTGCTGGCTCTCGGCGCCCGCCCCACCGCGCTGATCACGGCCAACAACGCCATGACGATCGGCGCGCTGCACGCGCTGCGGGACCACGGCCTGTCCGTGCCCGGGGACATCGCCCTGTGCTGCTTCGACGACTTCCCCTGGGCGGACCTGTTCTCCCCCCGGCTCACGGCTGTCGCCCAGCCCAGCAGGGAGATCGGCGCCCGGGCCGTGGGGATGCTCCTGGAGCGCCTCGCCGAACCGGGCCTGCCCGCCCGGACCGAACAGCTCCCCTGCGCCTTCGTGCACCGCACGTCCTGCGGCTGCCCCGACCGCCCCGGAGAAGGGAACCCCTCGTGATCGTCGTAGCCGGTGAGGCACTGATCGACCTGGTACCGCGCGGCCCCGGCGCGCTCGCGGCGCTGACGCCGGCGCTCGGCGGCGGGCCGTTCAACACGGCGGTGGCCCTGGGCCGCCTGGGCTCCCCCACCGCCTTCTGCTCCCGGGTGTCCCGTGACGCCTTCGGCGAGGCGCTGCTGGAGCGGCTGCGGGAGACCGGCGTGGACGTGTCGTCGGTGCAGCGCGGCGACGAGCCGACGACGCTGGCCGTGGCCACGGTCGGCGCGGGCGGCTCGGCGGCGTACTCCTTCTACGTGGAGGGGACCGCCGACCGGCTGTTCACGGCGCCGGGAGCCCTGCCGGCCGGCACCCGCGCGGTCTCCTTCGGCACCTGCTCCCTGGTGCTGGAGCCCGGTGCGAGCGCCTACGAGGAGCTGATGCGCGCCGCGTCCGCGCGGGGTGTGTTCACGGCGCTGGACCCGAACATCCGGGCGGGCCTGATACCGGACGCCGACGCCTACCGGGACCGGTTCCACGGCTGGCTGCCGTCGGTGACGCTGCTGAAGCTGTCCGAGGAGGACGCCGACTGGCTCGGCGGGTCCCCGCAGGCCTGGGCGGCGGCCGGTCCGGCGGCGGTCGTGGTCACCCGGGGCGGTGACGGGCTGACCGCGTACACCCGTGACGGCCGCGTGTACTCGGTGCCCGGGGAGCGGGTCGAGGTGGTCGACACGATCGGTGCCGGTGACACGGTGAACGCGGCGCTGCTGCACGGTCTGGCGGCCCGCGACGCGCTCAGTGCGGAGGGGGTCGCCGCGCTGGGCGCGGAGGGCTGGCGGGACCTGCTCGGCCTCGCGGCGCGCGCGGCGGCGGTCACCTGCTCCCGCGCGGGCGCGGAACCGCCGTACGCGCACGAACTGGAGGCGAGGGGGGCCTGACGCGGACACGCGCCGTGCCGCGGGGGGCGTGAGCCCCTGCGCGACACGGCGCGTGTCCGTGCGGGCGGTGCAGGTCAGGCCTTGGCGGCCCGTGTCGTCTTCTTCGCGGCGGCCTTGGTGGCCGTCTTCCTGGCCGGCTTGCTGTCGACGGCCTCGGTGGCGGTCTTCCGGGCGCCCGCCCTGGCGGCGGCCGTCTTCTTCGCCGCCGTCCCGCGCGGGGCGCGCACCTGGGCGGCGTCACTGATGCGCTCCGCCCCGAGGACGTCCCGCAGGAACTTGCCCGTGTGGCTGGCCGGAACGCCGGCGACCTGCTCGGGCGTGCCCTCCGCGACGACCAGACCGCCGCCGGAACCGCCCTCGGGACCCATGTCGACGACCCAGTCGGCGGTCTTGATCACGTCGAGGTTGTGCTCGATGACGATGACCGTGTTGCCCTTGTCGACCAGGCCGGACAGGACCGTCAGCAGCTTGCTGATGTCCTCGAAGTGCAGACCGGTGGTCGGCTCGTCCAGGACGTAGACCGTGCGTCCGGTGGAGCGCTTCTGCAGCTCGCTGGCGAGCTTCACCCGCTGTGCCTCACCACCGGACAAGGTGGTCGCGGCCTGGCCGAGCCGGACGTAGCCGAGACCGACGTCGTTGAGCGTCCTCATGTGGCGGGAGATCGCCGGGACGGCCTCGAAGAAGTGCATGGCCTCTTCGATCGGCATGTTCAGGACGTCGGCGATGGACTTGCCCTTGTAGTGGACCTCCAGGGTCTCCCGGTTGTAGCGGGCGCCGTGGCAGACCTCGCACGGGACGTACACGTCCGGGAGGAAGTTCATCTCGATCTTGATGGTGCCGTCGCCCGCGCAGTTCTCGCAGCGGCCGCCCTTGACGTTGAAGGAGAAGCGGCCCGGCATGTACCCGCGGACCTTGGCCTCCGTCGTCTCGGCGAACAGCTTGCGGACGTGGTCGAAGACGCCGGTGTACGTCGCCGGGTTGGAACGCGGGGTACGGCCGATGGGCGACTGGTCGACGTGCACCACCTTGTCGACGAGGTCGTCGCCGTCGACCCGGGTGTGCCGGCCGGGCACGCTGCGGGCGCCGTTCAGCTCGCGGGCCAGGTGCGTGTACAGGATGTCGTTGACCAGCGTGGACTTCCCGGAGCCGGACACACCGGTGACCGCGGTGAACACGCCCAGCGGGAAGGACACGTCGATGTCCTGGAGGTTGTTCTCGCGGGCGCCGTGCACCGTGAGCCGGCGCGACGGGTCGTGCGGGCGGCGGATCTCGGGCAGCGGGATGGACTTCTTGCCGGAGAGGTACTGGCCGGTCTGCGACTCGGCGTTGGCCAGCAGCTCCTTGAGCGAGCCGCTGTGGACGACCTTGCCGCCGTGCTCACCGGCGCCGGGGCCGATGTCGACGATCCAGTCGGCGATCTTGATGGTGTCCTCGTCGTGCTCGACGACGATGAGCGTGTTGCCCATGTCGCGCAGCCGGACGAGGGTCTCGATCAGCCGGTGGTTGTCGCGCTGGTGCAGGCCGATGGACGGCTCGTCGAGGACGTAGAGCACGCCGACGAGTCCGGAGCCGATCTGGGTGGCCAGGCGGATGCGCTGGGCCTCACCGCCGGAGAGGGTGCCCGCGGCGCGGTTCAGCGACAGGTAGTCCAGGCCGACGTCGACCAGGAACCGCAGCCGCTCGTTGACCTCCTTGAGCACGCGCTCGGCGATCTTCTTGTCGCGTGCGGTGAGCTTCAGCTCGCCGAGGAAGTCCGCGCAGTCGCTGATGGACATCGAGGAGACCTCGGCGATGGACTTGCCCATGACGGTGACGGCGAGGACGACCGGCTTGAGGCGGGTGCCCTCGCAGGTGGGGCAGGGCACCTCGCGCATGTAGCCCTCGAACCGCTCGCGGCTGGAGTCGCTCTCGGCCTCGCTGTGCCGGCGCTTGACGAAGGGGACGGCGCCCTCGAAGGCCGTGGTGTACCTGCGCTCGCGCCCGTAGCGGTTGCGGTAGCGGACCTCGACCTGGGTCTTGTGGCCGCCCAGCAGGGCCTTCCTGGCGCGCAGCGGCAGGCCCGCGAAGGGGATGTCGGTGCGGAAGCCCAGGGCGTCGGCGAGGGCGCCGATCAGACGGTCGAAGTAGTCCTTGGTGTGGCCGTGCGACCACGGGTGGATGGCGCCCTCGTCGAGGCTCTTGTCCGGGTCGGGGACGATCAGCTCGGGGTCGACCTCCATGCGCGTGCCGATGCCGGTGCACTCGGGGCAGGCGCCGAAGGGCGAGTTGAAGGAGAAGGAGCGGGGCTCGAGCTCCTCGAAGGACAGGTCGTCGTACGGGCAGTACAAATGCTCGGAGAACATCCGCTCGCGCTCGGGGTCGTCCTCGGGGAGGTCGACGAAGTCGAGCACGACCATGCCGCCGGACAGACCGAGGGCGGTCTCCACGGAGTCGGTGAGGCGGCGCTTGGCGCCGTCCTTCACGGTGAGGCGGTCGACGACCACCTCGATGGTGTGCTTCTCCTGCTTCTTCAGCGTGGGCGGGCTGGAGAGCTGGACGGTCTCGCCGTCCACGCGGGCGCGGGAGTAACCCTTGGTCTGGAGGTCGGAGAAGAGGTCGACGAACTCGCCCTTGCGCTCGCGCACCAGCGGGGAGAGCACCTGGAAGCGGCTGCCCTCCGGCAGCTGCAGGACCCGGTCGACGATGGCCTGGGGCGACTGGCGGGAGATCGGCCGGGAGCACTCGGGGCAGTGCGGCTTGCCGATGCGCGCGAAGAGCAGGCGCAGGTAGTCGTAGACCTCGGTGATGGTGCCGACCGTGGAGCGCGGGTTGCGGGAGGTCGACTTCTGGTCGATGGAGACCGCCGGGGAGAGGCCCTCGATGAAGTCGACGTCCGGCTTGTCCATCTGGCCGAGGAACTGCCGGGCGTACGAGGAGAGCGACTCCACGTAGCGCCGCTGCCCCTCGGCGAAGATCGTGTCGAAGGCCAGCGAGGACTTGCCCGACCCCGACAGGCCCGTGAAGACGATGAGCGAGTCGCGCGGGAGGTCGAGCGAGACGTTCTTGAGGTTGTGCTCGCGCGCTCCACGGACGATGAGACGGTCGGCCACGCCGGTCCGCACCTTTCTTGAGAGAAGTGACAGGGGCGAGGCCCCCGTCTTTTTCCAGACTAGGGCGAGCCACTGACAACGCCGGTCGGATTCACGGTTGTCAACAAACCCCGGCTCTCCAGAATGCCCGACGCCACCCCCGAGCTTATAGCACGTGCATTCGATTATGGGTCGAGCTTCGGCGCCTTCACTCGAAGGAGTGGCCGGACTAGGGTCGGCACCATGATTGATCACGCTGATGACCTGGCGTCTGTACAAGCCGCTACCGAGCGGCTGCTCGCCGCGGTCGGCGCACTGGACAACGCGGCTGTGACCCAGTCGTCACGCCTGCCCGGCTGGACCCGGGGCCATGTGCTGGCCCACCTCGCACGCAACGCGGACGCCCTCGTGAACGTCCTGGAGGGCCGCCCCATGTACCTCTCCGGCGAGGCCAGGGACGCCGACATCGAGCGGGACGCCCCACGCCCCCTCGACGTCCAGCTCGCGGACGTGCGGGAGAGCGCGGAGCGCCTGCGCGCGGCGGGCGCCGTCCCGGCGGACTGGTCGCGCACGGTGGAACTGCGCAACGGGGTCACCGACCGCGCCGAGCGGGTGCCGTTCCGGCGGTGGATCGAGGTGGAGCTGCACCACGTGGACCTCGGGATCGGCTACGAACTGGAGGACCTGTCCGAGGAGTTCACGGAGCGGGAGATCGGCTTCCTCGCCGCGCGCTTCGCCGGTCACCCCGACGTGCCGTCGACCGCCCTGGCCACCGTGGACGGCCGCACCTGGACGACCGGCGGCGGGGCGGCCGGCGACCCGGTGACCGTGGAGGGGACGGCGGCCGACCTGCTCGGCTGGCTCGCCGGCCGCCGGGACGGTTCCGGACTGGCGGTGAAGGGCGGCGCCCTCCCGTCCCTCCCTCCCCTGTAGGACTGTCCCGTCCCTCCCTCCTTCCCTCGTCGGACTGTCCCGCGCCGCTTCCGGGGATAGGCTGGCGGCCATGACGTACAGCGGTCGGGTGACGGTCGGCGGCCCAGCCGACGTGCACGAACTCAAGGACCTGATGATCACCAAGGTCGCGGTCGGCCCCATGGACAACAACGCCTACCTGCTGCGTTGCCGGGCCACCGACGAGCAGCTGCTGATCGACGCGGCCGACGACGCCCGGACGCTGCTGGGGACGATCGGTGACGACGGCATCACGTCCGTCGTCACCACCCACCGGCACGGCGACCACTGGCAGGCGCTCGCCGAGGTCGTGGCCGCCACCGGCGCCCGCACCCACGCCGGCCGGGACGACGCCGAGGGCATCCCGGTGCACACCGACGTGCTGCTCGACGACGGCGACACCGTCCGCGTGGGGCAGGTCGAGCTCACCGCCCGCCACCTGGTCGGCCACACCCCCGGATCCATCGCCCTGGTCTACGACGACCCCCATGGACACCCCCACGTGTTCACCGGGGACTGCCTGTTCCCGGGCGGTGTGGGCAACACCCACAGGGATCCGGAGGCCTTCGCCCGTCTGATCCACGACGTGGAGACCAGGATCTTCGACGTCCTCCCGGACGAGACCTGGGTGTACCCCGGCCACGGCGACGACACCACCCTGGGCGCGGAACGCCCGCACCTGCCGGAGTGGCACGCGCGGGGCTGGTGAGCCGGCCCCCGAGGGCACTCACCCCGGCGGACCGGGCCTACGCCCGGGCCGCCCCCGGGCCCGCCAGCGCCGCGATCCGGTCCACCGCGAAGACGTACCCCTGCACGCCGCAGCCGGCGATGACCCCGTCCGCGCGGAGCGAGACGTAGGAGTGGTGCCGGAACGACTCGCGCCGGTGGATGTTGGAGACGTGGACCTCGATCACGGGCAGCCCGTCGCAGGCGTTGAGGGCGTCCAGGATCGCCACGGAGGTGTGCGAGTAGGCGCCGGGGTTGATGACGATGCCGCAGTGGTTCAGCCGGGCCTCGTGGATCCAGTCCACCAGTCGCCCCTCGTGGTTGGACTGGCGCGGGTCCACCGTGCCGTGGTGCGCGGCGGCCGCCTCGGCGCACATCCTCTCCACGTCCGCGAGCGTGTCGGAACCGTAGATCTCCGGCTGGCGCTGCCCGAGGAGGTTCAGGTTCGGGCCGTTGAGGATCATGATCGGGGCGTTGGCCAGATTGCGGGGCACGGTTCCTCCGGTCCGTCGGGGTGGGCGGTTCCCGGCGGGACCGCTGCTCGCCCCCGGTTTATCACGGTGCGGCTGGGGCCCGCGGGGCCCTAGCCTCCCGGCATGACGACCCTTTCCTACCCTCCCAAGCCCGCGCCCGGCGACCGCGTCGCCGTGATCTCTCCCTCCTCCGGTCTTGCGGGGCTCTTCCCGCTCCCGTTCGAGCTGGGGCTGGAGCGGTTGCGTGAGGAGTACGGGCTGGAGCCGGTGGAGTATCCGGCGACGCGCCGGATGGGCTCGACGCCGCAGGAGCGAGCCGACGACATCCATGCCGCCTTCGCCGACCCGGAGATCAAGGCGGTCTTCGCGTCGATCGGCGGTGACGACCAGATCACCGTGGTGCCGCTGCTGGACCGGGAGCTGATCCGCGCCCACCCGAAGCCGTTCTTCGGGACGAGCGACAACACCCATCTGCTCGCCTTCCTCCGTGAGACCGGGATCGTCGGGTTCCACGGTGCGAGTGTGATGGTGGAGCTCGGCCGCCCCGGGGCGATGCATCCGCAGACCGCGGCGTCCCTGCGGGCGGCCCTGTTCACCCCGGGCGCGTACGAGCTGCGTCCGGCCGGGCGGTGGCGCGACCAGGACCGTGACTGGGCAGATCCCGCCACGTTCGACGCGGAGCCGGAGACCCGGCCGGGGACGGGCTGGACCTGGGTGAACGCCGGCCGGGTCGTCGAGGGCCGCACCTGGGGCGGCTGCCTGGAGATCGTCGGCTGGATGCTGATGGCCGGCCGCGGGGTGGCACCGGACCTGTCCGAGTACGACGGTGGCGTGCTGTTCCTGGAGACCTCGGAGGAACTGCCCAGCGGGGAGGAGGTCTTCCGCACCCTGCGGAACATGGGTGAGCGAGGGCTGCTCGGACGTTTCGCCGCGCTCCTGATGGGCCGTCCGAAGAGCTGGTCCTTCGAGCGGCCCCACCAGCCCGGGGAGGCCGCCGCCTACGCCGCCGACCAGCGTGCGGCCGTGCTGCGGGCGATGCGGGTCTACGCACCCGACGCCGTCGTCGTCTTCGACGTGGACCTCGGGCACACCGATCCGCAGCTGGTGATCCCCTACGGGGGTGTCGTGCGCGTCGACGGGCCCGCCCGGCGCGTCACCGTCACGTACTGACGCCGGGCGGGCCGTGGCCCTACGGGTTGATCGCCAGTTCGAGGTAGGCGGCCAGCAGCACCAGGTGCACCCCTCCCTGGAGGGGGGTGGCCCGTCCCGGGACCACGGTCAGCGCGCCCACCACCATGGTGAGGGCGAGCAGCACCATGTGCGTGTTGCCGAGTCCGAGGACGAGGGGGCCGGTGAGCCAGAGGGAGGCCAGCGCGACGGCGGGGATGGTCAGACCGATACTGGCCATGGCCGAACCGAGCGCGAGGTTCATGCTGGTCTGCACCTGGTTGCGGCGCGCGGCGCGGACCGCCGCGATGGTCTCGGGGAGGAGAACCAGGAGGGCGATGATCACACCGACGACGGAGTGGCCCAGCCCCGCGGCCTCCACTCCCGACTCGATGGTGGGCGATACCCCTTTGGCCAGACCGACCACACCGATCAGGGCCAGGCCCAGCAGGCCGAGGCTGATCAGGGCGGTGCGGGTGGAGGGCGCCGGGGCGTGCTCCTCCGGTGCGGCCGCCTTGCCGGGTTTGACTATCGGCAGGAAGTAGTCGCGATGTCTGATGGTCTGGGTGGCGACGAACAGGCCGTAGAGGACCAGCGAGGAGACCGCGGCGAAGGTGAGCTGAACGGTGGAGAACTCGGGGCCGGGTTTGCTGGTGGTGAACGTCGGCAGGACGAGGCTGAGGGTCGCCAGTGTGGCCACGGTGGCGAGGGCCGCTCCGGTGCCTTCGGAGTTGAAGACCGCCGTGCCGTGGCGCAGTGAGCCCACCAGCAGGCTGATGCCGAGGATGCCGTTGACGGTGATCATCACGGCCGCGAACACGGTGTCCCTGGCGAGGGTGGCGCTCTGGTCGCCTCCGTCGATCATCAGGGTGACGATCAGCGCCACCTCGATCACGGTGACGGCGACCGCGAGGACCAGGGAGCCGAAGGGCTCGCCCACCCGGTGCGCGACCACCTCGGCGTGGTGCACGGCGGCCAGCACGGACGCCGCGAGGACCAGGGTCACCAGCGCGACGAGTCCGCCGGGCAGATCGCGTCCCCAGGTCAGCACCAGCAGCAGCACGGCGACTACGGGCACGATGGTCGTCCACCGGGTCGCGACTGCCCTGAGCGAAGCGATCACGGGGCGATCGTCGCAGACGTGATGGCGGGCCGCACCTCGCGGGAGGCGTCCGCCCGGCGGTGGACCGTGGAGGCGATGGGGGGTGTCACCGCCGCTCGGCGTGTCCCTCCGGCGCGCCCTCCTGATCGTCTCGGGGTCATCATGATCACGCATGGCCTCCTGGTGCGAGTCGTATGGGGTCGGCGCCGGCGAGCGGCGCGGGTGGAGACAGAGGGGCACCGGGAGCGGTGGCCGGCGATGTGCGGCCTTCGCTCCCGGTGCCGGTGTCTCCGTGGACGTCCGACGGGGTCAGACGTCGATGTTGTTCTTCGCGGGGCTGTCGTCCTGGTCCTCGGCCGACGCGGCCTCCGCCATCTTGCGGGAGGCCCGCAGGCTGGTGATCGTGGTGACGATCAGGACGCCGCAGATGACGCCCAGCGACACGGGGATGCTGATCTCGGGGACGTGGACCCCGGACTCGTGCAGCGCGTGCAACACCAGCTTCACACCGATGAAGCCGAGGATGATCGACAGGCCGTAGGAGAGGTGGACCAGCTTCCGCAGCAGTCCGCCGATGAGGAAGTACAGCTGCCTGAGGCCCATCAGCGCGAACGCGTTCGCCGTGAACACGATGTACGGGTCCTGGGTGAGGCCGAAGATCGCGGGGATCGAGTCGAGCGCGAACAGGATGTCCGTGGTGCCGATGGCGAGCATGACGACGAGCATCGGGGTCATGACCCGCTTGCCGTTCTGCTCGATCCACAGCTTGGTGCCGTGGTAGCGGTCGGCCACACCGAAGCGGCGCTCGGCGGCCTTGAGCAGCTTGTTCTCCTCGAACTCCTCCTCGTCCTCGTCGGCCCGCGCTTCCTGGATGAGCTTCCAGGCGGTCCAGATGAGGAAGGCGCCGAAGAGGTAGAACACCCACGAGAAGCTGGCGAGGATCGCGGCGCCGGCGGCGATGAAGATCGCGCGCAGCACCAGGGCGATGAGGACACCCACCAGGAGAACCCGTTGCTGGTACTGCGACGGCACCGCGAACTTCGCCATGATCAGGACGAAGACGAAGAGGTTGTCGACGCTCAGCGATTTCTCGGTGATGTAGCCGGCGAAGAACTCGCCGCCCGCCTGGGCTCCGCCCCAGATCAGCAGGCCGACGCCGAAGAGGGCGGCCAGCACGATCCAGACGATGGTCCAGATCCCGGCTTCCTTGATGGATACGTCGTGCGGTTTGCGGCCGATGAAGAAGTCGACGGCGATGAGGGCGCACAGGCCCACGATGGTCAAGACCCACAGGGTCATGGAAACTTCCACTGCGCCTCCGGCAGATACGTCACAGGCAATGTCAGCGTCGTCGCTGCCGGAGGTCTCTTCCACCCGGCCGCCGGGCGCTGTGAAAGCGTCCGGACGGTCCTTCGGGCCGACGCCCCGGGATCTGGCCTGATCCGTATTGACGGGGTCGCCGCACAGACAGGGAGTACTCCCCTCCGTGCGGTCAACAGTACCCAATCACCAAGGGTTGGTAAAGGGAGAAGTAAAGAAACTTACAAAGGCGCTGCTCAGGCGCCTTTGCATGATCTTGGTGATGGCAGCGTGCGGGTCACCGCCGCCACGCGCGGCGGGCGGCCGCGACCTGGGTGAGCACCTGATGGAGCACCTGGCTGCCCGGCGGCACCACCGGCGGCTCGTACGTCCAGGCGTGCCCGACCCACGGATCGGCGAGGTGGTCGTCGGGCACGGCGGTCAGGCGCAGCAGCGAGCGCCACAGCGGGTCGAGCAGCGGCCCGTAGGCGGAGGACTCCTCACGGTCCGCGACCATCATCAGGTGGACGCCCACGGACGGGCCCTCGTCGGCGAGATAGCGCAGCTGGTTCACGGCCCGGTCGTCGAAGCCGTGCGGGAAGTCGTTGACGACGAGCAGTTGCTGGGAGGTGTCGAAGCCGGGCGGCAGCGCGTCCGGGGCGCCCCCGCGCAGCGCCATCTGCACCAGGTCGACCCGCTGGGTGAGCCGTCCCAGCACGTCCCCCACGCCCGCGGCGCCCTGGGCGGGCGGGGCCGCCAGCACACCGGTCCCTGTCAGCGGCGCCAGCGCCTGCGCACCGGAGCCGGCCGGGTCGATGACGTGCACCGTGAACTCGCCTGCCGGATAGACCGCGAGCAGCCGGGCGGCGTGCGCGACGGCCGTCTCCATGGCCAGGCGCCGCATGTCGTGGGAGTCGGTGAAGGAACCGTCGAGGGAGTCGGCCCGGCCGCTGTCGATCCACAGCCCGCGCTCCAGCGGCAGCCGGAGCAGCATGGGGATGCGGAGCGGGTCGGCCTCGGGGAGGCGGAGGTCGCCCAGGCGGAGCGCCATGGGTATCTCCATGGGCACCCGGTAGGCGTGCCAGGCGGGGTTGTCCCAGCGGGCGAACGCCGGGGGCAGGGCGGGTTCGACCACCTCGGCCTCGGCGACCAGCTGGGCGAGGTCCCGGTCGAGGGATTCCCGCGCCTGGCCGACCAGCTCGGCGTGCCGGGCCCGGGCGGCCTCGCGGGCGGCGTCGCCCTGGCCGCCGAGGCGGCTGCGCGGGTCGGACAGGGCCTGTTCCAGCTCCTTGTCCATGCGGGACTCGGCGAAGTCGACGGCGCTGCGGTAGGCGGCGGTGGTGCGGGCCAGGTCCTCGAACATGCCCCAGACCTGGTTGTAGAGCCGCTCTTCCATGGACCAGCCGGTCGCGTCCCCCGCGACGGGCTGGGCGGGCTGCCCGGGCCGGGGCTGCGGCGCGGCGGGCGGCGGCGGTGGCGGGGCGGAGGTCTGCCGGCGGGGGTGGCTGTAGTCGATCGGGCCGCCGGTGGTGGACGGGTCCGCGGCACCGGCGCCGTAGGCCGGCTGCGGTCCGTCCTGGCCGGGCCCGCCGGACGGCTGTCCGCCGTAGGACGGCGGTACGGGGTCGGGGGTGCCCTGGGGTGCGGTGCCGCCCTGGTCGGGACCGACCGCGGGCGCGGCCGGCTGGCGGGAGCGGTCGCCGTCGGACGGGCGGGGCGGGGGCGCCTGAACGGAGCGGGCGAGGCCCCGCGCGACCGCCTCGCCGATGGTCCCGGCGAGCTGTACGGCCTCGGGGAGGGACTGGTCGGTGAGGAGTTCGGCCAGTCCGCCCGCGTAGCCCTGGCCGACGGCGCGGACCTTCCAGGCGCCCTGGCGCCGGTACAGCTCCAGGGCGACGACGGCCGACTCGGCCTCCAGACCCGTGATGGTGTAGCTGGCGACCTCCTCGCCGTCCAGGCCGGTGACGGCGACGAAGGGGGCCGCCACGGAGCCGAACCGGGCGGGACCCGGGCCGCCTTCCGCGGCGGGCAGCGCGAGCAGGACGCTGACGCGGTGCACCGCGTCCGTCACGGCGTCCAGGTCCACCGCGAGGCGGTGGTCGGCGGCCGCCTGGCGCGACACCTCCAGGCCGGGCTGGGTGGGAGCGCCCGGGTGGGCCACCCACTCGGTCCCGTGGATCCGGCCGCTCTCGTCGCCGAGCGCGGCCGCGGCCACGACCGGTGTGCCGGCCGAGATCCGGATCTCCAGACGGGACTGGGAGAGCGGGTGGTTCTGTCCCCGCACCAGCTCGGCCGTCATCGCCTTCGTCCCCCTGCGTCGCGTGTGATGGGTCGGGTGCCGCTCGCCGGCCCCGCCGGGGGCCGGTGCGCCTCCGGTGCCTAGAGGACCGGCAGGATCGCCGGCATCAGGTCCTGGAAGGTGCGGCCGTTGGCCGGGTTGCCGAGCGCCGTCATCGTCCAGCCGGTGCCGGTGCGGTGCACCTTGGCCATGATCTGAGCGGTGTAGGCGCCGCCGCCGGCCAGCGTGTACCGGGCGAGCTCCTGGCCGTTGGTCTCGTCGACGAGGCGGCAGAACGCGTTCTGCACCTCCTGGAACGTCTGGCCGGTGAAGGAGTTCACGGTGAAGACGATCTGGTCGATGTGGACCGGGACGCGCGAGAGGTCGACGAGGATGGCCTCGTCGTCGCCGCCCTGGCCGACACCGCCGACGAGGTTGTCACCGGTGTGGCGCACGGAGCCGTCGTCGCTCACCAGGTGGCGGAAGAAGACGACGTCGACGGGCTGCTTGTCGGCGAACAGGACGGCCGAGGCGTCCAGGTCGATCTCGCGGGTGCGCGAGCCGAACAGGCCGCGACGGGGAGCCGCCTGCCAGCCGAGACCCATGCGCACCGCGGTCAGGCTGCCTCCGTCGTTCTTCTGCAGACTGATGGCCTGACCCTTGGTCATGTTGACGGTCACGCGCTGATTCCCCTCTCGGACTGTCCCCTGTTGCCGCGGTACCGCGGTTGTCAGAACCCTACGCAGGGGCACTGACAGCGACGTAGCCAGGTCCGCACTTTGTGTCGTTCTTGCAACACATCCCGTACGCGATGTCAGGAGAGGCCGACCTCCCGCATCTGCCGCAGTTCCTTCTTCATCTCCGACACCTCGTCGCGCAGCCGGGCGGCGATCTCGAACTGGAGGTCGGCCGCGGCGGCCCGCATCCGCGTGGTCAGTTCCTCGATCTGCCCGGCGAGTTCCGCGGCGGGACGGTCGGTCGGCACGGTCTCGGCGGCCTTGCCCTTGGCGCCCTTGGCGTTCTTCGCGGCCTTGACGCCGAGGGAGGGCACGGGCGACTTGGTGCCGCCGCCGTCCTTCTTGGCCTGGCGGTAGCCCGAGCCGAGCAGCTGCTCGGTGTCGATGTCCTCGCGGGCGATCTGCGCGACGATGTCGTTGATCTTCTTGCGCAGGGGCTGGGGGTCGATGCCGCGCGCCTGGTTGTAGGCGATCTGCTTCTCCCGGCGGCGGTTGGTCTCGTCGATGGCCTTCTCCATCGCCGGGGTGATCTTGTCGGCGTACATGTGGACCTGGCCGGACACGTTGCGCGCCGCGCGGCCGATGGTCTGGATCAGGGAGGTGCCCGAGCGCAGGAAGCCCTCCTTGTCGGCGTCGAGGATCGCCACCAGGGACACCTCGGGCAGGTCGAGGCCCTCACGCAGCAGGTTGATGCCGACCAGCACGTCGTACTCGCCGGAGCGCAGCTCCCGCAGCAACTCCACGCGGCGCAGTGTGTCGACGTCGCTGTGCAGGTAGCGCACCTGGATGCCGAGTTCCAGGAAGTAGTCGGTGAGGTCCTCGGCCATCTTCTTGGTGAGCGTGGTGACCAGGACGCGTTCGTCCTTCTCCACGCGCGTGCGGATCTCGTGCACCAGGTCGTCGATCTGGCCCTCGGTGGGCTTGACGACGACCTCGGGGTCGACGAGGCCGGTGGGGCGGATGATCTGCTCGACGAAGCCGTCGGAGCGGGAGAGTTCGTACTGTCCGGGGGTGGCCGACAGGTAGACGGCCTGGCCGATGCGCTCCTGGAACTCCTCCCACTTCAGCGGGCGGTTGTCCAGGGCGGAGGGGAGGCGGAAGCCGTGGTCGACGAGGGTGCGCTTGCGGGAGGCGTCGCCCTCGTACATGGCGCCGATCTGCGGGACGGTGACGTGCGACTCGTCGATGACGAGGAGGAAGTCGTCGGGGAAGTAGTCCAGCAGGGTGTTCGGCGGGGAGCCGGGAGAGCGGCCGTCGAAGTGCATCGAGTAGTTCTCCACGCCGGAGCAGGAGCCGATCTGGCGGAGCATCTCGATGTCGTAGGTGGTGCGCATCCGCAGGCGCTGGGCCTCCAGGAGCTTGCCCTGCTTCTCCAGGTCGCTCAGGCGCTCGCCGAGTTCCTTCTCGATGTCGTTGACCGCGCGCTCCAGCCGCTCGGGGCCGGCGACGTAGTGGGAGGCGGGGAAGACGTAGAGCTGCCGGTCGTCGCTGATGATCTCGCCGGTGAGCGGGTGGAGCGTGGACAGGGCCTCGATCTCGTCACCGAACATCTCGATGCGGACGGCGAGCTCCTCGTAGACCGGGAAGATCTCGATGGTGTCGCCGCGCACCCGGAAGGTGCCGCGGGTGAAGGCCATGTCGTTGCGCGTGTACTGGATGTCGACGAAGCGGCGCAGCAGCTCGTCGCGGTCGAACTCGTCGCCGACGCGGAGCGGGACCATGCGGTCCACGTACTCCTGCGGCGTGCCCAGGCCGTAGATGCAGGAGACGGAGGCGACCACGACGACGTCGCGGCGGGTGAGCAGGGAGTTGGTCGCCGAGTGGCGCAGCCGCTCGACCTCCTCGTTGATCGAGGAGTCCTTCTCGATGTAGGTGTCCGACTGCGGGACGTACGCCTCGGGCTGGTAGTAGTCGTAGTACGAGACGAAGTACTCGACGGCGTTGTTCGGCAGCAGCTCGCGGAACTCGTTGGCGAGCTGGGCGGCCAGGGTCTTGTTCGGCGCCATGACCAGGGTGGGACGCTGGAGCTTCTCGATCATCCACGCGGTGGTGGCGGACTTGCCGGTGCCGGTGGCGCCGAGCAGGACGACGTCCTTCTCGCCTGCTTCGATGCGCCGGGCGAGGTCGGCGATGGCCGTCGGCTGGTCGCCGCTGGGCTGGTAGGGGCTGACGACCTCGAAGGGCGCCACCGTGCGTTCGATCTGGGAAACGGGCCGCATGCCATCCACCGTACGACCCCCCACTGACAACGGGTCCGGATCAGTGGCGCTGCGGGGTCCGGGAGCGGTGTTCCACGGGGCCGCGGTGGCGCAGCCGTGAGCGCGACGGGCGGCGGGCCGTGGAGTGGGCGGGGACACCGGGCCTGTGCTCGGCCCGGGGACCAGGCGGCCGGCCGGAGATCATCAGCGGGTCGACGGCCACGACGACGCCGGCGAGGACGAGGAAGGCGAGCGGGCCGACCATCAGGGGGCCGAGCAGGGCGGCGGCGGATTCACCCCCGGCGGGGACGGCCGAACCGTGGACGTGCACGTCGAGCGCGGCCATGCCGGTGTAGTGCATGCCGGTGACGGCGAGCCCCATGACGAGGCTCGCGCCCACGCTCCACAGGAAGCCCCGCACCTGGCCGGCCGCCCAGAGGGCGGCGCTGGCGGCGGCCATGGCGATGGCCACGGAGACGGCGACCACGACCGTGTCGTACTCCAGCCGCCCGTCGAGGCTCATGCCGGCCATGCCGAGGTAGTGCATCGAGGCGATGCCGAGGCCGGTGACGGTGCCCCCGGTGAACAGCGCCGTCCCGGAGTGGCCCCGGTAGCCGACGATGAAGATCCCGGTGCCCACCATGACGATGCCGACGGCGAGGCTGGCGAAGGTCAGGGCCCGGTCGTAGTGGATGGGGGTGCCTTCTATCGCGAAGCCCATCATGCCGATGAAGTGCATCGTCCATATGCCGGAGCCGATGGCCACGGAGCCCAGGGCGAGCCAGACGGGACGCCAGGGCCGGGGCGCCGTCATGGACCTGGTGGTGCAGCGCAGGCCCAGGGCGCCGCCGAGGCAGGCCATGAGGAAGGCCACCAACGGTGTGACCAGGCCGTAGCTGAATCCGTCGACCGTGCCTTGCATGCGCGGCTGTCCTTCCCGCCCTGTACGTCCCGCGGTGTCCCGATGTGAGCCCCCTCCCAGGACGCGGGGGCGGCCCGGGCGACGCAGAGAGTATGACCCCCACCGGAATGGTCGAACGACTTTCCGGCAAAGAAACACGCCCTTGCCCCAGGTGTGTGGCATCAGTGTGCGGAGTTCGGGCAAGTCCGTTCAATCTGTGGTCATTCTGTGCCCGTCTCCCCTTGACCCTCTGCTGTCAGAGTTGATCCGACCGTGATCGTTCGACGCGAGGAGTACGCATGCACGCACGCGCTGTCGCCGCATCGACCACCGCGCTCCTGGGAACGGCGGCCCTGCTGCTCCCGCTCCCGCCCGCGCGGGCCGCCGCGGACACGGGGCCGCATCCCGTGGTCGTCGCCCACCGGGGCGCTTCCGCCTACGCGCCCGAGAACACGCTCGCGGCCGTCGACAAGGCCGCCGCCCTGGACGTCGAGTGGGTGGAGAACGACGTCCAGCGGACCAGGGACGGTGCGCTCGTCGTGCTGCACGACGACAGCCTGCAGCGCACCACCGACGTCGAGGAGGTCTTCCCCGACCGGTCCCCCTGGAAGGTGAAGGACTTCACCGCCGCGGAGATAGCCCGCCTCGACGCGGGCAGCTGGTTCGCTCCTGCGTACGCGGGCACCCGCGTACCGACGCTCCAGCAGTTCCTGGACCGCATGGAGCGCCACGACCAGAAGCTGCTGCTGGAGCTCAAGAACCCGCAGCTCTATCCGGGCATCGAGCGCGAGACGCTCAAGGTCCTCGCCAACGAGGGGTGGCTCGACCCCGGGCACACGGGCGGCCGGCTGGTCGTGCAGAGCTTCAGCGCGGACAGCGTGCGCACGGTCCACGCCCTGAAGCCGGCGGTGAGGACCGGGTTCCTCGGGACGCCACCCGTGGCGGACCTGCCCTCGTACGCGTCCTTCGCCGACCAGATCAATCCCTCCCACGGTTCGATCTCCGCTCCCTACGTCGCCGCCGTGCACGGCTTCCGGGGGCCCCACGGCACGCGGATGCAGGTGCACACCTGGACCGTGAACGACGCGGCCGCGGCGCGGCGGGTCGCCGGGTTCGGGGTGGACGGCATCATCACCAACACGCCCGACGTGGTGCGCGATGCGGTGGGCGGCTGAGCGCGCGCCCGGGTCAGCGGCTCCCGCCCCGGCCTGTCGGTGGCGGGTCGTACGCTGAGGCGCATGGACAGCCCTGGGCAGGACGAGCGGCCGGCCGTGTGGACCGTCGTGGCCACCGGTATCGGTCCGCTGCTGCTGGCCGCGACCGGGGACGGCCTGGTCAACGTCGTCTTCCACGCCACCGACGAGGTGCGCGACCGCGCGCTGGAGCGGCTGGCGTCCCGGCTCGGCGGCGAGCCGGCCGAGCTGGGCACGGCGGCGGCGCGGGAGTCCGGTTCCGCGGTGCTCGGCGAGGCGGTGCGCCAGGTGGAGGCCTACCTCGCGGGTGAGCGCCGGTCCTTCGAGCTGCCGCTGGACTGGTCGCTGATATCGGGCTTCCACCGGGAGGTGCTGCGCGAGCTGGCGGCCGGGGTGCCGTTCGGCACGGTCATCGGGTACGGCGACCTGGCCGGGCGGGTGAACCGGCCGGGCGGTGCGCAGGCGGTGGGGACGGCCATGGGCGCCAATCCCCTGCCGGTGGTCGTGCCCTGTCACCGGATCGTGGAGCGGGACGGCGGCATCGGCGGTTTCGGGGGCGGGCTGGAGACCAAGCGGCGGCTGCTCGCCCTGGAAGGTGTGCTGCCCGAGCCGCTGTTCTGACGGCTCGGGCGCACCGGGCGGGGCCCGGTCCGGTCAGTCGTAGTGCCGCGCCTCGAAGACGTTGCCGTCCGGGTCGCGGAAGTAGAAGCTGCGCCGGGCGGCGCCGCGCGCCCCGAACGAGCCGTGCGAGAGGTCCGTCACCGGTACGGACTGCTCCAGCAGGCGGCCGCGGAGGGTGTCGAAGGCGTCGGCCGGCAGGGACAGGCAGACGTGGTTGACGGGGTGGCCGGAGCTTTCGGCCGCGCCGGGGAGCATCGTCATGCGTGCGGCCATGGTCAGCGGCATGAGGTCGAGGATGGTCCCCTCGTTGACCCGCACCGAGGGGAAGGGTGCCTCGCCCTCCGCGTAGTCGGTGAGCCTGACGGGCTCCAGGCCCACGGTCTTCTCGTAGAAGCCGGCGGCGGCGATGGGATCACGCACCCACAGCACGATGTGGTCGAGTCGAGTCGTGTGGTCCGTCATGTCTGCCAGCCTCGGTGACCTGCGCCGCGACACGCAAGGGGTTTGGTGCGCGGCGTGGCCCGCCAGAGATGAGGGGGAGGCGGCAGACAGGAGGCAGGCGCGTGGTGCTGATGGTGTCCGAAGAGGTGCGGGAGGCGCTCGCCGCGGGCCGGCCGGTGGTGGCGCTGGAGTCCACGATCATCGCGCACGGGCTGCCCCGGCCGCGCAATCTCCGCGTGGCGCTGGAGCTGGAGGCGGCCGTCCGGGAGGAGGGCGCGGTCCCGGCGACGATCGCCGTACTCGACGGGCGCCCCCGGGTGGGCCTGGACGGGGGCCAGTTGGAGCGGGTGGCGGACGAGGACGGCATCCGCAAGCTGGGCCACCGCGATCTGCCGCTGGCGGTGGCGGCCGGGGCGAGCGGGGCGACGACGGTGTCGGCGACGGCGCTCCTGGCGGAGCTGGCGGGCATACGGGTGTTCGCCACCGGAGGGCTCGGCGGGGTGCACCGGGAGTGGACGGTGACGCAGGACGAGTCGGCCGACCTGGGGCTGCTGGCGCGTACCCGGATCACCGTGGTGTGCGCGGGGGTGAAGTCGATCCTGGACGTGCCGGCGACGTTGCAGCGGCTGGAGACGCTGGGAGTGGCGGTCGCCGGGTACGGCACGGACCGCTTCCCCGGCTTCTACCTGGCCGACTCGGGGCATCCCGTGGACTGGCGGCTGGACTCGCCGGGGCAGGTGGCACGGGCGATGCGGGCGCAGGACGCGCTCGGCGGGCCCGGGTCGGCGCTGATCGTGGCCAATCCGGTTCCCGAGGACGAGCAACTGGACCCCGGGGTGCACGCGCGGGTGCTCGACGAGGCGCTGCGCGCGTGCGCGGCGGAGGGGATCACGGGGCAGGGTGTCACCCCGTTCCTGCTCGGCCATCTGGTGCGCGGCAGCGGCGGTGCCTCCCTGGAGGCGAATCTGGCGGCGGTGCGCGGCAATGTGCGGCTGGCGGCGCGGGTCGCGGGCGCCTGGGCCGCCGGGGAGTGACGGCGGGGTGAGGGGGGCCGTGCGGGGCGGGGCGCTGCTGGTCGCGGGTGATGTGATCACGGATGTGGTGGCCAGGCACCGGGGGCCGCTCGCTCCGGGGACGGACACGGCGGCGGCGATCCGTACGGTGCCGGGGGGCGCGGGCGCCAATGTGGCCTGTTGGGCGGCGCGCCGGGCCGGCGCGGAGGTGCGGCTGCTGGGGCGGGTGGGCGCGGACGCGGCGGCCTGGCACGAGAGGGAGCTGGCCGCGTGCGGGGTCCGTCCGTTGCTGGTGGTGGACGAGCGGGCACCGACCGGGACGGTGATCTGTCTGGTGGACGGGGGTGCGGCGGGCGAGCGGACCTTCCTCACCGACAGCGGGGCGTCGCTGCGGCTGGACCCGGGTGACTGGTCGGACGCGCTGCTGGACGGGGTGGGGCGGCTGCATCTGTCGGGTTATCTGCTGTTCTCCGAGTCGGGCCGGGCGTTCGTCGCTGTGGCGTTGAAGGCGGCGCGGGCGCGGGGGGTGCCGGTGAGCCTGGATCCGGCGTCGGCCGGGTTCCTCGGCACGCTGGGCGCCGACCGTTTCCTGGCGCTGGTCGAGGGGGTGGAGGTGCTGCTGCCCAGTCGTGACGAGGCGTGTCTGCTGACGGGGGTGCCGGACGTGGTGGACGCGGCGGCGCGGCTGAGCCGCCATGTGCCGCTGGTGGTGACCAAGCAGGGAGCGCGGGGGGCGCTGCTGGCCCGGTCGGGCGAGGTGTGCGCCCGGGTTCCGGCGGTACCGGTGACGGCTCTGGACACCACGGGTGCGGGTGACGCCTTCACCGGTGCGTTCCTCGCGGCGCTGCTCGCGGGCGCGGAGCCGGAAGAGGCGGCGCGGGAGGGCTGCGGGGCGGGCGCGCAGGCGGTCGGGCGGACCGGGGGCCGTCCGCCCCGCTCGCCCGACGGGCGGCCGTGAGCGGGGAGAACTCGCGTTGTCCACAGGCGGGAACGCGGTGCTCCGGCCGTTGTCCACAGGCCCGCACGCGGTCCGTCCGGGACGGGCAGACTGGCGGTGCGGGCGCGGAGGCGGCAACGGCAGGGGTGATCAGGGAAGGGGGCCGCATGTCGACACACTGACGGTCAGTGCGCGACCGGGCTCACCGCGGTGATGCCCGGGGGCGGTTCAGCTCGTGGCGGACCGGGCGTAGACGGTCTCGGTCCAGGTGGCGATCTGGTCTCCCGTCAGGTGACGGGCGAGGTCCGCTTCGCTGATCATGCCGACGAGGCGCTTGTCGTCGATGACGGGGAGCCGGCGGATCTGGTGGGTCTGCATCTCGTGCAGGACGTCGTCGATGTCGGCGTCCGCGGCGATCCAGCGGGGTGTGCCCTTGGCCATCTCGCCGGCGGTGACCCGGGCGGGATCGTGCCCCATGGCGACGCAGCCGACGACGATGTCGCGGTCGGTGAGGATGCCGCAGAGCCGCTCGTTCTCGTCGCTGATGGGCAGGGCGCCGACGTTGAGTTCCCGCATCAACTGGGCGGCCCGGTCGAGGGTCTCGTGCGCGGGGATCCACTGGGCGCCGCGGTGCATGATGTCTCCGGCGGTGGTCATGGGGTACCTCCTGATGGCCGGACGGCCGGCGCGGCACGGGTCGCACCGCGAGTCCCGGCGCCTTTCATTCTCGTCGTGCCGCCCGCGTACGGCACGTGGGGAGCGGACCTCCGGGAGCGGGGCGGGCGGGGTGTCCGGCGGTCTCCCCCACCGGTGTCCGTTGTGCCCGGCGGCCCCTCACCCGCCGGTCAGCCGCGCCAGGCGGGGTGGCGGGGGTCGTCGGCCCGCACCAGGACGTCGGCCGTGCCGGCCGGGTCGGTCTCCCGCTCGTAGCGGGCGAACGCGGGGAGGGTCCAGTGGTCGGCGCCGGGGGTGCGGCGGCGCAGGGCGCCCGGGGAGAGGAGGACGTGGACGCTGAGGTCGAAGGGGAACCAGTGACGCAGGAGGAGGGGCCCGTGCAGCAACAGCACACCGCCGGGCGGGAGCTGGACGTAGGGGGTGCGGGTGGCACGGTCGGTGCGGGGGTCCCACAGGTCGGGCAGGACGCGTCCGCTGCCGCCCGGTTCGAGGGGGCCGAACACCTCGCGCCACAGGGCTCCGGTGTCGTACCAGCCGCTGTAGTACGACTCGACGTCCTGGTGGCCGTACTCGAGCCGGACCGAGGCGGGGCGGAGGAAGCCGTCGGTGCCCACCGCGAGGGAGGGACGGCCGCGTATCCGCAGCGCCTCGGCGACGCGTCCGGCGAGGTCGCCCGGGCGGGCGGCCGGGGCGCCGTCGAGCGCGACCCGGGGCCAGGGGCCGCCGTCGGACGTCTTCAGTTCCAGCAGCCGGTCGGCGAGGAGGTCGCCGAGCCGCTCCCAGGTGATCGGTTCGAGTCGCACACGGCCATGATGCGCCTGCCGGGGGACGGAACACGGCGCGGGGCCGGTCGGGGGTCCGGGGGCTGGACGCTCGCGTATGGGCCGGCGCGGCTCGGCCATGGCGGGACGGGTCGCGGACCGCCTTCACTGGTGGTGACGGGCCGGAGGGAGGGTGTGCCGGCCGGGGGACGGGGTTGAGGACCGGGGAACGGGGATGACGACATGATCGACGGGCCGTACTACGTGCTGACGGTGCTGGGTGTGCTCGGGACGGGGCTGACGGCGGGGGTCTTCTGCGCCTTCTCGACGTTCGTGATGAGAGGGCTCGCCGCGCTGCCGCCCGCGCAGGGTGTGGCGGCGATGCGGACGGTGAACACGGCGGCGGTGCGGCCGGCCTTCATGCTGGTGTTCCTCGGGTCGACGCTGCTGTGCGCGGTGCTCACCGTGGTGACGTTCGTGCTGTGGCCGACGGAAGGGGCGGTGGAACTGCTGGCCGGTGGTGCGCTGTTCCTGGTGGGGTCGTTCGGGGTGACCGCGGTCGCGAACGTACCGCGCAACGACGCGCTGGCCCGGCTGGAACCGGGGAGCGGGGAGGCGGCCGCGTACTGGCCCCGGTACGTGCGCGAGTGGACCAGGTGGAACCACGTGCGCACGGTCGCCTCGGCCGGGGCGGCGCTGGCGTACGTGCTGGCACTCACCGGGTGACGAGGTCGCTGCGTGGCTCACGGCGGACGTATCGTGGCCGGAAGAGCGCCGCCCGGCGACGCCCGGCCTGTCACCCGCGCACGCAGAGGAACACGGCCATGGCCGATCCCAAGGGTTTCCTGACCACGCCCCGTGAGGAGTGGCCGCGCAGGCCGGTGGCGGAGCGGGTCCGCGACTGGGACGAGGTGTGTGTCCCCGGTGCGCTGCTGCCGATCATCGGCGCTCAGGCCGACCGGTGCATGGACTGCGGGGTCCCGTTCTGCCACGAGGCCTGTCCGCTGGGCAATCTCATCCCGGAGTGGAACGAACTGGTGTCGCGGGAGGACTGGCGGGCCGCGGCGGAGCGGCTGCACGCCACCAACAACTTCCCCGAGTTCACCGGCCGGTTGTGTCCGGCGCCGTGCGAGGCGGGTTGTGTGCTCGCCATCAATCAGCCGGCGGTCACCATCAAGAACGTCGAGTGCGCGATCGCCGACCGGGCGTGGGAGGAGGGGTTCGCGCCACCGGCCCCGCCGGAGCGGCTCTCCGGCCGGACGGTCGCGGTCATCGGTTCGGGCCCCGCCGGGCTGGCGGCGGCCCAGCAGCTGACGCGGGCGGGGCACACGGTCGCGGTGTACGAGCGGGACGACCGGCTGGGCGGGCTGATGCGGTACGGCATCCCCGCGTTCAAGATGGAGAAGCGGCATCTGGAGCGGCGTCTGGCGCAGATGCGGGAGGAGGGGACGAAGTTCCGCACGTCCACGGCGGTCGGACGGGACGTGGACGCGGCGGAGTTGCGGGCGCGGTACGACGCGGTGGTGGTGGCCACGGGGGCGACCGTGTGGCGCGAACTTCCCGTGCCGGGGCGCGAGCTGGCGGGGATTCACCAGGCGATGGAGTATCTGCCGCTGGCCAACCGGGTGTGCGAGGGCGATCTGGAGTCGTCGCCGTTGTCCGCGGCGGGCCGGCACGTGGTGGTCGTGGGGGGTGGTGACACGGGGTCGGACTGTGTGGGGACGGCGGTGCGGGAGGGTGCGGCGTCGGTGACGCAGCTCGACATCTACGCGCGGCCGGGGGCCGCCCGGGACGAAGAGGCGCAGCCGTGGCCCACCTATCCGAAGGTGTACCGGGTGTCGGGGTCGCACGAGGAGGCGGGGGCGTTGCGCAGGGCGCCGGGGGTGGAGGCCGACGCGCACGCCCGGGTGTTCGCGGCGTCGACGTCGCGGTTCGTCGGGGACGGGGAAGGGCGGGTGTCGTCGCTGGAGATGGTGGAGGTCGACTCCGGCCGGCGGGCGGTGCCCGGGACGGAGCGGTCGTTGCGGGCGGACTTCGTGCTGCTGGCGCTGGGGTTCTCCGGGCCGGAGCGCGGCGACGGGCTGCTCGCGGGGCTGGGGCTGTCGCTGGAGCCGCGGGGCACGATCTCCCGGGGCGGGGATTTCGGCACGGCTGCGCCGGGGGTCTTCGCGGCGGGGGACGCGGCTCGGGGACAGTCGTTGATCGTGTGGGCGATCGCGGAGGGGCGGGCCGTGGCGGCGGCGGTCGACGGTTACCTGACCGGGAGTGGTTCGCGGCTGCCGGCGCCGATCGGCCCGTACGACCGCCCGATGACAGCGTGACCGGCGCCGGTGCGTGCCAGGGGGTTCCGCGGCCCGGCCGTGCCGAACGGCACCCGGCAGACCCGCGCGGCACCCGGCAGACCCGCGCGGCACCCGGCCGGGCGCCGCACCCGGCAGACCCGGCGCCGGCAGGCCACGGGCACCGACACGGCGCGTCGGAGCCCCCGGCGCGCCCCTCCTCCCCCACCGCCCCTCGCCGCGTGCCCTGCGGCGTCAGGGCTTGCGGGCCACCGCTCCGTAGCCCGGGATGACGCCGTCGGCCTGCCCGGGTACGGGGTCGCCCAGCTCCGGGTGCCACTCGTGGGGAATGGTGACGCCCGGCGGGACGAGGTCGAGGCCGTCGAAGAAGCGGCTGACGTCCTCACGCGAGCGCAGGGCCAGCGTCACCCCCGCCGCTTTCAGCTTCGCCGTGGCCGCCGCCGACTCCTCGGGCGTGAAGTCGGCCGTGGCGTGGGTGAGGACCAGGTGGCTCCCCGGGGGCAGCGGGTCCAGCAGACGGCGGACGAGATCCCGTGCGCCGTCCTCGTCGGGGACGAAGTGGAGCAGCGCGATGAGGGACAGCGCGATCGGCTCGCCGAAGTCGAGGACCTTCCGCGCACCCTCCAGGATGGCGTCCGGGTCACGGGCGTCCGCCTGGAGGTACTCGGTGGCCCCCTCGTCCGTGCCCCGCAGCAGCGCCGCCGCGTGGGCCAGGACGATGGGGTCGTTGTCGCAGTAGACGACGCGGGCGTCCGGGACGACGTCCTGGGCCACCTGGTGCAGGTTGGGCTCGGTGGGGATGCCGGTGCCGATGTCCAGGAACTGCCGTACGCCCCGCCCGGCCAGCCAGCGCGTGGCCCGCTGCATGAACGCGCGGTTCACGCGGGCCATCACCGGCACCCGGGGGTCGAGGGCCAGCATCTGCCGGCCCACGGCCTCGTCGACGGGGTAGTTGTCCTTGCCTCCGAGGTACCAGTCGTACATACGTGCGGGGTGCGGCCTGCTGGTGTCGATCTCCACGGGGTTCTGCCCGGTCATGACGGACTCCGTAAGTGTCTGCAACTGTTAGTGATCAAGGCGGTGCCAAGTCGGGATCAGAAGAAGAGGAGCACGCAACAGGTCAGGACAGCAGGAAGTCCGCCTCTCCCGCCTTCGCTCCCTCGATGAAGGCCGTCATCTCGGCGGAGGTGTAGATCAGCGCGGGTCCGTCGGGATCGGTGGACTGGCGTACGGCGATGCGGCCGTCGTCGAGCTTCATCGCCTCCAGGCAGTTTCCTCCGTTGCCCCCGCTCCACGGCTTGTGCCAGCCCTCGCTGCCCAGGTCCCTCGCGGGCATGCCGTTGTAGATCCGCTCGGTGCGGACCAGCGGCTGGGGCAGGGACTTCCGGGACTCCATGAGTTCCATTCACAGCTCCTTGCGGAGATCCCGGAGGATCTCCTTCGTGCGATGTGCCGTAGCGGCCTGCGCCGCCATGCGGTCCATGACCTCGAGGTGGGTCGCCACCTCGGTGCGCGCGTCCAGGTAGACCGCGCCGGTCAGGTACTCGCTGTAGACCATGTCCGGCAGTTCGGGCATGGCGAATCGGAACAGCACGAACGGCCCGTACGTACCGGGGTGCGGCCCGCCGGCGAAGGTCGCGACCTGCAGCGTCACATTGGGCAGCTTCGTGGCCTCGAGCAGCTTGTCGATCTGCGCACGCATCACCTCCGGGCCGCCGACCCGGCGGCGGAGCGCGGTCTCGTCCATCACGACCCACAGCCGGGGCGCGTCCTCACGGGTGAGCAGTTCCTGCCGTTGCATGCGCAGGTCGACGTGGCGCTCGATGTCCTCGGGCCGGGTCTGCCCGATGGCACCGGAGCGCAGCACGCCACGCGCGTAGTCCTCGGTCTGGAGCACTCCGGGGACGAAATGGGGTTCGTAACTGCGGATGAGGGAGGCGGCACCCTCCAGGCTGACGTACATCGAGAACCAGCCGGGGAGGATGTCGTGGAAGCGCTGCCACCAGCCGGGACGGTTCGCGTCCTCGGCCAGTTGCACGAAGGCGTCGGCCTCGTCGTCGGAGACGCCGTACGCCTTGAGCAGGAGCTGGAGGTACGGGATCTTGAGCGCGACCTCGGCCATCTCCATGCGGCGCACGGTGGCGGGGGCGACGCGGAGGACGCGGGCGGCCTCCTCGCGCTTCAGTCCCGCGCGTTCCCGCAGGTCCAGCAGGCGCCGGCCGAGGACGACCTGTCCCACCGTCGGCGCGGACCGCGGTTCACTCACACTCCACCTCCTTCGCACACATGCTGACAGCCCGGCGGCGCCATTCGAAGATCCATTCGAAGATTCGTTCAAGCGAACTTGCGTTCGAACCAATCTCCGGCGATCCCAACTGGCGCCGCGCGGGGTGCTGTTGCGAGCAGTGTGCCACGGCCGTCCAGACCGTCACACAGCACTCTGCATTTTCCAGAGTGACACTTGCCAAGTGTTCACGGCGGGGCGATAGTGGCAAGCGTGATTCCGTCCGCGCCCTTAGGAACAGACGCCGCCGCAGGTTCCGTCGGCCTCGGCGCCGCCTCGGCACCGGCCCCTTGGGGGACCGCCGCCGAGCGCCGGTTCCGTTTCGAGCTGGCCGCTCATCTGGGTTCCCCGGCTCAGGCCAGACGCCTGACGAGGGCACGACTGACCGGCTGGTCGGTGTGCGAGGACACCTGCGAGACGGCGGAACTGGTCGTCTCCGAACTCGTCACCAACGCCATCGTGCACACGGCGAGCAGCCACATAGTCTGCGAGCTGCACGAGGGCGGCGACCTGGTGCGCATAGCCGTGCGGGACGAGGGCTGCGCGCCGGACAGGCCGCGGGCGAACACCAGGCAGCGGCCGGACGACGAGCACGGCAGGGGACTGCTCCTCGTCGACGCCCTGTGTCACTCCTGGGGCGCCCACGAGCAGGGCCCCGGTCTGCTGGTGTGGGCGGATCTGCCCCACAAGGCGGACGCCCCGGGCGATCCGGCCGAGCCGCGCAACGACCTGGGCTGGGGCGCCCGCCCGAAGCCCGGCCCGGCCGGCGGCTCGGACGACGGTCACGACGAGGACCACGGTGGCGACCACGGCGACGCCGACAGCGGCGAGTCCGCCCGGCTGCGGCCGGAGTCTCCCCGGAACGGAGGAGCTGCGTGACAGGCGCTCCCGGCACCGGCACCCTGCTGAGCCTGGACTCGCTGGTCCGCCTCCAGCGCGGACGGCAGCCCCGGACCGTCCCCCGGCGCCTTCCGGTCCCGGACGGGATGACGGCCCCGATGGGCTGCGACGCCGTGGCGGTCCCCGCCCGGCTCGGGCCCCTCGTGCTGCCCAGGCTGCCGCGGGTCGGGTGCGTCTACGCCGACGAGGCGCACTGGTGGTGGCTGGTCCCGTCGGACTCGGACTACGCCCTGGAGTGGCCCGCCCCCGCGCGGTACGCGACCGGCGCGGTCCTGCCCGACGCCGGGGTCCCCGCCCTGCCCGGCCTGATCCACCGCCCGGACGGCACGCTCCCCTACACCCCGCCGATACCGCTGTATCTGGCCCTCTGCCGTCTCACGGGCACCGCACCCGCGTGGTCCCGCCCGGTCATCGCGTAACACCGCGTCACGACGGCCGGGCGTCCGCTCGCGGCGTCACGCCCTCACATCGCCGCCGCCGTCCGCGCGGACGATCACCAGGAACATGTCGGTCGCGAGGTCCATGACAACCTCGGCGGGCAGACCCTCCAGGCGCCGCGCGTGCGCGAACTCCTCCGCCGGCCATGAGCCGCGCGGTCCACCTGCGGGAAAGCGTTCGAGCACTGTTCGCCCGTTCACCCTGCCACCTCCATGTTGCGCTGTACTCGTAGAGTTAAACGCCAACCATGGGGCGAACGCCTCGCCCGGTGACGGTACTGAGACGTAGTTGACACCCGTTCACCGCCAAGTGTGAGCGGGCTCTCGTCTTTACGGAGCAATCGGTGACGCTCGGTGAAGGTGATCGCACGTGTCGTGAGTGCCTTCGAGGCCCTTGGGAGCCTTTCGGAGCCCTCTCGAAGCCCCTCGGAGCCCTTCGAAGCCCCCTCGTAGCCTTGATCCTGGATCCGCCGCCGCCCCTTGTCCGGTTCAGGCGGGCCGGGCCTCCGCGACCGCCCGCGCGAGCATGTCCTCCGCCTCGGTGACGCCCTGGACGAGCGTGTCGGGCGTGGCGGTCAGCCGCGTGACCAACTCGTCGATCCCGCCCAGCCCGGCGCGCTGGAGCAGCCCCTTCTCGTTGGTGACCCACTCCCCGCGTGCCGCCATCACGGCGTGCGCGGCGCAGGTCGCGGCCACGGCGACGGCACCGGCGACCTGGGCGAGGGCTCCCCGGGGAGCATGGCCGGCCCTGGCGTAGGCGAGGGTGGCGTCGGCGATGCCGGTCCAGTGAGGTGGGGCGCTCGCGCGCAACGCCGGCGGGTAGGTGCGCGGGCGGGGTGTGTCGCCCCGGAGCACCCGGTTGACGGCGAGTTCGGCGACGATCAGGTAGGTCGGGATGCCGACGAGGTGGAACATCAGGGGTTCGACCCGGAAGCGGCCCGCTTCGGCCTCCGCCAGCTCGTGTTCGGCGGCGGCGAGGTCCCGGTAGTGGATGTCGACGCGGCGCCCCTCGACGGTCAGCCAGGCGCCGCCGTTGAAGACGCCGCCGCCCCAGTCCCCGATGCCGCAGACCTCGCCCTCCCAGCCGAGGGCGCGCAGATCGCCGGGGTCGAAGGAGCCTCGGTAGTACAGCGCGAGATCCCAGTCGCTGTCGGGCCGCTCGGTGCCCTGGGCGCGCGAGCCGCCGAGGGTGACGGCGTGGACACCGGGCAGGGCGGCGAGGCGGTCGGCCGTACGGTCGAGGAAGTCCTCGTCGGAGGGGACGGGCGGCACGGTCGGCTCCTGGTGGTCCGGGGTGTGCGGGGGCCGCCGGACAGGCTAGGGCGCCGTGGAGCGCGCGGCCACGGAAATTCGTCCGGCCGCGTCCGTGCCCCGGCCCCGGACGGACTCCCGGGCAACTGACCGCACTCGATCTCCTGCGACGGGGTCCGGACCGTGGGGGGGGCCGGCACGCCGTAATGCCGCCGTGTCCGGTGAACTCGCCCGCCACCGCTGACGAGCCGAATTGGGCTGTTGGAGGTAATTATGCCGCTCCGCGCGCCCTGTCGGCGTGTTCGACCTACGCTGCCGTCAGGGGGAGGAAAGGCCCACGCCATTCCTGCTGAGGAGAGCCGATGGCTGAACGCATTGCAGCACCGCCACGTCGCCGTGGATACAAAGAAGGAATTGCCGGCGACATGCTCGCCGAATTCCTGGGAACGTTCGTCCTGCTTCTGCTGGGAATCGGGTCGGTGGCCGTCGCCGTCGTGGGCCTGCCCGGGTCGGGGCGACAATTCGTGGAATTCGGGCCGGCCAACTGGCTGATCATCTCCTGGGGCTGGGGCCTCGCCGTGGTCTTCGGTGTCTACGTGGCCGGCGGCATCAGCGGAGCCCACCTCAACCCCGCGGTGACGCTGGCCTTCGCCGTACGCAGGGACTTCCCCTGGCAGAAGGTCCTGCCGTACTGGCTGGCCCAGATCCTCGGCGCCTTCGTCGGCGCCGCGCTCGTCTACGCCTGCTACCGGTGGGCCATCGACGCGGCCAACACCAAGGCGGCGATCCCGCGGGACGAGTCACTGGCGACCTACTCCATCTTCGCCACGTTCCCCGCCGAATACTTCGGTGATTCCTGGTGGGGCCCGCTGCTGGACCAGATCGTGGGAACGGGAATTCTCCTCCTGCTGATCTGCGCGCTCATCGACATGCGCAACGTGGCTCCGCTGTCGAATCTCCACCCGTTCCTCATCGGCCTGGTGGTCGTCGCGATCGGTCTCACGTTCGGCACGAATGCCGGATACGCCATCAATCCCGCGCGTGATTTCGGACCCCGTCTGTTCACCTACTTCGAAGGCTGGGGCGACATCGCCCTGCCGGGGACGTTCGGATGGTTCAGCGGCTACTGGTGGATCCCCATCGCCGGCCCGCTCATCGGCGGAATCGCCGGTGTCCTCGTCTACGACCTGCTCCTCAAGCCGGTGATCACCGCCAGGGCGGGAGCGCAGGAGGAAGGCCCCGCCACCGAGGAACCGTAGATCCCCAGGCTCTGTCGTCACACCAGGAGAGGTGGCAGCGATGCCAGAATTCGTCGGCGCGGTGGACCAGGGGACCACCAGCACACGCTTCATGATCTTCGACCACTCCGGCAACGAGGTGGCCAGGCACCAGCTGGAACACCAGCAGATCCTGCCGCGCTCCGGCTGGGTGGAGCACGACCCGGTGGAGATCTGGGAACGCACCAACACGGTGATCCAGAACGCCCTGCGGGACGGCGGCCTGTCGGCGAGCGACCTGCGGGCCATCGGCATCACCAACCAGCGCGAGACGACCGTGGTCTGGGACCCGCGCACCGGCCGCCCGTACTACAACGCCATCGTCTGGCAGGACACGCGCACCGACCGCATCGCCGCGGCTCTCGAACGCGACGGGCACGGCGACGTCATCCGCCACAAGGCCGGTCTGCCGCCGGCCACCTACTTCTCCGGCGGCAAGATCAAGTGGCTGCTGGAGAACGTGGACGGGCTGCGCGAGGCCGCCGAGGCGGGCCACGCCCTGTTCGGCAACACCGACGCCTGGGTGCTGTGGAACCTCACTGGCGGACCCAACGGCGGTGTGCACGCCACGGACGTGACCAACGCCAGCCGCACCATGCTGATGAACCTGGAGACCCTGGACTGGGACGACGAACTGCTCGGCATCTTCGGCATCCCCCGCTCGATGCTGCCGGCCATCCACCCCTCGTCCGACAGCGAGGCCTTCGGCACCGCCCGCACCTCCCGGCCGCTGGGCGCCGCCGTCCCGATCACCGGCGTGCTCGGCGACCAGCACGCCGCGACCGTGGGACAGGTCTGCTTCTCCCCCGGCGAGGCGAAGAACACCTACGGCACCGGCAACTTCCTGGTGCTCAACACCGGCGAGGAACTGGTGCGGTCACGCAGCGGCCTGCTGACGACGGTGGCGTACCAGTTCGCGGGCAGCCCCGCGGTCTACGCGCTGGAGGGCTCCATCGCCGTCACCGGTGCGGCCGTGCAGTGGCTGCGTGACCAGCTCAAGATCATCGGGAGTGCCCCGGACAGCGAGCAGCTGGCGCGTTCGGTGGAGGACAACGGCGGGATGTACTTCGTCCCGGCGTTCTCCGGCCTGTTCGCCCCCTACTGGCGCTCCGACGCCCGGGGCGCCATCGTCGGACTGTCCCGGTACAACACCGGCGGTCACATCGCGCGGGCCACCCTGGAGGCGATCTGCTACCAGAGCCGTGACGTGGTCGAGGCGATGGAGAAGGACTCCGGCGTGCACCTGGACGTGCTGAAGGTCGACGGCGGCGTCACCGCCAACGACCTGTGCATGCAGATCCAGGCCGATGTGCTGGGGGTGCCGGTCAGCCGTCCCGTGGTCGCCGAGACCACCGCGCTCGGTGCCGCGTACGCCGCCGGACTCGCGGTGGGCTTCTGGTCCGACACCGACGAGCTGCGCACCCACTGGCAGGAGTCGAAGCGCTGGCAGCCGCAGTGGGACGAGGAGCGGCGTCAGGAGGGCTACCAGGACTGGAAGCGGGCGGTGGAGCGCACGCTGGACTGGGTGCGGGTGAGCGACGACGGCTGACGGGGACCGTCCGGGTGCGGCGTGCGGGGGGGTCAGCGGTCGGCGATGTCCTCACGGAGGCCGTCGGAGAACTCCCACCACGACAGCGGCAGCCAGTCGCCGTTCACGAACCCGTCGACCGTCGCGCCGCGACCACGGACGGTCACGGTGGTGCCCACCGGGTAGGTCGTGCCGGACAGCCCGGGCACGGGGACGAGCAGGGTTCCCAGCCGCTGTGCCGCCATGACGGCCCCCTTCGCTTTCGTAGGACGATACGTATTTCGTAGGACGATACGTATGGGGACATTACCGGCTTGCCCAGCGGGACAGACCGGATAACCATGAGAAATGGGTCACGCGGAGCATCGGGGGAGGCGCGGCACCGGACACGCACACCACCGAGTGGAGGTCTGAGCCATGAAGGCCGTCGTGTACAAGGGACCGTTCGAGGTTGCGGTCGAAGAAGTCGACAACCCCACCATCCAGCATCCGAACGACGTGATCGTACGGGTCACCTCGACCGCCATCTGCGGTTCCGATCTGCACATGTACGAGGGCCGTACCGCCGCCGAGCCCGGCATCACCTTCGGCCACGAGAACATGGGCACGATCGCGGAGGTCGGCCCGGGCGTCACCTCGCTCAAGGAGGGCGACCGGGTGGTCATGCCCTTCAACGTCGCCTGCGGGTTCTGCACCAACTGCGTGGACGGATTCACCGGTTACTGCCTGACCGTGAACCCCGGCTTCCCCGGCGGCGCCTACGGCTACGTCGCGATGGGGCCGTGGAAGGGCGGCCAGGCGGAGTACCTGCGCGTCCCCTACGCCGACTTCAACTGCCTGAAACTGCCCGAGGGGACGGAACACGAGAAGGACTTCATCCTGCTCGCCGACATCTTCCCCACGGGCTACCACGGCTGTGAACTCGCCCAGGTGCGGCCCGGCGAGAGCGTCACGGTGTACGGCGCGGGCCCGGTCGGTCTGATGGCCGCCTACTCGGCGCTGCTGCGCGGCGCGAGGAAGGTGTTCGTCGTGGACCGGGTGCCCGAGCGGCTGCAGAAGGCCGAGGAGATCGGCGCGGTGCCCATCAACTTCGCCGAGGGCGACCCGGTCGAGCAGATCCACGCGCAGACCGAGGGCATCGGCACCGACAAGGGCGTCGACGCGGTCGGCTACCAGGCGTCGGCGGGCGGCAAGGACTCGGACCGGGAGGAGCCGGCGACCGTGCTGAACTCGCTGGTGCGCACCGTCCGGGCCACCGGCATGCTCGGCATTCCCGGGCTCTACGTCCCGTCCGACCCCGGCGCCCCCGACGAGCAGTCCAAGCAGGGCATGCTCCTCGTCGCGGTCGGCAAGCTCTTCGAGAAGGGCCTGAAGCTGGGCACGGGACAGTGCAACGTGAAGCGCTACAACCGGCAGCTGCGCGACATGATCATCGAGGGGCGGGCGAAGCCCAGCTTCGTGGTCTCCCACGAAATGCCCCTCGATCAGGCGCCGTCGGCCTACGACAAGTTCGACAAGCGCATCGAGGGCTACACCAAGGTGATCCTGCACCCGTAGCCCGCGGCGGCCGGAGGTCTCCGGGGGTAATTCGGATGCGGGGGCGGGCCGAGCGGTGGAACGGTGGACGGCACCGGCCGTCCACCGTTCCCCTTCCAGGAGCCTTCGTGATCCAGCGCGTCACCGTGCCCTCCCTGTTCCCGCCGCCCGTCTACTCCCACGTCTCCGTCGTCGAGGCGGGCACCCGGCTGGCGTTCCTCGCCGGGTCCGTCCCGCTGGACGCGGACGGCGAGCTGGTGGGAGCCGGGGACCCGGTGCGGCAGGCCCGGCAGGTCATCGCCAACCTCGGCGAACAGTTGCGGGCGGTGGGCAGCGACCTGGAGCACGTCGTCGCGACGGACGTGTACGTCGTGAGCGCCGAGCCGTCCGTGCTCTCCGCCGTGTGGGACGTCGTCGAGGCGTCCGGGCTGAGCACGGGACCCCACTCGTCGACCCTGATCGGCGTGGCCTGCCTCGGCTACACCGGGCAGCTCGTCGAGATCACGGCGACGGCGGTCGTCCCCGGCCCCGGTCCGGCCGCCGCGTGACCGCCGGCGAGCGTCCGGTGACACTGCGCCGGGCCCACGCCGTGGACGCCGCGGCCGCGGCCGGGGTGTGGCTGCGCTCCTTCGCCGCCGCGCTGCCGGACGTGGTCCGGCCCCGCTCCGACGACGAGGTGCGGGACTACTTCCGGCACGTCCTGGTGCCGCTGCGGGAGACGTGGGTGGCGGAAGCGGCGGGCGAGGGCGTCGTCGGGGTGCTGGTGCTGGAGGGTGCGGAGCTGGATCAGCTGTACCTGGAACCCGGCTGGCGCGGGCGAGGGCTCGGCGACCGCTTCGTGGCCCTGGCCAAGGAACGCAGCCCCGTGGGCCTGTCCTTGTGGACCTTCCAGGTCAACGCGCCCGCGCACCGCTTCTACGAACGGCACGGATTCACGGCCGTGGAGCACACGGACGGCTCCGGCAACGAGGAGCGGGAGCCGGACGTGCGGTACCGGTGGCGGCCGTGAGACCTCAGCCGCGGCGGCGGGCGTAGCGGTCCGTCGCGGCGAGGAGGGCGTCGTCACCGGCCGTGCCGGTGTCGTGGCCGCCGTCGTCGACGATCACCAGCTCGCTGCCCGGCCAGGCGTGGTGGAGCCGCCAGACGATGCCGAGGAGGTTGCCGAAGTCGAGGCTGCCCTGGACGAGGGTGCCGGGGATTCCCTTCAGCAGGTGGGCGTCGCGCAGGACGACACCGTCGTCGTTGTCCCGTCCTTCGCCGTCACCGAGGAAGTGGTCGTTGCCCCAGTAGTGGGTGACGGTGCGGGCGAAGCCCAGGCGGTACACCGGGTCCCGGAAGCGTTCGACCGAGCCCGGCGGGGCGGGGATCGTCGCCGTCTCCCAGTCGGTCCAGGCCAGCGCGGCCCGCTCCCTGACCTCCGGATCGGGTGACTCCAGCAGCCTGTTGTAGGCGGCGGCCAGGTTGCCGTCGCGCTCGTCGGCGGGCAGCCCGGCGAGGAAACGCTCGTGCGCCTCGGGGAAGACCGTGCCGAGTCCCCTGGTCAGCAGGGCCACTTCGGCGTTCGAGCCGGTGGCCACCCCGGTCAGGACGAGTTCGGACACGACCCCGGGGTGGGTCTGCGCGTACCGCAGTCCGAGGGCCGACCCCCACGACACGCCCCACACCAGCCACCGCTCGATGCCCAGGTGGGCGCGGAGCCGCTCCAGGTCCGCCATGAGGTGCGCGGTCGTGTTGACGCTCATGTCGGTGGCGGGATCGCTCGCCGGGGGCAGCGACCGCCCGGCGCCGCGCTGGTCGAGCAGGACGATGCGGTAGGCGGCCGGGTCGAAATAGCGCCGCAGGTTCGGGCCGGCCGAGGAGCCCGGGCCGCCGTGCAGCACCAGCGCGGGCTTGCCCTGCGGGTTCCCGCTGGTCTCCCAGTAGACGTGGTTGCCGTCACCGACGTCGAGCATGCCGTGGTCGTACGGTTCGATCTCCGGGTATCTGGCCATCGGCGCAGGCTATCGGTGCCGGCCGGTGGCGCTCATCCCCTTTTCCCGGTGTGCAGTCCCGCCGCGTCGGCCGCCGTGCGCAGGACGTCCCTGAGCATCTCGGGGGTGAGCCGGCCGGTGAAGGTGTTGCGCTGGCTGACGTGGAAGCAGCCGAAGAGGTGCAGACCGGGGCCGTCGGCCGCGTCCAGGGTGGTGCGGGCGCCGTGCGCGAAGGCGGGCCGGGGCCGGGGCACGGCCCAGCCGGCCTCGGCGAACGCGGGCAGCGCCGCCTGCCAGCCGAAGGCACCGAGGACGAGCGCGGCCCGGAGCGTCGGCCGCAGCAGGTGCAGTTCCTGAACGAGCCAGGGCCGGCACGCGTCCCGCTCCCCGGGCGTGGGCTTGTTGGCGGGCGGGGCGCAGTGCACGGGTGAGGTGACACGCACCCCGTACAGCTCCAGTCCGTCGTCGGCGTGGGTGGCCGTCGGCCGGGAGGCGAGCCCCACGTCGTGGAGCGCCCGGCACAGCACGTCCCCGGAACGGTCCCCGGTGAACATCCGTCCCGTGCGGTTCCCGCCGTGTGCCGCGGGGGCCAGGCCGACGATCAGCAGCCGGGCGTCCGGCGGCCCGAACCCGGGGACCGGCCTGCCCCAGTACGTCCAGTCCGCGAACGCCGCCCGCTTGGTACGGGCGACCTCCTCACGCCAGTCGACCAGCCGGGGGCAGGCACGGCAGCCGGCGATGCGCCGGTCGAGCCGGGAGAGGGCGCTGCGGTCCATGACTCCACGGTAGGCGTTCGGGACAGGGGGAGATCCCCGGGGGGAAATCCCCGTACGGTCCGCGGGGCGATCGGGCTAAGGTCGGGAACATGGTGAGCGAGGGTGCGGAGCACGACAGGACGGCCGGGGCGGACACGCCCGGCCCGGGTGAGGCGGCGCCCGCGCCCGCCGACCCGCGGATCGCCGCGGTGGTGGCGGCCGCCGAGGCGGCCGGCCCGCCGAGCGGCGAATCCGTGCGGATCGACAGCTGGATCTGGTCCGTGCGGCTGGTCAAGACGCGCTCCATGGGCGCCGCCGCCTGCCGGGGCGGGCACGTCCGGGTGAACGGCGAGCGGGTGAAGCCCTCCCACTCCGTCCGTGTCGGTGACGAGGTGCGTCTGCGGGTGGAGACCCGGGAGCGGATCGTCGTCGTCACACGGCTGATCCGCAAGCGGGTGGGCGCCCCGGTGGCAGTCCAGTGCTATGTCGACAACTCGCCGCCGCCTCCGCCCCGCGACGCCGTCGCTCCGGCCGGCATCCGCGACCGCGGTACCGGTCGCCCGACCAAGCGCGACCGGCGCGAGATGGAACGCCTGCGCGGCCTGGGCGGGCCGGGCGTGCCCGGTGGGATGCCCGGGCCCCCTGACCCGGGTGCCGCGCCCGGTGACGCCGGCCGCCGCGGAAGGACCACCGACCGACGTGCGGCAGGCGGCAGGGGCGCCGAGCCCGGCCGCACCTCCCGCCGCCAAGGCCCCGGCGGCTCCCGGCGCGGCTGACCCTGGCAGCCGTCGCCGCGCGGCCGGCAGCCGTGTGGCCGCACGGGCCCGGTGAAGGGCCACACTCCGTGCGGTGAGGGAGGCAGGGCGTCTCCCGCGCGTGACCTCATCGCTGTCCGGGGTCTGCTCTCACCGCCCGCACCCACATCCCGTCGGCCGTCAGGTACCGGTCGACTCCCAGGCCCTCCTCCCCCAGTGCCTCCTCGAACTGCTCCCTGTCGAGAGGACGGGACCGGAACGTCTGCGTCCAGACCGCGTCCGGGAACACGTACTCCGCGTGCACCGAGTCGACCCCGTCGCCGACCGGTTCCACCGACACGATCCGCACGGTGAAGCCCGCCGGGTCGACCCGCTCGCGCGGCACGTCGGTGTGGTAGTCCTCGCCCTCCCGCTGGATGAGCACGCATCCGCCCTTCGCCAGATGCCGTACGCAGGTGCGCAGGATGCCCCGGCGCACCTCGACGTCTCCCGCGTGAACCAGGAAGGACGCGAGCAGTACCACGTCGAACGTCTCCCCGACGTCGACTTCCTCGATGCGGCCGCATATCGTCCGTGCCCCGCGCACGCGCTCCAGCATCTCCGGCGACTCGTCGACCGCCGTCACCTCGAAGCCACGCTCCAGCAGCGCGTGCGTCATCCGTCCCACGCCGCTGCCCAGCTCCAGTACCCGCGCCCCCGGCTTCACCGCGGCGGCGATGATGTCCGGCTCGTCCCCGACGGGCAGCCGCGAGTAGAGCTCCACCGCGCAGCCGTCCGGGGTGATCGCCCCGGGCCCCGTCCCCTCGTACCCCTCACGCATTCTCAGCTCCATGTCCGTCCAACGGCCCGTGCTCGCACGTCCGTTCCTGTCCGTCGCGGGTTCACTCGAACGTGTGAGCAACGGCCGGTTCCGGGGACCCGGAGGGGACAGGAACGAAGGTCGCGGACCGGATTCGGGCGTGAGCGGCGGTGAGGACGATGCGGACGGGCAGTGAGCCGGTGACCGCGCGCAGTGCTCTGCGGATGCGGTTCTGGCTCAGTGTGTGGGGCGAGGTCTGGACGGTCGCCGGGACGGTGGCCTTCGCGCTCGCGGGATACCCCGGCTGGGCGGTGGCCTGCGCGGCGCTGTGGCTGCTCGTCACGGTCGACCTGGTCCTCGTCGTCCGGCACATCCGTCAGGGATCGCACTACCAGCCGGGGCGCGACGTCCCTCCGTACGAACCGCCGGCCGGGCGGCGGTAGCGCGCAGGCGGCACACCGCCGTCACGCGTCGAAGCGGGCCGCCCTCAGGTACTCCGGGTTGGGGTCCAGGGCGGCCGCCAGCCGGAAGTGGCGCTTGGCCGGGTGGGGACGGTTCTGCCGCTGGTAGGTGCGGGCGAGCGCGAAGTGGGCGTAGGCGTTGTCGGGCTCGCGCTCAAGGACGAGGGAGAACTCCAGCTCGGCGGGGCGCAGCTGAGCCGCGGCGAAGAAGGCACGGGCCCGCAGCAGGCGCGCGGCGGTGTTCTCGGGGTGGACGTCGATCACGCCGTCCAGCAGCTTCACCGCGCCCCGCGGATCCCGTGAGGCGAGGAGATGCTCGGCGGCACGGAAGTCGATGACATGCGTCTCCGGCGTACGTCCGGTCGAACCACTGGTCTCGGGCACGGCGGCATCCTTCCCTCGCTGATGGGGTTCAACGCCTCGCCCGGGGGCCTCTATTCCGGCTGTTCCGGAGGCTGCGGCCGCTCCGGGCGGGATGCCCGCGACCGGCGGACGAGCTCGGACCACACGTCCTTGACGCGTTCGGCGAGTTCGTCGAGCGGGACGTCGTTGTCGATGACGATGTCGGCGACGGCCCGGCGCTGCTCACGGGTCGCCTGGGCGGCCATCCGCGCGCGTGCGTCGTCCTCGCTCATGCCGCGCCGGCCCACGAGCCGCTCGAGCTGGGTGGCGGGGCTCGCGTCGACGACGATCACCAGGTCGTAGAGGGGCGCGAGACCGTTCTCCGTGAGCAACGGGACGTCGTGCACGACGACGGCGTCCTCGGCGGCGGCCTCCTCCAGCTCGCGGGAGCGGGCGCCCACCAGGGGGTGGACGATGGAGTTGAGCACGGCCAGCTTCTCCGCGTCGGCGAAGACGATCGAGCCGAGCCGGGGCCGGTCGAGGCGCCCGTCGGCGGCCAGCACGTCCTCGCCGAAGGCGTCCACGACCGCCGCCAGACCGGGCGTGCCGGGCTCGACGACCTCGCGCGCGATGCGGTCCGCGTCGATGAGCACGGCCCCGCACTCGACGAGCAGCCGCGACACCTCACTCTTGCCGGCGCCGATACCACCGGTCAGGCCCACTGTCAGCATGGACAGCAGCCTAGGTCCACAGCCCGGGCCGGCGTGCGCCGGGCCGGGCCGGGGGATGTCAGCTCTCGCCCTCCCGCTCCGCGAGGAAGCGTTCGAACTCGCGGCCGATCTCGTCCGCCGACGGGATCTCCGCCGGCTCCGCGAGCATGTTGCCCCGGGTCTCGGCGCCGGCGGCTGCGTCGTACTGGTGCTCGAGCCCCTGGACGAGGGCGGTCAGTTCCTCGTCGCCCTCGCGGATCTGGCGGTCGATCTCGGTCTGGGTGCGGTGGGCGGCGGTGCGCAGCGAGTGCGCGACGCCGGGCAGCACGAGCCCGGTGGCGGCCGTGATCGTCTCCAGGGCGGTCAGCGCCGCGTCCGGGTACGCGGAACGGGCGATGTAGTGCGGCACGTGGGTGGCGACGCCCAGGACGTCGTGGCCGGCCTGCATCAGCCGGTACTCGACGAGGGCCTCGGCACTGCCGGGCACCTGCGCCTCGTCGAAGACGCTGCTGGTCACCGGGACGAGGTCGGTGCGGTTGCCGTGCGGGGTGATGCCGACGGGGCGGGTGTGCGGGACGCCCATGGGGATGCCGTGGAAGTTCACCGACAGGCGGACGCCGAGGCGCTCCACGATCTGCCGGACGGCCGCCGCGAAGCGCTCCCACTCGACGTCCGGCTCCGGACCGGACAGCAGCAGGAAGGGCGCTCCGGTGGCGTCCTGGACGAGGCGCACCTCGAGTGCGGGCACCTCGTAGTCGCTCCAGCGGTCACGGGTGAAGGTCAGCAGGGGGCGCCGGGCGCGGTAGTCGATGAGCCGGTCGTGGTCGAAGCGGGCGACGAGCTGGTGGGGCAGCGAGTCGAGGAGCCGGTCGACGATCTGGTCCCCGGTCTCTCCCGCGTCGATGTATCCGTCGAAGTGGTAGAGCATGACTAGTCCGGCCGACTCCTGGGCCAGCGCCATGTCGACGACGCCGAGCCCCTTCGGCTCCCATGCGTACAAATCCTGCGGATCAAGCACAGTGACCGCTCCTCCTTGTGTCCGTACGGGACAACGTGTCGGGCGACACAGGCATTCCCGAGCCGTGCGGTTCCCTCCGGGGGGTGGTGGAGGGGCTGCGGCCGGTGGGGGTTGGTCGCGCAGTTCCCCGCGCCCCTGGGGGGTGGGTGGGCAGCCGCGGGTCGGTGGGGGTTGGTCGCGCAGTTCCCCGCGCCCCCAGGGGGTGGGTGTGCGGGTAGCACTGAGGGGCCGTACCCGGGTGGGTACGGCCCCTCAGTCAACGGCTAGGCGTCAGCGGGGAGCGTTCAGCTCTGGCCGCCCGCCAGCTTCTCGCGCAGGGCGGCGAGAGCCTCGTCCGAGGCGAGCGCGCCGGACTGGTCGCCACCCTCGGAGGAGTACGAACCGCCGCCGGACGCGGCCGGAGCGGCAGCCTCGCCACCCTCGGCAGCGGCCTTCTCGTCCGCCTCGCGGGACTTGATGACCTGCGCCTGGTGCTGCTCGAAGCGGGACTGCGCCTCGGCGTACTGGGTCTCCCACGCCTCGCGCTGGGTCTCGTAGCCCTCGAGCCAGTCGTTGGTCTCGGGGTCGAAGCCCTCGGGGTAGATGTAGTTGCCCTGGTCGTCGTAGGACGCGGCCATGCCGTACAGGGTCGGGTCGAACTCGACCGACGACGGGTCGGCACCGAAGGCCTCGTTGGCCTGCTTCAGCGAGAGGCTGATGCGACGGCGCTCGAGGTCGATGTCGATGACCTTGACGAAGATCTCGTCGTTGACCTGGACGACCTGCTCCGGGATCTCCACGTGGCGCTCGGCCAGCTCGGAGATGTGGACCAGACCCTCGATGCCCTCGTCCACGCGGACGAACGCACCGAACGGAACCAGCTTCGTGACCTTGCCGGGCACGACCTGGCCGATCTGGTGGGTGCGGGCGAACTGCTGCCACGGGTCTTCCTGGGTCGCCTTCAGCGACAGGGAGACGCGCTCGCGGTCCATGTCGACGTCGAGGACCTCGACGGTGACTTCCTGGCCGACCTCGACAACCTCGGACGGGTGGTCGATGTGCTTCCAGGACAGCTCGGAGACGTGGACCAGACCGTCGACGCCACCCAGGTCCACGAAGGCACCGAAGTTGACGATCGAGGAGACGACGCCGGAACGGACCTGACCCTTCTGGAGGGTGGTGAGGAACGTCTGGCGGACCTCGGACTGGGTCTGCTCCAGCCAGGCACGGCGGGACAGGACCACGTTGTTGCGGTTCTTGTCCAGCTCGATGATCTTCGCCTCGAGCTCCTTGCCCACGTAGGGCTGGAGGTCGCGGACACGGCGCATCTCGACCAGGGAGGCCGGAAGGAAGCCGCGGAGGCCGATGTCGAGGATGAGACCACCCTTGACGACCTCGATGACGGTACCGGTGACGATGCCGTCCTCTTCCTTGATCTTCTCGATGGTGCCCCAGGCACGCTCGTACTGGGCGCGCTTCTTCGAGAGGATCAGGCGGCCTTCCTTGTCCTCCTTCTGGAGAACAAGGGCCTCGATCTCGTCACCGACGGCGACGACCTCGTTGGGGTCGACGTCGTGCTTGATCGAGAGCTCTCGGCTCGGAATGACACCTTCGGTCTTGTAACCGATGTCGAGCAGGACCTCGTCCCGGTCGACCTTCACGATGACGCCGTCGACGATGTCGCCGTCGTTGAAGTACTTGATCGTCTCGTCGATCGCGGCGAGGAATGCTTCCTCGTTACCGATGTCGTTGACCGCTACCTGCGGGGTGGTGGCGGTGGTCTCGGTGCTGCTCGTCATGTGGGAAAGGGCTCCGGTACGGACATTGAAGTCGTAGGTACTGCTACGCCGGAGCCCGTTTCGCTCTGCCGAAGCCGGACAGCCAAGGAAGCGCTCCACCAGATACTGGCGTCGGCGCCTCGAGAACCGAGGGGACATACAACAGATGCGAGCGCAGCCTGCTACGTCTGAGGCGCGCAGGCTCGCAGCGCAACTTGTAGCATACGGGGGCAGCCGGGCAGGGTCAATGCGCGAAGCCGCCCACCCGGGGCGGATCGCCGCATAACCGGCACAAGTCCCGTCATCCGAGGCCACGCAGGGGCTGGGAATCCGCTTCTGCGACACACCGGAGTCCGGCTGGACGGAAGAGTACGACGAGGGAGCCGATCATCCAAGAGTCCGTAGCGCCCGAACCGGAGGCGACCCGGCGGGAGGCCGGTGTCACGGAGAGCTCACGCGCCAACCGGGGCTGGTGGGACCGCAACGCCGACGAGTACCAGACCGAGCACGGCACGTTCCTCGGTGACGACCGCTTCGTGTGGGGTCCCGAGGGTCTGGACGAGGTGGAGGCGGAGCTGCTCGGTCCGCCGGAGGAGCTGAAGGGGCGCGACGTCCTGGAGCTGGGCGCCGGCGCGGCGCAGTGCTCGCGCTGGCTGGCCGCCCAGGGGGCGCGTCCGGTGGCGCTGGACATCTCGCACCGGCAGTTGCAGCACGCGCTGCGGATCGGCGGGCCGTTCCCGCTGGTGTGCGCCGACGCGGGCGCGCTGCCGTTCGCCGACGGCTCCTTCGACCTGGCCTGCTCGGCGTACGGGGCGCTGCCCTTCGTCGCCGAGCCGCGGCTGGTGCTGCGCGAGGTGCGCCGGGTGCTGCGGCCGGGCGGCCGGCTGGTGTTCTCGGTGACGCACCCGATCCGCTGGGCGTTCCCGGACGAGCCGGGCCCCGAGGGGCTGAGCGTGTCGGCGTCGTACTTCGACCGCACTCCGTACGTGGAGCAGGACGAGGACGGCCGCGCGGTGTACGTCGAGCACCACCGGACGATCGGGGACCGGGTGCGGGACGTCGTCGCCTCGGGGTTCCGGCTGGTGGATCTGGTGGAGCCGCAGTGGCCGGCCTGGAACACCTCCGAGTGGGGCGGCTGGTCCCCGCTGCGCGGCAACCTGATCCCGGGGACGGCGATCTTCGTGTGCGTGCGGGACTGAGCGCGTGATCCGTCACGACGCCCTGGACACCCTTCCCGTACGCGAGGCGCTGCCCGGGCTGACCGACGCGCTCGACGCGCACGGCACGGCGGTGCTCGTGGCGCCGCCCGGGACCGGTAAGACGACGCTGGTGCCGTTGGCGCTGGCGGGACTGCTCGGGGCGGGTCCCGCGCGGCGGGTGGTGGTGGCCGAGCCGCGGCGGATCGCCGCCCGCGCGGCGGCCCGGCGGATGGCGTGGCTGCTGGGCGAGCGGGTCGGCGGGCAGGTCGGTTTCACCGTGCGCGGGGAGCGGGCGGTGGGACCGCGCACGCGGGTGGAGGTCGTCACGACCGGTGTGCTCCTGCAGCGCCTCCAGCGCGATCAGGAACTGGCCGGGGTGGACGTGGTGGTGCTCGACGAGTGCCACGAGCGGCATCTGGACGCGGACACGGCGGCGGCGTTCCTGTGGGACGTGCGCGGGACGCTCCGCCCGGAGCTGCGGCTGGTGGCCGCGTCGGCGACGACGGACGCGGAGGGCTGGGCCGGGCTGCTGGGCGGTGCGCCGGTGGTCGAGGCGCGCGGTGCGGCGTACCCGGTGGAGGTCGTCTGGGCGCCTCCCGCGGGCGCGGTGCGGCCGCCGCACGGCATGCGGGTCGATCCGGCCCTGCTGACGCACGTGGCGTCGGTGGTGCGGCGGGCGCTGGCCGAGCGGGACGGGGACGTGCTGGTGTTCCTGCCGGGGGTCGGTGAGATCGCCCGGGTGGCCGGGCTGCTGGGCGGCCTGGACGGTGTCGAGGTGCTCCAGGTGCACGGGCGGGCGCCGGCGGCCGTGCAGGACGCGGTGCTGACCGGCGGGGAGCGGCGCCGTGTGGTGCTGGCGACGGCGGTGGCGGAGTCGTCGCTGACGGTGCCGGGGGTGCGGGTGGTCGTGGACTCGGGTCTCGCGCGCGAGCCGCGGGTCGATCACGCGCGGGGGCTGAGCGCGCTGACGACGGTCCGGGCCTCGCGGGCCTCCGGGCGGCAGCGGGCGGGGCGTGCCGGGCGTGAGGCACCGGGCGCGGTGTACCGCTGCTGGGCGGAGGCGGAGGACGCGCGGCTGCCGCGGTTCCCCTCCCCCGAGATCAAGGTGGCCGATCTGACGGCGTTCGCGCTCCAGGCGGCCTGCTGGGGCGATCCGGACGCCTCGGGGCTGGCGCTGCTGGACGCCCCGCCCGCGGGCGCGATGGCGGCGGCCCGGTCCACGCTGACGGCGATCGGCGCGGTGGGCGCGGACGGCCGTGCCACGGCGCGCGGTGCGCGGCTGTCGCGGCTGGGGCTGCACCCCCGGCTGGGGCGTGCCCTGCTGGACGCGGCGCCGGTGGTGGGTCCCGGTCTCGCCGCCGAGGTGGTCGCCCTGATCGGTGAGGAGCCGCCGCGCGAGTACGGGGACGACCTGGCGGGCGCCCTGCGCACCGCGCGCCGCGGGGGCGACGCGTATGCCGGCCGGTGGCGTACGGAGGTCCGCCGGCTGCGGGGGCTCGTGCCCGAGGACACCGGCGGAACCCGTGGGGACGGCAGGACAGGAGCGGCTGGAGGGGCCGGTGCGGCCGGGGACACGTCCGCTCCTGGGCCGTCCGGCACCGTGCGGGTGTCCGGCGGTGGTCCGCTCGCCTCGGGGGCCGGCGGGGAGGACGCGCGGGTCGGGCTGGTGGCGGCGCTCGCGTTCCCCGAGCGGGTGGCCCGCTCGGACGGCGGTTCGTATCTGATGGCGGGCGGGACCCGGGCCGAGCCGGGGGCCGGGTCAGGGGTGCGGGGCGCGGAGTGGGTCGCCGTGGCCGTGGCCGACCGGCCGGTGGGGCGCGGGCACGCGCGCGTGACGCTCGGGGCGGTCGTCGACGAGGGGATCGCCCGGTACGCGGCGGCCGCGCTGCTGGAGCGCCGGGAGGAGGTCCACTGGGCCGACGGGGACGTCGTCGCGCGGGAGGTCGAGCGGCTCGGAGCGGTGGAGCTGACCGTACGGCCGCACACCGGCGCCGACCCCTCCCTCGTGCGCGGCGCGCTGCTGGAGGGGCTGCGGCGGGAGGGCTTCGCCCTGTTGCGCCGGCCCGCCGGGGCGACCGTACTGCGGCAGCGGCTGGCCTTCCTGCACGGCCGGCTCGGCGCACCGTGGCCCGACGTGTCCGACGAGGCGCTGTACGCGCGGGTGGAGGAGTGGCTGGAGCCGGAGCTGAGCCGTGCCCGGCGGCGGGCCGACCTCGCCCGGATCGACGCCGCTCAGGCGCTGGGCCGGCTGCTGCCGTGGGCCTCCGGTGAGGCGGCGCGGCTCGACGAGCTGGCGCCCGAGCGGATCACCGTGCCCAGTGGGTCCGCGGTCCGGGTCGACTACGCGGACCCGGAGCGGCCGGTGCTCGCCGTGAAGCTCCAGGAGATGTTCGGGCTCCAGGAGTCGCCCCGGGTGGCCGGGGTGCCGCTGCTGGTGCACCTGCTGTCCCCGGCCGGGCGTCCCGCCGCCGTGACCGCCGACCTCGCGTCCTTCTGGCGCGACGGCTACAGGGGCGTACGGGCCGAACTGCGCGGCCGGTACCCCAAGCACCCGTGGCCCGAGGACCCGGCCGCCGCCGAACCGACCCGGCACACGAGCGCACGGCTCCGGCGCTGAGCCGTGCGCCGGCGTGCCGTCAGGCGTCGGGTCCGGTCGACGGGGCCGGGGACGGTGCCTCGGACCCGGTCCCGGCGCCGGTCCCGGTCTCGTTCCCGTTCTCGGCGGCCGCCACGGTCAGTTCGACCGTGAGGGTCGCTCCGCCCGCGGTGGTGACGCGGAGCAGGAACGTGCCGGTGGTGTCGTCCGCGTACAGCCGCGGCAGCGTCAGCAGACCGTCCGCGTCGGTCTTGAGGCCCTTCAGCGAGCGGACCGCCTTGCCGTCGGCGTCCTTGAAGTAGGGGCCCTTGTCGTTCACGGCCGGGTCGTCGGCGGACGTGACGAGCGTGGCGGTGGCGGCGACCTTGCCGGCGGCGGCGCCGCCGTAGGTGGCCTTCAGCCCGACCTCGGCGAACTCGCCGCCGGGGGTGCACGTGAGGGCCGCGTCGCCGGTGCGGACGAGGGTGTCGGCGGCGCGTTCGGTGACGTTCGCCTTGTACGCGACGCCCGGGATGTCGCGGCCCACCACGACGGCACGGACGGCGAACGCGCCGGTCTTCTCACCGGCCTGCAGCGCGGGTGCCACGGCGACGCCGGACGCGTTGGTGACCACGGTGGCCACGCTCTCGCCGCCGGTGAACGTGGTGTCGGTGTCGCCCTGGACGGTGAAGCGGATCCGTACCTTGGCCACCGCCTCGCCGGCGTCCGTCTCCGCCCGGGCGGCGGCCCTCGTGTCGAAGGTGTCGCCCGCCATCGCGGTGAGCGTCACGGTACCCGCGGCCTCCAGGTGGTCCACCGTGTCGGTGGGGGTCGGCGGGGTGGTGGCCGGCGGCGGGGTGGTCGGGCTGCCCGGGTCGGTCGGCTTCGGGCCCGGGCCGGCGCCGCCCGGCTTGCCGGGCGGCGGGGTGGGCTTGGGGGTGGGCGTGGGCCTGGGCGCCGGCGGGGTGGCCGAGACCGGCGAGGAGGGCCGTACCGTCGTCCCGTTGTCGCTGCGGTCCCCGGGCAGCGCGCCGGAACCGTCCGGGATCTCGTGGGTGCCCTTGCGGTAGTACTCCAGCCACGACAGGACGGTGTTCAGGTAGTCCGTCGAGTTGTTGTAGCTGAGGATCGCCTTCCTCAGGTCGCGGCGGTCGGACAGGTCCCAGTCGAAGCGGCACAGGTAGTGCCCGGCGGCGAGGGCCGCGTCGTAGATGTTGTTGGGGTCCTTACGACCGTCCGCGTTGCCGTCGCGGCCCGCCCACTTCCAGGTGGAGGGGATGAACTGCATGGGGCCGACGGCCTGGTCGTAGGTGCTGTTGCCGTCGTAGGCGCCGTCGTCGGTGTCCTTGATGAGGGCGAAGCCGTTGCCGTCGAGCTGGGGCCCGAGGATGGGCGAGAGGGTGGTGCCGTCGGCGTCGACGCGTCCGCCGCGTGCCTGGCCCGACTCCACCTTGCCGATGGCGGCGAGGAGTTGCCAGGGCAGGTTGCAGCCGGGCTTCTTCTCGCGCAGCGCCGCCTCGGCCTGCTTGTAGGCGTCGAGGACGGTCGCGGGTATGCCGGCCTCGGCCGCTGATGGGTCGACCGTGCCGGTGCCGCTGGTCGGGGAGGGGTTGGGGCTGTTGAGGGGCGGCAGGTCCGTGTAGTACGGCGAGTTGCCGGTCGCGCTGCCGCCGTCGGCGGTCTCCCCGGGCGACGGTGCGGTGCCGGAGGTGGTCTGTCTGCCCTGGCCGTCGACCGTGACGCCCGGAGCCTGGGACGCGGACAGGGCTGCCACCGCTGCCGCGGCCACGGCGGTGGTCGCGGCTCCCTTGCACAGCCTCCTGCCGAATTGCGCCGCCATAGAGTGAACCCCTCCCGTGGACGCCGTGGCGCCCGTCGACGTGTGTGCCGTGTCCGCCCTGTTGTGACGTTCCTGCCCGCCGGGCCGGTTGCCCGGTGCGGCCGTCCGCCACGACGATCCTCGCGACCCTACGACAACTTCCTTTGCGCCAACACCCGTTCATGACCGATATTCACCGGTTGGCCACGTTTCCGTTGCGGCCGGTGCCGGGCCGGGTGTCGCGCATACTGGGGCCTTCCGATGAACGTCTGCCGCGAGGAGCCGAGTTGCCGTTCACGCTGAGCCACGCGGCGGCGGTCCTGCCGGCCGTGCGCACCGACGGGAGCGGCCGGGGCGCGCTGGTCCCCTCCGTGCTCGTCGCGGGCAGTTTCGCTCCCGACATGACCTATTACGCGGCGAGTGTCCTGCCGGGGGCGATGGAGTTCGGCGAGGTGACGCACGACTTCCGGGGTGTGTTCACGGTCGACGTGCTCATCGCCTGGGCGCTGGTGGGACTGTGGCTGCTGGTGCGCGAGCCGCTGGTGGCGCTGGTGCCGCGGGCGCGGCAGGGGCGGCCGGCGGCGCTGGTGCGCTGCGGGGCGCCGCGGGCGCGCGTCCGTCCCTCGCTGGTGGGGCGCTGGTACGTCTCGGCGGTGCTGGGGGCGTCGACGCACGTGGTGTGGGACGCGTTCACGCATCTCGACCGGTGGGGGATGCGGGTGTTCCCCGTCCTGGGCGAGGAGTTCGCGGGGTCGCCGCTGTACTGGTACCTGCAGTACGGCGGTTCGGCGGTGGCCGCGGTCGTGATCGCGCTGTTCGTGGCGCGGGCGCTGCGCCGGACGGGGCCGGCGGCGGAGGAGAGCGCGGGGGCCGCGGCCGGGCCGGTGGGGGTGCCGGTGCTCTCCGGTGCCGACCGGTGGGCGGCCGTGGCGCTGCTCGGCGGGTGCGCGGTGGCGGGGGCGGTGCAGCGGGCCTCGCGGTGGTGGGCCTACTGGGGGTCGGCCGCGAAGCCCTGGGAGCTGATCCCCACGGTGTGCTTCGGCGCGGGCGCGGGGCTGGTCCTCGCGCTGCCGTTGTACGCGCTGGCGGTCAGGGCGTGGCGTCCGGCCACCCCGGCCACGGCGGAGCGGGCAGGACCCGGCACGCGGCGGCCGGACCGTACTGCCGCACGCTGAGGGTCTCGCTCGCCGCCACGAACACGGTGACGGTGCGGACGGGGCGGGGACGCGGCAGCAGGCTCACCACGAGGGTGAGACGGGCGCGGGCCAGTTCGGCCCACAGCCGCCAGGGTGGCTGCTCGCCGGTGGTCGTGCGGTGGCCTCTCCGGCGGCCGAGGACCGCGGTGGCGTTGCGGAGCACGGTCGCGAGGGTGGCGGGGACGCGGGCGGTGCTCGCGGCGGCCGCGAAGACCGGAACCGGCGGGAACGCCTCGGGACCGCGTCCGTCGGCGCCGTCCCGCGGGGGTGCCGCGGTGCGGTGAAGCATGCGTATACCCATGCGTCGCATCCTGTCGGCCAACCCGGCCGACGGCGTGCCCGCGGGGTCCACGCGGGTGAAGCCCTCTCCGGCGGCTGCCGCCCGGCCGCTCCGTGATGGGCAGCGGTCTGTTCCGTAAAGTCCGACCCCTCCGGAACCCGGCCGTCGCCCCCGCTGCGGAGACACGCCGTTGCGGCAGTCCTGCCGCGACGGGGCCGCACCCGCGTGACCGGCCGCTGTCACGGCGGGCGGCGAGCGGCCCCCGGTGGCGGCCGCCGGCCGTCCGACGCCGGGGTAGTCGCGCCGCCGCCCGGCGCGGGCGGCCGGGCGCCGCGGGTTTCACCGTGGTGCCCGGCCGCCGTCGCGGCGGGAGCGAGCGGTCGGGTCAGTGGGCTGCGGACTCCCAGTCGGGGCCCGCGCCCACGGAGACGCCCAGGGGGACCCGGAGCTGGACGGCCGAGGCCATCTCGCGGCGGACCAGGTCCTCCACCGTGGCGCGTTCCCCGGGGGCGAGTTCCAGGACGATTTCGTCGTGGACCTGGAGGAGCATGCGGGAGCGCAGGTCCGCCTCGCGCAGGGCGCGGTCCACGTTCAGCATGGCGATCTTGACGATGTCCGCCGCCGTCCCCTGGATCGGCGCGTTGAGCGCCATGCGCTCGGCCGCCTCGCGGCGCTGCCGGTTGTCGCTGTTGAGGTCGGGCAGGTAGCGGCGGCGGCCGAACAGGGTCGCCGTGTAGCCCGTCGCCCTCGCCTCGTCGACGACCCGGCGCAGATAGTCCCGGACGCCGCCGAAGCGCTCGAAGTACGCGTCCATCAGGGCGCGGGCCTCCGCCGCCTCGATGTTCAGCTGCTGGGACAGGCCGAACGCCGACAGACCGTACGCCAGGCCGTACGACATCGCCTTGATCTTGCGGCGCATCTCCGCGTCCACCGCGGACTGCTCCACGGAGAACACCTGCGCCGCCGCCGTGGTGTGCAGGTCCTCGCCCGAGGTGAACGCCTCGATGAGGCCCGCGTCCTCCGAGAGGTGCGCCATCACGCGCAGTTCGATCTGACTGTAGTCCGCGGTGAGGAGCGACTCGAAGCCCTCGCCGACGACGAAGCCGCGGCGGATCGCGCGGCCCTCGTCCGTGCGGACCGGGATGTTCTGCAGATTGGGGTCCGTGGAGGACAGACGGCCCGTCGCGGCGACGGTCTGGTTGAACGTGGTGTGGATGCGGCCGTCCGCGGCGATCGTCTTGATCAGGCCCTCGACCGTGACGCGCAGCTTCGCCTGCTCACGGTGACGGAGCATGATCACCGGCAGTTCGTTGTCGGTCTGGCCCGCCAGCCAGGCCAGCGCGTCCGCGTCGGTGGTGTAGCCGGTCTTCGTCTTCTTCGTCTTCGGCAGCGCCAGCTCACCGAAGAGGACCTCCTGGAGCTGCTTGGGCGAGCCCAGGTTGAACTCGTGCCCCGCCGCCGCGTGGGCCTCCTTCACCGCCTGCTGCACGGCGCCCGCGAACATCTGCTCCATCGCCTGCAGGTGCTCACGGTCGGCCGCGATGCCGTGCCGCTCCATGCGGGCCAGCAGCGCGGACGTGGGCAGCTCCATGTCACGGAGCAGGTCCGCCGCGCCCACCTCCTCCAGGCGGGCCTCGAAGGCCTCGCCGAGGTCGAGGACGGCGCGGGCCTGCACCATCAGCGCCTCGGCCTCCGCGCCGTCGTCCGCGCCGAAGGCGAGCTGCCCGTCGGGCGCGGAGGCGGGTGCCAGCTCGCGGTGCAGGTACTCCAGGGACAGCGCGTCCAGGTCGAAGGAGCGGCGGCCCGGCTTCACCAGGTACGCGGCGAGCGCGGTGTCCATGGTGACGCCCTCGATGGTCCAGCCGTGTTCCGCGAAGACACGCATCGCGCCCTTGGCGTTGTGGAACACCTTGGGGCGCTCCGCGTCGGCGAGCCACGCGGTGAGCGCCCGCTCGTCGGCCTCGTCCAGCTCGGAGGGGTCGAACCAGGCGGCCGGTCCGGCGGCCGTGGCCAGCGCGATCTCGGCGACGGAGCCGGTGCCCAGCGCCCAGGTCCCGACGGTGGCGACCCCGAGGGGGCCGGTGCCGTGCTCGGCGAGCCAGGCGGTCAGCTCGCCGGTGCCCAGGACGGTGCCGTCCAGCTCCACACCCTCGGTGACGACCGGGGTGGCCTCGGCCTCCTCGGCGCCCGGGTCGACGGCGAACAGCCGCTCGCGCAGCGAGGGGTTCCTGATCTCCAGGGTGTCCAGGATCATCGCCACGGCCTTGCGGTCGTAGGCGGCGCGCTCCAGGGCGAGGACGCCCCTGGACAGCTCGACCCGGCGCTCCAGCTCGGTGAGCCTGCGGTTGAGCTTGACGGACTCCAGGTGGTCGCGCAGGTTCTGCCCGGCCTTGCCCTTGACCTCGTCGACGCGCTCGACGAGCTCGGCGAAGGAGCCGAACTGGTTGATCCACTTCGCGGCGGTCTTCTCGCCGACGCCGGGGATACCGGGCAGGTTGTCGGACGGGTCGCCGCGCAGCGCGGCGAAGTCGGGGTACTGGGCGGGGGTCAGGCCGTACTTCTCGAAGACCTTCTCCGGGGTGAACCGGGTCAGCTCGGAGACGCCCTTCGTGGGGTAGAGCACGGTGGTGTGCTCGGAGACCAGCTGGAAGGAGTCGCGGTCCCCGGTGACGATCAGCACCTCGAAGTCCTCGGCCTCGGCCTGGGTGGCGAGGGTGGCGATGACGTCGTCGGCCTCGAAGCCCTCGACGGCGAAGCGCTGCGCGTTCATCGCGTCGAGCAGCTCGCCGATCAGCTCGACCTGGCCCTTGAACTCGTCGGGGGTTTTGGAGCGGTTCGCCTTGTACTCGGTGAACTCCTCGGAGCGCCATGTCTTGCGGGAGACGTCGAAGGCGACCGCGAAGTGGGTGGGTGCCTCGTCACGGAGCGTGTTGGCCAGCATCGACGCGAAGCCGTAGACGGCGTTGGTCGGCTGGCCCGTCGCGGTGGTGAAGTTCTCCGCGGGCAGCGCGAAGAACGCGCGGTACGCGAGTGAGTGCCCGTCCATGAGCATCAGGCGGGGACGGGAGCCGCCGGGGGTCTGGTCGCTCTTCTTCGATGCTGTCTCTGCCACATGTCCGATCCTGCCATGGGTCACTGACAGCCGGTCCCGGCCGCCTGCGGCACCGGGTCCCCGACGCTCCCGCTCCCCCGGGGGGCCGGGCCCCTGGCCTCCCCGCCGGGGGCGGGCCCTTCGCGCAGGTGCCGCGTGGCAGGATCGGAGGCGTACCTCACACGTGTGCGTGGACAGGAGTGCGCGATGGCAACGAAGCCGCCCCAGGGCGATCCGGTTCAGGACGCGCCGCAGGTCGCCGGGCCGCAACGGGCGGCGGCCGGGCTCCCCGCGATCGGGCACACCCTGCGCATGGCCCACCAGCAGATGGGCGTGCGGCGCACGGCGCTGACACTGCTCGGCGTGAACCAGAAGGACGGCTTCGACTGCCCGGGCTGCGCCTGGCCGGAGCCGGAGCACCGGCACAGGGCGGAGTTCTGCGAGAACGGGGCGAAGGCCGTGGCCGAGGAGGCCACCCTGCGCCGGGTCACCCCCGGGTTCTTCGCCGCGCACCCGGTCGCGGACCTGGCCGGCCGCAGCGGTTACTGGCTGGGGCAGCAGGGCCGGCTGACGCACCCCATGTACCTCCCCGAGGGCGGGACACACTACGAGCCGGTGACCTGGGAGCGGGCGTTCGACATCGTCGGCGAGGAGATCGCGGCCCTCGGTTCCCCGGACGAGGCCGTCTTCTACACCTCCGGCCGCACCAGCAACGAGGCCGCGTTCCTCTACCAGCTGTTCGCCCGTGAGCTCGGCACCAACAACCTGCCGGACTGCTCCAACATGTGTCACGAGTCGTCGGGCTCGGCCCTGTCGGAGACGATCGGCGTCGGCAAGGGCAGCGTGCTGCTGGAGGACCTGTACCAGGCCGATCTGATCATCGTCGCGGGGCAGAACCCCGGCACCAACCACCCGCGGATGCTGACCGCCCTGGAGAAGGCCAAGGCCAACGGCGCGCGGATCGTCAGCGTCAACCCGCTGCCCGAGGCGGGCCTGGAGCGGTTCAAGAACCCGCAGACCGCCAGGGGACTCGCCGCCGGCACCGCCCTGACCGACCTGTTCCTGCAGATCCGCCTCGGCGGCGACCAGGCCCTCTTCCGTCTCCTCAACAAGCTGATCCTGGACACGCCGGGCGCGGTGGACGAGGAGTTCGTACGCGAACACACGCACGGCTTCGAGGAGTTCGCCGCGGCCGCGGGTGCCGCCGACTGGGCGGACACGCTCACCGCGACCGGCCTGACGCGCGGGGACATCGAGCAGTGCCTGCGGATGGTCCTCGCGTCCGAGCGCGTCATCGTCTGCTGGGCGATGGGCCTCACCCAGCACAAGCACTCCGTGCCCATGATCCGGGAGATCGTCAACTTCCTCCTGCTGCGCGGCAACATCGGCCGGCCGGGCGCGGGTGTGTGCCCGGTGCGCGGGCACTCCAACGTGCAGGGCGACCGCACCATGGGCATCTTCGAGCGGCCCGCGCCGGCGTTCCTGGACGCCCTGGAGAAGGAGTTCGGCTTCGCGCCGCCGCGCGAGCACGGATACGACGTGGTGCGGGCCATCCGCGCCCTGCGGGACGGCCACGCGAAGGTCTTCTTCGCCATGGGCGGCAACTTCGTCTCCGCCTCCCCCGACACGGAGGTCACCGAGGCGGCGATGCGCCGGGCCCGGCTGACGGTGCACGTGTCGACCAAGCTGAACCGCTCGCACACCGTCACGGGCGCGCGTGCGCTGATCCTGCCGACGCTGGGCCGCACCGAACGCGATGTGCGGGGCGGCCGTGAGCAGTTCGTGACGGTCGAGGACTCGATGGGCATGGTGCACGCCTCGCGGGGCCGGCTCGAACCGGCGAGCGGGCAGCTGCTGTCCGAGCCGGCCATCGTGTGCCGGCTGGCCCGCCGTGTCCTCGGCGAGCGCAGCACGGTGCCGTGGGAGGAGTTCGAGCGGGACTACGCGGCGATCCGGGACCGCATCGCGCGGGTGATCCCCGGCTTCGAGGACTTCAACGCGCGTGTGGCGCGCCCCGGGGGCTTCGCGCTCCCCCACGCGCCGCGCGACGAGCGGCGCTTCCCCACGGCCACCGGCAAGGCCAACTTCACCGCCGCGCCGGTGGAGTACCCGAAGCTGCCGGAGGGCCGGCTGCTGCTGCAGACGCTCCGCTCGCACGACCAGTACAACACCACGATCTACGGCCTCGACGACCGCTACCGGGGGATCAGGAACGGCCGCCGGGTGGTGCTGGTGAACCCGGAGGACGCGCGGGAGCTGCGGCTGGCGGACGGCGCCCACGTCGACCTGGTCGGCGAGTGGAAGGACGGTGTCGAGCGCAGGGCGCCAGGTTTCCGGGTCGTGCACTACCCGACCGCGCGGGGCTGCGCGGCGGCGTACTACCCGGAAACGAACGTCCTGGTGCCGCTGGACGCCACCGCGGACACCAGTAACACCCCGGCCAGCAAGTCGGTGGTGGTGCGTCTGGAACAATCGGCGACCGACTGAGCGTTCGCTCACCAGTCAGCCGTACGACGCACGACGAGACGAATGGAGCCCGGCCCATGGGAGAGCAGCAGCAGGTGAAGTTCCCGCAAGGGGTCATCGACGAGTACGCCGCGCTCGGTGTGGACCTTCCGGCGCTGTTCTCGGCGGGCCATCTGGGCACCCGGATGGGCGTGCAGATCCTGGAGGCGTCCGCGGACCGGGTGGTCGGGACGATGCCGGTGGAGGGCAACACCCAGCCGTACGGGCTGCTGCACGGCGGCGCGTCGGCGGTGCTGGCCGAGACGCTGGGGTCGGTGGGCTCGATGCTGCACGGGGGCAGCTCCAAGATCGCGGTCGGTGTCGACCTCAACTGCACGCACCACCGGGGCGTGCGCTCCGGACTGGTCACCGGGGTGGCCACGCCGGTGCACCGGGGGCGGTCGACGGCGACCTACGAGATCGTCATCACCGACGAGGCGGACAAGCGGGTGTGCACCGCGCGGCTGACCTGTCTGCTGCGCGACGTGAACCCCGGGGACGCGCAGCCGGCGGCGGGCTGACCGCCGCCGCCTCACGGGAGCAGCGCGCCCGGCCGGCGCGCCCGCACCACAACTCCCGCCGCCCGCACCGCCATCGCCTCCGGCGGGCGGGCGGCCCGGTCGCCGTTCCGGCGCGGTGGCGGCACGCCCGCACCACAACTCCGCCCGCCCGCACCGCCATTGCCTCCGGCGGGCGGGCGTCCTAGGTTCGGGGCATGCGACGGGGAGGCACCTCTCGGGCATGGGCGGGGGCACGGGCCGGGGCGATCGCCTCGGCCCTCGTGGCCGTGTGGGCGGTGGCCGGGTGTGGGACGGCGGATTCCGGCCACGCGCGGGAGGCGGGCCCGTCCGCCTCACCGTCACCCCGGGTGACGTCCGACGAGGACCTGTGCACCGAGATCGTCGGCCACTGGTCGCGCGAGGTGCTCGACGGCCGCGGCTACGGCGACTACCAGTCGATGGGGCTGTCCGGCGGCCAGTACGACATCCTGCGCGAGGTGGTCGATTCCGCACGCGCCGCCCGGCGCCAAGGGCAGGCGGACATCGGACAGTTGATCGACCGTGAGGCGCGCGGGGGCTGCGTCGCGTGGTACCGCTCCGGCGGGCCCGGCGAGGGGCCCTGGCAGTGAGCGGGGTGGGGCCCGTCGAGCCGGGCGAGGGCACTCACGTCCAGGACGTCCCGCCCGCGCCCCGGCTCCGACGCGGGGCTGCCGCACGGTACGCGGAGGAGCACCGCAGGGCCGTGGCAGGCGCGTTCCTCGTGGTCGCCGTCCTCGCGGGCGGTGGCTCCCTCTATGTCACCCGGCCCCGGAGCGAGCCGCCGCCGGTCCCTCCGTACCCGAACCAGGTGACCGCCGTCGAGTATCTGTATCCGCAGGTCACGGACGCCGAATCGACCCCGCGCAGCTTCACTTTCGCCGTGGAGGTGACCACGGAATCCGGCCCTCCGGTCACCGTCGTCAGGATTTCCCAGCCGTACGCGGGCCTGTCCGTGACCTCCAGTCCCCGCACACCATTCCGGACAAAATCCGGATCACCCCGCAAGATCACCCTGACCATGCGGGTGACAGAATGCGGAAAAGTGCCACGGAATGCCGGACTCCCTTTCCTGGATGTAACGCTGCGTAATACGCGCGCAATGCAGGCGCACAGCTTCATCCTCGGCCCCCAGTACGCACAGGACCTCTCCCGGGCCCTACAGGTAGCCTGCAGCAACGATTCCCGGTAATCACCAAAACCGCTGATACACCTGAACCAACCCTGCCGGGTCCTGCGGTTTCTCACCATGCGGACAGAACAAAACGGCGAGAATTCTGCTCTTCCCCCCACTCAGTACCGCTCTGCAATACGTCGTGTCATAACAAGAGCGTCACAGCCTTGGCCAGAGTCTCCTCCGCATTCCCCACCCGCGCTTAGAGTCACGGCCAGTCACCGCGCCGCCTGATTCTCATTCGGCCCAGCGCTCGACTCGGCCGCTTCCACCGGGAGGCGGCTGTCTGGGGAAAGGACTGGATCGTGCGTCAACGTTCGCTCATCGCCATCACCGCCGCCCTGGCGGCGGGTGCACTCACCCTCACCGCCTGCGGTTCACGCGACGACGACGGCGGTGGCAGCTCGGACTCCGGCAACGGTGGCACCACCGTGGTCATCGGTGTCGACGCGCCGATGACCGGCGACCTGTCCGCGCTGGGCCTCGGCATCAAGAACTCCGTGGACCTCGCGGCCAAGACCGCCAACAAGGACAAGTACGTCGAGGGCGTCACCTTCAAGATCGAAGCCCTCGACGACCAGGGCCAGGCCTCCGTCGGCCAGCAGAACGCCACCAAGCTCGTCGCCAACGACGACGTCCTCGGTGTCGTCGGGCCGCTGAACTCCTCCGTCGGCGAGGCCATGCAGAAGGTCTTCGACACCGCCAAGCTGGTCGAGGTGTCGCCCGCCAACACCAACCCCGCCCTGACCCAGGGCGTGAAGTGGCAGACCGAGAAGGTCCGGCCGTACAAGTCGTACTTCCGCACCGCGACCACGGACGCCATCCAGGGCCCGTTCGCCGCGCAGTACGTCTTCAACGAGGCCAAGAAGAAGAAGGTCTTCGTCATCGACGACAAGAAGACCTACGGCGCCGGCCTGGCCGCCACCTTCACCGAGGAGTTCAAGAAGCTCGGCGGCGAGGTCGTCGGCACCGAGCACATCAACCCCGACAGCAAGGACTTCAACGCCGTCGCGACCAAGGTCAAGAACAGCGGCGCCGACGTCGTCTACTACGGCGGCGAGTACCCGCAGGCCGGCCCGCTGAGCAAGCAGATCAAGGAAGCCGGCGCCAAGATCCCGCTGGTCGGCGGTGACGGCATCTACAGCGCCGACTTCATCAAGCTGTCCGGTGCCGCCGGCACCGGCGACCTGGCCACCTCCGTCGGCGCGCCCGTGGAGGAGCTGCCCTCCGCCAAGGAGTTCGTCGCCAACTACAAGGCGGCCGGCTACAAGGAGGCCTTCGAGGCGTACGGCGGCTACTCCTACGACTCCGCCTGGGCGATCATCGAGGCCGTCAAGAAGGTCGTCGAGGACAACGACGGCAAGCTCCCCGACGACGCCCGCGCCAAGGTCGTCGACGCCATGCAGAACGTCTCCTTCGACGGCGTGACCGGCAAGGTCTCCTTCGACGAGTTCGGTGACGCCACCAACAAGCAGCTCACCGTGTACTCCGTCAAGGACGGCAACTGGGCCACCGTGAAGTCCGGCACCTTCACCGGCTGACCGCCGCCCGTACCCCTCCCACGAGCCGCGCGGGGCGCTGTTCCACTGGCGCCCCGCGCGGACTCGCATCCGGCCCCATCCGTCGAATATTTTCCGAAAGTCTCGGAGGACATGCGGTGAACGAACTGCCGCAGCAGCTGGTCAACGGCCTGCTACTGGGATCCATGTACGGCCTGGTCGCCATCGGCTACACAATGGTCTATGGCATCGTCCAGCTCATCAACTTCGCCCACGGCGAGATCTTCATGGTCGGCGCCTTCGGCGCCATCACCGTCCATCTGTACGTCTTGCCCGACGGCACCTCCATCTGGGTCGCGCTGCCCCTGATGCTGCTGGGCGCCGTGATCGTCTCGGTCCTGGTCGCCATCGGAGCGGAACGGTTCGCCTACCGCCCCCTGCGCGGCGCGCCCCGCCTGGCACCGCTCATCACGGCCATCGGCCTCTCCCTCGCGCTCCAGCAGGCCGTCTGGGCCTTCTACCCCGAGGCGAAGTCCAAGCTGGCCTTCCCGCAGATCGAGGGCGGCCCCTTTACCATCGGCGGCGCCACGATCCAGACCGGCGACATCTTCCTCCTCGTCGCCGCGCCCATCAGCATGGCCTTCCTCGCCTACTTCGTGATGCGCACCCGCACCGGACGCGGCATGCAGGCCACCGCGCAGGACCCCGACACCGCCAAGCTCATGGGTGTCAACACCGACCGCATCATCGTGATCGCCTTCGCCCTCGGCGCCGTGTTCGCCGCCGTCGGCGGTGTCGCGAGCGGTCTCAAGTACGGCCAGATCGACTTCAAGATGGGCTTCATCCTCGGCCTCAAGGCCTTCACCGCGGCAGTCCTCGGCGGCATCGGCAACATCTACGGAGCCATGATCGGCGGCCTGGTCCTCGGCGTCGTCGAGACCCTGGCCACCGCCTACATCGCCGACATCCCCGGCCTGCACCAGTTCGGCAGCCAGTCCTGGGCCGAGGTCTGGGCCTTCATCCTCCTCATCCTCGTGCTGCTGTTCCGGCCACAGGGCCTGCTCGGCGAGCGCGTCGCGGACAGGGCGTGACACCGATGACCACAGACACCACCGCCACCACCCCCGTGGCCGCGCCCACCGCGAGCGCTCCCACCGGCCTCATCGGCATCCCCGCGCACCTCGGCCGCGCCCTCGCCACCGGCGGCAGCGTCCTCGCCGTCGTCTCCACCTTCCTCGCCTGGACCTGGACCGACGAGTTCCCCGGCGACCTCACCTTCTACGGCTACCCCGGCGGACTCCAAGTCCTCGTCCTCGTGGGCGGCCTGCTCGCCACGCTGTTCGGGCTCGCCTCCTACGGCGTCAAGGGCCTGGGCTGGCTCACCCCGGCCGGCGCCGACGCGGCCCTCAAGTACGCCGTGCTCGGCACCTTCGCCACCGCCTGGTACACCGTCCTCGCGATCAGCTTCCAGCTCGGCGGCCTCGTCAACCTCGAACCCGGCGGCTACCTCGTCGCGGCGGCGACGCTCATAGCCCTCCTCGGCGCGCTGGCCCTGCCCTTCGACCGGCCCGAGCCCGACCCCATCGACCCCGACGAGACGGGCTGGGAGCGGTTCAAGCACGAGGCCGGCCACGGCTGGGCCACCTTCCGGGCCGCCTTTGCCTCCGGTAGCCCGCGCCCCGTGCGCACCCTGCCGTCCTACGTCGAGATCCTGATCATCGTCGGCATCCTGGCGCTCGGTCTGATCGTCTTCACGTACGGCATCGGCACCGAGTACGACGAGCTCTTCGTCGGCTTCCTGATCACCGCCGGCTTCGGGTTCAGCGCCCTGAACCGCGCCGGTCTGATCGCCCACGCCTCGCAGATCAGCGCACGCCACACGAACATCACCGTCTGCGGTGCGTTCATCGCGGCGGCCTGTTTCCCCTTCACCCAGACCGACGACCAGTACGCCACCCTCGGCGTCTACATCCTCATCTTCGCCACGGTCGCCCTCGGTCTGAACATCGTCGTCGGACTCGCCGGCCTGCTCGACCTCGGTTACGTCGCCTTCCTCGGCGTCGGCGCCTACGCGGCGGCCCTCGTCTCCGGCTCCCCCAGCTCGCCCTTCGGCGTCCACTTCCCCTTCTGGGCCGCCGTGCTCGTCGGGGCCGTCGCCTCGCTGATCTTCGGCGTGCTGATCGGTGCCCCGACGCTGCGGCTGCGCGGCGACTACCTCGCCATCGTCACCCTGGGCTTCGGTGAGATCTTCCGCATCGCCGTCAACAACACCGACGGCACCTCCGGTCCCGACATCACCAACGGCTCCAACGGCATCGCGTCGATCCCGGACCTGAACATCTTCGGCTTCGACTTCGGGATCCAGCACGACATCGCCGGCTTCACCATCGGCCGGTTCGCCAACTACTTCTTCCTGATGCTGCTCATCACGGCCGTCGTCGTCCTCGTCTTCCGGCGCAGCGGCGACTCCCGCATCGGGCGCGCCTGGGTCGCCATCCGCGAGGACGAGACCGCGGCCCTCGCCATGGGCATCAACGGCTTCCGGGTCAAGCTCATCGCCTTCGCCGTCGGCGCGACCCTCGCCGGTCTCGCCGGAACCGTCCAGGCACACGTCACCTACACCGTGACGCCCGAGCAGTACCTGTTCGCCGGCACCACCCCGCCCAACTCCGCGTTCCTGCTCGCCGCGGTCGTCCTCGGCGGCATGGGCACCATCGCCGGACCCCTCATCGGAGCGGCGCTGCTCTTCCTGATCCCCAACAAGCTCCAGTTCCTCGGCGACTTCCAGCTCCTGGCCTTCGGTCTCGCACTCGTCCTGCTGATGCGTTTCCGTCCCGAGGGGCTCATCCCCAACCGGCGCCGCCAGCTGGAGTTCCACGAAGAGGCCGACGCGCCCACAGTCCTGAGCAAGACAGGGGCCTGACCACCATGACCACCGACACCACCACCAAGGACACCACCGCGGGCGCACCCGCCCCCGGTGACACCGTCCTCGACGCACGCGGCGTCACCATGCGCTTCGGCGGCCTCACCGCCGTCCGCGACGTCGACCTCACCGTCCGCAGCGGCGAGATCGTCGGCCTGATCGGCCCCAACGGCGCCGGCAAGACCACCTTCTTCAACTGCCTGACCGGTCTCTACATCCCCACCGAGGGCGAGGTCCGCTACAAGGACAAGGTGCTGCCGCCCAAGCCGTTCAAGGTCACGGCCGCCGGCATCGCCCGGACGTTCCAGAACATCCGGCTGTTCTCCAACATGACCGTCCTGGAGAACGTCCTCGTCGGCCGGCACACCCGCACCAAGGAGGGCTTCTGGTCGGCCGTCCTGCGCGGACCGGGGTTCCACCGGGCCGAGGCGGCCTCCCGGACCCGTGCCATGGAACTCCTGGAGTTCGTCGGCCTCGCCGAGAAGGCCGACCACCTCTCGCGGAACCTGCCCTACGGCGAGCAGCGCAAGCTGGAGATCGCCCGTGCCCTCGCCAGCGACCCCGGTCTGCTGCTCCTCGACGAGCCCACCGCCGGTATGAACCCCCAGGAGACCCGGGCGGCCGAGGAGCTCATCTTCGCCATCCGCGACCAGGGCACCGCGGTCCTCGTGATCGAGCACGACATGCGGTTCATCTTCAACCTCTGCGACCGCGTCGCGGTCCTCGTGCAGGGACAGAAGCTGATCGAGGGCGACCCGGCCACCGTCCAGGGCGACGAGCGCGTCATCGCCGCCTACATCGGTGAGCCCATGGAGAACGACCCCGGCGCCGCCGAAGCCGCCGAGGTCGAGGCCGCCGAAGCGGCGGCCGAAGCCGCGGCCGAGGCAGAGGCCGCCACGGACGCCGCGCCCGGCAAGGAGAACGACCGATGACCGCACTCCTCGAAGTCGAGGACCTCAAAGTCGCCTACGGCAAGATCCAGGCCGTCAAGGGCATCTCGTTCAGTGTCGAGGCGGGTGAGGTGGTCACCCTCATCGGCACCAACGGCGCCGGGAAGACCACCACGCTGCGCACGCTCTCCGGGCTCCTGAAGCCCGTCGGCGGCCAGATCAAGTTCAACGGCAAGTCGCTCAAGAAGATCCCCGCCCACAAGATCGTCTCCCTCGGGCTCGCCCACTCCCCCGAGGGGCGGCACATCTTCCCGCGCATGACCATCGAGGACAACCTCCGCCTCGGTGCTTTCCTGCGCGGCGACAAGGCGGGCATCGAGAAGGACATCCAGCGCGCCTACGACCTCTTCCCCATCCTCGGGGAACGCCGCAAGCAGGCCGCGGGAACCCTCTCCGGCGGTGAGCAGCAGATGCTAGCCATGGGCAGGGCCCTCATGTCCCAGCCCCAGCTCCTCATGCTCGACGAGCCCTCCATGGGTCTGTCGCCGATCATGATGCAGAAGATCATGACGACCATCGCCGAGCTGAAGGCCCAGGGCACCACCATCCTGCTCGTCGAGCAGAACGCCCAGGCCGCCCTGTCCCTGGCCGACCACGGCCACGTCATGGAGGTCGGCAACATCGTCCTCTCCGGCAGCGGCCGGGACCTGCTCCACGACGAGTCGGTCCGCAAGGCCTACCTCGGCGAGGACTGAGGCACCCGCACACGGCCGAGGCCCGCACCCCCCGCGACGGGGGGTGCGGGCCTCGGCCGTACGCCGTCCTAGCCCTTGGACGCCTTCTTCTCCTCGGCGTCGTCGATGACCGCCTGCGCCACCTGCTGCATCGACATCCGGCGGTCCATCGAGGTCTTCTGGATCCAGCGGAACGCGGCCGGCTCACTCAGCCCGTACTGCGTCTGGAGCACCGACTTGGCGCGGTCCACCAGCTTGCGCGTCTCCAGCCGCAGGCTCAGGTCCGCGACCTCGCGCTCCAGTTCCTTCAGCTCCGTGAACCGCGACACCGCCATCTCGATGGCCGGCACCACGTCGCTCTTGCTGAACGGCTTCACCAGGTACGCCATCGCGCCGGCGTCGCGCGCCCGCTCCACCAGGTCGCGCTGCGAGAACGCGGTCAGCATCAGCACCGGGGCGATGCTCTCCTCGGCGATCTTCTCGGCCGCCGAAATGCCGTCCAGCTTGGGCATCTTCACGTCGAGGATCACCAGGTCGGGCCGGTGCTCGCGCGCCAGCTCCACGGCCTGCTCACCGTCACCGGCCTCACCGACGACGGTGTACCCCTCCTCCTCCAGCATCTCTTTGAGATCGAGCCGGATCAGGGCCTCGTCCTCGGCGATGACGACGCGCGTCGTCATCGGAGGAACGTGCGACTTGTCCTCGTCGGGCACGTCTGCGGGCTGGGGCGACTCGGGGGCGCTCACTCTGGGCTCCTTGATGCGGGGCAGGCCGGTACTGCTGACAAGAGCGTACCCAGCTGCGATAAGGTGGGGACACGGCGGGTAACCGTCGACCTTCGTTTTGTAGGGCGCCCCGGTAGCCCAGCGGTAGAGGCAATGGTCTCAAACACCATCCAGCGTCGGTTCGAATCCGACCCGGGGTACTTTTCCTCTGTATTCAAGGTCACCATTTAATGGCGGATGTTCACCTTTTGGGTGAACATCCGCTTTTGTCGTGTGTCCTGCGTGAAAGCGCCGCGACCCTTCGCCCCGGGGCCGTCGTCCCCTGCCCGGCCGCCCTCTACGCGGGGCTGTCGTCCTCACCGATGTGGTGGACGCGCACGAGGTTCGTGGACCCCGGAACGCCCGGCGGGGAGCCGGCCGTGATGACGACCGTGTCGCCCACCGCGCAGCGGGCGTAGCCGATGAGCAGCTCGTCGACCTGCTCGACCATCGCGTCCGTGGAGTTCACATGCGGGCCGAGGAAGGTCTCCACGCCCCAGGTCAGGCTGAGTTGGGAGCGGGTGGCCGGATCAGGGGTGAAGGCGAGCACCGGGATCGGGGAGCGGTAGCGGGAGAGGCGGCGGGCGGTGTCACCGGACTGGGTGAAGGCCACCAGGAACCTCGCGCCGAGGAAGTCGCCCATCTCGGCCGCCGCACGGGCGACCGCACCGCCCTGGGTACGGGGCTTGTTGCGCTCGGTGAGGGGCGGCAGCCCCTTGGCGAGGATGTCCTCCTCGGCCGCCTCCACGATGCGCGCCATGGTGCGGACGGTGTCGACGGCGTGCTTGCCGACGCTGGTCTCGCCGGAGAGCATCACGGCGTCGGTGCCGTCGATGACGGCGTTGGCGACGTCGGACGCCTCGGCGCGGGTGGGGCGGGCGTTGTCGATCATCGAGTCGAGCATCTGGGTGGCGACGATGACCGGCTTGGCGTTGCGCCGGGCGAGCTTGATCGCGCGCTTCTGGACGATGGGCACCTGCTCCAGGGGCATCTCGACCCCGAGGTCCCCGCGGGCGACCATGATGCCGTCGAAGGCGGCCACGATGTCGTCGATGCTCTCGACGGCCTGGGGCTTCTCGACCTTGGCGATGACGGGGAGACGGCGGCCCTCCTCGTCCATGATGCGGTGGACGTCCCTGATGTCGCGCCCGCTGCGGACGAAGGAGAGGGCGACGACGTCGAAGCCGGTGCGCAGGGCCCAGCGGAGGTCGTCCTCGTCCTTCTTGGACAGGGCGGGGACGGAGACGGCGACGCCGGGGAGGTTGAGGCCCTTGTGGTCGGAGACCATGCCGCCCTCGACGACGCGGGTGCGCACCCGGGGGCCGTCGACGGCGGTGACCTCCAGGGTGACCTTGCCGTCGTCGACGAGGATGCGCTCACCGGTGGTGACGTCCTCGGCGAGTCCCGCGTAGGTGGTGCCGCAGCCGTGGCGGTCGCCTTCGGCGCCCTCCTCGACGGTGATGGTGAAGGTGTCGCCGCGTTCGAGGAGTACGGGTCCTTCGGTGAATCGGCCGAGCCGGATCTTCGGGCCTTGGAGGTCGGCGAGGAGGCCGACGCTGCGGCCGGTCTCGTCGGCGGCCTTGCGCACCCGGTGGTAGCGGTCCTCGTGCTCGGCGTGCTCGCCGTGGCTGAGGTTGAACCGGGCCACGTCCATTCCGGCGTCGACCAGCGCCTTGATCTGGTCGTACGAGTCGGTGGCGGGCCCCAGGGTGCAGACGATTTTCGCTCGGCGCATGGTGCGAGCCTAGGGCTTACCGGCGGGTAGCGATCTGGTGGCGCGTGACGACTCAACGACCGGCCGATGAAGGGTTATTGACAAGTGTTGAATTGTGCACCCGTCCGCTCCGATGAGCACGCGGACACCGGTTCCGGACAGCACTCGGCCGAGTTCGCCCTCACCGTATTCACAACCCGCGGGGACTGTTCCGGTCGACGTGTTCAGGTCAGAATCGTCGGGCGAATCTACGCGCGTTGTTCGTTGTGGTGCGAGAGGAACCTGACATGGCGTTGAACCGCCGGAAGTTCTTGACGAGGTCCGCCGTGACGGGGGCGGGGGTGACGCTGGCGGGCGCTGCGGCGGCTCCCGCGGCCGCGGCGGCCGGGGCGGGACGGGGGAGGAAGCCGGTGAAGCGGTACGCGCTGACCGTGATGGGCACGACCGACCTGCACGGGCACGTCTTCAACTGGGACTACTTCAAGGACGCCGAGTACACCGACGCGGCCGGCAACGCGCAGGGCCTCGCCCGGGTGTCGACGCTGGTCGACCGGATCCGTGAGGAGAAGGGCCGGGAGAACACGCTGCTGCTGGACGCGGGCGACACCATCCAGGGCACGCCCCTGACGTACTACTACGCGAAGGTCGACCCGATCACCGCCGAGGGCGGCCCGGTGCACCCGATGGCACAGGCGATGAACGCGATCGGGTACGACGCGGTGGCGCTCGGCAATCACGAGTTCAACTACGGCATCGAGACGCTGCGGAAGTTCGAGGAGCAGTGCGACTTCCCGCTGCTGGGGGCCAACGCGCTGGACGCGAGGACGCTCAAGCCGGCCTTCCCCCCATACTTCCTCAAGACGTTCCGGGTGAAGGGCGCTCCCCCGGTCAAGGTGGCCGTCCTGGGGCTGACGAACCCGGGGATCGCGATCTGGGACAAGGCGTACGTGCAGGGGAAGCTGACCTTCCCGGGCCTGGAGGAGCAGGCGGCGAAGTGGGTGCCGAAGCTGCGGTCGATGGGCGCGGACGTGGTCGTGGTGTCCGCGCACTCGGGTTCCTCGGGCACCTCGTCGTACGGCGACCAGCTGCCGTACGTGGAGAACGCGGCGGCGAACGTGGCGCGGCAGGTGCCGGGGATCGACGCGATCCTGGTCGGGCACGCGCACGCGGAGATCCCCGAGCTGCGGGTCACCAACGAGGTGACCGGCAGGGAGGTCGTGCTGTCGGAGCCGCTGTGCTACGCCGAACGGCTGTCGCTGTTCGACTTCGAGCTGGTCTTCGAGCGGGGCCGCTGGCGGGTGGAGTCGGTGCGGGCGTCGCTGCGCGACGCGGCCACCGTGCCGGACGACCCGGGGATCACCCGGCTGCTGCGTGACGAGCACGCCGAGGTGGTGGCCTACGTCAACCAGGTGGTGGGGTCGGCGACCGAGACGCTGACCACGGCACGGGCCCGCTACGAGGACGCGCCGATCATCGACCTGATCGGCAAGGTGCAGGAGGACGTGGTGCGGGCGGCCCTCGCGGGCACCGCGTACGCGTCGCTGCCGGTGCTGTCGCAGGCGTCGCCGTTCTCCCGCACCTCCGAGATCCCCGCGGGCGAGGTGACGATCCGGGACCTGTCGAGCCTGTACGTGTACGACAACACGCTGGTGGCGAAGCTGATGACGGGCGCCCAGGTCCGGGCGTACCTCGAGTACTCGGCGGAGTACTTCGTCCACACCCCGGCCGGGGCGCCGGTCGACGTCGAGCGGCTGACGAACGCGGGCGGCCGTCCCGACTACAACTACGACTACGTGTCGGGACTCCGGTACGAGATCGACATCGCCCGCCCGGCCGGGTCGCGGATCCGGAACGTCACCCACGACGGTGCCGCCCTCGACGACGCGCGGCAGTTCGTGTTCGCGGTGAACAACTACCGGGCGAACGGCGGCGGCGCGTTCCCGCACGTCGCGTCGGCGCGGGAGCTGTGGGCGGAGTCGACGGAGATCCGGACCCGGATCGCGGAGTGGGTGACGGACAAGGGTGTGCTGGACCCGGCGGACTTCGCTTCGGCGGACTGGAGGCTGACGCGGGACGGCACGCCGGTGTTCTGACCGCCGCCCGACGTCGCGGGTGACCTCAGGTCCCGTCCGCCAGGGGGGCGAGCCGTGCGGCTCGCCGGGCGGGCGGGACCTGACGCGTCCGGGGCTGCAGACCGAAGGTGGTGAAGGCGGTGCGCGCGGGGAGGGGGTAGACGGGCCGGCCGGCGACGTGGTTGAGGATCGTGGCGCTGCGCCAGGCGGCCAGTCCCAGGTCGGGGGCGCCCACGCCGTGGGTGTGGAGTTCGGCGTTCTGCACGTAGACGCCGCCGGTGATGACGCGGTCGAGGCCGAGGCGGAAGTGCGCGTCGATGCGGGGCCGGCCGGCGCGGTCGCGGCGCAGGTGCGGTTCGAGGGGGCCGAGGAGCCGGTCCAGGGGGCGCGCGCGGTGGCCGGTGGCGAGGACGACGGCGTCGGTGGTCAGGCGGGCGTGGGTCTGCTGGTGGGCGTGTTCGAGGTGGAGCTCGATCCGCGCGCGGTCGGTGCGGCGGGCGGCACGGACGTGCACGGCGGGGGTGAGGACGGTGTCGGGCCAGCCGCCGTGCAGGGTGCGCCGGTAGAGCTCGTCGTGGATGGCGGCGAGGGTGGCGGCGTCGACGCCCTTGTGGAGCTGCCACTGGGCGGGGACGAGCCGGTCGCGGACGGGTTCGGGCAGGGCGTGGAAGTAGCGGGTGTGGTCGGGGGTGAAGTGCTCGAGGCCGAGTTTGGAGTACTCCATGGGCGCGAAGGCCCCGGTCCGGCCGATCCAGTGCAGCCGCTCGCGGCCGGGGGGCCGCCGGCGCAGCAGGTCGAGGTAGATCTCGGCGCCGGACTGTCCGGTGCCGATGACGGTGACATGGCCCGCGGCGAGGAGGGTGTCGCGGTGGGTGAGGTAGTCCTCGGCGTGGACGACGGGGACGCCGGGGGTCTCGGCGAGGGGGCGCAGCGGCTCGGGCGTGAAGGGTTCGGTGCCGATGCCGAGGACGATGTTGCGGGCGTGGACGCGGCCGGTGGCGGCGGTGCGCCCGTCGGGGTCGAGCCGGGTGAACTCCGCCTCGAAGAGGGCGTGCCGGTGGTTCCAGCGGACGGTGTCGATGTGGTGGCCGAAGCGGAGCGAGGGGAGGTGGTCGGCGACCCAGCGGCAGTAGGCGTCGTACTCGGTGCGGCGGATGTGGAAGTGCTCGGCGAAGTAGAAGGGATAGAGCCGTTCGCGGGCTCTGAGGTGGTTGAGGAAGGTCCAGGGGCTGGTGGGGTCGGCGAGGGTGACGAGGTCGGCGAGGAAGGGGACCTGGACGGTGACGTCGTCGAGGAGCAGGCCGGGGTGCCAGCTGAAGCGGGGGCACCGGTCGTAGAAGGCGGTGCGCAGCGCGGGGACGGGGTCGGCGAGGGCGGCGAGGGAGAGGTTGAAGGGGCCGATGCCGATGCCGAGGAGGTCGCAGGGGGTGGTGG
>NZ_BMUC01000001.1:902176-1050131 GCF_014649995.1 Streptomyces griseoflavus | reverse complement strand
GGGTCGTCATCGGGGTCCTTCCGCGTGGGCCCGGTGGACCAGGGTGAGGAGGTCCGCCAGGTCACCGGTGCTGGTGGTGGGGTTGAGGAGGGTGGCCTTGAGCCAGAGCCGGCCGTCGGCGCGGGCGCGGCCGAGGACGGCGCGGCCGGTGGCGAGGAGGTGCCGGCGCACGTCCGCGACACCGGTGTCGTCGGCGTGGGCGGGCCGGAAGAGGACGGTGCTGATGACGGGCCGGTCGTACAGGTCGAAGCGGGGGTCGTCGTCGAGGAGACCGGCGAACTCCCGGGCGAGGGCGCAGACCCGGTCGACGAGGGCGCCCAGTCCGGTGCGGCCCAGCGTCTGGAGGGTGACGGCGACCTTGAGGACGTCGGGGCGCCGGGTGGTGCGCAGGGAGCGCCCGAGGAGGTCGGGGAGTCCGGCGTCGGTGTCGTCGTCGGCGTTGAGGTAGTCGGTGGGGTGGTGCAGGACGGCGAGGTCGCCGGCGTCACGGACGGTGAGGAGTCCGGCGGGGACGGGCTGCCAGCCGAGTTTGTGCAGGTCGAGGGTGACGGTGTGGGCGGCTTCGAGACCGGCGAGCCGGTGCCGGTGGAGGTCGCTGAAGAGCAGGCATCCGCCGTAGGCGGCGTCGATGTGGAGGCGGGCGCCGTGGGCGGCGCAGCGGGCCGCGATCTCGGGCAGGGGGTCGATGAGTCCGGCGTCGGTGGTGCCCGCGGTGGCGGCGACGAGGTGGGGTCCCGGCAGCCGGGTGAGGGCGTCGTCGAGGGCGGCCGGGTCGAGGGTGCCGGCGGGGGCGGGGATCTCGACGGGGTCGGGCAGCCCGAGGAGCCAGGCGGCGCGGGGCAGTGAGTGGTGGGCGCCGGCGGCGTGCACGAGGCGCACCGAGCCGCCGTGCGCCTCGCGGGCGAGGAGGAGGGCGAGCTGGTTGGCCTCGGTGCCGCCGGTGGTGACGAGGCCGTCGGTGTGGCCGGCCTCGCGGGCGAGGGCGCGGGTGAGGAGGCTTTCCAGGGCGGAGGCGGCCGGGGCCTGGTCCCAGGAGTCCAGGGAGGGGTTGAGGACGCTCGCGGCGAGGTCGGCGGCGGCCGCGACGGCGAGCGGCGGGCAGTGCAGGTGGGCGGCGCACCGGGGGTGCGCGGGGTCGGCGGCGCCCTCTGCGATGACGCGCACGAGGGTGTGCAGGGCGCCGGGGTCCCCCTTCTCCGGCAGGACCTCGCCGACCGCTTCCCGGACGGTGGCGGTGACGGCGTCCGGGCCGCCGGCGGGCAGCGGCCCTCCGCGCGCCTCGCCGCCCTCCCGCAGGGCGGCGAGGACGGTGTCGAGCAACGGCCTCAGGTGGTCGGGGCCTCGGGGGCCCGAGGCGAGGGGCGGCGGCGTGCTGATGGCTGTCCTCCGGGGCGGTGCGCGGGAGGGCTCCAGCTTGTACGGGGAGCGGGTGCCGCGCCCGGAAAGCCCGGGGATCAGACCCAAAAGGAGGTACGTCCCGGTTGATGACGTACGTGGGGGGCGCCTCCGGACGGATCGGAGGCGCCCCCGCGGGCGTCGTGCTACGCCTGCTGTACGCGCAGGGCGCGGGCCAGGTCGTCGAGCTGGTCGGCGAGTCTGCGGCGCAGGGCGGGCGTCGGGTCGGACTTGCGCAGGCACTTCTCGCCGAGCTTGAGGGTCTCGGCGTCGACGGCGTGGGCGGGGAAGGCCCAGCGTCCGGCGGCCTCGGCGATGGCCGGTCCGCGGCGGGCGGCGAGGGCGACGGCCTCCTTGTAGTAGCGGGCCACGTAGGGGCGTACCAGGTCGGCCTGTTCGGGCTGCCAGAAGCCGCGGGCGGTGGCGGTGAACAGGTAGTTGGACAGGTCGTCGGAGCCGAACAGGGCGTCCCAGGCGCGGGCCTTGGCGTCCGCGTCGGGCAGGGCGGCCCGGCAGCGGGCGGCGCCCTCCTGGCCGGTGGCGCTGGGGTCGCGGTCGAGTTCGGCGGCGATGGCGGCCTCGTCGACGGCGCCGAGCACGGCGAGGCGGGCCAGGACCCGCCAGCGCAGCTCGGGGTCGAGTTCCGGGCCGCCGGGGACGGTGCCGTCGGCGAGCCAGGCGGCGAGGGTCTCGGGACGGGCGGCGACGTCGATGTAGTGGCGTACGGCGATCAGCCGCAGTCCCGGGTGGTCGCCGTCCTCGGTGCGCCGGATGAGGTCGCGGCACAGGGTGGTGAGGGTGGAGAGGGCGGCGGGCCGCTCGTCGGGGGTGAGGTAGCGGTCGGCGACATGGACGCAGGCGAAGGCGAGGACGCCCTGGACGAGGGCGAGGTCGGTCTCCTCGGGCAGGTGGGCGGCGGCGGTCGCCAGGTAGTCGGCGGGGCGGAGTTCACCGTCGCGGACCATGTCGCGCAGGGCGTTCCACACGACGGCGCGGGTGAGCGCGTCGGGGATGCCGGACAGACCGCGCAGGACGGTCTCCAGGGAGGTCTCGTCGAGGCGGATCTTGGCGTAGGTGAGGTCCAGGTCGTTGGGGACGACGAGGGCGGGGCGGGTGCCGGCGCGCGGCTCGGGCGCCTCGCCCCGGGGCACGTCGGTCTCGTAGCGCTCCCGCAGCAGGAGGCTGCGGCCGTCGTGCAGGTCACGGTCGTACACGCCGACGGTGACGCGGTGGGGGCGTTCGCCGTCGCGGCCGAGGTCCAGGGTCCACTGGCCGGGGCGGGAGTCGACGGACGCGGTGAGGGTGTCGACGCCGGTGGTGCGCAGCCACGCGTCGGCCCAGGCGTGGACGTCGCGTTCGGTGGCGGCGGCGAGGGAGTCGATGAAGTCGGCGAGGGTGGCGTTGGCGAACCGGTGCCGCTGGAAGTGGATGTTGATGCCGGCGAGGAAGTCCTTCTCGCCGAGCCAGGTCACCAGCTGGCGCAGGGCGGAGGCGCCCTTGGCGTAGGAGATGCCGTCGAAGTTGAGCAGGGCCGAGGCGGTGTCCGGGACGTTCCCGGGGGCGACGGGGTGGGTGGAGGGCCGCTGGTCGGCGTCGTAGCCCCAGGCCTTGCGGGCCACCCCGAAGTCGGTCCAGGTGTCGGTGCCCCTCCATCGGGGGGGCTGCCCCCCGGGCCCCCCGGGGGCCACCTCGTTGAGGGTCTGGTAGCCCATGTACTCGGCGAAGGACTCGTTGAGCCAGATGTCGTCCCACCACCGGAGGGTGACGAGGTCTCCGAACCACATGTGGGCCATCTCGTGGGCGACGACCATGGCGCGGGTCTGGCGCTCGGTGTCGGTGACCGCGGAGCGGAAGACGAACTCGTCGCGGAAGGTGACCAGTCCGGGGTTCTCCATGGCGCCCGCGTTGAACTCCGGGACGAAGGCCTGGTCGTAGGAGTCGAAGGGGTAGGGCTCCTCGAACTTCTCGTGGTACCGGTCGAAGCAGGCGCGGGTGATGTCGAGGATCTCGTCCGCGTCGGCGTCGAGGTACGGGGCGAGCGAGCGGCGGCAGTGGATGCCGAAGGGCAGTCCGCGGTGCTCGGTGCGCACCGAGTGCCAGGGCCCGGCGGCGACGGCGACGAGGTAGGTGGAGATCAGCGGGGTGGGGGCGGCCCGCCACACGCCCCGGCCGGTGTGCTCGGTGACGCCGTTGGCGAGGACGCTCCAGCCCTCGGGCGCGGTGACGGTGAGGTCGAAGACGGCCTTCAGGTCGGGCTGGTCGAAGGCGGCGAAGACCCGCTGCACGTCGTCGAGGAAGAGCTGCGTGTAGACGTAGGTCTCCCCGTCGGTGGGGTCGGTGAAGCGGTGCATGCCCTCACCGGTGCGCGAGTAGCTCATGCTCGCCTCGACGCGCAGCTCGTGTTCGCCGGCGGTGAGGTTCTTCAGCGGCAGCCGGTTGCCGTCGAGGGTGCCCGGGTCGAGGGGCTGTCCGTCGAGGGTGACGGAGCGCAGCTCGGCGGGCTTGATCTCGACGAACGTGTCCGCGTCCGCGCGGGCGTCGAACCTGATCAGGGTGCGGGAGTCGAACGTCTCGTCGCCGGCGGTCAGATCGAGGTCGATCGTGTAGCGGTGGACGTCGAGGAGCTGTGCTCGGTTCTGCGCTTCGTCGCGCGTCAGTACGGACATGCGGGCCATGCTGCCCGATGCCATGGCCCGGGCACAGGGGCGGATCGGGTTCGCGGCCTATGTCCGGTCTCGTTCGAGCTCCCCGCTCTGCGCCCCCGCGGGCTGTCCGGGCGCCATGTGCGCGTGCGGGTGGGGCAGCGCGGGGTGTGCGGGGGCGGGGTTGCGTTCGTCGAGCCGGGCGCGCAGGGCGCGGACCTCGGCCTCCAGGGCGAGCCGGCGCTGATGGACGTCGTAGAGGTGGCGGATCTTGGTGCGCAGCGCCCACGGGTCGACGGGCTTGGCGACGAGGTCGGCGACGCCGAGGCCGTACGCGGCGGCCCCGAGCTGCCGGTCGCGGGCGAACCCGGTGAGCAGGACGACGGGGATGTGCTGGGTCTGCTCCAGGCGCCGCATGTAGCGCACGACGTCCAGGCCGCCGGTGCCCGGCATGTGGACGTCGAGGAGCAGCAGGCCGACGTTTCCGCGCAGGAGCTGTTTGAGGGCCTCGTCGCCGCTGGTGGCCCGGCCCAGCAGGTGACCCAGCGGGGCGAGGGCGCTCTCCAGGGCGTACAGGGTGTCCTCGTGGTCGTCGACGATGAGGATGCGGGCGTTGGGCGGCATGGCGCACGTCCCTCCTCGTAAGGGACCGGATGGCTGTCCGGCGCTGACGGACGGTGGCCGTCAGCCGACAAGGGGTGCACAGCGCAGCATGCCCCGCGGGGGCCGTTCTGTCACTCCCCGGCGGGGGAGGTCGTGGCCGCGTTCGCCGAGGGCGTGTCGTCGGCGATGCGCTCGTGGTGCCGGATCACCTCGGCGATGATGAAGTTGAGGAACTTCTCCGCGAAGGCCGGGTCGAGTTTGGCGTTCTCGGCGAGGGCGCGCAGCCGGGCGATCTGGCGGGCCTCGCGGCCGGGGTCGGCGGGCGGCAGCCGGTGCTCGGCCTTGAGCCGGCCCACCTGCTGGGTGCACTTGAAGCGTTCGGCGAGCATGTGGACGACGGCGGCGTCGATGTTGTCGATGCTGTCGCGCAGCCGGGTGAGTTCCTCGCGGACGGCGGGGTCGGCGTCGCCCGTGGCGGTGTTGCTGGTGGTCATGGGGCGTCAGCCTACGGGGCGGGTGGCGCCGGGGGCGGCGGTGTCCGGGGCGGGACCGTACAGTGGAGGCGGGTTCTGGGCGCGCGGGGGTGCGACGTGGCGAACGGCGGACCGGTGGAGCACGGCTACCCGCATCTGGAGACGGTGCGGGAGGCGGTCACGGCGCTGTACAGGCGGCTGACGTACGACACGGTCCGGACGTTCCCGGTGAGTGTGGCGCCCGCCGATGTGGCGTTCTGCGACACGGACGACCTGCACCTGGGGGCGCAGCGGGTGGCCCGCGAGATGGTGCGGCACTACCGGCTGCCGGACGCGCGGCTGATCGTCGGCTTCCGTGAGATGACGCACGCGGCGAACGTGGAGCTGACGGCGGGTCCGGAGTACTTCATCGAGCTGAACGACCGGTTCCGCACGCACCGGCGGGACATCGGGGCGGCGCTGGCGCACGAGGTGGCCCATGTGTACCTGCACCGGCTGGGGCTGTCGTTCCCGGGGACGCGGGACAACGAGATCCTGACGGACACGACGGCCACGTACCTGGGCGCGGGGTGGCTGCTGCTGGACGCGTTCCGGGAGGACGGGGCGTCGTCGCAGAAGCTGGGGTACCTCACGCCGGAGGAGTTCGGGTACGTGCTGGCGAAGCGGTCGCTGGCGTTCGGGGAGGACCCGTCGGTGTGGTTCACCAGCGCGCAGGCGTACACGGCGTACGGGAAGGGGATGGCGCTGGCGCGGCGGGACGGGGAGCAGCCGCCGCTGCGCTCCGCGGGGTGGGCGGGGCGGCGGCGCTACGCGCGGGACCGGCGGCACGCCCAGGACCGCTCGGTGGAGGCCGGGGTGCGGCACGAGGTGCCGTACCGCTTCACGGCGGACGGCGAGGGCCCCCTGCGGGTGTCGTTCCCCTGTCCCACCTGCCACCAGCGGATCAGGGTCCCGGTGAAGGGACGCGTGCGGGCGCGGTGCGGGCTGTGCCGGACGGTGCTGGAGTGTGACACGTAGAGGCCGGCCGGACCGGGCGCGGTCCCGTCCACCGGGTGCGGACCACCGGTCGCGGCCGTCGCCCCTCCCCCGGGTCCCGGAACCGGCGGTACGGCACTCGTACCCCGCCCCTCACGCCGTCCGCCGGCGTTCGCTATTTTGTTCGCCGCCGTCATCACCGGCTCTTTTCCCCTTCCGTCCCTCCCGAGGAGCCGGCCCGTGGATTCCGAGTCCACCGTCACCACCTGTTACCGCCATCCGAAGGTGGAGTGCCACGTCCGCTGCACCCGCTGCGAGCGGTACATCTGCCCGGACTGCATGCGGGAGGCGGCCGTGGGCCACCAGTGCCCCGAGTGCGTGAAGGAGGGCGTCCGCTCGATGCGGCAGGCCCGCACCCTGGTGGGCGGCCGGGTCTCCGTGGTGCCCGTGGTGACGTACGTCCTGATCGCCGTCAACCTGCTGCTGTATCTGGCGGAGGTGCTGCGCCCGGAGATCGTGGACCGGTTCGCGATGGTGGGCGCGGGGCTGCTCGGGCCGGACGGCGAGCACTACCTGTGGATGGATCCGTACCCCGCGGGCTTCACCCCGGAAGGGGTCGCGGCCGGTGAGTGGTACCGGCTGCTGACCGGCGCCTTCCTGCATCTGCCGCCCACCGCGGGCACGTTCGGCATCCTCCACGTCGTGATGAACACGGTGGCGCTGTGGAACCTGGGCCGGCTCGTCGAGCCGATGCTCGGCCGGATCCACTACCTCGCCCTGTACCTGCTGTCCGCGCTGGGCGGTTCGGTGCTGGTGCTGCTGATCGCGCCCGGGGACGCGGTGGTCGGCGCCTCCGGTGCGATCTTCGGTGTGGGCGCCGCGTACTACGTGATGGCACGGCGCGTGGGCGCCGACATGGGCCAGGTCAACCGGTTCATGGCCGGGCTGCTGCTGTGGCTGGTGATCTCCGCGGTGTTCACGTCCTGGCAGGGGCACCTGGGCGGGCTGCTGGCCGGCGGTGCGGTGGCGCTGGTCTTCGCCCACGTGCCCCGGGGCAGGCACCGGGCGCTGATCCAGGCGGCGGCCTGCGTCGCGCTGCTGGCGCTGCTGGCCGTGCTGGCCCTGGGGAAGGCGGCGGCGCTCGGCGGCGGGGCGGTCTGAGCCCTCTTTTCCGTACGCTTGGGCCATGAAACGCGCCCTGCTCACGGTCCTGTCCGTCGTCGCGCTCGCGGCGGCGGCCTGCTCGTCCGCCCCGTCCGACGGGAAGGAAGCGGCGGGGCTGACCAGCCCCGCCAAGAAGGAACTCGCGCAGCAGATCGTCGCCACCGCCGAGAACGGCACGCTCGACTGGCGCAGCGCCTACGGCTACATCGAGGACATAGGCGACGGCCAGGGCTACACCGCGGGCATCATCGGTTTCTGCACCGGTACGCACGACCTGCTGACCCTGGTCGAGCGGTACACCGAGGAGCACCCGGGCAACGGCCTGGCCCGCTACCTTCCGGCGCTGCGCGCGGTGGACGGCACGGACTCGCACGAAGGGCTTGACCCGGGGTTCACCGCGGCCTGGAAGGCGGAGGCGGAGCGGCAGGGGTTCCGTGCCGCGCAGGACGCCAAGCGGGACGCCGAGTACTTCGGCCCGGCGGTGCGGCGGGCGGAGCGGGACGGGCTGTCGGCGCTGGGCCAGTTCATCTACTACGACGCGATGGTCTACCACGGCCCCGGTGACGGCGCCACGAGCTTCGGCGGCATCCGCGCGGCGGCGCTGAAGCGGGCGGACGCCCCGGCCGGGGGCGGTGACGAGGAGAAGTACCTCGCCGCGTTCCTGGACGTCCGCCGCAAGGCCATGAACGAACTGCACCCCACGCACGACACCAGCCGCGTCACCGTCCAGCGCCGCTTCCTCGACGAGGGGAACCTGGACCTCGAGACCCCGCTGGAGTGGGAGATGTACGGGACGCCCTACAAGGTGGCGTGAGCCCGGGAGATGTGGCGGCGCCCGCCCCGTTGTCCGGTCGGGGACGATGGGGCGGGCGCCGTCGGTGTTCCGTACGCCTTTGTACGTAACGTCTTGTCGGGCCGTCAGACCATCAGCGCGCGGTCCGTCGGGCGGATCGGGGCCGGCAGCTCGCTCGCCCCCGTGAGGAAGCGGTCGCAGCCGCGGGCCGCCGAGCGGCCCTCGGCGATCGCCCACACGATGAGCGACTGGCCGCGGCCGGCGTCACCGGCCACGAACACGCCGGGCACGTTGGTCTGGAAATCGGCGTCGCGGGCGATGTTACCCCGCTCGTCGAGGTCCAGGCCGAACTGGTCGACCATGCCGTTGTCCCGGTCGGTGCCGGTGAAGCCCATGGCGAGGGTGACCAGCTGAGCCGGGATCTTGCGCTCGGTGCCCGGCTTCTGCGTGAGCTTGCCGTCGACGAACTCCACCTCGGTCAGGTGCAGCCACTGGACGTTGCCGTCCTCGTCGCCCTCGAAGTGGGTGGTGGAGACGGAGTAGACCCGCTCGCCGCCCTCCTCGTGGGCGGACGTGACCTTGTAGAGCATGGGGAAGGTCGGCCACGGCTGGGAGACCGGGTTCCGCTCCTCACCCGGGCGGGGCATGATCTCCAGCTGGGTCACGGAGGCCGCGCCCTGGCGGTGGGCGGTGCCCACGCAGTCGGCGCCGGTGTCACCGCCGCCGATGACGACGACGTGCTTGCCCTCGGCGGAGATCGGCGGGGCGACGTAGTCGCCCTCCTGCACCTTGTTGGCCAGCGGCAGGTACTCCATGGCCTGGTGGATGCCCTTGAGCTCGCGGCCGGGCACCGGCAGGTCGCGCGCGGTGGTGGCGCCCACGGCGAGGACCACGGCGTCGTACCGCTTGCGCAGCGCGGTGGCCGGCATGTCGCGGCCGATCTCGATGCCGGTGCGGAACTTGGTGCCCTCCGCGCGCATCTGCTCGATGCGGCGGTTGATGTGCCGCTTCTCCATCTTGAACTCGGGGATGCCGTAGCGCAGCAGGCCGCCGATGCGGTCGGCGCGCTCGTACACGGCGACGGTGTGTCCGGCCCGGGTCAGCTGCTGGGCGGCGGCCAGGCCCGCGGGGCCCGAGCCGACGACCGCGACGGTCTTGCCGGACAGGCGCTCGGGGATCTGCGGGGCGACGTCCCCGGTCTCCCACGCCTTGTCGATGATCGAGACCTCGACGTTCTTGATGGTGACCGGCGGCTGGTTGATGCCCAGCACGCACGCCGACTCGCACGGAGCGGGGCACAGGCGGCCGGTGAACTCCGGGAAGTTGTTGGTGGCGTGCAGCCGCTCCGAGGCGGCACCCCAGTCCTCGCGGTAGGCGTAGTCGTTCCACTCGGGGATGAGGTTCCCGAGCGGGCAGCCGTTGTGACAGAACGGGATGCCGCAGTCCATGCAGCGGCTGGCCTGCTTGCTGATGATCGGCAGCAGGGAGCCGGGGACGTAGACCTCGTTCCAGTCCTTGGTGCGTTCCTGGACCGGACGGGACCTGGCGACCTCGCGGCCGTGGTTCAGAAAGCCCTTCGGATCAGCCATGGGTCGCCGCCTCCATCATCTTCTCGGTGATCTCGGTCTCGGAGAGACCGGCTCGCTCGGCGGCGTCCTTGGCGGCGAGCACTGACTTGTACGTACGGGGGATGATCTTGCTGAAGCGCTCCACGGCGGTGTCCCACTCGGCGAGCAGCTTCCCGGCGACGGTGGAGCCCGTCTCCTCCCGGTGCCGGCGGACCACGTCGTGCAGCCACTGCCGGTCGGCGTCGTCCAGGGCCTGGACGGCGTCCAGGTTGCCCGCGTTGACGTTGTCCCGGTCCAGGTCGATGACGTAGGCGATGCCGCCGGACATGCCGGCCGCGAAGTTGCGCCCGGTCTCGCCGAGGACCACCGCGTGGCCGCCGGTCATGTACTCGCAGCCGTGGTCGCCCACGCCCTCGGCGACGACCAGCGCACCGGAGTTGCGGACGCAGAACCGCTCGCCCGTGCGGCCCCGCAGGAACAGCTCACCGCCGGTCGCGCCGTACGCGATGGTGTTGCCCGCGATGGTGGAGTACTCGGCGAGGTGGTCGGCGCCGCGGTCCGGGCGGACCACGATGCGGCCGCCGGACAGGCCCTTGCCGACGTAGTCGTTGGCGTCGCCCTCCAGGCGCAGCGTGATGCCGCGCGGGACGAAGGCGCCGAAGGACTGGCCGGCGGAACCGGTGAAGGTGATGTCGATGGTGTCGTCGGGCAGGCCCGCCCCGCCGAACTTCTTCGTCACCTCGTGGCCGAGCATGGTGCCGACCGTGCGGTTGATGTTGCGGATGGCGACCCGGGCGCGCACCGGCTGGGCGTCCTCGACGCCGGCCGCGGACAGCGCGTCGGCGGCGAGCTTGATCAGCTCGTTGTCGAGGGCCTTCTCCAGGCCGTGGTCCTGGGTGACGGTCCGGTGGCGGACGGCGCCCTCGGGCAGGTCGGGCACGTGGAACAGCGGCTCCAGCTCCAGGCCCTGCGCCTTCCAGTGGTCGACCGCGCGGGTCACGTCGAGGACCTCGGCGTGGCCGACGGCCTCCTCGATGGAGCGGAAGCCCAGCTCGGCGAGGAGCTCGCGGACCTCTTCGGCGATGAAGCGGAAGAAGTTCACGACGTACTCGGCCTTGCCGGTGAAGCGGTCGCGCAGCACCGGGTTCTGGGTGGCGATGCCGACCGGGCAGGTGTCCAGGTGGCAGACGCGCATCATGACGCAGCCCGAGACGACCAGCGGGGCGGTGGCGAAGCCGAACTCCTCGGCGCCGAGCAGGGCGGCGATGACCACGTCACGGCCGGTCTTGAGCTGGCCGTCGGTCTGCACGACGATCCGGTCGCGCAGCCCGTTGAGCAGCAGGGTCTGCTGGGTCTCGGCGAGGCCCAGCTCCCAGGGGCCGCCCGCGTGCTTCAGCGAGGTGAGCGGGGAGGCACCGGTGCCGCCGTCGTGGCCGGAGATCAGCACGACGTCCGCGTGGGCCTTGGAGACACCCGCCGCGACGGTGCCGACGCCGACCTCGGAGACCAGCTTGACGTGAATGCGCGCCCGGGGGTTGGCGTTCTTCAGGTCGTGGATCAGCTGGGCGAGGTCCTCGATGGAGTAGATGTCGTGGTGCGGCGGCGGGGAGATGAGGCCCACGCCGGGGGTGCTGTGGCGGGTCCTGGCGACCCACGGGTAGACCTTGTGGCCGGGCAGCTGGCCGCCCTCGCCGGGCTTGGCGCCCTGGGCCATCTTGATCTGGATGTCGTCGGCGTTGACCAGGTACTCGGACGTCACGCCGAAGCGGCCGGAGGCGACCTGCTTGATGGCGGAGCGGCGGGCCGGGTCGTACAGGCGCTCGGGGTCCTCGCCGCCTTCACCGGTGTTGGACTTGCCGCCCAGCTGGTTCATGGCGATGGCCAGCGTCTCGTGCGCCTCCTGGGAGATGGAGCCGTACGACATGGCGCCGGTGGAGAACCGCTTGACGATCTCGGAGACCGGCTCGACCTCGTCGACCGGGATCGGTCCCCGGCCGGACCTGAAGCCGAAGAGCCCGCGCAGCGTCATCAGCCGCTCGGACTGCTCGTTGACCCGGTCGGTGTACTTCTTGAAGATGTCGTAGCGGCCGGAGCGCGTGGAGTGCTGGAGGCGGAAGACCGTCTCCGGGTCGAACAGATGCGGCTCGCCCTCGCGGCGCCACTGGTACTCGCCGCCGATCTCCAGCGCGCGGTGCGCGGGAGCGATGCCGGAGGCCGGGTAGGCCTTGGCGTGGCGGGCGGCGACCTCCTTGGCGATCACGTCGATGCCGACGCCGCCGATCTTGGTGGCGGTGCCGTTGAAGTACTTCTCCACGAAGTCCTCGGCGAGGCCGACCGCCTCGAAGACCTGGGCGCCCCGGTAGGAGGCGACCGTGGAGATGCCCATCTTGGACATGACCTTCAGGACGCCCTTGCCGAGCGCGTGGATCAGGTTGCGGATGGCCTTCTCGGGCTCCATGCCGGGCAGGAAGGTGCCCGCGCGCACGAGGTCCTCGACGGACTCCATCGCCAGGTACGGGTTGACGGCGGCGGCGCCGTACCCGATGAGCAGGGCGACGTGGTGGACCTCGCGGACGTCACCGGCCTCGACCAGCAGGCCCACGTGGGTGCGCTGCTTGGTGCGGATGAGGTGGTGGTGGACGGCCGCGGTGAGCAGCAGCGACGGGATCGGCGCGTGCTCGGCGTCGGAGTGCCGGTCGGACAGCACGATGAGGCGGGCGCCGTTCTCGATGGCCCCGTCGGCCTCGGCGCAGATCGCCTCGATACGCTCGGCGAGGGCGTCACCGCCGCCGGAGACCCGGTACAGGCCGGAGAGGGTCGCGGCCTTGAAGCCGGGCATGTCGCCGTCGGCGTTGATGTGGATGAGCTTGGCCAGCTCGTCGTTGTCGATCACCGGGAAGGGCAGTGTGACGCTGCGGCACGCGGCGGCCGTCGGGTCGAGCAGGTTGCCCTGCGGGCCCAGCGAGGAGAGCAGGGAGGTGACCAGTTCCTCGCGGATCGCGTCCAGCGGCGGGTTGGTGACCTGGGCGAACAGCTGGGTGAAGTAGTCGAAGAGCAGCCGCGGACGCTCGCTGAGCGCGGCGATCGGCGAGTCGGTGCCCATCGAGCCGATCGGCTCGGCGCCGGCCTTGGCCATCGGCGCGAGGAGGACGCGCAGTTCCTCCTCGGTGTAGCCGAAGGTCTGCTGGCGGCGGGTGACCGAGGCGTGGGTGTGCACGATGTGCTCGCGCTCGGGCAGGTCGGACAGCTCGATCTCGCCCGCCTCGAGCCACTCCGCGTAGGGGTTCTCGGCGGCGAGGGCGGCCTTGATCTCGTCGTCCTCGATGATGCGGTGCTCGGCGGTGTCGACGAGGAACATGCGGCCGGGCTGGAGGCGGCCCTTGCGGACGACCTTCGCCGGGTCGATGTCGAGCACGCCGACCTCGGAGCCGAGGACGACGAGCCCGTCGTCGGTGACCCAGTAGCGGCCGGGGCGCAGGCCGTTGCGGTCGAGCACGGCGCCGACCTGGGTGCCGTCGGTGAAGGTGACGCAGGCGGGGCCGTCCCAGGGCTCCATCATCGTGGAGTGGTACTGGTAGAAGGCGCGCCGGGCCGGGTCCATGGAGTCGTGGTTCTCCCACGCCTCCGGGATCATCATCAGCACGGAGTGCGGCAGGGAGCGGCCGCCCAGATGCAGGAGTTCCAGCACCTCGTCGAACGAGGCGGAGTCGGAGGCGTCGGGGGTGCAGACCGGGAAGATCCGCTCCAGGTCCTTGCCGGAGCCGAACAGGTCGGAGGCGAGCTGGGACTCCCGGGCGCGCATCCAGTTGCGGTTGCCCTTGACGGTGTTGATCTCGCCGTTGTGCGCGACGAACCGGTACGGGTGCGCCAGCGGCCACGACGGGAAGGTGTTCGTGGAGAACCGGGAGTGCACCAGGGCGATCGCGGAGCCGAAGCGGCGGTCGGACAGGTCCGGGAAGAAGGGTTCGAGCTGGCCGGTGGTCAGCATGCCCTTGTAGACGATCGTCCGGGCCGACAGGGACGGGAAGTAGACGCCCGCCTCGCGCTCGGCGCGCTTGCGCAGCACGAACGCCTTGCGGTCGAGCTCGATGCCCCGGCTGTCGCCGGCGCTGACGAAGATCTGCCGGAAGACGGGCATGGTGGAGCGGGCGGTGGCGCCGAGCAACTGGGGCGCGACCGGCACCTCGCGCCAGCCGAGGACGGTCAGGCCCTCGGCGGCGGCGATCGCGTCGATCCGGGCGACGGCGTCGTCGGTGCCGGCCTCCGGCAGGAAGGCGATGCCGACGGCGTAGCCGCCGGCCTCCGGCAGGTCGAATCCGGCCACCTCGCGGAAGAAGGCGTCCGGCACCTGGGAGAGGATCCCCGCGCCGTCGCCGGAGTCCGGCTCGGAGCCGGTGGCGCCGCGGTGCTCGAGGTTGCGCAGAACGGTGAGTGCCTGCTCGACCAGGGTGTGGGACGCCTCGCCGGTGAGGGTGGCGACGAAACCGACGCCGCAGGCGTCGTGCTCGTCGCGGGGGTCGTACATGCCCTGCGCGGCAGGGCGAGCATCCATGAACGACCAGTTCGGGCGGTCGTTCGGAGAATGCTGGGACGGCTGGCGCGGCGTACGCATCGGCTCTCCCGTCGTCGTCATGTGGCATGTGCAGTGCCGAGGGACGACGTTGGCCCTCTGCGTGGGAAGCAAAAGCTGGTGCAGGTTACATGATGAAGCGGTTCTCGGAAACCGGGATTTTACGTTCCACCATGCGGACACCGACCCGGACGCGGCGGGGGTTCCGCGTCCGGTGGTGCAAGCCATGAGGACCGGGCCGGACAGATCGGTGTCCGTCGGTCAGTGGCGGGAAAGAGCGCCTTCGCCCGCCCCGCGGGGCACGTTGTCGGCCTCGTTGCCCACAGCGCTTACGGCTCATGCCCAGTGGTCATGCCACCGAAACCAGCGAGTTACGGCTACTTATGCGGCCCTCCGCATAAGCGCGAGGGGGATCATCCTACGGCCGTTCCGAACAACGCGCCGAGGGCGTACGTCACACCGGCGGCCGCGCCGCCGAGCGCCAGCTGCCGCAGACCGCTGTACCACCAGCTGCGCGCCGTCACCTTGGCCACCACCGCGCCGCACAGGAAGAGGCCGAGCAGCGCCACCAGCACGGCCGGCCACAGACTGTTCGCACCGAGCAGGTACGGCAGCACGGGCAGCAGGGCGCCCAGCGCGAAGGAGCCGAAGCTGGAGACGGCGGCCACGGTGGGCGAGGGCAGGTCGCCCGGGTCGATGCCGAGCTCCTCGCGGGCGTGGATCTCCAGGGCCTGCTCGGGGTCCCGGGACAGCTGGCGGGCGACCTCGCGGGCCAGCTCGGGCTCGACGCCGCGGGCCTCGTAGAGGGCGGCGAGCTCGGCCTCCTCGTCCTTCGGGTGCTTGCGCAACTCACGCCGCTCGACGTCCAGTTCGGCCTCGACCAGCTCGCGCTGGGAGGCGACGGAGGTGTATTCGCCGGCCGCCATGGAGAAGGCGCCGGCGGCCAGTCCGGCGAGGCCGGTGAGGACGACGGTCTGCTGAGCGACCGAACCGCCGGCGACGCCGGTCATGAGGGCGAGGTTGGAGACCAGTCCGTCCATCGCGCCGAACACCGCGGGACGCAGCCAGCCGCCGTTCACGTCGCGGTGCGTGTGGTTGTCGCGGTGCGCCTCGTGCAGCGCCGCCTCGGTATCGATGATGGCCATGCCTGTGCCCCCAGAGCGTCTTCTTTGGACAAGTTCTAGTCTTTGATGGTGCCCAATCTACGCCGCTCCAGTCCCGCCCGCCAGCAAGGAAAGGCTGGGCTAACCTGCGGTTTTGCTTCTCCCGACGGTGTGTGCGGAGGGGTGCGCGGATGCCGACCGGGTGACACCGGGGCGTGTGAGGCTGCGCCGGACACCGCACCGGGGACAGTTCCGCAAAGGGCTCGGCGCCCTTCTCGGGGCGCGCCTGAGAGGAGAGCCGCGTATGGCATCGACCGCCCGCATCCCCTCGCTCCCGGCGTCCGGCGACGCCCTCGGGCGCCGCGAACGGGCGCGCGGCGCGCTGCTCGGCCTGGCCGTCGGTGACGCGCTGGGTGCCCCGGCCGAGAACATGAAGCCCTCCGAGATCCGCGCGAAATGGGGCCGCATCACGGGCTACGTGAGCGAGCGCCCGGCGGGCACGGACGACACCGAGTACGCGATCTTCTCCGGCCTGCTGCTGGCCCGGCACGGCTCCGCCCTCACCCCCGCGCACGTCGAGGCGGCCTGGCACGAATGGATCGCGGACCGCGCCGAGGGACCCTTCCGCGGGGCCGGCTTCAGCGAACGCGGCACGCTGGAGAACCTGCGCCGCGGACTGGCCGCGCCCATCTCCGCCCAGCACCGGCACGCCTGGAGCGACGGGCTGGCGATGCGCGCGGCGCCGCACGGGGTGTTCGCGGCGGGCCGGCCCGACGAGGCGGCCCGGCTGGCGGCGGTCGACGGATCGGTCAGCCACGACGGCGAGGGCATCTACGGCGGCCAGGCGGTCGCGGCGGGCGTGGCGGCGGCGATGGCGGGGGCGCCGGTGGTCGCGGTGGTCGCCTCGGCGCTGGCGGTGGTGCCGGAGGACTCCTGGACCGCCCGCTGTCTGCGCCGCGCCGCGACCGCGGCCCACCTCGGCGAACGCGCGGTCCGCGCGGCGGTGGTGATCGGCGGCTACCCGTGGACCGACCTGGCGCCCGAGGCGGTCGCCCTCGCCTTCGGCGCGTACGCGGCGGCCGACGGGGACTTCGCACAGGCGGTGCTGACGGCCGTCAACATGGGCCGCGACGCCGACACGACGGCGGCGGTGGCGGGGGCGCTGGCCGGCGCGACCCAGGGTGTCGACGCCGTCCCGGCCGCCTGGGCGGCGGCCATCACCCCGGCCCGGGGCACCTGCCTGCCGGCCATGGCGGGCCACCACGTCCTGACCATCGCGGACCTCCTGACCCCGGAGACCCCCTCATGACCACACAGACCACCACCCCACAAACCCCACCCGCACCCGCACCCGCACCCGCACCCGCCGATGGTGATCAGGCCCCACAGGGGCCACCCGCACCCGACCCCGAAACCCGCACGGGTGGTGCGGGTGGGAACACCCGGGCCGAAGGCGCAGCCGAGGCCGGACTCCCCACACACTCGCCGCAGGCCTACGCCGAACCCCGCCCGCAGCCGCCGCAGGCAGCCCGCATCGAGGGCCTCCTCCTCGGCCTCGCCGCGGGCGACGCCGCCGGCTGGCCCGCCGCCCGCCACCGCGCCGCGCGCATGCCGGAGTGGACCAGACGCCTCACCCGGGAACTCGACACCTTCGCCGAACAGAACGCGACCACCACACTCCCCGTCCCGATCGCCCTCAACCAGCCCTCCGAACCCCTCCGCCTCGGCCCCTCCGACGACGCCGAATGGGCGGCCTTCTCCGCGGAGGCCGTGCTCCGCGCCGGCGACGAGACCGCCTTCGGCGACCTCAGCCGCGAACGCCGCACCCGCGCCGCCATCGACCTGACCTGGAACACCGTCGCGGGCGAGGTCGCCGCCGCGGCGAACCGCGCCCCCGAGACGGAGTCCGCCGTCCTCCCGCTGCGCGCCCGCATCTCCGTCCGCGCCGGCCTCGGCAACCTCGCCACCGGTCTGCGCCCGCCCGCCACCGGACACGACAACCCCCACTTCTTCGACGACGCGGCCTGCGTACGCGCCTGCGTCCTGGCCGTCGCCCACCCCGGCGACCCCCGCGCCGCCGCCGACCTCGCCGAGTTCGACGCCCGCTACACCCAGGACGGCGACGGCGTGCACGGCGCCCGCGCCATGGCCGCCGCCGTCGCCCTGGCCCTGGCCGGCGCGGATCCGGACGCCTGTGTGGCCGCGGCCCGCGCCGAGCTGCCCGAGGACACGGAGATCGGCCGCAACGCCCGGCACGCCCTGCAGCTCGCGGCGGACGCCGACAGCGCCTTCGCCCTCGTACCACCGCTGGAACACCAGATCGTCGACCACGTCTACAGCTACGGCGTCGCCGCCGCCGAGACCGTCCCCGTCGCCCTCGCCCTGACCACCGCCGCCCGCGGCAGAATCGCGGAGGCGGTCCCCGCGGCCGTCTGTCTGTCCCGGGTCGCGGACTCCGCCCCGGCGCTCGTCGGCGCCCTCACCGGCGCGCTGGGCGGCGGCGCGGCGGTCCCGGCGTCGTGGCGGGACAGCTGTCGCACCCTCTCCGGCTGTGTCCTTCCCCGGCTCACCGGAACGGACCTGGTGGAACTCGCCGGTCTCCTGGAAGCCGCCCATCCCGCCCCACCGGAGGGGATGATTCCGGCATGACGAGTCCATCAGCGCACCTCACCCGCCCCGGTGGCCCGCCCCTGGACGAGCGGATCACCGGCGCCCTCGTCGGGGCGGCCGTCGGCGACGCCCTCGGCGGGCCGGTCGAGGGGTACTCCCCCGAGCAGATCACCGAGCGCCACGGCGGGCGCGTCCACGGAGTGGTGGGCCCGTGGCACGGCGACGCCTGGCGCACCGCGCGCCCCGTCGCGCCGTACCACAAGGGCGACGGCCACGTCACCGACGACACCCTGATGACCCACGCGCTGGTCCGGGTGTACGCGACGGTCCGCGACCACCTGGACGCCTACGCCGTCGCCGCGCACCTGGTCCCGGACCTGATGACGAACCCGCGCTGGATCCCGGAACTGGAGGCGGAGACGATCCCGCTGCACCGGATCTTCCTCGCCGAGAAGTGGCTCGTGGCCCGCCTGCACTACGGTCACGTCGACCCGCGCGAGGCGGGCACCGGGAACATCGTCAACTGCGGGGCCGCGATGTACATGGCCCCGGTCGGACTGGTCAACGCCGCCCACCCGGCCGCCGCCTACGCCGAGGCGCTGGACGTCGCGGGGGCCCACCAGTCGTCGTACGGCAGGGAGGCGGCCGGTGTGTTCGCGGCGGCCGTGGCGGCGGCGTGCGCCCCGGGCGCGACGGCGGACTCGGTGGTCGCCGCGTGTCTGGCCCTGGCGAAGGACGGCACGCGGGAGGCGATCGAGAAGGTCTGCGAGGTGGCCGCGCGGCACTCCGACTTCGAGTCGGCGCTGCGTCCGCTGCGGGAGGCGGTGGCCCCGTACGACACCGTGGGCCCGGACTACCGCTCCCCGTCCCTGGGCGCCCGCCGGCCGTCCCGGCTGCACGCGATCGAGGAACTCCCGGTCGCGCTGGGCATGCTGGTGGTGGCGGGAGGCGACTTCCGGCACGCGGTGCTGGGGGCGGTGAACTACGGCCGCGACTGCGACTCCATCGCCACGATGGCCGGCGCCGTGTCCGGTGCCCTCGGTTCGCCCGTGCCCGAGGAGTGGGCCAAGACGGTGGCGGAGGCCAGCCGCCTCGACCTGTGGGAGCCGGCGGTCACCCTGACCGGGGTGACCCGCGAGGTCTTCGCGCGGGACGTGGACCGCCGTCGCGCCCACGAGCGGGCCTTCGCGGAACTGGGAGGCCCGGGGTGCTCCGACTGACCTGGGTCCAGCCGGAGGACCTGATCGGCCACGAGCTGCGCCAGGCCCGGCAGGACGGCCGCGAACCCTCGGCGGTCGCCGCCCGCTGGCGCGCGGCGGGCGGCCTTGAGGCGCCCCTGGCGGCGGGCGCCTCCCCCGCCCCGGCCTCCCCCTGCCTCCGCCTCCTGGCCGGCGACCTCCTGGACGAACTGGCCGATCTCCCCAGCACGCTGGCGGAGCACGAGCCCACGGACCTGTCCGGCATCGTCTCCCGGTGCCCCGACTGGCCGCCCGGAAGGACCGAACCCTCCCGCGCCGGAGTGAATGTTTCCCGTCTGGAAGCGGCCTGGCTGGGCAGGGCGGCCGGCTGTCTGCTGGGCAAACCGGTGGAGAAACTCCCCCTGCCCGCCATCCGCGCCCTGGCCCGCGCCACCGGCAACTGGCCCCTCACCACCTACTTCACCGCCCGCGGCGTCCCCGCGGACCTGCTCGCCCGACACCCTTGGAACCGCCGCTCCGCGACCACCTCCCTCGCCGAGAACATCGACGGCATGCCCGAGGACGACGACCTCAACTACCCGCTCCTCGCCCTGCTCCTCCTCAGGCGTCACGGCCGCGGCTTCACCACGACCGACGTGGCCCGCGTCTGGCTGGACGAACTCCCCGCCGGCCGCACCTTCACCGCCGAACGCGTCGCCTACCGTAACCTCCTGAGCGGGCTGGAACCCCCGCTGACCGCCCGCCACCACAACCCCTTCCGCGAGTGGATCGGCGCCCTCATCCGCGCGGACGCGCACGGGTGGACCAATCCCGGCGACCCGGCGGCCGCCGCCGCACAGGCCCACCGCGACGCGACGCTCACCCACACCGCCAACGGCGTCTACGCCGCGATGTTCGCGGCGGCCGTCATCGCCACCGCGGCCACCGGCGACCACGACGTCCACGCGTGCCTGCGCGCCGGCCTCACCGTCGTCCCGCCCCGCTCCCGTCTCGCCCGAGCCGTCCGGCACGCCGTCGGCCTGGCCCACGAGCACGCGGGCGCCGGCTTCGACACCGTCGTCGACGCCCTGCACGCCACGCACGCCGCCACCCACCACTGGGTGCACGCCGTCCCCAACACCGCCCTGATCGCCGCCGCCCTCACCCACGCGGACGGCGACTTCACCGGCTCCGTCTGCCGTGCGGTGTCCGGCGGCTGGGACACCGACTCCAACGGCGCGACCGCCGGCAGCATCGCCGGTCTCCTCGCCGGCAGGCCCGACGCCCTCCCCGAACGCTGGACGGCCCCGCTGAAGAACCGCCTGGCCACCTCCGTAGGCGGCTTCGACGGCTCCGGCTTCGACACCCTGGCCCGACTGACCCACCTGGAGGCCTCCCGCCCATGACGCCCACCGACCCCCCACTGACCGGCCTGCGCGTCCTGGACCTCGCCACCCTCTTCGCCGGCCCCCTCGCCGCGACCCTGCTCGGCGACTTCGGCGCGGACGTCGTCAAGGTCGAGCATCCGAGGAAACCGGACCCCTCCCGCGGCCACGGCCCGTCGAAGGACGGCATCGGCCTGTGGTGGAAGATGCTCGGCCGCAACAAGCGCACCATCACCCTCGACCTGTCCACGCCGGGCGGCCGGGCCACCCTGCTGCGCCTGGCGGGTACCGCCGACGTCGTCATCGAGAACTTCCGCCCCGGCACCCTGGAGAAGTGGGACCTGGGCTGGCCCGAACTGTCCGCCGTCAACCCCCGCCTGGTGATGGCCCGGGTCACCGGCTTCGGCCAGTTCGGCCCGTACGCGCACCGTCCGGGCTTCGGCACCCTCGCCGAGGCGATGAGCGGCTTCGCCGCGATCACCGGCGAACCGGACGCGCCGCCGACGCTGCCGCCGTTCGGTCTGGCCGACTCCATCGCGGGCCTGACCACGGCGTACGCGGTGATGACGGCGCTCGCCGCCCGCGACCGGACGGGCGAGGGCCAGGTCGTCGACATGGCGCTGATCGAACCGATCCTGACCGCGCTCGGCCCCCAGCCGACCTGGTACGACCAGCTCGGCCACGTCCAGCCGCGCACCGGCAACCGCTCCCAGAACAACGCCCCCCGCGGCACCTACCTCACCGCCGACGGCACCTGGGTCGCCGTGTCCACCTCGGCCCAGTCGATCGCCGAGCGGGTGATGGTGCTGGTGGGCCGCCCCGACCTGATCGACGAACCCTGGTTCGCCAGCGGGGAGGACCGGGCCCGGCACGCGGACGTCCTCGACGAGGCGGTCGGCGGCTGGATCGCCCGGCACACCCGTACCGACGTCCTGGCCGCCTTCGAGAAGGCGGAGGCGGCCGTCGCCCCCGTCCAGGACGTACGGGACGTCATGACCGACCCCCAGTACCAGGCCCTGGACACCATCACCACGGTCGACGATCCCGAGCTGGGCCCGCTGCGCATGCAGAACGTCCTCTTCCGGCTCTCCGCCACTCCCGGCGCGATCCGCTGGGCGGGCCGCCCGCACGGCGCCGACACCGACGCGGTCCTCACCGAGCTGGGCCTCACCCCGGCCGACCTCGCGGAACTGCGCGCGGAGGGCGCCCTGTGACGGGTTTCCCGCTGACCTGGCTGTACGCGCCCGGCGACCGGCCCTCCGTGGTGGCGAAGGCGCTCACCTCGGGGGCCGACGTGGTGGTGATCGACCTGGAGGACGCGGTCGCCCCCGACCGCAAGGCCTACGCCCGGTCGGCCACCGCCGAACTGCTGCGCGATCGCCAGCCCGTCCCGGTCCACGTCCGCGTCAACGCCCTGTCCGGTCCCTGGGGCCGCGCCGACCTCGCGGCCGTCGCCCCCGCCCGAGGGCTGTCCGGTCTGCGGCTGCCCAAGGTGTCCTCCCCCTCCGACGTCGTGCGGGTCGCGCGCCGGGTGGTCTCCGCGCGCGGCGGCGTGCCGCCCCTGCACGCGCTGCTGGAGACGGCCCTGGGCATCGAGCGCGCCCACGCGGTGGCCACCGCCCACCCCTCCCTGCGCGGCATCGCCATCGGGGAGGCGGACCTCCGCGCCGACCTGGGGGTACGCGACGACTCCGGCCTCGACTGGTCCCGCTCCCGGGTGGTCGTCGCCGCACGGGCGGCGGGCCTGCCCCCGCCCACCCAGTCCGTCCACCCGGACACCCGCGACCTGGACGGCCTCCTGGCCTCCTGCCTGCGCGGCCGCGCCCTGGGCTTCCTGGGCCGGGCCGCCATCCACCCCCGGCAGCTGCCGACCATCCGGCGGGCCTACCTCCCCACGGCGGAGGAGATCGAGCAGGCCGAGACCGTGCTCAAGGCGGCAGCCGTGACGCAGGGCGCCCAGGCCCTCCCCGACGGCACCTTCATCGACACCGCCGTAGTAGCGGCAGCCCACCGCACCCTGACCCTCTCCCGCACCCCCTGACCCCTCCCCGACGGCACCTTCATCGACACCGCCGTAGTAGCGGCAGCCCACCGCACCCTGACCCTCTCCCGCACCCCCTGACCCCTCCCCCGCCCCTGCACCAGCCCTCCGCACCCCCACACCACATCGCCTCCGCGCCCGACCCCCACCCTCCGCACCGCTCGCGCCCGACCCCCACCCTCCACACACTCCGCGGGCAGTCGTGCCGCTGGGGCGGCACGGGTGGGCGCGACGGCACCCCGTCGGCGCCGGGCCGCGCCGCACCCCCCGCCCAGCAAGAACCGAGGGCGCCCGGAAACCCCGGGCGCCCTCGGCGCAGTACAAGCGAGCGGTCAGCTCTTCTTCAGCGACCGGGCCCCGTCCGTCGAGTCCTCCGACTCCTTGAGGCCGCCCGATCCCTCGGCGTCTCCACCGTCACCGGTGTCCTCGGAGGTCTCCGAGTCCTTGGAGTCCTTGGAGTCCTTGGAGTCCTTGGAGTCCTTGGAGTCCTTGGAGCCGTTGCTGTCCTCCGAGTCCTCGGACCCCTCGGACTCACCGGCACCCGCCCCGGCCCCCGCCGCCCCGTCACCCTCACCACCGCCGGAGGCACCCGGCTCCACGACGTCCTCCCGCCCCGGCCGCTTCCGGGCCGACAGCACGATGTACAGCACCGCCAGCAGGAACACCAGGACCGACGTCCAGTTGTTCAGCCGCAGCCCCAGAATCTCGTGCGCCTCGTCGACCCGCATGTACTCGATCCAGAACCGCCCCGCGCAGTACGCGGCGACGTACAGCGCGAACGCCCGCCCGTGCCCGAGCTTGAAGCGCCGGTCGGCCCAGATCACGAGCACCGCCACACCGATGCACCACAGCGACTCGTACAGGAACGTCGGGTGGTACGTACCCGGGACCCGCCCGTCGGAGGAGGAGGTGATCTCCACCGCCCACGGCAGGTCCGTGGCCCGCCCGTACAGCTCCTGGTTGAACCAGTTGCCCCAGCGGCCGATCGCCTGCGCGAAGGCGATGCCCGGCGCCACGGCGTCGGCGTAGGCGGGCAGCGGGATGCCCCGGCGGCGGCAGCCGATCCAGGCGCCCAGCGCACCGAAGGCGATCGCGCCCCAGATGCCGAGGCCGCCCTCCCAGATCTTGAAGGCGTCCACCCAGTCACGGCCCTCGCTGAAGTACAGCTGGTAGTCCGTGATCACGTGGTACAGCCGGCCGCCGATCAGGCCGAAGGGCACCGCCCAGACAGCGATGTCGGCCACCGTGCCGGCCCGCCCGCCCCGGGCGACCCAGCGCTTGTTGCCGAGCCAGACGGCAACGAAGACGCCGATGATGATGCAGAACGCGTAGCCGCGCAGCGGAACGGGGCCGAGGTACAGCACCCCGCTCGACGGGCTGGGAATGTAGGCAAGTTCCATGGCAAGGTCGACGCTACCGTGCCGGACCGGCCGTGCGGCGGGCGGCCCGGCAACGGCTCCATAACAGGAACCCCCGGATTCCCCGGGGAGTCGGCGCTAGCCCTTGTTGGCGTCCTGCACCATCTGCTTCAGCTTCTGCGGGGTCATCGAGTTGTCCTGGTAGATGTTCTTGCCGTCGAGGAGCACGGTGGGCGTGCCGCCGAAGCCGCCCTTCTGGAACGCGTCGTTGGACTTGACGACCCAGCTGTTGTGCGTGCCGTCCTCGACGCAGGAGCGGAAGGCGGGGGTGTCGAGGCCGTCGACCTTGCCGGCCAGGTCGATCAGCTTGTCGTTGTCGGCGAAGGTGTCGTCGCGCTCCAGCGGCTGGTTGCGGAACAGCACGTCGTGGTACGCGGTGAACTTCCCGGCGTCCTGGGCGCAGGCCGCGGCGTTGGCCGAGGCGCGGGAGCCGGTGCCGCCCAGCGCGCCGTCGATCAGCGTGACCAGGTGGTACTCCACCTTGAGCCGGCCGGCGTCGGTCAGCTCGTGGATGGTGGGGCTGTAGGCCTCCTCGAAGGACTTGCAGGCCGGGCAGCGGAAGTCCTCCCACACCGTGAGCGTCGCCTTGGCGCCCGGCTCGCCGACCGGGATGGCGGTGCCGTCCTTGCCGAGGGCGCCGGAGGGCGCCACGACCGGGCCCGACGACGCGCTCTCGCCGTCGTCACCCCCGGAGTTGGCCGCGACGACCCCGATCACCGCCGCGAGCCCCAGGACACAGACCACGCTCGCGCCCACGATCAGGGCGCGGCGCCGCTTCTCCGCCGCCTTCTGCTTCTCGCGCTCGACCGCCAGCCGCTCCCGGGCGGTGCGCTTTCCCTCACGGTTCTTCTCGCTCACACCCCGCAGAACGAACCGGGGAGGCGCTCAGCGCCTCCCCGGTCCCAGGTCCACCCGTACGAGGGACTCGTACGACTACTCGCGTGGTCCCCGCCCGGTCACGCCCGTCCGCGTACGCCCTTGGCGAGGTCGCCGGCGAGCGCGCGGACGGCCTCGACGCCGGCCGCGTCGTCGGGGGCGTCCAGCATCCGCTTGACGAAGGCCGAGCCGACGATCACCCCGTCGGCGAAGCGGGCGACCTCGGCCGCCTGGGCGGGGTTGGAGACGCCCAGGCCGACGCAGACGGGGATGCCGGTGGTGGCGCGGGTGCGCCGCACCAGGTCCTCGGCCTGCGCGCCGACCGACTCGCGGGTGCCGGTGACGCCCATCAGGGAGGCGGCGTAGACGAAGCCGCTGCCGGCCGCGGTGATCTCGGCGAGCCGCTCGTCCCTGCTGCTGGGCGCGACCACGAAGACCGTGGCGAGCCCGTGCTTCTCCGCGTGCTCCCGCCACGGTCCCGACTCCTGCACGGGCAGGTCGGGCAGGATGCAGCCGGCGCCGCCCGCCTCGGCGAGCTCGGCGGTGAACCGTTCGACGCCGTAGCGGTCGACGGGGTTCCAGTAGGTCATGACGAGGATCGGCTTGCCGGTGGCCGCGTGCGCCTCGCGGACCGTGCGCAGTACGTCCGCGATCCGCACCCCGCCGCGCAGGGCGATGTCGTCGGCGGTCTGGATGACCGGGCCGTCCAGGACCGGGTCGCTGTGCGGCAGGCCCACCTCGACGACGTCGGCGCCGCCCTCCAGGGCGGCCTTGACCGCCTCGATGCCGCCGTCCACGGTCGGGAACCCGGCCGGGAGGTAGGCGATGAGGGCGGAGCGGCCCTCGGCCTTCGCCGCGGCGAGGGTGTCGTCCAGCAGTCGCACGTTGCCGCTCACTTGGCGTCCCCCTCGATCTCGGCGGTGCCGGCCTCGTCGGCGGCGACCTCGGCGTCGGTGTCGTACAGCCCGAAGTAGCGGGCGGCGGTGTCCATGTCCTTGTCACCGCGGCCGGACAGGTTGACGAGGATCAGCCCGTCCGGGCCCAGTTCCCTGCCGACCTCCAGGGCGCCGGCGAGGGCGTGGGCGGACTCGATGGCGGGGATGATGCCCTCGGTGCGCGACAGCAGGCGCAGGGCCCGCATGGCGGCGTCGTCGGTCACCGCGCGGTACTCGCCGCGGCCGCTGTCCTTGAGGTAGGAGTGCTCGGGTCCGATGCCCGGGTAGTCCAGTCCGGCCGAGATGGAGTACGGCTCGGTGATCTGGCCCTCGTCGTCCTGGAGGACGTAGGAGCGGGAGCCGTGCAGGATGCCGGGCTCGCCGGCGCTGAGGGTGGCCGCGTGCTCGCCGGTCTCGATGCCGTGCCCGGCCGGCTCGCAGCCGATGAGGCGTACGTCCGCGTCCGGGATGAAGGCGTGGAACAGGCCGATGGCGTTGGAGCCGCCGCCGACGCAGGCGATCGCGGCGTCGGGCAGCCGTCCGGCGCGCTCCAGGAGCTGGCGGCGGGCCTCGACGCCGATGACGCGGTGGAAGTCGCGGACCATCGCCGGGAAGGGGTGCGGGCCGGCGACGGTGCCGAACAGGTAGTGGGTGCGGTCGACGTTGGCGACCCAGTCGCGGAACGCCTCGTTGATGGCGTCCTTCAGGGTGCGGCTGCCGGACTTCACGGCGATGACCTCGGCGCCGAGCATGCGCATCCGCGCCACGTTCAGGGCCTGGCGCCGCGTGTCGATCTCGCCCATGTAGATCGTGCAGTCGAGGCCGAAGAGGGCGCAGGCGGTGGCGGTGGCCACGCCGTGCTGGCCGGCGCCGGTCTCGGCGATGACGCGGGTCTTGCCCATGCGCTTGGTGAGCAGGGCCTGGCCGAGCACGTTGTTGATCTTGTGCGAGCCGGTGTGGTTCAGGTCCTCGCGCTTGAGGAAGATCCGGGCGCCGCCCGCCTCCGCGGCGAAGCGGGGGACCTCGGTGAGCGCGCTCGGGCGGCCGGTGTAGTGGGCCAGCAGGTCGTCGAGTTCACGGGCGAACTCGGGGTCGGCCTTGGCCTTGTCGTACTCGACGGCCACCTCGTCGACCGCCGCGACGAGGGCTTCGGGGATGAACTTGCCGCCGAAGGCGCCGAAGTAGCCCTCGGCGCTGGGGACCTGCCCCTCCGGATCGGGGATGAAGAAGGTGCTGGGCATGCGTGAACCTCACGGTGAGTGTGTGTCGGGCACTGTTCGCCGTGGGGGCGGGGTGGTCGGCCGGCCTCAGGCCGTACGCGGCCGGTCGCGCTCGCGCGACGGAGTGGGATGTTCCGTGACAGCCCCGCGCCCCTGTGGGGCGCGCTGCCATCGCCGCCCGTTCACCTGTCCCGGTTCGTCGCCGATGACGTAGCGGACCCTGCGGCCGTGCACCCTGCGGGCGGGGGCACGGCAGCCGCGGGGCCGGCAGCCACGGGCGAGGCGGGAGATCGTCATCGGGGTCAGCCTACCGGCGGTTCAGCCGCGGCCGTGGCGCAGGGCCGGGTGCTCGCCCGCCGCCACCAAGTCGGAGACGGCCGTCCGGGGGTCCTTGCCGGTGACGAGGGACTCGCCGACCAGGACGGCGTCGGCGCCCGCGTTGGCGTAGGCGATGAGGTCGTGCGGGCCGCGGACGCCGGACTCGGCGACCCGGACCAGGTGGGCGGGGATCTCGGGGGCGACCCGTTCGAAGGTGCCGCGGTCGACCTCGAGGGTCTTGAGGTTGCGCGCGTTGACCCCGATGACCTTGGCGCCGGCGTCGACCGCGCGCTCGACCTCGTCCTCGTCGTGGACCTCGACGAGCGGGGTGAGCCCGATCGACTCGGCGCGCTCGATCAGCGACTCCAGGGCCGCCTGGTCGAGGGCCGCCACGATCAGCAGCGCGAGGTCGGCGCCGTACGCGCGGGCCTCCCAGAGCTGGTACGAGGTGACGATGAAGTCCTTGCGGAGCACGGGGATGTCCACGCGCGCCCGGACGGCCTCCAGGTCGGCCAGCGAGCCGCCGAAGCGGCGCTCCTCGGTGAGCACGGAGATGACGGCGGCGCCGCCCGCCTCGTAGTCGGCGGCCAGTGCGGCCGGGTCGGCGATCGCGGCCAGCGCGCCCTTGGAGGGGCTGGACCGCTTGACCTCGCAGATCACCTTGACGCCGTCGCCGCGCAGGGCCGCCACGCCGTCCTTGGCCGCGGGGGCCTTCGCCGCGCGCTCCTTGAGCTCGTCGAGGCTCACGCGCGCCTGCCGCTCCGCGAGGTCGGCACGGACTCCGTCGATGATCTCGTCGAGCACACTCACGCGAGCGGCCCCCTTCCTTGCGGTCGGTCTTCCGTGGTCACTGCGATGGTATCCGGAGCAGGGCGTTTGCCTCGCATCCGGCCGCTCCACGGTCCACTAGCTGGACATTCACCCGCTGGTCAAGGATGCAACCAGCCGCCGAACGGCAGGTTCCGGACAACGGTGAAGACCAGCAGCAAACCTCCCAGGGACCACAGGAGCACCGGGGGCGGGTCGATCCGCAGGGGCGGCCGGCCGCGTACCGCGCGGACCACCCAGACGGTCCACAGCACGGCGAAGCACGCATAGGCGAGCACGGCGAGGGCGTTGGCCTGCAGCGCGGCCGGCAGGTCGCCGTGGGCGACGGCGTGCGCGCTGCGCAGTCCGCCGCAGCCGGGGCAGTACAGGCCGGTGAGGTGCAGCAGCGGACAGACGGGGTAGTGGCCGGGCTCGTTGGGGTCGACGGCACCGACGTAGGCGAAGGCTCCGGCGACGGCGGCGAGGATCGCGGCGGGGACGGCCGGCCGGGCCGCCCGGCCGGCGCGGCGGGGCGCGCTGGGGCTGGGGGCGTTCACGGGGTGCATTGTGCCCCGGGAACGGGTCAGGGGCGGTTCGGGCTCCGCCGTGCGGGCCGCGCCGCCCCTGTCACGGGTGCAGGCCGGTACTCAGCCGCGGGCGGCGGCCGGGGCGTCCTCACCGGTGGTCCGGTGCACGGGGTGGGCGCTCTTCGGCTGGCCCATGCCCATCGAGCGCATGATGGCGCCGACGACACCGCCGAGGAGTACGACACCCATGCTCGCCCAGAAGCCCACCGGCTGGTCCATCACCATGAACGCGCCCGCGGCGCAGAAACCGATGAAGGCGATGATGACACCGGTCCAGGCGGCCGGGGTGTGACCGTGGTTGCTGCCCGCCATTGCATGCTCCTCGTTGCTGTGTACGTGTCTGAGCAGGGCGCTCGGCATCATTGTCCCGCACCCGGCCGTCCCGGGTGACCGGGGGTACCGGACGGGTGAGGGACGGTCGCGGGGACCCGTCAGGCCCCCGTCGGGTCCTCGCCCCGGTCGAGCGCCTTCCAGAGGTCCTCCGGACGGTCCGGGTCGACCCGCGCCGCCTGCTTCCGGCGGGGCCGCGCCGCCGCCCCGTCCCGCTCGTGGCGCCCGGACATCGCCGGCCACAGCCGCCCGTACCGCAGCGCCAGCAGCCCCGCCACCAGCAGCAGCGCGCCGCCCACCGCGGCGACGTACGGCCACGCCGTGTGGCTGAGGGCCTCCACCGTCGCCGACGTGTCGCCGGACGCCTTCGCCGCCTGCTCGTCCAGCGCCCCCCGGTCGGACGCCCCGAGCAGCGCCGCCGCGATGGTGCCCGCCCCGGAGAGGGCGAGCAGCGCGGCGACGGCGAGGCGGCCGGCCCGGCGGACGGCGAACACGGCGACGAGCGCGGCCAGGCCCACGACGGCCAGGGAGGCCGGGACGCCGGTGACGTCACTGCCCCGGGCGGTCAGCGGGAAGGGGCCTCCGGCCACCGTGACGGTGCCCTCGGACCACTGCTGCCGGGAGGCGAGCAGGGCCACGGCCGCGCCCAGGGCGCCGGACAGCAGGGCGACGGCGAGGGTGAGGCGGCTGGTCCGGGCGGAGCCGGCGGCCTCGGGACGGGGGGTGGGTACGGCAGTCACGCCCTCCACTATCGCCTGAACCCCGGGCGAACCGACAGCCGGGGGTTCGTCCCGGACGTCTCAGGCCGGCCGCAGCCGGTTCGCCGTGTGCACCGCGCGCAGCACCGCCGCCGCCTTGTTGCGGCACTCGGTGTCCTCGGCGACCGGGTCGGAGTCGGCGACGATCCCGGCCCCGGCCTGGACGTAGGCGGTTCCGTCCCGCAGCAGGGCGGTGCGGATGGCGATGGCGGTGTCGGAGTCCCCGGCGAAGTCGAGGTAGCCGACGCAGCCGCCGTACAGTCCGCGCCGGGACGGTTCGAGTTCGTCGATGATCTGCATCGCGCGGGGCTTGGGCGCGCCGGAGAGCGTGCCGGCCGGGAAGCAGGCGGTGAGCACGTCGAAGGCGGTGCGGTCGCCGGTGACCCGGCCGGTGACCGTGGAGACGATGTGCATGACGTGCGAGTAGCGCTCGATGGACATGAAGTCGACGACCTCGACCGAGCCGGGTTCGCAGACCCGTCCGAGGTCGTTGCGGCCCAGGTCGACGAGCATGAGGTGCTCGGCCCGCTCCTTGGGGTCGGCGAGGAGTTCGTCGGCGAGGGCCTGGTCCTCCTGCGGGGTGGCGCCGCGGTGCCGGGTGCCGGCGATGGGGTGGAGCATGGCCTGCCCGTCCTCGACCTTCACCAGCGCCTCGGGGGACGAACCGGCGACGTCGAAGCCGTCGAAGCGGAACAGGTACATGTACGGGGACGGGTTGGTGGCGCGCAGTACCCGGTAGACGTCGAGGGCGCTCGCCGTGCACGGGGTCTCGAACCGCTGGGAGGGGACGACCTGGAAGGCCTCCCCGGCGCGGATGCGTTCCTTGACGTCCTCCACGGCCTTCCGGAAGTCGGGGCCGCCCCACCGCGCGGTGTACCCGGGCAGTTCGGACGGGGGCAGCACGGCCGGGGGCTGCGCCACCGCGCGGGTCAGGTCGGCCTCCATGGCGTCGAGGCGGGCCACGGCGTCGGCGTACGCCTCGTCGACGCCGGTCTCCAGGTCGTTGTGGTTGATCGCGTTGGCGATCAGCCAGACGGATCCCTCCCAGTGGTCCATGACGGCGAGGTCGCTGGTGAGCAGCATGGTCAGCTCGGGGAGTCGCAGGTCGTCCCGTTCGCCGGGGCCGATCCTCTCCAGGCGGCGCACGATGTCGTAGCCGAGGTAGCCGACCATGCCGCCGGTGAAGGGCGGCAGGCCGAGGTCGTGGGTGAGGTCGCGCGGGGTGTGCAGGGCCTGGAGGGTGGCGCGCAGGGCGCCGAGCGGGTCGCCGTCGACGGGGACGCCGACGGGCGGGGTGCCCTCCCAGTGGGCCTGTCCGTCGCGTTCGGTGAGGGTGGCGGCGCTGCGGACGCCGACGAAGGAGTAGCGGGACCAGGACCGCCCGTTCTCCGCCGACTCCAGCAGGAACGTGCCGGGGCGTTCGCCGGCGAGCTTGCGGTAGAGCGCGACCGGGGTGTCGCCGTCGGCGAGGAGCTTGCGGGTCACCGGGACGACCCGGCGGTCGGTGGCGAGCTTGCGGAACGTCTCGAGGTCCATACCGGCCGACCCTACTGATCCGCGGCGGGGACGCCCGCCACCAGCACGTCGGCGTCGAAGCAGGTGCGGGCCCCGGTGTGGCAGGCCGCGCCGACCTGGTCGACCTTGACCAGCACGGTGTCCGCGTCGCAGTCCAGGGCGACCGACTTCACCCACTGGAAGTGGCCGGAGGTGTCGCCCTTGACCCAGTACTCCCGGCGGCTGCGCGACCAGTAGGTGCAGCGGCCGGTGGTGAGCGTGCGGTGCAGCGCCTCGTCGTCCATCCAGCCCAGCATCAGCACCTCACCGGTGTCGTACTGCTGGGCGATGGCGGGCAGGAGGCCGTCCGGGCTGCGCTTGAGCCGCGCGGCGATCTCCGGGTCGAGGCCGCCGGCGGGAGCACCGGGGCGCGCGGCGTCCTGGTGAGGAGGGGTGGCCGGGCGACGGGCGGGCGTGCTGGTCATGCGGACCATTGTGCCGCGAGGGCCGGGTGCGCCCGCGCAGTCGTCCACCGATTGGGAACGGTGTCGCTCGGGCCACCCGTCGAGGTGCGGTGGCCGGGTACCGGGTGGGCGGACGTGCCGGCCGGCCGTAGGCTGGCTGGCATGTCGACCCATGCGAAGCGTGAACGACTCCTTCTGGCCGATCTGCTGGAGACCACGGGCCCCGAGGCCCCCACCCTGTGCGAGGGCTGGACGACCCGGGACCTCGCCGCCCACGTGGTGGTGCGGGAGCGCCGCCCCGACGCGGCCGGCGGCATGCTGGTCAAGCAGCTCGCGTCGCGTCTGGAGCGGGTGATGGCGGAGTTCGCCGCCAAGCCCTACGAGGAGCTGATCCAGCTCATCCGGACCGGTCCCCCGCGTTTCTCGCCCTTCTCGCTCAAGCAGGTCGACGAGCTGTCGAACATCGTCGAGTTCTACGTCCACACCGAGGACGTCCGCCGGGCCCAGCCGGAGTGGACGCCGCGCGAACTGGATCCCGTGTTCCAGGACGCCCTGTGGTCGCGGCTGGAGCGCTCGGCGCGTCTGATGGGGCGCGGGGTTCCGACGGGGCTGGTGCTGCGCCGCCCGGACGGCCGGACGGTGGTGGCGCACCGCGGCACGCCCGTGGTCACGGTGACCGGGGAGCCGTCCGAACTGGTGCTGTTCGCCTACGGCCGGCAGAGCGCGGCCAAGGTCGGACTGGAGGGCGACGAGGACGCGATCGCGAAGCTGCGCGAGACCAAACAGCTCGGCATCTGATCCGCACCCGAAAGGCGCACCTCGTGATCAAAGTGGCCATGACCAGTGTGTACGTCGACGACGTGGCGAAGGCGCACGCCTTCTACACCGGTGTCCTCGGCTTCGAGACGCGTACCCACATGGACCTCGGCGACGGGACGCTGTTCGTCACCGTGGGCGCCCGCGGGGGCGCCCAGCGGGACCTGGAGCTCCTGCTGGAGCCGGGCCAGGGCCCCATCGCCGAGCCGTACCGCCGGGCCGTGCGGGAGGCGGGGCTGCCGGCGATGGTGTTCTCGGTGGACGACCTCCGCGCGGAGTACGAGCGGCTGCGCGGGGAGGGCGTCCACTTCGTCGAGGACCCGCGGGAGCAGGGCCCGGTGATCGCCGCGGTGCTCGACGACACGGTCGGCAACCTGATCCAGCTCGCCCAGCCGAAGGGCTGAGCCTCAGCGCACCGGGTGGCCTGCGCCCCGCAGCGTGTCCTTGACCTGGCCGATGCGCAGATCGCCGAAGTGGAAGACGGAGGCGGCGAGGACGGCGTCCGCGCCCGCCTCGACGGCGGGCGGGAAGTCGCCGAGCTTCCCGGCGCCGCCGGAGGCGATCACCGGCACCGTGACGTGCCTCCGGACGGCGGCGATCATCTCCAGGTCGTAGCCGTCCTTGGTGCCGTCGGCGTCCATGGAGTTCAGCAGGATCTCGCCCGCGCCGAGTTCGGCGGCGCGGTGCGCCCACTCCACGGCGTCGATGCCGGTGCCCCGGCGGCCGCCGTGCGTGGTGACCTCGAAGGACCCGGACTCCGTGCGCCGGGCGTCCACGGACAGCACCAGGACCTGCCGGCCGAAGCGCTCGGCGATCTCACGGATGAGGTCGGGCCGGGCGATGGCCGCGGTGTTGACGCCGACCTTGTCGGCGCCCGCGCGCAGCAGCCGGTCCACGTCCTCGGTGGTGCGGACACCGCCGCCCACCGTCAGCGGGATGAACACCTGCTCGGCGGTGCGGCGCACCACGTCGTAGGTCGTCTCGCGGTTGCCGGACGAGGCGGTGATGTCGAGGAACGTCAACTCGTCGGCGCCCTCGGCGTCGTACACCTTGGCCATCTCGACGGGGTCGCCCGCGTCGCGCAGGTTCTGGAAGTTGACACCCTTGACGACCCGGCCGTTGTCCACGTCCAGGCAGGGGATGACTCGGACCGCCAGGGTCATGAATCCACGGCTCCTCTGAATGCTTCGAGTTCCACTGAGACCAGTACGCGCGAGTCGACGAAGCCCTCGACCACCAGCAGGGTGGTGACCGGGCGCACCGCGTCGAACAGTTCCTTGTGCGCGCGCCCGGCGGCGTCGACGTCCCGCACGTGGGCGAGGTGCATGCGGGTGCGGATCACGGACCCGATGCCGAGCCCGAACTCCCCGATCGCCTCCAGCGCGTTGGTGAAGGCCACCTTGGCCTGCTCGTAGGGGTCGCCCTCCCCGTACAGCACGTCGCCCCGGAACGCGGTCGTGCCGGCCACCAGGACGCGGTCGCCCGCCGCCACGGCGCGCGCGGAACCGAGGGTCTCCTCCCAGGGGTTCTGGCTCTGCACGCGCCGTACGGCATCGAACGTCATCGGGACACAGCCTCCAGGGCCTCTTCCAGGGTGAACGCCTTGGCGTACAGGGCCTTGCCGACGATGGAGCCCTCGACGCCCAGCGGGACGAGCTCGGCGATGGCCCGCAGGTCGTCCAGGGAGGAGACGCCGCCGGAGGCGACGACCGGGCGGTCGGTGGCGGCGCAGACGTTCCTCAGCAGCTCCAGGTTGGGGCCCTGGAGGGTGCCGTCCTTGGCGATGTCGGTGACGACGTAGCGGGCGCAGCCCTCCTTGTCGAGGCGCTCCAGCGTCTCGTAGAGGTCGCCGCCGTCGCGGGTCCAGCCGCGGCCGCGCAGGGTGGTGCCGCGTACGTCGAGCCCGACGGCGATCCTGTCGCCGTGCTCGGCGATGATCCTGGCGACCCACTCGGGGGTCTCCAGGGCGGCGGTGCCCAGGTTGACGCGGGTGCAGCCGGTGGCGAGGGCGGCGGCGAGGGTGTCGTCGTCGCGGATGCCGCCGGACAGTTCCACCTTGATGTCCATCGCCCCGGCCACCTCGGCGATCAGCGCGCGGTTGTCGCCGGTGCCGAACGCGGCGTCGAGGTCGACCAGGTGCAGCCATTCGGCGCCGGAGCGCTGCCAGGCGAGCGCCGCCTCCAGGGGGGAGCCGTAGGACGTTTCCGTCCCGGACTCGCCGTGCACGAGGCGGACGGCCTGGCCGTCGCGGACGTCGACGGCGGGGAGGAGTTCGAGCTTGGCCATGTCTCTACAGGGTTCCGATCCAGTTGGTGAGGAGCTGGGCACCGGCGTCGCCGGACTTCTCGGGGTGGAACTGGGTCGCCCACAGGGCGCCGTTCTCCACGGCGGCCACGAAGGGCTTGCCGTGGGTGGACCAGGTGACCAGCGGGGCGCGCATCGCCGGGTTCGTCGTCTCCAGACTCCAGTCGTGGACGGCGTAGGAGTGCACGAAGTAGAAGCGGGCGTCGGCGTCGAGGCCGGCGAACAGCTCGGAGCCGGCCGGGGCGTCCACGGTGTTCCAGCCCATGTGGGGCACGATGTCGGCCTGGAGCGGCTCGACCGAGCCGGGCCACTCGTCGAGGCCGTCGCTCTCCACGCCGTGCTCGATGCCCCGCGCGAAGAGGATCTGCATGCCGACGCAGATGCCCATCACCGGACGTCCGCCGGACAGCCGGCGGTCGACGATCCAGTCGCCGCGCGCCTCCTTGAGGCCCTTCATGCAGGCGGCGAAGGCGCCGACGCCGGGCACCAGCAGCCCGTCGGCGTTCATGGCCGCGTCGAAGTCACGGGTGATCTCGACGTCGGCTCCGGCGCGGGCGAGGGCACGCTCGGCGGAACGGACGTTGCCGAAGCCGTAGTCGAAGACCACGACCTTCTTGGTGGTGCTCAAGGGCTCACACCTCCAGGTACAGAAGGCCCGTGCCCACGCACAGCACCGCGCCGATGGAGAGCAGCACGACGAGGCTCGTGGGCATCTTCTGCTTGACGAAGGAGATGATCCCGCCGACGAAGAACAGGCCGACGACGATCAGGACGGTGGACAGACCGTTCATGGTCTACAGCGCGCCCTTCGTGGAGGGCAGGATGCCGGCCGCGCGCGGGTCGCGCTCGGAGGCGTAGCGCAGGGCGCGGGCGAGGGCCTTGAACTGGCACTCCACGATGTGGTGCGCGTTGCGGCCGTAGGGCACGTGCACGTGCAGGGCGACCTGGGCCTGGGCGACGAAGGACTCCAGGATGTGCCGGGTCATCGTCGTGTCGTACTCGCCGATCATCGGCGCCATCTTCTCGGGCTCGGTGTGCACGAGGTAGGGGCGGCCGGACAGGTCGACGGTGACCTGGGCGAGGGACTCGTCCAGCGGGACCGTGCAGTTGCCGAAGCGGTAGATGCCCACCTTGTCGCCGAGCGCCTGCCTGAAGGCGGCGCCGAGCGCGAGGGCGGTGTCCTCGATGGTGTGGTGGGAGTCGATGTGCAGGTCGCCCTCGGTCTTCACGGTCAGGTCGAACAGACCGTGCCGGCCGATCTGGTCGAGCATGTGGTCGTAGAAGCCGACCCCGGTGGAGATCTCGGTCTTCCCGGTGCCGTCGAGGTCGATCTCGACGAGGACGGACGTTTCCTTGGTGGTGCGTTCCACGCGTCCAACGCGGTTCATGCGCTCTGCTCCTTCTTGATTTCACGTACCGCGTCGAGGAACGCGTCGTTCTCGGCCGGGGTGCCCGCGGTGACCCGCAGCCATCCCGGTACGCCGTTGTCCCGGACCAGGACGCCCCGGTCGAGGATCCGGCGCCACACGGCGTGGGAGTCCTCGAACCTGCCGAACTGGACGAAGTTCGCGTCGGACTCGGTGACGTCGTAGCCGGTGGCGCGCAGTTCGGCGACCAGCCGGTCGCGCTCGGCCTTCAGCTGCTCGACGTAACCGAGCAGCGTGTCGGTGTGTTCCAGGGCGGCCAGCGCGGTCGCCTGGGTGACCGCCGACAGGTGGTACGGCAGCCGCACCAGCTGGACGGCGTCGACGACGGCCGGGTGCGCGGCCAGGTAGCCCAGGCGCAGGCCCGCCGCGCCGAACGCCTTCGACATGGTGCGGGAGATCACCAGGTTCGGTCGTCCGTCGAGCAGCGGCAGCAGCGAGCCGCCGTGGCTGAACTCGATGTACGCCTCGTCCACGACGAGCATCGACGGCCCGGCCGCCTGGGCGGCCTCGTACAGCGCGACGACGGTGGACGCGGGGACCGCGTTGCCGGTGGGGTTGTTGGGGGTGGTGACGAAGACGACGTCGGGCCGGTGCTCGGCGATCGCCTTCTCGGCCGCGCCGAGGTCGATGGTGAAGTCCTCGTTGCGGGGCCCGGAGATCCATCCGGTGCCGGTGCCGCGCGCGATGAGTCCGTGCATCGAGTACGACGGCTCGAAGCCGATCGCGGTACGGCCCGGCCCGCCGAAGGTCTGCAGCAGTTGCTGGATGACCTCGTTGGAGCCGTTGGCCGCCCAGACGTTCCCGACGGCGACCGGGTGGCCGGCGGTCCTCGTCAGGTAGGCGGCCAGGGCGGTGCGCAGTTCGACCGCGTCCCGGTCGGGGTAGCGGTTGAGGTGCCGGGCGGCCTCGCGGACCCGCTCGGTGATCCGCTCGACCAGCGGCTCGGGCAGCGGGTAGGGGTTCTCGTTGGTGTTCAGCCGTACGGGGACGTCCAGCTGGGGCGCGCCGTAGGGGGACTTGCCGCGCAGTTCGTCCCGAACGGGGAGGTCGTCGATTCCGAAGCTCACTTGTTCTCAGGCACCTTCCAGCCGAACCTCGCCTTGATCGCCGCGCCGTGCGCGGGCAGGTCCTCCGCCTCCGCCAGCGTCACCACGTGGTGCGCGACCTCGGCCAGCGCGTCCTCGGTGTAGTCGACGATGTGGATGCCGCGCAGGAAGGACTGCACGGACAGGCCCGAGGAGTGGCAGGCGCAACCGCCGGTGGGCAGCACGTGGTTGGAACCGGCGGCGTAGTCGCCGAGGGAGACCGGCGCCCAGGGGCCGACGAAGACCGCGCCCGCGTTGCGCACCCGGTCGGCGACCGCGGCGGCGTCGGCGGTCTGGATCTCCAGGTGCTCGGCGCCGTAGGCGTCGACGACGCGCAGTCCCTCCTCGATGCCGTCGACCAGGACGATCGCGGACTGGCGGCCGGACAGGGCCGGGACGATCCGCTCCTCGGTGTGCTTGCTCGCCTCGACCTGCGGCTTCAGTTCCCGCTCCACCGCGTCCGCGAGTTCCGCGGAGTCGGTGACGAGGACGGCGGCGGCCAGGGGGTCGTGCTCGGCCTGGCTGATCAGGTCGGAGGCGACGTGCACCGGGTCGGCCGTGGAGTCCGCGAGGATCGCGATCTCGGTCGGGCCGGCCTCGGCGTCGATGCCGATCTTCCCGGTGAAGTAGCGCTTGGCGGCGGCGACCCAGATGTTGCCGGGGCCGGTCACCAGGTTCGCGGGCGGGCAGGACTCGGTGCCGTGGGCGAACATCGCGACGGCGGTGGCGCCGCCGGCCGCGTAGACCTCGTCGACGCCGAGCAGGGCGCAGGCGGCGAGGATCGTCGGGTGCGGGAGCCCGCCGAAGTCGGCCTGGGCCGGGGAGGCGAGCGCCAGGGACGGGACGCCGGCCTCCTGGGCGGGCACCACGTTCATGATCACGGAGGACGGGTAGACGGCGCGGCCGCCCGGCGCGTACAACCCCACGCGGTCGACCGGCACCCACTTCTCGGTGACCGTGCCGCCGGGCACGACCTGGGTGGTGTGCGTGGTGCGGCGCTGCGCGCGGTGGACGAGCCGGGCGCGCCGGATGGACTCCTCCAGGGCCGCGCGCACGGCCGGGTCGAGTTCCTCCAGGGCGCGCTCGACGGCGGCGGCCGGGACCCGCACCTGCTCCAGCCTCACGCCGTCGAAGCGCTCGGCGTAGTCGATCAGCGCCGCGTCGCCCCGATGATGCACGTCCTCGCAGATGGGCCGCACCTTGTCCAGGGCGGCCGCGACGTCGAAGTCGGCTCGGGGCAGCAGGTCGCGCAGGGCGGCCCCCTCGGGGAGGGCGTCGCCGCGCAGATCGATTCGTGAGATCACGTGCTCAATTCTCTCAGACCGGGATCGCGAACCGTCCGCCCGTTCCAGTGGCTGATACGGACCCCTCACGGTGACGGTCCGCGCACATATGCGAGATCCTCTTCACTTTCCGTGTTCAACAGGTCACCGTACCGGGCATCACCGGTTGTACGAAGGGACGAACCGACGAGTAGGTGAGGAGGAGGGGAGATCCGTGACCCACGGTGTGGGACCGGGCGGCACGGAGCCGCCGGAGGACCTGACCGCCGCGGAGGCGGGCATGTGGCAGGCCTTCCGCAACGGCAGCGTGTACGACCTGAGCAGCGGCGACACGGTCGTCGACGATCCGCACGGCGGGCATCCGTGGGGTCCGGAGCGGACCGTCCGGGCGCGCGTGGTGTGCTGGCTGCTGCTGCACGGCCCGCCCGCGCTGGCCGGCCGCGTGTCGTCGCTGAAGCTCGTCGGGGTGCGGATCAGCGGCGTGCTGGACCTGGCCGGTGGCACGGTGGTGCCCTACTGGGAGCTGCGCGGCTGCCGCTTCGAGCGGGACGTGCTGCTGCCGGAGAGCCGCTTCACGACCGTGCGGATGGTCGACTGCGCCCTGCCCCGTCTGGAGGCGGCCCGGCTGCACACCGAGGGCGATCTGCACCTGCCGCGCTGCCGGTTCCTGGGCGGCATACGCCTGACCGACGCGCGGATCGGTACGGATCTGCTGCTCAACCAGGCGGTGGTGCACCGGGACCGCAGCGGCCGCTCGATCGCCGCGGACGGGATGAGCGTCGGGCAGGACCTCCAGGCGGAGATGCTGGAGTCGCACGGCGAGCTGAGCCTGCGCAGCGCGACGATCGGCGTCTCGCTGAGCCTGCGCGGCGCGCGGCTGGGCAACTCGCAGACCCGGCTCGCGCTGAACGCGCCGCAGCTGACGGTGGAGCGCTCGCTGTACCTGACCCCGGCGGGGGTCGGTGCCCAGGCCCGCAGCGGGATGACACCGGCGCGCGGCACGCGGATCCAGCGCTTCGAGTGCCGGGGCGGGATACGGCTGGACGACGGGCGGTTCGGGGACGCGGTCGACTTCGAGGGGGCCCGGTTCGTCCTCACCGACGAGCAGGAGCTGTCGCTGCGCCGGGTGCAGACGCCGGAGCTGCGCTTCCTCGGGGAGCGGCCGGCGCGCGGCCGGGTGGTGCTGTCGGGTGCGCGGGTGGTGAACCTGATGGACCGGGCGGACAGCTGGCCGGGCCCCGGCCGGCTGCACATGGGCGGCTTCACCTACGAGAACCTGGTGCCGCGCGGTCCTTTCCCGCTGGAGCTGCGGCTGCGCTGGGTGGACGCGGCGAGCGCCGAGTACAACCCGGAGCCGTACGAGCGGCTGGCCGCCGTGCTGCGGGAGGGCGGGGAGGACGAGGACGCCCGGGAGGTGCTGCTCGCCAAGCAGCGCCGGCGCCGCGAGAGCCTGCCGCTCGCGGCCAAGCTGTGGGGTTACGCGCAGGACTGGACGGTCGCGTACGGATACCGTCCGGGCCGGGCCGCGGTGTGGATGGCGGTGCTGTGGGCGGCCGGTTCGCTGGCCTTCGCCCACTCCGACCACCCGCCGCTGAAGAGCGGTGAGCACCCACCCTGGAACCCGGCCCTGTTCGCGCTGGACCTGCTGCTGCCGGTGATCGACCTGGGGCAGGTGGGCTTCTGGCAGCTGCGCGGCGGCTGGCAGTGGCTGTCGGCCGCGTTCGTCCTGCTGGGCTGGATCCTGGCGACGACGGTGGCGGCGGGCGCGACCCGGACGCTGCGCCGCACGTAGTCCGCCGGCGCGCGACCCGCGGGACGGGTCACACGGCGGAATTCCGGGCCGCCCTGAGGGCCCGTCTGCTTTTTACCGGGCCTTGACCGATCCCCGTACAACTTTCCGCGACTTGCGTGTGGGCTCTGGCGCCGCTGTGACCTGCGGACTTTCAATGGTCGACACCATGGCTCTGCTGCACGCGTTCATCCGTACGTCCCGGGTGCGAGGAAAGTCGACGGGCGACGCGTCCCCCGTCCCCGTCCGGCTGCCCGGTGACGACGAGGTGCTGCTCGACGCGCCCGACGACGTCCTGGGCCCGGCGCTGGTCGGCGCGGCCGACGGCGACCACGGGCCCGCCGCGGAGCTGCTCGCCGCCACCCGGCGCGCCGGCGCCTGGGACCACCGCGACCGGTATGTGCGGGGCCTGGCCGCGTTCGCCCGGGCGCGCCCGGAGTGGCTGGACACCTGGCGCGCGCTCGCCCCGCTCGACCCGGACGCCACCGTGGTGGACGCGCAGCGGGCGGTGGACCGCGCCTGGGACTCTCCGGCGCGCGGCGAACTGCTGCGCGAGGTGAGCCCGCTGATCACGGCCGCCGCGCGGGCGGACAACCGCGACCCGGTGCCCTGGCGGCTGGCCCTGGACCACGCCCGGGGCGCGCGGGCCGGCCACACCTACGTCGAGGAGCTGTGGGAGGCGGCCGTCCGGCGCGCCCCGCACCACTACGGCTGCCATGTGGCGGCCCTGCGCTACCTGGCGTCCTCGTGGCACGGCTCGCACCGGGAGTGCCTCGACTTCGCCGACCGGGCCGCCCAGGACGCGCCGGAGACCTCGCTCACGCGGGCGCTGCCGCTGCGGGCGGCGTACGGCTACCTGACCGACGGCTGCGGTCCCGAGGTGCCGCGCGAACGGCTGGAGGACGCGGCCGACCGCGCCGTCGCGCTGTCCGCGGGGCTGCCCGCGGACCAGTCCTGGCCGGCCGAGCTGCGCAATCTGCTGACGTACGTCCTGGTCCGGCTGGAACGCTGGCAGGACGCCCTGGAGCAGCTGCGGCTGACCGGCCCGTACGCGACGTCGTTCCCCTGGGACCGGGAGGCGGAGGACCCGCTGGGCCGGTTCCTGGAGGTGCGTCAGGGCGTGGGCGCCTTGGTCGCGTCCGGTGCCCGGGGGCCCGGTTCCGGCGGCTCCGTCCCGTTCCCCGACCGTCCGGACCGCGGGCGGGGCGGTCGACTCCGCTTCGGCGCCCATTAGGCTTTTACGTCGTGACCACCGTCCGGCTCCCGCTCTTCCCCCTGAACACGGTGCTGTTCCCGGGGCTCGTGCTCCCGCTCAACGTCTTCGAGGAGCGTTACCGCGCCATGATGCGCGAGCTGCTGAAGACGCCGGAGGACGAGCCACGCCGGTTCGCCGTCGTGGCGATCCGCGACGGCCACGAGGTGGCGCAGACGGCTCCCGGACTGCCCGATCCGACGGCCGAGCCCGAGCGGGGCCCGGCGGCGGGCTTCGGCGGCGATCCGCTGCGCGCCTTCCACAAGGTGGGCTGCGTGGCCGACGCGGCGACGATCCGGGAGCGGGCCGACGGCACCTTCGAGGTGCTGGCGACGGGGACGACCCGGGTGCGGCTGCTGTCGGTCGACGCCTCGGGGCCGTTCCTGACGGCCGACCTCGAGCCGCTGGAGGAGGAACCCGGCGACGATCCGGGGGCGTCGGCGGAGGTGGTGCTGCGGGCGTTCCGCCAGTACCAGAAGCGGCTGGCGGGGGCGCGGGAGCGGTCCCTGGCGACCGGCGCGGACCTGCCGGACGAGCCGGGCGTGGTCTCCTACCTGGTCGCCGCGGCGATGATGCTGGACACGCCGACGCGGCAGCGTCTGCTCCAGGCGCCGGACACCGCCTCCCGGCTGCGGGACGAGCTGAAACTCCTTCGCACCGAGACGGCGATCATCCGTAATCTGCCGTCGTTGCCGGCGTCGGAGCTGACGCGCGGCCCGATGAGTCTCAACTGACGTACGACTGTCCGGGGTGACGGCCGCAATGGCGAAGAAGTCCAGGAAGCAGCAGCCGGGGGGAACGCCCGCGACGGTGGCCCTCACGGCGGCCGGGGTGCCGTTCACCGTGCACTCCTACGACCACGATCCGTCCCATCCCTCCTACGGCGAGGAGGCGGCCGAGGCGATGGGCGTCTCACCGGACCGGGTGTTCAAGACGCTGGTGGCGGACGTCGACGGGGCGCTGACGGTGGCGGTGGTGCCGGTGGCGGGCCAGCTCGACCTGAAGGCCCTCGCGTCGGCGGCCGGCGGGAAGCGGGCGGCGATGGCCGATCCGGCGCTGGCGGAACGCACCACCGGGTACGTGCGGGGCGGGATCTCGCCGCTGGGCCAGCGCAAGCGGCTGCCGACGGTGCTGGACGAATCGGCGGCGCGGCACGAGACGATCTGCGTCTCGGCCGGCCGGCGCGGCCTGGAGGTCGAGCTCTCCCCGGCCGACCTGAGGGACCTGACCTCGGCCGTCCTGGCCCCGATCGGACGCGCCTGACCGCCCGACGTCCGTGCCCCGCACGGGCGCCGGGCACGGACGTGTCGTGACGACCCCGCCCTCGGGGCCCTCGCGAGTGGCGCACCGGCATCCGATCGCGACCGGCCGTACGGCTCACCGCTCAGGGGAGCGATCGAGCACCGGCCGATCACGCCGCTCCGCCCCACCGGCGGCACCCGCCCACCACGCCCGGGCGGACAGGCGTGCCCTTGGGGCGCCGGGGTCATCCCTGCCCGCACGAAGCCGAGAGCGGACCGGGCAGGCGGGGACGCCCCCTGCGGTACGCCCGCCGCGCCCACCCCCGCGCCCCCGGCCCCGGAACCTAGGACCCGGCTCCCGGCACGTGCGGATCCGGCGGGAGGGCCTCCGGGTCGCGGGGGCCGAAGAGGCTCGTCAGCCCCAGGTGCAGCACCAGTCCCGCGAACGGCCACGCCAGCAGCGCGCCCTTCGCGCTCAGCTGCAACGGCGCGTCGAAGGTGACGCCCTTGCCCGCGCTGCGGGCCTGCGCCATCACGTCCTGCGCCGGCCCCAGCCACACCCCGAGCCGCCAGGCCAGTACCGAGGCGAGCAGCCCGCCCGCCGCCAGTGCCACCACCAGCGGCACACCGCCCCGCCGCCGCACCAGGAACACCACCAGCGCGCTCACCGCGCCGAATCCCAGCGCGAGCAGCGTGAACGTCCCGTCCACCCCGATACCCTGCTCGCCCTCGGAGTCCTTGAGGTAGACGGCCCAGTTGTCGCCGGCCACCTCGCCCACCAGCGGCACGCGCGGCGCGAGCCACCACCACATCACCCCGAGCAGCAGCCCGCCGAGCGCCACCGCCACCAGGATCACCGCGGCCTCCCGCAGTTCCCGCTTCATCCCGGGACCGTCCTGGTCGTCCCACCAGCCGCTCCGGGGATACGCGGACTTCCCGGCGTGCCCGGCCGAGGCCTCCGCGGCCGGGCCGGACGGCGGCTGCCACGGGTCCTGAGCGGAATGCTCGTGCGGGGGCGGCGGTGGTGTCAGGGGAGCGCTCACCCCGCCATCGTGCCAGGCCCGGCCGTGCGGCGCGTCACCGGACGGCCGCCCTGCGGTACGCCCAGGTCGCCACCGCCAGCGAGAGCACTCCGACGACCCCGCACACGGCGAGGTCACCGAGCACGAGGGCCCAGTCGGGGTGCGGCGCGAAGGTCCGCGCGAAGGCCTCGACGCCGTACGTCGACGGCAGCAGGTCGCGGGCGAGACGCACCACCTCCGGCATCCGCTCCGGGGGAAGCACGCCCAGCAGCAGCGCCGCGGACATGCCGAGCTGGCCGAGGAGCGTGGCCAGTTCCGGCCGGGGCGCGAGCAGGCCGAGCGCCGCTCCGAGCCCGGCGAGCGCGGCGCCCGCGAGGGGGATCACCGCGATCAGCACCCACAGGTGCGCCAGCGGCAGCCCGAACAGCGCGCAGCCGAAGACGGCGGTCACGACGGTGCCCGGCACGGTGAACGAGGCGTACGCGCCGGCCGCGCCCAGCACCACCGCCGCCGGTGGCACCGGCAGGGTCGCGTAGTGGTCGAGTCCGCCGCCGGCCCGCAGCTGGCCGAAGTACTGGGCAAGGAGGTTCAGCGCGACGAACGCGACGACCAGCACCGCCGAGCCGGCGACCACGGCCCGCGCCTCACCGCCGCCGTCCACGACGCCGCGCATCAGGATCATGATGCCGACCGACTGGAAGGTCGCCACGAACAGCAGCGGGATCCGCGCGACCCGGGCCCGGGACAGCTGCGCCCGGTACACGGCCGCCAGCGACGGCCACAGCCGCGCCCGGGGGCCGAGCTCGGCCGTTTCCGGCGCGGCCGCCCCCGCGGTCAGGGCACCGCCCGGCAGGACATCGGCGGGTACGACACTCACGTCGTGCTGCTCTCCTTCGCTCGGAGCTTCGCCCGGATGCGCGCGGGCACCCGCCCCGTTCCGTACGGATGACACGGCCCGTGTGCTCACGCCTTCACCAGTCCCTGTCGTACGGCACCGCCGAGCGCCAGATAGACGTCCTCCAGGCTGGGCGTGGCCAGCGTGAAGTCGTCCAGGGCGGCGAAGGCGGCACCGCCGGTGACCGTGGCGACGACCGTACGGGCCTCCTCGGGCGCCAGCCGCAGGGTCCAGCGGCGGCCGGACTCGACGACGCGGTCGCGCAGCGCGGCGACCTCGGGCACGTGGAGCGGCGCGGCCTCGCGCCACACCAGGTCGACCCGGACCTCGCCGGCGACCTGTTCCTTCAGCCCGGACGGGGTGTCGCAGGCGATGACCCGGCCGCGGTCGAGCACCGCGACACGGTCGAGGACGGTCTCGGCCTCGATGACGTTGTGGGTGACCAGCAGGACGGTCGCGCCGTGCTCGGCGCGGCGCCGGTCCACGGCGGACCACACCGCGCGCCGGGCCACCGGGTCCATGCCGGTGGTGGGCTCGTCGAGCACCAGCAGCGGCCGCCGCCCCACCAGCGCGGCGGCGAAGCAGGCGAGTCTGCGCTGGCCGCCGGAGAGCTTGCGCAGCGGGCGCCCGGCGAGCGGGGCGAGCCCCAGTTCGTCCAGGACGTCGTCCCGTTCGGCCCGTGCCCGGCGTGCGTCGAGGCCGCGCAGCCGGCCGGTGGTCTCGGCGGCGAGGGACACGGTGAGGTCGTCGAGGGCGGTGGACTCCTGGCCGAGGTAGGCGAGGATGCGCGAGGCCCGCTCGGGGTGGCGCACGATGTCGTGACCGAGGATGCCGACGCTGCCGCGGTCGGGCCGCATCAGTCCGGTCAGCTGGCGCACGAGGGTGGACTTGCCGGCGCCGTTCGGCCCGAGCAGGCCGAAGATCTCACCGCGCCGGATGTCGAGCGCCACGTCGTCGGTGGCCCGGACCTCGGGCGTCGCGGGAACCCCGCGCCGGCCGCGCACCGCGGGATAGGTCTTGGTCAGCCCGCGCACCGCGCACACGACATCGCCGCCGTGCCGGGATCCCTGTGCCGCGCGCGTATTCACAAGGGACGAGCCTACGGGGTCGGGAACCCCTGCCCGTCCTCGGGTCGCCCTTGCGCCGCGCCCGCCGGAGGGGGACGCACCGGACGCACCGGACACCACGGCCGCGACCGGCGGACTCCGGGGAATCATCCGGTGGCTCACCGTGTTCACCGGTCGCGCACCCGATGATCCCGCAGGAGCCGAGATGACCGACGAACCCGCCGTCCGCGAGCTGCGCCTGGTGGTCACCGCCGACGACTACGACGCCGCGCTGCGCTTCTACCGCGACGTCCTAGGACTGACCGAGCGCGCGGCGTTCTCGTCACCCGACGGCCACGTCACCATCCTCGACGCGGGCCGGGCCACCCTGGAGCTGACCGATCCCCACCACGCCGCCTTCATCGACGAGGTCGAGGTGGGGCGCCGGGTGGCCGGTCACGTCCGGGTCGCCTTCCAGGTGGACGACTCCGCCGCCACCACGGCGAAGCTGGCCGCCGCCGGAGCGGAGGTGGTCGCCGAACCGACCCGCACCCCCTGGAACTCCCTGAACGCCCGGCTGGAAGCGCCGGGCGCCCTCCAGCTGACCCTCTTCACCGAGCTCGGCGACCAGGGCTGACCGGAACCGGCCGGGCGGGCGCCGGTCACTCCCCGGCGGGCGCCCGTTCGGTGCCCGTGCGCAGGTCGAGCTCGCGCCAGAAGCCCGCCCGGATGGCGTAGCGGTCACGCTCGTCGATCTGGTCGTCCTTGTGGGCGAGGAGGCCGAAGCGGGCCGCGTAGCGGAGCAGCTCCCCGTCGACGCGGTGCGGGATGCGGGGGTACATGCCGGACAGTTTCTGGATGTGGCTCTGGTCGCCGAGCCGCTCCACCCAGCGCCGGGCGAAGACCTGCCCCACCTCGAAGGGGTCACCGCCGACGGTGGTGATGTCCTCCTCGCGGTCGGCCCATCGCTGCTCCGCCGTGGTCAGCTGGGCCAGCGTCGGCATGGAGGCGGCCTCGGGCGGTTCGGCGGCGGGCCGGTCGACCCAGCCCTTGTCGGAGGACCAGCGCAGCGTCGCGGAGGACGGCTGCTGGGGCTGCTGGGCGCCCGGGCCGCGCAGGGCCGCCAGGTCCTTCGGGGTGGGGACGCCCTTCGCCGTGGACGTCCGCTCCGCGGTGCCGTTGTGCGCGGAGGCCGGGTGGCGCGGTTCCTGCGCGGTGCGTTCGGCGGCCGCGCCGAGCGCGGAGTCCGGCAGCGGGGCGGAGAGGATCGCGGCGATCTCCGGGCGCGGCACGGGCGGCGGCGCGCACACTCCGGCGAGTTCCTTGGCCCGTACGGCCCGGGTGATCCACGCCCGGTCCAGCACCCGGCGTTCGTCGGCCTCGGCGACCAGGTCCTCGGACTGGTTGTAGTCGCCGTCGGCGGCCTGCACCGCCCACAGGTGGACGGCGACGCCGTGTTCCTTCGCGGCCATCATGCCGGGCAGCAGATCGCCGTCACCGGTGACCAGGACGATGTCGGAACAGGCGCGGTTGCGGGCGAGTTCGGTCAGTTCGGCGTGCATCGCCGCGTCGACGCCCTTCTGCGCCCAGCGGCCGTCGCTGCGGGTCAGCGCGCCGAGCCGGACGGTGACCCGGGGCATCACGCGCAGGCGCCGGTGCTCGGGCTGCGGCACGCGGTCGGGGGCGCCGTCGAACCAGTAGATGCGCAGCAGCGGCTGCCGCGTGTCGTTCTCGGCGCGGTCGCGCAGGCCCTGGATGAGGGCCGCGTGGTCCACGGTGATGCGGGACCGCGAGGGCTCCCCGGCGAGGAGACTCGCGGCGGCCCCCAGCAGATACCCGGCGTCCACCAGGACGATGCAGCGGTCCACGCGGTCCACCCTCTTTCCGGGAGGTTTGCTTCGGGCTTGCTTCGAGTCTGCCCGACCTCGCCGGGGTTAACGGCCCGAACTCGATCTTCGGCGTGGCGTTTCCACACTTCCTCCCCCGACCACCCTGGTCACACACGGTAATTGTCCGACATGCGTGTGTCATCCGGCTGTGTGAATCTGGTTCCGGCCCTGGCCCCTAGTCCCCCACAGGAGGCACCACCATGGCCAAGAACAAGAACCGTGACCGCAAGCAGCCCCGGGCCGAGCACACCCAGCGCGCGGCGCAGCCGACCGCGATGGAGACGCCCGACGAGCAGCGCACCACGCAGGTCGTGCCGGGCGAGGTAGGCCCGGGCAAGGGCCGGCAGAAGCGCTTCGGCCACAACTGACATCCGCGTGACGGGCCGTTGCGGCCCGGGCAGATGACGAGGGGCGCACCCACCACAGGGTGCGCCCCTCGAGCGTGCGCGGGGAAAGCGGCCGCCGGGCCCCCTTCGGGACCTCGGGCGGAAGTCCCTACCCGGCGAGGCAGGACGGTCCGAGGAGGACCTTCAGGTCGCCGAACAGGGCCGGGTCGGGCTTGACACGGTGCCGGTCCAGGCGCAGCACCGTCGTCTTCGTCGGCCCCTGGAGCTTGATCCGCACCTCGCTGTCGCCCTTGTGGTGGGTGAGGATCTCTCCGAGCCGGCTGACCATCGGCGGGGTCACGCGCGTCGCCGGGATGGTGAGCACCACGGGCGCGTTGGCGCCCGCGTTGGACAGGTCGGGGACCATCAGCTCCATCGCGACCAGCCGGGGCACGTCCTCGCGCTTGTCGAGCCGCCCCTTGACGAACACCACGGCGTCCTCGACGAGCTGGGTCGAGACGAGCTGGTACGTCGCGGGGAAGAACATGCACTCCAGGGAGCCCGCGAGGTCCTCCACGGTCGCGATCGCCCAGGCGTTGCCCTGCTTGGTCATCTTGCGCTGGAGGCCCGAGATGATCCCGCCGATGGTGACCACCGCGCCGTCGCCGAAGTCGCCGCCGGTGAGCTGGGAGATGCCCGCGTCGGCCTTGTCGGACAGCACGTGCTCCAGGCCGAACAGCGGGTGGTCGGAGACGTAGAGGCCGAGCATCTCCCGCTCCTGGGCGAGCAGGTACGTCTTGTCCCACTCGTCGTCGGTGAAGGTGACGTCCAGGCCGAAGCCGGGCTCGCTGGTCTCCGCCTCGCCCATGCCGCCGAAGAGGTCGAACTGCCCCTCGGCCTCCTTGCGCTTGACCGCGACCACGTTGTCGATCATCGGCTCGTACTGCGCGGTGAGGCCCTTGCGGGTGTGCCCCATGGAGTCGAAGGCGCCGGCCTTGATCAGCGACTCCGTGGTGCGCTTGTTGCAGACGACCGCCTCGACCTTGTCGAGGTAGTCCGGGAAGGAGGCGTACTTCCCCTTGGCCTTGCGGGACTTGATGATCGACTCGACGACGTTGGTGCCGACGTTGCGGACCGCCGACAGGCCGAAGAGGATCACGTCGTCGCCCTGGGCGGCGAAGTTCGACTCGGACTCGTTGACGTTGGGCGGGAGCACCTTGATGCCCATGCGGCGGCACTCGTTGAGGTAGACCGCCGACTTGTCCTTGTCGTCCTTGACGGAGGTGAGCAGCGCGGCCATGTACTCGGCCGGGTAGTTCGCCTTGAGGTAGCCGGTCCAGTACGACACCAGTCCGTACGCGGCGGAGTGGGCCTTGTTGAACGCGTAGCCGGCGAAGGGGACCAGCACGTCCCAGAGCGCCTGGATCGCCTCGTCGCTGTAGCCGTTCTTGCGGGCGCCGTCCTGGAAGAGGACGAAGTTCTTCGCCAGCTCGTCGGGCTTCTTCTTGCCCATGACGCGGCGGAGGATGTCGGCCTCGCCGAGCGAGTAGCCCGCGATGATCTGGGCGGCCTTCTGCACCTGCTCCTGATAGACGATCAGGCCGTAGGTGACCGACAGCACCTCCTGGAGCGGCTCCTCCAGCTCCTTGTGGATCGGCGTGATCTCCTGGCGGCCGTTCTTGCGCTCCGCGTAGTTGATGTGCGAGTTCATGCCCATCGGGCCCGGCCGGTAGAGGGCCGAGACGGCGGAGATGTCCTCGAAGTTGTCGGGCTGCATCTGGCGGAGCAGCGAGCGCATCGGGCCGCCGTCGAACTGGAAGACGCCGAGGGTGTCGCCGCGGCAGAGCAGTTCGAAGGTCTTGGGGTCGTCCAGCGGGAGGGAGAGCATCTCCAGGTCGATGCCCTTGTTGGCCTTCACCATCTTGATGGCGTCGTCCATGATCGTGAGGTTGCGCAGGCCCAGGAAGTCCATCTTGAGCAGGCCCAGCGACTCGCACTGGGGGTAGTCCCACTGCGTGATGGTCACGCCGTCGGTGTGCCGCACCCAGATCGGGGCGTGGTCGACGATGGGTTCGCTGGACATGATCACGCCGGCCGCGTGCACGCCCATCTGCCGCACCAGGCCCTCGACGCCCTTGGCGGTGTCGATGACCTTCTTCACGTCCGGCTCGTTCTCGTACATCGCGCGGATCTCGCCCGCCTCGTTGTACCGCGGGTGCGAGGGGTTGGTGATGCCGTCGAGGTCGATGCCCTTGCCGAGGACGTCGGCGGGCATGGCCTTGGTGAGCCGGTCGCCCATGGCGTACGGGTAGCCCAGCACGCGCGCGGAGTCCTTGATGGCGTTCTTCGCCTTGATCTTGCCGTAGGTGCCGATCATGGCGACCTTGTCGGCGCCGTACTTCTCCGTCACGTACCGGATCACCTCGACGCGCCTGCGCTCGTCGAAGTCGATGTCGACGTCGGGCATGGAGACACGCTCGGGGTTGAGGAACCGCTCGAAGATCAGGCCGTGCGGGATCGGGTCGAGGTCGGTGATGCCCATCGCGTACGCCACGATCGAACCGGCCGCGGAGCCTCGGCCGGGGCCGACCGCGATGCCCTGGTTCTTGGCCCACATGATGAAGTCGGCGACCACGAGGAAGTAGCCGGGGAACCCCATCTGGATGATGACGTCCATCTCGTACTCGGCCTGCTTCTGGCGGTCCTCGGGGACGCCGCCGGGGAAGCGGCGCGCCATGCCCCGGCGGACCTCCTCCTGGAACCAGGTGACCTCGGTGAAACCGTCGGGGATGTCGAACTTCGGCATCAGGTCGCGCTTGACGAACATGCCCGTGGTGTCGACCATCTCGGCGATCAGCCGGGTGTTGGCGCAGCCCTGCTGCCAGGCGTCCGAGGAGTCGATGGCGTACATCTCGTCGGTGGACTTGAGGTAGTAGCCGGTGCCGTCGAAGCGGAAGCGGTCGGGGTCGGAGAGGTTCTTGCCGGTCTGGATGCACAGCAGCGCGTCGTGGGCGGTCGCCTCGTGCGCGTACGTGTAGTGCGAGTCGTTGGTGACCAGCGGGGGGATGCCGAGCTTCCTGCCGATCTCCAGCAGTCCGTCGCGGACCCGGTGCTCGATGTCGATGCCGTGGTCCATCAGCTCCAGGAAGTAGCGGTCCTTGCCGAAGATGTCCTGGTAGTCGGCGGCGGCCTTGAGTGCCTCGTCGAAGTGGCCGAGGCGCAGGCGGGTCTGGACCTCGCCGGAGGGGCAGCCGGTGGAGGCGACGATGCCCTCGGACCACTGGGCGATGGTCTCCTTGTCCATCCGGGGCCACTTCTGCAGCCAGCCCTCGGCGTAGGCGTCGGAGGACAGGCGGAAGAGGTTGTGCAGGCCGGTGTTGTTCACGGCCCACATCGTCTTGTGGGTGTAGCCGCCGGAACCGGAGACGTCGTCGCGCTTCTGGTGCGGCTGGCCCCACTGGATCTTGCGCTTGTTGCGCCGGGACTCGGGGGCGACGTACGCCTCGATCCCGATGATCGGGGTGACCCCCGCCTTCTGCGCGGAGTGGAAGAAGTCGTACGCCCCGTGCAGGTTGCCGTGGTCGGACATGGCGATGTGCGACATGCCCATCTCGTTGCAGGCGTCGAACATGTCCTTCAGCCGCGCGGCACCGTCCAGCAGCGAGTACTGGGTGTGGACGTGCAGGTGCGTGAACGGCGGCTTCGACACGGTGCGGCCTCCAAAGGTGAACGCTGTGGCGCGGAGCGCCTCCCGGCGACGGGCGGTGGCCGGACGACAGGGGGGCTCACGGCGACGGGCGGGCGGACAGTCCGGGGGACAGCGTCGAAGTCTATGCCCCGGCACTGACACCCGGAGCCCGCGGCGACGTACCTTCGGGCGGGGCACGGGCACTCCCGTGATCCGTCACACGTTAGGGCAGGGGACGGACCAGCCGTCCCGAGACATCCCGCACCTGGAGGCACACAGCGATGTCGGTCCCGCAGCTCAATGACGAGCACCGCGGCGAGGAGATCCTCGCCGTCCTCGACACCGCGTTCGGCGAGCTCCTGGCCGCCGATCCGGCCGCCTTCCGGGTGAAGTTCCGGAAGATGGCGGCCTCCGCGTTCGCCTTCTACCGCGGGACGGCGAGCCTCTTCTACCACGACCTGGACGCGGAGAACGCCGGGCGGGGCGGTGGGAGGACGTACAGCGGCCCCTACCTGGACGAGCGGACCTCGCGGGTGTGGATCCACGGCGATCTGCACGCGGAGAACTTCGGCACGTACATGGACTCCAACGGCCGCCTGGTCTTCAACGTCAACGACTTCGACGAGGCCTACGTCGGCCCCTTCACCTGGGACCTCAAGCGCTTCGCGGCCTCCATGGCGCTGATCGGCTACGCGAAGGCGCTCAGCGACGGGCAGATCACCGAGCTGGTCACCGTGTACGCGGCCGCCTACCGGGAGCGCATCCACGCGCTGGCCACCGGCGCGAAGAGCGACGAGGTGCCGCCGTTCACCCTGGACACCGCGCAGGGGCCGCTGCTGGACGTGCTGCGCGACGCCCGTTCGCTGACCCGCTTCGGGCTGCTGGACTCGATGACCGAGATCCGCGACTTCGAGCGCCGCTTCGCGCCCGGCGGCGGCGCGGTGGAGCTGGACGCCGCGACCCGATACAAGGTGCTCGCGGCCTTCGACGGCTACCTGGAGACGCTGCCCGACGCCTCGCTGGCCCGTCCCGACTCCTACCGCGTGAAGGACGTCGTGGGCCGCCGCGGCATCGGCATCGGCTCGGCCGGGCTGCCGTCGTACAACATCCTGCTGGAGGGCCACAGCGACGCCCTCGAGAACGACGTGGTGATCTACATCAAGCAGGCCCAGACCCCGGCGGTCTCCCGGCACATCACCGACCCGGCGATCCGCGACTACTTCCGGCACGAGGGGCACCGCACGGTGATCTCCCAGCGTGCCCTGCAGGCGCACGCCGACCCGTGGCTGGGCTGGACCGAGCTGGACGGCTCGGGGCAGCTGGTCGCCGAGGTCTCGCCGTACGCCGTGGACCTGGACTGGGGCGACATCGACGACCCGGAGGAGATCGCCCTGGTCGTCGCCGACCTCGGCCGGGCCACCGCGACCATGCACGCGGCGGCGGACGACACCTCCGGCGAGTCGCTGGTGCCGTTCTCCACCGAGCGCGCCATCGACGCCGCGATCGCGGCCGACGAGGACTCCCTGGCGCCGCTCCTGGTCGACTTCGCCCACACCTACGGCGCCCGTGCCCGGGCCGACCACCAGACCTTCCTGGACCTGTTCCGCAACGGCAGGATCCCAGGGCTGTAACCTTCCGCACACCCACCGGGCCCCTTTAGGGATCCCTTACCGGAGCTCGTGACACACTCGTTCCCGCCATGGACATATCCGGAACCCAGCTCAGAGCCGTACGCGCGGCGCTGTTCACGGCAGTCGTCGTGACCCTCAGCGCCGCGTCGCACGTGCTGCTGTCCGGGGCTCCGCTGCCGTTGAACACGGTGGTCGCCATCGCCGCCGCCGTGTTCCTCCTGGCGTACGCCCTGGCGGGACGGGAGCGTTCCTTCGGACGGATCGCCGCCCTGCTGATCCCGCTGGAGCTGGCCGCCGACACGGTCTTCACCACCGGCCAGCACCTCTGCTACGGCCGGATGGGCGGCCCCGTGGCGGGCCCGCTGCGCTCCGTCGGCTTCGACGTGCTCTGCGGCGACGGCACCAGCGTGGGCGCGCCCCTCGCCCATGTCACCGGGCCCGCCGGCGAAGGCGGCGACCGGCTGGCGGTGCTGCTCTCCCAGGCCGACCCGGCCACCGCCTGGATGCTGCTCGGCGCGCACGTCGGGGTCGGTCTGCTCGCCGCCGCCTGGCTGCGCCGGGGCGAGCGCGCGCTGGAGCAGCTGCTGAGCGCGCTCGCGGCGACCGCTTCGACGGCGGTCCGGCCGCTGCTGCTGGCGGTCGCGGCGGTGTCCGTGCGCCGGGCCCCGGAGATCCTCCGTCCGGCGCGCCCGGCCGTCCGCACCGCCGTCGCCCGGACCCCGCTCCTCGCGCACTCCCTGGGACGCCGCGGACCGCCGTGCTCCGCCGCCTCCGCCTGAGGCGACCCTCCGAGCACCAGCAGTCCCCCTGTACACATCCCGCACACCCCCGTGTGCGTCCCCCCGTGGAGACATCACCATGAGCAAGCGGAACAGCCAGGCAGCGAAGACGGCGGCCCGGGAGCGCCTGCGCGAGGAGCGCGAGCGCCAGGCGAAGAAGGCGAAGGCCAAGCGGCAGGCCGTGGTCGCCCTGTCGGCCGTGGGCATCCTGGCCGTGGCCGGCGGCATAGGTTACGCGGTCGTCCAGGCGAACAAGCCCGACTACTGGGAGGCCGCGGCGGACGACAAGCTGGTCAAGCCCGCCAACTCCAGCGGTGAGAACGGCACGACCGTCGTCATCGGCAAGCCCGAGGCGAAGAAGACGCTGGAGCTGTACGAGGACCCGCGCTGCCCGATCTGCGCCTCGTTCGAGCAGTCGGTCGGCGGGACCATCGACAAGGACGTCGAGGACGGCAAGTACAAGATCCGTTTCATCGGCGCCTCCTTCCTCGACCGCAACCTGACCGGTGAGGGCTCCAAGAACGCGCTGAGCGCCCTGGGCGCCGCGCTGAACGTCAGCCCCGAGGCGTTCCTGGCGTACAAGAGCGCGCTCTACTCGGCCGAGTTCCACCCCGAGGAGTCCGACGACAAGTTCAAGGACGACGCGTACCTGATCAAGATCGCGAACTCGGTGGACGCCCTGAAGGACAACAAGGAGTTCCAGGCGGCCGTGAAGGACGGCACCTACGACAAGTGGGCGCTGGAGATGTCCGACACGTTCGACGACAGCGAGGTCGAGGGCACGCCGAGCCTGATGATGGACGGCAAGAAGGTCACCGGCGCGGACGGGCAGAGCACCCCCATGACCCCCGAGGACTTCACCACGGCCATCGACAAGGCCCTCAAGGGCTGATCCCCGGGCCGGCTGACGGCGCGCCGAAGAGCGGGCGAACTTCCTCGAGTTCGCCCGCTTTCGCGTGTACCTGTCAGTAGCCTGGTCGGCTGTGACCAGTCGACACAGATCATCCGAGAGCGCCGTCTCCGCCACCGCGGACGCCCACTCCCTCACCCCGCGCCGCCGTACGGTCGTCAAGGCGGCCGCCGCCACCGCGGCGCTGGCCGGACCGCTGGCCGCGGCCCTGCCCGCCCGGGCGGTCCAGCAGGCCCCCGCCTTCCTGCACGGAGTCGCCTCCGGCGACCCGCTGCCGGACGGTGTGCTGCTGTGGACCCGGGTGACGCCCGTGCCGGAGGCGATACCCGGCTCGGGGCTCGGTCCCGACACCGAGGTGAGCTGGACCGTGGCCCGCGACAAGGCGTTCACCGACGTCGTCGCGCGGGGCTCGACCCTCGCCACCGCCGCCTCCGACCACACCGTCAAGGCGGACATCCGCGGCCTGCGGCCGGCCACCGACTACTGGTTCCGCTTCTCCGCCGGCACCACCGACTCCCCCGCCGCCCGCACCCGCACCGCCCCGGCCGCCGACGCCGTCGTGACCGGTCTGCGCTTCGGGGTGGTGTCCTGCTCCAACTGGGAGGCCGGCCACTTCTCGGCGTACCGCCACCTCGCGGCCCGCGGCGACCTGGACGCCTGGCTGCACCTCGGTGACTACATCTACGAGTACGCCGCCGGCCAGTACGGCACCCGCGGCCAGGCCGTCCGCGCCCACGCGCCCGCCCACGAGATCGTCACCCTCGCCGACTACCGGCTCCGGCACGCGACGTACAAGACCGACCCCGATCTGCAGGCCCTGCACGCCACGGCGCCGGTCATCGCCATGTGGGACGACCACGAGATCGCCAACGACACCTGGTCGGGCGGCGCCGAGAACCACACCGAGGGCGCGGAGGGCACCTGGGCCGCGCGTCAGGCCGCGGCCAAGCAGGCCTACTTCGAGTGGATGCCGGTGCGTCCCGCGCTGGCCGGCACCACCTACCGCCGGCTGCGCTTCGGCAGGCTCGCCGACCTGTCCCTGCTGGACCTGCGTTCCTTCCGCTCCCAGCAGGTCTCCACCGGCGACGGCGACGTCGACGACCCGGAGCGCACCCTCACCGGGCGCGCCCAACTGGACTGGCTGAAGGCCGGCCTGACGGCGTCCGACACCACCTGGCGGCTGGTCGGCACCTCGGTGATGATCTCGCCGTTCGCCGTGGGTTCCCTCCCCGCGAGCGTGCTGAAGCCGCTCGCGAAGCTGCTGGGCCTCCCGCAGGAGGGGCTCGCCATCAACACCGACCAGTGGGACGGCTACACCGACGACCGCCGTGAACTCCTCGCCCACCTGCGGGCGAACGCCATCCGCAACACGGTCTTCCTCACCGGCGACATCCACATGGCGTGGGCCAACGACGTGCCGGTGAACGCCGGCACCTATCCGCTGTCGCCCTCGGCCGCCACGGAGTTCGTCGTGACCTCCGTCACCTCCGACAACCTCGACGACATCGTCAAGGTCCCCGAGGGCACCGTCACCGCGCTCGCCGCCCCGGTGATCCGGGCCGCCAACCGGCACGTCCACTGGGTGGACACCGACCGCCACGGCTACGGCGTGCTGGACGTCACCGCCGAGCGGGCGCAGATGGACTACTACGTGGTGTCCAGCCGCACGCGGGCGGACGCCACGTCCGCCTGGGCCCGCTCCTACCGCACCCGCAGCGGCACGCAGAAGGCCGAGCGCGTGTACGAACCCGTCTGACCGGCCCGCCCGGTCAGTCCTCCAGCGAGTCGAGGAAGCCGAGAGCCACCCGCCAGGTGGCCTCGGCGGCCTCCTCGTCGTAGTCGGGCAGCCCGGGGTCGGTGTAGAGGTGGCCCGCGCCCGCGTACCGGTACACCTCGACGTCGGCCCCGGCCCGGCCCATCCGCAGGTACCAGGCGGTGAGCCAGTCGTCGGTCTCGAACGGGTCGGGCTCGGCGACGTGCAGCTGCACCGGGAGTTCGTCCACCGCGGCGTTCTCCGCGATGTCCGACGTGCCGTGCAGGAGCAGCAGTCCGCGCGCCTTGTCGTCGCCGAGGGCCAGCGTCTGCGCCACCGAGGCGCCGAAGGAGAAGCCCGCGTACACCAGCCCGCGCTCCGAGTAGGGCGCCGCCGCCAGCACGGCCCGCTTCAGCAGTTCGTCCTTGCCGGTCTCCTCCTTGTACGCCACGCCCTCCTCGACCGAGTCGAACGTACGGCCCTCGAACAGGTCGGGCGTCCACACCTCGTGACCGGCCGCGCGCAGCCGGCCGGCGGCCTCGGCCACCGCGGGCCTCGGTCCGTAGGCCGAGTGAAAGAGCATGATGTTCATGCCGCCCATGGTGCCAGCAGGTGTGACGGGACCGGATCACGGCAGTACCCGCGACCGTGCGTAAGTCACATGTTCATGCCCGCGCGGAGCCGGTTAGGTTCGGGGGCATGGATGACGTGCTCCGCCCACTGATCGTGGTCGGCGGCTCGGTCGTGCTCACGCTGCTGCTCGGCTGGGCCACCGATCTGCTGCTGCGCAAGGCCGACGAACGCCACCACGAGACACCGCTGTGGGGGCTGCTGCGCCGTGCCCGCGTCCCGTACCAGCTGGTGCTCTGCGCGGCGCTGCTCAGAGGCTCCTACGACGAGGCCCGGCTGCTGCCGGACCACGAGGTCGCCATCGGCAGGATCCTGTCGCTGGTGCTGATCGGATCGGCCGCCTGGCTGGCGATCCGGATCGCGCTCGCGATCGTGGAGACCTCGTACACGCGCTACGCCAGCACCCACCGCGAACGGGACCCCGCCCGGGTCCGCCGGGTGCGCACCCAGGTGACGCTGATCCAGCGGGTGGTCACGGCGGTCGTCGGGGTGGTGGCCGTGGCGGCGATGCTGCTGACCTTCCCGGCGATGCGCGCGGCCGGCGCCTCCCTGCTGGCCTCGGCCGGAATCCTCGGCATCGTCGCCGGTGTGGCCGCCCAGTCCACGCTGGGCAACATGTTCGCCGGGCTGCAGATCGCCTTCGGCGACATGGTCCGCATCGGCGACACGGTGACCGTGGACGGCGAGTGGGGCACGGTCGAGGAGATCACGCTGACCTTCCTGACCGTGCGCACCTGGGACGAGCGCCGGATCACCATGCCGGTGTCGTACTTCACGTCCAAGCCGTTCGAGAACTGGTCGCGCGGGACCCCGCAGATGACGGGCACCGTCCTGTGGCACCTCGACCACTCGGCCCCGCTGGACGCGATGCGCGACAAGCTCCGCGACATCCTCCGGGAGTGCCCGGCCTGGGACGGCCGCACCTACAACCTGACCGTGACCGACAGCACCCCGAGCACCATGGAGGTCCGGGCCCTGGCGACGGCCAAGGACGCGGACGACATCTGGACGGTACGGGTCACGGTCCGCGAGCAGATGATCCGCTGGCTAGCCGCCGAGCACCCCTACGCCCTGCCCCGGGTCAACGCGGCCGACGCGGTGCTGCCGCCCCAGCTCAACGGGCGCCGCTCCCCCGACGGGATACCGGCGGCCCGGAGGGTGCACCAGCACCAGAGGGAGCGCTGAGCGGCCTCAGTGGCCGCGCTCGGCGCCGCCGTTGACCTGGACGATCTGCGAGGTGATGTGTCCGGCGCCCGGGGAGGCGAGCCAGTGCAGGGTCGCCGCGACGTCCCCGGGCGTCCCCGCGCGCTTGTTCGACGTCTCGGCGACCAGCCGGGCCCGCCGTTCCTCGTCCAGGCCGTCACCGAAGAAGGCGGTGTCCTCGACGTAGCCGGGCGCCACCACGTTCACGGTGATGCCGTGCGGGCCGAGCCGCCGGGCCAGGTCGTGGGCGTACGGGTGCAGGGACGCCTTGGCCGCCGCGTACGACACCCGCCCCGAGCCCCGGTAGGCGGCGATGGAGCTGAGGAACAGCACCCGCCCGCCCGGTTCGGCGAGCCGGTCCCGCAGGGCCTCGGTGAGGAGCACCGCGGTCAGTACGTTGAGCCGGAAGTTGACGGTCCATTCGCGGGCGACGGCCTCCAACGGATCGTCACCGCCGGCCGGGGGTTCCAGCAGCCCGTTGCCGCCGGCGCTGTGGATCAGTACGTCCACCGCCCCCAGCTCCCGGCCCACGAAGCCGGCGACGCCCCGCACCGACTCCGGGTCGGCCAGGTCGGCGGCGTACGTGAGGGCGCCCGGCACGTCCGCGCGCTCCAGGACGTCCCCGCGCCGGCCGAGCAGCAGCACCTGGTCCCCGTCGGCGGCGAACGCCCGCGCGGCGGCCAGTCCGATCCCGGTGCCGCCCCCACTGATCACAACGTTGCGAGTCATGCCACGACCCTACGAACAACGCGTGGCCGGCGGTGCTCAGCGCAGGCTGCGCACGTCCAGATGGCGCAGCACCCGGTCCACCACCTCGGGGTCGGCGCCCGCCTCGCTGCGCGCCGTCAGCACCTCGTGCCGGGCGGCGCTGAGCATCTCCCCCTCGATCCGCCGCACCCGCTTCAGCCGCCGCGCCCGCTGCCGGTAGGCCTCGCGCCGTTCGTCCTCCGCGATGTCCGGGCTGATCCGCACCCCGATGTCGAACGACCGGCGCAGCATCTGCTCGGAGAGCTCCTCCGGCAGTTCCTCGACCTGTTCGATCTCCCGCAGCCTGCGCTTGGCGGCCTTCGCCGCCCGGAGGGCCAGCTGCCGCTCGAACTCCATCTCGCGTTCGGTGTCGCCCCGCACTCCGAGCCGGTTCACCAGCCAGGTCAGGCTCAGTCCCTGCACCAGCAGCGTCGCCAGCACCACGCCGAACGCGATGAAGACGATCTCGCCCCGCGCGGGGAAGGCGTCCCCGCCGTCGGTCTCCAGCGGAATGGCCAGGGCCAGCGCGACGGAGGCGACCCCCCGCATCCCCGACCACCACATCACCACGGTCTCGCGCCAGCTCACGGGGATGTCCTCGCCGACGTCCCGCGACGTGTGCAGCCGCTTCGTCAGCCAGGTGGCCGGCAGCAGCCACGCCAGCCGGACGAGGACGACCACACCGACGACCGCGCCCGCCCAGGTGAGCAGCTCGCCCCAGTGGCCGGCCGCGGTCTCGACCGCGTTGTGCAGTTCGAGGCCGACCAGTCCGAACGCGACACCGGTGACGAGGGTGTCGACGATGTCCCAGAAGGTGTGCCCGGCGAGCCGGGCCATGACGTCGTCGGCGTCGGTGGCGTACTCCACCAGGAACAGCGCGGTGACGAGCACCCCGAGGACGCCCGAGCCGTGCAGTTCCTCGGCCAGGACGTAGGCCGCGAACGGCACCAGCAGGGTCAGGGCCACCTGGAGGGTCGGGTCGCCGAGGGCGCTGATCGCCTTGTTGGTGCCCCAGCCGAGCGCGAGCCCGACCGCGATCGCCACCACGGCCGACAGCACCAGGTCGAGACCGGCCCGCCAGGGCGAGAAGGTGCCGCTCACCGCGGCGGCGATCGCCACGTGGTAGAGGACGATGGCCGTGACGTCGTTGAACAGCCCTTCGCCCTCCAGGATCGACACCAGGCGGCGGGGCAGCCCCAGCTTCCCGGCGACGGCGGTCGCCGCGACCGGGTCGGGCGGCGCGACCAGCGCCCCGAGGGCGACGGCCGCGGCCAGCGGCAGCCCGGGCACGATGGCGTGGGCGACGACGGCCACGCACAGGGTGGTGACGAAGACCAGGGCCACGGCCAGCAGCAGGATCGGCCGGACGTTCGCCGCGAACTGGCGCCACGAGGTACGGCGCACCGCGGCGTAGAGCAGGGGCGGCAGCAGCAGCGGGAGGATGAGTTCCGGCGGGACGTCGACGTTCGGGACGAACTCCAGCAGGGCCAGGACGATGCCGAGGACCGTCATCAGCACCGGCGCCGGCAGCCTCAGCCGCTCCCCGACGGGGACGCTCACCACGGCCCCGAGCAGCAGGGCGAACAGCAGGGCCAACTGATCCACGGTCAGCGCTCCCAGGGGTCGATGATCGGCCGGCGGAGTCCAGACTGCCACGCCGGCCGCCCCCACCAGGGCGTTCGCCGATCCGGGCTACAGCGCGCGCCGCATGGCCCGGTGCGGCATACCGGCGTCCGGGAACTCCGGTCCGTAGGCCTCGTACCCCAAGCGCTCGTAAAAACCCAGGGCGTGGGTCTGCGCGTGCAGGTCGACGGCGGTGAGGCCCTGCTCGCGGGCCGCCTCCTCGACGGCCCGCACCAGCGCCGCGCCGACGCCCAGGCCCCGCGCCCGGCGCGTCACCGCGAGCCGGCCCAGGGAACCGACGGCCCGGTCGCCGCCGTTCTTCGCGGCGGCGGCGGGGCCGTGCAGCAGCCGTCCGGTGCCGAGCGGGGTGCCGTCCTCGGCGACCGCCAGGACATGCACCGCGCCGGCGTCGTGGGCGTCGTACTCGATGTCCTCGGGGACGCCCTGCTCGGCGACGAAGACGTCCTTGCGGACCGCGAAGCACGCCTCGCGGTCGGCGGCGTCGCGCGCCACCCGGACGACGCAGGGGGTGCTCACGCGTAGGTCTCCTCGCGGACCTGGTCCAGGGCCTTCTGCAGGTCCTCGGGGTAGTCGCAGGAGAACTCCGCCCACTGCCCGTCGCCGGGGTGCTCGAAGCCGAGCCGCACGGCGTGCAGCCACTGGCGGGTCAGGCGCAGCCGCTTGGCGAGCGTGGGGTCGGCGCCGTAGGTCAGGTCGCCGACGCAGGGGTGCCGGTGGGCGGCCATGTGGACGCGGATCTGGTGGGTGCGCCCGGTCTCCAGCTTGATGTCGAGCAGCGACGCGGCGCGGAATGCCTCGATGAGGTCGTAGTGGGTGACGGACGGCTTGCCGTCGGCGGTGACCGCCCACTTGTAGTCGTGCTGCGGGTGACGGCCGATGGGGGCGTCGATGGTGCCGCTGGTCGGGTCGGGGTGCCCCTGGACCAGCGCGTGGTAGCGCTTGTCGACCGTGCGCTCCTTGAACTGGCGCTTGAGCGACGTGTACGCGTACTCGGACTTGGCGACGACCATCAGGCCGGAGGTGCCGACGTCGAGGCGGTGCACGATGCCCTGACGCTCGGCGGCGCCGGAGGTCGAGATGCGGTACCCGGCGGCGGCCAGGCCGCCGATCACCGTCGGACCGGTCCAGCCCGGCGAGGGGTGCGCGGCGACGCCGACCGGCTTGACGATCACCACGACGTCGTCGTCGTCGTGCACGATCTCCATGCCCTCGACGGGCTCGGCGACGACCCGCACCGGCGCGGGTGCCCCCGGCATCTCCACCTCGAGCCACGCGCCGCCGCTGACCCGCTCGGACTTGCCGACCACCGATCCGTCGACCGTGACCTTCCCCGCCGCGGCGAGCTCGGCCGCCTTGGTGCGGGAGAAGCCGAACATGCGGGAGATGGCGGCGTCGACGCGCTCGCCCTCCAGGCCGTCGGGCACGGGCAGGGTACGGATCTCGGGAATCGTGCTCACCCGTCGAGTATGCCGGACGGCTCCGGCACTCCCGTACGGGAGGCCGGAGGGCTCAGTCCTTGTGGACGGTGCCGTCCGGGTCGAGGCCCCGGAAGGACAGCAGCACGATCAGGATGCCGCCGCAGACGATCGCCGAGTCCGCCAGGTTGAACACGGCGAAGTGCTTGGGCGCGATGAAGTCGACGACCGCGCCCTCGAAGACGCCCGGTGAGCGGAAGATCCTGTCGGTGAGGTTGCCGAGGGCGCCGCCGAGCAGCAGGCCGAGGGCGATCGCCCAGGGCAGGCTGTAGAGCTTGCGGGCGAGGCGGATGATCACGACGATCACCGCCGCCGCGATCACCGTGAAGATCACGGTGAAGGCCTCGCCGAAGCCGAAGGCCGCGCCCGCGTTGCGGATCGCCTCGAAGCGCAGCCAGTCGCCGACGATCTCGATCGGTTCGTGGTGCTCCAGCTTGGCGACCACGATCATCTTGCTGATCAGGTCGAGGGCGTAGGCGAAGGCGGCGACGGCGAACAGCACGGCGATCCGCCGCTTGCCGCGGGGCCGCCCGGTGTCCGCCGCCGCACCGTCGGTGCCGGGCCGCCCGGTGTCCGCCGCCGCACCGTCGGTGCCGGGCCGCCCGGTGTCCGCCGCCGTACCCTCGGTGCCGGCCCGCCGCTGTCCGTCCCGGTCCTGCTCGTCCCGGTCCGCGTCCGGGATGTCCGGCGTACCGATGATGCGCTCCGCCTCTGCCACGTGAGTCCCTCAGCCTAGGTACCTGACTGAGGACGAGGGTACGGCACGGTCCGCACGCCCGCCGATCAGTACCGGCGCTCCTGCTTCTGCTTGCACTCCACGCACAGGGTGGCCCGCGGGAAGGCCTGCATACGGGCCTTCCCGATGGGGTCGCCGCAGTTCTCGCAGAGGCCGTAGGTGCCGGCGTCGAGGCGCTGGTGGGCGCGCTCGAACTGGCTGAGCATCTCGCGCGCGTTCGCGGCGAGCGCGAGTTCGTGCTCGCGGGTGATGTTCTTGGTGCCGGTGTCGGCGTCGTCGTCACCCGCGCCGTCCCCGGAGTCGCGCATCAGGCCGGCCAGCGCCTGCTCGGAGTTGGTGATCTCCTCGCGCAGCCGCAGCACCTCGGACATCAGCTCGGCCCGCGCCTCCTCGACCTCTTCCGTCGTCCAGGGCTCCTCGCCGGGACGCACCGCGAGCTCGCCCGGCTCCACCTCCGCGAACCGGGCCTGGGGTACGGCGGTCTTCTCCGCCGTGGCCGCCGGGCCAGGGGTCTTCTTCGCACCCACTGTCGTCACTCCCGTCTGCGCCGCGGCCTCCGCCGCGCCCGCGTCATCGGCCGCGCTGTGCCCGGCCACATCCTGAGGGGACCCACTGGTCCCGGCGGTGGCCGCCTCCCCGGCCGCCCGCCGCCCCGCTTGCCCGCCGTCCGCCGTCCGCTCGGCGGTCTTCCCCGCGGGCGTCCGCTCCGCCCCGCCGCGGGCCGCCTTCGCGGACGGCGCCTCCTCGGCGGACGCCTTCCCGGCAGCGGTCTTCCCGGTGGCCGTCTTCTTCGACGCCGGAGCCGCCTTCCTGCCCGTCTTCTTCCCGGAAGGTGTCCGGGCCGGCGCCTTCGCCGTCCGCTCGCCGGACGCCTCCGCGGAGGGCGGCCGTCCGCGGACGGCGGTCCCCCCGGCCGGCGGGATCTTCTCCGGGGTCGGCTCCGCCGCCGGGTCCGCCTGCTCCGTGCCCCGCGCGGTCTTCTTCGCCACCATGGCCGCGACCCCTTCACATATGTGATCTTGCGCGCGAATCGTGCTGGGACGATAAATCGACCCGGGTCCCGCGGCAACGGGGCGCACCGCCCGGTCACCCCGCCCCGCGCACGCGGCGCGGCGAGCCTGCAAGCGTTGTGCCCAGCTCCCCGCCGGGTATGCCGCCCGGGAGGACGTCACGGGATCCGAACAGGCATACCGCTCCATTCGGGGCACATCAGGTCATGTGCTGAGCGGTCATCCGGTCGGCCGCTCTCCGCGTCGCGCCGTACACTGGGCGGAGCGAAAAGCGTGGATGGGGACGAGTAGCGGCGTACGCAGCCCAGAGCGACCCGGGGACGGTGTGAGCCCGGGGGCGAGCGCGACGTGAAGATCACCCCGGAGCCGCCGGAGGAAAGCCGCGACCGCGGCGAGTAGAACCGGCATCGCGACCCCAATGAGGGGGCTCACCGGAGCGCGGGTCGCGCCGGGGGGCCAAGGAGGGTGGTACCGCGGGAGCGCGCCGACGGCGGCGCAGGAGATCACGACAGCTCTCGTCCCTCCGGACGGAAGGCAGCAAGTCCGCCGGAGGAAGCCCGCTGATGACATCGCCGACGTACCGCCAGGTACCCGCCCAGGTCGACCTGCCCGCCCTCGAGCACACGGTGCTCAAGTTCTGGGACGAGCAGAAGATCTTCGCCAAGAGCCTGGAGCAGTCCGAGGGACGCCCCGAATGGGTGTTCTACGAGGGTCCGCCCACCGCCAACGGCATGCCCGGCGCCCACCACATCGAGGCCCGCGTCTTCAAGGACGTCTTTCCCCGCTTCCGCACCATGCGCGGCTACCACGTGGCCCGCAAGGCCGGCTGGGACTGCCACGGCCTGCCCGTCGAGCTGGCGGTGGAGAAGGAGCTCGGCTTCTCCGGCAAGCAGGACATCGAGGCGTACGGCATCGCCGAGTTCAACGCCCGGTGCCGCGAGTCGGTCACCCGGCACACCGACGCCTTCTCCGAGCTGACGACCCGCATGGGCTACTGGGTCGACCTCGACGACGCCTACCGGACCATGGACCCGGAGTACGTCGACTCCGTCTGGTGGTCCCTGAAGGAGATCTTCGGCAAGGGCCTGCTGGTCCAGGACCACCGCGTCGCCCCCTGGTGCCCGCGCTGCGGCACCGGCCTGTCCGACCACGAGCTGGCGCAGGGCTACGAGACGGTCGTCGACCCCTCCGTCTTCGTCCGTTTCCCGCTCACCTCCGGCCCGCTGGCCGGCGAGGCCGCCCTCCTGGTGTGGACGACCACGCCGTGGACCCTGGTGTCCAACACGGCCGTCGCCGCGCACCCCGAGGTGACCTACGTCGTCGCGACGAACGGTGAGGAGAAGCTGGTCGTCGCGGAGCCGCTGCTCGGCAAGGCCCTCGGCGAGGGCTGGGAGGCCACCGGCCGGACCTTCACCGGTGCCGAGATGGAGCGCTGGACGTACCGGCGCCCCTTCGAGCTGGTGGAGTTCGCGGAGCCGGCCCACTACGTGGTGAACGCCGAGTACGTCACCACCGAGGACGGTACGGGTCTGGTGCACCAGTCCCCCGCCTTCGGTGAGGACGACCTCAGGGTCTGCCGCTCCTACGGCCTGCCCGTGGTCAACCCCGTCCGCCCCGACGGCACCTTCGAGGAGGACGTGCCGCTCGTCGGCGGCGTCTTCTTCAAGAAGGCCGACGAGCGGCTCACCGCCGACCTCGACGAGCGCGGCCTGCTCTTCCGGCACGTCCCGTACGAGCACAGCTACCCGCACTGCTGGCGCTGCCACACCGCGCTGCTCTACTACGCGCAGCCGTCCTGGTACATCCGCACCACGGCCGTCAAGGACGAGCTGCTGCGGGAGAACGAGAACACCAACTGGTTCCCCGACACCGTCAAGCACGGCCGCTACGGGGACTGGCTGAACAACAACATCGACTGGGCGCTCTCCCGCAACCGCTACTGGGGCACCCCGCTGCCGATCTGGCGCTGCGAGCAGGACCACCTCACGGTCGTCGGCTCCCGCGCGGAGCTCACCGGGCTGACCGGCACCGACCAGTCGGGCCTCGACCCGCACCGCCCGTACATCGACGAGGTCACCTTCGCCTGCCCGCAGGACGGCTGCGGTGCGACGGCCACCCGCGTGCCGGAGGTCATCGACGCCTGGTACGACTCGGGTTCGATGCCGTTCGCGCAGTGGGGCTACCCGTACAGGAACAAGGAGCTGTTCGAGGCCCGCTACCCGGCGCAGTTCATCTGCGAGGCCATCGACCAGACCCGCGGCTGGTTCTACACGCTGATGGCCATCGGCACGCTGGTCTTCGACAAGTCCTCCTACGAGAACGTCGTCTGCCTCGGTCACATCCTCGCCGAGGACGGCCGCAAGATGTCCAAGCACCTGGGCAACATCCTGCAGCCGATCCCGCTGATGGACCAGCACGGCGCGGACGCCGTCCGCTGGTTCATGGCGGCCGGCGGTTCGCCGTGGGCGGCGCGCAGGGTGGGCCACGGCACCATCCAGGAGGTCGTCCGCAAGACGCTGCTGACGTACTGGAACACGGTCGCCTTCCAGGCCCTGTACGCCCGTACGTCCGGCTGGGCGCCGAGCGCGGCCGACCCGGCCCCCGCCGACCGTCCCGTGCTCGACCGCTGGCTGCTGTCCGAACTGCACGCGCTCACCGACCAGGTCACCAGGGCGCTGGAGGGCTACGACACCCAGCGCGCCGGCAAGCTGCTGTCCGCGTTCGTCGACGACCTCTCCAACTGGTACGTGCGCCGCTCGCGCCGCCGCTTCTGGCAGGGCGACAAGGCCGCGCTGCGCACGCTGCACGAGGTCGTGGAGACGGTCACCCAGCTGATGGCGCCGCTGACCCCGTTCATCACCGAGCGGGTCTGGCAGGACCTGATCGTCCCGGTCACGCCGGGCGCGCCGGAGTCGGTGCACCTGTCCTCCTGGCCGGAGGCGGACCTGTCGGCGATCGACCCGGAGCTGTCCCGGCAGATGGTGCTGGTGCGCCGTCTGGTGGAGCTGGGCCGGGCCACGCGCGCGGAGTCCGGGGTGAAGACCCGCCAGCCGCTGAGGCGGGCGCTGATCGCGGCGGGCGGCTTCGACCGCCTCGACGCCGAACTGCGCGCGCAGATCACCGAGGAGCTGAACGTCGAGTCGCTGGCGTCGCTGTCCGAGGTGGGCGGCTCGCTGGTGGACACCACGGCCAAGGCCAACTTCCGTGCGCTGGGCAAGCGGTTCGGCAAGCGCGTCCAGGACGTCGCCAAGGCGGTCGCGCACACGGACGCCGCCGCGCTGTCCCTGGCGCTGCGCGAGGGCACGGCCTCGGTGGAGGTCGACGGCGAGACGGTCACCCTCGCTCCCGACGAGGTGATCATCACGGAGACCCCGCGGGAGGGCTGGTCGGTGGCGTCCGACGCCGGCGCCACGGTCGCCCTCGACCTGGAGATCACCGAGGAACTGCGCCGCGCGGGCCTGGCCCGTGACGCGATCCGGCTGATCCAGGAGGCCCGCAAGAACAGCGGCCTCGACGTGGCCGACCGGATCGCGCTGCGCTGGACGTCGGCGGACCCGGCGACGGACGCCGCGCTGGCGGAGCACGCGGGGCTGATCGCCGACGAGGTCCTGGCGACGGACTTCGACCGGGGCGAGGCGGACGACACGTACGGCACCCCGTTCACCGACGAGGGCCTGTCCCTGACGTTCCGGCTGCGCAAGGCGTAGGGGCGCGCGCCTCGGCGCCCGCCGCGTACGAGGCCCGGGCCGGACAGGAGGAATCCTGTCCGGCCCGGGCCTTCGGCATTGCGTACGTCGGACACCCCGCCCCGCTCCGAACAAACGGCGCATACTCCGTGAACGCGCGTAGCGAAAGGGCGGGGCCCCGGGTTGGTGAACCCGGGGCCCCGCCCTGAACGCTGCCGACTGCTACGCCGTACTCATGGCCATGGGGCCGTCAGTTGTCGTCCTCGTCGATCAGGAAGCCGCGCATCGGCGAGGGCGCCTGACCCATCGGACCGGGGCCCTGCGGGCGGACCGGCGCCATGGGCTGCGTCATGGCCGGCTGCATCTGCTGCTGGCCGCCGTAGGACGGGCCGGCCGGACCGCCGGGGCCACCGCCCATGCCCTGGTTGCCGTAGGACGGCGCACCGGCACCGGCCGGAGCCATCGACGGCGCCGGGGACGGCGGGAGCGACGGAGCGGCGCTCGCGGGCTGGCGCGGCGGGGCGAGCGAGTCGTCCGCCTGGGTCTCCAGCTGACGCAGTTGCGACTCCAGGTAGGACTTCAGCCGCGTGCGGTACTCGCGCTCGAAGCCGCGCAGGTCCTCGACCTTGCGCTCCAGCGTGGCGCGGGCGGACTCCAGGGAGCCCATCGCGACGCGGTGCTTCTCCTGCGCGTCCCGCTCCAGGGCGTCGGCCTTGGCACGGGCGTCGCGCTCGAGACCCTCGGCACGCGAACGCGCCTCGCCCACGATCTTGTTGGCCTCGGAACGGGCCTCCGCGATCGCCTGGTCGGCCGTCTGCTGGGCCAGCGACAGCACCCGTGCGGCGCTGTCGCCGCCGGGGCCGCCCTGACCGGGAAGACCGGGGCCGCCCATGGGGGGACCGCCCATCGGGCCGCCGTGGCCCATCTGCCCCTGCATCGGGCCGCCCTGGCCCATCGGCCCGGGACCCTGACCCATCGGGCCGGGGCCCTGGCCCATGGGGCCGGGACCCTGCGGGCCGCCCTGTCCGCCGGGGCCGGCGGGCAGTTGGGGAGCACCGCTCGGCAGCTGGGGCGGGCCACCCATGGGGCCACCCATCTGCTGCTGCGGCGGGCCCGATATGCCGGCGGGCACCGGAGCGCCGGGACCTCGCATGCCCTGCTGGGGCATGCCCGGAGGCGGCCCCTGTTGCTGCTGCTGGTCCTGCGGCTCGGGAGGCTTGCGCATGTTCTGCTGGTTCTGCGCCGCGGCACGCGTGGCAGCGGCCAGCTTGGCGCGCAGGTCCTCGTTCTCGCGGAGCAGGCGCGTCAGTTCGGCTTCGACCTCGTCGAGGAAGGCATCGACCTCGTCCTCGTCATAGCCTTCTCGGAGGCGGACGGTCGTGAACTGCTTGTTCCGCACGTCCTCGGGGGTCAACGGCATCTCTTCACCTCAACGTAGTCATCGGCAGTCGGCAAGACCGTATCGTCCACAGTCACCTCGCGAGATTGCCCACGATCGAGATCAGGATGTAGACGATGATCATCAGTACGAAGAAGGACAGGTCGAGCGCCACGCCCCCGAGACGCAGCGGCGGGATGAACCGCCGCAGAAGCTTCAGCGGTGGATCGGTGACAGTGTAGGTGGCCTCCAGGACGACCACCATCGCCTTGCCGGGTTGCCACGAGCGGGCGAACTGGAACACGTAGTCCATGACCAACCGGAAGATGAGCACGATGAGGAACACCATCAGCGCGATGTAGATCACCTGCGCGAACACGCTCATGGCCTGCTTTTCCCTCTCCCCTGTGCACTGCTCGATCCGGTCCTGCGTCTCAGCTCTGGTTGAAGAACCCGCCCTCTGCGATGCGGGCCTTGTCCTCCGCCGTGACATCGACGTTAGCAGGAGACAGCAGGAACACCTTCTGCGTCACCCGCTCAATGCTGCCGTGAAGACCAAACACCAAACCGGCCGCAAAGTCGACAAGTCGCTTCGCATCTGTGTCATCCATCTCAGTGAGATTCATGATCACCGGTGTGCCTTCACGGAAGTGTTCCCCGATGGTACGGGCCTCGTTGTAGGTCCGGGGGTGAAGTGTGGTGATCCGGTAAGGCTCTCGTTCCGACACGACCTTGGGCATGATCACCGGTGCGTTCTTCTCCAGGCTTGCGCGTTCTTGTGTGATGGATGCCACGGGCGCGATCCGTGCCGGGCGTGGCGACTCCGCGGGAAGCGCGGCGGCACGGGCGACCGGCTCGCGCGGCGCGGGGGGGTGCACGACTCGTACCTCTTCGTCCCTTTGGGACTGATGTGAGCCGTGGGGCTGGTGCGACGGCTCGTGCCGCCGGTGGTCCCGCTCGGGCTCCGGGTCGAGTTCGGGTTCAAAGTCGTCGTCAGGGTCGAATCCGCGGCCGTCGTACCCATCGTCCTCCACGAGGCCGAGGTAGACCGCCATCTTGCGCATCGCGCCGGCCATGCTCCGAGTCCTCCGCTCTGTGGTGGATCCGCTGACGACCGCCAAGTGCCCGCGATCCACAAGGTCTTTACGTCCGCTGTTCGGCGGAACTGACCATATTTTCTGCTGTGGTCCGACTTCTTGGCGACGTTACCCGAGCCCGGGGCGGACTCCGAGTACCGCACTGCCGACGCGCACATGTGTCGCTCCGGCGGCCACGGCCTGTTCGAGGTCCGCGCTCATCCCTGCCGAGACCATGTTCGCAGCCGGATGGTCCCTGCGCAGGTCCGTCGACAAATCCATCAACCGCTCGAAAGCCGCCTGTTCACGTCCGGCGTACTCCCCGGTGAGGGGGGCGACGGTCATCAGCCCGGCCGGCCGCAGCCCTTCGGCCCCGGCGACCAGACCGGCCAACTCCGCGATCCCGGCGGGCGCCACGCCCCCGCGCTCGCCCCGGCCGCTCGCCCCGGCGTCGAGCGCCACCTGGATCAGGCAGCCGATCTCGCGGCCGGCCCGCACGGCCTCCTTGGAGAGGGACGTCACCAGCCGGGACCGGTCGACGGAGTGCACGAAGTCGGCATAACCGACCACCGAGCGCACCTTGTTCGTCTGAAGTTGTCCCACGAAGTGCCAGGTGAGCGGCAGATCCGCGCACGCGGCCGCCTTGGGCGCGGCGTCCTGGTCGCGGTTCTCGGCGACATGCCGCACACCGAGTTCCGCCAGCATGCGCACATCACCGGCCGGGTAGGTCTTGGTGACCACGACGAGGGTCACCTCCTCGCGCGCGCGTCCGGCGGCGGCGCACGCGGCGGCGATCCGCTCCTCCACTTTCGCCAGGTTCGTGGCGAGTTCGCGCTTACGGTCCGTCATGTCCCATCAATCCAGCCACACATAGCCCGCGAGCCGCCCGGTGGTGCGGTCGCGGCGGTACGAGAAGTGATCCGCCGACTCCAGCGTGCACACCGGCGACCGCTCCCGGTCGCGCACGCCCAGCCGTTCGAGCTGGGCGTGCACCCCGGCGGCCACGTCGACCGCCGGGGTGCCCCAGCTCGTCGTGGCGTGGGCCGCCGGTTCGGCCCCGGCCACCTCGGCGCGCATCTCCTCGGGCACCTCGTAGCACCGTCCGCAGACGGCGGGTCCGGTGCGGGCGACGATCCTCGCGGGGTCGGCGCCGAGTCCGGTCATGGCCCGCACGGCCGCGGGCACGATCCCGGCGGTCATGCCGGGCCGGCCCGCGTGGGCCGCCGCGACGACCCCGGCGACGGGATCGGCGAGCAGCACCGGCACGCAGTCGGCGGTGAGCACCGCGAGGACGAGTCCGCGCCGCGCGGTGACGATCGCGTCGGTCTCCGGGACCGGGCGGTCGCCCCACGGTTCGTGGACGACGACGGCGTCGGCCCCGTGCACCTGGTTCATCCAGACCACACGGGCCGCTTCCACGCCGAGCGACTTGGCGGCCAGTTCACGGTTGACGCCCACGGCCCCGGGGTCGTCGCCGACCGCTCCGCCCAGGTTGAGTGCCTCATACGGAGCGGCGCTCACCCCGCCCCACCGGTCGGTGAAGGCGAAGTGCGCGCCGCTCACGCTCTCGCGCGGTCCTATCACTTCAGGAAGTCCGGTACGTCCAGTTCCTCGGCCGCGCTGTCGTAGGTCCGCGACGGCGGCACCGGGGGCTGGACGGGCGGGAGGTCGGCCAGCGGCTCCGGGGCGACCGGCTCCGGGTCCTCCTTCGGCGTGACACTGCCGAGCGAGCCGAAGGAGGGGCGGCTCTCCGGCTGGCGGGCCGGGGCCGGCTCCTCGCGCTTGGCCGAGGACGAACCGAGCACGTTGTCCCGCTTGGCGGGCGGCTGGCCGCCGTCGAAGCCGGCGGCGATCACGGTGACCCGGACCTCGTCGCCGAGGGCGTCGTCGATCACGGCGCCGAAGATGATGTTGGCCTCGGGGTGGGCGGCCTCGCTGACCAGCTGGGCGGCCTCGTTGATCTCGAACAGACCGAGGTCCGAGCCGCCGGAGATGGACAGCAGCACGCCGCGGGCGCCGTCGATGGAGGCTTCCAGCAGCGGCGAGGAGATGGCCATCTCGGCCGCCGCCACCGCACGGTCGTCGCCGCGGGCCGAGCCGATGCCCATGAGCGCCGAACCGGCCTCGGACATGACCGACTTGACGTCGGCGAAGTCGAGGTTGATCAGACCGGGGGTGGTGATGAGGTCGGTGATGCCCTGCACACCGGAGAGCAGCACCTGGTCCGCCGACTTGAAGGCGTCGAGGACCGACACCTGGCGGTCGGAGATGGACAGCAGCCGGTCGTTCGGGATCACGATGAGGGTGTCGACCTCTTCGCGGAGCTCCGCGATGCCGTCCTCGGCCTGGTTGGCGCGGCGCCGTCCCTCGAAGGTGAACGGGCGCGTGACCACACCGATGGTGAGGGCGCCGAGCGAGCGGGCGATGTTGGCCACGACGGGCGCGCCGCCGGTGCCGGTGCCGCCGCCCTCGCCGGCCGTCACGAAGACCATGTCGGCCCCCTTGAGGACCTCCTCGATCTCCTCGCGGTGGTCCTCGGCGGCCTTGCGGCCGACGGCCGGGTTGGCTCCGGCGCCGAGTCCGCGGGTGAGTTCGCGGCCGACGTCGAGCTTGACGTCGGCGTCGCTCATCAACAGCGCCTGCGCGTCGGTGTTGATGGCGATGAACTCGACGCCCTTGAGACCGACCTCGATCATCCGGTTGATGGCATTGACACCACCGCCGCCGACACCGATGACTTTGATGACTGCGAGGTAGTTCTGCGGTGCTGCCACGTCGAAGGCCTCTCGCCTCGAGTTACGTGTCGTCTTCTCGCGGAAGCGCCGCGATCCGACGACTGATGCCGAATGGGACGGTCCGTAGCGCCGACCCGAACCCTAACGTTGAAGTTTAGGGTTACCAGTGTGTCTGTTCCCTGGAGTCTTCTGAACAGGACACTAAGTCGACAAGCGGCGCACGTTCAACGAACACGCCGAACCTCCCGTTTTTCTTTTCACCCTATGTGATCAGCCGTAGCGCTGCCCAACCAGGGTGCTGGCCTGCACGGATACCCGTCAACTCCCCGATGACGCCGGAGCCGTGGGAACACTGACGTCGAAGTGCCGCGCGCGGGGCTCGGCTTTCATCAGCGCGCCGAGAGTACGGCCCTTCTCGGCTCCCTTCTCACTGCTCCCCCAGTCGACCGTGCGGCCGTCCGCCAGCTCCAGCGAGATGTCGTCGTAGGAACGGACCTTGACGCTCCGGGTGGCCCCCGCCACGGGGTCCGGAAGGGCGCCGGCCACCCGCACCGCCGCCCGCACCAGCCGGTCCTCGCCGAACCGGCGCAGGCTCGCCGAGGCCGAACCCCTTCCCGGGGTTTCCCATTTCAGCTCGGGTACACCTTTGACGGCCTTGGAAACCGTGGCGAACCGGACACCTTCGTCGTCCACTTCGATGAACTTTCCTTCTTTGTGGACGAGAAGAACCGGGGTGCGTTCCGTCACTTTCAACGTGATTTCGTGCGGCCAGGTACGGACCACGTCAATCGTGTCGATTCGGGGCAATGCCTTGGCGATCCGGGCCTCGATCGCCCCGGTGTCTACGGAGATCAGCTGTTCCCCGAGCGGGACGTCGGCGGCCTCGCGCACCTGGGCGGCCGTCAGGACACGGGTTCCCGACACCGAGACGCGCTCCACGCGCACCAGATCGGACCCGTACAGCAGCCAGAACGCGCCGCTGCCGAGGAACACCAGGGCAATTGCCGATGCGATGATCCGACGAAGACGCCGACGGTGGAACCGCCGGACGGGCGGCGGGCCGGACGACTCCCGCTTGCGTTCACCGCGCTCCGCGGTGGTCGATCCGGCCACGCTCCCTGCCCTTCCGTCATGCGCCTCTAGCGGTGGGCACGGGCGGCGATCGCCTCGTACACCATGCCGACGAGCAGGTCGTCGGCGTCCCGGCGGCCGAACTCGGCGGCGGCGCGGGACATCTCGTACAGCCGGTGCGGGTCGGCGAGCACCGGCAGCACGTTCTGCTGGACCCACTCGGGCGTCAGTTCCGCGTCGTCCACCAGCAGTCCGCCGCCGGCCTTGACCACCGGCTGGGCGTTGAGCCGCTGTTCGCCGTTGCCGATGGGCAGCGGGACGTAGGCGGCCGGGAGTCCGACGGCGGAGAGCTCGGCGACGGTCATCGCGCCCGCGCGGCAGAGCATCATGTCCGCGGCGGCGTACGCGAGGTCCATCCGGTCCAGGTAACTTACCGGGATGTAGGGCGGCATACCCGGCATCTGCTGCACCTGCGGCAGTTCGTTCTTCGGGCCGACCGCGTGCAGGATCTGGATCCCGGCCTGCTGGAGCCACGGAGCGACCTGCTGCACGACCTCGTTGAGCCGGCGGGCGCCCTGCGAACCGCCGGAGACCAGCAGCGTCGGCAGGTTGGGGTCGAGGCCGAACGCGGCGCGTGCCTCCGGGCGCATCGCGGCACGGTCCAGGGTGGCCACGGAGCGGCGCAGCGGGATGCCGATGTAGCGGGAGTCGCGCAGCTTGCTGTCCGGCGTGGAGACGGCGACCTGGGCGGCGTAGCGCGAGCCGATCTTGTTGGCGAGGCCCGGGCGGGCGTTGGCCTCGTGGACGACGATCGGCACACCGAGCCGCTTGGCCGCGAGGTAGCCGGGCAGGGCGACGTAGCCGCCGAAGCCGACCACGGCGTCCGCCTTGGTGCGCTCCAGGATCTGCTCGGTCGCCTTGATGGTGCCGCGCAGCCTCCCCGGGACGGTGATCAGCTCGGGGGTCGGCTTGCGTGGCAGCGGTACGGCGGGAATCAGCGCCAGTTCGTACCCGCGCTCGGGTACGAGACGGGTCTCGAGGCCGCGTTCCGTGCCCAGGGCCGTGATGCCCACGGCCGGATCATGCCTGCGCAGGGCATCCGCGAGGGCGAGCGCGGGCTCGATATGGCCCGCGGTTCCTCCGCCGGCGAGTACGACATGCACCGAAATTCACCGCTCTCCGGACGGACGCGCCACCGGGGCGCGCCGTCGCATCGTGTTCCATCTGCGGGACCCCTGAGAGCCCCTTACCCGCTTTTTACCAAAGCGGGGTTGCCGCATCGCAAGCGCCATCCGCGCAGCGGGGTCCTCACGCGCGAAGGCGATCAGCAGCCCGATGGCGAACATGGTCGGCAGCAGGGCGGACCCTCCGTAGGAGAACAGCGGGAGCGGGACACCGGCGATCGGCAGCAGGCCGAGCACCGCACCGATGTTGATCACGGCCTGGGCCGTGATCCAGGTGGTCACGCCTCCCGCGGCATACCTCACGAAGGGGTCCTCCGTGCGTCCGGCCACGCGGATACCCGCATAGCCTAGAGCCGCGAACAGGGCGAGCACCGACAGTGTCCCCGCCAGGCCCAGTTCCTCACCTGTGATGGCGAAGATGAAGTCCGTGTGGGCTTCGGGCAGTTGGCCCCATTTCTCCACGCTCGCACCGAGTCCGGAGCCGAAGATGCCGCCGGAGGCGAGGGCGTAGATGCCGTGCACGGCCTGCCAGCAGTCGACCGGGCCCGCCTGGGGCTCGGTGGCGCCGAGGCAGGCCAGCCGGGCCATGCGGTTGGGGCTGGTGCGGATGAGGATCGCGCCGAGCAGCGCGGCCACCGACAGCACGCCGACGAACAGCCGGGTCGGCGCCCCCGCCAGCCACAGCAGGCCGAAGAGGATCGCCGTCAGGATGATGGCCGTGCCCATGTCGCCGCCGAGCATGATCAGCCCGAGCAGCATGAACGCGGCCGGGACCAGCGGCACCAGCATGTGCTTCCACTGGGTCAGCAGCCGCTTGTCGTGCTTGCGGGCCAGCAGGTCGGCGCCCCACAGCACCAGCGCGAGCTTGCCGAACTCGCTGGGCTGGAGCTGGAAGGAGCCGCCGAGGGCGATCCAGTTCTGGTTGCCGTTGACCGCGACCCCTATCCCCGGCACCTGCACCAGGGCCATCAGCACGACGGCGCCCGCGAGGATCGGGTAGGCCAGCGCCCGGTGCAGCTTCACGGGCATCCGGGAGGCGGCGAGCAACAGGACCGCGCCGATGCCCGCGGCCAGCAGCTGCTTGCGGAAGAAGTAGGAGCCCGGCAGCGACATCTGCAGCGCGGTGATCTGGGAGGCCGAGTAGACCATCACCAGGCCGAGCACGGTGATGAGCAGACTGCCGCCCAGGATCAGGTAGTAGGCGGTCAGCGGCCGGTCCCAGGCCTTGCGCGCCCGGACGACCAGGGTGCGCACGGGGTTCTCCCGCGGGGGCCCGGGCGCGACGGGCCGGCGCGCGGCCCGCGGCACCGGCGGCCGGCCGGTACGGCTACTGGGCATCACGGCCTCCCCCGTACGCCGGACATGCGGCTTTGGACGGTCCCACGCGTCCCTCCCAAGGTCGCCCGGCGCCAGGCGGGCCGGGGGTCAGGCGCCGAGCTCGCGCACCGCCTGTGCGAACGCTTCACCGCGCTTGTTGTAGTTGGCGAACATGTCCATCGAGGCGCAGGCGGGGGCCAGCAGTACCGTGTCGCCGGGCCGTGCGAGCCGTCGCGCCTCCTGGACAGCCTGGAGCATCGCCCCAGTGTCGGTCCGCCCGAGGTCGACCACGGGTACTTCAGGGGCGTGTCGCGCCAGGGCTTCGCGGATCAGCGCGCGGTCCCTGCCGATCAGTACGGCGCCGCGCAGCCGCTTCGCCGAGTCCGCCACCAGTTCGTCGAAGGTGGCGCCCTTGGCGAGGCCGCCGGCGATCCACACGATCGACTCGTAGGCCGCCAACGAGGCGGCGGCGGCGTGGGTGTTGGTGGCCTTGGAGTCGTCGACCCAGGCGACGCCGTCCAGGTCGGCGACGTGCGCGATGCGGTGCGCGTCCGGGGTGAAGGCCCGCAGGCCGTCCCGTACGGCGCTCGCGGGCACGCCGTAGGCCCGCGCGAGGGCGGCGGCCGCGAGGGCGTTGGCGATGTTGTGCGGCGCGGCGGGCCTGACGTCGGAGACCTCGGCGAGTTCCTGCGCGTTCCTGTGCCGGTCCTCGACGAAGGCGCGGTCGACCAGGATGCCCTCCACGACGCCGAGTTGGGAGGGCCCCGGCGTGCCCAGGGTGAAGCCGACCGCGCGGCAGCCCTCCTCGACGTCGGCCTCGCGGACCAGGTCCTCGGTGGCCTTGTCGGCCACGTTGTAGACGCAGGCGACGCGGTTGCCCTCGTAGATCCGGCCCTTGTCGGCGGCGTACGCCTCCATGGAGCCGTGCCAGTCGAGGTGGTCCGGGGCCAGGTTCAGGACGGCCGCGGAGTGGGCGCGCAGCGAGGGCGCCCAGTGCAGCTGGTAGCTGGAGAGCTCCACGGCGAGCACGTCGTACTCCTCCTCGCCGAGCACCGCGTCGAGGAGGGAGACGCCGATGTTGCCGACGGCCTCGGTGCGCAGTCCCGCCGCCCGGAGGATGGAGGCGAGCATCTGGACGGTGGTGGTCTTGCCGTTGGTGCCGGTGACCGCGAGCCAGGGGGCCGCGCCGGGCCTCCTGAGCCGCCAGGCGAGTTCGACGTCGCCCCACACCGGCACCCCGGCCGCCTCCGCCGCCGCGAAGAGCGGCTTGTCCGGCCTCCACCCCGGGGCCGTGACGATCAGCTCGGTGCCGTCGGGCAGGGTGTCTCCGTCGCCGAGGCGCACGGTGACGCCGAGCGCCTCCAGTCCGGCGGCCTGCTCCCGGGCGCGCGCGTCGTCCCCGTCGTTGACGACGGTGACCTTCGCGCCGAGCCCGTGCAGCACCCTGGCCGCCGGGACTCCGGAGACGCCGAGGCCGGCGACGGTGACGTTCTTCCCCTGCCAGTCGGTCACTTGTCCGCTGCCCATCCCGCGTAGAAGAGGCCGAGTCCGACGATCACACAGATGCCCTGGATGATCCAGAAGCGGACCACCACAAGGACTTCGGACCAGCCCTTGAGTTCGAAGTGATGCTGGAGTGGCGCCATCCGGAAGACCCGCTTACCGGTGAGCCGGAACGAGCCGACCTGGATGACCACCGACATGGTGATGAGGACGAACAGGCCGCCGAGGATGGCCAGCAGCAGCTCGGTGCGGGAGCAGATCGCGAGTCCCGCGAGCACGCCGCCGAGCGCCAGCGAACCGGTGTCGCCCATGAAGATCTTGGCCGGGGAGGTGTTCCACCACAGGAAGCCGAGGCAGGAACCCATCAGCGCGGAGGCGACGACCGCGAGGTCCAGCGGATCGCGCACCTCGTAGCAGGCACCCGGGTTGGTCAGCGTGTCGCCGTTGGCGCAGGACTCCTGGAACTGCCAGACACCGATGAAGGTGTAGGCGCCGAAGACCAGGACGGAGGCGCCGGTCGCCAGGCCGTCCAGACCGTCGGTCAGGTTCACGCCGTTGGACATGGCGAGGATCATGAACAGCGCCCAGACGACGAACAGCACCGGGCCGATGGTCCAGCCGAAGTCGGTGATGAACGACAGCTTCGTGGACGCCGGGGTCTGCCCGCGGGAGTCCGCGAACTGCAGGGAGAGCACCGCGAAGGCGATGCCGACGATCAGCTGGCCGGCCATCTTCGCCTTGGCCCGCAGACCCAGCGAACGCCGCTTGACGATCTTGATGTAGTCGTCCAGGAAGCCGACCATGCCCATGCCGACCATGAGGCCGAGCACCAGCAGTCCCGAGAAGGTCGGGGGTTTGCCGGTGATCACCTTGGACAGGAAGTAGGCGGCGAGCGTCGCCAGGATGAAGGCGATACCGCCCATCGTCGGCGTACCGCGCTTGCTGGCGTGCTCGCGCGGGCCGTCGTCGCGGATGTACTGCCCGTACCCCTTGCGGGCGAGCAGTTTGATCAGCAGCGGGGTGCCGATCAGGGTGAGGAAGAGACCAATGACTCCTGCGAACAGGATCTGATTCATCATCGGGCCGAGACCTCACCCTCGGCACCGGTCTCGAGCAGCGCCTGCGCCACGCTCTCGAGCCCGACCGAACGGGACGCCTTCACGAGTACGACATCCCCCGGGCGCAATTGGCTGCGCAACAGGTCGACCGCCGCCTGTGCGTCGGACACGTGCACCGACTCCTCACCCCACGAACCCTCGTTATATGCGCCCAGTTGCAGCCAGGCGGCTTCCCTGCCCCCGACCGCGACGAGCTTGCTGACGTTGAGCCGGACGGCGAGCCGTCCGACCGCGTCGTGCTCGGCGAGCGCCTCGTCCCCGAGCTCGGCCATCTTGCCGAGCACCGCCCACGTCCGACCCCCCTTCGCCCGTGAGGCTTCGCCCATTGCGGCCAGCGCGCGCAGCGCGGCCTTCATGGACTCGGGGTTCGCGTTGTAGGCGTCGTTGACGACCGTCACGCCGTCCGGGCGCTCGGTGACCTCCATCCGCCAGCGGGAGAGGGAGCCCGCCTCGGAGAGCGCGCGGGCGATCTCGTCAGCGGACATGCCCAACTCGTGGGCGACGGCGGCCGCGGCGAGCGCGTTCGACACGTGATGCTCACCGTACAGGCGCATGGTCACATCGGATGCACCGGAGGGTGTGTGAAGCCTGAAGGAAGGCTGTCCGCTGTCCGTGAGTCGCACGTTCTCGGCCCGAACGTCCGCTTCGCCGGACTCTCCGAAAAGGATCACCTTCGCCTTCGTACGGGAGGCCATGGCCCGTACGAGGGGGTCGTCCGCGTTGAGGATCGCGGCGCCCCCTTCCCCGGCCGGCGGCAGGGACTCCACCAACTCGCCCTTGGCCTGGGCGATCTGCTGCCGGCCGCCGAACTCGCCGATGTGGGCGGAGCCGACGTTCAGCACCAGGCCGACCTTCGGGGGCGTCAGACCGGTGAGGTAGCGGATGTGGCCGATTCCGCGCGCTCCCATCTCCAGCACGAGGAACTTCGTCTCCTCGGTGGCGGTGAGCGCGGTGAGCGGCAGCCCGATCTCGTTGTTGAGGGAGCCGGGGGTGAAGACGGTCGGCGCGCTGCTGCCGAGCACCTGCGCGATGAGGTCCTTGGTGCTGGTCTTGCCGGCCGAGCCGGTGAGCGCGACGAGGGTGGCGCCGAGCCGGCCGACGACGTGCCGGGCGAGGGCGCCGAGGGCCGCCTGGACGTCCTCGACGACGATCGCGGGCACGCCGACGGGCCGGGAGGCCAGCACGGCGGCGGCACCCGCCTCGACGACCGCGGCCGCGTAGTCGTGTCCGTCGACGCGCTCGCCGACGAAGGCGACGAACAGGCTGCCCGGACCCGCCTCCCGCGAGTCCCGGACCACCGGCCCGGTGACCTGGACGGACGGGTCCGGTATGTCGTGCGTCTGCCCGCCGACGACTTCTGCGATCTCGGCGAGGGAGAGGGCGATCACAAGTTCATCCCTGGGTCTTCTTGATGGCTTCGCGCAGCACCTGGCGGTCGTCGAAGGGACGCACCACCCCGGCGATGTCCTGGCCCTGCTCGTGGCCCTTGCCCGCGACCAGCACGGTGTCGCCGGGCCGCGCCCGGGCGACGGCGGCGGCGATCGCGGCGGCCCGGTCCTCGAAGACCGCCACCTCGCCGCGCTCGTGGGCGGGCACCGAGGCGGCGCCCTGGAGCATGGCGGCGAGGATCGCGAGGGGGTCCTCGGAGCGGGGGTTGTCGGAGGTCAGTACGGCTGTGTCGGCGAGCCGCGCGGCGGCCGCGCCCATCGGCTCCCGTTTGGTGACGTCGCGGTCGCCGCCGCAGCCGAGCACGATGTGCACCTGCCCCTCGGTGACCTTGCGCAGGGCGCGCAGCACCGATTCCACGGCGTCGGTCTTGTGGGCGTAGTCGACCACCGCGAGGTAGGGCTGTCCGGCGTCCACGCGCTCCAGCCGGCCCGGCACCCCGGGTACGGCGGCGACGCCGTCGGCGGCGGCCTGCGGGTCGAGTCCGGCGGCGGCGAGGGCGACGATCGCGGCCAGGGTGTTGGCCACGTTGAAGGGGCCGGGCAGCGGCGAGCGGGCGGTGATCCGCTCGCCCTTCGGGCCGGCCACGGTGAACGTCGAGTCCAGCGGGCCGACCTCGACGTCCTCGGCGCGCCAGTCCGCGTCCGGGTGGCCCTCGGCGGAGTAGGTGACGACCGGGACGCCGGCCTCCTTGACGAGGCGGCGGCCGTACTCGTCGTCCACGTTGACCACGCCGAAGCGGCTGCGGGCGGGTGTGAACAGCTGCGCCTTGGCCTGGAAGTAGTCCTCCATCCCGGAGTGGAACTCCATGTGCTCCGGGCTGAGGTTGGTGAAGACGGCGATGTCGAAGACGCAGCCGTCGACCCGGCCGAGGACCAGAGCGTGGCTGGAGACCTCCATGGCGACCGCGTCGGTGCCGCGTTCACGCATCACGGCGAACAGTGCCTGGAGGTCGGTGGCCTCGGGCGTGGTGCGCTCGGACTTGATGCGCTCGTCGCCGATGCGCATCTCCACGGTGCCGATGAGTCCCGTGCTGCGGACGGTCTTCAGGCCGCCCTCGACCAGGTAGGCGGTGGTGGTCTTGCCGGAGGTGCCGGTGATGCCCAGCTGGAGCAGGTCGCGTCCCGGGTGGCCGTAGATGGTGGCGGCCAGTTCGCCCATCCGGGCGCGCGGGTCGTCGACCACCAGGGCCGGCAGTCCGGCGGCGGCGACGCGCTCGGCCCCGGACGGGTCGGTCAGCACGGCGACCGCGCCCAGGCCGGCGGCCTGGGTGACGAAGTCGGCGCCGTGGGCGCGGGCACCCGGGAGTGCGGCGTACAGGTCGCCGGGACGGACGGCACGCGAGTCATGGGTGATGCCCGTGACCTCGGCCGCCCGCTCCGGCGTGGCGGCGCCCAGCTGACCGGCGAGTTCCGCGAGGGGTGTGGCGGAGACCCGGTCCGGGCGGGGCGGCCCCGGATATGTCACGGGGTGACCCTTCTGGGCGATGTGGGACTGATCAGCGTGTGGCACGGCGGTGAGCGTACCGGGCGCGGCGGTGGAGGGGCCAAGCGAGGTGGGAGGGGTGTTCTGGTTCCCGGGGTCGGGGGTGATCGTTGTCACGAGGTGGTTCCTGGTGGCTCGGTGCTCGGTACGGGTCAGGGTGTGAAGGTGACCGGGAGGGCGGCGGGGGCCGCCCCGGTGGGCGGCACCTGGAGGGTCTTCAGGGCGAACTCCATGACCTGCTTGTACACGGGTCCGCAGATCTGGCCGCCGAAGTAGCTGCCCTCGGTGGCGTTCTGGATGACGCAGTAGACGGTGATCCTGGGCTTGTCGGCGGGTGCGAACCCGGCGAAGGACGACGTGTAGCCGTGGTACTTGCCGGTGGCCGGATCCACGCGGTTCGCCGTACCCGTCTTCCCCGCTACCCGGTAGCCCGGGATACGTGCCTTGGTTCCGGTGCCTTCCTCGTCGTCCACGACCGACTCCAGCATCCGGGCGAGCGTCTTCGCCGTCTTCTCGCTGACGACGCGGGTCCTCTCGGGCTTCGGGGCGGGGGTGAAGCGTCCGTCGGGCCCCTTGGAGCCGCGTACGAGCGTGGGCTCGATCCGGACGCCTCCGTTGGCGATGGTCGAGTAGACGGAGGCGGCCTGCATGGCGTTGACGGAGACGCCCTGGCCGAAAGGGATCGTGTACTGCTGCGAGGTGGACCAGGTGTCCGGCGGGGCGAGGATGCCCTTGGTCTCGCCGGGGAAGCCGAGACCGCTGTGGCTGCCGAGGCCGAACTTGCGCAGGTAGTCGTAGAGGACCTTGTTGGCCTGGGCCTGGGTCTTGCCGAGCTGGCCGGTGGCGAGGATGGTGCCGATGTTGCTGGACTTGGCGAGCACGCCGTTGAGGGTGAGGTACCAGGTCGGGTGGTCGATGTCGTCCTTGAACAGCCGGTCGCCGCGGTGCAGCCGGTTGGGCACGACGACGTGGGTGCCGGGGGTGGCGACGTTCTCCTCGAGGACGGCGGCCATGGAGAGGACCTTGGCCGTGGAGCCGGGTTCAAAGGCGTCCTGCACGGCCGCGTTGCCGAGCGCCCCGGGATCGGCCTCGGAGAGGTTGTTGGGGTCGAACCCGGGCGCGTTGGCCATGGCCAGGACCTCGCCGGTGCGGGTGTCCTGGACGATGACGTAGCCGCGGTCGGCCGCGGACTTCTCCACCTGCTCGCTGATGGCGTTCTGCGCGGCCCACTGGATGTCGCGGTGGATGGTCAGCTCTATGTCGCTGCCGGGCACGGCCGGGGTTTCGGTGGAGCCGCCCGCGGTCGGCACCAGACGGCCGCCCGACTGGGCGTAGCGGATCTTGCCGTCCTCGCCGGCCAGCCGCTTGTCCAGCTGGAGCTCGATGCCTCCGCCGCCCTCCCCCTCGGCGTTGACCCAGCCCAGTATCCCGGCGGCGAGCTCGGTGTTGGGGTACACCCGCTTGCTGGTGGGCACGGAGAAGACACCGGCCAGGACGTTGACGGTGGAGTCGTCGTGCTCCGCCTTCTTGGCGAGGGCGCGCTTGAGTTCCTTGATCTGGTTCCAGACCTGCGGGGTCTGGCGGCCGGCCAGCTTGACGTAGCGCAGCGCCTCGTTCTCCGGACGCAGCTTCTTGACCAGCGCCTCCTGGTCGGTGCCGAGGATCGGGGCGAGCAGGGCGGCGGCCTGCTCGGGGCCGTCACCGATCTCCAGCTCGTCCGGGGCGAACATCGTGGGGTCGGCGGTGATGTCGTAGGCGTCCTCGCTGGTGGCGAGGGCCACGCCGTTGCGGTCGGTGATCTCGCCGCGTTCGGCGGCCAGCACCTGGCCGACGTAGCGGTTCTGTTCGGCCTTGCCGGCGTAGGTGCTCGCGTCGACCGCCTGCACCTGGAACAGCCGTACGACGAAGGCGAGCAGGACGAGGGTCAGGGCCACGCCGATCAGGCGCAGCCGGGGGCGCGGGCTGCCCAGGCGGATGACCTTGGGCGCCCCGGGCCGGGGCCCCGCGGGTCCCCGGGCCGGGCGGGCGCCGGGTCCCGGGCGCCGGACGGTCCCAGGACGGGCGGACCTGGCGGGTGCGGGCACCCGGCGGCGGGGCGGTTCCCTGTCGGACACTTCCGTCACCTGCCGGGAGTCGGGGTCGATGCGGAGGAGGGGGCGGCCGCCGACGGGCCCGGCGCCCCGGTGGGGGGCGGGGCCGTCGCGGTGGCCAGCGCCTCGGGGGCGAGGACCAGGGGGGCGCGGACGGCGGAGGCGGCGCTGGGTACGCCCCTGACCTTGCCGTCGGCGTCCAGGAAGGCGGGGTCGCCGCCTGGCACCATGCCGAGTTCGCGGGCGCGGCGCTGGAGGGCGTCGGGTGCGGAGTAGGCGTCGATGTCCCGCTGCAGGGCCTGTTCCTCGTCGGTGAGGTCCTTGGTCTCCCGCTGGAGGTCGTCGAGCTGGAAGGCACCCTCGCTGAGCGCGGAGTTCAGCACCAGCAGGCCGATCAGACCACCGCCGAGGAGCAGCACGACGAGGAGGACGAAGGGGGTGCGGGCCGCCTGGGCGCGGCCGGTGGGCAGGAGCTGCGCGAGCCGGGCCGCCCGTCCCCTCAGCTCGGGCCGTCCCCGCGGTTCGGGTTTCCTGCTCACTCACGCTCCCCTGGGTTCGCTCGTCCCACCGTGTGCCCGGCCCGTCACCCGCCTCACGTGCCGTCCGTGCCTAGCCGACGTCCGCCCGGATCCGTTCGGCGCCGCGCAGCCGCGCGGGGGCCGCGCGGCGGTTCTCGGCGATCTCCTCCTCGGTGGGAAGTTCGGCACCGCGCGTGAGCAGCTTGAGCCGGGGCTGGTACTGCTCGGGGACGACCGGCAGTCCGGGCGGGGCGGTGGTGGCGGCGCCGGCCGCGAAGACCTGCTTGACGAGACGGTCCTCCAGCGAGTGGTACGCCAGCACGGCGATCCGCCCGCCCACGTCGAGGGCCTTCACGGCCGCCGGGATCGCCCGCTCCAGCACCGACAACTCGCCGTTGACCTCGATCCGCAGGGCCTGGAAGGTGCGCTTGGCCGGGTTGCCGCCGGTGCGCTTGGCGGCCTGCGGCAGCGCGTCACGGATCAGCTCGACCAGGCGCGCGCTGTTGGTGAACGGCTCCTTCTCGCGCTCGCGCACGACGGCGGCCACGATCCGCTTGGCCTGCTTCTCCTCGCCGTAGGCGCGCAGGATGCGGACGAGCTCACCGGGCGGGTAGGTGTTGAGGACCTCGGCCGCGCTCACCCCGGTGGTCTGGTCCATGCGCATGTCGAGCGGGGCGTCCTGGGCGTAGGCGAAGCCGCGGTCGGCCTCGTCGAGCTGCATGGAGGAGACCCCGAGGTCGAACAGGACGCCATGGACGCGCGGGACGCCGAGGCGGTCGAGCACGTCGGGGAGCTCGTCGTAGACGGCGTGCACCAGGGTGGCCCGCTCGCCGAAGGGGGCGAGCCGCTCGCCGGACAGGCGCAGGGCTTCCTTGTCGCGGTCCAGGGCCACGAGCCGGGCCTCGGGGAACCGCTGGAGCAGGGCCTCGCTGTGGCCGCCGAGGCCGAGGGTGCAGTCGACCACCACCGCTCCGGGCCGCTCCAGCGCGGGTGCCAACAGGTCCAGGCACCGCTGGAGCATCACCGGGACGTGTCGACTCTGACTCAAGGGGCCCTCTCAGATCCGGCGCGGCGTCACGCACCGCCGGGTCCCCGCCCTCCCCCGGTGGGAAGGGGAGCCGGCGCCGGAAGGCGTCGGCCCAGCGGCGGCGGGAGGAGGCCGAGCCGTACGTACGCTCCGCGCACGCGGGGAGGTCCCCTGGTCGTGGCCGGGGGCCTCCGGGGGACTTCGGTGCGGCGGGCTCTCTCGCCTCCCGCCGGGCGTCACTTTAGTCCACGCCCCCGCCCGGTCAATCAACCGGCCTGCGCGTCGCGGCCCGCGCCAGGGGACGGGGGACGCGGCGGGCGGATCGTTCCCGGGTGGCGAGTCACACCACTGCTGTGGATTAGCTCACAACAAGGATCTCTGTTGTTCTTTGTCCCGTCTCACAACGGGCCCGGCACCCTGCTGACCATTAACGTCATGAGTATGACGACTTCCGCATCGGTTCCCGCAGGCTCCGCGAACGCCGCCCCCGGCTCGGTCACCGACCGCCTGGTCAAGGCCAACGAGCAGTACGCGTCCGCCTTCACCGACCCCGGCATGGACGCCCGCCCCGTGCTGCACGTGGCCGTGGTCGCCTGCATGGACGCACGCCTGGACCTCCACGACGCGCTGGGCCTCTCGCTCGGCGACTGCCACACCATCCGCAACGCGGGCGGCGTCGTCACCGACGACGTGATCCGCTCGCTGACCATCAGCCAGCGGGCGCTCGGCACCCGCAGCGTCGTCCTCATCCACCACACCAACTGCGGTCTGGAATCCCTCACCGAGGAGTTCCGGCACGACCTGGAGATGGAGGTGGGCCAGCGCCCCGCCTGGGCCGTGGAGGCCTTCCGGGACGTCGACCAGGACGTGCGCCAGTCGATGCAGCGGGTGCGGACCTCCCCGTTCCTGCTGCACACCGATGACGTGCGCGGATTCGTCTTCGACGTGAAGTCGGGGCTGCTGCGCGAGGTCGACCCCGCCTGACCTGGCCGCCCGTCCCGGAGCTGCTGTGAGTTCCGGAGCCGTTCCCGGTCGTAGGACCTGACATATCGCTGTCAGTTGTCCACAGGCGAGTGACACGAATCGGTAACGGCGGCAAGAATGCGTGAGGGGCGCCACGCGGAACTTTTCCCGCGTGGTGTCCGTGATTCGGGGTGGGCCGGTCCGCACAGCAAGGCGTCGGCCCGGGACATTTGGGGTGACCCCGCTCCTTGCCGGAGCGCGGGGAAAGGCCGAGGAGGGCCGGGTGACGACCTATGACGATCGAGCGAGCCTCACTGATCTGACCGCCGTGGTGGAGCGCGTGCGGAGTTCGGTGGAAGGCGTGATCGAGGGAAAGCCCGAGGTCGTACGGCTCTCGCTGACCGTGCTGCTCGCCGAGGGACATCTGCTCATCGAGGATGTCCCCGGCGTCGGCAAGACGATGCTGGCCAAGGCACTGGCGCGGTCGATCGACTGTTCGGTGCGGCGGATCCAGTTCACACCGGACCTGCTGCCCTCGGACATCACGGGTGTGTCCATCTGGGACCAGCAGCGCCGTGACTTCGAGTTCAAGCCGGGAGCCATCTTCGCGCAGGTGGTGATCGGCGACGAGATCAACCGCGCGTCGCCGAAGACGCAGTCCGCGCTGCTGGAGTCGATGGAGGAGCGCCAGGTCACCATCGACGGCAAGACCTACGAGCTGCCCAGCCCGTTCATGGTCGTGGCGACACAGAACCCGGTCGAGATGGAGGGCACCTACCCGCTGCCGGAGGCCCAGCGCGACCGCTTCATGGCCCGTGTCTCGGTCGGTTACCCGAGCGCCGAGGCCGAGTTGCAGATGCTGGACGTGCACGGCGGTCCCTCCCCGCTGGAGGACCTCCAGCCGGTGGCGCACGCGCACGAGATCGTGAAGCTGGTCGAGGCGGTGCGCGGGGTGCACGTGTCCGAGGCGGTCCGGCGGTACACGGTGGACCTGGTGGCCGCCACGCGCTCGCACCCCGACCTGAGACTCGGCGCCTCGCCGCGCGCGACGCTGCACCTGCTGCGCGCGGCGAAGGCGTCCGCGGCCCTCAGCGGCCGGGAGTACGCGCTGCCGGACGACGTGCAGGCGCTCGCCGTCGCCGTGCTCGCCCACCGGCTGCTGCCCACCGCGCAGGCCCAGCTCAACCGCCGTACCTCCGAGCAGGTGGTGCAGGAGATCCTGCAGCGCACGCCGGTGCCCGCGGCGGCCGGCCGGCCGAGCGGGTTCGGTCTGGGCCGCGGTGGCCCGGACTACGGCCAGCAGCCGCCCCGGAGGCTGTGATGACCGCCCCCGGCGCGGCCCACGCCGAGGGCGACAGGGGCGACCGGAGCGGCGTCAGGACCGCCCTGGCGGGGCTCACCACCCGCGGGCGTTCCTTCCTGGCGGCCGGTGTGGCCGCCGCGGTCTGCGCGTACGTGCTCGGGCAGAGCGATCTGCTGCGGGTGGGGCTGCTGCTGGCGGTCCTGCCGCTGGTGTGCGCGGGGGTGCTGTACCGCACCCGCTACCGTGTCGCCGGCAGCCGCCGGCTCTCCCCGGGGCGGGTGCCCGCCGGCTCCGAGTCACGGGTGCACCTGCGGATGGACAACGTCTCCCGGCTGCCCACGGGCCTGCTGATGCTCCAGGACCGGGTGCCGTACGTGCTCGGTCCGCGTCCGCGGTTCGTGCTGGACCGGGTGGAGGCGGGCGGCCGCCGCGAGGTGTCCTACCGGGTCCGCTCCGACCTGCGCGGCCGCTACCCGCTGGGCCCGCTGCAACTGCGGCTGTCCGACCCGTTCGGGATGTGCGAGCTGACCCGGTCCTTCTCCACGTACGACACGCTGACGGTGATCCCGCGCGTGGAGCCGCTGCCGCCGGTGCGGCTGAGCGGCGAGGCGAAGGGGTACGGGGACGGGCGGCAGCGGTCGCTGGCCCTGGCCGGCGAGGACGACGTGATCCCGCGCGGCTACCGCTACGGCGACGACCTGCGCCGGGTGCACTGGCGTTCCACCGCCCGCTACGGCGAGCTGATGGTGCGCCGCGAGGAGCAGCCGCAGCGCGCCGGGTGCACGGTGCTGCTGGACACCCGGGCCGTGGCCTACGAGGGCGCGGGACCGGACTCGGCGTTCGAGTGGGCGGTGTCCGGCGCGGCCTCGGTGCTGGTGCACATGCTGGAGCGGGGCTTCTCGGTGCGGCTGCTGACCGACACCGGCACGTCGGTGCCGGGTGAGGGGTCCGACGGTTTCGCGGGGGCGAACCAGGAGTCGGCGGACGCGGCCGGGCTGATGATGGACACCCTCGCCGTGGTGGACCACTCCGACGAGGACGGGCTGTCCCGTGCCTACGACGTGCTGCGCGGTGGCGGGGAGGGGCTGTTGGTGGCCTTCCTCGGCGACCTCGACGAGGAGCAGGCCGCGGTGCTGGCCCGGATGCGTCACCGCAGCGGCGGCGCCCTGGCGTTCGTCCTGGACAGCGGGGCCTGGCTGCGCGAACCGGCCGAGGTGCCCGGCCCGTCGGACGAGGGCGAGGAGCGGCTGCGGATGCTGCGCGAGGCGGGCTGGACCGCCCTGGGAGTGCCGCGGGGTGCCTCGCTGGACGAGCTGTGGCGGCAGGCGGACCGGGAGCGGTCGGGCCTGGCCGCGGCGAGCGGTGGGGAGGGACCGTGATGAGCGGGCGGGCGAGGCTGGCCCTCTGTGCGTGGGCGGCCACACTCATGGCGGCGTGCGCCCTGCTGCCGCTGGTCGACTCGGCGACCTGGATCGTCCAGTCGGCGCTGCTGCTGGGCGTGCAGTCGGGCGTGGGCGCGGCGGCCCGGCGGATACCGCTGGCGCGGCCGGTGACCGTGGCGGCGCAGGTCCTCGTGACGCTGATGCTGCTGACCCTGTTCTTCGCGCGTGAGCACGCCCTGGCGGGGCTGATACCCGGGCCGGACGCCTTCGGCTTCTTCGCCGAGCTGCTGGAGCAGGGCGCCGACGACGTCAACCGGTTCGCGATCCCGGCACCGCTGTCCGACGGCATCCGGCTGATGCTGGTCGGCGGGGTCCTGGTGATCGGCCTGCTGGTGGACACCCTGGCGGTGACCTTCCGCAGCGCGGCCCCGGCCGGGCTCCCCCTGCTCGCCCTGTACTCGGTGGCCGCGGGACTGTCCGACAACGGCATCGACTGGCTGTGGTTCCTGCTGGCGGCGGCCGGTTATCTGATGCTGCTGCTCGCCGAGGGGCGCGAGCGGCTCTCCCAGTGGGGCCGGGTGTTCAGCGGCACGGCGCGCGGCCCGGGCCAGGACCAGCCGGGTGCCGTCGCGCCGGTGCGCACCGGGCGCCGGATCGGTGTGCTCGCGGTCGGCATCGCCCTGGTGGTGCCGCTGGGCCTGCCCGCGATGAACGGCGGCCTGCTGGACCCCACCGGTTCGGGCGTCGGCTCGGGCGGCGGCGGGGGCGGCACGATCTCCGCGGTGAACCCGCTGGTGTCGCTGCGCGACTCGCTGAACGTGGACGAGGACCGCCAGGTGCTGTCGGTGCGCTCCGAGATGGCGGACGTGTCGGACCTGTACCTGCGGATCGTGTCCCTGGACGACTTCGACGGCACCACGTGGAAGCCGTCGAAGCGGTCCATCACGACGGTGCCCGACAACCGCTTCCCGACCCCGCCCGGCCTCGGCCCCGACATCGGGCGCACCGAGGTCGGCACGACGATCTCGACCGCCGACTGGTACGGCCAGACCTGGCTGCCGATGCCGTACCCGCCGAGCGGGGTGAGCATCCGCGGCAAGTGGCGTTACGAGCCCGTCGGCATGACCCTGGTCGGCGACCACGGCCAGGACACCCGCGGTCTGTCGTACGAGGTGCGCAGCCTCGACGTGCGGCCCACCGCCGAGCAGCTGGCCGCCGCGCCGGAGCCGTCGCCCGCCATGAAGCGCGAGTACACCGAGCTGCCGGATTCACTGCCGGCCGTGGTGTCGCGGACGGCCCGTGACGTCACCGCGGGCGCGGACAGCGCCTACGACCAGGCGGTCAAGCTCCAGGAGTACTTCACGCTGAACGGCGGGTTCGAGTACGACACCCAGGTCGACGTCGGCAGCGGTTCGCAGGCGATCGCTCGTTTCCTGCGGGACAAGCAGGGCTTCTGTGTGCACTACTCCTTCGCCATGGCGTCGATGGCCCGCTCGCTGGGCATTCCGGCGCGGGTCGCGGTGGGTTTCGCGCCCGGCACCCCGCAGGCGGACGGCACGGTCGCGGTCGGGCTGAGGGACGCGCACGCCTGGCCGGAGCTGTACTTCGAGGGCGTGGGCTGGACCCGCTTCGAGCCGACCCCGACCCGGGGTTCGACACCGTCGTACACCGTGCCGGAGGCCGCCGACAGTTCGGTGCCCGATCCGGCCCGGCCGTCCCAGGCCGCGCCGGAGGAGTCGTCCGCGGCGCCCTCGCAGAGCGAGAGCTGCTCGCCGGAGCGCAGGAGGCTGGACGGGTGCGGCAGCGAATCGCCGCAGGTGGCGCTGCCCGCGGGCGGTGACGGACCGAAGTGGTACGGGCTGCTGCTGTGGGCGCTGGCCGGTCTCGCCGTGCTGGCGCTGCCGCTGTCGCCGGTGCTGTGGCGGCTGCGCGTCCGGGCGGTGCGGCTCGGCGGGCACGGCCGGTCGGAGGCGGACGCGGCGCCGTACGTGCTGGCCCTGTGGGACGAGCTGACGGACACCGCGTGGGACCACGGCATCTCGCCGGACGAGTCGCTGACCCCGCGTGGCGCGGCCGCCCGGATCGTGCGGCTGGGCCGTCTCGACCAGGACGCGGCGACTGCGGTGCACCGGGTCGCCGACGCGGTGGAGCAGATCCTCTACGCGCCGCGACCGCGGCCGGTGGCGGGTCTGGCCGACGAGGTGCGCCGGGTGATCGCGGGGCTGCGTGCCTCGGCCGGCCGGCGGGAACGGCTGCGCGCGGTTCTGGCGCCGCGGTCGGTGGTCCGGGTCGCCTGGGCGCTGTCGGCCCGGTGGTCGGACCTGCGGGCCCGCCTGCTGTCCTTCCGCCCGGCCTGGCGCCGCCCGTCCCGCCAGCAGGGCTGACAGCGGCCCACGGGTCCGCGGGTCATCACCGCGGGCCCGTGGGCGGCGTCGTGGGCTTGGTCGGGGCGTCCCGCCGGCCGGTCGCGCCCATGGACGGGCAGGAAGGAGTGCCTGCCTCGCGCCGGAGCGGAGACGAGAGCGGGGCGGCACCTCGTGGCGGGCGGTGCGCCGCTCCCGGGCCGGACAGGGGCGCCGGGTGTCCGGGGCCGGCAGCGCGGGGCGGAGGGCCCGGCAGCGCGGGCCGCCCTGAGGCAGACATGGTCGAGGGGGTGACCACCACGCGGGTGGTCACCCCCTCGACCATGTCTCGATGCGCCAGAGGGCGGACCTAGCGCCCGCCCTGCTCGTCCCGGCGCCGCTGCCACCGATCCTCGATGCGGTTCATCATGGAGCGACGCTGTCTTCCCTGACGCCCCGCCTGCGGGGCGGTACCGGCACCGGCGCCCTGCTCGCCCGGCTTGGGGGCCTTGCGCCAGCCGGTCACCGCGAGTACGGCGCAGCCCAGCATCACGAGGAATCCCACGACACTGAGCCAGACCTGCTGGGCGACCATACCGGCCATGAGGAGCGCAATACCCACGAGGAAGCCCGCGACCGCCTGGTAGACCCGTCGCCGGGTGTACGTACGCAGTCCGCTTCCCTCGAGCGCCGTCGCGAACTTGGGATCTTCGGCGTACAGCGCTCGCTCCATTTGCTCGAGCATGCGCTGCTCGTGCTCCGAGAGCGGCACGGAGTCCTCCTCATCGTGCAGTCGCCGGGGCGACCCGGGGGGTCCCTTCAGGATAGGCAGGGAATCGCCCCCGTGAAACCCGCCCCTCTACGCCAATTGGCCAACCGGTACCCACCACCACGTGCCGGCCCGCTGAGGCTTCTCATTCCCCGGCGGCCGGCCCGTCATGCCGGGCGGTCTCCCTCGATCATACGGCGCCCAGCCGCCATTCGGGGGGCCTGTGGCGCACTCCATGCACAGCGGGACCGCCGGACGCGTCGCTGATCAGCGGCGCGCCCCGGTCGCGGCTCAGGCCCCCCGGGCCTCTCGCGTCTCACCGAGCACATGGAGCTGGGTGGCCACGGAGTGGAACGCGGCGAGCTCGGCCGCCGCGGCCTCCAGCCTCAGCAGGGCGTCCAGGGCGCCCGGCTCGGTGTCCACGAGCACGCCGGGGACGAGGTCGGCGAAGACCCGTACGCCGTGCACGGCGCCGATCCGCAGGCCCGCGCCCTCCACCAGCGCGGTGAGCTGTTCGGCGGTGAAGCGGCGCGGCATGGGGTCGCCGGTGCCCCATCGGCCGTTCGGGTCGTCGAGCGCCTGCCTGGCCTCCGTGAAGTGACCGGCGAGGGCGCGGGCGAGTACCGCGCCGCCCAGGCCCGAGGCGAGGAGGCTCAGGACGCCCTCGGGGCGCAGCGCGGCCACCGCGTTGCGGACGCCCTCGGCGGGGTCGTCGACGTACTCCAGCACGCCGTGGCAGAGCACGACGTCGTAGCCGCCGCGCTCGGCCACGTCGAAGAGGCCGTGGGCGTCGCCCTGGACGCCTCGGACCCGGTCGGCGACACCCTCCTCGGCCGCGCGGCGCTCCAGGGCGAACAGGGCGTTGGGGCTGGGGTCCACGACGGTCACCCGGTGGCCGAGACGGGCGAGGGGCACGGCGAAGTTGCCGCTGCCGCCGCCGGTGTCGAGGATGTCGAGCGCCTGTCGTCCTGTCGCCCGGACCCGGCGTTCCAGGGCGTCCTGAAGGACCTCCCAGACCACGGCGGTACGGAGAGCGGCGCGGGGTCGCATCGGGTCCGACACGGTAGTGACTCCTCGGCGGGGCTCCGCCGGGGTGTGCGGCGGGGCGGTCGGGACGGGGGTGCTGTGCCGTCCACCCTATGGCCTGCGGCGCGCGTCCCGGTCACCCGCCCGGGGCCCGCGGCGGGGCCTTCTCGGCGATGCGCCCCCGCCGCCCCTTCCGGTCCCGTCGCCGGGGGCTACGCTCCCAGGCCTCCCTCCCGCTCCGCGGCGGAACCGCCCGCCGGTACGGCTCCGCGCCCCCGGGGCGTCTCGCCGCCGCCGTCGGCGCGCGGCGGCGGCAGGATCGGCTGGAGCACCAGCATGCGCTCGACCAGGCGGAGGAACATCGTCACGTCCCGTATCAGGTCGTCGGCGTCGCGGGCGGTCGCGGCGCCCTGGATGCCCGCCTCGGCACGGGCACGGCGGCCGGCGCCCGAGGCGAACAGCGCGCTCCACTCGGTGAGCTCGGGCGCTATCTCGGGGAGCACGTCCCAGGCGCTGCGGATCCTGGCCCGGCCCCTCGGCGAGGTCTCGGGCCGGCCGCGTGCGGCGAGCACGGCGGCGGCGGTGCGCAGGGCGGCCAGGTGGGCCGTCGCGTAGCGCTCGTTCGGCGTTTCGAGGACGGTGGTCTCGTCGAGGCCGGCACGGGCCTGGGCGAGCAGGTCGAGGGCGGCGGGCGGGGCGGCGGCGCGGCGCAGCACCGGGTGGACGTCGCTCGCGGGGCCGTTCAGTGAGGGGGCAGGGCCGGATGCGCGGCGCCGACGGGCGGCGGCTGCGGACGAGTTGGCCATGACGAACCTCCTGTCGTCTTCGTGACGGCACGCCCCGAGACGGGGTGCCGTATGTGCACATCGTGAGGTATGCCACTGACAATCCGTTCTGACCTGCGCTTTTGCCTCGCTCGGACGTTCGGGCTAGTTTTTGCACTGACCAGTCAGTTCAAATTGTCTCGACAGAGGGGGGACTGTGGACGACGGACTCGCCGTCACGGCCCGCGACTTCGGCCTGAAGGGCTCGAAGGGCTGGGCGTTCCGCGGCGTCTCGGCCGACGCGGAGGCAGGATCGCTGATCGCGGTGGAGGGGCCGTCCGGTTCGGGCCGCACCTGCCTGCTGCTCGCGCTCACCGGGCGGATGCGGCCCACGGAGGGATCGGCCGCCGTCGGCGGCCTGGAACTGCCCCGGCGGATGGCCGCCGTACGCCGCCGCAGCGCCCTCGCCCACGTCGCCGGGGTGACCGAGCTCGACCCGGCGTTCACCGTCGGCGAGCACCTGCGTGAACAGGCGCTGCTGCAACGCCGGTTCGGCGGCTCGTCCACCGGGTTCACGCCGCGTGCGCGCGGTGAGCGGGCGCGGGAGGAGAGGAAACGCGTGGACACCGCCCTGAGCACGGCCGGCCTGGACCCCGCGGCCCTGCCCAAGGGCCCGCGGACGGCCGTACGGGACCTGGAGCGGACCCAGGCACTGCGGCTGTCGGTCGCCCTGGCGCTGCTGGGGCGCCCCCGGCTGCTCGGGGTGGACGACACGGATCTGAAGCTCTCCCCCGCCGAACGGGAGGAGATCTGGGCCCTGTTGAGGTCCGTCGCCGGCACCGGCACCACGGTGCTGGCCGTGTGCGGCGAGGCACCGGGCGACGCGGTCGTCGTCCGTACCGCGGCCGGCCCGCACGACGAGGCGAAGGAGGAGGCAGCCGATGCGCTCGCCGCGACTGGCCGCTCTTGAGCTCCGGCGCTTCGGCCGGGGCACCCTGCCGCGCGCGGCGCTGGTCGCCCTGCTGGTGCTGCCGCTGCTCTACGGCGCCCTGTACCTGTGGTCGTTCTGGGATCCGTACGGGCGTCTGGACCGCATCCCGGTGGCGCTCGTGAACGACGACGAGGGGGCGAGTGCGGACGGCGGGCGGATCACCGCGGGCGACGACATCGCCGAGGGCCTGCGCGACAGCGGCACCTTCGACTGGCGGGAGGTGAGCGCGCGGGAGGCCAGGCGCGGGGTCGAGGACGGCACCTACTACCTGTCGCTGACCGTGCCGGCCGACTTCAGCCGCCGCATCGCCTCCAGTTCGGGCGACTCCCCCGAGACCGGCGCCCTGCGGGTGCGGACGAACGACGCCAACAACTACATCGTCGGACAGATCTCCCGGACGGTCTTCGGCGAGGTGCGGAGGGCCGCGTCCACCAAGACCTCCCGCTCCTTCCTGGACAGGATCTTCGTCTCGTTCTCCGACATCCACGGCGAGACGGTGAAGGCGGCGAAGGGCGCCGACGAGCTGAACGGCGGCATCGGGAAGGCGGAGAAGGGGTCGAAGGACCTGGCCGACGGCCTCACCGACGCCCGCAAGGGCAGCGGCAAGCTCTCCCGGGGCCTGAAGGACCTCCACGACGGCGCGGACGACGTGGCGGACGGCTCCCGGAAGGTCGCGGACGGGACGCGCAGACTCGCCGACAAGGTGAACGCGGTCGACGCGGCCGTGGGACCGCTCCTGAAGGACGACGAGAAGGCCATCGGCGACACCGCGCGGTTCGTCGCCGGCTCGGCCGGCCGGCTCCGCGACGACCTCGACGCGTTGAAGGAGCGGGCCCCGGCCGCCGCCAAGGACGCCCGCGCGGCCTCCACCGCCGTGGACGGCGTCCACAGGACGCGCTGCGAGGACGCCTCCCCGCCCGATCCCGCCTGCCCGGACCTGAAGAAGGCCAGGGACGCGGCGGCCACGGCGGCGGACGTCGCCGAGGACGTCGGTTCGCTGGTCACCGACCACCGCGCGGAGTGGAAGAAGCTAGACGGGCAGCTCGCCGGCCTGGAGAAGCAGGCGGGGGCGCTGGCCGAACGCGCCCCCCACCTCTCCGAGGACCTCGACGACGCCGTCGCCCGGATCAACAAGCTGAACACCGGGGCGGGCAAGGTCGCGGCCGGCGCGAAGAAGCTCACCAAGGGTCTCGGCACCGCCGAGACCGGCGCGGAGAAGCTGGACAAGGGCGTCGGCGAACTGAAGACCGGCGCGGACGACCTCGAGGGCGGCCTGTACAAGCTCGTCGACGGCTCCGGCGAACTGGCCGGCGGCCTGCACGACGGTGCCGCGAGGATCCCCGACTACGACGAGGCGGACCGTGACCGGCGCACCGAGGTGATGGCCGACCCGGTGCGGCTGGTCTCCGGCGACGCGCACAAGGCGGCGAACTACGGCACCGGTTTCGCCCCGTACTTCATCCCGCTGTCGCTGTGGGTGGGCGCGATGGTGGCGTACATGCTGATCGCGCCGATGAACCGGCGCGCGCTGGCGGCGGGCGCCTCGGCCTGGCGGATCGCGCTGGCGGGCTGGCTGCCCGTGGTGGCGATCGGGGTGCTGCAGACGGTGGCCCTGATGTCGGTGCTGCACTGGGCGCTCGGGCTGCAGATGGTCCGGGCGGCCGGGACGGTGGGCTTCCTGTTCCTGGTGACGGCCTGCTTCGCGGCGATCGTGCAGTGGCTGAACGCGCGCTTCGGCGCGGCCGGCCGCATCCTCGTCCTCGCCCTGCTGATGCTCCAGCTGACCTCGGCGGGCGGCACGTACCCCGTCCAGACGAGTCCGCCGTTCTTCAACGCGCTGCACCCGTTCCTGCCGATGAGCTACGTCGTCGAGGCGCTGAGGCGGCTGATCACGGGCGGTGGCCTCGGGCCGGTGTGGCAGGCCTGCGCCGTGCTGGCGGCCTTCACCGCGGGTGCCCTGGCGCTGACCGCGCTGGCGGCCCGCCGCCGCCAGGTGTGGACGCCGGCCCGGCTGCACCCGGAGCTGAGCCTGTGACCGGGCGGGCCGGTGCTCCTGTGACAATCAGGGCCATGGAAAGCAGTAGCACCACGCCGGGCGGCAGTGCCCGCCGCGAGGCCACCCGGCAGAAGCTCTACGAGGCGGCCGTCACCCTCATCGCCGAGCAGGGCTTCTCGGCCACCACCGTGGACGAGATCGCCGAGCGGGCGGGAGTGGCGAAGGGCACCGTCTACTACAACTTCGCGAGCAAGTCGGTCCTCTTCGAGGAGCTGCTGCGGCACGGGGTCGGTCTGCTGACCGCCTCGCTGCGGGAGGCGGCGGAGAGGACCGTCCGCGAGGGCGGCACCAGGGTCGACGCGCTGGACGCGATGATCCGCGCGGGGCTGGTCTTCATCGACCGCTACCCGGCCTTCACCCAGCTGTACGTGGCCGAGCTGTGGCGCACCAACCGGGCCTGGAACTCCACGCTGCTGGTGGTGCGGCAGCAGGCCGTGGCGGTGGTCGAGGGAGTGCTGCACGAGGGTGTGGCGAACGGCGAGTTCAGCGAGGAGATCGACGTCCCGCTGACGGCGGCGGCGCTGGTGGGCATGGTGCTGGTGGCGGCGCTGGACTGGAAGTCGTTCCAGCCCGGGCGTTCCCTGGACGACGTGCACGCGGCGCTGTCCCGGCTGCTGCAGGGGCGGGTCAGCGGACGCCGCTGACCCCGCCGCACGCGGGAAGGCGCCGGTCCGGCGGTGGCCGCGTCCCCCGCGGGCCACCGGTCGGACCGGCGCCTTCCCCTTGCTCCCCCGTGCGTTCCCCCGTGACCCCCGTCGTGGTCGTCCCCCGGGTCCCCGTGCCTCGCTCCCGCCGGCGTCGCCGGCGGAAGGAGCGGATCGCGGGCCCGGTCCCCGCTCCGGCGCCCCGTGCCGCCGGTTTCGGGGGCCGCGCCCCTTTCCGTGGTCCCCACTCTCTCGTTTCCGCAGGCCGGCCCCCATCCGCGTACGTACTCAACTGGGCGGCTGAGTACGGGTACTCACGTGTGCGCGGCCGGCCCCACCCCTCCCGGCCGCGGGCTGGTCACGCGGGCGGGGGCGCGGGTACTCGGGGACGGCGCGCCGGTGGGCTGCGGATAAAGTCCCTGGCATGGCACGGATTGCGGTGATCGGCGCCGGGATGGGCGCGATGGCGGCCGCCGCCCGGCTGGCCGTCGCGGGCCACCGGGTGGCGGTGTACGAGCGGACGGAGACGTACGGTGGCGCGCTGCGCCGGGTGGAGCGCGACGGGTTCGCCTTCGACACCGGGCCGGGGCTGCTCCCGCTGCCCGCCGTCTACCGCGACCTGTTCCTGAAGACCGGCAGGGAGCCGCTGGAGGAGTGCGTCGAGCTCGTCCAGGTCGACCCGTCGTCGCACCACGTGTTCCCGGACGGCACGCGCCTGTCGCTGCCGAACGCCTCCCGCGCGGGTGTCGTCTCCGCGCTGGTGGAGACGCTCGGCCCGGACGCCGCCCGGCGCTGGGGCGACTTCCTGGTCCGGGCCCGGGAGGCCTGGGACCGTTCGCGCCGGCCGCTGCTGGAGGAGCCGCTGTGGCCCAACTGGCGGGTGCTGGCCGAGCGCGAGCCCTATCCGGCGGTTCCCCACAAGAAGCTGCTGCGCACCCGCAGGGCGGGCACGCTCGCCGAGGTCGGCGCGTGGGAACTGCGCGATCCCCGGCTGGCCGCCCTGCTGGAGAGCCACGCCCTGGCGTTCGGTCTCGATCCCCGCCGGACCCCGGCGAGCGCCGCGGTGCTTCCGTACATGGAGCACGCCTTCGGCGTCTGGTACGTGCGCGGCGGGATGCGGGAGCTGGCGCGTGCGGTGTACGAGCGGTGCCTGGCGCGCGGGGTCGGGTTCGTCTTCGGCGCGGAGGCCGCGCGGATCGTGGAGAAGGACGGCCGGGCGGCCGGCGTGGAGTTCCGCGACGGGACGGTGGCCGAGGCGGACATCGTGGTCGCCGGCGTGGACCACCACCGCCTGGAGGGGATGACCGGGCACCGGCTGTACGGCGACGGGGACGTGCGGCCCGACCTCGCCGGGCAGTGGTCGCGTCCGGGACGGTTCACCGTGCTGCTGGCCCTGCGCGGGCGGCGCGAGGAGGGCGCGCCGCACCGCACGGTCGTGCACACCCCCGACCGCTCCGGCGAGCTGGACTTCCTCACCGGCGGCACCGGGTCCCCGGTGCGGCCCACGGTGACCGTGCTGCGGCCGGACGACCCCGCGCTGCGCCCCGACGGGGAGCACGAGTCCGTGGTCGTGTCCGCCGTGGTCCCCTCGGACGAGGAGTGGGGGGAGGGCGACCTCGACCGGCGGTTCGCCGACCTGGTCGTCGAGGCCGCCGGGGAAGCCGTTCCCGGCCTGCGCGAGCGCGTGTTGTGGCGTGAGGTCCGTACGCCCGACGACGGCGACGAGGAGACCGGCGCCGCGCTCGGGGGCATCCCCGCCCCGGCGCTCGCGGCGGGCGGGGGCCGGTTCCTGCTTCCGGCGAACGTCACCCCGCTGCCGGGGCTGTACCGCGTGGGCGGCTGGTCACATCCCGGCGGCGGACTGCCGCACGCCGGGATGTCGGGGGCGCTGGTCGCCGGACTCGTCGTGGAGGGGCCCGGCTTCCGCGGCTCCCAGTGAGGCCGCGTCAGAAACGGTACTGCTCGTCGTACCCGTTGCCATTGCCGTTGCCGTGCGTCTGCCCGTCGCCCTGGTACGGGTACTGCTGCTGCTCCGGCGGGAGTTCACCGCCGTAGGGGTCGTCGGCGGTGCGCTGCTGCGGGACCCACAGCCCGCCGGCCGGGGTCTCGCCGCCGTAGCCCGCGGTGTACGGGTCCTGGCCGTAGCCCTGTTGCCGGGCGTACTGCTGCGGGTCGGCGTAGCCGGTGTCGTAGGACGTGTCGCCGTACGTCGCGTTGCCGATGTACGGGTCGGAGTAGGCGGCGTACTGCTGGCCCGTGGTGTCGTAGCCCTGCTGCTGGCCGTAACCGGAGTAGTCGTAGGCGTAGTTGTTCTGGTCGGCGCCCTGGGCGGCCGCCGCGTACTGGTCCTGGGACGGGGCCGCGTACCCGGGGTCGCCGCCGTAGACGCCGTAGGAGCCGGTGTCGTCGGGCATGGGCTGCGGTTCGTAGACGGCGGTGGTCTCCGCGGCCGTCATCTGCTCGGGGCGGGCGGGGGTGAACACGTCGTCGCGGTCGTGGTCGTCGTCCACGCCGTAGCCGGTGCCGTCGCGGTGGCCGTCGCTCTCGTCGCCGTAGCCGTCGCGGGACGCCTCCAGGTCGGAGACCTCCAGGGTCGGCTCCTGCCGCCCGCGTCCGCCGCGGCCGCCCTTGGCGGCGGCCAGCGCCGGCGCGTTGACCGCCCAGCCGGCCGCGAATCCGCGGCGGAACGACAGCGTGACGTAGGTCTGGCCGACCGCGAACGCGGCGGCGCCCAGTCCGATGACGATCACGGAGGGGATCAGCACGCCCAGCACGACGCCGAGGAAGCCGGCGAAGGCGAGCAACCGCCAGCGCAGCCGCGCCTTGTACTGCAGCAGCACCTCACCGAGCAACCACAGCGCGACGATGCCGAACGCGATGTAGAGGACCGCCCAGCCCATGTACGCCCCTCTCCCAGTGGTCGTTACGCAGTGTGTCGTATGTGCGTGCGACCGGTCTAGGCCCGCGGTGGGTGGTGCAGGCCCAGGTTCTCGTAGATTTCCAGCGTCGCCGTGGAGTTGTTCAGCGTGATGAAGTGCAGTCCCGGCACTCCCTCGGCCAGCAACCGCGCACAGAACTCCGTGGCGAAGTCGATACCGATGGAGCGTACCGCCGCCGGATCGTCCTTCGCTGTCAGGATGCGCTCTTTCAGGGCGTCGGGGAACTCCGCGTTACTGAGCTTTGGCAACCTCTCCAGCATCTTCACGCTGGTCACCGGCATGACTTCGGGAATCACGGGGGTTTCGCAGCCCGCGGCGTGGACTCGGTCACGCAGCCGCAGATACGACTCGGGGCGGAAGAACATCTGGGTGATCGCGTAGTCGGCGCCGGCCCGGCACTTGTCGACGAAGTGGGCGACGTCGGTGTCCCAGTCGGCCGAACGCGGATGCATCTCCGGGAAGGCGGCGACACCGACACAGAAGTCGCCCGACTCCTTGATGAGCCTGACGAGGTCGGCCGCGTAGGTGAGGCCCTGCGGGTGCGGCACCCAGTCCCCCATGGGGTCGCCGGGCGGGTCGCCACGCACCGCGAGCATGTTGCGGATGCCCGCGTCGGCGTACTGGCCGATGATGTTGCGCAGCTCGGCGACGGAGTGGTCGACCGCGGTGAGGTGGGCGACCGGGGTGAGGGTGGTGTCGGCGGCGATCTGCTCGGTCTCCCTGACCGTGCCGGCGCGGGTGGAGCCGCCCGCGCCGTAGGTCACGGAGACGAAGTCCGGGGCGACCGCCTCGACCCTGCGCAGCGCGCTCCACAGGTTCCGCTCACCCTTGGGGGTTTTCGGCGCCGAGAACTCGAAGGAGTACGTCGTCTTGCCTGCGGCGAGCATGTCGCGCACGGTGCGTGCGCGGTCAGTCCTGGTGGATGCGGTTCCGAGGGCCATACCGGCAGGTTAGCCAGGGCGTCGCGGTCCCCCAACCAAAAGCGGGATATTTGTCCTATTTGTCGACTTGCCGTCCACCCTTTGGACAGATCTGAGACGCGCCGGGGTCATCCGGCGTCCGGAGCCGCCTGCCGCAGCCGCTCGGCGAACTCGGCCGCCGCCGCTCCCGGGTCGTCGGCGTCGGTGATCGCGCGGACCACGACGATCCGCCGGGCGCCCGCGTCCAGCACCTCGTCGAGGTTGCCGAGATCGATGCCGCCGATGGCGAACCAGGGCCGGTCGGTGCCCAGGGCGGCGGTGTACCGCACGAGGTCCAGGCCGGGGGCGTGGCGGCCGGGCTTGGTGGGGGTGGGCCAGCAGGGGCCGGTGCAGAAGTAGTCCACGCCGGGCTGGACGGCGGCCGCGGCGGCCTCGGACTCGGCGTGGGTGGAGCGGCCGATCAGGATGTCGTCGCCCAGGACGGCGCGGGCGGCGGGGACGGGGAGGTCGCCCTGGCCGAGGTGGAGGACGTCGGCGCCGGCGGCGTGGGCGACGTCCGCGCGGTCGTTGACCGCGAGCAGCTTGCCGTGCCGGGCGCAGGCGTCGGCGAGGACGGCCAGGTGCTCCAGCTCCTCGGCGGCCTCCATGCCCTTGTCGCGCAGCTGCACGATGTCGACCCCGCCGGCCAGCACCGCGTCCAGGAACTCGGGAAGGTCCCCCTGCCGTTTGCGCGCGTCGGTGCACAGGTAGACCCGGGCGCCGGCGAGCCGGCCGCGTTCGGTGTCGGTCATAGGTTCCCCCCAGGATGTGGTGGACGTGCCCACCGGACGGGCCCGACGGGTCTCCGCCGGGGCCACCGGTGGGCCGTGGACGGGCGTACCCGCCCGGTGGGCCGTGGACGGGCGTACCCGCCCGGTGGGTCGTGCGTGGGTGTTCCCGCCCGGCGGAGGGCGGCCCGGCCGGCGTATGCGGGCCTCCTCCCGGCGCGGCTCACCGCGCCGGGAGGAGGGCGGCCGTGGCACGCAGGCCCACGGTCGGCCCTCGGGACGCGGGTGCGGTACGGGCGGCCCGGTCCGGCGGGTCACCGCCGGGCTCGTCCGGCCGGGCGGGCGGCGGCCGGGCGGGATCCTGCCGGGCCCGCCCGGACCTGCCGGGCCCGCCCGGACCTGTCGGGTGCGGGTCAGACCGCGAGTGCCTGGGCCCGGCGCTTCACCTCCGTGCCGCGGTTCTCGCTCAGCGCCTGCGCGGGGGTGCCGGGCAGGGTCGGGTCGGGGGTGAAGAGCCACTCCAGCATCTCTTCGACCGTGAAGCCGTCGTCCCGCAGGAGCGTCAGGGTCCCGGTCAGGCCCTTGACCACCTTGTCCCCGTCGACGAAGGCCGCGGGCACGTGCAGTGCGCGGTTCTCACCCCGGCGTACGGCGATGAGCTGGCCCTCCTTGACCAGCTGCCGGACGCGCGTCACCTCGACGCCGAACTGCTCGGCGATGTCGGGGAGAGTGAGCCAGGCGGGGACGAGAGCATCGATCTTTGCGTCAATCTCGGTCACGGGACAAGCCTGCCACCTGCCGCTGACAGTCGGAAGTCAGCCCCCGCCACCTGGGCGGACGCGTCGGCCGCACCCACCGGCCCGGGGCGGGTCAGGCCGTCGCGGACTTCAGCGGACGCGCCGGGTCCGCCAGCAGTTCCGCGTCCATCGCCGTGCCCGCCTCGATCAGCCGGCGCCCCTGCGCCAGGTCCCGGGGCCGCCCCACCGCGAGCAGCGCGACCAGGCGGGACTCCCGCAGCCAGCAGACGCTCCACGCGGCCCCGGCCGGGTCCCCGCGCCACACCGTGCGGTCGGCGTCGGCGTGGTGTCCCGCGTACTGGACGAACCGCCCGAACTGCTCGGACCAGAAGTACGGCACCGGGTCGTACACCGCCGGTTCCCGGCCGGCGGGGCCGCCCACGATGTTCGCGGCGACGGTGCGCGGCCCCTGGAGGGCGTTGTCCCAGTGGTGGACCAGCAGACGCTCGCCGTAGCGCCCGGACGGGAAGGACGCGCAGTCGCCGACCGCGTACACGTCCGGCACGGAGGTCGTCAGGCGGCGGTCGGCGACGACCTCGCCGCGCTCCCCGAGGACGACTCCGGAGCCCGCCAGCCAGGCCGTGGCGGGGCGGGCCCCGATGCCGACGACCACCGCACCCGCGGGCAGCCGCGTGCCGTCGTCCAGGACCACGGCGTCCGCCTCGACGCGCTCCACCCGCGTGTGCGTGCGCAGCGTGACACCCGCCTCGGCGTACCAGGCGGTCATCGGGGCGGTCACCTCGGCGGGCAGCGCCTCGGCCAGTGGCCGCTCCCCGGCCTCGACGACGGTGACCGCGCAGCCCGCCTCCCGGGCCGCGGTGGCGAACTCCGCGCCGATCCAGCCCGCGCCCACCACCACGATGTCGTGCTGCCGCGCGAGCACCGGCCGCAGCCGCTCGGCGTCGTCCAGGGTGCGCAGCAGATGCACGCCGGGGACACCTTCCGCCCCCGGCAGCCGCACCGGTTCCGCTCCGGTGGCGATCACCAGCGCGTCGTAGGGGACGGGCCCGGCCTCGGTGTCCAGTTCGTGGTCGCCGGGGCGCAGGCCCAGCACCTCGCAGCCGAGCCGCAGTTCGATGCCGAGTTCCTCGAAGTCGAGGTCGAAGGCGGAGTCCTCGGCCTTGCCGAGCAGCACCGCCTTGGACAACGGCGGCCGGTCGTAGGGCTGGTGGGGTTCCGCGCCGATCAGTGTCACGGTGCCGGTGAATCCCTGCTCCCGCAGGGCGGCCGCGGTCTGCACGCCGGCCATGCCCGCGCCCGCCACCACCACCCGCCGCGGTGCGGACCGTCCCGGTTCCTGCGTCTGCTCGCTCACCCGATCACCTTAGACACCTGGCAGGGCATCAGATCCGTCGATCTGCTCCACGACGCTCGTCCCGCTGCCGGCCTGCGACTCCCACCGCCAGTCCTCCTCCAGCCGCACCCGCCCGTCGGGCAGGTCGACGACGGTGGAGACGCAGTGCCCCGAGGACGTCGTGCCGTCCTGCTTGAGCTGCACGTACCGGAAGTCGAGCCGGTCCCCCGCACGGGTGCCCACCAGGTGCCCGCGTACCACGTCGCCGCCCGCGTACGCGGCCCAGATCTCACCGTCCCGCTCGTGGTAGTGGAAACGGGTGCGGGTGCCGACCTGGCCGGGGGCCTGGTCGGCGACCGGGGCGAGGACGAGTCCGTCGAGGGATCGGGCCATGTGGGGGCTCCCTTACGAGCGCGCGGTTTTGAGGGCTAGGGTGGCCAACGTAGAACACTCGCGGGAGCCCGGACGCACCGGGCTGAGAGGGAGGCTGACGGCCTCCGACCGTACGAACCTGATCCGGGTCATGCCGGCGAAGGGAGGGGCAGGACACCCATGTCGCCCACGAGCACCCCGGACGTCCTCGTCGTCGGGGGCGGGATCATCGGACTGGTCACCGCCTGGCGGGCCGCGCAGCGCGGGCTCGCCACGGCCGTGGTGGACCCCGAGCCGGGCGGCGGCGCCGCCCGGGTGGCCGCCGGGATGCTCGCCGCGGTCACCGAACTGCACTACGGCGAGGAGACCCTGCTCGGTCTGAACCTCGCCTCGGCCCGGCGCTACCCCGACTTCGCCGCCGAGCTCACCGAACTCACCGGCCACGGCCTCGGCTACCGCCGCTGCGGCACGCTCGCCGTGGCCCTGGACGCCGACGACCGCGCCCACCTGCGCGAACTGCACGCCCTGCAACAGCGGTCGGGCCTGGAGGCGCAGTGGCTGTCCGGACGGGAGTGCCGGCGCCTGGAGCCGATGCTCGCGCCCGGGGTGCGCGGCGGGCTGCGGGTGGACGGCGACCACCAGATCGACCCGCGGCGGCTGGCGGCCGCCCTGGTGAGCGCGTGCGAGCGGTCCGGCGTCAGCGTGCACCGCGCCCGGGCCGAACGGCTCGTCGTCACGGGCGGACGCGCGACGGGCGTCGTCACCTCCGACGGCACCGGGCTGGCCGCCGGGCAGGTGGTGCTCGCCGCGGGCAGCCTCAGCGGGCGTCTCGCGGGCGTCCCACCGCACGTGCTGCCGCCCGTGCGGCCCGTGAAGGGGCAGGTGGTGCGGCTGACGATGCCGGAGCGCCCCGGCACCTTCCTCAGCCGGACCGTGCGCGCCGTGGTGCGCGGCAGCCATGTCTACCTGGTGCCGCGCGAGAGCGGCGAACTGGTGATCGGCGCGACCAGCGAGGAGATGGGCTGGGACACCACCGTGACCGCGGGCGGCGTGTACGAGCTGCTGCGCGACGCCCACGAGCTGGTCCCCGGCATCACCGAACTGGCGCTGACCGAGACCCGGGCCGGACTGCGTCCCGGCTCCCCCGACAACGCGCCGCTGCTCGGCCCGACCGAGCTCGAGGGGCTGCTGCTGGCCACCGGCCACTACCGCAACGGCGTCCTGCTGACGCCGGTCACCGGCGACGCCCTGGCGGACGTCCTGACCACCGGTGAACTGCCCCCGGAGGCACGCCCGTTCACCCCCCGGCGCTTCGGTGCCGCCGTCCTCACGGAGCAGCCCGCATGAACATCTCCGTCAACGGGGAGCCCCGGGAGTTCACCCCCGGTACGGCTCTCGACCTCGTCGTGAGGTCCCTCACCGCGGCGCCCTCCGGGGTGGCCGCCGCCCTCAACGAAACCGTCGTCCCGCGCGCCCAGTGGCCCTCCACCCCCCTCGCGGAGGGGGACCGGGTGGAGGTCCTCACCGCCGTCCAAGGAGGCTGACCATGGCCGACGATCCGTTCGTCCTCGGCGGTGTGTCCTTCACGTCCCGTCTGATCATGGGTACGGGAGGGGCGCCGAGCCTGGACGTGCTGGAGCGGGCGCTGGTGGCGTCCGGGACGGAGCTGACGACCGTCGCGATGCGGCGGGTGGACGCCTCGGTGCACGGGTCCGTGCTGTCGGTGCTGGAGAGGCTGGGCATCCGGGTGCTGCCCAACACGGCGGGGTGCTTCACCGCCGGGGAGGCCGTGCTGACCGCGCGGCTCGCGCGGGAGGCGCTCGGCACGGACCTGGTCAAACTGGAGGTCATCGCCGACGAGCGGACGCTGCTGCCGGACCCGGTGGAGCTGCTGGACGCGGCGGAGACGCTGGTGGACGACGGGTTCACGGTGCTGCCGTACACGAACGACGATCCGGTGCTGGCGCGGAAGCTGGAGGACGTGGGGTGCGCGGCGGTGATGCCGCTGGGGTCGCCGATCGGGTCGGGGCTGGGGATCCGCAATCCGCACAACTTCGAGCTGATCGTGGAACGGGCGGGGGTGCCGGTGATCCTCGACGCGGGGGCGGGCACCGCGTCCGACGCGGCCCTGGCGATGGAGCTGGGATGCGCGGCGGTGATGCTGGCGTCGGCGGTGACGCGGGCGCAGGAGCCCGTGCTGATGGCCGGTGCGATGCGGGGGGCGGTGGAGGCGGGGCGGCTGGCGCGGCGCGCCGGGCGGATCCCCCGGCGGTGGTTCGCCACGGCGTCCTCCCCCGCGGAGGGCATGGCCGTACTGGATCCGGAGCGGCCCGCCTTCTAGGTGCCGCCCGCCGGTGCCGGGCGGGGGCGGGCTCCGCTCGCCGGGATCCGCCGGGCGCCTCCCCCGCCCGCGGCTCCGCACGGGCGGGCGGTGCACGTCACAGGTCCGCTGCAACGGGGACGGAGCGGACGGGGGTGTCGGCGGGGCCTCGTAGACTCGCTGCGTGGACACGACCCTTCAGGACCCTCTGGTCGGGCAGGTGCTCGACGGCCGCTACCGCGTCGACGCGCGGATCGCGGTCGGCGGGATGGCCACGGTCTACCGGGCCATGGACACCCGCCTCGACCGCATCCTCGCGCTCAAGGTGATGCACCCCTCGCTCGCCGCCGACGCCTCCTTCGTCGAGCGGTTCATCCGCGAGGCCAAGTCCGTCGCCCGGCTGGCCCACCCGAACGTGGTGCAGGTCTTCGACCAGGGCGCCGAGGGGGCGTACGTCTACCTGGCGATGGAGTACATCGCCGGCTGCACCCTGCGCGACGTGCTGCGCGAGCGCGGGGCGCTCCAGCCGCGGGCCGCGCTGGACATCCTGGAGCCGGTGCTGGCCGCGCTCGGTGCCGCGCACCGGGCCGGGTTCGTACACCGGGACATGAAGCCGGAGAACGTGCTGATAGGGGACGACGGCCGGGTCAAGGTCGCCGACTTCGGGCTGGTCCGCGCGGTGGACTCGGTGACGAACACCACCGGCACCGTGCTGGGCACGGTCTCCTACCTGGCCCCGGAGCAGATCGACGCCGGCGTCGCCGACCCCCGGGTGGACGTCTACGCCTGCGGCATCCTGCTGTACGAGATGCTGACCGGCGAGAAGCCGCACGACGGCGACTCCCCCGCGATCGTGCTCTACAAGCACCTGCACGACGACGTGCCGCCGCCGTCGTCCGCCGTGGCCGGCATGGCCTACGAGCTGGACGAGCTGGTCGCGACCGCGACCGCCCGCAACCCCGAGGCGCGTCCGTACGACGCGGTGGCGCTGCTCGCCCGGACCCGCGAGGCGCGCGGCCGGCTCGACGACGCGCAGCTCGACGCGGTGCCGCCGCAGGCGCTGGGCTCGGAGCACGACCCCCACGACAACACCAACGACCGTACGAGCGTCATCCCGCGCGCGCCCGCCCTGCCGCGCCCGCTGCCCGTCGACGGCGACGAGGACCCGGTGCGGCACACCAGCCGGCTCCAGTCCCCGCCGCCGCTGCCGCCCCGGCGCCGGACGGCGCTGCCGCGCGGCCCGATGGCGATCGTGGTGGCCGTGCTGCTGGCCCTCGGCCTCGGCGCGGGCGTCTGGTACATCAACTCGGGCCAGTTCACCAAGGTCCCTCCGCTGCTGACCAAGACCGAGCAGGAGGCCCGGGACCGGCTGGCGGACGCCGGGCTGGACGTCGGCGGGGTGGAGGAGGCGTACAGCGACACGGTGGAGCGGGGCAAGGTGATCGCCACCGACCCGAAGGCCGGTGCCCGCATCCGCGGCAACGACTCGGTGTCGCTGACCGTCTCCAAGGGCCCGCGGACCGTGCGGGTGCCCGACCTCGACGGCTATCCGCTCGACAAGGCGCGCTCGCTGCTGGAGGACGAGGGCCTGAAGCCCGGCATGACGACCGAGGAGTTCAGCGAGACCGTGGCCGCCGGCTCGGTGATCGGCACGGAGCCGGGCAAGGGCACCAAGGTCCGCGCGGACTCCGCGGTGGCGCTGACGGTGAGCAGGGGCCGCCCGGTGGACGTGCCCGACGTGGCCGGTGACGACGTGGCGGACGCGCGCGCCGAGCTGGAGGAGGCCGGCCTGAAGGTGAAGATCGCCGAGGAGCGGGTCAACTCCGAGCACGACGCGGGCGAGGTGGCCCGGCAGAGCCCTGCCCCCGGCCGGCAGGCCGCCGAGGGCGACACGGTGACGCTGACGCTGTCCAAGGGCCCCGAGATGGTCGAGGTGCCGGACGTGGTCGGTGACAGCGTGGGTGACGCCAGGGAGCGGCTGGAGGGCGCCGGTTTCCGGGTGAAGGAGGACCGCGGGCTGCTCGGCCTGTTCGGCGACACCGTCAAGGGCCAGTCCGTGGACGGCGGCGACACCGCGCCCAAGGGTTCGACGATCACCATCGAGATCCGCTGACGGGAGGGGCCGGGCGGGCGGCCCGTCCGCTCGTGTCACCCTTGACGGGTGAAGAGTCACCCGTCCGGCCCTGCCCGCAACCCGATCGGCGGCCACGTCCCCGTGGCCGGCGGCCTGCATTCCGTCGGCCTGTCCTACGCCCGTGACCTGCGCGCCGAGACCGTGCAGGTCTTCGTCGCCAATCCGCGCGGCTGGGCCACCCCGGCCGGGAACCCCCGGCAGGACGAGGCGTTCCGCGCCGCCTGCGCCGCCGAGTCGATCCCGGCGTACGTGCACGCCCCGTACCTGATCAACTTCGGTTCCCACACCGAGGCGACCGTGGAACGGTCGGTGGAGTCGCTGCGGCACTCCCTGCGGCGGGCGCGGGCGATCGGCGCGCTCGGCGTGGTCGTGCACACGGGCAGCGCGACCGGCGGCCGGGAGCGGGCGGTGGCGCTGAGGCAGGTGCGGGAGCACATGCTGCCGCTGCTCGACGAGCTCACCCACGACGACGATCCGTTCCTGCTGCTGGAGTCCACCGCCGGCCAGGGCGCCTCCCTGTGCTCGCGCACCTGGGACTTCGGACCGTACTTCGAGGCGCTGGACGCCCATCCGAAGCTCGGCGTCTGCCTGGACACCTGCCACGTCTTCGCGGCCGGACACGACCTGACCGGGCCGGACGGCATGCACCGGACGCTGGATCTGCTGGTGGACACGGTCGGCGAGGGGCGGCTGAAGCTGATCCACGCCAACGACTCGATGGACGTGGCCGGCGCCCACAAGGACCGGCACGCCAACATCGGGGAGGGACACATCGGCGAGGATCCGTTCCGGGCGCTGATGACGCACCCGGCGACCGAGGGCGTGCCGCTGGTCATCGAGACGCCCGGCGGCAAGGAGGGGCACGCCGCGGACGTGGAGCGGCTGAAGAAGCTCCGGGACGCCTGAGCGGGGCGGCGGGTCAGAGTTCGGGGCCCTCCCCGGGCTCCTCCTGGTAGGAGTAGCGCTGTTCCCGCCACGGATCGCCGACGTTGTGGTAGCCGCGCTCCTCCCAGAAGCCCCGGCGGTCGGCGGTCATGTACTCCACGCCGCGGACCCATTTGGGTCCCTTCCAGGCGTACAGATGGGGGACGATCAGCCGCAGCGGGAAGCCGTGCTCGGCGGTCAGCAGTTCGCCGTCCTTGTGGGTGGCGAAGAGGGACCGCGCGGACGTGAAGTCCTCGAGCCGCAGGTTGGAGCTGAAGCCGTACTCCGCCCACACCATCACATGGGTGACGTCGGGCGCGGGCGGGGCGATGTCGACGACGGTGCGCGCCGGGATCCCGCCCCACTCGGCGCCGACCATGCTGAACTTGGTGACGCAGTGCAGGTCGGCCACGACGGTGGCGTACGGCAGTGCGGTGAACTCCTCGTGGTTCCAGCAGTGCTTCTCACCGTCGGCGGTCGCGCCGAAGATCCGGAAATCCCAGCGCTCGGGCCGGAACTTGGGGACCGGCCCGTAGTGGGTGACCGGCCAGCCCTTCTGCAGCCGCTGCCCCGGCGGGAGCTCGGGATGTGCCGCTCCTTCTGCTGCGCGCTCCCCCGATTCGCGTTCCGCCGGCTGACCCATGTCTCCATCCTGACAGACCGGGGGCGATGCCCCTGAACCGGGCCCGGCAGGTTCGGGCAATCGGGCGTGAAACGGACTGAGTATGTACGTACTTACTAAGTCATCACTTACTGGACGATTGTCCGCGCCGGTGCAATCATGCGCCCCAACCTGCCAGTTCCCGCGCGGAAGGAGCCCATGCGATGCAGGGCGACCCCGAGGTCATCGAATTCCTGAACGAGCAGCTGACCGCCGAGCTCACGGCGATCAACCAGTACTTCCTGCACTCGAAGCTGCAGGACCACAAGGGCTGGACGAAGCTGGCCCAGTACACGCGTGCCGAGTCCTTCGACGAGATGCGGCACGCGGAGGTGCTCACCGACCGCATCCTGCTGCTCGACGGCCTGCCGAACTACCAGCGGCTGTTCCACGTCCGGGTGGGGCAGACCGTCACCGAGATGTTCCAGGCCGACCGGGAGGTCGAACTCGAGGCGATCGACCGGCTGCGCCGCGGGGTGGAGGTCATGCGCAACAAGAACGACATCACGTCGGCCAACATCTTCGAGGCGATCCTGGCCGACGAGGAGCACCACATCGACTACCTGGACACCCAGCTGGAGCTCATCGAGAAGCTGGGCGAGTCGCTCTACCTGTCCACGGTCATCGAGCAGTCCCAGCCCGACGCGTCCGGCCCGGGAACGGGCGGCTTCTCGACGCACTGACTGCCGGGGACGGGCCCTAAGCGGCTTCCGGAAGCTCCGTGGTGAGCGGCTGCCCGCCCTGGTCGATCAGCTGCCGGCGCGGGCAGGAGCCGCGGCCGAGCAGCGCCTGGATGCGCCGCACGCAGCCGCCGCAGTCGGTGCCGGCCTTGCAGACGGAGGCGATCTGCCGGGGCGTGCACGCTCCGGCCGCCGCGTGGCCCCTCACCTGTTCCTCGGTCACGCCGAAGCAGCTGCAGACGAACACGCGGGTCACCTCCCGACGGAGTACTGGGTCGAGCCGAACCGACCCCTGATCGGTGAGGCTAACCTAACCTTACCTGCCGCCTCCGGGGCACAGAAGAGGGGTGGGGCGCCCTCGCATGTGATGCGCGCCCCACCCCTTCCCGCCGGGTCACCGGCGGGTCCCGCTACTGGTCGCGGTACATCTCCGCGACGAGGAACGCCAGGTCCAGGGACTGGCTGCGGTTGAGCCGGGGGTCACAGGCCGTCTCGTAGCGCTGGTGCAGATCGTCGACGAAGATCTCGTCGCCGCCGCCCACGCACTCGGTGACGTCGTCACCCGTCAGTTCCACGTGGATGCCGCCCGGGTGGGTGCCGAGCTCCTTGTGGACCTCGAAGAAGCCCTTCACCTCGTCGAGCACGTCGTCGAAGCGACGGGTCTTGTGGCCGGAGGCCGCCTCGAAGGTGTTGCCGTGCATCGGGTCGGTCACCCAGGCCACGGTGGCACCGGACGCGGTGACCTTCTCGACCAGCTCGGGCAGCTTGTCGCGGATCTTGTCCGCGCCCATCCGCACGATGAAGGTGAGCCGGCCGGGCTCGCGCTCGGGGTCGAGACGCTCGATGTACTGCAGCGCCTCCTCGGCCGTCGTGCTCGGACCGAGCTTGATGCCGATCGGGTTGCGGATCCTCGAGGCGAACTCGATGTGCGCGTGGTCCAGCTGCCGGGTGCGCTCGCCGATCCACACCATGTGCCCGGAGACGTCGTACAGCTGCCCGGTGCGGGAGTCCACCCGGGTCAGCGCGGACTCGTAGTCGAGCAGCAGCGCCTCGTGCGAGGAGAAGAACTCGACGGTCTTGAACTCCTCCGGCTCCGCGCCGCACGCCTGCATGAAGTTCAGCGCCTGGTCGATCTCGCGGGCGAGCTGCTCGTAGCGCTGGCCGGACGGGGACGACTTCACGAAGTCCTGGTTCCAGGCGTGCACCTGGCGCAGGTCGGCGTAACCGCCGGTGGTGAAGGCGCGCACCAGGTTCAGCGTGGAGGCCGACGCGTGGTACATGCGCTTCAGCCGCTCGGGGTCCGGGATCCGGGCCTCTTCGGTGAAGTCGAACCCGTTGACCGAGTCGCCCCGGTAGGTGGGCAGCGTCACGCCGTCGCGGGTCTCGGTCGGCTTGGAGCGCGGCTTGGAGTACTGGCCGGCGATCCGCCCGACCTTCACCACGGGCACGGAGCCGGCGTAGGTGAGCACGGCGCCCATCTGCAGGAGCGTCTTGAGCTTGTTGCGGATGTGGTCGGCGGACACGGCGTCGAAGGCCTCGGCGCAGTCGCCGCCCTGGAGGAGGAACGCCTCTCCCCTGGCGACGGACGCCATCCGGGCGCGCAGCTGGTCGCACTCGCCCGCGAAGACGAGCGGCGGATACGACTCGAGGTCCGCGATCACTGCGCGCAGAGCCTCGGTGTCGGGGTACTCGGGCTGCTGCGCCGCGGGCAGGTCTCGCCAGGTGTTGCCAGCGCTCGGGCTGGTCTTAGCGTTCACGGTCACGGAACCCACATTACGGGGTCGGATCGGTCGTCCAGCCTGACGCCCAGCAAATGAGACAGGGGCCGCACGGCCCGGGAATGCGCTAGGGTCGGGGCCATGTTCGCGCACTCGACCCGTAACTGGTGGTGGACCGCTCTCCCGGCGGCCCACTGACTGCGCGTACGCACAGACTGCGCGAAGGCCGCCCGAGGGGCGGCCTTCGGTGTTTTCCGGGTCGTTCCTCCGACGCTCATGACGGTTCCGCTCATGACCGAGACGAAACGAGGAACGTCCCCCATGGACCTGGCACAGCTTCTCCACGACGACCGCCCCTTCGCCCTGCTGCGCCGCCGCACCCCCGGTCACGACCACGGGGTGGTCGAGCTGCTGATCGGCCCGGTGAGCACCCGCGAGCACCTGGCCGACCTCCCCGACGAGGGCCTGGCGCTGGTCCCCTTCCGGCAGATCCGCGAGCGCGGCTTCGACGTGCGCGACGACGGCACGCCGCTGCTGGTGCTGACCCCCGAGGAGCGCCACGACATTCCCCTCGCCGAGGCCCTCCGCCGGCTCCCCGCCCATGAGGTCCGTGTCGAGGGCGGCGGCTTCGACGTCGGCGACGAGGAGTACGCGCGGATCGTCGGCCGGGTCCTCGACGAGGAGATCGGAGGGGGCGAGGGCGCCAACTTCGTGATCCGCCGGACGTACGAGGGTGAGATCCCCGGGTTCGGGCGGTCCGACGCGCTGGCACTGTTCCGGCGCCTCCTGGAGGGCGAGCGGGGCGCGTACTGGACGTTCGTCGTCCACACCGGGGACCGGACGCTGGTCGGGGCCAGCCCGGAGGTGCATGTCAGGGCGTCCGGCGGGACGGTCGTGATGAACCCGATCAGCGGCACCTACCGCTACCCCGCCGAAGGGCCCACCCCCGAGCACCTGCTCGACTTCCTCGCCGACGGCAAGGAGATCGAGGAGCTGTCGATGGTCGTCGACGAGGAACTCAAGATGATGTGCACCGTCGGCGACATGGGCGGGGTGGTGGTCGGCCCCCGGCTGAAGGAGATGGCGCACCTCGCGCACACCGAGTACGAGCTGCGCGGCCGGTCCTCGCTGGACGTGCGCGAGGTGCTGCGGCAGACCATGTTCGCGGCGACCGTCACCGGGTCGCCGGTGCAGAACGCCTGCCGGGTGATCGAACGGCACGAGGTCGGCGGACGCCGCTACTACGCGGGGGCGCTGGCGCTGATCGGCCGGGACCCGGGGAGCGGCGGGGCGGAGGGTTCCGTCGCCGCCCAGACGCTGGACTCCCCCATCCTCATCCGGACCGCCGACATCGACGCGGCCGGGCGGCTTCGGGTGCCGGTCGGGGCCACGCTGGTGCGCGGCTCGGACCCGGCGGGCGAGGTGGCGGAGACCCACGCCAAGGCGGCCGGGGTGCTGGCGGCCCTGGGGGTGCGTCCGGGACGTCCGCGCGAGGAGGCGGCACGGCCGCGGCTGGCCGGCGATCCGCGGGTGCGGGCGGCGCTGGACGGGCGCCGGTCCCGGCTGGCGCCGTTCTGGCTGCGGATGCAGGAGCGGTCGGCGGAACTCTCCGGGCACGCCCTGGTCGTCGACGGCGAGGACACCTTCACGGCGATGCTCGCCCACGTGCTGCGCGCCACCGGTCTGGAGGTGACCGTGCGCCGGTACGACGAGCCGGGGCTGCGGGAGGCGGTGCGGGCGCACGAGGGCCCGGTGGTGCTGGGCCCCGGTCCGGGCGACCCGTCCGACTCGGCCGACGCGAAGATGCGCTTCCTGCGCGCGCTGACCGCCGACGTCGTCCGGGACAACCGCCACGGCGTCCTCGGCGTCTGCCTCGGCCACGAGCTGATCGCGGCCGAGCTGGGCCTGGAGATCGTCCGCAAGGACGTCCCCTACCAGGGGGCCCAGACGGAGATCGACCTGTTCGGGCGGACGGAGACGGTCGGCTTCTACAACAGCTTCGTGGCGCACTGCGACGACGACACCGCCCGGGAGCTGGCCGCGCACGGCGTCGAGGTGAGCCGCACGGCGGGCGGTGAGGTGCACGCGCTGCGGGGCGCGGGCTTCGCGTCGCTGCAGTTCCACCCCGAGTCGGTGCTGACGCTGAACGGCGCGACGGTGGTGCGGGAGCTGATGGGTCAGCTGCGGGGCACCAGCACGTTCTCGGAGCGGCGGCCCGCGGTGTAGTCGAGGACGTTGTCCACGGTGGTCTCGACGATCTGTCCGACGGCGTCCTCGGTGTAGTACGCCTGGTGGGAGGTCATCAGCACGTTGGGGAAGGTGACGAGGCGGGCGAGGGTGTCGTCGTCGACGGCCTCGAGGGACTTGTCGAGGAAGAACAGTCCCGCCTCCGCCTCGTACACGTCGAGGCCGACGCCGGTGAAGCGGCCCGCGCGCAGTTCGGCGACGAGGGCCGCGGTGTCGATGAGACCGCCACGGCTGGAGTTCACCAGGATCACGTCGTCCCGCATCGCCTTCAGGGCGTCGGCGTCGATGAGGTGCTGGGTCGCGGGGAGCAGCGGGACGTGCAGGCTGATCAGGTCGGACTCGGCGAGGAGCTGCTCCTTGGGGACGTACGTCATGCCGAGGTCCCGGCAGGCGGGGTTCTCGGCGACGTCCCAGCCGAGCAGCCGCATGCCGAAGCCGTGGGCGATGCGGGCGAACGCCTCGCCGATCTTCCCCGTGCCGAGGATCCCGGCGGTGCGGCCGTGCAGGTCGCGGCCCATCAGGCCGTCGAGCCGGAAGTCGAAGTCGCGGGTGCGGATGGAGGCGCGGACGACCCGGCGGTTGACGGCCATGGCGAGGGTCCAGGCGAACTCGGCGACCGAGTACGGCGAGTAGTACGAGACCCGGGCGACCGTGAGGCCGAGGCGTTCGGCGACCTCCAGGTCGACGTTGTTGAAGCCGGTGGAGCGCTGGGCGACCATCCGGGTGCCGCCGGCCGCGAGGTCGGAGAGCACCTCGGCGCCGAGGTCGCAGTTGACGCTGGTGGAGATGATCTCGTGGCCCGCCGCGATGGGGGCGGTGTCCGCGTTGAGGAAGACGTCCAGTCCGCGCACCGGGTGGTGGCCCTCGAAGGCCCTTTCGATCAGGGGCTTCTCGTCCGCCTGCACACCGAACGCCAGGATCTCCACGGGTTCCCTCCGGATGTCGTGCGGGGTGTTGCCGTACCGGCGAATATACGGGCGCCGCTCGCCCGTCCGGGCGGGGACGGGCGGGGACGAACCTGTGCGGGGCCGTCTACTCGTCGTCGAGGCCGCGCTCGATGGCGTAGCGGACGAGCTCCACGCGGTTGTGCAGCTGGAGCTTGCCGAGGGTGTTCTGCACGTGGTTCTGCACGGTGCGGTGGGAGATGACGAGCCGTTCGGCGATCTGCTTGTAGCTGAGGCCCTTGGCGACCAGGCGCAGCACCTCGGTCTCCCGGTCGGTCAGCCGGGGGGCCTTGCCCTCCCCGTCGGCGGGCGCGGCGCCGGCCGGTTCGGAGGCGAGGCGGCGGTACTCGCCGAGGACGAGTCCGGCCAGACCCGGGGTGAACACGGGGTCGCCGGCGGCGGTCCGGCGCACGGCGTCCTGGAGTTCCCCGGTGGAGGCCGACTTCAGCAGGTAGCCGGTGGCGCCGGACTTCACCGCCTCCAGGACGTCGGCGTGCTCGCCGCTGGCCGACAGCACCAGGACGCGGACGGCGGGGTTCGCGGCGACGACCTCCTTGCAGACCTGGACGCCGGGCTTGCCGGGCAGGTTCAGGTCCAGGACGAGGACGTCGGGTGTGGCGGCCTTGGCCCGGCGGACCGCCTGGTCGCCGTCGCCGGCGGTGGCGACGACCTCGAATCCGGACTCGGACAGGTCGCGGGCGACGGCGTCGCGCCACATGGGGTGGTCGTCGACCACCATGACCCTGATCGGACCGGCCGGCTCGCCGGTGGTCTTCGTCATCGCTGCTCCGCCTTCCCCCGCGGGTCGTCCACGTTCTTCGTCCCCTTCTCCCCGGCGTCCTTGGGCACCTTCAGTTCGACCTCCGTGCCCTGGCCCGGTACCGAGATCAGCTCGGCGCTGCCGCCGAGGTCGCGCAGCCGGCCGCGGATGGACAGGGCCACGCCGAGGCGTCCCTCCCCCTCGGCCTGGGCGAGCCGTCCCTCGGGAATGCCGGGTCCTTCGTCGCGGACGGTGACGATCACCTCGTCCGGTTCGTCCTCGACGAGGATCCACGCGCGCGCCCGCTCCCCGGCGTGCCTGCGCACGTTGTCCAGGGCGGCTCCGACGGCGGCGGCCACCTCCCGGGCGGCGGCCGGCGCGAGCGGCACCGGCGCTCCGGGCTCCGCGAGACTGACCAGGGCTCCGGCGTAGGGGGCGAGCAGGGAGCGCAGGTCGACCGGGCCGTCGTCCGCGGCGGCCTCCTCGTCCCGGTCCACGGCCCGTACGACGGCGCCCCGGGCGGTGTCCTTCGAGACACGGGAGACGGGGACGAGGCCGCCGGAGACCAGGGTGCGCAGGGCCACCTCCTGCTCGCCGGCCATCCGGCCGAGCTCCGCGGCCTCGCCGCCGATCACGGCGCCGCGCCGCTGCACCATCGCCAGCACCTGGAGCACGCTGTCGTGGATGTCCCGCGCGAGCCGCTCGCGTTCGCGGGTCGCCGCCTCGATCTCCAGGGCGCGGGCGAGGGTGCGCTCGGAGGCGCGGGCCACCTCGACGACGTAGCCGATGGCGATGGAGGCGACCCAGACCAGGATCACGTTGTGGACGGTGTCGCGGGCGGGGCCGCCGCGTTCGATCAGGTTGGCGACGGCGACGAGGGTGGAGGCGAGGGCCGCCCAGCGCCAGCCGCCCTTGACGGCGAAGGCGAGGACCGATCCCGCGGTCCAGATCGACGGCAGGGTCGGGCCGCCCGCGTGGACGCGCTCGGCCGCGTCGGCGACGGGGGTGAGCAGGATGCCGGTGAGCGCGAGGGTCAGGTCGGCGGCGAGGAAGCGCTTGGTGCAGGCGGCGGCGCTCGCGACCTTGGGCAGGGTGGCGAGGGTCCACACCGCGAGCACGGCGAAGAAGCCGACGGCGAGCCAGGGGCGGGTGAACTCCTCGTGGGCGGCGGCGAACAGCCCGACCGCGTACAGCATGGTGAGGACCCGGTAGCCGGCCAGGGCGCGCCACAGCGGCTGCTCGACCGACATGCGTACGACTGTCTCGCGCTTGGCCATGTCCCCCATGCCCCCGTCCGGCCCGCTCAGGGGCCGGAGCCTCTCTCGGTCCGCTCCCGGTCGGACTGCTCCATCGCGGCCCTCAGCTTCTCGGCCTGTTCCTTCTCGGCGCGGGCGAGGGCGGCCTTCGCCGCCTTCTCCGCTTCCTTCTCGGCCTTGGCCGCCTCCGTGAGCTGCCGCTTCATGGCGGTGGCGTACATGTCGACGTACTCCTGGCCGGAGAGCTTCATGATCTCGTACATGACCTCGTCGGTCACCGCGCGCAGGACGAACCGGTCGTGCTCCATGCCCTGGTAGCGGCTGAAGTCGAGGGGCCGGCCGATCCGGATGCCGGGCCGCATCAGCTTGGGCATGACCTGCCCGGGGGGCTGGATCTTCTCCGTGTCGATCATGGCGACCGGGATCACGGGCGCCCCGGTGGCCAGCGCCACGCGGGCGAGACCGCCCGGCTTGCCGCGGTAGAGGCGGCCGTCGGGCGAGCGGGTGCCCTCGGGGTAGATCCCGAACAGCTCACCGCGCTCCAGCACCTCTATGCCGCTCTTGATCGCGGCCTCACCGGCACCGCGCGCCCCGGAGCGGTCCACGGGGAGCTGTCCCACGCCCTTGAAGAAGGCGGCCGTCATCCAGCCCTTCACGCCCGGGGTGGTGAAGTACTCGGCCTTGGCGATGAAGGTGACCTTGCGGTCGAGCACGGCCGGGAGGAAGAAGGAGTCCGAGAACGACAGGTGATTGCTGGCCAGGACGGCGGGGCCCTCGGCGGGGATGTTCTCCAGGCCCTCCACCCAGGGCCTGAAGGCGAGCTTCAGCGGCCCTCCGATGGCGACCTTCATCGTGCCGTACAACAACCGAGTGCCTCCCGTGCGTGTTGGTCAGACCATATCCCGGAGAGCCGTCGAAGGGCCCGACGGCCCTGGTCGGTGTCAGTGCGGTCGCGTACGGTGAAGGTCCTGCAATCCGTGTGCCGCCCGTGTCCGGCCGTCGTGACGCGCCGGCGCTTCCCACCGACACGGATCGACCCGTCGATCCGTCGACCCACCGACTCATCGACTCATCGACTCATCGACCCATCGAACAGGAGGCCGCAGGTGTCGCTCCTGCCCGGCGCCGAGCCGTTCCGCCACGAGGGCGGGGAGACCGCCGTTCTCCTCTGCCACGGCTTCACCGGTTCGCCGCAGTCGCTGCGCCCCTGGGCGGAGTATCTCGCCGCGCGCGGCCTCACCGTCTCGCTGCCGCTGCTGCCCGGGCACGGCACCCGCTGGCAGGATCTCGGGGTCACCGGCTGGCAGGACTGGTACGCCCAGGTGGACCGCGAGCTGCGGCTGCTGCGGGACCGTTCCGAGCGGGTGTTCGTGGCCGGGCTGTCGATGGGCGGCGCGCTCGCGCTGCGGCTGGCGGCGCGGCACGGCGACGCGGTCGGCGGAGTGATGGTCGTCAACCCGGCGAACAAGGTGCACGGGGTGGCCGCGCACGCCCTTCCGGTGCTGCGTCACCTCGTCCCGGCGACGAAGGGCATCGCGAGCGACATCGCCAAGCCGCTGACCAGGGAGCTCGGGTACGAGAAGGTGCCGCTGCACGCGGCGCACTCGCTGCGGAACTTCTTCCGGCTCGTCGACGGCGAGCTGCCCGGGGTCACCCAGCCGCTGCTGCTGATGCGCAGCCCCCAGGACCATGTCGTGCCGCCCGCGGACTCGGCGCGGATCCTCGGCCGGGTGTCCTCGGCGGACGTGACGGAGGTCCTGCTGGAACAGAGCTACCACGTGGCGACGTTGGACCATGACGCGGAGCTGATCTTCGAGGAGAGCGCCGCGTTCATCGGCCGACTGGCGCCCGGCGCGGTCCAGGAGCCCGGTCTCGGCAAGGAAGGGACGACCACAGGTGGCTGAACACGACGCGGACCGTGAGGGCCGCGAGCCGGAGGAGAAGGGCGTCCCCTTCGACGAGACCGCCGCGTGGGAGGCGATCGTCGCCGGTTACGGCGAGGAGCCGCCGGACCCGCCGGGCGCCAAGCCGTTCAAGTCCGTCGAGGATCTGGCGCTGCTGGAGGCGGAGACCAACGACGAGGACGGCGCCGGGACCAAGGCGCCGCCCCGGAAGGCGGAGGACAAGCCGGCCAAGCCGCTGGGCGGCTCCGTCTCCTTCGCCCCCGGCGTCGGCGGCGGTGGCCCGCGCGACTACAGCGTGGCCGAACCCGCGGAGGAGGACCTCGACGAGAGCGACGAGGGCCACTTCGTCCCGCCGGAGCCGCCACCGCTGCCGGAGACCGACGTGACCTCCCGGTTCGCCTGGCTCGGTGTGCTGGGCGGTCCGCTGCTCCTGCTGCTCGCGGTGCTCCTCGGCTGGGAGATGACCTGGTGGCTCACCACCCTGTGCATCGGCGGCTTCCTCGGCGGCTTCGCCACGCTGGTGATGCGGATGCGCACGGACGAGGACGACGAGGACGACCCCGGTCGCGGCGCGGTGGTCTGACCGCCCGCTTCGGCTAGGAGGCCGGGACCCGGAGCGCGGCCAGCACCGGAAGGTGGTCGGTGGCCGCGGCCAGGTCCCGCTCGCTCACCCCGGGCTGCCCGTGCGGCACCCCGCACCCCAGCACGTCGACGCCCTCGCTGACGAAGAGGGCGTCGATCCGCCGGTGGGGTTCGTTCCGGACCCAGGTGTGCTCGCCGCCCCGGGGCGCGGCGGCCCAGCAGTCGGTCAGGGACTCCCCGAGCCGCCGGAAGGTGCGCCCGTCCGGCCCCTCGTTCAGGTCCCCGCCCGCCACCACGTGCTGCACACCCATCCCGGCGAGCCGGTCGAGCAGCATGCCGCCCTGCGCGTACCGCTCGTTCCGGTCCAGGGACAGATGACAGCTCAGCACCCCGACCCGCGCCCCGCCGAACCGTACGACGGCGGTGGCGAACCCGCGCCGGTGCTGCCCCGGGGTGAGCGGCAGCAGCACGTCCTCGGTCCGCTCGACGGTGGCCCGCAGCGAGCACAGCAGCGCGGGCCCGGCGGCGGTGGCACCCCCGGAGAGCATCACCAGGTGGGACTCCGACGCCAGCCGGGCGAGCTTCTTCCGCCACCGGAAGAACCGCGGCGCCTCCTGAAGCAGCACCAGATCGGGCGCACACGCACCGATCACCCGGGCGAGCGCCCGGACGTCGTCCCGCATCGACCGGATGTTGTAGCTCAGCACCCGCACGACGGCCGAACCGTCGGACTCGGTCCGGGAGTCGGGCAGCAGCGGAGTCGTCGCCATGGGGATCAACATACGCCGACCGTCACACACCGACCCGGGCCAGTGCTCCATCCGCCCGGGAAAGCCTCGTCAACCGGAGCGGGCCACCCCCGAACCGTGGGCCCGCCCGCCGTACGGCTCGGAGCCCGGATCCCCGCGCCTCCTTGTGCCGGCGGAGCGAAGCGGTGGCGCGGCGACGGCTGCGCCCGCCGTCCCCGGAGGGAACAGGCGGGCGCGGACGGGTGGGTGAGCGGAGGTCACATGATGGGGTCGGGTTCGCGGGCCAGGTCGGCCGCGCCGACGAGGCCGGCCTTGTTGCCGAGCTGGGCGCCGAGGACCTCGGCGACCGGGCGCCAGTTGCCGCCGACCAGCCAGCGCTTGTAGGACTTGCGGATCGGGCCGAGGACCAGTTCGCCCTCGTCGGAGAGGCCGCCGCCGACGATGAACGCGGAGGGGTCGAAGAGGGAGGCCAGGTCGGCCAGGCCGGCGCCGACCCAGCGGGCCAGCTCGCGGTAGGAGTCGACGGCCACCCGGTCGCCCTGGCGGGCGGCCATGGAGACGTGCTTGCCCTCGATGCCCTCGGGGGTGCCGTCGCCGAGGGAGAGCAGCGTCTCCGCGTTCTCGGGGGTGGCGTTGGCGCGCTGCTTGGCGTAGCGGACGAGGGCGCGGCCGGAGGCGTACTGCTCCCAGCAGCCCTGCGAGCCGCAGCCGCACAGGAGGCCGTCCGGCACCATGCGGATGTGGCCGAACTCGGCGGCCACGCCGAAGTGGCCGCGGCGCAGCTTGTTGCCGATGATCACGCCGCCGCCGAGGCCGGTGCCGAGCGTGATGCAGATGACGTTGCGGTGGCCCTTGCCCGCGCCGAACTTGTACTCGCCCCAGGCGGCGGCGTTGGCGTCGTTCTCCACGACGACCGGGAGGCCCGCACGGGCCTCGACCTTCTCCTTGAGCGGCTCGTTGCGCCAGTGGATGTTGGGGGCGAAGTAGACCTCGGAGCGCTGGCGGTTGACGTATCCGGCCGCACCGATGCCCACGCCGACGATGTCGTGTCCGGTGCGCGCTCCTTCCACCGCGGAGGCGATGGCGTCCACGATCTCCTCGGGCGTGCCCGGGGTCGGCACCTTGTGGATCGAGAGGATGTTGCCCTCCTCGTCGACCACTCCCGCCGCGATCTTGGTGCCGCCGATATCGACGCCGATGGTGAGTCCCATGAATCCCTCAGTTCCGGTCGAGCCCCGCTACCGCCAACGGTACCCGAGGCTCTGCCCGGGAAGTCCCGGCGTCCGTACGGTGGGCGACGCGGCGGGCACCATGGGTGTTCCGCCGGGACCGTGGGGTCAGTCCAGGTCGATGTGCTCGCCGGCCCCGGTGCCCGGGTCGTCGCCCCGGTCACGGTGCTCCCCGGTGTCGCGGGGGCGGGGGTCGGGGGCCGTCCAGCGGCGCTCCTGGTCCTGCACGGCGGAGCGGTAGGCGGCGAGGAGTTCGCTGCCGGCGGCGGCGAGGTGGTCGAAGACGTCCGGGTTGCGTTCGATGACGGGTTCGACGGCGGCCTTCGCCTGCTCGACGACCTGGCGGACGACCTGCTGGGCGGCGGGTCCGGCGACCGCTCCGAGGAGGGGCGACTGCAGGCCGGAGAGCTTGTCGGCGACGGCGTCGACGAGCTTCTTCAGTTCCTCGGCGGCCGAGCCGGGGGGCGGTCCGTACTGAGCGCGGCGGCGGGCCTTCTCCGCCTCCAGGTCCTCGGCGGCCGCGGTCGCCCAGGCGTCGGCGTGGGACGCGGCGGGGGCCGTCCGTACGTCGTCCGCCGGCGTGTCGACGCTCTCGTCCCCGGCGTCGTCGAACGGGGGGAGCTGTTCGCTCATGACGGACTCCTTGACTGCGGGTGGCCTTATCGACGGTACCCGAACGGCCGCGGTCGCTTCAGCGGGTGCGCGGCCACAGCCCCGGATCCGGCCGGAACCGGACGCGCAGCTCGTCCTCGCGCAGGGCGGCGCCGTCCACGGTGCAGCGGCGCAGCGCGGAGGGCAGCGGGACGGTGCGGCGGAACGGTCCCGCGGTGACGACGAGTTCGTCGCCGCGCCGTATCAGGTCGAGTTCGTCCCGGCGGGCGCCCGGGAGGGGGAGGTGCCAGACGAGGACGCCGTCGTCGGCGAGCCGGTCGGTGACCGGCCAGTCGGGGGCGCTGCGGCCCGTCCCGGCACCGGGCACGGCGAGCGCGGCGAGGTCGTCGCCGCCGCGCGGGTCGCGTCCCAGGTGGGCGACCCGGTGGACGTCGTGCGTCTCGCGCCACGCGTCCAGGGTCTTGCGCTGCTGGGCGACGGGTCCGGCGAGCCAGCTGTCGGCGTCGCTCTCCGGCAGGACGCGGGTGGCGATCAGCGCGTCGGTGCGCAGGCCGCGCAGGGCGAGGCCGAGGCCGGCGGTGCGGACGGCGTCGGCGCCCGCGGGGCCCGGTTCGGCGACCAGCCGCACGGCGGTGTCGCGGCCGGCGAGGAGGGTCTCGACGGCGGCGAGCTGGAGGTCCAGGCGGGCCGCCGTCTCGTACAGCCACTCCGCGGGCATCGGCACGCCGGCGAGGCGGCCGAGCACGGGGCGCAGCGCGCGGGCGGCCTGGCGTTCGGGCGGGAGGAGGCGGCGCAGGTGGCGGCGGAGTTCCTCGGGAAGGGCGAGGAGGGCGAGGGCGCGGGGGGCGGGCGGGAGGTCGACGACCAGCAGGTCGTACGCGTCGTCCTGGAGTGCGGCGTCGCGCAGGGCGCGCAGCACGGCGAGTTCCTCCGCGCCGGGGAGGGGGCCGGTCTCCTCGGGTTCCAGGCGGGAGGCGCCGAGGAGGTCGAGGGCGGAGGCGGCACGGTCCTGGAGGGCGGCGAGGTCTTCGCGGAAGCCGGTGTCGGGGTCGACGCGGCGGGCGGTGAGGCCGGGGGCGATCTGGGTGGGCGCGGCCGCGACGGGGGTGCCGAGCACCGCGCCGAGGGTGTCCGTGCGGTCGGTGCCGAGCAGGAGGGTGCGGGTGCCCTCGCGGGCCGCCGTGAGCGCGGTGGCGGCAGCGGTGGTGGTGCGGCCGCTGCCGCCGGGGCCCGTGATCAGGAGGGTGCGCATGGGGGTGAACGCTAACCGACGCCGGGCGGGGACGGGTTGCGGTCACCGGCGCCGGCCGGGTGTCCGCCCCGGGGCGGGCCGGTCTACCGGGAGCCGGATTCCACGCGCTTCTTCAGGCCCGCCAGGGCGCGGTCGATGATGACCTTCTCGGCCTTGCGCTTGATCATGCCGAGCATGGGGATCTTGACGTCGACGGTCAGCCGGTAGGTGACCTCGGTGGTGCCGGGGCCGGCCGGGGCGAGGACGTAGGAGCCGTCGAGGGAGCGGAGCATCTGGGACTTCACCAGGGTCCAGGAGACCTCGTGTCCGCCGGTCCAGGTGTACGCCAGGGTCTGGTCGTCCTTGATGGCGCCCGCGTCCATGACGAGACGCACCTGCTCGGCGCGGCCCTGCTCGTCGGTCTTGAGGACCTCCGCCTCCTTCACCTCACCGGTCCAGTCGGGATAGCGGTCGAAGTCGGCGATCACCCCCATGACGTCGGCCGGTGCCGCCTCGATCGTGATGCTCGAGCTGGTGTGTTCCGCCATCGCCGTGGCTCCTCCAGATGCGGGCCGGTAGTCGTCATGCCGTGCGCCGGACGCCCGGCGCACGCGCGTGCAGCGGAAGGCTACCGTGCGCCGGACCGCCGGAACTCATCCGACCTGGGACATCCGTGCCCTTCCGGTCTCACCACTCGAGCGCCCAGGGCCGTCCGGTGCTCGCGAAGTGGCCCACGTTGACGCATTCGGTGGCGCCGATCCGCATGCGCCGTACCAGCGGCTGGTGCACGTGCCCGAAGAGGGAGTAGCGGGGGCGGGTGCGGCGGATGGCGTCCAGCAGGGCGCGGCTGCCGCGTTCGAAGCGGCGGGCGACGGTGTCGTAGACCAGCTCCGGCACCTCCGGCGGGATGTGCGTGCACAGCACGTCGACCTCGCCGACGGCCTCGATCTTCGCCGCGTACTCCTCGTCGTCGATCTCGTAGGGCGTGCGCATGGGGGTGCGCAGCCCGCCGCCGACGAAGCCGAAGGTCCAGCCGCCGATCTCCACCCGCTGGCCGTCCAGGACGGTCGTGCCGGGCCCGGCGTACTCCGGCCACAGGGGCGGCATGTCGACATTGCCGTACGTGGCGTACGTGGGCGTGGGGAAGGCGGAGAAGAGTTCGGCGTACTGCTTGCGCACCGCCGTCTCGATCGCCGCGGCCCGGTCGGTGCCGATGCCGGCCCACAGCCTCCGCTGGAACTCGCGCGCCTCCTCGAAGCGGCGGGCGGTGCGCAGTTCCACGATCCGGTCGGCGTTCACGGCGCCGAACAGGTCGGGGAAGATGCCGCGCGAGTGGTCGGCGTAGTCGAGGAAGAGCACCAGATCGCCCAGGCAGACGAGGGCGTCGGCGCCGTCGCCGGCCCGGGCGAGGTCGCGGGCGTTGCCGTGCACGTCGCTGACCACGTGGACGCGATTGCGCCGGTTCCCGTCGGGTGTGGATGCCATGGCGATCAAGCGTAGACGCGTGCCGCGCGCGCGTGAACAATGGCGGGCCTACCTGCGGTTACTGGCTCGCCGGTCCGGGGGTGGACTACTGTGCGCAATGGAACACCAACCTGTGTGACGCAGCGAACATCTGGCGGGGACCCCCTGTCCCAGAGGCCATACCGACGGGTAACGTCCGGGCAGTCCAGTCGTGCTCGGGATTTCAACTTGTGAATTCGCGAGCACCCGCCCGAGCCTTGGACCGCACCGTCGCATCGCACAACGTCGTGGCGCCGGCGCCCTAAGAGGAGCAGCAGTCTTGCGCGAGTTCAGCCTTCCGGCTTTGTACGAGGTCCCCGCGGACGGCAATCTGGCCGACATCGTCCGCCGAAACGCCGCGCAGCATCCCGACGTCGCCGTCATCGCCCGCAAGGTGGGAGGGACGTGGCAGGACGTGACGTCCACCACCTTCCTCGCCGAGGTGCGGGCGGCCGCCAAAGGCATGATCGCCGCCGGTGTGCGGCCCGGCGACCGGGTCGCCCTGATGTCCCGCACCCGCTACGAGTGGACGCTGCTGGACTTCGCGATCTGGAGCGCGGGCGCGATCACCGTGCCGGTGTACGAGACCAGCTCGCCGGAGCAGGTGGCGTGGATCCTCAGCGACTCCGGCGCCACCGCCTGTGTCGTGGAGCTCGACGCCCACGCGGCGACCGTGGAGTCCGTACGCGACCGGCTGCCCGCGCTGGAGCACCTGTGGCAGATCGAGGCCGGCGGCCTGGACGAGCTGAACAAGCTCGGGCGGGACGTCACCGACGAGACGGTCGAGGAGCGCAGCTCGGTCGCGAAGGCCGACGACCCGGCGACCATCGTCTACACCTCCGGCACCACCGGCCGCCCCAAGGGCTGTGTGCTGACCCACCGCAGCTTCTTCGCCGAGTGCGGCAACATCGTGGAGCGGCTGCGGCCGCTGTTCCGCACCGGCGAGTGCTCGGTGCTGCTGTTCCTGCCGCTGGCGCACGTCTTCGGGCGCATGGTGCAGATCGCGCCGATGGTGGCGCCGATCAAGCTGGGCCTCGTGCCGGACATCAAGAACCTCACCGACGAGCTCGCCTCGTTCCGGCCGACGCTGATCCTCGGTGTACCGCGGGTCTTCGAGAAGGTCTACAACTCGGCGCGGGCCAAGGCCCAGGCCGACGGCAAGGGCAAGATCTTCGACAAGGCCGCGGACACCGCCATCGCCTACAGCCGGGCGCTGGACACGCCGTCCGGTCCGTCGGTCGGCCTGAGGATCAAGCACAAGGTGTTCGACCGGCTGGTCTACGGCAAGCTGCGCGCGGTGCTGGGCGGGCGCGGCGAGTACGCCATCTCCGGCGGCGCCCCGCTGGGCGAGCGGCTCGGCCACTTCTTCCGCGGTATCGGCTTCAGCGTGCTGGAGGGTTACGGGCTGACCGAGTCCTGCGCGGCCACCGCGTTCAACCCCTGGGACCGGCAGAAGATCGGCACGGTCGGGCAGCCGCTGCCCGGGTCGGTCGTCCGGATAGCGGACGACGGTGAGGTGCTGCTGCACGGCGAGCACCTGTTCAAGGAGTACTGGAACAACCCGGCCGCCACCGCCGAGGCGCTGGCCGACGGCTGGTTCCACACCGGCGACATCGGCACCCTCGACGAGGACGGCTATCTGCGGATCACCGGCCGGAAGAAGGAGATACTGGTGACGGCGGGCGGCAAGAACGTCGCCCCGGCGGTCATCGAGGACCGGATCCGGGCGCACGCGCTGGTCGCGGAGTGCATGGTGGTCGGCGACGGGCGGCCGTTCGTGGGCGCGCTGGTCACCATCGACGAGGAGTTCCTGGGCCGTTGGTGCGCCGAGCACGGCAAGCCGGCGGGCTCGACCGCGGCGTCGCTGAGCGAGGACACGGACCTGCTGGCCGCGATCCAGACGGCGATCGACGACGGGAACTCCGCGGTGTCCAAGGCGGAGTCGGTGCGGAAGTTCCGGGTGCTGCCGGCGCAGTTCACCGAGGAGTCGGGGCACTTGACCCCGTCGCTGAAGCTGAAGCGGAACGTCGTCGCCAAGGACTACGCGCACGAGATCGAGGCCATCTACGCCAAGTAGGGGCGCGGTCCGGGGTGCCGCCCGGGCGCCGTTCGCGGGTGCGGGCCGTATGTGGCTGGTCGCGCGGTTCCCCGCGCCCCCGGGGACGCCCCGATCCGGACGGCGCTCCAGGAGGGAGCCTCGTCACAGGAGCGTCTTCAGCCGTTCGGCCAGGAGGTCCCAGCGCCACTTCTCCTCGACCCAGGCGCGGCCCCGCTCGCCCATGCGCCGGCGGAGTTCCCCGTCGGCGAGGAGGGTGGTGAGGCGGTCGGCCGTCCAGGCCGGGTCGTCGCCCGGCACGACCCAGCCGGTCTCACCGTCGAGGACCGCGTCGGGGGCGCCGCCGGAGTCGCCCGCGACGACCGGCAGGCCGGTGGCGGACGCCTCCAGGTAGACGATGCCGAGGCCCTCGACGTCCAGGCCTCCGCGCCGGGTGCGGCAGGGCATGGCGAAGACGTCGCCGGCGCCGTAGTGCGCGGGGAGTTCGGACCAGGGGACGGCGCCCGTGAAGCGAACGGACGCGGCGACGCCGGTGTCGTCGGCGAGGCGGCGCAGGTCCTTCTCGTAGGGTCCGCCTCCGACGATCAGCAGCACGGCGTCCGGTTCGGCCGCCAGGACCGCGGGCATCGCCCGGATCAGCGTGTCCTGGCCCTTGCGCGGCACCAGCCGGGAGACGCACACGACCACCGGCCGGTCGGTCAGGCCCAGACGCGCCCGCACCTCGTCACCGCCCGAGCCGGGGTGGAAGGTCTTCTCGTCGACGCCCGGCGGCAGCTGCACCATCCGCGCGGCGGCCTCGGGGGTGAGCGCCGAGGCGATCCGGGAGCGCGTGTACTCGCCCAGGTAGGTGATCGTGTCCGTGGACTCCCCGATCCGGCGCAGCAACTGCCGTGCGGCGGGCAGCTGGGCCCAGCCGGCCTCGTGGCCGTGGGTGGTGGCCACGATCCGCTCGGCGCCCGCGCGGCGCAGCGCCGGTGCCATCAGGCCGAGGGGGGCCGCCGCCCCGAACCACACCGAGGTGCAGCCGTGTTCGCGCAGCAGTCCGACGGCCCGCCGGGTGGCCGCCGGGGTGGGCAGCAGCATCGTCGTACGGTCGCGTACGACGGTGAAGGGCTGCTCGGCGTCGAAGGCGGCCGTCGCCTCGACGCCCTCCCGGGAGCGCTTCCAGGTGGAGGCGTAGACGACGAGCCGCTCGGGGTCGAGCCGCAGCGCCATGTTGTGCAGGAACGCCTGGATGCCGCCGGGCCGGGGCGGGAAGTCGTTGGTCACGATCAAGGTCTTGTGCATCGTCGCCGACCCTATCGAACGGTGTTCTGGTCGCCCGTCACGGCGGCGCTCTGTGGCACGTACACCGGTGTCCGGGACATCATGGCCCCTCACGACGGCGCACCGGACGGGCAGGGTTCACGTGAAGACGACGGCCGCACCAGGCTCACTCGCAGGGCTCCTGGTCATCTGGGCGCTGACGAGGGCGGCCCTGCTGCTGTGCGTGCTGAAGGTGATCGTCTTCCCGGGGCCGGACGTCACCAGTGACGTGTCGGTGATCTACCGGGGCTGGTTCGACGTCCTGAGCACCGGAACGTTCCCGCGGGACGACGTGACCTGGCAGTACCCGCCCGCGGCGGCGCTGGCGATCCTCTCCCCCGGTCTGCTGCCGTTCCTGGAGTACGCCACCGCGTTCTTCGTCCTGGCCCTCGTCGCCGACCTGGTCACGCTGGCGCTGCTGCTGCGGGCGGGCCGCGGTCCCGGGCGGGCGCGGCGCGGGGCGTGGGTGTGGGTGGCGGGCGTGCCGCTGCTCGGGCCGACCGTGTACGCGCGTTACGACGTGATGGTGACCGCGGTGGCGGTGGCCGCGCTGCTGGCCGGGGTCCGGCATCCGCGGCTGATGGGGGCGCTGGCGGCGTTCGGGGCGTTGCTGAAGGTGTGGCCGGCGCTGCTGCTGCTCGGGGTGCGGCGGCGCGCCGCGTGGGTGGCGGCGGGGGTGACCGGTGTGGCGGTCGCCGCTCTGTTCGCGGTGCTGATGCCGGGGGCGTTCGCGTTCCTGACGTTCCAGAAGGACCGGGGGACGGAGGTGGAGTCGCTGGGCGCGCTGGTCTTCCACGTGGCCCGGCACCACGGGTGGGAGGGCGAGGTACTGCTCAACTACGGGTCGGTGGAGTTCCTCGGGCCGTACGTGAGCCTGGTGAGTACGGGGGCGCTGTTCCTGTCGGGGGCGGCGCTGGTGTGGCTGGTGGTGTGGCGGGTGCTGGCGCGTCGGTCCGAGCCGCACACGGTCGCGGACGCGGCGTTCGTGGGGGTGCTGCTGTTCACGGCCACGAGTCGGGTGATCAGTCCGCAGTACATGGTGTGGCTGGTGGGGCTCGCCGCGGTCTGTCTGTGCTTCCGGGGGAGCCGGATGGGGGTGCCGGCGGGGCTGGTGCTGGTGGCCTGCCTGGTGACGGTGCTGGAGTTCCCGGTGTGGTTCGCCCATGTGGTGGCGAGTGACGCGCTGGGGGTGTCGTTGCTGGTGGTGCGCAACGGGCTGCTGGTCGCGGCGGCGGTGGTGGGGGGCCGCGGGCTGTGGCGCGCGACCGTACCGGGGCGGCGCGAGGTCGCCGCGGTGCCGGAGCCGGTGCGTGCCGCGGAGAGGTCGGTCGCGTCCTGACCCGGCGGCACGACCGCCCGCGGACGGCGGCGAGCGGGGGCGGGCGCGGGTCAGCGCAGGACCGTGCGGACGTAGTCGTGCCACTGGAGGGTGAAGGCTTCCGGGGTGGTGCCCAGGACCGTGTCCAGGGCGTGCTCGACGGCGCCCTCGCGGGACTCGTGGGCGCCCACCGTGCGGTAGAACTCGCGGAGGCGTTCCTCGCCCCAGTGCTCGGCGATCAGACGGCAGGCCAGCCAGCCGCCCTCGTAGGCGCGGGCCAGGCCGTCCGCGTCCCCGGAGAAGCCGAAGTCCTCGTCCTGCGGCAGGGCTTCGGGGACGTCCCCCCGGCTCACCGCGTGGGCGAGTTCCGGGGCGGCCTCGGCGGGGGCGCGGTCGCCGCCGCGGTAGCCGACCCAGTCGGCGAACCCCTCCGACAGCCACAGCGGCGTCGCGGCGGAGGTGTGGGCGCGGGTGGCGACGTGGGTGGTCTCGTGGGTGAGGACGACCTGCCGGCCCGCGTCGCCGAGCAGCCCGAAGGCGTCCGGGTTGACGATGACCCGGTCCGCCGGACCGCGCCCGTCCGTGCCGGTGGCGCCGGTGGTGACCGCGGCGATCCCCCGGTACGAGGAGGCGGGCGACCCCAGCAGGCCCGCCATGCCCTCCAGGGACCGCGGCACCAGCACGACGACGCGCCGGGGCCATTCCGGGCCCCAGGCGTCGGACACGGCGGGCACCGCGCGGTCCGCGAGCGCCGCGTACTCGCGCAGCTTGACGGCGGGCTGTCCGACGCCCAGGACGAGGCTCCGCTCCCCGCGCACGGCCTGTGCCGCGCCCTGGTCCCACAGCTGTTCGCCCGACGTGCGCGCGGGGCGGTCGGAGTCGACGGACCAGCGGCCCTCCCGGTCCCGGCTCAGGGCCAGGGAGCGGGCGGTGACGACCGGGGCCCGGTCGTGGCCCTCGACGCGGTAGCGCAGGTCGGCGGAGGCGGTGGCCGAGTCGCCGGTGCGGTTCAGGGCGGTGACCCGGTAGGACCAGTCCGCCAGCGGGACCCCGCGCAGATTGTCGAACCCCGCCCGGTCGCCGGTACCGGCGTAGGCGGCGGCGTCCCGCTCCAGGACGGCCTCGGCGCGCCGGTCGAGGAGTGACTGCACCTCCGCGCGGGCGGCGTCGACCGCGGGTCCGCCGCCGCACGCCACCAGGGAGACGAGCAGCAGACACAGCGCCACCACCGACGCCCCCGACACCCGCCTGCGATCAGCCACCTTTCCGAGGGTACGGGCGCCGAGCCGTCCCGGTCAGACCCTGGTGACCGACGAGACCGGCATCATCCCGACCGGGTCGTAGCGCACCGGGGCGCCGGGATAGGGCGCGTGGATCACCTGGCCGTTGCCCATGTACATCCCGACGTGGCTCGCGTCGGAGCGGTAGAGGACCAGGTCACCGGGGCGTGCCTCGGAGAGCGGCACCTGCCGGCCGGCGTACCGCTGGGCCTGCGAGGTGCGCGGCAGCGCGACCCCGGCCTGTGCGTACGACCACTGGGTGAGGCCGGAGCAGTCGAAACCGGAGGGGCCGTTCGCGCCCCACACGTACGGCCTGCCGAGGGCGGAGCGGGCGGCGGCGACGGCCGCGGCCGCACGGCCCGAGGCCGCCGCGGCGCCGGGGCCGGGCAGATCCGCACGGGCGGAGCGGCCGGCCCGGTCCCAGGCGGCGCGCTCGCCGGCCGGGAGGGAGTCGAGCAGTCGGCGGGCCTCGGCGAGCTTGCGCTCGACGGTCCGCTTGTGGGCGGCGGCCGCCTTGCGGCTCCGGTCCAGCGCGCCGAACTTCCCGGCCGCCTCCGCGCGGTCCTGGGCGAGGGAGCGCAGGGCGCCCCGCAGGTGCCTCAGCTCGCCGGCCTGGTGGACGGTGATCCGGTCGAGGACGGAGGCCTTCTCGAGGTAGTCCTCCGGGTCGTCGGAGAGCAGCAGGGCGAGGGCCGGTTCCAGGCCGCCGGAGCGGTACTGGGCACCGGCGAGCGACCCCAGCGACTCCCGCATGGCGTTGACGCGCTGCTGCTTGCGGGCGATGCCGTCCTGCGCGGCGGAGATCTGACGGCGCAGGCCGTCGGCGCGTTCGTCGGCCGCGTTGTACGCCTCGGTCGCCCGCTCCGCCTCCTCGTACAGGCGGTCCACGTCGGCCGCCCGGGTGTCGTCGGGCGGAGCCGCCGCGGCCGGTGCCGCGCCGAGGGCGGTGGCCGCCGCTGACAGCAGGCCGAGGGCGACGACGGCACTCCGGTCGGATCCGGAGGACGGTGCGGTACGGCGATGGGACCCCACGGGAAGCCGCGCTCCTTCCGCTGGCGGACAGGGAAACGCGGCCGACAGTAGCGCCGGGGGCGGCGCACGGACCGAAGGCCCGGGCCCGTACACACAGTGACGCCCCGCCTGTGACCTGCGTCGAAGGCGGGGCGTGGGGCCGGGCGGCGCCGGTGCGATTCCCTCTAACGGGCGCACCGGCGGGCCGTCGGGGAGGTGCTAGACGCGGACGCCGAACATGAAGGGACCGCCGATGGTGTTCATCGACTCGTAGCGCACGACGGTGCCGGTGCGCGGGGCGTGGATGATCTGGCCGTTGCCCGCGTAGAGGCCGACGTGGTGCAGGTCGTTGAAGAAGAACACGAGGTCGCCGACCTTGAGCTGGCTGGCCGAGTAGATCCTGGTGCCCGCTCCGGTCTGCGACTCGGAGGTGCGCGGGATGCCGACGCCGGCCTGGGCGTACGCCCAGGAGGTGAGGCCGGAGCAGTCGAAGGAGGACGGGCCGGTGGCGCCGTAGACGTACGGGGTGCCGAGCTTGCTCTGGGCGGCGGCGAAGGCGGCGGCGGCGCGGCCGGAGCCGGCCGGGACGTTCACGGAGAGGGCGTCGCGCTCGCTGGTGCGGGTGGCACGGTTCTGCTCATCGGCGAGCTCGGCCTTCTGCTCGGCGGTGAGGGTGTTGAGCAGCTTCTGCGCGGAGGCGAGCTTGCCCTGCACTTCCTTCTTCTTCTTGCCCAGTTCGGTGCGCGTGGAGGAGAGGTCCTTGAGCTTCTCGGACGCCTCGGAGCGCTGCTGGGAGAGTTCGCGCTGCTTCTCCTGGATCTTCTTCAGCGCGTCGACCTGCTGGGTGCTCAACTGGTCGAGGGTGGACGCCTTGTCGAGGTAGTCGTCCGGGTCGGCGGAGAGGAAGAGCTGCAGCGAGGGGTCTATGCCGCCGCTGCGGTACTGGGCGCTGGCCATCGAACCCAGGCCGTCGCGCAGCTCGTTGAGCTCCTGCTGGCCCTTGGCGACGTTGTCCTGGATCGTGGAGATCTCCTTCTGGAGCTTCTCCTGCTTCTCCTTGGCGCCGTTGTACTTCTCGGTGGCCTGCTCGGCCTGCTCGTAGAGCTTGTCGACCTTGGCCTTGACCTCGTCCTTGCTCGGCTTCTCGCTCGGGGCCGCGTTGGCGGCCTGGGAGCTCATGACGACGGCAGCTGCGGCAGCGGTGGTGAGCACGGTCACGCGTGCGCGGCTCGGCTGCTTGGGACGACGGTGGGACGCCACGGAGACGAGCTCCTTCTCGAGAGTGATCGCGCGAGCGAGGGTTCGAGGGAGACCCTAGTGATTCTCTTGTGATCAGTTCAAATCCCCGGACGGAAAATCTCCGTCACAGCGGGTTTATCGGGTCTCAACTCACCTGCGGTAACGCCTTCTTGACGCTACGTTGCGTGACGGTTCCGTCAATTCGGTCAATCGGCCCTGTACGTTGCACGAGGGACGGATGTGCATCAGATACTAGGAAAGCCTTTTGAGCAGCACCGCCGACGCGACGGGGCGTGCGCCGGCGCGGGCGACCCCATCGGCGACCTCGCGGTCGGTGGAGGCGACGATGACGGGACGCCCCGGCGGCTCCGCGCGCACCAGTTGCCGGATGAGCTCGTCGGCGGTGACGCCCGGCTTGGAGAACAGCACGCGCACGCCGCGCGGCGGCGCGAGCAGGACCGGCGCGGCCAGTTCGGCGCCGTCGAAGACGCAGGTGACCTCGGCGCCGGTCTGCGCGGCGAGCTGGGCGAGCTGGCCCAGCAGGCGCAGACGCTGCTTCTCCAGGGGCATCTGGGGATAGCCGGTCTTGGTCACGTTGTAGCCGTCGACGACGAGATGGGCCTGCGGCAGCGCCAGCAGCTGGTCGACGATGGCCGGGTCGTTCTCGGACAGCGCGCGGGCGGCGATGTCCTTCGGGGTCATGCGCCCCGGCTCCACGGCGTCCACGGTCTCGGCGGGCCGGACGGACACGGGAGGCAGCGCCAGTTCGCGCCGCAGCCCCTGGGCCGCGTCCAGCACGGTGTCCAGCAGGAGCCGCACCCGCATGTCCTCAACGCTGCGGCCCTCGCGGGCGGCCCGGCGGGCTGCCTCCAGGGCGGCCTCGGTCTCCCCCAGACGGGCCTTGAGGCGCCGGCTCTCGCTCTCGGCGGCCGACACCTGGGCACCGCCCTCGGCGCGCACGGCCTCCGTCTCGGCCCGCAGCTTGCGCAGGGCGGCCTCGCCGCGCTTGACGTCGCTGAGGGCGGAGCGCAGCTTGCGGTGGAGCGCGTCGGTCTCCTTCTTCGCCGCTTCCAGCTCGGCGCGCAGCCGCTCGGTCTCGGACCTGGTGTGCTCGCGGGCCCGGTCGAGTTCGGCGCGCAGCCGTTCCAGTTCGGCCCGGGACTCCTCGTCGGCGCGCTCGGCGTCGGCGCGCTGGGCCTCCTCGCCGGCGGCGGTCACCAGCTTGACCCAGCCGGCCGGGCGGAGCACATAGGCCGCGGCCGCCACGTCGAGCGGGTCCGCGGCCGGGGGCGGGGAGCCCGAGTCGAGGGCACCGGTCAGTTCCGGCTGGGCCTCCCTGAGCTTCTCCCCGATGCGCTGCCGGAACAGCAGATCGGTCTCCAGCGCCGCCGCCATGGCGTTGCCGGCGAACTTGGCTCGGCGGTTCGGCGCGAATCGGGCGTACTGCTTGAGCTGGGTGGGCAGCTCGGCGACCGTGAGGCCGCCGAAGCCGTCGGCGACGATCTGGACGACGCGGCGGCGCACGCCTTCGGGCAGCGGACGGTCGAGCACCTCGGTGGTGCCGTCCTGCGGCCCCCCGCCCGTGGTCTCCACCATCCGTCACACCCCCATGCCTGTGTGCGACCCCGGGAGCGGGGTCGTCGTCAGCGGGGCCCGCTCCTCATCAGGAGCCGGCGCCCGGCCTGTCCACCAGTTCCACCTGGTCCACGGCGTTGCACCAGCGGCACCGCACCGACTCGATGGTCTCACCGAGCACCTCGCGCTCCTCGACCCTGGGCTCTCCGGCCAGGTCCAGGTGGACGTACTCGACGACCTTCGACGAGCGGGTCACGTCGAAGCGGGTGAGGTTGCCGCAGAGGGTGCAGCGCCACCGCGTCGAGGCGGTCGGCAGAGGAACCGTCATCGTGGCTGTTCGCCTTCCTTCCAGTGTGCGTGACGCACCGGGCCGCCCGGTGCGTGTGGCTCGTAACCCTACGGCCTGGGGGGTCCCCGCCGCCCGCCCGTCCACGGCGGCGAGGCGGTATGCGCCGTTCCGTCCGGTTGCGTCATGCTCTGTGTCCATGATCCGCAACTGGAGCGCGTCGGCCGCCGCGGCGATCCGGGGCACGTCCGCGCCGGTGACGCACACCCTCGTCGTGCTGTGCTGCCTGGTCTTCCTGGCCAGCCCGGTCCCGGGTCTCGGGCCCGTCCACGGCTCGGGGGACGAACTGCTCGCCGCGCAGCGGGCCTACTTCCGGCGCTGGGGCGTCATCCCCGCAGACCTGTTCGAAGGTTCCCCCGGGGCCCTCCTGACGCCCGCGACGGCGCTCTTCGTGCACGGCGGCTGGGTGCACCTGCTCGGCAACATGCTGTTCCTCCACGTGTTCGGAGCGATGACCGAGGCACGGATGGGCCGGCTGCGGTTCACCGTGCTCTACGTCGGCTGCGGCTCCCTGGCCCTGCTGGGGTACGCAGCCGCCAACGCGGACTCCGAGCGGGCCCTGGTCGGCGCCTCGGGGGCGATCTCGGCGGTCCTCGGGGCCTTCCTCTTCCTGTTCCCCCGGGCCCGGGTGACCAGTCTGCTGCCGTTCCTGTTCTTCCTGCCGGTGCGGCTGCCGGCGTGGGTGGTGCTGCCGTTCTGGGCGGCGCTGCAGTGGGCGGCGGCGGGACGGGCGGACGACGGGCCGGGGGTGGCGTATCTGGCGCACCTGCTGGGGTTCGCCCTGGGCTTCGGCTGCGCGTGGGTCTGCTTCGGCGGGGCGACTACAGTGAAGTCCGCCCCTGCTCCGGCCCCCGAGGGAGAGAACCAGCCGTGATCACCGCGATCGTCCTCATCAAGACCAGCGTGGACCGGATCCCCGAGATCGCGGAGCGGATCGCCGCGCTGGACAGCGTCAGCGAGGTCTTCTCCGTCACCGGCACCTACGACCTGATCGCCATGGTCCGGGTGCGCGAGCACGAGGACCTGGCGGAGGTCATCCCCGGCCGGATCAGCAAGATCCCGGGTGTGGAGGGCACCGACACGCACGTGGCGTTCCGCACGTACTCGCAGCACGACCTGGAGGCGGCCTTCGCCATCGGCCTGGACAACTGACACCGGCTCCGCCCGTGCGCGGCGTCCGGCCGTGACCGCCGCCGCCGTCCCTCCCGGAACGCGGCACTTCGCGGCGCTCGGCCCGAAGGACACGGCCGTGCTGGAGAGGGGGGCCGTCGCCGGTCCCTCCCTCGTCCCCCGCGCCCGGCGCGCGGCCGCTGGACACGGGCGAGAGAAGCCTCAGGCGGAGACGTCCGGCACGCAGCGCCCGTCCACCGTGCGGTAGCTCCAGCGGGCGCCGTCGCGGACGAGTTCGCGTACCGCCCGCACGAACCGCTCCACGTGCTCGTCCGGCGTACCCGCGCCGAAGCTCACCCGGATCGCGTTGTCCGCGGCCCCGCACCCACCCCGCGCCTGCCCGTCACCCCCGAGCAGCCTGCGCAGCAGCGGGTGCGCGCAGAACAGCCCGTCACGCACCCCGATCCCGTACTCCGCTGACAACGCGGCGGCGAAGTGGGAGCTGTTCCAGCCCTCGACGACGAAGGACAGGACGCCGACCCGCGGGGCGTCGTCCCCGAACAGCGACAGGAACCTCACCTCGGGAACGTCCGCCAGCCCGTCCCGTACCGTGCGGACCAGCGCCTCCTCCCGCGCGGCCAGCTCCTCGAAGCCGGCCTCGGTGAGCGCCCGGCAGGCGGAGGCGATGGCATACGCGCCGATGACGTTGGGCGAGCCGGCCTCGTGGCGGGCGGCGCCGTCGTGCCACTCCACGCCCACTCCCCCGTCCGCGCCCCGGGTGACCCTCCGGCTGGCGCCGCCGCCCGCGAGGTACGGCTCGGCCTCCCCCAGCCAGTCGGCGCGGCCGGCCAGCACGCCGGAGCCGAAGGGGGCGTACAGCTTGTGCCCGGAGAAGGCCACCCAGTCGACCTCCAGGTCGCGCACGCTCACCGCGTGGTGCGGGGCGAGCTGGGCGGCGTCCAGCACGATCCGCGCACCGTGCGCGTGCGCGGCGGCCGCCAGCTCCCTCACGGGCCACAGCTCACCGGTGACGTTGGAGGCGCCGGTGACGCAGACCAGCGCGGGGCCGTACGGCTCACGGTCGGCGAGGGCGCGTTCCAGGACCGTCACGGCCGTGCGGGGACTGTCGGGCGCGTCGAGGAAGGTGACGCGGGCTCCGCGCCAGGGCAGCAGGGAGGCGTGGTGCTCGGTCTCGAAGACGAACACCTCGCACCCGTCGGGGAGGGCGGCGGCGAGCAGGTTGAGGGAGTCGGTGGTGGACCGGGTGAAGAGCACCTGGTCGCCGGCGCGGCAGTCCAGGAACTCCCCGACGGTGCGGCGGGCGTTCTCGAACAGGTCGGTGGAGAGCCGGGAGAGGTGTCCGGCGCCCCGGTGGACGCTGCCGTAGTACGGGGCGTAGGCGGCCACGTCGTCCCACACCCGCTGCAGGGCGGGCGCGCTGGCGGCGTAGTCGAGGGCGGCGTAGGTGACCTCGCCACCGGTGACGAGGGGGACGGTGACATCGCGGCCGAGGACGGGCAGCGGGGCGGCCAGCGGGGCACGGACGGGGCGGTCGACGGCAGCGGTGGAAACGGACATGGCGGAACTCCCGGTGAGGCAGGCGGAACCCCCGCGCGAGCGGACGACGCTCGAGCGCGGAAGGGAAGAGGAAGGAGGGTGCGCGGAGGCGGGGCTCGGCGGCCCTAACGCATTCGCTTGCTCACGGGAGGCTCCTCGACGACCAGGACCCCTGGTGTACGAGGGGTCCGCGCTTGCCGTGGACCTCGCTGCCCACGGCCTGGTCCTCACCCGGGGCACCCCGCCACGGACGGAGGGTTGCCGGACAGCCGGCCGGGGCCTGATGGCTGTCACTCATGACCTGGGACAGGAAACTACGTGAAGTGATCGATGTCCCGCAACCCTGGTCCGGATCGCGGGACATCGTGCACAGCGGGCGGCTACGCGTTGCTGACGGCCACCCAGCGCTCCAGGACACGCTTGGCGGTCCCCGAGTCGATGGACTCGGCCGCCTTCGCCATCCCCGCGCGGATCTGCTCCGTCAGGGTGCCGGTGCCCGGCTCCAGGGCGACCAGCGCCGCCGCCGAGTTCAGCAGCACCGCGTCCCGCACCGGGCCGGTCTCGCCGTCCAGCACCCGGCGGGCGACCTCCGCGTTGTAGGAGGCGTCCGCGCCGCGCAGGGCCTCCACCGGCACCAGTTCGATGCCCACCTCGCGCGGGTCGAAGGTCTGCTCGTCGACCTTGCCGTCGCGGACCACCCACACCTTGGACGTGGCGGTGGTGGTCAGTTCGTCCAGGCCGTCGTCGCCGCGGAACACCAGCGAGGAGTGACCGCGCCCGGCGAAGACCCCGGCGATGATGGGCGCCATCCGCGGGTCGGCGACCCCCACGGCCTGCGCCTTGACCCGCGCCGGATTGGACAGCGGGCCGAGGAAGTTGAACACCGTGCGGATGCCGAGCTGGCCGCGTGCGGCGGCCACGTGGCGCAGCGCCGGGTGGAACTTCACGGCGAAGCAGAAGGTGATCCCCGCCTCCTCGGCGACCTCGGCGACCCGTCGCGGGGTGAGGTGCAGGTTGACCCCGAGCTTCTCCAGGACGTCGGAGGCTCCGGACGCGGAGGAGGCGGCCCGGTTGCCGTGCTTGACGACCTTCGCGCCGGTGCCGGCCACGACGATCGAGGACATCGTGGAGATGTTGACCGTCTTGGCGCCGTCCCCGCCGGTGCCGACGATGTCGACGGTGGCGCCCGGCACCTCGATCACGTTGGCGTGGTCGTACATGGCGCGTACGCAGCCGGCGATCTCCTCGACGGTCTCGCCCTTGGCCCGCAGGGAGACCGCGAAGCCGGCGATCTGCGCGTCGGTCGCCTCGCCGCGCATGATCAGGTCCATCGCCCAGGCGGTGTCGTCGGCGGAGAGGTTCCGGCCGTCCAGCAGTCCGTTCAGCACGGCGGGCCAGGAGCGGCCCGCCGCGGTGTCGCCTCCAGCGGGGGTCACAGCGCTCATGGCCGCTCCTGATGGTCGTGGAAGAGTCCGGGGAACCGGTCGGGTCCCCGGACTCCACCCTATCCAGCTCCGGGGACGCCGAAGGGCCCCCGTCCGCAGAACGGACGGGGGCCCTTCGCCGTCGTGTGGCGACTGGGACGAGGCGCGGTAAGTGGATCAGTGGTGGCCGTGGCCGCTCGTGATCTCCTTGTACTCCTCGACGGTCGGCTTCGGAATCTGGGACTCCCCGCCGTAGTAGCCCTTGCTGAGCTTGGCGCGCAGCTTCTCGCTCATCTTCACCTTGCGCCGGACGCCGTTCTCGTCGACCTCCGGGCCGAGTTCGAGCGGCTTGTACTGCTCGTGCGCGGTGAGGGTGTGCAGCTGCTCCTGGCTGAGCGGCTCGTGGACCTCGATGAACTCGCCGTGCGGCAGGCGCTTGATGATGCCCGTCTCCCGGCCGTGCAGCACCTTCTCCTTGTCCCGGCGCTGGAGGCCGAGGCAGATCCGCTTGGTGACGACGAACGCCACGACCGGGGCGACGAAGAAGCCGATCCGGACGAACCAGGTGATCGCGTTGATCGACAGGTTGAAGTGCGTGGCCCACAGGTCGTTGCCACCACCGACGAGGAGCACGAAGTACCACGTGATCCAGGCGACACCGAAGGCGGTGCGGGTCGGGGCGTTGCGCGGACGGTCCAGGATGTGGTGCTCGCGCTTGTCGCCGGTGACCCAGGACTCGATGAACGGGTACACCGCGATCGAGACCAGGACCAGCGGGAAGATCAGCAGCGGGATGAAGACGCCCAGGACGAGCGTGTGACCCCAGAAGTTGATCTCCCAGCCCGGCATGACACGGATCAGGCCCTCGGAGAAGCCCATGTACCAGTCGGGCTGGGCGTTCGTGGAGACCATGTCCGGCCGGTAGGGGCCGATGTTCCAGATCGGGTTGATCGTGGCGATCGCCGAGAGGGCCGCGAGCACACCGAAGACCAGGAAGAAGAAGCCTCCGGCCTTGGCCATGTACACCGGCAGCAGCGGCATGCCGACGACGTTCTTGTTGGTCTTGCCGGGACCCGCGAACTGCGTGTGCTTGTGGTAGAAGACCAGGATCAGGTGGGCCACCACGAGGCCGAGCATGATGCCCGGCAGCAGCAGGACGTGGACCGAGAAGAACCGGGCGATGAAGTCGTCGCCGGGGAACTCGCCGCCGAAGATGAAGAACGACAGGTACGTGCCGACGATCGGCACGGACAGGACCGCGCCCTCCATGAAGCGGATACCGGTGCCGGAGAGCAGGTCGTCCGGGAGCGAGTAACCGGTGAAACCGGTGAACATGCCGAGGACGAACAGCAGGAAGCCGAACAGCCAGTTGATCTCACGCGGCTTGCGGAACGCGCCGGTGAAGAACACGCGCATCATGTGCACGAACATGCCGGCCAGGAAGATCAGCGCGGCCCAGTGGTGGATCTGCCGGATCAGCAGACCGCCCCGCACGTCGAAGCTGATGTCCAGCGTCGACTTGTAGGCCTCACTCATCAGCTGGCCCTGCATCGGGATGTAACTGCCGTGGTACTCCACCTCGTTCATCGACGGGTGGAAGAACAGCGTCAGGTACACACCCGTGAGGATGATGATGATGAAGCTGTAGAGGCAGATCTCACCCAGCATGAACGACCAGTGGTCGGGGAAGATCTTCCGCATGTTGGCCTTGGCCAGGGAGTAGATCCCCAGCCGGCCGTCGGCCCAGTCGGCGACCTTTTCGCCGGCCGGTGCCTTCCCGCGCGAGCGGGACTCGGGGGTCGTCGTAGTACTCATCCGCGCTCCCAGAAGGCAGGACCGACGGGCTCGTCGAAGTCGCCGAGCGCTTCGAGGTAGCCCTCGTCGTTCACGCCGATGCGCAGCTGCGGCAGGGCGTGACCGGCGGGACCGAAGATCACCTTGGCACCGTCGGAGAGGTCGAAGGTGGACTGGTGACAGGGGCAGAGCGCGTGGTGCGTCTGCTGCTCGTACAGGGAGATCGGGCAACCGACGTGGGTGCAGATCTTCGAGTAGGCGAGGATCCCCTCGTGCGACCACTCCAGCGACTGCTTGTCCTTGATGTCGTCCGGCTGGATGCGGACGAGCATCAGGGCGGCCTTCGCGATCTCGGTCATGAAGCCGTGCTCGTGCGGGTCGAGACCCTCGGGCTGGGCGAAGGTGAGCGAGCCCACGATGATGTCGGACGGCCGCAGCGGCTCGTTCGTGTTCATGTTGACCAGCAGCTTGCCCTTGGACCACGCGGTCTCGCGCAGCTTGGTCCCGGGCAGCGGTCCGAGGTCGCGCAGCAGCACCACTCCGGAGAGCGGGAACAGCGCGAGGGCGCCGAACATCGTGTTGCGGATCAGCTTCCGGCGGCCGAGCACCGACTCCTTGGCACCCTGGCGGAAGTCGTCCATGACCTTCGCCTTGACCTCCGGGGAGGCCTCGATCGGGTGACGCTCGTCGGCGATCTCGTGGTCCGACATCAGCGTGCGGGCCCAGTGGACCGCGCCGGCGCCGATGGCGAACAGCGCGACACCGAGGGTCATACCGAGCGCGAAGTTCAGCGCGCTGATGTGACCGAGCATGAAGATGTAGACGGACTGGTCGACCGGGATGGTCACGAACGAGACGATGAAGCCGACGGTGGCCAGCATCGACAGCGTGAACAGCAGGGCGACCGTGCGCTCGGACCGCTTGGCGGCCCGCTCGTCGAGGTCCTGGATCCGCGGCTCGTGCGGCGGCAGGCCCGGGTCGGCGAAGGGGTTCTTCTCGTCCGCGAGCTTCACCGCACCGGCGGTGGTGTCCTGCGCTGCGGGCAGGTTCTCTTCTGGAATGTCTTGGCTACTCATGACTTCTTGGCCTTTGCGGTCCGAGCGGCGACCCAGACGGCGACCGCGATCAGCGCGCCGAGTCCGAAGACCCACGCGAACAGACCCTCCGAGACCGGACCGAATCCGCCGAGCGCGAGACCACCGGGGCTCTTGGACTCGGAGCTGTTGACCGTGTCCAGGTACGCGATGATGTCCTTCTTGTTCTGCTCGGACAGCGTGCTGTCCGGGAAGGAGGGCATGTTCTGCGGGCCCGTGAGCATGGCCTCGTAGATGTGCTTCGGTGCGACGTCCTCGAGGTCCGGGGCGTACTTGCCGTGCGTGAGCGCGCCGCCCTTGCCGGTGAAGTTGTGGCACTGCGCGCAGTTGTTGCGGAACAGTTCACCGCCCTTGGCGATGTCGGCACCCTCGGGGCCGTACTGCTCCTCGGTGGGGATCGCCGGACCGGCGCCCAGGGAGGCGATGTACGCGGCCAGCTGGTCGATCTCGGCCTGCGAGTAGACGGCCGGCTTGTCGGGCAGCTGGGCGGCCTGCGAGGTGGCGGCCGGCATACGGCCGGTGCTCACCTGGAAGTCGACCGCGGCGGCGCCCACGCCCACCAGGCTCGGACCGTCGGAGGTGCCCTGACCGCCGGTGCCGTGGCAGCTGGCGCAGCCGACCGCGTAGAGCTTCTTGCCCTCCTCGATGGTGAGGGACTGGGCGGTTTCGTCGGCCTGCGCCTTGTCCGCGGGTGCGAACACGGCGTAGAGCCCCCCGGTGCACGCCAGGGCGAGGAGTAGGACGACGAGCGCCGCCAGCGGGTGGCGTCGTCGTGCGGAGAGCTTTTTCACGGATTACCCCGGTGTCAGGATCTTCTGCGTCGATGCTTCTGGTTGGTGCGCGGCTTCGCGCGCGAGGCTGTGGGCCCTGCTACTTGATCATGTAGATCGTGGCAAAGAGGCCGATCCAGACGACGTCGACGAAGTGCCAGTAATAGGACACGACGATGGCCGCTGTCGCCTGCTCGTGAGTGAACCTCCGTGCCGCGTAGGTCCGGCCCAGGACCAGCAGGAAGGCGAAGAGTCCGCCCAGCACATGCAGGCCGTGGAAGCCGGTGGTCAGGTAGAAGGCCGAGCCGTAGGCGTCGGAGGAGAGAGACAGGCCGTAGTGCTTGACCAGCTCGGTGTACTCGAGGACCTGTCCTCCGATGAAGACCGCACCCATGATGAAGGTGACGATGAACCACATCCGGAGCTTCTTCACGTCACCGCGCTCGGCGGCGAAGACGCCGAGCTGGCAGGTGAGGGAGGAGAGCACGAGGATCGTGGTGTTCGCCGCCGAGAACGGGAAGTTCAGGAGGTCGGCCTTCTCCGACCAGAAGTCGGGTCCGGTCACCGATCGCAGGGTGAAGTACATCGCGAAGAGGGCCGCGAAGAACATCAGCTCGGAACTCAGCCAGATGATGGTTCCGACGCTGGTGAGGTTCGGTCGGTTGACCGACGGGTGCGCGTGCCCGGTATCTACTGTCGTTGCTGTCGCCACGCCGACATTATGTCGGTCGCTTATCCCGCCCTCACTCCCGGGGGTGCCGTTCGGTGTGTTCCCCCGTCCTGGACTGCCCGGATGGCCCACCCGGAGCCCCGTCGGGGCCCCTTCGAAGCCGTGTCCGAACCAGTGTTGACAGGCGGTCCGAGGGGGTAGCATCCGCGCCATCGGTACCCGAAGTTCCCGACAGAGCCGTGCCCTCTCTCTTACGCGTGGAGGAACAATGCAGGCGACCGCCACGGTGCTGGTCTACAGCGACGACGCCAACACCCGGGAGCAGGTGCGGCTCGCCACCGGCCGGCGGCCGGCCCCCGACGTGCCCGTAGTGGAGTTCGTGGAGTGCGCGACCCAGGCGGCCGTGCTCACGGAGCTGGACCGGGGCGGCATCGACGTGTGCGTGTTCGACGGCGAGGCCGTGCCCATGGGCGGCATGGGGCTGTGCCGGCAGATCAAGGACGAGGTGTTCAACTGCCCGCCGGTGCTGCTGCTGATCGCGCGGCCGCAGGACGCCTGGCTGGCGACCTGGAGCCGGGCGGAGGCCGCGGTGACCCTGCCGGTCGAGCCGGTGGAGTTCGCGTCCGCGCTGGCCGCGCTGCTGCGGCAGAAGCGGTTGCAGAGCGCCTCCTGACGCCGTCGGTCCCGCCCGTTTCGGCGGCGGCCGGCCGGTGGGGGTCGTTCGCGCGGCTCCCCGCGCCCCTTCCGGGGCGCTACACGGCCGTCGGCCGGAGGCGTGCCCGCTCGCCGGAGCCCTGGGGCGCGGGGCTCGTCAGCGCGCTGCCGGCCTGCCACTTGGCCCAGTCGAGGTTCCAGTCGCCGTAGCCGTTGCCGAAGGGTTCCATCGTGTCGCCGGCCGAGTTGACGACCTCCACGACGTCGCCCTCGCGCACGGTGTCGAAGAACCACTGCGCGTTGGCGGTGTTCATGCCCACGCAGCCGTGGCTGACGTTGTCGGAGCCCTGGGAGCCGACGGACCACGGGGCGGCGTGCACGTATTCGCCGCTCCACGTCACCCGGGTGGCCCACTGGACGTCCATGTCGTACGACTCCGAGGAGCCCTCGGCGATGCCCACGGTGCTGCTGCGCATGCGTACGAGGGGTTCCTTGGCGAGGACCACCTTGACGCCGTTGCGGGTCTCGAAGCCGGGCTTGCCGGTGGTGACGGGGATCTGCTTGATCTCCTCGCCGTTCTTGTAGACCGTCAGGCGGTGCGCGGCGGCGTCGGTGAGGACCGTCACGCGGTCACCGGTGCGGATGGTGAGCGGCGCGGTGGCGCTGCCCCGGAGGCGGTCGCCGACCTTGATGCCCTCCAGGGTGCTGCGGACCCGGATGGTGGCGTGGGCGGGCCAGTACTCCTTCGGGCGGTAGTGCAGCTTCTTGTCGTCGACCCAGTGCCAGGAGCCGGTCACGGCGGGCGTGGAGTCGACCTTGAGGGAGCGTTCCACGACGGCCCGCTGGGCCCGGTCGCTGACCGGTTCGTTCAGCTCGGCGGTGAGGGGCTGGCCGACGCCATAGGTGCCCGCCCGGGGTCCGAGGGCGACGTCCAGGCGCTTGGCGGAGGTGGGCCGGCCGGTGGTGAAGGTGATGACCTTGCGGCCGGGGGCGCCGTCCTCGTCCTCGGTGCTCACCCGGACCGTGTACTGGGCGTCCGCGGCCAGCGGCGAGGTGCTGTGCCACCGGCTGCCGTCGGCGGCCAGTTCGCCCGTCACGTGGCGTCCTGAGGCGTCCACGGCGGTGACGTCCGTGATGCGGCCGTCGGAATCCTCGGCGACCACTTCCAGGGGCTTGTCGGGGTCGGTGGGCTTGCCCTCGTCGACCCCGACGAAGGAGATCTGGTCCGTCGCGTCGTACGGCTCGGCGGACAGCGGGCTGCCGTCGGAGGAGCAGCCGGTGACGCCCGCGCCCAGGGCGATCACCAGCAGCGCGCAGCCGGCGAGGCGGCTCCGGCCGGCGCCCGCGCCACGGGGGGACTCTGTCTGTCTCATGGCCCCACGCTAGGAAGCCGGGCCCGCGTCGGCTCACTGGACGGCCCGAACGGGTGAGGCGCGGGGCAAAAGCGGGGGCCCGGACGCTCCTGGCGGAGTGTCCGGGCCCCGAAGTGCCGTGGCGCGTGTTACTGGGTGCGGTTCTCACCGCGGTAGTACTCGAAGACCCAGCCCCAGAGGCCGAGCAGCAGCACCGGCGCCGAGAAGTACATCAGCCACCAGCCGACCGCGATGCCCAGGAAGGCCAGGGCGCCACCGACGGCGAGGGCCAGCGGCTGCCAGCTGTGCGGGCTGAAGAACCCGACCTCGCCGGAGTCGTCCGCGACGTCCGCTTCCTTGTTGTCCTGCGCGCCCACGTCGACCCGCCGGGCGGTGAAGCCCAGGTAGAAGCCGATCATGATGCTCAGGCCGAACGCCAGGAAGAGGGCGGTGGTGCCGACCGGCTCCTTCGACCAGACGCCGTAGACACCGGCGACGATCAGGAAGAAGAGGCTCAGCCACATGAACAGGTTGCCCTGGATTCTCACTTGCCGGCCTCCTTGCCACCAGCGAGGGCCTTCTCACCGTGACCGGCGTTCTCGAGCTGGTCGAGCGCGGCGATCTCCGGGTGGTGCAGGTCGAACGCCGGGGATTCGCTGCGGATCCGCGGAAGGGTGGTGAAGTTGTGGCGCGGC
>NZ_BMUC01000001.1:887258-902142 GCF_014649995.1 Streptomyces griseoflavus | reverse complement strand
GGGCAGGAGGTCGCCCACTCCAGGGAGCGGCCGTAGCCCCACGGGTCGTCGACGCCGACCGGCTTGCCGTACTTGGCCGTCTTCCAGATGTTGTAGAAGAACGGCAGGATCGACAGGCCGAGCAGGAACGAGGCGATCGTGGAGACCGTGTTCAGCGCGGTGAAGCCGTCGGCCGCCAGGTAGTCCGAGTACCGGCGCGGCATGCCCTCGACGCCCAGCCAGTGCTGGATGAGGAACGTGCCGTGGAAGCCGACGAACAGCGTCCAGAAGGTGATCTTGCCCAGACGCTCGTCGAGGATCTTGCCGGTGAACTTCGGCCACCAGAAGTGGAATCCGGCGAACATCGCGAAGACGACGGTGCCGAACACCACGTAGTGGAAGTGCGCCACCACGAAGTAGCTGTCGGAGACGTGGAAGTCGAGCGGCGGGGACGCCAGGATCACACCGGTCAGACCACCGAAGAGGAAGGTGATCAGGAAGCCGACGGACCACAGCATCGGTGTCTCGAAGGACAGGCTGCCCTTCCACATGGTGCCGATCCAGTTGAAGAACTTCACGCCTGTCGGCACCGCGATCAGGAAGGTCATGAAGGAGAAGAACGGCAGCAGCACGCCACCCGTGACGTACATGTGGTGCGCCCACACCGTGATCGACAGACCGGCGATCGCGATGGTCGCGGCGATCAGGCCCATGTAGCCGAAGATCGGCTTGCGGGAGAAGACCGGGATGATCTCGGAGACGATGCCGAAGAACGGCAGCGCGATGATGTACACCTCGGGGTGGCCGAAGAACCAGAAGAGGTGCTGCCACAGCAGCGCCCCGCCGTTGGCCGCGTCGAAGATGTGCGCCCCGAACTTGCGGTCCACCTCGAGGGCGAACAGCGCGGCGGCGAGCACCGGGAAGGCCAGCAGGACCAGCACACCGGTCAGCAGCACGTTCCAGGTGAAGATCGGCATGCGGAACATCGTCATGCCCGGAGCGCGCATGCAGATGATCGTGGTGATGAAGTTGACCGAGCCGAGGATGGTGCCGAAGCCGGAGAAGGCCAGGCCCATGATCCACATGTCGGCGCCGATGCCCGGCGAGCGGACCGCGTCCGACAGCGGGGAGTAGGCGAACCAGCCGAAGTTGGCCGCGCCGTCCGGGGTGAGGAAGCCACCCAGGGCGATCAGCGAGCCGAACAGGAACAGCCAGTAGGCGAACATGTTCAGCCGCGGGAACGCCACGTCGGGCGCGCCGATCTGCAGCGGCATGATCCAGTTCGCGAAGCCGGCGAAGAGCGGCGTCGCGAACATCAGCAGCATGACCGTGCCGTGCATCGTGAACGCCTGGTTGAACTGCTCGTTCGAGACGATCTGCAGTCCCGGACGGGCCAGCTCGGCGCGCATGACGAGCGCCATCACGCCACCGATGACGAAGAAGGCGAACGACGTCACCAGGTAGAGCGTGCCGATCGTCTTGTGGTCGGTGGTCGTCAGCCACTTGACCACGACGTTGCCACGGTTCTGGCGCCGCACCGGCAGCTCGTCCTCGTAGTGGGACCCCGCTGCCTCGGCACCCTGAGGTTGGTTGAGGATGCTCACAGGATGTTCGACTCCCGGTTCTTCTCAGGGCCCGTCTGTCCGATGCCGGCGGGCACGTAACCGGTCTGCCCCTTCTCGACGAGGTCCTTCAGGTGCTGCTCGTACCGCTCCTGGGAGACGACCTTCACGTTGAAGAGCATCCGGGAGTGGTCGACGCCGCAGAGCTCGGCGCACTTGCCCAGGAAGGTGCCCTCACGGCTGGGGGTCACCTCGAAGGCGTTGGTGTGCCCCGGGATGACGTCCTGCTTCATCAGGAAGGGCACCACCCAGAAGGAGTGGATGACATCACGCGAGGTCAGCACGAAGCGGACCCGCTTGCCCTCGGGCAGCCACAGGGTGGGGCCCGGGTTGTTGGTCTGGGGGTTGCGGGTTCCGGGGACACCGCAGTCGTAGACGCCGCCGGCGTCGGCCGGGAACGCGTCCTTGTAGCGGTCCGGGATCGCGTCCAGTTCCTTGGACTTCTTGGCGTCGCCCGTGGAACCGTCGACGTTCTCGACGTAGTTGAAGCACCAGCTCCACTGGAAGCCGACCACGTTGACCGTGACGTCGGGATTCTTCTCGAGCTTCAGCAGCTCGGACTCATCGCGCGCGGTGAAGTAGAAGAACACCGAGACGATGATGAGGGGGACAACCGTGTACAGCGCCTCGATGGGCATGTTGTACCGGGTCTGCGGAGGGACCTCCACCTTGGTGCGGCTGCGCCGGTGGAAGAACACACTCCACAGGATCAGGCCCCACACCAGCGCGCCGATGGCGAGCGCGGCAGCCCAGGAGCCCTGCCACAGGGAGAGGATCAGCGGAGCCTCTTCCGATGTTGGGGTGGGCATACCGAGGCGGGGGAAGTCCTCCCATGTGCAACCGGTGGCGGTCGCCAGGACCAGGCCCGCGGTCAGTGCCTGCAGCAGCTTCCGCCGCATGGGGCGCCGCGGCGAGCGGTCGGAGCCGTTGGGACTCACGTAGCGCCTTCCCGAGAGTCTCGCCCGCGCTTAACGGCTGCGGCCTGGCCTTCTCGCTGGTCGGTCGCCGCCCTGCGTCGGGCAGGGGTTTGGATGTTTATGCGGACCAAACCCTAGCCGACGCCCTCCGGGGGGTCGCGGGGAGGGGGGCCTAGTCAGTCCGCGGGTCGCTGGATTGGCGGCTGCGGCTGTGCGGGGGCCGGTCGCGCGGTTTCCCCGCGCCCCCCGGGCCGGCCGCAGCGCCGGAGTTCTACCGTTGCCGTATGGCCTACTTCGACGCCGCTTCGGCCGCTCCTCTCCACCCTGTTGCCCGGCAGGCCCTGATGGCCTCCCTCGACGAGGGGTGGGCCGATCCCGCGCGGCTGTACCGGGAAGGGCGGCGCGCCCGGATGCTGCTGGACGCGGCGCGGGAGGCCGCCGCGGAGGTGGTGGGGTGCAGGGCGGACGAGTTGGTGTTCACCTCGTCCGGGACCTCGGCGGTGCACTCCGGTGTCGCGGGTGCGCTGGCGGGCCGGCGGCGCGCCGGGCATCACCTGATCGTGTCCGCGGTCGAACACTCTTCTGTGCTCCACGCGGCGGAAGTTCACCGGGCCGGCGGGGGGTCGGTCACCGAGGTGGCGGTGGACCGCACCGGAGCCGTGAATCCGTCGGCGTACGCCGGGGCGCTGCGGCCGGACACCGCGCTGGCGTGTCTGCAGTCCGCCAACCACGAGGTGGGGACCGTGCAGCCGGTGGCCGAGGTGGCCGGGGCGTGCCGGGCGGCGGGGGTGCCGCTGCTGGTGGACGCGGCCCAGTCGCTGGGCTGGGGGCCGGTGGAGGGCGACTGGTCGCTGCTCACGGCGAGCGCCCACAAGTGGGGCGGTCCGTCGGGGGTGGGGCTGCTCGTGGTGCGCAAGGGGGTGCGGTTCGCGCCCCAGGGGCCGCGTGACGAGCGGGAGTCGGGGCGGGCGGCCGGCTTCGAGAACCTGCCGGCGATCGTGGCCGCGGCGGCGTCCCTGCGGGCGGTGCGGGCGGAGGCCGCCGAGGAGGCGGTACGGCTCGGGGAACTGACGGAGCGGATCCGGGCACGGGTGCCGGGCCTGGTGCCGGACGTGGAGGTGGTCGGCGATCCGGAGCGGCGGCTGCCGGGGATCGTCACCTTCTCCTGTCTCTACGTCGACGGGGAGACGGTGCTGCACGAGCTGGACCGCTCCGGTTTCTCCGTGTCGTCCGGTTCGTCCTGCACGAGCAGCACGCTGACGCCGAGCCATGTGCTCAGGGCGATGGGCGTGCTGAGCGAGGGCAACGTCCGCGTCTCGCTGCCGGCGGGGACGCGGGAGGAGGACGTGGAGCGCTTCCTGACGGTCCTGCCGGGGGTGGTGGCGGGGGTGCGGGAGAAGCTGGGCGCGCCGGTGTCCGCGGGGGACGACGCGGCGCGGCGGGGGGAGGACACCGTGGTCGTGGACGCGCTGGGCCGCCGCTGTCCGATCCCGGTGATCGAGCTGGCCAAGGTGATCGGGGACGTCCCGCTCGGCGGCACGGTCCGCGTCCTGGCCGACGACGAGGCCGCCCGCCTGGACATCCCGGCCTGGTGCGAGATGCGCGACCAGCAGTACCTGGGCGAGGAGCCCGCCGCCGGGGGAACCGCCTACTCGGTCCGCCGTCTCACCTGACCGCGCACGGACGGGGGGCGCGGGGAACCGCGAGCGGCCCCGCGCCCCCGGTGGCTCAGCCCAGGTGGGCGCGGACCTCCTCCGCCGCCTCGTCCCCGTACGCCTTCATGAACCGCTCCATGAAGTGCCCGCGCCGCAGCTGGTACTCCTGCGTGCCCACCGTCTCGATGACCAGCGTGGCGAGCATGCAGCCCACCTGCGCCGCCCGCTCCAGCGGCACACCCCAGGCGAGGCCCGACAGGAATCCCGCCCGGAACGCGTCGCCGACACCCGTCGGGTCGACCTTGCGCTCCTCGTCCGGGCACCCGACCTCGATGGTCTCCTCGCCGACCCGCTCGATGCGGACTCCGCGCGCGCCGAGGGTGGTGACCCGGTGGCCGACCCGGCCGAGGATCTCCTCGTCGCTCCAGCCGGTCTTCGTCTCGATGAGGCCCTTCTCGTACTCGTTGGAGAAGAGGTAGGTCGCCCCCTCCAGCAGTATCCGGATCTCCTCGCCGTTCATGCGGGCGATCTGCTGGGAGAAGTCGGCGGCGAACGGGATGCCCCGCGAGCGGCACTCCTCGGTGTGCCGGAGCATGCCCTCCGGGTCGTCGGCGCCGATGGAGACCAGGTCGAGGCCGCCCACGCGGTCGGCGACGGTCTTCAGCTCGATCAGCCGGGCCTCGCTCATCGCGCCCGTGTAGAAGGAGCCGATCTGGTTGTGGTCCGCGTCCGTGGTGCACACGAAGCGGGCGGTGTGCAGGGTGTCGGAGATACGGACGGAGTCGGTGTCGACGCCGTGCCGGTCCAGCCAGGCGCGGTACTCGTCGAAGTCGAAACCGGCGGCTCCGACCAGGATCGGGCGGGTGCCGAGCTGGCCCATTCCGAAGGCGATGTTCGCGGCGACGCCACCCCGGCGTACGTCGAGGTTGTCGACCAGGAAGGACAGCGAGACCGTGTGCAGCTGGTCCGCGACGAACTGGTCGGCGAACCGGCCGGGGAAGGTCATGAGATGGTCGGTGGCGATGGAGCCGGTGACTGCGATGCGCACGGCGTCGATTCTCCTGGGGGAGGCGGGTTGACACTTCACGCTACCGGGTGGGAGCGACCCGCAGAAGCATCCAAAACTACCCGATAGTAGGGCTTTCTTCGTGACCTTCGTCGTGCCTACGGTGCGGACATGACGAACATCGACGTCCACACGTCCACGCCGGTCGACCTCGAGGGCGACCTGGCGTCGCTGCGCGGCGACTGCGCCCGGATGGCTCCCCACTGGGCGGTACCGGACCGGGCCGCCGCGCGGCCGGTGTCCCCGTCCCTGATCCACGGCGTGAGCGTGCCGCCCTCGTCCGCCCGGCTGCTGGACGCGATGTCCGAGTACGGCGACTGAGCCGACGCCGGGAACCGCGCGCTCCCCCGCTGCGTCCCATCGCTGTCCCCCGTGAAGGGGATGCGGGATACGACCCCTCAGCAGTCCCGGTCGGACCGGGCAGGGTCCACTGGGACAGTTGCGCAGCCGAAGGAGCGATGCGGTGAACACCGAGCGACCCGACAACGACGACGCCGAGGCGCGCGACGGCGCCGGCAGCACGGGCGGCACGGGCGGCACCGGGGGCGCTTCGGGCGGCGACGGGGCGGCGGACGCGGGAGAGCGGCGGGACCGCACGGCCGGCTCCGCCGGACCGGCCACCGGCGCCCCTGCCGGGGAGTCGGCCGTCACGCGGGACGAACAGGAGCCCGCCCCGGCCGATCCGCCCCCCGCCGCGACCACCGAGACCCCCGAGGACGAACCGGAGCCCCAAGGCCCCGCCAAGCCCCTCACCGCGAACGCCGAAACCCCCGAGAGCCAGCCGGAGCCCGGACACCCGGCCGACGACCTCGCCGCGAATGCCGGAGCCGCCCCGGACGAACCGGAGCCCGCTCCGGACGAGGCCGTGGTCGGGGAGCGCCGGGCCGGTGGCCGGCGGACCGGGGACGAGCCCGCCGACGGTCCGGCGCGACGGCGTTCGCCCGTGCTGGTCGCCTCCGTCGCCGCCGCCGTGCTGCTCGTCGGGGGCGGCGGCGCCTACCTGGCCACCGGTGCCGTGGGCGGCTCCGGTGATTCCGGGACCGGTACGACGCCCGGGGCGAACGGCGACCCCACTCCCCCGCCGCTCGCCCTCGACGGCCCCTCCGAGGGCGCCGGGAACGGCATCGCGCCGGGCGAGCCCAACCCCTACGGCGCCACCTACCGCGCCGACGGCACGCTCCCCGGCGGTCCCGGTTCCGCGCCGGTGTACCGCGCCGGCGGGCAGGTGACCGAGGAGCGGGTGGTCGCGCTGGCGAAGGCGCTGGGGCTCGACGGGAAGCCGGTCGCGGAGGCCGGGGGCTGGCGGATCGGCGGCCAGGACGGCTCAGGGCCGACCCTGCGGGTGGAGCGGGAGGCACCCGGCTCCTGGACGTACAGCGCGAACACCCCGCGCACCGACAACTGCAAGGGCGCCACCTGCAAGCCGCCGGCCTCCGGTGACGCCTCCGCGGTGAGCGAGGCCGTCGCCCGGAAGGCCGCCGCGCCGGTGCTGAAGGCGGCGGGGCAGGACGACGCCAAGCTCGACGCGAGCCAGATCCTGGACGGCCGGCGCGTGGTGAACGCCGACCCCGAGGTGGGCGGGCTGCCGACGTACGGCTGGACGACCGGTGTGGTCGTCGGCGCGCAGGGCGACGTGGTCGGCGGCAGCGGCCGGCTCGCGGAGCCGGTGAAGGGGGAAACCTACCCCACGGTGGGCGCCGGGAAGGCGCTGGAGCTGATGAACGCGGCGCCGGGCGGGAGCCCGCGCGCGGGCGTCGGCGGGTGCGCCACCTCCGTACCGCTGGAGGAGGACCGGCAGCAGGAGCAGTGTGATCCGGGGGCGAAGCCGGCCGGGGAGACCGTCACCGTCGACGGCGCGGTGTTCGGACTCGCCGCGCACTCCGTCGGGGGGCGGCCCGCACTGGTGCCGTCGTGGCTGTTCGAGGTGCGTCCGGGGGGCGCGCCGGAGGCGATCACGGTGACGTACCCGGCGGTCGACCCGGAGTTCCTCGCCCAGCGGTCGCCGTCCGGTGAGGCCAGTCCCGCGCCCACCGGGCCCGGCGACGGGCCGGCCTCGGCGCCGGCGGCCCGGGAGGCCGAGGTCGAGGGCTACACGGCCGAGGGCGACGAGCTGACCGTGGTCTTCACGGGCGGGGTGTGCGCCGACTACGAGGTGACGGCCCGCGCGGACGGCGGCGAGGTGACGGTGCGGGTGACCGAGACGCCCTGGCCCGGCAAGGTGTGCATCATGATCGCCAAGCGGTACCAGGAGACGGTGCGGCTGGACGCGCCGCTCGGTGGCCGCGCGGTGGTGGACGCCGACGGCGACCCGGTGCCGCTGCACAAGGACGGCGCCCGGCTGCCCGCTCCGCCCACCCGGTAGCCCCCGGAGGCCGGACGACGAAGGCGGCGGTTCCCCCTGAGGGGACCGCCGCCTTCGTCGTGGGCTGCCGGAAGTGGGGAGCCGGCTCAGCTGAAGGAGTCGCCGCAGGCGCAGGAGCCGGTGGCGTTCGGGTTGTCGATCGTGAAGCCCTGCTTCTCGATGGTGTCGACGAAGTCGATGGTGGCGCCGCCCAGGTAGGGGGCGCTCATGCGGTCGGTGACGACCTTCACACCGTCGAAGTCCTTCAGCACGTCGCCGTCGAGCGAACGCTCGTCGAAGAAGAGCTGGTAGCGCAGGCCGGAGCAGCCGCCGGGCTGGACGGCGACGCGCAGGGCGAGGTCGTCACGGCCTTCCTGGTCGAGCAGGGCCTTGACCTTGGACGCGGCGGCGTCGGTCAGGACGATGCCGTCGGTGACGGTGGTGGTCTCGTCCGATACGGACATCTACATCTCTCCCGGGTTGTACGGAGACTGCTTGCCGACGGTTGCAACCGGCGGGACCGCGGATTCATTCCGGGCCGGGCGCGTCTTTTCCTCGCTTCCCTCCTCATGCTCGCACACACGGTGCGGAGCGGAAACCGGCTGCCGCGGGGCCTCGCGGGAATGGATCGGCGCCCGCCGGGATTCACGTCACACGGACGCTATGGCCGTCGTCAAAGTGACGTGAACCGGTTATGATAGATAGCGTCATTTCGACGAGAAGTCGCCAGAACAGAAAGGGTGCGTGTCGTGACCACCGCCCAGACCCAGGAGCTCGACGTACAGCCGACGCCCCTCGCCCTGCTGCTCCTCGGCCGTGAGGCCGACCCGAAGAGCGAGCGCGGTGTGGAGTGTCCCGGCGACCTCCCCTCGCCGTCCGACCCGGACCTGGTGGAGCGCGCCCGCGCCGCCAAGGAGAAGCTCGGGGACAAGGTCTTCGTGCTCGGCCACCACTACCAGCGCGACGAGGTCATCCAGTTCGCGGACGTCACGGGCGACTCCTTCAAGCTGGCCCGGGACGCCGCCGCGCGGCCGGAGGCGGAGTACATCGTCTTCTGCGGCGTGCACTTCATGGCCGAGTCCGCGGACATCCTCACCGGGGACGACCAGAAGGTGGTCCTGCCCGACCTCGCGGCCGGCTGCTCCATGGCCGACATGGCCACCGCCGAGCAGGTCGCCGAGTGCTGGGACGTGCTGACCGAGGCGGGAGTGGCCGAGCAGGTCGTCCCCGTCGCGTACATGAACTCCTCCGCCGACATCAAGGCCTTCACCGGCAAGCACGGCGGCACCATCTGCACCTCCTCCAACGCCCGGCGCGCCCTGGACTGGGCCTTCGAGCAGGGCGAGAAGGTGCTGTTCCTGCCCGACCAGCACCTGGGCCGCAACACCGCGGTGCGGGACATGGGCATGTCCCTGGAGGACTGCGTCGTCTACAACCCGCACAAGCCGAACGGCGGGCTGACCGCGGACGAGCTGCGCGGCGCGAAGATGATCCTCTGGCGCGGCCACTGCTCGGTCCACGGCCGCTTCAGCCTGGACTCGGTCAATGACGTGCGCGAGCGCATACCCGGCGTCAACGTGCTGGTGCACCCCGAGTGCCGGCACGAGGTCGTGGCCGCGGCGGACCACGTCGGCTCGACCGAGTACATCATCAAGACCCTGGAGGCGGCCCCGGCCGGCTCCAAGTGGGCCATCGGCACCGAGCTGAACCTCGTACGGCGCCTGGCGAACCGTTTCGCGCCGGAGGGCAAGGAGGTCGTCTTCCTCGACAAGACGGTCTGCTTCTGCTCCACCATGAACCGCATCGACCTGCCGCACCTGGTGTGGGCGCTGGAGTCGCTCGCCGAGGGCAACCTGGTGAACCGCATCGAGGTGGACAAGGAGACGGAGGCGTTCGCGAAGCTGGCGCTGGAGCGGATGCTGGCGCTGCCGTAACCGCCCGAGCGGAGCCGCACGCGGAGCAGGCCGTGCCCGACACCGGATGTGTCGGGCACGGCCTGCTCCGCGTGCGGGGGCGTCAGACCTTCGCGGCCTCCGGTTCGCCGGCCGCCGGCTGGGCCGGGACGCCGCCCTTCTTCGCCGCCTTCTTCGCCGCGCGCCGCTCCTTGCGCAGCTCCAGCATCACGTAGAGCGTCGGCACGAGGAGCAGGGTCAGCAGCGTCGAGGTGATCAGACCGCCGATCACCACCACCGCCAGCGGCTGGGCGATGAAGCCGCCCTCGCCGGTGACGCCCAGCGCCATCGGCAGCAGGGCGAAGATGGTCGCCAGGGCCGTCATCAGGATCGGCCGCAGACGGTGGCGGCCGCCCTCCAGCACCGCCTCGACGACGCCGTAGCCCTGCTCGCGGTACTGGTTGATCAGGTCGATCAGCACGATCGCGTTGGTGACCACGATGCCGATCAGCATCAGCATGCCGATCATCGCCGGGACGCCCATCGGGGTGCCGGTGATCAGCAGCAGGCCGAGCGCACCGGTCGCGGCGAACGGGATGGACACCAGCAGGATCAGCGGCTGGGCGAGCGACCGGAAGGTGCCGACCAGCAGCATGAACACGATCGCGATCGCGGCCAGCATCGCCAGGCCCAGGTTGGCGAACGCCTCGTCCTGGTCCTCGGTCACGCCGCCGATCTCCGCCGTCGCACCCTCGGGCAGCGCCAGCCCGTCGATCTTCGCCTGGAGGTCCACGCCCACGGCGCCGGTGTCCTCACCGACCGGCCGGGCCGTGACGGTGGCCGAGCGCTGACCGTCGATCCGGGTCATGGAGACCGGGCCGTCCACCACCTCGACGGTGGCGACGTCGCTCAGCTTCACCGGACCCAGCGGCAGGTTCTTCAGCTGCGCCACAGTGGTGGCCGGCTGCGCCGAGCGGATGACGACGTCGCGCTCGGTGTCGTCCAGCACCGCCTTCGCGGCCGGGGTACCGCGCACCGCCTGCGCGACGGCCGCACCGAGGCTCTGGTCGTCGAACCCGGCCGCCGCGGCCGCCGCGTTGGCCTTGACCGAGATGCGGGGCACGCTCTGCGCCAGGTCGCTGGTGACGTCCGTGACGCCGTCCAGGGAGGCCACCGCTTCGCGGACCTGCTCCGCCGCCTTGCGCAGCACCTCAGCGTCCGCCGCCTTGACGACCACGCTCAGATCCTGGCTGCCGAAGCCGTCACCGGCCGCGATGGTGGTGGTGCCGATGCCGTCGAGGTCCCCGAGGCCCTTCTCCAGGCTGTCCCGCACGTCCTCGGAGGACGCGTCGTCCTCCAGCATCACCTGGTAGGTGGCCTGGTTGGTGTCCGTACCGCCGCCGAAGGCCGCCATGAAGCCGGACGAGCCGACCGTCACCTGGTAGTCCTCGACGCCCTCGGTGTCGCCGAGCACCTTCTCGACCTTCCGCGCCTGGGCGTCGGTCGCGGCCAGGCTGGTGCCGGGCTCCAGCTCCTGCCGGACGGTGAGGACCTGCTGCTCGCCCGCGTCGAAGAAGTTGGTCTTCAGCAGCGGCGCCATGGCGAAGGTGCCGATCAGCACGACGACCGCGATGGCCAGGCTGGCGAGCCTGCGCCGGGTGGCGAAGCGCAGCACGGAGAGGTACATGCGCTGGAGGCGGCTCCTGGCCTCCTTCTCCTCCGCGAGCCGGCGCGCCTCCTCGGCGTCCTCCGGCGTGCCCTTCGGGGGACGCAGGAACCAGTACGACAGCACCGGGACGACCGTCAGCGACACCAGCAGGGACGCCAGCAGCGCGGCGGTGACGGTGAGGCTGAAGGAGCCGAACAGCTCACCCACCATGCCGCCGACCAGACCGATCGGCAGGAAGACGGCGACGGTGGTGAGGGTCGCGGAGGTGACCGCGCCGGCCACCTCGCGCACCGCCTTCATGATCGCCTCGTGGCGCTCCTCGCCGTAGCCGAGGTGCCGCTTGATGTTCTCCAGGACGACGATGGAGTCGTCCACGACCCGGCCGATGGCGATGGTCAGGGCGCCCAGCGTCAGCATGTTCAGCGACAGGTCGCGGGTCCACAGCACGATCAGGGCGAGGACCACGGACAGCGGGATGGACACCGCGGTGACCAGGGTGGAGCGGACCGACGCCAGGAAGACCAGGATCACCACGACGGCGAACAGCAGACCGAGCGCGCCCTCGGTGGTCAGGCCGTCGATGGCCTTGGACACCGCCGGGCCCTGGTCGCTGACGACGGTGAGCGTGGCGCCGTCGCCGAGGTCCTCGCGCATCTCGGGGAGCTTGTCCTGGACGGCCTCGGAGATGGCGACCGCGCTGCCGTCGTGGTCCATGGTGGCCATCACGGCGAGGCTGGGCCGGCCGTTGGTGCGGGTGAGGGAGTCGGCCCTGGCCTCCTCCTGCTTCACCGTGGCGACGTCGGCGAGGCGGACCGGCTCGCCCTTGCCGGGCTCGCCGGTGACCATCAGGTTCTCGATCTGCTGGATCGAGGTGAAGCCGCCGCCCACCTGGACGGTGCGGTTGGCGCCGCCCTCGTCGAAGGAGCCGGCCGGCACGGTCGCGCCGCCCGCCTGGAGGGCACCGGCGAGCGACTGCGCGCTCAGGCCCGCCTTCGTCAGCTTCGCGGTGTCCGGGGTGACCGTGACCTGGAGGTCGCGCACGCCGTCCACCAGGACCTGACCGACTCCGTCGATGCCCTCCAGCGTGGGCACCACGGTCCGCTCCAGCTGGTCGGCGAGCGCCTGCTGGTCCTTGTCGGACGTGACGGCGAGCACCACGGTCGGGATGTCGTCCGTGGAACCGGCGACGACCTGCGGGTCGACGCCGTCCGGGAGGAGGGCACCAGCCCGGTTGACGGCCTGCTGGACGTCGGCGACGAGCTGCTGGGTGTTGTTGCCGTAGTCGAAGGACGCCATGATCACGGCGTTGCCCTCGCTCGCCGTCGAGGTGACGCCGGAGATGCCGTCGACGGCCTCCAGGTTGTCCTCGATGGGTTCGACGACCTGCTTCTCGACCACGTCCGGTGACGCGCCCTGGTACGGCGCGATCACGGACACCATGGGCAGTTCGATGGTGGGCAGCAGCTGCTGCTTGAGCTGGGGTATCGCGATCGCCCCGAAGACGAGCGCGATGATCGACATCAGTCCGATCAGCGCCCGTTGCGCGAGGCTGAATCTGGACAGCCAGGACATGGGCAGGGTCTCTTTTCCGTGGAGCGGCAGAAGTCCGGGAAGCGGGCACGCGCGCGAGTGGGCGCCCGCTCTACACCCTGGGCCATCCACGGGGGCCTATCCGTAGACCCGAGGTCCCATCCCTCGGGCGGCGCCTACTCCCGCCGCAGTACGCCCCGCCGGCCTCACTCCACCCTCGGACGGACGAGCCCCGACTCGTAGGCGGTGACCACCAGCTGGGCCCGGTCACGGGCCCCCAGTTTGGCCATGGCCCGGTTGACGTGCGTCTTCACCGTCAGCGGACTGACCTCGAGGCGCTCGGCGATCTCGTCGTTGGAGTGGCCGCCCGCCACCAGGACGAGCACCTCGCGCTCGCGTCCGGTGAGCGACCGGAGCTTCTCGGCGCGGTCCCGGTCACGGTCGGGGTCGGACGGCCCCTCCTGGGCGAGGAAACGGGCGATCAGGCCCTTGGTGGCCACCGGGGACAGCAGCGCCTCCCCCTCGGCGGCGATCCGGATGGCGTTCAGCATCTCCTCGGGTTCGGAGCCCTTGCCGAGGAAGCCGGAGGCGCCGGCGCGCAGCGACTGCACCACGTAGTCGTCGACCTCGAAGGTCGTCAGTATCACCACCCGCACCCCGGCGAGTCCGGGATCCTCGCTGATCATGCGGGTGGCGGCGAGCCCGTCGGTGCCGGGCATCCGGATGTCCATGAGGACGACGTCGGCGCGCTGCTCCCGGGCCAGCCGGACCGCCTCCGCGCCGTCGGACGCCTCCCCCACGACCTCCATGTCCGGCTCGGAGTCGACGAGCACGCGAAAGGCGCTGCGCAGCAGTGTCTGGTCGTCGGCGAGCAGGACGCGGATCGTCATACGGGCTCCAGCGGCACGGTGGTCACGGGCGGCGGCCGGGACGGTCAGCGACTGCCCTCCCCGGCGGCGGAGGTGCGGGTCCTGACCGGAAGGATCGCATGGACGCGGAAACCGCCGCCGTAGCGGGGACCGGTGGTGAGGGTGCCGCGCAGGGCGGTGACGCGCTCGCGCATGCCGAGCAGTCCGTGTCCGCCGCCCGGGCTCGGGGGGTGCTCGTCGTCGCTGCCGTCGTCGAGGACCGTGATCTCGATGTGGGGTCCCACGCGGACGACGCTGACCTCGGCCCGGGCCGCGGTGCCGGCGTGTTTCTGCACGTTGGTCAGGGCCTCCTGCACGATCCGGTAGGCGGCCAGGTCGACGGCGGCGGGCAGTTCGGTGCCCTCGTCGGTGCGGGCGACCTCCACGCGCAGTCCGGCGTTGCGGAACGTGCCGGCGAGTTCGTCGAGGCGGTCCAGGCCGGGCGCGGGCTCGGTGGGCGCCTCGGGGTCGCCGGACTGGCGCAGCAGGCCGACGGTGGCGCGCAGCTCGCCCAGCGCGGAACGGCTGGCCTCACGCACATGGGCGAGGGCCTCCTTGGCCTGGTCGGGGCGCTTGTCCATGACATGGGCGGCGACGCCGGCCTGGACGTTGACCAGGGCGATGTGGTGGGCGACCACGTCGTGCAGGTCGCGGGCGATGCGCAGCCGCTCCTCGGCGACCCGGCGGCGGGCCTCCTCCTCCCGGGTGCGCTCGGCGCGTTCGGCGCGCTCGCGGATCGCCTGGACGAAGGCGCGGCGGCTGCGCACGGCGTCGCCCGCGGTGGCGCCGATGCCGGTCCACGCGAAGATCGCCAGGTTCTCCTGGGCGTACCAGGGCAGGGGGCCGACCACCATCGCGGTGCCGGTGAGGACGGTCGTGGTGAGCAGGCCGACGCGCCAGGTGGTGGGGCGGTCGGTGGCGGAGGCGACGGTGTAGAGGGCGACGACGGCGCACATGACGACGGGGGCGCGGGGGTCGCCGGTGACGGACTCGGCGACCGAGACACCGCCGGCGAGCGCGAGCACCCTGCGGGGGGCGCGGCGGCGGAAGACGAGCGCGGCGGCGCCGAGCGTCATGAGGAGCAGGCTGAACGGGTCGGGGGTGCGCAGTTCCCAGTTGACGCCCTCGGGGTCGTGCGGGTCGACGAAGGAGCCGGCGACCATGCAGACGAGGACGCCGGCCGCGAGGGCCGCGTCCAGCGCGAAGGGGTGCGCCCTGGCTCGGCACCGGGCGCGGGTCAGGGTGCTCACGGCTGTCCACGGTAGCCGGGGGCCGCCGCCCGGGAGCCGTGCGCCCGGGCGGCCC
>NZ_BMUC01000001.1:878189-887227 GCF_014649995.1 Streptomyces griseoflavus | reverse complement strand
GGCGGTGCCGCGTGATCGTCAGGTACCCGGGATGAGGCCGTCGTCGCTGAGCAGCTCCTTGACCTCCTCCAGGGTCGCGTCCGGGGACGGCAGGATCAGGTCGGAGGGCTCCAGGGTGTCGTCCGGCAGGGGCTCGCCGAGTTCGTGGACCCTGGCCAGCAGGGCCTTCAGGGTCGCGCGGAAGCCGGGACCGTCGCCGTTCTCCATCTCGGCGAGCAGTTCCTCGTCCAGCTTGTTCAGCTCGGCGAGCCGGCTCTCCGCCAGCGTCACCTGGCCCTCCCCCATGATCCGTACGATCATGTCGCCCTCCTCGGCGTGGGCTACTGCTTGTCGAAGCGCGGGGTGTCCTGCGGCTGCTGCTGGGACTGCGTCCGGTCCTGGCCCTGGGCCTGGCCGCCCTCGATGGCCTGCCGGTCACCGCTGCCGCCGCCGGCCAGCTCCGCCTTCATGCGCTGCAGTTCCAGCTCTACATCCGTACCACCGGAGAGGCGGTCCAGCTCGGCCTGGATGTCGTCCTTGTGCATGCCGGACTGGTCGTCGAGGGCGCCGGAGGCGAGCAGTTCGTCGATCGCGCCGGCCCTCGCCTGGAGCTGGGCGGTCTTGTCCTCGGCCCGCTGGATCGCCAGGCCGACGTCGCCCATCTCCTCGGAGATGCCGGAGAAGGCCTCGCCGATGCGGGTCTGCGCCTGGGCGGCGGTGTAGGTGGCCTTGATGGTCTCCTTCTTGGTGCGGAAGGCGTCCACCTTGGCCTGCAGGCGCTGGGCCGCGAGGGTGAGCTTCTCCTCCTCGCCCTGGAGCGTGGCGTGCTGGGTCTCCAGGTCCGTCACCTGCTGCTGGAGCGCGGCGCGGCGGGAGAGCGCCTCGCGCGCCAGGTCCTCGCGGCCGAGCGCGAGTGCCTTGCGGCCCTGGTCCTCCAGCTTGCCGGACTGGGACTGGAGCTGGTTGAGCTGGAGCTCCAGCCGCTTGCGGGAGGTCGCCACGTCGGCGACGCCGCGGCGGACCTTCTGAAGCAGCTCGAGCTGCTTCTGGTACGAGTAATCGAGGGTTTCGCGCGGGTCCTCGGCCCGGTCAAGGGCCTTGTTCGCCTTCGCGCGGAAGATCATCCCCATACGCTTCATGACACCGCTCATGGGCTTCGCGCGCCCCCTTCTGACGGACTCCAGCTCCAGCGACTGCAACAGAACCCACAGTACGGGCCCTGCATCCATTACCGCACTGTTCGGGGACGGATGCGCTCATCCCCAAGGACGACCTGCGTACCCTCCCGATCCGGCGTAGGGAGTAGGTGGTACCCGGGGTCGGCCCGCGGGGCACCTCCCGGAGAGCCGCACTACGTCCCCTCCTGTCCTTTTGGAGACGTCCGGTGTTGCCGGATCGTTCCCCACGGGGCTGGGGTCCAACCGCGGGACCCCGTACCCTTGGGTTTTGTGTTCCGTAGCCGTGCCAAGGAAGAGAAGGCATCCGTCGCCGACAAGGCGACGCTGACCGACTCCAAGCAGACCCGTCACCCGGAGGCCCCGAAGGGCCGCCCCACACCCAAGCGCAGCGCGGCCCAGTCGCAGCGCCGCAGCGTGGCCAACACGTCGATGACGCGCAAGGACGCCGCCAAGCGGCAGCGCGAGGAGCGCCGTGCCGCGCTGGAGCGTCAGCGCCAGGCGCTGGCCAGCGGCGACGAGCGCTACCTGCCCGCGCGCGACAAGGGGCCGGTGCGCCGGTTCGCCCGCGACTACGTGGACTCGCGGTTCAACATCGCGGAGTACTTCCTGCCGATGGCCGTGATCATCCTCGTGATGAGCGTGATCCAGGTGCCCCAGCTGCAGAACGCGGCGCTGCTGCTGTGGCTGGTGGTCATCGTGATGATCGTGCTCGACTCGATCGTGACCGGGTTCCGGCTGAAGAAGACCCTCGCCGAGCGCTTCCCCGACGAGAGCAGGCGCGGCGCCGTGGCCTACGCCCTGATGCGCACGCTCCAGATGCGCCGGCTGCGGCTGCCCAAGCCCCAGGTCAAGCGCGGGGAGCGGCCCTGAGCACCACGCCGTTCGCCGACGCACCCGGCCGGGTGAGCGGGCCCGGCGGTCTGCGGGACGTCGTCCGGCAGGAGTTGGTGGCCCGCCAGCTGGAGGAGCAGATCGTCGGGCGCTTCCCGGTCGGACGGCGGCTGAGGGTGCTCGACGTGGGCATGGGCCGGGGCGCGCAGGCGCTCCGGCTGGCCCGGGCCGGTCACCAGGTGACCGGTGTGGAGCACGACGCGGCGATGATCTCCGCCGCGCGGGAGGCGCTCGCGGGGCAGCCCGAGGGCATCCGGGAGCGGATGCGGATCGTCGAGGGGCGGGCCGGGGACACCGGTGTGCACTTCCTGCCGGGCAGCTTCGACGTGGTGCTCTGTCATGGCGTGCTCATGTACGTCGAGGAGCCGGACGCGCTGCTGGCGGGGGTGGCGCGGATGCTGGCGCCCGGGGGGCTGCTGTCGCTGCTGGTGCGCAACGGCGACGCGCCGGCGATGCGGGCGGGTCTGTCCGGTGACTGGGCCGGTGCGCTGGCCGGTTTCGGTGCGACGTCGTACGGGCTGAAGTGGCTGACGGCGACACTCGCGGGGATCGGGGCGCCGCTGCACACCTGGTACGGCGTGCGGGTGTTCACGGACTCGGTGGCGCACGACGCGGGGCTGCCGGCGGACCTGGACGCGCTGCTCGCGGTCGAGGACCGGGCGGGGCGCACGGACCCCTATCGCGGCGTCGCCTCCCTGCTGCACCTGTGCGGCGTCCGGGGCTGAGGCCGCCGCCGGCCCGGGCCAGGGCTGCCGCCGGGTTTCCGCCGCCCCCGCCGCCCCTTACCGTCCCGTCCCCCGGGCCGGCGCCCGGGACCTGCTCGCGCGGTTCCCCGCGCCCCTTGAGGGGGCGCGGGTTCCCGCCCCGGAGGCTTACGCCTCCTCCGCCTCCGCCTCCGCTTCGGTTTCCGCGTGGAGGCTCATCGGGCCGTAGATCTCCGTGGTGTCCTCCAGCAGCCGCACCTGGTCGGCGCCGCCCTCCGCGAGGGCCTTCCAGTTCTCCCCGATCCAGGACTCGGCGTCCCCCTGTGTGGGGAACTCCTCCGGCGGCACCGCGGGCTCGACCTGCGTCCCGTCGGCCTTCTCGAACCGCCACGTCCATGCCGCCATGTACGCCTCCCATGGGTGTGAGCACGCTGAGCACACTGTCACGACAGAAGCCGGATCTTGGTCCGGCTCCTGCCCGGAAGCCTAGTCGGACGGGCAGCGGTCGTGGGGAGGGGAGAAAATCGGGTCCGTGGAACTGACTCTGCTCGGCACCGGTGCCCCCGCGGGACTGCCCCGCCCCGACTGTCCCTGCGCCGCGTGCGCCTGCGCTCTCGGCGCGGACGCGCGTGCGGCCACCTCGCTGCTCGTGGACGGGGCGCTGCTGCTCGACCTCACGCCGGGCGCGGCGTTCGCGGCCGCCCGCGCGGGCCGTTCGCTGGGCGGTGTGCGCCAGGTGCTGCTGTCGCATCCGCACGACGGTCCCGCGGTGGAGGTGCCGGCCGGGCTGCCGCAGCCGGGACGGGTCCCGGACGGGCGGGAGCTGGCGCTGCTGACGGGCCATCGGGTCCGGGCGGTGGCGCTCGACGCGCCCGGCACCGGGTACGCGGTGACCGGGCCCGACGGGCAGCGGCTGCTGTACCTGCCGCCGGGCGGGGCGCCGGCCGGGCTGGAGGAGCCGGCGGAGCCGTACGCCATGGTGCTGCTGGACGTGGTGGGGCGTCCGGACGCGCTGGCACGGCTGCGGGAGGTGGGCGCGGTCGGCCCCACCACGGACGTGATCGCCGTCCATCTCGACCACGACGTGCCGCCGGGACGTGAGGTGCGGCGCCGGCTCGCGGCGGCCGGGGCCCGCGCCGTGCCGGACGGGACCACGCTGGAGGTCGGCGCCTACGAGGACGTGCCCGACGTGCCGCGCCGGACGCTGGTTCTGGGCGGCGCGCGTTCGGGCAAGTCGGTGGAGGCCGAACGGCGGCTGGAGTCGTTCCCCGAGGTGCTGTACGTGGCGACCGGCGGGTCGCGGGGCGGGGACACCGAGTGGGCGGTGCGGGTGTCGGCGCACCAGGAGCGGCGGCCGGGGTCCTGGCGGACCCTGGAGACCTGTGACCTGGTGCCGCTGCTGACGGACGACGGGCCTCCGCTGCTGGTGGACTGTCTGTCGCTGTGGCTGACGGACGCGATGGACGCCGTCGGGGCGTGGGACGACGCCGAGTGGGCGGACGGTGGCGAGCGGGCGCTGCGGGAGCGGGTGCGGGCACTGACGGAGGCGGTGCGCGGGACCCGCCGGACGGTGGTCGCCGTGTCCAACGAGGTGGGCTCGGGCATCGTGCCCGCCACCCCGTCCGGCCGCCGTTACCGTGACGAACTGGGGCGCCTGAACGCGGCGTTCGCGCAGGAGTGCGAACAGGTGCTGCTGGTGGTGGCGGGGCAGGCGCTCGTGCTGCGCGGCTGACCCGGCTCAGGATCCCGGTGTGCGGGCGATGACGCGGTAGGCGTTGGCGAAGGGGGTGTGGCGCAGCAGGGGGGCGAGGGCCAGGTCGGCCGCCGCGGCGGCGACGACCAGGGGGGTGCCGGCGCGGAGCAGCACGGTGCGCAGCCGCCGCCGGAACGGGGTCGGCGGGATGGCGCGCCAGGGGGTGTCCGGGGCGGGCAGCGCGTGGGAGAGGGCGAGGGCGGCCAGACCCGCCAGGTCGTGCGGGACGTGCGCGGCGCGGTGCCCGCCGGTGACGAGGACGCAGCCGCGCTCCTCGAGTGCCGCCCGGAGGTTGCGACGGGGCATCAGGTGCAGCCGGCGGGGCTGGTCGTAGGGCAGCCACCAGCGGCCGAACAGGGCGGCGAAGGCGCAGCGCGGGTCCACGGTCTCGATGAGGAGGTGTCCGCCGGGGCGCAGTACGTCGAGGGCCGCGTGCAGTTCCGCGCGGGGATCGGTGGTGCGTTCCAGGTGGTGCAGCATGCTGACGACGTCGTACCGGCCGGCCAGCCGGGCCCGGACCGCGGGGTCGGTGAGCGACCCGACGTGGGCCTCCTCGACGTGGCCGAGCGTGCGGGCCTTCTCCACGCGCGCGGTGAGGTCGGTGCCGTCGAAGGCGGTGTACGGGAAGTACTCCCGCGCGCTCTGCGGGAAGCGGGCGAGGCCGGTGCCGACGTCCAGCCAGCTCTCCGGTTCGCCGAAGGGGAGCATCGCGCGGGCGGCGGCGCGGCGGCGGTGCCGTACGGCGTGCAGGGCGAGGACGCGTTCGGTGGCGGGGTCGCGGGGGGCGCCGCGCACGGCCCTCCGGTGGACGGCGAGGCCCTCGGCGGTGAGGCGGGGGTTCTGGAAGGTGTGGCCGCAGTCCCGGCATTCGTCGACGGTGAACAGGCCGGGCCGGTGCCGGCGCAGGTCGCCGGTTCTCAGCCGGTTGCGCAGCCGCGCGGAGCCGCACCAGGGGCAGTCCCCGCGGCGCGGCTCGTGCACCCGCGCGGAGCCGTGCGGGGCGGGGATCGCGGCGTCTGGGGTGGGCGCGGACATGGGCGGCTCCCTGCGTGCGGGCGTACGGCGCGGAGGTGGGGACGTACGGGACGGACGGTACCGGGACAGGCTTGTCCGGCAATCCATGGCAAAACGTTACGGACGGGGAGCCCTTCCGGGGTGGAACGGCGCCGGGGTGGCGTGGTGCCGGTGGGGTCGCGCGCGCGGGGCCGGGCGGCGCGGCGTGGTGTTCGACCGGGGCCGGTACTGTTCGGCGAATGAGCTCGCTTAATCTCGACGACTTCACCGATCTGATCGAGCGTCCGGACGGCGGGGTGCGCCGTGACGCGGAGGCGCGCCGGGAGCGCCAGGTCGTGCCGCCCGGGTCGCTGGGCCGGTTCGACGACCTCGGTGAGTGGCTGGCGGCGGCGCAGTCCGCCGTGCCGGTGCGGCCGGTCGAACGTCCGCGCGTGGTGCTGTTCGCCGGCGATCACGGCGTCGCCGGTCTGGACGTCTCCGCGCGCGCCGCGGGCAGCGCCGCGGAACTGGTGCGGGAGGTGCTGGACGGCGGCCGCCCGGTGTCCGTGCTGGCGCGGCGGCTCGGGGTGCCGGTGCGGGTGGTCGACATGGCCCTGGACTGCGATCCCGGGGAACTGCCGGAGGACGTCGTACGGCACCGGGTGCGGCGGGGCAGCGGGCGGATCGACGTCGAGGACGCGCTGACCGCGGAGGAGGCCGAGGCGGCGTTCCGCGCGGGAATGGCCGTGGCCGACGAGGAGGCCGACTCCGGTACGGATCTGGTGGTGCTAGGCGACGTGAGCGTGGGCGGGACCACGGCGGCGGGCGTGCTGGTGGCCGCGCTGTGCGGGACGGACGCGTCGGTGGTGACCGGGCGCGGCGGGCTGGCGATCGACGACCTGGCGTGGATGCGCAAGTGCGCGGCGATCCGTGACGCCCTGCGGCGGGCGCGGCCGGTACTGGGTGATCAGTTGCGGCTGCTGGCGACGGTGGGCGGGGCCGACCTGACCGCGATGACGGGGTTCCTGTTGCAGTCGGCGGTGCGGAAGATGCCGGTCGTGCTGGACGGCGTGGTGACGGCGGCGTGCGCGCTGGTGGCGCAGCGGGTGGCGTTCCGGGCGCCGGACTGGTGGCTGGCGTCCCACGCGAGCGGGGAGCCGGGGCAGGCGAAGGCGCTGGACCGGATGGCGCTGGAACCGCTGCTGTCGCACGGTGTGCGGGTCGGGGAGGGCACGGGCGCCCTGCTGGCGCTGCCCCTCGTCCAGGCGGCGGCGGCCCTGGCGGCGGAGTTGCCGGAACGCGAGTGACCGCGCCGGGCGGCTGCCGGGAGGGCGCCGCCCCTCCACCCGCCCGCTGGAGGGCTACCCGCGCTCCAGCGGGCGTGGCGGGTCGGGCCGCCCGCCGAGCCAGTCCTCGACGGCCCGCCGGGGTCCGGACCAGCGGCGGTCGTGCCGGTAGGCCCGCAGCATCGCCTTGGCCCGGGCCCGGTGCCGCCGCCGGTAGAACCGCCGCGCCCACCAGGACCCCGGCCGGGCCAGCCGCAGCGCCCCGACCAGCGCCACGACCGGGACGATCACACCGAACACGGCGATCCGCGCCTTCCCCTTGATCAGCGCGATCAGCGCGAAGAGGAAGTTCACTCCGATGCTCGCGGCGGCCCCCGCGCGGTTCTGGAGTTCGTCCTGCGAGAGGTCGTTGACGCCGAACGGGCTGAACCCCGCCAGCAGCAGCCCCACCAGCGCGGCGGTGAGCACGACCATCTCCACGCTCTTGCGCCCCGCCTCCGTCCAGTACACGTCGGCGAGGTGCAGGATCAGCGCGAACTCGTCCAGCACCAGCCCGGCGCCGATCCCGAAGATCACCGCGCTGAGCGCCGCGCCGAAGCCCTCCCTCCCGCTCGCCACCGCGCCGAATCCGCCGATCACGGTGAGGACGACCCCGGGCACCACGTGGTGGATGTGCACCGATCCCGCCGTGACGTTCCCGAAGGGCCCCTTGCCGGCCCGGATCAGCCGGGTGACGGCCCGGGTGGCCAGGAAGGTGAGGACGAAGGCGGCCAGCGCGAGGAGCAGGGGAAGCTTGCCCGGCTCGATGATGTTCCGCTCCAGCCACTGTCCCATATGCGCACTTTATCCAGGGCTGCCGTGGGCGTTGCGGTGACCGCCGGGTAATCTGCGCCGGTGCCCGCCCCCTCCCCCGCCTCCCGCGCCGACGGCCTCCGCTTCGCCTTCGGCACCCTGACCGTGCTCCCGGTCCCGCTGACCCGCTGGGACCGGCCGACCGCGCGCGTCGGCATGCTGTGCGCCCCGGCGGTCGGCCTGGTGGCCGGGGCCCTGGCCGCCGGGACGGGTCTCCTGCTGCTGTTCCTCGGCGCGGGCGCCCTGCTCGCCGCCGTGGCGGGCGTCACGGTACCGGCCGTCCTGACCCGGGGGCTGCATCTCGACGGGCTCGCCGACACCGCGGACGGGCTCGGCAGCGGCAAGCCCGCCGAGGACGCCCTGCGGATCATGAAGCAGTCGGACATCGGCCCGTTCGGTGTCGTGACGCTGGTTCTCGTCCTGCTGGCGCAGGTGGCGGCGCTGACCCAGGCCTACGGCCACGGCTGGGCGTGGGGTGCCCTCGCCGCCGTCGTGTCCGCGGTCGTGGCGCGTTGCTCGCTCACCCTGGCAGCCCGCGGCGGTGTGCCGCCCGCCCGGCCCGGAGGGCTCGGCGCGGCGGTCGCGGGAGTGGTCCCGCTGCCGGGCGCGGTGGGTGCCGCGCTCGTGGTCACCGGGCTCGCGGCGGCCGGGGGTTCCGTCCTCGGGCCCCCCGGCGTCCTGCGTGCCGTGCTCGCGGTGCTGCTGGCCGTCGCCGTCGCCGAACTCCTGCTGCGGCACTGCGTCCGCCGCTTCGGCGGCGTCACCGGCGATGTGTTCGGCGGGGTCGCCGAAACGGCGGCGACGACCGCGCTCGTCGTGTTCTCACTGGGCTGAGACCGTCCCGGGACACCGGACGGCGAGCCGCCCGGGGGTCCGCCGTGCGGTCACCGCCGGGTGAGGAGCGCGGTGATCGCCGTGCCGGCTCCGCCCGCCACCGCCGCGGCCGTCAGGCCGACGCAGCGCGCCCGGAGCTGCCGGTAGCGGTTCTCGTACTCGCCGCGCAGTTCGACCGCCCGGTCGCGGATGCGTACCAGCGTGTCCCGGGAGGCGGCGATCCGGTCGGCCCGGTACACCCGCTCCACCTCCTCGCGCTGAGCGGTCGTCAGCCACGGCAGTTCCTCGGTGAACCGGGCGGCCCGGCTCCGTGCCTCCTCGACCTCGGCGGCCCACAGGAGGAGGCCCTCGAGCTGGTTGAGACCGCGGGCGCTGTCCTGGCGGGGGTTCACGCCGTCCTCCGTGTTCCCGTCCGCGCGCTCACCGCTGCTTGTCACCGGGGGCGACGGTGACGGACTCCTGGGGGTGGTTCTCCAGGTCGTCCATGGCGGCGATGTCCGGGTGGTGCAGGTCGAACGCCGGGGATTCGCTGCGGATCCGCGGCAGGGTGGTGAAGTTGTGGCGCGGG
>NZ_BMUC01000001.1:741101-878155 GCF_014649995.1 Streptomyces griseoflavus | reverse complement strand
GGGCAGGAGGTCGCCCACTCCAGGGAGCGGCCGTAGCCCCACGGGTCGTCGACGCCGACCGGCTTGCCGTACTTGGCGGTCTTCCAGATGTTGTAGAAGAACGGCAGCAGGGAGAGGCCGAGCAGGAACGAGGAGATCGTGGAGACCGTGTTCAGCGCGGTGAAGTGGTCGGCCGCCAGGTAGTCCGCGTACCGGCGCGGCATGCCCTCGGCGCCGAGCCAGTGCTGGACGAGGAAGGTGCCGTGGAAGCCGGCGAACAGCGTCCAGAAGGTGATCTTGCCGAGGCGTTCGTCGAGCATCTTGCCGGTGAACTTGGGCCACCAGAAGTGGAATCCGGCGAACATCGCGAAGACGACGGTGCCGAACACCACGTAGTGGAAGTGCGCCACGACGAAGTACGAGTCCGTGACGTGGAAGTCCAGCGGGGGCGACGCCAGGATCACCCCGGTCAACCCGCCGAAAAGGAAGGTGACGAGGAAGCCGACGGACCACAGCATCGGTGTCTCGAAGGAGAGACTGCCCTTCCACATGGTGCCGGTCCAGTTGAAGAACTTCACACCGGTGGGAATGGCGATCAGGAAGGTCATGAAGGAGAAGAACGGCAGCAGCACGCCGCCCGTGGCGTACATGTGGTGCGCCCACACCGTCGCCGACAGCCCCGCGATCGCGATGGTCGCGGCGATCAGGCCCATGTAGCCGAAGATCGGCTTGCGGGAGAAGACCGGGATGATCTCGGAGACGATGCCGAAGAACGGCAGCGCGATGATGTACACCTCGGGGTGGCCGAAGAACCAGAACATGTGCTGCCACAGCAGCGGTCCCCCGTTGGCCGCGTCGTAGATGTGCGCCCCGAACTTGCGGTCCACCTCCAGCGCCAGCAGGGCGGCGGCGAGCACCGGGAAGGCCAGCAGGACCAGCACACCGGTCAGCAGCACGTTCCAGGTGAAGATCGGCATGCGGAACATCGTCATGCCCGGAGCGCGCATGCAGACGATCGTGGTGATGAAGTTGACCGAGCCGAGGATCGTGCCGAAGCCGGACAGCGCCAGACCCATGATCCACAGGTCACCGCCCAGGCCGGGCGAGCGGACCGCGTCCGACAGCGGGGAGTAGGCGAACCAGCCGAAGCTCGCCGGCCCGTTCGGGGTGAGGAAGCCGCCCACCGTGATCAGCGAGCCCAGCAGGAAGAGCCAGTAGGAGAACATGTTCAGCCGCGGGAACGCCACGTCGGGCGCCCCGATCTGCAGCGGCATGATCCAGTTGGCGAAGCCGATGAACAGCGGTGTCGCGAACATCAGCAGCATGATCGTGCCGTGCATCGTGAACGACTGGTTGAACTGCTCGTTCGAGACGATCTGCAGTCCGGGGCGGGCCAGCTCGGCGCGCATCACCAGCGCCAGGATCCCGCCGAACACGAAGAACCCGAACGAGGTGCAGAGGTAGAGCGTGCCGATCGTCTTGTGGTCGGTGGTCGTCAGCCACTTGATCACGACGTTGCCCGGCCGCCTGCGCCGGACCGGCAGCTCGTCCTCGTACGTCTCCTCGTCGAGCGAGACCGCTGTGCTCTTGTCCGCCACTGTGCCAGTCCTCCTACGGCTCCGGGGACAGTCCCCAGGGCAGCATGGCGGGCGGACGACCCGCCGCGGCCGAAGCCGGGCGCCGTGGCGCGCATTCCACTCGGCAATCGGGTGACACCGGCCCCGTCTCGCACATGCGTACGGTCACGGGGGCGGAGGGAGTGGGACACGTCGGTGCTGAACGCGTGCCCGGCCGGGCGGCGCTCAGGGCGGCGGTGACGACGGCGACCGACGTCGCCGTGCACGCGGTGGCCTGCGTACTGCTGGTGCCGGACTCAGCACGGCCGGCGCCATGCGTCCAGTTCGTACCTCTTCAGCAGGGAACTCAGGCCCAGACGCCGGGAGTCGGCGCAGAAGCGGGCGGTGGGCAGCTCGTACTCGACGTGGAAGACGGCCTTGCCCGCCTCGACGAACGGCGTGAGCGCGTCGCACTCGCCGTACTGGGCGCACTGTTCGTTGACCGCGAAATCGAAGTCGCCGACCAGGTCGGGGATCTGGTCGAGGTCGTTCTTCAGGCCCACGGACAGTCCGCGCTCGTGGGCGAGCCGGGCGATCAGCCGGTTGTAGCGGAGCTGGTCGGCGGCGGTGAGGGGGAAGCCGGTGCGGTTGCGGTAGCCGTCCATGTTGTCCGGCTCCACCGCGTCGAAACCCTTGTCGCGGCACATGTCGAACCGCTCGGCCATGAGCGGTTCCAGGACGTCGGTCCGGCGGATGTCGAGCCAGCGCTCGCCCTCCCAGCCGTTGCCCCGGCCGATCACCGACGCCGGGAAGTCGTCCGCGTCCGGCCGGAAGTCCTCCCAGGCCCCGGTGGACAGGTAGCAGACGACCTTGCGGCCGTCGCGGTGCAGCCGCGCGACCGTCGCGCGGGAGTGGTCGAAGCCGTCGATGTCGTACACAGGCACGTCGACGGAGGTGTCCAGTCGGCCGCTGAGCTGCCACTGCCAGGCGGTGCCGGGAGGGGGCCGCCAGCGGTCACCGGCCGGGGACCCGGCGTCGGACGCGGGCGCGCCGGCGCAGCCGGCCGCCAGCACGGCGAGCAGCAGGACAAGCAGGAACGGTCGTCTCACCGGGCGGTCTCCACGGGGCGGTGTGATGGTCGGACACCACTGAGGACGCTGTTCGCGGCCCGGCGGTTGGGCGACGGGGCCCGGACACGCGCCCGGCCGTCACCGAAAGGCGAGCACCCGGATGAATGAGCGAACGCGCGGACGCGCGTAGGCTCGTCCCGAGTGTCCGCCGTACCGGGAGAGGCCCCGACGGGGCCGCGCCCGAACAGCGCAACTAGGGTCGGCTGCCGGGCCCGGTCGACCCACACCTTTCGGCCACCGCAACTTCACATCGGAAGCGAGATTCCACCACCGTGACTGCTCTCACTCTCAGCACCGCCGCGGTCCCCGGCCTGCGGGCCGACGCGATCGTGATCGGTGTCGCCAAGGGCTCTGCCGCAAAGGCCGCGGGCCCGGTCGTCGCACCGGGCGCCGAGGCCGTGGACCAGGCGTTCGACGGCGGGCTCGCCGGCGTACTGGAGACTCTCGGCGCGTCGGGTGCCGAGGGCGAGGTGACGAAGCTCCCCGCGCCGTCCGGCTTCAAGGCACCGCTCGTGGTGGCGGTGGGCCTCGGCGCCCAGCCCCAGAAGGGCTCCGGATACGACGCCGAGGCGCTGCGCAAGGCCGCCGGTGTGGCCGCCCGCGCCCTCGCCGGTTCCAAGAAGGCCGCCTTCGCCCTGCCCCTGACGGACGCCGCCGACGCCGGCGCGGTCGCCGAGGGCGTGCTGCTCGGCGCGTACTCCTTCGACGCCTACAAGGCCGACGGCGGCTCCGGCAAGAACGGCAAGAACGGCAAGGCCCCGCTCGCCGAGGCCGCGCTGCTCGGCGGCAAGCCCCGCGACAAGGCCTTCAAGGCCGCCGTCGAGCGGGCCACCGCCGTCGCCGAGGAGCTCAACCGCGCCCGTGACCTGATCAACACCCCGCCCAACGACCTCGACCCGGAGGCGTTCGCGGCCGTCGCCCAGGCGGCGGCCAAGGAGCACGGCATCAAGGTGCAGGTGCTCGACGAGAAGGCCCTGACCAAGGGCGGGTACGGCGGCATCCTCGGCGTCGGCGCCGGCTCCGCGTCCGGCCCGCGCCTGGTGAAGCTGTCGTACACCTCCTCCAAGGCGAAGAAGCACCTCGCCCTGGTCGGCAAGGGCATCACCTACGACTCGGGCGGCATCTCGCTGAAGCCGGCCGGTCACAACGAGACGATGAAGTGCGACATGAGCGGTGCCGCCGCGGTGTTCGCCGCGGTCGTCGCCGCCGCCCGGCTCGGCCTGGAGGTCAACATCACCGGCTGGCTGGCGCTGGCCGAGAACATGCCCTCCGGCTCGGCCACCCGCCCCGGTGACGTGCTGCGCATGTACAGCGGCAAGACCGTGGAGGTGCTCAACACCGACGCCGAGGGCCGGCTCGTCCTCGCCGACGCCCTGTGGGCCGCCTCGCAGGAGAAGCCGGACGCCATCGTGGACGTCGCGACCCTGACCGGCGCGATGATGCTGGCGCTGGGCAACCGCACGTTCGGCATCATGGCGAACGACGACGCGTTCCGCTCCGCGGTGCACGAGGCCGCCGAGGAGTCCGGTGAGCCGTCCTGGCCGATGCCGCTGCCGGAGCACCTGCGCAAGGGCATGGATTCGGCCACCGCCGACATCGCCAACATGGGCGAGCGGATGGGCGGCGGTCTCGTCGCCGGCCTGTTCCTGCGCGAGTTCGTCGGTGAGGGCATCACCTGGGCCCACCTCGACATCGCCGGTCCGGCCTTCAATGAGGGCGGCCCGTTCGGGTACACGCCCAAGGGCGGCACGGGCTCCGCGGTGCGCACCCTGGTGCGCCTCGCGGAGCGGGCCGCCGCCGGCGACCTGGGCTGAACCCGGCCGGCGGCCGGGGCCTCGCACGCGGGCAGGGCGAGGCCCCGCCGCCCGCGGGCGGGCTCCTCCGTCGCGGGTCGGGACGCGGCCGGTGCGTGAGCGGCCGCGTCCGCACGGGACCGCCGCGCACCGGTCACGGCCCGCCCCAGGTGGGCCGCCCCGCCGTCCGCGGCGCGGGAACGTGGGACGTGTCACACAACGGCCCGGCGTCTCGTTCAGGGGTGACAAGTGCGAGGATAGGGCTCGGCAGGACAGGGCCCACCCAAGGGCCGAGAACATTGAGCGGCCGGACACCAGCCGCCGACCGGTCACTGGAGACCGGCGTGGCGCACATGCATGGAGGACGTGACGTGGCGAACGACGCCAGCACCGTTTTCGACCTAGTGATCCTCGGCGGTGGCAGCGGTGGGTACGCCGCGGCCCTGCGCGGGGCACAGCTGGGCCTGGACGTCGCCCTGATCGAGAAGAACAAGCTCGGCGGCACCTGCCTGCACAACGGATGCATCCCCACCAAGGCCCTGCTGCACGCGGGCGAGATCGCCGACCAGGCCCGCGAGAGCGAGCAGTTCGGCATCAAGACGTCCTTCGAGGGCGTCGACATGGCGGGTGTGCACAAGTACAAGGACGATGTCATCGCCGGCCTGTACAAGGGCCTGCAGGGTCTGGTCGCCTCCCGCAAGGTGACCTACATCGAGGGTGAGGGCCGGCTGTCCTCCCCCACCTCCGTCGACGTGAACGGCCGGCGTGTCCAGGGCCGCCACGTCCTGCTGGCGACCGGCTCCGTACCGAAGTCGCTGCCCGGTCTGGAGATCGACGGCAACCGCATCATCTCCTCCGACCACGCCCTGGTCCTGGACCGTGTGCCGAAGTCCGCGATCGTCCTGGGCGGCGGCGTCATCGGCGTCGAGTTCGCCTCCGCGTGGAAGTCCTTCGGGGCCGAGGTCACCGTCATCGAGGGCCTCAAGCACCTCGTCCCGGTCGAGGACGAGAACAGCTCGAAGCTGCTGGAGCGCGCGTTCCGCAAGCGCGGCATCAAGTTCAACCTGGGCACCTTCTTCGAGAAGGCCGAGTACACCCAGGACGGCGTGAAGGTCACCCTGGCCGACGGCAAGGAGTTCGAGGCCGAGGTCCTGCTCGTCGCCGTCGGCCGCGGCCCGGTCTCGCAGGGCCTGGGCTACGAGGAGGCCGGGGTCGCCATGGACCGCGGCTACGTCCTGGTCGACGAGTACATGCGCACCAACGTCCCCACGATCTCGGCCGTCGGTGACCTGGTCCCGACGCTCCAGCTCGCGCACGTCGGCTTCGCCGAGGGCATCCTGGTGGCGGAGCGCCTGGCCGGTCTGAAGACCGTCCCGATCGACTACGACGGTGTCCCGCGGGTGACGTACTGCCACCCGGAGGTCGCCTCCGTCGGCATCACCGAGGCCAAGGCCAAGGAGATCTACGGCGCGGACAAGGTCGTCGCCCTCAAGTACAACCTGGCCGGCAACGGCAAGAGCAAGATCCTCAAGACCGCGGGCGAGATCAAGCTCGTCCAGGTCAAGGACGGTGCGGTGGTCGGTGTCCACATGGTCGGAGACCGTATGGGCGAGCAGGTCGGCGAAGCCCAGCTGATCTACAACTGGGAGGCGCTGCCGGCCGAGGTGGCGCAGCTCATCCACGCCCACCCGACGCAGAACGAGGCGATGGGCGAGGCCCACCTGGCCCTGGCCGGGAAGCCCCTCCACTCCCACGACTGACGCCCTCGGTCACCGGGCGCGACGACACAGACTTCCGCACTTTTAAAGGAGCAACCGAAACCATGCCGGTTTCCGTAACCCTTCCGGCGCTCGGCGAGAGCGTCACCGAGGGCACCGTCACCCGCTGGCTGAAGGCCGAGGGCGAGCGCGTCGAGGCCGACGAGCCGTTGCTCGAGGTCTCCACCGACAAGGTCGACACCGAGATCCCCGCTCCCGCCTCCGGCGTGCTGTCCTCCATCAGGGTCGCCGAGGACGAGACCGTCGAGGTCGGCGCCGAGCTGGCCCTGATCGACGACGGCTCCGGCGCCCCGGCGGCCGAGCAGGCCCCGGCCGCCGAGCAGGCCGCCCCGCCGGCTCCCGCCCCCGAGCCGCAGGCCCAGCCGTCCACCGAGCAGCCCGCCCCGGCTCCGGCGCCCAGCGCCGAGGCCTCGGCCGGCGGCGGTTCCGCCGAGGGCACGGACGTGGTCCTGCCCGCGCTCGGCGAGTCCGTCACCGAGGGCACCGTCACCCGCTGGCTGAAGTCGGTCGGTGACAGCGTCGAGGCCGACGAGCCGCTGCTGGAGGTGTCGACGGACAAGGTCGACACCGAGATCCCGGCGCCCGCCTCCGGCACGCTGCTGGAGATCGTGGTCGGCGAGGACGAGACGGCCGAGGTCGGCGCCAAGCTGGCCGTCATCGGCGAGGCCGGTGCCGCTCCGGCCGCCGCCCCCGCCCCGGCCGCCCCCGAGGCCCCGGCGCAGCCCGAGCCCGCCCCCGCGCAGCCCGAGCCCGCCCCGGCCCCGGCCCCCGCACCGGCGGCTCCGGCTCCGGCTCCGGCCCCGCAGCAGGCCGCTCCGGCGCCCGCCCCGGCCGCCCCGGCCCCGGCCCCGGCCCCGGCTCCGCAGGCGCCCGCCGCCCCGGCTCCGGCTGCCGCCCAGGCCACGGACGAGGGCGCCTACGTGACCCCGCTGGTGCGCAAGCTCGCCGCCGAGAACGGCGTCGACCTGTCCACCGTCAAGGGCACCGGCGTCGGCGGCCGCATCCGCAAGCAGGACGTCATCGCCGCCGCCGAGGCCGCCAAGGCCGCCGCGGCCGCTCCGGCTCCGGCCGCCGCCGCGCCCGCCGCGAAGAAGGCCCCGTCGCTGGAGGCCTCCCCGCTGCGCGGTCAGACCGTGAAGATGCCGCGGATCCGCAAGGTCATCGGCGACAACATGGTCAAGGCCCTGCACGAGCAGGCGCAGCTGTCCTCGGTGGTCGAGGTCGACGTCACCCGCCTGATGAAGCTGCGCGCCCGTGCCAAGGACGCGTTCGCGGCGCGCGAGGGCGTCAAGCTCTCCCCGATGCCGTTCTTCGTCAAGGCGGCGGCCCAGGCGCTGAAGGCGCACGCGCCGATCAACGCCAAGATCAACGAGGCCGAGGGGACCATCACCTACTTCGACACCGAGAACATCGGTATCGCGGTGGACTCCGAGAAGGGCCTGATGACCCCGGTCATCAAGAACGCCGGTGACCTCAACATCGCCGGTATCGCCAAGGCCACGGCGGAGCTGGCGGGCAAGGTCCGCGGCAACAAGATCACCCCGGACGAGCTGTCCGGCGCGACCTTCACCATCAGCAACACCGGTTCGCGCGGCGCGCTGTTCGACACGATCATCGTGCCGCCGGGCCAGGTCGCGATCCTCGGCATCGGTGCCACGGTCAAGCGTCCGGCCGTCATCGAGACCGAGGAGGGCACGGTCATCGGCGTCCGCGACATGACCTACCTGACCCTTTCCTACGACCACCGCCTGGTGGACGGCGCCGACGCGGCCCGTTACCTGACGGCGGTCAAGGCGATCCTGGAGGCCGGCGAGTTCGAGGTCGAGCTCGGCCTGTGACCCGACCGGTGATCTCCGGCCGCTGACACGGCCGTACGGTGCCCCCGTCCGCAAGCCCTCGATGGCTTGCGGGCGGGGGCATCGGCGTAGGGGGCGTGTAAGTCTCGTCTCACCTGGGCGAAAGCTCCCCTGTGCGCCCCTGCGGGGCGGGCTCACGGCCGTATTGTCTATTCGTCAAAGCCCCCCGGGGGCCCGAGGGCCCCGCTAAGGAGCCCCTCATGACCGCGCCCGTCGTCCACTCGCTGCGCGAACAGATCCGCGAGCACATCCTGGAAGGGATCATCAGCGGACGCTGGAAGCCGGGCGAGCGGATCGTGGAGCGGCGCATCGCGACCGAGCTGGAGGTCAGCCAGACGCCCGTGCGGGAGGCGCTGCGGGAGCTGGAGTCGCTGCGGCTGATCGAGTCGGCGCCGAACAAGGGCGTGCGGGTGCGGAACCTGACGGCGGCCGACCTGGAGGAGAGCTACCCGGTCCGGGCCGGTCTGGAGGCGATCGCGGCGGAGCTGGCGGCGGGGCGGCTGGCGGAGGACTGCTCGGCGCTGGAGCCGCACGTCGCCGCGCTGTACGAGGCGGACCGGCTGGCCGACGGGACGGGGCAGGTGCGGCACACGGTGGCGTTCCACCGGGAGCTGGTGCGGGCGGCGGGCAACTCGGTGCTGCTGCACACCTGGGAGGGGCTGGGGATCGAGGTGTTCACCGCGCTGTCGATACGGTGGCTGGGGACGGTGCAGCAGTCGTACGCGGAGGAGCACGAGGAGCTGGTCGCGGCGTTCCGGCGGCGCGATCCGCGGATCGCGGAGCTGGTGAAGGCACACGTGCTGGGGTGCGCGCCGCGGGCGTAGGCCCTGGTCGTTTTCGCCCCCGCCACCCCTTCCCGTCCCACCCCTGGGGGGTTTGTCCCCCGGACCCCCTTTTCTGCGCAGTTCCCCGCGCCCCTGAAAAGGCGCGGGGAACTGCGCGATCAGCCACGACGGGCCGGCAGTCGCCGTACGGGAGAACCCCTGTGCTCTTCCGCGCCCATACGCCCTCACCTGCGCAAACAACCCCTGGCGACAGTCACCCGGTGCCACCGCCGGAGGCACCCCGTGCCGACTTTCTCGGTATCGAGAGGTTTTGGGGCTCAACCCTTTGATCGATCATCGATCAGGGGGTTATTGTCGCCTGCGGACTTCCACCGAAGTCCCCGCCCTGTCCTGCCAAAGACCTAGGGCACCCCCGAACCCTTACCGATGAGGGAACCCCCTTCGACTGAGGAAGGCGGCGACATGACCGACCCCAACGCCATCCAGCCGAGCGAGCTCGACCAGCTCCCGGACCGCGACCCCGAGGAGACCGCCGAATGGCAGGCCTCCCTGGACGCCGTCACCAAGGCGGCCGGGCCGCACCGTGCCGCATACCTGATGCGCCGCACGCTGGAGCGCGCCGAGGGCGCCGGCATCGCGCTGCCGAAGCTCCTCGAGACCGATTACGTCAACACCATCCCCACCTCCGCCGAGCCCGCCGTGGACGGCGACGAGGCGCTGGAGCAGCGCATCACCGCCTGGAACCGCTGGAACGCGGCCGCCATGGTGACCCGCGGCAGCAAGTACGGCGTCGGCGGCCACATCGCCACCTTCGCCTCCGCCGCCTGGCTGTACGAGACCGGCTTCAACCACTTCTTCCGCGGCAAGGAGGGCGACGGCTCGGGCGACCAGCTCTACATCCAGGGCCACGCCTCCCCCGGCATCTACGCCCGCGCCTTCCTCGACGGCCGGATCGGCGAGCAGCAGCTCGACAACTTCCGCCGCGAGGCGGGCGGCAACGGACTGCCGTCCTACCCGCACCCGCGCCGGCTGCCCTGGCTGTGGGAGTTCCCCACCGTCTCCATGGGCCTCGGGCCGATCTCCGCGATCTACCAGGCGCGCTTCAACCGCTATCTGACCAGCCGCGGCATCAAGGACGTCTCCGACTCCCACGTGTGGGCGTTCCTCGGCGACGGCGAGATGGACGAGCCGGAGTCGACGGCCGCGCTCACCCTCGCCTCCCGCGAGCAGCTGGACAACCTGACCTTCGTCGTCAACTGCAACCTGCAGCGCCTCGACGGTCCGGTCCGCGCCAACTTCAAGATCGTGCAGGAGCTGGAGGCCCAGTTCCGCGGCGCCGGCTGGAACGTCGTCAAGACGCTGTGGGGCACCGCCTGGGACGAGCTGTTCCAGCTCGACACCACCGGCGCCCTGGTACGCCGGCTGCGCGAGGTGCCGGACGCGCAGGTGCAGACGTACCAGACGCGCGACGCCGCCTACATCCGCGAGGACTTCTTCGGCAAGGACCCGGCGCTCGTCGAGATGGCGAAGCTGCTGAGCGACGACAAGATCCTCGAGTGCTTCCACCTCTCGCGCGGCGGCCACGAGTCCCGCAAGGTCTACGCCGCGTACAAGGCCGCGCTCGCCCACAAGGGCGCGCCGACCGTGATCCTGGCGCAGACCGTCAAGGGTCACACCCTCGGTGAGGGCTTCGCCTCAAAGAACGCCAACCACCAGATGAAGAAGCTGTCGGTGGACGAGTTCAAGGCGATGCGCGACCGGCTGGAGCTGCCGATCCCGGACGCGCGGTTCGTCGACGGCCAGGTCCCCTACGTCCACCCGGGCGCCGACTCCCCCGAGGTCCGCTACCTCCAGGAGCGCCGCGCCGCGCTCGGCGGTCCGGCCCCGGCCCGCCGCGTGCACCCGGTCGCGCCGCTGCCGCAGCCCGCCGACAAGGCGTTCGCCGCCTTCGACAAGGGCTCCGGCTCGCAGAACGTGGCCACCACCATGGCGTTCGTCCGCCTGGTCAAGGACCTGGTCCGCGACAAGGAGACGGGCAAGCGGTGGGTGCCGATCGTCCCCGACGAGGCGCGCACCTTCGGCATGGAGAGCCTCTTCCCGTCCCTCGGCATCTACTCGCCGATGGGGCAGACGTACGAGCCGGTCGACCGTGACCAGCTGATGTACTACAAGGAAGCCAAGAACGGCCAGATCTTCAACGAGGGGATCACCGAGGCCGGCGCCATGGCCGAGTTCGTCGCCGCCTCGACGTCGTACTCGACGCACGGCGAGACGATGATCCCGTTCTACATCTACTACTCGATGTTCGGCTGGCAGCGCACCGGCGACCAGATGTGGCAGCTCGGCGACCAGCTCGGCCGCGGCTTCCTGGTCGGCGCCACGGCGGGCCGCACGACGCTGACGGGCGAGGGCCTGCAGCACGCCGACGGCCACTCGCCGGTCATCGCCGCGACCAACCCGGCGGCGCTGACGTACGACCCGGCGTTCGCGTACGAGATCGGCGTCATCGTCAAGGAAGGTCTGCGCCGGATGTTCGGCGAGGGCAAGCCGGACGAGGACCAGGACGTCTTCTACTACCTGACGGTCTACAACGAGCCGCTGCCGCAGCCGGCGAAGCCGTCGGCGGCCGGCGTCGACGAGGGCATCGTCAAGGGCCTGTACCGCTTCAACACGGCGGAGACGGCCGGGCTGACCCCCGCCGCCAACGCCCCGCGCATCCAGCTGCTCGGCTCCGGCACGGCGATCCACTGGGCGCTGAAGGCGCAGCGGCTGCTCGCGGAGGAGTGGGGCGTGGCCGCCGACGTGTGGTCCGCCACCTCGTGGACCGAGCTGCGCCGCGACGCGCTGGAGGCCGACGAGGCGCTGCTGCGCGGCGAGGAGCGGGTGCCGTTCGTCCGGCGGGCGCTCCAGGGCGCCGAGGGCCCGGTGCTGGCCGTGTCGGACTACATGCGCCAGGTCCCGGACCAGATCGCGCAGTGGGTCGAGCAGGACTACACCTCGCTGGGCGCCGACGGCTTCGGTCTGTCGGACACCCGTGAGGCGGCCCGCCGCCACTTCGGCGTCGACGCCGAGTCCATCGTCGTCGCGGCCCTGGCCCAGCTCGCCCGGCGCGGCGAGGTGAAGGCCGCGGCCGTGAAGGAAGCGCGCGACAAGTACGGCCTGTAGGGGCCAGGTCATGCAGGAGGCCCCCGGCGCTCGGTGAGCGCCGGGGGCCTCCTGCATGATGTGCTCCATGCGCGCTGCCCGGTTGATCAAGATGGTGCTCCTGCTCCAGTCCCGGCCCTCCATGACCGCCGCCGAACTGGCGAGCGAGCTGGAGGTGTCGGAGCGGACGGTCACCCGGGACGCGCAGGCGCTGTCGGAGGCCGGGGTGCCGGTGTACGCGGACCGCGGGCGGATCGGCGGCTACCGGCTGGTCGGCGGGTACCGGACGCGGCTGACGGGGCTGGCGCGCGGTGAGGCGGAGGCGCTGTTCCTGTCCGGTGTGCCGGGGGCACTGCGCGAGATGGGGCTGGAGGACACGGCCTCGGCGGCGCGCCTGAAGGTGTCGGCCGCCCTGCTGCCGTCCCTGCGGGACGCCTCCCGCACGGCGGCGCAGCGCTTCCACCTGGACGCCCCGAACTGGTTCCGCGAGCCGACGACGCCCGAGCTGCTGCCGGCCGTCGCGGACGCGGTGTGGGACGACCGGCGGATCACCGCCCGGTACCGGCGCGGCGAGGACGAGGTCGAGCGGGAGCTGGAACCGTACGGGCTCGTGCTCAAGGCAGGCGTCTGGTACCTGTGCGCGCGGGTGGCGGAGCGAGGTGCCTTCCGGGTGTACCGGATCGACCGGTTCACGGCGGTGGAGGCGGGCGGGGAGCGTTTCGAGCGGGCGGCGGACTTCGAACTGCCCGCGTTCTGGGAGGAACGGGCGGAGCAGTTCTCGCGGTCGATCCTGCGGGCGGAGGTCGTGGTGCGGCTGTCGGCGGAGGGGGTGCGCAGGCTGCCGCACGTCGTGGATCCGCCGGCCGCGCGGGAGGCTCTGGGCCGCGCGGGTGAGCCGGACGGGGGCGGGTGGGTACGGGTGACGCTGCCGGTGGAGTCGGAGGAGGTCGCCTTCACGCAGCTGACGGCGTTGGGGGCCGAGGTGGAGGTGCTGGAGCCGGGAGGGCTGCGGGAGCGGTTCGCGGCGGAGGCGGCGCGGCTGGCGGAGGTGTACGGGCGGCGGTGACGGGGTCCGGGGCCCGGGTGCGGCTGTCCGTGCGGCGCTCCCCGCCCCCGCCGCCTCTTCCCTGCCCGTTCCCGGGGTCTCCGCCCCCGGCCCCCCGTTCGCGCAGTTCCCCGCGCCCCTAGGGTGCGTGTGCGGGACGCAGGGTCGATGCTGGAGCACGTGATGGACGAGACGGAGTTCTGGGAGCTGGTGGACACGGCCCGGGAGGACGCCGGGGGCGACCCGGAGGAACAGGCCGATCTGCTCGTGGAGCGGCTCGTGCGGCTGGATCCGGAGGCGGTCCTGGACTTCGCCCGTCACTTCGAGTCCCGCTACCACCGCGCCTACCACTGGGACCTGTGGGGTGCCGCCTGGGTGCTCCTCGACGGGGCGAGCGACGACGCCTTCGACTACTTCCGGTGCTGGCTGATCGGCCAGGGCCGTGAGGTCTTCGAAGGCGCCCTGCACGACCCGGACGCGCTGGCCGACCTGCTGGACGACGACTTCGACGAGGAGATCGACGGCGACGGCGAGGACCTCGGCTACGCGGCGGACGAGGCGTACGAGCAGCTCACCGGGACGGTGGCACCGGACCTGGAGCTGCCCCCGGCCCCGGCGGAGCCGGAGGGCACACCGCTCGACTTCGAGGACGAGGCGCTGCTGGCCGAACGCTATCCGCGGCTCTGGGAGCGCTTCCGGGACTAGCGCCCGTCCGGCGGCCGGCGGATCGTGCCGCGGACCCGCGGACCCGGCTCTGCCCGATCCGGCCGGGCACGGCAGGACTCCTGCGGCTCGATCGCCGGACGGGCCCTCCGCGGGCGCCGGTCCTCGTCCGGTCACAGACGCCGGTGGGGGGTGGGCGCCTGGCGCAAGGGGGCCGCGTTGGCCTGGGTGAGGGCGGAGGCGGTGTGGGCGGCCGGTCCGAGGACGACGGCCGCGGCGGCGCACAGGGCCGCCCAGGGGCGGCGCAGCGCGTCCGCCCAGGTCGTACTTCGAGGGGTGTCACTCATGGGTGTGCTCTTCGTTCTGTGTGACGTTCCGCTTCGTTCGGGGTGTCCGGTGGGGACGCGTCGCTCTCCTTCCGCATGGCCTGCTCCGTGCTGTCGCGGCCCTGGATGCGGGCCGCGAGGGTCCTGATGTCGGGGAGGCGCGCCTTGAGGGCCGCGCCGGGGCAGCTGGTCATGAAGCCGTCGCTGTGGCCCGCGACCGCGTGCAGGGTGGCGGTGGTGCCGGCCGCGTAGCGGCTGCCGCCGTTGCTGGAGACCAGCCGCACCTCGGCGCGCGGGTCGGTGCCGGAGGTGCCGAGCTTCCAGGCGGCCAGTGCGGCGATCGCCTCCAGCATCTCGGACGGCACCACGGCGCCCTCCGTGAAGGTGCCGAGGGCGGCGATGCCGGTGGTGCGGTGGTTGAAGCCCTGGGTGTGGGCGCCGGTGACGGCGCGGTCGGTGCCGCCGGCGCGGCCCTCGTAGATGGTGCCGCAGCGGTCGACGACGAAGTTGTATCCGAGGTCGTCCCAGTCCCGGCCGACGGTCTGGCCCTCGTACAGGCCCTTGATGATGCCGGGGGAGTCCGCGCAGTCGTACGCGCCCGGTGAGTCGGTGTGATGGATGAAGACCGCGACGACCTCGTCGTCGTAGCGCGGGGGCGGCTGCTCGCGGGCTCCGTCGCCCAGCCAGACCGCGCGGGGCACGATCGGCGGCCGGGGTGCCTGGAAGGCGGGTTCGGCCCGTGCGGCGGAGGCCGTGCCGGCGGATCCGGCGGCCCGCTCGACGCCGTAGGCGCACAGCACCAGGGCGACGGCGGCGGCCAGGCCCGGCAGACAGCCGAGGGCCACCGTGGCGGCGGCCGGCAGCCGGTGGGTGCCGCGCCCGCCGGGTATCCGGGAGGCCCGGTGCTTCCGCGCTCCGCGCGGTCGTCTCGGGACACGCATGGCCCCACTGTGGGTCCGATGGCCGGGGTCCGCGATCCGTGGTGTGCCATCCGGTGGAACCATCGCCCCGGTCCGGGACGTTTTCCCCAGTGCACGCGCGCGTGGCCGCCGCCCGGCGGCCGTCGCGCGCGTGGCTGATCACCGGGCCCCTCCCCCACGTACAGGGGGGCCCGAGAGAAAGGCGGCGTGCGTGGACCTGCTCGACATCCTGCTGTTGCTGGTCGTCCTGGCCTACGCGGCGTCCGGCTACCGGCGCGGGCTGCTGGCCGGCTGTGTCTCGCTGGCCGGTTTCGTGGGCGGTGCGGTCGTCGGCGTGTGGATCCTGCCGTGGGTGATGGACCTGGTGACGGCGGGGACGACGCGGGCGACGGTGACGGCCGTGTTCACGGTGCTGCTGCCGGCCGTGGTGGGCCATGAACTGGCGGGGCGGCTGGCGCTCCGGCTGCGGCGGGAGCTCGACCGGGGCCCGCTGAGAGTGGCGGACGGGCTCGGCGGCGCGGCGGCCAACTCGGTGGCCGTGCTGATCGTGGCGTGGGTGGTGGCGAGCGTGCTGGGGGCGTCCTCGTCCCCGCTGGTGACGTCGGCGATCAGGGACTCGCGGCTGCTGGGCGCGGTGCAGGACGTGATGCCGGACACCACTCCGGCATGGTTCTCCCGGGCCACCTCGGCGCTGACCGAGGCGGGTTTCCCGCAGGTGTTCAACCCGTTCGAGAACGAGTCGACCGCCGAGGTCGCCGAGCCGTCCGGCGACAGCGTGACGGCGGCCGCGACCCGCGCGGCGCAGCGCAGCACGGTCAAGGTCGAGGGTGTGGCGGGCACGCAGGGCCGCGAGGGCAGCGGGTTCGTGTACGCGCGGGAGCACGTGATGACCAACGCCCACGTGGTGGCGGGCATCGACGAGCCGACCGTGCGCGTGGGCGGCGTCGGGCGGACGTACGAGGCGCGGGTGGTGCTCTTCGACCCGCAGAAGGACGTGGCCGTGCTGTACGTGCCGGACCTGCGGGCCCCGGTGCTGGAGTTCGTGGACGACGCGGGGCGCGGCGACTCGGCGGTGGTCGCGGGCTATCCGCAGGACGGCGACCTGAACCTGCAGGCGGCGACGGTGGCGGGCCGGCTCCAGGCCAGGGGGCAGAACATCTACAGCGACGCGACGGTCACCCGTGAGATCTACTCGATCCGCTCCACCGTCCGCCCCGGCAACTCCGGCGGCCCGCTGCTGACCACCGACGGCCGGGTGTTCGGTGTGGTGTTCGCGCGTTCCACCACGGACACCGAGACGGGCTACGTCCTGACGGCGGACGAGGTCAAGGAGGACGCCGAGCGCGCGGCGGACGCGACGACGCCGGTGGACACGGGCGAGGTGGTGGCCTCCTAGGGGGCGTCCTGACGGCCGGTCACACCAGCGGCCGGCCCATCAGGACGTCGTCGGCGTACACGCCGTCGAGGAGGAACTCCCCGGGCAGCACCCCCTCCACGGCGAAGCCCTCCGACGCGTACAGCGCACGGGCGGCCGTGTTGTGGCCCAGGACGCGCAGCGTGATCCGGCGGGCGCCCCGGCGCCGGGCTTCCGCCACGGCGGCCCGCACCAGGGCCCGGCCCGCGCCCCTGCCGCGTGCCTCCTCGGCGACGGCGAGGCCGCGGATGTCCCGGACGTGCTCGTTGCACTCGAGCGGGGTCGGACGGCCGAGCCTGACGTAGCCCACGAGGCGGCCGTCGTGCTCGGCGACCAGGTGCGCGTCCGGTCCGCACGTCTCGCGGAAGAACGGCTCGTCCGGCCCGGGCCGCGGCATGACGGCGAACTCGTGGGACCAGGTCTCACGGTCGAGGCGCGCCAGGTCGCCCTCGTCCTCGGCGCGGGCGGGGCGTATGAGCGGCTCGGTCATGGCGTCAGGGTACGGCCCGGGCGAGTGGCCCTGCCGTGCATTTCGCGCCGCCGGGGGCAGGATGGACGGCATGGAACGTGCGCGAATCGCGGTGGCCGGGGCGTCCGGGCTCATCGGGACCGCCCTGGTGCGGTCCCTGACGGCGGACGGACACACGGTGGTCCGGCTGGTGCGGGGGGAGCCCCGGGGGGCGGACGAGGTCCGGTGGGACCCCGAGCGGGGGTCCGTGGACGCGGCCGGGCTCGCCGGGTGCGACGCGGTGGTGAATCTGGCGGGGGCGGGCGTGGGCGACCACCGCTGGACGGACGACTACAAGGCGCGGATCCGCGCCAGCCGCGTACGGGGCACGGGCGCGCTGGCCGAGGCGGTCGCCGGACTGCCCGAGGACGTACGGCCCCGGGTGTTCGTGAACGGCAGCGCGATCGGCTACTACGGCGAGACCGGGGACCGGGCGGTGGACGAGAGTGCTCCGCCGGGTGAGGGGTTCCTGCCGCGGGTGTGCGTGGAGTGGGAGTCCGCGGCGGAGCCCGCGCGGGAGGCGGGCGTGCGGACGGTGTTCGCGCGGACCGGTCTGGTGGTGGCGCGCGGGGGCGGCGCGTGGGGCAGGCTCTTCCCGCTCTTCCGGGCCGGTCTGGGCGGACGGATGGGCGACGGACGCCAGTACTGGTCCTTCATCGCCCTGCACGACGAGGTGGCGGCGCTGCGCCACCTCCTCGGCACCGACGGGCTGTCCGGCCCGTTCAACCTGACGGCCCCCCATCCGGTGACCAACCGGGAGGTCACCGCGACGATGGCCCGGGTGCTGCGGCGGCCGGCGGTGTTCGCGGTGCCGGAGCCGGTACTGCGGACGGTCCTGGGCGAGATGGCCGGGGACGTGCTGGGCAGTGCACGGGTGCTGCCGGCGCGGCTGCTGGAGTCGGGCTTCCGCTTCGCGTTCCCGCGGATCGAGGAGGCGGTGCGCGCGGCCCTGTGAGCGGCGCGCGGCCCGCCACGGGGAGAAGCACCACGAGCGGATACGACCGCATCCGACCACCACACGCACGGAACTGAGCCCCCTGCGACCTCACTGTGCCCATCCGACGTGCGTATGCGACCGTCGTGCGCCCGTGCACTGCCCATGCGCGACTGACCCGGCGACCGATCACGGACCTACCCTCGACCAGAACTCGGGTATCCCTGGGGCCAGTTGAGGGCATGACGTCTCCAGCGCCCGCGCAACCTCGAGGAGGGGCACGTGCTTGGACCCACGTACCAGGCGGACGTCGTCGTCGTGGGAGCCGGGATCGCCGGACTCTCCGCGGCTCGACGACTGACCAGCGCAGGAGTCACCACCATCGTCCTGGAGGCAGCCCACGAGGTGGGCGGTCGCATGGCGACCGAGAAGACCGACGGCTTCCGGCTCGACAGGGTCGGGCGGCTGCTGTCCACGGCCTATCCCGAACTGCGGGAGACCCCGGGGCTCGAAGGGCTGGTACTGAGGCCCTTCGACCCCGGTGTCCTGCTGCACAGCGACGGACGGCACCACCGCGCGGGCGCGCAGCCGGGCGCAAGGGGGGCGCGCAGCGCGAGGGGCGCCCTGCACGCGGTGCGCGCCCTGGCGAGCGCTCCCCGGCCCGGGGCGGGCCCCAGGAGGCCGGTGGCCGTGCCGGGCCGGCAGGTGTCCGTGCCCCGCAACCGCAGCGGCGCCCCGCTGGGCACGGCGGTGGACCAGGCCCGGCTGGGGGCGGCGCTGACCAGGCTCGCGGGCACGCCCGCCGAGCGGCTGCTGGCGCGGCCCGAACTGCCCGCCGCCGAGGCGCTGGTGTCCCGTGGCCTGCCCGCCCGTACCATCTACGGCTTCCTGCGCCCGCTGCTCGCCGCGCTGTTGTGCGACCCGGACCTCGTGACCTCCAGCCGGTGCGCGGATCTGGCGCTGCACGCCTTCGCGAGCGGACGGCTGTGCCTGCCGGAGGGCGGCGCGCAGGCGCTGCCGCAGCGGCTGGCGCGGACGCTGCCGCCGGGCACGGTGCGCACGGGGGTGCGGGTCACGTCCGTGTCCACGACCTCGGTGACCACCGCGGAGCACGGCGAGTTCCGGTGCGGCGCGGTGCTGGTGGCGACGGGGGCGCGGGCGGCGGCGGAGCTGCTGCCGGGGCTGCGGGTGCCGGGCTTCCACCCGGTGACGGTGGTGCACCACACGACCGACGCGGTCCTGTCGACCGGGGCGTCGCTGCTGCTGGACGCGGACCGGGGCGGGCCGGTGGCGCACACGGCGGTCGTCAGCGCGGTCGACCCGTCCCGCGCGCCGGCCGGACGCACACTGGTGACCTCGACGGTCCTCGGGCCGGCGACGCCGGGGCTGGACACGGCGGTGCGGATGCATCTGGCGCGGCTGTACGGGGTGTCCACGGCGCGGTGGGAGACGCTGGCGGTGCGTCACACCGCGGAGGCGGTACCGCAGATGCGGCCGCCGCACGACCTGCGGCGGCCGGTGCGGTTGCTGGCGGGGCTGTACGTGTGCGGGGACCACCGGGACACGGGGTCCGTGCAGGGGGCGTTGCACTCCGCTCGGCGGGTGGCGGCGGCGCTGCTCGCGGACCTGGGTGTGAACCGGTCGCTGCACACGGCGGACCCGGTGCCGACGGCCCACGCGGCGTGACGCTGCCGCGTCGCGTGCGCTGGACAGGCCCGGCGTCGGTGCGGGCCGGGGGCCGGCGCGCGCCCCGGCACGTACCCGTCGCCCGGCGTGGGTGTGGGCCGGGGCTTCACGCAGCCCGGCACTGCACCGGTTGCCCGGCGGGGGTGCGGGCCGGGGGGTGTTCGCGCAGCCCGGCGCTTACGGGGCGCCGTCGCGCCCACCCGTGCCGCCCTGCGGCACGACTGCCCGCGGAGAGCGGACGGCGGGTGTGGGCGTAGTCGCCGACGGCGGGGAGGGGACGGGGCGGGGGTGGCCGCCCGCAGCGGCTGGCGCGTCCGCACCGTTCACCACCACCAGGCGACACTCTCGCGCCAGTCCGAGGACGGACACCCCCGGCCCGGCCCCGCACCACCCACCGCAGGCGCTACCCGAGCCCCCACCGCACGGACAGCGGCGCCGCAGGCGCTACCCAAGCCCCCACCCGACGGAAGGCGGCGCCGCAGGCGCTACCCAAGCCCTCACCCAACGGAAGGCGGCGCCGCAGGCATACGACCGACCACCGTCAGCTGTGCGCCGCCACCCTGTCGCGATAGGTGCGGACCGGCCCCGCGTCGCGGTACGGCTCCAGTTTGCGTTCGAAGTCGCGGACGTACTCCAACGCCCGCACGGACCGCATCTCGGCCGCCTGCCCGGCGGCCTCCGCGGCCAGCTGGCACGCCTGGTCCAGTTCGCCGAGCCCCAGCCGCGCGGTGGCCAGCACCATCCGGCAGAGCAGCCTGCTGCGGGCGTACCCCGGCGCCCGCAGCTGCAGCGAGCGCTCCGCGTGCTGCGCGGCGGCCCGGAACTGCTGCAGGTCCCGGTGGCAGTGACCGAACTCGTCCGCGAGCTGCGCCTCGTCGAAGAAGCGCGCCCAGTACGGCACCTCGTCCCCCGCCCGCGCGCTCTCCAGCGCGCGTTCCGCGCGCACCAGCGCCGCCGTGGAGGCCCGTACCTCGCCGAGCACCGCGTGCCCCCGCGCCTCGACGGCGTGCAGCAGCGACTGCACGGCGGCCGGCGCGGAGCCCCCCGCGCCCTGCTGCGCGACCCGCGCGAGCTGCACGGCCTCCCGCCCGTGGCCGAGGTAGACGGCCTGCCGGCTCATGGTGACCAGGACGTACGCCCCGTAGGGCCGGTCCCCCGCCGCCTGCGCGAGCCGCAACGCCTGCACGAAGTACCGCTGGGCGAGCCCGTGCGCGGCGATGTCGTACGAGGTCCATCCGGCCAGCCGGGTCAGATCCGCGGCGGCGGCGAACAGCCGGCGGCCCGTCTGTTCGCCGTACGTGCCCCGCAGCATCGGCTCGCACTCGTGTTCCAGGTATCGCACGAGGGCCTGGCGGGCGTGTCCGCCCCCGTACGCGTCGTCGAGCGTGCGGAACAGCTCGCCGACCGACCGCAGGGCGGCGATGTCGCCGCCGGTGACCCGCTGCCCCGGCCCGCGTTCGGCGGTGCCGCGCCTGCGGGCGAGGAGGTCGGACGGCGACAGGGCGCGGGGTGCGGGACGGCCCTGGGCGGGCACCCGGGCGGGCGGTTCCGCGCGGGCGACCTTCTCGTCGGCCCGCCCGATGAGCCAGTCCCGGCTCGGCACGACCAGTCCCGCCGAGGTGAAGGCGATCTTGCGCAGTTCGGCGTGGCTGCCGGAGTCCTTGCGCCACAGCCCGCTGACGATGTCGACGGCCTCCTCCGGACCGGCCGCGAACTCCAGTCCCGCGTAGACCGGGGCGCAGGCGTCGAGCCCCAGGTCCTGGGCGGTCAGGCGGCGTCCCAGCCGCCGGGTGAACACCTCGGCGATCAGCGCCGGAGTGGTCCCGCGCGGCTGCTGGCCGCGCAGCCAGCGCGTCACGGAGGTCTTGTCGTATCTCAGGTCGAGCCCGTGTTCCAGACCGAGCTGGTCCACGCGACGGGCGAGTCCCGCGTTGGAGAACCCCGCTTCTGCGATGAGCGCGGCGAGCTGTCGGTTGGGGGTGCGCTGCGCGGGTCGTTCCGTCATCTGCGGTGCGGTCTCCTGCCTTCCGGCTGTGGGTGGTGCCCGGATTGCCTGTGAGCAGCCCTTATGGCGTCACGGGACGGCGCGAATGTAGCGGAGAGTGAGCACCCGATCGCAGTCAACAACCGGCATTCATCCGATCGTGTGAGGATTGACCCGAAAGCTGACGGGCGGGTGGCGGACGTACAGTGGCGTGGGCGCGTTTCGTGCCTGACGACCTTCTAGGGAGGCGCTTCGCCGTGAGTGAGTTGCGGTTCGTCCGGATGGGCTTCGGGGCCGAGGCCGTCGACTACCGGCTGGCCTGGGACGAGCAGCGCCGGGTGCACGCGGCCCGGTTCGCCGACGAGGCGCCCGACACCGTGATCCTCCTGGAGCACCCCCCGGTCTACACGGCCGGCCGGCGCACCGAGGCGAGCGAGCGCCCCCTCGACGGCACCCCCGTCATCGACGTGGACCGCGGCGGCAAGATCACCTGGCACGGCCCCGGCCAGCTGGTGGGCTACCCGATCCAGAAGCTGCCCCGACCGGTGGACGTGGTCGCGCACGTCCGGCGCCTGGAGGAAGCCCTGATCCGCACCTGCGCCGACTTCGGCCTGGAAACCACGCGGGTCGAGGGCCGCAGCGGCGTCTGGGTCCTCGGCGACCCGGTCGAGCGCCGCCCCGCGCTCGGCGGGCTCTCCCTCGATTTCGACCCCCGGCTGCAGGACGACGAGTTCGACCCCCGCCTCAACGGCCCGGAGTACGCGCCGTCCAACGCCGGCCAGCGCCGCGAGGACCGCAAGATCGCCGCGATCGGCATCCGCGTGGCCAAGGGCGTCACCATGCACGGCTTCGCACTGAACGTGAACCCCGACAACAAGTGGTTCGACAAGATCATCCCGTGCGGTATCCGCGACGCGGGCGTCGCCTCCCTGGCGAACGAACTCGGCCGGGACGTCACGATCGACGAGGTGCTCCCCGTCGTGGAGCGCCACCTCCGGGACATCCTCCTCAACGCGGAGCTGAAGCCGCGGGAGATCGAGAGAACACCGGCATAAACGCCGCCCGCCCGGCGTTGAACGCCACGGGCGTCCAGGCCAGGGCCAGGACCGGGCGGGGCAGCCCTCAGCGGGGCCACACCCTCGCCGGGCCTTCACATCAACGGGCGTACGCTTGACCACGCCGAAGAATCAATCGCTAGGGAGCCGGTCGTGTCCGCAGTCGCACCCGACGGACGCAAGATGCTGCGCCTGGAGGTCCGCAACAGCCAGACCCCCATCGAGCGCAAGCCCGAGTGGATCAAGACCCGGGCGAAAATGGGCCCCGAGTACTCCAAGATGCAGAACCTGGTCAAGAGCGAGGGTCTGCACACCGTCTGCCAGGAAGCCGGCTGCCCGAACATCTACGAGTGCTGGGAGGACCGCGAGGCGACCTTCCTCATCGGCGGCGACCAGTGCACCCGGCGCTGCGACTTCTGCCAGATCGACACGGGCAAACCCGAGGCGCTGGACCGTGACGAGCCGCGCCGCGTGGGCGAGTCGGTCGTCACCATGGACCTGAACTACGCCACCATCACCGGCGTCGCCCGCGACGACCTGGAGGACGGCGGCGCCTGGCTGTACGCGGAGACCGTGCGCCAGATCCACGCGCAGACCGCGGAGCGCGCCGACGGCCGCACCAAGGTCGAGCTGCTGGCCCCCGACTTCAACGCCGTGCCGGAGCAGCTGGCCGAGGTCTTCTCCTCCCGCCCGGAGGTCTTCGCGCACAACGTCGAGACCGTCCCGCGGATCTTCAAGCGGATCCGCCCCGGCTTCCGCTACGACCGCTCCCTGAAGGTCATCACCGAGGCCCGCGACTTCGGCCTGGTCACCAAGTCCAACCTGATCCTCGGCATGGGCGAGACCCGGGAAGAGGTCGGCGAGGCGCTGCGCCAGCTGCACGACGCGGGTTGCGAACTGGTCACCATCACGCAGTACCTGCGGCCCTCCGTGCGCCACCACCCCGTGGAGCGCTGGGTGAAGCCGCACGAGTTCGTGGAGCTGAAGGAGGAGGCCGAGCAGATCGGCTTCTCCGGTGTGATGTCCGGCCCACTCGTCCGCTCCTCCTACCGCGCCGGCCGCCTCTACCGGATGGCCGTCGAGAAGCGGGGCGCGTACGTGGCCTCCCAGGCCGTCTGAGACAGGCCCCGAAGGCGCCGGCCGGGGCGCCGGACACCACGTGTGAATTCACGCACAAGGCCCTACCGGTCAGTAGTGGCCGAGAGAACGCGGTCCCGACCGTCCTCGCAGATGAGGGCACAGGTCGGGACCGCGTCGGCGTTCCCGGACCGCCCACCGGGGCTTCATGCCTGTTTGACCGGCTGGTCACGCCCTGGTAACACCAGTCAGTGAGCCTGGAATCACCGCACGTACACCGCGTACACCCCTACCCGCCCGCACCGAGGGAGACCTCCACCATGCAGGCCGCGCCCGTCCGCGCCACACCCATCCCGTCCTTCACCACCGCACTGCGCGCCGTCGAGTCGCTGCTCATGAGCAGCGGCCAGCGCACCGCCCGCCGCAACGCCTGGACCTCCGTGCTGGAGGACCGCCGGCGTGCCAAGGACCGGGACGAGACCCAGCGCGTCCTCGACCGGACCGCCTCCCCCCGCCTCTGAGGCCCGTCACCCCCGGCACTGCCGTCGAAGGCGCTCCGGGGGGCACGTAGACTTCATGGCATGGCGAGGAAGGAAACCGCAGCGGACGCTGCGAACCCCGGGCGACTGAAGCAGATCGCCCTGACCTACAAGATGACCCGCAGGGCCGACAAGAAGATCGGTCTTGTACTCGCGGCTGTCGGAATCGTCACCTTCGGTGTCTTCCTCGCGATCGGTTTCTTGATCGGGCACCCCATCTATCTCGGCATCCTGGGCTTCCTGCTCGCCTTCCTCGCGACGGCGATCGTGTTCGGGCGCCGGGCCGAGCGGGCTGCCTTCGGGCAGATGGAGGGACAGCCGGGCGCCGCCGCGGCCGTGCTCGACAACATCGGCCGGGGCTGGACGACCACCCCGGCGGTGGCGATGAACCGCAGCCAGGACGTGGTGCACCGCGCGGTCGGCAAGGCCGGCATCGTGCTGGTGGCCGAGGGCAACCCGAACCGGGTGAAGAGCCTGCTGGCGGCCGAGAAGAAGAAGATGAACCGCATCGTCGCGGACGTACCGGTGCACGACCTGATCGTGGGCACGGGCGAGGGCCAGGTGGAGCTGAAGAAGCTGCGCACGACGATGCTCAAGCTGCCCCGGGTGCTCACCGGCCCGCAGGTCACCGTGACCAACGACCGGCTGCGCGCCCTCGGCGACCTGATGAGCAACATGCCGCTCCCCAAGGGCCCGATGCCCAAGGGAATGAAGCTGCCGAAGGGCGGCGGCGGCCAGCGGGGCCGCTGAGCCCCCCCCACCCCCGTGTGGATACGCCGATGGGGCGCCGGAAGGATTCCGGCGCCCCATCGGCGTATCCGTCATGTCCCGGGAGCGGATCAGCCGGACCGGACGTCCCGAAGCGGATCAGCCGTCCCGGGTGCGGACCTCAGATCCGCACCTCGACCGTGCGGGCCAGCCGGTCGTGCAGTCCGCGGCCGTCGCGGTCCCAGACGAGGGCGGGGACGGCCAGGCACAGCAGGGCCGAACGCACCAGCCCGCGCAGCGGCTGCACCCGGCCGCTGTCGAGGGCGACGACCCGCAGCCCGAACAGGCGCTTGCCCGGGGTGAATCCGACCGTGCCGACGGTCAGGACGCTCAGCACCAGGAACACCAGCAGCGCCCAGTTGCCGGTCGACTGTCCGTCGTAGCCGTCGGTGATGAGACCGTATGCGATCAGCATGCACAGACCCCAGTCCACCGCGAGGGCGCCGAGCCTGCGGCCGGGGCGGGCGATCGAGCCCGGCCCGTCCTCCGGCAGTCCCAGCTGCTCGCCCCGGTAACCGAAGTCGGCACCGGCGTCCTCCAGGGCCGCGCGCGGCCCGGACAGCCATGATCCGATTGCTTGCCTGTTGTCCACCCGTCCACGGTACTGCGCACGGATATGACCACAGGACGGCGGGGTGCGGCGGGGCTACCGTGGAAGAGGGGCTGGTTAACTTGTGCGAAACAAATGGGTCACGCACGAGAAATGACCCGTCCCTAGGGTCGAGTGCAGCGAGTGCCGCCCACACCCGGCAGCACAGACGATCTACCACCCCGGCGGGACGGTCGGGAGTAGGAGGAGCTGGATGTTCCAGAACGCCGACGACGCCAAGAAGTACCTCGCGGACGAGGACGTCAAGTTCATCGATGTCCGGTTCTGCGACCTGCCGGGTGTGATGCAGCACGTCACGATCCCCGCCGAGGCGTTCGACCCCGACGAGGAGCTGGCGTTCGACGGCTCGTCGATCCGCGGGTTCCAGGCCATCCACGAGTCCGACATGTCGCTGCGCGCGGACCTGTCGACCGCGCGGATCGACCCGTTCCGCCGCGACAAGACGCTGAACATCAACTTCTTCATCCACGACCCGATCACGGGCGAGGCCTACTCCCGCGACCCGCGCAACGTGGCCAGGAAGGCCGAGGCGTACCTGACCTCCACGGGGATCGCGGACACCGCGTACTTCGGACCCGAGGCCGAGTTCTACGTCTTCGACAGCGTGCGCTTCAAGACCTCCGAGAACGAGTCCTTCTACCACATCGACTCCGAGGCGGGCGCCTGGAACACCGGCGCCCTGGAGGACAACCGCGGGTACAAGGTCCGTTACAAGGGCGGCTACTTCCCGGTCCCGCCGGTCGACCACTTCGCCGACCTGCGCGCCGAGATGTCCCTGGAGCTCGCCAAGTCGGGCCTGAAGGTCGAGCGCCAGCACCACGAGGTGGGCACCGCCGGCCAGGCGGAGATCAACTACCGGTTCAACACGCTGCTCGCCGCCGCCGACGACCTGCAGCTCTTCAAGTACATCATCAAGAACGTCGCCTGGCGCAACGGCAAGACCGCGACCTTCATGCCGAAGCCGATCTTCGGTGACAACGGTTCGGGCATGCACGTCCACCAGTCGCTGTGGACGGGCGGCGAGCCGCTCTTCTACGACGAGCAGGGCTACGCCGGCCTGTCGGACACCGCCCGCTACTACATCGGCGGCATCCTCCGGCACGCCCCGTCGCTGCTGGCCTTCACCAACCCGACGGTGAACTCCTACCACCGTCTGGTGCCGGGCTTCGAGGCCCCGGTGAACCTGGTGTACTCGCAGCGCAACCGCTCCGCCGCGATGCGCATCCCGATCACCGGGTCGAACCCGAAGGCCAAGCGCGTGGAGTTCCGCGCCCCCGACGCCTCCGGCAACCCGTACCTGGCCTTCTCGGCCCTGCTCCTCGCGGGCCTGGACGGCGTCAAGAACAAGATCGAGCCGGCCGAGCCGATCGACAAGGACCTCTACGAGCTGGCTCCCGAGGAGCACGCCAACGTGGCCCAGGTCCCCACCTCCCTCGGTGCCGTGCTGGACCGTCTCGAGGCCGACCACGAGTTCCTCCTCCAGGGCGACGTGTTCACGCCGGACCTGATCGAGACGTGGATCGACTTCAAGCGCCAGAACGAGATCGCCCCGCTCCAGCTCCGCCCGCACCCGCACGAGTTCGAGCTGTACTTCGACGTGTGATCCGCCCGCGTCACGACGGCGCCCCCGTCCCCGGCCGTCCGGGGGCGGGGGCGCCGTCGTGTGTCCGGAAAGCTTCCCTCTGCGCGCCCGGGGAGGGATCCTTGGTCTGACACCGTTGTTCGAGAGAAAGTCACGGGGATGTCCGAAAGGGACGAAGAGGAGCGGGAGTTCGACCTCACGTGGGCGGACGGCGCCGAGCACAAGGAGCCGTCGGCCCGGGCCCGTATGCTCGCCGCCCGCTGGAAGGACAACCCGCCCGGACCGGTGCCGTTCCGGGCCGACCCGGAGCACCGGGGCTCCTCCGGCCGCTCCTCGTGGGTCTCCACCGCGGTGGTGCTCGGCTGCGTGGCCGCGATCATCGTGCTGCTGGGGTACGTCAACTTCCGGGGCTCCTACTAGGCCCCCTCCCAGCGCCCCGGCGGGTGCACACTGGACATCGGGACGAGTGCCCGAGGCGAGGTGAGGCAGATGCGCAGCCGCTTCCGGAGCGACCGTGGACTGACCGTGCGGATGGGGATCACGCTGTTCCTGCTCGGTCTGCTGTACGTGGGATTCGTCGCCGCGCTGATCGCGCTGCTGAAGTCCTGGGTGCTGGTCGTGGTGATCGTGGCGCTGCTGTTCGGGGCGCAGTACTGGTTCTCCGACCGGATCGCGCTGTTCGCGATGCGCGGCCGGATCGTGGAGCGGGACGACTATCCGGAGCTGCACGGAGTGGTCGACCGGCTGTCGGCGCTGGCCGACATGCCCAAGCCGGTGGTCGCCGTGTCGGCGATGGACATGCCGAACGCGTTCGCGACGGGCCGGAACCCCGACAATGCCGTGATCTGCGTCACCACGGGGCTGCTGCGGCGGCTGGAGCCGGCCGAACTGGAGGGCGTGCTCGCGCACGAGCTGTCGCACGTGGCGCACAAGGACGTCGCCGTGGTCACGGTCGCGTCCTTCCTGGGCGTGATCGCGGGGCTCCTGGTGCGATTCGCCTTCTACTCGCAGATCTTCGGCGGCCGGCGGGACCAGAACACCCTGGCCGTCCTGACGGTCGTCATGGCCGTCTCCGCGGCCGTGTACGCGATCAGCTTCCTGCTGATCCGGGCCCTGTCCCGGTACCGGGAGCTGGCGGCGGACCGGGCCGCCGCCCTGCTCACCGGGCGCCCTTCGGCGCTGGCGTCCGCGCTCACCAAGGTCACCGGCGACATCGCCCGCATCCCGACCAAGGACCTGCGCACGGCCCAGGCCTTCAACGCGTTCTACTTCACGCCCGCCTTCGGCGCCGAGCCGGGCGTCGGGCGGTTCTTCGCCACGCACCCCAGCCTGGAGCAGCGGCTCGACCAGCTCGGCCGCATCTCCGCCGAGCTGGGTGAGGCGGCGCTGCCCGGGAAGTCCTGAGCGGCCATGGGGCTGCTGGACGTCCTGCTCGGCCGGTCACGGGTCGTGGGCCCGGATCTCGACCGGCTCTTCGCGCTGCCGTCGGCGGCGGTGAGCCTGGAGGCCGCGGCCGGCTTCAGGCCGACCGGGCAGGGCGCGGTGTGCTTCGCGACGGTCGAGGGCGCGGCCTTCGAGCAGACGCACCGCGAGATCCGCGCCCTGCTGGACGCGGACGCCGGCCGGACCCCGGTGGAGCTGAGCCGCGACTCCTACGGCTACTCCTGGCTCGTCACCCGCCGCTCCCCCGACGAACTGCCGCTCGTGGTGAACGACGTGCACGCGGTGAACAGCGTCATGGAGGCCGACGGCTTCGGACCGCAGCTGCTCTGCTCGCTGGCCGCCTTCCGTGACGACGACGGGCGGCGGCTCGCGCTCGTCTACCTCTACAAGCGCGGCACGTTCTACCCCTTCGCCCCGCTGCCCGGTGACCGGCAGCGGCGCGACAACGCGCTGGAACTGCGGGTACGGGCGGTACTCGCCGGTGAGCTGCCCGTCGAGGGCGACCTGGGCCGCTGGTTCCCCGTGTGGGGCGCGCCGGGGCTGTAGAGCCGGCCCGCGCACCCCGGGCGCCCGCGACCGTGGGCGGGCGCCCGGCTCCACGCGCGGCCGCCAGGGGGGTGTCTGACATCCCCTAGACGCCCTGTGCGACGGCGACCGTCGGCGGGATGCGGGAGGCGCGGAGGGCGGGCACCGTTCCCGCCGCCGCGGTCACCAGGACGAGGGCGGTGACGACCGCCGCGAGCTGCCCCACCGGGACGGTGAACGGGGCGCTCGTCTCGGCGACCCGGACCACCAGCCAGGAGTACGGCACGCCGAGGGCCAGACCGAGGACCCCGCCCAGTACGCCGTGGAGCGCGCACTCCACCGTGACCATGCGGTGCACGGCCGCCCCGCCGAGCCCCAGGGCCCGCAGCAGGCCGAACTCCCGTGTGCGTTCGACGACGGTGAGGCTCGCCGTGGTCGCGACTCCGGCGACCGCGACCAGGACGGTCAGGCCGAGGACCAGGACCACCGTCGTGGCCATCGTCCGCAGGTCGTCCGAGCCCGTGGCCTGTGCGGCCGGGTCCTCCGCGACGACGCGGCCGTCGCCGCGCTCCGGGCCGGTCAGCGTGTCGGTGACGGCCCGCTGTGCGCGGATCCGTCCCCGGGCACCGTCCTCCGCGGCGTTCGCGGTGACCGTGGTGGGCGCGGTGTCCGTTCCCGCGTGGGTGAGGTCCGCGGCGGTGACGAAGAAGTTCCCGCCGTAGGGTCCGGCTCCGGGCAGGGTCGCCGCCACGGTGAAGCGGACGGGGCGGCCCTCGAACTGCAGCGTCACGTGGTCGCCGGCCTCGACGCCGAGCCGGTGGGCGTGATCGGCGTCCACGACGACGTGGGCGGGTTCGAGGTGGTCGAGGGAGCCGGTGCGGGCGGTCAGGGCGCCGCCGGAGCGGACGGTGGCGAGGTCCAGGTCGGAGACGGTCGCGCTGCGGGCGCCCCCGACGGCCTCCGCCGTGCGGAACGCGGTCACGTCGGCCAGTTCGGGGCGGGAGGCCAGGTCGGCGGCCAGCGACCGGTCCAGCGTCCCGCCGTCCCTCTCGTACAGGCGGAGGTCCGCGGGCGCCTCCACGGCCTGCCGGTGGCGGTCGTAGGCGTTCAGGGAGGCGAGGCAGGTCAGGGTCGAGCCGACGAGGCAGACACCGAGGGCCACGACGACCGAGACCGAGGCCGCCCGGCCCGGCGCGCCCCCGACGCCCGCGACCGCGAGCCGGCCCGCCGCACCGGTGCGGCGCAGGGGCACGGCGACGGCCGCCAGCACCGGCCGGACCAGCCGGGGGCCGAGGGCGATGACGGCCAGGAAGGCCAGCCCTCCCGAGAGCACCACGACGGTCAGTGCCTCGAACCGGTCGTACTCCGTGTCGCCCGGCCGGGGCAGCCCGGCGTACTGCTGCCGGGCGAGGAGCGCGGCGCCCGCCGCGCAGAGAAGTCCCAGCACGGTCCGGCCGATGCCGTTCGCCGCGGCCTCCCCGGACTCCGCGGTGCGCAGCGCCTGCAGCGGGGAGACGCGGGAGGCGGTCAGGGACGGGGCGAGGACGGCGAGGACCGCGAGGAGACCGGTGCCGAGCACGGTGAGCACGGCCTCCGCCGGCGGGAGGTGGGCGGGGACGGACAGGTCGTGCCCGAACCGCCCGGCGACCGGGGGGACGAGCTGCCCGCAGCCCCAGGCCGCCAGTACACCGGCCGCGCCGGCCAGCAGGCCGGCCACCGCCCCTTCGACGATCAGCGCGGCGGCGAGCCGGCGCGGGGTCGCCCCGATGGCGCGCAGCAGCGCCAGCTGGCGTACCCGCCGTGCGAAGACGATGCGGAAGGTGGAGGTCGCGACGAGAACGGCCGCGCCGACGGCGACGGCGAGGAAGACGGTGACCAGTTCCAGGGTGTCGCCCGCCTCCGCCACCGCCGCGCGGGTCTCCTCGTCCCGCACCTCGTCCCCGGACCGCACCAGCGCTCCGGGCACCGCCTGCCGGATCCGCTCCGCCAGCCGCTCCGGATCCGCCGACGCAAAGGACGCGGTGTCGGTGCGGACGTCGACGCGGGAGTAGCCGGACGCGCCGAGCAGGTCTTTGAGGTGCGGGCCGGGGGCGTACCCCGTGGGCTCGGCGTCGTCGGTGGCGGTGCCGCGGACGATGCCGCTGACCTCGACCGTCACCCTTCGGGTGCCGTCGCCGTCGGCCCCGGGCCGCAGCAGGACGAGCGACGAGCCCGGTGCGAGACCGTATTCCCGCGCGGCCCGCGTGTCGACGGCGAGCCGGCCCGGCCCGGCGGGGTAGGTGCCTTTGACCAGGCGGACCTCGGCCAGGGCGCCGGTTCCGGGGTCCGCGGACAGCGCGAGGTAGCGTTCGACGGCGCTGCCGTCCAGCGGGGTGCCTGCGTCGAGCCGGCCGACGGCCTCGGTGACTCCGGGCGTCGTGCGGATCTCGCGGAGGCGGTCCTCGCCGATGTCCTGACCGCCGCCGGGTTCGATCACCAGCGACACCGCTTCGGGTGTCCCGCGGAAGTCGTCGACGACGGTCGCGGTGATGACCTGCTGGGCCATGACGGTGCCGAAGACGACGAACGCGGCGATCAGCAGCGACAGTCCGGTCGCCGCGAACCGTCCGGGCCGCCGCAGCAGCTCCGCCACCTGGGAGCCCAGGACGGTCGCGCGCCAGGGGTTCCTCATCGCCGCCCCGCCCCGGTGCCGGTGACGAGTGCGGCGGCCCGCCCGGTGGGGACGGCGTCCTCGTCCCGGACGACCCGTCCGTCCGCGAGGGTCAGCACCCGGTCCGCGTACCGCGCCGCCGTGGGGTCGTGGGTGACCATGACGACCGTCTGGCCGAGCTCGTCGACGGAGCGGCGCAGCATGGTGAGGACTTCCGCGCCGGCCCGGGAGTCGAGGTTGCCGGTGGGTTCGTCGGCGAAGATCACGGCGGGCCGGGCCACCAGGGCGCGGGCCACGGCGACCCGCTGCTGCTGACCGCCGGAGAGTTCGGCGGGCCGGTGCGCCATCCGGTGGGCGATGCCGAGGACGTCGCAGAGGTGGTCCACCAGGTCGCGGTCCGGTCGCCCGCCGGACATGGTGACGGGCAGCACGATGTTCTCGTAGGCCGTCAGCTGCGGCAGCAGGTTGAAGGACTGGAAGACGAACCCGATGCGTTTGCGGCGGAGCCGGGTCAGCTGCCGGTCGGACAGCCCGGTGATCTCCGTTCCGTCCAGGACGATGCTGCCGGAGGTGACGGTGTCGAGTCCGGCGACGCAGTGCATCAGGGTCGACTTGCCCGACCCGGAGGGGCCGACGACGGCGGTGAAGCGGGCACGCCGGATGCCGGCGGACACCCCGTCGAGGGCCCGGACCTCGGCGGTGCCCCGACCGTAGGTCTTCGTCAGGGCGGTGGCGGTGATGACGTCGTCGTCCGGTGTGCGGGCGCGGGCGGCGGTGTGGGCGGCCATGGGGGCGGTTCCCGCGATCCGGGTCAGGCGCCGAGCGGCGGCATGGACAGGGTGACGCCGGAGTCCGAGCAGTGGCCCCGCGCCTCTTCCTGGAGGTTCCTCACGTCCTTCGCGGACGGTGCTTCGGGGGACTTCTGGGCGGTCGCGAGCGCCCACCCCTCGTACTGGGAGATCTTGGCCCCGAGGTAGCCGTCCTTCATCCTCGCGCGGCGCTCGTCGCCGGTCTTCCTCCACCACGTCTCCGCGTCCGGCGCGGGGCCGGTGGAGATCGCCTCGGCCTCGGTGATGATGCGCTGCGCCAGGCGGCAGTCTGCGGCGGACGCCTGGCTGAGCTCGTCGCGGTCCAGCCACCAGTAGCCCGCCCCGGCGATCAGGGCCCCGGTGACCACGGCGGTGGCCGCGCCGATGACGAGACGGTTCCGCTTGCGGTCCGGCGTGGCGGGGGTGGTCGGCGTGGTGTTCATCGGGTCCTCCGGTGTCTTCTCGGCCGCGTTTGGCGACAGTGAGAAGTCTGGATTCCGGCGGCCCGCCGGACATCGGCCAGGGATCCGAGATCGGACGCCGCGGATCTGACACACCGGACCGGGGGGTTCCTGCGTCCCCGGGGGCAGAGCCCGGGGACGCTTCTGCACCCTCAGGGGGAGGGGCGGACCAGCCCGGACTCATAGGCGAACACGACGGCCTGGGCGCGGTCCCGCAGGTGCAGTTTGGCCATGAGGTTGCCCAGGTGCGTCTTCACCGTGGCCTCCGCGACGTAGAGGTCCGCCGCGATCTCGGCGTTGGACAGCCCCCGGGCGACCAGGGTGAGCACGTCCCGCTCCCGCCCGGTGAGGACGTCCAGCCGTTCGGCCTGCCCGTTCGCCGGCGCGAGCCGGTCCGAGACCCGGTCGAGGAGCAGCCGGGTGATGCGCGGCGCCACCACCGACTCCCCCGCGGCCAGGACCCGGATGGCGTTCACGACCTCCGTGGCCGGGGCGTTCTTCAGCAGGAAGCCACCGGCTCCTGCGCGCAGCGCCGCGAAGGCGTCGTCGTCGTTGTCGAAGGTGGTCAGCACCAGCACGCCGGGCGGGGCGTCCCACCGCATCAGCTGTTCCGTGGCCTGGATGCCGTCCATGACGGGCATGCGGATGTCCATGATGACGACGTCCGCCTCGACCTTTCGCAGCAGGTCGAGGGCGTCCGCCCCGTTCTCCGCCTCCCCGACGACGTCGATGTCCTCCTGGCCGGCCAGGACCATGGAGAAGCCGGCCCGGATCAGGGGCTGGTCGTCCACCACGACCACGCGGATCGGTCCGTCTGCCTGTGCCATCACGTCGCCCTTGTCGGAATCGATGCTTGTACGTGCCACCCACTGCCCAGCCGGGGGCCGGCCTCGAAGGTGCCGCCGGCGAGTTCCGCCCGCTCCCGCATCCCCACGAGTCCGTTCCCCCCGGAGCGGCCGCCGACGCCGCTGCCCGCGAGGGTGCCCGCTCCGTCGTCGGTCACGTCGATCAGCAGTGTGCCCCGCTCTTCGCGGAGCCGGATGTCGACCCCGGCTCCGGCCCCGGCGTGGCGGAGCACGTTGGTGAGGCACTCCTGGACGATGCGGAAGGCCGTCATCTCCTCCGCCGGCGACAGCCGTCCCTCGCCGACCTCGATCGACACGTCCACGGTCAGCCCGGCGGCCCGTGCGCGGTCGGCGACGACCCCGACCTCGTCGAGGGTGATCAGGCGTCGTGGCGGGCCGCCGTCGGCGGGGTCCGGGGTGCCGGAGTCCGGGTTTCCCTCGCGCAGCACGCGGACGATGCGGTGCATGTCGTCGATGGCGTCCCGGCCCGTGGCGGCGATCGTCTTCAGCGCGGATTCGGCCATGTCCGGCGACTTGCGCAGCACGGATCCGGCGCCGTCCGCCTGAAGGATCATCACGGCCAGGCTGTGCGCCACCACGTCGTGCAGTTCACGGGCGATCTCGGCCCGTTCCCGGGTCGCGGCCAGCCGGACCCGCTGCTCCTGTTCCCGCTCGGCGTGCCAGGCGCGGGCGGCCTGGCTCTCGGCGTAGAGGCGCCGTGTGTGCAGGGCGAAGGCGGTCAGCCAGACCGTCAGCGTCAGTCCCCAGTAGATGAGGAGCATCTCGAGGTCGACGAACGGCTCGACGCCCGCAGCGGGCATGCCCACCGTCCCGGCCGCCGTGGCCAGCAGCACCGCGGCACCCGCGAGGTACGGCATCCAGGTGGTCCTGGAGTGATGGACGACCGACATCATGGCGAACAGCACGGCCGCGTCGTACGAGGCGGGCGCCGAGGCCAGCTCGAGGTCGGGCAGCTCGGACAGGGCGAACTGGACGGCGCCCAGGGCCAGTACGACCGCCATCACCGTACCGGGGAACCGCCTGCGGGCCAGCAGGCTCAGTGCCATCGCACCGCCGAGGAGCAGGTCGTAGTCGGCGCTGTAGTACTCCGCCGCGACCAGGACCACCAGGGCCATCCCGAGGTCGCACGCCCGGGCGACGGCGCGTCCGTACCGGCCGGACGGCGTCATCCAGGACGACGGGACCGATACCGTCCTCTGCTCAGCCAACCGTCCTGCCTCTCGTCTCCGGTAGGGCACGCCCGCGCGGCCCTTTCCGGTACAAGTACCGGCCGTGCACGCCTACTTCGGGGATGAGGGTGCCCTCGGCCCCTCACCCGCCCATACTGCCTCAGCGTGCGGCACGGCGGTGCCGGGCGCCCCCCCGGGGGAGGCGCCCGGCACCGGTCCGGCTCTCAGCGGTTGTAGCGCATGAACGCGCGCACCATGTGGCACGTCGTGTCCGACGGCGGGTGGACACCGATCAGTGCCGCCGTGCGGCGGATCCTCTCGTTGCGTGCCTGGCCGGGCAGGTAAACGCCGGAGTCGAGCAGGGCGATGGCGAGCCTCATCGCCTTGAGCCGGCGGTTGTGCGTGACGTACCACTCGCGCGGGCGGCCCGCCGGCAGAGGGCTCTTCTCCACCGGGGCGCAGGGCAGTTCCAGCGGCACGGGGCGCGTCGCGGTGGACTGGGTGGGCAGGGGCTTCGGCTTCAGTGCGGCAGCGGGCACGGGCATCCTCCTGTCGCGGTCGGGGCGGTCGGCCGGGGTCCACGGCGACCCCGGCGAATCCCTCGAACACTGCTTCCATTCTACTGCCCGGCACTGACAATCAGCAGACCGTCACGAGCCATCAATTGCGCTGGTGAGAGGAGGATTTACCGCCTGGCCCACCCGCCCCGCAGGACACGCGCGCGACGGCTCGAAAATCGAACAACGAGGGGGCGGCGTACCGTGTGCGGCATGGAGATCTGGATCAATCCGGCCTGTTCGAAGTGCCGCGCCGCCGTCAGCCTGCTCGACGCCGAGGGGGCCGACTACACCGTCCGCCGTTACCTGGAGGAGGTGCCGGGCGAGGGCGAGATCCGCGCGGTGCTGGAGCGGCTGGGACTGGAGCCGTGGGACATCACACGGACCCAGGAGGCCGTCGCGACGGAACTGGGCCTCAAGGAGTGGGCGCGGGACGCGGGGACGCGGGACCGCTGGATCGCCGCGCTGGCCGCGCACCCGAAGCTGATCCAGCGCCCGATCATCACCGCGGACGACGGGACGGCGGTCGTGGCCCGCTCGGAGGAGGCCGTCCGGGACGCCCTCTCCCGCCGAACGGACGTGTGACGCAAGCCACTTCGGCGACCTGACGGGACGACTGAGCAACTCCGTTCGGTATCTCGTACATAGCGGCGTACGCCCCCCTACCTCTTCAGGAGGCGCGCATGTCGCGCAGGAGAAGTCTCGGTCCGAAGAAGAAGCTCGCGCTGTTGCTGAGCGCCGCCACGGTGGCGGGCGGCGGTGCCGTCGTCATGGCGACCACGTCGAACGCCACCCCGCCGGCGGCCACCACCAAGTCGGCGGCGAACTCGACGGTGTGCCAGGGCCTGGCCACCGCGCTCGGCAACAACGAGAAGTTCATCGAGGGCCAGCGGGCCGCCCCCGACGCCCAGTCCCAGGCACGGATCGCCAACCGCGAGGCGGTCATCGCCCAGATCCGGGTCCAGCAGGAGGCGTCCGGGTGCACGGTTGGGGAGTCGGCTCAGGGCTCCCAGACCGCGCAGCCGGAGCAGCCCGCCCCGTCGCAGCCGGCCCAGGGCGGCCAGGGCCAGGGCGGGGGCCAGGCCGGTGGTGAGGGTGCCGCGGCCTCCGGTGAGCAGGTGTGCAACGGGTCGACCGTCACCCTCTCCGGTGAGGCCGGCGCCCCGGCCGCGTCCAGCAACCAGTTCCCGGCCGGGACGAAGCTGAAGGTCACCAACCTGGACAACAACAAGTCCACGACGGTGGAGGTCACCTCGGTGTCCGGCAGCTGCGTGCTGCTCAACGACGCCGCCTTCGAGCAGGTCCGTGAGCCCGGCAAGTTCCTGATCCGCCGCGCGGTGATCGAGAAGGTGGGGTGAGGCCCGGATCCCCGTCCGGGGCCCGCTGCTCACGGTCGGGAGCGGCGGGCCCCTTCGCGTCCATCGCATACACCGCGCCCTCCTCCGCTCCCCTCCCTGAGGGGGACGGGGCGCGCCGTCGCCAGGTAACACGGGGTTCACATCCGGGCAATGGCCGGGAAATCGCCTGTTGACAAGCTGCGTGACATCGACGGCGGCGCCCCAGTGCCGCAGCGCCGCAGCACCCGCACAAGCGCGCCAGACCCACCCCCGAAGGATGTGGACCGTGAGCTTCAAGGCCGAGTACATCTGGATCGACGGCACCGAGCCGACCGCCAAGCTGCGTTCCAAGACGAAGATCCTGGGCGACGACGCCAAGGGCGCGGACCTGCCGATCTGGGGCTTCGACGGGTCCTCCACCAACCAGGCCGAGGGGCACGCCTCCGACCGCGTCCTCAAGCCGGTCTTCGTCTGCCCGGACCCCATCCGCGGCGGTGACGACGTCCTGGTGCTGTGCGAGGTCCTGAACACGGACATGACGCCGCACGCGTCGAACACCCGTGCCGCGCTGGCCGAGGTCGCCGTGAAGTTCGCCGCCCAGGAGCCGGTCTTCGGCATCGAGCAGGAGTACACCTTCTTCAAGGGCGCCCGCCCGCTCGGCTTCCCCGAGGGCGGCTTCCCGGCCGCGCAGGGCGGCTACTACTGCGGCGTCGGCTCGGACGAGATCTTCGGCCGGGACGTCGTCGAGGCGCACCTGGAGAACTGCCTGAAGGCGGGCCTCGGCATCTCCGGCATCAACGCCGAGGTCATGCCCGGCCAGTGGGAGTTCCAGGTCGGCCCGCTGGCCCCGCTGGAGGTCTCCGACCAGCTGTGGGTGGCCCGCTGGCTGCTCTACCGCACCGCCGAGGACTTCGACGTCTCCGCCACCCTGGACCCCAAGCCGGTCAAGGGCGACTGGAACGGCGCCGGCGCGCACACCAACTTCTCCACCAAGGCGATGCGCGAGGGCTACGAGGCGATCATCACCGCCGCCGAGTCGCTGGGTGAGGGCTCCAAGCCGCTGGACCACGTCAAGAACTACGGCGCCGGCATCGACGACCGCCTCACCGGCCTGCACGAGACCGCCCCGTGGAACGAGTACTCCTACGGCGTCTCGGACCGCGGCGCCTCGGTGCGCATCCCGTGGCAGGTGGAGAAGGACGGCAAGGGCTACATCGAGGACCGCCGTCCGAACGCCAACGTCGACCCGTACGTGGTGACCCGCCTGCTCGTCGACACGTGCTGCACCGCGCTGGAGAAGGCCGGCCAGATCTGATCGGTACCGCGGTCCTCACGAGGGGCGTCCACCGTTCACGGTGGGCGCCCCTCGCGTCGTCTGCTTCAATAGGAACATGGCCGGCTACCGGAAGTGCGACGCGACGAGGCGCAGTGACCTCGAGCCGTTCTGGCCGTCCCGTCAGCACCACGACTTCGACCGGGTGTGTTGTCGCGCGACGAACGCGCCGGCCCTCTGACGCCCGGATTTCTCCCCGGCCCTCGGCCGCCGCGCACCGCGTACGTCCACGACGAACCCTTCGCGCGAAAGAGCTGACGTCTCATGGCGACCACCCGTTCCCTGTCCTCCCTCCCCTCCGTCTCCCCCGCCGTTCCCGCCCCGCCACGGCTGCGTGCCGTCGAACGGGACGAGGTGGTGACGGTCGCCGATCTGCTGCCGCCCGGCGCCACCTGGCTGCCCGCGCCGCCGAACGCGGTGCCCGTGCTGCCCGGGCGGCCCCCGATGGTCGGCTACCTGGTGCTGGTCCCCGCCGACCGGCAGCCGCCGTTCGCGGCGGCGGCACCCGAACCCGCCGGGCCTCCCGGTGATCCGCTGGTCCGGGTCGACCCGGACCAGCGCACCGCTCAGGTGGACGGACGCCCGCTCGACCTCACCTACCTGGAGTTCGAGTTGCTCGCCCACCTCGTGGCGCACCCGGGCCGGGTGCACACCCGGGACCACCTGGTCGGCACGGTGTGGGGGTACGGCCACGTCGGCGACGGCCGTACCGTCGACGTCCACATCGCCCGGCTGCGCCGCAAGCTGGGCGCCGAGCACCGGGACACGATCCGCACGGTGCGCCGGGTCGGCTACAAGTACGTTCCGCCGGCGGGTCGCTGAGCGCGCACGGCCCCTCTGCCGTCAGCAGATTCCCGTTCCCTCCCGCCGCCCGGGCGGGCAGAGTCGCCGGTATGAGACTTCTGTTGCTGGGTGGTACGGAGTTCGCGGGCCGGGCGGTCGCCGAGGCGGCCGTGGGGCGTGGCTGGGAGGTGACCGTCTTCCACCGGGGCCGGCACGAGGCCCCGGCGGGTGTGCGGACGCTGCTGGGCGACCGCACCGCGCTCGACGGTCTGGCGGCGCTCGACGAGGACCCCGGTGAGTGGGACGTCGTCGTCGACACCTGGTCGGCCGCGCCGCGCGCGGTGCGGGACGCGGCGCGGCTGCTGCGGGACCGCGCCGGACGGTACGTGTACGTGTCGAGCTGCTCGGTGTACGCGTGGGCCCCGCCCGCCGGGTACACCGAGCGGGCACCGGTCGTGGAGGGCGCCTCCGCCGACGCGGACCTCACGGACTACGCGCGGGACAAGCGGGGCGGGGAGCTGGCCGCCGTGGACGCCTTCGGCGCGGACCGGTCGCTGCTGGTACGGGCCGGGCTGATCCTCGGACCGTACGAGAACGTGGGGCGGCTGCCCTGGTGGCTGAACCGGATGGCGCGCGGTGGCCCCGTCCTCGCCCCGGGCCCGCGCGAGCTGCCGCTGCAGTACGTCGACGTCCGCGACCTCGCGGAGTGGATCCTCGGGGCGGCCGAGCAGGGGCTGAGCGGGCCGTACAACCTGATCTCGCCGCAGGGGCACGCGACGACGGGCGAGCTGCTGGAGGCCTGTGTGCGGGCGACCGGCGGCCCGGCCGAGCTGCGGTGGACCGCGCCGGAGACGATCCTCTCCGCGGGCATCGAGCCGTGGACGCAGTTGCCGGTGTGGGTGCCGCCCGGCAGCGACCTGCACGACGCGCTGCACTCCGCGGACGTCTCCCGGGCGGTCGCGGCCGGACTGCGGTGCCGCCCGGTCGCCGAGACCGTGGCCGACACCTGGCGGTGGCTGACGGAGATCGGCGGCACCGCGCCGCGGCGGCCGGACCGGACGTCCAAGGGCCTCGACCCGGAGGTGGAGGCGAAGGTGCTGGGCATCGCGGACGGGGTGTAGGCAGCACCACCCCCCGGGCGGGGGGCCCGGCCCAGTGACCGCGCCGGGACGCTCGATGAGACTGATGTCCATGAACACCAACACGAAGCGCGACGGCACCACTTCGAGGGCCCGGGGGATGGTGCGCGCGGCCTGGCGGGGGCTCGTGCTGGCGGTCGTCTCACTGCCCCTGTCCGTGCTGTGCCTCGCCCTGTCCCTCCTGTCGATCGCCCTCGTTCCCGTCGGGATCGGGCTCGTCACCACGCCCTGGGTGCTGACCGGCGTCCGGGCCTTCGCCGACTGGCGCAGGGTGCTGTCGGCCGAGTGGGGCGGCGTGCGCATCCCCCCGGCCTACCGGCCGGTTCCCGAGGACGCCAACCCGTGGACGCGCACCTTCACCCTGCTGCGGGACCCGGCGGTCCTGCGGGACCTGCGGTGGCTGCCGGTGGACATGACGGCGGGTTTCGTGACCGCGCTGCTCCCGGCCGTGCTGGTGCTCTACCCGCTGGAGGGCTTCGCACTGGCGGCCGGGCTGTGGCGCACCATGGCCGGGGGCCCGTACGCCGAGTACGGGCCGTACTGGTACGGCTTCGTCCCGGTCGACGACCAGGTTTCGGCGCTGGGCGCCGGTGCGCTGGGCGCGGTCCTGCTCGTCGTCGCCCACCGCTACGCCGTGTCCGCGTTCCAGGCGCACTTCCGGCTCACCCGGGCCGTCCTCGGGTCCAACCAGACCGAACTGGCCGAGCGCGTACGGGTGCTGACCGAGACCCGGCGGGACGCCGTGGACACCTCCGCCGCCGAGCTGCGGCGCATCGAGCGGGACCTGCACGACGGGGCGCAGGCACGGCTGGTCGCCATGGGCATGGACCTGGGGACGGTCGAGGCGCTCATCGAGAAGGACCCGGCGAAGGCCCGTGAACTGCTGGCGCGGACCCGGCAGTCCTCCGCCGAGGCGCTGACCGAACTGCGGGAACTGGTGCGCGGCATCCACCCGCCGGTGCTGGCCGAGCGCGGTCTCGGTGACGCGGTGCGGGCGCTGGCGCTGCGGCTGCCGGTGACCACCGAGGTGAACGTGGAGCTGCCCGGGCGGGCGGAGGCGCCGGTGGAGTCGGCCGCGTACTTCGCGGTGAGCGAGGTCCTCACCAACGCGGTGAAGCACTCCGGGGCGGACCGCCTCTGGGTCGACCTGCACCACGCCGACGGCCATCTGCGGGTGACGGTCGGCGACAACGGCAAGGGCGGCGCGGTCGTCGGCGCCGGCTCGGGGCTGGCGGGGGTGGAGCGGCGCCTGGGTACATTCGACGGCGTCCTGGCCGTCAGCAGCCCCGCGGGCGGCCCCACCATGGTCACCATGGAGATCCCTTGCGCGTTGTCCTAGCCGAAGACCTCTTCCTGCTGCGCGACGGACTCGTCCGGCTGCTCGAGGCCCATGACTTCGAGATCGCCGCGGCCGTCGAGTCCGGGCCCGAGCTGGCCCGGGCGCTCGCCGAGCGGGAACCCGACGTCGCCGTGGTCGACGTCCGCCTGCCGCCGACGCACACCGACGAGGGGCTGCAGTGCGCGCTGGAGGCACGCCGCAGGCGCCCGGGGCTGCCGGTGCTGGTGCTGTCGCAGCACGTGGAGCAGCTGTACGCGCGGGAGTTGCTCGCCGACGGCAGTGGTGGCGTCGGCTATCTGCTGAAGGACCGGGTGTTCGACGCGGAGCAGTTCGTGGACGCCGTGCGGAGGGTGGCGCGGGGAGGCACGGCGATGGATCCGCAGGTGATCCAGCAGCTGCTGGCGCGGCAGTCGGGCGGTGACCGGCCGCTCGCGCGGCTCACGCCCCGGGAACGGGAGGTGCTGGAGCTGATGGCGCAGGGGCGGACGAACGCGGCGATCGCGGGCCGGCTGGTGGTGACGGAACGGGCGATCGCCAAGCACACCGCGAACATCTTCGCCAAACTGGGCCTGGAGGTCTCGGACGACGACAACCGGCGCGTGCTGGCGGTTCTGGCCTATCTCGACCACGGCCGGTGAAACCGGACCCACCCCTTCACCCCAGGTGCCTGATCCACAACTGCCGGTTGTGCAGCGCCCGTTGAAACCCCTGTGGCCGTACTGACTTTCCATCGATTCGCGGGACGGCTGAACACCCGTGGGGCGGCTCGCGTACTCAAGGGAGCCGCTTCACTCCTGTCGGGCCGCTCGATGCCCCGCAATGGGATGCCCCCGTAAGGAAGGTCAAGAGGAGTTCCATGGGACGCAACACAAGAAAACGTCGTATGCCGCTGGCGACCAAGGTGACCGCCGGGGCGGCGGCCCTGGCGCTCGGCGGGGGCGGGCTGGTCTGGGCGAACTTCTACGCCTCGGCTCACGAGGACGGAGGTCAGCACAACCGGACCAAGTCGCGGAACGCGCAGGTCGCGACGATCAACTGTCCGGACGTCGGCCAGAAGCTGACCAAGGTGCCGCGCAGCGCCCGCAAGGGCGTCGCGAAGGAACTGGCGGCGCTCGACCGGCAGATCACGGAGGCCTACACGCGTCTGGCGGAGACCCGCCAGGCCCAGGCCGGCGACGCGAACTACGTCGACAACGCCATCCTCGGGCCGCTGAAGTCCAAGCGGACGGCCACGCTGGACCGCATCGGCATCAACATCAACCGGGCGGGCGGCAAGGCGCCGCGCGACTTCGGCCGGTTCGCCCGCTGCCAGGGTGTTCCCGTCGACCAGCCGGGCGACAACAACGGCGGTGGCGGCGGCCAGGACCAGGGGGGCGGCGGTCAGAACGACGGCGGCGGCCAGGACAACGGCGGGGAGCAGGGCAACGGCGGCCAGGCCCAGAACGGGCCCGTGGCGGACGACTTCGTCAAGATCGAGGACGTCCAGCCGAACTCCCGCAACCTGCCCAACGGTCTGGCCGCGAACGGCGACGGCGGTTCGACGGGCACCTTCACCACCGAGTGCGGCACCAACGAGAACGCGCTGCGCAACTCGGACAACGTGATCGTCGCCCCGGGCGTCAGCAACGGCGCGCAGCACCAGCACGACTACGTCGGCAACCAGGCCAACACCGCCTTCGCCAGCGACCAGGACCTGGCGGGCGGCGACACGACCTGCCAGAACCAGGGCGACCGGTCGTCGTACTTCTGGCCGGTGCTGCGGATCCAGGACGGTACGCAGGACATCGACCAGGGCCGGCCGGGCGGCGGCCAGGACGGCAACGTCGGCAAGATCGTGGCGCCGTCCGCGGCGGAGCTGAAGTTCGTCGGCAACCGCACGAGCGATGTCGTCGCGATGCCGAGGGCGCTGCGCATCATCACCGGTGACGCGAAGGCCTTCACCAACGGCCTGAACAACGCCAACACCGCCTGGAGCTGCACCGGTTTCGAGGACCGGCAGGTGACGGACAAGTACCCGATCTGCCCCGAGGGCAGCAGCGTGGTGCGGACCTCCGCCTTCCAGAGCTGCTGGGACGGCCAGAACATCGACAGCGCCAACCACCGCACGCACGTCGACTTCGTCGAGGCGGACGGCACCTGCTCGAACGGCTTCCAGGCCATCCCCCAGCTCCAGGTCCGCCTGGTGTACGACGACATCCCGGCCCCGCGGATCCAGGACGGGCAGGTCGTGAACCCGTTCGCGGTGGACTCCTTCCCGGAGCAGCTGCACAAGCCGATCACCGACCACAACGACTTCATCAACTTCTTCGACGAGGACCTGATGAACCAGATGGTCGAGTGCATCAACAGCGGCCAGGACTGCCAGTAGTGCGGTAGTCCGGTGACGGACGGAGGGGCCGGCGGTGGGAGATCCCGCCGCCGGCCCCTCCGTCCGTCCGCGCCCGCCGGGTCAGCCGTGGTGACCGCCCTGGTTGTGGCTGCCACCGGGGTTCATGTGCTCGGAGCCCTCCTCCATCGTCCCGCCGAGCGCGCTCCGCAGGGCAGTGACGGTCCTCTCCTCGCCCACGGCCACCCACTTGCGGCCGACGAGGTAGTAACCGCCGTAGTCCTTGGCGGTGTTGAGCCACTCGCGCTGGCCGCGGTCGGTGGCGAAGGTGGCCAGGACGTACTTCTCGTCGCCCTTCCGGCACAGCGCCTGGCGGATGGTGTCGGCGTCGGTCTGCATGTCCGGTTCGCACTTCGCCTCGGCGGCCAGGTGCTCCAGACTGCCCGTCGCGGTGGGCGGCACCTGGTCCTCGTCCGCGCCGCCGGACCCGCAGCCCGCCAGCGCCAGGGCCGCCACCGCGCCGGTCAGCGCGAGCATCGGTCGGGTCACCCTCATGTGTTCCTCCGGTCCTTGACGGCGACATCGTGACGGCGACACGCCGCACGGAGCCCCGGCCCGGGGCCCTCGGCCTCCGATACGGATACGGCGCCCGCATTGCTCAGATCCGCGGTGACGGCCGGGCCAGGTGACCATCCGCCCGTCCGCTCGTTCTGCTGAACGTGCAGTCACAGGATGCCGCCCAGTCCGCCGCGCCCTCCTCCCCGGCCGGTCCGGTCGTCGACGTCGAGCAGGCCGAGGCCGCCCTCGTCGAGCACTATCCGCGGCTGGTCCGGCTCGCCTACCTGGTGCTGCCCTCCTCCATGGGCCGGCGCAGGCGGGTCCTGTCCGCGCACGGCCTGGTGCAGCGGGCGCTGCCCCGCGGCCGCACCGCCGCGCCGCTGATCCCCGCCCAGCAGGCCGGCCGGGCCGACGACCCGGGGTACGCGCTGGTCCGGCTCCAGGTGGTGCGGACGGCGCTGCGGCGCGGGGCCGGCGGCCGCCGGTGGGCCCGGCTGCCGCCGCCCCTGCCGCGGGTGTGGGGACTGAGGCTGTTCCCGCGCCCCGGCGGCGCCGACGAACTCGCCCTGGACCAGCGGATGTCGGCCCTGTCCGGGCCGGCACGCGCCGCCCACGCGCTGCGCGGCCTCGAACGGCTCCCGGACGGTGACGTCCGCGAGGTCCTCGAGGCCGCGGGCGTCACCGACGCCGACGGCGCGCTGGCGGAGGCCGACCAGATCCCCGACCCCTACCGGCTGCTGGACTCCCCCGAGTTCGACGCGTGCTCGCTGCAGGCCCGGCCGACGGACCTGCTGCGCCGCCGCCGGCACCTGAAGGCCGCGCTGGTCGGCGGGGCCGCGCTGGCGGTGTGCGGGACGCTGCTCGCCCTGCCGGGCGGCGGCTGGGGCGCGGACGGCGCCGCCGCTCCCCCGTACACGCAGAGCCCGGCCGCGCGGGCCGCGCTGGACCCCGGGAAGCTGACCCGTATCTCCCCCGCCGCGTGGCGGACCTCCGCGCGCACCGACTTCTCCGTGTGGCCGGCGCGCGGCGACCGCACCGGTGACCGGGCGCTGCTGCGCCGCGCGCTGGCCGTCTGGGCGCGGCCGGGGAAGAGCGTGCGGGTGTCGGCGACCCCGGGCACCCCGGCCGGCGGGCCCGCGGGACCGCCCCAGCTGCTGTACGCGGGGACGGTCGACACCGCGCGGGTGGTGATCCTCTACGACGGTCTGCGCGTCGTGCGCTACGCCGAGCCGGAGGAGGGCACCGAGGGTGCCGTGCTGGACCTCGCGCGCGCCGACGGCGCGGGCAAGGCCGGGTCGGGCGCGGTGGTGCTGAGCCGGGCCGACGGCAACGTCCGCTATCTGACCGCCCCCTGGGTGCGGGCGGCCGCCGAGCGGGACCTGCGCGGGCCGGGCTCCGGCGCGATGGCCCTGACCCTCGTCGACGGGGTGACCTCGCCCTTGGCGAGCCCCGCGCTGCGCCGGGGCCCCTGCACCTCGTGGAACGTGCTGCGCCTGAGCGACGGCACGGACACCCGGCTGCTGACCGACCTGGGCGAGCTGGTGCCGGCCCGGCTGACCGCGGGGCCCCCCGGGTCACCGCGGGACGCCTCCGGCGCGAAGGCGCTGCGCACCTGGGCACCGTACGCCTGCTCGCTGACCGCGGTGCGCTCGGCGGGGGTGCGGAGTGTCAACGCCTGGGCGTTCGCCGAGCAGCCGCTGCCCGGGGCCGCCGGGTCGGCGGAGTGGGTGTGCACGCGGGCGGAGACCTGGCGGGGCGGCGGGTCCAGGGTGCTGGCGCAGTTCCGCACGCCGGGCGCCCGGTCCGGGGCGGTGGCGGCGAAGGCGCAGGACGTGCCGGAGTGCGGGGCGCGGGAGCCGCGGGTGCTCGCCGGGGTGCTGTGGAGGTCCGGGGCGGGCGGCTGGTACCTGCTGGCCGCCGGCAGCCGCGACACCGCGTCGGTGAGGGCGACGGGCGGCGTCGAGGGGTCGGCCGCGGGCAACCTGCTGACCGTCCGCGCCACGAAGGGTGCGCGGGCGGACCTCCGGGGGAGACTGGAGGACGGGCGGTCGGTCGGCGGGCTGCGCTGAGGGCGTGAACACCGTCGGCCAGTCCGGACCGTTCGAGGCCGAATTCGATCGGTAAGGTGTTCGCATGACTACCGGGGCGCGTCGCAGAATGGGAGTGGAGGAGCGGCGGCAGCAGTTGATCGGCGTGGCCCTCGAACTGTTCAGCCGGCGCTCTCCCGACGAGGTCTCCATCGACGAGATAGCGTCGCGGGCGGGTATCTCGCGCCCGCTGGTCTATCACTACTTCCCCGGCAAACTCAGCCTGTACGAGGCCGCGTTGAGGCGCGCGTCGGAGGATCTGTCGTCCCGGTTCGTGGAGCCGCACGAGGGCCCGCTGGGATCGCGGCTGCGGCGGGTGATGGCCCGGTTCTTCGACTTCGTCGACGAGCACGGCCCCGGTTTCGCCGCCCTGATGCGCGGCGGCCCGGCGGTCGGGTCCTCGGCCACCAACGCGCTGGTCGACTCCGTACGGCAGGCCGCCTACGAGCAGATGCTGTCGCACATGGGTGTGGTGGGCCCGGCGCCGGCCCGGCTGGAGCTGGTCGTGCGGTCCTGGGTCTCGCTCGTCGAGTCGACGGCGCTGATCTGGCTGGACGGGCGGCGGGTGCCGCGCGAGGAGCTGGAGGCGCAGCTGGTGCAGGACTTCGCCGCGCTCGCCGCCGTCGCCGCGTCCCGTGACGAGGAGCTGGCCTCGCTGCTGCGCGCACTGCTGAAGGACGAGCCGGGCGACGGTCCGTTCACCGACCTGGCGGTCCGGCTCATCGCGCTGGCCGGTCCGTGACTCCGGGGACGACGTGGGCCCTGGTCGTCGAGACGACGCAGGGCATCGGGCAGCGCAAGCACACGGTGGCGCGGGTGCTGGCGCAGGTCGAGGGGTCCCGGGAGGAGGCGCTGGCGGAGCTGGAGCGGCAGGCGCGCGGTTATGTGCCGGAGCACCCGGGCAGTCCCCGGCGCCGTCGTCTGCTGCGGACCGCCGACGGTTTCCTGCTCGTCGTCGAGGGGTCGTGGCAGACCTTCGCCAGCCGGTTCACCGTGGGGGAACTGCTGGCCGACTCCGACGCGCCCCCCGCCCCGCCACCTCGGGCGCGGGAACCGCGGGTCCCCGAACCGGCCCCGGCCGGGCCCCCCGCCGGGCCGGGCGAGCCGGGCGAGCCGGGCGAGCCGGCGGGGCCGGTGTCCGGCCCCGCCGCGGTGGACGAGGACGGTGTCCCGGTGCGGCCGGCCTGGCTGGGCCGCCGTGACCTGTCGTGACCCGCGCCGCCGGCCCGTGCGGGTCTACTCGCCCTCGAACTTCCGGTACGACGCGTCCAGGTCGCGCACTTCGGCGGAGGCGTGCAGCGTCTGCCCCTCGGACGGCTTGACGTACTGCCGCAGCAGGTCCAGCACGGCCTCGGTGAGCCGGGCCTTGGTCTCGTCGCCGCGGCCGGCCAGCAGGGCGATGTGGACGTGCACGAGGGCGTGCCCGTCGGTGTCGGGACCGACCACGACGTCCTCGGTGCGCCGGAACCGTGTCTTGCACGCCTGCGGCTTGGCGACCGCGATCTCCACCACGGCGGTGTGCAGGTCCCGCGCGAACGCGGGCCGGTCGAAGCCGTCCGCGAGTCGCTCGGAGTAGTCGACGGTGATCTGCGGCATGAGCCCTCCTGTTCAAGGTCAGGAGGGCTCACACTAACCGCACCGTCCCGCGGGGTCAGCCGGCCGTGGTGAACACCGCGACCGTGCGCGCCGGAACGGTGAACGTGCCGGTCCCCTTCGTGTACGACGCGGTCTTCACGACCGCGTCCCCGCCCGCCGCCTGCACCGGGTGCAGCCGGTAGCCGTTCCCGGCGAGGGAGCCGACGCGCTGCTCCTGCCGCTCGGGGGTGGCGTTGAAGACCACGACCAGGTCACCGAGCCTCATGGTGATCACCCCGGGCGTCTCGTCCTTCCCGGACAGGGGGAAGGAGAGCCGGGACTGCACCTGGGCCGCGGTGTCGAGGGAGAAGACCCGCTCCGACGTGCGGATCCTCAGCAGGTCCTGGTACGCGGCCGTGGTGCCCCGGATCTCCGGGCAGCCGACCCGCACCGAACTCAGCAAGGGCCCCGCGTACGGCCACTTGTCCTCGTTGTCGGCGGCCGGCGGCAGACCCCGGCCGAAGCCGTTGCCGGCCGCGCAGTTCCAGTGGATGGCGTTGAACCAGTCGCCGCTGTCGTAGGAGTTGCGGTCCAGGGACTTGGAACGCAGCAGGTCGGTGCCCGCCTGGGAGAGCGCCGGGCCCTGGGAGAGGGTGGCCGTCGCCATGGCGAGGACCTGCATGCGCGCCCGGTCGCCGGCCGGGGTGTCCTTCGGCAGCTTGAAGGCGAGCGCGTCGAACAGCGACTCGTTGTCGTGCGCGTCCGCGTAGGCGAGGGCGTCGCCGGGGACGGCCGCGTATCCGGCGGGTGCGCCGTTGTAGTCGACCTGGGAGCCCTTGACCTCCTTGCCGCTGGTGTCGGTGAAGGTGTAGTCGGCGAGGTTGCCGGAGAGGCCGACCTTGATCAGGTCCTGGTAGTGCAGGAGGCGGGCCTTCTGCTCGGCCTCGGTGCCGTTGTCCTTCGAGGAGTTGGGGTCGGTGTACAGACCGGAGGCGAAGCCCTGCACGCCGGGGTCCTCGTCGAAGGGGCCGCCGCCGCGCACGGCGTCGCGGGCCCGGTCGGAGAAGGTGGCGATGCCGGTGCCGGCCATGTTCTTCTGCGTGGCCTGCTCGAAGCGGACGTCGTCGGCGATCTCGCCGAAGTTCCAGCCCTCCCCGTACAGGACGATCTTCTTTCCGTCGACGCCGTCCTTCTTGAGGGTGAGGGCGTCGAGGGCCTCGCGGACGGCCAGCATGTTGGCCTTCGGGTGGTGGCCCATGAGGTCGAAGCGGAAGCCGTCGACCTTGTACTCCTTGGCCCAGGTGACGACCGAGTCGACGACGAGCTTGCCCATCATCGCGTTCTCGGGGGCCGTGTTGGAGCAGCAGGTGCTGTTGGCGACGGAACCGTCGGCGAGCAGCCGCTGGTAGTAGCCGGGCACGATCCGGTCCAGGACCGAGGTCTTCGCCTGGCCGTGGGCCGCGGTGTGGTTGTAGACCACGTCCATGACGACCCCGAGGCCCTCCTCGTTGAGCGCCTTGACCATCTCGCGGAACTCGACCGTACGGGCGGTGCCGTCCGGGTCGGTGGCGTACGAGCCCTCGGGGACCGTGTAGTGGTACGGGTCGTAGCCCCAGTTGTAGGCGTCCTTGGCGGCGGTCTTCGCCACGCACTCCTGCTGCTCGGCGGAGTCGGCCGGGTAGGAGGAGAGGTCGCAGTCGACGGTCGCCCGGTCGGACTTCTTCTCGGGGATGGTGGCGATGTCGAACGCGGGCAGCAGGTGCACGTAGGAGGTGCCGGACTCCGCCAGCTCCCGCAGGTGTCTGCTGCCGTCGCTGTCCTTGTCGGTGAAGGCCAGGTAGGTGCCCGGGTTCTTCGCCGTGCGGTCCTCGACGGAGAAGTCGCGGATGTGCAGTTCCTGGATCTGGGCGTCCTTCAGCGGCACCGCCTTCGGCTTGGCGAGGGACGACCAGCCCTTGGGGGCGAGGCGCCGGTCGCCGAGGTCGACGACGAGGCTGCGCGCGGAGTCGGTGGTCAGGGCGACCGAGTAGGGGTCGGTGACGGTGTTGGTGGTGATCTCCCGGGTGCTGGGCACCCACACCTCGACCTTGTAGCCGTACTCCTTGCCCTTCCAGGAGGGCGGGCCGGTGACGGACCAGACGCCGGTGCCGTCGTCGCGGCGCATGCGGACGGTGCGGTCGCCGATCTCCAGCGACACGTTCCTCGCGGTCGGCGCCCACACGGAGAGGGTCGGGCGGCCGTCGCGGAAGACCGGGCCGAGCCGCGCCTTGGTGGCGCCGGTGGCGTAGAGGTCGTCGAGGACGCCGGCGATCTGCACGCCGGTCGCCGCGAGCACCGCTCCGCCGGCCGCGTGCTGGGTGGCGACGACCTGGCCGCGCAGGGCCTCGCGCACCCGGTCCCGGTCACGCGGGTCGACGGACCAGGCGGTGCCCTTCGCCAGGTGCGGGAACTTCGCCTTCTGGGCGTCGGTGAGGGCCGTCTTCCCCAGGCGCAGCCAGCGGGCGTCGCCGGTCTTCAGCGTCCCGTCCTGGACCTTGACGGAGCCGGTGCGGGAGGCGAGGAGCTGGGTGGAGGCGGCGGCCTGGGAACCGTCCCAGACGAGGGTGTCCCGGTCGATCCAGACCGCCTTGGAGGTGGTCAGGTCGAGGGCGGCGGCGGAGCCGGCGGGCTGCGGCAGCAGGTACTCCTCCTGGCCGCTCACCAGCCACACCTCGTGGCCGTCGGCCGTGAGGTCGAGGGACTGGTCGGTGGGGAGGTCCTTCTCGTCGCCCTTGTGGAGGATGTAGCTGAGGCTGGTGGCACCCTCGGCGAGCGGCACCTCGAAGACAGCGCCGTAGGGGTCGGTCTTCACCGGCTCCAGGGGGTTCGACCAGTCGGTGGGGTGCGCGGCGCCGGTCCAGGTGTGCAGGCCCCAGCCGTCGTAGTTCCCGTCCGCGCGGTGGTAGTGCAGGACCGCCTTGGTGGTGTCCTGGGCCGGGTACTCGGGCCGTTCGGTGGCGACGGGTTCCTTGCCCTGCTCGATCCAGACCTCGCCCGTCCTGGTGAGGTCGATCGTGCGGTCGGTGGCGACGTCCTTGTTGCCGTCCTTGTCGATGACGAGGAAGCCCAGGTCGGACGCGCCCGGCTTCAGCTTCACGTAGGCGAAGGCGCCGTAGGCGTCGCGGCCGGTGAAGGGGTGGCTGTCCGGCCATTCGGTGGCCTCGCCGTCCGCGAGGTCGCCCCAGGCGTACAGGCCCCAGTCGTCGTAGTCGCCGTCGGCGCGCTTGTAGTGGACGACCGCGTAGTCGCGGGAGGCGGCGGTGGGCGGCTCCGCCACGGGCGGGGTGCCGGTGGTGGAGGCGGCCAGGGCGCTCGCGGTGCGGCCGGCCGAGTCGATCACGACGGCTTTGTAGCGCAGGGCGGTCCCGGCGGGCACGTCCGCGCCGATGGTGTGGGTGACCTTGTGGGGGGCGTGGTCGGCGGAGCCGAGGGTCCGCCACTTCCCGTTGCCGGTCTGGGCGGCGAAGACGACCCGGTTGAGCTGCCCGCCCTCGACGTCGGCGGTGAGCTCGACGGTGCCGGTGGCGCCGGCCTCGGGGGCCTTCAGGGTGACCGTGGGCTTCGCGGCGGGCTTCCCGAGCGGGCCGGACGCCTTGAGGACGATCGCCGAGCCCGCCGGGACGGTGACGGTGATCTTCTTGTCGGCGTCGCTGGTGACGGTGGCGTCGGTGCCGTGGATGCCCTTGAACGTCATCCGGGCGGAGCCGGTCGCGAAGGTGGCCTTCCGCGCCTCACCGGCGTTGTTGAAGGCGACGACGTACTCGGTGGTGTCCTTGCCGGTGGCCGTGCGGGAGAAGGCGTAGACGCCCGCGCCGTCGGCGGCGTACCGCTCCTGCTGGATGCCGTCGGTCAGGGCCGGGTGGGCCCCCCGCAGCTTCGCGAGGGCGCTGATCTGCCGGTAGAGCGGCGAGCGCGTGTCGTAGGTGTCCTCGGCGTGGGTGCGGTCGGAGCCGATGAGGTCGTCGTCGAGGTAGTCGGCCGTGCGGGAGGCGAAGAGGGTCTGGCGGGCGTCCTTGTCGCCGCCGGCGCCGGTGAAGCCCTGCTCGTCGCCGTAGTAGACGACCGGGTTGCCTCGGCTGAGGAACATCAGCTCGTTGGCGAGCATGTCCTTCTTCAGCAGTTCCGCGTCGGACGCCTCGGGGTTGTCCTGCTTCAGGAACGTCCCGAAGCGGCCCATGTCGTGGTTGCCGAGGAAGGTGACCTGCTCGTAGGCGTTGGCCTTGTCCGTCGTGTACTTGTGGTCGTCGCCGAAGACGGAGGCGAGCTTCTTGGCGCTGCCGCCCTGGGAGGCGTACTGGCGGGCCGCCTCCTGGAAGGGGAAGTCGAGCGTGGCGTCGAGGCGGCCCTCGGTGACGTAGGGGGCGGTGACGTCCGTGTCGGCGGAGTAGACCTCGCCGAACATGAAGAAGTCGTCCCGGCCCTGCTTGGCCGCGTAGGCGTCGAGGGCGGTGGCCCACTGGGCCCAGAACTCCATGTTGACGTGCTTCACGGTGTCGATCCGGAAGCCGTCGATGTCGAAGTCCCTGACCCAGCGCTGGTAGATCTTCTCCATGCCGTCGACGACCTCGGGACGCTCGGTCCACAGGTCGTCGAGGCCGGAGAAGTCGCCGTACTCGCTGGACTCCCCGGCGAAGGTGGAGTCGCCGCGGTTGTGGTACATCGCCGGGTCGTTGAGCCAGGAGGGGACCTTGACCCGCTTCTTCGCCTCGGGCACCACGGGGGTGCGCGGGAAGGAACCGGCGTCCACGCGCGGGAACGCGCGGCTGCCGTCGGCGTAGTCGGCGTCGTCGAAGGGCTCGCCGTCCTTCGTCAGGTACGGGAAGGCGCCCTTGGAGAGGTAGCCGTAGGACTTCTCCTCGTAGTCGACGACGTCGGCGGTGTGGTTGGTGATGACGTCGAAGAAGACCTTCATGCCCTTGGCGTGGGCCTTGTCGATGAGGTTCTCGAGGTCCTTGTTGGTGCCGAAGTGCGGGTCGACCTGGGTGAAGTCGGTGATCCAGTAGCCGTGGTAGCCGGCGGAGGCGTCCTTGCCGGTGCCCTGCACGGGCTGGTTCTTGAAGATGGGCGCCATCCAGATGGCGGTGGTGCCGAGCCCCTTGATGTAGTCGAGGTTCTTCGTCAGGCCCTTGAGGTCACCGCCCTGGTAGAAACCCTTGTCGGTGGGGTCGTGACCGTGGGTGAGGCGCGAACCGGTCAGCCCGCCGCGGTCGTTCTTCGGGTCGCCGTTGGCGAAACGGTCCGGCAGGACGAAGTAGAACTGCTCGCGGGTCAGGTCGTGTCGCGCCGGCGACTTGGCGAGCTGCGCGTCCGAGGGGGGCGCGGGCGGGGTGGCGGCGCGGGCGGCGAGCGGCTGCACGAGCGCCGCGGCGAGCGCGGCGACGGTGACGGCGGCGACGCGCCGCCCCCGTGCGGTGCGGCGCCCCGGGGGCGCGGGCCATCTGGGTATCAAGGCGTGAACTCCTTGTGCGTACGGCTCATTGGGTCCGACCCCACGCCACGGCACGGCCTGTTTCGGCCACGTCACCGGAGCGTCGGCGTGACGTTATCGCCGTTGAAAGCTTTACAGCAAGGGTTCTGAAAGTAACGGTAAGGAATTGCACCGATGACGCCGGTCGCGCCGCCGTCCGTGAACGGCGGCGCGGCCGGCGCGCGTTCAGCAGCCGGACTTGCCCGCGTACACCGCGAGGGCGGTGTTGCCGCCCAGGGTGGCGGTCAGTTGTCCCGAACCGTTCACCGTCACGGGGGTGTTGTTCTGCACGTTGCAGTACGTGCCCGCCGGGAGGGAGGTCTGGTAGGTGCGGGTCAGGGAGCCGGACTCGTGGTTGATGGCCACGAAGCCCTTGGCGCCCCGGCCGAAGGCGATGGCGTCGCCCCCGTTGTCCCACCAGTTGGTGACCGCCTGGCCGCGGGTGGCGTTGCGGAAGGCCACCATGGACTTGATCTCCGGCCAGTTGTGCTGGCACTTCCAGCCGTTCTGCCAGCACGCGTTCACCTGGCCGCCGTTCGGCGGTCCGGCGTCGTGGTCGGAGAACTCGTAGCCGGAGTTGATGTCCGGGGCGCCGTAGGGCCAGGCCAGCATGAAGACGTTGGCCAGGGTGTAGGTGGCGTTGTCCTTGTAGGACAGGGTGCTGCCGTTGCGCTCGGTGTCGTGGTTGTCGACGAAGACGCCGGAGACGGAGCTGTTCATGTAGCCCCAGCCCTCGCCGTAGTTCTTCAGGTAGGCGAGGTTCTCGTTGTTGAAGACCCGCTTGAGGTCGTAGGCGTAGCGGAACTCCTGGACGTCGCCGTTGCCCGTGTACTCGGTGGGCTGGACGGCCTCGCCCGCGCCGAAGATGACCTCCTGCTTCCAGTACGCGCCCGGGTTGGTCAGGCGGGACTTGATGTTGGCGAGGTCGGCGGCCGGCATGTGCTTGGCCGCGTCGATGCGGAAGCCGTCCACGCCGAGGGAGAGCAGGTCGTTCATGTACCGGGCGATGGCTCCGCGGACGTAGTCCTCGCCGGTGTCGAGGTCGGCGAGCCCGACCAGTTCGCAGTTCTGGACGTTCCCGCGGTCGCCGTAGTTGGTGATCTGCGAGGTGCAGTTGTCGAAGTCGTACGAGGAGTACAGGCCGGGGTAGTTGTACTTCGTGTACGACGAGCCGCCGGTGCCGGTGCCGTTGCCGGCGGACATGTGGTTGATGACCGTGTCGGCGACGACCTTCACCCCGGCCGCGTGACACGTGTCGACCATGTTCTTGAAGGCGGTCCGGTCGCCGAGCCGCCCGGCGATCCTGTAGCTGACGGGCTGGTACGACGTCCACCACTGCGAGCCCTGTATGTGCTCGGCGGGCGGGGAGACCTGGACGTATCCGTAGCCGGCGGGGCCCAGGGTGCTGGTGCACTCGCGGGCGACCGAGGCGAAGTTCCACTCGAAGAGGACGGCGGTGACGTCCTTGCTGCCCGGCGGGGAGGCCTGCGCCCCGGTCGGGGTCATGACAACCGCGGCTGCCGCGAGTGCGGTGGCCACGGCGAGGGTTCTGCGTGCCATGTGGGGTTCCTTCTTCATCGAAGGGTGTGGGGATGCCGCCGGGGTCGCTTGAAGCTTCTTGCAGAAAACTTCAGCAACCTTGCGGCAACGCAGATGTTAGAGGCCCGCCACCCGAAAGGGCAGCGGGCCGTACCAACTTCAATGAAAAAAGTTCCGGGACGGACGTCAGCCCGCGGTCCACCACACGGTGGTGTCCGCCGGGACCTTCGCCTCGCCGCCGGTCTCGGCGACCTCGCCGTTGGTGATCAGCACCCGGCCGTACGCGGGCACCGTCACCGGCTCGCCCGTGGTGTTCGCGACGCAGACGAAGTCCCCGCGGCGGAAGGCCAGGACACCCTCCGGAGCCGGCAGCCACTCCACCGCGTCACCCGCGCCGAGGTCGGCCTGCTCCCGGCGCACCGCGAGCGCGCTGCGGTACAGCTCCAGGGTCGAGCCGGGCGTGCCGGTCTGCGCCTCGACGCTCAGCTCGCCCCAGCCCTCCGGCTGCGGCAGCCAGCTGCCGCCGTCGCCGAAGCCGTACGACGAACCCTCGCGGGTCCACGGGATCGGCACCCGGCAGCCGTCGCGGTAGCCGTCCTGGCCCGCGCCCCGGAAGTACGCCGGGTCCTGGCGCACCTCGTCGGGGAGGTCCACGACGTCGGGCAGGCCGAGCTCCTCGCCCTGGTAGACGTAGGCCGAACCGGGCAGCGCCAGCATCAGCAGGGTCGCCGCGCGGGCCCTGCGCAGGCCCAGCTCACGGTCGCCGGCCAGCCGGATCTGGGTGCCGAGGCCGGGCGGGTTGCCGAAGCGGGTGGCGTGCCGGGTGACGTCGTGGTTGGACAGCACCCAGGTGGCGGGGGCGCCGACCGGGCGCATGGCGTCCAGCGTGCGGTCGATGACGGCACGCAGCTCCTCGGCGTCCCAGTGGGTGCCCAGGTACTGGAAGTTGAACGCCTGGTGCAGCTCGTCGGGGCGCACGTAGTTGGCGGTGCGCTCGACGGTGGGGGTCCACGCCTCGGCAACGAAGATCCGCTCACCGGAGTACTCGTCGAGGATCAGACGCCACTGCCGGTAGATGTCGTGCACGCCGTCCTGGTCGAAGAACGGCATGACATCGTTGCCCAGCAGCTTGAGCTGCTCGTGGTCTCCCAGGTCCGGCAGGCCCTCGGCCTTCACCATGCCGTGGGCGACGTCGATGCGGAAGCCGTCCACGCCCATGTCCAGCCAGAACCGCAGGATGGAGCGGAACTCGTCGCCGACGGCCGGGTGCTCCCAGTTGAAGTCGGGCTGCTCGGGCGCGAAGAGGTGCAGGTACCACTCGCCCGGGGTGCCGTCGGGCTCGGTGACGCGGGTCCACGCCGGGCCGCCGAAGATGGACTCCCAGTCGTTGGGCGGCAGTTCGCCGTTCTCCCCCTTGCCGGGGCGGAAGTGGTAGCGGTCGCGCGAGGGCGAGCCGGGGCCCTCGGCGAGGGCGCGCTTGAACCACTCGTGCTGGTCGGAGGAGTGGTTGGGCACCAGGTCGACGATGATCCTCAGGCCCAGCCCGTGGGCGTCACGGATCAGCGCGTCCGCGTCGAGCAGGGTGCCGAACATGGGGTCGACGGCGCGGTAGTCGGCGACGTCGTAGCCGGCGTCGGCCTGCGGGGAGGCGTAGAAGGGGCTGAGCCACACGGCGTCCACGCCGAGGTCGCGCAGGTACGGGAGGCGGGCGCGGATGCCTTCCAGGTCGCCCATGCCGTCGCCGTTGCTGTCGGCGAAGCTGCGCGGATACACCTGGTAGATCACCGCGTCACGCCACCAGTCGCGGCGCCGTGCGACGGTGGCGACGGCCGCGTCGGTCGTGGGGGTCGGGGCCGGGGCGGCGGAGTGCTGCTGGCTCATGTCGTCCTTGATACGAGTGCGGTCGGGGAAGCGAGTGGGGGTCGGCGGGAGACGAGGCGGCCGCGGTGACAGCGGGGTCGGATGGGCACCGCGGCCGCCTACCCGCGCAAGTCAGGCGCGCGGGAGTCGTTGCCCGAAGGGGATCAGCCCTTCGTGCCGCCGGCTGTGAGGCCGGTGACCAGGTTCTTCTGCACGAGGTAGAAGAACGCGGAGACCGGGATCGCGATCAGGACCGCGGTGGCGGCCATGAGGTTGCGCTGTGCGTCGTGCTCGCTGACGAAGCTCTGCAGACCGACGGCGAGGGTGTACTTCTCGTCGTCGAGCATGAACGTCGTGGCGAAGGCGACCTCGCCGAACGCGGTGATGAAGCTGTAGAACGCGGCGACCGCGAGTCCGGGCCGGGCCAGCGGGAGGATCAGCCGCAGGAAGGTGCCGATGGGGGTCAGCCCGTCGACGCGTCCCGCCTCGTCGATCTCGAACGGGATGGTGTCGAAGTAGCCCTTCATCAGCCAGGCGCAGTACGGCACCGCCGTGGAGCAGTAGACGAGGATCAGGCCGAGGTAGGTGTCGATGAGCTGCAGGTCCGAGAGGATCTGGTACATCGGCACCATCAGGACGGCCACCGGGAACATCTGGGTGAGCAGAAGCACCCACATGAACTTCTTGTAGCCCGGGAAGCGCATGCGGGAGACCGCGTAACCGGTGGTGGCGGCGACGAGGACGCCGATGACCGTCGTGCCGAGCGAGACGATCAGCGAGCTCTTCAGCCAGTCGAAGAAGTTCGTGTTCTGCAGGACGAACGAGTAGTTGTCCAGCGTCATCTTGCCCCAGATGCCGCCGGGACGCAGATAGTCGTCCTTGTCGGGGCCGAGGGACAGGAAGACCAGCCAGGCGACCGGGAACAGCGCGATCAGGCTCGCCACGGCCAGGACGCCGTGCGAGGTGAGCTTCGCGAGCGGGCTCACCTCGCCGCGCCGGCGGGACCCGCGGGCGGGGGTCTTGTCGTCGGCAGGCCGGTCCGCCGGAGCAGGGGGGGTGACGGTAGAGGTGCTCATGGGGACTCCTGCCTCAGATCGCGAGCTGCTGCTCATTGCGGTTCAGCCAGCGGCGGTAGAAGGAGGTGAAGACGACCAGGATGGCCAGCAGCAGCATGCCGTAGGCCGCCGACTCGGCGAACTCGCGCGGCTGCTGTCCGAAGCCGAGCTGGTAGGCCCAGGTCACGAGGATCTGCGCGTCCGGCGCGGTGTTGCCGAACAGCAGGAAGATCACGGCGAACTGGTTGAAGGTCCAGATGACGCCGAGCAGGACCACGGTGGAGCTGACCGAGCGCAGGCCGGGCAGGGTGACGTGGCGGAACCGCTGCCAGGCGCTCGCGCCGTCCATCTCGGCCGCCTCGTACAGGCTGGCGTCGATGGACTGCAGCCCGCCGAGCAGGGAGATCATCATGAACGGCACACCGCACCAGGTGTTGACCATGATGGCGGCGAACCGCTGCCAGAAGGTGTCCTCCAGCCAGGCCGGTGTCGGCAGGCCGAGGAAGTCCAGGCCGGAGTTGATGATGCCGGCGTCGGCGAGCATGAACCGCCAGCCGAAGACGGTGACGAAGGTCGGCACGGCCCACGGCAGGATCAGGATCAGCCGGTAGAGGGTGCGGCCGCGCAGCTTCTGGTTGAGCAGCAGGGCCAGGCCCAGGCCGATGCCGTAGTGCAGGGCGACACAGGCCGCCGTCCACACGATCGTCCAGATGAACTTGGACCAGAAGCGGTCGTAGGCCGTCTCGCCCCACAGGATGTCGGCGTAGTTGTCGATGCCGATGAACTTGTAGGTGGCCTCGATCTCGTTGACGCCGATGGTGCGGGCCGAGTTGAGGCTGTCGGCGTCGGTGAGCGTGAGGTAGAAGCCGTAGGCGAGGGGGTACAGCACGATGACGCCGAGCACCAGCGCCACCGGCGCGATCATGGCGTAGGCGTACCAGTACTTCTGGTATCCGCGCTTCAGGCGGCTGACCGGCCCGGGGCGGGGCGCGCGGTCACCGCGGCGCTTGCCGGTCGCGCGGTCGATGGCGACTGTCATGGTTCGGCACCTTCTGGATGATCAAGGGGGACGGCACACAGGCCGGTGGCCGCCGGACCCTCCCCTCCTGGAAGCGGGTCCGGCGGCCACACGGGCGTTACTTGCTGAAGTCCGGCACCAGCTTGGTGATCGCGGTCTCCGCGTCGCTCAGGCCCTTGTCCAGGGACTCCTTGCCGCCGGCGATCTGCGGCAGCTCGTCGTCCATCGGACCCCACAGCGAGCTGTACTCGGGCAGGGCCGGGCGCGGCTGGGCGGCCGAGAGGACCGTCTGGTAGCCGGCGATGCCCGGGTCGGCCTTGACCTTGTCGGTGTAGGCGTCGTCACGCGTGGGCAGCGTGGAGTTCTTCAGCGCGATGGTCTCCTGCGCCTTGGCCGAGGTCATGAAGTTCACGAACTTCAGCGCGGCCTCCTGCTTCTCCTTCGTGGAGCCGGCGTAGACCGAGAGGTTGTGGCCGCCGGTCGGGGCGCCCGCCTTGCCGGCGGTGCCGGCCGGGACGGTGGCGATGCCGAGGTTGTTCTTGTCGGTGAACGCGGTGCCCTTGTAGAAGTTGGTGATCTCCCACGGGCCCTGGATGATCGAGGCGACCTTGCCGTTGACGAACGCGTCCTGGATGTGGGCGTAGGCGTCGGCGGTCACGTCGGCCTTGTGCAGGCCCTTGCCCTCGAAGAGGCTCAGCCAGGTGCCGTAGGCCTTCTCGGCCTCCGGCGACTTCACGGTGATCTTCTTGGCGTCGGCGTCGACCATGTCGGTGCCCTCGCCGTACAGGAACGGCTGGGCGTAGTAGCCCTGGGTGGAGCCCCAGTAGCCGTCGACGCCGGTCTTGTCCTTGATGGTGGCGGCGGCCTTCTTGAGGTCGTCCCACGTCTTGGGCGCCTCGACGCCGGCCTTCTCGAACAGCGCCTTGTTGTAGACGAAGGCCAGGGTGTCCGTGGTGAACGGGACGCCGTAGGTCTTGCCCTCGTACTTGGCCTGCTCCAGCAGGTTGGACTTGAACTTGTCCTGCTCGGCGAGGGCCTCGGTGCCGTCCAGCGGCAGGAAGAAGCCCTTCTTGGCGAACGCGGGGGTCCAGCCGACCTCGGAGCGCAGCACGTCGGGGGCGCCCTTGGAACCGGCGGCGGTGTCGAACTTGTTCTGCGCCTGGTCGAAGGGGACGTTGACGAACTTGACCTTGATGTTCTTGTTGGCGGCCTCGAACTCCTTGACCAGGGCCTGGTAGGTCGGCGCCTCGTTGGTCGCGTTGGAGGTGTCCCACCAGGTGATGGTGACCGGGCCGTCGGCCTTGTCGCCGCTGTCGCTGTCTCCGCCGCAGGCCGTCGCCGCGAGGGCGAGGGACGCCACCAGCGCGGTGGCCGCTATGCCACGCCGCATGAGGTTCTCCTTGAGGGTTAAGCCCGTGAGTGCGGGTCCGGCCCCGTCTGCCGTCCCGCGAATCGTGCCGACTGCGCCGATGGAGCCGCCGGGCGACGTGAACGTAACAGCGCCGGAACTTTTCCGAAAGACCTTGCAGAAAAGTTTTGCAAGCGGGGTCGATGGTTATGTCGCCGTGACCTGTTCTCGACCGTGTCGCGACCCGGGTTTCCGCCCGTACGGCAGGGGTTCGGACTGTTGTGCAAGACTCTGCAAGCACTTGCCATCCGTTGCCGCCGGGGGAATCATCCCTTGCGGACCGGTCGCCGACGACGACGTGGCGGACCGGACCCCGACCACGACTTGAGGGATCGCGATGACCCAGCAGCCCGCGACGGGCCGTCCCACGGCGCGCACCAGGCGCCCGATCGGTGGGCAAGGCGGGAACAGGCAGCTACAGTCCGGTCCTGTGACCACACGGCTTGCTGATATCGCTGCTCAGGCGGGGGTGAGCGAGGCGACCGTCAGCCGGGTCCTGAACGGGAAGCCGGGCGTCGCCGCCACCACCCGCCAGTCCGTGCTCGCCGCCCTCGACGTCCTGGGCTACGAGCGCCCGGTCCGGCTGCGGCAGCGCAGCGAGGGCCTCGTCGGGCTGATCACCCCCGAACTGGAGAACCCGATCTTCCCGGCGCTGGCCCAGGTGATCGGGCAGGCGCTGACCCGCCAGGGCTACACGCCGGTGCTCGCCACCCAGACCCCGGGCGGGTCGACGGAGGACGAGCTCACCGAGATGCTCGTGGACCGCGGGGTGGCCGGCATCATCTACGTCTCCGGACTGCACGCCGACACCACCGCCGACATGCAGCGCTACGAGCGACTGCGGGCGCAGGGCGTGCCGTTCGTCCTCGTGGACGGTTTCTCGCCGAAGGTGCAGGCGCCGTTCATCTCCCCCGACGACCGGGCCGCGATGGCGCTGGCCGTCACCCACCTCGCCTCCCTCGGCCACACCCGGATCGGGCTGGCGCTCGGGCCGAAGCGGTTCGTTCCGGTGCAGCGCAAGATAGAGGGCTTCGTGCGCGCCGTGCAGGAGCAACTGGGCCTGGCGGCCGAGACGGTCGAGACGGAGCTGGTCCAGCACTCGCTGTACACGCTGGAGGGCGGCCAGGCCGCCGCCACCGCGCTGATGGACCGCGACTGCACGGCGGTGGTGTGCGCGAGCGACATGATGGCGCTGGGAGCGATCCGGGCGGCCCGGCAGCGCGGCCTGGACGTGCCGAAGGACATCTCGGTGGTCGGCTTCGACGACTCCCCGCTGATCGCCTTCACCGACCCGCCGCTGACCACGGTCCGCAAGCCGGTCCCGGCGATGGGCCAGGCCGCGGTGCGCACGCTGCTGGAGGAGATCGGCGGGACGCCCGCGCCGCACAGCGAGTTCGTGTTCATGCCGGAACTGGTGGTGCGGGGTTCGACCGCTTCGGCCCCCGGGGACCGGAATCGTCCTTAGGGCGGAGAAGATGCGGGTACCACCCGACCGAGGGATGATCAGAGGGGGACGTCTTTTCTGGCAGACTCTGTGCCCATGGGTGACTCGACCGTGACCACGCTGAAAGGCCGGGAACAGGCCGTAGCGCACCCCGTCGCGGACGAGACGACGGGGCGGCGGACGCTGCTCCGTCCGCGCACCCCGCGCCGGCCGCGTCTGTGGTTCGAGATCATGCTGATCGCGGTGAGTTACTGGACGTACTCACTCATCCGCAACGCGGTGCCCGAGCAGCGGGCCGAGGCCCTGCGCAACGCCGACTGGATCTGGCAGCTCGAGCAGCAACTGGGGCTGGCCTTCGAGCAGTCCGTCAACCACGCCGTCAACTCGGTGACTTGGCTCATCGTCGGCATGAACTACTACTACGCCACCTTGCACTTCGTGGTGACGCTGGGTGTCCTGGTGTGGCTCTACCGTAGTCATCCCGGCCGGTACGCGGCGACCAGACTGGTGCTCTTCACCACGACCGGCTTCGCCCTGGTCGGCTACTACCTGTATCCGCTGGCCCCGCCCCGGCTGATGAACGGCCAGGACTTCGTCGACACCGTGCTGGTCCACCAGACCTGGGGGTCGATGGCCTCCGGCGACCTGAAGAACATGTCCAACCAGTACGCCGCGATGCCGTCGATGCACATCGGCTGGTCGCTCTGGGCCGGCCTGACGATCTTCGCCCTGTCCACCGTCCCCTGGGCGCGGGTGCTGGGCCTCGTCTACCCGGTGGCCACCCTGGTCGTCATCGTCGCCACCGCCAACCACTTCTGGCTGGACGCGGTGGGCGGGGTGATCTGCCTGGCCGTCGGCTACGGGATCGCGCTGCTCTGGTACGGCCGTCAGCCGTACGCCCTGCCCCGGCGGGTGGCCGAGCCCGCGCGGAGGAAACGGGCGGCGGACGCCCCGGCCGCCCCGGCCACGGGCGCCTCGCACTCCCCGGGGGCATCGGATGCCCCGGAGGCCCTGGACGCCCCGGACGATTCGAAGGCCCCGCCGCGGCTCCGGGTGCCGAAACAGGGCTGAATCCGGGTGCCGGTGCGGGAACGGATCTCCGTGCCGATGCGGGGACGCCCCCTGCGGGGCGCTACGACCCGCCGTAGAACAGCTCCTCCACCACGCCCCGCGCCCGTCGCGCCGTGCGCCGGTACGCGTCGAGCATGTCGCCCGCGTGCCCGGGGCCGTACCCCAGGTAGCGTCCCACGGCGCCCAGTTCCCGAGGTGTGGTCGGGAAGGTGTCCCCCGCGCGGCCCCGCACCAGCATCACGGCGTTGCGCACCCGGGTGGCCAGTACCCACGCCTCGTCGAGGATGCAGGCGTCCTCCTCGGAGATCATCCCGGCCGTGCGGGCGGCGGCCAGCGCCTCCCGCGTACGGGTCGTGCGCAGGCCCGGCTCCCGCGCCCCGTGCCGCAGCTGGAACAGCTGCACGGTCCACTCCACGTCGGACAGCCCTCCCGGGCCGAGCTTGGCGTGCAGCTTGGGATCGGCGCCGCGCGGCAGCCGCTCCGACTCCATACGGGCCTTCAGCCGCCGGATCTCCCGGACGGCCTCCTCGTCGAGCCCCTCGGCGGGATAGCGCAGCGGGTCGATCAGCTCGGTGAAGCGGCGGCCCAGTTCCTCGTCCCCGGCGACGTGCTCGGCGCGCAGCAGCGCGTGCCGCTCCCACACCAGCGACCAGCGCCGGTAGTACGCCTCGTACGACTTCAGGGTGCGGACCAGCGGGCCGGACTTGCCCTCCGGGCGCAGGTCGGCGTCGATCAGCAGCGGCGGGTCGGCGCTGGGGACCTGGAGCAGCCGGCGCATCTCGGCGACGACCTTGTTCGCGGCCTCGGCCGCTTCCCGCTCGTCGGCGCCGTCGCGCGGCTCGTGGACGAACAGGACGTCGGCGTCGGAGCCGTAGCCCAGTTCGTGCCCGCCGAAGCGGCCCATGCCGATGATCGCGAACCGGGTGGGGAGCGTGTCCCCCCAGCCCTCCCGGACCACCGCGCGCAGCGTGCCGGCGAGGGTGGCGGCCGTCAGGTCGGAGACCGCGCCGCCCACCAGGTCCACCAGGGCGCCCTGGTCGGCCTCGGCGGGCTGGGACTCGGTGCCGTAGGAGCCGACGATGTCGGCGGCGGACGTGCGGAACAGTTCGCGGCGGCGCACCCCTCGGGCGGCGGTGACGCCCTGGGTGGCGTTGTCGGCGCGGCGGACGGCGGCGAGCACCTCCTGCTCCAGGGAGGCGCGGGAGCGGGGGGTGAGTCCCCCGGCGTCGCCGTCACCGAGCAGCGCCACCGCCTCGGGGGCGCGCATCAGCAGGTCGGGGGCGAGCCGTCCGGCGGAGAGCACCCGGGCCAGGTTCTCGGCGGCGGCGCCCTCGTCGCGCAGCAGCCGCAGGTACCAGGGGGTCTTGCCGAGCGCGTCGGAGACCTTGCGGAAGTTCAGCAGACCGGCGTCCGGGTCGGCGGAGTCGGCGAACCAGCCGAGCAGCACCGGCAGCAGGGTGCGCTGGATGGCGGCCTTGCGGGTGACGCCGGACGCCAGCGCCTCCAGGTGGCGCAGGGCGGCGGCCGGGTCGGCGTACCCGAGGGCCACCATGCGCTCCCGGGCCGCCTCGGCGCTGAGCCGGGCCTCACCGGGGGCGAGCGCGGCGACGGCGTCGAGCAGCGGCCGGTAGAACAGCTTCTCGTGCAGCCGCCGTACGACGGAGCCGTGCCGCTTCCACTCGCGGGTCAGGGTGGTGACCGGCTCGCTGCGCAGGCCCAGGGAGCGGGCCAGCCGGCGCAGATCGGTCTCCCCCTCGGGGACGAGGTGGGTGCGGCGCAGCCGGTGCAGCTGGATGCGGTGCTCCATGGAGCGCAGGAAGCGGTAGGCGTCGTCGAGCTGGGCGGCGTCGGCGCGCCCGACGTAGCCGCCGGCGGCGAGGGCCTTCAGCGCGTCGAGGGTGGTGCCGCTGCGCAGGGAGGCGTCGGCGCGGCCGTGCACGAGCTGGAGCAGCTGCACGGCGAACTCGACGTCCCGCAGCCCGCCGGGGCCGAGCTTGAGCTGGCGGTCGATCTCGGCGGCGGGGATGTTCTCCACCACCCGGCGGCGCATCTTCTGCACGTCGGCGACGAAGTTCTCCCGCTCGGCGGCCCCCCACACCAGCGGCTGGACCGCGGCGACGTACTCCTCGCCGAGCGCGAGGTCGCCGGCGACCGGGCGGGCCTTGAGCAGCGCCTGGAACTCCCAGGTCTTGGCCCAGCGCTGGTAGTAGGCGAGGTGGGAGGCGAGGGTGCGCACCAGCGGACCGTTGCGGCCCTCCGGGCGGAGATTGGCGTCGACGGGCCAGATGGAGCCCTCGACGGTGGTCTCGGAGCAGATCCGCATCAGGTGCGAGGCCAGCCGGGTCGCGGCGCGCAGCGCCTTGTCCTCGTCGGCCCCGCCCGCCGCCTCGCCCACGAAGATCACGTCGACGTCGGAGACGTAGTTCAGCTCGTGCCCGCCGCACTTGCCCATCGCGATCACCGCGAGCCGGCAGAGGGCGGCGTCCTCCGGCGCGTCGGCCTGCGCGAGGGCGAGGGCGGCGCGCAGGGTGGCGGTGGCGAGGTCGGCGAGCTCGGCCGCGGTCTCGGCGACCTCGATGGTGCCGCAGACGTCACGGGCGGCGATGGACAGCAGGCAGCGCCGGTAGGCGACGCGGAGCGCGACCGGGTCGCCGGCGTCGGCGAGGCCCGCTTCGAACTCCTGGACGCCGGGGTGGAGATCGCGCGGCTCGTAGGTGACCAGGGCCTGCCAGTCGCTGGGGTGGCGGGCCAGGTGGTCGGCGAGCGCCTCGGACGCGCCGAGCACCCCGAGCAGCCGGTCCCGCAGCGGCTTGGCCGCTATCAGGGTGTCCAGCAGCTCCTGGTGGGCGGTGGGCCCGTCCTGCGCCTCCAGCAGCCGCACCAGGCCGAGGAGCGCGAGGTCGGGGTCGGCGGTCTGGCCGAGGGCGTCCAGCAGCACGGGGTCGCTGCGCACGGGCGCCAGCCCGTCACTGTCGAGCAGCCGCTCGGCGGCGGACGGATCGGTGAAGCCGTGCCGCAGCAGCCGCGTGAAGATACTGCTCCTGCGCCCCGGCGCCGACGTCATCCCCGGCCTCCCTCGTGCCTCGGATCAGGGTCGTACGGCCATGAGCCTAGCCGGAGTGGGGGCCCGCGGCCCTGGGGCGGCCCGCGACGGGCTCGCGGACCGGGCGCGGTGCGGCCCCGCGATGAGTTCCCGGCGCGGGCGGGGTCTGATGGAGGAGGGCAGGACGGCCGATCCGCGAGGGAGTTCCCATGAGCGTCACCCCCGAGACCCGCCTCGACCGCCGCTACAGCGATCCGGAAGCCGGTCCGCCGCCCTGGTCGGAGGTGGAGCGGCTGATCTCCGAGGCCGAGCTCTTCTGGATCTCCACGGTCCGTCCCGACGGCCGCCCGCACGTCACCCCGCTCCCCGCGGTCTGGTCGGCCGGCGCGCTGCACTTCTGCACCGGCCCGCAGGAGCGCAAGGCCCGCAACCTGGCGGAGAACCCGCACGTCGTGCTGACCACCGGCACCAACACCTGGAACCGGGGATACGACGTGGTGGTGGAGGGCGAGGCCGTACGGATCGCCGACGAGGCGCGGCTGCGCGAGCTGGCGGCGGCGTGGGAGGCGAAGTACGGCGGCTTCTGGCACTTCGAGGTGCGGGACGGGCACTTCCACCACGGTCCCGGGCACGCCGTGGTGTTCTCGGTGGCGCCGCGGACCGTCTTCGGCTTCGGTAAGGGAGAGCCGTTCAGCCAGACCCGGTGGCGGTTCTCCTGACGCCGTACCCGACGAAGGAGCCGAGTTCCATGGACATGACCCTCGAAGTGATCCCGCTGCCGGTGAGCGACATCGACCGGGCCAGGGACTTCTACCGGGACAAGGTCGGCTTCCACGTCGACATCGACCAGGAGGTCGTGCCCGGCATGCGCATCGTCCAGCTGACCCCGCCCGGCTCCGGCTGCTCGATCGCCCTCGGCGACACCCTGTGGGAGGCCACGCCCGGTGCCACGCCCGCGCCCGGCACCTACCAGGGGCTCCAGCTCTGCGTCGCCGACATCGAGGCGGCCCGCGCGGAACTGGTCCAACGGGGCCTGGACGTCTCCGAACCGGTCCGGTACGCCGAGTCCGACGGCGCCACCTTCATGTACTTCACCGACCCGGACGGCAACGGCTGGGCGATCCAGGAGTACCGCAGACGGGCGGAGGAGCCGCTGCACAAGGTGCTGGGGGGCCGGGCCGGGAGATAGGCCCCCGGCTCCGGCGGTCAGAGATCGTCCGGGAGGATTCGGAAGCAGGAGAAGTGAACTGAACTGGTTCAAGAGCAGCTACAGCGACAGCAGCAACCCGAACGACTGCGTCGAGGTCGCGACCACCCCCGGTACCGTGCCCGTCCGGGACTCCAAGGTCCCGGACGGGCCCCGGCTCACGCTCACGTCCGCCGCGTGGAGCAGCTTCGTGGAGCGCACCGCCGGCTGAGGCCCGGGGGCCGCCCCGAGAGCGGCCCCCGGTACGCGTCAGCTCGCGTAGGTTTCGAACTCGGCGATCCTCGGGGTGCCGTTGGCGCTGGTGATCTCGAAGGTGATCTTCTTCAGGGACGTCGGGGCGAAGCTGATGACGCCCGATCCGCTGCCGGAGGCCAGGACGGCGCCCGTGTCGTGGTTGAGGACACGGTAGGAGCCGATGGTGCCCGAGCCGGAGGCGAGCCGGACGTTGGCCTTGGAGACCGTGGTGGCGGAGCCCCACTTGACCGAGACGGAGCCGGTCGAGCCGGACGGCGACCAGTAGGTGCTCAGGTTGCCGTCACGGACGTTGCCGTAGCTGGTGCCGTCGGCCTTGGAGGATCCGTCGGCGCCCGCGGTGAGGCTGAGGTTGGTGCCGGTGGGCGGGTCGGTCGGGTCCGGGTCGGTGGGGTCCGGGTCCGGGTCCGTCGGACCGGGGTCGGTCGGGCCCGGGTTCTGCGGGGTGCAGCTGCCGTCCGAGACCTTCAGGCCCTTGTTGGCGCCGGCCGTCTGGCTCACCACGCTCGGCACGCAGTTGGCCGCGTCGAGGGTGTAGGCGTACGGAATGCTCACCGAGGTGTTCGACGTCGGGTTCGGTCCGGCCGGGTTGTTGTCGCCGCTCCGGGAGGACCAGGTCACGTTGTCGAAGATGTTGCCGCTGACCTGCCAGTAGCCGGCCTCGCTGGTGTAGAAGGTGCCGAGGACGTCCTTGGAGTCCTCGAAGTAGTTGTTGTCCACCTTGGCGCGGGCGCCGGCCCGGGAGTTGATCCCGGACTCGTTCAGGCTCTTGTAGTGGTTGTTGTAGGCGTGCGCGATGCCGCCGCGCAGCAGGGGCGCACGGGAGTCGATGTTCTGGTACAGGTTGTGGTGGAACGTGACGTAGCCGTTGGAGCGGTCGCTCTCGCTGGAGCCGATGAGCCCGCCGCGGCCGGAGTTGCGCAGGATGCTGTAGGACAGCGTGACGTACTGGGTGTTGTCCTTCATGTCGAACAGGCCGTCGTAGCCCTCGGACTCCCCGCCGGACGCCTCCAGCGTGGTGTGGTCGACCCACACGTTGCGGACGTCGCTCTCCATGCCGATGGCGTCGCCGCCGTTCGACGTGGGCGAGCCGGACTTCTTGACGTTCCGCACCGTCACGTTCTGGATGATGATGTTCCTGGACTCCCGGATGTGGATGCCCAGCTGGTCGAAGACGGCACCGCTGCCGACACCGACGATCGTGACGTTGCTGATCTGCTTGAGCTCGATCACGCCGGCCGCGGTGTTGCAGCTGCTGCCGGACACCTTGGCGGTGTTGCCGTGATTGATGGTGCCCTCGACCTGGATGATGATCGGGGTCGAGCTGCTGGCCCGGCCGCACAGGGCCTGGTGGATCGCGGTACCGGTGGTGGCACGGACCGTCTGGCCGCCCGCGCCGCCGGTGGTCCCGCCGTTCTGGGTGGCGTAGCCGGTGACACCTCCCGTCGCGGCGGATGCCGTGGACGTCGACATGGCCACGCCGGTCGCGGCGGCGAGGGCTCCCGTGGCCAGTAATGCGGAGAGCCGCACGGCGACTGATCGTCTCATCTCGTCTTCGCCTTCCGTTCTCTGAGTCAGGGGGTGAGGGGGCGTGCAGAGCACTGAGCTGCTGCTGAGCCTGCTGCTGTCCTGCCGCTGTCATGGGCATGACAGTAAGACCGATGAGAGGGGGCGGGGTGAGCCGGACCCATCGGCGAGAAAGCGCTTTCTTTCTGCTCCTGTCGCGACAGTAGGGCCACGCCCGAGTGACTGGCAAGGCTCCGTACCGTTACGGAACGAGATCTTCCGTTTCCGTGCCGCGAAGGCGCCCGCACAGCAGCCGGGGCCGGCGGTCGACGACCCCCGGCCCCGGTGTGCGAGCGCGCGTCAGAGAACCGGCAGGTTCTTCCGCAGCTCGAATGCGGTGACCTCGCTGCGGTACTCCTCCCACTCCTGCTTCTTGTTGCGCAGGAAGAAGTCGAAGACGTGCTCGCCGAGGGTTTCGGCGGCCAGGTCGCTGCGCTGCATCAGGGCCAGGGCCTCGCCCAGGTTCTGCGGGAGGGGTTCGATGCCGAGCGCGCGGCGCTCCGCGTCGGAGAGGGCCCAGACGTCGTCCTCGGCGCCCGGCGGGAGCTCGTAGCCCTCCTCGATGCCCTTCAGGCCGGCCGCGAGGAGCAGGGCGTAGGCCAGGTAGGGGTTGGCGCCGGAGTCGAGGGAGCGGACCTCCACGCGGGCCGAGCCGGTCTTGCCGGGCTTGTACATCGGCACCCGGACCAGGGCCGAGCGGTTGTTGTGGCCCCAGCAGATGTACGAGGGGGCCTCGCCGCCGGCGCCCGCGGTGCGCTCCGAGCCGCCCCAGATGCGCTTGTAGGAGTTGACCCACTGGTTGGTGACCGCGGAGATCTCCGCCGCGTGCCGCAGCAGGCCGGCGATGAAGGAGCGGCCGACCTTGGACAGCTGGTACTCGGCACCGGACTCGTAGAACGCGTTGCGGTCGCCCTCGAAGAGGGAGAGGTGGGTGTGCATGCCGGAGCCCGGATACTCGGAGAAGGGCTTGGGCATGAAGGTCGCCTGGACGCCCTGCTCCAGCGCCACCTGCTTCATGACCAGGCGGAACGTCATGATGTTGTCCGCCGTGGAGAGCGCGTCCGCGTAGCGCAGGTCGATCTCCTGCTGGCCGGGGGCGCCCTCGTGGTGGGAGAACTCCACCGAGATGCCCATCGACTCCAGCATGGTGATCGCCTGGCGGCGGAAGTCCATGCCGACGTTCTGCGGGGTGTGGTCGAAGTAGCCGGAGTTGTCCGCGGGGGTCGGGCGGCTGCCGTCCAGCGGCTTGTCCTTCAGCAGGAAGAACTCGATCTCCGGGTGGGTGTAGAAGGTGAAGCCCAGGTCGGAGGTGCGGGCGAGGGCACGCTTGAGGACGTAGCGCGGGTCGGCGAAGGACGGGGAGCCGTCCGGCATCAGGATGTCGCAGAACATCCGGGCCGTGCCGGGGGCCTCGGCGCGCCAGGGGAGGATCTGGAACGTCGACGGGTCCGGCTTGGCGATCATGTCGGACTCGTACACCCGGGCGAATCCCTCGATGGCGGAGCCGTCGAAGCCGATCCCCTCGTCGAACGCCTGCTCCAGCTCGGCGGGGGCGACGGCCACGGACTTGAGGAAGCCCAGCACGTCGGTGAACCACAGGCGCACGAACCGGATGTCGCGCTCCTCCAACGTCCGGAGCACGAACTCCTGCTGCTTGTCCATCTTCCGCTTCCCCATCCTTGCCGGTCAGGCCGCCTGTCCGCGCCCGCGCCACGGGAGGCGGGCGGGCGTCCGAGCGGGCACACGGGCATCCCACCACACCAGCGTTTCATACGCGTTGCCGACCTTGATCGGCCGACCGGCGGCGGGGCGAACGCCTCGCACACGACAGGTGTACCGCTCCGGTGTCCATCTTGCCTGTTCGGGTCCGTGCGCGTCACGGGCGAGGGTGTCGCGGAGCCCGGGCCCCGCGGTCGCGGCGAGATGCCCAGCGGGGGGCGGAACCGGCCGCGCCCTCGCAGTGGACGACGTCCCCCTCCCCTCGAAGGCACGGACCTTCGGGTCGGGTCGGGTTCCGGTTCGGGTCGGGTTCCGGTTCGGGTCGGGTTCCGGTTCGGGTCGGATTCCGGTGCCCTCTACGACTCGCCCACCTTCCCTATTACGATCAGCTGATCCGTTCGTCCCCCGCCTCCCCGAAGGACACTCCATGGGCTCCGCCAAGAAGAGCAGCGCGGCACGCACGGCACGCATAGAGGAGATGCGGCGCGCCGAGAAGGCCCGCGAGCGCCGCAACCGGATCCTCGTCATCGCCGCCAGCGTGGCGGTCGTCGCCGGGCTCGCCGTCGGTGGTGTGGTGCTCGTCCAGTCGCAGTCGGACGACGGCGGCAGCACGGCGAGTGACGCGAAGGGCGCGGGCAAGTTCGTCACCGACAAGGACGGCGTGCGCGCCTGGAAGGGCGAGCTGGGGCGGAACCACGTGACCAAGGCCGTGGACTACCCCGCCACTCCCCCCGTGGGCGGTGACCACAACCCCGTGTGGATGAACTGCGACGGGGACGTCTACCCCGATGAGATCAACAACACCAACGCCGTGCACTCGCTGGAGCACGGTGCCGTGTGGGTGACGTACAACGGCGACGCCGGCAAGGCCGACGTGGACGCGCTGTCGGCGAAGGTGAAGAAGACGCCGTACACGTTCATGAGCCCGGTGGACGGGCAGAAGGAGCCGCTGCTGCTGACCGCCTGGGGGCACCAGCGTGCGGTGACCGGGGCGGACGACCCGGCCGTGGACGCGTTCCTCCAGAAGTTCGTCCAGGGTGAGCAGACCCCCGAGCCCGGGGCCGCGTGCACCAACGGACTGAGCAAGTGAGGCAGTTCCCGCTGATCGTGGGGGCCGCGGTGACGGCGCTCGTCGCGACCGGTGCGATCACCTACGCGGTGGCCGGGGACGAGGGGTCGTCGACCGTCGTACCGGCCGCGGACTCGGCGGACGCCGGGTTCGCCCGGGACATGGCCGTGCACCATCAGCAGGCCGTGGAGATGTCGTACACCGTGCGGGACCGGACGGACGACGAGGAGGTCCGGCGGCTCGCCTACGACATCGCCCAGACGCAGGCCAACCAGCGGGGCATGATGCTCGGCTGGCTCGACCTGTGGGAGCTGCCCAAGGTGTCCGCGGAGCCACCCATGGCCTGGATGGGCATGGGCGACAGCGCCTCCGGCGAGGACGGGGCGCTGATGCCGGGGATGGCGACCGACGCCGAGATGAAGCGGCTGGGGACGCTGAACGGGAAGCAGGCGGAGATCTTCTACCTCCAGCTCATGACGGACCACCACAAGGGTGGGGTCCACATGGCGCAGGGGTGCGTGAGCGCCTGTGAGGTCGGGGTCGAGAAGCGGCTGGCGCGGGGGATGGTGGAGGCGCAGGAGTCGGAGATCGCGCTGATGGCGGAGATGCTGGAGGACCGGGGGGCCGCGGCCCGCCGGCCGTAGCGGGGCTCCGGAGGGCCGAGGGCCGTGGCGATACCGGGACTCCGAGACATCGTGTCGGTTTGACGATTACACTGGGGCGCGTGCCTCAACTACGTCTCGCCCTGAACCAGATCGACTCGCGCGTCGGTGACCTCGCCGGCAACGCCGAAACGATTGTCCGCTGGACCCGGCACTCCGCCGAACAGGGAGCGCACCTCGTGGCGTTCCCCGAGATGGTGCTGACCGGGTACCCCGTCGAGGACCTCGCCCTCCGGTCGACCTTCGTCGAAGCCTCCCGTGCGGCGCTGCGCTCCCTCGCCGCGCGGCTCGCCGAGGAGGGCTTCGGGGAGCTTCCGGTGATCGTCGGCTACCTCGACCGCAGCGCCGCCGCCCAGCCCCGGTACGGGCAGCCGGCCGGTGCGCCGCAGAACGCGGGGGCCGTGCTGTACGGGGGTGAGGTGGCGCTGACCTACGCCAAGCACCACCTGCCGAACTACGGCGTCTTCGACGAGTTCCGGTACTTCGTGCCCGGCGACACCATGCCGGTGGTGCGGGTGCGCGGTGTGGATGTCGCCCTCGCCATCTGTGAGGACCTGTGGCAGGACGGGGGCCGGGTGCCGGCGGCGCGCTCGGCACGGGCCGGACTGCTGCTGTCCATCAACGCCTCGCCGTACGAGCGGGACAAGGACGACACCCGGCTGGAACTGGTGCGCAAGCGGGCGCAGGAAGCCGGGTGCACGACCGCGTACCTGGCGATGACGGGCGGGCAGGACGAGCTCGTCTTCGACGGGGACTCCATCGTGGTGGACGGTGCAGGCGAGGTCGTGGCGCGTGCGCCGCAGTTCGCCGAGGCGTGTGTCGTGGTCGACCTGGAGCTGCCGGCGGGCGTCGCCGACGCACCGGTGGGAGTGGTCGACGACGGGCTGCGCATCGACCGGCTCGTGCTGTCCGAGGAGCCGGTGCCGGCGTACGCGGCGGAGCCCGCCGGGGGGTACGCCGAGCGGCTCGACGACGACGAGGAGGTGTACTCCGCGCTGGTCGTGGGGCTGCGCGCGTACGTCACGAAGAACGGGTTCCGGTCCGTGCTGATCGGGCTGTCCGGGGGGATCGACTCGGCGCTGGTCGCCGCGATCGCCTGTGACGCGGTGGGCGCGGAGAACGTGTACGGCGTGTCCATGCCGTCGAAGTACTCCTCGGAGCACTCGAAGGGCGACGCGGCGGAGCTGGCGCGGCGGACGGGGCTGAACTTCCGGACCGTCGCGATCGAGCCGATGTTCGACGCGTACATGGGGTCGCTGGGGTTGACGGGGCTCGCGGAGGAGAACCTGCAGTCGCGGCTGCGGGGGACGCTGCTGATGGCGATCTCCAACCAGGAGGGGCACATCGTGCTGGCCCCCGGGAACAAGTCGGAGCTGGCGGTCGGGTACTCGACGCTGTACGGGGACTCGGTCGGGGCGTACGGGCCGATCAAGGACGTGTACAAGACGTCGGTGTTCCAGCTGGCGGAGTGGCGCAACCGGGCGGCTGCGGAGCGGGGGCAGACGCCGCCGATCCCGGAGAACTCGATCTCCAAGCCGCCGAGCGCGGAGCTGCGGCCGGGACAGGTGGACACGGACTCGCTGCCGGACTATCCGGTGCTGGACGCGATCCTGGCGCTGTACGTGGACCGGGACCGGGGGGCCGACGAGATCGTCGCGGCCGGGTTCGACGCGGAGCTGGTGGCGAAGACGTTGCGGATGGTGGACCGGGCGGAGTACAAGCGGCGGCAGTACCCGCCGGGCACGAAGATCTCCCCGAAGGGGTTCGGCAAGGACCGCCGTCTGCCGATCACCAACGGGTGGCGCGAGGGGGCGCGGACGGGCGGCTGACGGTGGTCGGTCGTATGCCTGCGGCGCAGCTTTCCATGCGGTGGGAGCTCGGGTAGCGCCTGCGGTGGGTGGGTGGTGCGGCGCCGGGCGCGGGAACGCCCCCGCCGGCGCCGGCGGGCACCGGGGCTGTGGAGCGCCCCGTGCCCCCACCGTCGGGGGCCGTTCAGTCGGACGGTGTCGTGAGTCTGACGCGGGCCGCGACCGGGAGGTGGTCGCTGGCGGTGGCCGGGAGGGTCCAGGAGCTTTCCGGTTCGGCGCCCCTGACCAGGATCTGGTCGATCCGCGCCATCGGGAACGACGCCGGCCAGCTGAAGCCGAAACCGCTGCCCACGGCGCCCTGGGTGGAGCGCATCTGGGAGGTGACGGCGTTCAGGGCGCGGTCGTTCATCGTGCCGTTCAGGTCGCCGAGCAGGACGACGTTCGGCAGGGGTTCACCGGCGATGGCCTCGCCCAGCGCGTCGGCGCTCTTGTCGCGCTGCCGGGCCGTGAAGCCGGCCTCCATCTTCACCCGGACCGAGGGCAGGTGGGCGACGTAGACCGCGACCTGACCGGCGGGTGAGGAGACCGTGGCACGCATCGCGCGCTTCCAGCCGAGGCGGATGTCGACCGCCTTCACGTCGGTCATCGGGTACTTGCTCCACAGGCCGACCGTGCCCACCACCGCGTGGTGCTTGTACGTCGGTGCCAGCGCCGACTCGTAGGCGGGGACCTTCGACGCCTTCAGCTCCTCCAGCGCCAGCACGTCCGCGCCCGCCGCGGCCACGTCGCGGGCCGTGCGCGCCGGGTCCGGGTTGTCGGCGTTGACGTTGTGCGTGACCACGGTCAGGTCGCCGCCGGGCACGTTCTTGTCGCTGAGCAGGCCGCCGAACAGGTTCAGCCAGACGACCGCCGGGAGGACCGTCGCGATCAGCGCCGTCGCCGACTTGCGGACCAGGGCGAGGACGAGCAGCACCGGGATGAACAGGCCCAGCCAGGGCAGGAACGTCTCGACCAGGCTGCCGAGGTTGCCGATCCGGTTCGGGATGCGGGAGTGGGCCAGCATGACCAGGGCCAGCAGGCCCGCGCAGGCCGCCAGGACCAGGCCCCGGCGCCAGATGCGGCGGTCGCCGCGCCACCCTCTGCCCAGGCGGTCCATCAGGCGCCGGAACGGGGAGTCCGGGCGCTCGGGCCCCGAGCCGCCGTCCGTCTCCGTCGCGTACGCCTGCTGCGCCATACCGTCGCCTCACAACCTGCCGTGCACACCGTCACCCCGTGTCGGTTAGACCCTAGGGGATGATCGGCTCCGATCTCGCCGCCGCTCGGCGGCCGTACTCCGGCGAGGACGTACGGGGACGCTCGGGTAGTTCCGGGCGCGGGTGGTGAAAGCGCCGTCTGTGACGAAACGCGCACGGGGACTAGCCGCTGACGGGGCGTAGGCCCTGGAGGAGGGTGTCCACGACACGTTCGGCGAGGTCGTCCGGGAGGTCGGCGTCGGGGCGCAGGACGGTGCGGACGAGGACGGGGCCGACGACGATGTCGTTGAGCAGTTCCACGTCGACGTCGGCGCGCAGTTCGCCGTTCTCCCGGCCCCGGCGCAGCACCTCCAGGCCTAGCCTGCGCCGGGGCCCGATGACGGTGTCGTGGTAGGCCGCCCAGAGGCCGGGGCTGCTCTTCATCTGGGCGTGCACGTGGTGCAGGATCGCCGAGGTCCTGCCCGCAAGGCCGCGCAGCCGCAGGGACTCCAGCAGGACGACCAGGTCGTCGCGCACGGAGGTGCCGGGGAGTTCGGGGTCCGGGGGCTCGGCGGCGCGCATGACGTCGACGAAGAGTTCCTCCTTGCCGCTCCAGCGGCGGTAGATGGTGGCCTTGCCGACGCCGGCGGTGCGGGCGACGCGTTCGATGGAGAGCTCCGCGAGGGGCACGCCGTCCTCCAGGAGCGTCATCACCGACTCGATGATGGCGTGTTCGACCGCCTCGCTGCGGGGGCGGCCCCGCGCGGGGCCCTCCTGGCGGGGGGCGGTGCCGGACGGGCTCACGTCGTCGGATCCTTTCGGTGGGCTGCGGTGATTCTCTCCTCTCAGTCCGCCGCCGCGACCAACTCCTTGCCCCGGTCGCCCTCTTCGGGCTTCGGCGGGCGGCCGGGCAGATACACGGCGGCGACGATCGCGCCCAGTACCGCGATGCCCGCCCCCCACAGCGCCGTGACGTGCATGGCGTGCAGGAACGCCTCGTCGGCGGCGACGGTCAGGGCCTCGCCCCGGGCGCCCAGGCGGTCCGCGACGGCCAGGGTGGCCTCGATGGACTCGCCCGCGGCGTGCCGGGCGGCGGGCGGCAGCAGGCCGAGTTCGTCCTCGATGCCGCCGCGGTAGGCGGCGGACAGCACCGAGCCGAGTACGGCGATGCCGAGGGCGCTGCCGACCTGCCGGAAGGTGTTGCTGAGCGCGGACGCGGAGCCCGCCTTCTGCCGCGGCAGCGCCTGCATGACGAGGACGCTGACCGGCGTCATGACGTGCGCCATGCCGGTGCCCATGAGGAGGAAGACGACCTCCAGGACCCAGATCGGGGTGTCCGTGTCCAGGACGGTGAACGCGGCCAGTGTCGCCGCGACCACGAGCAGGCCGGCGGTCGTGGTGGCCCGGTTGCCGAAGCGGTCCACCGCGAGGCGGGCCCTGGGCGCGGAGACGAGTTGCGCGACGGCCAGCGGCACCAGCAGCAGGCCCGTCTCCAGCGGCGAGTAGCCGCGGACGCTCTGGACGTAGAACACCGCGAAGAACGTCACCCCCATCAGGGCGAAGAACACCAGGGTGATCGCGACGATCGACGCGGTGAACACCTTGTCGCGGAAGTAGGTGACGTCGATGGACGGGTGGTCGCTGCGCTTCTCGTGCACCACGAAGGCGACGAGTACGGCGAGACCGGCGCCGGTGGTGGCGAGCACGGTGGCGTCGGAGAAGTCGGCGAGCCGGCCGCCCTGGATGATGCCGTAGACGAGCAGCACCAGGCCGGTGACGGACAGTACGACGCCGACGGGGTCGATCCGGCCTGGGTTCGGGTCGCGGGAGTCGGGGACCAGCCACAGCATCAGGGCGGCGGCGAGGACGACGATGGGCACGTTGACCAGGAAGACCGAGCCCCACCAGAAGTGGTCCAGGAGCAGTCCGCCGGTGATCGGGCCGATCGCGATGGCCAGGCCCACGCCGCCGGTCCAGATGCCGATGGCCTTCGGCTGCTCGTCGCGTTCGAAGACGTTCATCAGGACGGCCAGGGTGGCCGGCATGACGAACGCCGCGCCCAGCCCCATCACGGCGCGGAACCCGATGAGCTCGGCCGGGGAACCGGAGAACGCGGCGAGCGCGGAACCGATGCCGAACACCGCCAGGCCGCCGATCAGCACCTTCTTGCGGCCGAGCCGGTCCCCCAGCAGTCCCGCGGTGAAGAGCAGGCCGGCGAAGACGAGCGTGTAGGAGTTGATCGCCCACTCCAGCTCGCTCTGCGTGGCGCCCAGGCCGCCCGGGGCCGGGGTGGAGATCGTCTTGATGGCGACGTTCAGGATGGAGTTGTCCAGGACGACGATCAGCAGGCTCAGCATCAGCACGCCGAGGATCGCCCAGCGGCGCCGGTGCACGGCTTCCGGGACCTGGCGGGCAGGGGTGGTGGCGGCAGGTGAGGTCATGTGGCGCAGCGTAACGATTTTCGATACGGCGCCGTCTCGTAAGGCGCGCGTGGTGCCCCGTTCTCACCGGATATTGCACCCGGATGCCGGGCCCGGGTGCTGCCTCTGGCCCTCGCCCGGTCGAAGTGCCACCATGGACGTGGTCCGGGGACGCCGTCAGGGCGCCTCGAGATGACGTGTTGGGAGACGGTTCCATGACGCAGCTTTCGGCTGCCCCGACCGGGACGGCACCCGGTTCCCCCTCCGGCGGCAAGACGCTGTACGGAGGCAAGGGCTCGCGCCGCATCACTGTCCGTGACATCGCTCTCGCCAAGGAGCGCGGCGAGAAGTGGCCCATGCTCACCGCGTACGACGCGATGACCGCGTCCGTGTTCGACGAGGCCGGCATCCCGGTCATGCTCGTCGGCGACTCCGCGGGCAACTGCCACCTCGGGTACGACACCACCGTGCCCGTCACCCTGGACGAGATGACCATGCTGTCCGCCGCGGTCGTACGGGGCACCTCCCGCGCCCTGATCGTGGCCGACCTGCCGTTCGGCTCCTACCAGGAGGGTCCGGTGCAGGCGCTGCGCTCGGCGACCCGGCTGGTCAAGGAGGCGGGCGTGGGCGCCGTGAAGCTGGAGGGCGGCGAGCGCTCGCACCGGCAGATCGAGCTGCTGGTGGAGTCCGGCATCCCGGTGATGGCCCACATCGGGCTGACCCCCCAGTCGGTGAACGCGATGGGGTACCGGGTGCAGGGGCGCGGCGAGGAGGCGGCACAGCAGCTGCTGCGGGACGCCAAGGCCGTGCAGGACGCGGGCGCGTTCGCGGTGGTGCTGGAGCTGGTCCCGGCGGAGCTGGCGGCCGAGGTGACCCGGGTGCTGCAGATCCCCACCGTCGGGATCGGGGCCGGGCCGCAGACGGACGCGCAGGTGCTGGTGTGGACCGACATGCTGGGCCTCACCGGCGGGCGGGTGCCGAAGTTCGTCAAGCAGTACGCCGACCTGCGTGAGGTCATGAGCGGGGCGGCCAAGGCGTTCGCCGAGGACGTCGTGGGCGGCACGTTCCCCGAGGAAGCGCACTCCGTGCACTGAGCGGCTTCGCCGCCGCTGACCCGTTCGGGTCACCGAGCCACTGCCGCACCACCTGTCGGCCCCGCTGATCTTCCCCCGTCGGCGGGGCCGACCCCTTCGCGCCTCCGGGAGCTGTCGGTGCCGCCGGCCGGCCTGTCGGCGGGATGTCGGGGGTTTGTCGGCGGGCGTTGGGACAGTCGTCGGCATGACGCGAAACGACAAGGAATCGGGGAGCGCCGTTTCCGTACGGGGGCTGGTCAAGCACTACGGGGAGACCAAGGCGCTGGACGGGGTCGACCTGGAGGTGCGCGAGGGCACCGTCATGGGGGTGCTCGGGCCGAACGGGGCCGGGAAGACCACGCTGGTGCGGATCCTGTCCACGCTGCTCACGCCGACGGCCGGGCACGCCACCGTCGCCGGGTACGACGTGGTCCGCCGGCCCCGGCAGCTGCGCCGGGTGATCGGGCTGACCGGGCAGTACGCCTCCGTGGACGAGAAGCTCCCCGGCTGGGAGAACCTGTACCTGATCGGGCGGCTGCTCGACCTGCCCCGCAAGGAGGCACGGGCCCGTGCCGACGAGCTGCTGGAGCGGTTCTCGCTCACCGAGGCGGCACGGCGGCCGGCGGCCACCTACTCCGGCGGGATGCGGCGGCGCCTCGACCTGGCCGCCTCGATGATCGGCCGGCCCGCCGTGCTGTTCCTGGACGAGCCGACCACCGGCCTCGACCCCCGTACCCGCAACGAGGTGTGGGACGAGGTCAAGCGGCTGGTCGGGGACGGGGTGACGGTACTGCTGACCACCCAGTACATGGAGGAGGCCGAGCAGCTCGCCTCCGAGCTGACCGTGGTGGACCGGGGCAAGGTCATCGCGAGCGGCGGCATCGAGCAGCTGAAGGCCAGGGTCGGCGGCCGCACGCTGCGCATCCGCCCGGCCGACCCGCTGCGGCTGCGCCCGCTGGCCGAGGCGCTCGACGCCCTCGGCATCACCGGGCTCGCCACCACCACCGTGGACACCGAGCGGGGTGCCGTGCTGGTACCGGTGCTGAGCGACGAGCAGCTCACCGCCGTGATCGGCGCGGTCACCGCGCACGGGATCACGCTCAGCTCCCTCACCACCGAACTGCCCAGCCTGGACGAGGTGTTCCTGTCCCTCACCGGCCACCGTGCCAGTGCCCCGCAGGACGCCGTGCCCGCCGAGACCCCCGAGGAGGTCGTCGCCGTATGAGCGCCACCACCACCACCGCCACGGCCGGCGCCGCCGTCACCGGTCTCCGCGCCGACGGGCGCATCCCGCTGCGCGCCCATGTGCGGCACACCAGCGCACTGGTGCGCCGCAACCTGCTGTGGATCCGGCAGGACCCGGAGTCGATGTTCGACGCCGTGCTGTTCCCGATCGTCTTCACCCTGCTGTTCGTGTACGTCTTCGGCGGCTCCATCGGGCAGTCGCTGGGCGGCGGGCAGGACGCCTACGTGCAGTACATCGTGCCCGGCCTGATGGCCATGATGGGCATGAACATGGCCCAGGGGGTGGGGACGGGGTTCAACCAGGACTTCAACACCGGGGTCATGGACCGCTTCCGGTCGCTGCCGATCGGACGCGGCTCGGTGCTGTTCGCGAAGATCTCGGTCGAGATGATGCGGATGCTGATCGCCACGGCGATCCTCATGGTCGTCGGGGTGCTGGTCGGGTTCGACATCACCGACTGGCCGGGGCTGTTCGCCGCCGTGGGACTGTCCGCGGTGTTCGGGTCGGCGCTGATGTGGGTCTTCCTCACCCTGGGTGTGGTGATGAAGAACGCCCAGTCGGTGCAGGCCATGGGCTTCCTGGTGCTGATGCCGCTGCAGTTCGGCTCGTCCATCTTCGCGCCGCCGCAGTCGATGCCGGGCTGGCTGCGGAGCTTCACCGAGTACAACCCGCTGTCCTCCCTGGCCGACGCCGCCCGCGGACTGATGGTGGGCGGCCCGGTCGCGCAGGACCTGTGGATGACGCTGGCCTGGTCGGTGGGGATCACCGCGGTGATGGCGCCGGTCGCCATCCACAAGTTCCGTACGAAGACCTGATCACGCGGGTTCGAGCAGGGCGACGGCCTCCTCCTCGGAGAGGCCGGCGCCCTCCGCGTACGCGGTCTCGTACGCCGTGTCGCCGAGGACCGCCCGGGCGCGCGCCTCCGCGCGTTCGCGCACCTCGCGTTCCACCAGCCCGGCGCGGTGCCCGGGCGGCAGCCAGGAGTCGGCGGCGCCGACGCAGCGGGCCGCGTCCCGGGCGTGCCGCCCGGCGTCGAGTCCGGCGAGGGCGACCGCGCCCAGGGTGAGGTACGCGGCACGCATGTGCGGCGCCATGGCGGCGGCCAGGGGGTCGCCCGCCTGCCGGACCGCCGCCCGGACGACCACCAGGGCCTGCTCGTCGTTGCCCTCGGCCACCTCCAGCCAGCCCTCGGCACCGAGGATGAAGGCGTCGAAGACGACGTAGTGCGCGATGACGAACTCCTCGCGCAGGGCGCGCAGATGCTCGCGCGCCTCCGCCGTGCGCCCGGTCGAGCAGAGCCAGCCGGTCAGGAACAGCCGGGCGGCGGGCAGGGCCTCGGTGTGCCGGCCCCGCGAGTCCTCGATGACCCCGCGCAGCAGCCGCTCACCGCGCTCCGGGTCACCCGCCTCCAGCAGCGCGCTGCCCAGGCGGGCGGTGAGCACGGCCCCGTGGGCGCGGGCGCCTAGGCGGCCCGCGCACTCGATCGCCGCCTCGAAGTCCGCGGCGGCCTCCTGGTACGCGCCGGCCCGCTCGCGGGCCTCGCCGCGCGCGGTCAGGGCCTCGGCGATGCCCCAGGTGTCGCCGAGCCCGCGGTGGATCTCCAGGGCCTCGTCGGCGTCGCGGCGGGCGTCACCGGCCCAGTCGCTGCGGTTGGCGAGGAAGTTGGCGCGCAGTTGGAGGTTGCAGGCCAGCTCCCACTCGAACCCGGGGTTCGCCCGGCAGGTGCGGATCGCCTCGTCGACCACGTGGCGCAGCCGGTCCATGTCGCCGGTGAGCATCACGGCGAACACCCACAGCAGGCCCGGCGGCCGGCAGACCTGCGGCATGCCCGGTTCGTAGGTCGCGCCGACGAGACGGAGCTTGTGCTGCGCCTGCGGGGTCTGCCAGTCGTCCAGTTCCGTGTCCATGTGCGCCAGATGGGCGAGGTGCACCCCGCGCCGGGCCTCGGCGAGGACCTCTCCGGTCATGGGAGGCGGGGCGTCGGTGCAGCGCTGCCACAGCGGGGCGGCGGGCCGGACCGGTTCGGCGAACGGGTCGGGGGCCAGGGCCATCACCTCCGAGCACCAGTTGCGGGCCTCGATGCGCAGATCGCGCATCTGCCAGTACCAGGTGAGCGACAGCGTGATGCACAGGGCCTCCTGCTCGTCGCGCAGGGCGACGGCGTGGCGCAGGGCCGTGCGCACGTTCTCGTACTCGCGTTCCAGCAGCGCGATGGCGGCCGGCTGGCGCGGGCCGCGCAGCATCGGCTCGGTGGTGCGGGCGAGTTCGCGGTAGTAGGTCAGGTGGGCCCGCTCCGCCCGCGGGCGGCGGCCGGACTCGTCCAGGCGTTCCCCGGCGTACTCGGCGACGGTCTCCAGGAGGCGGTAGCGCATCTCGCCGCCGCCGGAGACGGCGGCCACCACGAGGGACTTGTCGACGAGGGAGCCGAGTGCCCCGAGTGCGGCCGGTCCGCAGACGGCCTCGGCGGCGACGAGGTCGCAGCCGCCCGCGAAGACCGACAGACGGCACAGGACGTCGCGTTCGTCCTCGTCGAGCAGGTCCCAGGACCAGTCGACGACGGCCCGCAGGGTCTGCTGCCGGGGCAGGGCGGTGCGGCTGCCGGAGGTGAGCAGCCGGAAGCGGTCGTCGAGGCGGTCGGCGATCTGGCGGGGGGTGAGCATCCGCAGCCTGGCGGCGGCCAGTTCGATGGCGAGCGGCAGTCCGTCGAGACGGCGGCAGATCTCGGCGCACGCCTCCGGATCGTCCCGCGTGGAGAAGCCCGGGCGGGCGACGGCCCCCCGGTCGGCGAGCAGCCGCAGCGCGAACGGTTCCGGCAGCGGCTCCACCGGACGCAGCAACTCCCCGCGCACGCCCAGGGGTTCACGGCTGGTGGCGAGCACGGTGAGGCCGGGGCAGCGTTCCAGCAGCGTCTCGACGAGGTGGGCGGCGGCGTCGACGACGTGTTCGCAGTTGTCCAGGATCAGCAGCATGCGGCGGGGGCCGCAGTGCTCGGCGAGCCGTTCCACGGGGTCGGCGTGCCGGTCGGTGACGGCCCGCATGCTCTCGGCGCCGGCACCGTACAGGACGGTCTCGCGGGCGCCGACGGCGGTGAGCACCGCCTCGGGTACGGCGTCGGGGTCGTCGACCGGGGCGAGTTCGGCCAGCCACACGCCGTCCGGGGTGACCTGCCGCACCGTCTCCGCGGCCTCCTGGGAGAGCCGGGTCTTGCCCGCCCCACCGGGCCCGAGGAGGGTGACGAGCCGGGCGGCGGCGAGGTCGGCGCGAATGGTCTCGATGTCGCGCTCCCGGCCGACGAACGAGGTCAGCCGGGCCCGCAGATTGCCGGGCGGCACGTCCCGCGGCGCGCCGGGAGCGGCCGGCTCCGGCCCCGGTCGCAGCAACTCCGCGTGCAGCGCGCGCAGTTCGGTCCCGGGATCGGAACCGAGGCGGTCGGCGAGCAGGCGTCGTACGGCCTCGTAGGCGGCCAGCGCCTCGGCGGTGCGGCCGGTGTCGCGCAGGGCGCGCAGCCGCAGCGCCTGGAGGGGTTCGTCGAGGGGGCGGCGGTCGCACAGCGCGGTCAGCTCGGGCAGGGACTGCTCGGCGTCACCCAGGGCGAGGGCGGCGGTGTGCCGGGCGCGCAGCGCGTCCAGGTGCCGGGTTTCGGCGCGGGCCGCCTCGGCGGTGCGGTCGGGCAGTCCGGACAGGGCGGCGCCGGCGGGCCACAGGGCGAGGGCGTCGTCCAGGACGGCGGCGGCCTTCGCGGGGTCGCCGTCGGCCAGGGCGCGCAGTCCCTCGCCGGCCAGTCGCTCGAAGCGGTGCAGGTCGACGTCGTCGGGCGCGGCGGTCAGCCGGTAGCCGCCGTCGGCGGACGCGACCGCGTCCGCGCCGAGCGCCCGGCGCAGCCGGCCGACCAGGGCCTGCAGCGCACCGGTGGCGTCGGCCGGCGGATCGCCGTCCCACACCTCGTCGACCAGGAGCCCCACGGGGACCGTGCGCCCGGTCCGCAGGGCGAGCACGGTCAGCAGCGCGCGCAGCCGCGCCCCGCCGACGGGGACGACGGTGCCGTCGGGACGGAGTGCCTGGGTGGTGCCGAGGATGCGATAGCGCACGGGGTCATTCTCTCCGGTACCGGCCGCGGCGGTCACAGGGGTCGGCCGGGGTGGCGGGGCGTTTCCGGTCGCGGGGCGGCGGGGCGTTTCCGGTCGCGGGGCGGCGGGGCGTTTCCGGTCGCGGGGCGGCAGATCCGGCGCCGCCCGCCGGAGGCGGCGGTCGGGGGTGCGGGCCGGCCGGGCGACCGGTTCCGTGCGGACCCGCGGACGCCGGCCGGCGTCCGCGGGTCCGCACGGAACCGGTCGCCGGCGCGGGACGTTCTCCCGGTGGGCCCGGTACCGTCGGGCACTCCCCCGCCGTGTCCCCGTGCGTCCCGACAGAGTCCAGGGAGTTCCATGAGCACCGCCGCCGCCCGTCACAGCGACCGGAGGATCAGTCCGGTCTTCCTGGGGATCCTGGCCGTGACGGCGGTCACCGGGTGGGCCACCTGGACCGGGTTCGCCGGGCAGCCGGGCCTGGCGGTGTTCCTGTTCGTGACGTCCGCCTGGGTCGTCTCCCTGTGCCTGCACGAGTACGCGCACGCCCGCACCGCGCTGCACAGCGGCGACATCTCGGTCGGTGCCAAGGGCTACCTCACGCTGAACCCGGTGAAGTACACCCATGCCCTGCTGAGCATCGTGCTCCCCGTGGTGTTCGTGATCATGGGCGGGATCGGCCTGCCGGGCGGTGCCGTGTTCATCGAGCGCGGGCGGATCCGGGGGCGGTGGCGGCACAGCCTGATCTCGGCGGCGGGACCGCTGACGAACGTGCTGTTCGCGCTCGTGTGCACGGCCCCGTTCTGGCTGGACGCGCTGGACGGCGTGCCGGCGGACTTCCGGTTCGCGCTGGCGTTCCTGGCGCTGCTCCAGGTGACGGCGGCGATCCTGAACTTCCTGCCGGTGCCCGGTCTGGACGGCTACGGGGTCCTGGAGCCGTGGCTGTCGCACCAGGTGCGGCGGCAGGTGGAGCCGTTCGCGCCGTTCGGTCTGCTGTTCGTGTTCGCGCTGCTGTGGGTGCCCGAGGTGAACGGGGCGTTCTTCGGCGTCGTCGACTCGCTGCTGGGATCCCTGGGGATCCACGAGGTGGAGACGTACTGCGGTTACGACCTGTTCCGCTTCTGGAGCGACACCAGCGGAATCTGCTCGGTCAGTCCGTGACGGGGCCCTCGCCCGCCCCGGCCCGCCCCCGCTTCACGTAGTACCAGGTCATGTTGGACGACAGGCCCGCCAGCAGCACCCACACGACGCCGATGAGCACACTGCCCCGGACGAAGGAGACGACGGCCGCGGCCACGGCGAGGAGGCACACGAGGAGGGCGTAGAGGGCGAGGCGGGGCATGGCTGCGGGCTCCTGTCGGGGGACACTGCTGAGGCACTGCTACGGCCTCCAGTGTCCCCCATCGCCTCATACGTCCGTGACGCGGAGCCCGGCGTGTGCCTTGTAGCGGCGGTTGACGGAGATCAGGTTGGCGACCAGGGACTCCACCTGGTGGGCGCCTCGCAACCGCCCGGCGAAGATGCCCCGCATGCCGGGGATGCGCCCGGCCAGCGCCTGCACGATCTCCACGTCGGCGCGGACCTCGCCGAGCACCATCACGTCGGTGTCGATCTCGTCGATCTCCGGGTCCTGGAGCAGGACGGCCGACAGGTGGTGGAAGGCGGCGGTGACCCGGGAGTCCGGGAGCAGCGCGGCGGCCTGCTGGGCGGCGCTGCCCTCCTCGGGCTTGAGGGCGTAGGCGCCCTGCTTGTCGAAGCCGAGCGGGTTGACGCAGTCGACGACGAGCTTGCCGGCCAGTTCCTCGCGCAGGGACTGGAGCGTCTTGCCGTGGCCTTCCCACGGCACGGCGACGATCACGATGTCGCTGCGCCGGGCGGTCTCGGCGTTGTCGGCGCCCTCGACGCCGTGCCCGAGCTCCTCGGCGGCGGTGCGGGCGCGCTCCGCGGCGCGGGAGCCGATGATCACCTTCTGGCCGGCCTTGGCGAGGCGGTACGCGAGGCCCTTGCCCTGCGGTCCGGTGCCGCCGAGCACGCCGACGACGAGCCCGGACACGTCGGGCAGGTCCCAGGGGTCCTTGGCGGGGGCCTTGGCGGGCTGCTGTGCGCTGTCGGTAGAGGTCATGGGCCGACTCTACGTCCGTGGCACCGCCGCCACCGGTCCGGGTGAGCGCCGTCACGCGGCGGCGGGCGCCCGTCCCCCGGTCGGGCGAATGCACGGCGAACGCCGGTACAGGGGAGGGCGGTTGGGGCAGGATGCGGCCGCATGGACGCCGTACGGGTCGCGCTGCTGCGGGAAGTGCTCGCCGGGACGGGGTGGCTGGGTGCCACCCGGCACTTCGCGGGGACGCTGCGCGGGTCGGTGGTGGCGCACGGCGGCGGACTGCTGCTCGTGGGCACACCGGAGTACGAGCCGTGGCACCTGGCGGCGCACCTGGCGGACGAGGCCGCCTGGTCGGGCACACCGGAGCTGGCCCCGACGCTGGTACGGCACGACGCGCGCCCCTCGGACCCGGCGCACCTGGCGGTGGGTCCGGGTCGGCTGGAGGCGGCGCGGCGGGGCGAGACGCTGCTGGTGGTGGCACCCGGGGAGCCGCCCGCCCCGCTGCTCGAGCGGATCTCCGACGCCCGCAGGGCCGGGGCGACGCTGCTGTCGCTGGGCCCCGGCGCGGGGGAACTCCCGGCGCTGGCGCACGAGGCCCTGCCCGTGCCCGAGGGTTCCGAGCTGGACCTGGACACCGTGCAGCATCTGGTGAGCGCTGCGGCCGGGGAGAACTCCCTGCCGGCCCGCAGGGGCCCCGGCCGTTTCCGGGACCGTCTGTCCCGGCTGGCGGACCTGCTGACGGCGCCGCCCCCTACGCGCTGGTGACGGCCCCGGGGCGGTCAGCCGTCGTCGCGTTCGTCCGTCGCCTTGGCGTCGTGCCACTTGGGGTCGTTCTCCCACTGGAGGTTGCGCTCGCGGGCCGTCTCCATGGCGTGTTCGGCCTCGGCGCGGCTGGCGTACGGGCCGAAGCGGTCCTTGCCGGGGCAGTCGGGGCCCTCCTCGACCTTCTTGTGCTCCAGGCAGTAGAACCACTCGCCCGGCTTGCCGACCGTCCGCTTCTTGAACAGGGGCACGACCGTCTCCTCTCACCGTCTCGCCTCGACCTCGGCCTTCTCCGCGGCCCTCGCCTTGAAGATGGTCCCCCGTCGCCGCTGAATTAGACTCGCCGGCATGTCTGGCCAGTCGCTGCTCGTACCGGGGGAACTGTCCCCCACCCGCTCCGTGCCCGGGAACATCCGTCGTCCCGAGTACGTCGGCAAGCCCGCCCCGACGCCGTACACCGGTCCGGAGGTGCAGACGCCCGAGACGATCGAGGCGATGCGGACCGCGGGGCGGATCGCGGCGCGGGCGATGGAGGAGGCCGCGAAGCTCATCGCGCCCGGTGTCACCACGGACGAGCTGGACCGGGTGGCGCACGAGTACATGTGCGACCACGGCGCCTATCCGTCCACGCTCGGCTACCGCGGTTTCCCCAAGTCGCTGTGCGCGTCGGTCAACGAGGTCATCTGTCACGGCATCCCCGACTCGACGGTGCTGCGCGACGGGGACATCGTGAACCTCGACGTGACGGCGTACATCGGCGGGGTGCACGGCGACAACAACGCGACGTACCTGGTCGGCGACGTGGACGAGGAGAGCCGCCTGCTGGTGGAGCGCACCCGCGAGTCCCTCGACCGGGCGATCAGGGCGGTCAAGCCGGGCCGGCAGATCAACATCATCGGCCGGGTGATCGAGTCGTACGCGAAGCGGTTCGGTTACGGGGTGGTCCGTGACTTCACCGGTCACGGCATCAACTCGTCCTTCCACTCGGGCCTGATCGTGCCGCACTACGACAGTCCGCACGCGACGACGGTGATCCAGCCGGGGATGACCTTCACCATCGAGCCGATGCTGACGCTGGGCACCCACGAGTACGACATGTGGGACGACGGCTGGACGGTCGTGACGAGGGACCGCAAGCGGACGGCGCAGTTCGAGCACACGCTGGTGGTGACGGCGACGGGGGCGGACATCCTGACCCTGCCGTAGCGCCGCCTCCTCACGTCCCCGGGCCCGCTCTCCCTCCGGAGGGCGGGCCCCTTGTTTGCCCCCGCGCGGCGCAGGGGAGGTTCCCGACAGATGGTCGGCAAGACATTGACTTAGGTAAGCCTAACCATAGAAGATCGGACCATGGACTCCTTCTCGACCCTCATCCGCACCGCCTCCCACGAGCAGCACGTGGAGGCGGAGACCTCGACCTTCATGAGCGATCTGCTCGGCGGCCGACTGGGCGTGGACGCGTACGCCCGCTACACCGAGCAGCTGTGGTTCGTGTACGAGGCGCTGGAGTCCGGCGCCCAGGCGCTGGCGGCGGACCCGGTCGCGGGTCCGTTCATCCGTCCGGAGCTGTTCCGGCTGGCCGCGCTGGAGCGGGACCTGACCCACCTGCGGGGTCCCGGCTGGCGCTCGACCCTGACGGCCCTCCCCGCCACCGAGGCCTACGCCGCCCGTGTCGCCGAGTGCGCCCGCACCTGGCCGGCCGGCTACATCGCCCACCACTACACCCGCTACCTGGGTGACCTCTCCGGCGGCCAGATCATCCGCGGCAAGGCGGAGAAGACCTGGGGCTTCGACCGCAAGGGCGACGGCGTCCGCTTCTACGTCTTCGAGGAGATCTCCAACCCGGCCGCCTTCAAGCGCGGTTACCGCGAGCTGCTGGACGCGGTCCCGGTGGACGACCTGGAGAAGCAGCGGATCGTGAGCGAGTGCAAGCGGGCGTTCTCCCTCAACACGGACCTCTTCCGGGCCCTGGGCGAGGAGTTCCCGCTGTCGGCGTGAGCCGTGGCGCCCTGTCCTCCTGACGAAACGGCCAGTTCCGTGCACCCGGCCGGCAACAACCTCCGTGAGCCGCCGCCGGACAGCATCCTGCCCACGTGCTGGACCCGGGCGCACGGGTTCCGTCCGGTCAGCGTTCCAGGTACACCCGGCCGCCGATCTCCGTCCAGCCCTCCGGCTGCGGCGCGGTCAGGATCTGGGAGCCCGTGCCCTGGGTGATGTTCAGGGCGCGGCCCAGGCGGTCGGTGAGCAGCAGGGCCGCGGCGCCCGTCGCCTCGTCCTCGTCGATGCCGTCGTCCCGGCCCGGGAAGGCACGGGCGCGGATCCGGCCGGCCGCCTCGTCGAGCCAGGCCCAGGCGTAGATCCACTCCCCCTTCGGCGGCACGGGCAGGTCGTCGACCTCGGCGGCGGTGGCGTACTGGCGCAGGGTGCGCGGCGGCACCCATTCCGCCCGCGCCTCGATCCAGCAGAACTCCCCGTCCTGCCGGGCGCCCATCACCCCGGCGGGAACGACCAGTTCGGGGACGTCGATCAGCCAGGCCGTACCGACGCACGGGTGTCCGGCGAAGGGCAGGCGCAGGGTGGGCGTGTAGATGTCGATCACCCCGCGCTCGGGGTCGTCGACGAACACGGTCTCGCTGAACCCGAGTGTGGCGGCGAACTCCTGCCGCTCCTCCCGCTCGGGCATCACGGCCCCGTTGCGGACGACACCCAGTTCGTTGCCGTACCCGCCACGGGGCCCGCAGAAGACGCGCAGCACGTCGTAGTCAGTCACGGGGTGCATTCAAGCACCGCGCGCGGGGCGGCGTCGTCCCAGGTGGCGGGGCGCCCGCGGCTGCCGGTCGGGCGGGATCGCCGCGACGGCGACCTGTCCGTGACGTCGCCGGCGGCCGGAAACCCTCCGAGGCCCGCCACGACGCATGCGCGATTCCCGGCGTGACCGAGCTTCACCACCGGCCGGCCTCCGTCGTCGGGTGCGTCGTTCATGAACAGCGGGATTCCGTGCTGATTACCCGCACAGGAATTGAGTTCGGTCACGCATTCCACCCGGCCCGGCTGTCACACGCGACGGGGAAGTTTACCGCCCTCCACGCGCGCCTTCGGATCGATTCACCACCCGCCATCCATCACCTTGACGTAACAAATTGATCAACTTTGCACATGCAAGTCGCAAATGAATGGCCGGACAGAGGTAGGGCGAAAGCACCTTTCCACCACAAAACCCCCATCGGACATGTCCTCGACTTGTACGAATTGGGAGAACATCGAGGTGACGCTTCCCGTACGGCGCCGGCCGGCGTGACCTCGTGGTGTCTTGAAAGAGCTGTTACCGTGCGGAAAGTTTGCGGGCCCAAAGCGCCCGTCGCTTTTACGAATGTCCCCGGTTCCAGTGATGAGGAGGTGGCGCCTGTGGGTGAACTGGAAACAGCTCAGTTCAGCGCGCTGGTGGTCGTGGGTCTGTTGGTCTTCTTCTACGGAGGGACCTTCCTGATATCGACCCGAATCGGCAAGAAGGAAGAGAACGCCGACGGCTACATGACCGCCGGCAACAACATCGGTTTCGGAATTTCCGCGGCCAGTATGACGGCGACCTGGATCTGGGCGTCCTCCATGTACGCCTCCGCGACGTCCGGGTACACCTACGGCATCTCCGGGCCCATCCACTACGGGCTGTGGGGGGCGCTGATGATCCTGTTCATCTACCCCTTCGGCAAGCGGATCAGGGCCGTGGCGCCGAAGGCGCACACCCTCGCCGAGGTCATGTACGCCCGGCACGGCCGTTCCAGTCAGCTGATGCTCGCCGGGTCGAACATCGTCGGCAGCCTGATCAGCCTGATGTCCAACTTCATCGCCGGTGGCGTGCTGATCTCGATGCTGTCGCCGTTCACCTTCACCCAGGGCGTCTTCGCCGTCGCCGCGGGTGTGCTGCTCTACACCCTGTGGTCCGGTTTCCGCGCCTCGGTGCTCACCGACTTCGTGCAGGTCGTCGCGATGCTCGGCGCGGTCGCCGTCATCGTGCCGTTCATCTTCCTCGCGGCCGACTTCCCGGCGGCCTTCGAGACCGGCGCCGGCAACCTGACGGCGGAGCAGGGCAACTTCTTCTCCAGCACGGCCTTCATGGAGCAGGGCGCCCCGTACATCGCCGCGGTGCTCGCGTACGCGATCGGCAACCAGACCATCGCGCAACGGCTGTTCGCGGTGAAGGCGAGCCTGATCAAGCCCACCTTCCTCACGGCGACGGTCGGTTACGGCGCGATGGTCATCGGTGTCGGCATGCTCGGTGTGCTCGCCCTCTACCTCGGCTACGAGCCGGTCGGCGGCGACGTCAACAACATCATCCCCGGGATGGCCGCCGAGTACCTGCCGCCCGTCCTGCTGGCGCTGTTCTTCGTCATGATCGTCGGTGCGCTGTCGTCGACCGCCGACTCCGACCTCGCGGCCCTCTCCTCGATCATGATGGCCGACGTCTACGGCCAGAACGTGGCCGGCAAGGAGAAGGCGAACCCCCGGACGATGCTGCTGGTCGGCCGCATCACCATGGTGGTGGCGACCGCGGCGGCCGTGGCCTTCGCCAGTCTCCAGCTGAACATCCTGGACCTGCTGGTGTTCGTCGGCGCGCTCTGGGGCGCGCTGGTCTTCCCGGTGCTGGCCAGCTTCTACTGGGACAAGGTCACCGGGAAGGCGTTCACCACCTCGGTGGTCGCGGCGCTCGCGGTGTTCCTGCCGGTCCGCTTCGGCTGGATCCCGGTGGACGGCCTCTTCGGCATCGTGGTGGACGTGCTGTCGGTGGTCGGCATCGGCGTCGTCCTCGGCCTGATGGTGTTCGGCTTCTTCGGCGCGAAGGCCGCGAAGATCGTCGGTGTGGCGGCGGTCGTGGTGTCCGCGCCGTTCGCCGTCGGGTCCCTGCACGAGTACGCGACCCTGTGCGGTTCGCTGGTCGCCTACTCCGTCTCCACCATCGTCTGCTGGGCCATGAGCGCGCGCCACCGCGAGGGCTTCGACTTCGCCCTCATCGCCCAGCGCACCGGTGACTTCGACGACGGCGACTCGGCGGCGGCCGCCGGCGCGGACGCGGCCGCCCCGGCCGCCCCGGCCGCCGACGGCGACCCCGAGCCCGCCGGTACCGGTACCAAGTGATCCCCCAGGAGGCAGACATGACCACCGCAGCCCTGACCGCGTACGTCCTGATGTGGCCCGTGCTCGTGGCCGTCGTCCTGTTCGTGATCAGCCGCGGGTTCTTCCGCGAGTGGGCGGAGGCCCGGCGCGACGGGCGGGACCTGATCTGACCGCACGTCACGCACAGCGGAGAAGGGGTGCCCTCGGCGAGGGCACCCCTTCTCCGTGTCTCAGCCTGCCGTCGTGCGCCGCCTGCGCAGGGCGAGGACCACACCCGCGCCCGCCGCCACGGCCGCGCCGGCCGCCACGCCGAGGGCGCCGGCCGGGACGTCGGAACCGGTGCTGGCGAGGCTGCCGCCCAGGTCGCCGCCGACCGTGGAGCCGAGGCCGCCGGTCGTCGAACCGGTGGGTCCCGCACCGCCGTCGGCGTCCGTGGTGCCCGAACCCGCGGCGCCACCGCTGCCGTTCGTGCCGCCCGTGGCGTCCGGGAGCTTCGCGTCGTCGGTCAGGGCCACGGACAGGCCGACCGGGTCGAGCGCGGTACCGGCCGGGTAGAAGTCACCGAAGGCGTTCGCTCCCGCCTCGGTCAGTGTCGCCGTCACGTCGTCGACGGTGATGACGTCGTTCTTCGCGGTCAGGGCCGGCGACTTGGCCTTCAGTTCCGCCAGGACCACGTCCTGCGACGCCTCGCCGAGGCTGGTGACGTCCGCGGACAGCTTGCCTGTGCCGTTCGCGAGGGTCGCGCGCAGGTCGGTGAGGGTGAGGTCGAGGCCGTACGTGCCGTTCTTCTCGTGGCCCTTGAAGTTCACCGCTCCCTTGAAGGCGGCCGTCAGCGTGCCCGCCCCGGTGTCGTAGGTGCCGCTCGCGCCGGTGAAGGTGAAGGCGCCGTTGCGGGCGGCCTGCGTGGCGCCGGCCGACGCGGTGACCGTGCCCTGGGCGACCGGTCCGACGGCGTAGGCGCGGAAGGACTGCTTCACGCCCCAGCCGAGCGTGCCGTCGGCTATCTCGCCCTTGGTGGCGGGAGCGGTCGTCGCCGGCTCGGTGGCGGAGGGGACGGGGGTCGGGGCCTTGGTCGTCGGCGGGGCGGTGGCGGTGGCCGTCGGGGTGGGCTCGGGCGACGGTGACGCCGGCGGGGTGGTGGGCGGCGCGGTCGTCGGGGTCGGCTCGGGCTCCGGCCCGGTCTTCTTCACGACCGTCAGCGGGTCGCCCGCCGCTCCCGCGTAGCTCGCGCTGCCGAGGACCGCCGCGGCCTCCTCGGTCAGCGTGGTCGCCATGTCCGTCATCTGGCGGGTGACGGTCACGGTCGCGAGCGGGACGTCGTCCTCCGTGGTGCCGCCCCGCGTCACGTCGGCGGTGATCTCGGCGTCCGCGCTGTCGAACTTCACGTCGGAGAGCCGGATCTCGAACCCGTGCGCCTCGGACTCGATGGTCAGTTCACCCTGGAAGGCGAGGGACATCCGGTGGGTGGTGGAGTCGTAGCCGCCGGTGCCTTCGGGGAAGGTGAACGCGCCGTTGCCCTCCGCCTGGGTGGCCCCCTCCGCGGGGGTGAAGGTGCCCTTCGCGAAGGTGGCGACGTAGGTGCGGTAGGACTGCTTGATGCCCCAGGTCAACTCGTAGCCGGTCAGGGGGACTTCGGCGGCCGAGGCGGAGGGGGCGACGGTGGCGCCGAGGCCCGCCGCCGTGGCCACCGCGGCGGCGAGGGCGAGGGAGCGGCGTCGTCTTGCGGACATGGTCGGTTCTCCTTGAGGTGGGAGGGGTTCAGTCGTTCTGCGGGGTGTCCGCGGCGGCCGTTCGTGCGCGGCGCCTGCGGACGGTGAACGCGGCCGCCGCGGCGAGCGCCAGCAGGGAGCCGACCGCTGCGGCGAGGGGGAGGACGGGTATCGCTTCGTCGGTGGCGTCCTGCCGTGCGGCCTTCGCCACCGGTTCGGGTGAGGCGTCGGACGCCGACGCGGAGGGGGACGGGGGCGCGGACGGGGTGCTGCCGAGGTCCGGCAGCGCGGGGAGTGCGGCGTTCGCGGTGAGGGCCACGGCCAGGGAGACCGGGTCCATCACGGTGCCCTCGGGGTACATGCCGGCGAAGACCCTCGCGCCCTGCGCCGTGAGCTTCGCGGGGGCCTCGACGACCGTGGCCAGGCCGTCCTTCGCCTTGACGTCCCCGGCGGTGAAGGTGACCAGGGGGACCTTCCGTCCGGTGTGGTCCGCCGAGGTCACGTCGGCGTAGAGGGTGCCGTCGCCGTCCCGGACGGTGACGCGGACGCCGCCGAGGCTCAGGTCCAGGCCGTGCTCACCGGTGAAGCGGACCGCGCCCCGGAAGGAGGCGGTCAGGTCGCCGTCCTGGTACGTCCCCTCGCCGTCCGGGAAGCGGAAGAGGGCACCGCCGTCGAGGGCTCCGGAGGACAGGGTCCACTTGCCCTGGGCGATGTCCCCGGTGACGTACTCGCGGAAGGTGCGGCGCACGCCCCAGTCGACGGCTCCGTCGGTGAGCTTCCCGGTCCCGGCGGCACCCGGGGTCCGTGTGGGCTCGGGCGCCTTCGGCGTCGGGGCGCTCGACGGCTCGCGCCGTGCGGCCGGCCGTACGTCCGCGGAGAGGCTCACCGGGTCCAGGGCGGTCCCGGCCGTGTAGTAGCCGGCGAAGGACCGGGCGCCCTGGGCGGTGAGGGTGGCGGGGAGGTTGTCGAGGACGACGGAGGTGCCGCCGCCCCGCATGTCGATCCCGCCCAGGGAGAGGGAGGCGAAGGGCACTTGGCGGGACGTCGTGACCGCCCCGGTGTCCTTCGCCTTGCCGGTGACGTCCACGTACAGCGTGCCGGTGGAGCCGGTGATGCGCACGGTGGGACGGCTGAGGGTGAGGTCGAGCTGGTACGCCCCGGCTCCGGACCGGTGCCCGGTGAAGCGCACCCCGCCGGAGAAGGCGGCGCGGAAGGTGCCGGTGTCGCCGTCGTAGGTGCCCGTCGCCGAGTGGAAGCGGAACCCGCTGCCGCCGACGGTGGCCGCGCCGCCGGTCAGGGCGAAGCCCCCGTTCGCGACGGGGCCGGTGACGTAGCGCTGGAAGGACGTCTTGATGCCCCAGTCGAGCCGGCCGCCCTGGACGGTACGGCTCTCGGCGTGTGCCGTGGCGGCCGGGAGGAGCGCGCCCAGGACGGCCGCGCAGAGCACGGTCATCAGGGCGCGGAGGCGGGTGGGCATGGGTGGTCCTCCGGGGACGGCAGCCGGTAGCGAATTAAGGTAAGGCTAACCTAAGCTACGGCTCAAGGATCATCCACCACGGCCTGAAGGAGCGGACGGAACCGTGCGACGCTTGCCTACCGGACTGGCGGGAGCACTGCTGTCCGTGCTCGCCCTCACCCTCACCGCGACGGCATGCGGAGGACCGCCGCACGCGGCGTCCGCTCCCCCGGCGGACGGCGCCTCCGCACCGCCCGACCGCGTGGAACCCCTCGCCGGCCCACCCCGGCCGGAGCTGCCGGTCACCGTCCGCTCCGCCGACGGACGGGAGCTGACGGTGCGGCGGGCCGAGCGGGTCGTACCGCTCTCCGGCAGCCTCAGCGAGATCGTGTTCACCCTCGGCCTCGGGGACCGGGTCGTCGCCCGCGATGTCACCGCCACCTTCGAGCAGGCCGCCGAACTCCCCGTCGTCACCCGGGGTCATGACGTCTCCGCCGAGAGCGTGCTGTCGCTGCGGCCCGATCTGGTGATCGCCGAGTCGGGCACCGGGCCGGCGGAGGCCATGGACCAGATCCGCGCCGCCGGCACACCGGTCCTGGTCGTCGAAGCGGCGACCGGGCTCGACGACGTGGGCCCGCGCATCGAGGCCGTCGCCGGGGCACTGGGCGTGCCGTCCGCGGGCCGGGAGCTGACCCGTCGCACCGAGGAGCGCATCGCGGCCGTCACCGAGTCCGCGCCGCGGGAGGGGACGAAGCCGCGGGTGGCCTTCCTCTACCTGCGCGGCTCCGCCTCCGTGTACCTCATCGGCGGCCGGGACTCGGGCGCCACCTCGCTGATCGAGGCCGCCGGCGCGGTCGACGCCGGCGCCGAGTCCGGACTGGAGAAGGACTTCACCGCCATCACCAGCGAGGCACTGGTGAAGGCGGCGCCCGACGCCCTCCTCGTGATGGCGAAGGGACTGGAGTCCGTCGGGGGCGTGGACGGACTGGTGAAGATCCCCGGGGTGGCGCAGACACCCGCCGGGATGGACCGGCGGATCGTCTCCGTCGAGGACGGCGTCCTGCTCAACTACGGGCCGCGCACGGACCAGGTGCTCACCTCGGTCGTGGAGCAGCTGTACGGCGGTGGCGAGGCGTGAGCGTCCTGGAGAAGACCGTACGGGAACCGGTCACGCCGGCTCCGGTCCGCGGACGGCGGACCACCGCCTGGCTGTTGACCGCGGGGCTGGTGGCCGGCCTGGTCGTCCTCGTCCCGGTGGCCGCCGGCACCGGTGCCTATCCGGTGCCCGTCGGGGACGTCCTCGCCTCCGTGCAGCACCGGTCGGGGCTCGGCGGCGGTGAACTGGACCGGGTCGCCGAGTCGGTGCTCTGGAACGTCCGGTTCCCGCGGATCGTGCTGGCGCTGCTCGTCGGGGCGTCGCTGGGCTGCGCGGGCGCGCTGATGCAGGGCGTGTTCGGCAATCCGCTCGCCGAACCGGGCGTCATCGGCGTCTCCTCCGGCGCGGCGGTCGGCGCGGTCGCGGCCATCGCGCTGGGGCTGAACTTCGCCGGGAACTGGACGGTCTCGCTGCTCGCGTTCGTCGCGGGGCTGTTCACCGTGCTGCTCGTGTACGGGATGTCCCGCTCGGGCGGCCGTACGGAAGTGGTGACGCTGATCCTGACGGGGATCGCGGTGAACGCCTTCGCGGGTGCCCTCATCGGGCTGTTCCTGTTCTTCGCGGACACCGCCGCCATCAACCAGATCACCTTCTGGCAGCTCGGCTCGCTCTCCCAGGCCACCTGGCCGAAGGTGCTGGCGGTGCTGCCGTGCGCGGCCCTCGGGCTGACCGTCGCGCCCCTGTACGCCCGCCGTCTCGACCTGCTGGCACTCGGTGAACGCCCGGCCCGGCATCTGGGGGTGGACGTGGAGCGGCTGCGGATCGTGCTCGTCCTGGTGATCGCGCTGCTGACGGCGGCTGCGGTGAGCGTGTCGGGGATCATCGGGTTCGTCGGGCTGGTCGTCCCGCACCTGCTGCGGATGGCGGCCGGTCCGGGGCACCGTCTCCTGCTTCCGGGCAGTGCCCTGCTGGGGGCGCTGGTGCTGCTGGCGGCCGACCTGACCGCCCGGACCGTCGCCGAGCCCGCCGAGCTCCCCCTCGGTGTCCTCACGGCACTGCTCGGCAGTCCGTTCTTCTTCTGGCTGCTGCGCCGCACCCGGCGCAGGCAGGGAGGCTGGGCATGAAGCGTCCCTTCGGCGTGAAGCGTCCCCCGGGCGTGATCCGGTTGCGCAACCGTCCCGTTCCGCCGGCCGCTCCGGTACCCGGTGAGGTCCTCGCCGAGGTGGAGGGGCTGTCCGTCCGGCTCGGTGCCCGCGAGGTCCTGGCCGAGGTGGGCGTGCGGGTCCGCGCGGGTGAGGTGCTGGCCCTCGTCGGCCCCAACGGGGCAGGGAAGTCGACCTTGTTGAGTGTCCTGGCCGCTGATCTCCCGCCCACCGCGGGGTGCGTACGGATCCACGGGTGTCCGGCGCGGGACTGGTCGGCGCCCGAACTCGCCCTGCGCCGGGCCGTGCTGCCGCAGTCCGCGTCGCTGTCCTTCCCGTTCACGGTCGAGGAGGTGGTCCGGATGGGCCGCGCGCCCTGGACCGCCGCCCGGCCCGAGGACGACGACGCCGCCGTGGCCGGCGCGATGGCCGCCACCGAGGTGACCGGTTTCGCGGCACGTCCCTTCTCCGCGCTGAGCGGCGGTGAACGGGCCCGGGTGGCACTGGCCCGGGTGCTCGCCCAGCGCACTCCCCTGGTCCTGCTCGACGAACCGACGGCCGCACTGGACCTGCGGCACCAGGAGCTGGTGCTGCGGCTGTGCCGGGAGCGGGCGCTCGCCGGTGACGCGGTGGTCGTCGTCCTGCACGACCTCGGCCTCGCCGCGGCGTACGCGCACCGGGTGGCGGTGCTGCGGGCCGGCCGGATCGCGGCGGACGGGCTGCCGCGGGAGGTGTTCACTGAGGGGCTGCTGTCGGAGGTGTACGACCAGCCGGTCGAGGTGTTCCCGCACCCCCGCACGGGTGCGGTCCTGGTCCACCCGGACCGCACCGGCCGGCCGTCCGCCTGACCCCGGGCCGTGCGGATCCGCCGTCCGGGACCGTCGCGCGCGGCGTTCCGCGGGGCAGGCCGGCCGGGAGGTCACGGTGTGGCCGCTGTCCGCGGTCCCGGCGTCCGGGCCGCCGGCCGCCCCGGTAGGGTTCGCCTCCGGGAAGGGGAAGGTGAAGGAACCGGATGAGCAGGGATCGCGGCCTTCGAAGGCTCCGCAGGCGCCGCATACTTGACACGTGCGTGCTCGTGACCGCTTTGTCGCTGACGGCGGGCGGCTGCGTGGTGGTGCACGGCGAGCGCGTGGTGCTCCCCACCACCACCCGCGCCGAAGCCGCCGAGGCCCTCGCGGAGTTCACCGCCGCCTACAACAAGGCGGACAAGGCGTACGACGGTTCCCTGGACGCCGGGCACACCACCGGTGCCCTCGCCGACATCGACTCGGCGCGCCTGAAGGCCGGACGGGCCAACAGCCCGCAGGGCAACCCCCGGCACACGCCGCTGGAGCTGACGGACGCGAGGTTCACCATCCCCGCGAAGGCGGGCTGGCCGCGCTGGTTCGTCGCCGACGCGGACGGCAACAAGGGCGGCGCGGCCCGCTGGCTGCTGGTGTTCACCCGGGACGCGCTGGACGAACCGTGGGAGGCGGCGTATCTGACGCTGATCGCCCCGGACGACATACCGGAGTTCACGACGGACGAGGACGGCTGGGCGGAGGCCGTGCCCGCGAACTCGGCCGATGTGGCGGTGCCGCCCGGCGAGTTGAGCCGGGAGTACGCGGCGTTCCTCAAGGACGGCGGGGACGTCTTCGCGGACGGTCCGCACACCAGCTCGTGGCGGGCGGCGCGGGCGAAGAAGTCGCAGCGGCCGGGCCTGGCCACGCAGTACATCGACGAGCCGGTGACGAACGGCGACTACGCTCCGCTGGCGCTGCGCACGAAGGACGGCGGGGCGCTGGTGTTCTTCACCACCCGCCACTTCGAGAAGCAGACGGCCGCGGCGGGCGCGTCGGTGCCGACACCGAACAAGGACGTGCTGGCGCTGACCACCGGGGAGATCAAGCAGTCGCTCACCATGGAGTTCGTCTCCAACGAGGTGGCGCTGGCCCCGGCCGACGGAGCGGTGCGGGTGCTGGGCCGCATCCAGGGGCTGACGTCGGCGAAGGGCGAGTAGGTCCGCGTACGCCCACGCACGGCGTCCCGCGGGTTCAGCGGCGCAGCGGCCAGGCCGTGCCCGTGTGGTCGGACTGCTCGCCGATGTGGCGGGCGCAGGAGTCGGTGAGGTACTCCAGCATGCTCAGCGGGTCGGGGAGCGGATGCTCCGGGCCGCGCACCCAGTGCACCGACCGGTCGTCGTCGCCGGGGAGACGGGCGGGCGGCACGAGGACGTAGGAGCCGCGGCAGTGCCAGCGCAGGCCGGGATGCTCGTCCATGGTCTCCGGGTGGCAGTCCAGCTCGCACGGCCACCACTCGTCCTCGTCCTCGGGGGTGCCGCGGGTGAGGGTGAAGAACAGCATCCGGCCGTCGTCGCTCTCGGCGACCGGGCCGACCTCGACGCCCGCGTCGAGCAGGCGGTCGAGGGCCTCGCGGCCGGCGTCGAGGGGGACGTCGAGGACGTCGTGCACCATGCCGGTCGCGGTGATGAAGTTGGCCTGCGGCTGGTGGCGGGCCCAGCGCTCGATCTGCGCGGGGTCGGTGGTGGACTGCGTCTGCCAGGCGAAGGACACCGGATGCCGGGCGGGGGTGGGACAGCCCACGCGGTCACAGGAGCAGCGGTAGCCCGGGGCGGGGTGCGCGGCGGGTGCGAGGGGCAGTCCCGCGTCGGCGGCGGCGAGCAGCAGGGCCTCGCGGCCGCCCTCGTCGGCGGCCGGTTTCGGACGGCGTCCGCGCAGCCACTGGGAGATTCTGCTCTGTCGGCCGCTCCGGCCGCCGAACTCCGCGCTCATCTATCTCCTCGCCTCGCCGTCCTGCGCTTCAGCATGCCCTATGGTCCCACGATCGTGCGCATCGGGGGGCCAGAGCCCACAATCGGCGCAGGTGGGACGAGGGTGACCCGAGCGGACGCAGGGTGCCGGGCGGTACGAAGGGGACGTCCGGCGGGCGGTGAGCGACGGGGCGGAACGGGTGTCATTGCCCGGTTCGACGGGATACGCCCACCTACCGTGGTCACATGGTCACACTGATCGCGTCGACGGGCCTGACCGCCGTGGTCTCGGTGGCCGCGCTGACCCTCACGGGCGGGCAGGCCGGCCCTCCGCTGGAGTGGGGCGCGGGCCCGCTGACCGTGGACTCGCTGCCCCGGGTGCCGTACGTGGCCCATCGGGGCGGGGCGCGCGAGGTGCCGGAGAACAGCATGTCGGGGCTGATGGCGGCGGCCCGGCGCGGTACGGCGCAGGTGCTGGACTTCGACACCAGGGTGCTGCGGGACGGCACGCCGGTGGTCTTCCACGACGCGACCCTGAACCGTACGACGTTCCTCGGCGGCGAGGTGCGCGCACTGGACGCCGGGGAGTGGCGGAACGTACGGCTGCGTCCGCGCGACCGGCTGCCGGGGAGCTGGCGCGCGGAGCGGCCGCCGACGGTCGCCGAGGTGCTGGACCGCTTCGGCGGGCGGATCGTGCTGATGCTGGAGGCGAAGGACCCGCGCGGCCTCGACCGGCTGGCCGCACTGATCCGCGCCCGCGGTCTGACCCGCTCGGTGTTCGTGAACACCAACGACCCCGGTGTCGCCCGCCGGATCCACCGCCTCGGTCTGCTGAGCCAGCTGTGGCGCTCGGCACGTCAGCTGCGCACCGACCGTCCCGGGCTCTGGCGCTCCTACGTCGATGTCCTCGACGTCGACATCCGCGCCCGCGACGCCGATCTGACCCGTGCGGTGCGCTCCGGCATCCCCCGGGTCTGGGCCCACACGGTCGTCACCCCGGCGCAGCGCGACCGTGCCCTGGCCCTCGGCTGCAACGGCGTCATCACGGACGCTCCGGGCCGCCTGTCCCGGCATCCGGCGCGCGGGCCGGGGACGGTGACGGCGGCGCCGGGGCGGTGAGGTGGCGCCGGGGCTCAGCGGGGCGCGATGCCGTGCAGGGCGTAGTCGACGAGGGTGTCGGTGTAGTCGTGGCTGATCGGGGCGGTGTACTGGAGCCAGCGCTGGGCCAGGGGGGAGACGAAGAGCTCCAGGGCGATGCGCGGGTCGACGTCCGCGCGGACGTCACCGGCCTCCTGGGCCGCGCGCAGGCGGTCGACGTAGAGCTGGAGCTGGGGTTCCAGCAGCCGGGCGACGAAGGTGCGGCCGAGTTCCTCGTTGACCACGCCCTCGGCGGCCAGGGCGCGGGAGGGTGCCTCGAAGGCGGGGTCGCGCAGCTCGTCGACCGTGGCGCGCAGGACGGCCTTGAGGTCGGCGGCGAGGTCCCCGGTGTCCGGGATGGCGTACGCGGCCCCGCCGTCGGCCTGCGCCTCACCGGCCGTCTCGGCCGCCTGCTCACTGAGGTCGAGGAACGCCTCCAGGAGCACGTCCGCCTTCGACGACCACCAGCGGTAGATCGTCTGCTTGCCGACGCCGGCGCGGGCGGCGATGCCCTCGATGGTGGTCTTCGGGTAGCCGACCTCGACGACCAGGGCGAGGGCGGCGTCGTAGATGGCCCGCCGGGAGCGCTCGCTGCGGCGGGTGGCGTCGGGGGCGGGGTGACGGGCGGACTGGTTTCTGGCCATGGGTCGAAGATAACAGGTTGACAAGACGGTGCGTCTCGCCGGACAGTGGAAGCGTCAAGGCGAGACGAGACGTCTCGCACCGTGTAGGGAGAGGGGATTGGTCCATGACCCGAGGCGGAGCGGGAAACATGCTGGGCGTCGGCGGCACCCGGCAGCACCTCGGCCGCGAGGCGCTGCGCGGCGGCGGGCGCGGCGGACGGATCGGGGGCGGCGGGCTCGACGCGCGGGCGCAGAAGCGGGAGCTGCTGCGCAAGCTGCGGGAGGCGCGGCAGGAGGAGCGGCCGGAGGAAGGGGAACGGGGTCGGACGTGACGTCCGGCTAGGCGTGGCCGGCCGGGGGCCAGGGGTCGCCCCAGTCGGTGTCCCGGGCGGCCCGGTACCGGTCGCCGTGGCGTTTGGTGACCGTGGTGCGGTGCAGGGCCGGGTCCGTCTCGCAGAGGTCGAGGAGGACCTGGCCCTTGCGGATCTGCGGCTTGCGGACGACCCGGGCGGGGGCCGGCGTGACCGGGAGGCGGGTGGCGGCCACGTAGCTGAACTTCTCGTCCTCGTACGGGAGGGAGCCTCCCTTGACCTGCCGGTGCAGGGAGGAGCGGCTGACCCGCGCGGAGAAGTGGCACCAGTCCGTGCCGGGCACGATGGGGCAGGCGGCGCTGTGCGGGCAGGGGGCGGCGACGCGGAACCCGGCGGAGATCAGGCGGTCGCGGGCCTCGATGACGCGGGCGTAGCCGTCGGGGGTGCCGGGTTCGACGATCACCACGGTCTGCGCGGCACCGGCGGCGGCGTCGACGAGGGCGGCACGGTCGGGGGCGGTGAGCTCGTTGAGGACGTAGGAGACGGTGACGAGATCGGCGCCGTCCAGGGTGAGCGCGGCACCGATGCGGGAGCGGTGCCAGCGGGCCGCGTGCAGGGCGGGGTTCGCGGCGGCGAGTTCCCGGCCGAGGGCGAGGGCGGGCTCGGCCCAGTCGAGGACGGTCACGGGGCGGTCCCCGGCCCAGGTCGCGCTGACGGCCCAGGCGGCCGCGCCGGTGCCGCCGCCGACGTCGGTGTGGTCCCCGGGCGCCCACCCGGGCACCGTGTCCGCGAACGCCTCCAGGGCGGAGCGCACGGCCTCGAACGTCGCGGGCATCCGGTAGGCGGCGTACGCGGCGACGTCGGCGCGGTCGCGCAGGATGGGGGCGTCGGTGGGCGTGGCCCCCCGGTAGTTGGCGATCAGCCGCTCGACGGCCTGCGCGGCCTGCCGCGCCGGAAGCCCGTCGAGCGCCGCCGCGAGGGCGGAACGGAGCGTTTCGGCGGTGTGCAGGGGGGCGGGGGCGTTCACCCGGCGATTCTACGGGGGTGGGTGAGTGGGCAGGAATGCCGGCCGGGCGGATACCAGGGGTCCGCTCAGATCTCCCGGACCGCTCGCGCCACGCGGGTCGCGGCCTCGGCTCTGGGTCTGCTGTCCGGGGATCGCGGGCGGCGGGGGTGGACCGTGTTGGCGAGGAGGACGACGTAGGTGTCGGTGGCGCGGTCGAGGGTCAGGGAGGTGCCGGTGAAACCGGTGTGGCCGGCGGCGCCGCGGCCGGACAGTTCGCCCATGAACCACGGCTGGTCCAGGGCGAAGCCCAGGCCCGGCGGGGTGAGGAGCAGGTCCACGAAATCGGGGCCGAGTATGCGGGCGGGACCGTGGGAGCCGCCCGCGAGCAGGGTGCGGCAGAAGACCGCCAGGTCACGGCCGGTGGAGAAGAGGCCGGCGTGCCCGGCGACCCCGCCCAGCGCCCAGGCGTTCTCGTCGTGCACCTCGCCCCGCAGCATCCCCCGGTCCGCCTTGGCCCAGGGCCGCCGCTGGTCCTCGGTCGCCGCCGCGTCCGGACACGGTCCGAAGGCGGTCGCGGTCATGCCGAGCGGCCGGGTGATGCCGTCCCGCACCAGGGTGTCGAGCCGGCGCCGGGTGAGGCGCTCCAGGACGTGCTGGAGGAGCAGCATGTTCAGGTCGGAGTAGCAGTACGTGCCGGGCACTCCGATCGGCTGCTCCGCGCGGAGCAGCGCCAGCCGTTCGGCGTCGTCGGCGCAGCCGTACAGGGGGAGTTCGGGCCGCAGTCCGGAGGTGTGGGTGAGCAGCTGGCGCACGGTGATGCCGTGCCGTACCGCCGCTGTGAAGTCCGGGAGGTACGCGCCCACGCGGGCGTCGATGCCGAGGGTGCCCCGCTCGATCTGCTGCACGGCCGCCACCGAGGTGAACAGCTTGGTGAGGGACGCCAGGTCGAACGGCGTGTGCACGGTCATCGGGACGCGCTGTTCCGGCGGCAGTTCGACGGGGGTGTCCGTCTCCTCGTCGTACGCGGCGTAGCGCACGGCCCAGCCCGCCGCCTCCTGCACGGCGAGCACCGGGCCGCGCCCGACGACCACCACCGCCCCGGCCGCCCAGGGCCGCTCGCCGCTGGTGCGGGCGTGCACCGCCCGCACCAGGTGCCGGAGTTCCCCGGCGTCGAGCCCGGCCCGCTCCGGTGTGCCGTGGCGCAGTCTCGGCGCGCTCAGACGCCCCCGCCCTTCCCGCCCGTCCGTCCGTTCCACGGACGGCACATACCCAGGAAGCAGCCCAGCGCCACCAGGGCGGCGACCAGTTGGACGACGGCCATCGGAACGGCCGTGTCCTCGCCCGCGATCCCCACCAGCGGGGAGGCGATCGCGCCGACGAGGAATCCCGTCGCACCGAGCAGGGCGGACGCGGATCCGGCCGCGTGCCGGGTGCGCATCAGGGCGAGGGTCTGGGTGTTGGGCAGGGTGATGCCCATGGCGGACATCAGCACGAACAGCGCGGCGGCCACGGGCACCAGACCGACCTCGCCGAACACGCCCAGCGACATCAGCAGCAGCGCGACCGCGGCGACGACCACCACGGCGAGTCCGAGCCCCAGGACCGTGTCCAGCCGGACCCGGCCGACCAGGATTCGGCCGTTGACCTGCCCCATGATCATCAGGCCGATGGAGTTGAGCCCGAACAGCAGGCTGAACGTCTGCGGGGAGGCGCCGTAGATCTCCTGCACGACGAACGGGGAGGCCGCCACGTAGGCGAAGAGGGACGCGAAGGCGAAGCCGCCGACGAGCATGTAGCCGCTGAAGGCCCGGTCGGCGAGGAGCCGGCGCATCGAGCCGAGGGCCTCGCCGACGCCGCCGCCGTGCCGCTCGGCGGGCGGCAGCGTCTCCGGGAGCCTCGCCCAGACGACGGCCGTCAGGAGCAGCCCGAGCACGGTGAGGACGACGAACACGCCCCGCCAGTCCGTGATGCGCAGGACCTGACCGCCGATCAGCGGCGCGACGATCGGCGCGACCCCGGAGATCAGCATCAGGGTGGAGAAGAAGCGGGCCATGGCCATGCCGTCGTACAGGTCGCGGGCGACCGCCCGCGCGATGACGATGCCGGCGGAGCCCGCGAGGCCCTGGGCCAGCCGGCAGGCGACGAGGAGTTCGACGGTCGGCGCGAACGCGCACAGCGCGGTGGCGACGACGTAGACGGCGAGGCCGATGAGCAGCGGGCGGCGGCGGCCCCAGCGGTCGCTCATCGGGCCGACGACCAGCTGCCCGAACGCCATGCCGGCCAGGCAGGCGGTGAGGGTGAGCTGGATCGTGGCGGCGGGCGCGTGCAGGGACCGGGTGACCTCCGGGAGGGCGGGGAGGTACATGTCCATCGCCAGCGGCGGGGTGGCGGTCAGGCCGCCGAGGAGCAGGGTGACCAGCAGACTGGTGCGGCGGGCCGCGGTGGTGCCGCGGGGTTCCGGCGTGGCGGTCCTCCCGCCTCCCCCGGCCGCCGCCGGCGCCGTGTCCGGTGCCCCGCCTGCCGCCGGACTCGCCGCCGTGTTCGGTATGGACGCCCCACCCTCGGGCATGTGACCCCTCCCTTTTCCTGCCATCGGCTCCCTATGCTCTCAGCTCGTGGGGAGTGCTCGGCGTCGACGACGATGTCATGGGAGCGCTTCCACGGCGGTCCGGCGTCCACGCGTCGCCGGACGACGCACGCACGACGCACGCGCGAAACGAACAGGGTGGGACGAACGCATGACGGAGCAGAGGACGCGCTGGGGAATCCTGGCGACCGGCGGCATGGCCGCGACGTTCACGGCGGATCTGGTGGACATGCCGGACGCGGAGGTCGTGGCGGTGGCGTCGCGGTCGGCGGAGTCGGCGAAGACGTTCGCGGAGCGGTTCGGGATACCGCGGGCGTACGGCGACTGGGAGTCGCTGGCGCGGGACGAGGAGCTGGACGTCGTCTACGTCGCCACGCCGCACTCGGCGCACCGCGCGGCGGCCGGGCTGATGCTGGAGTCCGGGCGGAACGTGCTGTGCGAGAAGCCGTTCACGCTGAACGCGCGGGAGGCGGAGGAGCTGGTCGCGCTGGCGCGCGGCAACGGGCGCTTCCTGATGGAGGCCATGTGGATGTACTGCCATCCCATGGTGCGGCGGCTGAAGGCGCTGGTCGACGACGGGGCGATCGGTGAGGTGCGGCACGTGCAGGCGGACTTCGGCCTCGAGGGGCCCTTCCCGGCCTCGCACCGGCTGCGGGACCCGGCGCTGGGCGGGGGCGCGCTGCTGGACCTGGGGGTGTACCCGGTGTCGTTCACCCAGCTCCTGCTCGGTGAGCCGTCGGACGTCGCGGCGCGGGCGGTGCTCTCGGAGGAGGGCGTCGACCTCCAGACGGGGGCACTGCTCTCCTGGGAGAGCGGCGCCCTCGCCTCGGTGCACTGTTCCATCGTGGGCGGCACGGCGACCTCCGCGTCGATCACCGGTTCGCAGGGCCGGATCGACATCCCGTACGGCTTCTTCTTCCCGGAGCGGTTCACGCTGCACCGCAACGGCCGTGACCCCGAGGAGTTCGCGGCCGACCCGGCCGACGGCCCCCGGGGCAGCCTGCGGCACGAGGCGGCCGAGGTGATGCGGGCGCTGCGGGCCGGTGAGACGGAGTCGCCGCTGGTTCCGCTGGACGGCACCCTCGCCGTGATGCGGACGCTCGACGCGATCCGGGGGCATGTCGGCGTCCGCTACCCCCAGGAGACCGCGCAGGCCGCCCCCGAGGACCGGGAGGTCACGCCGGCTTGAGTCCCGGCTCCCCCGCCTCGGTGACGAAGGAGGCGGCGGTGGTGAGCGGCGCGCCCTGCGTGGTCACGTGGGAGACCGTCCTGAAGTCGGCGCGCGCCAGCTCACGGCCGAGGGAGACGGTCGTGTAGCCGCGCAGCCCGTTGTAGAACCGCATGTGCGGGTTGGCGGTCATGTACGTCTCCCAGTTGGCCGGTTTCGCTGAGCCGTCGCCGCCGCTGGAGACGGACGAGGTGACGATCTCCGTGCCCACGGTCCTGGAGTCCGGGTCGGAGAAGTCGCGTTTGATGTCGAAGCCGTAGTGCACGTGCACGTCGCCGGTGAGGACCATGAGGTTGTCGACACCGGCGGCCCGCGCGCCGGCCAGGACCCGTTCGCGGGAGGCCGGGTAGCCGTCCCAGGAGTCCATGGAGACCTTCGACGGCGCCGTGGTCGAGTTGAACCGCTGGGAGAACGTGACCTGTTGGGGCAGGACGTGCCACAGGGCGTCCGAGCGGCGCCAGCCGCCCACCAGCCAGCGCTCCTGGGCGTCGCCGGTGAGGGTGCGCGAGGGGTCCTGCGACTCGGGGCCGGGGTACTGCCAGCCGTCGCCGTAGGCCTGGTCGGAGCGGTACTGGCGGGTGTCGAGCACGTCGAACTGGGCCAGCCGGCCCCAGCGCAGGCGGCGGTAGAGCTTCAGGTCGGGCCCGTCGGGGAGCTGGGGCCGCCTGAGCGGCATGTTCTCCCAGTAGGCGCGGTAGGCGGCGGCCCGGCGCAGCAGGAACTCCTCCGGCGGGACGCTGTTCTCCGGGGTGTCGCCGGAGTAGTTGTTCTCGGTCTCGTGGTCGTCCCAGGTGACGACGAAGGGGTGCGCGGCGTGCGCGGCGCGCAGGTCGGCGTCCGTCTTGTAGAGGGCGTACCGCAGCCGGTAGTCCTCCAGCGTGACGGTCTCGCGCCGGAACACGTCGGGCAGGGTGCCGGCCGGGTAGGCGCGGGCGCCGCCGACGTCGTTCACGGCGTACTCGTAGAGGTAGTCGCCGAGGTGGAACACGACGTCCAGGTCCTCCTCGGCGAGGTGCCGGTACGCGGTCCAGTAGCCCTGGTCGTAGCGCTGGCAGGAGACGACGCCGAAGGTGAGTCCGGCGGCCCGGGAGCGGGTGGCGGGCGCGGTGCGGGTGCGGCCTGCCGGGCTGACGAAGCGGCCCGCCCGGAAGCGGTAGTGGTAGACCTGGCCGGGGGCGAGGGGGCCCGCCTCGACGTGCACGGTGTGGTGGAACTCGGGGTGGGCGGTGGCCTTGCCCCGTCTGACGACACGGCGGAACCGCTCGTCGAGGGCGATCTCCCACTCCACGGTGACGCGCTCCGCGGGGAGTCCCCCGTCGGCCTGGTACGGGGCGGGCGCCAGGCGGGTCCACAGCAGCACGGAATCGGGGTGCGGGTCGCCGGAGGCGACGCCGAGCGTGAAGGGGTCGTCGGCGATCCGGGCGGGGTCGAGTTCGGCGGCGGCCGCGGTGCCAGAGCCGGGCACGTCGACCGCGAAGGCGAGCGCGGCGGCCGCGCCGGTCACGGTCAGGAAGCGGCGGCGGCCGATGTGCCGTGCGGCGGCGCGGAGTTCGGGGTGGTGCTGGGTCGGGCGGACCTCGGGTGTCGTCATGCGTTCCTCCCCTGGCGTGTGGATGCGAGGGGAATTGGAGTGCGCCGGGACGACCTGACATTGACGCGTACACAGCATCCGGATGACGGTCACATGAGTTCCGGGGGCGCCGGGGCAGGAACCCGCCCCCGGCACGGAGATCTTCCACATACGGAATTCCGAGGTCCGCCCCATTGCGGCCGGTAACGGACTTATGCTCAACTCGCCTACACCAAACCTTCACAGGCGGAGTGGGTGTCTTCCGCAGGCCATGTCCAGGGGGGAGGCGGCAGTCGTTCCACACCGTCGGCGGGGGTGGACCCGCGCGGGACCGCGGGTACGCACCGGCGGGTGGAACGGCTGCCGCGCCAGGCGTCCGCCCCGGCGGCTACCCGCCGGCGAGCACGCGCCCCACCTCGGCCATCTGTTCCTCGTCGAGCGGCCCCTTCTCCAGCGCCCCCGCGTTCTCCTCGGCCTGGGCGACCGACCGGAAACCGGGGATCGGCACGGTGCGCGGGCTGCGCGCCCAGAGCCAGGCGAGGGCGCCCTGGGCGAGCGTGCGCCCGTCACTGGTGAGGACCTCCCGCAGCGCCTCGACGCGCGCGAGCCACTCCGGGTCCGCGCCCGTCCCCGCCCCGAACCCCCGCAGCCAGACCGGCGGCCTGGCACGGATGTCCCCCTCCTGGAGCGGCGCCCGGCCCGCGTGCTTCCCGGTGAGCAGGCCCATGGCGAGCGGACTGCGGTTCACGGAGGCGAGGTCCGCCTCCTCGCAGAGCCGGAGCATCGCCGGGGCGTCGTCGAGCACGTTGAGCGCGTGCTGCACGGCGGCGCAGTGCGGGCCCTCGGCGAACACGGCGGCACGCTCCGGGTCGTCGGTGCTCCAGGCGTACGCCCGGATCAGCCCTTGCGCGACCAGGTCCTCGCAGGTGTCGCGCAGCCGGGCCGCGCGCTCGGGGTCGGCGTCGGCGAGGTGCAGTTGGTAGAGGTCGACGCGGTCGGTGCCGAGCCGGCGCAGTGAGGCGGTCAGGGCGCGGCGGAGGTGTTCCGGCGAGTCGTCGGTGCCGGTGAGGGTGCGGGTGTCCGGGTCGAAGACGTTGCCCCACTTGGTGGCGACGACGACCTCGTCCCGGCGCCGGCCGAGGGCCCGGCCGAGGACGCGCTCGCTGTGGCCCGTGCCGTAGACGTCGGCGGTGTCGAAGAAGGTGACGCCCAGGTCGAGTGCGCGCCGCACGGCCCGCACCGACTCCTCGTCGTCGACCTTCCCCCACCCCAGCGGCTGCCCGTCCGGGCCCTGCCACTCCCCGCCGATCGCCCAGCAGCCGAACCCGACGGCACTGACCTCGATACCGCTGCGCCCCAGTGTGCGTGTGGTCTCCATGCCCCGGGACGTTACGAGTTCGAGCGCGCGCGAAGGCAAGCCCTGCCGGGATCCTGCCGCTCTAGCCTGCGACGTCGAGGGCCGTCCCGTACAGCCGGTCCACCTTCAGCCGGACGACCAGCCGGCGTTCGGCGACCAACTCCTCCAGGAACGCCTGCTCGTCCTCCGGCCGGGCGGCTTCCGGGACCATGCCGAGCAGTTCCCGCCCGACCTCGTCACCGGGCACCGTCGTGACCCCGGTCAGCTCGGCCTCGCCCTCGGCGACGGCGAACGACCACACGTCACCGCCCTGCACGTGCAGTGCCGCCCGCGGGTCGCGGCGCAGGTGCGTCACCTTGATCCGGTCGGCCGTGGTCGAGAACCGCACAACGCGGGCTTCGGGGTCCCAGCTGTACACCATGGTCGTCATATGGGGATGACCACTGCGCTTGACGGTGGCGAGCGTGCCGAACTGCTGCGTGCCGAGCAGGTCGGACAGGGCGTCGTCGGACAGGAGGCGCGGACCGGGTCGTTGAGTCATGCCCTGCTCAACGCCCTTGCTGCACGGGGGATTCCGTTGTCGGAGCGCGAGATCATCGCCTCTGCGTGGAATGGGGCGGGGTGCCCGCGCCCCGCCGTACGGAGCGGCGACGCCGCACCAGGTCCCGGGCCGCCTCCGGCCACGTCGGGTGGGTGAAGCCGAAGCCGGCGTCGAGCAGCCGCCCGGGGACCACGCGCCGGCTCTTGAGCAGCAGTTCGGTGTCCGTGCGCAGCACGAACGCGCCCACCTCGGCCATCCCCCGCGTCGCGGGCAGCCCCACCGGCATCCGCCACGCCCGGCGCAGGCCCTGCATGAACTCCCGCTGCGGCAGCGGCTCGGGGGCCGCGAGGTTCACCGGCCCGACCAGGTCCTCCCGGTCGATCAGGAACTCGACCGCGCGGACGAAGTCGTGGTCGTGGATCCACGACACGTACTGCCCACCGCCCGCGACGGGCCCGCCCAGGCCGAGCCGGGTCATCCACGACAGGACGTCGAGCACGCCTCCCCGGTCGGGGCTCATCACCATGGCGGAGCGCAGGGCCACCTTGCGGGTGTGCGGGGTGTCGGCCTCCTCCTGCTCCCGCTCCCAGCACCTGGCGATCTCGACGCTGTAGGACCAGTAGCCGGGCACGTCGGGCTCCGTCCCGCCGATCACGCCGGTCGCCTCGTCGTGGGGCGCGTCGAAGCGGTGGGCGTAGACGGTGGCGGTGCTCATCTGGAGCCAGACCCGCGGCGGGTGTACCGCGGCACCGATCGCGTCACCGACGACGCGGGTGGACAGCACCCGCGAGTCCATCATGGCGCGGAGGTTGCCGGGCGTGTACCGGCAACTGACGCTGCGTCCAGCGAGGTTGATGACGACGTCGCTGCCGTCGATCTCGCCGGCCCACTCCCCCGCGGTCGCTCCGTCCCAGTACACCTCGCCCGGCCCGGCCGGCCGCCTGGTCAGCACGACGACCTCGTGCCCGGCGCCGCTCAGCGCGCGGTTGAGGACGCTTCCCACCTGCCCGGTGCCCCCGGGAATCACGATCTTCATCAGCCCCGCCCTTCGTCGGGCCTCACCCTACACAGCTTTTGAACGTGTTCAAATATTGGCTCCGGCGTGCCATGATGGCGGTGCAGGGGTCCGTCACCCGCACGCCGACGAGCCGACGAGCCGACCACCTCGAGCGAGGAGCCACCATGGCCACCGCGTCCACCGCATCCGCGGACAGCCCCGCGACCCTCTACGGGCCGGTGTCCCTCGTCCTCGGCACGGCCGGGCTGCTCGCCGCCGTGTTCGCCGGGCTGCTCGGCATCGGGATCCCGCTGCTCCTCGGCAGCCTGGCCGTCACCTTCGCACTGCTCGGGCTCGGCCGGGGACTCCACCGGGTCTGCTGCGTCGTCGGCCTGGCCACGGGATGCCTGGGCCTGCTCCAGCCGATCCTGCTGGCCGCGGCCTGGGCATGACGTGGCGGAGCCCGGGAGTCGTATCCAGCTCCCGGGCCCCTGGGGATGCCACCTACATGCGCACGCCGGCGCTTTTAAGAGGACGGATCAGTCATCATGCCGTCGTGTTCTTCCTTTGAACTACCGCGCCAGGCAAGAGGCGCAGGCGAGAGTCGAACTCGCATCCGACGGCGTTCGTCCGTCCCCGGTCGGTCCGGCGATCGGCGGCGATGCTGAGACTGGAGCGAGAGTCTGAGATTGACCGCGGCCGCCGTCTCGGCGAGCCGCGCTTTCAGGCTGAACTTCAGTGTCAGCTTGCGCTCCTGACGCGAACCGGTCCTCAGTCCGGCCCGCGCCCCGTAGCGCACCCCCGCGCTCGCACGCGGGGGCGATCATGATGGTGACGTGCTGCCTCGTGATGGGCCGCCACGTCAGCCGAACAGGTACCCGAACACCGCGTCGCCGACCCGCCGGTCGGTGACCTCGGCGCCGTTGGCCTCCTCGCGGGCGAACTTCACCGCCTGCTGGAGCTTCTCGACCCGCTCGGCGAGCTCGTTGACCCGCCGCGCGGGGAGCGCCCCGGAGAACTTCACGGTCGTCCAGTACCCGATGGGCACGTCCTCGTAGTACACCTCGACCTGCGCCGGGTGCTTCTCGGTCGCCTCCGCCTTGACGTGGTTGCGCGGGACCTTCTTCGTGCGGATGGTCCGCACCGGGTCCGTCTTCCACCAGTCCGTGGACGGGTCGTGCGACCAGGACTCGGCGGCGTCGAGGGTGGGGAGCTTCTTGACGAAGCCGTGCAGGTCGGTGAGCTGCTTCTCCAGGAACAGCAGGTAGCTGACCGGCACGTCGGCGACGATCGTCCGCCCGTCGACGGTGACGTCCGCGCGGGCCGTGCAGTTCGCCCAGTCCTTCGTCGCCGTCACGTCGAACAGCCGCGTCAGCGACGCCCCCATCTCCCGCAGCACGTCCTCACCCTGCACCTGCACCCGCGTCGACTCGGGCGGCAGCTGCTCACCCTCCTCGTCCTTCGGCTGGTACGTGCGCGAGATCCCGGCCAGCAGCGCCGGCTTCTGCACCTTGGCGCGCGCCGCGTTGATGTCCTGGAGCGACTTGCTCTTGACACCCTTCTCGACCGCGATGATCTGGTTCAGCTTCGCCATGTCGCGTTCCCCCTCTTCGAACAGGCAGGAACGTATCCCGCTCGGTGGGAGTCCGTCGCCTCATTTTCCCTGCACGGAACGCAGCTGGAGCAGCGCGCCGGGCACTCCGGTCACGCCGCAGCCGACCCGGACGCACCGTCAGTGTCCCCGACGGCGGCGCCGCCCAGGGATTCGCAGGCGTCTCCGCAAGGGAGTTCCCGCTGCCGGCCGTGGAACCCGGCAGGGACGGGGTGCGCGTTACGGGCTCCTCCGTGACCGGCGCCAGTAACGAGATGCACACCTGTCGGGGGTGCGAACGGTCAGGGGCCGAGGTAGATGAGGCGTACGGGCTGCCCCTTCCACGTTTCGGGTGCGGTCGTGGCGATGACCGCACCGTTCGGCCGCTCCGCCGTCGGCTCGGCGGCGTACCGGGTGTGGGCCGGGGCCCAGGAGGTCTCGCGGGCCACGGCGAGCGCGGCGGGCAGATCCAATTCGGACCGGCCGGGCCATCAGAGTACGGGTACGGGTACGGGTACGTACCCGTCCAGCGTCCGCGGTCACGAGGCCACTCGTCCGGTCGCGATCTCGTACTCCGCCCAGACCGTCTTGCCCGGGCCGTCCGGGCGGGGGTGCCAGTCCCAGCGGGTGGCGAGCGCGGCGATCAGGAGGAGGCCCCGGCCGGATTCGTTGACGGCGGGGACCTCGGGCCGGGGGGCGCCCGGCCGAGGTGGGAGGCGTTCACCCCGGGTGTCGGTGACCTCGATGCGGACGGTGACGGGGCGCGGTCCGGCGGGGAGGAGCGCGAGGCGGAGGTGGAAGTCCCGGCCGGGGACGTTGCCGTGCAGCACGGCGTTCGCGGTCAGTTCGGCGGTGATCAGCACGAGTGCGTCGTGGTCGTCGGTTCCGTACGGAATGCCCCAGGCGTCCAGGCGGACGGCCACCAGATGGCGGGCGAGGCGGGCTCCGCGCGGGGTGGACGTGAAGCGCATCGCGAAGGCACGGGTCGCCGGGGCGGGCTCGGGTGGGGTGGTGTTCAAGTGGGGGGTGGGGGTGGCGAGTTTGCCGGGGCCGGTGAGGCCGGCGGGGTTGTTCGTCATACCGACCACGGTTCCGTCGGTGGCGTAGCGTGACCAGTGGTGACGCACCGACGCGGGCCGCTGTACGCGACGTGTCGGCGCGAGTACGTGGCGTGCGGCGTGACGGGCGCCCCGGCGGGCGCGTTGGGCCGGAGAAGGCGGTGGTCGATGACGAAGCGTACGGGTGCGGACGCCCTGGCGGACGGCGGGGACGGCGGAACGGTCGTGAGTGTCGGGGACGGATGGGGGAGCGATGACGGCGGGGGCGGCGCGTATCACCCCGAGGGCGGCGGCGGGAAGGGCGTGCTCGCCGCGTTCGGGCAGACCCTGAAGACACTGCGGCTGCGGGAGGGGCTGGACCGGGCGGAGTTCGGCAGCCGGATCGGCTACTCGGCGGCCACGGTCGCCTCGTTCGAGCAGGGGCGGAGGATTCCGTCGCCGAGGGCTATCGAGCGGGCGGACGAGGTGCTGGGGGCGGGCGGGTTGCTGTGCGTGTGGAAGGAGGAGGTGGAGCGGGCTCAGTATCCGGTGTTCTTCCAGGGGATGGCGACGCTGGAGAAGGAGGCGGTGGAACTCCTCGCCTACGACACCCACGTGATCAACGGCTTACTCCAGACCGAGGATTACATGAGGGCGGTGCTCGCCGCGCGGTATCCGCCGCTGGACGAGGAAACGATCGAACAGCGTGTAGCCGCCCGTCTGACGAGGCAGAACATCTTCAGCCGTCGGCCACTCCCGCTACTGGGCTTCGTGCTTGAGGAGGCAGCGCTGCGGCGCCCGTGGGGCGGCAAGGCAGTCCTCCGAGGACAGTTGGAACATCTGATGCTGACCGGCGAGATGCGAAACGTCGGCATCCAGGTCATGCCGCTCGACCACGAGGAAAACGCGGGCGTGGACGGTGCCTTCACAGTGATCACGCGCAAGGACGCCAAAAAGTTCGTGTACACCGAGGCGCAGGGGACCAGCGCTCTGCAGACTGAGCCCGAAGAGACGGTTCTCGCTGCCGCCCGCTATGGGATCATCCGATCACAGGCTCTCAGTCCGCGGGAGTCAACGGAGTTCATCGAAGGGTTGCTGGCATAGCTATGAACATCGCTGAGTCCTCGACCGTCGCCCCTGGCCCCGCCTGGTACAAGAGCAGCTACAGCGGAGCCGAGGGCGGCCAGTGCGTAGAGGTCGCGAACGGTACGGCAGGTGTGCACGTCCGGGACTCCAAGGCCGCCGCCGGGCCCGTCGTCACGGTCTCGCGTGACGCGTGGACGGGGTTCATCGGGCTGGCGTCCTCGGAGCGGAGCGTCTGACACACGTACGGTCGCGAGAGCCCTGCCACTCCTTGGGACGGGCAGGGCTCCCGTGTGCGCCGGACTCCTGATCAGCTCTCGCTGTCCCCCGGAGGCCGGGTGTCTGCGGTTGGCCCGGTAGAGCGGGTCGGTGCAGGTCGCGTTCGGGGCGGCGCCCGCTCCCCCGGTCACTCTTCTTGACCTGATGGGCACTCAATACCATTGCTGGGACGTCCACTTGACGATCAAGGGAGCCCCATGTCCACCGCTCAGCAGGTGCCCGACATCCTCTCGTCCGAGTTCGCGGCGAATCCCTACCCCGCCTACCGGGTGATGCGGGACACCGCGCCCCTCATCTGGCACGAGGCCACGCGGAGCTACCTCGTCTCGCGCTACGAGGACGTCGAGCGCGTCTTCAAGGACAGGGCCGGCGAGTTCACCACCGACAACTATGCCTGGCAGATCGAGCCCGTGCACGGGAAGACGATCCTGCAGCTCAGCGGGCGGGAGCATGCCGTGCGCCGGGCCCTCGTGGCCCCCGCGTTCCGGGGCAGCGACCTGGAGCGGAAGTTCCTGCCCGTCATCGAGCGCAACGCCCGCGAGCTGATCCACGCCTTCCGGCACACCGGCTCCGCCGACCTGGTCGCCGACTTCGCCACCCGCCTGCCGGTCGACGTCATCGCCGACATGCTGGGGCTGGACAAGGGCGACCACGACCGCTTCCACCGCTGGTACACGGCCGTCATCGCCTTCCTCGGGAACCTGTCGGGCGACCCCGAGGTGACGGCGGCGGGTGAGCGGACCCGGGTGGAGTTCGCCGAGTACATGCTGCCGATCATCCGGGACCGCCGCCGGAACCCGGGGGACGACCTGCTGTCCGCGCTGTGCGCCGCCGAGGTCGACGGGGTGCGGATGAGCGACGAGGACGTCAAGGCGTTCTGCAGCCTGCTGCTCGCGGCGGGCGGCGAGACCACCGACAAGGCCATCGCCGGCATCGTCGCGAACCTGCTGCTCCACCCCGACCAGCTCGCCGCAGTCCGCGCGGACCACTCACTGATCCCGCGCGCCTTCGCCGAGACCCTGCGGTTCACCCCGCCCGTCCACATGATCATGCGGCAGTCGGCGACGGAGGTGCAGCTCAGCGGCGGCACGGTGCCGGCGGGCGCCACCGTCACCTGCCTGATCGGCGCCGCCAACCGCGACGGGAGCCGCTACGCCCACCCCGACCGCTTCGACATCTTCCGCGACGACCTCACCACGACGACCGCCTTCTCCGCCGCCGCCGACCACCTGGCCTTCGCGCTCGGCCGGCACTTCTGCGTCGGCGCGCTGCTGGCCAAGGCGGAGGTGGAGACCGGCGTGGGGCAACTCCTCGACGCCATGCCGGACATGCGCCTGGCCGACGGGTTCGTACCGGCCGAGCGGGGCGTGTTCACCCGGGGCCCGCAGACCCTTCCGGTGTGCTTCACCCCTCCGACCGGCACGCCCCCGCAATGACCTGACGCGGACTCCTCCGTGACCTTCCCCCGGAATCGCCCGCTCCATGTTCCTCGTCGGTAACGGGACCGCCCGAGGGCTGTACCGGTAAAGATTCCCCCTGCACTCTCTTCCTGTACCTGACAAAAACAGTCACGTGCCGGATTCACGGGGGGATCAGCATGAGCGTTTCCGCTCTCACGCACCGCAAGCGCACGGCAGCCAGGAAGCCCTACGTCGCCGGAGCCGCGGTGCTCGCCGCACTGCTCGCGTCCACGGCGTGCGGGGCGGGCTCCGCCGACACCCCGAAAGGAGCGGCGGCCCCCGTGGCGGAGGCGTCCACGGGCGAGGCCGTGGCCATGGCCGGTCAGGGCGCCCAGCGGATGCCGAGCCGTGTGGCGGCACTGACCTGGAACATCTGCGGCATCGCGAGTGCCTGCCCGAACCGCGGGGAGGGACAGACGGAGCAGATCGAGGAGATCGCCGAAATCGTCAAGGCCGACTCCGGCTACGCGGTCGTCCTGCTGCAGGAGACATGCGCCGTCCACAGCAAGCTGCTGAAGAAGAAACTCGGGAAGAACTGGGTCGTACGGCACCGCAACGGCCTGATGATGGGCACCAAGGACCGTACGTTCCCCTGCGAGGCCGGGGTCGCCGTGGCCATGAAGAAGCTTCCCGGAAGCACGTTCGTCAAGGGGCCGGACGGCAGGCTCGGATGGGATGTGACCTTCACCCGCACCCGCGGCCTGGAGCACGTGGACGGCAAGGCCGACAGGCCCAGGACCCAGTACACCACCCAGGGCGCGGCCTGTCTCCAGGACAAGGGGAACAAGATCCTCGCCTGCAGCAGCCACTTCGTTCCAGGCTCCGTCAAGAACGCCACGAAGATCCAGAACCTCTCCCTGGGGGACCTGCGCCAGACCACCGTCGACTGGCAGAAGGGCGGCTACCGCACGATCGTCGGCGGCGACTTCAACATCGACGTGAAGGCGAAGAACCTCCCGGTCGTCGGTCTGAAGCGCATGTCCGGCATGTACCGCGGCAACTTCGAGGCCGACTCCGGCAACAACGGCGCCACCCACGGCAAAAGGAAGATCGACTACATCTTCTTCAGCGACCGCGGCTGGAAGCTGCGCGGCGGCGGCGTCCGCAAGACGAGCGGCAAGCTGAGCGACCACCGGATGCTCACCGCGGCCGTGACCGTCCGCCCCCTCTGACGAGGAGCGGGACGGCCCGGAGGCGGGCCGGCAGACGAGTCGGGCTGTACGCCGGGTTCTGTTCCCGGGGTTCCTCGCGGAGCCCCGGGCGACGGCCATCCATCTAGGACCGGCGTTGCCACCGGCCTCGTGCGGTCTACCCGCGGACTCGGGCGGGCAGCCCTCGAACGTCCGCGCAGAGACGCCGAGGCGTCTCCTCTTGACCTTGCTCCGGGTGGGGTTTACCTAGCCGCCTGAGTCACCTCAGGCGCTGGTGGTCTCTTACACCACCGTTTCACCCTTACCCGGCGCCGAAGCGCCGGGCGGTTTGCTTTCTGTGGCACTGTCCCGCGGGTCACCCCGGGTGGCCGTTAGCCACCACCCTGCCCTGTGGAGCCCGGACGTTCCTCGGGAAGTCCCGTGAGGGACTTCACGCGGCCGCCCGCCCGGCTCGTCTGCCGTGTCGACCATGATACCGGGCGTGAGCGGGGGTTCGGCGCGGTGGCCGGGGCGGGACGGAGGCTGCGGGGCTCGTTCGGGAGGAGAGGGCTCCGGCGGTCGGGAAGAGGTCAGAGGAAGTCGGCGGTGTCCAGATCGAAGGCGAAGGGCTCGGGGAGGCACAGCGGCTTGCCCAGGAGGCGGGTGCGCCGGTCGCGGTACTGGTCTCGTACGGGGTCGCTGAACAGCGTGACCGAGGAGGCCTCGCGGTCGACGAGGAGGTACAGCGGGATGCCGCCGCGGGCGTAGCAGCGCGGTTTGGTTTCGCGGTCGGTTCCGTGGGCGGGGCCGGTCACTTCCGTCACCATGGCGACGCCCGTACCGGGCATCCAGGGAGCGGCTCCCCGGAAGGGACGCAGGTGGGCGGGGGCGAGGGTGGCGTCGGGGATCACGTGGTCGTCGGGGCAGCCTTCCGCGCCCGCCAGCCTCAGGCCCTTGTTCCCGGAGACGTGGACGGCCGTGCGGGAGCGGAGGTGCGTCTGGCGCAGCAGCGCGCTGAGGCAGTGCTCGTGCCATCCGTCCGGCGGAGGGGTCAGGACGCATGCGCCCTCGATCAGTTCCGCCCGGAAGCCGTCCGGAGCCTCGAGGGAGACGAACCAGTCCAGCAGCAGTCGCTCCGAGAGCGGATCGTAGGTGATCACGGCGTCAGGCTGGCGTACGCGCCCGGCGGGCCGGGGTGGGACCGGGGGCGTTCCCTCGATCGGGTTGCTTGACCCTGTCGCGGCGTCAACGTTTCTACTGGTGGCATGCGGATCGGAGAGCTTGCCGCGGTCGTCGGGGTCACCACGCGGGCTGTGCGGCATTACCACCAGCTGGGGCTGTTGCCGGAGCCGGAGCGGCTGGGCAACGGGTATCGGGACTACACGCTGCGGCACGCGGTGGTGCTGGCGCGGGTCAGGCGGCTGACGGAGTTGGGTCTGGGGCTGGCCGAGGTGCGGGACGTGCTCGCGGACGACGCCGGGAAGGACCTGGTCGAGGTGCTGACGGAGCTGGACGAGGACCTGGCGCGGCAGGAGGCGGCGATCGGGGAACGGCGGGCGCGGCTGCGGGGCCTGCTCGAGTCGGGGGACGAGCTGAGCGGGGAGGGGCCGGTGTCGCCGGAACTGGCGGCGCTGTTCCGGGAGGTGGGCCGGGTCGACGGCTCGGCCATGGCGGCCAAGGACCGAGAGCTGCTGGCGCTCATCGAGACGTCGGCACCGCCGGAGGAGCGGCGGCGGATGATGGAGCTGATCGGGGGTGCGGTAGGTGCCGCGGGCGGTGCGGAGCGGGCCGTGGGCCTGTACCGGCTGCTGGATTCGCTCGCCGGGGTGGAGCCGGACGACCCCCGGGTGGAGGAGGCCGCGCGGGAACTCGCCGCGTGCGTGCCGGCGGAGTTGGTGGCGCAGGGCACGACGGACATGGACGAGGGGGGCAGCTTTCTGCGGGCTTTCTACGCCGACTTCGCTCCCGGGCAGGCGGAGGCGATCCGGCGGGCGCTGCGGATCGCCGCGGAGGGCGGGCCGTGAGGGCGGTGGGGGTGGGCCTGGCGCTGGCGCGGCACGAGGCGCGGCTGATGGTGAGCCTGGCGCTGTGGCTGGTCCGGCGCACGCACGGGACCGGCGGTGGCGGTACGGCGTTCGGGTACGCGCGGGGGCAGACGGCCGTGATGTTCGGGTTCGCGTTCGTGTGCGTGGTGGAGACGGTGGCGATGTCCGTGCTGCTGGGCGACTGGCCGGTGGTGCACGCGGTGGTGCTCTTCCTGGACGTCTACACCGTGGTCTTCGTCGTCGCGCTGCACGCCGCGTCCGTCGTCCGTCCGCATGTGGTGGACGGGGAGGCGCTGCGGGTCCGGCGGGGCGTGCACGTCGATCTGCGGATACCGGTGGAGCGGATCGGTGCCGTCCGGCGTGAGCTGCGGATGACGCACGAGGCGGCGGACGGCGTGCTGGACCTGGCCGTGGGGTCGCAGACGAACGTGGCGGTCGAGCTGAACGAGGCGGTCACGCACGTGAACCTCTTCGGTGGCCGCCGTGAGGTCCGCGTGGTGCGCTTCCACGCGGACGACCCCGACGGGCTGGTGCGCGCGCTGGCCGCCGGGCCGGACGTCGCGGCCCACGCCGTACCCTGACGGACGGGTTCGATCGAAGGAGTACGTGTGCTTGTCCTGCTGCCGCCGTCCGAAGGCAAGGCCGCTTCCGGCCGCGGTGCCCCGCTGAAGCCCGAGTCGCTGTCGCTGCCCGGTCTGACGGCCGCGCGGGAGACGGTGCTCGACGAGCTGGTGGAGCTGTGCGCCGCGGACGAGGACAAGGCGCGCGAGGTGCTGGGGCTCAGCGAGGGGCTGCGGGGCGAGGTCGCGAAGAACGCGGAGCTGCGGACCGCCGGTGCCCGGCCGGCCGGGGAGATCTACACCGGGGTGCTGTACGACGCGCTGGACCTGGCCACGCTCGACAGGGCGGCGAAGCGGCGGGCGGCGACGTCGCTGCTGGTCTTCTCCGGGCTGTGGGGCGCGGTCCGGGTCACCGACAGGATCCCCTCGTACCGCTGCTCGATGGGCGTGAAGCTGCCGGGCCTCGGGGCGCTGGGCGGGTACTGGCGCGCGCCGATGGCGGAGGTGCTGCCCGAGGCGGCGGGCAGCGGGCTCGTCCTCGACCTGCGGTCGGCGGCGTACGCGGCGGCCTGGAAGCCGAAGGGCGAGGTGGCCGGGCGGACGGCGACGGTGCGCGTGCTGCACGCGCCGACGCGGAAGGTGGTCAGCCACTTCAACAAGGCGACCAAGGGGCGGATCGTGCGGAGTCTGCTGACGGCCGGGGCGGCCCCGAAGGATCCCGCCGGGCTGGTGGAGGCGCTGCGGGACCTCGGGTACGAGGTGGAGGCGGCGGCGCCCGCGAGGGCCGGGGCGGCCTGGGCGCTGGACGTGCTGGTGGACGAGGTGCACTGAGGCGTTCGTTGCGCAGCATGCAACGTGCTTTGCGCAGGATGCACGTCGACGGCAGGATGACGGGCATGAGCTCTCCCCTGCCTTCGTCACCCGCCTCCCCGTCCGTGCTGGACCTCGCGCCCGTCCTGCCGGTCGTCGTGATCGACGATGCCGCCGACGCCGTACCGCTGGCGCGGGCGCTGGTCGCCGGGGGGCTGCCGGCGATCGAGGTGACGTTGCGGACGCCCGCCGCGCTCGACGCGATCCGGGCGATCGCCCGTGAGGTGCCGGAGGCCGTGGTCGGGGCCGGCACGCTGATCACTCCGGAGCAGGTGGACGCGGTGGTGGCGGCCGGGGCGCGGTTCCTGGTCAGCCCGGGGTGGACGGACGTACTCCTCGACGCCATGCGGGCGTCCGGGGTGCCGTTCCTGCCGGGGGTGTCGACCACCTCCGAGGTGGTGGCGCTCCTGGAGCGGGGGGTGCGGGAGATGAAGTTCTTCCCGGCGCAGGCGGCGGGCGGCACCGCGTACCTGAAGTCGCTCGCCGGGCCGCTCCCGCAGGCCCGCTTCTGCCCGACGGGCGGTGTCGGCCCCGACTCCGCTCCGGACTATCTCGCGCTGCCCAACGTCGGCTGTGTGGGCGGCAGCTGGATGCTCCCGGCGGACGCCGTGGCCGCCCGGGACTGGGCGCGGATCGAAGGGCTGGCGCGGGAGGCGGCGGGGCTGAGGTCCTAGCGCAGGTGCGAGGTGTCGTTGAACAGGCGGACGCTGGCGTTGCCGTCGGCGTAGTACGCCACGGCGGAGAGCGAGGCGGCCGACAGTTCCATCCGGAACAGCGCCTCGGGCGGGGCGCCCAGGGCGAGCCGGATGAACGTCTTGATCGGTGTCACATGCGTGACGAGCAGCACCGTGCGGCCGGCGTACGCGGCGATCAGCCGGTCGCGGGCCGCGGCGACCCGGGCGGCGGTGGCCGCGAAGCTCTCGCCGCCGCCGGTGGGTTCGGCGTCCGGGGAGGACAGCCAAGCGTTCAGGTCGTCGGGGTGGCGCTCGCGGACCTCGCCGAAGGTGAGGCCCTCCCAGGCACCGAAGTCCGTCTCGCGCAGCCCGTCCTCCACGTCCACGTCGAGACCGAGCCGGGCGGCGACGATGCCGGCGGTCTCGCGGGTACGGGCGAGGGGTGAGGCGACGACCGCCTGGACGGTGCCGCGCCGGGCGAGGAACTCGGCGACCCTCTCGGCCTGCTCCCGGCCCGCGTCGGAGAGGGAGGGGTCGCTGCCGCCGCTCCCCGAGAAACGCTTCTGCGGTGTCAGCGGGGTCTCCCCGTGCCGCAGCAGGACGAAGGTGGCCGGCGCCCCCATGTCGGCGGGCGCCCAGCCGGCGCTCGGGGTGGCCACGGCCTGCGCGGCCCGCCGGTCGGCGTCGGCCCCGGATCCGGATCCGGATTCGGTTCCGGCTGCGGATTCGGCTTCGGCTTCGGCTGCGGCTTCGGCTTCGGCTGCAGTACCGGCCCCGGCCCCGGCAGCGTCCGGAGCGAGGCCGCTCCCGGCCGACGTCGGACCGGCGTCCGTGGCCGGCTCGCCGGTCGCCGTGTCCTCGGCCCGCGCCGCGCCCTGAGCGAGAGCCCCCGCCCGGCCCGACGGGGCACTGCCCCTCACGGAAGTCCGGCTCTCGGCGACATCACCGCCCCCGGACGCCGACGCCAGGGCCGCGCGGACGCGGGCCGCGCCCGCTGCCGCGTCGGCCGGCGGAGCCGGGGCGGCGGGCGGGGCGTCCAGGTCGGCCCGGGACGTCGCGGGCGACCACGTCTCGCCCCGCTTGCCCGCGTCCATCGCCTCGTTGGCGAGGCGGTCGGCGTGCTTGTTGCGTTCGCGCGGGATCCACTCGTACGTGACCCGCTCCCGCGGGAAGGCGCGGGCCGCCTCCGCCGCGAGCGGCTTCATCGCCGGGTGCTTGATCTTCCAGCGGCCCGTCATCTGCTCGATGACGAGCTTGGAGTCCATCCGGACGTGGACCCGTGCCTCCGGGTCCAGTTCACGGGCGGCGTTCAGACCGGCCACCAGCCCCCGGTACTCGGCGACGTTGTTGGTGGCGACACCGAGGTACTCGGCCGCCTCGACCAGGGTCTCCCCCGTCGCCGCGTCGCTGACCACGGCCCCGTAGCCGGCCGGTCCCGGGTTGCCCCGCGACCCGCCGTCCGCCTCGACGATGAACTCCCGCACAGCCGAACCGCCCCGTACCCCTACAGCCCCGACTCCGACGTGCGCACCAGGATGCGGCGGCAGTTCTCGCAGCGCACCACCGTGTCGGGCGCGGCCGAGCGGATCTCGTTCAGCTCGGTGATGGCGAGCTCCTGACGGCAGCCCTGGCAGGTGCGGGCGTACAGCTTCGCCGCGCCGACACCGCCCTGCTGCGCGCGCAGCTTGTCATACAGGCTCAGCAGGGGGGCGGGCACGGCACCGGAGATGACCTCGCGCTCCTTCGTCACCGTGGCCACCTCGCCGTCGATCTCCTCGACGGCGGCGTCCCGGCGGGCCGTCGCGTCGTCGATCCTCCCCTGGACGGAGCCGACCCGCTCGGTCAGTTCGGCGACCCGCTCCTGCGCGGACTCGCGGCGCTCCATGACCTCCAGGACGACGTCCTCGAGGTCGCCCTGCCGCTTGGCGAGGGAGGTGATCTCGCGCTGGAGGTTCTCCAGGTCCTTGGGCGAGGAGACGGCGCCGGAGTCGAGGCGCTTCTGGTCGCGGACGGCGCGCTGGCGCACCTGGTCCACGTCCTGCTCGGCCTTGGTCTGCTCGCGGGCGCAGTCGCCCTCCTCGGTCTGCGCGGCGACGAGCAGGTCGCGCAGCTGGGTGAGGTCCCGGTTCAGCGACTCGATCTCGGCGTGCTCGGGAAGCGACCGGCGCTTGTGGGCGAGCTGCTGGAGACGGACGTCGAGGTCCTGGACGTCGAGGAGTCGGATCTGGTCGGCGGGCTCGGCGTTCAGTTGGGGGCTCCAGATGTGTCGGAATCGGACGGGGCGCGCGAGGCGCTCCCCGGAAGGGCGGTGACGGGCGACGGGCCGGCGGATGCCGCGTGGGCCGTCCACGGGTCGGTGACCGTCTTCGAGACGTGGACGCGCAGGCCCCATCCGTGACGGTCGGAGATCTCGTCGAGCTGGGCGGCCGCCAGCTCGCACCAGGGCCACTCGGTGGCCCAGTGCGCCGCGTCGAGCAGCGCGAGGGGGCCCCGGGCGCGGTCCGCGACGAACTCGGACACCGGGTGGTGACGCAGGTCCGCGGTGAGGAAGGCGTCCACTCCGGCGGCCCGGACGTGGCCGAAGAGGCTGTCGCCGGAGCCGCCGCTGACGGCGACCGTCCGCACGAGCGCGTCGGGGTCGCCGGCGACGCGGATGCCCTGCGCGGTGGCGGGGAGCCGTTCGGCGGCGCGGGCGGCGAGGTCGCGCACGGTCAGCGGGTGGTCGAGTTCGCACACCCTGCCGAGGCCCCGGCGGCCCTCCGGGTCGGACGGGTCCGGCACCAGGGGCCGTACGACCCTGAGGTCCAGGGCTCCGGCGAGGGCGTCGGAGACACCCGGGTCGGCGGTGTCGGCGTTGGTGTGGGCGACGTGCAGCGCGATGTCGTTCCTGATGAGGGTGTGCACGACGCGGCCCTTGAAGGTGGAGGCCGCGACCGTGGTCGTACCGCGCAGGTAGAGCGGGTGGTGGGTGACGAGCAGGTCGGCGCCCAGCGCCACCGCCTCGTCGACGATCTCCTGGACCGGGTCGACGGCGAACAGGATCCGCGTGACCTCCTGGTCCGGGTCGCCCACGACGGTGCCGACCGCGTCCCAGGACTCGGCCCGCTCGGCGGGCCACAGGTTCTCCAGCGCGGCGATGACTTCTGACAGACGGGGCACGCTGCAAGGCTACCTGCCTGCCCTCCTCCCCCGTACCGGCGTCGCTGTCGCGGGAGGCGGTCGCCCGGTGGCGAGCACAACTCCTCTCCGACCTCAGGCGAATCGTTCCTGGAGCACCCGTATGTGTGAAGCGGGCCGTCACCCGCCCCCGTCCGCGCGCACGATGACTACCGTACGTCACCGGAGGTGACCGAACGATGACGGTCTGTGCCATCGAACCTGTGGCGGGACATGAGGACGGAGCCGGGCGGGCGGGCTGCACCATCACCGCGGACGGGGGCTACGCCGCACGCCTCGCGTCGGCCGGTGACTCCTTCTTCCCGGAGCGCTGGACCCTGGACGGCCCCGAGCCCTACGCCGTGCCCCTGCCCGGAAACCAGCCGGAGGAGCCCGGCACCGAGGTGCAGCCGCTCGGCGACGGGCGGGTCCTCATCCACCGGCTGGTGGACGGACGGCACGCCTTCTCCCTGCTGTACCCGGCCGGCGCCGGCACCGGGGAGCTGCCGCTGGGCACGGTCGCCTGCCCTGAGGAGGGGACCCGGCTGCGGCTGCTGCCGCCCGCGCCGGGCGGGGAGCGGGCGTACGTGATCGCCGCGGGGCCGCGCTCGGCGACGGTGTGGCTGGTGGCGGGCGGCGCGCGTGGACCCGAGCGGGTCGCGGAGGTCCCTGGCCGCTGCTCGGGCGGGGTGTGGCTGGACCGGGCGGGGCGGATGCTGGCCCTGGACCGGGAGGCCGGCGGGTGCACCAAGGCGGTCGTGGTGGACCTGGGGCGCGGCGGGGAGGTGTCCCCGCTGCTGCAGATCGCCGAGGGGAGCGACGACCGGGTGCTGCTGGCCGACCCGGACAGCGGGCTGCTGCTGATCCGTTCGGACGCGGCGTCCCCGGGGCGGGACCGGCTGGGCTGGGGGGTGCTGGGCAGCACGCTGCCGGTGCGTTTCCCCCAGTGCCTGCGGCTGCCGGACTGCACGGTGACGCCGTTCGCGATCCAGCCGGGCCAGATGCTGACCCCGGAGGGCTGCGCGGTGGCGCTGCGCGTGGACGGCGCGGCGGGCAGCTGGGTCGGGGTGTGGCGGCCCGCGGAGCGGAAGGTGCGCCATTTCCCCGCTCCGGCGGGGTGGTTGACGGGCGCCGGGCTGTGGACGGCGGACGGTGCGCTGCGGCTGCCGTACGCCACCCGTTCGGTGCCGTGCGGTGTGGCGGTGCTGCGGGTGCCGGGACAGGAGCGGCCGCCGGAGGGCCTGGAGGTCCGGCGGGCGGTGGGCTCGGCGGCTGCGGGCGAACTGCCGCCGGAGCAGCGTGCGTCCGGGACGGTGTCCGCTGAACTCCCCGCCGGAGCCGCTCCGTTGGCGTTCGGCGTGTCCGCGGCCCTGGCCGTGACCCGTCCCGTTCCGCTGCAACAGGCGCCTCTGGCGCGGCTGGTAACGAAGTAGCTGCGGTCGGCGTGGCCGCCTGGATCCGGGGTGCGGTGGGCCGGTTAGACTCGCCCGGTTGTAGGAAAGATCATGTTTACGGGGTGAATTCCTTCCGATGAACGACATCCGCACGAACCAGGCGCAGACCGCCGAGGACGGGCAGGTCACTGCCGGGCACGGCAGGCACCGGGGGCCGGTCTCCACGCAGGAGGCCGAGGCGTCCCCGCGTGGCCGTCACCGCAGGCCCGCACCGGAGCACGAGCACGTGGAATCGGCCGCCTGACAGTCCGTCAGGCAGTACGGCCGGCACGGCCCCGCCCGTCGCGCGTCGACGGGCGGGGCCGTGCGCCGTTCACGCGTGGGTGACGGTGGTGTCGGCGAGCACCGGCGCGTCCCCGCGTCCGGCCGCGCTCACGGCCACCGTCACCTCTCCGTCGCCGCGCCACAAACGGGCCCGCAGCGTCTCTCCCGGGTAGGCGGCCCCGGCGAACCGGGCGGTGCAGGAGCGGACGCGGGTGACGTCACCGTCGAGCAGGCTGTCCACCACCGCCTTGAGGGTCATGCCGTAGGTGCACAGTCCGTGCAGGACGGGCCGTTCGAACCCGGCGAGCGCCGCGAACGCCGGGTCGGCGTGCAGGGGGTTGGGGTCGCCGGTCAGGCGGTAGAGCAGGGCCTGGTCCTCCCGCACGGGCAGGTCGAGAGTGCGGTCCGGCGGGCCGGTGGGCGCCGTCGTGTTCCGCGCGGAGGGGCCGCGGTCACCGCCCCAGCCGCCTTCGCCGCGGACGTGGACCCGTGCGTCGCAGGTCCACAGCGGGCCGTCGCCGTCAGCGGCCTCGGTGCGCAGGACCAGGAGTGCCGCCCCGCCCTTGTCGTACACGGCGGTGACCCGGTCGGTGGTGGTGGCGGTGCCCTCGGCCGGCAGGGGGCGGTGCACGGTGAGCGACTGGCCGGCGTGCAGGACGCGGGCGAGGTCGACGTCGACGCCGGGCACGGACAGCGCGCGGATCACGCCGGGCGGCCCACCGCCGGCGACGGTGGCGAAACCGGGCAGCACCCGCAGCCGGGACTCCAGGGTGTAGCGCAGCTCGCCGGGGTCGGTGGCGGGGCGGCCCGCGCCGATGCCCAAATGGTAGAGCAGCACGTCCTTCGCGGTCCAGGAGATGCCGGTGGTGCGGGGCGGCGCGGCGAGCGCCCGGGCTGCGTCGATGGGCATGGGTCTCCTGTCCTCGGGGCGTCCCCGTACGGCGGCGGGTGGGACATTCGTCCTGCCGGAAGCCGTACGGGCGGCTCTGCCGGGGCGGGCGGAGGGGAGCCTACCGTCGTGGGTGGGACGCACGCGGGACGGCACGAGCGACCGCGGGCACGGCAACGACGGGGACAGCGCCGCACGGACGGCGCGGACGGGGGCTGAGCACATGTCGACTTCGTGTGGGACACCGGGGCACGTCCCGGGGAAGCGGTGGGCCGCGCCGGCCGGCGGCTTCGGGCTGCTGCCGTGGCTGCTGATCGGGATGGGGGCCTTCTCCCACCTCTTCCAGGGGACCACCCCGAACCCGTGGATCGGCGGCGCCGGTCTGCTGGTCTTCAACTCCCTCTACGTGTTCCTGGCGTTCAGCGCCCGCCCGTGCGGGCGGCGTGACGTGCCCGCCACCCGGGTGGCGCTCGGTCTGCTGGCCGCGGTGACCTGCGCGCTCGCCGTCGCGTACGGCGGCGGCTGGCTGTTGTTCTTCCCGCTGCTGGGGCTCGCGGCCGGTGTGGTGCTGCGCGGACGGCTCCTCGTGGTGGCGGGGGCCGCGGTGACCGCGGTCGCCGGGGTGGTGTCCTTCGCCCACGACGGCTGGGGCGGCCTCCCGGTCCTCTACGCGACGGCGATCTCGGCGATGGTGACCTCGACGATCCTGCGGCTGGCGGAGACGGTGCGGGAACTGGGGGCGGCACGGGAGGAACTGGCCCGCCGGGCCGTGGCGGAGGAACGGCTGCGCTTCTCCCGCGACCTGCACGACCTGCTCGGGCACACCCTGTCGGTCATCGTCGTGAAGTCGGAGGCGGCCCGCCGCCTGGCGCCGCGCGATCCGGACGCGGCGCTCGCCCAGGTCACCGACATCGAGTCGGTCGGCCGGCAGGCGCTCACCGAGATCCGGGAGGCCGTGACGGGCTACCGGGACGGCAGCCTGGACACGGAACTGGACCGGGCGTGCTCCGCCCTCACCGCGGCGGGCATCACCCCGGTGGTCCACCGCTCGGGCCCGCCGCCGGCCGCGCGTACGCAGGTGCTGCTGGGCTGGGTGGTGCGCGAGGCGGCCACCAACGTCGTACGGCACAGTGCCGCGCACCGCTGCGAGATCACGGTGACCGTGACGCCGGACCGGGCGCGGGTGACCGTCGCGGACGACGGTGACGGGGCCCGGGACACCGACACGGGCGGCACGGGACTGCGCGGTCTGGCCGAGCGGCTCGCGGCGGCGGGCGGCACGCTGCGGACGGACGGCGGCGGGGACGGGAACGCGGGCGTGGGTGTGGACGGGGGTGCGCGGGCGGGCTTCACGCTCTCGGCGGAGCTGCCGGTGGGCGCCGCCGAGGACAGCGGCACGCCCGGGCCGCCCCCGGAGGCCGTGGGCGCGCGGACGGGGAGCTGAGCCGCGGTGACCGCACCGTCCGGGCGCGTTCCGCCTCCCCCGCCCTACGCTTCCCCCGTGACGGAGACACCCCATGACCACCGGCCCGGCGGGTCCGTCCGCGTCCTGCTCGCGGAGGACCAGGGAATGATGCGGGGAGCGCTCGCCCTGCTCCTGGGGATGGAACCCGACATCGAGGTCGTGGCCCAGGTGGCGGCCGGTGACGTGATCGTGGACGCGGCGCTCGCCCACCGCCCCGACGTGGCGCTCCTCGACATCGAACTGCCCGGCCTGAGCGGTCTGGACGCCGCCGCGGAACTGCGTGACCGGGCGCCGTACTGCAGGGTGCTGATCCTCACCACCTTCGGCAGGCCCGGTTATCTGCGGCGGGCCATGGACGCGGGGGCGGCCGGGTTCCTCGTCAAGGACGGGCCGGTGGAGGAGCTGGCCTCGGCGATCCGCCGGGTGCTCGCCGGGGAGACGGTGGTCGATCCCGCCCTGGCCGCGGCGGCGCTCAGCGCGGGTCCCAACCCGCTCTCGGCGCGCGAGTGCGACGTCCTGCGGGCATCGGCGGACGGCGTGACCGTCACCGACATCGCGGCCCGGCTCCACCTCTCCGAGTCCACGGTCCGCAACTACCTCTCCGCCGCCATCGGCAAGACCGGCACCCGCAACCGCGCGGAAGCCCTGCGGGAGGCCCGGCACCAGGGCTGGCTGTGACCGCCCCGGCCCGGAGCACCCGGGTCATCGGTCCGGCCGGGACGTGCGCTGCACCGGCGCTTGTGCCTGTACCTGTGCCTGCGCTTGTGCTTGTGCCTGTACCTGTACCTGTGCCTGCGCTTGTGCTTGTGCTTGTGCCGACGAGCGGCACGAGCGGCACCCCCGGTGCGTCGAGAGGCGGGCCTAGTGCGCTCCCGCCCCCCGGCGCGGCAGCCACAGCCACATCAGCAGCGCCGCCGCCGCCAGTACCGCCGTGCCCACGACGAAGACCAGTGCGTAGCCCTCCGTCAGGGCCTGCGGGGTCCGGACGCCCGCCGTGCGGGCGGCCGCGATGGTCGACATGACCGCGAGGCCGAGGGAACCGCCCATCGTGCGGGAGGTGTTGACGAGGCCGGAGACCAGACCGGCCTCCCCCGGTGCCGCGCCCGACATGGCCACGGTGGCCAGCGGGGTTCCGGCCAGGCCCGTGCCGAGCATCATCAGGACGCCGGGGAACATGATCGCGGTGAGATACGTGCCGTCCACGGTCATCGTCGACTGCCAGGCACACCCGGTCAGCGCGATCAGCGTGCCGGACACCGCCACCGTGCGCGCTCCCGCCCTGCGCATCAGGCGCGGGGCGAGCTGGGAGCCGAGGACGACGGCGAGCGAGCTCGGCACCAGGGCGAGGCCGGCTTCCAGCGGGGTGTAGCCGAGCACGTTCTGCGCGTACATGGTCATGAAGAACCACATGCAGAACATCGCCGACCCGGTCAGGAACGTCGCCACGTTCGCCGACCCCACCGACCGCAGCCGCAGCAGCCCGAGCGGCATCAGCGGGGCCTTGGCCCGCGCCTCGACGAGGAGGAACAGCGCGATCAGGGCGAGCCCCGCCCCGAGCGGCACGAGGGTGGCGCCCGCCGCCCAGCCCTCGACCTCGGTCTGCGAGACGCCGAACGCCAGCGTGGCGAGACCGGCCGTCACCAGCACCGCGCCCGGCAGGTCGAGCCGGCGCCCGCCCCCGGCCCGGCCGCCCGTCAGCCACCGGGCTCCCCCGGCCAGCACCAGCACGCCGACCGGCACGTTGATCAGCAGGACCCACCGCCAGGACAACGTGTCCACCAGCAGCCCGCCCACGAACCCGCCGGCCGCGCCGCCGCCCGCTCCGACGGCCGTCCAGGTCGCGATGGCGCGGGCACGGGCCGCGCCCTCGGGCACCGCCGAGGTCACGATGGTCAGCGAGGACGGCGCCAGCACGGCGGCCCCCAGCCCCTGCACCGCCCGCGCCAGCAGCAACTGCCAGCCCTCCTGGGCGAGGCCGCCCGCGAGCGAGGCCAGCGTGAACAGGCCGAGGCCGACGAGGAACATCCGCTTGCGCCCGTACAGGTCACCGGCGCGGCCGCCGAGCAGCATGAAACCGGCGAAGGCGATGGTGTACGCGGTGACCACCCACTGCAGGCCCCGCTCGTCGAACGCCAGGGCGCCGCGGATCGACGGCAGCGCGACGTTCACCACCGAGATGTCGAGGACGACGAGGAACTGCCCCGCGCAGGCCAGCGCCACCACCAGCCACATGGGGGACGCGGTGCGCACGGGCATGCGGGCGGTGTCGGGGGCTTCAAGCATGTGGGCCATGGTCTCAACCGGCCCGCGCCGCCCGCATCGGCATTTCGGCCGAGACCGCCCCGGTCGTCCGGCCCGGGCCCCACACAGCGGGGGCGTCGGCGGTACGCGCGGGCGGCCTCTTGACAGACCCAAGGAACGGTCAAGAATTCGTTAGAGTGCCAAAGCATCGGAATAGTTGCCTCGGTGTACGGGGTTCGGTTCGCACGTATCCCTGGAAACGGCCGCCCCGGAGGCACCCTTCATGACGCAGACGACGACCCACCGTCCCTCCGGCAGAGCGGGCGGGGCCGTGGTCCCGGTGCTCGCCTTCGCGGGGATCGTCGTCGCGGTGATGCAGACCCTGCTCGTCCCCGTCATCAAGGACCTGCCGCGCCTGCTGGACACCTCCCCCGCCGACGCCACCTGGGTGCTGACCTCCACCCTGCTGTCCGGCGCCGTCGCCACCCCGATCATGGGCCGCCTCGGCGACCTGTACGGCAAGCGGCGCATGCTCGTCGCCAGCCTCGCGGTGATGGTCGTCGGCGCGCTGGTCAGCGCGAGCACCAGCGATCTGATCCCGATGATCACCGGCCGCACGCTCCAGGGTGTCGCGATGGGCGCGATCCCGCTCGGTATCGGTCTGATGCGCGACATGCTGCCGCGGGAGCGGCTGGGCTCGGCGATGGCCCTGATGAGCTCCTCCATAGGCGTCGGCGGCGGTCTCGCGCTGCCCGCCGCCGCGCTGGTCGCCCAGAACGCCGACTGGCACGCCCTTTACCTCGGGGCCGCGGGCCTCGGCGTCCTCGCCATCGTCCTCACCCTGGCGGTCGTACCGGAGTCGCCGGTGCGCGCCGAGGGCACCTTCGACCTGCCGGGCGCGCTGGGCCTGACCGCCGGGCTCCTGCTGTTCCTGCTCCCCGTCTCCAAGGGCGGCGACTGGGGCTGGTCCTCGGGCACCACGCTGGGTCTGTTCGGGGCCGCCGCCGTGGTGCTGCTCCTGTGGGGCCTGATGGAACTGCGCGTCGCCGCGCCGCTGGTGGACCTGCGCACCACCGCACGCCGCGAGGTGCTGCTCACCAACCTCGCGTCGATCATGGTCGGCGTCTCCTTCTTCGTCGTCTCCCTGGTCCTCCCCCAGCTGCTCCAGCTGCCCGCCGGGCACGGGCTCGGCCAGTCGATGGTGGTGGCGGGCCTGTGCGTGGCCCCGCTGGGCGTGACGATGATGTTCACCGCCCCCCTCTACGCCCGGCTGTCCACCCGTTACGGCCCGAAGAGCACCCTCATCCTCGGCCTGCTGATCATCGCGGCCGGGTACGCGGGCGGCCTCGGGCTGATGGACGCCGTCTGGCAGACCGTCGTCACCTCGGTGGTGCTGGGCGCGGGCATCGGCCTCGCCTACTCCTCGTTGCCCGCGCTGATCATCGGCGCGGTCCCGGCGTCCGAGACGGGCGCGGCGAACGGCCTCAACACGCTGATGCGGTCCATCGGCACGTCGGTGTCGAGCGCGGTGATCGGCATGGTGCTGGCGAACACGGCGGACACCGTGGGCGGGGTGGACATCCCGACCCCGCACGGCTTCCGTGTCTCCTTCCTGATCGCGACCGCCGCGGTGGCCGTCGGCCTGCTGCTGGCCCTGTTCCTGCCGGGCCGCTCCGAGCAGCGCCCGCGGCTCCGGGCGAGCAGCGAGGAGGACGCGAACCTGGCACGCGCGCAGACCGCGCTGCGCGCGCCCCTGAGAGCGGCGGGCGCTCCCCCGGTCCGCGACACGGCGGGCGCTCCCCCGGTCCGCGCCGAGGCCCACCGGGAGACCGGGACCTGAGCAGCGGCATCCCGGCAGCCGGCGCCGTGGCGCGTGCCGTACCGGTTACCTGCCGGTACCCCCGTCCTCGGTGCCGGTCGGACGTGCGGCAGCATGGGCCCGTGCACACACCTGTGACCTCGGGAGAGGCAAGCCCCATGTCGATGGCACCCGGGCCCGGGATCCTGGCCGCGTTCGAGGCGGCGAAGGGCTTCATGCCCGCGGACGAGGGCCTGGCCCTGTACGCGGCGGCGGCCGACGCCGGCCGGCTGGGCCTGCCCCTGCTGGAGGTGGGCACCTACTGCGGGCGCTCCACGATCCTGCTCGCCGACGCGGCCCGCGCGGCCGGTGTCACCGCGCTCACCGTGGACCACCACCGCGGCAGCGAGGAACAGCAGCCCGGCTGGGACTACCACGACCCGGACACCGTCGACCCCGAACTGGGCCTGATGGACACCCTCCCCACCTTCCGTCGCACCCTGCACCGGGCGGGCCTGGAGGACCACGTGGTCGCCCTGGTCGGCCGGTCCCCGCAGATCGCTGCCCTGTGGGGCTCCCCGCTCGGCCTCGTCTTCATCGACGGCGGCCACACCGACGAGCACGCCACCGCCGACTACGAGGGCTGGGCCCCGCACGTCGCCGAGGGCGGCCTCCTCGTCATCCACGACGTCTTCCCCGACCCCGTCGACGAGTTCACCGGGCAGGCCCCCTACCGCGTCTGCCTCCGCGCCCTCGCGTCCGGCGCGTTCACCGAGGTGTCGGCCACCGGCTCCCTGCGCGTCCTGCGCCGGACGGGCCCGGGTGCCGGACACCGTTAGGGTGGCTGCGTGTCGTACACAGGCCCCGGCTTCGAACCTCCCCGGCCCCGACGGTCCCGGCGTCGCGCCCTGACCGTGGCCCTCGCCGCGCTCGTGTCCGGGGGGCTGCTCGGGTGGGGCGTGTACGCGGCCGTGGGCGGGTCGCGGGACGACGGGGCCGCCCCGTCGGGCGCCTCAGCGTCGAACTCCGGTTCCGCGCCGGGCCCGTCCCGTACGCCGTCGCCCTCCGGCGGGAGTACGTCCCCGTCGGCCGGTGGCGAGGACGAGAAGCCCGGCGCCTCCGCCGGCGCGACGTCCCCGTCGGCGTCCGCCCCGGCCGCGTCCGGCGACCTCAAGGGGAAGGTCGTCGTCATCGACCCGGGGCACAACCCGGGCAACTTCCGGCACACCGCCGAGATCAACCGCTCCGTGGACATCGGCACGCACCGCAAGGAGTGCGACACCACCGGCACGTCCACCAACGACGGTTACGCGGAAGCGGAGTTCACCCTCGACGTCGCCCACCGGATGCGGACGCTCCTCCAGGCGCGGGGCGCCACGGTCGAACTGACGCAGGACGACGACCGGCCGTTCGGGCCGTGCGTCGACGAACGGGCCCGGATCGGCAACGACGCGGAGGCGGACGCCGTCGTCTCCCTCCACGCGGACGGCTCCGGCACCGGCAACCGCGGCTTCCACGTCATCCTGCCCGGCAGCGTGCGGGCCGGCGCGGCCGACACCCGCGCCATCGTCGGGCCGTCGCGCGACCTCGGGGAGCGCATCGCGGGCAACTTCGTCCGCGCCACCGGCAGCGCGCCCTCCAACTACACCGGTGGCGGTACCGGACTCGTCACGCGAAAGGACCTCGGCGGTCTCAATCTGTCAACGGTTCCCAAGGTGTTCATCGAGTGCGGCAACATGCGCGATAGCAAGGACGCGGCGCTGCTGACCAGCGGCGCCTGGCGGCAGAAGGCGGCGCAGGGGATTTCCGACGGAATCGTGAGCTTCCTGCGCGGGTAGGGGTCAACGCAGTGATCCATGCGGACAGCCCGATCCTGCGGACGATAGTGTCGTCCGTACGATGAGGGGCCACCCCCGCGCTTCGCACCGGAACCTTCGGGCGACATGGTGACAGCGACGCCTCTTCCGACGACGAGACGACCTACGAAGGACCTGAAGTGAATATCCGCTCCCTCACTCGAGGCGACGGCGTGGTGATCGGAGCAGCGGTATTGCTGTTCATCGCGTCGTTCCTCGATCTGTACTCGATCGATGGCGCCCCGGACAGCGCGGACATCCCCAACCTGTGGGACAGCGGGCCGGTGGTGCTCGGTGTCGTGCTGGCGGGGATCATCGGTGCGGCGCTGGTCGTCGTGGCCCGGGGGCTGCCGCAGCCGCGCAAGGTCGCCGGTCTCGACCTCGGCCAGTTCGGCGTGGCCTTCACGGTGTTCGCCGCCTGGTGCGCGCTCGGCAACATCTTCGACCCGGTGGGCGGTTTCGACGGCAGCGGGGGCTTCTCCGCCGACATCGGCGCCGGCACGGGCCTGATCCTCGCGCTGGTCGCCACGCTCGTCATGGCCGCCGCCGCCGTCGCCACTCCGCTGGTCCCCGCCCTCAAGGGTGCCCTCCTCCCGGCCGCCCGTCCGGCCGCACCGCAGCCCTACGGCGCCCAGCCGCCCGGCGGTTACGGCTACCCGGGCGCGGGCGGGCAGCAGGCCCCCTTCGGTGGCCAGCCGCAGCCGGGGCAGCCCGGCGGTCCGGGGCAGCAGCCCTACCCGGGGCAGCCGCAGCAGGGTCAGCCCGCCGCTCCGGCGCCCGCCGGTGACTTCTCGCCGTTCTGGTTCGCCGTGCCGGTGCCCCGGCCGCTGTTCCCGGAGGACGGCTCGTCGACGCCGATCGCAGAACTCGCCCCCGGCACCTGGTACCTGGCGGTCGAGCAGCGCGGCCAGGCGCTCATCGCGCAGACGCAGGACGGCCGTCGCGGCGTCCTGCAGGACACGTCGGGCATCCAGCGCGGCTGACCTCCGGCGGCGCCCTTCCTCGTCACGGCCCCTCGCCCCTGCGGGCGGGGGGCCGTTGCCGTACCGCTCGTCGCCGCGCCTCCGCGCCCGTCCCCGAACGTTCCTGGTTTCAAGCGGGCGTTCGGGGCCAGTCGGAAAGCATGTCCCCTCGATATCGCTCTGGTTCCACCTCCGCGGGGACGGTCATCGCGGTGATCGCGGACGTCATGGCCGTCATCCTCGGACTGTGGATTCTGATGTACCTGCTGGAGGCCAACCGGGCCAACGACCTGGTCCAGTTCGTCCATGACGCGGCCAACGTACTGGCAGCCTGGTCGCGTGACCTGTTCACCTTCGACGAGGAGTGGGCCCGGGTCGTCTTCGGCTACGGACTCGCCGCCGTCGTCT
>NZ_BMUC01000001.1:646604-740864 GCF_014649995.1 Streptomyces griseoflavus | reverse complement strand
GCTACGGACTCGCCGCCGTCGTCCACCTGTTCATCGGCCACGCCATCGCCGGCCGCATGCGCCGCCACTGAACCGGGCCGCCCGCCAGGGGCGGTCCGGGGTTCAGGTGAGGGCGCAGCAGTCCGGGTCCAGGCCCCTGGGCAGGTGTTCGCCGCCGAAGACCGCGCAGGTGGGCTCGTGGCCGCCGAGGGCGGCGACCGCCAGCAGGAGTGAGCCGGCCGTCCACGTGGTCAGCTCGCGCGGCCATATGGCGTCGTCGTCGAAGACGTACCCCGTCCAGTACAGGCCGCTCTCCGCGTCGCGCAGGTGCCCGATGGACTGGAGCACCTCCAGCGCACGGTCGGACTCGCCCATCGCCCACAGGGCCAGGGCGAGTTCGGCCGACTCGCCGCCGGTCACCCACGGGTTGGGCACCACGCAGCGCACCCCCAGGCCGGGCACGACGAAGCGCTCCCAGCCCTCCTGGATGCGGGCCTTGGCCTCCGGGCCGGTGAGCGCGCCGCCGAGGACCGGGTAGTACCAGTCCATCGAGTAGCGGTCCTTGTCCAGGAACCGCTCCGGGTGGTGCCGGATCGCGTGGCGCAGCGCGCCGACCGCCAGCTCCCAGTCGGGCTGCGGCTCCTCGCGCTGCTCGGCGATGGCCAGCGCGCAGCGCAGCGCGTGGTGGACGGAGGAGGAACCGGTGAGCAGCGCGTCCGCCGTGGGCGTTCCGTCGTCGTCGCGCCGCCAGCCGATCTGCCCGCCGGGCTGCTGGAGCCGCAGCACGAACTCCACCGCCGCGCACACGGTGGGCCACATGCGGTCCAGGAAGATGTCGTCCCCGGTGGAGAGGTAGTGGTGCCACACCCCGACCGCGATGTAGGCGACGAAGTTGGTCTCCCGGCCCCGGTCGGTGATGTCGAGCGGGTCGCCGTCGGCGTACGCCGCGTACCAGGAACCGTCCTCCAGCTGGTGCCGGGCGAGCCAGAGGTAGGCCCGCTCGGCGGCCTCGTACGCACCGGCGGTGTCCAGGGCCATCGCGGCCTCGACGTGGTCCCACGGGTCGAGGTGGTGTCCACGGAACCACGGGATCGCACCGTCCTCCCGCTGCACGGCGAGGATTCCGGCGACGGTCTCGGCGGCCTGGTCGGCCGTCAGCACACCGGTGAGGACGAGGTGTTCGGTCCGAGGAGTCCGGGGAGTCCTGGAGGTCGTCACGTGGCGTCCGCCTCGACCGCGGCACGCGGCAGGTGCGGCTTGGTCGCGTACGCGACGAAGCTCTTGCCGATCACCGGGTTCAGCGCCCGCTCGGCGACTCTGGTGGCCAGCGGCTTCTTCATGATGTCCCAGACCAGCAGCTTGTGGTACGCCCGTACCGGCAGCGCCTTGTCGTTGTCCACGCCGAACGCGCACTTCAGCCACCAGTACGGCGAGTGCAGGGCGTGCGCGTGGTGGGTGCCGTACGGACGCAGTCCCGCCTCGCGGATCTTCGCCAGCAGTTCGTCCGCCCGGTAGATGCGGATGTGGCCGCCCTCGACCTCGTGGTAGGCGTCGGAGAGGGTCCAGCAGACCTTCTCCGGGCCGTAGCGCGGCACGGTGATCGCGATGCGTCCGCCCGGCTTGAGCACCCGCACCATCTCGGCGAGCACGCCCTTGTCGTCGGGGATGTGCTCCATCACCTCGGAGATGATGACGACGTCGAAGGACTCGTCCGGGAAGGGCAGGGCGAGGGCGTCGCCCTCCATGGCGGTGGCGGTGGCCCCGGCGGGCGCCTCGCCGGCCTCCTTCATCGCCGCGAACCACTTGGCGACCTCGCGGATCTCCTCGCCGTTCTGGTCCAGCGCCACGACCCGCGCACCGCGCCGGTAGCACTCGAAGGCGTGCCGGCCGGCTCCGCATCCGAGGTCCAGGACACGGTCGCCCGGGGCGAGCGGGAACCGGGAGAAGTCGACGGTCAGCACGTGGCCCTGCTTTCACGATCGGAGGTGTCGGCCGCGGTCACGGTGACGGCGCCCGTGTCCGCGAGGGTGTCGGGGAGGACGTCCGGGCCGGCCGGGACCGGGCGGCGCGCGGCGGGCTCCGCCGCGGGGGCGGTGCCGGTGTCACGGCCCGCGCCGGCCGCCGCGGTCGCCATCGCCTCGCGGTAGCGGGCCACCGTGCCCTCGGCCGCGCGTGCCCAGGTGAACTGCCGCAGCACCCGCTCGCGTCCGGCCGCGCCCAAGCGGGCCCGCAGCCCGGGGTCGCCCAGCAGCCGGGTCAGCGCGGCGGCCAGCGCCCCCGCGTCACCGGGCGGGACGGCCAGGCAGGTCTCCCCGTCACGTCCGGCGACCTCGGGGATCGCGCCGCCGGTCGTGGCGACCAGCGGGGTGCCGGTGGCCATGGCCTCGGCGGCGGGCAGGGAGAAGCCCTCGTAGAGCGACGGCACGCAGGCGACCTGCGCCGACCGCACCAGGTCGACCAGTTCGGCGTCGGAGATGCCCTTGACGAACTCGACGGCGCCCTCGAGGCCGTACGCCTCCACGGCCTGGGCGACGGGCCCCTCCGTGGGCCGCTTGCCGACCACGACGAGGTGGGCGTCGGGCTGCTCGGCCCGCACCTTCGCCAATGCCTCGACGAGGAACACCAGGCCCTTCAGCGGCACGTCGGCGCTGGAGGTGGTCACGATCCGGCCGGGGACGACCGCCACCGACGGGTCGGGGGAGAACAGGTCGGTGTCGGCGCCGATGTGGACGACGTGGATGCGGTCCTGCCGCACGCCGAGGTCCTCGATGATCTCCTGGCGCGAGGTGCCGGAGACGGTCAGCACGGACGGCAGGCGGCGCGCCACCCGCTTCTGCATGCGCGTGAACGCGTACCAGCGGCGCACCGAGAGGCGCCGCTGCCAGTTCCCGGCGGCGTCCAGTTCGAGCCGCCGGTCGACGGTGATGGGGTGGTGGATGGTCGTCACCAGGGGTGCGCCGACGTCGCCGAGCAGGCCGTAGCCGAGTGTCTGGTTGTCGTGGACGACGTCGAAGTCGCCGCGCCGGGCGCGCAGATGGCGGCGGGCGCGCAGGGAGAACGTCAGCGGCTCGGGGAAGCCCCCGGTCCACATGGTGCCGACCTCGAGCGCGTCGATCCAGTCGCGGTACTCACCGCGCTTCGGGGTGCGGAAGGGGTCCGGCTGGCGGTAGAGGTCGAGGCTGGGCAGCTCGGTGAGGCTCAGCCCGTCGTAGCCCTCGTCGAGCACGGCGTAGGGCTGGGCGCCGATCACCTCGACGCGGTGCCCCAGGCGGGCGAGTTCGCGGGAGAGGTGGCGCACGTAGACGCCCTGGCCGCCGCAGAACGGGTTTCCCTTGTAGGTGAGGAGTGCGATCCGGAGCGGTCGCAAGCCGTCGGATGCGGAGCCCGCCGAGGGCCCGGCCTGACTGGCCTCAGCGGTCACTCTGGGCCCCCTTCTCCTGCACTGTCCCGCGACAGTACGCCGGGACGCCGATCTAGAACAAGTTTCAGAGTTGATCGTCTGGAGGATCCGAATCTACCGGCAGGTAGGGATGCTGTGAGCAGTGGATCAGGTGATTCACGCCACGACGGACGGCGTGCCATGCTGTCCGATCATCGACCCTCACCGACTGTCACGGACGGGACCCATGCCCGCGGAAGCCCACAGCACCGAGGCGGCCGGGGCCGGCAGGCCGGCGCGACCGGAGGCCGGCACGACGCGCACCGACCCCGCTCCCCCGCGCACGCCCTCCACCGCCCCGCGCACCGACCCGGCCTCCCCGCTCACCGAGCGGCAGGAGGCGCGCCGGCTCCGCATCCTCCGGGCGTGCGCCCAACTGGCCGGCCGGGGCGGCTTCGACGCGGTGCAGATGCGCGAGGTCGCCGAGTCCTCCCAGGTCGCGCTGGGGACGCTGTACCGCTACTTCCCGTCCAAGGTCCATCTGCTGGTCGCCACGATGCAGGACCAGCTGGAGCACCTGCACGCGACGCTGCGCAGGAATCCCCCGGCCGGTGACACCGCCGCCGAGCGGGTCGCGGAGACCCTGACGCGGGCCTTCCGGGCACTCCAGCGCGAACCGCAGCTGGCCGAGGCGATGGTGCGCGCCCTGACCTTCGCGGACCGCAGCGTGAGCGCGGAGGTCGACCAGGTCTCCCGGCGGACCACGGTGATCATCCTGGACGCCATGGGGCTCACCGAGCCGACGCCGGACCAGCTCTCGGCGGTCCGCGTCATCGAGCACACCTGGCACTCGGCCCTCATCACCTGGCTCTCGGGCCGCGCCTCGACCGCCCAGGTCGGGGCCGACATCGAGACGGCGTGCCGCCTGGTGGACCTGGCGGCCCCGCGGTCCTCCGACGCCTCCTGAGACACCGCACCCCTCCGCACCCCACGCCGTCGAAACTTTCGACACGTTTCGGTCGCGAGGGGGGACACCTCTCCCCGGCCACGCCCCTCCGGCCCACTCCTCGCTCTCCCTGCGCGAACGGTTGACCCGTCCTCCCACCGTCCGTATCGTCACCGCAGCCATTCGGAGCCGAGTCCGAAACTTTCGTTCGACCGCACAGCACGACATTCCCGCCGTTCGGCATCACGGGACCCCCACCGAAGGGATGACATGCGCATGATCGGAAAGCGAAGGCGAACCAGGACGAGAGCCGGAGACACCGCCCCCCGCGGCCGGGGCCGGCTGCGCGCCGCCCTGGCCACCGCCACCACCGCACTGCTCACCGCCACCACCCTCGCGGCACTCCCCCAGAGCACCGCCCACGCCGCCGACACCCTGGGCGCCGCGGCGGCCGGGACGGGCCGCTACTTCGGTGCCGCCGTCGCCGCGAACCACCTCGGCGAGGCGCAGTACGCGGCCACCCTCAACCGCGAGTTCACCTCGGTGACGGCCGAGAACGAGATGAAGTGGGACGCCCTCGAACCGAACCGCGGCTCCTTCACCTTCAGCCGCGCCGACCAGATCTTCGACCACGCCCGCAGCCGGGGCATGGACGTCCGCGGCCACACCCTGGTCTGGCACTCCCAACTGCCGGGCTGGGTCTCCGGCCTCGGCGCGAACGACCTGCGCTCCGCCATGAACCACCACATCACCCAGGTCATGACCCACTACAAGGGCCAGATCCACTCCTGGGACGTGGTCAACGAGGCGTTCCAGGACGGCGGCAGCGGCGCCCGGCGCAGCTCGCCCTTCCAGGACCGGCTCGGCGACGGCTTCATCGAGGAGGCCTTCCGCACGGCCCGCGCGGCCGACCCGGCCGCCAAGCTCTGCTACAACGACTACAACACCGACGGCGTCAACGCGAAGAGCAACGCCGTCTACAACATGGTCCGGGACTTCAAGTCCCGTGGCGTGCCGATCGACTGCGTCGGCTTCCAGTCCCACTTCAACCCCAACTCCCCCGTCCCCTCCGACTACCGGGCCAACCTCCAGCGCTTCGCCGACCTCGGCGTCGACGTGCAGATCACCGAGCTGGACATCGAGGGCTCGGGCCAGGCCCAGGCCACCAACTACGGCAACGTCGTACGGGCCTGCCTCGCGGTCACCCGCTGCACCGGCATCACGGTGTGGGGCATCCCGGACAAGTACTCGTGGCGGTCGAGCGGCACCCCCCTGCTGTTCGACGACAACTACAACAAGAAGCCCGCGTACGACGCCGTGCTGAGCGCCCTCGGCGGCACCCCGGGCGGCGGCGACCCCGGCAACCCCGGTGACCCGGACGCGGCCTGCACCGCCACCTACACCACGGCGGAGCAGTGGAGCGGCGGCTACAACGGCAAGGTGACGATCACAGCCGGCAACGCCCCGATCCGCGCCTGGAGCGTCAACGTCACCATGACGCCCCCGCAGAAGGTCCTCACCGTGTGGAACGGCTCACCCACCTGGGACGGCGGCGGCACCGTCATGACCGTCCGCTCCAGCTGGAACGGCTCCCTCGCGGCCGGGGCGTCCACCAGCTTCGGCTTCACCGTGAACGGCGGCAACACGCCATTGCCACAGGTCAGCGCCTGCACGGCGTCCTGACCCGGCCGGCACCCGCCGCGCACCGGCCCGCACCCGCGACCCCCTCCCCGGGGCGCGCGGGTGCGGGCCACCTCTCGTCGCCCCCGTGACCTCCGTCACCTCACGGCCTCACTCCGTCCACCCCTCCCACGACCACCCCCGACCCCCTTCCTACGGGCGGGTAGAGTGGCGGCGTCGTCATCACACCCGTACGGGGGGAAGCCGGTGCAATTCCGGCGCTGACCCGCAACCGTGAGCCGTCCGCCGCGAGGCCGGGACGGTGAGCCGGACTGCCCCACACGGATCGTGACCGGCTCACGTGCCCGGCAGTCCCGCCGGCGCACGGGCACCGTCGAGGTATACGGAGCCGAGCCGCCGGGGTGTCCCGCGCTGCCCGGCCCCTCTTCAGGGAGAGGCACCCGCCGATCATGAATCTCCGCCGCAGCGCAGCGGTCCTGGCCGCCGTCGCCGTGATCGGCGCCGCCGCACCGGCCGCCGCCGCCCCGTCCCCGTCACCGTCGAAGCCGGCGCTCCCCTCCGCCCTGTACGGCGACAGCGACCCCCAGTACGACGGCGTGTGGCGCCAGTCGCTCGCCCTGCTCGCGCAGCACACGGCCGACGTCGAGCCGCCGAAGGCCGCCGTCGACTGGCTGACCGGGCAGCAGTGCGCCGACGGCTCCTTCGCCCCGTACCGCGCCGACACCGCGAAGGCGTGCGACGACAGGACGACGGTCGACACCAACCAGACCGCCGCCGCCGTCCAGGCGCTCGCCGCGCTCGGCGGCCACGACGCCGTGACGGACAAGGCGGTCGGCTGGCTGAAGTCCGTACAGAACACGGACGGCGGCTGGGGCTACATCGCGGGCGGCGCCAGCGACACCAACTCCACCTCGGTCGTCATCGGCGCCCTCGCGGCCGCCGGTGAGAAGCCCGCCGAGGTGAAGAAGGACGGCAAGTCCCCCTACGACGCCCTGCTCGGGCTCGCGCTGCCCTGCGAGGGCGACGGCGCGGGCGCCTTCGCCTTCCAGCCGGACAAGAAGGGCACGCTGATCGCCAACGCGGACGCCACGGCGGCGGGCGTGCTCGGCTCGACCGGCGCGGGCCTGGCCGCCGGGCCCGGCAAGGGCGGGCAGGCCGACGCCGCCTGCGCGACGGCGGACAGCCCCGGGCAGGCCGCCGCCAACGGCGCCGCGTACCTCACCAAGGCCCTCGCCGGGAGCGGCCACCTCGTCTCCGCCCTCCCCGGCGCCGAGGACCAGCCCGACTACGGCAACACGGCCGACGCGGTCGTCGCGCTCGCCGCGCAGGGCTCCACCGAGCAGGCCGGCGCCGCCGCCGACTGGCTGGAGAAGAACGCCGCCGGCTGGGCGGCGCAGAGCGGTCCCGCCGCCTACGCCCAGCTGATCTTCGCCGCGCACGCGACGGGCGCCGACCCGCGCGCCTTCGGCGGCACGGACCTGGTCGAGCGGCTGACGGCGACCGGACCCGCCCCCGAGAAGGCCACCCAGCCGTCGGACGACAAGGGCGACAAGGACGAGAAGAAGGACGACTCCGGCTTCGGTGTCTGGTGGTTCGTCGGCGTCTGCCTGATCGCCGGTATCGGCATCGGCTTCCTGTTCAGCGGCCGCGCGAAGAAGCAGCAGCCGTGATCCGCCGGGTCACCCTCCTGTTCCTGGCCGCGCTGCTGCCCCTGCTGGCGGGCGCGGGCCAGGCCCAGGCCGCCGGCTACCGCTACTGGTCCTTCTGGGAGCAGGACGGCACGGCGTGGACGTACGCCACCCAGGGCCCGTCCCTGGTCCGCCCCGCCGACGGCGACGTGCACGGCTTCCGCTTCTCCGTCAGCGAGGACTCCGGCGACGCGGCCAAGCCCCGGGGCACCGCGGACTTCGACACCATCTGCGCCGGCACCCCGGCGAAGGACGGCACGAAGCGCGTGGCGCTGGTCATCGACTTCGGCACCCCCGCCGACGCCCCGTCCGGCGAGACCCCGCCGGCCGGCCGCACCGCCTGCGCGCAGATCGCCGAGGACGCCAGCACGGCGGAGGCCCTCGCCGCCGTCGCCAAGCCGCTGCGCTACGACTCCAACGCCCTGCTGTGCGCGATATCGGGCTACCCGCAGAAGGGCTGCGGAGAGCAGGTCGCGGCCGGCAAGGCCGCCGCGCCCGCGAAGGAACCGGCCGAGCCGGAGGACTCCGGACCCAGCGTCGGCCTGGTGGCGGGAATCGCCGTGGTGGCCCTGCTCGGAGCGGCGGCCGTCTGGCAGGTACGCCGCCGTGCGTGACGCGCACCCCACCGCCCACCCCTCCCGCGCGAGCGGCACGGGTGGGCGGTGGCGGTCCCCCCGCCCGAGCGCGGCCGGGCGGGGGGACGGGACCCGGGAGACACCGGCCGGGCGGACCGCCCCTGCCCGCCCCCGGCGCTCCCCGGCCCTGCACCCCGGTGCCTGGTGGCTGTGGGCGCTGGCCCTCGGCACCGCCGCGACCCGCACCACCAACCCCCTCCTCCTCACCCTGCTCATCGCCACCTCCGCCTACGTCGTGGCGACCCGCCGCCCCCACACGCCCTGGTCCCGCTCCTACGGCGCCTTCGTCAAGCTCGCCGTCGCGGTCATCCTGATCCGCCTCGTCTTCGCGGTGGTCCTCGGCTCCCCCATCCCCGGCGCGCACACCCTGTTCACCCTCCCCGAAGTGCCCCTGCCCGACTGGGCCCAGGGCATCCGGCTCGGCGGCAGGGTGACCGCGGAGGCCCTCACCTTCGCCCTGTACGACGCCCTCCGCCTGGCCACGCTCCTCATCTGCGTGGGCGCCGCGAACGCCCTCGCCAACCCCTCCCGCCTCCTGAAGTCCCTCCCGGGCGCCCTGTACGAGATGGGCGTGGCGGTCGTCGTGGCGCTGACCTTCGCCCCCCACCTCATCGCCGACGTCCGCCGCCTGCGCGCCGCGCGCCGTCTGCGCGGCCGTCCCGACCGGGGCGTACGGGGCCTCCTCCAGGTGGGACTCCCGGTCCTGGAGGGCGCGTTGGAGCGCTCCGTCGCCCTCGCCGCGGCGATGGACGCGCGCGGTTACGGCCGTACCGCCGCCGTCCCGCCCGCCGTCCGCCGCACGACGGCCGCCCTCACCCTCGGCGGTCTGCTCGGCGTCTGCGCGGGAACGTACGGACTCCTCACCGCCGAGGGCGGCAGTTACGGCGTCCCCGTCCTCCTCGCCGGTCTCGCCGCCGCCCTCGCGGGCCTCTGGCTCGGCGGCCGCCGCACCCTGCGCACCCGGTACCGCCCGGACGCCTGGGACGCCCGGGCCTGGCTGGTCACCGCGTCCGGGGTCGCCGTGGCCGCGCTCCTCACCGTCGCCGCCTCACGCGACCCGGCGGCCCTGAACCCCGGCGTGGTGCCGCTCGTCGCGCCCACCCTCCCGCTGTGGCCGGCGGCGGCCGTCCTGATCGGCCTGCTCCCCGCCCTCATCACCCCCGCCCCCGAGGCGCCGCACCCCCGCAAGGAGCCGACGACGTGATCCGCTTCGAGAACGTGTCGGTGACCTACGACGGATCACCCGGACCCGCCGTCCAGGGCGTCGACTTCGAGGTGCCCGAGGGCGAACTGGTGCTCCTCGTCGGCCCGTCCGGCGTCGGCAAGTCGACCGTGCTGGGTGCGGTGAGCGGACTGGTGCCGCACTTCACCGGCGGCACCCTGCACGGCCGGGTCACGGTCGCCGGCCGCGACACCCGCACCCACAAGCCGCGCGAACTGGCCGACGTGGTGGGCACGGTGGGTCAGGACCCGCTCTCCCACTTCGTGACGGACACGGTGGAGGACGAACTCGCCTACGGCATGGAGTCGCTGGGACTCCCCCCGGACGTGATGCGCCGCAGGGTCGAGGAGACGCTTGACCTCCTGGGCCTGGCCGACCTGCGCGACCGTCCCATCGCCACCCTCTCCGGCGGTCAGCGGCAGCGCGTCGCCATCGGCTCGGTCCTCACCCCCCACCCCCGGGTCCTGGTCCTGGACGAGCCGACGTCCGCCCTGGACCCGGCGGCGGCCGAGGAGGTCCTGGCCGTCCTCCAGCGCCTGGTCCACGACCTGGGCACCACCGTCCTCATGGCCGAGCACCGGCTGGAACGCGTCGTCCAGTACGCCGACCAGGTCGCCCTGCTGCCGGGCCCCGGTGAGCGCCCGTGGCTGGGCACCCCGGCGGAGGTGATGGCGGTCTCCCCCGTCCACCCCCCGGTGGTCGCCCTGGGCCGCCTCGCCGACTGGTCGCCCCTCCCCCTGACGGTCCGCGACGCCCGCCGCGAGGCGGGTGCGCTGCGCGAGCGCCTGGCCGGCCACGAACCGCACCGGACAGGCCCCGCGCCCACGCCCCCCGCGCCCGCCCGGCGCCTCTTCCCGCGCGCGAGGGCGAGCGGCACCACCGCTCCGGTGGCCGAGGTCCGCTCCCTCTCGGTGCGCCGCGACCGCGTCCAGGCGCTGCGCGAGGTCGACCTGACGGTCACCCGCGGCGAGACGATCGCCCTGATGGGCCGCAACGGCGCCGGAAAGTCGACGCTGCTCGGCGCGCTGGTGGGCCTGGTCGCCCCCTCCTCGGGCTCGGTCCGCGCCGGAGACGCCGTCCCCCACCGCACCCGCCCCCGCGACCTGGTCCGCCGGGTCGGCCTGGTCCCCCAGGAACCCCGCGACCTGCTCTACGCGGACACGGTCGCGGCGGAGTGCGCGGCCGCCGACCGGGACGCGGAGGCGGCCCCCGGCACCTGCCGCGCCCTGCTCACGCGGCTCCTCCCCGCCGTGGCCGACGACGTCCACCCCCGCGACCTCTCCGAGGGCCAGCGCCTGACCCTCGCCCTCGCCGTCGTCCTCACCGCCCGCCCGCCCCTCCTGCTGCTCGACGAACCGACCCGGGGCCTGGACTACGCGGCGAAGGCCCGCCTGGTCACACTCCTGCGCGAACTGGCCGCCGAGGGCCACGCCATCGTGCTGGCCACGCACGACGTGGAACTGGCGGCGGAGCTCGCCCACCGGGTCGTCCTGCTCGCCGAGGGCGAGGTGATCGCGGACGGGCCGTCGGCCGAGGTGGTCGTGGCGTCCCCGTCCTTCGCCCCGCAGGTGGCGAAGATCCTGGCCCCGCAGGCCTGGCTCACCGTCTCCCAGGTCCGTGAGGCGCTGAGCCGATGACGCCGCCCAGCACCACGGGACGCCGGCCGGACCGCCAGGCCCGCGCCATCCGCCTGGGTCCACGCTCCTGGCTGTCCCTCGCCCTGGTCAGCGCGGTGGGCGTGGCCGGCTTCGGCTGGCCCTTCCTCGCCCCGCCCGCCTCCGCCGTGAACGCCCACGCCCAGGACGCGCCGTGGCTCTTCGCGGGCCTGCTGGTCCTCCTGGTCGCGGTCGTGGCGGCGACGATCTCGGAGTCGGGCCTGGGCCCGAAGGCGGTGGCGATGCTCGGCGTCCTCGCCGCGACGGGCGCCGCCCTGCGTCCCATCGGCGCGGGCACGGCCGGTCTGGAACCCATGTTCTTCCTCATGGTCCTCAGCGGCCGGGTCCTCGGTCCCGGCTTCGGCTTCGTGCTCGGCTCGGTGACGATGTTCGCGTCCGCGCTGCTCACCGGCGGTGTGGGCCCCTGGCTGCCGTTCCAGATGCTGGCGATGGGCTGGTTCACGATGGGCGCGGGCTTCCTGCCGGGCCCCGACCGGCTGCGCGGCCGGGCGGAGCTGTGGATGCTCGCCGGGTACGGCTTCCTGGCGGCCTTCGCCTACGGCACCGTGATGAACATGGCGGGCTGGCCCTTCATGTCCGCGCTGGCCTCGAACATCTCCTTCGACCCGGACGCCTCGCTCCCCGCCAACCTGGCCCGTTTCGTGACCTACTGCCTGGCGACGTCCCTCGGCTGGGACCTGGGCCGCGCCCTGGTCACGGTCGTCCTGACCCTCACCGTGGGCACCGCCCTCCTCAAGGCGCTGCGCCGGGCCACCCGCAGGGCCGCCTTCGAGGCCCCGGTCACATTCGGGGGCACCCCTGAGTGACGCGCCGGACGCACGGTGTGCGCGAGAGGGTGAACCACCCCACATGACCCGCGTCACCTACGACCCGGCACCGTAGCGGCTCCCCGGTCGTCCCGGGGCACGCGACCCGCCGAGTCGGCCGTTCCCCGACCCCGGGTAGTAAAAGGGGTCTTTGCGGGCAATGCCCGGATTTGTTTCTGTGGAGCAGTCGCCAGGCGCCGACGCCCTCCACGGGGTCGCGGCGCCGACGTATGCCCCCGCCGCACACCGCGGCATCCGGCACGGCGTAGCGCGACTCCCCTGCTTCCGACCGAAAGGCCGCCTGTGTCCGCCGCTTCCTTCCTCCGCACCGTCGCCACCCCGAAGAAGACCCTCGCCGGTGCCGCCCTGGTCGCCGCCACCTGCGGCACCCTGATCGCCGCAGCGCCCGCCCAGGCCGCGAGCACGAGCGCGTCCTCGGCGCAGGCGACGGCGCAGAAGATGATCGGCAACTCGGCCGAGTTCCAGTGCTTCTCGAAGATCGTCCAGCACGAGAGCGGCTGGAACCACACCGCCACCAACGCCTCCAGCGGCGCCTACGGCCTGGTCCAGGCGCTGCCGGCCTCCAAGATGGCCTCGGCCGGCTCCGACTGGAAGACCAACCCCGCCACCCAGATCAAGTGGGGCCTGGACTACATGAAGGACCGCTACGGCAGCGCCTGTGACGCCTGGTCCTTCTGGCAGTCCAACAACTGGTACTGATCCACTCCGGACGCACCCCCGTACCGAAGGCGGCGGCCCCATGATCCCCGGGGCCGCCGCCTTCGTCGTCCCGCCACCGTCCGGGGCGGGCGGCTCTCTCAGTGCTCGCAGAGGGAGAACTGGCGTTCGTAGATCTGCTCGTTGTGCTCGTCGACGAAGAACTTGCGTTCCCGCATGAGCTGTTCGCGGTACTCCTTCGCCTCGTCGAGCGTCATGGTCGAGGTGTCGGACCATGGTTGCTGCGGAGGCACGTCGGAGGTCGAGACGAGCGTCTCCGACGGGTCGACCAGGAAGAACGCGAGGATCTTGCGGTGCCCCGGGCGGGTGGGGTCCTCGAGGCGGAACGAGCCGACCCGGTGCTGCAGCACGTTCGGGAACGCCAGACAGCGGCCCGCCGGGGTCGACGCCGATCCCAGCAGCTGGTTCAGCGCGCCCTCGTTCTCCAGGCCGTACACCTCACGCACGCCGTCGTCGTCGTTCTGTTCGTACTCCGGTTCGTCGAGTGCCGTCCGGAAACCCAGCCGGCTCTCGGTGATGTTCTCGCTGTCCCAGTAGTAGATGCCGGTCGAGACGATCCGCTCGTTCAGCATTCCCTCGACGTGCCAGGAACCGCCCGCGTACTCGGGCTTGTCCGGGGTGAGACAGATGGTGGCGAGCTTGACGACGACCTGGAGACGGCGGCCCCGCAGGTCGATCCGGTCGGAGTCGCCGGGCACCTCGGGCGGGGTGAAGACCGGGGCGTCCGGGACGACCGGGCGGCGGTTGGCGTACCAGGCGTCGCAGGCCTCCCGCCAGGCGCTCCGGGCCTTCTCGTAGGCCTCGTCGTCCGGGTACGAGGACCTGTGCGGGTACTCCGGTTCCGAGTCGTACCACCCGTAGGAGTCGGCGTCGATGCGCAGGGGTCTCGGATGGCGCAGATCCGTGAGCACGTTCTCGAAGAGCGGGCGGAAACGCGCGAACAGGTCCGGCAGGACCGCGGCCAGTTCGCGATGCTCCTCGGGGTGGACGTTGTTGACGTACGAGCGGAAGGCGACATCGCCGCCGTCACTCACGTCGACGTCCGTGGGCAGCCACTGGAACCGCTCCGAGAACTCGTATCTGGCGTACGGGCCGGTCGGGTTGTGCCAAGCCCGCCCGGGTGCCCCGCTCACCTCTCGCACCAGGCAGAAGAGCGAGGGATGCACCAGGTCCAGTACCTGGCCGTCGGATCCGGGATGCCAGTCCTTCTCCGCTTCGGGGACCTCCTCCAGGACCCGGACCGCCTCGCGCAGCCGGGTCGCGAGCCCGTCGTCGATCAGGGTGTCCGACTGCCACACCCCGTCGACGGCGGACACCTCGACGCCGGTCCGCGGGTCCCGCAGCGCGGCGTAGTGCCGGAGTTCGGCGAGCACGTAGCGGACCTGCGCTTCGGTGAGGCCCTGGTCGGCCGCTTCCCGCGTCCACCGGGCGACGACGTCCGCGTCGTTCATCTTGTCGAACCACCCGGGCTTGGCCCGTATGTGGGCGCTGCACCGCATCATGTCGAGTTCCCGCAGCGTCCGGGGTGTCGCGGACCCCATGAAAGTGGCGGCGCGGAAGGGCAGGGGGAAAGCAAACAGGCCGGTCAATTCCTTTGGTCCTCACGGTCGGTGTGCGGTGGCCGGAAGACTACGTCAGCACACTGACACCGCTCCTGGGCCGGCGAGGACACCGGGTCAGCTCGGCGTACGGTCCTTCGCCGGCACCGGCCGCTCGCCGCCGGACCCGGTGGCGGCCACCACCGCCGTGGCGGCGCGGGGGCCCTGGAGGAGGTACGTCAGGCCGAAGCCGCCGCCGACGACGAGCGCGCCGCCGGCCGCGTCCAGGATCCAGTGGTTGCCGGTGGCGACGATGGCGGCGGCCGTGAAGAGGGGATGGAGGAGGCCGAGGACCTTCATCCAGGGCCTCGGCGCGATGATCGCGATGACCAGCCCGCACCACAGGGACCAGCCGAAGTGCAGCGACGGCATCGCCGCGTACTGGTTGGTGAGGTGGGTGAGGGTGCCGTAGTCGGGCTGGGCGAAGTCCTGGACGCCGTGCACCGTGTCGATGATGCCGAGGTCCGGCATGAGGCGGGGCGGGGCGAGCGGGTAGAGCCAGAAGCCGACGAGGGCGAGCAGGGTGGTGAAGCCGAGGGCCGAACGGGCCCAGCGGTAGTCGACGGGGCGGCGCCAGTACAGCAGGCCCAGCACGGTCAGCGGGACGACGAAGTGGAACGACGTGTAGTAGAGGTCGAAGAAGTCCCGCAGCCAGCCGATCCTCACCACGGCGTGGTTGACGGCGTGTTCGATGTCCATGCGGAGCAGCCGCTCGAGGTCGAGGATCTGCTGTCCGTGTTCCTCGGCGCGGGCCCGGCCCGCCGAGTTGCTGCCGCCGGTCGCGGCGAGCCGGACCTGGGCGTACGCGGCGTAGGTGACGCGGATCAGGAGGAGTTCGAGCAGGAGGTTCGGGCGGATGAGCACCCGGCGCAGGAACGGCAGCAGGGGGACGAACGCGAAGCGTGCCGGGACGGGCGGGGCGTACGGGGTGGGGGCGGGGGTGCGGAAGTGGCGGGAGGCGCGGGAGAGGAAGGGGACGGCGGTGGCGGCGGCCAGGGCGGCGAGGAGGACGACGTTGTCCCGCACCGGGTACAGGAACGCCATGTTCGGCAGCATCATCTTCGCCGGCAGCGTCATGACGAGGACGACGGCGAGGGGCCACACCATCCGGTCGCGGGCGCGTCCGCCGACCCGGCCGACGGCGGTGAGCAGCACCCACAGCAGCTGGTGCTGCCACGCGGTCGGGGCGATCACGATGGCGGCGCAGCCGGTGACGGCGACCGCGAGGAGTAACTGGCCGTCGTGGGCGTAGTGGACGGCGCGGCGCAGGGCGAGGACCACGACGGCGGCGCCGAGCAGCAGGAGGACGGCGATCTCCAGGGGCCCTTCGAGGCCGAGGCGGAGCAGGGCGCCGTGCAGGGACTGGTTGGCGAGGGCGTCGGCGGGGCCGCCGAGGCCGGCGCCCGCCAGGTGGCGCACCCAGTAGGTGGAGGAGTCGTGCGGCATCGCGGCCCAGGCGAGCGCGGTGAGGGCGGTGAAGGTGACGCCGGTGGCGGCCGCGACCCGGCGGCGGCCGGTGCACCACAGCAGCGGGGCGAAGAGGAGCAGGGTCGGCTGGAGGGCCGCCGCGACGCCGATGAGGACGCCGCCGGCGTGCCGGCCGCGGACGGCGAAGCAGCCCAGCAGGACGAGCAGGACCGGGATGATGCTGGTCTGGCCGAGCCAGAGGGTGTTGCGCACCGGCAGGGACAGCATGAGCAGGGTGACGGCGACGGGCGCGGCGAGGATCGCGGTGCGCCGGCCGGCCGGCTGGGGCAGTGCGCGGGCGGCGGTCAGGCCGAGGGCGACGACCAGCAGCAGGGTGCCGAAGGTCCAGCCCCAGCCGAGGGCCTGTTCCGCGGTGCGGGTGAGGGGTTTGAGGACGAGCCCGGCCAGGGGGGTGCCGGTGAACCGGGTCGAGTCGTAGAGGGAGCCGCCGGTGTGCAGGACGCCGTCGGGGCCCACCCAGGTCTCCAGGGCCGTCAGGCGCTCCCCGCTGGGCGTGGTGAGGACGGCGGCGACCTGGCGTACGGCGAGGAGGGCGGCGAGCAGCCACAGTCCCAGGCGCGCCACGCGCAGCCGTGCCCGGGTGCCGTCGGCGGCCGTCGCCCCGAGTGACTCCGTCGGTCGTCCACCGCGCTCCGCGTTCGCCACGCCTCGTCGGCCTCCCGCCCCGTTTCGCTCCGTGCGTCCCGTGCGTGGGGTGCGTCCCGCGCGCCCCGTGCGGCCCGCGGCACTCCCTGGACAGGACGCAGGAAACCGAGGCTTCACCTGACGGCCCGCTCACTTTTGTCCGGATGACGATAGTCCGCGCCGGGTCGCGGTGCCCGCGGTTGACGCGAGAAGCATCACAACGGGTGGGCGCCCGGGGCGTCCGGTGACGGTGCCGCGTCCCTGTACACACGGCATTTACATGCACTATGCATCTAGTCGCGTACCGCCCGTAAGGGGGCGAACGGCGCCTATCGTCGCTGGCTTCGGCCCGCCCGACAGTGCCGCCGCGCGGACCTCGTCCCCGTCCCCGTCGAAAGGCAGGCGAGCGAAGTCTTGTCGACTGTCCCGGTCGCCACTCATCACCCCGTCGCCCCCGGTCCCGCCGGTTCTCCGTCGCCGGAGCGGGCCGGTTCCGCGCAGGCACCCACCGTCACCGACCCCGCGCTGGTCCGGCGTGCCGTGAAGGCGGCCGCCCTGGGCAACGCGATGGAATGGTTCGACTTCGGTGTCTACAGCTACCTCGCCGTCACGCTCGGCAAGGTGTTCTTCCCGTCGGGCGATCCCACCGCCCAGTTGCTGTCCGCGTTCGGCGCCTTCGCCGCGGCCTTCCTGGTCCGCCCGCTCGGCGGTCTGGTGTTCGGCCCGCTCGGCGACCGGGTGGGGCGGCAGAAGGTCCTCGCCCTCACCATGATCATGATGGCGGCGGGCACCTTCGCCATCGGCCTGATCCCCTCCTACGCGGCGATCGGCGTGGGCGCCCCGATCCTGCTGCTGGCGGCCCGCCTGGTGCAGGGCTTCTCCACCGGCGGCGAGTACGCCGGCGCCTCCACGTTCATCGCCGAGTACGCGCCCGACCGGCGGCGCGGCTTCCTCGGCAGCTGGCTGGAGTTCGGCACGCTCGCCGGTTACGTCGCCGGCGCGGGCCTGGTCACGCTGATGACCGCGCTGCTGTCGCCGGAGGACCTGCTGTCGTGGGGCTGGCGCCTCCCGTTCCTGATCGCCGGCCCGATGGGCGTCGTCGGCCTCTATCTGCGGATGCGCCTGGAGGAGACCCCGGCGTTCGCGGCCGAGGTCGCCAAGTCCGAGCACGCGCGCCCGAAGGTGCCGCTGCGGGAGATGGTCTCCGGCCAGTGGCGGGCGCTGCTGCTCTGCGTGGGCCTGGTGCTCGTCTTCAACGTCACCGACTACATGCTGCTGTCGTACATGCCGAGCTACCTCACCGGTGAGCTGGGCTACGACGCGGCACACGGCCTGGTCGTCGTGCTGGGCGTGATGGTGCTGATGATGATCGTCCAGCCGTTCGCGGGCCTGCTGACCGACCGGGTCGGCCGGCGTCCGGTGATCGCGGCCGGCTGCGCGGGGTTCCTGCTGCTGTCCGTGCCGGCGCTGCTGCTGATCCGCGACGGCTCGCTGCTCGCGGTCGCCGCCGGCCTCGGCGCGCTCGGGCTGCTCCTGGTCTGCTTCACCGCGGCCATGCCGTCCGCGCTGCCCGCGCTGTTCCCCACCCGGGTGCGCTACGGCTCGCTGTCGATCGGCTTCAACGTCTCGGTGTCCCTCTTCGGCGGCACGACCCCGCTGGTGGTCACGGCCCTGATCGGCGCGACCGGTGACGTGATGATGCCCGCCTACTACATGATGGCGGCGGCCGTGATCGGCGGGTTCGCGGTGTGGCGGATGACCGAGTCGGCGGGACGTCCGCTGCCGGGGTCGCCGCCGTCGCTGGAACCCGGGACACGCAGGGGAAAGGCCTGACGCGGGCGGTGCGGCGACGTATCTTCGGAGCGAACTTAGTTAGAGAGACTAAGCAGCCGCACGGAAGGCACAGGTGGATGAGCGAGTCGCAGCTCTGGCGCACGGTGGACGGCTACTTCGCCGACCGCCTCCTGACCGACGCCCCCGACGAGGCGCTGACGGCCGCGCTGCGCGACAGCGACGCCGCCGGCCTCCCGCCGATCGCCGTGTCCCCCGTGGCGGGCAAGCTGCTCCAGCTCCTCGCCCAGGTGCGGGGGGCCCGCCACATCCTGGAGATCGGCACGCTCGGCGGTTACAGCACCATCTGGCTGGGCCGCGCCCTCCCGCCCGACGGGCGGCTGATCTCCCTGGAGTACGACCCCCGGCACGCCGAGGTCGCCGTGCGCAACATCGCCCGCGCGGGACTCGACCGGCAGGTGGAGGTACGGGTGGGCGCGGCGCTGGACTCCCTGCCCGCGCTGGCCGACGAGAACCCGCCCCCGTTCGACCTGGTCTTCATCGACGCCGACAAGGTGAACAACCCGCACTACGTGGAGTGGGCGCTCAGGCTGACCGGCGCGGGCGGCCTCATCGTGCTGGACAACGTGGCACGGGGCGGACGGGTGGCCGATCCGGACAACACCGACCCGGACGTGGTGGGCACCCGCGCCGCCCTCGACCTGATCGGCAGCCACCCCCGGCTGACGGGTACGGCGATCCAGACGGTCGGCGCCAAGGGCTACGACGGTTTCGCCCTGGCCCGCGTACTGGCGTGAGCCCCGCTACCGGACCTCGTGGTAGAAGCCCACGTTGACGCTGCGCGGGGCGGTGCGGTCCTGGATGACGACCTCGCCGCTGCCGCCCCGGGGCAGCGCGACCGTACCGCCGTAGGCGACCGGGTGGGCGTACTCCCCGAGGGTCAGCCGGACCTCGCTGGACGGCTCCGGCAGCGAGCCGCGCAGCCAGGTGAGCTGCCAGGTGCCGTCCTGCGCGCAGGAGAACTCCAGGTGGACGCGCGAGACGAACAGCCAGTCGTCCGGCGTCGAGAGCCGGCACAGCGACCTGTCCCGGCCCACCCGCAGCAGGGCGCCCGGCTCGCTGGGCGCGTCGGCCATGAGCATGCCGGCCGTGGCACCCGCTTCCGCCGCGGACACCGCGGCCATGGTGAGTTCGAGCACCTGTGCTCCTCCTGAGACGTCCCGCGGGCCGGGGAGGCCCCGGGTCCGGCGGCGGCCGGGGCGTGCCGTGCGCGGCGGGTCCGGGTCGGCCCGTCGCCGCCGAATGATAAAACGCCCGGCAGGGTTGCGTCCGGCACAATGGACTCATGACCGAGCGAAAGCCACCCGGCGTCGACTTCGAGAGCTGGGTCGACAAGCAGATCCGCGACGCCGACGCGCGCGGGGAGTTCGAGCAGCTGGCGGGCGCGGGCAAGCCGCTCCCCCGCGAGGTCGAGAGCACCTACGACGAACTGTGGTGGGTGAAGCGGAAGATGGCCCGTGAGGGCTTCTCGGTGCTGCCGCCGACACTGGCCCTGCGCAAGGAGGCCGAGGACGCGCTGGAGGCGGCTTACGCGGCTCCCTCGGAGCGGATCGTCCGGAAGATCCTCACGGAGATCAACGCCAGGATCAGCGAGATGATGTTCAAGCCGCCGCCCGGCCCCCCGCTGGGAAAGAAGCCGTACGACGTCGAGGACGTCGTACGGCAGTGGCGGGAGCGCCGGGCGGCGGCGGGCGGGTCGGACCCCGGTTCAGACGTGTAGCAGGCGGTCCGCCAGCTCGCGGTAGTCCCGCAGGGCCAGGCGCAGTTGCTCGGTGTCGGTCGCCGCGGCGGCCTGCCCGTCACCGGGCCCCGCCGTGCCCGCGGTCTCCCAGGACCGGCGCAGGGTGCGGCGCCGCTCGGTCACCGCGTCCGTGAAGCGCTCGGCCAGCTCCCGCAGTACGTCGTCGGCCTCCCGCACGGCCTCCCGGGGCGCGTCGACGAACCCGGCCACGGCCTGCTGCAACTGCGCGGCGAGCTGGTCGGTGTCGTCGTGCGCGAGGAGCCGGTGGTGGGAGCCGGAGCCGTCCTCGCCGCCGTGGCGGGCGTGGGCGGGTGCGTGGGCGGGGGCGCCGGTGGCCGCCGGGGCCGCGGGCGTCCCGGCGCCCGTCGCGTGCGTCCCGTCCCGGCCGAGGCCGGCCGGCTCGGTGTCACCGGACCGGTGGTGCGGGGCGGCCGGGGTGCCGGCGCCGCGGGCGGTGTCCCGGCCGGTGCCGGGAGCGGTGCGCGGGGTGCCCCGGTCGGTGTCGGGAGCGGTGCGCGGGGTGCCCCGGTCGAGCGGGGTGCCGTCGTTGAGCGGGGTGCCCTCGTCGAGGGGGGTGCCTCCGGGGCGTCGGGTCACGTCGGTCATCTTGTTCAGCTCTCCTTCGCCTGGCGCCGGTGGAGCAGGGACGGTGTGTGGTGGCCGCGCCGGGCGGCCGGGGCGGCGTGCTCGGCCTCGCCGGCGCGCCCGCCGCGGTGACGGCCGTCCTCGTGCCGGGACGGGCGCACCAGTTCGTCGAAGAGGGCGCGGGCCTCGACCATCGCCTCGCGCATCTCCTCGGTGCCCGCGCCGCCGTCCTGCGCGCCGTTGGCGCGCGCCTGGGCCACGCGGTGCACGCGCCGGTAGCCCTCGACGTGGTGGGCGTGATGCACGGACAGCGCGGACAGCTGGTCCTCGTAGTGCCCGTCGGCGGGGAAGCCGCGGACGCCCGCGAGTTCGGCGATCAGGTGGTCGGCCTCGGCGACGGCGTCGCGCGGGGACTCGACGAACCGCTCCTGCGCGGCCGTCCAGCGCGCCTCGAAACGCTCGCGCTCGGCGGACTCCAACGGCCGTACACGCAGGTCGCCGTGGCGCTCCACGCGCTCGGCGAGTTCCCGCTCGGCGGCCTTGGTGTCCCCGTCGTGCCGGGCGACGGCACGGTCGTACTCGGGCCCGAAGCGCCGCTTCAGGCTCGTACCGTGCCGCGAGCCACGGTTACGCAGGGTCAGCACGGCCGCGACGGCGACAACGACCGCGACAATCACGATCAACGCAATGATCAGGCCAGTGGACATGGATGCCTTCCGGGTTCTCGGCCCAACCGGCACTCCTCGCGAGCCGGTTCGTTCCTTCCGTGTTGCCCGATGCTCCCCGCACAAACTGCGCGACACAGACACCGCGTTCCGCGCGGCCGGCATATCCGCTTGCGCGACCGCCACCCGGACCGCCGACAATGCCCCGCATGGTGTGGACAGTTGCCCCGGAACCGTACGACTCCCCCGTCGCCGCCGCGCTGTGGCGGGCGTACTACACGGAGGTCAGCGACCGCTGGTACCTGCTGCACGAGGGACGCCGGACCGATCCGGCGGAGCTGGAGCGCGAGATCGCGGCCGGAGCGGAGGGCGGCCTGGTGCCGCCCCGCGGGGGACTGCTGGTCGCGCGGTACGCGGGTGAGGCGGCCGGGAGTGCGGGGTTCCGGCTGCTGGACGGCGCGACGGCCGAGCTGACCCGGGTGTTCCTCCGCGAGGGGATGCGCGGCAGGGGCGGCGCGGGCCGGCTGGTGCGGGCGGCCGAGGACGCGGCACGGGCGGCGGGGGCGACGCGGATGGTCCTCGACACGCGCACGGACCTCGTGGAGGCGCGGGCCCTGTACGCCCGGCTGGGGTACACCGAGACCGCGCCGCACAACGCGGATCCGTACGCCGACCACTGGTTCGCCAAGCCGCTCCGCTGACGGGCCGGCCGGCCGGACGGGTCGCTCCCGCGCAGGGGGAAGGGGAGCGACCGGACCGTGACCGGCTCAGCCCGTCGGGGTCGTCGCGCGCGCGTCGTGCGGGCGTTCGCCGCGTGAGCCGCACAGTTCGTCGTTCAGCTCGTGCACCAGCTGCACCAGATCGGTCGGCCGGTCCGGCCCCCACCAGTCGCCCAGCAGCTCGGCCAGGGACTCCTCACGCGCCCGCGCCAGGCGTTCGCTCACCTCGCGGCCCTCGTCGGTCAGCACCATGTCGATGCCCCGGCGCACGGCGAGGCGCCGGATCTCGACCTGCCGGGTGGCCTCCAGGACGACGTCCAGCGGGACCGGGTTGCGTTCGGCGAGCCGGGCCGGTTCCACCGAGCCGTGCCGGCGCATCCGCAGCAGCAGCCAGCTCGCCGCGGGCAGCAGGTCGTAGCCCGCGCGGTCGGTGATCCTCCGGTAGATCTCGCGCCGTCCCTCGCGCGTGCCCAGCACCGACAGCGCACGGCACACCTCGTCGTAGGAGGACCGCTCCACGGGGTTGCTGGCGAAGGTCTCGCTCACGTCGGGCGCGGTGACGGAGGCCCGCAGGCGGTCCTCCTTGAGGAACCAGGCCAGCACGAAGCCGAGGAGGGCCACGGGCACGGCGTACAGGAAGACGGCGGTGATGGCGTTGGAGTAGGCGTCGAGCGCCGGCGGCCGCAGGGACGGCGGCAGGGCGGCGATGCCGCGCGGGTCGGCCTCCAGCGTGCCGGGGGAGACGCCGGGCGGGAGCGGCGCGTCACGGAAGGCGGCCGTGAGCTCGTCCCCGAGGCGGCCCGCGAAGATCGCGCCGAAGACGGCGACGCCGAACGAGGCGCCGATGGAGCGGAAGAACGTGGCGCCGGCGGTGGCGACGCCGAGGTCCTCGTAGGAGACGGCGTTCTGCACGATCAGCACCAGGACCTGCATCACCAGGCCCAGTCCGGCGCCGAACACGAAGAAGTAGACGCTCATCAGCGCGGTGGAGCTGTGCGCGTCGAGCTGGTGCAGCAGCAGCAGTCCGACGGCGGTGACGCCGGTGCCCGCGATGGGGAACACCTTCCAGCGGCCGGTGCGGCTGACGATCTGCCCGGACCCGGTGGAGGACAGCAGCATGCCCGCCACCATCGGCAGCATGTGCACGCCGGACAGGGTGGGGCTGATGCCGTGGACCACCTGGAGGAAGGTCGGCAGATACGTCAGCGCGCCGAACATGGCGAAGCCGACGATGAAGCTGATCACGGCGGACAGCGTGAAGGTGCGCACGCCGAACAGCTTCAGCGGCAGTACGGGTTCGGCGGCCCGGCGCTCGACGGCCACGAAGGCGACGACGAGGACGGCGCCGAGCACCGCGAGCCCGATGATCTGCGGCGACGCCCAGGCCCAGGTGGTGCCGCCGAGGGAGGCGACCAGCACCAGGCAGGTGGCGACGGAGGCGATGAGGAAGGTGCCGAGGTAGTCGATGACGTGCTTGGTCGACTTGCGCGGGATGTGCAGCACCGCCGCGATCACGGCGAGCGCGACGACACCGACGGGCAGGTTGACGTAGAACACCCAGCGCCAGCTCAGGTGCTCGGTGAACAGTCCGCCGAGCAGCGGCCCGAGCACGCTCGTCGCGCCGAACACCGCCCCGAACAGACCCTGGTAGCGGCCCCGTTCGCGGGGCGGCACGAGGTCGCCGACGATCGCCATCGACAGCACGATCAGCCCGCCCCCGCCCAGCCCCTGGAGCGCACGGAACCCGATCAGCTGCGGCATGTCCTGGGCGGCGCCGCACAGCGCGGAGCCCACCAGGAAGATCACGATGGCGAGCTGGAAGAGGCGTTTGCGTCCGTACTGGTCGCCGAGTTTGCCCCACAGGGGGGTCGCGGCGGTGGAGGCCAGCAGGTAGGCGGTGACCACCCAGGAGAGGTGCTCCAGGCCGCCCAGATCGCTGACGATGGTGGGCAGGGCGGTGGAGACGATGGTCTGGTCGAGCGCGGCGAGCAACAGGCCGAGCAGCAGGGCGCCGATCGAGAACAGGACGTTGCCCGACACCTGTTCCCGGTCGCCGGCGGGCGGCGGTCCGGAGCGGTGTGCGGGCTGCGCGTCACTCGTCTGCGGCGCCGTACCGTGCTCGTCGCCGGCCATGCGGACCTCCACGGGTTCTCGTTCTCCCCACCCATCGTGATCGGTGTGACCCGTTATGGCCTGTTGAGTCCTGCCGGAAGCCCGCATTCCGGGGGCGCGCGGGCCGGGCTGTGAAGAAGATCTGCATAATCTCTGGAGTTCGCGAGGGGAGGGACCACACGTGGAACAGCCGAACGGAAACCCGTGCCCGGAGTGCGGTGCGCCCAGGAACAGGGACAACACGCCGTCCTGTGCCTGCACACGGCGTGCGTCCGACGCCCTCCGCGACGCGCGTACGGCGGAGGCCGCGGCGGCGGAGGACTTCGATCCGCTGCGCATCCGGCCGTACGTCGAGCTGGACGGCGGGAGCGGGCGGAGTACGCCGGACGGGGCGCAGGAGCGGCCGGAAGCGGCCGGTGCCGCGGCCCCGGGCAGCGGGCCGGCCCCGGGCGCGCCCGACGAGACGATGCCGTTGCGTGCCGTCCCGCCGGAGGCGGCGGTGCCGGGCGGGACGGACGCGGCGTCCGCGCTGCCGACGCCCCTCGGTCCGGCGACGACGCGGCCGAGCGCCACGGACCTCAACCTGTTCGACGGCACGCAGCCGATCGCGCGCGTGCCGGACGGACACGCCCCGGACGCCCACGCCCCGCACGACGGCGGCGGGGCGCCGCCGCGCCGGCGTCGCCGTGGAGCGCTGTTCGCGGTCGGCGGGGCCGTCGTCCTCGTCGTGGGGGCCGCGGGGTGGGCGAGCGGGATGTTCTCGTACGAGACGCCGTCCCGCGACGGTGCGGCACCGCGGGAGGTGCGGGCGAGCGTCCCGGACGCGTCGCCCGAGGAGCCGTCCGAGGAGCCGACGGCCGGCGCCTCCACCGCTTCGCCGACGTCGTCCGCCTCCCCGTCGGCCTCCCCGTCCGCGAGCGCGAGCTCCTCGGCCTCGCCGTCACCGTCGGCGTCCAGCACCTCGCCGACCCCGACGGCACCGGCCGAACCGTCCGCGACCCCGACGAGCGCCTCCCCCTCCGCGGGAGCCCCTCAGGAGTCCGGCGAGGACGACCCCGCCGGCTCCGCCCCGGTGCTGCGCCGCGGCGACCGCGGCCCGGAGGTCACCGAACTCCAGCAGCGCCTGGACCAGTTGTACCTGTACAACGACGACATCAACGGCCAGTTCAACCGCCGCGTCGAAGACGCCCTGCGCAACTACCAGTGGTCCCGGGGAATCCGCGAGGACCTGGGCGTCTACGGCCCCCAGACCCGGTCCCGCCTGGAAACGGAGACCCGCGAGCCGTGAACGGCGGACCCGGCACCCGCCGAGGCCCAAACCGTGGACGCGTCGCCTCCCGCCGGGGGCGCGGCGACCGCTGAGGACCGTGAACGCGGCTCCCTCCTGGCGGAGGGCCCCGGCGACCGCAAAGGCCGCTGACGGCGGATGCGGCGGCCTCCGGCCGGAGGGCTCGGCCGACGTGCCGAGACGTGGACCGCGGGCGCGGCCGGCTGCCGGAGGGGCGTGCCGCCACCGCGGCGTTCCGCCCGGCCGGGCGGAACGCCGGGTGCTCGCCCCGGCACGCCACCGTCCAGGACGGAACCCGGGACCGTGACCGGCCGGTTCCCGCTCCGAGAGTGGGCGTCCCCGTCAGGCGGCCCGGGGCGAGCCGTGCGCGCGGCCGGAGGGTCCTCCCGCTCAGGAGCGGATCGGGCACGGGCAGCCGCCCGGGAACCGGGACCCGTGACGTACACGGGGCGGAGGTGCACCGGCCGGACGGATCCGGGCCCGCACGGCGCGGGCCCGGTGGAGCGGAGTCACGCAGCCGTGGGTCCGGTGCGCCGGGAGCCGCCGCTACGGCGTGATGTGCAGGCGGATCGTGCCGTCCGGGTCCGGGTCGACCCGGACCCGGGTCAGGTCGCGGACGACCACGTCCGGGGCGTGGAAGGCGGCGCGGGGGCCGATGCCCACGACGCGCATGCCGGCCGCGCGGCCCGCCGCGATGCCGGCGCCGGAGTCCTCGAAGACCACGCAGTCGGCCGGGGCGACGCCCAGTTCGGCCGCGCCCTTGAGGAAGCCCTCGGGGTCGGGCTTGCTGGCGTCGACGGACTCCGCGGTCACCCGGACGTCCGGCTGCTCCAGCCCGGCGGCGGCCATCCGCGCCGTCGACAGGGCGATGTCGGCGGAGGTCACGAGGGCGTGCGGCAGGCCCTTGAGGGAGGTGAGGAAGTCGTGGGCACCCGGTACCTGGACGACGCCCTCGGTGTCGGCGGTCTCCTCGGCGAGCATGCGGGCGTTGTCGGCGTGGTTCTGCTCCATGGGGCGCCCGGGCAGCAGCAGGGCCATCGAGGCGTAGCCCTGACGTCCGTGCACGACCTTCATGACCTCGTCGCCGTCGAGCCCGTTGCGGTCGGCCCAGCGCCGCCAGACGCGCTCGACGGAGGCGTCGGAGTTGACGAGGGTGCCGTCCATGTCCAGCAGGAGGGCACGGGCGGTGAGTACGGCGGTGGCCGTCATCGGCGGCTCCAAAGCGCGGAGGGTCCGTTCGGGGGGACAAGGCGGCCCCGCCCGCCGGTCAGGGAAAACGGGCGGGAGCCACTTTGTTCATCCACGGTACAAAATCGACCCGGCATCCCGCCACCGGGTTCACCGAGCGTTCACCGACACTTCGGCCCGCCGTCGCCCCGCTGGGCGCCCGTGGCGGGCGCCGGCGGGCGTCAGGCGGTGACCGCCTCCCACAGGCTCCACACGCCGAGGCCCAGCATCAGCAGCGCCGCGATCCGCGTGATCAGCTTCAGCGGCACCCGCTTCATCAGCGCCTTTCCGCCGACGATGCCGAGCCCTGCCACCGCCCACAGCGCGAGCACCGCGCCCAGGCCGACGGAGAGCGGGTCGTCGTAGCGGGCGGCGAGGTTGGCCGTCATGATCTGCGTCAGGTCACCGAACTCGGCGACGAGGATCAGCATGAATCCGGCCCCGGAGACCTTCCAGAAGCTCTGGTCCTCCGGCTTGCGGATCTCCTCCTCGCCGTCGTCCTTCTTGAGCAGCAGCACCGCCGCGCCGCCCAGGAACAGCGCACCCGTGACGGCGTGCACGATCTGCTGCGGCAGCAGGGTGAGGACACTGCCGGCCGCCACGGCGAGCGCGACGTGCACGGCGAAGGCGGCGGCGACACCGGCGAAGACGTACGAGGCGCGGTAGCGGGTGCCGAGGACGAGGCCGGCGAGGGCGGTCTTGTCCGGCAGTTCGGCGAGGAAGACGACGCCGAAGACGACGGCCGTCACGGTCAGGCTGATCAACGGTTCCTCAATCGGTCGGGGCTGCCCCACCGAGAGTGCTGCGCGATTCCACGGGACACCTCGGCACGGCAGCGCACACGGCACCCGTGCCGAGGGGGCACGGGCGTGCACTGCTTGCCGAAGGTCTCGCTGGCGGGGCCCGCACCGCGGGTCCGCCTCCGGGCGCCGGCTCAGGCGGGCTGAGCAGTATGTCGACGGTCCGGCGAAGAGCTACTCCCCTTCTGCGCCGTCCATCGTACGCGACGCCCGCCCCGGCCCCCGTGCGCGGAAACTTCACACCCGGCCCATAGACGTGTCATGCACGCGTCATTAGCTTCTTACCGGATCCACCCCTCCCGGCAACACGGCGCCGCGAGCATTCCCCTGCCCGCACGCCGACCGCCCCACCTCACAAGGGAGTTCGCATGTCGAAGCTCTACGCGCGTCGACGGCTCAGCATAGCCGCGGCGCTCACCGGAGTCATCGCCTCCGTCGGCCTGTTCCACGCCCCGTCCGCCTCCGCCGCCCTGCCCACCCCGGTCAGCGCCGCCACCGCACGGGGCTACCTCTCCTCCCTGGACGTGCGCACCGAGAACCGCACCGGCTACAACCGCGACCTGTTCCCGCACTGGATCACCGTCAGCGGCACCTGCAACACCCGCGAGACGATCCTCAAGCGCGACGGCACCAACGTCGTCACCGACTCCTCCTGCGCCTCCACCAGCGGCAGCTGGTACTCCCCGTACGACGGCGCCACCTGGTCCGCCGCCTCCGACGTCGACATCGACCACCTGGTGCCGCTCGCCGAGGCCTGGGACTCCGGCGCCGGCTCCTGGACCACGGCGCAGCGCCAGGCCTTCGCCAACGACCGCACCCGCCCGCAGCTCCTCGCCGTCACCGACAACGTCAACCAGTCCAAGGGCGACCAGGACCCCGCCACCTGGATGCCGTCGCGCTCGGCCTACCGCTGCACCTACGTCCGCGCCTGGGTGCAGGTGAAGTACCACTACGACCTGTCGGTCGACTCGGCGGAGAAGTCCGCCCTGCAGGGGTACCTGGCCACCTGCTGAGGCGCCCCGCGAACCGCCGGGCGCGCGGATCTCCCCGGCGGCCTCCGTCGCTGCGTACCGTACGGGGCGACGGAGGAAGGGGTCACCATGGCCGGACTGCGGCTCGGACCACTGCTGAGGTACGTCGACGGCTCGTCCGCGACCCTGTGGGTCGAGACCGACGGGCCGGGCACCGTCGAGGTGCGCTGCCCGGAAGGGCCCGGCGGGGAGGCCGGCACCTTCCGCGTCGCCGGACACGACTACGCGCTCGTCCAGGTCACCGGACTCGCGCCGGGGACGGCCACCCCGTACGAGGTCTTCCTCGACGGCACCCGGGTGTGGCCGCTGCCGCAGGACCCCTTCCCCTCGCTCCCGCCCTCCGTGATCGCCACCCCGGGCCCGGACGACCGGACGCGCGTCGCCTTCGGCTCCTGCCGGTGGGCCTCCCCGCCCACCGGTGAGCCCGACCCGGTCGGCCCGGACGCGCTCGACGCCCTGGCCAAGCGCATCGCCGCGGACCCGGCCGGCGAGCGGCCCGACGTCCTGCTGCTGCTCGGCGACCAGGTGTACGCGGACGAGACCTCCGACGCCACGCAGAAGTGGCTGGCCGGCCGCCGCGACCTGAAGGAGCCGCCCGGCATCCAGGTGGCGGACTACGAGGAGTACACCCACCTCTACTACGAGTCCTGGCTCGACCCCCAGGTGCGCTGGCTGCTGTCCACCGTGCCCACCTGCATGATCTTCGACGACCACGACGTCATCGACGACTGGAACACCTCCGCCTCCTGGGTCGAGGACATGCGCGCCACGTCGTGGTGGCACGAGCGGGTGCTCAGCGGCCTGATGTCGTACTGGGTGTACCAGCACCTGGGCAACCTCTCCCCCGCCGACCTGGAGAGCGACCCGCTCTACGCCGCCGTGCGCGAGCGATCCGACGGCACCGGCGCGCTGCGCGCCTTCGCCTCCGAGGCCGAGGCGGACGCGACCGCCGTGCGCTGGAGCTACCGGCGCGACTTCGGCCGGGTGCGCATGGTGATGGTGGACAGCCGCGCGGCCCGCGTGCTGGAGGAGGGCCGGCGCTCCATGCTCGACGACGACGAGGCCGCCTGGCTGCGCGCACAGGTCCTCGACGGGCGCGACGGGTACGACCACCTGCTGATCGGTACGTCCCTGCCCTGGCTGCTGCCCCATCTGGTGCACGACGCCGAGGCCTGGTGCTCGGCCCTGTGCCGGGGCGACAAGGGCCCGCGCTGGGCGCGCTTCGGGGAGAAGCTGCGGCGCGCGGCGGACCTGGAGCACTGGTCGGCCTTCCCCGAGTCGTTCGACGGGCTGGCGGGGCTGATCGCCGAGGCCGGTACCGGGGCGGAGGCGCCGGCGACGGTGTGCGTGCTCTCCGGGGACGTCCACCACGCCTATGTCGCGGAGCCGCGCTGGCCGGGGGGCGGGGCGCCGGACGCCCGGGTGGTGCAGCTGACCTGCTCCCCGGTGCACAACTCGATCCCGGCGTCGATACGGCTCGGCTTCCGTTTCGGGTGGAGCTCCCTCGCCCGGGGGCTCGGACGGGTCTTCGCGTGGCACGGCGGTCTGGACCGGCCCGCGGTGAGCTGGCGCAAGACGGGCGGGCCCTGGTTCGGCAACCAGCTCATGACGCTGACCGCCCACGGGCGCTCGGCGGTGCTGCGGCTGGAGCACGCGCGGCGGGGGGCCGCCGGTGTGCGCCTCAGGACGGTGTCGGAGACCCGGCTGAGCCGTTGAGTCCGACGGCGCCTGTGAGGCGCCTGTGCGGCGGGAGGTGGATCCGGTCACGCCCGTGGGCGAGGGAGTGGACCGAGGACCGTACTGACGTGCGACGGCGGGTCCCCGGGGCGCCCGGAAGGGGCGCGATTCCTGGCCGAATGTTGAACTTGCAAGTAAGCGTCGCGCGTTTCTAGCGTGGGAATCCGACTCGGTTCCGCCCCCGGACCGGCCCCGTCCGCGGGGGCCGGCCTGACCGAAGGAGACCCCCCATGAGTGAAAGGCTCAACAGTGCCCAGCCGTACGCGCTGGGCCTGTTCCGCATAGTCGTCGGGCTGCTCTTCGCCTGCCACGGCGCCGTGGCCCTGCTGGGCCTGCTCGGCGGCGTGGACGGCGCCGGCGGCGCCGTCGAGGCGGGCGCCTGGCCGCGCTGGTACGCGGCCCTGATCGAACTCGTCGGCGGCTGCCTGGTCCTGCTCGGCCTCGCCACCCGGGCGGCGGCGTTCCTCTCGTCCGGCGCCATGGCGTACGCGTACTTCACGGTCCACCAGCCCGACGCCCTGTGGCCCATCCAGAACCACGGCGAGGGCGCGGCCCTGTACTGCTGGGCCATGTTCCTGCTGGTGTTCACCGGCTCCGGCGCCTTCGGCCTGGACCGCCTGTTCGCCCGGCGCTCCTCCTCCCCGGACGGCCGGCGGACGACGGAGCGGACCCCGGTGACCGCCTGACCGACCGCGCGGCGCCCTCCCCCGGCACCTCGGGGAGGGCGTCCCGCACGCCCGGCCCTCCGGGGACCCACCGGCCGGAAGGCGAACGGCGGACAGCGGGCGCGCGAACCCCCCGTGACCTTTCTGTCACTTACCGGGCGTACGCTGTATGGCTGTCATCGGCCACACTTCTGCCACTCCTGCCGCCCCCGCGTCAGCACGGCCGGATCTGGCCCACGGGGGCGCTACGGGGAGTTCGGGTGGAGAGTCTGGGGTCGCTGGTCGGCAGCCCGTGGATCTATGCGGTGGTGGCCCTGTCGGTCCTGCTCGACGTTTTCCTCCCGGTCCTGCCCAGCGGGGTCCTGGTGATCACGGCGGCCACGGCGGCCGCGGCCGGTACGGCGACCGACGTGCCGGACATCCTGGCGCTGACGCTCTGCGCGGCCACCGCGTCCGTCCTCGGCGACCTGGTCGCCTACCGCCTCGCCTGGCGCGGCGGCGCCCGCCTGGACCGGGCCATCGCCCGCTCCCGGCGGCTGAGCGGGGCGCAGGACCGTCTCGGCGCGGCGCTGGCGCGAGGGGGCGGCGCGCTGGTCGTCCTCGCCCGGTTCGCCCCGGCCGGCCGCTCGGTGGTCTCCCTCGGCGCCGGCGCCGCACGGCACCGTGCCCGCGACTTCCTGCCCTGGTCCGCGCTGGCGGGAGTGTCCTGGGCGGGCTACAGCGTGGCCCTGGGCTACTTCGGCGCCCACTGGCTGGGCGCGACGTGGCTGGCGACGGCGGTGTCGGTCGGCGCGCTGTTCGCGGCGGGCGCGGGAGCGGGCTTCCTGATGCGCCGCAGGCCGCACCCCCGGCCCTCGGAGGCTTCGTAGGCCCCGGACCGGGCCCCGTCCCCCGGAGGGCCGGCGCCGCGGACTAACCGGCCGCCTGCCGCGCGGCGGCCCCGCGGACCTCCAGGCCGTCCAGCAGCTCCGCGGTCGCCTCGGTGATCGCTTCCACCGCCCGCTCGAACACCTCGCGGTTGTGCGCCGCCGGCGCGCGGAAGCCGGACACCTTCCTCACGTACTGCAGGGCCGCGGCCCTGATCTCCTCCTCCGTCGCCTCCTCGGGCAGCACGGGCGGACGCAGGGTCTTGATACTCCGGCACATGCCCCCAGTCTGACGCGCGGTGCCCGCGTACGGCCACGAACGAACGAATGCGCGGGGGAAGACCCTCCGGCAACTCGCCACCCAAAATCGAACAGGCGTATTATTGCGCTGTGGCTGCGACCTATGACTTTCCGAGTGACCTCCTCGCCGGTCAGGAGGAACTGCACCAGGTCAGGGCCGAGTTGTCGGCCCTGCTGAAGCGGCTCCCCTGGTCGGTGGAACCCCTCGACGGGTTCAGTGACGACAACGGCTGGCGGAAGGTCGAGCGCCCCGCCTCGCCGGGCTGGACCGAGGACGAACAGGCCGAGGTGGAGAAGCTCAGACGGCGGGAGCACGAGCTCGCGGTCTTCGTCAGCGGCCACCGCTACTGGGCCGCGGTCGGCGGCTCCGACCGGGTCCACGCCCGCAGCCGGCTCAAGCACGTCCACGAGGACACGGCCGAGGGCACGGGAGGGGGCGCGCGGGGCTCGTCGTGAGCGCACGACGACGGCCTCCGGACAGAGTCTCCGGAGGCCGTCGGTCACGGTGGGCGCGGACGGTTTCGAACCGCCGACATCCTGCTTGTAAGGCAGGCGCTCTACCCCTGAGCTACGCACCCGGGGCCCGGGCCGCGTGCCCAGGTCGAGTCGACAGCCTACATGGCCCGGGGCGCGGTCCGGCACACCCGTATCCCGAGGTCCCGCGGGGGCCGCGCGGCACTCTCCCGGGGTTTTCCTGGGGATATCCCCACCCCTGATCCGGGAGCGGCCCGGATCCCCCGCCGGGCCGTGCGTCCGTACGGTCGAAGAGTGCTCGAACACGGCTGTCGGGCGCGCCACCGTCCGGCCCAGGGGGAGACCACCATGACCCGCACGTCCCGCACCGCGACCCGCACCACCCGTACCGCGTGGACGCGGCCGCTCGCCCTCACCGGGGCCGTCGCGGTGCTCGTCGCGGGACTCGGCGCCTGCGGGACGTCGGCCGCCGGGGACGACGATCCCGACCGCCGGTCCTTCGGCCTGCCGGGCCGCACGCTGACCATCGACTCCGACGACTCCGCCCTGGAGATCGTCGCGGCCGACGACCACCCCGCGGGCCGGATCGAGGTCACCCGCTGGTTCCGGGGCAGGGTCGTCGTGGGCTCCGACGCGGAGAGCACCTGGTCCATGGACGGCGACCGGCTGGTGCTGCGCCAGAAGTGCTCGGGCCTCGTCGTCGACTGCGACGCCCGGCACCGCATCGAGGTGCCCAGGGGCGTCACCGTCGAGGTCGAGGACAAGGACGGCAGCGTGCGCGCCGAGGGCTTCCGCGACGCGCTGAGCATCCGGACGACGGACGGCTCGGTCCACGTCACCGACACCACCGGCCCCCTGGAGCTGCGCACCGGCGACGGATCCGTGCGCGCCCGGGTCTCCTCCCGCACGGTGCGCGTCCACAGCGGCGACGGCTCGGTCCACCTCGAACTCGGCGCCGTGCCCGACCTGGTGGAGTCCCGCAGCGGCGACGGCTCGACGACCATCGAACTGCCCCCGGCCGGCTACCGGGTGGACACGCGGACGGGTGACGGCGGCGAGGACGTGTCCGTGACCCGCGACTCCTCCAGCCCCCACCGGGTGACCGCCCGCACCGGCGACGGGAATCTCACGGTCCGTACGGCGAACTGACGGGCCCGTGTGTTCGTCCTCCACCGGTGGGACAATGACACCGGGCAGGGCGGACGACAGTACGGGAGAGGGATGTGACGGCGATACCAGCGCGGCCGTACTCGCCGTCGGGACCGCGTGTGCCCCGCACCCGCCGCGCCCCGTCGCTCCGGCCGCCGGGGCCGCGCGCCCGCCGGGCCCCCGGCCCGCTGCGGGAGGCGTTCGCCCTCGCGGGGCTGCCGCTGGTCGCGGCGCTGCTGCTGCCCGCCGCGTTCGCCGGCGGCGGGACCCGGCGCTGGTTCGGCGGGCGGGCCGAGAACCAGCGTGCGGAGGCGCAGGCCGCGAAGGACGCGGCGGCGGCCGCGTTCTACGAACTCGACACCGCACAGCGCGATCTGCGGATCTCCATCGAGACGATCACCGCCGTCGACTCCTCGCCCGCCGCCCGCCGCGTCGTCTCCGACTTCGAGGCGCTCGGCCGGCGCATCGACGAGGCCAGCCACCGGTACATCGACGCCGTCGACTCCCACGACCTGGACCGGGACGACCTGGAGGCGTCGGCGGCGTCCCAGGCCCGCGCCCAGCTGACCGCCGCCCAGGAGGAACTGGGGCGGGTCAAGCAGGAGCTGGACCGGTTCGCCGACGGGCTCGGCCCGCTCCTGGGCAAGGCCGAGACCCAGCTCGCCCGGCTCGCGCCCTCCGTGGAACGGGCCCGGCAGGCGCTGCTGGCCGCGTCCGAGGCCCTCGACACCGCACGCGGCTCCGGGCTCGCGGCCGACGACCTCGCCGCCCGGCTCGCGACGCTCTCGCCGGAGCTGACCAAGCTGAACCAGGGGGCCGGGCAGCACGGCGTGCCCGCGACCCTGGAGCGGGCCGAACGCGTCACGCGCGAGGCCGAGGCCGTGCGCGTCGAGGCCGAGCGGCTGCCGGAGCGGGCCGCCGAGATCGACCGCCGGCTGGTCTCCCTGCGCACCCGCGCCCAGGCCCTCACCACCCGCTCCGCGCAGGTCGAACCGATACTGAGCGAGCTGCGCCGCCGTTTCACCGTCGCCTGCTGGGAGGACCTGCAGAACGTGCCCGAGGTCGCCGCGGAGAACGTGGCGCGGGCCGAGAGCAGGCTCGCCGAGGCCAGGACCGCCCGTGAGCAGCAGCGCTGGGCGGACGCGACCGCGCTGCTGTCGACCGCGCGGGCCCTGCTGAACACGACCGACGAGGCGGTCTCGGCCGCCGGTGACCGGCTGCGGCGGCTGAACGCCGTGCAGAAGGACCCCGAGCAGGAGATCGAACGCACCCGCTTCGCCATCCGGGACGCGCAGCGGCTGGCGATGGCCGGCCGCAACACTCCCGATCCGCGTGACGCCCGCCCGCTGGACGACGCCGTCGCCCGGCTGGAGCGGGCCGTCGCCGGTCTGGAGGGCCGCCACCCCGACTACTGGCACTTCCTGACGGAGACGGAGACGGTACGGGCGGCGGTGAGCGACGTGGTGGCCCGCATTCGCGAGGAGCGGGGCGGCGGCGCTCACTGACGCACACGCCGGCGGCCGGCCCGGCTAACCTGTGCCCATGCCTCGCTACGAGTACCGCTGCCGGACCTGCGGCGACACCTTCGAACTGAGCCGTCCCATGGCGGAGTCCTCCGCCCCCGCGGCCTGCCCCGCCGGCCACGACGACACGGTGAAGCTCCTCTCCACGGTCGCGGTGGGCGGCACCGCGTCGGCCGCGGCCCCCGCGCCCCCCGCGGGCGGCGGCGGTGGCGGCTGCTGCGGGGGCGGCTGCTGCGGCTGACGCGCTGCCGGCCCGGCCCGCCCGAATCGGCGTGTGTGAGCACGCCCGGCGTGGAAACCCGTGAGCGACGGCTGTGGTGGCCCGTACCCGTGACAGGGTGCGCGGTCCTCCTCAGCCTCCCTTCAGCTACGGATTCCTAGCCTGGACGGCATGACGGCACTCACAGCGCAGTTGACGGCACCGGACGCGGCCCTGGTGACGGTCGCGGCCCAAGGCGGCCCCGGGCCGCAGTGGGTCCATGACCTCATGGACACGATGGGTGCCCCCGGCGCCGGACTCGCCATCGCGCTGGAGAACCTCTTCCCGCCGCTGCCCAGCGAGGTGATCCTGCCGATGGCCGGCTTCACCGCGAGTACCGGCCGGATGGGGCTGCTCGCCGTGCTGCTGTGGACCACCGCGGGCTCGGTGATCGGCGCGCTCGCCCTCTACGGGGTCGGCGCGCTGCTGGGCCGGGACCGCACCGTCGCCCTCGCGGGGCGGCTGCCGCTGGTGAAGGTCTCCGACATCGAGAAGACGGAGGCGTGGTTCCTGCGGCACGGGACCAAGGCCGTGTTCTTCGGCCGGATGATCCCGATCTTCCGCAGTCTCATCTCCGTCCCGGCCGGTGTGGAGCGCATGCGGCTCCCGGTGTTCCTCGGTCTGACCACGCTGGGCAGCGCGATCTGGAACACCGCGTTCGTGCTCGCGGGCTATCTGCTGGGCGACAACTGGGAACAGGTCACGTCGTTCGCCTCGGCGTACTCGAAGGTGGCCCTCGGAGCGGCTGCGCTGGCGGTGCTGGTCTTCGTGGTGCTGCGGCTGCGGCGGCCCGGGGCCGGACGCCGGCGGCGTGACGGCCGGGACACGCCCGGGGAGACAGCCGCGTCGGAGGCCGGCGAGGAGGACCACCCCACCCGGCAGCTGCGCGTCACCGGCGCCTACGAGCCCACCGGCCGCGGACGGGAGCGCTGAGCGCGGAGTCGCGGGCCGGCCGGCGCGCGTCACCCCACCGCACGGGCGGGGTGACGCGCGCCGCCGTCCTCCGAGGTCGTGCGGGGTCAGCGCGGCGAGCGGACCGTCCGCAGGAGCTCGCGCAGGATGCGCTCCCCGGCGAGGACGCCCCGCTCGGGCAGGGCCCTGACCGCGGGCGCCGTCCAGTCGGCGTCGGCGAGCTCTCCGTGGCCGGGACGCCAGCCCCGGTCGGCGGCGAGGAGCAGGTCGGCGTCGAGGAGGGAGTCACCGGCGGCGAGGGTGAGGTCCGCGCCGGAGCGGCGGGCGACCTCGCGCAGGGCGGCGCTCTTGGTGAGCGGCTTCGGCACGGCGTAGATCTTGCGGCCCTGGAGGGACACCGTCCAGCCGCGGTTCTCCGCCCACACCGCGAGTTCCTTCACCCACTCCTCGCGCAGCAGTTCGCGCTCCACGACCAGGTAGGCGAAGAGGTCCTCGGCGACGCGGTGCTTGCGCACCCACACCGGGTCGGCGGTCCGCAGCAGGTGCTCCCGGACCTCGGACAGCGGGGCGCACTCGTCGGCCAGCCGGGCGAGCACCCGGGCGTGCCAGTCCCGGTCCGGTTCACCGTCGACCAGGATGTGGCCGCCGTTGGTGCAGATCGCGTACGTGGGCCGGGGGCCGGGCAGGTTGATGCGCTGGTACTGCTTGCGGGTGCGGGTCGTCGTGGGGACGAAGAGGGCCTCGTCACCGAGTTCGGTGAGCAGCCGGGCCGCCGTCTCCGTCATGAAGGACAGCGGCCTGCTCTCGTGGACCTCCACGCACAGCAGCCTCGGGGCCCGCGCGTCGGGCATGGTGAGGGCGAGGGCGGCGGCGGAGTAGATGAGGGTGCGGTCGAGATCGCTGGCGACGACGACGGACATCAGCGGGTCACCGTCCTGCCGTCGGCGCCGGTCGCGCCCCGGGTGTAGCGGGGGTGGATCAACCCCACGCAGGTGTAGGGGAGTTGATCGACCTCCTCGACCGGCACGCCCCGCTGCCCGGCGAGCAGGCGGACGTGGTCGAGGTCGCTGCCCGCTCCCGCACGGGCCAGCACCTTCCAGGGCACCCGGCGCAGCAGCACCCGGGTGGTCTCGCCGACGCCGGGCTTGACGAGGTTCACGTCGTGGATGCCGTACTCCTCGCTGATCCGCTCGACCGCGGCCCAGCCCTCCCAGGTGGGGGTGCGGTCGGTGGAGAGCAGTTCCTTGGCCTGGGCGCAGGCCGCGTCCGTGACCTCCGGGAAGCGTGCGGAGACGGCGTCCAGGAAGGCCACCGACAGGTCGGAGCCGGCGAGTTCCCGGTAGAACTTGGCGCCGTGGAAATCGTGCGGGCCGACCAGGTCGGCGCGCAGCACGGTGCGGGAGATCAGGCCGGAGACGGTCGAGTTGAGGCAGGCGGAGGGGATCAGGTAGTCCTCGCGGGTGCCGTATGTGCGGACGCAGGAGCCGGGGTCGGCGAGGACGGCGATCTCCGGGTCGAAGCCGGTGACCCCTTCGGTCTTCTCGAACTCCTCCACGGCCTGGGCGAGTTCGCGGGTGATGGCGCCCTTGCCGGTCCAGCCGTCGACGAAGACGACGTCCCGGGGGTCGTGGTGGGCGGCCAGCCAGCGCAGCGCGTTGGCGTCGATGCCGCGGCCGCGCACGATGGAGACGGCGTAGTGCGGCAGGTCGAGCTGGTGGCGGTGCCGGGCCCAGCGGCGCATCAGGATGCCGACGGGGGTGCCGGCGCGGGCCAGGGAGACCAGCACCGGGCGGGGGGACCGCTCGGCGAGGACGGTCTCGGTGACGACGCCCACGGCGTGCGCGAGGCGGGCCGCCGACTCGTCGAGGGCCGCGTGGAACAGCTGCTGGTACTGCTCGCTGGGCTGGTACTCCACGGGCAGCGACTCGGCGTAGTGGGCGCCGCCGCTCTGGATGGCCTCCTCGCGCTCCTCGGTCGGCGCCTCCAGCGTCACGTCCGAGAGGTCCTGGAGCAGCCAGCCGACCTCCTCGGGCGCGTACGAGGAGAAGGCGGGACCTCTGAGGGGGTCGGGCAGCATGGTGGCGGGCCTTTCGGGGGCGTCCTGGGAGGCGGCGGGCACGTACGACGGTACGACCGCGAGGAGGACGTGCGGGGTGTGCGCGGCGAGCCGGGCGAGCAGTCCGCCGGGGGCGTGCAGTGCGGGGGTGTCGGCGGCCGAGTCGACCACGGCGACGACGGCGTCGAAGCCGGCGCCGGCGACGTTGTAGGCGTAGCGGTCGCCCGGGCCGTCGGCGGGGTCGTCGTGGGCGGGGAAGACCAGGCGGGTGCGTATGGCGTAGCCGGGGTCGTCGACGGCGAGGACGGGTGAGCGGGTGGTGGTGGAGAAGCGCACCTCGGCGCGGGTGGTCCGCTCCAGCTCGCCGGCGAGGCGCAGCGGGGCGTACATCAGCTCCTCGAAGCCGAGGACGAGGACGCGGCGCGCGTGGGCGGGGAGGGCCTCGGCGAGGCGGGCGGCCATACCGGGGAGGGCGGATTCGAGGCGGGCGCGGTGTGCGGGGGTGAAGCCGTGCCGGCCCCCGTCGGGAAGCCCGTCGGGCCAGCCCAGGTCCACCCGCGCGACCGGCCCCGACGCACCCGCACCCGACCGCGCACCGTCGGTGGCGGCCTCGTGGCGGGCCACCAGTTCCTGCCCCTTCTCCAGGACGCCGTCGGGCAACCGCACCGTGCCCGAGGCGACCGTCACCAGGTCGATCCGCGCCCCGATCCCGCGGCCGAACTCCTCCAGCCGTCCGGCGTCCGCGGGCGACCTCATGTCGACGAGGGCGACCACGACGTACCGCGTCCGCGGATACCGCGCGTGCAGATCACGGACGGTGTTCAGCACCGTGTTGCCCGTGGAGAACTCGTCGTCGACCAGCACCAGCGGGCCCTCGCCGGCGAGCAGCCGGGGGTCCTCCGGGAGCAGCAGGTGGGACGTGGCGTGCGAGTGGGACTCCTCGAAGCCGCCCGCCGTGGCCGTCCCCTCGACCGGACGGCGCGTGGAGTGCAGGTAGGGGGCGACGCCCAGACCGTCGGCGACACAGTGGCCGAGACCCGTGGCGGTCTCCGCGTAGCCGAGCACCACCGCCCGCTGCGCCGACTCCCCCAGCAGCTCCCGCACCCTGCGGCCGAGCTCGACCCCGTGGCCGCGCACGACGGCCGGGGACTGGGGGACGTGCTTGCCGAGGACGTGGGACACGAGCAGGTGGGCCCGCTTGGGGTTGCGGCGCAGGGCCAGCCCCAGCAGGCCGGGCAGCGCGTCGTCGCCGGCCAGCTCGACGCCGAGCCGCCGCGCGACCCAGCTGCCGGACCATATGTCCTCACCGGCCGGGGCGCCGTCTCGCACCGGGTGGTGCGTCCCCTCGTTCACAGCCTTCTCCATCCCCTCAGTCCGCCAGGCCCGCCGCGAGCAGTTCGACGAAGCCGATGTCCTCGTTCGCCACGCCGAAGGCCTCCGCGCGCAGCAGGGTCCGTTCGGCCCAGGCGCGGTGCGGCTTCACTTCGTTCATCTTGTTGGTGTAGGCCGACCTGAGTACACCCCCGCCGCCGCGTTCCGGCCGCAGGATGTCCTGGGCGTCGCTGTACTCCTCGTGGCTCACGACGGACAGCGCGTGGACGGGCAGGACGTGGGAGGGGTGGATGCAGGTCTTGCCCAGCAGTCCGTTCGCGCGGTCGAGGGAGATCTCGCGCAGCAGGCCGTCCATGGCGTGCTCGATGAGCTTCTGGCGCAGGGCGACGGCCTGGACCTCGTGGAAGGGGCTCTGCCGCAGCAGGGGCTTGAACATGCGCTCCTGGACGCGGAAGTACTCCCAGACGGGCCCGGTCACGGTGAACCCGGTGCCGTCGGCGCGGCCCAGCATGTTCACCACGTCGGAGATGACGGAGGCGACGACCTGGATGTCGTACGCCGTCATGTCGGGGCCGCGGCGCAGCCCGTAGGAGGAGCAGAAGTCGGTGACGCCGAGACGCAGGGCGAGGACGCGGTCGCGGTACTTGTCGACGGCCCGGAAGATGCCCTCCAGGGTCTCCACGCGGGACTCGCGGTAGAGCAGTTCGGGGGACTCCAGGACCGGCATGGCGAACAGCCGGTGGCCGCTCTCGGCCTCGGCGAGCGTCAGCGCCTCCAGGAAGGGCAGGCCGCGTTCGGCGGTGAACTTCGGCAGCACGAATCCGGACAGCAGCGACACGGTGGGGCCGAGGCGCCGGGTGAGGTCGGGGATCTGCTCGGGGGTGCGGACGCGGATGAACAGCAGCGGCCGTTCCGCCCCGGGCCGTCCGGCCAGGTCGGCGAACTGGCGTACGAGGTTCTCCTCACCGGCGATCACGTCGGCGTCGCTGATGGAGTCCTCCAGGCACAGCACCATGGAGACCACGCCCTGGGCGCCCTGCTTGAGGACGTCGTCGGCGAGGCGGGGCCTGGTCGCCGGGCTGTAGAGCGTGGCCCCGAGGGCGGCGGAGAGGAGCCGGGCCGGGGAGGCCGGGGTGAACTCACCGGGCTCCTGGTAGAAGAGACGTTTCCGCACCGCAGGGGCGATGTGCCCGAAATGACGCATTTAACTCCCCCGTGGTGTCCGTGGAATCAGTGGAATGTCGGAAGGTGGCCGGTAATAGTACGTAGATCTCGATGTCGACGGTTCCCGCCGGGCATGAACTTCAGGTAACCCGACCGTGTCGAGCCCAACCCCCCACGTTGTCGTGACCAGGACGGAGAGGGCAGGATGACCCACATGACGCACGCGATGCTGAAGGGGTCGAACGTCCCTCTCGAGGCCACCACCGTACGCGCCGTGCTGCGCTGGTCGCCCGGGCAGGGGGTGCCGGACGTCGACGCCTCCGCGCTGCTCCTCGGCCTCGACGACCGTGTGCGCTCCGACGAGGACTTCGTGTTCTACAACCAGCCCCGGCACCCTTCCGGGAAGGTCTGGCGGCTCGGCAAGAAACGCGGCGCCGAGGGCCTGACCGACACGATCCAGACAGACCTCGCCGGTGTCGAGTCCGGTGTCGGCCGGATTCTCCTCGTCGCGTCGGCGGACGGCGTCACCTTCGACCGCGTACAGGCGCTGCGCATCCTGCTGTACGACGCCCAGGCGGCCGACGGGGACGCGCTGGCGTACTTCGACATCAAGCCGGAGACCGGCCAGGAGACCGCGCTGATCTGCGGTGAGCTGTACCGGCGCGGGGACGGCTGGAAGTTCCGGGCGCTCGGCGAGGGCTACTCCAACGGCCTGGAGGGACTGGCGACCGACTTCGGCATCTCGGTGGAGGAGCCGGGCCCCGCCGACGAGTCCGACGCGGACGGCGCCGCCCAGCAGCCGCCCCCCACCACGCAGATGCCGGAGCGGCCCTCCTCCGAGGCGCTGACCCAGCCGCAGGCCCCTCTCGTGCCGCCGGCTCCCGAGGTGTCCCGGCCGCTGCCGCCCGAGCAGCCGGCGGGCGTGCCCGCGCAGCCGGCCTACGGCTATCCGCCGCAGCAGCCCGCCGCCGGCCGGCCCGCCTACGGCTACCCCCAGCCGGCCAGCCCGCCCGCCTACGGCTACCCGCCCGCGCCCGCCACCGCGGCCGGCGGCGGGCAGGCCGGGTACGGCTTCCCGCCGCCGGCCCCCGCGTCCCCCGACCCGGACTTCCGGCTGCCCCCGCAGGGCCCGCAGTTCATCGGGCGCTAGCGGCCGGTACGCACCCGGAGGGAAGGCCGGGTCACCGCTCGACCTTCGTCTTGAAGCCCCGGCCCCACTGCAGTCCCCAGCCGTAGAGCCGGTCCAGTTCGGCCTGGAAGCCGTAGACGAACTTCACCTCGCGGCGGACGATCATCTCGTTCTTGACGTTCTCGATCATCACCACGGCGCAGGACCGGGCCTGGGGATGGCGTTCGTCGAGGTTGATCTCGATCCGCGGGCCGTTGCTCGGGTAGAGCGTGACGACGGCTTGCGTGCGGTCGAAGGCGGGCGTCTGGTCGTAGATGTAGGCGAAGACCAGCAGGCGTTTGATGTTCTCCCGCTGGTCCAGGTTGACGTAGATCGTCTCGCCGGAGGCGGAACCGAACCGGTCGTCGCCGCTGAGCTTGACGTACGGCGGCGCGTTGACGTCCCCGAGGAGGCCGCCGAGGGGCTGCACGACGCCCTTGGTGCCGTCCTGGAGCTCGTAGAGACAGCCCAGGTCCAGGTCGACGTTGACCATGGACTGGCTGTGGCCGACGACCTCGGGCGGCTTGAGCGCCTTGAAGGGGTGGCGCAGCAGGCTCTCCCGCTGGGGGCCGCCGAAGTCGGAGGTGCGCATCCGCCAGCTCAGATTGATCCGCAGGTGCCCGGTGGCCGCGCCCTGCTTGGTCAGCGACACCTGGCCGTGCCGTTTGGTCAGCTCGATGGCGTTGGTGGCCGCGTTGCCCGAGTCGAAGGCGCTCTCGCGTCCGCGCCGCAGTCCGTCCAGGAAACCCATTCCCGCCCCATATCCGCTTGTCCGACCCCCGCCGGTGGCCGCCGGGCACGCCCGTGTGCCGACGGCCGACGGGGCGGCCCCGAGGACCGGTCCTCGGTGGCCGCCCCGTCGAGAGCGTTCCTCACCCGGAGGGCTGTCACACCCCGGAGGAGATCTCAGTCTTCACGGCGTCCTTTCCCTCGGTCGCCGCGATCCGCTTGTTGCGGCGCACCGACGACCAGAAGGAGGCACCGATCAGGACGACACCGACCAGGCCGGTGATGATCTCGTTGATCTCGAACCGGATGGTGACGAGGAGGATCATCGCCAGGGCGCCGATCGCGTAGTGCGCGCCGTGCTCCAGGTAGACGTAGTCGTCCAGGGTGCCCTGGCGGACCAGGTAGACCGTGAGCGAACGGACGTACATGGCGCCGATGCCCAGGCCGAGCGCCATCAGGACGATGTCGTTGGTGATGGCGAAGGCGCCGATCACGCCGTCGAAGGAGAAGGACGCGTCCAGCACCTCGAGGTAGAGGAACATGAAGAACGCCGCCTTGCCGGCCAGGGCGACGGCGGAGCGGGGCTTGCCCTCCCGGGCGGCCTTCTCCTCCTCCTCGTGCTCGCGTTCCTCCTCTTCCTCGAGCTTGTCCTCGAAGAAGCCGGAGAGACCGCCCACGATCATGTAGGTGATCAGACCGGCGATACCGGAGAGCAGGACCGTGCTGGCCTTGTCGACGTGGGCACCGCCGTGCTGGTGGGCCTGGGTCGCGAAGGTCACGGCGGAGATCAGCAGGATGATCAGCGCGATGCAGACCGACAGCATGTCGACCTTGCCGAGCTTGGCCAGCGGGCGCTCCAGCCAGCCGAGCCACTTGATGTCCCGGTCCTCGAAGATGAAGTCCAGGAAGATCATGAGCAGGAACATGCCACCGAACGCGGCGATCGCCGGGTGGGCGTCCGTGACGAGTTCCTGGTAGCGGTCCTTGTCGCTGAGCGCGAGGTCGACGGCCTCGATCGGACCGAGCTGCGCGCTGACGGCGACGATGACGACGGGGAAGACCAGTCGCATACCGAAGACGGCGATCAGGATGCCGATGGTGAGGAAGATCTTCTGCCAGAAGGCATTCATCTTCTTCAGGATTCCGGCGTTGACCACCGCGTTGTCGAAGGACAGCGAAATCTCGAGGATCGAGAGGATCGCCACGATGCCGAAGGCGGTCCACCCCCCGAAGAGGAACGCTGCGACCAGACCGAGCGCGGTGACCGCGAACGACCAGCCGAAGGTTTTCAGAACCACTGGCTACCCCAGGTGTGTGTACGGGTCCCCCCGCTGCCGTAATCGGCTTTACGAAACGTTGACTCCGAAGTCTAGAGCGATGCCGCGCAGCCCCGACGCGTACCCCTGCCCCACTGCACGGAACTTCCACTCGCCCTGATAGCGGTACAGCTCACCGAAGATCATCGCGGTTTCGGTGGAGGCGTCCTCGCTCAGGTCGTAGCGGGCCAGTTCCTGTCCGTCGGCCTGGTTCACCACGCGGATGAAGGCGTTGCTGACCTGGCCGAACGTCTGGCCGCGCTCGTCGGCCATGTGGATGGAGACCGGGAAGACGATCTTGTCGCAGCGGACCGGCACCTTGGAGAGGTCGACCAGCAGCGACTCGTCGTCGCCCTCGCCCTCACCGGTGAGGTTGTCACCGGTGTGCTCCACCGAGCCGTCCGGGCTCTTGAGCTGGTTGTAGAAGATGAACCACTCGTCCCCCATGACCCGGCCGTCGCTGCAGATCAGCGCGCTGGCGTCGAGGTCGAAGTCGGCTCCCGTGGTGGAACGCGCGTCCCAGCCCAGTCCGATCATCACCTGGGTGAGGTTCGGAGCGGCCTTGGACAGGGAGACGTTCCCCCCCTTGGCAAGCGTGACGCCCATGATGCTGGTCCCCCTCCGGTTGGTGTTTCTCACGGTGGTCCTGCGCGTCCGGCGCCGCACGTAAACCGTGCGGCGCCGGGCGGTGTGGCCGCGAAGGCGGCCGTGCTCGGGCGTCGCCGCCCGCAGAGGTGTCAGACGTTCACGCCGAAGTCCTGCGCGATGCCGCGCAGGCCCGAGGCGTAGCCCTGTCCGATGGCGCGGAACTTCCACTCCGCGCCGTGCCGGTACAGCTCCCCGAAGACCATGGCGGTCTCGGTGGAGGCGTCCTCCGAGAGGTCGTAGCGGGCGATCTCGGCGCCGCCGGCCTGGTTGACGACGCGGATGAAGGCGTTGCGCACCTGGCCGAAGGACTGCTGGCGGTTCTCGGCGTCGTAGATGGAGACCGGGAAGACGATCTTCTCGATCTCCGCCGGGACGCCGGCCAGGTTGACCTTGATCTGCTCGTCGTCGCCCTCGCCCTCACCGGTGAGGTTGTCACCGGTGTGCTCGACGGAGCCGTCCGGGCTCTTGAGGTTGTTGAAGAAGACGAAGTTGGCGTCGCTGCCGACCTTGCCCGAGTTGTTCAGCAGCAGGGCGCTGGCGTCCAGGTCGAAGTCGGTGCCGGTCGTCGTACGGACGTCCCACCCCAGTCCGATGATGACCGCGGTCAGGCCCGGCGCCTCCTTGCTCAGCGATACGTTGCCGCCCTTGCTGAGGCTGACTCCCACGAGTCCTCCCTTGGTGTCCAGGGGCGGGGTGCCCCGTCGTGCGTCGGATGTCGGATCAACGAGTCGATCCTAGTGAGGGGTTCCCGGGGCCCGCAGGCCCAGGAAACGAACGATCACAGGGTGTCGAGGGCTTTCACGTACTCGTTCAGGTCACGGGCGTCCGGCAGGGCGTTGACCACGCTCCAGCGCACGACGCCCTCCTTGTCGATGACGAAGGTCCCGCGCACCGCGCAGCCCTTGTCCTCGTCGAAGACGCCGTAGGCCCGCGAGACCTCGCCGTGCGGCCAGAAGTCGCTGAGCAGCGGGTACCCCAGGCCCTCCTGCTCGCCGAAGACGCGCAGGGTGTGGATGGAGTCGTTGGAGACGGCGAGCACCTGGGTGTCGCGGTCGGAGAACCGCGGCAGGTTGTCCCGGATCTCGCACAGCTCGCCGGTGCACACGCCGGTGAAGGCGAACGGGTAGAAGAGCACCACCACGTTCTGGTGCCCCCGGAAGTCGGACAGCCGCACGGTGGCACCGTGGTTGTCCTTGAGTTCGAACTCGGGGGCCTTGTCGCCGACCTGGATCGCCATTGTCGTGATCATCCCTTCGGGGTGGTTCGCTCCGTCCACCCTACGCAGGAAGTACGACAGGCCGGCGGACGGGCCACCGCGTCACGCGGCCGCCCGTCCGCCGATGATTCACCGCTTCGACTTGGCGGCCTTCGGCGTCGCCAGCCGGCTGCCGCTCCAGTCCTTTCCGACGCTGACGCTCTTGGACGCCGTCAGGCCCGCCGTGGTGGCGGCCTCCGAGATGTCGCTCGGCTCGACGTAGCCCGAACGGCCGGTCTTCGGCGTGAGGAGCAGGATCGCGCCGCCCTCTTCGATGTACGTGGTGGCATCCACCAGCGCATCCGTCAGGTCGCCGTCGTCGTCGCGGAACCACAACACAACGGCGTCGGCCACGTCGTCGTAGTCCTCATCGACAAGGTCGCTCTCGATGACGCCCTCGATGGCCTCGCGGAGCTCCTGGTCGACGTCGTCGTCGTAGCCGATCTCCTGGACCACCTGCCCGGGCTGGAACCCCAGCCTGGCGGCAGGGTTCGTCCGCTCCTCCGCGTGGTCCGCGGTCGCGCTCACGGGTTGCCTCCTGATCATGTCTTGGGAATATCTCAGCCACGCGCGTGCGCGAAGCATTGGCCGTAGTCCACACGGGCGGGACGGATCGCGCAAGTACCCGGCCGTACAGACCGCCGAAACGGTGACGATCCTGGCGGGTCACCGCAACCACAGGCACACCGACCTGGCCCGCTGTGACGCGCACCACACCCATGTGCCCCGTTTGGCCCTTTGGGAACCGTCTCTATGTGCGAAGACTCGATTGGACGAGCCCCCTGCACACCGTACTGGCCGCGACCGCGGATTACCTCCCGGTAGAGATGACGCCGGCGGCCACGAGGTGGACCATGGGGAGCGGCGCACACCGGGCCGCAGCAGCGAGACGGCGGTCCCTTCACGGCCCTCCGACAGGTAAGGAACAGCGTGGCTTCCGCATCCGATCGCAACCCGATCATCATTGGCGGCCTTCCGAGTCAGGTTCCTGACTTCGATCCCGAGGAAACGCAGGAGTGGCTCGACTCCCTCGACGCCGCGGTCGACGAGCGCGGCCGGGAGCGGGCCCGCTACCTGATGCTGCGGCTGATCGAGCGCGCCCGCGCCAAGCGCGTGGCCGTCCCCGAGATGCGCAGTACGGACTACGTCAACACGATCCCGACCCGGGCCGAGCCGTTCTTCCCGGGCAACGAGGAGATCGAACGCAAGATCCTCAACGCGACGCGCTGGAACGCCGCCGTGATGGTCTCCCGCGCGCAGCGGCCCGGCATCGGGGTCGGCGGCCACATCGCCACGTTCGCGTCCTCCGCGTCGCTGTACGACGTGGGGTTCAACCACTTCTTCCGCGGCAAGGACGAGGGGGACGGCGGCGACCAGGTCTTCTTCCAGGGCCACGCCTCCCCCGGCATCTACGCCCGCGCCTACCTGCTGGACCGGCTGAGCGAGCGGCACCTCGACGGCTTCCGGCAGGAGAAGTCGCGGGCCCCGTACGCGCTGTCGTCGTACCCGCACCCGCGGCTGATGCCGGACTTCTGGGAGTTCCCGACCGTGTCGATGGGTCTCGGCCCGATCGGCGCGATCTACCAGGCGCGGATGAACCGCTACATGCAGGCGCGCGGCATCGCGGACACGTCGAAGTCGCACGTGTGGGCGTTCCTCGGCGACGGCGAGATGGACGAGCCGGAGTCGCTGGGCCAGCTGACCATCGCCGCGCGCGAGGGTCTGGACAACCTCACCTTCGTCGTCAACTGCAACCTCCAGCGGCTCGACGGACCGGTGCGCGGCAACGGCAAGATCATCCAGGAGCTGGAATCGGTCTTCCGGGGCGCCGGCTGGAACGTGATCAAGCTGGTCTGGGACCGCACCTGGGACCCGCTGCTCGCCCAGGACCGCGACGGTGTGCTGGTCAACCGGATGAACACCACGCCGGACGGCCAGTACCAGACGTACGCCACCGAGTCGGGCGCGTACATCCGTGACCACTTCTTCGGTGACGACCACCGGCTCCGCGCGATGGTCGAGCACATGACCGACGACCAGATCCTGCACCTGGGCCGCGGCGGTCACGACCACCGCAAGATCTACGCCGCGTACAAGGCGGCCCAGGAGCACAAGGGCCAGCCGACGGTGATCCTCGCGAAGACGGTCAAGGGCTGGACCCTGGGCCCGAACTTCGAGGGCCGCAACGCCACCCACCAGATGAAGAAGCTGACGGTCGACGACCTCAAGCACTTCCGGGACCGGCTGCACCTGCCGATCGCCGACAAGGACCTCGAGTCCGGTCTGCCGCCCTACTACCACCCCGGGCCGGACACCGAGGAGATGCAGTACATGCACGACCGCCGCAAGTCGCTCGGCGGTTACGTGCCGACGCGCGTGGTGCGGTCGAAGCCGCTGTCGCTGCCCGGGGACACGACGTACGCGACCGTGAAGAAGGGCTCCGGCCAGCAGTCCATCGCGACGACCATGGCCTTCGTCCGGCTCCTGAAGGACCTCATGCGGGACAAGGAGATCGGCAGGCGCTTCGTGCTGATCGCGCCGGACGAGTACCGCACGTTCGGCATGGACTCCTTCTTCCCGAGTGCGAAGATCTACAACCCGCTGGGGCAGCAGTACGAGTCCGTGGACCGGGAGCTGCTGCTCGCCTACAAGGAGGCGCCGAACGGGCAGATGCTGCACGACGGCATCTCCGAGGCGGGCTGCACGGCCTCGCTGATCGCCGCTGGTTCGGCGTACGCCACGCACGGCGAGCCGCTCATCCCGGTGTACGTCTTCTACTCGATGTTCGGCTTCCAGCGCACCGGCGACCAGTTCTGGCAGATGGCCGACCAGCTGGCGCGCGGTTTCGTCCTGGGCGCGACCGCGGGGCGCACGACGCTGACGGGTGAGGGTCTCCAGCACGCGGACGGCCACTCGCATCTGCTGGCGTCCACCAACCCGGCGTGTGTCGCGTACGACCCGGCGTTCGGCTACGAGATCGCGCACATCGTGCAGGACGGGCTGCGCCGGATGTACGGCTCCGACGAGCGGCACCCCCACGGCGAGGACGTCTTCTACTACCTGACCGTCTACAACGAGCCGATCCAGCACCCGGCCGAGCCGGAGAACGTGGACGCCGAGGGCATCGTCAAGGGCCTGTACCGCTTCAGCGAGGGCACGGCGGGCTCCCTCCCGGCGCAGATCCTGGCGTCCGGGGTGGCGGTGCCGTGGGCGGTCGAGGCGCAGAAGATCCTCGCCGAGGAGTGGAACGTCAAGGCGGACGTCTGGTCGGCGACCTCCTGGAACGAGCTGCGGCGCGAGGCGGTGGACTGCGAGCGGCACAACCTGCTCCACCCGGAGGAGGAGCAGCGGACCCCGTACGTGACGCGCAAGCTGGCGTCGGCGGCGGGGCCGGTGGTGGCGGTGTCCGACTGGATGCGGTCGGTGCCGGACCAGATCGCGCGCTGGGTGCCGGGGACGTACCAGTCGCTGGGCGCGGACGGTTTCGGCTTCGCGGACACGCGCGGGGCGGCCCGGCGGTTCTTCCACATCGACGCGCAGTCGATCGTGGTGGCGGTGCTGACGGAGCTGGCCCGCGAGGGCCATCTCGACCGGTCGGTGCTCAAGCAGGCGATCGACCGGTACCGGCTGCTGGACGTGGCCGCGGCCGACCCGGGGGTGGCGGGCGGCGACGCGTAGCGCCCGCGGCGGGCGTGCGGGGAGCGCACAGGGCGGAGGGCCCCCGGCGACACGCCGGGGGCCCTCCGCCCGTTCGGTTCCGGCAACGCGAGCGGGACAGGGGTGAGCCCCCGGCACGAAGCCGGGGGCTCACCCCTGTCCCACGCCCGGGTCAGAACATGCCGTAACCCGAACCTGCCGCTCCGGCCAGGAAGATGATGGCCAGAAGCGTGTCGATGGCGCCCAGGACCACGGCGACCAGGGCCGGCAGCGAGCGGGTGCCCGTCCAGCTGCGGCCCATGGCGAGCCAGCCGCAGACGATCGCCGCCGGGCCGAGGATGATCCCCAGCGTGAAGAAACCGGCGACCGCGCAGATGACTCCGATGATTCCGAGTGTCGCGCGATCCGGCCCGGACCGTGACCCCGTCCGGCCACGTGTGCGGGGGTGCCTGCGCGTACCGTGTCCGAAGCTCGCCATCATCAACTCCCTTAGGGGTTCGTTGACATGGCGGGTACCCCCGCTTCCGCGGTGGATTCACCCCGTTCGCGCGGCAGGTGGGCCGCCGTCCGCGCGCCGCCCCCCTCCGGCAGCGCGCAGCGGCAGTGCTCCCCCCGTGCCCTGCGCAGGACTTGACCCACTGTGACCTGCGATCCCTCCCCACGGGGAGGGATCACCGCGCCGGTTCACCCTGATGAGCGAACCGGGTCACGGAACGGTCCGTCAGATGTGTCCGACTCCCGCACCGGCCTCCGCGTTCTCACCGCGCTTGGTGAGGAACGCGACGAAGATCGCCACCACGGCGACACCGGCGGCGGTGAGGGACGCCAGGCTCATGCCGGACATGAAGGTGTCGTGGGAGACGTCGGTGATCTTCTGGACGACCTCCGGCGGCATGTCCGGGGACACCGGCGCGATACCGAACTGGACGGCTTCGGCGGTCGCGTCGGCCTGGTCCCCGCTGAGCGGCGGAAGACCGGCCTCCTTCCAGTTGCCGGGGAGGTCGCTGTCGACCTTGGAGGCCATCACCGCTCCGAGCACGGCCGTGCCGAGGCTGCCGCCGATCTGCATGGCCGCCTGCTGGAGACCGCCCGCGACACCGGACAGCTCCAGCGGGGCGTTGCCCACGATGACCTCGGTGGCACCGACCATGACGGGGGCGAGGCCCAGGCCGAGCAGGGCGAACCAGAGCGACATCACGCCGCTGCCGGTGTCCGTCTCCAGCGTCGACATGCCGTACATGGACAGCGCGGTGAGGGTCATGCCGCCGGCCAGCGGGATGCGCGGACCGACCTTGGTGATCATCACGCCGGCGAGCGGCGAGCCGACGATCATCGAGCCGGTGAGCGGCAGCAGGTGCAGACCGGCGTCGACGGGGCTCATGCCGTGCACGTTCTGCAGGTAGAAGGTGACGAAGAACAGGCCGCCCATGAAGGCGATGGCCATCAGCACCATCAGCACCACGCCCGCGGACAGCGGGACGGACCGGAACAGCGCCAGCGGGATCAGCGGCTCCCGCACCTGCGACTGCCACGCCGCGAACCCCCCGAAGAGGCCGACCGCGACGGAGATGAACGTCCACGTCCACAGGCCGCCCCAGCCCCACTCGGGTGCCTTGATCAGCGCCCAGACGAGGCAGAACATCGCACCGGACAGCAGGACGATGCCGAGGACGTCGAAGGACCGCGGGGCGTTCTCGGCACGGTGGTCGAGCAGGATCCACGCGCCGAGCGCGACGGCGAGGACGCCGACCGGCACGTTGATGAAGAAGACCGACTCCCAGTTGACGTGCTCGACGAGGACGCCGCCGAGGATCGGGCCGCCGGCGGTGGAGGCACCGATGACCATGCCCCAGATGCCGATCGCCATGTTGAGCTTCTCGGCCGGGAAGGTGGCCCGCAGCAGGCCGAGCGCGGCCGGCATCAGCAGCGCGCCGAACAGGCCCTGGAAGACACGGAAGACGATGACCATCGTGATGCCCTCGGACAGCCCGATGGCGGCCGAGGACGCGGCGAAGCCGGCCACACCGATGAGGAAGGTCTGCCGGTGACCGAACCGGTCACCGAGCTTGCCCGCGGTGATCAGGGAGACCGCGAGGGCGAGGAAGTAGGCGTTGGTGATCCACTGGAGATCGGACCAGGTGGCTCCGAGGTCCGCGGCGATGGCCGGGTTCGCGATGGCCACGATGGTGCCGTCCAGGGCCACCATCATGACCCCCACGGCGACGGTCACGAGGGTGAACCAGGGGTGCCCCCGCAGCCCCTTGCCCGGAGTCGTGCCCGACGGGGCGGACGGAGGCCCGTCCCCCGGCCCCGCCTTGTCGATGGTGGTCTGACTAGTCATATGTGCAAGCTAATGTCAGCGACTGACAGCTGACAAACCAATTCATCAGACGGTCACTGACACGAAACGTGCTCATAGCCTGAGCAGCGGGAACCGTTCGAGGAGGCGCCATGGGGACGGCCGAGAGCGCCGTGGGCGCGCCGCCGCGGCCGGGTCTGCGGGAGCGCAAGAAGCAGCGCACCAGGGACGCGCTGGTCCGGGCCGCACTGGAGCTGATCGCCACGCGCGGGTACGAGGGGACGACCGTCGACGACATCGTCGCGGCCGTCGACGTCTCGCAGCGCACGTTCTTCCGCTACTTCGCCGGCAAGGAGGAGGTGGCGTTCTTCGTGGCACGGCTCGCGGAGTCACGCGTCCTCGACGCCGTACGCGCACGCCCTCCGCACGAGGCACCGCTGGAGGTGCTGCGCCGGGCCGTGCTGGACAGCTGGGACGGCATCACCGAGGCCGTGGAGCAGCTGGTCCCGCTGGACCTGCACATGCGCGTCTACCGGGTGATCGAGTCGACGCCCGCCCTGCTCGCCGCCCATCTGCGCCGTGCGACGGAGCTGGAGGAGGAGCTGGCGCGCGTCATCGCCGACCGCGAGGGGCTCGACGTGGACGCCGACCCCCGGCCGCGGATCCTGGTGGCCGCGTTCGGCGGGGTGGTCCGGGTGGCGGAGCGGCGCTGGTCCGCCGGGGACGACTGCAGTCCCGAGGCCATGCGGGCGGTGATGACGGCCTGCCTCGACCAGGTGGGTCCGGCGCTCGCGGGCAACTGGCGTACGGGACCATCCCCGAACCGGGGCACCGAAACGTGATACCGGTCACTTGATTCACGCGAGACACTCCCGTTCTCCTAGTGTGTCCTTTCAGTGACTTCCTTCGACACCTCCCCGCAATCGAACGTCCTGCGCGCGCTGCTCGCGCTCGCCGTCGTCTTCGTGATGCTGGCGACCACCGGCTGGACGGCGCTGCGCCACCAGCGCCACCCGGCCCCGCTCCAGGCGTCGCTCGTCGCGTGGGAGAAGGGACGGATAGCCGGTCACCGGCTGCCCGACCCGGACGCGGGACCCGCGCGGCTGACCCGGTTCTTCGCCTCCCTCACCGACGGGCAGCGGGCGTACCTCGCCCACCGCTATCCCCTGGCGGTCGGCAACATGAACGGCGCGCCGGTCGAGCTGCGCTACCGCGCCAACCGGATCGCGCTCGGGGAGGCCCGGGACGTCGAACTCGACCGTGTGCACGACAGCCGTCTCACCGCGTCCGGACAGCGGCACGCCGCCCGCAGGCTGGACCGCTTCGAGGCGCTGATGCACCCCGGCCGGCACATCCTCGCCTTCGACCCGTCGGGCTCCGGCCGGGTCGCCGAGGTCATCGGCGACCTGCCCCGGGCCGAGCGGGTCTCGGTCGTCGTGCCGGGCGCCGACACCGACCTGCTCACCTTCCAGCGCACCGACCGCCGCTACTCGGCTCCCGCCGGCATGGCGAAGTCCCTGTACGCGGCGGAGCGCGAGGCCGACCCCACGGCCCGCACCGCCGTGATCGCCTGGGCCGACTACACCACCCCCAGCGGGCTCGGCATGGACGCCGCCATGGCGATGCGCGCCGAGGACGGCGCCCGGCGGCTGGACGCGATGCTGCGCGGACTGCCCGGGAAGGCGCCGGTCTCGCTGTTCTGCCACAGCTACGGCTCCGTGGTGTGCGGGATCGCCGCGGACTCCCTGCCGGAGCGGGTGGCGGACATCGCGGTGGCGGGCAGCCCCGGCATGCGGGTGGAGAAGGCCGCCGAACTGGACACCACCGCCCGGGTGTGGGCGATGCGGGACGCCGACGACTGGATCCAGGACGTGCCGTACCTGGAGCTCGGCGGCCTGGGGCACGGGGCCGATCCGGTCGCCGCCGGGTTCGGCGCGCGGGTGCTGTCGGCGCGGGAGGCGAAGGGCCACGGCGGGTACTTCGTCCCGGGGACGGACAGTGTGCGGAACTTCGCCGAGATCGGTGTTGGCGCATACCGCGCGGTGTCCTGTGCGCACGGGGACGACACCTGCCGAGCGGGTTTGTCCGGTACGACACCTATCGGACGCGCGTAGAAGCGGAGATACTGCGGTATGCGTGGGGAGGGGACGGAGAAGCTCGTGCCGCATACGATGAGCCGCATGGGTGACGTACTGGCTGGATTTCATGCCGCCTGGGAGTTCGAGTCCGACTCCGTGCTCATCCGTTACGAGCGGGGGATTCGAACACCCAAGCTGTTCCAGGCACTCGGGGAGCGGCGGGTGCCGCTGGAGGCGATCGAGGGGGTGACCCTCACGCCCGGCAGGCGCGGCACCGTCGTGCTCCGGGCCGAGCTGCGGCCGGGAGCGGATCCCCTCCTGGAGGCGGCCGCCGGGCAGTTGAAGGAGAGCAGCGACCCCTACCGGCTGGTGCTGCCCGCCGAGCGGGAGACGCTCGCCGAGTACTACGCCGACGAACTGCGCGCGCGGCTGACCGAGTCGGGGCCCGCCGAACGCCACCTGGTGGCCGCGCCCGAGGTGCCGCTGCAGTTCAAGGCGTACGACGGGAAGGCGACGTTCGACGGTACGGCGGTGTCCTTCCGGTGGTTCTGGACGGGCGCGTCGTCGGCCAAGTGGAAGGCCGGGGACCAGCGGTTCCCGATCGGTGAACTGAGCGGGGTGGAGTGGCGCTCGCCCGAGGTCTTCGAGGGGCACCTGCGGTTGCTGCGGCGGGACGCGGCGGACGGGACGGCGGGGCAGGCCGATCAGGACCCGGCGGCGGTGGTGTTCGGGCTGGGGTACGGGCCGGTGCACGAGTCGCTGCCGTTCGCGGGGGCGGTGCTGGCGGCGGTGCGCAACTGCGCGCCGGTGCCGGCGGTGTCCGTCGCGCCCGCTCGGCGTGACCCGGCGGACATCGCCGAGCGGATCCGGCACCTGGGGGAACTGCACCAGGCCGGTCTGGTGACCGACGAGGAGTTCTCCGCCAAGAAGGCGGAGCTGCTGTCGGAGCTCTAGCGTCCCGCTGTCGGAGCCCTGGCGTCCCTTCGGTGCCCGGTCGCGCGGGCGGAGCCGCACGGAATCACGGCCCCGCGCCCCTAGCTCACTCCCGTCCGGCGGAGGTGAACGTCATGTCGGCGTAGCGGGTGCCGGCCACCCGCGCGGCGATCGGGTCCAGGAGAGCCAGTTCCTCCCCGGTCAGGGTGATGCGGGTCGCCGCCGTGTTCTCCTCCACGCGGGCCGGCCTCCGGGTGCCCGGGATCGGCACGACCGGGAGTCCGTGGACGGCGGCCTGCTGGTGCACCCAGGCCAGGGCGATCTGGCCGGGGGTGGCGCCGTGGGCCCCGGCGACCGCGCGGACCGGTTCCAGCAGGGCCGCGTTGGCCGCCGCGTTGGCGCCCGTGAAGCGGGGCATCCGGCGGCGGAAGTCGTCCGCGGTGAGGTCCTGGTCGGCGTCGGCGAAGGAGCCGGTCAGGAAGCCCCGGCCGAGCGGCGAGTAAGGGACGAGGGTCACGCCCAGCTCGCGCGCGGCGGGCACCACCTTCGCCTCGATGTCCCGGCTGAACAGCGACCACTCCGACTGCACGGCAGCGATCGGGTGCACGGTGTGCGCGGCGCGCAGTTCGTCCGCGGTGACCTCGCTCAGACCGAGCTGCTTGACCTTGCCCTCGCGCACCAGGTCGGCCATCACGCCGACGGTCTCCTCGATCGGCACGTCCACGTCGCGCCGGTGCATGTAGTAGAGGTCGATCACGTCGGCGTCCAGGCGCGTCAGGCTCGCCTCGACGGCCCGGCGGATGTAGGGCGCGTCGTTGCGGATGATCCGCCGGTCCGGCTCGTCCGGCGGGATCGCCAGGGCGAACTTGGTGGCGATGACCACCTCGTCCCGGTGCGCCGCGAGGAACGGGGCGAGGAAGCGCTCGTTGTCGCCGTCGCCGTAGGCGTCGGCCGTGTCGTACAGGGTGACGCCGAGCTCCAGGGCCCGCTCCAGCGTCGCCCGGGAGGCGTCCGCGTCCGCGGGACCGTAGGCGAAGCTCATGCCCATGCAACCGAGGCCCTGCACCCCCACGTCGGGGCCGCCCGCGCCCAGTGCCGCCGTCGTGATCCCGCCGCCCGTCATCGTGTCCTCTCCGACGCCAGGGCCCGCCCGGCGTCCGCGTAGAAACTGATCTTCCGGTCGAGCACGGCGAGCGTGCCCTGGAGCTCGGCGATCCGGGACAGCACGTCCTCGCGGGTCCGCTGGAGCAGGTCGAAACGCTCGGTGTAGGTGTGGTCGCCCGAGCGGACCAGTTCCGCGTACCGCACCATGTCCGCGACCGGCATCCCGGTCAGGCGGAGCTTGCCGACGAGGGCGAGCCAGTCGAGGTCGCGGTTGCTGTAGCGCCGCTGACCGGTGTGCGAACGGTCGATGTGCGGCATCAGTCCGATGCGCTCGTACCAGCGCAGGGTGTGCGCGGTCAGCCCGGTGAGGGCGACGACCTCGCTGATCGTGTACCTGTCCTCGCCGTCCGGCCGGCGGTCCCCCTGCGGCGGTCCGGCGCAGCTGTCGGCGCTCGCCCCTGTCGTCTCCGTCTCCGTCACCGTCATGTCCCCCACGCTAGAACGCTGGAGTGCACTCCAGGCAAGCGACGCGGGCGGGAAACGGGCGGACGCGGCGGCAGGTGGCTCGTTACCGTGCGGGCATCACCTTCGTACGCCGTGCGACACCCGGGCCCCGGACCCCGGCCCGACCCGTTGCCGGAGCCCGGGCTCCGAGCGCTTAGGCTCGACGGCATGTCGCTGAAGAGCCTCACGCTGATCGAGAACTGGCCGGTTCCCACCGTCGCGGCGGGTGTCGTGCGGGCGGACGGCACCGTCCTGGGCACCCACGGGCCGGCCGGTCACCGCTTCCCGCTGGCCTCGGTCACCAAGCCGCTCGCGGCGTACGCGGTGCTGGTGGCGTACGAGGAGGGGGCGGTCGAGCTGGACGAGGCGGCCGGCCCGGACGGCTCGACGGTGCGGCACCTGCTCGCGCACACCTCGGGGCTGGCCTTCGACGAGCACCGGGTGACCTCGGCGCCCGGTGAGCGGCGGCTGTACTCCAACGCCGGGTTCGAGCAGCTGGGGGAGCATGTCGCGAAGGCGACGGACATCCCGTTCGGCGAGTACCTGCGGCAGGCGGTGCTGGAGCCGCTGGGGATGACGGCGACCTCGCTGGAGGGGTCCCCGGCGAAGGACGGCGTCTCCACGGTCGACGACCTGCTGCGGTTCGCCGCCGAGGTGCAGGCACCGCGCCTGCTGGACCCGCGCACGGTCGCGGCGGCGATGACCGTGCAGTACCCGGGGACCAAGGGCGTCCTGCCGGGCTACGGCCACCAGAACCCCAACGACTGGGGGCTCGGCTTCGAGATCCGTGACGCCAAGTCGCCGCACTGGACGGGCGCCTCGTCGTCGCCGCGCACCTTCGGGCACTTCGGCCAGTCGGGCACGTTCCTGTGGATCGACCCGGACGCGGGCGCGGCGTGCGTGGCGCTCGCCGACCGTGCCTTCGGGCCGTGGGCCTCCGAGGCGTGGCCGCCGTTCACGGACGCGGTGCTGGCGGAGCTGCGCGGCTGACCCCGCGCGCGGCCACCCGGGCCACACCCCCGGCCCGCCGTGAAGTCCTCGTGAAAGCCCTGTGGATGCGATGTCGGGGGGTCGCCTTATGCTGCTCCGGATCATCACGCGGGGGTTCCAGGGAGGGCGCGCATGTTCGGCAGGCTGTTCGGCAGGGGCGAGGAGAGACCGGCGGGCCCGTACGCCCTTCCGGTCCCGCGCAGGAAGAACGGGATGTACACGCTGCGCGCGCTCGGCGACTCCCGTGTGCTCGCGCTGGTGGAGGCGGCCGACGCGGGTGAGTGGGAGGCGGTCAAGGAGGCGCTGGCCCCCTTCGACCTCGGCCGTGACCACCACGTCCTCGGTGAACTGGCCGGGCTGGACGGGGTGGAGGGGTGGATCGTCCGCGCCGTCGAGGAGGACAAGGAGCACCGGGCGACGGCCCTGCTGATCTCCGGGGCGCGTCACGTCCGCTGGGGCTGGGAGGCCCGCACCGCCGCCCGGGCCGTGCACGTCACGCAGGACCAGTGGCGGGTGTTCCACGAGCGTCTGCGCATCGCCGAGGAGCACCTGTTCGAGGCCGCCGAGCTGCGGCCGGAGTGGCTCACCCCGTGGCGCCATCTCCTCACCTCCGGGCGGGGCATGTCGCTGGGCCGTGCCGTCAACGAGACCCGGCTCGACGCGGCGCTGCGCCGTGACCCGCTGGATCTGTCGAGCCACCTGGAGTGGGTGTCGCAGTTGCAGCCGCGCTGGGGCGGTGAGCAGGGGCAGGCCCTGGCGTTCGCCCGTGAGGCGTTCGCCGGCGCGCCCGACGGCCATCCGCTGGGCTGTGCGGTGGCCATGGCCCACATCGAGGACTGGGTGGAGTCGGACGACTCCGACTGCCTGGACACCCCGGCGGTCCGGGCGGAGTTGGCGGAGGCCGCCCGGCGCAGCGTCCTGCACCCCGCCTACGAGCGGCGCCCGGGCTGGCAGCACGACTTCAACATGTTCGCCATGGCCCTCTCGCTCGCCTCCGAGGACACCGCCCGCCGGCACGTCTTCCACGAGCTGGACGGCGCCTACACCGAGTGGCCCTGGACGTACTTCGGGAACGGCGAGAAGCAGTTCGCCCGCCATCAGCGCCGCGCCTGAGCCCGCCCTCTCCCCGCCGAACCTCTCACCCCGGACTGCCCGATGACTCTTCCCGGCACCGGCGCCGACCGCACCTTCCAGGTGGATCTGCGCGGCCTCGTCGACCTCCTCTCCCACCACCTCTACTCCAGCCCCCGCGTCTACCTGCGTGAACTCCTGCAGAACGCGGTGGACGCGCTGACCGCCCGGCACACCCTCGAACCCGGCGCCCCCGCCGGGTCGTTCGGCATCCGTCTGTACGCCGACGGCACCCTGGTGCGTGTCGAGGACGACGGCGTCGGTCTCACCGAGGCCGATGTGCACACCTTCCTCGCCACGATCGGCCGCAGCAGCAAGCGCGCGGAGAAGATCGCCGAGCAGCGCGGCGACTTCATCGGCCAGTTCGGCATCGGCCTGCTGTCCTGCTTCCTCGTCGCCGACGAGATCCACGTGCTCAGCCGCTCCGCCCGTACGCCCGACGCGCCCGCCGTGGAGTGGCGGGGCCGCGGCGACGGCAGCTACACCGTCCGCAGCCTGCCCGCCTCCGCCCGCCCCCGGCCCGGCACCACCGTGACGCTCACCCCGCGCGCCGACGCGGGCGAGTGGACCCGTCCCGCGCAGGTGCACGCCCTCGCACGGCACTTCGGCTCGCTGCTGCGTCACCCGGTGACCTTCTCCGACACCACGGGCGGCGGGGCGGGCGCCCCGGTCAACCCGGAGGCGGCGCCCTGGGAGCGGACGTACCCCACCCCCGGCGCCCGCTCGCGCGCACTGGCCGCGTACGGCGAGGAGGTCTTCGGCTTCGCGCCGCTGGACACCATCGAGCTGGACCTGCCGGCCGTCGGCCTGAGGGGCATCGCGTGCGTGCTGCCCGAGGCGGTGCCCGCCGGACGGCGCCACGGCCACCGCGTGCACGTCAAGGGCATGCTGCTGTCCGAACAGGCCGGGGAGATCCTGCCCGAGTGGGCGTTCTTCGTGCGCTGCGTGGTCGACGCGGAGAGCCTGCGTCCCACGGCGTCCCGCGAGTCGCTCTACGAGGACGACACCCTCGCCGCCGTCCGGGACGCGCTCGCCGAGCGGCTGCGCGCGTGGATCGCCCGGGCCGCCGCCAGCGACCCGGAGCTGCTCGGCCGCTTCCTCCAGGTCCACCACCTGGCCGTGAAGTCACTCGCGGTGCACGACGACGAGATCCTGCGGATGCTGCTGCCGTGGCTGCCGTTCGAGACCACCGACGGGCACTGCACCCTCGACGAGTTCTCCCGCACCCACCGCACCGTGCTGGTCACCGCGAGCGTGGAGGAGTTCCGGCAGGTCGCGGCGATCGCCTCGGCCGCCGGGCTCGGCGTCGTCAACGGCGGCTACACCTACGACCGCCAACTGGTCCACCGCCTGCCGGAGATCAGGCCCGAGGTGGCCGTCGCCGACCTCGATCCGGCGACCCTCACCGCCCACCTCGACCCCGTCGACCGGGACACGGAACTGGCCGCCGCGGCCTACCTCGCGCAGGCCCGTGACGCCCTCGCCGTGTTCGACTGCGATGTCGCGCTGCGCGCCTTCCAGCCCGCCTCCGCGCCCGCCCTCCTGGTCGACAGCCGTGAGGCCCGGCACGAGCGCACCCGCTCACAGCTCGCCCGTGAGCAGGAGGGCGGCGTCTGGGGCGACATCCTCGGCGCGCTGCGCCAGGAGGCACCGCGCGCCCAGCTGATCCTCAACCAGCTCAACCCGCTGGTGCGCACCGCCGTCGCCATCGACGAGCCCGAGCTGGCCCGCACCAGCGCCGAGGCGCTCTACGGACAGGCCGCGCTGCTGTCCCGGCGTCCGCTGCGGCCCGCCGAGTCGAGCCTCATCAACCGTTCCTTCCTCGACCTTCTCGCCCACGCCCTCCGCAAGGACAGCTGACGATGCCGACGACCGCACCCCAGACCACCGACGAGCTGTTCCAGGCGCTCCGGGCGAACGACGAGCGCCCCTACGGCCGCACCCGCACCGTCACCGCCGAGGAACTCGTCGAGGCGGCCGAGCAGTTCGGTGAGCCGGTGCCGCTCATCCACGCCCTCCTCGAACTCCAGGAGGCCTACACCTACGGCTCCGAGCCGCGGAAGTCGCCGGTCGTCTTCGCCCGGCTGCTCACCCTGTTCGACGAGCAGCCCGACGCGTTCGACCCGCGGCTGCGGCACATGCTGTTCTGGCGGTTCAAGTGGGTCGCGAACGCCCTGCGCGCGCTGCCCGAGATACCGTTGGCCGCCCTGCGGCAGTGGCTGACGGAGATGCGCGACCGCTACGAGAAGGCCGGCCTGGAGCTCCAGCCCTACTACGGGCAGGCCTACCAGCTCGCCGCCCACGTGGGCGAGGACACCGCCCTGGCCTACGAGTTGTGGGCGGGACGCACGCGCACCCGGCTCAGCGACTGCGAGGCCTGCGAGATCTGCGAGCGCGCCCTGTACCACCTGGCGGCGGGCGACGACGAGCGCGCGCTGCGCGCCTGGGAGCCGGTGCTCGCCGGGAAGGAGTCCTGCCAGGAGGAGCCGGCCCGCTCGATCTCGTACGCGCTGCTGCCGGTGCTGCGGGCGGGGCGGACCGACGAGGCGCGGGCGCTGCACCTCGCCGGATACCGCGCGTGCCGCCGCAACGCCTCGATGGCCGGGGAGGTCGGCCGGCACCTGGAGTTCTGCGCGCTCACCGGCAACGAGGCGCGCGGCCTGGAACTGCTCGCCGAGAACCGGACCCTGTTCGACGAGGTGGAGTCACCGCGCGACCTGCTCGACTTCCTCACCGGTACGGAGGTCCTGCTCCAGCGGGTGGACGGGCTCGGCCACGGTGAGCTGCCCGCCGCCGGCTTCACGGGCCGCGCCTGGACGGTGGCCGCGCTGCGCGCCGAGGTGCGGGAGCGTGCCGACGGCCTCGCCGCCCGCTTCGACGCCCGCAACGGGACCACCGCGCACGCCGACCGCCGCCGGGCCCGCCTCGACCGCGCGCCGCTGCTGGACGCCCTGGAGCTGACCCTGCGCGCCCGCGCCCTGGACGACGTGGCCCCGCCCGCGCCGGCCGCCGCGCCCGCGCCGGCGGCGGCCGCCCTGCCCGAGTCGCTGCCCGAGCTCGTCCTGCGCGCCCGCGCGCTGGACGAGCAGGGCCACCCGGACGCGACGGCCTGCTGGGCCCGGCTGCGCACCCTCGTGGCCGCCCGCGGCTACGTCCACCCCGACGACCCGGCCGTGGGCCCGGCCGTACGGCTGCACGCCGACCTGCTGGCCGAGGAGGCGGGCCGGGCGGGCGAGAAGGACGAGTACGCCGACGCCGTCTCCCTGTACGAGGAGGCGGCCGGCCTGTACGACGACGCCGGCCTCCCGGGCCACGCGGCCGTCGCCCGCGCCGGCGCCCTGCTGGCCGCCGCCGAGCTGCCCGCGGAGGCGGCCGGGGCCGGCCCCGGGCCCCAGGCCGAGGGCGGCCCCGGGCCCCGGGAGGACGACGCCGGGGTGGGCGCGCTGACCGCCGCCCACGCCGCGCTGGTCCGGTTGCACGAGGAGACGTCCGGGCTCGCCCCGTACCAGGAGGCACGCCTGCTGCGGGCGCGGGCGACCGCGCTCGGGCTGCGCCTGCAGGCGTCGCGCCGCGAGGAGCACGTCGCCGCCGTCCTCGCCGAGGTGGACCTGCTGGAGGACTTCGCCGGCCGGCACGGCATCGCCGGGCAGGCGGCCGGGGCCCGGCTGCTGCGGGCCACCACCCACGCCCTGGCCGGCGACCTGCCCGCCGCGCTCGCCGGGACCGGTGAACTGCTGGACCGGCTGAGGGCGGACGGCCCGGCCTGGCACCTGCCCCGCACCCTCGCCCTGCGCGGCCGGCTCCAGCTCGGCCTCGGGGACGCCCAGGCGGCGTACGCGGATCTGAGCGAGGGTCTGCGGGTGGCCGCCGAGTGGCCCGCCGACCCCTTCGACGTGGACCGCCTGCACTCCGATCTGGCGGAGGTGTGCCTGCACCTGGGCCGCCCCGACGAGGCGCTGCGGCACCTGACGCGGGCGGCTGAGGCGCAACTGCGCGACGGCGACCGGATCGACGCGTACTGCACCTACGACAACGCCGCCCGGCTCAGCCTCGACCTGGGCCGCGTCGAGGACTGCATCGCCCTGCTGGACTCCCTGCTCGCGGAACCGGACATCACCGCCGGGGAGGTGGACGACCGGCTCGTCGCCCAGCTCCGCCTGACCCGCGCCCGCGCGCTGCGCGCCGGGGAGGACGTCAAGGCCGCCACGACGGAACTCGTCGCCCTGGCCGCCGAGTCGGCGGGCTGGGACGACGACCCGGGCAGCCACGCGATGATCGCCGCCGAGACGGCCGTGCTCCTCGGCGAGTCCGGTGAGTTCGACCGGGCCCGCGCGGCCGTGGACCAGGCGCTCACCGCCCACGCCCGTGATCCGCGCTACGAGCACCTGAGCAACGCGCTGCGCGAGCTCGGCCGCCTGCAGGCCCATCAGCAGGGACCCGACGGCCTGTCCGCCGCCCGCGCCTTCCTCGACGACGCCGGCCGGATCGCCGACGAGGCCCGCGCCGCCGGGTACGAGGCGCACGGCCGCCCGCTGGACGCCGCCCTGGCCTACGAGCACGGCAGGGTCAACGCGTACGGCGGCGCGTACGAGGAGGCCCTGGCCGCGCTGGAGAAGTCCCTCGGACTCCTCGGGGCCCCGGACGCGAACCCCGCTCTGGCCGGGGAGTGGGCGGAGTCGGTACGCCTCGCGGGTGTGGTGGAGGGCATCTACCTGGAACGCCCCGCCGCCGCGCTCACCCGCCTCGACGCGGCGGTGACCCGTCTGACCGCGCTCGGCCACACCGAGGAGACCGAGTCGCTGACCGGCCTCGCGGCGAGGCTCCGCGACGAGGAGTGACCGGTGTCCGGTGCCGGGGCGGGGGCCCCGGCACCGGACACTCCCCGTGACGGGGTGAGCGCGGTTCCACACATGGGGCCACGGGTGACGGACCGGCGCGAAGCGGACGTGACGTGCGCCGACGCGGTTCCACGAGATGACTGTGACAGTGATCTCGTTTACCCAGCGTTTGTGTACCGGTTGATGACCTTGTGTCATTTCCCCTGTGTGGCGCGGACGTTAAGGCCCGCCCGGACCTCTTGTGCAATCCGCGTAGACCATTCAATCTTTCGGCTGGCGGCAGGGAAAAGCGATCACGGCCACAGCGTCCGTGTTTGGCATGTACCTGACTATGTCGGTGCCGGTGACCCGGTTCGGGCGTTCGCCGCGTGCGCCTCCTGCGGGCGCACATCCCCCACACTCCCCACCTGTCGAGGAGGAACCCTCAGATGGCAGTGAAGCGAAACGCCAAGCGCAGATCGATCGTCGGTGTCGGCTCCGTCGCCGCGGCCGCTCTCACCGGCGGTCTTCTCACCGCCCTGCCCGCGCACGCCGCCGAGCCCGCGGTCGGCGCGATCGCCTACGCGGACGCGCCGAACGCGGTCCAGGACAGCTACATCGTCACCCTGAAGCCGGGCACCGAGGCCGCCTCCACCAAGGGCAAGGGTGTCGCCAGGAAGCACGGCGCCGAGGTCTCGCACACCTTCCGCGAGGCCCTCAACGGCTACACCGTCGAGGCCAGCGAGGCCGAGGCCGCCCGGCTGGCCGCGGACCCGTCGGTGGCGCTGGTCGAGCAGAACCGCACCTTCACCATCCAGGCGACACAGACCAACCCGCCGTCCTGGGGCCTGGACCGCATCGACCAGACCGCGCTGCCGCTGAGCGGCTCGTACACGTACGACGACACGGCCGGCCAGGGCGTCACCGCGTACATCATCGACACCGGTGTGCGCATCTCCCACAGCGACTTCGGCGGCCGCGCCCGCAACGGCTACGACGCCGTCGACGGCGACAACGTCGCCCAGGACGGCAACGGCCACGGCACGCACGTCGCCGGCACGGTGGCGGGCGGCGCCTACGGCGTCGCCAAGAAGGCCTCCATCGTCGGCGTCCGCGTCCTCGACAACAACGGCTCCGGCACCACCGCCGGCGTCATCGCGGGCGTCGACTGGGTCGCCGACAACGCGGTCCTCCCGGCCGTCGCCAACATGTCGCTCGGCGGCGGGGCCAGCACCACGCTGGACAACGCGGTGCGGGGCGCCATCGCCGCCGGCGTCACCTTCGCCGTCGCCGCGGGCAACGAGTCCACCACCGCGACCGGCTCCCCGGCCCGCGTGTCCGAGGCGATCACCGTCGGCGCCACCACCAGCACCGACGCCCGCGCCAGCTACTCGAACTACGGCTCGAACCTGGACATCTTCGCGCCGGGCTCCTCCATCACCTCCGCCTGGCACACCGGCGACAGCGCCACCAACACCATCTCCGGCACCTCGATGGCCACCCCGCACGTCGCGGGCGCCGCCGCGCTGTACCTCGCGGACAACCGGTCGGCCACCCCCGCCCAGGTCGCCTCCGCGCTGGTCAGCAGCTCCGTCTCCGGCGCCGTCACCAGCCCCGGCACCGGCTCCCCCAACCGCCTGCTCTACACGGGCGGCAACGGCGGCACCACCCCGCCGCCCGGCAAGACCTTCACCAACTCCTCGGACTACACGATCAGCGACCGCTCGACCGTCGAGTCCCCGATCACCGTCACCGGCGTCTCCGGCAACGCCCCCTCGGCCCTCCAGGTCCCGGTGAACATCGTCCACACCTACATAGGTGACCTGACGGTCCAGCTGGTCGCCCCCGACGGCTCGCTCTACACCCTCAAGGCGTCCGGCACCGGCGGCTCCACGGACAACATCAACACCACCTACACCGTGAACGCCTCCTCGGAGGTGGCCAACGGCACCTGGAAGCTCCGCGTCACCGACGGCTACGCCGGCGACACCGGCTACATCAACAGCTGGGGCCTGACCTTCTGATCCCCCGGCCCACGTCGCGCTCCGCCCCGGCACGAGGAGACCGTGCCGGGGCGGAGCGCTCAGCGCGTGAGGTCCGTCAGCGTGGGACGACGGTTGATCCACTCCGGAGGTCGAGAGCGCGTGAGGGTGTCCCGGTGACCGCGTCCACGCTCACCGGCCCTCGCCCGCTCCCGCCGAGCCCCCGCCGACGGTCGGCGCGGGCACCATGGTCCCGCGGGTCACGCTCCCCGCATCTCCCACAGCAGCAGTTCCGCCGGAGCGTCCGCGGCGACCGCCTCGGCGCCCACGGTGTCCGTAAGGCGGGCCGCGTCGCCCGGCTCCAGTTCCTCGCCGCCCAGCGTCACCTCGCCGCGCACCACGTGGACGTACACGTACGGCGCGTCCGGTACGGCCGTCCGCTCCCCGGCCGCCAGGCGGCGCACGTGGAGCATGGCGCCCGCCTCCGGGAGGGCGTAGGGGGTGGAGTCGGCGATGCCCCGGACGACCTCGTAGGACGGCTCGCCGCCCGGTTCGAGGGGGGCCAGCCACATCTGCAGGAAGGTCAGGGGGGCCGAGCCGTCGTTGCGCTCCACGTGGCGGACGCCGGACGCGGCGCTCAGGCGCTGGACGTCGCCGGGGCGGACCACCGTGCGGCGGCCGGTGGAGTCGCGGTGGGTCAGCTCGCCCTCCACCACCCACGTCACGATCTCGGTGTGGCTGTGCGGGTGCTCGTCGAAACCGGCGCCGGGGCCGAGACGCTCCTCGTTGCAGGCGATCACCGCGCCGAAGCGGAGGTTGTCCGGGTCGTAGTGCGACCCGAAGGAGAAGGCGTGGCGGGTCTCGATCCCGGCCGCCGGATCGCCGCCCTGATAGCGCTCGCCGGAGCGCCGTACGTCCATCACGGAGTCCACCGTAGGCCCTGCGACACGCGCGGCCGTCCCGATAAGGCAGTCTTGTCCCCGTGCCCGAACCCGAAACCAGTACCCACCGGCCCGCCGCACGCCCCGCCCACCCGCATGCCGCGACGCTGAAGCGGCTGGAGAAGTCGTCCGGGAGTCTCGCCGCGCAGGCGATCGCGCGGATGGACGAGACGCTGTCCTGGTACCGGGCCATGCCCCCGGAGAACCGTTCCTGGATCGGTCTGGTCGCGCAGGCGGGCATCGCCGCGTTCACCGAGTGGTTCCGGCGCCCCGACGCCCCCCAGGCCATCTCCACCGACGTGTTCGGCACCGCGCCGCGTGAGCTGACCCGGGCGATCACGCTGCGCCAGACCGTGGAGATGGTGCGCACCACCATCGAGGTCATGGAGTCCGCCATCGACGAGGTGGCGGCGCCCGGCGACGAGAACGTGCTGCGCGAGGCGCTCCTGGTGTACGCGCGGGAGATCGCCTTCGCCACCGCCCAGGTGTACGCGCAGGCCGCCGAGGCACGGGGTGCCTGGGACGCGCGCCTGGAGTCGCTGGTGGTGAACGCGGTGCTCAGCGGCGAGGCCGACGAGGGGGCCGTGTCGCGGGCCGCCGCACTGGGGTGGAACTCGCCCGACCACGTGTGCGTGCTGCTCGGGACCGCGCCCGACGGGGACTCCGAACTGACCGTGGAGGCCATCCGGCGGGCCGCCCGGCACGCCAAGCTGCAGGTGCTGACCGGGGTGCTCGGGGACCGGCTCGTGGTGATCGCCGGCGGCAGCGACAACCCGCTGGCCGTCGCGAAGTCGCTGATCGGACCGTACGCGGCCGGCCCCGTGGTCGCGGGCCCCGTGGTGCCGGACCTGCTGGCCGCGACCCGGTCCGCGCAGGCCGCGGCGGCGGGCCTCAAGGCCTGTTCCGCCTGGCAGGACGCCCCGCGCCCGGTGCTGGCGGACGACCTGCTTCCGGAGCGGGCGATCGCCGGAGACCCCTCCGCACGCGAGCAGTTGGTGGAGGAGATCTACAGACCGCTGGAGGAGGCCGGGGCCGCGCTGCTGGAGACGCTCAGCGTGTATCTCGAACAGGCCAGCAGCCTGGAGGGCGCGGCGCGCATGCTGTTCGTGCACCCCAACACCGTGCGTTACCGGCTCCGACGTGTGACAGACGTCACCGGATGGTCACCCTCCGATGTACGCTCTGCGTTCACGCTGCGGATCGCGCTCATCCTGGGGCGCCTGGTCGATGGCGATCTTCAGCCCTAGCCTTTTGTGGGGGCTCCACAAAACCCCCTGCTGTTCTTCGTCCTTGTCCTCACGGGCGGCCGTGGCCGTCCCCAAGAGAGAGTGTGAGAGTGCTCGTACTCGTCGCTCCCGGCCAGGGCGCCCAGACGCCCGGCTTCCTGACTGAATGGCTCGAACTCCCCGGTGCCGCCGACCGCGTCTCCGCGTGGTCGGACGCCATCGGACTCGACCTCGTCCACTACGGCACCAAGGCGGACGCGGACGAGATCCGTGACACGGCCGTCGCCCAGCCGCTGCTGGTCGCGGCCGGGCTGCTGTCCGCCTCCGCGCTCGGGAACGTGACACCCGGTGCCGTCGCCGGCCACAGCGTCGGCGAGATCACGGCCGCGGCCCTCGCGGGCGTGCTCGACGAAGGGGCCGCGCTCTCCCTGGTGCGCAAGCGGGGTCTGGCCATGGCCGACGCCGCCGCGATCACCGAGACGGGCATGGCCGCGCTGCTCGGCGGCGACCCCGAGGTGACCGTCGCGCACCTGGAGAAGCTGGGCCTGACCCCGGCGAACATCAACGGCGCTGGCCAGATCGTCGCGGCCGGCACCAAGGAGCAGCTCGCCGCGCTGGAGGCCGACAAGCCCGAGGGCGTGCGCCGGGTCGTCATGCTCCAGGTCGCCGGCGCGTTCCACACCCACCACATGGGCCCCGCGGTGGACACCCTGGCGAAGGCGGCCGAGGCCCTGACGCCCGGCGCCCCGAAGCTCACCTACGTGTCGAACAGGGACGGCGGGACGGTCGCCTCCGGTGCCGAGGTGCTGGAGCGTCTGGTCGGCCAGGTCGCCAACCCGGTCCGCTGGGACCTGTGCATGGAGACCTTCAAGGAGCTCGGCGTCACCGCCCTGCTGGAGGTCTGCCCCGGCGGCACCCTGACCGGCCTCGCCAAGCGCGCCCTGCCCGGGGTGAGGACGCTGGCCCTGAAGACCCCCGCCGACCTCGACGCGGCCCGCGAGCTCGTCGCCGAGCACACCGCCTGACCGCCCTAAGGAGCCGACCCGCATGGCGAAGATCAAGCCCAGCAAGGGCGCCCCGTACGCGCGCATCCTCGGCGTGGGCGGTTACCGTCCCACCAGGGTCGTGCCGAACGAGGTGATCCTGGAGACGATCGACTCGTCCGACGAGTGGATCCGTTCCCGCTCCGGGATCGAGACCCGGCACTGGGCCTCCCCCGAGGAGACCGTCGCCGCGATGTCCGTCGAGGCCTCCGGCAAGGCGATCGCGGACGCCGGGATCGACGCCTCGCAGATCGGCGCCGTCGTCGTGTCGACCGTGTCGCACTTCAGCCAGACCCCGGCCGTCGCCACCGAGATCGCCGACAAGCTCGGCACGGACAAGGCCGCCGCCTTCGACATCTCGGCCGGCTGCGCGGGCTTCGGCTACGGGCTGACGCTGGCCAAGGGCATGGTCGTGGAAGGGTCCGCGGAGTACGTCCTCGTCATCGGTGTGGAGCGGCTCTCCGACCTGACCGACCTGGAGGACCGGGCGACGGCCTTCCTCTTCGGCGACGGCGCGGGCGCGGTCGTGGTCGGCCCGTCCGAGGAGCCGGCGATCGGCCCGACCGTGTGGGGCTCCGAGGGCGACAAGTCCGAGACGATCAAGCAGACGGTCCCCTGGGACCGTTTCCGCGGCGGCGACCTCTCCGAGCTGCCCCGCGACAGCAAGGGCGAGGTCAAGTTCCCCGCGATCACGCAGGAGGGCCAAGCGGTGTTCCGCTGGGCCGTGTTCGAGATGGCGAAGGTCGCCCAGCAGGCGCTGGACGCGGCCGGGATCAGCCCGGACGACCTGGACGTCTTCATCCCGCACCAGGCCAACGTGCGGATCATCGACTCGATGGTGAAGACGCTGAAACTGCCGGAGCACGTCATGGTCGCCCGTGACATCCGCACCACCGGCAACACCTCGGCCGCCTCGATCCCGCTCGCGATGGAGCGGCTCCTGGCGACCGGCGAGGCGAAGAGCGGCGACACCGCGCTCGTCATCGGCTTCGGGGCGGGTCTCGTCTACGCCGCTACGGTCGTTACCCTCCCCTAGGCACTCCGTGCCGGATCATCGGTCCGGTACGCGAGGCACCACCGTCACATCCCTGGAATCACAACGAAGGAGCGCCATCATGGCCGCCACTCAGGAAGAGATCGTCGCCGGTCTCGCGGAGATCGTGAACGAGATCGCCGGCATCCCGGTTGAGGACGTCCAGCTGGACAAGTCCTTCACCGACGACCTGGACGTCGACTCGCTGTCCATGGTCGAGGTCGTCGTCGCCGCCGAAGAGCGCTTCGACGTCAAGATCCCGGACGACGACGTCAAGAACCTCAAGACGGTCGGCGACGCGACCGACTACATCCTCAAGCACCAGGCCTGAGCCCTGCCGGGCCTTCCGTCCGTACGGGAGGCCCGGGGGCCGGGTGCCCCGGCCCCGCCACCCGGCGGTGGCGCCGTACGAATCCTCGTAGATCCGTTGGAGAGAGAATTCCGATGAGCCCGACCAATCGCACCGTGGTCGTCACCGGTATCGGCGCAACCACACCGCTGGGTGGCGACGCGGCCTCTACCTGGGAGGGCCTGATCGCCGGACGTTCCGGCGTCAAGCACCTGGAGCAGGAGTGGGCCGCCGACCAGGCGGTCCGCATCGCGGCCCCGGTGGCCGTGGAACCGACCGAGGTCATCCCCCGGCCGCAGGCCCGCCGCCTGGACCGCTCGGCGCAGTTCGCGCTGATCGCGGCCAAGGAGGCCTGGGCCGACGCCGGTTTCGAGGCGAAGGCCGGCGAGGACCCGAGCGTCGACCCGGACCGTCTCGGCGCGGTCATCGCCTCCGGCATCGGCGGTGTGACGACGCTGCTGGACCAGTACGACGTGCTGAGGGAGAAGGGCGTACGCCGGGTCTCCCCGCACACCGTCCCCATGCTGATGCCGAACGGCCCGTCCGCGAACGTGGGTCTCGCGGTGGGCGCCCGCGCGGGCGTGCACACCCCGGTCTCCGCGTGCGCGTCGGGTGCCGAGGCCATCGGCTACGCCATCGAGATGATCCGCACCGGGCGCGCCGACGTGGTCGTCGCGGGCGGGACGGAGGCGGCGATCCACCCGCTGCCGATCGCCGCGTTCGGCAACATGATGGCGATGTCGAAGAACAACGACGACCCCGAGGGCGCGTCGCGCCCCTACGACACCGGCCGTGACGGCTTCGTCATGGGCGAGGGCGCGGGAGTCGTCGTGCTGGAGTCCGCCGAGCACGCCGCCGCGCGCGGTGCCCGCGTGTACGCGGAGGCGGTCGGTCAGGGCATTTCGGCCGACGCGCACGACATCGTGCAGCCGGAGCCGGAGGGGCGGGGCATCTCGCACGCCCTGCAGAACCTGCTGGACCGCACGGACCTGGATCCGGCGGAGATCGTGCACGTCAACGCGCACGCGACGTCGACGCCGGCGGGGGACATCGCCGAGCTGAAGGCGCTGCGGAAGGTGTTCGGGGACGACGCGGACCACATGGCGGTGTCCGCGACCAAGTCGATGACGGGGCACCTGCTCGGCGGGGCGGGCGGAGTGGAGTCGGTGGCCACCGTGCTGGCGCTGTACCACCGGGTGGCTCCGCCGACGATCAACGTCGAGAACCTGGACCCCGAGGCCGAGGCGAACGCGGACGTGGTGCGGGGTGAGGCGAGGAAGCTGCCCGTGGAGGGCAGGATCGCCGCGCTGAACGACTCGTTCGGGTTCGGTGGGCACAACGTGGTGCTGGCGTTCCGGTCCGTGTGACCCGCGCGTCGGCTGTGTGAAGGGCCTTCACCTCTTCGGGGGTGAGGGCTTTTTGCCGTGCGGGAGTGGCTGCGAGGCGCTGCGCTGCCGGGGGGCTCGGTGGGGCGGGCTGTGGGAGGGTGTCGCCCCCGCCGCCCCTTCCCGTCCCGTCCTCAGGGGCTGCGCCCCTGAGACCCCCGCCTGGGGGGGGATGGGGGTCGGTCGGGTGCGGGTGGGTCGTGGTTGCTCGCGCAGTTCCCCGCGCCCCTTGGGGGCGCAGTTCCCCGCCCTCCTTCGGGGCGCTGTCAGACGACCTGGTGGAGCCAGCGGACCGGGGCGCCTTCGCCTGCGTGGCGGAAGGGTTCCAGTTCGTCGTCCCAGGGCTTGCCGAGGAGCTTGGCGATCTCCGCCTCCAGGTCGGTCTCCTCGGCCCGGGAACGGACCAGGGCGGCGCGCAGACGGTCCTCGGGGACGAGGATGTCGCCGTGGACGCCGGTGACGGCGTGGAAGATGCCGAGGTCGGGGGTGCAGCTGTAGCGCTCGCCCTCGGTGGTGGCGAAGGGCTCGGCGGTGACCTCGAAGCGCAGCATCTGCCAGCCGCGCAGCGCGGAGGCGAGTTTGGAGGCGATGGCGGGCTGGCCCTGCCAGGAGAACTCCGAGCGCCAGGTGCCGGGGGACGCGGGCTGGCGGATCCAGTCCAGGCTGACGCGCGTGCCGAGCACCCCGGCGACGGCCCACTCGACGTGCGGGCACAGCGCGCGGGGCGCGGAGTGCACGTACAGAACTCCACGAGTCGTCACCGGAACCTCCGGGCTGAGCGGGTCGTCTTGGATCGGGCGGAACGGCCGCGGTCCGGGCGGGCCGCGTTGATGGCGAGGCTACCGTGCGACGAGGCAAGGAGTGTGACGTACCGTCCGTCCTGGTGCCGGGAAACGCTCGCCATTCACCCGGCAGGACGCCTGTACGGGTGGGTGGCGTTGCTTCGGTGAGGGTGACGCGGACGGGCGGGAACTCCCGTGCGTTGTTAAGGGTTGGGGGACGGACATCGGGCACGGCGCGGGGAGGCGACGGATGGGTCGGGCGACGCGGAGGGGGGCCCGTGCGCGGGCCGTGGCCGCCGTGCTGGCGGTCGCCGCGCTCGGCGTGGCGGGCTGTGACGCGGTCGGTGGTGCCTCCCCCGCCCCGTCCGGCACGGCGGCGGAGGAAGGGCGGCCGTCACCGAGCCCCACGCCCGTGTGGGATACCTCACCGGACTCGGTCGCCGCCGTGGGCGACTCGATCACCACGGGTTTCGACGCCTGCGCGGTGTTGACGGACTGTCCTGAGGTGTCGTGGGCGACGGGCGGCAGCGAGCAGGTCGACAGTCTCGCCGTACGGCTGCTGGGACGGACGGAGGCGGCCGCGCGGAGCTGGAACTACGCGGTGACCGGGGCCCGGATGGCGGATCTGCCGGCGCAGATGGCGCGGGCGGCGCAGCGCTCCCCGGAACTGGTGGCGGTGATGGCGGGGGCGAACGACGCCTGCCGGGAGACCACCGCGGCGATGACACCGGTGGCGGACTTCCGTGCCGACTTCCGGGAGGCGATGCGCACGCTGCGCGAGACGCTGCCGAGGACGCAGGTGTACGTGGCGAGTGTGCCGGACCTGAAGCGGCTGTGGTCCGAGGGGCGGACCAGCGCGCTGGGCAAGCAGGTGTGGAAGCTGGGCATCTGCCCGTCGATGCTGGCCGACGCGGACGCGATGGACGCGGAGGCGACGCTGCGGCGCGAGACGGTGCACCAACGGGTGCGGGACTACAACGAGGTGCTGGAGGAGGTCTGCGCCGAGGACCGGCGCTGCCGCTTCGACGGCGGCGCGGTGCACGACTACCGCTTCGGCACCGCGCAGTTGAGCCGTTGGGACTGGTTCCATCCCAGCATCGACGGCCAGTCCGAGCTGGCCGCCATCGCGTACCGGACGGTCACGGCGACGAAGCCGTGACCTATTGTTTCGCACATGAACGAACTCATCGGCACACTTTCCGACGGCACGCCGGTGCACCGCTGGACGCTGCGGCGGGCGGGCGTGCGGGTACGGATCCTGTCGTACGGCGGGATCGTGCAGGACGTCGAGGTGCCGGACCGGGACGGGCGGACCGGGAACGTGGTGCTGGGGTTCTCCGGCCTGGACGGCTACCTCCGGCATCCGGAACCCTTCCTGGGCGCCCTGATCGGCCGGTACGCCAACCGGATCGCGGGCGCGCGCTTCGCCCTGGACGGGTTCACCTACGCCCTGGAACCGAACGACGGGCCGAACTCGCTGCACGGCGGCGCGCGGGGCTTCGACAAGCGCGTGTGGGACGCCGTGCCGGTCGAGCACGGTCTGCGCCTCTCCCTGGTCGCCGGGCACGGCGAGGAGGGCTTCCCGGGCCGTCTGGAGGTGTCGGTGACCTACACGCTGGACGAGCGGGGGGCGCTGCGGATCGCGTACGAGGCGGTGACGGACGCGCCGACGCACGTGAACCTGACGAACCACTCGTACTGGAACCTGTCCGGCTCCGGCAGCGCGGCCGGGCACGAGCTGCGGCTGGCGGCGTCCCGCTACACGCCGTCCGACGCGGACCTGATCCCGACCGGTGAGCTCGCCGACGTCTCCGGCACCCGCTACGACTTCCGCGAGGCCCGCAGGACCGGGACGGGCTACGACGACAACTTCGTGCTCGACAAGGGGGTCACCCGGACGCCGGTGGAGGTGGCCGAGCTGTACGACCCGGCGTCGGGCCGGGTGCTGACGGTGGCGACCACCGAGCCGGGGATGCAGCTCTACACCGGGGACCACATCGGGGATCCCTTCCTGCCCGGGCAGGGCATCGCGCTGGAGACCCAGCACTTCCCCGACTCGCCGAACCGCCCCGAGTTCCCCGGCACGGTCCTGCGGCCGGGCGAGGTGTTCCGCTCGGAGACGGTGTACGGCTTCGCGGTGCGCTAGCGGGCGGATGCCCCTGACGCGCATGAGCCCCGGTCCGGGGTCAGGGTCCCGGGCCGGGGCTGCTCATGCGGGCACTTCCCGGTTCCGACGGTAATCCCTGCCGGGGTCCGGTGGCCCGGGAAGAGACTGCCCGCTTCAATCCCGTACGAACCTTTCACATCTTTTTCCGCTGCGCCCCCACCCGGCCACGACCTCCGTCCGGGCCCGGATGCGGGCCGCGACGGGCGCCCTCCCGCCCGCGCACGCCCCATGGCGTGATCCACTCCGGGCGGGCGATACTGCGGCCTCCGGCACCCACCCGTACCCCACGACGACGGAAGGCCCCCACTCCCTTGACTTCCCTACGTGTGCGCACAGGTGTGATCGGACTGGCCCTGCTGACGGGTCTCGCCGCTCCCCCGACCACCGCGACCGCCGCCGACACCCCGTCGGGCCCCACCGTCGAGGAGCGCCGGCTGGACGGGGCCGTGCCGCAGGAGATCCTCCGCCGCTCCGGCTTCGACACCGTGGCGACGGACTTCGCCCGGGCCCTCGACCGCGCGCGCTCCTACGACGCGGCCCGGCGTGCGGTCGTGCGCGAGGGGACGGAGCTCTGGCGCCGGGCCGTGGACCGGGCGCAGGGGCGGGGTCCGGCGGCGGGTGACCTGAGCCGGGACGACGACCGGCCGCTGTACTGGGCGCGGCTCGGCATGACGCGGGCCCTGCGGGCCTGGGAGCCGGGGTTCCGGCTGGGTGAGGAGCGGCGGGCACGGCTGCTGGACGAGCTGGAGCGCGGCTCGCGCGGGCAGGACGACATCGGGTTCCCGCGCGGAAGGGGGACGAAGCGGGTGCTGGTGACCGGCTTCGATCCGTTCACCCTGGACCGGGACATCCGGATCTCCAACCCGTCGGGCGCCGCCGCCCTCGCCCTGGACGGCACGGTGATCGAGACCGCGGACGGTCCGGCGCGGATCGAGACGGCCGTGTTCCCGGTGCGCTGGCGGGACTTCACCGCGGGGACCGTGGAGCGGGCGCTGCGGCACCGTCTGCCGCGGGTCGACCTGTTCGCGACGGTGAGCCAGGGCCGGGTGGGCCGGTTCGACATCGAGCGCACCAACGGGGCCTGGCGGGGCGGCTTCGGGGACAACGAGAACACCGGCCGCCCCGAGACGGTGCCGGTGCCCGACCCGGCCTCGCAGCCGCAGTGGACGTCGACCACGCTGCCGTACGCGGAGATCGTCGCCGCGCAGACCGGGCGGTTCCCCGTGTACGACAACACGAGCGTGACGGAGATCCCGGCCGGGGGCACCGAGCAGGTCGTCCGGCCCGAGGGGCCGACGCCCGGTTCGACCGCACGCGCCGGGGGCGGCGGGGACTACCTGTCCAACGAGATCGCCTACCGGGCGACGCTGCTCCGCGACCGGCTCGGTCTGCGCGAGGAACTGCCGGGCGGGCACGTGCACACGCCCGTCCTGCGGTTCGGGGCCGGGAACACCACCGAGGTCACCGATCCCGAGTTCGTACGCGACCGGCTGGACATCATCGGCCAGGTGCGGTCGATCGTGACGGTGGCGGTCAGTGCGACGGAGCGAACGCGAGGCTGACGCCGAGGCCGGCCAGGGCGGTCCCGATCACCTTGTTGAGGACCTTCTGGCCGCGCAGCATCAGGGTGCGCATCCGGTCGTGGGAGAAGAACACCGCGACGACGCCGAACCACACCAGGTGGGCCAGCGACATGAACAGGCCGTAGCCCACCTGCTGGAGGACGGGTGTGCCGGGGCTGACGACCTGGGCGAACGTCGAGACGACAAAGAGGGTCGTCTTCGGGTTGAGGACGTTGGTCAGGAAGCCGGTGCGCAGGGCGGCGAACGGGGTCAGTCCGGTCCCGCCCTCCAGGTCGACGGTGACCTCGGCGCGCGTGCGGAAGGTGCGGACACCGACGTACACGAGGTAGGCGGCGCCGGCGAGTTTGATGACGGTGAACAGGAAGGCGGACGAGGCGATCAGCAGTCCCACGCCGAGCATGGTGTAGGTGACGTGCACCAGGACGCCGGCGGCGACGCCGAGGGCGGCGAGGAGTCCGGTGCGGCGGCCGTGGAGGTAGCTGCCCCGCACCACCATGGCGAAGTCCGCTCCCGGCGCGATCACGGCCAGGACGGTGATGACGGCGACGGCGAGCACCTCGGTCACGGGGTGGCGCCCTGCTCCTGGGACTCGTCCGGCGCCGGGGAGCCGGCCGTCTCCTCACCGAGCAGGTCGCGCGCCATGAGGGTGGCTCCGGCGACCGCGCCCGGCATCAGGAACACGGCGACGAAGGGCACGACGAACGCCACGGCCAGGGGCGTGCCGAAGCCCCAGACGAGGGTCTTGCGGGAGCGCAGCAGCCCGAGCCGCTCACGCAGTTCGATCCCGCGGCGCTGGAGCGCGACGGCGGTGAGTTCCTCGGTGAGGAAGAACCCGGTGACGAAGAAGCCGATCACCGGTACGACGGTCTGGCCGGCCACCGGGACGAAACCGAGGGCGAACAGCAGCACGGCCCACACGAGGGCGCGGGCGACGATGCGCAGGCTGTCCCGGCCCGAGATCCACAGCTCGCGCATCAGGGGCAGGTCCGACTCCGGGGCGGTGCCGTCGGGCGAGACGTCCCGGTCGACCTTCTCCGAGAGGCTCTCGTAGAACGGCTGGCCGATGAGCAGGGTCACCGCCGTGAAGGTGATCACCGACAGCAGGAGGCCGAGGGCGAAGAGCACGACGGTGAGGAAACCGCGGAACAGGCCGCCCCAGGGGCTGGACCAGTCGTCGGCGAAGGGGGTGGCCCAGGTGACGAAGTCCGCGCCCCACAGGGCGAGGGCGATCAGCGCGGCCGCGTAGAGGACCAGGGTGATCAGGCCCGGGAGCAGGCCGAAGCCGAACTGTTTGCCGTGCCGGGCCACCCACTTCTGGCCCTTCAGCAAGTACCGGAAACCCACCCCTAGATCGCGCATGGGAGCACTGTATCGAGGGGTGGGCGGGGTGGTTCGCGCAGCCGCCGGTCAGAGCTTGACGATCATCTTTCCGGTGTTGTCGCCGCGCAGGACCCCGAGGAAGGCCTCCAGGTTGTTCTCGATGCCCTCGACGACGGTCTCGCGGTACTTCAGCTCGCCCGAGCGGACCCACGGCCCGACCTCCTGGACGAACTGCCCCTGGAGGTCGTAGTGGTCGCCGACCAGGAAGCCCTCGATGCGGCCCCGGGTCTGGATCAGCCGGGCGAGGTTCTTCGGGCCGGGCGCCGGCTCGGTGTTGTTGTAGACGGAGATGGCGCCGCAGACGGCGATGCGGCCGTCCCGGTTGAGGGAGCCGATGGCCGCCTCCAGGTGGTCGCCGCCCACGTTGTCGAAGTACACGTCGACACCGTCCGGGGCGGCGGCGCGCAGCTGCTCGCTCACGGGGCCGTTCTTGTAGTTGAACGCGGCGTCGAAGCCGTACTCCTCGACGAGCAGCCTGACCTTCTCGTCGGAGCCGGCGGAGCCGATGACCCGCGAGGCGCCCTTGAGCTTCGCGATCTGCCCGACCTGGCTGCCGACGGCGCCCGCGGCACCGGAGACGAAGACGGAGTCGCCCTCCTTGAAGGCGGCGGTGCGCAGCAGACCGGCGTAGGCGGTGAGCCCGGTCATGCCCAGCACGCCCAGGTACGTGGAGAGCGGTGCGGCCTCCGGGTCGACCTTGACGGCGTTCTTCGCGTCCACGACGGCGTACTCGCGCCAGCCGAAGAAGTGCAGGACGTGGTCGCCGACGGCGATCCCCTCGGCGTCGGAGGCGACGACCTCGCCGACGGCACCGCCCTGCATGGCCTTGCCGAGTTCGTACGGGGCGACGTAGGACTTGGCGGCACTCATCCGGCCGCGCATGTACGGGTCGACGGAGAGGTACTCGTTCCGTACCAGCACCTGCCCCTCGCCCGGGGCGGGCACCTCGGCCTCGACGAGGGCGAAGTCCTCGGGCTCGGGCCAGCCGACGGGCCGGCTCAGCAGGTGCCACTCGCGGCCGGTGGCGGGGGGTGTGGGGGCGTCGGACATGAGCGGGCACCTTCCTGGAAATGCTTCATTACCTGAAACAACCATGCGACTGAATATTTCAGGATGTCAAGCAAGTGGGTACCCTGGAGAGCATGGCCACACCCCGCGACACGCCCAGCCGCCCCGACGCCCTCACCCTGGAGGTCGTCGAACTCATCGGCGCGGTGGTGGCCCGTTACCACGAGGAGTACGAGGAGGCCGCCGCCGGGCACGCGCTGACCGGCGCGCAGGCGCGGCTGCTGAGCCTGCTGTCCCTGGAGCCGCTGCCCATGCGCAAGCTGGCGCAGCGGCTGAAGTGCGAGCCGTCGAACGTCACGGGCATCGTCGACCGCCTGGAGGCACGGGGCCTCGCGGAGCGCCGTCCGGACCCGGCGGACCGGCGGGTGAAGCTGGCGGCGGCGACGGCCGAGGGGCGGCGGGTGGCGCGCGGCCTCCAGGAGTCGCTGCGGTTCGCCCGCGAGCCGCTCGCGGGACTGTCGGAGCCGGAGCGGGTGGCCCTGCGGGACGCCCTGCGCCGGATGCTGACCCCGCGCTGACCCCCCGCCGACCCGCATCCGACCGCGACGCGCCGCGCGGGCACGCGGACCCGTCCTCCCGGCTCACACGGGTGCGGGGCACCTCATCGGGGCGGGACGGCTCACGTGCACCACCACAGGAAGCGGTTGCACGTCTCCGACGGCTCGGGCTCCGGTTCGGGCTCCTCGGTGGTCGGGGCCGGATCCGGCGTCTCCGGTGCGGACGGCGGATCCGCCGGCGGGGCCGCCGTCGGGTCGGCCGGCGGCGGGTCGGCGGCGGGCGCCGACGAGGCACCCTCCTCCGCCTCGGGCTCCTCCTCCGCCTCCGAGGACTCCTCGTCCTCCGGGGACGCGGAGGCCGACGGGGAACCGGACGCGGAGGGGCTCGGCGCTCCCTCCCGCACCGGCGCGTCCCCGGCCCCGCTCGCCGACTCCTTCGGCTCCACCTCGGCCGAGCCCCCGTCGGGCGACTCCTCCCCGGCGACCGCCGGGCCGGGCTTCGATCCGGGTATCTCCAGGCCGAGTTCCGCGAGGCTCAGCGCACCGGCCGCCAGTACGAAGCCCGCCACGATCAGCAGCGTGCGGTTGCGCCTGCGGCGGTGCGCGGCGGCCTTGCGGTCCCGGCGGCTCTGGCCCGCCGAGGGGCTCTCCTCGGGCTCGCGTACCCGTCCACGCCCCTGGCGCCGGGCCGCCCGCCGCCCCGGTGGCGCCTCGTCGCCGTACTCCCCCGCCGAACTCGCGGCGGGTTCCTCCACGGTCTCCTCGGCCCGCGCCGCTCCGGCGTCCCCGGCAGTCTCCGCGCCGTCGCCCTCGTACCCCGGGGGCACGGCGGGTTCCTGGCGCTGCCGGGCGCGGAGGGTGTCGACGGGCGTGCCGCAACCGGGGCAGGCCAGGGCGCCGTTGAGGTGCCGTCGGCACGGGTGGCAGAAGTCCATGTCGCGGGAAGGTTAGGTTCCGTTCCGGTCCGCTTCCTAGGCTTTGCTGTGAAGGTTTGGTGCGGACCAATGCCCATAGGTTTCGAAACTGTCGAAACCGTTGTGCGCGCGACCCATTGACACCCCCGCCGCGGCATCTTTACTGTCACGCCAGCATTTCGAACGTGTGCCGAAATATCGAACACGTCGAACCGCAGACCGTCGAGGACAGGGTCCACCACCACAGCGAGGGGCGAACTGCCGTGCGCATCACCGGAATCAGCACACACGTGGTCGGGACGCCGTGGCGCAACCTGACGTACGTCCAGGTGCACACCGACGAGGGGATCACCGGAGTCGGCGAGACCAGGATGCTGGGCCACACCGACGCCCTCCTGGGTTACCTGAAGGAAGCCGAGGTCAACCACATTCTCGGCTCGGATCCGTTCGCTGTCGAGGACCTGGTCCGCCGGATGAAGTACGGCGACTACGGCCGCGCGGGCGAGATCGTGATGTCCGGTATCGCCGTGGTCGAGATGGCCTGCTGGGACATCAAGGGCAAGGCCCTCGGCGTCCCCGTCTGGCAGTTGCTCGGCGGCAAGGTCACCGACAAGGTCAAGGCGTACGCCAACGGCTGGTACACCACCGAGCGCACCCCGGAGGCGTACCACAAGGCGGCGCGGGCGGTGATGGAGCGCGGCTACCGGGCGCTGAAGATCGACCCGTTCGGCACCGGCCACTTCGAACTCGACCACCGGCAGAGCCTGTACGCGGTCTCGCTGATCGAGGCGGTCCGTGACGCCATCGGCCCGGACGCCGAGCTGATGCTGGAGATGCACGGCCGCTTCTCCCCCGCCACCGCCGTCCGCCTCGCGCACGAGCTGGCGCCGTTCAAGCCGGCCTGGCTTGAGGAGCCGGTGCCGCCGGAGAACCTCAAGGCGCTGGAGAAGGTGGCCGCCAAGGTCGACATGCCCCTCGCCACCGGCGAACGCATCCACGACCGCATCGAGTTCCGCGAGCTGTTCGAGAGCCAGGCGGTCGACATCCTCCAGCCGGACGTCGGCCACATCGGCGGCATCTGGGAGACCCGCAAGCTCGCGGCGACCGCCGAGACCCACTACATGCTGGTCGCCCCGCACAACGTCGGCGGCCCGGTGCTCACCGCCGCCTCCCTCCAGGTCGGCTTCACCTCCCCGAACTTCAAGATCCTGGAGCACTTCAACGACTTCGCGGACGCCGACATCAAGAAGGTCGTCAAGGGCGCACCCCAGGTGGACCCGGAGGACGGCTGCTTCCACCTCTCCGACGCCCCCGGTCTCGGCGTCGAGCTGGACGTCGACGCGGCGGCCGAGTTCCCGCAGCAGCAGGCCCGGTTCGACCTGTGGGCCGAGGGCTGGGAGCAGCGCAAGCCGAAGGGCGCGCGATGAGCACCGCCGTCGTCGTCGAGGCGCCCGGCGAGCACCGCCTGGTCCCGCACGAGCCGCGCGACCCCGCACCCGGCGAGGCGCTGGTCCGGGTGCACGCGGCCGGCATCTGCGGCAGTGACCGCGAGGTCTACCAGGGCAACCGGCCCGAGGGGTACGTGCGTTACCCGCTGACGCCGGGGCACGAGTGGTCCGGCACCGTCGAGCGGGTGGGCGCGGGGGTGCCGGAGTCGCTCACCGGCCGCAAGGTCGTCGGTGAGGGGTTCCGCAACTGCCAGGTCTGCGACCGCTGCCACGCCGGTGAGACGACACTGTGCTCGGCCGGCTACGAGGAGACCGGGTTCACCCGGCCGGGCGCCATGGCCCCCACGCTGACCCTGCCGGCCCGGCTGCTGCACGTCCTGCCGGACGACGCCGACCTGAGCGCCGCGGCGCTGCTGGAACCGGCCGCCTGCATCGCGGCGGCCGCGCTGAAGGCGAACGCCGTGCCCGGTGAGCGGGTGGCGGTGGTCGGCACGGGCACCCTGGGCATGTTCGCGGTGCAGTTCCTCCGGGCGGCCTCCCCCGCCGAACTGCTGGTGGTCGGCACCCGGGGCGACCGGGAGGCGCTGTCACGGCGGTTCGGGGCGACCGGCTTCCGCACGAAGGACGGGCCCCTGCCGGGCGGCTTCGACGTGGTGATCGAGACCGCCGGGTCCGCGGACGCGGCCCGCACGGCCGCCTCGCTGCTGCGGCGCGGCGGGCGGCTGGTGCTGACCGGCATCCCGGCACCGGGCGCCGCCGGGCTCGACCCGACCGACCTGGTCGTACGGCAGCTGGAGGTGCACACCGTCTTCGGCGCGGCGCCGGACGCCTGGGCGCACACCGTGCGGGTGTTCGCCGCGGGGCTGCTCGATCCGCTGCCGCTGGTGACCCACGAGCTGCCGCTCGCCGCGTTCCCCGAGGCCATCGAGCTGGTGGGGTCGGGCGATCCCGCGGTCGGCAAGGTCCTGCTGCGCCCCTGACCGTACGCCGGTACGGGGGCGACCCGACGGCCCCCGTACCGGCGTACTCCCCCTCCCGCCCTCCCCCGCCGTCTCTCCGCGCCCCGGCCCCGCCCGGCTCGCGCCGCGCGCCACGAACCTCGTCCGACATATCGAACACGAAGGACACCCTGTGACCGACGCTTCCGCCAAGGCGCCCCGCCGGCCCGGCGAGCCGGCGCTCGCCGCGCTCGGCCTGAGTGCACCCGCCCTCGACGCCGCCGACGCCTCGCCGCACACCTTCCCCGGCGGCGGCCGCTGGCGCACCGAGATTCCCTCGTGCGAGGGGCCCGAGGCGCTGGCGGTGGCGCTGAAGGAGGCCTCGCGCCTCGACGTGCCGATCCACCGCGTCAGCCAGGGCAGCGGCGTCTGGATGCTGACCGACGCCGAGATCACCGAGATGGTGGAGGCAACGGCGGAGCGGGACATCGAGCTCTGCCTGTTCACCGGCCCGCGCGGCACCTGGGACATCGGCGGCTCCACGCGGACCGACTCGGGCGGCGCGGGACTGCGCGCCCGGGGCCACGATGCCGTCGCCGGCTGCGTCGAGGACGCGCTGCGGGCCACCGAGTTGGGCGTGAAGTGCCTGCTGGTCGCGGACGAGGGCGTGCTGTGGACGCTGCACCGGGCCCGGGCGGCCGGGCTGCTGCCCGCCGACACCACGCTGAAGGTCTCGGCGCTCGTCGGGCCGGTCAACCCGGCCTCGTACGCGGTCTACGAGCGGCTCGGCGCGGACTCCGTCAACGTGCCCAGCGATCTGACGCTCGCCCATCTCACCGAGATACGGCGGGTGTCGGCCGCCCCGATGGACATGTACATCGAGGCCCCGGACGACCTGGGCGGTTATGTGCGGATGTACGAGGTCGCCGAGCTGATCCGGCGCGGCGCCCCGCTGTACCTGAAGTTCGGCCTGGCGAAGGCGCCCGGGATCTACCCGTACGGGCACCAGATGCGGGAGCTCACCCTGGCGACCGCCAAGGAGCGCGTGCGGCGCGGCCGGCTCGCCCTGGACCTGCTCGCCCGCCACGGCGCGGACGGCGACATGGCGCCGCTCGGCTCCCGGCTCCCCGGTGATCTGCACCGGTTCGAAACTCCGTCATAACGTTCCGGAAAAGCGACTTCACAGAAGCAGACACAGCCGCGCACAATCCCACACACCTGTGCTCGCGCCCCTGACCCGGCTCCCCCGCAGACGCTCGCCGTACCGACCGACCCCGCCCACCGACATCAAGGATGATGACCATGCGTAATCGCAGAGCCGCACTCGCCGCGGTGGCCACGGCCGCCTCCCTCGCCCTCACCCTGACCGCCTGCGGACAGAACAGCGAGGGCGGCGGCGAAGAGGACAAGAAGGGCTCCGAGGGAGCCACCATCGGCATCTCCATGCCGACCAAGTCCTCCGAGCGCTGGATCGCCGACGGCAACAACGTCGTCACCGACCTCAAGTCCAAGGGCTACAAGACCAAGCTGGTCTACGGCGAGGACGACCCCGACCAGCAGGTCTCGCAGATCGAGAACCTGATCACCCAGGGCGTGGACGCGCTGATCGTCGCCGCGATCGACAACAAGTCGATGAACAACGTCCTGCAGCAGGCCAAGGACGCCGACATCCCGGTCATCTCCTACGACCGGCTCATCCTCGGCACGGAGAACGTCGGCTACTACGCCTCCTTCGACAACGAGAAGGTCGGCGAACTCCAGGGCACCTACATCGTCGAGAAGCTCGGCCTGAAGGACGGCAGCAAGAAGGGCCCCTTCAACATCGAGCTGTTCGCCGGCTCCAACGACGACAACAACACCCGCTACTTCTTCCAGGGCGCCATGAACGTCCTGCAGCCCTACATCGACAAGAAGCAGCTCGTCGTCAAGTCCAAGCAGACCGAGCTCAACCAGGTCACCACCCTGCGCTGGGACGGCGGTACCGCCCAGAAGCGCATGGAGGACATCCTGACCTCGGCCTACCGCAGCGACCGGGTGGACGCGGTCCTCTCCCCGTACGACGGCATCTCCATCGGCATCCTGTCCTCCCTGAAGTCGGACGGCTACGGCTCGGCGAGCAAGCCGCTGCCGGTCGTCACCGGCCAGGACGCCGAGGTCGCCTCGGTGAAGTCGATCATCGCCGCCGAGCAGTCGATGACCGTCTACAAGGACACCCGCGAACTCGCCAAGGTCGCCTCCAACATGGTCGACGCGCTGCTCAACGACAAGAAGCCCGAGACCAACGACACCAAGACCTACGACAACGGCGCCAAGGTCGTCCCGGCCTTCCTGCTGGAGCCGGTCGCGGTGGACAAGGAGAACTACCAGAAGGTCGTCGTCGACTCCGGCTACATCAAGCAGAGCGACCTCGACTGACCGCCGTACACCACTGACCGGAAGGCACACCATGGCGGGACCCGTCCTGGAAATGCGCTCGATCGTCAAGACCTTTCCCGGCGTCAAGGCGCTGTCGGACGTCACCCTGACCGTCCGGCGGGGCGAGGTCCACGCCATCTGCGGCGAGAACGGCGCCGGCAAGTCGACCCTGATGAAGGTCCTCTCCGGCGTCCACCCGCACGGCACCTACGAGGGGGAGATCCTCTTCGAGGAGGAGGTCTGCCGGTTCAAGGACATCCGGGCCAGCGAACAGCACGGCGTCGTGATCATCCACCAGGAGCTGGCCCTGGTGCCCTATCTGTCGATCGCCGAGAACATCTTCCTCGGCAACGAACACGCCACCCGCGGGTTCATCAACTGGAACGAGACCCTCAGGCACGCCGCCGAACTGCTGCGCCGGGTGGGGCTCGACGAGCACCCCGAGACCCGCGTCGCCGACATCGGTGTGGGCAAGCAGCAGCTGGTGGAGATCGCCAAGGCGCTGTCGAAGAAGGTGAAGCTGCTCATCCTCGACGAGCCGACCGCGGCGCTCAACGACGAGGACAGCGGCAAACTCCTCGACCTGATCCTGCAGTTGAAGGACGAGGGCATCACCTCCATCATCATCTCCCACAAGCTGAACGAGATCCGCCGCGTCGCCGACTCGGTGACGATCCTGCGCGACGGGCGGACCATCGAGACGCTCGACGTGAAGGCCCCCGGCACCAGCGAGGACCGGATCATCAGCGGCATGGTCGGCCGGGACCTGGAGCACCGCTTCCCGGAGCGGACCCCGCACCACCCCGAGGAGGGCACCGCCCCGGCCCTGGAGGTCCGCAACTGGACCGTGCACCACCCCATCGACCAGCAGCGCAAGGTCGTCGACGACGTGTCGCTGACGGTACGGCGCGGCGAGATCGTCGGCATCGCCGGGCTGATGGGCGCCGGGCGCACCGAGCTCGCGATGAGCATCTTCGGCCGCACCTACGGCCGGCACGCGGGCGGCACGGTCCTCAAGGACGGCAAGGAGATCCGCACCAGGTCCGTCCCCGAGGCGGTCGGGCACGGCATCGCGTACGTCACCGAGGACCGCAAGCACTTCGGCCTCAACCTCATCGACACCGTCAACCGCAACATCTCGCTCAGCGCCCTCGGCAAGGTCGCCCGGCGCGGTGTGGTGGACGAGCACGAGGAACGCAAGGTCGCCGAGGGCTTCCGCACGTCCATGAACATCAAGACGCCGACCGTCTTCGAGCCGGTGGGCAAGCTCTCCGGCGGCAACCAGCAGAAGGTCGTGCTCAGCAAGTGGATCTTCGCGGGTCCCGACGTGCTGATCCTCGACGAGCCGACGCGCGGCATCGACGTCGGCGCCAAGTACGAGATCTACACGGTCATCGACCAGCTGGCCGCCGAGGGCAAGGCGGTCGTCTTCATCTCCTCCGAGCTGCCCGAGCTGCTCGGCATGTGCGACCGCATCTACACGATGGCCGCGGGACGGCTGACCGGTGAGTTCTCGCGGGCCGAGGCCTCCCAGGAATCGCTGATGCGTCAGATGACGAAGGACAAAGAGGTATCCCGATGAGCACAGTCACCGACAAGACCCCGGCCGCCGCGCCACCGGGCAGGAACGGACCGGGTGACGGCGGCCTGCTCCGGCTGGTGCTGGACGGCATGCGCCGCAACATGCGGCAGTACGGCATGCTGTTCGCGCTCGGCCTGATCGTGGCGCTGTTCGCGGTCTGGACCGACGGCGACCTGCTGCTGCCTCGCAACGTGTCCAACCTGGTGGTGCAGAACAGCTACATCCTGATCCTCGCGATCGGCATGATGCTGGTCATCATCGCCGGCCACATCGACCTCTCGGTCGGCTCGCTGACGGCGTTCGTCGGGGCCATGGCCGCGGTGTTCATGGTCAAGAACGACATGCCCTGGCCGCTCGCGGTGGCGCTGTGTCTGGCCGTGGGCGCCCTCGCGGGGGCGATCCAGGGGTGGTTCATCGCCTACGGCGGCATACCGTCGTTCATCGTGACCCTCTCGGGCATGCTGACCTTCCGGGGCCTCACCGAGATCTTCCTGGAGGGCCAGACCCTCGGCCCGTTCCCCGACGGCCTGCAGAAGGTCACCAACGGGTTCCTGCCCGAGGCCGGCCCGGAGACCAACTACCACAACCTCACCCTGCTGCTCGGCCTCGCCCTGATCGCGCTCGTCGTGCTCCAGGAGGTCCGCGACCGCCGGCGCCAGCGGGAGTTCGCCCTCGACGTCCTGCCCGCCAGGCTGTTCGTGCTGAAGCTGGTCGCGCTCGCCTCCGCCGTCCTCGTGGTGACGATGCTGCTCGCCAGTTACAAGGGCGCCCCGATCGTGCTGCTGATCCTCGGCGCGCTGCTCGTCGGCTTCGGCTACGTGATGCGCAACGCCGTCATCGGCCGCCACATCTACGCCATCGGCGGCAACCTCCCCGCGGCGAAGCTGTCGGGTGTGCGGGACAAGAAGGTCACCTTCCTCGTCTTCCTGAACATGGGCATGCTCGCGGCGCTCGCGGGTCTGGTGTTCGCCGCCCGCCTCGACGTGGCCTCCCCCAAGGCCGGCCTCAACTTCGAGCTGGAGGCCATCGCCGCCGCGTTCATCGGCGGGGCCTCGATGAGCGGCGGTGTCGGCACGGTCCTCGGCGCCATCATCGGCGGTCTGGTCCTGGGCGTGCTGAACAACGGTATGAACCTCGTCGGCATCGGCAGCGACTGGCAGCAGGTCATCAAGGGCCTGGTACTGCTGGCGGCGGTCGGCTTCGACGTGTGGAACAAGCGCAAGGTCGGTTCGTAGGTCAGCTCGGGCCCCGCCGGACGGCGGGGCCCCTTCCCTTCCGGGAGTTGCACATGGAACTGAACAGACGCACGGTCATCGCGGGCGCCGGAGCGGCGGCCGTGGCCGCCGGCTCCGCCTTCGGCGGGACGGCCCACGCGGCACCGGGCCGGGGGAAGCCGGCGCGGAGCCTCTTCGGCCGGCTCGCCGACGGCACCAAGGTCCACAGCTGGGCACTGGAGAACGGCGGGACCCGCATGAGGGTCCTCTCCTACGGCGGCATCGTCCAGTCGCTGGAGATCCCCGACCGCCGCGGCCGGCACGCCAACGTCTCCCTGGGCTTCTCCGCCCTCGAGGACTACGTCGCCTCCAGCCCGTACTTCGGCGCCCTGATCGGCCGCTACGGCAACCGCGTCGGCCGGGGCCGCTTCACCCTCGACGGCAGGGAGTACCAGCTCTCCGTCAACGACGGCGAGAACAGCCTGCACGGCGGCGCCCAGGGCTTCGACAAGCGGGTCTGGGACGTCGAGCCCTTCACCCGCGGCTCGGACGTCGGCCTCCACCTGTACTACACCGCCGTCGACGGCGAGATGGGCTATCCGGGCACCCTGCGCACGAAGGTCACCTACACCCTCACCCGCGGCGGCGACTGGCGCGTCGACTACGAGGCGACCACCGACCGGCCCACCGTCGTCAACCTCACCAGCCACGTCTACTGGAACCTCGCCGGTGAGGGCAGCGGCTCGGTCGAGGACCACGAGCTGTCGATCGCCGCCTCCCGCTACACACCGGTCGACTCCGGGCTGATCCCCACCGGCGAACGGGCGGCGGTCGCCGGCACCCCCTTCGACTTCCGGCGCGCCAAACCGGTCGGCCGGGACATCCGCACCGCGCACCAGCAGGTGCTGTACGGGCAGGGCTTCGACCACAACTGGGCGCTGGACAAGGGCATCACCGCCCGTCCCGAGCACGCCGCCACCCTGCGCGACCCGTCCTCCGGCCGCACCCTGCGCATCGCCACCAACGAGCCGGGGCTCCAGTTCTACTCCGGCAACTTCCTCGACGGCACCCTCGTCGGCAGCGGCGGCCGGGTCTACCGGCAGGGCGACGGCCTGTGCCTGGAGACGCAGCACTTCCCCGACTCGCCGAACCAGCCGTCGTTCCCGTCGACCGTGCTGCGGCCGGGAGAGACCTACCGGACGACGACGGTCCACTCGTTCGGGGCGTGAGTCACCGTCACGCGCCGCCGTCACATCTTCCTCACATGAGCTGAACGGCGGCGCGCCGCGCTCCGTACTCCTGGGTGGCCCGCGCTCCCCCGCGCGGGCCACCCACGCATGACGGGCCCGTCACGTCCCCGGCGGGCCCGCCGTACACGGAGGTTCCATGGCCGACAACGTCACCTCGTTGTTCCGCAGCACCGCGGCCCACAGTCCGTCGATGGCGGCGCTGGCGCGGGAGAGCGACGGGGCCGGCCCGGTGGACTTCTGCATCCCCTGCAATCCGTACTTTCCCACCCCCGCCATGTTCGAGGACATGGCGGCGCGGCTGCGCGACATCATCACCTACTACCCGAGCGGCGCCGACACCATCACGGCCGAGCTGTGCAGCCTGCTGCGACTCCCGCCGCAGTGCGTGGCGATGGGCAACGGATCGACGGAGCTGATCACCTGGATCGACCACCTCCTGGTCCGGGAGTCCCTCGCCGTCCCCGTCCCCACCTTCGGCCGCTGGACCGACCAGCCCATGGAGACCGGCAAGCGGGTCGACATGTTCCCCCTCCAGGAGTCCGGCGGCTTCGCCCTCGACCTGGCGCAGTACGCGGAGTTCATCCGGGCCCGGGGCACCCGGGTGGCGGTGATCTGCAACCCGAACAACCCCGACGGCGGCTTCCTCCACAAGCACGCGGTCGTGCAGTTCATGGACGCGATGGCCGACCTGGACCTGGTGGTGATCGACGAGTCGTTCCTGGAGTTCGCCGACGCCGAGGTGGAACCGTCGGTGGTGCAGGAGGCGATGCTGCGGCCCAACGTCATCGTGCTGCGCAGCCTGGGCAAGAACTTCGGCCTGCACGGCATCCGCTTCGGCTACCTGGTCGCCAACCCGGCGCTGGCGGGCAAGGTCCGCTCCATGCTCCCCAAGTGGAACCTCAACTCCTTCGCCGAGCACGTGGTGTTCATGCTGAAGGAGCACGGCGCCGAGTACGCCCAGAGCCTGCACCAGGTGCGGCGCGACCGGATGGACATGTCCGGCCAGCTCTCCTCGCTGCCCGGGCTGACGGTCTACCCCTCCCAGGGGAACTTCCTCTTCGTGCGCCTGCCCGTGGGCGCCGAGGGAACCGTGGTCCGGGACCGGATGCTCACCGAGCACCGGATCCTGGTCCGCGAGTGCGGCAACAAGATCGGCTCGTCCAGCCGCTTCCTGCGTCTCGTGGTGCGCCCCCAGGTGGACGTGCGCCGCCTGGTGTCCGGCCTGGAACAGGTGCTCTACGGGACGTCCAGGAGGGGAGCCGCCGTACCCGAGCAGGCCACCGGGACCGGCTACAGCTCGGGCACGGCGGCAGTGGACCGCCTGGTGAGCGAGACCAACGGGGCGGGCATGCGGGGGCTCGCCGCTCAGGCCGCCGCTCCGGGGCTCGCCGCCGCTCCCGCCACCGGCACCGGCATGCCGCTCCCCGCCGCCGCGTCCACCGTGAGGGCGGACCCGGCCGGCGGGATGCCGGTGCCGGCCGCGGCGTCGGCGGGGGCTGGGGCGCCGGGGCTTCCGCAGCCGGCGCCCCAGCCCGTCGGCCGGCCCGTCGACCAGCCCGTCGACCGGCCGGTACCGCAGGCGGTCCCGCAGCCCGCGCCGCAGCCGGTACCTCAGGCGGTGCCGCAGCCCGCGCCCCAGCAGTTCCCGGAGCCGGTTCCGCAGCCCGTGCCGATGCCGGCCCAGCCGCTCGCCCCGGCCGCACAGCCGCTCGCCCCGGCCGCCCAGGCACCGGTGCCCGCTGCGGCCCACCCGGCACCGGCCCCTCAGGCGCCGCCGCCCACCGGCCCGACCCCGCCCGGTGTCCCCGCCCGCGGCGGCCTGACGGCCGCCCAGGTCAGGGGCACCGACGGCCTCTCCATGGCCCCGGCGACGGGCTGGCCGGGCCCCCAGGCCGCCTGGCCCAACGCCGCGGGGATGGGCCAGGCACTCTGAGCCCCACCCGGGAAGCGGCTCGGGCTGCGCCGGGCTGAGCCTCCACTGCCGGCAGCCGTTGTTCAGCCGGTCCACCGGCGTACGCCGGCGGCCGGCCGCACCGTGGCGCTCGCTCAGCCGGAGGGCGAGCCCGAGGGGTCCGGGTCCGGGTCCGGGCAGGGTGACGCGGCCGGGGAGGCGGTGGGAGCGGACGTCGGTGGAGCGGACTCGGTGGGGCAGTCGTCCGGGGAGGTGGGCGAGGGGCTCGGACCGGTCGGGTCGGGTGAGGGCGACGGCGTCCCGCTGGGGGACTCCGAGGGCTCCTGGCCGGTCGGGGTGGGGGTCGGGGCCGGGGGGACGCTGGGGCCGGGTGAGGAGGAGGGACCGGGTTCCGTGGCGGACGGAGAGGGCTTCGGAGACGGGCCGGGGGTGCCGGGGGTATGGGAGGCGCTCGGCTCCGGACCGATGACGATGCCGCCCCCGCCTCCCCTGCCGCCGCTCCCGCCGGAGTCGACGGGCCCGGTCGCCGGGGTGTCGCCGCCCGCGCCGGGGCTCCTGGGGATGACGCCCTCGCCGTCCGCGACGGCGTGGACCCCGCGCAGGTAGAAGTCCAGCCACTGCCTGACCAGCCGCAGGTAGGACCGTGAGCGGTTGTAGCTGAGGACCGCCCGGTCCAGGTCCGCGGCACGGGCCAGGTTCCGGTCGCCCGCACACAGGTAGTGTCCGGCCGCCAGGGCCGCGTCGAAGATGTTGTTCGGATCCGCGCGGCCGTCGCCGTTGCCGTCCGCTCCCCAGCGGGCCCAGGTGGACGGCAGGAACTGCATGGGTCCCACCGCGCGGTCGTAGACCGTGTCGCCGTCGTGAACGCCCCGGTCGGTGTCCCTGATCAGGGCGAACCCGCGGCCGTCGAGCGGTGGTCCGGTGATGCGGCCCAGCGTCGTGCCGGCGCGGTCGACCGCGCCGCCGCGCGCCTGGCCGGACTCCACCTTGCCGATCGCCGCGAGCAGTTGCCAGGGCAGTCGGCAGCCGGGGTCCGTCCGGGCCACCGAGGTCTCGGCCGCGCGGTAGGCGCGCAGCACCGTGGCCGGAATGCCGGACCGGGCGCGCAGGTCCCGGATGACCGGCGGGGCGGCCGACGCGCTGTCCGCGGAGTCCAGGGGCGGCAGTTCGACGTGGTAGGAGTCGTCGCCCGGCGGGGCGGGTTCGGAGTACGGGCCGCTCGCCGCCGTCCCGCGGGCATCGTCGGCGGGAGGGACGGCCGGAGCGTCCCCCGGCCCTCCGAGGAAGCCGGGCGCCTGGGAGGCGGTGAGGGCCGCCATGGCCGCCACGGTGACGGCGGTCGTCCTCAGTCCTCGGCGGGTCCGGCCGGACCGGCCGGTGCGCGGACCTCGTGCGCGGCGGCGTACGGGCATGGCTGTCACTCCTGTCGGTTGCGGGGGGTGCGCCCCGGACGGTCCGTGTCCGCCGGGGGCCCGGGCGGGGTGGTCGGCGACGTGGGGCCTCAGCGGCCGAAGGTGTCGATGCCGGAGACGAGCCACCGTCCTTCGCGGTGCACCACGTCGACGGCGAGCAGGGCACCCGCGTACACACCCGTGTCCTGCTCGGCGGCCTTGCCGCCGGCCGCCTCGCCCCCGGCGGTGGCGACGCTGCTCTGGTCGGCGTAGACGAGGACGCGGGCGCGCGCCCCGTCGATCCGCTCGACGGCGCTCTCGGTGACCACCGTGGTGATCACCGCCTTCTGCGCGTCGGCCCGCTCGCGCACGTCCGCGAGCAGGGCGCGGTGCTGGTCCACGGCCTTGCCCGTCAGGAGGTCCCGCGCCGCCTTGTCGAGGGCGCCGGGGTCGGTGTGGTCGTAGGAGAAGAGCCGGTCGACGGCTTCGGCCGTCCGTCCCTTGATCTCGCTGGTGCGGGCGAGGTCGGTCAGCGCGGTGTTGCGCCGCGCGGGTTCGTCGCGGAGCGCTTCGGCCTTCGCGTGCGCCCAGCCGGCGAACCCGCCGAGGAGAACGGTCAGTGCGCAGAGCACCAGGAGGACCACCGGCCGGCGCCGGCGGGGCCGGGCACCGGGTGCGCCGGCCGGCTCGCGGGAGGTGCGGGGGACGGCCGGCTTCCGGTCCGCCGTCCGGTCTCCGTCCGGTGAACCCGACGGAGACCGGACGGCGTCATCGCCCGCGCGGGTCCGCCGGCCGGTGCTCTCCGGGCTCACGGCGGCGGGCCGCGTGTCACGGGCCCGGCGGCGCCGCTGGCGGTTGATGTGGTGGCGGGTCGTCGACATCGTGCTGTCCTCTCGGTGCGGCGGCTCGGCGTACGGGACCGGATCAGCCGGTCGGTGCGCCGCCCACGGGGGCCTGTCCCAGGGCGCTGAGCTTCCAGCGGCCCCCGGTGCGGGTGAGTTCGCCGAGCATGCGGCTGTCCTTGTCCGTCCTGGCGCCGTCGGACGCCCTGACCGTGACGCGCAGGGCGACCAGGACCCGGGCGCGGCCCGCGCGGTCGTCGAGCTCGGTGACGGCGCCCGACAGCACCCGTGCCGTGGTGACCGTCTTCGCCTCCCGCACCTGTTCGGCGAACTCGTCCCGCCCTGTGGACAGTTGCTCGTGCAGCTCGCCGGTGGTCGACGACTCCCACAGGTCGAGGCCCTGGTCGACGTCCCGGTGGTCGAGCGTGTTGAGGTTCAGTACGGCCTGCTCCCCGGCGGCCAGCGCCCTGTCCCGCTGCTCGGCGTAGGCGGCGGTGCCGTCATGGGCCGCGGCGTACCAGTCCTGGCCCGCCCAGGCCGCGAAGCCGCCCGCGGCGAGGCCGAGGGCGACGAGCAGCGAGGACAGCGCGCGGGGGCGGTGGGCGGTGAGGGCGCGGACCGCGCGTTTCATGGGTGCTCCAGTCTCCCGCACGGTGTCAGCGGGCCTCGAGGTGGACGATCCGCCAGCGGTCGTCTTCCAGCCGGGCGGTGACGGTGAGCTGGGCGGCCGCGGTGGTGGCCTCGCCGTCGCCGCGGTGGGAGGTCTGGTCGAGGAAGACCAGCAGGCGTGCCCGGTCGCCGTCGAGTTCGATCACTCCGGTCCGGACGGCGCGGGTGCTCAGGGTGACGCGCTGCTCGGCCAGGTCGCCCCGTACCTGGGCGAAGAGGTCCTGGTACTGGCGGGCGGCGCGGCCGCCGAGCACGTCGCGCGCGGAGCGCTCGGCGGCCGCGGTGCCGTCCGGCGTGTACGAGAAGACTCGCGCGAGCGCGTTGCCGACCTCACCCGCGACACGGTCGGTGGCCGCGGCGTCGGTGAGCGCGCGGTTGCGGGCGGACTCGGCCGACTCGAGCCGGTGGGCGCCGTGGAGGAAGCCGCAGCCGCCGAGGACGAGCAGGGCGGCGAGCCCGCCGAGGACCACCCGCCGCGCCCGGCCCGCCGGACGCTTCCCGCCCGGCCGGCCGTCACCGGGAGGCTCCGTACCGGCCGGGTCCCCGGCGGACACCCCGGCCACGCACGGGCCGTCGCCGGACTCCGCACCCCCGGCCCGCGCGGCGTCCCCACCCGGGGTGGCGTCCCCACCCGGGGTGGCGTCCCCGCCCGGGGTGGCGTCCCCGCCCGGGGTGGCGTCCCCGCCCGGGGTGGCGTCCCCGCCCGGGGTGGCGTTCCCACCCGGGGTGGCGTTCCCACCCGAG
>NZ_BMUC01000001.1:412312-646415 GCF_014649995.1 Streptomyces griseoflavus | reverse complement strand
CGTCCCCACCCCGGACGGCGTCCTCAGCCACGGCAGCATCGGTCGCCGGGGCGGCGTTCGTCGGCGGGCCCCCGTCCGTGCCGGGCACCTCGTCCGTACCGGCGGACGTGTCGTGCGCGGGGTCCTGCGGCCGGCCGCCGCGCAGGAGACGTGGCAAGGTCATCGGTCCCCGGCCTCCCGCCCGCCCGAGAGCGGCACCGCGCTCAGCGCCTTCACCTTCCACTCCCCCTCGCCCGTGCGGGCCAGGACCGCCTCCAGGCGTTTGCGGTCGGTGGTCGCCTTCTTCGTCCCGGCGGGCGTGACCTCCACACGGACGGTGGTGATCAGCTTGGCCGTTCCGGCCCGCGTGTCGAGTGCGGTGACGGCCGCCTCGGTGACCGTGCCGCGCGCCGAGGCGCCCACCTCGGCCTCGGTGCCGCCCAGTTCCTCGCGCAGCGGCCCGGTGGAGACGTCCCGCCAGGCCCGTATGCCCTTCTCCGCCCGCTGCCGGGTCGACGCGTCGAGGGTGGTGAGCACGGCGACGCCCTCCCGCCCGTCGGCGAGCGCCCGGTCGCGCTCCCGGCCGTGGGCGAGCGCGTCGTCGGTGCGGGCCTGCGCGTACGTCCAGGCACCGGTGCCGCAGAAGGCGACCGCCAGGGCGAGGCCCGCGCCGCCCAGGATCCGGGCCGCCCTCATCGGGTGCTCCGTACGCCCGGGGCGAGGAGTTCCGTCATGTCCCCGGGAGCCTCGCCGGCCTGCCCGGGCAGGGCGAGGGCGCCGGGGAACGCCGCCGGTGCGCCGGTCCGCGCCCCGCCGCTGCCGGAGGGCAGCGATCCGGGGCGGGCCGGCTCGGGGACCGGGCCGCCCCTGGGCGCGTTCGCGGCGCCGCGCACGTTGTAGCCGTCGGCGGCGGGGGACGTGCAGGCGGCGCCGGTGTTGAGGGCGGGCGTGGTACCGAGGTCGAGCCCGTTCCGGTACCGGGTGGCACCGTAACCGGCGGTGCAGGGCAGGGGCTTGAAGAAGGTGACGGCCATGCCGAAGTTCAGCTTCCCTCCGTCGGCGGCGGTGGCACCGGCGGCGACGGCCGCCGGGAACTTCACGAGGAGTTCCTCCGTGCCGCGCTGCCGGGTGACGGCGATCTCGGAGGTGGTGAGCAGATTGGCGAGGACGACGCCGAGGCTCGGGTCGAGGTCCCGCAGGAGGCCGCTGACCTGGGTGGCCGCCTCGGGTGCGACCGCGAGGAGGCGGCGCAGGTCGGCGTCGGAGCCCTTGAGCGCGCGGGCCAGTTCCTCCGCCCCGACGGCGAAGTCGCGGATGGCCCGCTTCTCCTCGGCCTGGGTCCGCAGGACCGTCTCGCCGTCGGTGATGAGCCGGGTGGTGGACGGCAGTGCGCGGTCGGCGGCCTCCACGAAGTCGCTGCCGCTGTCGAGCAGGACCTGGAGGTCGTCGCCGTGCCCCTCGAAGGCCGCACCGAGTTCGTCGACCACGGTGCGCAGGTCGTCGAGGGGGACGGAGCGGGCGAGGTCGTCGACGCTCGCGAGCACGTCGGTGACGGGTCGGGGCACCTGGGTGTCGGCCCGCTCGATCCGGGCGCCGTCGGCGAGGTAGGGGGCGCCGCCGCTCTCCGGCCGCAGGTCGATGTACTGCTCGCCGACGGCGGAGAGCCCGGCGACCACCGCGCGGGTGTCGGCGGGGATGCGCGGGGCGGACTTCTTGATGCGCAGTTCGGCCACAACTCCGTCGCCGGTCAGTCCGATCGGGCCGACGCGTCCCACGGAGACGCCCCGGTAGGTGACGTCGGAGTGGGTGAACAGGCCGCCGGTGTGCGGGAGTCGCACGTCGACCGTGTAGTAGTCGGCGACGCCGACGAACCGTCCGAGGTCGGCGTAGCGGATGCCGAGGAAGGAGAGGGCGAGGACGGCGACGAGGAGGAAGGCGAGGTTCTTCAGCCGTACGGCGAGGGTGATCATCCCGCCTCACCTCCGGGTGCGGCCTGCGGGGTCGTCGTCGTTCCGGTGGCGGGGACGGACGGCAGGGGCAGGGGGGAGGACGGCGCCGGTGAGGGTGCCGGGGACGACGTGGGTGCCGCCGCTCCGCCGTCCCCGCCGGCGGACTTCTCCGCCGCGCCGGGCTCCCCCGCGCGCCGCTGCTTCCCGGACGCCTCCGGCTCCCCGCCCGCCGGCGGGGACGTGTCACGGGGAACCAGCGGCGGGATCAACCGGGTCCCGGGCACGGCGACCATGTCCAGGTACACGTTGAGGTAGTCGCCCTTCACCCCCCGCAGCACCTCGTCGGTGAACGGGTAGGTCAGCAGCACCTCCAGTGAGTCGGGCAGGTCCGCGCCCGCGTCCGCGAGGGACTTCAGGACCGGCGCGAGGGCCTTGAGGTCGGCGATCATGTCGTCCTTGCTCGCGTCGACGGTGGCGACGGCGACGCCGGAGAGGGTGTCGAGGGAGCGCAGCATGGTCAGCAGGGAGCCGCGCTGCTTCTCGAGCGTCTTCAGTCCGGGCGAGAGATCGGTGAGGACGGTGCCGACGTCCTCCTTGCGGGTGGCGAGGGTCGTGGAGAGCCGGTTGACGGCGTCGAGGGCGTCGGTGATGTCGCCCCGGTGGTCGTCGAGGTCGGTCACCAGGGCGTTGACCCGCTTCAGCATGGAGCGGACCGCCGGTTCGCGGCCGCCGAGCGCCGTGTTGAGCTCCCGGGTGATGGTCTTCAGCTGGTTGACGCCGCCGCCGTTGAGGAGCAGGGACAGCGCACCGAACACTTCTTCGACCTCGGTGTCGCGGCCGGTGCGGGAGACCGGGATGACGCTGCCGTCCTCGAGCCGCCCGGCCCCGGTCTCCCGCGCCGGCGCGACGAGCTGGACGTACTTCTCGCCCAGCAGGCTGGACTGCTCGATCCGGGCGGCGGCGCCGGCCGGCAGGCGCACCTCGCCGTTGATCTCCATGGTGACGCGGGCCGTCCAGTCGTCGCGGCCCAGGTCCACGGCGGTGACCCGGCCGACGGCGACGTCGTTCACCTTCACCGCGGAGTGCGGGACCAGGCTGAGTACGTCCTGGACTTCGGCGGTGACGGTGTACGGGTGGTCGCCGAGGTCGGCGCCACCGGGCAGCGGCAGGTCCTCCATGCCGGTGAAGCGCGGAAGGTCGACGGTGACCGCGCCCAGGGCCAGGGTGAAGCCGAGGCCGAGGGCGATCAGGCCGCCCACGGTGAGGCCGGCGGCGCCCCCCGCGGTCAGCAGGCCGCGCTTCACCGAGGCCGTCGCCGGGCGGGAGCGCCGAGTGCCGCGTCTCATCGCTGCCCCTTCCCGGAAGCCGTGCCGCCGCCCGCGGCGGAGCCGCCCGCGGCGGGCAGGGGCAGCAGGGGTCCGCCCATGCTGATCTCGTTGAGGTTGACCCGGCCGTCGAGGGTGCGGGAGTCGGGGTTGTAGGCGTTGACGAGGTTGCCCGTGGCCAGCGGTGCGGTGTCCAGCGCCTCGGCCAGCGAGGCACGCTGCTCGACGAGGGTCCGGGTGATCGGCAGGAGCCGGTCGACGTTGCCCTTCAGCTCGCCCCGGTTGTCCTCGATGAAGGTCTTGACCCGGCCGAGGGCGGACCCCAGTTCCTCCAGCGCGCCGGTGAGGTCGTCCTTGTTGTCGGCGAAGAAGCCGACGACCTCGTCGAGGCGTTCCTGCGCGGTGCGCACGTCGGAGTCCTTCTCCTTCAGCATGGTGGTGAAGGTCTGGAGCCTGCTCAGCGTGGCGAACAGGTCCCCGCTGCTGCCGTCGAGCGTCCTGGCCGCCTTGCCGAACTGCTCGATGCCGTCGCCGATCGCCTCGCCGTTGCCGTCGAGGTTGGCGGCGCCGGTGCGCAGCAGGTCGGACAGGGCGCCCTCCGCGTTGGCGCCGTCCGGACCGAGCGCCTCGCCGAGTTCGGTGATCGAGTCGTAGAGCTGGTCGATCTCGACGGGGGTGCGGTTGCGGGAGGCGGGCAGGACGGCGCCCTCGGCCAGCGCGGGTCCCGAGCTGTAGGCGGGGGTGAGCTGCACGTAGCGGTCGGCGACGACGCTCGGCGCGACGACCACGGCCCGGGCGCCCGCGGGGACCTTCACGCCCTCGTCCAGGCGCAGTCCGACGCGCACCGTGGTGCCCTCGGGCCGGACCGACTCCACCTCGCCGACCCGCACACCGAGGATGCGCAGGTCGGATCCGGGGTGGACGCCGACGACACGGTCGAAGTGGGCGGTGAGCCGGGTGCCGCCGGAGTCGAGGATCCGGACGGCGGCCAGGGCGCCGGCGACGAGCACCGCGAGGGCGAGCACGCCGGTGAGGAGTTTTCTGCGCGGGGTCATCGCTCACTCACCCTTCCCCCGGGCCGCCGCCTGCTTCGGGGGCAGGCAGCCGGACTCGGGCTGGGACGTCTCGGGCAGGTAGTCGCGCGGGACGACGCCGCACAGGTAGCTGTCGAACCACCGTCCGTTGCCCAGGGTGTTGCCCACGAGGCGGTAGTACGGGCCGACCAGCGCGAGGGTCTTGCCGAGCTCGGTGTTGTTCTTCTCCAGTACGCCGGTGACCCGGCCGAGCGCCTTGAGGGTGGGGCCGAGCTGCTTGTCGTTGTCGTCGACGAGGCCGCCGAGTTCCTTGCCGAGTTTCCTGCTGCCCTTGAGCAGGGCGCGGATGGCGTCCCGGCGGTCCTGGAGCTCCCCGAGGAGGGAGCCGCCGTCCTCCAGGAGGGTCTCGAAGCTGGACTGCTTGTTCTGCAGCGTCTTGGTGAACCTGGCGCTGCCCTTGAGGAGTTCGGCGAGCTTCGCGTCGCGTGTGGAGACGGACTTGGACAGCGCGGACAGGCCGTCGGCGGCCTTGCGCACGTGCGGCGGGGAGTCGGCGAAGGTGTCGGAGAGGGTCGCGAAGCTCTCCGCGAGCCGCCGGGTGTCGATGTCCTCGACGGTGGAGCCGAGGTCCTGGAAGGCCTGCGTCACGTCGTAGGGAGAGGTGGTGCGGGACAGCGGGATGCGGCTGTCCGGGTCCTGCCGGCCGGTGCCGAGCGGGTCGAGCGCCAGGTACTTGTCGCCCAGGAGGGTCTTGATGGCGATGGCGGCGGTGGTCCGGTCGCCGATCCACACGTCCTCGACCTCGAAGGTGACCTTCACCTTGGGGCCGTCGAGGGCGACACCGGTGACCTCGCCCGCCTTGACGCCGGCGATGCGCACCTCGTCCCCCTCGGCGAGGCCGGCGGCTTCGGAGAAGTCCGCGCTGTAGCGGGTGCCGCCGGTGAACGGCAGCCGGTCCACGTTGAGGACGAGGGCGGCGAGCAGGGCGAGGAGGACCAGTCCGGCGACGGCGACGGCGACGGGCTCGCGTTCCCTGACGGGCCGGAAGCGGGGACGCCGCGGCCCGGCGGGCTTTCCGGTCCCGTCCACGCCGGTGCGCCCGGCCCCGTCGGAGCGGTGGCGCCGTGTGAAGCGTCTCATCCGCGGCACCTCGATTCGGTGATCGCGATGCCGGTCGGCGGCTCGGAGCCGTCGGAGGTGGTCACTCCGCTCACGCGTGCCTCGCAGAGGTAGAGGTTGAACCACGACCCGTAGGAGGACAGCCGGGCCAGGGCGGTCATCTTGGCGGGGCTGCGTTCGAGGAAGTCCTCGATCTGCGGCAGGTGGCCGCCGAGGCCGGTGGAGAGCCGGCCCAGTTCGCGGATGTCCCGCTTCAGGGGCGCGCGCCCGTCCTCGACGAGCCCCGCGGTGACCGTGGTCAGGTCGCCCATGGCCGCGACCGCCTTGCCGAGGGGTTTGCGGTCGTCGTCGAATCCGGTGACGAGGTCCTGAAGGGTGACGACGAGGTCGTCGAAACTGTCCTCGCGGTCGTTGAGGGTGTCCAGGACGGTGCTCAGGTTGTCGACGACCTGGCCGATCACCTTGTCCTTGGCGGCGACGGTCGTGCTGAGCGAGCCGACGTGGCGGATCAGGCTGTCCACCGTGGCGCCCTCGCCCTGGAGCACCTGCACGATCGACCCGGCGAGTTCGTTGACGTCCTTCGGGGACAGCCCTTCGAACAACGGCTTGAACCCGTTGAAGAGCAGGGTCAGGTCGAGGGCCGGCGTGGTGCGGTCGAGCGGGATGGTGTCGCCCGGTTCGAGCGTGCCGGTCAGGTCGCCGCTGCCGCGGCCGAGGGCGACGTAGCGCTGCCCCACCATGTTGAGGTACTTCACGGCGGCGGTGGCCGACCGGGGCAGCCGGCGGTCGTCGCGGACGGTGAAGGTGACCTGCGCGGTGCGCCGTTGCACGACACGGACGTCGGTCACCTCACCGACCTTCACTCCGGAGATCCGCACGCTGTCGCCCTCGACGAGCCCGGTGACGTCGGTGAACAGGGCCCGGTAGGAGCGGGTCGCGGTGTCGATGCCGGTACTGGCCACACCGATGCCGAGCACGGTCGTGGCGATGCCCGTGACGATCACGAAGACCAGCGACTTGAGCAGCGGCCCGGTGAGCGGGCGGCGGCGGGTGTGGGCGTAGTCCGCGCGGGTCATCCGAGCGTCACCTCCGTGCCGCGGTAGGCCGGACCGACGAGCAGGCTGCTCCAGTCGGGAAGGTCACCGGGCGTCCGGCCCGCGGCGGGTGCCAGCAGTTCGTTGACCAGGTCGTTCTCCTGCGGCGAGTTGGCGGGCCCGAGGTCCTGCTCGACGGCCGCGGACGCCTGCGCGGCGGGCCGGGCCAGGGTGCCGAGGTAGGGCACGACCGGGCAGCGGGGGCCGCCCCCGGAGTCGTACACGGGGGTGTCGCGGCCGGGCAGGTAGGCGCCGCGCGGGGGGACGGCGGTGACGTCGACGTGGATGCCGGGCCGGTCGGTGCCCTTGCCGAGCACCTTGTCCATGGCGGGGACGAAGTCGGCGAGGGTGCGCAGGGTGCAGGGGAAGGAGGGGGAGTACTCGGCGAGCAGTTCCAGGGTGGGCCTGCCGGTCGCGCTGAGCCGGATGATGTTGTCCTTGTTCTTCCGCAGGAAGGCCGTCACGTCGTCGGCCGTGCGGGTGGTGGCCCCGAGGGTGCGGGCGTAGGCCGCCTCCTGTTCGGCGAGGGTGCCGCTGGTGGTGGTGAAGTCGGTGAGCGCCGTGATGATGTCGGGCGCGGCGTCCGCGTAGACGTGGCCCACCTCCACCAGGTGCTTGAGGTCCCGGTTGAGGGCGGGCAGGTGGGGGTTGAACTCCTTGAGGTGGGCGTCCAGTCGGCTGAGCGTGTCGCCCAGCCGGCCACCGCGCCCCTCCAGGGCCCGCGAGACGGCCGACAGGGTCGCGGACAGCTTCTGCGGCTGCACCGCGGTGAGCATCGGCAGGACGTCGTCGAGGACCTGCTGGAGTTCCACGGCGTTCTCGGAGCGGTCCTGGGGGATGACGGCCCCGGCGGCCAGCGGCCGGTCCGAGGGCGACGCCGGCGGCACGAGGGCCACGAACCGTTCGCCGAACAGGGTGGTGGGCAGCATCTGCGCCCGGACGTCGGAGGGAACGTGGTCGAGGGCGCCGGGTTCCATGGCGAGGGTGAGCCGGGCGCCTCCCTCGGTGGCGTCGATGGCGCGGACCTCCCCGACGACGACCCCGCGCAGTTTGACCTCGGCGCCCGGGTGCATCTCGTTGCCGACGCTGCCGGTCTCGACGACCACCGGGTCCGACGTGGTGAACCGCTTGTCGTAGACGGCGACGGCCAGCCAGACCAGCAGGACCGGCACCAGCAGGAACACCACCCCGCCCGACCTCCGGCGCAGCGTCCGGCCTCGTGCTCCGTTCATCTCACCCCGCCACCTTCACGGTCGTGGTCGCGCCCCACAGGGCGAGCGACAGGAAGAAGTCGGTGACACTGATCAGCACGATGGCGTTGCGCACCGACCGGCCGACGGCCACACCGACGCCGGCGGGCCCTCCGGTGGCGCGGTAGCCGTAGTAGCAGTGGGCGAGGATCACCATGACGCTGAAGATCAGCACTTTGAGCACCGACAGCAGGACGTCCGTCGGGGAGAGGAAGAGGTTGAAGTAGTGGTCGTAGGTGCCCCGGGACTGGCCGTTGAACAGGACGGTCACGGAGCGGGACGCGAGGTAGGAGGAGAGCAGCCCGATCGCGTACAGCGGGATGATGGCGACGACCCCGGCGATGATGCGCGTGGTGACCAGGTAGGGCATGGAGCGGATGCCCATGCCCTCGAGGGCGTCGACCTCCTCGTTGATGCGCATGGCGCCGAGCTGGGCGGTGAATCCGGCGCCGACGGTCGCCGAGAGGGCGAGCCCGGCGACGAGCGGGGCGATCTCGCGGGTGTTGAAGTAGGCGGAGACGAATCCGGTGAACGCGGCCGTGCCGATCTGGTCGAGGGCCGCGTAGCCCTGGAGTCCGACGACGGTCCCGGTGAAGAGCGTCATCGCGATCATCACGCCGATGGTGCCGCCGATGACGCCGAGGCCGCCGGATCCGAACGCGACCTCGGCGAGGAGGCGTTGCACCTCCTTGAGGTAGCGGTGCAGGGTGCGCGGGATCCACAGCAGTGCCCGGACGTAGAAGAGCAGGTGGTCGCCGGACCGGTCGAGCAGGGCGAGCGGGGAGGCCATCGGCCTCAGCCTCCCTTCGGCGGGACGATCTGGAGGTAGACGGCCGTCATCACCATGTTCACGAAGAAGAGCAGCAGGAAGGTGATGACGACGGACTGGTTGACGGCGTCGCCGACCCCCTTGGGGCCGCCGCGCGGGTTGAGTCCCCGGTGGGCGGCGACGATGCCCGCGATGAAGCCGAAGACGAGTGCCTTGAGTTCGCTGACGTAGAGGTCGGCCGGCTGGGCGAGGGCGGAGAAGCTGGACAGGTAGGCGCCGGGGGTGCCGCCCTGCAGGATGACGTTGAAGAAGTAGCCGCCGAGGGTGCCGACGACGGAGACCAGACCGTTGAGCAGGACGGCCACGGCCATGGTGGCCAGGACCCGGGGGACGACCAGGCGCTGCACGGGCGAGACCCCCATGACCTCCATGGCGTCGAGCTCTTCGCGGATCGTGCGGGAGCCGAGGTCGGCGCAGATGGCGGAGCCCGCGGCGCCGGCGATGAGCAGGGCGACGATGAGCGGGCTCGCCTGCTGGACGACGGCGAGGACGCTGGCGCCCCCGGTGAACGACTGGGCGCCCAGCTGCTGGGTGAGGGAGCCGACCTGGAGCGCGATGACGGCACCGAAGGGGATCGAGACGAGGGCGGCGGGCAGGATGGTGACGCTCGCGACGAACCAGAACTGCTCGACGAACTCGCGGAACTGGAACGGTCTGCGGAAGACGGCGCGGCCGACTTCGGCGGCGAGCGCGAAGAGCCGGCCGGTCTGCCGGAGCGCACCGACGATCACGTGCCGCTCCCGGCGGAGGGAACCGTCAGGGTGGGGGCCGCGGCGTGCGAGGCATAGGTCTCGCGGATGGCGGAGCGCGCGGCGGGCGGCAACGAGTCGATCATGCCCATGACACGCTGACGTCGTCGGGTGACGGCCGCGCGCGGCGGCAGGCCGGGGGACGGCTCCAGCTGGGGGACGATCCTGCGGGGCGGGGCCGGAACGGCACCGGCGTCCGCCTCGGCGGCGAGGGTGGCCGCGTCCTTCTCCTCGGACATCCCGATGGGGCCCTCGCGCCGGCCGTCGAGGAACTGGGCGACGACCGGCTCCTCGCTGGTGAGCAGCACCTCGCGCGGCCCGAAGGTGACCAGCTCGCGCCGGAAGAGCATCCCCATGTTGTCGGGCACCGTGGCGGCGATGTCGAGGTTGTGGGTGACGATCAGCATCGTCGCGTCGATCTGCGCGTTCAGGTCGATCAGCAGCTGGGAGAGATAGGCGGTGCGCACCGGGTCGAGCCCCGAGTCCGGCTCGTCGCAGAGGATGATCTGGGGGTCCAGCACGAGCGCGCGGGCCAGGCCGGCCCGTTTGCGCATGCCGCCGCTGATCTCGCCCGGCAGTTTGCCCTCCGCGCCCAGCAGCCCGACGACCTCGATCCGCTCCATGACGACGCGGCGTATCTCGGACTCCTTCTTGCGGGTGTGCTCGCGCAGCGGAAAGGCGATGTTGTCGAACAGGGACATGGACCCGAAGAGGGCTCCGTCCTGGAACATGAGACCGAACAGTTTCCGGGTCTCGTATATTTCCCGTTCGGGACTGTTCACCATGTCCACCCCGTTGATGAGGACACGGCCCCTCTCGGGTTTGAGCAGCCCTATGAGGGATTTCAGAAAGACGGTCTTTCCGGTGCCGGACGGACCGAGCATCACGCTCACTTCCCCGGCAGGAAGGGTGAGGGTCACATCCCGCCAGACGCTCTGCCCGCCGAAGGACTTGGTCAGCCCTTCGACCACCACTTCGATTCCCATGTCACCTCCACCGGACGCGTGTCGGATGCGCACCGCGGGCGCAGTCAAGTCGGCGCGGGACGCCGTTGACAACGGGTGCGACGCCGGCTTCCCGCACCCCCTCCGCTCTTTGTCACCACGCAGACAACATGCGGCCCCCGGGCTTGTCTTCGCGGAGACAGTGCGGGGTTCCGGGACTCCGGGAGGGATGGAGCCCCGGAACCCGCCGACGGAGCCCGGCCGCGGGGACGGCGCCGTGCGGGACCATCCGTCACGGCGACGGGCCGGCAGGGGGGCGCCGACCTGGAACCGTGCACCGCAACGGCACGTTACGGCCGAGTAACCTCGGCGGGCAATAAGGGAAGAGGAGTTTCCCGGAAGATCCGCCGCCGCCCTCCCGAACCTGTCAGCCGGCTGACAGGAAAAGGCCGTGGAATTGTCACTCGGTGCGTCCGAACGCCCGGGGGTGACCGGCGGGCCGGCCGCCCCGGACATCACCCGGCGCACACCTCCGCATTGACAGTGGATGACTAAGTCGGACCGTCGGCCACTCACCCGGGAAACAGATGGTTGCGCTTTTCAAAGAATCATGAACGACGCCATTGTCCGGCCGAGTTACCCGCCCGTAACGTCAGGGATCGCGGACAGGGACCACCGAGCCGCGGGCCGCACGGCCTTCCCCTCGAACGACCCGGCCACGGCCCATCTCTGCCCAACCCCGAAGGAGTCCTGAAGCCATGAAGAAGAACTCGAGAAGGTCGGTCGTCGTGGCGGGTGCGGCCGCGGCCGCTTTCGGCCTCACCATGGCACCCGCCTCGGCGGTGCCCTCCACGGTGTGGACCGTCACCCCCGTGGGCAGCTACACGGCGACCAACAGCAGCAACATCGTGCTCACCGCCACCATCCCGATGACCTGCACGACCTCGGGCGCCTCGGGCAGCATGGCGAGCGCCACCGGCAACCCCGCCACCGTGGCCACCATCAGCGCCATCAACTTCGGCACCTCCGCCTCCCCGTGCACCAGCGTCCTGGGCAACGTCACCACCGTGGCGGTCACCCCCTGGACGGTCGTCGCGCAGGACTACACCGCCGCCACCGGCGTCACCAAGGGCTACGTCGGCAACGTCAAGGCCAACGTCACGGCCGGCGCCTGCAAGTTCACGGTGACCGGCAAGGCCTCGGCCACCTACACCAACTCCACCGGTGTCCTGGCGGTCAGCAGCGTCGCGGGCGAACTGGCCGTCAGCGCCAGCCCCGCCCCCGTCAACTGCGGCTCGGTGGTGACGACCGCCACCAAGCCCACCTTCAAGGGCAACTACACCATCAAGGCGTCCAACGGCAGCATCCCGAAGATCGTCGGCACCAACCCGTAAGGCTCCGCCCGTCCGCGTCCGCCCGGCCGGCACAGCGGCCGGGCGGACGCGGGCCTGCCCGCCCCGCCCTCGCACGCCGGACCCGAACCAGTCGAGTGGAGCTGTATGAAAGGCCACCGTGCCGCCGCGACGCAGTCGTCCCGCGCCCGCGCCCGAGGCGCCGTCATCGGCGCCCTGGTCGTCGTCGCCGCCCTGGTCCCGGCCACGGCCACCGCCGCGGGCACCCAGGAGGTCGACGCCGAACTCCCCTACCTCTGCGCGCTGCCCTCGGGGAAGCTGCCCGCACAGGTGAGGATCCAGGCCGTGTTCCCGGCGCGGACCGGACCCGGCGAACCGGTCGAGCCGACCGGTGTCACCACCTCCGTGCAACTCCCCGCGGAGGCCGTCGCGGACCTCGCCGCGCTCGGGGCCGCCACCGCACGGCCCGCCACCCGCCTCACCGTCGGGGTGGCCCAGGACGGGGCCACGGCCGAGGCGACCTGGCGGGGCACCGCGGAGCCGGTGCGCCTTCCCGGCTCCGGACCGCTGACCCTCACCACGACGGGCGACGTGGCCTCGGTGACCGGAAACGGCGAAGGCGACCTGACCTTCTCCGCCGGGTCCCTCGCCGTCGACCTGGCCCTCGTCACCGCGGACGGCGCCACGGCCGGGACCGGCGCGCTGACCGTCGACTGCTCCCCCGCCCCGGCCGCGGAGCGGGAGCCCCTGGTCACCGTGCCGGCCGGCGGGGCGACACCGGACCCGGACGGCCCGCCCGCCTCCCCCGGATCGTCCGCTTCGCCGTCCGCGCGGCCGGACGGAAGCGAGGAACGGCAGGCGGACCGCGCCCCGGAGGTGACACCGGCCGTCCCCGGCGGCTCCGCCGCGGACCGCGAGGCTCCGCCGTGCCGCTACGACGACGCGCACCCGTCCACGTCGGCCTCCCTGAACGCCTACATCACCGGCTACACGAACGTGGCCAAGCTGAAGGGGGCCTCGCTCCTGCCCCTCTCCTGCGTGCTGATCGAGCAGGGGCCCACCGACATCGAGCTCTTCCCGGACTTCACCGGCGGCTACCTGACCCAGCACTCGACGGGCACGCTCCGCCACCAGGGCCGCGCGCAGACCCCGCCGTTCGAGGCCACCTTCCTGACCTTCGGCTTCACCCCCACGAAGGCCACCATGGTGCTGGAACAGACCGGCCCCATGACCATGGACGCCCACGGCGAGACCTCGTTCCTCACCCTGTACACGGAACTCGAGACCCGGGTGAGGGTCCCGCTCGTGCTGCGGGTGACCGCGCTGGAGGTCAACGGGGTCCCCCTGGAGGTCGGGCCCGCCTGCAGGACGAAGGGGCCGCTGCGCTCCCCCGAGCCCGAACCCGCGAAGTTCCCCGGCGACCACCTGCTGCTGACCGGCAGCAGCACCCACCAGCCCCCCGACCAGCCCGTCGGATACCTGCTCAGTTCGGGCGGTCAGCTGACCGGGGAGATGACCGTGCCGGCCTTCACCGGCTGCGGCGGCGGCGGCGAGAACCTCGACCGCCTCCTCACCGCCTCCGTCTCCGGACCCGGCAACTACGTCAAGCAGACGCAGGGCCAGACGTGCGCGGTGCAGGTCTTCAACCCGGACGAGTGCACCGAGGACCTGCAGCCCCTGAAGATCCCCGTCCCCGAGCGCTGAGCACCACTGCCCCCGCACCCCCTCACGGAAGGCCACCCATGTCGACCTCGCGTACCCGCACCCGGCTCGCCACCGTCTCCGCCCTGACCGCGCTGGGCGCCTTCGCCTCCCTGGGCACCGCGACCGCCGCCGAGCCCCGGCTGAACGGCGAATGGGCCCCCTTCACGCGCTGCCCCGTGGACGCCCCGGCGATGCTGGCCGCCGACGGCCTCGCCAAGACCCCGCAGTGCGTGGTCTCGACCTCCGCGAGCGGTTCCATCAAGCTGGGCAAGACCACGGTGGTCACGGGGCGGACGAACCTGCAGATGGGCATCGTCCAGAACGCGGACGGCACCAGCAGCGTCGTCGCCCCGCCCTCCGGCGCCCTGGTCGCCGACTCCGCCACCGTGCCCGGCGGCCTGCTCGGCCTGATGTGTCCGAGCAGCGTGCCGGTGATCACGGCGATCTGCGAGTCGCTCGACAACTCCTCCCTCAACCGGATCACCGCGACCGTGGAGTCGGTCGGCGCGCCCTACGCCTTCGACCAGACCGCGGGCATCCTGACCGACCTGCCCATCGTCGCCCTGCCGGTCCGGATCCACCTGGAGAACCCCCTCCTGGGCGGCAAGTGCTACATCGGCACGGCCGCCGACCCCATCCTGCTGCGCCCGGAGAACCGCAACTACCCGGAGTTCGGGATGAGCTTCTTCTCCGGCGACGGCACACCCGACGAGGCCGGGGAGATGAGCCGGATCAACCTCACCGGTGCCACCCAGAACGACAGCGTCTTCTCGGTCCCCGCCGCCACCGGATGCGGCCTGAACGTCGGCCTGATCAACGCCGCCGTCAACGCCAAGACCGGACTGCCCTCCGCCTCCGGGAACAACAGCCTCACCCTCAATGACACCCGGACCCACCTCAGCGGCCTCAACGCGCCCGGCACGGCCGCCCCCGACGCGGGCAGGGTGCTCGCCGAGAACTGGCACTCCGCCGTCGGGTAACGGCCACGCAGCGGCGGTTCCCGGCCGTCCCGGCGGCCGGGTCGTCCGCGGTTGAAGCTTTTTCCGATGACAACGGTGTACAAAGCACCGGAGTTGATTTAGCTTCGGCCTCCCAGACCGGCGCGGCCCGGCGGGTCCGAGGGCCGTCCGCCTCCCGGACGGCCCCGCCCGGCCGTCCGCCGGACACGCCGGACACGTCGCAGAGCAAGGGGTGGCTGATGCCCACGATCGCACGGTCCCCGGAGGCCGGTGAACCGCTCGAACCGTTACCCAGGAGGTTCGCGACCTTCATACGGCCGGAACTGCCGGGTCTGCTGAACGAGATACGGACCGAGGTCACCCGGGCCTACCCGGTGTACGGCCGGCTGCTGAACGGCCCGAACGGCGACGCGATCCGCCAGGGCGTGGAACAGGCGCTGGTCGCGTTCGTGGACCGGGTGGCCGACCCGGGCCGCAGTTCGGAACTCCGGGACGAACTGCTGCGCAGGTTCGGCCGGGTGGAGGCCTACGAGGGCCGCGACCTGGAGACCCTGCAGAGCGCCTACCGGCTCGGCGCCCGCATCGCGCTGCGCCGGGCCAGGACGGTGGGACGGCAGTACAACCTCTCCCCCGCCCTGATCCTCGCCTTCGCCGACGCCCTCTTCGCCTACGTCGAGGAGCTGGAGGCGGTCACCCGCGAGGGGTACACCGAGGTGCGGGAGCGGGCCACGTCCGAGATGACCGCGTTACGAAGACAGCTGCTTCACCTGATCCTCGCCTCGTCCCCGCTGCCCCGCTCGACCGTCTCGGAGCTGTGCGAGGCCGCCGCCTGGGAACTCCCCGCGACGTGCACCCTCATCGCCCTGCGCCCTCCGGTGCCGGACCACATCCAGGCCGCCCTCGACGGTGACGTCCTCGCCGACCTCGACATCCCGCAGCCGCACCTGCTCGTCCCCGGGGACCTCACCCCGCACCGCCTCTCGATGCTCGGTACGGCGCTGGCCGGCACGCGGGCCGCGATGGGCCTGACCGTACCGGTCGCACAGGCCGCCGATTCCGTCCGCTGGGCACGTCGCGTGCTGCAGTTCGTCGACGACGGCGTGCTGCCCGACGCTCCGCTGATCCGGTGCGAGGACCACCTGACGACGCTGTGGCTGCTGTCCGACCCCGCCCTCGTCGGTCATCTCGCCTCCCGGGAACTGGCCCCGCTGCGCGGGCTGCCGCCCAGCCGGCGCGACCGGCTCGTCGAGACGCTGCGGGTGCACATCTCCACCCGGGCCCCGGCCGAGCAGGTCGGCGAGATGCTGGGCGTCCACGCCCAGACCGTTCGCTACCGCCTGCGCAACCTGGACACCTACCTGGGCGACCGTCTCAGCGACCCCGACCGCCGCTTCGCCATCGAGGTGGCCCTGCGCTCCCTGCACCTGCGGAACGACCACGGCGGGCGGTGATCCCCGCCCCCGCCCGCCGTGCGGCGGCGGGGGCGCGCGCCCGCGCCCGGCCGCCGGTCAGTCCCGTGGGCACTCCTTCCACGCCAGGTGGTACGCCGTGCTGATGTCCCCGTCCGTGGAGTCCGTCGTCATGAAGCCGACCTGTCGGCCGCGGTCCCGGCGCTGACGCGCAGCTCGGTGTCGATGTTGACGTTGCGCCGCACTCCGCAGGGCGCGTAGCCCAGCTGAAGTGTCATGCACATGCCAATCGAGTCCGGAGTGAGCGCCCGGGCACGCACCGGGCATCCCCGGCCCCACGAGGGATGCGTGAAGGTACCGTGAAGGCCGGGAGCGCTCGCATCGTACGGAGCCCCGCGGCGGCCGGACAGGGCGAACTCCGGCCATTCACTTCCGTACCACCGTAAACGGACAGAAGCGGCGTACCGGGACGGGCGTGTGAGCGGGGGGTCGCCGTTCGGAGACAATGACCCACCAGCACCGCTTGTGACATCAGGACCAGGAGGCGCTCCCTTGGAGCTCAGCAGGCGCACCTTCACCGCGCTGGCCGGCACGGCCGCGCTCGGTCTCGCCCTGGCCGGCAGCGGCGGGGCGGCGCCCGGCGCGAACGGTCCGCGCGTCGTGCCGACCGGTCCGCCGCCGCCCCCGCCGGGCGCGGACGGCCGCCGGCACCGGATCGGCTTCGACGGGTACTCCCTGCTGGTCGACGGGCGGCGCCTGGTGCTGTGGTCCGCCGGACTGCCCTTCCACCGGCTGCCCAGCCCGTCCCTGTGGCGGGACGTGCTGCAGAAGCTGCGCGCCCACGGGCACAACGCGGTGAGCGTCCCCGTGCCGTGGAACCACCACTCCCCCGCCCCCGGCACCCACGACTTCACCGGGGTGCGGGACCTGAACCGGTTCCTGGACATGGCCGCCGAGGAGCGGCTGTACGTCGTCCTGCGCCCCGGCCCCCACCTCGGCCCGGACGAGGACGCCGGGGGCCTGCCCGGATGGCTGACGGCCGTCGCCGGGACCGCGCGGACCGGCGATCCGGAGTACCTGCGCCACGTCGACGAGTGGCTGAGCGCCGTCAACGCCATCGCCGTCCGGCACCTGTTCACCGCCGGCGGCGGCACCGTGCTGCTGTACCAGCTGGAGGACACGGGCACCGACGGCGGTGCGGCGGGGCGCGCCCACCTGGCCCACCTCTACGCGAAGGCACGCGCCGACCGCATCGACGTACCGGTCTTCCACGGGGACGGGCTGTCCGGCGACCGTGAGGGCGGTCCGCGGGCGCCCGGGTTCCGCGTCGGCGCCGGGCACGAGCGGACCGGTCACCTGACCGACCTCGCCCGCGGCATCACCGCGCACGACGTCCGTACGGTGTTCGGCGGCACCTCGTGGGGGTGGCTGCCCGGGACCGGCGGCACCGCCCCCGACGGCTCCGGAACGCCCCTCGACGAGGCCCGCCGGCCCACCCCGGAACTGGCCCCGCTCCAGCAGTTCGGGCATCTGGTGCGGACGGTGCCCGACCTCGCCCGGCTGGATCCGGCGGACCGGGTGCGGGCGGCGGACGAGCGGCTGGGGGTGGAGCACCTGGCCAACCCCGACACCGGAGCCCAGGTGTACGTCCTGCGCAACGACTCCGGCGAGCGGGTCCGCTCGATGCTGCCCGGCACCGGTGTCGAGGTGCCGGTCTCGGTCGCGCCGTACGACGCCAAACTGCTGTTCACCAGCCTGACGCTGGGCCGGCGGAAGCTGGCGTACACCACCGCGCAGCCCCTGCTGAGCATGGCCGCCGGACGCCAGGACGTCGCCGTGTTCGTCGGCCGCGCCGGTGAGACGGCACAGGTCGTGCTGGACTGCGAGACCCAGCCGGAGGTCTACCGCGCGGACATCGAACCCGCGTGGACCTACGACCGGGGCAGGCTGAACGTCGTCGCGCCGCTCGGCGTGGGGGGACTGGGCCGGGTCCTCGTCAAGAAGGGCGACTCCGACGTCCCCCTGGTGCTCCTGTTCGCCGACGACGCCACCGCGCTGCGCCTGTGGCCGTACGAGACCCCGTCCGGGTCCCTGCTGGTCTACGGCCCGGCGATGCTCCGCTCGGCGACGCTGCGCGACGACACCGTCCACCTCGTCGGCGACGTCGTCGGCGAGACCGGGGTGGAGGTGTGGGGGCCGCGCGGGATCAGCTCCGTGACCTGGAACGGCCGGCCGGTGCGCACCTACGTCGGCCGGGCCGGGAGCCTGGTGATGGAGGGCATGGTGCCGGACGCGCCCACCGTGCCGCTGCCGGAACTGGGCGGCTGGCGTCGCCGGTCGGGGAACCCGGAGTCCCGGCCGGACTTCGACGACACGGCGTGGACGGTGGCCGACCGCACGACGTCCCACAGCAGCACGCCCGTGCCCGGCGGCGGGCCCGTCCTCTTCGCGGACGACTACGGCTTCCACTACGGCGACGTCTGGTACCGGGGCCGGCTGACGGACACGCGCGGCGTCACGTCGGTGTCGCTGTCGTACAGCACCGGGCCGCACGGTCTGCTGATGGCCTGGCTGGACGGACGGCCCCTCGGCACCCACCGCATGCCGGCACCGGACGAGGACGGCGCGGACCGGGGCACCTGGACGGCCACCGCCACCTTCGCCGTGCCCGGGGAACTGCGCGAGCGGGGCCGGCACGTGCTGTCGGTGCTCGTACGGCCGGCGCAGCACGACGGGGACGGGCGGACCCGGGGCGCGTACAAGGCCGCGCGCGGGCTGACCGCCGCCGCGTTCGGGGGCGGTGAACGGGACGTGGAGTGGCGGATCCAGGGGGCCGCGGCGCCGGACCGGACGCGCGGGCCGCTCAACAACGGCGGGCTGCACGGGGAGCGGCACGGCTGGCACCTGCCGGGACACGACGACCGGGACTGGCGGCCGGTGGACTTCCCCCGCGAGGAACGGCGCCAGGGCGTGACCTGGTACCGGACGGGCTTCCGTCTCGACGTCGATCCGGAGCTGGACGCCTCCGTCGGACTCACCCTCGAGGACGATCCGGGGCGCGCCTACCGCGTCCAGATCTTCCTCAACGGCTGGAACATGGGCCAGTACCTCAACGACGCGGGCACCCGGCACACCTTCGTCCTGCCGAACGGGATCCTGCGCACACGGGGGGCCAACACCCTGGCCCTGGCGGTGCTGTCCGACGGCACCACACCCTCCGGGCCGGGCGAGGTGCGGCTGACGCTGCTCGGGGCGGCGCGGGGCGGGGTGCCGGTGGAACCGGTGGAGGCGCGGGAGACGGCGGACCCACCGCAGGGGTGAGTCCACCGCGCGTCCGCCGCCGGGCGCGGCTCACGCCAGCCGGATCACGTTCCAGGACAGCGGCTCCAGTACGGCCGAGAGGCGGCCGTCGTCCAGGGTCGTGCCCTCGGCGGCGTGCGGGGCGACCCGCTCCGGCTCGGCGAGGGTGTTGCGGGCGTCGGGGTCGGCGTCGGACAGGACGCTGTGCTCGACGACGGAGGAGAGGCCGACGCCGCCGAGCGCCACCTCCAGCCCGAGCGGCCCGGTGCGGCACCGGTTGACGGCGAAGACGGTGACCGTGCCGTCCTCGCCGCGTACGGCGGTGGCGTGCAGCAGGTCCGCCTCGCCGTACTTCCTCGTGTCGTACGTCGGGGAGTCCACGCGTACGTCCAGCACCTCGCCGCGGCCGTGGGCCGAGGCCTGGGCGAACGGGAAGAACGTCGTCTGCCGCCACGCCGGGCCGCCGGGCTCGGTCATGATCGGGGCGATCACGTTGACGAGCTGGGCGAGGCAGGCCACGGTCACCCGGTCGGCGTGCCGGAGCAGCGCGATGAGCAGCGAACCGAGGACGACGGCGTCGGTGACGCTGTAGTTGTCCTCCAGCAGGCGGGGCGCCTCGGGCCAGTCGAGGGCGGCGACCTCGGCCTGGGACTGCGACATGTACCAGACGTTCCACTCGTCGAAGGAGAGGTTGATCCTCTTCTTCGACTTGAGGCGGGCGCCGACGTGGTCGCAGGTGGCGACCACGTTCTCGATGAAGGACTCCATGTCGACGGCGGAGGCGAGGAAGGAGTCGATGTCGCCGTCGTGCGGCTCGTAGTAGGCGTGCAGGGAGATGTGGTCGACGAGGTCGTACGTCTCCTTCAGGACCGTCGCCTCCCACTCGGCGAAGGTCTCCATCGACTGGCCGGAGGAACCGCAGGCGACGAGTTCGACGCCGGGGTCGATCTGCCGCATGGCGCGGGCGGTCTCGGCGGCGAGGCGGCCGTACTCCTCGGCGGTCTTGTGGCCGGTCTGCCAGGGGCCGTCCATCTCGTTGCCCAGGCACCACAGCCGGATGCCGAAGGGGTCCTTGTCGCCGTGCTCGGCGCGCAGGTCCGACAGCGCGGTGCCGGAGGGGTGGTTGGCGTACTCCTGGAGCTCCAGTGCCTCGGCGACGCCCCGGGTGCCGAGGTTGACGGCCATCATGGGCTCGGCCCGGGGGCCGATCTTCCGGAGGAACGCGATGTACTCGGAGAGCCCGAAGCGGTTGGTCTCGGTCGAGCGCCAGGCGAGGTCGAGGCGGCGCGGGCGGTCCTCGACGGGGCCGACCGAGTCCTCCCACTTGTAGCCGGAGACGAAGTTGCCGCCGGGGTAGCGGACGGCGGTGACGCCGAGTTCCCTGACGAGGTCCAGGACGTCCTGGCGGAGACCGTCCGCGTCCGCGGTGGGGTGGCCGGGTTCGAAGATGCCGGTGTACACGCAGCGGCCGAGGTGTTCCACGAACGAGCCGAAGAGGCGGGGGTTGACTTCACCGACGGTGAAGGACGGGTCCAGGGTGAAACGGGCAGTGCGCAAGGTCTTCCTTTCGGGTGTGCGGTGTCGTCCACGGCTGCGCCGGGGCGCGCCGCGCCGCCGACGCACGACGCCGGCCGTTCTTCCTCGTTGCCCAACACTCGATGTTCGATAATGCGAACGACGCACGTAACTTCGAACGGGACCGTAGGTGGGATGCGCGGACGCGTCAATGGGCCGGACAAGAACTCCGGCCGGAACCCGCGGCGGGACGGTCCGCGCCCGCGCATCGCATGACGCGGGCCCTCCCGGCCGCGTAGGCTCGAACGGCCTTGTGTGCGGCGGCCGATGAGAGTGAGGGGACGCGATGGGGTTCGCGGACGCGGCCATGGGCCCCGCCTCCTCCCTCAGCGCCTTCTACACGTCCTTCTGGTGGATCCCGGCCGGCGTGCTGGCCGCCGCCCTGGCCATCAAACTGCCGACGATCATCCGGCTGTGGACCGACCCGCTGCTGCGCGCGGTCGGCGGACTGCTGCTGCTCGCCTGCGCGGTGTTCGTCTTCGTCGCCCCGTCGACCATCGCCCGGGTCAACCGGGTCACCGGCGTGCCGAACATCTCCGCGCCCCTGGTGTACTCGCTGCTGACCGCCTTCTGCGCGTCCTGCCTGGTGCTGATCATCGCCTGGCGCGACGGACTGCCCGAGCACTCCCCCTCCACCCGCCGCGCCACCCGCTGGGTGGTCTGCGTCTACGGGGGCGTCATCGCCGCGCTGTGGGTGCTGTTCGCCCTCGCCGACGTACCGGTGGAGCGGACCCGTGACCTGGACACCTACTACGCCAACACGCCGTTCATGCGCGAGGAGATCCTGCTGTACCTCCTCGCGCACACCACCGCCGTCCTGATCACCTCGAAGCTGATCTGGAACTGGATCCGCACCGAGGGACTCGACGCCTGGCTGCGCTGGGGACTGAAGTTCCTGGGCATCGGCTACGCCCTGAACCTCGCGTTCGACGCCGCCAAACTCACCGCCGTGGGGGCCCGCTGGAGCGGGAACGACCTGGACTGGCTCAGCCTGCACGTGGCCCCGGCACTGGCCTGTCTGTCGGCCGTGTCGATCGCGGTCGGCTTCATCCTGCCGCACGCCGGCCAGTACCTGCACGCGTGCTGGCGGATCCGGCTGGCCCACCGCCGGCTGCGGCCCCTGTACCTGCTGATGCGCACCGCGCACGGCTCCGGCCTGCCGTTCGTGCTGCGCGCCGGACCCGAACTGCGGCTGACCCGGCGCGAGACGTTCATCCGCGACGTGCTGCTGCCGCTGGCCCGGCGCACCGACGAGCGGCTGCGCGAGCGGTCCTACGACGCCGCCCTCGGCCTGGGCCTGACCCCGGAGCGGGCCAGGGCGGTCGCCGCGGCCGTGGTGATCCTCGACGCGGTCGGCGCCGGGGCCGGCCGGGACGGGAGCGGACAGGACGGGAGCGGCCACGAGGCCGACACCACCGAACTGCTCCGCGAGATCGGGGCGGTCTCCCACGCACTGCGCCACCCCGACCTCGTCCGGGAGGTCCGCGCCCGCGCCGTGGCACCCGGGGACACCGTGGCGGTCACCGAGTGACCGTGCGGCACGGGGAACTGGCAGGGACGGCACCGGTCTTGGCATATTGCACAGGTGACCGAGCGACACCCGGCGGAACAGGGAGACAGCGGTGCGTACCAGGAAGGAGATGCGTCGTCTCGCTGACGCCCTCATCGACCCCATCGACGTGGCGGTGCCGGCCGACCCGGACGTGCTCTTCGACGCGCTCGTCGCCTCCGTCAGCGCCTGGCGGGGACGTGAAGTCGTCGTCCACCGGGCCGCGTTCCCGCCCCGTACCGCGAGCGGCCTGTGGCTGGAGCGGGACGGCCACGACGACGTGGTGGTGGACGAGCGGGCCGCCGTGTGGCACCAGATCGTGATCTTCTGCCACGAGGTGTGGCACATGAACCGCCGGGAGGCGGACCGGCAGACGGGCGCGCGTCCGGCGGCCGTCGCCGCGCGCACCGACTTCAGCCTGGCGGAGGAGCAGGAGGCCGACCGCTTCGGCATGCTCATGGGCCGCCGGCTGCGCACCTGGCTGGAGACCAGCACCGACTCGGGACACACCCCCCGGGCCGGCACCGGGGACCCGCAGGACCTCGCCGGACGCATCGGAGCCGCGCTCAACTACCGCGGGACCAAGAGATGAGCGGCCTGATCAACTACATCAGCTGCGGGGTGCTGTGGCTCGGGCTGCTGGTGAAGGCGCCCGATCTGCTGCGGCACCGGCGCGACCCGTACCTGCGGGCGATCTGCGCGGTGCTGGGCCTGGCCGGGCTGTGCTTCTTCCTCGGGGCGCCGCCGACGGTCGGCGCCGTCAACCGGCTCGGCGGCGTGCCCAACCTGGCCGCGCCCCTCACCTACGCGGCGATCACCGGGTACTGCGCCGCCTCCCAGGTCCTGATCGTGCACTGGCGCGGCGGACCCCGGGTCCGCCGCACCGCCCGCCGCTGGGTGCTCGCCTACGCCGTCGTCGTCCTCGGCATCGCGGTGACGTTCGCCCTCGGGGACGCGCCGGTGGAGCGGCGCACCGACCTGGACACCTACTACGCCACGACACCGTTCATCGCCCAGATGATCCTGCTGTACCTGCTGGCGCACCTCACCACCGTCACCGTCACCACGGTGTCCGCGCTGCGCTGGGCGCGCAGGGTGCGGGGCGGGCTGCGGGCGGGGCTGGTGCTGCTCGCCGCGGGCGCGCTGTGCGGGGCCGGTTACAGCGTGACCAAGCTGATCGCGGTGGGCGCCGACTGGTCCGGGCGGGACTGGTCGGCGCTCGGCACGACCGTCTCCCCGGCCGCCGCCGGACTCGGCGCCCTGCTCACCGTCGTCGGGGTGCTGGTGCCGCTGGCGGCGCCCCGGGCCGCCGAGTGGCGGCGGGCCCGGCGGACGTACGCGCGGCTCGCGCCGCTGGAGCGGACGCTGGACGATCTGCTCACCCGCCGGACGCTGCGGCTGCCCCGCCCCCGGTTCGCCTCCCCCACCACCCGCCTGATGTGGCGCAGGACCAGCATCCACAACGCCCTCGGCCACCTCGACTCCTGGTTCGACCCGGACCTCTACGACCGGACCCGCGCCGGTGTGCTGGCGGCGACGCGGGACCCCGAACGGGCGGAGGCCGCCGCCTGGGCCGCGGTGATCACCGCGGCCGTACGGCGGGAGGCGGACCCGCGCGAGCCGGTCCCCGCCCCCGACGGCGACGCCCGGCTCCCGGGCCGCGTGCCGGACCCGGCCGTGCTCACCCGGATCGCCGACGCACTCGCCGGAACCGCCCCGGCGCCGGCGGCCCCCGCCGTCGCGAGCGGCACCACCACGGCGGGGACGGCGTGAACCGGCGCCCGGCGGAAAGGAGCCGGCCGGCATGAGCCTCGTCGTCTACCTGGCGGCCTTCGTGTTCGGGATGACCCCCGTGCTGCTGTTCCGCCGCCCGCGCAGAGCGCTGCGCAACCCGCTGACCGTCTCCACCTGCGCGGCGATCGTCCTCGGCGCGCTGGTCTTCGTCTGTGCCGCCCCGGCCACCCTGGCCACCGTCAACGAACTCACCGGCGTCCCCAACTTCGGGGCACCGCTCACCTACAGCGTGCTCTGCGCGTACAGCTGCGCGGTGCTGGTGCTGCTGATCAACTGGCGGGGCGGTTCCCGCGCGCGGGTACGGCGCAGGGTGCTGCGCACCGTCACCGCCTACGCTCTGCTGCTGACCGCCATCGTGGTGCTGTTCCTGCTCGCCGAGGCGGACACCGAGCGGCTGAGGGACCTCGACACCTACTACGCCAACACGCCGTTCATGCGGGAGATGATCCTGCTGTACCTGCTCGGGCACAGCGCGGCAATGCTGGTGATGTGCGCGGTCTGCGTGAAGTGGGGGCGCGAGGTCGGCGGTCCGCTGCGCACCGGGCTGCGGCTGATCCTGGTGGGCGCGCTGCTGGACCTGGTGGGCTTCCAGGCAGCCAAGTACACCGCGATCGTGGCCCGTTGGAACGGGCACGACCTCGACTTCCTGTCCACCACGATCGCGCCGCCGATGGCCTCGCTGGCCGCGCTGCTGTGCTCGGCGGGGTACCTGCTGCCGTCGGTGGCCGCCCAGCGGCGGGCCTGGGCGGACCACCGGCGGCTGGCCCCGCTGTGGTCCCTGGTGCGGCCGGTGCCCACCGCGCCCAAACCCCCGACCGTGTGGTGGCAGTCGCCCCGGGCCCGGCTGCAGTGGCGCGAGGTGTCGATCCACGACGCGCTGCTCGTGCTGGCGCCGTACTTCGACCACACGCTCCGCGAGCGGGTGCGGGACTGTGCCCTGCACGCCGGCCGCTCCCCGCACGAGGCGCGGCTGGCCGCGGAAGCGGCCATGGTCGCCGACGCGGCGCGGCGGGCCGCCGCCGGCGAGGAACCACCCGAGAGCGCCGGCACCTACCGGCTGCACGCCACCGAGGTCCTGGGCACCGGCGGGCTGGTCGAACTGGCCCAGGCACTGCACCGCCCGTCCGCCCCCGTCTCCGCGCCCGACGGCGCGGCGCCGTCCTCCCTTCCCGCAACCCTGCCCGAACCCGAGGAGCCCCATGTCGCGTAGAGCTGTCGTCATCGGTGCCGGTCTGGCCGGCATGCTGGCCGCGGCCGTCCTGTCCGCCGCCGGGGCGGACGAGGTGGTCGTGCTGGACCGGGACGAGCTGCCCGAAGGGCCGGAACACCGCAAGGGGCTGCCGCAGGGGCGGCACGCGCACCTGCTGATGCCGGGCGGCATGGAGGCCATGGAGGAGCTGCTGCCGGGCGCGCAGCTGCGCAAGCGGCTGCTCGCCGCCGGGGCGCACGAGATATCGCTCAGCTCGGGCATGCTGGCGCTCACGTCCGAGGGCTGGCTGCGGCGGTGGCGGCGCGAGGGCCCCGTCATGCTGACGTGCAGCCGGGCACTGGTGGACTGGGTGCTGCGGGAGACCGTCCGGGAACGGACCCCGGTGGAGATCCGCCGGGGTGCCGTCGTGGGGCTGACCGGGTCCGCGGGCCGGGTGCGCGGGGTACGGATCGCGGAGCCCGGCGGGGACACGGACCTCGAAGCGGACCTGGTCGTGGACGCGAGCGGGCGCGGGACGCGGGTGGTCAGCTGGCTGGACCGGCTCGGGCTGGGCGGTGTGCGGGAGCGGGCCGTGGACTCGGGGCTGGTCAACGCCTCCCGCGTGTACCGGGTGCCGGACGGTGCGGGGCGGTTCCCGCTGACGATCGTGCAGCCCAATCCGTACGCGGCGGGGCCGGGCCGGAGCGCGATGGTCATGCCGATCGAGGGGGACCGCTGGCTGGTGAGCTGCGGCGGCTCCCGCGGGGGTGAGCCGCCGGCCGACCCGGAGGGGTTCCTGCGGTACGCGCTCTCGCTGCCCGACCCGATCGTGGGGCGGCTGATCTCCGGGGCGGAGCCGCTGACGGACGTCCACCTGAGCCGGTCGACCAGCAACGTGCGGCGCTACCTGGAGGAACTGCCGCACTGGCCGGAGGGGTTCGTGGTGCTGGGGGACGCGCTGGCCACGTTCAACCCGGCGTACGGGCACGGGATGTCGGTGGCGGCGTTCGGCGCGCGGGTGCTCGGCCGTGAACTGGCCCGCGGCGGTGACCTGCGCGCGCCCGGCCTGGCGCGGCGGGTGGTGCGGGGCGCGGCGCGCTCGGCGGACGCGGCGTGGTCGATGGCCGTCAGCCAGGACGTGCTGTACCCGGGGGTGCGGGGCGGGCGGCCGTCCGCCGCGGACCGGGTGCTCACGGGGTACACCCGCCGGATGATGCGGGCGGCCACGGGGTCGTATCCGGCGGCGTCGGCGATCTGGGACGTCACCAGTCTGCTGGCGCCGCCGACGCGGATGTTCCGGCCGGGCGCGGTGCTGGCCGCCGTGGCGGGGTCGCCGCTGCCGCCGTCCGTCTCACCGCCGCTGACGCCCGCGGAGCGGGAGGTACTGCGGTCGCTGGACCGCACGGGCAGGTGACCGCCGCGGGCCCGTCCCGAACCCGGGGCTCCGCCACAGGCTGCGTGAGTTCAGCCCCTCCGGCGTTTGAGGAGCGGGGGTCCGGGGGCAGCGCCCCCGGGGGACGGGACCGGGAAGGGGCGGCGGGGGCGATCCGCTCCTCAGCCGGCGAAGGGAGGCTGGGGGAAGCCCTGCCCCGCGCCCGGGACGACCAGGAGGGAGCCCGCCAGCGGGTGCGGGGCGGTCAGCCCCACCCGCGCCGTGGTGATGTAGAGGTCGGTCAGCGAGGGCCCGCCGAACGCACAGGCCGTCACCCGGGGAACGGGCAGCCGGATCTCCCGGTCCAGCTCCCCGCCGGGGGTGTAGCGGCGCACCGCCCCGCCGTCCCACAGCGCGACCCACACACAGCCGTCCGCGTCCACGCACAGCCCGTCGGGAAAGCCGGCCCCGTGCTCGATCGGGACGACCGAACGCCGGTTGCTGATGCGGCCGTCCGCCTCGCCCACGTCGAAGACGTCGAGACGGCGGGTCGGCGAGTCGATGTAGTACATCAGCCGCCCGTCGGGGCTCCAGCCGGTGCCGTTGCTCACCGCCACGTCGTCCAGGAGGACCTTGACCGTCCCGTCCCCCGAGACCCGGGAGAGGGTGCCGCCGCACGGGGCCTCGTCGTAGCGCATGGTGCCGGCGAAGAGACTGCCGTCGGGCGCGACGGCGGCGTCGTTGGCGCGGCGGCCGGGGACGGGCTCGCGGTGCAGCCAGCGGAAGGTGCCGTCGGGGTCGATCAGGCCGATGCCGTCCCGCAGGTTGAGGACGAGGCCGCCGCCCGCGCGGGGCTTGACCGCGCCCACGTGCTGGTCGGTGCGGCGCACCGTGCGCCGGCCGGTGACGGGGTCGTAGGTGTGCACGCGGGAGCCGAGGATGTCGATCCACAGCAGGCGTCCGGTGGCCGGGTCCCAGGTGGGGCCCTCACCGAGGGCGGCCTCCGCGCGGACCGCCACGTCGAAGGTGTTCGTCATGCCGCGCTCCTGTGGCCCAGCCGCTCGGACAGTTCGGCGGCGCCCTTGACGGCGAGCCCTTCCAGCTCGCCCAGCCGCTCGTCGCTCCAGCGGATCATCGGTACGGAGATGGACAGCGCGGCCACCACCGCTCCCGTGCGGTCGCGCACCGGCGCGGCCACGCAGGAGACGTCCGGGTTGGACTCGCGGCTCTCCACGGCGACGCCCCGGGCGCGGATCCCGGCGAGGGTCTCGCGCAGGGCGGCGGGGTCGGTGATGCTGTTGGGGGTCATCGCGGCCAGCTCGGCGTCGTCGGGGAGGCGCGCGGCGATCTCCTGTTCGGGAAGGGAGGCCAGCAGCATCTTGCCGACGGAGGTGCAGTGGGCGGGCAGTCGGCGGCCGGCCGCCGACACCATCCGTACCGCGTGGGTGGAGTCGACCTTGGCGATGTAGATGACGTCGGTGTCCTCCAGTATCGCCACGTGCACCGTCTCGTCGCAGGTCTCGGCGACGGAGCGGGCGACCTGCTGGCCCTCGGCGGCGAGGTCGAGGTGTTCGGCGTAGCGTGCGCCGAGCTGGTACGGGCGTACGCCGAGCCGGTAGCGTCCGGGCTGTCCCGCCACCGGGACGATGTACTTCCGGGCGGCGAGCGTGGTCACCAGCTCGTGGACGGTGGTGCGCGGCAGCTGGAGCCTGCGCACGATGTCGGGAGCGGAGAGCGTCCCGTCCCCGTCGAGGAAGAGCTCGAGAATGTCGAGAGCCCGGGTCACGGCTGGTACGAGGCGTCCCACGACCGGCCCCCTCCCTTTGTGTCTCAGGCGCCTGCCCTCGTTCGAGATTTCAACAGGCGATCGGCATGACGAACACAGGCTAGCCACAGGCCGCTCGGACGGGCAATGGGTGAACGGCGGATGGGCGCGCGGCGCGCAGATACTGTGAGCCGGTCTGATCATCATCGTGAGCTCCCTGGGGGGGAGCCGTACCGAGACAGCCGTTCGCCGAGCGGCTGCAGGTCCTGGTGACCGACGACGGCGAACCCGCCCCCGGTGCCCGGGTCGACTTCCTCGTCGAGGCGAGCCGCTTCGACGGCGGCCCCGTGTTCGAGGGCGGCGTCTCGGGTGTCCCGGCGACCGCCGACGCCGAGGGCCGGGCCACCGCCCCGCGGGACATCGTCGCCGGCGACGCCCCGGGCACGTACACCGTCACCGCGAAGGTGCCCGGCGGCGCCGGAACGACCTTCACCGTCGAGGTCGTGGAGAAGACGGACGGCCCGTCGCCCACCCCCTCCCCGGGCGCCTCCGGCGGCACGGGCGGCGACGACGGGGGCAAGGGCGACGACGGCGGCAAGGACGGGACCGACGGCAAGGGCGACGACGACGCCGCGGGCGGCACCAGGGACGGCGGCTCCCCGACCGGCCTGCTGGGCAGCCTGGCCGACACCGGCGCGGGCGGCATCGCCCTGCTGGTGACGGCGGCCCTCGGCCTGGCCGCCGTGGGCTTCGCGGCCGTCCGGTTCTCCCCGCGGCTGCGGACGCGCTCCCGGGGCCGCGGCTGATCCGTCGGCCGGGGTGCGGAACACGGACGCGGCTCCGCACCCCGGCCGGCTCACGGACTCGGGGTGCCGAGGGCGCCGCGCAGCCGTTGGGCGCGCAGCACCAGTTCCAGTTCGAAGCGGCGGTCCGGATCGTCGATCGCGGAGCCCCACAGTTCGCGGATCTGCCGCAGGCGGTAGCGGACGGTCTGCGGGTGGACACCCAGCCGGGCGGCGACCTCCGGCGCCCCGCCCCGGGTCTCCAGCCACGCCAGTAACGTTTCCGCGAGGCGCCGTCCGTGCGCGGCACCGCAGTGCGCCAGCGGGGCCAGGCACCGCGCCGCGAGGTCCTCGATCAGCTCCTCCGGCTGGAGCAGCACCAGCGCCTCGGTGTGCTCGGTGCAGTACAGCACCTCACCGGCGGGCAGCAGCCCGCGCCGCATCAGCCGTACGGCCGCCTCCGCCCAGCGCAGCGACTTCGCCGCGTCGGCGACCGGCACGGGCGGACCGATCGCCCCGGACCAGCCGGCGAGCGCGCGGTGCAGCAGTTCCGGCCGGCCGGCCGCGCCCGGTTCGGGCACCACCATGCGGGGCTGCTCGTACTCCATGTCCAGCAGCACCCCCTGTCCGACCGCGGGCGCCATCGCCTCCCGCGCCGGGCGCAGCAGCACGCCGACCGCGACCTTGCCGGGCAGCGGCCAGCCGATCCGGGCGGCCCGCTCGGCGAGCGCGTCGGCGGGGTCGCCCCGGTGGTGTTCGACGAGCAGCAGCTCCATCAGCCGGCGCTGCAGCCGCAGCCGTTCCCCGGCCTGGCGGGCGGCGGCCTCGGCGTATCCGCGCACCGACTGGTCGACCAGGCCGTCCAGGTACTCGTATCCCGCGTCGACCAGTTCGTACATGGCGGGCGGGGGGATGTCGATGCGCTGGCCGATCTCGGCGAAGCGGCGCCAGGCGAGGCGCACGCCCATGCGGTAGGTCGCCTGGAGTGCGTCCAGCGACCTGCCGTTGAGCCCCTCGCCCCGCCCGAAGTCCTGGAAGACGCCCGGCGGCACGGTGGGCCGGCCCACCGGGTAGTCGGCGTGCGCGACGTGCTGGACGAAGGCCTCGATGGCGCGGCGGATGCCGACGAGGGCCATGGGTTCGCCGGAGTCGTCGAGGACGACCGGCAGGTGCGGGTACTCGCGCTGGATCTCGCTCATGATCTCCTCGGCCAGCGCGGGCACGTCGGCCATGGCGATCTCGGCGAACCGGCGCACCTGGTGCCGCGGTACGTCGTTCCAGGCGGAGCGGGCCGTGAGGGTGCGGGACGCCGTCACCGGTCAACTCCCCTGGCCGGCCTGCTCGTAGGTGATCATTGGGGTGTTGGGCTGGTCGGGCGTGGCTTCGAGCAGTGCCACGACACCGACGGCGGCTCCCACGGCAAGGGCGGCGGCGAGCGCGACCGTCAGGGCGGCGGCGAGCAATCTGGACATCTCCGGGTCAGCCTCTCAGTCGGGAGGTTCCCCACCCCCACGGTGACCGGCCACCCCCGTGTGTCGCCCCACAGTGTCGACATGACATTGACACTCCGTCAAGGGGCGCATACGGTTCCCAGCCCGTAGGGGGTGGGGACTCCCGCACGCGCACCTTCCTGAACGGCTCCGGCCCGAACGCGCCGAGCCGTCCCGATCCTCTGGAGTACCCGGATGCGCCGTACAGCTTCCCCCTTCTCCCTCGTCCTGCTGGGTCTCGGCACGTTTCTGCTGGTCCTGGCCCCGCTGTTCGCCTGGTACGTGGAACCACGCGCGGCGGTGAACCCGGTGGACATCGACACCACCGCCGTCTACACCGGCCGGGGCAGCGTCTTCGACCTGGAGAAGGTCGAGACCGTTCCCGACCAGAAGATCACCATCACCCAGCGGGTGCGCGGCAACGTCGCGGAGAGCGAACGCAGCGGCAACGCGGTGTGGGACGTGACGACCTCCGTCGACACGGACAAGTCCCTGCCGGCCGCCGACCCGCACGACGCCCTGAGCTTCACCCCGCACCGCTGGGTGCTGGACCGCAAGACCACCGAGCCGGTGCGGTGCTGCGACGCGAAGCCGGACATCCAGGGCGAGGCGTACCTGAAGTTCCCCTTCGACGTGCAGAAGCGCTCCTACCAGTGGTGGGACAACACCCTCCGCGACACGGTCGTCCTGCGCTACCGGGGCACGGAGAAGGTCCAGGGCTACACCGGTTACCGGTTCACCGGCTCGGTGTCGCCGACCCGGTCCGGCACCCGGATGGTGCCGGGGAGCCTCGTGGGTCAGCCGGAGCGGCCGCAGGTGCCGGCCGAGGAGTGGTACTCCAACCACGGCGTGGAGCTGATCGTCGACCAGCGCACCGGACGGGTCATCTACGCGCGGACCAGCCCCCGGCAGACCCTGCGGGCGCCGGGCGGGGACAAGGACGCGGTGGTGCTGCTGGACGCCGAGAAGGGCGTCTCGTTCACGGACGAGACGCAGAAGGAGGCCGTGCGGCAGGCCAAGGACGACAGCGGCCGGCTCGAGCTGGTCGGGGAGACGCTGCCGGTCGGCGCCGCCGTGGCGGGATTCGTCCTGGCGGTGCTCGGTGGCGCTCTGGTGATACGCGGCCGGAAGGTCACCGAAGATCCGGATGTGTCCGGTACGCCCCGGCCGACCCTCACCCAATGAAGTGACTCACGAGTAAGAAAAGCCGGAAATTGTCACGTGCGTGAGTAGCCGTGCGGAACGGCGGGGCGAAAACTGTCCAATCCCCACCCAACCACGGTCCGTCCACACCCTTCACCCAGGAACCCCGACGAGCCCCACCGAAGGCTCATTCCCACCCCACCTCCTCACGACCTGACCTCCTCACGTCCTCACGTCCTCACATCCTCACGTCCTCGCGTTCCCCACGCCGAGTTCCCCGAGACGAGTTGGAGCACCGATGCCCCAGCACGTGCCGTCCCGTCCCCCGCTCGCGCCCCCGCCCGAGCAGGGGGACACCCACCCCACCGCGCGCCCCGGCGCGTCGCAGCACGCTCCGGCGCTCCCCCCGCATCCGCGCCGGATCGTCTTCCTCGCCCACCGCGACCTGGGCAATCCGTCCGCCGGCGGCTCCGAGCTGCTGGTCGACCGGCTTGCCGACGGGCTGACCCGACTGGGCCACCAGGTCACCCTGCTGTGCGGAGGGCCCGCGGCCTACCGTGACTACCGGGTGGTGTCGGCGGGCGGGGCGTACGGCCACTACCTGCGTGCCCGTTCCGCCTTCGCCCGTCAGGTCGGCGACTGCGACCTGCTGGTCGAGGTGTGCAACGGGATGCCGTACCTGACACCGCTGTGGCACCGCGGACCCACCCTGTGCCTGGTCAACCACGTGCACACCGATCTGTGGAAGATGCGGTTCGGCGGCCCGCTGGCCCCGGCCGCACGGATCGGCCGACGGCTCGAGCACTGGGCGCTCACCGGTTCCCGCCGGCACGGGCTGGTCGTCGCCGTCTCACCGTCCACGGCCCAGGCGCTGCGCGGCATCGGCGTACCGCGGGAGCGGATACGCGTCGTGCACAACGGTGTGGCCGAGCCGGGACCGCTCGCCGACCGTTCCCCGGAACCGCTGTTCGTGGCGGTGGGCCGGCTCGTCGAGTACAAGCGGATCGATCTGCTGCTGCGGCTCTGGGAGCGGGTGCGGCCCGTCACCGGCGGCCGGCTGGTGATCGTCGGCGACGGTCCGGAACGGGAACGGCTGGAGCGGATGGCCGGTCCCGGCGTCCGGTTCACCGGGCACGTCTCCGAAGCGGAGAAGCACCGGCTGCTGTGCGAGGCCTGGCTGTTGCTGCACCCCTCCGCCGTGGAGGGGTGGGGCCTCGTCGTCACCGAGGCGGCGGCGCGGGAGACCCCGGCGGTCGCCTTCGACGTCCCCGGGCTGCGGGATTCCGTACGGGACGGCGAGACGGGCGTGCTGGCAGGCGGCGAGTCCTCGTTCGCGGCCGCCTGGATGTCGCTGACGCTCGCCGGGGACCGGCGGGAGCTGATGGGCAAGACAGCCCGGGAGCACGCGGCGGCCTACCGCTGGGAGCACACGGTGCAGCGGTTCCGGGCGGTCGCCCGTGAGGCGGTTCGGGGCTGCGCGCCGTGAAGGATCCCTCGCTCCGGCGTTCCGTCGCCCTCTTCCGTGCCTTCCTGCGCGAGCAGAAGGAACCCGACGCCTGTTACTCGCTCCTCGCCCGTGACGCCGCCGACCAGGTCGAGGCGTACGGCGGGCCGGTGGCCGGGCGGGTGGTCGTGGACGTCGGCGGCGGGAGCGGGTACTTCACCGACGAGTTCCGCCGGCGCGGGGCGTACGCCTACCTCTTCGAACCCGATGTGGGCGAGCTGGGCGGGAAACCCCCCGAGGGCACCGTGGTGGCGGACGGATACCTGCTGCCGCTGGCCGACGGGTCGGCGGACGTCACCTTCACCTCCAACGTGCTGGAGCACGTGGCCGATCCCCAGACGTTCCTCAGCGAGCTGGCCCGGGTGACCCGGCCCGGCGGACTGATCTATGTGTCGTTCACCAACTGGCTGTCCCCGTGGGGCGGTCACGAGTGGGCGCCCTGGCACTACTTCGGCGCCGAGCGGGCCCGCGCCCGCTACCGGCGCCGTACCGGCAGACCCGCCAAGCACACGCTCGGCGAGAACCTCTTCCCGGTGCACATCGGCACCACCCTGCGGCAGGTGCGGTCCCGCGACGACGTGCGGATCGTGTCGGCGCGCTCCCGTTACTGGCCGTTCCTCACGCGGACCGTGGTCAAGGTGCCCGGTCTGCGCGAGTTCGCCACCTGGAACCTCCTCCTCATCCTCCGGCGGTGTCCCGAATGACGACCACGGTCCAGGCTCCCCCTCCGGCAGCCGTTCCTTCACGCAGAGCCACCGCGGGCCCTCCCGAGGGCCCGCGGTCGCGCCGCTGGCTGCTCGGCTTCTGGGCGGTGGTGTTCGTCCTGTTCGTGGCGGCCCAGCCGGGGCGCCAGACCTTCGACACCAAGCTCGGCGTCACCGTCGACCCGGGGCAGTTCCTGTCGGACCTGGGCCAGTTGTGGCACAACCGGGGCTCGTTCGGCGGGATCTCCGACCAGTACATCGGCTACGTGTGGCCGATGCTGCCGTTCTACTGGCTGGCCGACGCGGCGCAGCTGCCGGTGTGGCTGGCCGAGCGGCTGTGGATGTCGCTGATCGTGTCGGTGGCGTTCTGGGGCGCGCTGCGGCTGGCGGAGCGGCTGCGCGTGGGCAGCGGCGCGTCGCGGCTGCTCGCGGCGACCGCGTACGCGCTGTGGCCGGTGTTCACGACGGTCGTCGGCTCCACGTCGGCCGCCGCGCTGCCCGGCGCGCTGCTGCCGTGGGTGCTGCTGCCCTTGACGGACGAGCGGTACACGGCCAGGGTCGCCGCGCTGCGTTCGGCGCTCCTGGTGCCCTTCATGGGCGGGGTCAACGCCGCCTCGACGCTGGCGTCCCTGCTGCCCGTCGGGCTGTACCTGCTCTCCCGCCCGCCGGGGCCGCGGCAGCGCAAGCTGATCGCCTGGTGGACGCCGGCGATGATCGTGGCGACCGCCTGGTGGTGGATACCGCTGCTGCTGCTCGGGGCGCACGGCGAGAACTTCCTCCCGTACATCGAGACGTCGCGGACGACGACGGACACGATGGCGGCGACCGAGGCGCTGCGCGGCGCCGGCAACTGGGTCGCCTACCTGAACTTCGGTGAGGCGTGGCTGCCGGCCGGCTGGGCGGTCGCCTCGTCGGCGCTGGTGATCGTCTGCTCGGCGCTCGCGGCCGCGCTGGGGCTCGCCGGGCTGGCCCGGCGGGACATGCCCGAGCGGCGCTGGCTGGTGCTGACCGTGCTGGTCGCGGCGCTGGTGCTGCTGGCCGGTTACGGAGGCGCGTTCGGTGCGCCGTTCCACTCGGTGGCGCAGGGCTGGCTGGACGGCTGGCTGGCGCCGTTCCGCAACATCTACAAGTTCCAGACAGGGCTGGCGCTGGCGTTCTTCCTGGGGCTGGCGCACCTGGTGGGGGTGTCGGCGCAGGCACGCGGGACCCATCGGGTGCGCGTCCGGCGGTTCGCACCGCTGATCGCGGCGGTGCTCGTCCTGCCCGGGCTGCTGTGGCCGTACCTCAACGGGTCGATCCTCACCCCCGGTTCGTTCCAGGAGATCCCCAAGTACTGGCAGGCGACGGCCGACTGGCTGAAGAAGAACTCCCCCGACTCTCGTGCCCTGGTCGTCCCCGCGACCGCGCACGGCATCCACACCTGGGGGTCGACCATCGACCAGCCGCTGGACGTGGTCGCCGACTCCCGCTGGGCGCAGCGCGACTACGTGCCGTTCGGCACCCCCGGCAACCGGCGCGCCATGGACGCGGTGGAACGGGCACTGCTGACCGGCAGCGCGGTGCCGGGTCTGGCCGACTACCTGAGCCGGGCGGGCATCCACTACGTCGTCGTCCGCAACGACCTCGACCCCGACCAGATCGGCCAGGTGCCGACGGCGACGGTCAAGCGCACCCTGGAGCAGTCCGGGTACCAGCGGGCCAAGGGACTCGGTCCGGTGATGACCGGCGGGGTGATCGCGCCCGGCACCCCGCTGCAGGTCGAGGGCCTGTATCCGCGGCAGCGGGCGGTGGAGATCTACCGCCCGGCCGGTACGAACGTCCAGCGGCCCGGCCAGGCCCGGCTGCTGCCGGTCGCCGACACCGCCGTGGTGTCCGGCGGTCCCGAGGCGCTGCTGCCGCTCGCGGACCGGCTGCGGGGCCGGCCCGCCGTACTGACCGGGGACGCGCACCCGGGGCTCGGCACGCCGCCGGTGCAGGTGATCGGCGACGGGCTGCGGCGGGCGGACACCCGGTTCGGGCTGGTCAACGCCAACACCTCGTACACGTACACGGCGGACGAGCGCAACGCACCGGACGCCGCCCAGGACGCGGGGGAACGCCCGCGCCAGATCCTGCCGAACGAGGGCCTGGACCACCAGACGGTGGCCGAACTGCGCGGCGCGGACTCGGTGACGGCGTCCTCCTACGGCAACTGGCTGTTCCACCTGCCGCAGTACGACCCGGTGAACGCCTTCGACGGCAACCCGGACACCGCGTGGGCCGAGGGCGCGCACGGCTCCCCGGACGGGCAGTGGCTGCGGATCGCCTTCGACGGCGCCTACGACATGCCGGACTCCATCGGCCTCACCCCGCTGCCGCAGGACGGCGTGCGGGCGGCGGCGACCCGCGTGCGGGTGGAGACGGAGAACGGCTCCGCGACCTCCTTCCTGCGGGCCAACGGCACCGAGCAGCAGGTCAAGGCGCCCGCCGGGCCGACGGACTGGATGAAGCTGACGATCGTCGACTCGACGGCCGAGCGTCCCGGACTCACCGGTGCGGGCTTCTCCGAGGTCGGCCTGCCCGACGTCCGGGTGACCCGGCTGCTGCGGCTGCCGACCGACGCGGAGCGGTCCACCGCCACGGCGCAGATCGTCTCCCTGCACCGTGCCGCCGACCCCACCGGGATGTCCCTCACGGGCAGCGAGGCGGGGCTGCACCGGCAGTTCGACACGGGCACGCCGGGCGCCTACGAGGTGACGGCGAGCGCGGTGGCGGTGCCCGGCGAGGCACTGGACCGGCTGCTGTACGAGGTGGCGCCCGAGCAGCGCGACCGGATCACCGCCACCGCCGACTCCACGGCCCGGCTCGGCGCGGGACTGTCCGCGCGCAACCTCACCGACGGGGACCTGACCACCGCGTGGATCGCGGGCGGGAAGCCCACCGTCCACCTGAGCTGGACGGGCAAGCAGGCGGTCGGCGAACTGGTGCTGGCCCCGGCCGGCGGGCTGTCCGCCCGGGCCTCCGAGGTGCAGATCAGCTCCCCGGACGGCGCGGCGACCGCCGCCGTCGACGACAACGGCTGGGTCCGCTTCCCCGCGATCACCACCGACCGTCTCGACATCACGGTCACCCGGACCGCGCCGCTCACCGTGCACAACCCGGCGGTCGACGCGGACATGCAACTGCCGGTGGGCCTGACGGAGGCGTACGTCCCCGCCCTCGACGGCTACCGCACGAAGCAGCCGGACGGCAGCAGGGAGTTCGCCCTGGAGTGCGGCAAGGGCCCCGCGCTGACGGTGGACGGCACGCCGTACGAGACGAGCGTGCGGGGCACCGTGCGCGACCTGGTGGAGCGGCGTCCGGTCCGGGTGACGCCGTGCCGGGACGGGTCCGACGGCCCCGCGCTGGAGCTGGCGGCCGGAACGCACCGGGTGGAGGGCGGCGACGCGGGCCCGCTGGCGCTCACCGAGGTGACCCTGACCCGCGGGACCGTGCCGGATGCCTCGGCCGCCGAGCGTGAGCTGAGGATCCAGGACTGGCTCGGCGACCGGCGCGAGGTGGGCGTCGGCGCGGGAGCGGCCTCCTACCTCACGATGTACGAGAACCACAACGACGGCTGGAAGGCCACGCTGAACGGCGAGGAACTCACCCCGCTGCGGCTGGACGGCTGGCAGCAGGGCTGGCGCATCCCGGCGGGCGAGGGCGGCACGGTCAAGCTGTCCTACGAGCCGGCGACCACGTACGACGCCGGGCTGATCGGGAGCGGGGCCGGGATCGCGGTGCTGATCGGTCTGGCCCTGTGGCGCCGCAACGCCGGCAACCCCGACGCGCCGCAGCCGGTGCCTCCGGCGCCCGGGCTGTGGCTCGGCGCGGTGGCGCTGACCCTGGTGGGCGTGGTGATCGCGGGCTGGTGGGCGCTGCTGGTGCCGGCCCTGGCGGTCCTCGCGTCACGCCGGCCCGCGCTGCTGGTGCCGATCGCCTTCGCCGGGCTCGCGGGAGCGGGTGTCACGGCGGCGCTCGGCGCGGGCGAGCCGGTGGGCGCGGGCGAGGGAGCCTACGGCCATGTCGCCCAGCTGCTGGCGCTGACCGGCTTGTTCGCCGCCCTGGTGAGCCTGGGCGGGTCGCGCGAGCGGAACCCGGACGGCGCACACCCGGACGACGGGCGTCCGTACGACGGACACCCTGACGGCGGACGTCCCGACGGCGGACCGGCCGCCACGGCGGTCCTGCCGCCGGTCGCCGGGCCGGCGCCCGCCGCCGGACCGCATCCGGCGCCACCGCCGCCCTCCGCCCCGCGGGCGCGTCCGTTCGTGCCGCCGCCCGCGCCGGGGAGCGGCCCGGGAGGGGGCGGGACCGTATGACCACGCGGGACCGTACGACCACGCCCCTCCGCGTCCCCTTCCCCGTCGTCGACGAGGTGTCACGGCACTGCGACCGGGAGGCGGAGCCGAACACGGTGCTCATCGAGGTGCGCCTCCCGGGGGACCTCGACCCCGGGCGCATCCGCAAGGCGTTCACCGAGGCGCTGCGGCGCCACCCGCGCGCTCTCGCGCGGGAGGCGCCGGGGCCCTGGTACCGGCGCCGCTACGAGTGGGAGCTGACCGACGAACCGGACGTGGAGGTGGTGAGTTTCCCGCCGCCGGGGAAGGACGCGCTACGGGACGCCCGGAGCCGGGCGCTCACCCAGGCGCCCCCGCTCACCCAGTCCCCGCCGGTCCGGCTGGAGGTGGTGGCCGGGCAGGACGGCACCGGCACCGCGCTCGTCCTCACCGTCAACCACACCGCCCTGGACGGTCCCGCCTGCCTGCGCGTGCTGGCCACGGCCGCGGAGCTCTACGGCGGCCGGGACAACGCCCCGGCCGCCCCGCCGGTGCGTCCCCCCGACGCGCCGCAGGGCCCGCCGGACACGCCCTCGAACTGGGCCCCGCCGGCCCGGGTGGCGCGGGGCACGCCGGAGGCGACGCCGGGCAACGGCCTGCTCCTCACCGAGCTGGCACTGCCGCACCGGCCGAAGGGCTCCCCGTACACCGTCAACGACCAGCTCATGGTCGCCACCGCCCTGACCATCGCCCACTGGAACCGGGAGCACGGGGCGGCGCGCCGCCCCCTGCGCATCACCATGCCGGTCGACGACCGTCCCCGGGACGCCGCGATGCCCATCGGCAACGGCACCCGGCTGGTGGAGGTGCCGTTCGCGCCCGGGGAACTGGACGGGGGCGACCTGCGGGGGCTGCTGCGCCGCACCGCCCTGCGCACCCGCGCGCTCAAGGCGCAGCCGCGCCCGCAGCTCGGCCACGGCGCCCGGCTGCTCACCTCCCCCTGGGCGCCGGTCGCCTGCCGGGCGGCGTTCACCAGGGGCCTGCGCAGGGTGGCGGCGCCCTGGACGTCGACGACGCTGCTGAGCAACATCGGCCGCATCCCGTACGCGCTGGACTTCGGGGACGGGGCGGGCCGGGCGAGTGCCGTGTGGTTCTCGGCGCCGGCCCAGATGCCCCGCGGCCTCACCTTCACCACCGCGTCCACCGCGGGGCGGCTCCACCTGGCGCTGCGCTGGTCGCGGACGCTGCTCGGCCACGGCGACGGCGACCGGCTGCTCGACCTGTTCTCGCACCATCTGCACACCACGGAGGCGACCGAGTGACCACCACCGCTCCCCCGCCCCGCGACCTGCGTGACTTCTACGAGAACCCGTCCGTACCGGTCGCCTCGGGCCCGTCCCGCAGCCGCCGCCAGGCCCGCATGCTGGCCCGCGCGCTCGGCCCGGCCTCGGCCGGCCCGCGCACGGTCCTCGACATCGGCTGCGGCGACGGGACGGCGGCCGCGACCGCCGCCCCGTACCTGCGCGGTCACCGGCTGGTCGGCGTCGACTGGTCGCAGGACGCCCTGACCCGCGCCCGCACCCGGCTGCCCTACGCGGTGCGCGGTGAACTCACCGACGGCGGGCTGCCGTTCGCCTCGGAGTCGGCGGACGCAGTGCTGTTCAGCGAGGTGATCGAGCACCTCGTCGACCCGGACGCGGCGCTCGACGAGCTCCGGCGGGTGCTGCGCCCCGGGGGCCACCTCATGCTGTCCACGCCCAATCTGGCCGCCTGGTACAACCGCCTGCTCCTGCTGGCCGGGGTGCAGCCGGTGTTCTCCGAGGTCAGCCTGCGCGGCATCCACGGACGGCCGGGCTCGGAGGTGGTGGGCCACCTCCGGCTGTACACGGCGCGTGCCCTGCGGGAGTTCGTCGCCGCGTCCGGCTTCACCGTGGTACGGCTGGAGGGCGCTCCCTTCCACGGCGTACCGCGCCCGCTGCGTCCGCTGGACCGGCTGGCGTGTGCGAGACCGCCGCTCTCCTCGATCCTGCTGCTGCACGCGCGGCGCACCTGAGGGGGGCCGGGGGGACATGTGGTGGGGAGTGGCCGCGGCCCTGTTGGCGAACGTCCTGTACAGCGGCGGGTTCGTCCTGGAGAAGCGGGCGCTGGCGAACCTGCCCGAAGTGTCGGTCCGCCGACCGGTGCGGCTGCTCGGCCTGGTGGTGAGCAGCCCGCTGTGGATCGCCGGCTCGCTGGCCCTCGCCTCCGGCTTCGCCGCCCAGCTGGCGGTGTACCGCACGCTGCCCATCGCCGCCGCGCAGGGCATCTTCGTCTCCGGACTCGTCCTGCTGGTGCTGCTGTCGTCGCGGCTGCTGGGCGAGGAGACCAGCGGCCGGGAGCGGTACGCGCTCGGCGCCATCCTGCTGGCCCTGCTGATGGTGGTGCTGTCGCTGCGGGACAGCGGCGCCGGTGCCGACACCGTGGGACAGGACGCGCCCGCCTCGCTGATCCTGCTGGTGTGCGTGCCGGCGCTGGCGTCCGGGGTGTGGCTGTACGTCTCCGCCGAGCGCAACGCCCGCCGACGGCACCGGCGGCCCACCACGGGCATCGAGTACGGCGTGGCCGTCGGCCTGCTCTACGGGGTCAGCTCACTCGCCGTCAAGGGCGTGTCGAGCCGGCTGGCGTCGGACGGCCTCGGCGGTGCCGTCGTCGGCCTGCTGGGCTCCCCGTACCCGTATCTGCTGCTGTTCACCGGCGTGTTCGGCCTGGTGATGTCCCAGGCCGCGCTCCAGCGCTGCCGGGCCTCGCTGATCGTGCCGGTGTGCACGACCGTGAGCTGCGTGTTCACGGCGGTGCTCGGCACGCTCGCCTTCGGTGAGCAACTGCCGGACGATCCCCTGCGACTGGCCCTGCGCGTCACCGGCACCGTGCTCGCGGTGGCCGTGCTGCTGGCCATGCCCAAGCACGACACCGCACCACAACCCGCTGCCCCCGCGAAGGAGTTGACCCGATCGTGAAACCGGACGATCCCCTGCTGAGAATCCTGGCCTGCCCGCTCGACAAGGGGCCGTTGCACCTGCTCGCGCCGGACGACGGGGGCGAGGAGGCGCTCTACAACCCGCGTCTGCGCCGCCGTTACCCCATCGTGGACGGCATCCCCCAGCTCCTGCCGTCGTCCGGGGAGCAGGTGCCGGAGAACGAGCACGAGACACTGCTGACCCTGGTGGCCGAAGCACCGGAGACGAGACCATGACGACGACACAGCGCACGCTCGCCGCCCGGGTGGCGTCCTTCCTGCCCACGCGCGTGGTGGCCGCCACGGCCAGAGCGGTCTACCCCCGCTACGAACCCGAACTGGCCCGCCTCGCCGACCTGTGCCCGCCGGACTGCGGCACGGCGGTGGACGTCGGCGGCTGGTACGGCCCGTGGACCCACCGGCTGGCGCGGCGCGCCCGCCGGGTGGTCACCCTGGAACCGGTCCCCCACCTGGCCCGGCTGCTCACCGCGACCGCCCCGCCGAACGTACGGGTGATCCGCGCGGCGGCCTCGGACGCGCCCGGCACCGCCCGCCTGTGGCTGCCCCCGGGCGACGGCGGCGACCAAGGCGTGTCGTCCCTGATCCGCCGGGACATCCACGGCCACGGCGTCGACGTCACCTGCCTGGCGCTGGACGACCTCGACCTGACGGACGTCGGCTTCATGAAGATCGACGTGGACGGCAACGAGTCGGCGGTGCTGCGCGGGGCCGCCGGGATACTGACCCGCGACCGCCCCGCCCTGTTCGTGGAGCTGGAGTCCCGCATCCAGCCGGTCGAACCCGTGGTGACCCAGCTGGCGGAACTGGGGTACGAGGGCTGGGTGCTGCCCGCCGGCACCTGGGTCCCGCTGGCCGACTTCCCCCTGGAGGCCCACCAGGCGCGCACCTCCTACGTCGTCCATCACGGTCTGCTGCGCCGGGTGCTGCCCCACGACGCGCTCCGTGGCCCGCGCTACGTCAACTCCGTGCTGTTCCTCCCGGACGGCCGCCGCCCCGGAGCGCCCCCGGTGAGCGACGATGGTTCCCGTGCCGACCGGACGACGCCCCAGTAGACCGTTCACCCCGTGCGACTTCCAGCTCGTGCTGCTGCGCCGCATGGCCGACCACAATCCCGGCCCGGTGGAGGACGCCCGGCGCACCCTGGGCGCCTCCCTCGGGGACATGCGCGAGGCCAACCGGCGCTGGCAGGCGATGGTCCGCTCGCCGCGCTCCCGCCCGGCCCTGTCCCGGTACCGGTCGGTGCTCGGCGAGCCGGAGTCCCGGACCGCCCGCAGGGTCGGCGACCTGGACTGCGAGGCGTTGCGGTGGCGGCTGCCGCTCTGGCCGGACCTGCGCTTCGAGGTGCTGGCCCCGGCGGCCGGCGGCGCGGTGTGGAACGAGTGGCTGGTCCGCGCCACGGGGGCCCCGGCGCCCGTCCTGCGCACGGTGGAGGACCTCACGCCCTGGTCCTGCACGGTGGACGAGGCCGCCCGCGCCTTCGCCCCCGCCCGCCCCCTGGAGGGCTCGGCCCCCACCCGCTGGGGCCTCCTCTTCACGGCCCCCGACGGGAGCGGCGTACCGCGGGAGGTGGCCGCCGAGTTCACCTGGGGCCTGCTGCAGCGGACGTCGGTCAGCGGGCCGCGGCCCTGAGCATCTCCTCCACGACCCGCGGCACCGACTCCGGGTGCAGCCACAGGAACAGGTTCGGCTCGACGAGTTCCAGCTCCATCACGCGGGGCAGGCCGTCCTCCCCGTCGACGAGGTCGACGCGCGCGTACAGCGGCTCGGCGCCGCCCGGTACACAGGCCAGCGCCCGCCGGGCGACGTCGGCCTCGACGGCGCTCGGGGTCCAGCCGGTCAGCCCGGGGTGGGCCACCTTCCGCCGGTCGTAGGGGGTGCCGGGGGCGAGGACCGGCCCCTTGCGGCTCGCGTGCAGCAGGGACCCGCCGACGTACTGCAGCGCCCGCTCGCCGGTGGTGTCGATGCCGCGCACGTAGGGCTGCACCATCGCGGTGAACCCCTCGGCGTGCAGCCGCCTCAGGTGCGTCACGGCGGTGGCGCGCTCGTCGGGTGTGTAGCGGGCCGCGAACCGGGCGCCGGCGCCGGACGTCGGCTTGACCACGTACTCGTGGCCGTCGGGGAGGTCGAGGGCGTCCCCGGGAGCCAGGTACCGGGTCTCCACCACCGGCACCCCGGCGGCGGCGAGATCCCCCAGGTAGCGCTTGTCGGTGTTCCACCGCACCACGTCCGCCGGGTTGGCCAGCCGGGTCACCGCGCCGCACCGCTCGGCCCACGCGGTGAACTCCGCGGCGCGCCAGCTGTAGTCCCAGGTCGAGCGGATCACGACGAGGTCGAAGCCCGCCCAGTCCACACCGTCGTCGTCCCACACCTCGGCGGACGCCTCGGCGCCGGCCTCCGCCAGCGCCCGTACCAGCACCGGCAGATCCCGGTCCTCGGATATCCCGGGGCCGGGGGCGCAGGTCACCAGCGCGATACGGGGCACGACGGCTCACTCCTCATGCGAACGGCGCGGCCGGCACCACCGGCCGACCGGCGAGCAGGCTAACAACCGCCCCCGGGAACCACGGGAGGCGACCTGACCTTCACCTTCGGGGAAGCCCCGGCATCGGTGGCGGAACGCGGGACGGCGAGGGAGCGACGGACATGCTGACGATCGGCGCTTTCGCGAGCTGCGTGGTGAGCGCACCGGCCCGATCCGCCGCCGGCCCCGCGCGGGCGTAGGGCACCCTGGACCCACCGGGTACCGACCGTCTTCGCACGGCAGCGAGTCAAGGAGTACGACGCGTGTCCTCTCTCTTCCCCGCCCTGGCCGACCCCCGGGCCGCGCACCGGCCCGCCCTGCGTTTCGGCGAGCGCTCACTGACGTACGGAGAGCTCGCCGGGGCGGCCGGTGCGGTGGGCGGGGCCCTGGGAGGGGCACGCCGGGTCGCCGTGTGGGCCGTTCCGGCACCGGAGACCGCCGTCGCGGTCACCGGGGCGCTGCTCGCCGGGGCGGCCGTCGTCCCGCTCAACCCGAAGTCGGGTGAGCGGGAGCTCGGGCACATCCTCACCGACAGCGCCCCGGACCTGGTGCTCACCGCGCCCGGCACCCGGCTCCCCGCCCCGCTGGACGCGCTGCCCCGGGCCGACGTGGACGTCGCGGCCCGGGCGGCGCTGCCCGACGACGGCGCGCGGGACGCGGAGCACCCCGCCTTGATCGTCTACACCTCCGGCACCACCGGCCCGCCCAAGGGCGCCGTCCTCCCCCGCCGCGCGATCGCCGCGACCCTGGACGCCCTCGCCGACGCCTGGCAGTGGACCGGCGACGACGTCCTGGTGCACGCGCTGCCGCTGTTCCACGTGCACGGGCTCGTCCTCGGCACGCTCGGCCCGCTGCGCCGCGGCGGCTGCGTGCGCCACCTCGGCGGGTTCACCACCGACGGCGTGGCGCGCGAGCTGAACGGCGGGGCGACCATGCTGTTCGGCGTGCCGACGATGTACCACCGGGTGGCGGAGGCGCTGCCCGCCGAACCGGAGCTGGCGAAGGCGCTGGCCGGGGCGCGGCTGCTGGTGTCGGGGTCCGCCGCGCTGCCCGTGCACGACCACGAGCGGATCGAGGCGGCGACCGGGCGCCGGGTCGTCGAGCGGTACGGCATGACGGAGACGCTGATGAACACCAGTGTCCGCGCGGACGGCGAGGCCCGGCCCGGCACGGTGGGCGTGCCGCTGCCGGGTGTCGGGCTGCGGCTGGTGGAGGAGGACGGCTCGCCGGTGGCGTCGTACGACGGCGAGACGGTCGGCGAGATCCAGGTGCGCGGGCCGAACCTGTTCACCGAGTACCTGAACCGGCCGGACGCCACGGCCGCCGCGTTCACCGCCGACGGCTGGTTCCGCACCGGGGACATGGCGGTGCGCGAGAGGGACGGCCAGGTCCGCATCGTCGGCCGCAGGGCCACCGACCTGATCAAGAGCGGCGGTTACAAGATCGGCGCCGGTGAGATCGAGAACGCGCTGCTGGAGCATCCGGCGGTGCGGGAGGCCGCGGTCACCGGGGAGCCGGACGCCGACCTGGGCGAGCGGATCGTGGCGTGGGTGGTGCCCGCCGAGCCGCAGTCCCCGCCCACCCTCCAGGAGCTGGCCGACCATGTCGCCCGGCGCCTCGCCCCGCACAAGCGGCCCCGCGTCGTCCGTCACCTCGACGCCCTCCCCCGCAACGACATGGGCAAGATCATGAAGCGGGCGCTGACCCGTGACTGACCGCCTCTCCGCCCGCGAGGCCGTCGCCGCCGTCGCCGACGGATTCACCGAGCTCCCCCACCCCGTCCGGGAGTCCACCGCGGACGGTCCGCTCGGCTGGCCCGGCTACGACGCCGCCCGCGCCCGCGCCGCGATACGCACCGGTGAGCGGGAGTCGGTGGTCTGCGGCACGGCACGGATCGGGGGCACCGAGGCGGTCGTCGCCGCCTTCGAGTTCGGCTTCCTCGGCGGCTCCCTCGGCGAACGCACCGGCGACCGCCTGGAGGCGGCCCACCGGCACGCCCGGGCGCACCGGCTGCCCGTGGTGCCGCTGGTCGCCACCGGCGGCAGCCGGATGCAGGAGGGCATGCTCGCGCTCACCCAGCTCCAGCGGATCGCCCGGGAGTCGGCGCTCACCCGGGAGGCCGGGCTGCCGCAGATCGCGGTGGTGCGGGACCCGACGACCGGCGGCGGCTGGGCCACCCTGGGCGCGGGCGCCGACGTCGTCCTGGCGCTGCCCGGCGCCCAGGTCGGTTTCGCCGGCTCACGGGTCCGGCCGGCGGACGCCGACCCGGCGGCGTACACGGCCGAGGCGCAGGTGGCGGCGGGCGCCGCGGACGCGCTGGTCCGGCCGGAGGAGCTGCGGGAGACCCTGGGCCGCTGGCTGCGGCTGCTGACCCGCCCCTCCACCACCCCCGCCCCCGTGCCCCTCCCGCTGGGCGCGCCGGACCTCCCGGCCACCGGCTGGGACGCGGTCCTGCGCGCCCGCTCCCTGGGACGCCCCCGCGCCGGCGCCTACCTGGACGCCTACTTCACCTCCCGCGTCACCCTGGGCGGCGACCGCTGCGGCGGCACCGACCCGGACGGCATGCTGTGCGGCTTCGGCGAGCACGAGGGCCGCAGCATCGCCTACGCGGCCCAGACCGGGGCGGCGACCCGTCCCGCCGGGTACCGCACGGCCGCCCGGCTGGTCCGGCTCGCCGGCCGGCTCGGCATCCCGGTGCTGACCCTGGTGGACACGCCGGGCGCGGCCAACGACGCGGAGGCGGAACGGCAGGGCGCGGGACCGGCCATCGCCGACCTGTTCGGCGCCGTGGCCGCCGCCCGTACCCCGGTCACCACCCTGGTCGTCGGCGAGGGGGGCTCCGGCGGCGCACTGGCCCTCGCGGCCCCCGGCAACACCTGGGCCACCCCGGACAGCTACTTCTCGGTGATCGCCCCGGAACTCGCCGCGGCCATCCTCAAACGCCCCCCGCACGAGGCACCGGCCACGGCGGACCGCCTCCGCGTCCGCCCCCAGGACCTGGTGGAGCTGGGGGTGATCCGGGGGGTCGTGGGAGGGCCGCGCCGCGGGTGACCGCCACCGTGCCCACGGCTGCGGGCACGCCGGGCCCGGTTCCTCCCGCCCCGCCCCCCGTTCGGCGGCCCCCCACCCGGCCCCCCAGGAAAGGCGCGTGTCCCCGGCCGCCGCGCACGATGCCAGAGAGGTCCGCCGCCCGGCGGGCCGTCGGGCCGCACTCGGGAGGGTCTGCCGTGACCGCAAGTCTGGAGCAGCTGCGCCGCTGCCACTTCGCCGTCGACCTGGGGGCGGCCCGTACCAGGGTGTACGTCAAGGGGTCCGGGCTCGTCGTCGACCAGCCGTCGGTCGCCGCCGTGAACACCCGTACGGGTGCGCTGATCGCCGTGGGTGAGTTCGCGGAGAAGATGACGGGCCGTACGCCGGGCTACATCCGGGTGGTGCGTCCCGTGAGCGGGGGGACGGTCGTCGACATCGAGATGGCGCAGCGCATGCTGCGGCAGCTGATCGGGGACCGGACCCGTCGCGCGCTGCGCCGCAGGCCGCGGCTGCGGGCGGCGGCGTGCACCCCGCACGACGCCGATCCGCTCGCCCAGCGGGCCGCGATCGAGACGCTGGTCGGTCTCGGCGCCCGCCGGGTGGAGCTGGTGGACACGCTGATCGCCGCCGCCGTCGGCTGCGGACTGCCGGTGGAGCGGCCCGAGGCGACCATGATCATGGTGTGCGGTGCGGCGGCCACCCAGGTGGCGGTGCTGTCCCTGGGGGCGATCGTGCAGGCCCAGCGCGTTCCCGTCGGTGGTGAGGCGGTGGACAACGCGATCGTGCAGCACCTGCGCCACCAGCACGAGCTGATGCTGCCCAGCCAGTCCGTACGGCCGCTGCAGCTGGCCCTGTCCGGCAACGGGCTCACCCCGCAGGGCCCGGAGTCCACGGAGATCCACGGCCGGGACGTCGCCACCGGTCTGGCCCGTTCGGTGACGGTGGACACGGCCGCGGTGCGGCGGGCCATCCAGACACCGCTGACCGCCGTGCTCGACGGCATCGGCAAGGTGCTGCGGGAGTGCCCGCCCGACCTGGTCGCCGATCTCGCCGACCGCGGGATCATGATGGTCGGCGGGAGCGCCCTGCTGCCGGGTCTGGACCAGATGCTGCGTGAGGCGACGGGCATGCCGGTGCACATCGCGGAGCGGCCGGAGCTGTGTGCCGTGGAGGGGCTGGGCGCGATGCTGGAGGGCAGGATCGCGCCGATGGTGCTGGACCCGCTGGGCGCCTGAGCCCCGCGGGCGGGGCGTCCGTCAGCGGGAGAACCAGCAGCGGATGGTGGTGCCCTCGTCCCCGGTGTGCACCCGGACCAGGTCGGCGAGCAGGTTGACCATCAGCAGGCCGCGTCCGCCGCGCTGGTCGCGGGAGGCGGGCCGGCGGCCGGCGAGCGGGTCGGTGAACCGTCCCGCGTCGCGCACCTCGCACAGCACGCGGCCGTCCTCGCCCCAGACCCGGAGCACCCCCGAGCCGCCGCCGTGCAGCACGCTGTTGGTGGTCAGCTCGGCCGTGGCGAGGGCCAGGTCGTCCAGGACCGTGCCGGTGAGGCCGAGGCGGCGCCCCTCGTCGGTCGCGGCGTGCCGGGCCTCGGGGAGCGAATCGGCCACGAAGGGGAAGGTCATGGCGTCCGGGGCGAGCGGCAGCGGCTCGTTGTAGCGGGCGACGATGGCGTCGGGGGCGTACGCCTCGCTGTGCCGTGCGGGGCGGGAGCCGCCGGGGATGACGGTGGGGTGGGTGGCGTGGGCGTCCTCCAGGACGTGTCCGGGCAGCCGGGCGGCGTCGTAGGGGCACAGGATGGTCACCGTACGGCCCCGGAAGGCCGCGTTGATCAGCGCCTCGTGCTGGACGCAGGCCGGGTACTCGCTCGCGGAGCGGCCGGCCCAGACCGGCTCGCCGATGATCCGCACCCGCTGTCCGGCCGGCTGTGCGTCGGCGAAGGCGCGCAGCACGCCGGGGATGATCCGGCCGGGGTTGCGTCCGGCCTCCCGCATGTCCAGGAGCCGGACCCGCCGCGCGTCGGCGCCGAGCGCGTCGCGCAGGAGCCGCAGCCGGTCGCCGGGCACGGCGGCCGCCACGGGCTCCCCGGCGGCGAGCCCCTCGCGCACGAAGGGGACGGTGCCGTCCAGGTACTCCCGGTCGCTCCGGTAGAACAGGGCGGGGTGAACGAAGGGGTCGGGGGTGACGTCCGGGGTCGCGGTCGTGGTTCTCATCACGTCGTCACCTCGATCGTCGGCAGGCCGGGCCAGAACGTCTCCAGCACCCTGCGCAGTGCGGGCGGCGGGCGGCGCACCACGAGCCGCCGTCCCGCGCCGAGCCGCCCGGCGGCCGCCGCCAGCGCGCCCGCGCCCGCGACGTCGACGAACGTCACCTCGGACAGTTCCAGGTAGTACACGCCCTCACCTTCGCGTACCGCCTGCTCCAGTACGCGTTCCCAGATCATGTGTGTGGCCAGGCCGACCTCGCCGGCCGCGCGGATTCCCCGGCACCCCTCCAGGGGGCGCACCGTCAGGGACGGCCCCGGGCCTCCGGGTCCGTACGGCGTCCGATGCCGACTGCCCAACACGTGTCTCCCCACGCTTCCGGGACCACCCCTGCCCACGTCGGTTCCCGGCCGTTTCCCGGCACGGTGTGTAGTACGCAGCAAGGTGGGCAGGCGCACCCGAAGCGCAGCCGGGACCGTGCGCAGCCTACCGCTCCGGTGCCGGTGGCGCCCCGAGTGACCTCGAACGCCCCGACGATCCACGAGCACCGACACGGCAGTGACATGGCCTCCACGGCGTCACTCGCCCTACCGGGAAGGCAGGAAACCTTGGTCATCGGCGGTCGCATGGACGCGGACCGGGCGCTGCTCGCCCCGCGCGGCGAGCTGGTGCGCGGGTCCGCCCGGGCCCTGGCCGAAAAGCTGGCGCGGCTGCCCGTCGGCACGGCCCGTATCGATCTGGACATGAGCGGCGTGCACTTCATGGACACGGCCGGACTGGAGTTCCTGGAGGTGCTGCGCGACCACGGCCGGCGGTGGTCGGTGCCGGTCACGGCGACCCGCTGGAACGGTCAGCCGCGCCGCATCCTGGAGCTCGCCGGCCTCGACACCACCGACCCGCTGTCCTCCCCGGCCCTGGACGGCACGCCGTCGCCGGTCGTCTCGGCGGTGGCGCGGGAGCGGGAGGAGCGGCTGCACCTGCTCCAGGAGGAGATCGAGCAGCTCCGGCAGGCGATCGCCTCCCGCCCGGTCATCGACCAGGCGCGCGGCATCCTGATGGCGACGCACGGCTGCACCTCGGACGAGGCCTGGCACATCCTGCGGGAGGCGTCCCAGTTGTCGAACACCAAACTGCGCGACGTCGCGCGGTCCCTGACCGCCTGCGCGGAGGCGGAGGGCGCCGCCCCGCCCGAGGAGGTCCGCACGGCGCTGTCCCGGGCACTGGCCCGGCGCTCTACACGGTGAGCCCGCCCCGGGCCGGCGCGAAGCCCCTGCGGTGCCGGGCCCCGGTGAGGTGCCTGCGCGCGGGCACGGGGCGCGGGGCCACGCGGAGGGCGCGCCGTGCGGCGCGCCCCGGCCGCGCCGGCCGCCTCCCCCTGCCTCAGAGGCGGGACCCGATCCGGGCGCCGTCGAGCGTGGCGTGCACCAGCCGCCGGGGCGCCAGGCAGTCGCCGATGCGGTAGAACTCGCCGTCCGTCTCGGGGAACGGGACGGGCTCGGCGCCGGTGGCGAACACCACCGAGTCGAAGGCGCCGATCTCGGAGGTCTCCCCGGAGAAGACGTTGCGCACCTGCGGCCGTACGCCTGCCTTCACCAGCTCCGTGAGGGCCTCGATCCGTACGTGCTTCTCCAGCAGCCGCTTCGTCAGCAGGTGCAGGATGGACGGCTCGGCCGCCTGACCGGGCAGGATGCACTCCGACAGCAGCACGACCTTCTTGCCGTGACCGGCCAGCAGGTCGGCGGCGGCCAGCGGCGCCAGGTGGTCGTTGAGCCCTCCGACGACCAGCACGTTCTCGCCGAGCTCCGCCAGGTCCGTGTCGAGGATGTCCAGGGCGGTGCGGGTGCGGATCTCCTCCAGGCCGGGGACGTCCGGCACGGCCGGGAGCGCGCCGGTGGCGACGACCACCGCGTCCGGCGCCATCTCGGCGACGGCCTCGGGGGTCACCTCGAACCCGAGCCGCACCTCCACCCCGGCCTCCGCCACCTCCCGGGTGAGGTCGTCGATGAGCGAGGCCATCTCGGCGCGGTGCGGGTCACGGGCGAGCAGGGTGATCTTGCCGCCCAGGGTGTGCTCCTTCTCCGCCAGCACCACCGAGTGGCCCCGGCTCGCCGCGGTGCGGGCGCACATCAGGCCGGCGGGGCCGCCGCCGACCACCAGGACCCGCTTGCGCCGGACGGGGGCGGGCACGTCCAGTTCGCGCTCCCGGCCGGCCCACGGGTTCACCGGGCAGGCGGAGACCCGGTCGGGGTAGTGGCACTCGTTGATGCCGATGCACTTGTGGATGCGGTCCGCCCGGCCGGCCGCGGTCTTCTTCACGAACTCCGGGTCGGCGATCAGGGCGCGGGTGGTGCCCACCAGGTCCGCGACGCCGCTGCGCAGCACGTCCTCCATCAGCGCGGGGTCGTTCATCCGGCCCGTGAGGATCACCGGCACCGACACCGCCTCCCGGACGGCGGCCGCGGCGTCCGCGTTGAAGCCGGGCTCGTAGTGGCTGGAGGCGACGTAGGGGAGCACCACGCCGTCGTGCAGGGCGCCGATCGTCCCGGCGGTGATGTTGACGTACGCCAGGGAGGACTCCACGGTCCTGACCACGGCCGTGATGTCGTCCGTGGTCAGCCCGCCGGGGTGGGCCTGGAGGCCGCTGATGCGCATCCCGATGGGGAAGTCCGGTCCGCACTCCTCGCGGATCGCCTCCAGCACCTCGGTCAGGAAGCGCATCCGGTTGTCCAGGGAGCCTCCGTAGCGGTCCGTGCGGCGGTTGGTGGACGGCGAGAGGAACTGCTCCACGAGGTACCCGTGGGTGGCGTGCACCTCGACGCCGTCCAGTCCGCCCCGCCGGATGCGCGAGGCGGACCGGGCGAACAGCCGCACCACCCGCTCCACCTCGCCGGTGGTCATCTCGCGCGGCTGGGCGCGGACGTGCGGGTCCGGGACGCCGCTGGGCGAGACCATCGCCTGGAAGGTCTCGGGCAGCCGGATGGAGCCGCGGTTGGCCACCTGTCCGAAGACCAGCGCCCCGTGCCGGTGCGCGATGTCGGCGCGCGCCCGCAGCGGCGGCAGCAGGAGGGAGTCGAAGAACTCCCGGCCCTCCTCGGTCTCGGGGTCGGCGGTGCCGTCGAGGTCCCGGGCGGAGATCCCGTCGAGCTGCCCGGGCGTGACGTAGGCCAGGGTCGAGATGGTCTCGTTCAGGACGGGTATGCCGACCATGCCGACCCCGCCCGCGACCCGGGTCTCCAGGTAGTGCAGGTAACGCTCCTCGCTCATCTTCGGGTTGTGGGTGGTGAGCATGATCCGGTTGCGGACCGTCCTGCCTGCGATGGCGAAGGGGCTCAGAAGCGTTGCGAAGTCACCGCTGCTCATCAGCGTCTCCCAAGGGGGTAGGTCATAGGCGGCGCTCGTGCGCCGGCCGCTAGACGACGAAGCTCTCGTGGGTCTCCGGGGCGAACAGTTCCTCGGGGGCCAGGCGCCGTCCGGTGAGCCCCTGCTCGTGCAGGTGGCGCAGGAAGGCGGTCAGGCAGGCGTGGTTGGGCGCCAGGCCGTAGGGCCAGATGTCCTCGCCCATGACGTCCCGCGCGGACCGCGCCGCCAGGTGGCCCCACGGCAGCATCCCGGCCAGCGCGACGGTCTCGCCCAGCGCCCGGTCGGCGTGCTCCTTGGCCTCCTGGAAGGCGTCGGTCAGTGCCCTGGCGAGCCAGCGGTTGCGCTCGTAGACGTCCCGCCGGAGCACCACGGTGTGCATGATCGGGAAGATGCCGGTGCGTGCGAAGTACTCCCGCTCGGCGGCGGCAGGGTCGGCCCACAGCCTGCGCACCCGGCGGGTGCCGTCGGCGAAGTGGCGGGGGACCCGGGCGGTGTAGAGGGCGTCGAGTTCGCCGGCCTCCAGCATGTCGGAGAGGTTCTGGCCCTGCGCGATCGGCCTGATGTCCACGCCGGGGACGTGGATGGCCAGCTTCTCGGTCCGGCCCGGTTCCAGCAGTCCCCCGGTGCGGTAGGAGACCGAGTCCACGGGGAGCCCGTAGTGCTCGGCGAAGATGCCCCGCATCCACACCGCGGCGGTCATCTGGTACTCGGGGATGCCGACGGTCCGGCCCTTGAGCTGCTCGGGGTGGGTGAGGTCGCTGTCGGCGTGGACGTAGACCGCGTGGTGCCGGAAGGTGCGCGAGGGGAACACCGGGATCGCCACGAACGGCCGGTCCCGCTCCAGCGTCAGCGTGTACGAGGACAGCGACATCTCCGAGGCGGAGAACTCGGCGTGCCGCGCCATCCGGAAGAAGATCTCCTCGGCGCCCAGCGGCAGCCAGGTGAGGTCCACTCCGGGGACGCGCACCCGGCCGTCGGCGAGGGCCGCCGTGCGGTCGTAGGGCCCGCAGGCCACGGTCAGGTCGACGGTCACGTCCTCATCCCTCCGCGTAGACGTCGAGCCGGGCCGGCGGCTGCGGGGCGGGCGCCCCGTCGGTGCCGTACAGCCAGTCGGCGAGGGTGTAGTCGTCCGGCCGCAGGGAGCCGAACGCGAAGTCGCGCAGGACCGCGCCGACGCCGCCCAGGTGGACCATCTCCCCGAAGAAGCGGGTGTTGCGCTGTACCGCGGCGGCCCTGGGGAAGCGGATCTCCTCGTACTCCTTGAGTGCCGTGACCGGATCGTCCGGGCTGCCGGCGAGGGCGGCGGCGAGCGCGACGGCGTCCTCCATGGCCTGGCCGGCGCCCTGGGCGAGGTACTGGCGCATGGGGTGGGCGGCGTCGCCCAGCAGCGCGACGCGTCCCTGGGCCCAGCCGGGCAGGGGCCGTCTGTCGAACTGCTCCCACCGCTTGCCGAGGTCCAGGTGGTGCAGTGCCTCCCGCACCGGGTCGCAGGTGTCGGCGAACTTCTCGAACAGTTCCTCCGGGGTGGCCCAGGTGTCGCTGCCCGGGGCGCCGCGGTCGCTGCGGAACGAGGCCACCCGGTTGAGCAGTTCGCCGCCGTGGATCGGGTACTGCATCAGGTGCAGCCCGTCGCCCGCGTACAGGGTGACGGCGTCCTCCACCCCCTCGGGGCGGGGCCCGGGGCCGCGGTAGATGGCGTACCGGGAGACGGCGGGCTCGCTGTCGTCCAGCACCTGGCGGCGGACGGCGGACCGCAGTCCGTCGGCGCCGATGACGACGTCGGCCGAGTGGACCGACCCGTCGGCGCAGGTGACGGTGGCGCCGTGGGCGTCCTGTTCGACGCCGACGACCTCCTTGCCGGTGAGGGCCGTCACCAGGCCGGTGGCGAGGCTGCCCTCGAGCAGCGTGTCGAGCAGGTCGGCGCGGTGCATCACCGTGTACGGCGCCCCGAACCGTTCGGCGAGCGCCTGGCCGAACCGTGCCTGGTAGATCTCCCGACCGGTGTAGGCGTCCAGGATCACGAACCGTTCGGGGAGCACGGCGGTGCGCAGCACGCTGTCCAGCACGCCGAGTTCGCGGAGCAGCCGGCCCGCGTTGGGGCCGAGCTGCAGCCCGGCGCCGATCTCCTTGATCTCCGGCGCGCGTTCCAGGACGTGCACCGGCATTCCGCGCCGGGCACACGCCAGGGCCGTGGTGAAGCCACCGATTCCGCCGCCGATCACGAGGACCTGCGGTCTGCTGTCCGGGCGGGCCATGGGGGCCTCCCTCCTTCGCGTCGTCATGGTCAGGCGGCCTGTTCGCGGTACAGGCCGAAGGGTTCGAGCATCGGCCGGTCGCTCATGGCGAACAGGGTGACGTCCGGCCCCGCGTCCGCCGCGACGTGCTCGTACCAGGTCCAGGAGGGGACGACGAAGAAGTCGTTGCGCTCCCAGTCGTAGCGCCGGCCGCCGATCACGCTGTGGCCCGAGCCGCGGGTGACGCAGTACACCGTGCTGGAGGTGTGCCGGCGGCGGCGGGTGCGGCGCCCGGCGGGCAGCAGCTGGGCGGAACAGCCCAGGGTGGGCATGACCGGGCCGCCGGTCTGCGGGTCGGTGTACTCGACCGTGACGCCGTGCTCCGGGTCGCCCTCCGACTCCCGCAGCCGCTCCAGGCTCTCCAGGGTGGCGGCGTAGGAGTACTTCATCAGGGGCGAGTGCGCCCGGCCGGTCCGCGGCCCGGCCGGCACGATGCCCGCGCCGTACCGCGCCACGCTGTCGTCCTCGGCGACCCGCGGGGGCTGCATCCGCTTGTCCTCGAAGTCCTCGTAGAACTGGGCGTTGAGGCCGCGGACGAAGGGCACGTCGAGGCCGTCGAGCCAGATCATGGGCTCGTCGCCCGCGTTGCGGTGGTCGTGCCAGTTCCATCCGGGGGTGAGGACCAGGTCGCCGGGCTCCATCAGGACCGGCTCGCCCTCGACGGTGGTGTGCCCGCGGCCGGCCAGCATCAGCCGGACCGCGGCGGGGGTGTGCCGGTGCGCGGTGGCCTCCTCGCCGGGCAGGACCAGCTGGTAGCCGGCGACCATGGTGTGCGTCGTGCCCCACCGGCGGGCGGGGTTGACGCCGTTGAGCGCGCGGCGCTCCGCCTCACTGCCCAGGTCGATGCTGCGGCCCGCCTCCTCCATGAGGGGGATCAGTTCCCGCCAGCGCCACACGTGCGCGACCTCGGCCGGTTCGGGCTCCGGGGCGTCCGTGCCCGGGACCCGCCACAGCGGCACCACGTGCGCCCCGGCCAGCCTTTCGTAGAAGTCCGCGCGGGCGTCGGTCCCGGAATCCGTCACGGAACCGGTCCGATTCTCCACCGTCGTCATTTTCTCTCCGTTCCTCCGCTTCGAACATCCGGCGCCGAATCCTCGGGAAAAGCGCCGACATCACCGGAAAAAGGCAGTGTTCGTCCGGCGCACCCTTCCCCGGAATTCGGAAGCGGTGCGCTCCCTTTCATTTCTGCGTTATTCGGCCCGCACGGTCTCAGCTTTCCTCGGGGGCCATCACGACGCCTCCGTCACTTCTGATGTCCAGGCGGGAGAGCCATTCGTACAGGTCGCCGCGGTACCAGCTGTGCAGCACGTCGATGGGGCCGTCCGCGGAGCGCAGGATCCGCTGGGCGAACAGCACCGGGGCGCCCAGCTCCGTCTCCAGCCGTTCGGCCACCTCGGTGTCCGCCAGCTGCGCCGAGACCCGCTGCTCGGCGCCCTCCATGGCCACCCCGTCGCTGTGCAGCACCGCCAGCAGCCCCTCGGTGCGCAGCCGGGGCTCCCGTGCGTAGTGCTCGATCTCCGGGGCGAGATAGTGCGTCGAGTAGACGAACACCGTGCCGCCGGCGGTGCGCCGGTTCCAGACGACGTTGCCGGTCTCCCGCCCGGTGCCGAGGGCCGCCCGGACCGAGGCGGGGAACCGGACCCCGATCTCCACCCCCACGTCGTGCAGCGGCATGCGCGGCGTGCCGGAGATGAGGTCGAGCAGGGACCCCCGGAAGACACTTCCGATCTTCTCTTCCGCGTCCCCGTACACGAACGTGCCTTTCCCCTGCCGGCGATATACCAGCCCGCGGGCGATGAGCTCGTCCACGGCCTTGCGGATGGTCGCCTTGCTCACCGAGAACTCGGCGACGAGCCGGTCCTCGGTGGGCAGGGCCTCTCCCGCCGGGTAGTCACCCAGCCGGATCCGCTGGTAGATCACCCCGAATACTCGCTGATACAGAGGAGCGGGGGGTGGCGTGTGCTGCATCATTCCCCTAGGAGGTCACGGAAAATTCCAACCCTGCATATTAACAGCCGGATAATCCGGCACCGGGTGGACGGAATTTCCCCGGCGGGCGTCGGGGAAGGGGAGGCCGCTTCCGTCCGGTACGCCGGCGGCCCGGCGCCCCGGCTACCGTGCCAGCACCCTGACGTCGGACGGCGCGACCGAGAGCCGCACGGAGCCGCCCGTCTCCAGGGGCACGTCCCCCGTCGCCCAGTGCATGACCTCCTGGCCCTGGTCCCCCAGGGTGATCCGGCTGTCGGTGAAGGAGCCGTAGAACTCCGAGGTCCGCACCGTGCCCGGCCAGTCGTTCCCGCCGCCGGCGGGGCCGTTCAGGACCGTGCGGTCGGGCCGCCAGACCGCCGCGATCTCCTGCCCGGCGCGCAGGCCGTCCTGCCCGCCGGCGGCCTCGATCTCGCCCAGGGCGGTGGCGACCGTGACGCTGCCGTCGTCCCGGACGGCCGTGACCGTGCCCTCCACCTCGTTGAGCTTGCCGATGAACCGCGCCACCCGGAGGTTGGCCGGCTTGAGGTAGACCTCGCGCGGGGTGGCGACGTGGGCCACGACCCCGTGGTCGATGACGGCGATACGGTCGGCCATCCCGATCGCCTCCTCCTGGTCGTGGGTGACGTAGACCGCGGTGAAGCCCAGGCGCTTCTGCATCTCCCGGATCTCGGCGCGCAACTGGTCGCGCACCCGGGCGTCGACGTTGGACAGCGGTTCGTCGAACAGGACGATGCCGGAGTCCTTGACCAGGGCCCGGGCCAGCGCGACGCGCTGCTGCTGCCCGCCGCTGATCTGCGCGGGGTGCTGTTCCGCGAGGTGGGCGATGCCCATCATCTCCAGCACGCCCATGACCCGTTCCCGGATCTGTTCCCGGGTCAGGCCCTTGTGGTGGCCGGTGGTCAGCGGGTAGGCGACGTTCTTGAAGATGGTCATGTGCGGCCACAGGGCGTACGACTGGAAGATCATGCTGACGTCGCGCTGCTCGGGCGGGACGAAGACACCGTCCTCGGCGGAGGAGAGGATCTTCCCGCGGCTCTCGATGCTTCCGGCGTCGGGCTTCTCCAGACCGGCGATGCACCGCAGGAAGGTGCTCTTCCCGCAGCCGCTGGCGCCGAGCAGCACCAGCACCTCACCCTCGTGGATGTCCAGGGTGGTGTCGTCGACGGCGGGCACGGACTGCCCGTCGCTGCGGCGGTACATCTTGCGCACGCCCCTGATCCTGAGCGCCGGCTCCGAAGCGGCCGGTGCCGGAGGGTGCGCGGTGGCCTCGCGGGCCGTGACGTCTCCCGCGTCCAGGGATACGACGTTCGCCATGGCGGCTCTCCTTCTAGGACTGTTGACGGTTTCTGCGTGCCTGCCACATCGAGGTGGCGCTCAGGACCACCGCCACCATCAGCATGGAGACGAGGGACACGAACAGGGCGAGGGCCGCCAGTTCGGCGTATCCGCCCCCTCCTTCGAACAGGGCCAGGAGCTGGAAGCCGATCACCGGTGTCCCGGTGCTCGCCAGGAGGGCCGAGGCCTCGACGTCCGCCATGATCCGGACGAAGATCAGCGTCCAGCCCGCGGCCAGCCCCGGCAGCATCAGGGGGAGGTAGACGGAGCGGAAGGTGCGTCCCTGGGAGGCGCCGGAGAGCGCGGACGCCTGCCCCAGCTCCGTACCGACCTGGCCGACCGCGGCTTCCGAGGTGATGGACGCCTCCGGCATCGCGACCACCAGGAAGCCCGCCAGCAGGATGAGGGCGGTGCCGCCGAGGAAGAACGGTTCTCCGGCGAAGGCCAGCACCATGCCCACGGCGACGACGACCGGCGGGATGGCGGCCGGCACCTTGGAGACGGCCGCGGCGGCCTTCGCGACGGCGCCCGGGGAGTGGACCGACAGCCAGGCGATGCCGCCGCCGATCATCACCGCGACCGTCGCGGTGATCAGGGAGAACAGGAGGCTGTTGACGATCGCCTGCTGGTTGGCGGGGTCGGTGAGGATCGACCAGAAGGAGCTCAGGCCGAAGTTCTCCCAGGAGGGGGTGCCCCAGTAGCCGTTGAGCGTGACCAGGGTCAGCGCGCCCACGGGCAGGACCACGGCGCAGAACAGGTAGAGCAGCATCGCCGCCCGTGCCACCCCGCGCAGCCGGCCCAGCGGGATGCGCTCGGTGCCCGCTCCCTTGCCGCCCATGACCGCCGTACGGCCGCCGCGCAGCGACCGCTGCTGCAGCAGCCAGATCACGCCCAGCACGACCAGTTCCAGGCTGCTGAGCCCGATGGCCGCGCCGGTCTGGGGCGGGTAGGAGGAGGTGAGCAGGTGGACGATCTCCACCGACAGCATCCGGATGCCCGCCGGCTCGGCGAGCACCACCGGCACCGAGAAGACCGCGAAACCGAACCACACGGCCAGGAAGGCCGCGCTGAGCAGGCTGGGGCGCAGCGCCGGAAGCGTCACCCGCAGCAGGGTCGTGACCACACCGGCCCCGCACATCCGGGACTGCTCCTCCAGCCGGGAGTCCAGGTTGCGCAGTCCCGCCGACACCACCAGGTAGACGAACGGGACCAGGGTGAGGGTGTAGACGCCGATGACGGTGTACCAGGAGTTGGCGCTGAACGGGCCGGAGGTCAGGTTCGCCCCGAACACCCCGTTGGCCACGGAGCGGATGACCTTGTTGACGTACCCGGCGTCCGAGGACAGCAGCAGCAGCCAGCCCACCGCCGTCGCGATCCCGGGCATCAGGAAGTTGACGACGGGGAGCACATCGGTGAGGACGCCCATCCGGGCGTCGGTCCGCTCGTTGAGCCAGGCGAAGACCGAACCGATGACCAGGGCCAGGACGACGGCGCTGCCGACCACGACGAACGTGTCGAGCAGGGTCTCCCCCAGGCCGGGCAGCGCCAGGGTCTCGGAGACGGCCGAGAAGGTCAGCGTGCCGTCCACCCACACCAGGCCGAGCACGATGCGTACCAGGGGGTAGCCGATCAGCAGCGCCACCCCGGCCGCCACCAGCAGCACGACGAGGCGGAACGCGGTGGGGGAGGCGCCGCGGCGCGGGGGGCGTGGCGGGCCGGCGGGCGCGGGGGCGCGCTCGGTGTCGATGACGGAGTTCTCGCTCATGCCGTCGCTCACCTGCCGCCGTTGAGGATCTTGGCGACCTCTTCGACCTTGGCGGGCCGGTAGTACTCCAGGTTGGGGTGCAGGAGCGCGAAGTCGGTCTCCACCTGGGGCGTGGCGATGGCGCTGTTGGCGCCGTGCAGGGCCTGGCCGGCCTTCTCGGACAGGACGTATCCGGCGAACAGCTTCTGGGCGTTGGGGTGTCCGGGTTCGGGGTTGAGCGTGTAGGCGAAGGCGGGGCCGGTGGCGCCGGGCTCCGGGAAGACGATGTCGACCGGCGCGCCCTTGGCCTTGGCGTTGTCGATGGCGGCCTTGCTGGCGACGCTCTGGATGGCGTACTGACCGGCCGCCAGGGACTCGGTCAGGCTGACCATGCCGCCGGGGTCGGGGAAGATCTTCTGCTTGCTCAGGCTCTCCAGGAAGCCGTCGACGTGGTCGTCGACGGTGCCGTAGTAGGTGGCGTAGCCGGAGCCGTCCTTGTGCGGGCCGTTCATCCTGCCCTTCCACTTGGGGTCGCCCAGGTCGGCCCAGGTCTTCGGGCGGTCCTCGGGCTTCACCAGGTCGGTGTTGATGCCGATGCCGAGGGCGTCGACGATGTACGGCGTGCCGGTGATGCCCTCGCTGTCGAGGAGCCACTTCTCCGGGTGGTCGGCGGGCAGCAGTCCGGCGTCCTCGAAGGATGTGACGAGCCCTTCCTTCAGGGCCGTCTGGATGAACGGGACGTCGGCGTGCAGGATGACGTCGGCGGTCTCGGCCGCCGACTTCTTCTCGGTCGCGTACCGCGCCGACAGGTCGGGGCTGGTCGCTCTGAGGACCTTGACGGAGATCCCCCGGTGCTCCTTCTCGAACCCCTTGGCCAGTGCTTCGCACGAGGCGGGGGTCAGGGAGCAGTAGAAGACGACCTTGCCCTCCTTCTGGGCCGCGGCCGCCAGGGCCTCGCCGGTGGCGGCCACTTCGCCGGCCTTCACCCCCGGTCCGCCCTTTCCACAGGCGGACAGCACGGCCAGGGAGGCGAGGACGGCCACGGTGAGCACACCGGTCCGGTGCGGGCGGTACTTCATGCTCTATACCTCTCGTCGCGCGAGGCTGTTTCACAGCCGGTGTCGGTCTTTCGGTGCCGTGCCGTGATCGGGCGTGCTCGTCGCACGGGACGAGGCCGGCACCCTCGCTCTGGGGGGCAGTGGGGCAGTGGGGGCAGTGGGGGGCGATCGCGGCGGGGCCGCGCCCGGCGGCGCGGGCCCCGCCCGGCGGGTCACTTGCGGTAGCGGTCTCCGTGCCGGCTGACCAGCTGCTCGTCGAGGTAGGCGACGGACTCGGGGGCCATGTCGGCGGTGGGCACCGGCTCGGGGAGGAAGGTCCCGTACGGGTCGCTGCCGCGCACCAGGGTGGCGGTGTCGGTGTTGCCCTCCTCCTCGCGCTCGAAGGGCTTCATGTAGCGGACGGCGATGCCGATGCGCCGCTCGTCGCTGTGGCTCGGCCCCGAGCCGTGGAAGATGAACTGGTGGTGCAGCGAGAACTGGCCGGGCCGGAGCTGGATCAGGGTGGCGTCGTCCTCGTCCACGTCGACGGCGATCTCCTGCCCCTGGGAGAGCATGTTGGAGTCGTCGCTGTTGAACGTGTGCTCGGCCTCCTTGGTGTGGGTGCCGGCGACCACCTTCAGACAGCCGTTCTCCACCATGCTGGGCGCCAGTGCGATCCAGGCGGTGATGATCTCCCCGCCCTTGGGAATGCTGGAGAACGGGGCGTCCTGGTGCCAGGCCACGTACCCGGGGTGGTGCGGGTTCTTGATGAAGAAGGAGGACCCCCAGCAGTAGAGGTCGGGGCCGAGGATGCTCTCGACCGCGTCCAGCACGGGCTCGAGGCGGATCAGCTCGTTGACCCAGGGGAGCACCAGATGGGCCTTCGAGCGCAGGATGGCCGAGCCGCGTTCCCCGTACTCGGCCTCGAACGCCTCCAGCTTCGCCCGGTAGGCCGCGGCCTGATCGGCCGTCATGGCGTCCAGCGGGAACAGGAAGCCGTCGCGGCGGTAGCCGTCGACCTGGCCGGGTGACAGGGTCCCGGTCGTCGCTGTGGTCATGGAACACACACCTCTCTCTGGTTGGGTTCCGGCTGTGCCGGGGGGGATCCGCCCGGTCAGCGGGCGGTGAAGCCGCCGTCGATCGGCAAGGTCACGCCGGTGATGTACGAGGCGGCGTCCGAGGCGAGGAACGCGATGCCGTTCGCGACCTCCTCGGGTGCGGCGAACCTTCTGCCGAGGAGCCGGTCCCGCATGCGTTCCTGCGGTTCCGTGACGCCCCGGTCGGCGATCCGCCTGGTCATCGTCAGTCCGGGGCAGACCGCGTTGACGCGCAGGCCCCGGTCCGCGTACTCGGCGGCCAGCTGCCGGGTGAAGCCCAGCAGTCCGGACTTGGTGGTGGCGTAGCCCAGCGCCGCCGCGTTGGCGGCGAGGGCGTGCGTCGAGGAGACGTTGACGACCGACCCGCCGCGCGGCGCCGCGAGCAGCGCCGGCAGCAGGGCCCGGGTGAGCAGGTAGGCGCTGGTGAGGTTGCGGGCCAGGTCCCGGTCCCACTGCTCCGGGTCCAGGTCCAGGATCGAACGCCTGCTGTTCGCCCCGACGTTGTTGACCAGCGCCTTGACGACGACCCCGGACTCCTCCACCGCCCGGGAGACCCGCTCCACGTCGGACCGCTCGGTGAGGTCGGCCTCGACGACGGTGCAGCCGGCACCCGAGCCGGCCAGGCGTCCGGCCAGTTCCGTCAGACCGTCGGCGTCCAGGTCGACGGCCAGGACGTGCGCGCCGAGTCCGCCGAGCACTTCGGCGGTCGCGGCGCCGATCCCGGCGGCGGCTCCCGTGACGACGACTCCCAGGCCGTCGAATCCGGATTTTTCCAGCATGTGGTCACCCCCTTGGAAGGGAAGGAAGGACGAGGTCGGGTGGGTGCGGTCGACACGGCTCGCGCCGCGGCTCGCGTCGACCCGCAGAGAAATTCAGTCATCCGCTTCTCCGGATGAATGGCTGCAACGTACATGGCCCCCCACGGTCCCGCCAGGGGTGTGCAGCAACCATTTTTCCAGGGCCCACCAGCCCCTTTCCGGTCGGCCAAAAGACCTCGACCGCACCATTGCAACCCCCGTCGGCCGCCCCTATCATCCAGTCATTCTGATCAGCAGATGAATTTTTGAGGGGTGCCATCGCCGTCCCCCGGCCCGCGGCCACCCCGTCGCCGGACGACCGTTTCAGGGTCGCGAGAGAAGGAGGCGCGGATGCGTCTTGGAGTCTTCGACGGGAACCGCCTCGCGGTCTCGACGGACACGGAAGTCATCGATGTGACGGACCTGGTCCCCGGCCCGGGCACACCGCAGGGCCCGCTGCACCGGCTGCTGGAACAGGACCTCTTCGACGACGTCACCGCCCCGGCGGCGCTGCGCGCCGCCCCCCGGATCGACCCGGAGAAGGTGGCCTGGTCCGCCCCGCTGCCCCGGCCGCACAAGATCATCGGCGCGCCGGCCAACTACCGGGCGCACGTGGCCGAGATGAACAACCCGAACACCATCGCCGAGTGGGGCGTGTTCCTGAAGGCCGGCTCCTCCGTCATCGGTCCGGACGAACTCGTCAGGCTCCCCTACAGCGACGTACGCACCGACCAGGAGGCCGAACTCGGCGTCGTGATCGGCAGGCGGGCCCGCAACGTCAGCCGTGCCGACGCGCTCGACCACGTCTTCGGCTACACCTGCGTCCTGGACATCACCATCCGCTCCACCGAGGACCGTTCCACCCGCAAGTCCTTCGACACCTTCACCCCGATCGGCCCCTGGGTGGTCACCAAGGACGAGGTCGGCGACCCCGACGACCTCGAACTGCGCTGCTGGGTCAACGGCGAGCAGCGCCAGCACAGCCGGACCTCCCTGATGATCTACAGCGTGCCGCGGCTCATCGAGTACGCCAGTTCCGTGATGACCCTCATGCCCGGCGACGTCATCGCCACCGGCACCCCGGAGGGCGTCGGGCCACTGGCGGGCGGCGACCGGGTCGCCATGGAGGTCGAGAAGGTCGGACGCCTGGAGGTGGGCGTGACCGCCGACGGCGCGCTCCCGTACACCTCCCGCCTGGGCCGCGACACGAAGTGATCTCCCGGCGCCGCCACGAGCCGCCACCCCGCCACGGCCCGCGCCGTTCCGTACGGGCGCTGGGCCACCGGGACTTCGCGCTGTTCTGGGTGGCGGCGCTCGTGACCAACTCCGGCAGCTGGCTGCAGAACCTGGCCGCGCCGTACGTGCTGTACGAGAGCACGGGCAGCGCGGTGTGGGTCGGCCTGGCCACCACGGGCCAGTTGGTGCCCTACATGCTGCTCGGCCCCGTCGCCGGCGTGCTGGCCGAACGGGCGCCGCTGCGGCGCACCCTGCTGATCGCCCAGTCGGCCCGGGCCCTGACCGCGCTCGCGATGTTCGTCCTGTGGACCGCCGGCGTACGGCAGCCGCTGGTGCTGCTGCTGGCGGTGGTCGCCGCCGGCTGCGCGCAGGGGCTGTCCATGCCGAGCTGGCAGGCCTTCGTCCACCGGATCGCCCGCCCCGAGGACCTGGCGTCCGCGGTGACCCTGAACACCGCGCAGTTCAACCTCTCCCGTTCCTTCGGGCCGGCCGTCGGCGGGGTCGTCCTGGTCGCCTGGGGGCCGTCCTGGGCGTTCCTGCTCACCTTCCTGGCGGTCTCCTGTGTCGTCGTCGTCCTTCCGGCGGTGCGCCCCGCGCCGCCCGTCACCGCCGCGGACGCCCACGGACCGACGGGCACGGGAAGGAAGGGGGACACGGGAGAGGAAAGGGGGGCGACGGACACGAGGGTGCTCCGGCAGTTCACCGAGGCGCTCTCCTACACCCGCGGCCGGCCGGGCCTGGTGCTCGCGCTCTCCCTGATCGCGGTCGTCGGGCTGCTCGGCATGCCGGTCTTCCAGCACGTGATCGTCTTCACCGGGAGCGTGCTGCCGTCCGGCCCGGCCGCTCTGCCCCTGCTGTACACGGCCCTGGGCATCGGCACGGTGCTCGCCCTGCCGCTCGTGGGCCGGTCGGAGCAGCGGATCGGCCGGGCCGGCTCGGCCCGCTGGTCGCTCCCCCTGTACGGACTGTCCCTGACCGCCTTCGGCTGTTCCTCCACCCTGTGGTCGGCGGGCGCGCTGCTCGTCGTCGTCGGGGCGTGCTTCCTGGTCTCCCTCTCGGTGGGCAACAACACCGTCCACCTGCTCGTCGCCGACCGCATGCGCGGTCGGGTGCTCGCCCTCAGCGTGATGGTCTACACCGGCTCGACCGCCACCGGGGCCTGGCTCCAGGGTCTGCTGTCCGACCTCGTGGGCGCGCGGGAGACCGTGATCGCCGCGGGCTGCGCCCTGGTCCTGGTGTCCGTGCCGCTGGGATACGCCCGCGGCCGCTTCTCCGCGCACCGGCTCGACGGCACCCGGGACGCACCGGTAGGCAGCGGAGCCCACCGGGGCACCGCTCGCACGGTGGCCCCGGACCGTGCGGGGTACTCGTCGGGCACGGTCCCGCGACCAGGAGGCACCACCATGAGCGAACACACACCGTCCCAGGCCGAGGGCGACCGGGACGAGGACGAGTGGACCACCCCCGACGTACCGCACACCACTCCGTCCCAGGCGGAGGGCGAACGCGACCCGGCGGACGCCACCGAGCCGGCCCACGACAACGCGGAGCGCGGCTAGAGGGAGGCCGCACGGCAGGACGGAGAAACCGACGGCGCCGGCCGTCCGCCGTGGGGAGGGGTCCGGAAGGGCTCTCCGGCCGCCGGACGCCCCCGCGCGGTGAGCGGAAGGGAAGGCGGGTGCCGAGGTGGTGGTGGGGCGGGTGGGACTCGAACCCACGGCCGACGGATTATGAGTCCGCTGCTCTAACCGGCTGAGCTACCGCCCCATAACGGCGTGTCGCGTACAGGTGTGCGCGCCGTCTGCCGCAGCATAGCCGCTCATACGATCTCCTGCTTCGGCTGGTCGGCTGCTCACGGCCTTCTCGATCACGGAGACTTCGCCGAGCGCCGCGCGGTTCCCCCGGACATGAAAAAGGACCCCCAAGGGGTCCTCGTTCACCTGCTCCCCCGACTGGACTCGAACCAGTAACCTGCCGGTTAACAGCCGGCTGCTCTGCCAATTGAGCTACGGAGGACCGAGCTCCCCCGACTGGACTCGAACCAGTAACCTGCCGGTTAACAGCCGGCTGCTCTGCCAATTGAGCTACGGAGGACCGAGCTCCCCCGACTGGACTCGAACCAGTAACCTGCCGGTTAACAGCCGGCTGCTCTGCCAATTGAGCTACGGAGGAACGAGCTCCCCCGACTGGACTCGAACCAGTAACCTGCCGGTTAACAGCCGGCTGCTCTGCCAATTGAGCTACGGAGGAATGCCTCGTGCATCGAACGCACCCGCCTGGGTATTCGCCAGGGGGCGCGCGCTCGCTGCGACACATACATTAGCGCAAGCAGGGGGGTGCTCCGCCAATCGGTACTCCCCGGCGCTGTCGCCGTGCCGGAGACCTTCGCAGACTGGAACAACGGGAAGGGTGGCCGTCATGATGTACCGGCTCACGTTCGTCGCCGGAGCAGCCCTGGGTTACGTGCTGGGCACGAAGGCCGGGCGGGAACGATACGAGCAGCTGAGGAGGTCCGCTCAGCAGCTCACACAGAACCCCGCGGTGCGCAACACCGCGGAGAGCGCAAGCCGGCAGAGCCGCGAGTTCGCGGACAAGGCCTACCAGGCGGTGAGCCACAAGGTCGGTGACCGCATGCCCGACTCGGTCGCCCAGCGCGTCTCCGCCCTGCGTGAACGCACGGCCCACGGCCCGGCGGAGGACGACTGGGGCACCAGCAACACCTGACGCCCCTCCCCGCCGTCACTCCAACGACGCCCGCGCCCCCACCCCGTGGGGGGCGTGCGGCAAAATTGCGGCATGGGGATAGTCGCCGGGCTGGACAGTGCGCCCGATTTCACTCGCATCGTCGTCTGTGACACGGACACCGGGGCCGTGGTCAGGCAGGGGTACGCCCAGCATCCGGTGCAGGGCGCCGACGGCGGCGGCCGTCCCTCCGACGTGGACCCGCAGGCCTGGCTGCTGTCGCTGGGCGAGGCGGCGGGCGGCGGGCTGCTGGAGGGCGTGCAGGCCATCGGCGTCTCGGCACAGGCGAACGCGCTGGTGCCGCTGGACTCGCAGGGCAACACCGTGCGCCCCGCGATGACCGGCGCGGACAAGCGCGCGCAGGTCGCCGCGGCGGACCTGATCGACGCGCTCGGCGGACGCGAGGCCTGGGCGCAGGCCGTGGGCTGTGTGCCGGGGGCCGCGCAGTCGGTGACCAAGCTGCGCTGGCTGGCCCGCAGCGAGCCGGAGAACGCGGCACGCACCGCCGTGCTGCTCCAGGCGCACGACTGGCTGGTGTGGCAGCTGCTCGGCCGCCCGGTACGGCGCACCACCGACCGGGGCGGCGCGTCCGGCACCGGCTACTGGGCGGCGGCGACCGGCGGTTACCGGCCCGATCTGGTGGAGATGGCCCTCGGCCACCAGGCGATGCTGCCCGAGGTGATCGGCCCGGCGGACGCGGCCGGGACGACACCCGAGGGGCTGCTGATCTCCGCGGGTACGGGCGAGACGATGGCGGCGGCGTTCGGGCTCGGCATCGGGCTCGGCGACGCGGTGGTCTCCCTCGGCGCGTCCGGGTCGGTCATGGCCGTGCACCCCGAGCCGCTCGTCGACCACCACGGGATGATCACCTCCCTGGCCGACGCGACCGGCATGCACCTGCCCGTCGTCACCACCCTCAACGCCGTACGGGCCCTGCGCGGGACCGCGGAACTGCTGGGGCTTCCGGACCTGGAGAGCCTGTCCGAGCTGGCGATGAAGTCGACGCCGGGATCGCACGGGCTGGTGCTGCTGCCCTATCTGGAGGGTGAGCGCACCCCGAACCTGCCGCACACCGCCGGGACGCTGGCGGGTCTGCGGCGCGAGTCGATGAAGCCGGAGCACCTGGCGCGGGCCGCGTTCGAGGGGATGCTGTGCGGGCTCGCGGACGCGCTGGACGTGCTGCGCGGCCGGGGCGTGGACGTGCGGCGGGTCTTCCTGCTGGGCCAGGCCGCGGAACTGCCGGCCGTGCAGGCGGCGGCGCCCTCGCTGTTCGGTGCGCAGGTGGTGGTGCCGCAGCCGGCGGACTACGCGGCGATCGGCGCGGCCCGGCAGGCGGCCTGGGCGCTCGGCGTGTCGCAGGGCACGCTCGACCCGCGGACCCCGCCCGTCTGGCAGGGCCCGGTGGCCCAGGTGCTCGATCCCGGCGAGGAGTTGGCGGTGGGGCAGGCGGTGCGCCAGCAGTACGTGTCGGTGCGGGAGCAGACCCATCCGGGGGCGCTCCGGTAGTTCCGTGCCCGCTCCGTCAGGGGCGGGCACACCGTCGCGGGCACGCCGATAAATCGGTTGGGGTAACGCGGGTGGAGTGTTCGACGATAGGGGCCACGGGCAACCATGCGCCCTCGCCGACCACCCGAGAGATTCAGCGTGCTCATACGACTCCTGCGGACCCGTCTACGGCCGTACAAGAGACCCATCACCCTTCTGGTGCTGCTGCAGTTCCTGCAGACCTGCGCCTCGCTGTACCTGCCCACGCTCAACGCGGACATCATCGACGACGGCGTCGTCAAGGGCGACACCGGCTACATCCTGGGCTTCGGCGCCCTGATGATCGGCATCTCGCTGGTGCAGGTCGTGTGCAACGTGGGGGCCGTGTACTACGGCGCCCGGACCGCGGCGGCCCTGGGACGGGACGTGCGCGCCGCCGTCTTCGACCGCGTCCAGTCGTTCTCCGCGCGTGAGGTGGGTCACTTCGGCGCGCCCTCGCTGATCACCCGTACGACCAACGACGTCCAGCAGGTGCAGATGCTGGCCCTGATGACGTTCACCCTGATGGTGTCGGCGCCGATCATGTGCGTGGGCGGCATCGTGATGGCGCTCGGGCTCGACGTCCCGCTGTCCGGGGTGCTGGTCGGGGTCGTACCGGTGCTGGCGATCTGCGTGACGCTGATCGTGCGGAGGCTGCGTCCGCTGTTCCGGACCATGCAGGAGCGGCTGGACACGGTGAACCGGGTGCTGCGCGAGCAGATCACCGGCAACCGGGTGATCCGGGCGTTCGTGCGGGACGAGTACGAGCAGGGGCGGTTCCGGAAGTCCAACACCGAGCTGACCGACGTCTCGCTGGGCACGGGCAATCTGCTCGCGCTGATGTTCCCGGTGGTCATGACGGTGGTGAACCTGTCGTCGATCGCGGTGGTGTGGTTCGGCGCGCACCGGATCGACAGCGGGGGGATGCAGATCGGCGACCTGACGGCGTTCCTCGCCTATCTGATGCAGATCGTCATGTCCGTGATGATGGCCACCTTCATGTTCATGATGGTGCCGCGCGCCGAGGTGTGCGCCGAGCGCATCCAGGAGGTGCTGGACACCTCCTCCAGCGTGGTGCCGCCCGCCGCTCCCGTCACCGAGCTGCGCCGGCACGGGCACCTGGAGATCCGGGGCGCGGGCTTCCGCTACCCGGGCGCCGAGGAGCCGGTGCTCAGGGAGGTCTCCCTGGAGGCACGGCCCGGCGAGGTCACGGCCGTGATCGGCTCGACGGGCAGCGGCAAGTCCACCCTGCTGGGGCTGGTCCCCCGGCTGTTCGACGTGACCGAGGGCGATGTCCTCGTGGACGGGGTGCCGGTGGGGGACATCGAGCCCGCGCTGCTGGCGAGGACCGTCGGCCTGGTGCCGCAGAAGCCGTACCTCTTCGCGGGCACGGTGGCGACGAACCTGCGCTACGGCAACCCGGACGCCACCGACGAGGAGTTGTGGCACGCGCTGGAGGTGGCGCAGGGCAGGGAGTTCGTGGAGCGGCTGGAGGGCGGCCTCGACGCGCCCGTCGCCCAGGGCGGGACGAACGTCTCCGGGGGGCAGCGCCAGCGTCTGGCGATCGCCCGGACGCTGGTGCAGCGGCCGGAGATCTACCTCTTCGACGACTCCTTCTCCGCGCTCGACTACGCCACCGACGCGGCCCTGCGGGGCGCCCTGGCCCGGGAGACGGCGGAGGCGACCGTGGTGATCGTCGCCCAGCGGGTGGCGACCATCCGGGACGCCGACCGGATCGTGGTCCTGGACGAGGGCCGGGTCGTCGGCACCGGCCGGCACCACGAGCTGATGGCGGACAACGAGACCTACCGGGAGATCGTGCTCTCCCAGCTGACGGAAGCGGAGGCCGCCTGATGGCCGGTCCGGCAGGACGGATGATGGCCGGGGGCGGCCCCGACCAGCGCTCACTCGACTTCAAGGGGTCCAGCAAACGGCTGATCGCCCGGTTCCGCCCGGAACGCCTGACGATCTACGGGCTGCTGGCCTGTGTCGTGTTCAGCGTGGGGCTCAGCGTGATCGGGCCGAAGATCCTCGGTGCGGCCACCGACCTGGTCTTCGCCGGGATCGTCGGCCGCGAGATGCCGGAGGGCGCCACCAAGGAGCAGGTGCTCGACGCGATGCGGGAGCGGGGCGAGGGCGATGTCGCCGACATGCTCCGCAGTACGGACTTCACCCCGGGACAGGGCATCGACTTCACCGCGGTCGGCAACGTCCTGCTGTTCGCGCTGGTGGTGTTCACGGCCGCCGGCCTGCTGATGGCGGTCGCGACCCGGCTGGTGAACCGGGCCGTCAACCACACCATGTTCCGCATGCGGGAGGACGTGCAGACGAAGCTGTCGCGGCTGCCGCTGTCGTACTTCGACAAGCGGCAGCGCGGCGAGGTCCTCAGCCGCGCCACCAACGACATCGACAACATCGGCCAGACGCTCCAGCAGTCGATGGGCCAGCTGATCAACTCACTGCTCACGATCATCGGTGTGCTGGCGATGATGTTCTACGTCTCGTGGATCCTGGCGCTGGTCGCGCTGGTGACGGTGCCGCTGTCGTTCGTCGTCGCCACGCGCGTGGGCAAGCGGTCGCAGCCGCACTTCGTGGCGCAGTGGCGCACCACCGGCCGGCTCAACGCGCACATCGAGGAGATGTACACCGGGCACACCCTGGTGAAGGTGTTCGGCCGGCAGGAGGAGTCGGCGAAGCGGTTCGCCGAGGAGAACGAGGACCTGTACGAGGCCGGGTTCAAGGCGCAGTTCAACAGCGGCGTCATGCAGCCGCTGATGTTCTTCGTGTCGAACCTCAACTACGTGCTGGTGGCGGTGGTCGGCGGGCTGCGGGTCGCGTCGGGCACGCTCTCCATCGGTGACGTGCAGGCGTTCATCCAGTACTCGCGGCAGTTCTCCATGCCGCTGACGCAGGTCGCGTCGATGGCGAACCTGGTGCAGTCGGGTGTCGCCTCCGCCGAGCGGGTCTTCGAACTGCTGGACGCCGAGGAGCAGGAGGCCGATCCGTCACCGGCCGAGCGGCCGCGGCACCCGCGCGGACGGGTCGCGCTGGAGCACGTGTCGTTCCGGTACGACCCCGACAAGCCGCTGATCGAGGACCTGTCGCTGACGGTCGAACCGGGCCACACGGTCGCCATCGTCGGCCCGACGGGCGCGGGCAAGACGACCCTGGTGAACCTGCTGATGCGGTTCTACGAGGTGTCCGGCGGGCGGATCACGCTCGACGGGGTGGACATCGCCCGGATGTCCCGCGACGAGCTGCGCGCCGGGATCGGCATGGTGCTCCAGGACACCTGGCTGTTCGGTGGCACCATCGCGGAGAACATCGCGTACGGGGCGTCGCGGGAGGTCACCCGGGAGGAGATCGAGGAGGCGGCGCGGGCGGCGCACGCCGACCGGTTCGTGCGGACGCTGCCCGACGGGTACGACACCGTGATCGACGACGAGGGGGCCGGGGTCAGCGCGGGCGAGAAGCAGCTGATCACGATCGCCCGGGCGTTCCTGTCCGATCCGGTGATCCTGGTGCTGGACGAGGCGACGAGTTCCGTGGACACCCGCACGGAGGTGCTGATCCAGAAGGCGATGGCGCAACTGGCGCACGGGCGTACGTCGTTCGTGATCGCGCACCGGCTGTCGACCATCCGGGACGCGGACACGATCCTGGTCATGGAGGACGGCGCGATCGTCGAACAGGGCGCCCACGAGAAGCTGCTGTCCGCGGACGGCGCGTACGCCCGCCTGTACAAGGCCCAGTTCGCGCAGGCGGTGGCGGAGATCGACTGAGGCGTCCGCCGCCCCTCCCCGTCCCCGTCCTGAGGGGGCGCCGCCCCCGGAGCCCTCCTCCTCCTACGCCGGAAGGGCTGAATCAGCCCCTCCGGCGCTTGAGGAGCGGGGTCCGGGGCGGAGCCCCGGGTTCGGGACGGGAAGGGGCGGCGGGGGCGAGAACAATCAGTCGAGATAGCCCCGCAGCTGATCCGCGAACGTGTGGTCACGGAGCTTGTTCAGCGTCTTGCTCTCGATCTGCCGTATCCGCTCCCGCGTCACCCCGAAGATCCGGCCGATCTCCTCCAGCGTCCGCGGACGCCCGTCCACCAGCCCGTACCGGAGCTGCACCACCTTCCGTTCCCGCTCCCCCAGCGTGGACAGCACCGCGTCCAGGTGCTCCCGCAGCAGCAGGAACGCCGCCGACTCCACGGGGCTCGCCGCGTCGCCGTCCTCGATGAGGTCGCCGAGCGCCACGTCGTCCTCCTCCCCCACCGGCGCGTGCAGCGACACCGGTTCCTGGGCGAGCCGCAGCACCTCGCCGACCCGCTCGGGCGGCAGGTCGAGCTGCGCCGCGACCTCGGCCGGCGTCGGCTCGTACCCGCGCTCCTGGAGCATCCGCCGCTGCACCCGCACCACGCGGTTGATGAGCTCGACCACGTGCACCGGCACCCGGATCGTGCGGGCCTGGTCGGCGAGCGCCCGGGACATGGCCTGACGGATCCACCAGGTGGCGTACGTGGAGAACTTGTAGCCGCGCGCGTAGTCGAACTTCTCCACCGCCCGGATCAGCCCGAGGTTGCCCTCCTGCACCAGGTCCAGCATGGTCAGGCCGCGGCCCACGTACCGCTTGGCCACCGACACGACGAGCCGCAGGTTCGCCTCGATCAGCCGCCGCTTGGCCACCCGGCCCATGACGACGAGCCGGTCCAGGTCGGAAGCGAGCCTGCTGTCCAGGTCGGGGGCGCGGCGCAGCTTCTCCTCGGCGAACAGTCCCGCCTCGACCCGGCGGGCGAGCTCCACCTCCTCGGCGGCGGTGAGCAGCGGGATGCGGCCGATCTCGCGCAGGTACTGGCGGAACAGGTCGGAGGAGGGCCCCGCGGTCTCGGGCCGGACGGGGGCGGGCGCCTGACCCGGGCCGACGGGGTCGGCGGGCCCGGCGGGGTCCGCGGGTTCGGCGGGGTCCGCGGGTTCGGCGGGCCCGGCGGCCGGTTCGGCCGCCCGTGCCGTTTCCGGCGGCCTCCCGGCGTGGAGCGCGACGCGGCCCCGGGCGGGCACGGCGACGAGCAGGTCCGCGCCGGCCTGGGTGAGGGTCTGGGTCTGGGTCTGGGTCTGCACGGGGGCGACCTCCAGGATGATCGCTGCCCGGGGGGTGGGGCAGCGGTACGTCCGGGGCGGAGTCGACGGCCTCGCCGCTGTCCGTCCCGTACTCGATGAGCCGGGGACTCAGGCACCGCCCCCAGTGTGGGGTACGACACATCGTCCTCACGAGGGGCGTGCGGTGACTTTTTGCGTCCGCTGCGTGACAGCGCGGTTACGCGGGCCGGGTCCGTGCCCCCGGCGGGACTACAGTGCGGCCGCTCCGTGCTCCCGCAGCGCCTGGTCGTACTGCTGGAGGACCCACAACTCGTTCTGCACGGCGGTCAGTTCGGCCGGGTCGCCGTGGGCGCCGAGGCGGGTGAGACGGCCGGCGATGTCGCGGATGCGGCGCTCGACGGCACGGCGGCGGACGGTGACCAGCTGGGCGCCCGCGTAGGTCTCGTCGACCTCCTTGACGCCCCGGTGCAGCATGATCGCCTCGACCGCGAGTTCGGTGACCATGGCGCGCACGGTGTCGTCGGGGGCCGCGTCGCGCACCCGGATCAGGTACTCCTGCGGGTCCCCCACCCCGTGCTCGGCGCCGCCCGCGTCCAGGATCGCCTGGCGCACGGCCGCGTAGGGAGGGGCGGTGAACTCGTCGACGCCGTACGCGTCGAAGGCCGGGGAGACCAGTTCCGGGCGCTGCAGGGCGAGCTTCAGCAGCTCGCGTTCGGTGGCGAAGACCGGGTTGCGCAGGTTCAGGGCGGGTCCGCGCGGGGCGGCGGGAGCGGACGCGTACGGCTGCGGGGCACCGCCGCCCCCGCCCTGCTGACGCCGGTCCGGGGCCGGGCCCTTGCCGCCGCGGTCGCGGGCCCAGCGGGCCAGCTGGGCGACCCGCTTGACCACGAACTGGGTGTCGAGGATGCCGAGCATCCCGGCGAGTTCGACGGCGACCTCGTGCTGGGCGCCGCTGTTCTTGATGCGGGCCACGATCGGGGCGGCCTCGTCGAGGGCGCCGGCGCGGCCGGCCGGGGTGTCCAGGTCGTAGCGGCCGACGACCTGGCGGAGCGCGAACTCGAAGAGCGGCGTGCGCGGCTCGACCAGGTCGGCGACGGCCTCGTCGCCCTTGGCGATGCGCAGGTCGCAGGGGTCCATGCCGTCGGGGGCGATGGCGATGTAGGTCTCGGCGGCGAACTTCTGGTCGTCCTCGAAGGCACGCAGGGCCGCCTTCTGGCCGGCCGCGTCGCCGTCGAAGGTGAAGATCACGCGCGCCGAGCCGTTGTCCATCAGCAGCCGGCGGAGGATCTTGATGTGGTCGCCGCCGAAGGCGGTGCCGCAGGTGGCGATGGCGGTGGTGACGCCCGCGAGGTGGCAGGCCATGACGTCGGTGTAGCCCTCGACGACGACCGCGCGGGAGGACTTCGCGATGTCCTTCTTCGCCAGGTCGATGCCGTACAGGACCTGGGACTTCTTGTAGATCGCGGTCTCGGGGGTGTTCAGGTACTTGGGGCCGTTGTCCGCCTCGTGGAGCTTGCGGGCGCCGAAACCGACGACGTCGCCCCCGATGTCGCGGATGGGCCACATCAGCCGGCCGCGGAAGCGGTCGATGGGGCCGCGGCGGCCCTCCTGGGAGAGTCCGGAGAGGAGCAGCTCCTTGTCGCTGAACCCCTTGCCGCGCAGGAAGCGGGTGAGGTGGTCCCAGCCCTGAGGGCTGTAGCCGACACCGAAGTGGACGGCGGCGCCCTGGTCGAAGCCGCGCTCGGCGAGGAAGACCCGCCCGGTGTCCGCCTCGGGGGACGTCGCGAGCTGTTCCGCGTACCACTCGGCGGCGATCTTGTGGGCCTCGACCAGGCGGATGCGCTCCCCGCGCTGGTGGGTGGGGTTGTACCCGCCCTCCTCGTAGCGCAGGGTGATGCCGGCCTGGCCGGCGAGGCGCTCGACCGCCTCCGAGAAGGAGAGGTGGTCGATCTTCATCACGAACGTGAGGGTGTCGCCGCCCTCCTGGCAGCCGAAGCAGTGGAAGAGTCCCTTGCTCGGGCTGACCTGGAAGGACGGCGACTTCTCGTCGTGGAAGGGGCAGAGGCCCTTGAGGTTCCCGCCGCCCGCGTTGCGCAGCTGGAGGTACTCGGACACGACGGCGTCGATCGGGACCGCGTCCCGAACCGCCTTCACGTCCTCATCGTTGATCCGCCCAGCCACACGTGAATTCTACGGGTGCGCTGTGACATCCCCGCCGGCTGGCGTCCCCTCGCGACGTGCCCGCACGCGCGAGGGGCGGGGACCGGACGGACCCCGGCGGCCGCCTAGGCGGCGACGCTCGCCAACGGCACGCGCGGATCCGCCAGCGCCTCCGTGTCCACCCGCCGGCGCGACCGGATCAGCTCCTGGATCGGGTCCGTGACGTCCCACACGTTCACGTTCATCCCGGCGAGCACGCGCCCGTCTTTCACCCAGAACGCGATGAACTCGCGCTTGCCCGCGTCGCCCCGGATGACCACCTGGTCGTACGACCCCGGCGGCGCCCACCCGGAGTACTCCATCCCGAGGTCGTACTGGTCGCTGAAGAAGTAGGGCAGCCGGTCGTGGACCGTGTCCCGCCCGAGCATGGAGCGGGCGGCCGCCGGACCGCCGTTCAGCGCGTTGGCCCAGTGCTCCACCCGCAGCCGCGTGTCGAAGAGGGCGTGCGGGAAGGCCGCGACGTCACCGGCCGCGTAGATGTCCGGGTCGGACGTGCGCAGCCGCTCGTCGACCAGGACGCCCCCGCCGGCCTCACGGCCGGCGAGCTCCAGGCCCGCCGCCTCCGCGAGGGACACCCGCGGGGCCGCGCCGATCGCCGCGAGGACGGCGTGGGCGGGGTGCTCCTCGCCGTCGTCGGTGCGGGCGGCGAGGACCATGCCGTCCTGCCCGGTGATCTCGGTGAGCGTCGCCCCGAAGTGGAAGCGCACGCCGTGATCACGGTGCAGCTCGGCAAAGAGCTCGCCGAGCTCGGGGCCGAGGACGGAGTGCAGCGGGGTCTGTCCCCGGTGGACGACGGTGACCTCCGCGCCGTACTGGCGGGCCGCCGCCGCGATCTCCAGGCCGATCCAGCCGGCGCCGGCGATCACCAGGTGCCCGTTGTCCCGGCCGAGGGAGGCCAGGACGCCCTTGAGGCGCTCGGAGTGCGCGAGGCGCCGCAGGTGGTGCACGCCCACGAGGTCCGTGCCCGGGATGTCCAGCCGGCGCGGTTCGGCGCCGGTGGCGAGCAGCAGCTTGTCGTAGCGGACCGTGGTGCCGTCGTCACCGAAGCGGACCGTCTTCGCGGCCCGGTCGACGGCGTCGACGGTCTGGCCGAGGTGCAGTTCGACGTCGTGCCGCGCGTACCAGGCGGGCTCGTGCACGAAGACGCTGTCGCGTTCCTCCTTGCCGAGGAGGTAGCCCTTGGACAGGGGCGGTCGCTCGTACGGGTGGTCGCGTTCGTCGCAGATCAGTATCACCCGGCCGGTGAAGCCCTCCGCTCTCAGCGTCTCGGCCGCCTTGGCGCCGGCCAGTCCGCCTCCGACGATGACGAAAGTCTGATCCGCGTCGACCACGTGATGCCTCCTCGTAAGGGTGTCGCCACCTGTGAGCCTCCCGCACGCAGAATGATGCCGTAAGGGGCGGTGCGCCGATCAGGCCACGCGGGACGAGGCCGGACCCCTCACGACTGCCCCGTGAGCCGGGCGTGAAGCGAACGGGCGGAGATGTCGGTGAGGGACGCGATCTGGTCGACGATCACCCGCTTGCGGGCGCGGTCGTCCGGGGCCCGGTCGAACAGGGCGCGGAACTGCGGGTCCAGGCCGTCGGGGGCGCGGGCGGTGAGCGCCTCGGCCAGTTCGAGGACGACGACGCGCTGGTCGGCGCGGAGCTGTTCCTGCTCGGCGCGCTGCATCACGTAGCGGTCGGCGACCGCCTTGAGGACCGCGCACTCCATGCGGGTGCCGCGCGGCACGACCAGCTCGGCACCGTACCGGGTGAGGCGCCCGGTGCCTCCCCCGGTGCCTGAACGGCCTGGGAGGTGCCCCCACGCCTGCCGGGTGGCGCCCTCGGCGGCGAGGCAGAAGCGGCCGATGAGCTGGCTGGTGGCGTCCTTCAGGCGGGCCTGGGCGACGGCGGTGCCGTCGTAGCCGTGCGGCCACCACTCCTGGGCGAGGAGGCGGTCGAGGGCCTCGGCCAGTTCGGCGGGGTCGGTGTCCGCGGGGACGTAGCGGCCGACGGCGACCGCGAAGACGGCCTCCCGCTCGGGGTCGGCGTGCAGGCAGTTGGGGTCGATGTGGCCGGCGTGCAGGCCGTCCTCCACGTCGTGCACCGAGTAGGCCACGTCGTCGGACCAGTCCATGACCTGGGCCTCGAAGCAGACGCGGCCGGCGGGGGCGCCCTCGCGGACCCAGTCGAAGACGGGACGGTCGTCGTCGTAGACACCGAACTTCGGGGAGGCCGGGTCGGTGGGGTGGGCACCTCGGGGCCAGGGGTACTTGGTGGCGGCGTCGAGGGCGGCGCGGGTGAGGTTGAGGCCGACCGAGCCCTCCGGGGTGAACCGTTTCGGTTCGAGGCGGGTGAGCAGGCGCAGCGACTGGGCGTTGCCCTCGAAGCCGCCGCAGTCGTCGGCGAACTCGTTCAGCGCCTGTTCGCCGTTGTGGCCGAAGGGCGGGTGGCCCAGGTCGTGGGAGAGGCAGGCGGCCTCGACGAGGTCGGGGTCGCAGCCGAGGGCCGCGCCGAGCTCGCGGCCGACCTGGGCGCATTCGAGGGAGTGGGTGAGGCGGGTGCGGGGGCTGGCGTCCCACATCTGGTGGTGGGCGCCCGGGGTGACGACCTGGGTCTTCCCGGCGAGGCGGCGCAGCGCCGCGGAGTGCAGGACGCGGGCGCGGTCGCGTTGGAAGGCGGTGCGGCCGGGGCGTTTGTCGGGTTCGGGGGCCCAGCGGGCGACTGACGTCGGGTCGTAGCCCGGGGGGAGCGCGGTGCCTTCCATGTCATGACAGTACGGGGAAGGTGTGACAGTCGGGACGGGGGTGTGTCCGTGCGGTCCGCCGGGCCCGGGTTCTTGCGGCCCTTCAGGCGGGGACCGGCTCCGCGGCCGCGGGGACCGGGAGGCTCAGGGCCTCGTCGTAGCGGTGCACGAGGAGGCGGGCCATGGCCTCGTGGGTGCCCAGGGGGGCGGAGGCGATCCACGGGGCCGCCGCCGCGCACTGCGTGGCGAAGCGGCCGGGGGCGGTGAAGCAGGAGGCGACGGCGACGCGGGTGCGGCCGCGTGCGGCCAGGGCGCGCAGGGCGTCGGGGACGGTGGGGGCCGCGGCGGAGGCGTACGCGGGGACCACCGGGACGCCGAGCCGTTCGGCGAGCAGCCGCGCGGTGCGGTGGGTGTCGGCCCTCGACTCCGGGGCGCGGGATCCGGCGGCGGCGAGGACCACGCCGGTCGCGCGGCGGGCCGTGCCGTCCGCCGGGGTGCGCCAGCCGGCCTCGGTGAGGCGGGCGTGCAGGGTGTCCGCGAGCAGCGGGTGCGGGCCGAGGGGCGCGGCCACACGGGTGCGCAGCCGTGTCCCGGCGGCCGCCTCGGGGATGTCCCGCATGACGTGGTGGCCCCGGCCGAGCAGCAGCGGCACGAGCACGGCCGCCCCGGTGCCGCGGGCGTCCAGCGCGGCGAGGGTGTCGGGGAGCAGGGGCGCGTCGATCTCGATGTGGCCGAGGTGCACGGGCAGGCCGGGCCGCAGGGCGCGGACCCTGTCCAGGAGCTGCCGTACGGTGCTCAGCGCACGCGGGTCGCGGCTGCCGTGGGCCACGACGACGAGAGCGGGAGGGTTCGTGGTGTACGCCGTCATGCACCGATCGTGGCGGCGGCACGTTGCCGTCCCGTTGCGCGTGCGTGTCCGGTGTTTTCCGGCGGTTCACCCCGCGGGCCGCGGTGGGTGTGAGGCGTTCGGCCCGGGGTGCCGTCCGGTGGCGTGAAGCTGATCACAGGGCTCCGGGTGAACCGTGTCGTGCCGGGGGGCGTCTCCCCGGGTCGGGGACCGACCGGGGAGGGGCCCGTCCGATGCGCCGTTTCGAGGTTCGCCGTCCACGTCCGCCCCGCACCCGTGCGGGGTGGCGGCGGCTGGTGCGGACGGTGGTGACGGTCTGCATGCTGGCGCTGCTGCCGGCCACCTGGCTGCGTCTGACGACGGAGGGGCTGCTGCGCACCACGGCCGACGTGCCGCGCACCGGGGTCGCCGTGGTGTTCGGCGCGGGCCTGTGGGACGGGGAGCCGTCGCCGTACCTCGCGCACCGGCTGGACGCGGCGGCGGAGCTGTACCGGGCGGGGCGGATCGAGGTGGTGCTGGTCACCGGCGACAACAGCCGCGAGGACTACGACGAGCCCGACGCGATGCGCGCGTACCTGACCCGGCACGGTGTGCCCGACGCGCGGATCGTGAGCGACTACGCGGGCTTCGACACCTGGGACTCCTGCGTCCGCGCGAAGAGGATCTTCGGCGTCGACCGCGCGGTGCTGATCAGCCAGGGTTTCCACGTCCGGCGGGCGGTGGCCCTGTGCGAGACGGCCGGGGTCTCCTCGTACGGGGTGGGCGTCGACGAACCGCATGACGCCACCTGGTACTACGGAGGCGTCCGGGAGGTCCTGGCGGCGGGGAAGGCGGCGGCGGACGCGGTGTTCCGTCCGGATCCGCGCTTCCTGGGGCCGCGGGAGCCGGGGGTGGAGCGCGCGCTGGCGCAGGCGCGCGCGGAGCGGGCACGGGACTGACGTCGGGCGCCGGCGGCGTGACCCGCCTGTGCGGTGACCGGATCCGGCCGACCGGCGTCCGAGCGGAGGGCTCCGGCGCCTCACCGCGGCCCGGTGCCGGCGGGGAGGCCGCCGTTCCGGGTGTGTAACAGGGGCCGGTGCGGTGCGTAACACCGGCGGCGCAGGGTGGCCGTATGCAGAACACCGTGACGCCCACGCACTGCCCCTACTGCGCGCTGCAGTGCGGGATGAACCTGACGCCGGCCCCGGACGGGAGTTCCGTCGAGGTGCGCGAGCGGGCGGACTTCCCGGTGAACCGGGGGGCGCTGTGCGGGAAGGGGCGTACGGCTCCGGAGGTGCTGTCGTCGCGCGTGCGGCTGACCTCGCCACGGGTGCGGGACGCGGGGGGCGCGCTGGTGCCGGCCTCGTGGGAGGAGGCGCTGGGGCGGGTCGCCGAGGGGCTGGGGCGGACGCGGGCGCGGTCGGGCGCGGACGCGGTCGGGGTGTTCGGCGGGGGTGGCCTGACCAACGAGAAGGCGTACAGCCTGGGGAAGTTCGCCCGGGTGGTGCTGGGCACCTCGCAGATCGACTACAACGGAAGGTTCTGCATGTCGTCGGCGGCCGCGGCCGGCAACACGGCGTTCGGGCTGGACCGCGGGCTGCCGTTCCCGCTGGAGGACATCCCGAGGACCGGCTGTGTGATCCTCGTCGGCTCCAACCCGGCGGAGACCATGCCGCCGTCGCTGCGCTACTTCACCGAGCTGAGGGAGAACGGCGGCACCCTGATCGTCGTCGACCCGCGCCGCACGAGGACCGCCGAGCACGCGGACCTGCACCTGGCTCCCCGCCCCGGCACCGACCTCGCGCTGGCGCTGGGCCTGCTGCACCTGGTCGTCGCCGAGGGGCGCACCGACGAGGCGTACGTCCGGGAGCGCACGGCCGGCTGGGAGGAGACCCGGGCCGCGGCGATGGCGCACTGGCCGGAGTACGTGGAGCGGATCACCGGCGTGTCCGTGCCCGAGCTGCGGGAGGCCGTACGGCTGTTCTGCGAGCCGGAGGCGGCGATGGTGCTGACCGCGCGGGGGCCCGAGCAGCAGTCCAAGGGCACCGACACGGTGGGCGCGTGGATCAACCTGTGCCTGGCGACGGGGCGGGCGGGCCGCCCGCTGTCCGGGTACGGCTGCCTCACCGGGCAGGGCAACGGGCAGGGCGGGCGCGAACACGGCCAGAAGGCCGACCAGTTGCCCGGCTACCGCAAGCTGACCGACCCGGCGGCGCGGGCGCACGTGGCCGAGGTGTGGGGCGTGGACCCCGAGTCGCTGCCCGGGCCGGGACGCAGCGCGTACGAGCTCCTCGACGCGCTCGGCACGGACATCCGCGCGCTGCTGCTGATGGGGTCCAACCCGGTCGTGTCGGCGCCCCGCGCCGCGCACGTCGAGGAACGGATCCGCTCGCTGGACTTCCTCGCCGTGTGCGACGTGGTGCTGTCGGAGACGGCCGCGCTCGCCGACGTCGTCCTGCCGGTGACGCAGTGGGCGGAGGAGACGGGCACCACGACCAGTCTGGAGGGGCGGGTGCTGCTGCGGCGGCGTGCGCTCACCCCGCCGGAGGGCGTCCGCAGCGACCTGGAGGTCCTGCACGAGCTGGCCGCGCGGCTGGGCGGCGGGCGGAACCTGGAGAAGGGCTTCCCCACCGACCCGGAGGAGGTCTTCGAGGAACTGCGCCGGGCCAGCGCGGGCGGCCTCGCCGACTACTCCGGCATCACCTACCGGAGGCTGGCCGAGGAGAACGGGGTCTTCTGGCCCTGCCCGGCGTCCGGCGGCCCGGAAGAGGACGTGCACCCCGGCACCCCGCGGCTCTTCCACGACCGGTTCGCCACCGAGGACGGGCGGGCCAGGTTCGTACCGGTCTCGCACCGGCCGATCGCCGAGGAGCCCGACGAGGAGTACCCCGTGCTGCTGACCACCGGGCGGGTCGTGGCGCAGTACCAGTCCGGCGCCCAGACCCGGCGGGTCGACGAGCTGAACGCCGCCGCTCCGGGGCCGTTCGTGGAGCTGCACCCCCGGCTCGCGGAGCGGATCGGCGCCGCCGAGGGCGAGCCGGTGGCGGTCGTGTCCCGGCGCGGGCGGGCGGTGGCACCGGCCCGGATCACCACCGCGATCCGCCCCGACACGGTGTTCATGCCGTTCCACTGGGCCGGTGAGGGCCGCGCCAACACCCTCACCAACCCCGCCCTCGACCCGACGTCCCGCATGCCGGAGTTCAAGGCCTGCGCCGTCCGGGTGGAGGCCGTGGCGGCCGGAGAGCCGGCCCGCGCCACCCCCTGGGCGGACGGGAGCCGCCCCGCCCGCCGGACTCCAACGCTACGCTGGGGCGCCGCCGACCGTCCGCGCAGGTGAGACCAGTGATCCTCCCCTTCTTCGTCTACGGAACGCTCCGCCCCGGCGAGCGCAACCACGACCTCTTCCTGCGCGGCCGCACCCTCGGCGAGGAACCCGGCCGGCTGCGGGGCGTGACGCTGTACGAGGGGCCCGGGTACCCGTACGCCGTCGAGGAGCCGGACGGCGCGGTGAGCGGGGAGCTGGTGACCGCGCTGCCGGAGGCGTACCCGGGGCTGCTCACCGCACTGGACCGGCTGGAGGAGTACGTGCCGGGCGATCCGCGCAACCTGTACGAACGGGTGGTGAAGGAGGTCGTCCGGGACGCGGACCGAGCGGTGGTCCGGGCGTGGGTGTACGTCGCCGCGCCCGCCGTCGCCGCCCGGCTGCGGGCACGGGGGACACCGGTCGGGGGCGGGGAGTGGCGGGAGCGGCGGTGAGCTGACGGGGCTGCGGACGGCCGCCGCGTCCGGCTGCGGACAGCCGCCGCGTCCGGCTTCGTGCGTCCGCCGTACCCGACCTCGTGCGTCCGCCGTGTCCCGGCCTCACGACGTCGCCCGTCCGCGCCTCGTGCCGCCGCCGCGTCCCGAGCCCGTGACGTCACCGGTGCGCGGCCCGACCGCCCGGCCCGAGCGCCCCGCCCCGCCGCCGCGCCCGCCCCGGTCACCCGTTCACCGCCGCGTCGCCCACCCTTCGGGTACTTTCGCCCGCCTGTCCGGCACGGCTGCGGTGACCTGCTGAAACACGGTGCGGGCAGCGCGTGTCCGGCGGTGTCCGACACCCGTTCAGCCGCCGCCCCGGCCGGTTCTCGGGGAGCGGTACCGACGCGGTGGCACTTACCTCGAAGAGGCAGGGACGCGTCCGACGGCGGCACATGGGGGTGCCGCGGGCCGGGTCCCCTTCGTGAGCTCGAGGGAGCATCGATGCGACGTACCGCCCGGCTGCTGACCGGTGCCACCGGTCTGACCGGTCTGACCGGCGCCGCGCTCGCCGTGGCCACCGCGGGGCTGCTCGCCGCGCCGCCCGCGTACGCCGCGGAGTCCCGCGGGCCGTCGGCCGGGAGCCTGGAGGTGTACCCGTCGTCGGTCGCGCCGGGCTCGCAGGTCACGGCGAACACCGACGCGTGCGGCGACGACGACACGGCCGCGGGCGACGCCTCCGCGGTGGGCGCCGGCCGGTTCACGCTCGCGCCGAGCACCCACGAGCGGGACGCGATCGGTCAGTTCCAGGTGCCGCCGGGCGCGCAGCCGGGGAGGTACGAGATCGTCGCGACGTGCGCCGGGAGCGGCCGGCGGGTGGCCGGTGACCTGCTGGTGACGCTGACGCCGGAGGCACAGCTGGTGCACCCCCGGGGAAGTGTGAAGACGGGGGTCGGTGGCGCGCTGGGCACCGACCCCGTGGAGACCGCGGCCGGTGTGACGGCTCTCGCCGTCGCCGCCGCGGGCGGTACCTGGCTCCTGCATCGCCGGGCGAGAGGCGACGGGATCTGACGGGCACCCTCCGCTGCCCGTCCCCGCCGGTACCGCAAGTCCCCTCCCCCTCCGGGTCCGACGCCCCTCGCGGCCCGGAGGGGGGCACGGGGCCCGATTCGAATCGAGGTCGGTCCGTGAAGCGCCGCAGGTTCCACCGGGCCGGAAGGTCGGGCAACGCAGCGATAGCCGCCGTCACGGTGTTCGCCCTGTGCGCGGGAACGTGGCTGCTGCGCGACGGGACCGGGGCGCACCCACCGCCACAGCCCTCCGCCGCCGAGGCGCACACCGGCGACGACCGCAGCGCGGGCGGTTCCCCGGTCCCGGCGCTGCCGCCCTCCCCTCCGCTGCGCGTCCGCATCCCCGCGATCGACGTGGACGCGCCCCTGACGGGCCTCGGTCTGACGGCCACCGGAAGCCTCGACGTGCCGCCCGCGGACGTCGCGAACCTCGCCGGCTGGTACGAGGCGGGCACCACACCCGGCGAGCGGGGCACCGCGATCGTCGCGGGCCATGTCGACAACGCCGAGGGCCCCGCCGTCTTCTACTCGCTGGGCGCCCTGCGCAAGGGCAGCACCGTCGAGGTGGACCGGCGGGACGGCGGCGTGGCCGTGTTCACGGTGGACGCCGTCGAGGTCTACGACGCCGAGGACTTCCCCGACACGAGGGTGTACGGGGCGGCGGACCGCCCCGAGCTGCGGGTCATCACCTGCGGCGGTGGCTGGTCCCGCACCACCGGCTACCGGGGCAACGTGGTCGTCTACGCCCATCTGACGGGCAGCCGCTGACCCGTCGCGGCGGAGGCGGCCCGGCGGGCCCGCGGGAACGGGCGCGCCCGGCCGGCCCGCCGCCGGGACGTCTCAGGCCAGCCACTGCTCGTAGGCGAGGTTCGCCACCAGGGCGAAGACGACCGTCAGCAGGACGACGCGGACGAAGCCGCTGCCCTTCTCTAGGGCGGTGTGGGCGCCGAGTGTGCCGCCCGCCAGGTTGAACACCGCCATCAGGGCCGCCAGCTGCCACAGCACCGCGCCCTGCCAGGCGAAGGTGGCGAGCGCGCCGGCGTTGGTGCAGCAGTTGACGATCTTGGCGGTGGCGGAGGCGGTGACCAGGTCGAGGTGGAGCAGGGCGGTGAGCGCCAGCACGAGGAACGTACCGGTGCCGGGGCCGATGAGACCGTCGTAGAAGCCGATGCCGATGCCGGCCAGGCCGATCGCGGCGAGGGTCTGGCGGCGGGTGGCCGGGCCGGTCGCGGGGGCCGTGCCGAAGGCCGGGCGCAGGATCACGAAGGCGGCCACGGCCAGCAGCACCACCATGATCACCGGTTTCAGGACCTCGGTGCTCATCCCGGCCGCGAAGAACGCCCCGGCCGACGATCCGGCGAGGGCCGCGAGTCCGATCCGCACGGCGAGCTTCACGTCGACCGGCGCCTTGCGGGCGTAGGTCACCGCGGCGCCGGTGGTGCCTACGATCGCGACCGCCTTGTTGGTGCCCAGGGCGTGCGCGGCCGGGGTGCCGGCGGGCAGGCCGAGCAGCAGGGCCGGCAGGAGCAGCAGCCCGCCTCCGCCGACGACGGCGTCGATCCAGCCGGCGGCGAGGGCGGCCAGGCAGAGCAGAACGACCGTGGTCAGCGAGATGTCGGGCATGGTCGTGACCCTATGGACCGGATAGATGCTGCGTCCATCAAGATGAGGGTTTGTTGAGGTTGCCGCCCGGGTCGGCTTCCTCACACCCCTGGCGCTCCCCCGCTGAGGGCAGCGTTCCGCGCGGGAAACAGCGGGGATGCCGACGGGTAACACCCGCACCGCACGCTCGACGGCATGACCTCGACAGATCGTGTGGTGGTGATCGGCTCCGGCCTCGCGGGCGTACGACTGGCCCGGCGGCTCGGCGAGCTCGGCACGCCCGTGACGCTGATCGGCGAGGAGGAGCACCGGCCGTACAACAGGGTGCTGCTCGCCGAGGTGCTGGCCGGGCGCTACAGCCCCGAGGTGATCGCCCTCCCGGCGCCCGCGCGGCTCACCCGGGCCCGGGTCACCGCCATCGACCGCGCGGCCCGCACCCTCACCCTCGCGGACGGCTCGGTGACCGGGTACGGCCGGCTGGTCCTGGCCACCGGCTCCAACCCGGTGCTCCCCGCGCTGCGCGGACTGTTCACCGCCGGCCGGGAGCTGCCCGAGGGCGTGCACGCCTTCCGCACCATGGACGACTGCCTGGGCCTGGCCGAAGCGGTACGGCCCGGGGTGCGGGCGGTGGTGATCGGCGGCGGCCTGCTCGGTGTCTCCGCGGCCCGCGCGCTCGCCGTGCGCGGCGCGCAGGTCGTCCTCGCCCAGCAGTCCGAGCGGCTGATGGAACGCCAGCTCGACCCGGCCGCCTCCGCGCTCGTGCGGCGCCACCTGACCGGTCTCGGTGTGGAGGTGCACACCGAGTGCCGGGTGCGGGACGTGCGCCCGGTCGGCGGCACGGTCCGCTCGGTGGAGATGGCCGACGGGTACGCCCTCGACGCCGACCTCGTGGTCCTGGCGTGCGGGGTGCGCCCGCGCACCGGGCTCGCGCGGGCGGCCGGCCTCGACGTCCGCGAGGGAATCGTCGTCGACGACGAGCTGCGCACCTCCGACCCGTGCGTCCACGCGATCGGCGACTGCGTCCAGCACGACGGAACGGTGTACGGGCTCGCCGCCCCGGCCCTGGAACAGGCCGACGCGCTCGCCGCGCTGCTCGCCGGGGACACCACCGCCCGCTACACCGGCACCCGCGCCCTGACCCGGCTCACCCTCCCGGGCCGTCCCGGCTCCTTCGACCTGGCCGCGTTCGGTGAGACCGAGGCGCTGCCGGGCGACGACGTCGTGCAGCTCACCGACGCCACCCGCGGCACCTACCGCAAGGTCCTCGTCCGGGACGACCGCCTGGTCGGCGGGGTCCTGGTCGGCGAACTCGGCACCGTCGGCGCCCTCGCGCGCGCCTGGGAGGGAGCAGAGCCGCTCCCGTCCGCCGGCGGGCCCCTGCTCCACCTGCTCACCAACGACGGAGGCTCCTGATGTCCACGGACACACCGACCATCGTGCTCGTCGGCCACGGCATGGTCGGCCAGCGTTTCCTCCAGGCGCTCGCCGAGCGCGGCCTGACCGCCACGCACCGGGTGGTCGTGCTGTGCGAGGAGCCGCGTCCGGCGTACGACCGGGTGCAGCTCACCTCGTACTTCTCGGGGAGGACACCCGGGGACCTGTCCCTGACGGACCCCGCGTTCATCGAGGCGCACGGCATCGAGCTGCGCGTCGGCGACCCGGCGCTGGCCGTCGACCGCGCGGCGCGCGAGGTGACCGCCCGCTCCGGACTGGTCGTGCGCTACGACGTCCTGGTCCTGGCCACCGGCTCCTACCCGTTCGTGCCGCCGGTGCCGAACAAGGACGCCGAGGGCTGCTTCGTCTACCGCACGATCGAGGACCTGCTCGCGATCGAGGAGTACGCGAAGAACTCGACGACCGGCGCGGTGGTCGGCGGCGGGCTGCTCGGCCTGGAGGCGGCGGGCGCGCTCCAGGGCCTCGGACTGACCTCCCACATCGTGGAGTTCGCACCGCGGCTGATGCCGGTGCAGGTCGACGAGGGCGGTGGCGCGGCGCTGCTGCGCACCATCGAGGACATGGGCCTGAGCGTGCACACGGGGGTGGGCACGCAGGAGATCGTGGTCGGTGAGGACGGCGCGGTCACCGGCATGAGACTGTCGGACGGCTCCGAACTCGCCACCGACCTGGTGGTGTTCTCCGCCGGTGTGCGCCCCCGCGACCAGCTCGCCCGCGACTGCGGACTCGACGTCGGCGAACGCGGCGGCATCACGGTCGACGAGCAGTGCCGCACGGTCACCGACCCGCGCGTGTTCGCGATCGGCGAGTGCGCGCTGGCCGCCGACGGGCGGGTGTACGGGCTGGTCGCGCCCGGCTACGAGCAGGCGGAGACGGTGGCGGCGACCCTCGCCGGGGACGGGTCGGCGTTCACCGGCGCGGACCTGTCCACCAAGCTGAAGCTGCTCGGCGTGGACGTGGCGTCCTTCGGCGACGCGCACGGCACCACCGGGGACTGCCTCGACGTCGTGTACTCCGACTCCCGGGCGGGCCTGTACAAGAAGCTGGTCGTCGGCCGGGACGGCACGCTGCTCGGCGGCGTCCTGGTCGGCGACGCGGAGGCGTACGGCACGCTGAAGGCCTTCACCGGCTCGGTGCCGCCGGTCCCGCCCGAGTCGCTGGTGCTGCCGGCCGGTGCGGGGGCGTCCGTCCGGCTCGGCCCGTCCGCGCTGCCGGACGACGCGATCATCTGCTCCTGCAACAACGTCCGCAAGGGCACCGTCCGCGAGGCCGTCACCGTACACCGGTGCACCACCGTGCCCGAGGTGAAGAAGTGCACCAAGGCCGGTACGACCTGCGGAAGTTGCGTCAAGGTGCTGGGCAGGCTCGTCGAGGCCGAGCTGGAGGCGAGCGGCGTCGAGGTCGACAAGGGCCTGTGCGGCTGCTTCTCCCAGTCCCGCGAGGAGCTGTACGAGATCGTCCTCGCGCTGCGCGTCACCTCCTTCCGGGACCTGCTCGACCGGCACGGCCGGGAGGGCGCCCGGGGCGGTGACGGCTGCGAGGTCTGCAAGCCGGCGGTCGGCTCGATCATCGCCTCCCTCGCCCCCACGATCGGCGCGAGCACGCACGTCCTCGACGGCGAGCAGGCCGCCCTCCAGGACACCAACGACCACTTCCTGGCCAACCTGCAGAAGAACGGCTCGTACTCGGTCGTGCCCCGCATCCCCGGCGGGGAGATCACCCCCGAGAAGCTGATCGTGATCGGGGAGATCGCCCGCGACTTCGGCCTCTACACGAAGATCACCGGGGGTCAGCGGATCGACATGTTCGGTGCCCGCGTCGAACAACTGCCCCTCATCTGGACCCGGCTGGTGGACGCCGGCTTCGAGTCGGGCCACGCCTACGGCAAGTCGCTGCGCACGGTGAAGTCCTGCGTGGGGCAGACCTGGTGCCGGTACGGCGTGCAGGACTCGGTGCGCATGGCGATCGACCTGGAGCTGCGCTACCGGGGACTGCGCTCCCCGCACAAGCTGAAGTCGGCGGTCTCCGGCTGCCAGCGCGAGTGCGCGGAGGCCCGGTCGAAGGACTTCGGCGTCATCGCCACCGCCAGCGGCTGGAACCTCTACGTCGGCGGCAACGGCGGCGCCACCCCGCGCCACGCGGACCTGCTCGCGCAGGACCTCTCCGACGCCGGACTCGTCCGGCTGATCGACCGGTTCCTGATGTTCTACATCCGCACCGCCGACCGTCTGGAGCGCACCAGCGTCTGGCTGGACCGGATCCCCGGCGGCCTGGACCACGTGCGGGACGTCGTGGTGCACGACTCCCTCGGCATCTGCGACGAACTGGAGAACCTGATGGCCGCCCATGTCGCCCACTACCGCGACGAGTGGGCCGAGACCATCAGCGACCCCGGGAAGCTGGCCCGGTTCGTGTCCTTCGTGAACGCGCCCGACACCCCCGACCCGGTGGTCGCCTTCGTCCCCGAGCGCGACCAGATGAAGCCCGACCTGCCGCTGCTGGCCATCGGCCTGCGGCCCGCCGACGACGTCCTGGAAGGAACCGCCACGCGATGACCCCGACACTGGAGACCACCGACCGGACACTGGAGACCACCGGTCTGAAGGTCCGGCTCCGCCTCGCGGACGACTGGTTCACGGTCTGCGACCTGAGCGCGCTGCTGCCGGGCCGCGGGGTGGCGGCCCTCCTCCCCGACGGCCGTCAGGCCGCCGTCTTCGCCGACCGTTCGGGCCGGCTCTTCGCCGTCGACAACCGCGACCCGTTCACCGGCGCCGCGGTCCTCTCCCGGGGCCTGACCGGCACCCACCGGGGCCGCCCGTTCGTCGCCTCCCCGCTGCTCAAGCAGCGCTTCGACCTGGAGTCGGGCCGGTGCCTGGACGACGAGACGGTACGGGTGACGGCGTACGAGGCGGTGGCGGTACCGCTGTAGGTCCCGGGCCCGGCGCGAGGCCGTGGCGGAGAGCCACACCTCCGTCACGTAACGTTCACATCACGGGTTCTTCATATCTCCCACACATCACGCGCCCCCCAGTAGCTTCGGCACCCTCGTACCGAGCACACGCTTACGCCCGATCTGGGGGGCTCCACACCATGAATCCGTTCCGTACCTCCGCCGCCGCGCTCCTCGCCGCCCTCGCGCTGGCCGCCGTACCGGCCACCGCCGTGGCGCACGACGGCAACCACCCGTTCGAGAACTGCACCGAGGCGTACGAGAACGGGTACAAGAACATCGCCAAGGGCGACGACCACTACGGCAAGCACCTCGACCGGGACAACGACGGCGTCGGCTGCGACCGGCCGCCCGCGGACTTCGTGCCGCACGAGGAGACCGGCACGGACTCCCGGGACGACAGCACCGGCAGCACCGGCGACAAGGAGCAGAGCGGCGGCGGCACCGACCTCGCCGAGACCGGCGGGAGCGACACCACCCCCTACATCGCGGCGGGCGGCGCGGCCGTGGTGCTGCTGGGCGGCGGCCTGATGATCGCGGCCCGCAAGCGGCGCGACAACCGCTGACACCGCTCCGGCGCGGGGGAGCCGGCCGGCCGGCTCCCCCGCGGCTCACAGGGACAGCAGCAGGGAGTCGGTTTTGCCCTTCCGGCGGCGCACGTGCCCGCGCCAGCCGGCCAGTACCGCCATGAGCGTCCAGGCCACGAGCCCGGCGCCCAGTGCGCCGAGCCGCCCGGCGGCGTCCACCTCGTCCGCCTGCTCCATGGGCACCACGCCCTCCGGGTCACGGATGACGTCGAGCCGTTCGCCCACCTTCGGGGCCCAGGCGGAGCCGTTGTAGGTCAGCCGCTCCGTCAGTTCCTCACCGTCCGCCGTGCGCAGCGTGTACCGGTGGTTGCTGCCGTCCTTCCCGGTCGCGTCGTCCGCGACGATCACCACGCTCTCGCGCACCCCGCGCACCTCCAGCGCCAGTTCGGGGGCGTACTGGACGGCCCCGACCAGGATGAACAGCCCGGGCACCACGGACAGCAGGGCGATCCACGCCGCGCGGTGCAGCACGATGAGGGCGACGACGAACGCCAGGCACAGCACCACGCCCACGGCGATGGGCACCCAGACCCAGCGGAGCGCCAGGTAGGAGACGTACCCGGTGACCAGCGCGGCCAGCCACCCGTACCCCGCCACAGCGAGCGTGCGGCGCACGGACTGCCACGGGTCGACGGCGTACCCGCCCATCCTGCTCAGCGGTCTGATGGTGCTCCTGCGCATGCGTATCGGCACTGCGTCCCCCCGTGTCATGGCCTTCGCGGCCCCGTGACTCTGGCTGCAGCGGACCCTACACAGGCGAGAGAGCGGCACCCCCGCACGGGTGCCGCTCTCTCCTTTCGTGATCCGGAGCCGTCGCCGATCGGTGAGGGTGGTCGGGTGACAGACGACGGCTCCGGGGTTCAGCGGTGGTCGCTGCCCGTCGAGGTGACCGCCGCGCGGCCGGCCTCCAGGCGGGCGACCGGGATGCGGAACGGGGAGCAGGAGACGTAGTCCAGGCCGACCTCGTGGAAGAAGTGGACGGACTCCGGGTCGCCGCCGTGCTCTCCGCAGACGCCGAGCTTGAGGTCGGGGCGGGTCTCGCGGCCGGCCTTGGCGGCCAGCTTCACCAGGGAGCCGACACCGTCCTTGTCGATCGTCTCGAACGGCGACACCCCGAAGATGCCCTTCTCCAGGTAGGCGGTGAAGAACGAGGCCTCCACGTCGTCCCGGGAGAAGCCCCACACCGTCTGGGTGAGGTCGTTCGTGCCGAAGGAGAAGAACTGGGCCGCCTCCGCGATCTGGCCGGCGGTCAGCGCGGCCCGCGGGAGCTCGATCATCGTGCCGATGGAGAGCCTCAGCGAGGTGCCGGTGGCCTCCTCGACCTCGGCGATGACCTGGTCGGCCTCCTCGCGGACGATCTCCAGCTCCTGGACCGTGCCGACCAGCGGGATCATGATCTCCGCGCGCGGGTCGCCCTTGGCGGTCCTGCGGGCGGCGGCGGCCTCCGCGATGGCCCGCACCTGCATGGTGAACAGCCCGGGGATGACCAGGCCGAGGCGGACACCGCGCAGACCGAGCATCGGGTTCTGCTCGTGCAGCCGGTGCACCGCCTGGAGCAGGCGCAGTTCGTTCTCGTGCGGCTCCTGCCGGGACTCGGCGAGGGCGACACGGACCGACAGTTCGGTGATGTCGGGCAGGAACTCGTGCAGCGGCGGGTCGAGCAGGCGGATGGTGACGGGAAGGCCGTCCATGGCCTCGAACAGTTCGACGAAGTCCTGCTTCTGCAGCGGAAGCAGCGCCTTCAGCGACTCCTCGCGCTCGACCTCGGTGTCGGCCAGGATCAGCCGCTCGACGAGTTCGCGCCGGTCACCGAGGAACATGTGCTCGGTGCGGCACAGGCCGATGCCCTGGGCGCCGAAGCGGCGGGCGCGCAGCGCGTCCTCGGCGTTGTCGGCGTTGGCGCGCACGCGCAGCCGGCGCTTGCGGTCCGCGAAGGCCATCATCCGGTGCACGGCCTCGACGAGCTCGTCGGCGTCGTCGGCGCCCGGGTGCATGCGGCCCTCGAAGTACTCGACGACCGGGGAGGGGACGACCGGGACCTCACCGAGGTACACCTTGCCGGAGGAGCCGTCGATGGAGACGACGTCGCCCTCCTCCACCACGTGCCCGCCGGGGACGGTCATCCGGCGGCGCTTGGTGTCGACCTCGAGTTCCTCGGCGCCGCAGACGCAGGTCTTGCCCATGCCGCGGGCGACCACGGCCGCGTGCGAGGTCTTGCCGCCGCGCGAGGTGAGGATGCCCTCGGCCGCGATCATGCCGTCCAGGTCGTCGGGGTTGGTCTCGCGGCGGATCAGGATGACCTTCTCGCCGGAGCGGGACCACTTGACGGCGGTGTAGGAGTCGAAGACCGCCTTGCCGACCGCCGCGCCCGGGGAGGCGGCGATGCCGCGCCCGACCTGCTCGACCCCTTCCCCGCCGCGGGCGTACTCGTCGTCGAAGCGGGGGAACATCAGCTGGGCGAGCTGGGCGCCGTTGACCCGGCAGAGCGCCTCGGCCTCGTCGATCAGGCCCTGGTCGACGAGCTGGGTCGCGATGCGGAAGGCCGCGCCCGCGGTGCGCTTGCCGACGCGGGTCTGCAGCATCCACAGCTGGCCGCGCTCGATGGTGAACTCGATGTCGCAGAGATCCTTGTAGTGGTTCTCCAGGGTCTCCATGATCTGCATGAGCTGGTCGTACGACTTCTTGTCGATCGACTCCAGATCGGCGAGCGGCACGGTGTTGCGGATGCCCGCGACCACGTCCTCGCCCTGCGCGTTCTGCAGGTAGTCGCCGTAGACGCCCTGGTGGCCCGAGGCGGGGTCGCGGGTGAAGGCGACACCGGTGCCGGAGTCGGGGCCGAGGTTGCCGAAGACCATGGAGCAGACGTTGACGGCGGTGCCGAGGTCGTGCGGGATGCGCTCCTGGCGGCGGTACAGCTTGGCGCGGTCGCCGTTCCAGGAGTCGAAGACGGCCTTGATGGCGAGGTCCATCTGCTCGCGCGGGTCCTGCGGGAAGTCCCGGCCGGCCTCGGTCTTGACGATCTTCTTGAACTTGGTGACGAGCTTCTTGAGGTCGGCGGCCTCCAGCTCGGTGTCGACGGTGACCTTCTTGGCCGCCTTCGCCGCCTCCAGCGCGTCCTCGAAGAGTTCGCCGTCGACGCCGAGGACGGTCTTGCCGAACATCTGGATGAGGCGCCGGTAGGAGTCCCACGCGAACCGGTCGTCGCCGGCCTGCTTGGCCAGGCCCTGCACGGACTTGTCCGACAGGCCGATGTTGAGGACGGTGTCCATCATGCCCGGCATGGAGAACTTGGCGCCGGAGCGGACCGAGACGAGGAGGGGGTTGTCGGCCTGGCCGAGCTTCTTGCCCATCGTCGCTTCGAGGGCGTCGAGGTGCGCACTCACCTCGTCACGCAGTGCCGCGGGCTCCTCGCCACTGTCGAGGTAGGTCTTGCACGCCTCGGTGGTGATGGTGAAGCCGGGCGGGACGGGAAGGCCCAGGTTGGTCATCTCGGCGAGGTTGGCACCCTTGCCGCCGAGCAGGTCCTTGAGGTCCTTGTTGCCCTCGGTGAAGTCGTAGACGAACTTCACGCCCTCAACGCTCGTGCCCGGCTGGGCTACGTGGGGATCTTTGTTTTCCGACACGGGTCTCGACTCCCTCGAGGACGCGGTGGCTGCCCTGACGGCGAGGAATGTACCCAGATCAAAGGCGTCTGGGTACGTCCACTTGTGCGTCATGCGCCTGTAACCACTCGTGCGCCAGCGGATTGAAAGTCAAAGCTTGGCAAGCCGTCGACGTCGAATGTTTTCACTTCTTGAACGCGTCACCTCGCCCACCGGCCCCGTAGCCGCTCATGTGAGCGACTGTGGCCACGTCTGATTTCGCTCGATGAACGATCAAGGGATGGCACTGAGTGCCAACCTTTGAGAAGTGCACTCGCTCAAGATCCGCTCATCTGAGCGCAACCCTTATCAGGGGTGGCGAGAATCACGCTGCCACACGGCTGCGGATTTCACCATGCGGACGTCCCGGTCACCCGGCCGGAGCAGCCCCCGGGCGCACGCCCTTCCCCAGGAAATCCCCGGTCAGATGAACACACCGGCCGCCGCGCCCGTACGGAACTGAGGCGGACCCGGACCCCCACGCCGGGTCCGCCTCCTCACCGGCCTCGGTACGGAAGGAACCTCCGGGTTGCCCGCCTTCACTCGTGTCCTCGCACGCCTGCGCGCTCTGCCCCGCCCACGCGTCCGCACACGCCTGCGTGCCGCACGCGACGCGCACCCCACCGCCGCCCGCACCCTCCGGTGGACCGTCCACGTCCTCGCCGCGGTGCTGGTCGTCGGCGCCCTCCTGCTGCCCAACACCGCCCCGGCGGTGCGCGCCGACCGCTTCACCCGCATCCCCGCCGAGGCGATCGTCGGAGCCGTGCTGCTGCTCGCCCTCCCCCGCCGGCCGCGCGTCGTCGTGGCCGCGCTGTACGGGGCGGGGATCGGCGTACTGACCGTGCTCAACCTGCTGGACATCGGCTTCGGCGAGTACCTGGGCCGCGGCTTCAACGTCGTACTCGACTGGGGGCTGCTCGACGACGCCCAGTCCTACCTGGAGGACTCGATGGGCGACACCGCGGCCGACGCCGCGGCCGTCGGCGCCGTCCTGCTCGCCCTGCTCCTGGTGACCGTCATGGCGCTGGCCACCGTCCGTCTGGGCGACCTGCTGGCCCGGCACCGCGCCCGCGCCGGCCGGGGCACGCTCGTCGCGTGCACCGTGTGGATCACCTGCACCGCGCTCGGGGTGCAGGTCGCCGGGGTGCCGGTCGCCTCCGACCTGGCCGCGCAGGCGGTGAAGGGGCAGACCCGGCGCGTGGTGGACACCCTGCGCGACGAGGCCGCGTTCGCCAAGGAGGCCCGCGAGGACGCCTTCGGCGCCACTCCCCCCGACCAGCTCGTCCCGGACCTGCGCGGCAAGGACGTCGTCTTCGCCTTCATCGAGAGCTACGGCCGCAGCGCCCTGGAGGACCCGCTCATCGCGCCCGGCGTCACCGGGACCGTCGACGCCCGGACCGCCGCGCTCGCGAAGGCCGGCTACCGGGCGCGCAGCGGCTGGCTCACCTCGGCGACGTTCGGCGGCAGCAGCTGGCTCGGTCACTCCACCACCCTGTCCGGCCTGTGGATCGACAACCAGCAGCGCTACCGCACCGTCACCAACGGCGACCGCCTCACCCTCACCAAGGCCTTCCGCAAGACCGGCGCCTGGGACACCGTCGGCGTCATGCCGGGCGTGCAGAAGGCGTGGCCGGAGGCCGAGTGGTACGGCCTCGACAAGGTCTACGACGCCTTCGACCTGGGCTACCGGGGACCGAAGTTCAGCTGGTCGCCCATGCCGGACCAGTACGCCCTGGAGGCGTACGAGCGCCTGGAGCACGGCAGGGCGCGCGCCAGGCCGCTGATGTCGGAGATCATCCTCACCTCCAGCCACCAGCCGTGGGCACCGCTCCCCGAGATGGTCGACTGGGACGACCTCGGCGACGGTTCCCTCTTCGACGCCGTCGCGAAGGCGGGGCGGAAGTCCGCCGACGTCATCGCCGACTCCACCGAGTCCCGGCGGGAGTACGGCAGGTCGATCCAGTACTCGGTCACCAGCCTCACCGAGTGGCTGGAGCGCTACGGCACCGACGACACGGTGCTCGTCTTCCTCGGCGACCACCAGCCCATCGCCCAGGTGAGCGGTCACGGCGCGAACCGGGACGTGCCGGTGACGGTGGTCGCCAAGGACCCGGAGGTGCTGGAGAAGACCGACGGCTGGAACTGGACGGACGGGCTGCGGCCGGCGAAGGACGCGCCCGTGTGGCCGATGAACGCCTTCCGCGACCGCTTCCTGACCGCCTTCGGCTCCGTCCCGCACCCCACCGGGGACTGACCGGCGGGGCGCCGGATCAGCCGCCGGAGGTGTCGAGTTCCGCTTCCTCGCCGACCCCCGCGCAGTCGTAGGGGTCCTTCAGCCAGCCGTCCGGCAGCACCACCCGGTTGTTCCCGGACGTACGGCCGCGCGGGCCGTCGGCGCCGGCCGGCCAGGGCTGGTCCAGGTCCAGCTCGTCGAGCCCGGCCTGCAGTTCCTCCAGCGAGGAGGTGACCGCGAGCCGCTTGCGCATCTCGGAGCCGACCGCGAAGCCCTTCAGGTACCAGGCGACGTGCTTGCGGAAGTCGATCACGCCGCGGGACTCGTCACCGAGCCACTCCCCCAGCAGGGTGGCGTGCCGGACCATGGTGTCGGCGACCTCCCTCAGGGCCGGCCGCGCACGGTCGTCGGCCCGCCCCTCGAACGCGGCCACCAGGTCCGCGAACAGCCACGGCCGGCCCAGGCAGCCCCGGCCCACGACCACCCCGTCGCAGCCCGTCTCGCGCACCATCCTGAGCGCGTCCTCGGCCGACCAGATGTCGCCGTTGCCGAGCACCGGGATCTCCGGCACGTGCTCCTTGAGCCGCGCGATGGCGTCCCAGTCGGCGGTGCCGCCGTAGTGCTGGGCGGTGGTGCGGCCGTGCAGCGCGATGGCGGTCACGCCCTCCTCGACGGCGATCCGGCCGGCGTCCAGGTAGGTCAGGTGGTCGTCGTCGATGCCCTTGCGCATCTTCATCGTCACCGGCAGGTCGCCCGCCCCGGCGACCGCCTCGCGCAGGATGGACCGCAGCAGGTTCCGCTTGTAGGGGAGGGCCGAGCCGCCGCCCTTGCGGGTCACCTTGGGGACCGGGCAGCCGAAGTTGAGGTCGATGTGGTCGGCGAGGTCCTCTTCCACGATCATGCGGACGGCCTTGCCGACGGTCGCCGGGTCGACGCCGTACAGCTGGATGGAGCGCGGCTTCTCACCGGCGTCGAACCGGATCAGCTGCATGGTCTTCTCGTTGCGCTCGACCAGCGCCCGGGTGGTGATCATCTCGCTGACGAACAGCCCCTTGCCCCCGCTGAACTCCCTGCACAGGGTGCGGAAGGGGGCGTTGGTGATCCCGGCCATGGGCGCGAGCACGACGGGCGGTCGTACCGCGTGCGGGCCGATGGGCAGGACGGTGTTCACGGTCGGCGAGGGCGTGGGCATTCCCCCATTGTCCCGCATGCCGCGGGGTACCCGGCACGGTGATCGTGTAGCGGTCATTAGTTAACCGCACTATTGAAATCGGCGTACGATGACGACCATGCCCGAGCTCAGCCACGGCCGACGCATGCTGGTGCTCGCGATCTGCTGCATGAGCCTGCTGATCGTGAGCCTGGACAACACGGTCCTGAACGTCGCCCTGCCCGCGCTGCAGCGGGAGTTCGACGCGAGCACCTCGGGGCTGCAGTGGACCATCGACGCGTACACGCTGGTCCTGGCCTCGCTGCTGATGCTCGCGGGCTCCACGGCGGACCGGATCGGCCGCAGACGGGTGTTCACGACGGGCCTGGTGGTCTTCACCCTCGGCTCGGCGCTGTGCTCGCTGGCTCCGGACCTGTCGTGGCTGGTGGTGTTCCGGATGGTGCAGGCGGTCGGCGGTTCCATGCTGAACCCGGTCGCCATGTCGATCATCACCAACACCTTCACCGACCCGCGCGAGCGCGCCCGGGCGATCGGGGTGTGGGGCGCGGTCGTCGGCATCTCCATGGCCGCCGGTCCGCTGATCGGGGGCGTGCTGGTGGAGTCGGTCGGCTGGCGCGCCATCTTCTGGATCAACCTCCCGGTGGGCCTGGCCGCGCTGCTGCTCACCCGGCGCTTCGTCCCGGAGTCCCGCGCCCCGAAGGCCCGCCGCGCCGACCCGGTCGGACAGGTCCTGGTCATGATCCTGTTCGGCTCCCTCACCTACGCGATCATCGAGGCCCCGCACGCCTCCCCGCAGGCGATCGCCCCCTTCGCCGTGCTGGCCCTGGCCGCCCTCCTCGCCCTCCTCCGCTACGAGCCGCGCCGTCGCGAACCCCTCATCGACCTGCGCTTCTTCCGCTCGGCTCCGTTCAGCGGGGCCACCGTGATAGCGGTGAGCGCGTTCGCGGCGCTCGGCGGGTTCCTGTTCCTGTCGACGCTGTACCTGCAGAACGTGCGAGGGCTGAGCGCGCTGGACGCGGGCCTGTGGATGCTCCCGATGGCCGTCCCGACCTTCCTGTGCGCCCCGCTGTCCGGGCGGCTGATCGGCAGCCGGGGACCGCGTCTGCCGCTGCTGATCGCGGGCGGGGCGATGACGGTGAGCGGGCTCCTCTTCGCCCTCTTCGAGGCCGAGACGTCCGACCCGGCCCTCTTCCTCGGGTACGTCCTCTTCGGCGTCGGCTTCGGCTTCGTCAACGCCCCGATCACCAACACGGCCGTCTCCGGCATGCCGACCGCGCAGGCGGGGGTGGCCTCGGCGGTCGCGTCCACCAGCCGTCAGCTGGGCCAGGCGCTGGGGGTGGCGGTCGTCGGCGCGGTGCTGGCGGCGGGGGTGGGCTCGTCGTCGTACGCGGAGGCGTTCGTGACGGCGGCACGGCCGGCCTGGTGGATCCTCACCGTCTGCGGCCTGGCGGTCCTCGTGGTGGGCGCCCTCACCTCGGGCCGCTGGGCCCGCGGCACGGCGGAGCGGGCCGCGAGGAACCTCGCGTCGGCGGAGGCCCCCCGCACCACGGGCGCCACCACCTGAACCGGCCCGCGCCGGGCCGCGCGGACCCAAGCCCCGGCCCCCGCCGAATCACCCCCGCCGAACTCACTTCTGCGGCACACTCCTTGTCGTCGCCGAACGGGGGCACAAGGAACGGCGACACCAACGCCCTGCCGAACCGCCGGAGGCACCATGCCGCAGATCGACACCAGCAAAGTCAGCCGCTGGGACCTGCACGGCCGAGAGCACACCGTCCACGTCCAACGCACCGGCGTACAGCGCACGATCAGGTGCGACACCTGCGGCTGGCGTCAGGGCGCCCAGTTCCTGCCGTGGCTCAAGGCGCAGGAGCACCTGACGGAGGCGCACCAGGCCACGGTGGACCCGACGGCGGCCTGAGCGGGCCGCCGCCCGTCAGGACGGGACGCCCCGCCACCCGGACAATGGAGGGTGTCGGCGGGCAGCTCTCGGCGGCGCCTGCCGCCGGCCGCGCGGCACTCCTGCGCCGCCGCCCGAGGAGGCGTCATGAGCATCCGCATCGCCACCTTCAACATGGAGAACGTCTTCCGCCGGCCCACGGTCTTCCGCCTGGAGGACGCGGCGCGGCGCGAGGAGGTCCTCGGCGACTTCGCCGAACTGGTCGCCCTCCTCGACCTGCTGGCGTACCGCGACGGGGACAAGGCGGAGATCGCCCGGCTCGTCGAGAAGCACCGGGCGTACGAGACCGATCCGAAGAACCCGCCGCCGATCTACGTCAACCAGTCCCGCCCGGGCAAGGACTCGGGGCTGTTCAGGACGTCCGGCTCCGGGAAGAACACCAGGGTCGAGGTCACCGCCGCGGGGCGTACCTCATGGGCCGGCTGGGCCGAACTGGGGAAGGACGACCTCGACATCGACGTGGTGCGCAACACCGGCCGGGTGGTCGCGGAGGTCGACGCGGACATCCTCCTCACCGTGGAGGTGGAGGACCGGCTCACCCTGGAGCGCTTCAACACCCAGGTGCTGGCCGGGGCGTTCGGCAGGCGGCCCTACCCGTACAACCTGCTGGTCGACGGCAACGACAGCCGGGGCATCGACGTCGGCGTCCTCAGCCGTGAGCCGATCACGTCCGTGCGGTCCCACCTCTTCGACACCAACCCGGCCCGTCCCGACCAGCGGCTCTTCAGCCGCGACTGCCCCGAGTTCGAGATCCGGCTCGACGGGACCTCGCTCGTGATCCTCGGCAACCACCTCAAGAGCAAGTCCCGCGACGACCCCGAGCTGCGGCTCGCCCAGGCGAAGCGTGTCGCGGAGATCCACCGCGCCGTGCTGGAGCGCACTCCCCACGTCATGGTCGCCGGGGACCTCAACGACGACCCGGAGAGCGAGACGGCCGCGGTGCTGCGGGACACCGGTCTGCGCGACGTGATGAGCCACCCCGCCTACCGGGGGCTCCCCGGCACCTTCGGAGCGTGCAAGTCGGAGCGGGACAAGATCGACTACCTGCTCCTCCCGCCGCCGCTGTGGCAGCGGGTGCAGCACGTGGGACTCGAGACGCGCGGGATCTTCCACGAGGAGATCAAGTCCTTCGACACCGTGACGTCCAAGGCCGACGCGGCGTCCGACCACGCCGCGCTCTACGTGGACCTCGACCTGTGAGAACGACGGAGCCGGGCCCCCGCTCCACGCGGGGACCCGGCATCCGGCCGGAGTCTCAGGCGCCGATCAGACGGGCCGCCAGGTACCCCTCGATCTGGTCCAGCGAGACGCGCTCCTGCTTCATGGTGTCGCGCTCGCGCACGGTCACCGCGTTGTCGTCCAGCGTGTCGAAGTCGACCGTGACGCAGAACGGCGTGCCGATCTCGTCCTGGCGGCGGTAACGGCGCCCGATCGCACCGGCGTCGTCGAACTCGATGTTCCAGTTCTGCCGCAGCGCCTGCGCGAGCCCCTTCGCCTTCGGCGACAGCTCGGCGTTGCGGGACAGCGGGAGCACGGCCGCCTTCACCGGCGCGAGGCGGTGGTCGAGCCGCAGCACGGTCCGCTTCTCCATCTTGCCCTTGGCGTTGGGCGCCTCGTCCTCGACGTAGGCGTCGAGCAGGAAGGCGAGCATGGCCCGGCCGACACCGGCCGCCGGCTCGATGACGTACGGCGTCCAGCGCTCGCCGGCCTCCTGGTCGAAGTAGGCGAGGTCCTGGCCGGACGCCTTGGAGTGGGCGCCCAGGTCGTAGTCGGTGCGGTTGGCGACACCCTCCAGCTCGCCCCACTCGCTGCCGCCGAACTGGAAGCGGTACTCGATGTCAGCGGTGCGCTTGGAGTAGTGGGAGAGCTTCTCCTTCGGGTGCTCGAACCACCGCATGTTCTCCTCGCGCAGGCCGAGACCGGTGTACCAGTTCCAGCGCTGCTCCATCCAGTACTCCTGCCACTGCTCGTCCTCGCCCGGCTTGACGAAGAACTCCATCTCCATCTGCTCGAACTCGCGGGTGCGGAAGATGAAGTTGCCGGGCGTGATCTCGTTGCGGAAGGACTTGCCCATCTGGGCGATGCCGAACGGCGGCTTCTTGCGCGAAGCGGTCTGCACCTGGGCGAAGTTGGTGAAGATGCCCTGGGCGGTCTCGGGACGCAGGTAGGCGACGGAGCCGGAGTCCTGCGTCGGGCCGAGGTGGGTGGAGAGCAGGCCCGAGAACTGCTTGGGCTCGGTGAAGGTGCCCTTGTTGCCGCAGTTGGGGCAGCTGAGGTCGGCGAGGCCGTTCTCCGGGGCGCGGCCCTTCTTCTCCTCGTACGCCTCCTCCAGGTGGTCCGCGCGGAACCGCTTGTGGCAGGAGGTGCACTCGGTCAGCGGGTCCGTGAAGGTCGCGACATGACCGGAGGCGACCCACACGTCCGGGGCGAGGATCACGGACGAGTCGATGCCGACCACGTCCTCGCGCGAGGTGACCATGTAGCGCCACCACTGGCGCTTCAGGTTTTCCTTGAGCTCGACACCCAGCGGTCCGTAGTCCCAGGCGGCCTTCGTACCGCCGTAGATCTCACTACTGGGGAATACGAAGCCACGGCGCTTGCTCAGGCTGACGATGGTGTCGATCTTGTCGGCGGCCACGGTGCTCTCTTCATTACGACGACGGGCGACGAAGCGAGATTGCTTCCAGCGAAGCACTCAGGCTACCGGCGTGGCCTGCCCCGCGACCAATTCGGTGTCCGCTACAGGCCCCTCACGTGCTTTGTTGACAACGGTTTCCATATTAGTTGAAAATGAGTGTCATGAACGTACGACGACGCCACATATCCGCGGCCGCCCTGGCCGCGGTCACCGCCCTCGGCCTCGGCGGCCTCACCGCCTGCTCCTCCGACAGTTCCGCCGCGGGCAACACCGACAAGTTCGACGTCGTCGCGTCGTTCTACCCGATGGCCTTCCTCGCCGAGCAGATCGGCGGCGAGCACGTCAGCGTCACCAGTCTCACCCAGCCCGGCCAGGAGCCGCACGACCTGGAGATCAGCGCCAAGCAGACCGCGCGGCTCCAGGACTCCGACGCGGCCCTCTACCTCAAGGGCCTCCAGCCCACCGTCGACGAGGCCATCGGCCAGTCCGGGATCAGGACGAAGATCGACGCGGCCACCCTGACCTCCCTGGAGTCCCACGCCGCCGAGTCCGGCGGTCACGAGGACGAACACGGCCACGAGGACGGGGAGCACGGCCACGACCACGAGCACGAGGAGGGCCAGGACCCGCACGTCTGGCTCGACCCGGTCAAGTACGCCGAGGTCGCCGAGGGAGTCGGCAAGGCCTTCGAGAAGGCCGACCCCGACCACGCCGCCGACTACAAGAAGAACACCGCCGCCCTGGTCGGCAAGCTGAACGCCCTGGACGAGAAGTTCGAGACCGGCCTCGCGGACCGGAGGACCGGCGTCTTCATCACCACGCACGCCGCCTTCGGTCACCTCGCCGAACGCTACGGCCTGACCGAGGAGGCCATCAGCGGCCTGGACCCCGAGTCGGAGCCCAGCGGCGCCCGCGTGAAGGAACTCCAGGAGACCGCGAAGGCCGACGGCGTCACCACCGTCTTCTACGAGACCCTCGTCAGCGACCGGACCGCCAGGACCCTCGCCGCCGACGCCGGACTCAGGACGGACGTCCTCGACCCGATCGAGGGCATCACCGACGACTCCCGCGGCGAGGACTACTTCCAGGTCATGGAGGCCAACCTCGCGGCCCTGCAGAAGGCCCTGGGCGCCAAGTGAGCGGCACACCACCGGAGGACGGCATGACGACGACCGAACCCGTCATCTCCCTGCGGGGCGTCCGCGCCGAGCTGGGCGCCCGCCCCGTGCTGCGCGGCATCGACCTCACCGTGCGCCGCGGCGAGGTCGTCGCCCTGCTCGGCGCCAACGGCTCCGGCAAGTCGACGGCCGTGCGCACCGTCATCGGCCAGGTGCCGGTCACCGCCGGCGGGATCGAGCTGTTCGGCACCGCCCGGCACCGGTTCCGCGACTGGGCGCGCGTGGGCTACGTCCCGCAGCGCACCACCGCCGCCGGAGGCGTGCCCGCCACGGTCACCGAGGTCGTCTCCTCCGGCCGCCTCTCCCGTACCCGCTTCGGTCTCTTCCGCAAGGCCGACCGCGAGGCCGTACGGCACGCCCTGGACCTCGTCGGCATGGCGGACCGCGCCAAGGACTCCGTCGACGCCCTCTCCGGCGGCCAGCACCAGCGGGTCCTGATCGCCCGCGCGCTCGCCGCCGCCCCCGAACTGCTGATCATGGACGAGCCGATGGCGGGCGTCGACCTGGCCAGCCAGGAGGTCCTGGCGAAGACCCTGAGGGGCCAGGTGGCCGAGGGTGCGACCGTCCTGCTGGTCCTGCACGAACTGGGCCCGCTGGAGCCCCTGATCGACCGGGCGGTCGTGCTGCGCGACGGCTGCGTCGTGCACGACGGCCCGCCCCCGAAGGCCGTCGGCCAGCACGCCCTGCCCGGCCACGACCACGTCCACCCGCACGCCCCCGCGGGCGCCGAACCGATCCGTACGGGACTGCTGAGCTGATGGAGATCCTCGACTACGCCTTCATGCAGCGGGCACTGCTCGCCGCCGTCCTGGTCGGCATCACCGCCCCCGCCGTCGGCATCTACCTGGTCCAGCGCCGCCAGGCCCTCATGGGCGACGGCATCGGCCACGTCGCCATGACCGGCGTCGGCCTCGGCTTCCTGCTCAGCTGGTCCCCGGTGTGGATGGCGACGCTGATCTCCGTCCTCGGCGCCGTCTTCATGGAACTGGTCCGCTGGTACGCCAAGACCCGCGGCGACATCGCCCTCGCGATGCTCTTCTACGGCGGCATGGCCGGCGGCGTGATGTTCATCAACCTCGCCCCCGGCGGCTCCACCGGCAGCCTCTCCTCCTTCCTCTTCGGCTCCCTGTCCACGGTCTCGGAGTCCGACGTCACCGCCATCTGCGTGCTGGCCGCGTTCGTGGTGCTCGTCACCGTCGGTCTGCGCAAGCAGCTCTTCGCGGTGAGCCAGGACGAGGAGTTCGCGCGGGTGACGGGCCTGCCGGTGCGGTTCCTCAACCTGCTGACGGCGGTCACGGCGGCCGTGACGGTCTCCGTCGCGATGCGCGTGGTCGGCCTGCTGCTGGTGAGCGCGCTCATGGTGGTGCCGGTCGCGGCGGCCCAGCAGCTCACCCGGAGCTTCGCCGCCACGTTCGCCATCGCCGTCGCGATCGGCGTGACCGTGACCATCGGCGGCACGGTCACCTCGTACCACCAGGACGTGCCGCCCGGCGCGACGATCGTGCTGCTGACCATCGCCGCGTTCATCGCGCTGACCGCGCTGGCCGCCCCGCTGGCCCGCCGCCGCGCCCGGGCGCTCGCCGCCGCCCATCCGGGCGGCGATCCGGCGGAGTGCGCGATTCCGGCCGGCCGCACGGCCGACTAGCAGGTGTCCGGCACATGATCGCGACGCCGCGGGAATGTGTCGGACACCCTCCAGGGGGACGGCGCCCGACTCTCCTCCGCCCGGGCTGGCACAATGGCCCGGGCAGAGGCCAGACGTGAGGAGGCAATCCCGTGACGACCGCAGGACCGCCCGTGAAGGGCCGCGCCACCCGGCAGCGCGCCGCCGTGGCGGCTTGCCTCCAGGAGGTCGACGAGTTCCGCAGCGCGCAGGAACTGCACGACATGCTCAAGCACAAGGGCGACTCGGTCGGACTCACCACGGTGTACCGCACCTTGCAGTCCCTCGCCGACGCGGGCGAGGTCGACGTCCTGCGCACCGCGGACGGCGAGTCCGTCTACCGCCGCTGCTCCACCGGCGACCATCACCACCACCTGGTCTGCCGCACCTGCGGCAAGGCGGTCGAGGTCGAGGGCCCGGCCGTGGAGAAGTGGGCCGAGGCCATCGCGGCCGAACACGGCTACGTCAACGTGGCCCACACCGTGGAGATCTTCGGCACCTGCGCGGAGTGCGCGGCGGCGTAGCGCCCCCGCGCACGGACCGCCCGGGGATCCCCCGCTCGTGCCGGGCCGGGAGTGGGTGAGGGTGGCGGGCACCCGCCGTCGCCGGGCGGCGCGGGTGCCCCACGCCCCCGGCAGCACCCACCCCGCCGCACCCTCGGCGCACGGGGCGGCGCGGCCCGCCTCGCTGACCCCTCCCGGCGCGCACGCCCGCTCAGGACTCCTGGCGCCCCTCCATGGCCAGCAGTTCCTCGTTCGGGATGGCCCCGCCGAACCGCCGGTCGCGGGAGGCGAACTCCAGGCAGGCCCGCCACAGGTCCCGCCGGTCGAAGTCCGGCCACAGCACGTCCTGGAAGACCATCTCGGCGTAGGCGCTCTGCCACAGCAGGTAGTTGGACGTGCGCTGCTCACCGCTCGGCCGCAGGAACAGGTCCACGTCCGGCATGTCCGGGTAGTACAGGTACTTCTCGAAGGTCTTCTCGTTCACCTTCGACGGGTCGAGCCGCCCGGCCCTCACGTCCTCCGCGAGCGCCTGCGCGGCATCGGCGATCTCGGCGCGTCCGCCGTAGTTCATGCAGAAGTACAGGGTCAGCCGGTCGTTGTCCTTCGTCTGCTCCTGCGCGATCTGGAGCTCCTTGGCCACCGACTTCCACAGTTTGGGCATCCGCCCGACCCACCGCACCCGGATCCCCAGCTCGTCCAGCTGGTCACGGGTCTTGCGGATGAAGTCACGGTTGAAGTTCATCAGGAAGCGCACCTCGTCCGGGGAGCGCTTCCAGTTCTCGGTGGAGAAGGCGTACAGCGAGATCGCCCCCACACCCATCTCGACGGCGCCCTGGAGCACGTCCAGCACCCGCTCGGCGCCGACCTTGTGCCCCTCCGTGCGGGGCAGCCCGCGCTCCTTCGCCCAGCGCCCGTTGCCGTCCATGACGATCGCCACGTGGTTCGGGACCAGCTCCCCGGGGAGCCTCGGCGGCCGCGCGCCCGACGGGTGCGGTTCCGGCGTCCTGTACTCCCGGCGCTGACGCCCCAGGAACCCGCGTACGACCATGTGCCTCTCGTCTCCTCTGGCTGTGCGCTGCGCGCGTCACTTCTCGACGAACCGGAGCGAGCGCAGCCCGCGCTCCAGGTGCCAGTGCAGGTAGGCGGACACCAGCCCGCTCCCCTCCCGGACGTAGCGCGCCTCGCACGCGTCCGCGGTCTCCCAGTCTCCCGTAAGCAGCGCTCCGAGGAGTTCCAGGGCCTGCGGTGAGGGTACGACGCTGCCGGGCACCCGGCAGTCGACGCAGACGGAACCGCCGGACGCGACCGAGAAGAACCGGTTCGGTCCGGGCATCCCGCACTTCGCGCAGTCGGTGAAGGTCGGCGCGTACCCGTTGACGGCGAGGGAGCGCAGCAGGAACGCGTCGAGCACGAGGGGCGGCGCGTGCTCGCCCCGGGCGAGCGTCCGCAGGGCCCCGACCAGCAGCAGGTACTGCTGCACCGCCGGCTCCCCCTCGTGGTCGGTGAACCGCTCGGCCGTCTCCAGCATGGCCGTCCCGGCGGTGTAGCGCCCGTAGTCCGTCACGATCCCGCCGCCGTACGGCGCGATCGTCTCGCTCTGGGTGCACAGCGGCAGCCCGCGCCCGACCAGTTCGCTGCCCCTGGAGAAGAACTGCACGTCCACGTGCGAGAACGGTTCGAGGCGGGCGCCGAACTTCGACTTCGTCCGGCGCACCCCCCTCGCCACGGCGCGTACCCGGCCGTGACCGCGGGTGAGCAGGGTGATGATCCGGTCCGCCTCCCCCAGCTTCTGGGTGCGCAGCACGATGCCGTCGTCGCGGAACAGACTCATGGACCCATTCTCCCGTACGCGGGCACCGCCCCGTGCCCGCAGGTGCGCCCGGCCCCCGCCCGGACGCACCACGGGGGACCTCAGATCTGGTTCAGGCCGCCGTCGACGTACAGGCTCGAACCGGTGATGAAGCTGCTCTGCCCGGAGGCGAGGAAGGCCACGGCCGCGGCGACCTCCTCCGGGCGCCCGAGCCGTCCCAGCGGCACCTGGGTGGCCAGGTGGGTCTTGAGGCCCGCGGCCTGTTCCGCGTCGGGAGCCAGTCCCGTCAGGCCGGGGGTGTCCACCGGGCCGGGCGTGATGGTGTTGACCCGGACACCGCGCCCCTTGAGCTCGTTGGCCCAGGTCCGGGAGAACGACCGGACGGCGGCCTTGCTCGCCGCGTACAGGCCGAACGCCTCGTCGCCGGCGTCCACGTTGGTGGATCCGTTGAGGATCACCGAGGCTCCCTCGTTGAGCAGGGGAAGCGCCTTCTGCACGGTGAACAGCGTGCCCCGGACGTTGATGTCGAAGTGCCGGTCGAAGTGCTCCTCGGTGATCGCCTCCAGCGGCACGAACTCGGCGACCGCGGCGTTCGCGAACAGGACGTCCAGCCCCCGCCCCCTGCCGCGGACCGCGTCGTAGAGCCGGTCCAGGGCGGCCGGGTCCGAGATGTCGGCGGCCACCGCGGTGGCCTCCGGGCCGATCACCTCGACGGCCGCGTCGAGTTCGGCCTCGCGCCGCCCGGTGATGAAGACGTGCGCGCCCTCCTCGGCCAGCCGTACGGCACTGGCCAGGCCGATTCCGGTCCCGCCGCCGGTGACGACGGCGGTCTTGCCTTCGAGCAGTCCCATGAGTGTTCCCTCCCAAGGTTCCGCATCGATCGATGCGGAAGTCGGAACGGTAGCACTTCTGTAGCGACCGATGCGGAAGAGGTAGGCTGAGGGCGTGGCAACCAAGCAGAGCGGCCCCATCGGCCGACCCCGGGGATTCGACACGGACGAGGCCCTCGAACGCGCCATGCTGGTCTTCTGGGAACAGGGCTACGAAGGCGCCAGCCTGGCCACCCTGACCGGCGCGATGGGCATCTCCACCACCAGCATGTACGCGGCCTTCGGCAACAAGGAGGAGCTGTTCCGCAAGGCCCTGGAGCGCTACACCGAGGGCCCGAGCGCCTACCTCGCCCGGGCCCTGGACGAGCCGACCGCGCACCGCACCGCCACCGCGATCCTGGCGGGCACCATCCGCACCACCACCCGCCCGGCACACCCCCGGGGATGCCTGGGCGTCCAGGGCGCCCTGGCCACCGGTGACTCCGCGCAGGCGGTCCGCGACCTCCTCGCCGCCTGGCGCAACGACGGCTGCGTCCGCCTGCGGGACCGGTTCCGGCGAGCCGTCGACGAGGGCGAACTGCCGCCGGAGACGGACCCCGGACTGCTGTCCCGCTACGTCACCACCCTCGCCTTCGGCATCGCCGTCCAGGCCGCCGGCGGTGTCGGCCGCGACGAGCTCCAGGAGATGGCCGACGCAGCCCTGCGCAACTGGCCGCTGTGACCCGCGTCAGGACAGCTCCCCCCGGCTGCGCGCGTTGACGTAGGCGGTCGCCGCGCGCAGCCGCTCGGCCGGGGTCGCGCGCCGCACGACGCCGGGATCGGCGTCCCACTCCCGGCCGCCGCCGTACGGTCTCAGCTGGACGTAGGGGCCCTCGTACCCCATGACGATGCCGATCCGCTCGGTCCCGGTGTCCACGACATGCGCACCCACGGGCGGCTTCACCGCGACACCGCCGCCGCGATCCTCCGCGCGGTCTCGACGGAACACCGCCCCAATTCGACGAGCGGACAGGGCGCCTCCCGCGCAAGACTCACCGGGTCGAGACCCAGTGACGGCAGGGAAATTCCGGCCTTCGCGAGTGCCGCCCGCAATTCCTTCACCACTTCCTCCGCTTCCTCGACGCAGTGCGCCGCATGTCGTGCCGTCACGCTGATTCCCTTTCCCATCGACCTTCACTCTTCGTATCTCAAGAGTGACGCTGCGTGCTTACACTCGGAAGGGGTTCACGCCCTACAAATGCGGGGCTGCACAAAGGGGTTAACAATGGCCAACGGTTCTCGCCAGGCGGCGTGGGAGTTCTTCGGCGCGGAGCTGAAGCGGCGCCGCGAGGACGCCGGGTTCACGCAGGTGGAACTGGGGACACGGGTGTTCGTCTCCGGCGGCTACATCGGCCAGTTCGAACAGGCCATCCGAAAACCCCAATGGGACGTGGCCCAGCGCATCGACGAGACCCTGCAAACCGACGGTATTTTCGAGCGGCTGTGCAGGAAGCTGATCGACGACCGCCGGTACGCGGAATACTTCGCGAAGGCGGCGGAGTTGGAAGCGCAGGCGACCAAGATCTGCGACTTCGCGCCCGCGCTGGTTCCGGGACTGCTGCAGACGCCGGAGTACGCGAGGTCAGTCACTCTGGCGATGAACCCCTTCGCGTCGGACGAGCACATCGAGAACAAGGTGTCGGGCCGAATGGAGCGCCAACTTCTCCTCAAGGACGCGAAACGGCCCACCTACTGGGTGGTTCTCCACGAGCACGTACTGCGTATCCCGGTCGGTGGACTCATCGGCATGGCACGGCAACTGGAGCACGTGGCGGCGCTCACACGGGAGCGGACGGTGGTGGTGCAGGTGCTGCCGTACAAGGTCGGCGCATACGCGGTCATGAACGGAACGCTGCGGCTGATGGAGTTCGACGACGCGCCACCCACGGCCTATACAGAAGCAGTGTATTCGGGCAATTTGCTGGACGATCCGGCCGTGGTGAAGCGTGCGACCTCGACATACGATCTGATCAGGGCCGCCGCGCTTCCGCCGGAAGCATCGCTGGCCCTGATCGAGTCGGCAGCGGAGGACTTCAGACGATGCGTGAGTACGAACTGAGTAACGCAAGCTGGCGCAAGAGCACCTACAGCGACGGCAACGGAGGCGAGTGCCTCGAAGTCGCCGACGGAGTCCCCGGTGTCGTTCCCGTCCGGGACAGCAAGCTGGACGCCGGCGGGCCGGTGATCGTCGTCGGGTCGGCCGCCTGGACGGCGTTCCTCTCCGCCGGCGTCATGGCTCCGCGCCCCGGCCGAGGGGTGCGCCCCCGGTCCACCCGGGGGTAAACCACCGGAGGAACAGGGCAGTTGCCCGGATGGGGACATCGGCGCGACGCCGGGACGCTCGTAGGCATGTCATCGACCCTGCGCGACCTCGCCCTGACGGCCGTCCCCGTCGCCCTCCTCGTCGCCCTGCTCCCACCCCTGGCCGCAGGAGCCGTACCCGGTCCCGCCACCGGTGACGAGCTCCGGCCACCGCTCGCCTGGGGCCCCTGCGAGGGCACCGGTGCCGCCGACCCCCGTCAGCAGTGCGCCACCCTCCAGGTCCCCCTGGACCACGCCGCCCCCGACGGCAGGCAGATCTCCCTCGCGCTGTCCCGGATCCCCGCCGAGGACGGCCGGGTGCGGCGCGGCGCGCTGTTCCTCATCCCGGGCGGGCCCGGTGGCTCCAGCCTCGGTGACCCCTCCGGCAAGGGGCAGAAGCTGCCGCGGAAGGTCCGCGACCGGTACGACCTGATCGGGTTCGCGCCGCGCGGTCTCGCCCCGTCCACGTCCGTCGACTGCGGACTGGAACACGACGACCTGGCGCTGACGAAGCTGCGCCCCTGGCCCGCCCCGGACGGTTCGATCGACGAGAACATGGCCACCGCCGAGCGCATGGCGCAGGCCTGCCTGCGCGACGGCGGCGAACTGATCCGGCACCTCAGCACCCGCGACAACGCCCGCGACCTCGACCGCGTCCGCGCCGCACTGGGTGAGCGGAAGATCTCCGCGTGGGGGGTCTCGTACGGAACGTACGTCGGAGCGGTGTACAGCCAGATGTTCCCGCACCGGACGGACCGGATCGTGCTGGACAGCAACGACGACCCCGACCCGGCCCGGGTGGCGCGGGCCTGGCTCGCCGGGCACGAGCAAGGCGTCGAGGACGTGTTCCCGCACTTCGCCGCGTGGGCGTCGGCGCCCGGAAACCCGGACCGGGTGGCGGAGACGGCCGCCGAGGTGCGTCCGCTGTTCCTGCGGCTCGCCGCCCGGCTGGACCGCGAGCCGATCCCCTGGCCCGGCGCCAACCCCGGTGAGTTGAACGGCAACGTGCTGCGCCAGACCATGCTGGACAGCCTCTACCAGCCGCGCCGCTACGCGGCCCTCGCGAAGGTGATGCGGGCGGCCGGGCAGGGCACCGTACCGCCGGCGCCGGCCACCCCGCCGGATGCGGTCCTGCAGAACGTGACCGCCGTCGGCATCGGGACGCTGTGCAACGACGTGTCCTGGCCCAAGTCGGCCGCCGAGTACGCACAGGGCGTCGCCGAGAGCCGGGCCACGCACCCGCTCACCGCCGGCATGCCCCGCAACGCGCTGCCGTGCGCCGCCTGGCCCCACCCGCCCCGCGAGGCCCCGACGCGGATCACCGGCCAGGGACCGTCCACCGTCCTCCTCGTCCAGAACGAACGGGACGTGGCCACGCCCCTCAGCGGCGCGCTGAAGCTCCGTGAGGCGTTCGGCGGCCGTGCGGTCATGATCACGGTGAACTCCACCGGTCACAACGCCTACCTCGCCGAAGGGAACCCCTGCGGTGACCGAGCGGTCACCCGCTTCCTCTCCACCGGCGAGCGCCCGGGCCGGGACCTGTACTGCCGCTAGCGGGCGAGGGCCGTCGGCCCGGGAGCGGCGGCGGCCAGGCGCAGACCGACGTCGACCAGGGTCCGGCCGAGGCGGGCGCGGAGGCGCCGGGGGCGCCCCGCCGAGGCGGCGAGGCGGTACGCGTCCGCCTCCGCGTGGAGGCCGGCGGCGCGGACGCGGTGCAGGGCGAGATGGATCTCCGGGTGCGTCTGCGGATGCATCGGGCAACCTCTCAGTCCGTGTGGACGGGGAAGACGTGGGTGTGGACGCGCACGCGCTCGGCGTCCGGGGCACCGCCACCGGGTTCCTTCGCGCGGTAACTCTCCAGCAGTTCGTGCATCGTGTGGACGAGTTCCTCGGCGAGTTCCGGTGTCAGCCGCAGGGTCCAGTCGCTCGTGTCCGACGCGCGGCGCCAGGCCTCGGACCAGTCGCCGCGGGTGCCGAGCCAGGTCGCGATCTCGCTGGTGTGGTTGTTCGCGACCTCGTGCAGGAACAGGTCGGCGGCTCCACGGACCTCCGGGTCCCGGTCCATGAGCAGGGCGTCGTCGAAGCGCACCCCTTCGTGCACCGCCTTCCACCACCGCTCCCGCCCCTTGCCGTGCTCCGGTGCGTCCTCCACGAACCCGTGGGCCGCGAGCCGGCGCAGGTGATAGCTGGTGGCTCCGCTGGACTCGCCCAGCTTGGCGGCCAGTTGGGAGGCGGTGGCCGGACCGTCGCGCCGCAACGCCCTCAGCAGCTCCATACGCAGGGGATGCGCCAGGCCGCGCAGCGAGCGGGCGTCGAGACTGTGGATCCTGAGATCCTGCGGGTCAGTGGGCTCGTCCATGGATACAAAGGTAGCGTTGCAAAGAAACCTCTGCAACGGAATCTATGCAACCACTTCTCTGCAAGCCGATGAGCTGCCGATGACGCCGTTGGCGTGACGTTTCCGCTCCGGCGCAACCGGTTCTCCCCCAGCCGCGCTCCTGTCCAGCAGAACCGACACCCCTTGGTGAGGAGACCGGCCATGACCGCGACCGCTTTCGAGTACGGCCCGCACCACGCCTTCACCGACCCCGGCGCCCTCACGGACGACTCGGCCGCCCCCTGGTGGCCCGCGCCCGCCGGAGCGCACGAGGGCGACTACCTGCTGGCCCCGCCGAACCCGTCCCAGCGCCTCGACACCGCGATCGACCCGCGCGACCGCCGCCGGCTGGAGCTGCACGCCGCCCTGACCGCCGCCGGCATCCCGCCCCGCCCCGAGGACCGCGAGGCCATCGAGAGCCTGAGCGCCCTGTCCGGCAGCATCAACACCACCATCCAGCGCTGGCTGCACCACACCCTGTGAACCGCCCGGCGGCCCCCGCCGTCAGGCCCGGTCGACCATCCAGGTGCCGTCCTCCTCGTCGTCGACCCGCACCTCCAGTTCACGCAGGCTCATGCCGGCGTCCCAGAGCTCCCGGAACCGTTTCATGCGGTCCTGGACGTGGTCGTGGCGGGCGATGAGCCGGGTCCTGATGTTGACGTCGCGCAGGTCCTGGTCGATCTCGAAGGAGACCGTCTCGTCGTAGACGATGAAGTCGTTGGTCGTGCCCCGCAGCAGGTGCGGCGGCAGTTCCGGCAGGACGGCCACGCGCACCTCGATGTGCAGGACCTGCTGCTCCTCGCAGAGCCGCAGCAGCCGGTCGTCCAGCTCCCGCGCGCTCTCCAGCAGGAACAGCCGCCGCACCGGGACCCCGTGCTCGATCGCCTCCCGCTGGGCGTGCAGGTAACGGCTGGCGGGTTCGCTGTTCCAGAACTCGCGGTCGACGGAGGTGCTGGTGGCGCAGATGGAGTGCTCCGCGGCCCGGGTGAGGGTGAGCAGCCAGTCGTGGTTCTCGCCGGGGCATTCCGCGATGAGGGTGCTGAGATCCGTCATCTGCCCGATCACCCGCTGCATCTCCAGGCGGACGAAGGTGGACAGGATCGGCAGACCCGGCGACAGGGCCTCGGCGAAGCTGGTGGCCAGGTCCGGCACGGACTCGACACGCACCCACTCCGGTGCCGGCCCGGGATGCGGCTCGGCGGGGCGCGCCGGGGCCACCAGGCGGGTCTCGACGAGCTCCTTCATGTCCTCGGTGTGCCGGGTCAGGCCGCTCTGCAGTTCGTCGTCGTAGCGCCGCAGTCCGTCCCGTACGGTGGCGGCGGTCTCGGCGAGCAGGTGCTCGGCCCGCCGGGCCCGTGCCTCCGCCGTGCGGTCCGTGCCGAGGAGGAGGTGCCGGGCGGCGACCGCGGCGACGGCGCACAGGGCGGCGGCGCCGAGCTGCCGCGTCGTACCGTCCTCCGGGCTCAGTAACGCGGCGACGCCCCAGGCGAGCAGACCGGCGACGAGGCCGGCCAGCAGTGTGCGGGGCCACGGACCGGCTCCGGCGTCCCGGTCCGGGATGCCCGTCGCGGTGTCGTCCGGTGGCCGCTCCGGGGTGTGCGCGGTGCGGGGCGGTAACGGCCTGCCGGGTGGCCTGCGGCCGTCCGGCCGGTCGGAGGCGCCCACGGTGACCGGCGGGCCGACCGTGTCTTCGGGTTGCGGTGACTGTGCCGTGCTCATCTCGCTTCTCCCCCCGTCGGGAAACGCGTCGGTTCGGGGTGCGGACATGTGCGTGGGGCCCGGTCGGGACCGCTCACCACCGGTGGGCGCCCCGGGTCGGATCAGGGCGTCGGCTCCACCTCCCGGCGGGCCGAAGGGATCGCGTGCAGGGTCAGCTGGTCGCGGACGCGCTGCACGAGGGCGAGCCACTGCCGGGTGAACCCGGGCTCGTCCTCGAGCACGTCCCACAGCGGGGCCAGGTGCCCGGGCACCCGGGCCCGGGGCATCCACAGGTGCAGCAGATGGTCGACGGCGGGCCGCAGCGCCCCGACCACGACGGGCAGGTCGTCGGCGGCGGCCGGGCGGCGCCGCGGCCCCGGCAGCCCCGGTCCCAGGCGGATGCCGTCGAGGATGCGCACCAGGGTCGTCAACAGCCAGTCGTGCAGCGCGAGGTCGTCGCAGAGCGCGGCCACGTCGGCGCTGGCCGTGCCCTCGGGGACCCGCAGCCGTACGGTGCGCAGCTCGTCCTCCGCGAGGGTGAACCGTTCGAGGGACGGGCCGTCGCCGTCCCGCGCGGGCACCGCCACCCAGCGCAGCCGGGTGGGCCGGGACCTCAGCGGCGGCCGCTGGTCGAGCAGCGGGTGCCGCAGCAGCCGCGTCTGCAGTCCGGCGGCGATCAGCCCGACATCGAGGTCGCCGTGCCGGCCGCCGCCGAGGAGCCCTTCGGCGACCGCGTCGCGGGGCAGCCTGCCGAACGGTTCGACCACCGCGGGCCGTACCAGGTAGTGGCCCCAGGGCCGGCGGTGGTCGGGTCCCGTCGCCGTCACCCGGAAGTGCGCGGAGGTCTGCAGGACCCGTCCCTCGGTGAGCGCGGCCCGGGCCGCGACCGTACCGACCGCGCGGACCCGGGCGCCGTTGGAACTGGGCAGCGGGCAGTCGACTCCGGTGAGGACGTCGGGGGAACGCCCGTACACGTTGGGGCGTTCGGACACCAGGACCCGCTCGTCGGCGCGCAGGCGCAGCAGTTGGGCGGCGGCACGGCTGTCGAGGGCCTGCCCGGCGGGCAGCAGGCAGGTCCGGACCTCTCCGCAGTCCAGTACGGCACGCGGTGCGGTGTCCTCCGGCCGCACCTCAGGACCCCTCGTAGAAGAGGTAGGAGATGCGGTCGGCCACCGAGGGGGGTACGGGCACGCCCTCGCGGGCGGACCGTTCGGCGACCTGGCGCAGCGCTTCCGGGTCCACGTCGGTCTGGTCGAGGATCACCCGGACCGCGTGCTCGACGGGCAGGAAGCGGTTGGGCAGCACGGAGCAGGTCCGGTAGGCGGCGAAGGGCGCCGCCCGCGGGTTGAGCCGTATCAGCGCGGGCAGTTCGTCCCAGTCGTCCGGGAACCCGGAGTCCGTGTGGGGGTGCGGTTCGAGGACGGCGTCGCCCTGGTGGCGCAGCAGTCCGAGGCGGGCGAGCTGCCACACGGCGGCCAGGAAGGGGCAGGACCACACTCGCTGCCCGTCAGGTGTGTCGTCCCAGAGTTCGACGTCCAGGAAGACGGAGTGGCGGCGGGCCGCGGTCTCGGTGGGCGGCTGCCAGGCGGCCGCCTTCCTCATGGCCTGCGGGGCACGCGCGGTGGGGCTGCGCACTCCGTTGGCCAGCCAGCCGGTCTCCGCCGCCGCGGGCCGGTTGCCGTAGCTGCCGGGCGGCGGTTCCTCGACGATGCGGCCGGCCACCGCCTCCGCGACCGGCACCTTGCCGGCGACCGCGCAGCCGGATTCGCGGGCCAGGTAGTCGACGGGCAGTCCGGCGCGGTCGGCCTCCGCCAGCAGGAGGGGAACGAGTTCGGCGGGGCTGGAGAAGCGGGTGAAGTAGTCGTCGATGAGGAAGCAGGTGCTGACCCGGGGCCGGGTGGTGCCCGCCCGGTCGGCCGCGGCGGCGCGTGCCGCCTCCGCCCACGGGCGCACCCGTGCGAGGTGCCGGCGCAGATGGCCCGGCCCCGCTTCGAAATCCTCCATGTAGAGGTGGCCCAGCTCCAGGGAGAGATGGGCCAGGGGCACCGACTGGGTCCGTGGTTCGGCGGTGGTTTCGCGGAACACCGCTTCCGTCATGGCCGCCCCCAGTGGGAGTCGTCGGTCAGTCGCCGGGCGATCTCCTCGAGCGCTTCCAGCGTCTCCTTGTTGGCGATCTGGGTGGAGAGCACGTCGTCCTCGGTGATCAGCTGCTCGCGCCACTGCAGGATGGGCTCCAGCGGTACGGTGCCGAGGACCACGCTGTCACCGATGCGCTGGTCCGCGGCGAGCCGGCGCAGCGCCTTGTTGCAGGCCTGCATCCAGGCCTCCTGGGCGTGCGACACCTGCGACCACAGGGGCGACTCGGGGTCGGGGACGGCGGCGCGCACGAAGCGGATGTTGCCCTGCAGGGTCTCCTCGTCGTGGCCGCGGTCGACGCCGCTGCGGACGATGCCGTTCTCCTTGTGGACGAGGCCGGCCGCGGCGATGACGTGCTGGTGCGTCCAGCGGTGGAAGACGAGCCAGCGGTAGGGGACGTTGCGCATCCGGGGGTGGGCCGTGGCCGCCAGGACCAGGTCGACGGCGTAGCTCCGGCCGGCGCTCAGGTCCACCACGACGAGGTCGAACTCGCCGTGGAGCCGCAGGAACAGGTCGATGCACCGTTCCAGGGCGTCCTCGCCGGTGGCGAACTCGCCGCCGCCGACGTCGCCGGGATAGAGGACCAGGCGCCCGGACTGGTTCTGCCGGGCGCGCAGCACGGGGTGCTCCGTCTGCCGCCAGATGTCGATGCCGGCGGGCTCGGTGACCTCACCCTCGAGGTAGGAGTGCAGGCCCTGTTCCTCGGTGCCGCGCATCGCGCTGGGTACGTCGAAGACGGCGGCGGCGGTCGGCGAACCGAAGTCGAAGTCCACGTAGGCCACGTGGTCGCCGGTGAGGGCGCGCTGATAGGCCAGGTTGGCGCTGGTGACCGAACGGCCCGTGCCTCCCTTGTCGGAGGCGGCGAAGACGAGCACGGCTCAGCCCTCCTGCCCGGCGGCGTCCCGGGCCTGGGCCAGGGTGTCGAGTTCCTGCAGCACCGGCAGGGCGAGGGCGAAGGCCGTGGCGGGCCGTTCGTCGACGAGACCGCGGGCGTGGTCCAGGCGGCTCTCGATGCTCCGCATGGCCCGGCCGCGGCTCCCGTCCGCGGTGGTGGACGCCTCCAGCTGCTCCTTGCCGAACAGGTGGGTGGCCTCGCTGAGCAGGTCCCGGGCGAGCTCGGCGAGTTCCGGGCTGCGGATGGGCTGTTGCTCGTACAGGTTGCGGGCAGCGACCAGGCACTCGGTGACGCGCTCGGTGACGCTCCACGACAGGCGGCGGGTGATGCCGTGCGCGTCCGGGTAGACGGCCCGCACGTTGTCCCAGAGGCCGGCGCCGGGACCTTCCTCGATCCTCCGGTTCCACAGGTGCTCGAAGGTCTGCTCGGCGAGGCGCAGCAGCCGGTCCTGGGCGTCGATGTTCCGGGAGAGTTCGGCGAGCTGGACGGTCCGCTTGAGCAGCTGGGCCGAGAAGTCGGTCATCCGCCACTGGAGGAGCGACCCGGAGCGCTCGGACCCGGCGAGCGGCATCAGCACGCCCGGGTCGTGCAGCCGGACGACGGGGTCGTTCCTGGTCATTCGGCTGGTGACGCGCCCCCGGTCGGCCAGGCGTTCCATGATGGCGACGGTGCGGGTGAGGTCGTCGTCGGTGGCCTTCCGGCGGACCAGGTCGTGGACGAGGATGGCCGCGACGGTCAGGGAGAAGTACTCCGATTCCAGGCGCAGTCCGGTGGTCTGCCAGGGGAGGTCCTCCAGGGGCCAGCGGTCGCTGCCGAAGCGGGCGACGGCGGACCAGTACTGCTGGCTGAGCTCCCAGCGCAGCCGGAGCGCCTCGGCGAGTTTCTGCTGGTCGGCGTTGAGCAGGCCCAGGGTGAGGGTGCGCTCCGAGAAGAGGTCCTGGATACCGTCCAGGGCGACCACGGTGAAGTACACGTAGGGCAGCCGGTCGGCGATGCCGTCGGGCTGGCCCGGTACCTGGACGTCCAGGTCGGTGATCCGCGGCGCGTCCCGCACCACGCCCCAGGCCCAGCCGCACTCGAAGAGCTGGCTCTCGTCGCGGATGCTCTCGTCGACCTGGATGCCGCGGCTGAGGCTCTCGATGATGGTGGCGCGCAGCGGGCGGAAGCGGCGGGAGAACTGCTGGAGCACCGCCCGGTCGGAGTGCCGGTTCTGCCCGATGACCTGGATCAGCCGCCGGCCCTGTTCGGACTCGGCGTCGAAGACGTTGACGGTGAAGGAGCGCAGCAGGCTGATCATCGCGGAGGTCAGCCGCGTGTTGGTGGCGTCCCTCAGTTCACTGAGTGCCCGGCGCACCTCGGGACGGGTGGTGCTGCTCTCGTAGACCTTCAGGAAGCCGAGGGTGGCGAGACACAGCGTGACGGACATGGAGTAGGAGTCGACGACGCCTAACTTGCCCTGCTCGTAGGTGAGTTCCTCGTTGGCGTCGGCGGGCTTGAAGTACGGGCCGCCGGCGAAGGTGGGACTGTCGTCGGGGCCGGTGTAGGTGCGCATGAACTGGGTCAGCGCGGTGATCAGGTTCGGCGGGATCTCCAGCCGGCTGCCGACCTGCTCCAGCGCGCGCAGCACGTCCCGCTCGGTGGTGTCCGGCTGGTCCAGGCGGAACGCCGGGATCTCGGTGGCGGGATACAGCAGGCACAGCAGCCGCTCCGCGTCCGCGACACTGCTCAGCCCGTCGGTGTCCCCCCAGACGAGCTTGCCGTCCTCGAACGAGTGACGGGCCGCGGCCCGCCAGAGCTCCAGCAAGTGCTGCCGTGGCTTGATCTGCATCCCCGCACCCCTCGTAGAAGCCGGCGAACCGGCATCTCAGGCATGATTCCCATCAACTATCATCAGAAACAATTACTTTTACGCCTTCCCAGCGCCAGCAGCATGCCCTCGTGCCCCTCCCGTACCGTGTACTGAAGATCATGCACGACGAGGCCCTCCGCGTACTCACCCATGATTTTCTCGACCCCCTCGGCAGCCACCCGGAATGCCGGATACCGGATCCCCTTGACGACGTATCCCTCGGACTCCTTCATGAACGCGGCGGCAAAGGGCGCGCCTGCCTCCAGAACGTTCATAAAAGCGCGGACGCCGCGCTCGAACTCGGCGGGGCACTCTGTCATGGACTCAGCGACAAAGCACATGGTCCCCATGTCCCAACGCTGCCAGTCCTCGAGGTCGAACAGGTCGGCACGTTCCACCCGGACGATCTCGCCGAACCTTTTCCTCGGTTCGACGGCCCGGTAGGCCGGATCCTTGACGAGAACCTCCCAGAACGCGTCCCATACCACGTCGAATCCCTCACCGGACGCCTGCTGTTCCAAGTACGCGATGTTGGGGAGCGCGTACTCGAGAAGGGTGATCTTGTCACACCAGGGCAGCATGGCCAGCGCCGGATAGAGGTTCGGACCCGCCCCCACATCGACACCCCGCGCCGAGTGGGCGGCGGAGCCGCCGAAACTCCGGCTGAAGTGATCGCGCATGAGTCGCACGATCTCCAGGTCGACCGCACCGGAGGCCCGGTAATTGATGTCAATGTACGCGTCCGGGGCAAACGCGGACCAAGGCGCATCTGCATTCCGAATCATCCTGCCAACCTTTCGCCCCAGACCGAAGGACACCTACGCGATGGCAGGCCGGCGCGAAAAACGCCCGGCCCCACCGTAACAATCGCCTGACCGGCATGAGACTACCAGGGGTAATCCAGCCACTGGACTTCATCCGAATGCGTCTGCGATCGCCGCCCCCGTCTCCTTCTTGGTCAGGTAATGGACGGCGTCGTGCACGTGGGAGCCATTGGGCACCAAGTGACAGGCGACGTCCGGACCGAAGCAGGGACGGAGATCCTTCACCAGGGCCACGACGTCCCGGGCGTCGGCGATATTCGTCCAGGCGGTGGAGGAAGGCTCCCCCGGCCATCTGCCCACTCCCTGCTCGGGCGCCGGATGAATGCGGTCGAATATCAGATTGGGTATTCCCAGAGGGGACCCCAGTGTGATGAAGGACCGCACGCCGTGCTCAGGCATGGAACACAGCGCCTCGTATGCCACCAGGCTGCCCAGAGAATGAGCGACGACCACACGGGTGTCCGTTCCGACCATCTGCCGCACCCGGTCACACGCGGCGGCCCGCAGCTCGGGGTCGGCAAGATAGCGGACCACCTGTTTCAGATCGAAAATGAGCGCCTTCTCCGCGAGGCCCGCGAAGAACCTCGATCCCGACAGCGCGAGGAGCGCCGACTGGACCAGCGGACCGACACCGGCGAGGAGGTCCTGAGCGCCCGGAGCCACGACCTGCGGCTCCGCGGCAGCGGCGTGCTCCCACCATTCCAGCAGCAGCTCCGTCTCCACTCCGGCCGACACGTCCCACCACTCGTAGTGAGGATCGTCGCCGCCCAGACGCTGCCCCGGCGGCAGGAACAGGTCTCCGTAGAAACCCATCGTCACGTCGGATCCCGCGAGCCTCGTCGGCGAACCGGCCCGGTGCATTCCGTCGTGCAGCGCCGGTACCCACTGGCTCAGCAACGTCTGCTCACCGAGCTGTTGCTTGCCCACGCCGTGTACGCACACCACACGTGCCATCGCATCCCCCGTCTAGCGCGTCAGAACGGCCGGCGCCGGTCGAAGTCAGTGGACGTACCCATCTCGAAGGCGACGATCTCGTGCCCCGTGCCGACGACGAAGTCCCCGTCGTCGCCGAGAGAGACCGCGCGCGCCGGATAGGGCGTCGCCCAGCTCAGCATCTCGGTCCGCTGGTGCAGATTCCACACCCGTACCGTGTAGTCGTCGCCCACTGTGACGGCGACCGGCAGACCGTCGACATGGCCGGTTGCCACTCCGTTCACCACACCGGTGTGACCTGGCAGGACGGCCACTTCGTCGGTGGACGACAGGTCCCACGCCCGCATCGCACCGTCGTCCCCCACACTGACGGCCAGTTCCCGCTCGCCGACACGGGCACAGGCCACGCCGTGAGCCGCACCGGAATGGGCCGTCAGGGTGTTGATCCGCCGCCCGGTGAGCAGGTCCCACGTGCACAGGATGCCGTCGTCTCCGACGGTGACGGCCACGTGGCGGCCATCGAGACGCGTGCAGGCAACCGCGTTCACCACTCCCGCGTGAGCCTCCGCGGAGCCAAGGCTCTCGCCGGACTTGAGGTCCCACACACGCATGACCCCCGACGCGTCACCGGACACGGCCACCGCACGCCCGTCGACGTGGGTGGTGGCCAGTCCCCAGATCCAGTCCGCGTGCCCCCGCAGCTCCCTCTCGTGCCGACGGGTCTCCAGATCCCAGACGTGCAACGCATAGGTGCCGCCGCCCCCCACGACGGCGACCGGAACTCCGTCGACATCCGCACAGGCGACGGCGTTCACCGCGCCCGTGTGTCCGGTGAGCACGGCCGTCTGGTCCCCGGTACGCGCATCCCAGAGGCGTACCGCCCCGTCACCGTCCCCTCCCACGGTCAGCGCGGCCGACGAGCCCTTGATCCTCGTGTGCGCCACCGACCACAACCACCCGGTGTGACCGTTCCCACCCGTCGACGGTCCCTGCCCGGCAGCGCCGGAGCGTGCGCTCCTCTCCCGCTCCGTCGGGCCGGCATCCGCGGCGGAGCTCTCCTCGACACCCAGCAGGAGACGCCGTGTTCCGGCCCGGACGTCCCAGACATGCACCGAACCGTCGGCGCCGCCGGTGACGGCCACAGGAGCACCGTCCACCTCGGTCGCCGCGACGGCGTTGACAGCGCCGGCATGTCCTTCGAGCACGGCGGAAGGCTCGCCCCGCACCAGGTCCCAGACGCGGACGGTGTAGTCGCCTCCGCCCACCACCGCCAGTGGCCGTCCGTCGACGGTCACGCAGGCGACCCCGTTCACCCAGCCCGTGTCGCCGCTCAGCACCCGCAGGGCCTCACGCCGCTCCAGGTCCCACACGCACAGGTGCCCGTCCCCGCCACCGCCGGAGACAGCGACCGAGATGCCGTCGACCCGTGTGGACGACACCGCCCACACCCAACTGCTGTGGCCGGCGAAGGCGGCACATTGCCTCCGCTCCTGCAGGTCCCAGAGACGGACGGAGCCGTCGGCTCCCACGCTGATCGCGTGCGGTACGTCCCGCACGGTGATGCAGGAGACCCCGTTGACCGCACCCGGATGACCGACGAGGGAGGCAAGCTGGTCCCCGGTGGCCAGATCCCACAGTCTGACCGACGCGTCGCCGCCACCTACGACAGCCACCGGCACCTGGTTCACGACCGCACAGGCCAGCCCGTTGACGGCTCCTCCCTGAGCGCTCAGGACCGCCACGCTCTCCCCCGTCGACAGATCCCACACCCGCACCGTGTAGTCGTCGCCCCCGGACAGGGCGACGGACACGCCGTTCACCGTCGTGCAGGCGACCGCGTTGATGGCTCCCTGGTGACCGACGAGGACGGAGCAGAGCTCTCCCGTGCGCAGGTCCCAGACCCGCACGAGGCCATCGGTGCTCCCGCTGACGGCGACCGGGCGACCGCTCACTTCCCCGCAGGCGACGGCGTTGACGGATCCGGGCCGTTCGACCGCGGCCCGGGTGGTCTGGCTGTCAGTGGCCCAGACGGGACGCCAGAGACTGTTGCGGCTCAGACGACGCGAGAGGTTCCGGTCCTTGAAGCGCATCGCGTCGAGCGCCAGCAGATCTCTCCGGATGCCCGGGCTGGCACGTCGGTGGTCACCGGCCGATGTCCGGTAGAGGTCTGCCAGCCGGAGAGCCGGCTCTGTCGTGAGTCTGTCCAGGACGGCCAGCAGGGGCGCGGGCTCGGCGTGCACGAGGTACTCCGAGTCCGACAGCAGTTCGTCCAGTTCGCCGGACACGGCGGCATGAGTGGCGAGGTGGTGCAGCGTGTAGGGATGAGCACGCGGCCAGTCGAGCCGGCGCAGAGGCGTACGCGGAACGAGACGCGTCAATACCTCGACGAACGCCTTCTGGGCCTCTCTCGCGTTCTCGTCCCGCCGTAGGTGCTCGGCCAGGGCCTGGTGATAGAGGCGGTACGCCGAATGCCCGAACTCGGTTGCCTCGACGACATAGCGGCCGGTGGAGTTCTGAAGCCACAGGAGGTCTTCGTCGTTGTAGGAACGTCCCGACAAGCGAGAGGCCAGCGCGCTCCAGATGTCCTCCCAGGGCAGCCCTTGGCCCTCCGCGTAGGCAAGGGGCCGCAACAGGTCCCGGGCGCGGTCCGCCTCCGCACCGAGCCGCTCGTCCAGGTCCTGCGCCATGGCCGAGTCCGCGGTCTTCGGCAGTGCCTGACGCCACCCGGGATCCCGGGGGTCGGCGACCGCGCCCTGTGCGGCGAGTGTCCCGGAAACGATGCGGGCGACCAGGAAGGACGGGAAGGCCGCCTCCGCGACAGCATCGGCGACCTCACTCACCAGCGCCGGAGCGGCTTCGGCGTAAGGGCTGTCGAGCCGTGAGTCCGTCAGCCCCCGGCGGGCGTAGGCCGCGAGCGCGGCCCGGTCCGCGTACGTCTCGCTGTCCAGATCGACGATCCGCACCTTCACATCTCGCTGCAGATGCCTGAGCAGATGCGGTCTGGTTCCGAGGAGGAGCCGCGCCTTGCCGTTGCCGAACCGGATGATCGGCTGAACGAGCTGCGTCACGAGCGAGTTGGGAGTGGCTGCCTCGTCGAGAGCGTCGATGATCGCGGTGAACGGGCGTCTTCTGTTCGCCAAGGCGTCGAGCAGAGCCCCCACCGTCGGGGCCCGCACTCCGGCGGCTGCCGCCAGCCCGTTGAGCACGTCCTCGTCCGTGAGGGCCTGCGCGTACATGACCACATCGACAGATCCGGGCCGGGGCACCGCGGACCGCGGCAGGTCCAGCAGGCGGACCGGGACGCTGTGGTGGCGTTCCTCGCTGGTGAGCGCCGCGACCAGGCCCAGTACGGCGGTCTTCCCGGAACCGGGACCGCCCGTGACCACCAGAGCCGCCGACGGTGAGCCCGGCTCTTCCAGCCACTCCGTGAGCTCGGTGAGTGCCCGTCTGCGGCCGCTGAACCACCATCCGCCCTCTTCACCGAACGAAGCCTTGGCACGCACCAGCATGCGCCTGGCCAGTTCGGTTTCCCTGCGCTCTGCCTGCGCCTGCCATTCGATCGCTTGCTGCATCGCGAGATCTGCTTCGAACGGGCGGCTGTGCCGCCGTGGATTCGGAAAGAACGCCGGCACATCACCGAGCATCTTGGCCGCGTGCCACTCGATGCTCTGTGTCGGCGGCCTGTTGACGTCTGCGTTCATGTGAGCAACGAGCGAGCCGAGGGTTAGATACTCGGGCTTCTCCCCGGCGGTGGCGAGGCTGTCCACTGCGGCGGTGAGCAAACTGGGCAGGGCATCGACCAGCGCGGACTGGACCGGCTGAGCGGAGGCGATGAACGCGACACCCGCGCTGTCGTTGTCCGGACTCCTGCGCAAGCTCTCCAGCGCGGCCGCTACGGAGTCTCCCGCCCCCTGGCCGGCATGACAGGTGTCGAGTACGAGGAGCAGCTGCTTGATGTTCGTTTCGTCGAGCAGGACGGAGGCGATCTGGGACGTCGGCAGTGCCTGCTTGGGCTTGGACAGATCACTGTCGGCGGGGAAGAACATGTGCCTGCGGGGTGTCGACCCGAGTAACTGGCCGTGCCCGGCGAGATAGACGACGACCATGTCGTCCGGGCGCCTGTCCTCCGACATGGCGAAACGCTCCAGCTGGTCGAGGAGGGCATTGCGGTCGGGGTCCAACCCCAGGTCGCTGACGTGTGTGTACCCGAGGCGAGTGGTGAACAGATCGATGATCTTCTGCCGTGCCTGGACGAGCCCGGGCCGACTGCCGGCCGGGGAGCGGGGCAGATGCGCCACGGCCGTTGCGATGAGGAGCCGTCGCGGCCCTCTCGGCCCCTCACCCCGGCTCATCGCCGGAGGTCCGTTCTCGGCTGCCCATGCCCCGGGAAGCCAGGGCATCTCCCCTGTGCCACTGCGTCCACCTCCTCGCACCCACCGTCCCCGAGGGGGGACGACAGGTGCTGAGCCCCGAGAGTCCTCTGCCCCTCACACCCTTTACTCAGCCCATCTCCCGGACGGGCGCACATCACTCCCCCGAAGCATGCCCACCTCTCGGGCATGCCTCTCATGCGCCCCCAAAGCCCCCTTGTTGCAGCCGAGTTGGGGACTGACGCTGATGCAGAGCCGCAGACTACACAACACACTCGTACGGAGGACATGCCGAGCGGCGACCAGGTTCACCCGAAGACAGTGAGGCATTGATGACGTCCGAGCTCTGGAACGCACTGCCGGCACGAATCCGGACTTCACCCGCCCGATCCCTCATCCTCCGACAGGCACGGTCGGCGGACGTGGCCGAGTTGCACGTTCTCGACACGCAGGTCTTCGAGGAGGTCGCATACCCCTACTTCCTCATGCGCCAAATGATCGACATGTACCGTCAGCACTGCCTGGTCCTGGATGACGGCGAGCACCTGCACGGATACGTACTGGCGGCGACGAGCATCCTCAACCGTGACAGCTGGATCCTGGGCCTGTGCGTGTCGACGGACCGCCGCGGGGAGGGTCTGGGCCGGGATCTGATGACGGAGATCCTCATCCGGCTGCGCGACGACGGCATCCGCGTCGTCCGACTCACCGTGGAGCCGGGGAACACCGTCGCGGTCGCACTGTACGAATGTCTGGGCTTCGTACCCGAGCAGCCCGACAACGGTTTCCGCAGCGAGTACTTCGGTCCGGGTGAACACCGACTGGTCATGCGCCTCGACCTTCCGGCAGCTGCCTGACTCCCCCAGCAGGGGCGCGCCGGACGTTCCGCGGCCGTGAGGGACGCGCCGGCAGGGGCGGCGGCCCGTCAGGACGGCGTCCGTGCCGCCGCCAGCAGGCGGGTCACGTCCGTCGTGCAGATGGTGAGGGCGGCGCCGACCGTGGCGAGGGCGTCGCGTTCGGCGGGGGTGTAGGGGCCGTCGGCGAGGGCGATGCGGGCGCCCTGGAGGAGGATGGACTCCCGGCCGGGGGCGGCGAGGTGGGGGGCGAGGGGGTCGAGGGCCTCGTGGAGTTCGATGGCGAGGCCCGCCGTGCAGGGTTCGCCGGTGAAGCGGCCGGTGTCCGCCTCCAGGGCCTCGACGAGCGCGGCCAGTTGCTCCTCCGTGCAGTCGTCGAAGCCGGCCGCGCGCACGCCGGTGGCGGCCGTCTCCAGGGAGGCGCGGGAGCAGGTGCCGCCGGCGGCGAGGACCGCGAGGGCGACGGTGTGGACGGCGTCGCGGAGCATCGCGGAGAAGCGGGTGGTGGTGGGGTGGTCCAGGACGTCGGTGCCGAAGTGGCGGCGGCAGGCGGCGCATTCGACGGTCGGCGCGGACTCGCCGCGCGGCAGCACGGGCACGCCGAGCAGGGTGAAGCGGCGGCGTCCGGTGAGCCGCTGGTAGTTGCGGTCACCGCCGCAGCCGGGGCAGAAGAACTCGCCGTCGCCGACGGCGGTCCACGCCGTGCGGATGCCCAGCAGGCGCGACAGTCCGGCAGCGGCAGCCGTATGGCCGTGGGGTCCCCGTTCTGGCAGCACGTCGCACCTCCGTCAGCGCCACGGCAACATCGCCGCGCTTGCGTGATGTTAGCCACATCCGCGACCCGGAGTCAGTACCCCGGGTGTGACCTTTCCGTGACCCCCACAGCCTTTGGCCGGTAAATGACGGGGCTCCGCCCGCCGGAATCGGCGGACGGAGCCCCTCAAACCCCACGAAACGGCAGTTCAGCGCGCCGCGCGGTTGACGGCCGAGACGACCGCCTTCAGCGAGGCCCGCGTGGTGTTCGCGTCGATTCCGATCCCCCACAGAACCTTGTCGCCGATCGCGCACTCGATGTACGAGGCGGCCTGCGCGGAGGCGCCCTCGCTCATGGTGTGCTCCTGGTAGTCCAGCAGGCGTACGTCGATGCCCACGGCGCCCAGTGCGTCGAAGAAGGCCGAGATCGGTCCGTTGCCGGAGCCGGTCAGGGTGGTCTGCTCGCCGTCGACGGTGGCCTCGACGGTGAGGGTGTCCACGCCGTCGCGGTCGGTGGTGGACTGGCCGTTGGCGACCTGGATGCGGCCCCAGGGGTTGTCCGGGTTGGGCAGGTACTCGTCCTGGAAGACGTCCCAGATGGCGGTCGGGGTGATCTCGCCGCCCTCGGCGTCGGTCTTCGCCTGGATGATCTTCGAGAACTCGATCTGCATCCGGCGCGGCAGGTCCAGCTTGTGGTCGTTCTTCAGGACGTAGGCGATGCCGCCCTTGCCGGACTGCGAGTTGACGCGGATGACGGCCTCGTAGGAGCGGCCGACGTCCTTGGGGTCGATCGGCAGGTACGGGACGGCCCACTCGATGTCGTCGACGGTGACGTCCTTGGCCTTCGCCTCGGCCTCCATCGCGTCGAAGCCCTTCTTGATGGCGTCCTGGTGGGAGCCGGAGAAGGACGTGTAGACCAGGTCGCCCACGTACGGGTGGCGCGGGTGGACCTCCATCTGGTTGCAGTACTCCCACGTACGGCGGATCTCGTCGATGTCGGAGAAGTCGATCTGCGGGTCGACGCCCTGGGAGAACAGGTTCATGCCCAGGGTGACCAGGTCGACGTTGCCGGTGCGCTCGCCCTGGCCGAACAGGCAGCCCTCGACGCGGTCGGCGCCGGCCATCAGGGCCAGCTCGGCGGCGGCGACGGCCGTGCCGCGGTCGTTGTGCGGGTGGACCGACAGGCAGACGTGCTCGCGGCGGGACAGCCGGCGGCCCATCCACTCGAAGCGGTCGGCGTGCGTGGAGGGCGTGGAACGCTCGACGGTGGCGGGCAGGTTGAGGATGATCTCGCGGCCCGGGCCGGGCTGGTAGACGTCCATCACCGCCTCGCAGACCTCCAGCGCGAAGTCCAGTTCGGTGTCGGTGAAGATCTCGGGGCTGTACTGGTAGCCGAACTCGGTCTCGTCGCCCAGCAGTTTCTCGGCGTACTCCATCACCAGCCGGGTGCCGTCGACGGCGATCTGCTTGATGTCGTCCTTGGAGCCGCGGAAGACCACGCGCCGGAAGACGGGCGCGGTGGCGTTGTACAGGTGGACCGTGGCGCGCCTGGCGCCCTTCAGGGACTCCACCGTGCGCTCGATCAGGTCCTCGCGGGCCTGGGTCAGTACGGAGATGGTGACGTCGTCCGGGATGGCGTCCGGGTCCTCGATGATGGAGCGCACGAAGTCGAAGTCGGTCTGGCCGGAGGCGGGGAAGCCGACCTCGATCTCCTTGTAGCCCATGGTGACCAGCAGGTCGAACATGGCGCGCTTGCGGGCGGGCGACATGGGGTCGATCAGGGCCTGGTTGCCGTCGCGCAGGTCGGTGGAGAGCCAGCGGGGGGCGGTGGTGATCCGCTGCTGCGGCCAGGTGCGGTCGGCGATGTCGACCTGCTCGTAGCGGCCGTACTTCTGGATCGGCATCGAACTGGGCTGCTGGCGGTTTGCCATGATGCGTGGGCTCCTCGGAGGTCCGCGGGGGTGTCCTGGTGGACGGCCGACGGCGCAGCGCCGAACTCCGCGGGGAGGGGGTCGGCCTCTACTGCAGGCCCTCGCCGCGGCAGCTAAGGAGAAGCAGCCCGAAACGCATGATGCTCCGCAGCTTAACCGAGTGGCCCGCCGTGCGAGGTCTTGTATCAGTATGCGGGACCGCCGGAATGAAGGGGACAAAAAGTGCCGCATACCACTTTCCGGGGCGGCCGGAGGCGGAGTGCCGGGGGATTTCATCCATCATGGTCGCGAGGGGTGACAGGCCGATGACACAGTGCGATGGTTCGGGACATGACCAGGAACGGGGGCTTCGAGCCCGTCTTCTGCACGATCATCCCGCCGCACGTCCTCGACCGGCTCGCGCAGGCCGACGACCCGGCGCTCTCCGGGCCCGCGCGCCGCACCATCCAGCGTGACGCCTACGAGCGCACCCAGCGGCATCTGACCACCGTGGTCGGCGCGCCGGCCGTCGCCGTGCTCGCCGACGCCGAGCCCGGCAAGCCGCACCGCACCGTGTACGACGCCCGGCACGGCACCGACCTGCCGGGGACGAAGGTGCGCGGCGAGGGCGACGCTCCCGGCAAGGACGCCACCGTCAACCGCGCCTACGCCGGTCTCGGCGCCACCTTCGAGCTGCTGCTGAAGGCCTACGGCCGTGACTCCATCGACGGCAACGGGCTGCCGCTGGACGCGACCGTGCACTACGACGAGGACTACAACAACGCCTTCTGGAACGGCGAGCAGATGGTGTTCGGCGACGGGGACGGGGAGATCTTCCTCGACTTCACCAACGCCATCGACGTCATCGGCCACGAACTCGCCCACGGCGTCACGCAGTACACCGCGAACCTGACCTACTACGGGCAGCCGGGCGCGCTCAACGAGTCGGTCTCGGACGTCATCGGCGCGCTCATCAAGCAGTACACGCTCGGCCAGACCGCCGACCAGGCCGACTGGCTGATCGGCGCCGGACTGCTCGCCCCGCGGGTCACCGGCAAGGCGCTGCGCTCCATGAAGGAGCCGGGCACGGCGTACGACGACGACGTGCTCGGCAAGGACCCGCAGCCGGCGACGATGGACGACTACGTCCGCACCGGCCGGGACAACGGCGGGGTGCACATCAACTCCGGCATCCCCAACCACGCCTTCTACCTGGCGGCCACCACCCTCGGCGGGCATGCCTGGGAGCGGGCCGGGCAGGTCTGGTACGACGTGCTGACCGGCGGCGATCTGGAGCAGGACGCGAAGTTCACGGACTTCGCGACGCTGACGGTGAAGGCGGCGCGCGCCCGGTACGGCGACGGCGACGAACTGCAGGCGGTGACCAAGGCCTGGGAGCGGGTGGGGGTGCGGACGCTGTAGTTCCGTACTAGACACGGACCCATGCGCATTCAGGTGAGACGCACGGGCGGGTTCGCGGGCATCGAGCGGCAGGCCGAGGTGGACACCTCGGGACGGGCCGACGCCGATGAGTGGCACGCCCTGGCCGAGGGGGCCCTGGCCGCCGGCCGGGGCACGCCGCCGGCGGGGGTGCCGGACGGCTTCGCCTACCGGATCACGGTGGACGGCCGGTCGGTGTACTGCGCGGATCCCCGGCTGACCCCGCAGCAGCGCGCGCTGATCCGGAGAGTGCTGAAGGAGGGCGCGTAACCGCCTTTCGCCGCAGGGGCGTTGACGCGGTCGGCCGCCTGTGCGGATGATCCGGGCCATGGCGACGACGAAGGCGATGCCCCGTTTCCCGGACGGTTTCCTGTGGGGTGTGTCGACCTCGGCACACCAGATCGAGGGGGCGGTGGACGAGCGGGAGCCGTCCGTGTGGGACGTGTTCTCGGCGGAGCCGGGCCGGGTGCGCGACGGCTCGACGGCGGCGGTGGCCTGCGACCACGTCCACCGTCACGCCGAGGACGTGGCGCTGCTGGCCGGCCTGGGCGTGGACGCGTACCGCTTCTCCGTCTCCTGGCCGAGGGTGCTGGCCAAGGGCGGCCTGGACTTCTACGACCGGCTGGTCGACGACCTGTGCGCGGCGGGCGTACGGCCGGTGCCGACGCTGTTCCACTGGGACCTGCCGGTCGGTCTCGACTGGCTGGAGCGGGACACCGCCGAGCGGTTCGCGGAGTACGTCACGGAGGTCGCCGGGCGGCTGGGCGACCGGGTGACGAAGTGGATCACGCTCAACGAGCCCGCCGAGCACACGCTGCTGGGGCACGCGCTGGGCGTGCACGCGCCCGGCCGGAACCTGCTCTTCGACGCGCTGCCGGTGGCCCACCACCAGTTGCTGGCGCACGGGCTCGCGGTGGGCGCCCTGCGGGCGGCGGGGGCCGGCGACATCGGGATCGCCAACTCGCACGCGCCGACCTGGCCGGCCTCCGAGGACGAGGCGGACGTGACGGCGGCCGGCTTCTACGACGCCCTGCTGAACGGGATGTTCGCCGACCCGCTGCTGCTCGGCCGCTACCCGGAGGGCATCGGCGAGCTGATGCCGGGCGACGTCGAGGCGGATCTGGCGGTCATCGCGGCGCCGCTGGACTGGTACGGGATCAACTACTACGCGCCGACGCGCGTGGGCGCCCCGCAGGGCACGGAGATCGACTTCGGCGGGGTGCGGATGCCGGCCGGACTGCCCTTCTCCGTGCGGGAGATCGAAGGGCATCCGGTGACGGACTTCGGCTGGCCGGTGGTCCCCCGGGCGCTGACGGAGGTCCTCACCACCTTCCGTGCCCGCTACGGCGACCGTCTGCCTCCGGTGGTCGTCACGGAGAACGGCTGCGCGTACGAGGGTCTGGACGACCGGGACCGCATCGCCTACCTCGACGGCCACCTCCGCGCCCTGCACCGGGCGGTGGAGGCGGGTGTGGACGTGCGGGGCTACTTCGTGTGGTCGCTGATGGACAACTTCGAGTGGGCGGAGGGCTTCGCCCGCCGCTTCGGGCTGGTCCACGTCGACTTCGGCACGCTGGAGCGGACCCCGAAGGCGTCGTACGGCTGGTTCAGGGACCTGCTGCGCGAGCAGCGCCGCGGCTGACCCGGACGCGTCGGTCCGCGGCCGCCGCCGCGCGGAAGGCGCGTCCGGTCAGAAACCGAGCCGGCGCAGTTGCTTGGGGTCGCGCTGCCAGTCCTTGGCCACCTTCACGTGGAGGTCGAGGAACACCGGGGTTCCGAGGAGCGCCTCGATCTGCTTGCGGGACTTGATGCCGACGTCCTTCAGGCGCTTGCCCTTGGGGCCGATGACGATGCCCTTCTGGCTGGGGCGCTCGATGAACAGGTTGGCGTGGATGTCGAGGAGGGGCTTGTCGGCGGGGCGGTCCTCGCGCGGGAGCATCTCCTCGACGACCACGGCGATGGAGTGCGGCAGTTCGTCGCGGACGCCTTCGAGGGCCGCCTCGCGGATCAGCTCCGCGACCATGACCTGTTCGGGCTCGTCGGTGAGGTCGCCCTCGGGGTAGAGGGCCGGGCCCTCCGGCATCAGCGGGATGAGGAGGTCGGCCAGCAGGTCGACCTGCCGGCCCTCGGTCGCCGACACCGGGACGATCTCGGACCAGGTGATGCCCAGCTCCCGGCCGAGCTGGTCGACGGCGATCAGCTGTTCGGCGAGGGCGCGGCCGTCCACCAGGTCGGTCTTGGTGACGATCGCGACCTTCGGGGTCTTCTTGATCCCGGCGAGTTCCTTGGCGATGAAGCGGTCTCCGGGGCCGATCTTCTGGTCCGCGGGGAGGCAGAAGCCGATCACGTCGACCTCGGCCCATGTGGTGCGCACCACGTCGTTCAGCCGCTCGCCGAGGAGGGTGCGCGGTTTGTGCAGGCCGGGGGTGTCCACCAGGATCAGCTGCGCGTCCGGGCGGTGCACGATGCCGCGGACGGTGTGCCGGGTGGTCTGCGGCCGGTTGGAGGTGATTGCCACCTTCTGCCCGACCAGAGCGTTCGTGAGGGTGGACTTGCCCGCGTTGGGGCGGCCCACGAAGCAGGCGAAACCGGCCCTGTGGACGGCCTCGGCCGGCTGCTCGGATGACTGGGTACGAACGCTCATGCCGCCCATTGTCCCTGATGCCGGGAGCCCCGCCGCACCACCGTCCGGAACGGGCCGGACCGGACGCCCGTGGGGTGCCCGGTCCGTCCGCCCGGTGCGGTCGGCCCGGTGGGACCGGCCCGGTGGGATCGGTCGAAGACGGACGGGCCCGGCGCCCGGGGGGCCGGCGTGCCTCAGCCCGCGGTGAGCGTCTCCCGTACCGTTCCGTCCGGGCCGGCCAGCAGCAGCGGGGTGCCGGGTCCGCCGAGGTCCCGTACGGCCGCCCGGTCCTCGGGTGACGCCGTCTCCGCCGCCGTCACCACGGCCGCCGCCTCCAGCGACGTCGCACCGGACGCCACGGCCATCGCCACCGCCGTCTGGAGGGCGCTCAGCTTCAGGGAGTCCAGGGCCACGGTCCCCGCGGCGTACGTCCGCCCGGTCTCGTCGCGTACGGCGGCCCCCTCGGGCACTCCGTTGCGGGCCCGTACGGAGCGGGCCAGGGTGACGATCTTGCGGTCCTCGGGGTCGAGCGCGGTGGTGTCGGTCATGATCTGAGGATAAGGGGAGCTCAGGGACGGTCGAGGCGGAGGCGCTCGGCCCGCGGGAGACCGGCCACGACCAGGTCGTAGGAGTCCTCCACCAGCTCCCGGACCAGGCGGTCCGGGAGGGCTCCGTCGACCGTCACGGTGTTCCAGTGGCGCTTGTTCATGTGGTAGCCGGGGACGATCAGGTCCGGGTGCTCGGCGCGGAGCCGGATCGCGTCCTCCGGGTCGCACTTGAGGTTGACCGTGAGGGGCCGCGCGTCCAGGGCCGTGAGGGCGAACAGCTTGCCGCGCACCTTGAACACCGAGGTCTCGGCGTTGAAGGGGAAGTCCTCCACCGCCGCGTTGAAGGACAGGCACAGGGCGCGGAGCTGTCGCGGGGTCACTCCGGACCGGCCCCCTCGTCCTCGCGGGGCGGGTCCGCGGGGCCGTCCGGCTCCACCAGCACCGTCACGATCTTGTTCCGGCGTCCGGCCGACGCCTCCGCGGTCAGCCGCAGCCGGCGCGCGTCGGGCAGTTCGACCACGGACGAGGCGCCCGCGATCGGCACCCGGCCGAGGTGCTTGGCGAGCAGTCCGCCGACGGTCTCCACGTCCTCGTCGTCGTACTCCTCCAGCCCGTACAGCTCGCCGAGGTCGGTGATGTCCAGGCGGGCGGTGACCCGGTAGCGGTCCTCGCCCAGCTCCTCGACGGGCGGGATCTCCCGGTCGTACTCGTCGGTGATCTCGCCGACGATCTCCTCGAGGATGTCCTCGATGGTGACGATGCCCGCGGTGCCGCCGTACTCGTCGACGGCGACGGCGACGTGCCGGCGCTCCTTCTGCATCTCGCGCAGCAGGTCACCGGCGTTCTTGGTGTCGGGCACGAAGAACGCGGGGCGCATCGCGGTGGACACCAGTTCGCTCTCGGCGTCCCGGCTGATGTGCGTCTTGCGGGCGAGGTCCTTGAGGTAGACGATCCCGACGATGTCGTCCTCGCTCTCGCCGGTCACCGGTATCCGGGAGAACCCGGAGCGCAGGGCGAGGGTGAGGGCCTGCCGGATGGTCTTGTACCGCTCGATGACCACCAGGTCGGTGCGCGGCACCATCACCTCGCGCACGAGCGTGTCGCCCAGCTCGAAGACGGAGTGCACCATCCGGCGCTCCTCGTCCTCGATCAGCGACTCCTTCTCCGCGAGGTCCACCATCGCGCGCAGCTCCGCCTCGGAGGCGAAGGGGCCGCGCCGGAAGCCCTTGCCGGGGGTGAGCGCGTTGCCGATGAGGATGAGCAGCGACGGGATCGGGCCCATGATCCTGGCGAGCGGCACCAGGACGTACGCGGCGGCCGTGGCGGTGTTGAGCGGGTGCTGGCGGCCGATGGTGCGCGGGGACACCCCGACGGCGACGTAGGAGACGAGGACCATGACCGCGATGGCGATCAGCAGGGCCTCGGCCGTGCCGTCGAACTCGCGCAGGCAGCCGTAGGTGATGAGGGAGGCGGCGGCCATCTCGCAGACGACGCGCACCAGCAGCGCCACGTTGAGGTAGCGGGTGGGGTCGGCGGCGATCCGGGCGAGCTTGGCGCTGCCCCGGCGGCCGGACCGTACGGCCTCCTCGGCGCGGAAGCTGGAGACGCGGGCGATGCCGGCCTCCGCGGAGGCGGCCAGCCAGGCGACCACGACGAGGGCGATCGCGCCGAGGACGAGGGTCGGACTCATGACACGGTCGGGGCCGGGGACGGGCCGGTCAGGCCCTTCTCCGCGCGCCAGCCGTCCACGATGGCCGCCTGGAGGCCGAACATCTCGGCCTTCTCGTCCGGCTCCTCGTGGTCGTAGCCCAGCAGGTGCAGCACACCGTGGACGGTGAGCAGTTGCAGCTCCTCGTCCATGGTGTGCCGCGTCGGTGCGTCCTGGCCCTGCCGGGCGGCGACCTCCGGGCAGAGCACGATGTCGCCGAGCAGCCCCTGCGGGGGCTCGTCGCCGTCCTTGGACGGCGGCCGCAGCTCGTCCATCGGGAACGACATGACGTCCGTCGGCCCGGGCAGGTCCATCCACTGGATGTGGAGCTGCTCCATGGCGCCGGCGTCCACGACGATCACCGAGAGTTCGGAGAGCGGGTGGATGCGCATGCGGGCGAGCGCGTAGCGGGCGATGTCGAGAATCGCCTGCTCGTCGACCTCGGTTCCGGACTCGTTGTTGACGTCGATCGACATCTGCTGCTCGGTCTACTTCCCCTTGTGCCCGGACCTGCCGCGGCCGCCCTTGTGGGTGCCGTTCTGGGTGCCGTGCGTGCTGTCGTACTGCTCGTACGCGTCGACGATACGGCCCACCAGCTTGTGCCGGACGACATCCTGGGACGACAGCCGGGAGAAGTGGACGTCGTCCAGGCCCTCCAGGATGTCCTGCACCTGCCGCAGCCCGGACTTGGTGCCGTCCGGCAGGTCGACCTGCGTGACGTCACCCGTGATCACGATCTTCGAGTCGAAGCCGAGGCGGGTGAGGAACATCTTCATCTGCTCGGGGCTGGTGTTCTGGGCCTCGTCGAGAATGATGAAGGCGTCGTTCAGTGTGCGGCCGCGCATGTACGCCAGCGGTGCGACCTCGATGGTCCCGGCCGCCATCAGCCGGGGGATCGAGTCGGGGTCGAGCATGTCGTGCAGCGCGTCGTAGAGCGGGCGCAGGTAGGGGTCGATCTTCTCGTAGAGCGTGCCCGGGAGGAAGCCGAGCCGCTCCCCCGCCTCGACCGCCGGCCGGGTCAGGATGATGCGGTTGACCTGCTTGGACTGCAGGGCCTGCACCGCCTTGGCCATGGCCAGGTACGTCTTGCCGGTGCCGGCGGGGCCGATGCCGAAGACGATGGTGTGCTTGTCGATCGCGTCCACGTAGCGCTTCTGGTTGAGCGTCTTGGGGCGGATCGTACGGCCGCGCGAGGACAGGATGTTCTGCGTGAGCACCTGGGCCGGGGTCTCCTGGCCGTCGCTCTCCCCGTTCTCGCTCGCCTTGAGCATGGCGATCGAGCGTTCCACTGCGTCCTCCGTCATCGGCTGCCCGGTGCGCAGCACCAGCATCATCTCGTCGAACACGCGCGAAACGAGGGCGACCTCCGTCGCGTCGCCGACCGCGCTGATCTCGTTGCCCCGGACATGGATGTCGGCCCCCGGGAAGGCCTTCTCGATCACACGCAGGAGGGAGTCCCCGGAACCCAGCACGGTCACCATGGGGTGCTGGGCGGGGACGGTGAGCTGCACTTTCGCCTGTCCCTGCGCGGGTGTGCGATCTGTGGGTGTCTGAGTCATGGGCCGGCTCTGTAGGCCTGCTGGTCCTCCTCGTCAGGGCCGCGCACCGGAGGGCGGCCTCGCGATTCCCAGGGTACGACGCAGGACCGACAAGCCCGTAGGACTTTTCGTACGGCCTCGCCGCCGCGGCGCCGGTACGGCGGCGGCGCCCGGGGCGTCAGGCCGACCGGCGGAAGCCGATCGTCGGCACCGCCCGCCGCAGCGGCCACGGCCGCACGAGTTCCTCCGACACCAGGCCGGCGAGGAACGCGTACCGCCGCAGCGCCGAGGGGTCCTGCCCCTCGACCGACTGCACCCTGCGCCACCACGCCCCGATCTCCGCCCACCCCGGTGCCGACAGCGACCCCCCGAACTCCTGGACGGACAGCGCCGCCGTGAGCCCCGCGAAGGCGAGCCGGTCGGCCAGCGGCCACCCCGCCAGGCTGCCCGTGACGAACCCGGCCACGAACACGTCCCCGGCCCCGGTCGGGTCCAGCGCCTCCACCTCGATCGCCGGCACCGAAGCCGTCTCGCCGGTGCGCCGGTCCACCGCGTACGCGCCCTGCGCGCCCAGGGTGACCACCGCGACCGGCACGTGCTCGGTCAGGGCGTGCGCGGCGGCGCGCGGGCAGTCCGTGCCGGTGTACCGCATGGCCTCGTCCGCGTTCGGCAGGAACGCCTCGCAGTGCCGCAGGTCGGGCAGTCCGGCGAGGTCCCACGCCCCGCTGTCGTCCCAGCCGACGTCGCCGAAGATCCTCGCCCCCTTGCGCGCGGCCTGGGCGATCCAGGGCGCGCCGCGTCCGGGTGTGAGGGAGGCGACGGCGGCCCGCGCGCGCGGCGGGCAGTCGGGTGCCGGTTCCTCCGGGGGCGGTTCGTGGCCGTGGGAGACCATCGTGCGCTCGCCCTCGTACGCCATGGAGACGGTGACCGGCGAGTGCCAGCCGGGCACGGTGCGCGAGGGGGAGAGGTCGATGCCCTCGCCCTGCTCCAGCGTGTCCCAGCAGTACTCGCCGTAGTGGTCGCTGCCGAAGGCCGCCGCGAGGGAGGTGCGCAGGCCGAGCCGGGCCAGGGCGGTGGCCATGTTGGCGACGCCGCCGGGGCTCGACCCCATCCCGCGTGCCCAGGACTCGGTCCCGCGCACCGGCGCGGAGTCGAGGCCGGTGAAGACGATGTCGAGGAAGACCGTGCCGGTGAGGTACACGTCCCAGGGCGGGTCGTGAGGTGTGCGCAGGGCGGCGAGGGGGTCGAGCGGGGACGGTCGGCCGGCTCCCTCGTCGCGTGCCTTCCCGGTGGACGCCATCACGGTGCGCTCCCTGACATGGTGCGGATCAGGCCAGTGTGCACCACACCACCGGCGACGGGACGGCCGTCGCTCCGGGCGCCCCGGGCGGGTCACCAGCGCGGCATCGGCGGGGTGGTCCAGTCCGGGTCGGTGACCCGCATCGCCGCCGCGTCGTCGCGGTCCCGCAGCGAGCCGTCGTCGTCGAGCCATCGCCGGTGGAGGAGGGCGAGCCGGTCGCGGTCGAGTTCCACGCCGAGGCCGGGGGCGTCGGAGACCCGCACGGCGCCGTCGTCGAAGCGGAGCCGCTCGGTGAGGACGTCCTCCGACTGCCAGGGGTAGTGGGAGTCGCAGGCGTGGCGCAGACCGGGCACGGTGGCCGCCACGTGGGTCATCGCGGCGAGGCTGATCCCCAGGTGCGTGTTGGAGTGCATGGAGACGCCCACGCCGAAGGTGCGGCAGATCGCGGCGAGGTGCTGGGTGTTGCGCAGTCCGCCCCAGTAGTGGTGGTCGGAGAGGACGATCTGCACGGCGTTCCGGGTGAAGGCCTCCTCGATCTCGGCGAACGTCGTCACGCACATGTTGGTGGCGAGCGGCACCCCGGCGCGGGCGGCGACCTCGGCCATGCCGGGGGTGCCGAGGGTGGGGTCCTCCAGGTACTCCAGGAGGCTTCCGAGTTCCCCGGCGACCTTCAGTGAGGTCTCCACGGACCAGGCGCCGTTGGGGTCGAGGCGCAGGGGGTGGCCGGGGAAGGCGTCGGCGAGGGCGCGGACGGCGGCGATCTCCTCGTCCGGCGGGAAGACGCCGCCCTTGAGCTTGAAGGACGTGAACCCGTACCGCTCCTTGAACCGGCGGGCCTGCTCGACGACTCCGGCCGGGTCGAGGGCGGCGCCCCAGTCGTCCTCCTGCGCGGTGACGCCCTCGGGGTGGTGCGCCCGCCGGTAGAAGAGGTAGGCGCTGTACTCGACGGTGTCGCGCACCTTGCCGCCGAGCAGCGTGTGCACGGGCAGGCCGAGGCTCTTGCCGAGGGCGTCGAGGCAGGCGACCTCGAAGGCGGAGAGCACGGACAGGCGCAGCTTGTCGGCGGTCTGCACGCCGCGCAGTCCGCCCGCGTCGACCCGGCCGGAGATCCGGGAGGCGTCGACGGCGGTCCGGCCGGCCTCGGAGAACAGCCGGTTGAGGTCGTCGGCGCGGCGGCCGGTCAGCCGGTCCGCGAGCGGCCGGGCCAGTTCCAGGTACTTGGTGTCGCCGTAGGTCTCGCCGAGTCCGGTGCTCCCGTCGGCGGTGACCACCTCCACGATCAGGCGGGGGGTGTGGGGCTGGTGGACGCCCTGGGTGTTGAGCAGGGGCGGGTCGGCGACGAGGACCGGCGTCAGGCGGATGTCCGTGATGGTCAGATCGCGGTTCACGGTGCGGCTCCCAAGGGGTCGTGCGCGGTCCTGGATCTCGACGGCTGTTCACGTAGGGGAATGCAGGCTAGGTAGGCGAATCGCGGGCGTCAATGGCGCGACCCGCTTCCGGGAGCCGGCCGACGCGCCGGGACAGGGCTGCCGCACACTTACGTGCGGGTGCCACGGATGGCCCGGCCGCCGGTGGAACGCGGATGCGGATCGTCGCCCGGGACGGTGGGTCCGGCCGACAACCGAGGCCGGGGTCGCCGCAGGTGACGGCACGTTTCGGCGGTGACGGCCGACGCGGCTACCCGCACTGCCGAGGAGCCAAACCACTAAGTGATGTAGATCACATCGGGCGCCCTCCCGTTGCCCTCCCCCGGCTTGATACAAATTGCCCGCGCGCTCCTGTCGGTCGACGGTCGTCGCTCCCCTTCCTTGCTTTACGCACCGTCCCTTTCGCATGCCCTGGGAACGCCCGTGTTCGCCCCTCGCACCACGCCCTGGCCCCTCGTCGCCCTTTTCACGGCCGGGTACCTCGCCCCCTATCTGCTGCCGACCACCGTCGGCCGGCTGGAACGCGGGCTCGGCCTCTCCGCCACCCAGGCCGGGGCCGTCGGCAGCGCCCTGCTGCTGAGCTCCGCCACCGCCGGTTTCCTGCTGGCCTCCCGCGTGGAACGCGTGGGGGCGCGGGCGCTGGCCCGGCTGGGTCTCGTCCTCGCCGTCGTCGGCTACGGCGGGGCCACCCTCACCAGCGCCGTACCGGCCGTCGTCGCCGGCGCGGTGATCGGCGGCTTCGGCTCCGGTACGGCCACCACGGTCGCCGCCACCCGGATCGCCGCCGAACGGGACCCGCACCGGGCCTCCACGCTCGGCCTGCTCAGCGTCTCCGCGCTGGCGGGCCTGGTGTACCTGACGGTGCCCCACCTGCCGGGCCACGGACTGACCCTGGCCGCCATCGCCCTCACGGCGCTGGCCGTCTGGCCGCTGACCGCGCGGCTGCCCGCCGGCACCCCCGGCCCCCGCCCCAGCGGGCCCGACCGGGCCGCCTCCCGCCTGCCGCACCGGCGTTCGGGAATGGTGCTGGCCGGCGCCATGCTGCTGTGGTCGCTCGCCCAGAACGCCCTGTGGGGCGTGAGCGGACGCATCGGTGTCAGCCAGGCACACCTGTCCGAACCGACCGTGGGCGTCGTCTTCGCGGTGGCTCTCGGCGCCGGTCTGCTGGGCGTCCTCGGCGCGGGCGCGCTGGGCTCGCGGCTCGGCCGCGCGCTGCCCATCGGCGGCGGCACCGTCGTCATCGCGGGCTGCATCGCGCTCAGCGCCTCGGCGACCGGGCTGGGCACTTTCGCGGCGGGCGAGATCGCCTGGAACACGATCTACCCGGTGGTGCTGTCGTACCTGATCGGCCTCGCCGCCTCGCTGGACCCGCGCGGTCGCTGGGCCGTACTGGTCGGCTCGGCGTCCGCCCTGGGTACGGCGGCGGGCCCGCTCACCGGCAGCGTGCTGTCCGCGCAGGCCGGGTTCCCGGTGATGGGCGCGGTGCTGGGGGTCGGTCTGCTGCTGGTCGCGCTGCCGATGACGGCGGTCGCGCTGCACACCGGCGGACGCCCGCTGCTGCCGGGAGCGGTCCGCCGCCGGGGCGGGCACCCCGCGGCACTGGTGGCCGCCGCGACCGGCACCCCCTCGGGTGTCGTGCCGGAGGTCGGCGCGCCCGAACAGCCGGTGGTGGAGATCCCCCTGGACGGCACCCCCGCCCCGGCCCAGCGCGCCTACGACACGGCGGCGGCCACCCGGGCACCGGGGGCTCCCTGACACGGACGTGCCGCCGTGTTCCCGCGCGGGCACGGCGACACGGCGGGTGCGTCAGCCGAAGTCGTACGCCTCCACCTCGGCGAGGTACCGCGCCCGCAGTTCCTCGTCGTCCTCCAGGAAGGAGGCGAGGAAGGAGTTGCGGGCCAGCTCGCGGAGCCGCTCCGGGGACAGCCCCAGCGTCTCGCGCACCGCGTCGAAGTTGTCGCCCGCGTACCCGCCGAAGTAGGCCGGGTCGTCGGAGTTGACCGTGCACATCAGCCCCGCGTCGAGCATCGCGGGCAGCGGATGACCGGCGAGGGTGTCGACCGTGCGCAGCCGCACGTTGGACAGCGGGCACAGCGTCAGCGGGACCCGCTCCCGCACCAGCCGCTCCACCAGCGCCAGGTCCTCCACGCAGCGCAGCCCGTGGTCGACCCGCTCCACCCCGAGCACGTCCAGCGCCTCGGTGATGTACTCCGGCGGCCCCTCCTCACCGGCGTGCGCCACGCGCCGCAGCCCCAGCGCGGCGGCGGCCTCGTACACCTCGCGGAACTTCACCGGCGGATGCCCGACCTCGGCCGAGTCGAGTCCGACGCCGGTGATCCGGTCCAGGTACGGCTTCGCGGCGTCCAGCGTGGCCAGGGCCGACTCCGCGGACTCGTCCCGCAGGAAGCACATGATCAGCCGGGTGGACACACCGTGCGTCCGCTCGCTCCTGCCCAGCGCCCGCCACAGCCCCTCGACCACCGTCTCCATGCCGACGCCCCGCGCGAGGTGCGCCTGCGGGTCGAAGAAGATCTCCGCGTGCCGCACGCCCTGCGCGGCGGCGCGGACGAGGTAGGCGTCGGCGAGGTCCTCGAAGTCCCGCTCGGTGCGCAGCACCGCCATCAGCTCGTAGTACAGGTTCAGGAAGGACTGGAGGTCCTCGAAGCGGTACGCCTCGCGGAGCGCCTCGGTGTCGGCGTAAGGGAGTTCGACGCCGTTGCGCGCGGCGAGGGCGAAGGCGAGCTCGGGCTCCAGCGTGCCTTCGATGTGAAGGTGAAGTTCGGCTTTCGGTACGGGCATCAAACAATCGTACGGCCGTGTCACCGACGCTTCGGAAGCGCCACCCGTTCAAGATCCCGCGCCACGGTCAGCTCGCCCTCGTACCCGGCCGCCCGCGCCTGCCGCTCGAACTCCTCCGGGTCGGTGTAGCGCTGGCTGAAGTGGGTGAGGACGAGATGCCGTACGCCCGCCTCCCGCGCCACCCGGGCCGCCTGCCCGGCGGTCAGGTGGCCGAACTCGACGGCCAGTGCCTCGTCCTCGTCGAGGAACGTCGACTCGATGACGAGCATGTCGCAGCCCTCGGCGAGCGCGTACACCCCGTCGCAGAGCCGGGTGTCCATGACGAACGCGAACCGCTGCCCGCGCCGCACCTCGCTGACCTCCTCCAGCGTGACCCCGTCCAGCGAGCCCTCGCGCTGGAGACGGCCGACGTCCGGCCCCGTGATGCCGTGCGCGGCCAGCCGACCGGGCAGCATGCGCCGGCCGTCCGGCTCGACCAGCCGGTATCCGTACGCCTCGACGGGGTGGGAGAGCCGGCGTGCCTCCAGCGTGTAGCCGGGGGTGCGGGCGAGGGGGCCGTCGGCGTCGACGGGGGCCTCGGTGAGGGTGACGGTCTCGCGGTAGGCGGTCGCGTACCGCAGACGCTCGAAAAAACGCTGCCCGGAGCGCGGGTAGTGGGCGGTGACCTCGTGCGGCACCTTGTCGAGGTTGACGCGCTGGATCACTCCGGCCAGCCCGAGGGAGTGGTCGCCGTGGAAGTGGGTGACGCAGATCCGGTTCAGGTCGTGGGCGGCGACCCCGGCGCGCAGCATCTGGCGCTGCGTGCCCTCGCCGGGGTCGAACAGGATGCCCTCGCCGTCCCAGCGCAGCAGGTAGCCGTTGTGGTTGCGGTGCCGGGTGGGGACCTGGCTGGCGGTGCCCAGCACCACCAGTTCACGTACGGACAAGGCGGCCTAGCCGGGGGGCCACGCGAGGCCGCGGCCGCCCAGCACGTGGGCGTGCGCGTGCCAGACGGTCTGTCCGGCGCCGCTGCCGGTGTTGAAGACGATGCGGTAGCTGTCCAGCTTTTCCTCGTCCGCGACGGTCTGCGTCTCGCGCAGCACGTCGGCGGCGAGCGCGGGCGCCTCGGCGGCGAGCGCGGCGGCGTCCCTGTGGTGCGCCTTCGGGATCACCAGCACGTGCGTGGGCGCCTGGGGGTTGATGTCCCGGAACGCGACGGTCGTCTCCGTCTCCCGCACGATCGTCGCCGGGACGCTCCCCTCAACGATCTTGCAGAACAGACAGTCGTCCTGAGGCTCCCCAGCCATACGCCCTCCTCGACGTGACGATCACCTACCCGGGCATGGTATCCACGCCCGGGCCTCCACGGGCACGGGTGCCCGCCCCGGCCTCACGGCAACGCGGGCGGGACCTTCGCCGGCGTCGACTCCAGCGCCTCCAGCGCCAGCCGCACCGCCTCGTCCAGCTGCGGGTCGCGCCCCGCCGCGTGGTCCTGCGGCCGCTGCACCACCTCCACGTCCGGGTCCACCCCGTGGTTCTCCACGCCCCACCCGTACCCCTCCAGCCAGAAGGCGTACTTGGGCTGCGTCACCGACGTCCCGTCGACCAGCCGGTACCGGCTGTCGATCCCGATGACGCCGCCCCACGTGCGGGTGCCGACCACCGGTCCGATGCCCAGCGCCCGGATCGCCGCGTTCACGATGTCCCCGTCGGACCCGGAGAACTCGTTGGCGACCGCCACCACCGGCCCCCGGGGGGCGTCCCGCGGATAGCTCTCCGCCCGCATGCCCCGCGGCAGGTCCCATCCCACGATCCGCCGGGCCAGCTTCTCCACCACCAGCTGCGAGGTGTGACCGCCCCGGTTCTCCCGCACGTCCACGATCAGCCCCTCGCGCAGCACCTCCACCCGCAGGTCCCGGTGGATCTGCGCCCATCCGGGGGCCTGCATGTCCGGCACGTGGATGTAGCCCAGCCGTCCGCCGGACCTCTCGAGCACGTACGCCCGCCGGTCGGCGACCCAGGCGTGGTACCGCAACGGCTCCTCGTCGGCGATCGGCACGACGACCGCGTGCCGCGGGTCACCGCCGCCCGCGGGCGACACGGTCAGCTCCACCGGCTTGCCCGCCGTCCCCACCAGCAGCGGCGCGGGCCCGGTCACCGGGTCGACCGCCCGCCCCGCGACGGCGACGATCGCGTCCCCGGCCCGTACGGCGACGCCCGGCGCGGCGAGCGGCGAGCGGGCGTCCGGGTCGGAGGTCTCCGCGGGAAGGACCCGGTCCACCCGCCAGCTGCCGTCCTCGTGCCGGGAGATGTCCGCCCCGAGCAGTCCCTGCCGCGCCCCGCCGCCGAACCCGCCGCGCGGGGTGACGTACGCGTGCGAGGTGCCGAGCTCCCCGTGCACCTCCCACAGCAGGTCCACCAGGTCGTCGTGGGTGGCCAGCCGGTCGAGCACCGGCCGGTACCGGTCGAGCACGCCGTCCCAGTCGACACCGCTCATGTCGGGACGCCAGAAGTTGTCCCGCATGATGCGGCCGTTCTCGTCGAACATCTGCCGCCACTCGACGGCCGGGTCGACGAACTGACGGACCCGCCCGAGGTCGACGGTGATGTTGGTGTCGCTCTCCTCGTCACCGGAGGCGCGCCGGTCGCTGGGGACGACCTTCAGCCGTCCGTCGGTCCACAGCAGCACCCGTTTGCCGTCGCCGCTGACCTCGAAGTCGTCGGCGTCCACGGCCAGGTGCTCCAGGCGCTGCTGGACGAGGTCGTAGCGCTCCAGGTCGGTCTTGGGGTCCGGGTCGTCGGGCGTGGCCCTGGACGCGCCGAGCACGCCCCGCACCGGGTGCCGCAGCCACAGCACCCCGTCCTTGGCGGCGCGCAGGCCGGTGTAGCGGGCGGCCTCGACGGGGAACGGCACGATGCGGTCGGCGAGACCGTCGAGGTCGATCCGGGTGGCGGGGGTGCCCTCGCTGTCGGGCGTCTCGTCCCGGTCGGGTGTCTCGAAGGGCCGGCCGTGCCGCTGCGGCCCGAACGGCGACGGGGTGGTCGCCGCGAGGGTGATCAGGTAGGGCCGTACGCCCTCGACGAAGGCCAGGTCGAAGACGTGCTCGTCGTAGACCGGGTCGAAGGAGCGGCTCGACAGGAACGCCAGGTGCTTGCCGTCGAGGGTGAAGGCGGGCGCGTAGTCCTGGAAGCGCAGCGGGGTCGCCTCGGTGACCGACAGGTCGGTGGTGTTGGCGAGGCGGAGCTGGCTGAGCGGGCGCGGGCCGGGGTGGGACCAGGCGAGCCAGGCGGAGTCGGGTGAGAAGACCAGCCCGGAGACGTCGCCGTCCTCGCTGCGGTCGACCTCGCGGACCTCGCCGGTCTCGCGCTCGACGAGGAGGAGACGCCCGTCGTGCGAGGCGACCGCGGCACGGCTGCCGTCGGGTGCCATGGCCAGCTCCACGACCCGGCCGAGCTGTCCGGCGGCGATGCGGCGCGGGGTGGCGCCGGGGGCGAGTCCGGTGGCGGGGGCGAACTCCAGGGCGTCGTCGCCCTCGGCGTCGGTCACCCACACCACCCATTCCTCGCCGTCCGCGCGGAAGGCGCGCGGGCGCCGGGCCCGTACGCCCGGTGTCGCGGCGAGCGCGCGGGCCGGACCGGAGCGGTGGGTGACCCAGTGGACGGTGCCGCGCACGCAGACGGCGCTGCCGCGCGCGGTGTGGTCGGGCGACGCGGAACCGAACCAGTGGGCGGCGTTCACCGGGAACGGCTGGAGGTCCACGCGCTGTCCGCCGAGCCGGAGGTCGAGCCGGCGCGGCTCGGCCCCGTCCAGGTCGTCCAGGAGCCACAGCTCACCGGCGCTGGAGTAGACGACCCGGGTGCCGTCGGTGGCGGCGTGCCGGGCGTAGAAGCCGTCGAGGGGCGTGTGGCGCCTGAGGTCGGATCCGTCGGCCAGGGAGGAGTACAGGGCGCCGGTGCCCTCGTGGTCGGAGAGGAACGCGATGCGGCCCCCCGCCCACAGCGGGTACTCGATGTTCCCGTCGAGGTCCTCGTGCAGCCGGACGAACTCGCCGTCGCCCTCGCGGTCGATCCACAGCTTGCCCGCGGTGCCGCCCCGGTAGCGCTTCCACCAGGCGGCCTCACGGCCCATCGGCGCGGACAGCAGCACGGTGTGCGGGCCCTGGGCGACGTCGCCGACGGGCCCGTACGGCAGGGTGGCCGCCGGGCCGCCGTCGAGCGGGACGGCACGGGCCCAGCTACGGCGCAGGCTCGCCTGGCCGTGGGCGCTGACCGCGAGGACCCGCCCGTCGGCGGTCCAGCCGCGCACCTGGGTCCTGAGGCTGCCCCAGTGGGTCAGGCGGCGGGCGCGTCCTCCGTCGACGGGCGCGACGTGCACCTCGGGGGCGCCGTCGCGGGTGGAGGTCCAGGCGACGGTGGTGCCGTCGGGCGAGACGCGCGGGTGGTTCACCGGCACGTTGTCGGCACTGACCCGCCAGGCGCGGCCGCCGTCGAGCGGGGCGAGCCACACGTCGTCCTCGGCGGTGAAGGCGACCAACTCGCCGTGCAGATGCGGGAACCGGAGGTAAGCGGCGGATGCGACCGATGCGGGCTGTGTCACCCGGTCACCCTATGCAGGCCGGGCGGTCCTGGACAGGGGTTCCGATCACTTGCCCTCGACGGGGCGACAGGACGGGTACTGGTCGCACCACACGGTCGTCGTGACGGTCACCGTGACGGTGGGGTCCGGGCCGCGGCCGGTCGGTTCGCCCACGCGGGGCGGGCTCTTGTCGTCGCAGTCGCCGAGGCCGTCGACGCGGAACACCTGCTTCCCGCCCACCTTCGCGGTGATGTTCCCGCGCACGCAGGCGCCGTTGACGGCGTGGGTGACCTGGCCGATGACGGTGATCTCCTTGCCGTCCTGGGTCTCGCCCTCGCAGTCGACGGAGGCGACGGTGTTCTCCTTCGCCGACGGCGTCGGGCCCTTGCGCTCCCCGAAGGACGCGGTGCAGGTGAGCCAACGGACGTCGGCCTTCCTGCGGTTGAGCTCGTCGGTCACCGCCTCGTCGGTGGTGAAGGCGACGGCCGTGGAGCCGAGGCCGCCGCCCTCGCACGCGGTGAGCCCGCCGACGGCGGCCACGGCGAAGCCCACGGCGAGTGCGATGCGCGGAATCCTGTTCAACGCCCCCATGCACGGCAGACTGCCACCGCCACCGGTGGGACGGTAGAGCGCATACGGCCACATACGCCTCGCGCCCCCGGCCCTTCGCACACCGGAGGGCCGGCCGGCCCGTCCGGCGTTCGAGGACGAGGCCCGGTTCGGGGCCGGAAGGGGGTCCGGGGGCGAAGCCCCCGGACCGGGACGGGAAGGGGCGGCGGGGGCGAAGGAACCCCCGGTCAGGACCAGCGGCCGGTGCGCCCGAGCAGCAGCGCCGCGGCGGCCGTGCCGGCGGTGGAGGTACGCAGGACACTGCGGCCCAGCCGGTAGGGCTTCGCACCGGCCCGTTCGAACAGCTCCAACTCCTCGGGCGACACCCCGCCTTCGGGCCCCACGACCAGCACGATGTCCCCGGAGGCGGGCAGTTCGGCGGTCGCGAGCGCCTCCGTACCGCTCTCGTGCAGCACGGCGGCGAACCCCGCTCCGGCCAGAAGTGACGCAACCTGCTTGCTCGTCGCGGCGTCCGCGACCTCGGGGAAGCGCACCCGCCGGGACTGCTTGCCGGCCTCCCGCGCCGTCGCCCGCCACTTGCCGAGGGCCTTCAGACCGCGCTCGCCCTTCCACTGCGTGATGCACCGGGACGCCGCCCACGGCACGATCGCGTCGACGCCGACCTCGGTCATCGTCTCCACGGCCAGTTCGCCCCGGTCCCCCTTGGGCAGGGCCTGGACCACCGTCAGCCGGGGCGACTCCTCGGGCTCCTCCACGACGTGGCCGAGCCGCACGATGAGCCGGTCCTTGCCCTCGGTGGCCTCGACCTCGCCCTCGGCCCAGCGGCCGGCCCCGTCGGTGAGGACGACGCCCTCACCGGGCCGCAGCCGCTTCACGGAGACGGCGTGCCGTCCCTCGGGTCCGTCGAGCACATGACGGCCCTCACCCCGGTCGTCGAAGCGGTCGACGACGAACACCGGCGCGGTCATCGGGCGCCCCCCGCCGAGAACTCCGTCCGGGCGGCGGCGAGTTCGGCGACCAGCAGCTCCACCAGCTGCCCGGCGGGCAGCTCGCGGGCCATCCGGTGGCCCTGGCCCGCCCACAGCGCCATGCCCTGCGCGTCACCGGCCTTCGCGGCGGCCTTGCGCAGTGGCGCGGTGAGATGGTGGACGTCCGGGTAGGCGGCGGGCGCGTACGGGCCGTGCTCGCGCAGGAAGCGGTTGACCAGGGCGCGGGCGGGACGGCCGGAGAAGGCCCGGGTCAGCTCGGTGCGGACGTACAGGGGGCTGGTGAGGGCCTGCTTGTGCAGCGCGTGCGCACCGGACTCGTGGGCGGCGACGAAGGCCGTGCCGAGCTGGGCCGCGGCGGCACCGGCCGCGAGGACGGCGGCGATCTGGCCGCCGCGCATGATGCCCCCGGCGGCGACGACGGGGATGCCGACGGCCTCACGGACCTGGGCGACGAGGGAGAGCAGTCCGACGCCGGACCCGTCCGCCTCCGGGACGTCCTGGTGGGTTCCCTGGTGGCCGCCGGCCTCGACGCCCTGCGCGATCACCGCGTCCGCGCCGGCCCGCTCCACGGCCCTGGCCTCCTCCGCCGTCGTGGCGGTGACCAGGGTGTAGGTGCCGGCCCGGCGCAGCGAGTCCAGCACCTCGCGGCTCGGCACACCGAAGTGGAACGACACCACCGGTACCGGGTTGTCCAGCAGCACGGCGAGCTTGGCGTCGTAGCCGTCGTCGCGTCCGCTGTCGGGATCGCCGAGCTCCGTCTCGTACCAGGTGGCCTCACCGGCGAGCTGGTGGGCGTAGACACCGACGGCGGCGGGGTCGGCGGTCTCCGGCTGGGGCAGGAAGAGGTTGACCCCGAACGGCCTGGACGTCAGTCCCCGCAGCTGCTTGATCTCCTGGTACATCCCGTCCGCGGTCTTGTACCCGGCGGCCAGGAAACCGAGCCCGCCCGCCTCGGACACGGCGGCGGCCAGCGGAGGAACGGCGACACCGCCCGCCATCGGCGCCTGCACGATCGGGTGCGGGAAGAGATCGGTCGGTACGGAGGACATGACCGCATGTTGTCACGTCCCCCGACCCGTGCCGAATCCGCCCTTCCCCTTGGCATAAGCCACTTTTCACCGGGGCGGAGGGCGGAGTGCCGGCGCCCGCGGAAGGCGCTCCTCAGCGCCCGTTGAACGCGTCCTTCAGCCGCGAGAACAGCCCCTGCTGCCCCGGCTGGAACTGGCCCTGGGGCCGCTCCTCGCCGCGGAGCTTGGAGAGCTCCCGCAGCAGGCGCTCCTGCTCGGGGTCGAGCTTGGTCGGGGTCTGGACCTCGACGTGGACGATGAGGTCGCCCCGGCCGCCGCCCCGCAGGTGGGTGACGCCCCGGCCGTGGAGCGGGATCGACTGGCCCGACTGGGTACCGGGGCGGATGTCGACCTCCTCCATGCCGTCCAGCGTCTCCAGCGGCACCTTGGTGCCGAGGGCCGCCGCGGTCATCGGGAGGGTGACCGTGCAGTGCAGGTCGTCGCCGCGCCGCTGGAACTGCGCGTGCGGCAGCTCGTGGATCTCGACGTACAGGTCGCCGGCGGGGCCGCCGCCGGGGCCGACCTCGCCCTCGCCCGCCAGCTGGATCCGCGTGCCGTTGTCGACACCGGCCGGGATCTTGACCGTGAGCGTGCGCCGGGAGCGGACCCGTCCGTCGCCCGCGCACTCCGGGCAGGGGGTCGGCACCACGGTGCCGAAGCCCTGGCACTGCGGGCAGGGGCGGGAGGTCATGACCTGGCCCAGGAAGGACCGCGTGACCTGGGAGACCTCACCGCGGCCGCGGCACATGTCACAGGTCTGCGCGGTGGTGCCCGGGGCCGCGCCCTCGCCGCTGCAGGTGGTGCAGACGATCGCCGTGTCGACCTGGATGTCCTTGGTCGTGCCGAACGCGGCCTCGTCCAGCTCGACCTCGATGCGGATCATCGCGTCCTGGCCGCGGCGGGTGCGCGAACGGGGTCCGCGCTGCGACGCCGTGCCGAAGAACGCGTCCATGATGTCGGAGAAGTTGCCGAAGCCACCGGCCCCGAAGCCGCCCGCGCCACCGGCGCCGGACTGCGAGAGCGGGTCGCCGCCGAGGTCGTAGACCTGCTTCTTCTGCGGGTCCGACAGCACCTCGTAGGCGGCGTTGATCTCCTTGAACCGCTCCTGGGTCTTCGGATCCGGGTTGACGTCCGGATGCAGCTCGCGGGCGAGCCGCCGGAAGGCCTTCTTGATCTCCTCCTGCGACGCGTCGCGGCGCACGCCGAGTACGGCGTAGTAGTCCGTGGCCACTACGACTCCGCCAGGATCTGTCCGACGTACCGTGCCACTGCGCGTACCGCTCCCATCGTTCCGGGGTAATCCATGCGGGTCGGTCCGACCACACCGAGCTTGGCGACAGCCTCGCCGCCCGAACCGTAGCCGACCGACACGACGGACGTGGAGTTGAGTCCTTCGTGGGCGTTCTCGTGACCGATACGGACGGTCACGCCCGGATCCTTCGCCTCGCCGAGCAACTTGAGGAGCACGACCTGCTCCTCCAGCGCCTCCAGGACGGGCCGGATCACCAGGGGGAAGTCATGTCCGAAACGGGTGAGATTGGCGGTGCCGCCGATCATCAACCGCTCCTCGTTCTCCTCGACGAGCGTCTCCAGGAGAGTGGAGAGCACCGTCGAGACCGTACCGCGGTCCTCGGCCTCGAAGGCATCCGGCAGGTCCTCCACCAGACTCGGCACATCGGTGAACCGGCGGCCCGCGACCCGGCTGTTGAGCCGCGCCCGCAGGTCAGCGAGGGACGCCTCGCCGAACGGCACCGGGCAGTCGACCATGCGCTGCTCGACCCGGCCGGTGTCCGTGATCAGCACCAGCATCAGCCGCGCGGGCGCCAGCGACAGCAGCTCCACGTGCCGCACCGTCGACCGGGTCAGCGACGGGTACTGCACGACGGCGACCTGCCGGGTGAGCTGCGCGAGCAGCCGTACGGTCCTGGCCACCACGTCGTCGAGGTCGACGGCGCCCTCGAGGAAGTTCTGGATGGCGCGCCGCTCGGGCGCGGTCATCGGCTTCACACCGGCGAGCTTGTCGACGAACAGCCGGTAGCCCTTGTCGGTGGGGATGCGCCCGGCGCTGGTGTGGGGCTGGGCGATGAAGCCCTCGTCCTCCAGGGCCGCCATGTCGTTGCGCACGGTGGCCGGGGAGACGCCGAGGTTGTGCCGCTCGGTGAGCGCCTTGGAGCCGACGGGCTCCTCGGTGCCCACGTAGTCCTGGACGATGGCGCGCAGCACCTGGAGTCTGCGTTCACTGAGCATCGCGCACCTCCAGTAGCCTTCCGCCCGGTAACGTCCCTGGCACTCTTCGCACGCGAGTGCCAGACTTCCCCGGCCCAGTGTACGGCCGGGGGGTACACCCCGGGCAAGGCCGGTCCCGCGCCGTCGCGCCGGGCGGCGTCGTCCCCGATAGCGTCCCGTCATGACCGTGACTTGGGAAGAGTCGGGATGGGAGCAAGTGGCGCCCGGGGTGGGGCGGTGCCGGCTCCCGGTGTGGGACTGCACGGCGGGACTCGTCGTCGGGGCGGACGGCGTGCTGGTCGTCGACGCGGGCTCGCACCTGGGCGAGGGCGCGCGGTTGCGGACCGGGGCGCAGGCCCTCACCGGCCGCCGTGTGACGCATCTCGCGCTCACCCACCCGCACTTCGACCACGTCCTCGGGGCGGCGGCGTTCGCGGGGGCGGAGGTGTTCGGGGCGGTGGGCATGGAGACGGTGCTGACGGCGCGCGGGCGTGAGGAACTGCGCGCCGACGCGGTGCGGTGGGGACTGGACGCGCGGGCGGCGGCGGAGGCGGCGGACGCGCTGCTCCCGCCCCGGCACGCGGTGTCCGGGGAGTGGACGCTCGACCTGGGCCTGGGCGGCGACCGGCAGGTGCTGCTGGCGAACGTGGGCCCGGGGCACACCGCCCACGACCTCGCCGTGCTGGTCCCCGGTGACCCGGAGGTGGTGTTCTGCGGCGACCTGGTCGAGGAGTCGGGCGAGCCGCAGGCCGGCCCCGACGCCGTACCGTCCCGGTGGCCCGCCGCGCTGGACCGGCTGCTGGCGCTGGGCGGCGAGGACGCGCTGTACGTCCCCGGGCACGGCGCGGTGGTGGACGCGGCGTTCGTGCGGGCGCAACGCGACGCCCTCGCCTCCCGTTTCGGCGTGTCGGACTGATCACCGGGGGCGTGATCCTCGTATCGTCGTCAGAATGCGCCCGTACTCCGCCGATCTGACCCCTCCGTGGAAGAAGCCGCAGCCCGTGCCCGAGGTCGCCGCCGAGCCCGGCCTGGTGGTGGAAGAACCCGGGACCGGCTTCTGCGGCGCGGTGATCCGCTGCGAGGCGGGCACGGTGACGCTGGAGGACCGCTTCGGCAAACACCGGGTGTTCCCGCTGGAGCCGCGCGGGTTCCTGCTGGAGGGACGTGTGGTGACGCTGGTGCGTCCCGCCTCCGGCCCCCGCAAGCCCACCCGTACGGCCTCCGGTTCCGTCGCCGTCCCCGGCGCGCGGGCTCGTGTCGCCCGCGCGGGACGCATCTACGTCGAGGGGCGGCACGACGCGGAGCTCGTGGAGAAGGTGTGGGGCGACGACCTCCGCATCGAGGGTGTGGTGGTGGAGTACCTGGAGGGGGTCGACGATCTGCCGTCGATCGTGGAGGACTTCGCGCCGGGGCCCGACGCGCGCCTCGGGATCCTGGTCGACCACCTCGTCCCGGGCTCCAAGGAGTGGCGGATCGCGGAGGCGGTGACGAGTGAGCACGCGCTGGTGGTGGGCCACCCGTACATCGACGTCTGGGAAGCCGTGAAGCCGGCGTCGGTGGGGATCGAGGCGTGGCCGCGGGTGCCGCGGGGGCAGGACTGGAAGACGGGGGTGTGCGCGGCGCTGGGGTGGCGGGTGGCGAACACGGGGGAGGCGTGGCGGCGGATCCTCGACTCCGTGCACTCCTACAAGGACCTGGAGCCGCAGCTGCTGGGCCGCGTGGAGGAACTGATCGACTTCGTCACGGCACCGGCTCCCTGAGGGGCGCGGCGTGGCGGCGGGTTTTTCGCCCCCGCCGCCCCTTCCCGTCCCGACCTGGGGCTCCGCCGCTCCTCAAACGCCGGAGGGGCTGATTCAGCCCCTCCGGCGTTTGAGGAGCGGGGGTCCGGGGGCAGCGCCCCCGGGGCGTCAGTCCACCAGGTCCCGCACCACCGCGTCCGCGAGCAGCCGCCCGCGCAGGGTGAGGGCCGCGCGGCCCTCCTCGTAGGGGCCCCTCTGAAGGAGCCCGTCCGTCAGGGCCCGGCCCGCAGCCGCCAGCCCCTCCGCACGGAGAAGCGAAAGAGGAACCCCCTCCGACAGCCGCAGCTCCAGCAGGATCCGCTCCACCCGCCGGTCCTCCTCCGACAGCACCTCCCGCCCCGCCCCCGGCGACCGCCCCTCCGCCAGCGCCGCCGCGTACGCGCCCGGATGCTTGACGTTCCACCACCGCACCCCGCCCACGTGCGAGTGGGCGCCGGGCCCCGCGCCCCACCAGTCGGCGCCGCGCCAGTACAGCTCGTTGTGCAGGCAGCGCCCCGCCTCGGAGGTCGCCCAGTTGGACACCTCGTACCAGTCGAAGCCCGCCGCCGACAGCATCTCCTCGGTGATCAGGTACCGGTCCGCGTGGACGTCGTCGTCCGTCATCGGCACCTCACCCCGCCGGATGCGGCGGGCGAGCCGCGTGCCCTCCTCGACGATCAGCGCGTACGCCGAGACGTGGTCGGGGCCGGCGCCGATCGCCGCGTCCAGGGACGCCCGCCAGTCGTCGTCGGACTCCCCCGGCGTGCCGTAGATCAGGTCCAGGTTGACGTGGTCGAAGCCGGCCGCGCGGGCCTCCGCGACGCAACGCTCGGGGCGGCCGGGGGTGTGCGTGCGGTCGAGGACCTTCAGCACGTGCTGCCGGGCGCTCTGCATGCCGAAGGAGATCCGGTTGAAGCCGCCCTCCCGCAGTACCTCCAGGTACGCCGGGTCGACCGACTCCGGGTTGGCCTCCGTGGTCACCTCGGCGTCCGCGGCCAGTCCGAACTCCTCCCGGATCGCCCCCAGCATCCGTACGAGGTCGTCGGCGGCCAGCAGCGTCGGCGTACCGCCGCCGACGAACACGGTGCGGACCTCCCGCGGGTCGTCGCCGAGCACCTTCCGCGCCAGGCGGACCTCGTCGACGAGCGTCTCGGCGTAGTTGTCGCGGGAGGCCAGCACGCCTCCGCTGCCGCGCAGCTCGGTCGCGGTGTAGGTGTTGAAGTCGCAGTAGCCGCAGCGGGTCGCGCAGTACGGGACGTGCAGGTAGAAGCCGAGGGGGCGGTCGGCGGCCCCGGCGAGCGCGGACGCGGGCAGCGCGCCGTCGGCGGGGACGGGCTCGCCGTCGGGGAGTGCGGAAGGCATGTGCTCCATTGTCCCGCACCCGCCGCCTCACTCGGCCTGGAGCACCAGGAGGGCGAGATCGTCGGCGGGCGGACGGGCCCCGAACTCGTGCACGAGCCGGGTGATCCGTTCCGCTATCGGCCCGGCGTCCATGCCCGCGCACCCGGACAGGGCCATGGCGAGTCCGTCCCCGTCGTCGAACTGGTGGGTGCCGGAGCGCCGCTCGGTGACTCCGTCGGTGACGCACAGGAGGGTGTCGCCGGAGTACATGTCGAAGGTCTCGCTGGTGTACATGACGTCCTCGACGACTCCGAGGAGGGTCTGCGGCTGGGCGACCGCACGGACGGAGCCCTCGGGGTCGAGCAGCAGGGGCAGGGGGTGCCCGGCGGAGGCGAGGGTGCAGCGGACGCCGCCCGCGAAGGGGACGAGTTCACCGAAGAGCAGGGAGAGGAAGCGCGTCTGGGGGCCGTCGCCGGGCGCGGTCGGGCGGGCCCCGGCGGCCACCAGCGCGCGGGCGGCGGCGTCGGCGGCCTCCGTGGCGTCGTCGAGGAGGAGCTGGTTGAGCCGGTCGAGGACGTCGGCGACGCGGTAGCCCTCGCGGGCCAGCAGCCGCAGCCAGGGCCGGACGAGTCCGATGACGACGGCGGCCTCGGGTCCCTTGCCCTGGACGTCTCCGACGGCGAAGCACCAGCGTCCCCGGCCGGCCGGGAAGAGGTCGTAGAAGTCGCCGCTCGGTCCGCCCTTGTCGCAGGGTTCGTAGACGAGGGCGCTGCGGACGCCGGGGATCTCGGCGACGGCGCCGGGCAGCAGGCCGCGCTGGAGCACGGCGCTGATGGTGGCCTGGCGGGAGTACTGGCGGGCGGCGCCGATGGCGAGCGCGACCCGGCGGCCGAGGTCCTCCACGAGCCCGGTGATCTCGTCGGGGAAACGGTCGATCCCGCCCCGGCCGATCACCAGGGTGCCGAGCGGCCGCCCGCCGGCGACGAGCCGGTAGGCGAGGGCGCTGCCGGACGCTCCGCCTTCCGGCGCCTCGGCACACTCACCGGTCCCGCCGGGCGCCGTGTCCGGCCCGTCGTCCGGTGCGTCGTCCGGTGCGTCGTCCGGCCCGTCCAGTGCCCCGCCCGGCCACGGATAGGGAGCGGGGCCGGGAAGGAACGGGTCGGCGGGGACGGGCGGGTTCTGCTGGAGGGCCCGGCTCAGGGCCTCGATGCGGTTCTCGCTCGCGTGCCAGACGCGGGCGAGGCGGGAGCCGTCGGAACGCCGTGTGCCGTCGCTCCAGCCGCCGTGCCCGGTGGTCTCGTCCTCCAGCCACACCGCACACCAGTCGGCCAGCCGGGGCACGATCAGCTGGCCGGTGAGGGAGGCGACGAGGTCCTCGTCGAGTTGACCGGCGAGCAGGTCGGAGGCCTCGGCGAGGAAGGACAGCGCGCCGCGCCCCAGCCAGGTGCCGTCGCGTCCGTCGCGGCGGGCGAGCCAGTCGTCGCCGTAGGAGCCGGCCAGCCAGGTGTCCCGGCCCGCGGCGGGGCCCTCCCGGTGACCGGGGAGGGACCGGGCGGTGAGCGGGTCCGGCGGGTGGGGGGCGAGGATCTCCGCGACCCTGAGGTCGTGCGCCGGCACGTACTCCCGCGGGTACGGGTCGGCGGTCCGCTCGCCGTCCGCGTGCTCCGCCGTGGTCAGCCGCGCCCACACGGTCTTCGTGCCCGGACGGTAGGTGACCCCCCAGGAGTCGGAGAGCGCGGCGACCAGGCGCAGGCCGCGCCCGTACTCGGGGGCGTCCCGCGCCGCCGGTGCCTCCGGTTCACCGTCGCGCGGGGCGCGGGAGGGATGGTGGTCGGCGACCTCGACGACGAGCGCGCCGGTCTCCTGCTCCAGCCGGCACGTCAGACGCACCTCGGTGCCGGCGTGCACGACCGCGTTGGTGACCAGCTCGCTGACGATCAGCGCGGCGTCGTCGCCGACGCCGGTGAGCTGTTCGGCGCCGGGCAGGGCGAGTTCCGCCCACTCGGTGAGCGCCTTGCGCAGTATCGCCCGCGCGGAACCCGGGGCGAGGGAACTTCCGGACAGGGTCGTCTCCACCCGCGCGCACCCCCGCGCGTCGGAGGCGCGCGAGGCGGTCTCCCGCTGGGTCGGAATGGCCCGCATGGGCAGCTCCCCGGGCAGTTCGTACGAATACAACCTCGATCGCTGCCCACAGGGTGACAGACAGACCCCACCCATGAGCAAGGAGTTACCGAAGTGGGCCGCCCGGAGGGGGAAGAGCGCGCGGCGCGCGGTCAGGAACGGTCGAAAAGACCGCCGGTTGCGAACAGTCCGGACGCCGGAGTGGCGGCCGCGCGACAGGGCCGGGTCGGGCGGTCCTTCGCGCGGACCGCGGGCGGCCACGGGGTGCGGCCGCCGTCGTCCTCGGCGCCGGGACGGGATCCGGCCGGTCTCCCGCAACCCGTGCGGCACCGGGCCGGTGCGGACGACGCGGGGGGCGGGGTGCCCGCGGACCGGTCGGTCCGCGGGCACCCCGCCCCCTGCTCGTGCCGTTCGGGCAGCCCTCACGGCTGCCCCGTGTCTCAGGCCTCGCGGGCGCCCTCGTACATCTCGTCGATGAGGTGCTTGTACTCGCGCTCCACCACCGGGCGCTTCAGCTTCAGGCTCGGGGTGATCTCGCCGTGCTCGACGTCGAGGTCACGGGGCAGGAGGCGGAACTTCTTGATGGTCTGCCAGCGCTGCAGGCCCTCGTTGAGCTGCTTGACGTAGCCGTCGACCATCTCGACCGTGGCGGGCGCGGCGACGATGTCCGCGTACGCCTTGCCCTCCATGCCGTTGTCGGCCGCCCAGGCCGTGAGGGCGGCCTCGTCGAGGGCGATGAGGGCGGTGCAGTAGTTCCGGTCGGCGCCGTGCACCAGGATGTTGGAGACGTACGGGCAGACGGCCTTGAACTGGCCCTCGACCTCGGCGGGCGCGATGTACTTGCCGCCGGAGGTCTTGATGAGGTCCTTCTTGCGGTCGGTGATGCGCAGGTAGCCGTCGGCGGACAGCTCGCCGATGTCGCCGGTGTGGAACCAGCCGTCCTCCTCCAGGACCTCGGCGGTCTTCTCGGGCAGGTTGTGGTAGCCCTGCATGATGCCGGGGCCGCGCAGCAGGATCTCGCCGTCGTCGGCGATGCGCACCTCGGTGCCGGGCAGCGGCTTGCCGACGGTGCCGGTGCGGTAGGCCTCGCCCGGGTTGCAGAAGGAGGCGGCGGAGGACTCGGTGAGGCCGTAGCCCTCCAGGATGTGGATGCCGGCGCCGGAGAAGAAGTAGCCGATCTCGGGGGCGAGGGCGGCGGAGCCGGAGACGCAGGCGCGCAGGTTGCCGCCGAAGGCCTCGCGGATCTTGGCGTAGACGAGCTTGTCGGCGACGGCGTGCTTGGCGCGCAGGCCGGCGGGGGCGCCGGCGGTGCCCGTGCGGCGGAAGTTGTCCTGGGTGACCTTGGCGTACTCGCGGGCGACCCCGGCGGCCCACTGGAAGATCTTGTACTTGGCGCCTCCGCCGGCCTTCGCCTTGGCGGCGACGCCGTTGTACACCTTCTCGAAGATGCGGGGCACGGCCGCCATGTAGGTCGGCCGGACCACCGGCAGGTTCTCGATGATCTTGTCGACGCGGCCGTCGACGGCGGTGACGTGGCCGACCTCGATCTGGCCGGAGGTGAGCACCTTGCCGAAGACGTGGGCGAGGGGCAGCCACAGGTACTGCACGTCGTCGCCGGTGACCAGGCCGGTCGCGGCGATCGCCTTGGCCATGTAGGACCAGTTGTCGTGCGGCAGGCGGACGCCCTTGGGGCGGCCGGTGGTGCCGGAGGTGTAGATGAGGGTGGCGAGCTGGTCCTTGGTGATCGCCGCGACCCGCTCCTTGATCAGCTCCGGCTCCTTCTGGAGCCGGCCGGCGCCGAGCTTCTCCAGGTCGGCGAGGGTGATCACGAAGTCGTCGGTGTCGGCGCCGGCCGGGTCGATGACCACGACACGGGTGAGCTCGGGCAGCTCGGCGCGCTTGGCCACCGCCTTGGCCGCCTGCTCGGCGTTCTCCGCGATGAGCACCCGGCTCTGGGAGTCGGACAGGATGTAGGCGGACTCGTCGGCGTTGGTCTGTGGGTAGATCGTGGTGGTGGCGGCGCCCGCGCAGAGGATGCCGAGGTCGGCGAGGATCCACTCGACGCGGGTGGCGGCGGCCAGGGCCACGCGCTCCTCGGCCTGGACGCCCAGCTCGATCAGGCCGGCCGCGATGGCGTGGACCCGTTCGGCGGTACCCGCCCAGGTGAGGGACTTCCAGTCGTCCGGTCCCTCGCCGGAGGCCGGCGGGACCGGGTAGCGGTAGGCCTCGGCGTCCGGTGTGGCCGCCACACGCTCCAGGAAGAGGGCCGCCACGGTCGGCGGTCGGTTCTCGATCAGTGTCTGTGTGTCGCTCACGACATCCTCCGGGGCCCGCGACGGTGCGGCTGGCTCAGTGCGGCTGGGGTTTCCTCGCGCCGTTGTTTAACTCGCGAGTAACTATCGAGCACGGACAGAGTAAAGGCCGACCGGCCTCGGCGTAAGGGGCCACGGCCTGTTACTTCATACAGAGGGCCGCCCCGGTTGCGCGCGGGGGCCCGCCGCACCGACGTGCGACGAGCCCCCGTTCCGCCCGGTTCGCGGAGTGACCCGCGGTAACATCCGGTTACTTCTTGCCCTTGCCCGACCCCGCGCTCTCGTCACTGGACAGCACGGCGATGAAGGCCTCCTGGGGGACCTCCACGGAGCCCACCATCTTCATCCGCTTCTTGCCCTCCTTCTGCTTCTCCAGCAGCTTCCGCTTACGGGAGATGTCACCGCCGTAGCACTTGGCGAGGACGTCCTTGCGGATGGCGCGGATGGTCTCACGGGCGATGACCCGCGAGCCGATGGCGGCCTGGATGGGCACCTCGAAGGCCTGGCGCGGGATGAGTTCGCGCAGCTTGGCGACGAGCCGCACCCCGTACGCGTACGCCGCGTCCTTGTGGGTGATCGCGGAGAACGCGTCCACCTTGTCGCCGTGCAGCAGGATGTCGACCTTGACCAGGCTGGAGGTCTGCTCGCCGGTGGGCTCGTAGTCCAGGGAGGCGTAGCCGCGGGTCTTGGACTTCAGCTGGTCGAAGAAGTCGAAGACGATCTCGGCGAGGGGGAGGGTGTAGCGGATCTCCACCCGGTCCTCGGAGAGGTAGTCCATGCCGAGCAGGACACCGCGCCGGGTCTGGCACAGCTCCATGATCGAGCCGATGAACTCGCTGGGCGCCAGGATGGTGGCCCGCACGACCGGCTCGTACACCTCGCTGATCTTCCCCTCGGGGAACTCGCTCGGGTTGGTGACGGTGTGCTCGGTGCCGTCCTCCATGAGCACGCGGTAGACCACGTTCGGCGCGGTGGCGATCAGGTCGAGGCCGAACTCCCGCTCGAGGCGCTCGCGGATCACGTCGAGGTGCAGCAGGCCGAGGAAGCCGACGCGGAAACCGAAGCCGAGGGCGGCGGAGGTCTCCGGCTCGTAGACCAGGGCCGCGTCGTTGAGCTGCAGCTTGTCCAGGGCCTCGCGCAGCTCCGGGTAGTCGGAACCGTCGAGGGGGTAGAGGCCGGAGAACACCATGGGCTTGGGGTCCTTGTAGCCGCCCAGCGCCTCCTCCGCGCCCTTGTGCTGGCTGGTGACGGTGTCACCGACCTTGGACTGGCGGACGTCCTTCACCCCGGTGATCAGGTAGCCCACCTCGCCGACGCCGAGACCGTCGGCCGGCAGCATCTCCGGCGAGTTGGTGCCGATCTCCAGCAGCTCGTGGGTGGCGCCGGTGGACATCATCCGGATGCGCTCGCGCTTGTTGAGCTGGCCGTCGATGACACGGACGTACGTCACGACACCGCGGTAGGAGTCGTAGACCGAGTCGAAGATCATCGCGCGGGCGGGGGCGTCCTTGACGCCGACCGGGGCGGGAATCTCGGCGACCACGCGGTCCAGCAGCGCCTCGACGCCGAGACCGGTCTTCGCGGACACCTTGAGCACGTCGTCCGGGTCGCAGCCGACCAGGTTCGCCAGCTCCTCGGCGAACTTCTCCGGCTGCGCGGCCGGAAGGTCGATCTTGTTGAGCACCGGGATGATCGTGAGGTCGTTCTCCATCGCCAGGTAGAGGTTGGCGAGGGTCTGCGCCTCGATGCCCTGCGCGGCGTCCACGAGGAGGACCGTGCCCTCGCAGGCGGCGAGGGACCGGGACACCTCGTAGGTGAAGTCGACGTGCCCGGGGGTGTCGATCATGTTGAGGATGTGCGTGTTGCCCTCGTCGTGGGTCGGCGCCCACGGCAGGCGCACGGCCTGGGACTTGATCGTGATGCCGCGCTCGCGCTCGATGTCCATGCGGTCGAGGTACTGAGCGCGCATCTGCCGCTGCTCGACCACTCCGGTCAGCTGGAGCATCCGGTCGGCGAGCGTGGACTTGCCGTGGTCGATATGGGCGATGATGCAGAAGTTGCGGATCAGCGCCGGGTCGGTACGGCTCGGCTCGGGCACATGGCTGGGGATCGCGGGCACGCAGGGTCCTGATTCTTGAGGCGTCCGCATACGTGTGCTTGTCCGTCTGCGGTCTCGGGTCGGATCGATACGTAGCTTCCATGGTCCCACGGCTGCGGACCCGGGACGGGTTTGGGCCACCGAATGGGCCGCTGGTAACGTGGGGGGCTGTGTCTCATGCCCTCTCGGTGCGAGGCACGTCTTCTGGAAAATCACCCGGTACAGGACCGTGCGGCACCCGTGCGGCCCGTGCCAGAACCTGTAGAGGCTCATTCGTGGCGAACATCAAGTCCCAGATCAAGCGGAACAAGACCAACGAGAAGGCCCGGCTGCGCAACAAGGCCGTCAAGTCCTCTCTGAAGACCGCGATCCGCAAGGCCCGTGAGGCCGCTGCCGCGGGTGACGTCGAGAAGGCCACCGAGTACCAGCGCGTCGCCGCGCGTCAGCTCGACAAGGCCGTCTCCAAGGGCGTCATCCACAAGAACCAGGCCGCCAACAAGAAGTCGGCGCTGGCGCAGAAGGTCGCGGCCGTCAAGGGCTGAACAACCCTGTGATCTGATCGCCGGCGGGACCCGGGCGGGCCCTCTCTCTCCGCCCCCGGCCGGCACCCCGAGCTCGTACGCGGCCTGCGTTCGCCACGCGGGTACGGGCTCAGCAGCTTCATCGGCTTCACCCGGAGGCCCCGTCCCTCACCCTTCCCCAGGGTGCGGGACGGGGCCTTCGGCTTGCGCCCGCACCGGGAGCGGTCGCCGCGGGGCCGGTCAGGGGCCGCCGGACGGGCAGCGAGGAGGCGCCGCGGCCGTCCCTGGCCGACGGGACGGTTCCGGGTTCGGGTGTCGGTGGCCGACGGGGCGGTCCCGCGTCGGCTGTCCGTGGCCGTGCGGTCGGCTGTTCGTGGCCGTGCGGTCGGCTGTCCGTGGCCGACCCCAGGGGGCTGGTGCAGGCGGCGAGGGGGGCGCCGCCGCACGTCGGGGCTGCCCCTGGCGGACCGCGGCGGGCCGGTCTTGAGGGCAGGGGGTGCCCTGCCGCTCGCTGGACGGCCGTCAGCCGCGGCCTCGTGAGCGCGCCGCCCGGGCGACGGTGACGACCGCCTTCTCCAGGGCGTACTCCGGGTCGTCCCCGCCGCCCTTCACTCCGGCGTCCGCCTCGGCGACGGCGCGCAGCGCCACGGCCACGCCGTCCGGGGTCCAGCCGCGCATCTGCTGCCGGACCCGGTCGATCTTCCACGGCGGCATGCCCAGCTCCCGGGCGAGGTCGGCGGGCCGGCCGCCGCGCGCCGACGACAGTTTGCCGATCGCCCGCACGCCCTGGGCCAGCGCGCTGGTGATCAGTACCGGCGCCACCCCGGTCGACAGCGACCAGCGCAGGGCCTCCAGGGCCTCCGCCGCGCGGCCCTCGACGGCCCGGTCGGCGACCGTGAAGCTCGACGCCTCGGCCCGGCCGGTGTAGTAGCGGCCGACGACCGCCTCGTCGATGGTGCCCTCGACGTCCGCGACCAGCTGGGTCACCGCCGAGGCCAGCTCGCGCAGATCGCTGCCGATGGCGTCGACCAGCGTCTGGCACGCCTCCGGGGTGGCCGAGCGCCCGGCGGTGCGGAACTCGCTCCGCACGAACGCCAGCCGGTCCGCCGGCTTGGTCATCTTCGGGCACGCCACCTCGCGCGCCCCCGTCTTGCGCGCCGCGTCGAGCAGTCCCTTGCCCTTGGCCCCGCCCGCGTGCAGCAGCACGAGGGTGATCTCCTCGGCGGGCGCCCCGAGGTACGCCTTCACGTCCTTGACGGTGTCCGCCGACAGATCCTGCGCGTTGCGCACGACCACGACCTTGCGCTCGGCGAAGAGCGACGGGCTGGTCAGTTCGGCGAGAGTGCCGGGCTGGAGCTGGTCCGGGGTCAGGTCGCGGACGTCCGTGTCGGCGTCGGCGGCCCGCGCGGCGGCCACCACCTCCCGCACGGCACGGTCGAGCAGCAGGTCCTCCTGGCCCACGGCGAGCGTCACCGGGGCGAGGGGGTCGTCGGATGCGGTCTTCCTGGCCATCGCGACAAGCATCCCACGCGCCACCGACAACACCGTCCGGGCGTCCGCGGCCCTCCTACGGCTCCTCCCGCCAGCCCTCCCACGCGGCGGCGAACTCGTTCAGCTCGCCGGGGTCCAGCCGCTGCGCCTCGTCCCGCAGGACGACGAGCCACTGCGCGTCCTCCGCGTCGTCCTCGCCGGCGAGCGCGTCCCGCACCAACCGCGGCTCCTCGTCCACGCCGAACCGTTCCCCGAGCGCCTCGGCCACCTCCTCCGCGGCCTCACGGTCGGGCAGCACCAGCACATGTCGCACATCACTCACACGGGCCATTGTCCGGTACGGGATCAGCCGCTCCCGACGGCGCCCCGCACCGTCGGCACCGTGTCCAGCGTGATGCCGAACCGGTCCCGGTAGAGCGCCAGCACCTCCTCGTCCGTCCCGGCCTCCCGCTGACGCTTGGTCCCGTCCGGCGCCGTGACCGTGAACCGGCGGCCGCTGAGCGTGATCCGTCCTCCGTCGTCGGTGATCCGCGAGCACACGAGGGACCGCGAGAAGTGGGAGGCCGGCGAGCTGCTGTGCCACCAGGCGCCGGCCGTGAAGTCGTCGAGCACCCTCGGCCGCACCTCCAGGCGGTACACCGGCCGGCCGTCGCAGATCACGTCCAGGTCCGCCGCCTCCACCGTGCCGTGTCCGCCGCGCACTCCGGCCGCGTCGGCTCCGGCCTCGGCGATCCGGAAGGTGCCGCCGGGGTCCTCCTGCTCGCCCCGCTCCCCGAAGGCGAGCGGGAGGTGGAAGTGCGCCCCGAAACCGACGTCGGCCAGCCAGTCGCCCCCGTCGACCGTCCGTACGCGCAGCGCGAGGTGGTCGTAGGGGATGCCGAGCCGGCCCCCGTCCCCGTACACCCGCGCGGCGAGCAGGGTGACGTCGTAGCCGAGCGTGGCGAGCAACGCCCCGAACGCGCCGTTGAGTTCGTAGCAGAATCCGCCCCGCCGGGCCTCCACGACCTTGTCCAGCAGCCGCTTCTCCTCGAGCACGATCTCCTCGCCGAGATGGATGGACAGGTTCTCGAACGGCACGGTCCGCAGGTGCCGCAGGTGCAGCTCGCGCAGGGCGTCCACGGTGGGCCAGGCGGGCTGGTCGGCGCCCAGCCGGCGCAGATAGGCGTCGGTCGCCGCGGTGTTCAGGCCGTCAGTCATGTTTTCAGTGTCGCGCCACACCGAGTTCCGCGCTCCCGGCTCCTCCGCTCCCCTCCTCTGCGTTCCCGTCCTCTGCGTTCCCGTCTCCTCCGATCCCGTCTCCTCCGGTCCCGTCTCCTCCGTTTTCGTCCTCTCCGCCGGTCACCGCCAGCGCTCCGTCCCGGTCGGTCCGCAGCACCCGCGCTCCCCCGGCGCGCAGCGCGGCGACCGTGCCGGGCGCCGGGTGTCCGTAGGTGTTGTCCCGGCCGGTGCTGATCAGCGCCAGCCGCGGGTCCGCCAGGCGCAGCAGGCCCGGGTCCTGGTGGGCGGAGCCGTGGTGGGCGACCTTGAGGACGTCCACGCCCGCCAGGCTCCGGGCCGCCGGTGACCCGGCCAGGGCCCGCTGGGCCGGGGGTTCGAGGTCGCCGAGGAGCAGCAGGCGCAGGCCGGCGGTGCGGACCAGCATGGCCACGCTGGCGTCGTTCGGTCCCTCCGACGCCTGGTGCGTGCCGGACGGCGGCCACACCACCTCCCAGGACAGGCCGCCCGCGCGCCGGGCCTCGCCGGCGGCGGCGTGGGTCAGGGGGATGCGCCGGGCGGCGGCGAGTCTCCGTACGAACGCGGCCTGGTCGGGGGGCTCTTCGAGGGCCGTCGTCCCGATGGCGCCCACCTGGCGTCCGCGCAGGACGCCGGGCAGGCCCGCCACGTGGTCGGCGTGGAAGTGGGTCAGGACGACGAGCGGGACGCGGGTGACGGCGAGGGAGTGCAGGCAGCGGTCCACGAGGGCGGGGTCGGGGCCGGCGTCGACGACCACGGCGGCGCCCTCGCCCGCCGCCAGCACCGTCGCGTCGCCCTGCCCGACGTCGCACATCACCATCCGCCAGCCCGGGGGCGGCCAGCCCGTGATCACCCGGGTCAGGGGCCGTGGCTGCACCACCAGCAGGATCAGCAGGAGGGCGCAGACACCGCACCACCAGGGGTGTGCCAGGAGCCGGCGGCCCACGAACAGCGCGGCCAGGGTGGCGGCGCCGAGCGCTGCCGCTCCGGTCCAGCCGCCGGGCCAGTCCACGCCCGCGCCGGGCAGCGCCGCACCGGTTCTGGCGACCTGGGCGATCCACTCGGCGGGCCAGCTCGCGCACCAGGCCAGTGCCTTGGCCACCGGCATCAGGGCCGGCGCCGTGGCCAGGGCCAGGAAGCCCAGCACCGTGGCCGGTGCGAGCGCGAACTCCGCGAGCAGGTTGCACGGGATCGCCACCAGGCTCACCCGCGCGGCGAGCACGGCGACCACCGGTGCGCACAGCGCCTGGGCGGCGCCCGCGGCGGCCAGCGCCTCCGCCAGGCGGGGCGGTACCCCTCTGCGGCGCAGTCCCGTGCTCCAGCGCGGAGCGAGGGTGAGCAGCGCGCCGGTGGCCAGGACGGAGAGGAGGAAGCCGTAACTGCGGGCCAGCCAGGGGTCGTAGAGCACCAGGAGCAGTACGGCCGTCGCCAGGGCGGGGAGGAGCGGTCTGCGGCGGCCGGTGGCGAGCGCGAGCAGGGCGACGGATCCGCAGGCCGCGGCCCGCAGCACGCTGGGGTCGGGCCGGCACACCACGACGAACGCGAGGGAGAGTGCCGCCCCCAGCAGTGCCGTGCCCCGCAGGGAGATGCCGAGCCGGGGGGCGAGCCCGCGGCGTTCGGCGTTCTGGGCCAGGCCGGGCGGGCCGAGGAGCAGGGCGAGGAGGATCGTGAAGTTGGCGCCTGAGACGGCGAGCGTGTGGGTGAGGTCGGTCTCCCGGAACGCCTCGTCGAGATCCGGGGTGATTCTGGCGGTGTCACCGACGACCAGTCCCGGCAGCAGTGCCCGGGCGTCGGCCGGCAGTCCGTCGGTGGCCTCCCGCAGTCCGGCCCGCAGCCGGCCCGCCAGCCGCTGCGGGCCGGAGGGCCCGCTCACCGTCTCGGGCCCGTCGCGCCCCTTCACCCGCAGGACCGCCGCGAACCGGTCGCCGCCCGCTCTCGGCGGAGCGAGACGTGCCTCGACCCGCAGTCGGGTGGAGGGGAGCAGGCCGAGCCAGGGGGAGCTCAGGTCGCCGTGGGACGCGGCGGGTGCGCCCGGGGGCGTGTCGACGATCAGCAGGACGGGTGCGCGGGTCTCCCGCGCCTCTCCCCCGGCCCGTTCCACGCGTCGTACGTCGGCCTCGATGAGCACGGATGCCGGGGCCATGTGAGTCCCGCTGACCCTGGGCCGGGTGAGCCGGGGGTCGGCGGTGACCACGGCCTCCGCGGTGACCCGGGCGTACTCCCGGGCCAGCGCCGGGACGGGGCCGCGCCGCAGGTCCGCGCCGTGCAGGCCCGCCGATCCGGCGGCGGCGGCGACGCAGAGCAGCACGGCGGCGGTGGCGTGGGCGGTGGCCCGTGCCCGCCGCGTGAGGCGGCTCCGGGTCACCAGGAGCGCGCCGGCCGTCAGGAGGCAGACGGCCACGGCCGCCGCCACCGGGGTGGGCGGCGCGTGCAGCGTCAGGGCAGCCGTGGCCCACGCGGCCAGGGCGGGCGGGACCAGCCGGAGGTCCGGCGGGCCCTCCTGCCTCGGGTGCGCGGCACCCAGCCGCTTGCCGGAGGCGGCGTGGACGGCCCGGCGGGTGGTGGCGGTCGGGGGTGCCGGGTCCGTCGTCCCGGTCCCCGCGACCGTCGGGGGTGTGGTCGTCATGGCCGTACGAGATCGCGGAGGTCGGCGAAGCGGCGGTCGCCGATGCCGTTGACCTCGCGGAGTTCGTCCACGGAGCGGAAACCGCCGCTGCGGGTGCGGTGGTCGATGATGTGCTGTGCCAGCACGGGGCCCACTCCGGGAAGGGCGTCGAGCTGGTCCAGGGTGGCGGTGTTGAGGGACACCGGAGGGGTGGGGCCGCCGGCTGCCGCGGCCGTACCGGGCGCGCTGCCGGAGGCGGCCGTCCCCGCGCCCGCCGGTGCCGGGGCTCCGACGACCAGGTGTTCGCCGTCGACGAGGAAGCGGGCGCGGTTGAGGGCGTCGGTCCTGGTACCGGGGCGGACTCCGCCGGCCGCGCGCAGCGCGTCCTCGACACGGGAACCGGCCGGCAGGCGGTGGATTCCGGGCTCCCGGACCTTGCCGCCGACGTCGACGACGATCTCGGGCGCCGCCGGGCCGCCGGACCGCGCCGTGGCGGCTGCCGGTGCCGCCTGCGGGCTGTCCGCCGTTTCCGTCCTTCCCTCGTCGGGGGCGGCGGCCCGGACCACTTCGGGGGCCCGCACCGGCTGGGTGCGGCCCGTCCAGAAGTGCTGCACGGCGAATCCGAGGACGAGCACGAGGAGCGCGGACAGGGCGAGCACGCTGCGCCGCTCCAGGCCGCAGCGCGTCTGCATCCACAGGGGGAGCCGCTCCCGCAACGCGAGCGCCGCCCGGTCCGGCCGCCGGACCGGGGGACGCTCCGGTTCGTGGCTCGCGGGCGGCCCCGGCTCGGGCACGCCGTCGGGCGCCCCGCGGCCGGAGGAATCCGGGCCGCCGTCCGTCCGGCCGGCGCCGACAGCGACCCGAGGCGGAGGTCCCTGGGCGACCCTCCTGCCCACCGCCCCCGAACGCGCCGGGCCCGCTGCCCCCTCCGCCCTCACCGGGCCTTCCGGGGCGGCCGCGCCCGGTCGAGCACACGAACTCCGCGAGCCCCGCAGAGGCGTCACCACCGCCCGCCGGTCCACCGCCGGCCCGCCCCCGGCACCCGCGCCCGGGCCACCGCCCGAACCCACCGAGTCCCAGAGAGGTGCCACGGTCGCCCGCCGCTCCACCACCACACCATCGCCAACACCCGAGCGCCCCGGCGCGAGCGAACGTGCCACGGCCGCCCTCCGGTCCACCAGCACCTTGCGATCCGCGGGAGCTACGCGTGGAGGCCCGCCCGGACCCCCTGATGCCGGCGGACGTCCCACGACCGGCCGGCGGAGCCTCGCGGTGGGGCCGCTCCCCTCCCCGGCCGTCCCGGGTGCCGGAGCACCCGCGCTCCCTGAGGCGAACGCCCGTTCCACCGCTGCCCGTCGCTCAGCCCTGGCTCGGAACGCGGCCTCGCGCCCCGCGGGGCCCTCACGGCGCGGGGGATCCTCACAGCCCGCGATCCCCCTGCCGTCACCGCCCGGCAGCCGCGCCTCCCCGGCACGCCCCGCGAGCCGGGGTGCGGGAGCCTCACGGTCACCTCCTGCGTCGGCCGGCCGCTGCCCCGTCGTCGCCCGGTCCGCGTCGGCCGAACGGTCGGCGGGAGCAGCACGGTGGGCGGCCGCCGGTCCCGCGGCCCGTCCACCGTGGTCCGGTCCGCTCCGTGCCCAGCTCGGGGCCCGCCTGACGCTTCCACGGCCGGCGGTGGCGGGAACCTCTTCGCCGACCTCGCCGACCTCGCCGCCTTCGCCGAACAGGGCTTCCGCCCGCCGCCGGAGTTCCTCCGCCGAGGTGTGGTGTGCGTGGCGCGCCCGGGGCCGGGGCCTGCCGTCGCGGCGGTGCCGGGCGCGGCTGTCGGATCCCGGGCCGCGGCCCGGTCCGCCGGTCGGGGTCGCTGTGCGTGAGCGTGATCGAAGTGCCATGCGAAGAGGATCCGGCACATCGGATCATCCGCGTCGATCTTGGTGGATTCCCGTGGATGACCGCCGGGTTGTGGACAACTCCGTCACCCGTACGAGCGCTCCGGTCTCACCGGGCGGAGACCACGACCCCCAGCAGCCCCGGGCCCGTGTGGGCCCCGATCACCGCGCCCACCTCGCTGACATGCAGGTCCGCCAGTCCCGGCAACCGGGTCCGCAGCCGCTCCGCGAGGGCCGAGGCGCGGTCGGGGGCGGCGAGGTGGTGGACGGCGACGTCGACCTCCGCGCCGCCCGCCCGGTCGGCCGCGATCTCCTCCAGGCGGGCGATCGCCTTGGACGCCGTACGCACCTTCTCCAGCGGCTCGATGCGGCCGCCCGCCAGCTGCAGCAGCGGCTTGACCGCGAGTGCCGAGCCCAGCAACGCCTGCGCGGCGCCGATCCGGCCGCCCCGGCGCAGGTAGTCGAGCGTGTCGACGTAGAAGTAGGCCGACGTGCCCGCCGCCCGTTTCTCCGCGGACGTGACCGCGTCGTCGACGGTGCCGCCCGCTTCCGCGGTCTCCGCCGCCGCGAGCGCGCAGAAGCCGAGCGCCATGGCGATCATTCCGGTGTCCACCACCCGGACCGGCACCGGCGCCTGGCGGGCGGCGACGACGGCCGCGTCGTAGGTGCCGGAGAGTTCCGCGGAGAGGTGCAGGGAGACGATGCCGGTCGCGCCGGACTCGGCGGCCCTGCGGTAGGTCTCGGCGAAGACCTCGGGGCCGGGCCGGGACGTCGTCACCGGGCGCCGCTTCTGCAGAGCCTGGGCGAGGGAGCGGGTGGAGATCTCGGTGCCCTCTTCGAGGGCGCGGTCGCCGAGGACCACGGTCAGGGGGACCGCCGTGATGCGGTGCCGCTCCATCGCCTGGGCCGGAAGGTAGGCCGTTGAATCGGTGACGATCGCGACATGGCGGGACATGAGCTGGAGGTTACCTGGCGTAGTGCCCGTGCGGCAGCCCGGCCCGGCGGGCCGCGTCCGGCCGTGGCCGGATCACGCGCCGCTCACGGTGGGCTCACGCGGTGCCCGTCCGCCGCTCAGGCGTTGCTCAGGTGGTGCTCTCGGGGCGCGGCTTCTTCTGCCAGGGGTAGGTGGGGCGCGGCGCGGGCGGGTCGAGGGCGGGCCGGGCGGCGTCCTGTTCGGGCTGCCGCCCGGAGGACGCGGTCCGTGGAGCCTCCGGCCAGGTCTGGTCGTCCGCCGGGGCGGAGGGGGCCTCGGGCCAGCGCGGGGGCGCGGCCGGCTCTTCCGTGGTGGTCCAGTGGCGCAGGGCCCCGGTCTCCACGTCGATCTGCCGGCTCAGGGAGTCCAGGTCGTCGCCGGAGAAGCGGTGGGCGCGGTCGCGGGCCGCCCAGCGCAGGGAGTCGGCGGAGCCCGCGATGCGCTCGGTGCGCTCCCGCAGCTCGGGCAGGCGCGCGGCGAGGGTGGTGCGGTCCGGCTCGGACTCCAGGCGCCGCAGTTCGCCGTCCAGTTCGTGGCCGTGTGCGCTCAGGCGGTGGAAGAGGCCGAGGGATTCCTTGACCGACTCGTCCTCGACCGCGGCGGCCTCCAGCGCGTCCTGCGTGGCCCGCATGGAGGTGCGCAGCTTGAGGCGGAGCTGGGCGATCTCCCCGGCGGGGCCGGTCTGGGCGAACGCCTTGGCTCTCAGGGTGTGGTCCTCGACCGTGCGGCGGGCCTGGGTGATGTGCCGGTCGGCGCTGCGCTTGGCGGCGCCGACGACCTTCACCGTGGCGTAGACGCCGAGCACCACAAAGAGCACGAAGAGCAGGGCGACCACTGCGAACACCGCTTCCACGAGGCTCCTCCTCCGGGCCCTTCGGCCTGTACCGGCGCGCTTCGCGCCGCTCTTCAACGGTAAACGCAACGGGCAGGTCAGGAGTTCCGCCAGAACCCCGAACCTGCCCGTAGGGGACTACCCGGAGCCGTGAGGCGAACGCCCGGCCCGCGCGCTCACCTCACGCCGGGACGATGTTCACCAGCTTCGGCGCCCGCACGATCACCTTGCGGATCCCGGCGCCGTCCAGCGCCGCGACCACGCGCTCGTCGGCCAGCGCGGTCTTCTCCAGCTCGTCGTCGGAGATGGCGGGCGACACCTCCAGGCGCGCCTTGACCTTGCCCTTGATCTGCACGACGCAGGTCACGGTCTCGTCGACCACGTACGCCGGGTCGGCCACCGGGAAGTCCCGGTGCACCACGGAATCCGCGTGCCCCAGCCTGCGCCACAGCTCCTCGGCGACGTGCGGGGCCAGCGGGGCGACCAGCAGCACCAGGGACTCCGCGACGGGGCGCGGCAGCGCCCCTCCCCGCTTGGTCAGGTGGTTGTTCAGCTCGGTGACCTTGGCGATGGCGGTGTTGAAGCGCATGCCCCCCAGGTCGCCGCGCACCCCGTCGATCGCCTTGTGCAGCGCGCGCAGGGTGTCCTCGTCGGCCTCGTCGGTGTCGGCGACGGTCACCTCGCCGGTCGCCTCGTCGACGATGTTGCGCCACAGCCGCTGCAGCAGCCGGAACTGTCCGACCACCGCGCGGGTGTCCCACGGGCGGGACACGTCCAGCGGACCCATCGCCATCTCGTACAGGCGCAGCGTGTCGGCGCCGTACTCGGCGCAGATCTCGTCCGGGGTGACCGCGTTCTTCAGGGACTTGCCCATCTTGCCCAGCAGCCGGGAGACCCGCTCGCCCTGGTACCAGTAGCCGCCGTCGCGCTCCTCCACCTCGGCGGCCGGCACGGCGATGCCCCGGCTGTCGCGGTAGACGTAGGCCTGGATCATGCCCTGGTTGAACAGCTTGTGGAACGGCTCCGCCGAGGAGATGTGTCCCAGGTCGAACAGCACCTTGGACCAGAAGCGGGCGTACAGCAGGTGCAGCACGGCGTGTTCGGCGCCGCCGACGTACAGGTCGACGCCGCCGTGCGGCATGCCCTCGCGCGGGCCCATCCAGTACTGCTCGATCTCCGGGTCGACCAGCTTCTCGGAGTTGTGCGGATCCAGGTAGCGCAGCTCGTACCAGCAGGAACCGGCCCAGTTGGGCATGGTGTTGGTCTCGCGGCGGTACCGGCGCGGGCCGCGGCCGTCGCCCAGGTCGAGGGTGACGTTCACCCAGTCGGCGTTGCGCGACAGCGGCGTCTCGGGCTGGGTGTCGGCGTCGTCCGGGTCGAAGGTGCGGGGGCTGTAGTCCTCGACCTCGGGCAGCTCCAGCGGCAGCATCGACTCGGGCAGGGCGTGGGCGATGCCGTCCTCGTCGTAGACGATCGGGAAGGGTTCGCCCCAGTAGCGCTGGCGGCTGAACAGCCAGTCGCGCAGGCGGAAGTTGACGGTGCCCTCGCCGTGGCCCTCGCGCTCCAGCCAGTCGATGATGCGGGTCTTGGCCTCGGCGACGCCCAGGCCGTCCAGGGAGACCTGGTCGTTCGACGAGTTGATGATCCTGGCGTCGTGGGAGGAGAAGGCGTTCTCCCACGTGGAGGTGTCGGTGCCGCGGCCGTCGGTCGGTTCGACGATGCAGTGGATCGGCAGCTCGAAGGCGCGCGCGAACTCGAAGTCGCGCTGGTCGCCCGCCGGTACGGCCATGATGGCGCCGGTGCCGTAGCCCATCAGTACGTAGTCGGCGATGAAGACGGGGACCTGCTCGCCGTTGACCGGGTTGGTGGCGTAGGCGCCGATGAAGACGCCGGTCTTGTCCTTGGCCTCGGCCTGCCGCTCGACGTCGGACTTCGAGGCGGCCTGCGCGCGGTAGGCGGCGACGGCCTCGGCCGGGGTCGCGTGGCCGCCGGTCCACACGTCGTGGGTGCCCTCGGGCCAGGCGTCGGGGGTGAACTTCTCCACCAGCGGGTGCTCGGGCGCCAGCACCATGTAGGTGGCGCCGAACAGGGTGTCGGGGCGGGTGGTGAAGACGGTGATGTTCTCGCCGTCGATGGGGAAGCCGACGCGGGCGCCCTCGGAGCGGCCGATCCAGTTGCGCTGCTGCAGCTTGATCGCCTCGGGCCAGTCCAGGGCGTCCAGGTCGTCCAGCAGACGGTCGGCGTAGGCGGTGATCCGCATGTTCCACTGGCGCAGCTTGGCCTTGAACACGGGGAAGTTGCCGCGCTCGGAGCGGCCGTCGGCGGTGACCTCCTCGTTGGCCAGCACGGTGCCCAGGCCGGGGCACCAGTTGACGGGCGCGTCGGAGGCGTAGGCCAGGCGGTACTCGCCCAGCAGGTCGGCGCGCTCGGCCTCGTCCAGTTCGTTCCAGGAGCGGTCGCCGGGGACGCCGCGCTCACCGGACTCGAACAGCTCGACCAGCTCGGCGATCGGGCGGGCGCGCTTCGCCTCGTCGTCGTACCAGGAGTTGAAGATCTGCAGGAAGATCCACTGGGTCCACTTGTAGTAGTCCGGGTCGATCGTGGCGAAGGACCGGCGCTTGTCGTGGCCCAGGCCCAGCCGGCGCAGCTGGGCCTTCATGTTCTCCATGTTGGCCTCGGTGGACACGCGCGGATGCGTGCCGGTCTGCACCGCGTACTGCTCGGCGGGCAGGCCGAAGGCGTCGAAGCCCAGGGTGTGCAGGACGTTGTGCCCGGTCATGCGCTGGAAGCGGGCGAAGACGTCGGTGGCGATGTATCCCAGGGGGTGGCCCACGTGGAGGCCGGCGCCGGAGGGGTAGGGGAACATGTCCATGATGAACTTCTTGGGCCGGGCGGCCAGCTCCGCGTCGCCCGCCAGGTCACCCTTGGGGTTGGGGGCCGCGTAGGTCCCGTCGGCGTCCCAGAAGTCCTGCCAGCGTGCCTCGATCTCGGCGGCCAGGGCGGCCGTGTAGCGGTGCGGCGCGGCCTCCGCGGCTGCGGGGTTCGTCTCGCTCATGATCCTCAATGCTCCATCGATCGTCTCTGCCTGCTGCTGCGGCGTGGCGGAAATGAAAAATCCCCTCGCACAGGAGGGGACGCCGCGCCGATTCCGACCAGCCGGTCACCGGCGGTCGGGACTGATCAGCGCGGCTCGCTAAGCAGAAGGCGTACGGCACGCATGGCGTCAGGGTACCGCAGCAGCCGATCCCGCCGCGACGCATGACCTTCCGCGCTGACCCAAGGTCAAAGGTTACTTCGCGTAACCGCCGCTAAGGGACATCACAACGGCCACATTGTCTTTTGATAACAGCGCAATAACTCAAACCTCGTACTGATCGGTACGTCGAGGCTTAGAGTTCGGCAGCGGGACCGCTTTACCGAACCGTTCGGAGTTGCCCCCATGAACCCTCGTCCAGACAGCAGCCCTCCCCCCGCTCGGGGCCGGTCGGCTGCGACTCCGTCGTGCCCGCTCCACGTCGTGACGTCGGGAGGTAGGTCGTGAGGCCGGACGACAGCACGGCGGACGACTGGTTCGCCGAGTTCCTCAACTTCGGCGTGGGCGTCCTCTCGCTCGTCTGCCTCAGCTGCTCGGTGATCTGGGGACTGGTCGCCCAGGACCGCATCCTGCTCGGCCCGCGCCAGCGGATCCTGGCGCAGGCGGTGCACCGCACCACCGCGGTCGCCTCGGTCGTCTTCCTGCTGATCCACATCTTCATCAAGCTGGCCCTGGACCACACCACGTGGATCGCCGCGGTGATCCCCTTCGGACTGGCGCTCACCGACGACGAGGCCGTCGCCGGCCGGTCCTTCCTCATCGGACTCGGCACCCTCGCCGGCATGCTGATGATCTTCGTCGCCATCACCGGCGTCCTGCGCAACCGCTTCGCCTCCCCGGCGCCGGTGGCGGCCCGCTGGCGGGCGATGCACATGCTGGCCTACCCGGCCTGGTGCGCGGCGCTGGTCCACGGCCTCTACGCGGGTCGAGCGGCCAAGCCCGTCTTCCTGATCCTCTACGGACTGTCGCTGCTCGGCGTCATGGCCGCCCTCGTCGTGCGCGCCTCCCCGCCGCGCGTGAAGCGCAGAATCGCCGACCGGATCACCGCCCTGCTCGGCACCGCCGACCAGCGGGGCCGTGAGCAGCTGGAGGAGAGCAGGGCCCGGGCGGCGGAGTCCGCCCTGCCCGGATACGAGTCAGGACGCGGCTCCGCGCGGGGCGAGCGGCGCCCACGCGGTGAACGCCCGAGGTACGACACCGGTGAGCGGCCGATGTACGGGGGCGGCGGCCCGCTGTACGAGACCGCCGAACGCGCGGCCGCCCCGGAACCGGCGAACGGCTTCGCGGCCGCCTACCGCGCGGTGTCGGCCCCCGGCCGGCCCCCGGCCGAACAGGAACCCCTCACCGAGGCGACCGCCCGGATGGAACTGCCGGTGGACCTCCGGCCGACGGAGACCTTCCCGCGCGTGGACGGCCCCTCCAGCACCTCGGGCAGCTGGCCCGTCCCGTCCCCGCCGCCGGTCGGCGAGGCCCCGCCCTCGGCGTACGACCCGCTCAACGACACGGGATACACCATCCCCGCGTATGACAATTCGGCCGGCTCCGGCTTCGGTTCGAGTGATGTGTACGACACCGGTGAGACGAACGGCCTCTACGGCACGTACAACCCGGGTGACACGTACAACAGCGGTCCCGCCAATGAACCACTCCCCGGTGCGTCGCCGTCGTCCTCCTACGACTTCGACGCACCGGGTTCGGGCGAACCTTGGAACACGCCCTCCGGAGGCTTTAAGTGAACGAGGCCCTGCCCGACGTACCCGAAGTCCGCGTGGTCGGCCTTCCCCAGCTCACGTCGGGCTTCGACCTTGTCGACCGGCTCGATCTGCCCATGCACCTCAAGGTGCACGGGCCGCTCGAGCCCCTGGGCGGTGAGCAGCTCGCGCAGCTCGCCGAACGCATCAACCTCAGGGGCCGCGGCGGCGCGGGCTTCCCCTTCCACAAGAAGCTGCGCTCGGTCGCCGAGACGGCCATCAAGCGCGGCGTGCGGCCGGTCGTCGTCGTCAACGGAAGCGAGGACGAACCGGCCTGCCGCAAGGACACGGTGCTCATCAACCGTGCCCCCCACCTCATCCTGGACGGCGCGCTGCTGTGCGCCGAGGCCATGGGTGCCCGCACGCTTGTGGTGGGGGTCACCCGGGAGTCGACCCAGCGCTCCATGGAGGCCGCGCTCGCCGAACGCGGCCTGAACAACGGCCGCCGCTCCGCGCTGCGCGCCCGCGTGCAGCGCAACCCGGTCCGCATGGTGACGGGGGCCGCGGCCTCCCTGATCCGGTCCATCGACGGCGGACCGGCGATCCCGCCCGGCCGCAAGACCAGCGCCTCGAAGAACGGCGTGGGCGGCGCGCCCACACTGCTGTCCAACGCCGAGACCTTCGCCCAGCTCGCCATCGCCGCCCGCATCGGCCCGGAGCGCTACGGCAACACGGGGCTGTACGACGAGCCGGGCACCGTGATGCTCACGGTGTCCGGGGCGGTGGCCCGCCCGATGGTGATCGAGGTGCCGACGGGCGTGCCGCTGCGCTACGTCCTCCAGCTCGCCGGTGCCCCGCCGATGCCGCAGGGGGTGCTGACGGGCGGCTACCACGGCAAGTGGATCGACGCGGCGACCGTCAACGAGGCGATCGTCTCCCGCAACTCCCTGGACGCGGTGGGCGGTTCGCTGGGCGCGGGCGCGATCCTGCCGATCAGTCAGGACACCTGCCCGCTGGGCGAGTCGCTGCGGGTCGCGCAGTGGCTGGCGGAGGAGAGCGCGGGCCAGTGCGGCCCGTGCTACCTGGGTCTGCCGGCGGCCGCGCGGGGACTGGAGGACATTCTCAACGGGGGCGGCCCGGCCGCCCTGGAGGCGGTCAAGCAGGTCGCCAGGAACGTGAAGCGGCGGGGCGCCTGTTCGCACCCGGACGGCTCCGCGATGTTCCTGGAGTCGACCGTCAAGGCGTTCACCGACGACCTCGCCGCCCATGTCCTCGGCAACGGCTGCGGACGGCCCGTGGCGGGCGTGCTGCCGCTCTTCGAGGGGGGCAGGGCCCCTACGGGCATCCCGGGCGGCGGGGGCGAGGAGAACGGTCCCAGCCGCCAGAAGATCTACGTCGACTGGACGCTGTGCCGGGGCCACGGCCTGTGCGCGGACATCCTGCCGGAGGTCTTCCAGCTCGGCGCGGACGGCTTCCCGACGGTGGCTCAGGCGCAGGTGCCGCGTTTCGCGGAGGCCAAGGCGCTGCGGGCGGTGCGCCGCTGTCCGGCGCTGGCCCTGCGCGTCGAGGACGAGGCTCCGCAGGCCAAGGCGCCGTCGCGCAACCTGCCGGTGCTGTCCCAGGGGCGCGGGCGGCGGGCCCTGGGCCGCTGACCCGGTGCGGGTCCGTCCGGCGTCACCTCGCCGGACGGACCCGCACACCGGCCGGCCGGTGTGCACAACGAGCGAGGGCGGACCATCCGTTCGGATGGTCCGCCCTCGACTTCTGTGGAGCTAAGGAGAATTGAACTCCTGACCTCCTGCATGCCATGCAGGCGCTCTACCAACTGAGCTATAGCCCCTTGCCCTGCTCCGCCCGGTTTCCCCGGCGGCGTCGCCAACTTTACACGGTCGACCCGGCCCAACACCAAATCGGTTTCGCTCCGCCCGGTCATGTCCGACATGCCCCCGGGCCGCGGACGGGATCACGCGGTGACGAACGAATAGAAACGCTTGAGCGTGCAGTGCTCCTCGAGCAGCCGCCCGTAGATCGGCTCACCCTCGAGTTCGCGGTACGTCTCGATGGGGTCGCCTTTTATGATCAGCGCCCGCGCGCACTCCTCGCACCAGTACTGGTACTCGGGATTGATCGGCTCCATGTCGCGGACGATGGGCGTGCCGCTGCCGCACCAGTCGCACTTCCGCCTGTGTGCACCCATCGATCAGCTCCAGCTGTGGCCGCAGGCCGTGCACACGAAGGAGATCCCGCCGTTGTCCCCGAGCACCTGGGCGACGTGCGCGGAACCGCAGGAAGGGCAGCTGAGCCGGGTCGAGGTCCGTGGGGTCGACACCGCTCCGAGGAGGTGGTCGACCTCCTCGAGGATGCTCCCTGGCATCACAACTCCCTCCCGTCGGGCCGCGCCCCCAGCCGGTCGTTTGATTCTGCCACGACCGGGCCAATACGGTCAGCGACGCCGTGGTACCGGTCGGGACACGGCTCGACGCCCCGCAGAGGTATACGCCCGGGGAGGCCGTCCTGCTCATCGGCGGACAACGAAAAAGCCCGCCTCCTTGCGAGGAGGCGGGATCTTCGTCATGTGGAGCTAAGGAGAATTGAACTCCTGACCTCCTGCATGCCATGCAGGCGCTCTACCAACTGAGCTATAGCCCCTGGCTGCCGCGTACTGCGGCTTCCCGGTGTTTCGCCCCGCTCGGCGGGGCGAACAAGAAGAACTTTAGCCTGCGACCTGCCAGAAAGTGAAATCCGGGTCCCGGGGCGTCCCCGGGCCGGATCCGGGGGCTCTCAGTCGTCGTCGCCGAGCACGGGTTCCGGCAGGGTGCCGGCGTTGTGCTCCAGCAGGCGCCAGCCCCGGACGCCCTCGCCCAGGACGGACCAGCAGCAGTTGGTGAGACCGCCCAGTCCTTCCCAGTTGCGCGGGTCCAGCCCCAGCAGCCGGCCGATGGTGGTGCGGATGGTGCCGCCGTGGCTGACCACGACGAGCGTGCCGTCCTCCGGGAGCTTCTCGGCGTGCCGCAGCACCACGGGGGCGGCGCGGTCGGCGACCTCCGTCTCCAGTTCGCCCCCGCCGCGGCGGACGGGCTCGCCGCGCTTCCACGCGGTGTACTCGTCGCCGTACCTGGCGATGATCTCGTCGTGCGTGAGGCCCTGCCAGACGCCCGCGTAGGTCTCCCGCAGGGCCTCGTCGTGGGTGACGTCCAGGCCGGTGAGCGCGGAGAGCTCCGCGGCGGTGGCCGCGGCCCGCCTCAGGTCGGAGGCGACGATCGCGTCGGGCCGCAGACCCGCGAGGAGGCGGGCGGCCCTGCGGGCCTGGGCGACGCCGGTCTCGGTGAGCTCGACGTCCGTGGAGCCCTGGAAGCGGCGCTCCACGTTCCACGAGGTCTGGCCGTGCCGCCACAGGATGACGCGGCGGCCGCGGCGCACGCCCTCACCGGTGGCGCTCACCGCCACTCACCATCCGGCTGCGCCGCCTCCTCGGCCTCCTGCTGCTTGGCGTGCTCGGCGGCCTTGCCCTTGGTGGCGCGGGCGTCCTCGGGCAGTTCCAGCTCGGGGCAGTCCTTCCACAGCCGCTCCAGGGCGTAGAAGACGCGCTCCTCGCTGTGCTGGACGTGGACGACGATGTCGACGTAGTCGAGGAGCACCCAGCGGGCCTCGCGGTCGCCCTCGCGGCGGACCGGCTTGGCGCCGAGCTCCTTGCTGAGCCGCTCCTCGATCTCGTCGACGATGGACTTGACCTGGCGGTCGTTGGGCGCGGAGGCCAGCAGGAAGGCGTCGGTGATGGACAGCACGTCACTGACGTCGTAGGCGACGATGTCGTGCGCGAGCTTGTCGGCGGCCGCCTGGGCGGCGGTGTGGACGAACTCGAGGGAACGGTCGGTTGCGGTCACTGCCAGGCTTTCGGTAGGCGGTCGTTTGACCTCAAGGGTCTCACGGACCGCCCGGCGCACCCCACGTGATGAGCGCGGGGTGCGCGAGGGCGCCCTAGGAGCCGGGGTCGTAGTCCTGGCCGAGGACCACCGAGACGCGGGCGTTCGCGGAGGTCTTGCCCTGGGTCACGGAACCGGCGGGCAGCCCCAGGGTCTTGGCGACCTCGGCGGCGTTCTCCTTGTCGGCGGCGTCCGCGTAGACGACCTTCGAGGTGGCCACCGCGTCGGCGGTGCCGGCCCCGCGGAAGGTGAAGCCGCCGTTGAGGAGGACCACGCGGGCCTTCTCGGCGCGGTCTTCGGCTCCGGTGGCGTTGCGCACGGAGACGCTGACGGCGGCGTCCGGGTCGGGGCTCTTCGCGGTGCCGCCGAGGACGTCCTTGACCACGCCGTCGCTCGCCTCGGCGGTGAGCGTGCCGTCGTCGCGCACGGGCAGCAGGGTGGTGCGGTGGTCGCCGCCCTTGGCGAGGTCGGAGAGCCGGGCGAGGAAGGAGCCGAGGTCCTTGTCGGTGAGCGGCGGCTCGATGATCTGCCCGAGGGTCTGGATGGTGAGGGTGGCGGCGTCCGGGTCGGAGGTCATCTTGCGCAGGACGCCGTGCAGGACCTGCCCGAACCGCTCCAGCTGGGCGTCCTGGGCCTCGCCCGAGCCGAGGTGGGTGGCGTAGGCGACGGCCGCCTTGCCGCTGAGGGTCTGCTTCTTCCCCTTCCTGACCAGGGGTGCCTCGCCCTTCTTGGCGTCCGGGTCGGGCACGTCGGTGTCGGTGTCGACCTCGATGTTGCCGACGAGGTCGACGAGGGTGAGCAGGAACGGGGTGTCCAGCCGCCAGGTGCCCTCGATGTCGGTGCCGAGGGTGGTGTCGAGCGAGGTCCTGGTGCCTTCGGAGCCGTCGTCCTCGACCGACTTGGCGAGCGTGGTGGTGCTGCCGTCGTCGGCGGTGAGGGCGAGGGAGTTGGGCAGCAGGACGGTGGTGCCCTGCTTGGTGGTGGTGTTGTCGACCAGCAGGGCGGTGGCGGTGCCGCCCCGTTCGGTGTCGTGGAGGTGGACGACGAGCACGTCCCGCTTCTGGGCGCCGGCCGCCGTCGTGGTCCCCGTCTCCGGGCCGGAGGACAGCCCGGGCAGCTTCCCCGCGTACCAGAGGTAGCCGACGCCGCCGGCCACGACCAGGGCGAAGGCGACGACGAGGGCGACGACGCGGCTGCGGGCGCGGCGTTTGGCCTCCTCGCGGCGCTCGGTGCGGTTCTCGGTGAACGCGAGCCAGTCGATGACGTCCTCGGAGTCGCCGTCGGGCTCCTCGACGAAGGCGAACTGCTCGGTGCGGTACTCCCGGTCGGGCTCGTCCCGCGCCGGGTCGTCGTCGACCGGTCCCGCCTGCTGGGGGATGTGCGCGGTCTGTTCGGCGACCCGGGGCTGCTGCCCGGTGCCGGAGTGCGCCGTCTGCCCGTAGGGGTCGTACGACGGCTGCTGGTGCCCGCCCGTGCCGTACGGGTCGTAGGAGTCGTAGCCGTCGTAGGAGGGGGCCTGGGGCTGCTGCGGGGCGCCGCCGGCCGCGTAGGGGTCGTAGGACGGCTGCTGGTGTCCGCCGGTGGCGTACGGGTCGTAGGCGTAGTCCTGCCGATCCTGCTGCTGGTAGCCGTCGTACTGCTGCGGCTGCTGGTCCGCGGCCTGGCGGTAGACAGGCCGGCCGTACTCGTCGTAGCCGACGAGCTCGTAGGGGGCGCCGCCCCCGTGTCCCGCGTCGTATCGGTCGTTCACCGGTGCCCCTCTCGGATCACTCGCCGCGGTACAGCTCGCGCTTGTCGATGTAGCGCACGACTCCGTCCGGCACCAGATACCAGACGGGTTCTCCCTTGGCGACTCTCGCACGGCAGTCCGTCGAGGAGATGGCGAGGGCGGGAACCTCCACCAGGGAGACACCGCCCTCGGGGAGTCCGGCGTCGGTCAGGTGGTGTCCGGGCCGGGTCACGCCGATGAAGTGCGACAGGGAGAAGAGTTCCTCACTGTCGCGCCAGGTGAGGATCTGGGCCAGCGCGTCGGCGCCGGTGATGAAGAACAGGTCCGTGTCCGGGTTGAGGGCGCTCAGGTCGCGCAGGGTGTCCACGGTGTAGGTGGGGCCGCCGCGGTCGATGTCGATGCGGCTCACCGAGAACTGCGGGTTCTCGGCGGTCGCGATGACCGTCATCAGGTAGCGGTCCTCGGCGGCGGAGACCGCGCGGTGGCTCTTCTGCCACGGCTGTCCGGTGGGGACGAAGACCACTTCGTCCAGGTGGAACTGCGCGGCGACCTCGCTGGCCGCCACCAGGTGCCCGTGGTGGATCGGGTCGAAGGTGCCGCCCATCACACCCAGTCGGCGCTTGCCGCGTTCGGCGGGGCCACTGCCGGGGCCGGTAGGCCTGTCCTGCTCTCCCATGCGTGCAGACCCTACCGGCCCGGTCCGGGCGCCCCGTCCGCCAGTGCCCTTCCGGGCCGGCCGACGGGGGTCAGCGGTCCCGGTTGAAGCGGGTGGTGATCCACAGCAGGGTCAGCAGGGCCAGCAGGACCAGGCCCCCGACAAGGTAGGGGTTGAGACTCTCGTGGTTGCCGCTGTGCTCTCCGCCCTCGGAGGCGAGAGTGACCAACTGGGCAGCGGCGCTGTGGAAGCTCATCTTCGGCAGTACCAATCGCGTGTGGGCGGGACAAGGACGTCCGCTCATCGTATGCGGGCGTCTCCGCGACGATCACGCCGACTCCACCGTTGCGGGCGTGCGCGGCGTCCGGAGCGCCGCGGCAGGAACCTTGTCCGGCTCTCAGTCGTCCTTCCGGCTGTAGCCGCGCAACAGGAACCACGCGGTGAGCGCACAACCCACCAACATGACGACCAGAACGATCCGGATCACGATTCCCGCGCCTCCTCGGCCTCGCCGAACGTCCGTACTGCCCGTCCACGGTATCTCCGCCTAGGCTGGGGCTTCGCCGCGGGGGAGCGACGGGCCGCGGCGCGGGGCCCGCACAGGTCACTCAGACGCACATGGGGGAAACATGTCCGACGGCCACCAGCACAACGGGCACGAGAGCGTGCCGAGCAGGCAGCGCAGGCGCTTCCCCGGAATCTCCTCGCGTGCGTACGAACACCCGGCCGACCGCTCCGCGCTGGTGGCGCTGCGGAAGCTGAGCGGCTTCGACACGGTCTTCAAGGCGCTCAGCGGGCTGCTGCCCGAGCGCAGTCTGCGGCTGCTGTTCCTGTCCGACTCGGTCCGGGTCTCGGACCGGCAGTTCGCGCACCTCAACGACATGCTGCGGGACGCCTGCTACATCCTGGACCTGGAGAAGGTCCCGCCGATGTACGTCAACCAGGACCCGAATCCCAACGCGATGTGCATCGGTCTCGACGAGCCGATCATCGTGGTGACCACGGGGCTGGTGGAGCTGCTCGACGAGGAGGAGATGCGGGCGGTCGTCGGGCACGAGGTCGGGCACGCGCTGTCCGGGCACGCCGTGTACCGGACGATCCTGCTGTTCCTGACGTCGCTGGCGGTCCGGGTCGCCTGGATCCCGCTCGGCAATTTCGCGATCATGGCGATCGTGACGGCGCTGCGCGAGTGGTTCCGCAAGTCGGAGCTCTCCGCGGACCGTGCGGGGCTGCTGGTCGGGCAGGACCTCCAGGCGTCGATGCGCGGTCTGATGAAGATCGCGGGCGGCAACCACCTGCACGAGATGAACGTGGACGCGTTCCTGGAGCAGGCCGAGGAGTACGAGGCCGGGGGCGATCTGCGCGACTCCGTGCTGAAGATCCTCAACGTGCTGCCCCGCTCGCACCCGTTCACCACGGTGCGGGCCGCCGAGCTGAAGAAGTGGGAGGCCTCCCGCGACTACCAGCGCATCCTGGAGGGTCACTACCCGCGCCGCGACGAGGACCAGGACGCCTCGGTGCGTGACTCCTGGAGGGAGTCGGCGAGCGCCTACGCGGGCGAGGTGAAGAACTCCAAGGACCCGCTGATGAAGCTGGTCAGTGACCTCGCGGGCGGCGCCGGCGACCTGGGCGACCGGGTCCGCCGCGGCTTCGGCGGCTTCGCGTCCCCGGGCCCGAAGCAGGGACCGCGGCCGGACGGCCCCTCGGACACGGACGCCGGAGGGCCGCCCCGCGGCGACGCCTGAGGGCACCGGGCCCGCGGGGCCGGTGACCGCGAGGGCTCAGAGTTTCGGCTGGGCGGCCGGTGACAGGGAGCCGCACAGGGCCGGGGCCGTGTCGGTGGTGTAGGGGTCGGTGCCGCGGGGGGCGTCCTTCTCCGCCGTCCGGCCGGCCAGCAGCGGGCGCAGCCGGGCGGCGGTGTCCTCGGCGCAGGACAGCGGCCCGGCCTGGAGGTGGGCGCCGACGAGCTCGGCCTGGTGCAGGCGCAGGTCGTCGTGGTCGAAGCGGAAGCGCAGCTCGCGGCGGACGGTGAAGAGCGACGCCTCGGCGTCCCGGCCGGCGCCGGCCGGCCGCACCGCGTAGACGAAGGTGTGGTCGGTGGTCACCTCGAGGGTGGCGGCGTCGGCCTCGGCCGCCCGCATGGTGCCGCGGACCCGGATCCCCTGGTCGGCCAGTTCCACCTGGGAGGGGTCGAAGCGGACCAGCCATCCGGTGGGCGCGTGCCGTCCGTCGGCGGTGGGCCGGTCGAAGCTCCGGTCGAACTGGCCGTGCTGCCCGGAGTCGAGGAGCAGCCGTACGGGGCGGGTCTCGCCGCCGATGAGCACCCCGGGGTCGAGGGAGGACCGTACGAGGTAGTCCTTCGCGGTGAGCAGGGCGGTGACCACCTGGCTGTCGGAGAAGTGTTCGGTGCTCCGGGTCGCCGGGAGGGGCACGCCGTCGGCGCCGGTGTTGAAGGGGGCCGCGGGACTGCGCGCGTACAGCCGTTCGACGTCGGTGGTGCCGGGCACCTCGCCCCGGGGTGCGAGCGGTACGACGGTCATCCTCAGCGGCTCGGCCGGCTCGGCGCCCGCGGGGGCGCGGCCAGGGCGCACGCCCATGAAGACGGCGGTGCCGAAGGCCACCGCGATCAGCAGGAGGAGGACCAGCGCCTGCCGGGACGGTCGGCCCCTGCGCGGGGGCGGGCTGCGGCGGACGGCCGGGGCGTGGTCGGTGATGCGCTCTCGTGCGGAGTACTCCTGGAGCCGGGCAGCCCGGACGAAGGACTCGTCGAAGACGACGGACCCGTACTCGTCCTCTCCGCCTCCGGGGGCTCCCTCGGGCGTCCCCTCGGGCGGGTCCGAAGGCCCTCCCATATCTTCAGGGTGGGTCCTGGGGCGGCGCGGTAAACGCCCGCCGGCGTCCCTTTCCCGACGGGCGGGAACGCGGGCTCAGGGGCCGGCGCCGGGGATCACCGGGACGGCCGGCTGGGAGTAGTCGGCCGACGCGGAGGGCGCGGCGGCGCTGCCCCGCTCCGCACCGGTGGACGCGGGCGGCGGGGCGGGGTCCTGCCGGCCGGAGGAGCCGCCCCGGTAGACGGCCGAGAAGGCGAGCGCGACCATGCCGATGCCCATCACGAGGGCGAGCACCCAGGCGACGGGACGGTGCCAGCGCACCTGCCTGCCGTACGGGCCCGGGGAGCCGTAGTCGTCCTCCAGGGCGTCCGCGTCGGCGTCCGGGTCGTCGTGGCGCGGGCCGTGCCGGTAGCCGCCGTACGCGTCGTCGTAGCGCTCGCGGCGCGCGCGGGTGCGGTGGGCCTCGGCCTCGGAGGCCTCGGCTCTGGCCTGCGCGGCGGCCAGGAGGCGTTCCACGGCGGTGGGCTCGTGCACCTGGGCCGCGCGTACGAAGTCCTCGTCGAAGACCACGGAGGCGAACTCTTCGTCCGACACTCCGCGGTCGTGGTCGTCGTCGGGCTCCCTGCCGTCCGGGAACGGCGTGCCCCCCACGTCCTCCGGCACGCGTCCAGAGTAGACCTGGGGGGACGATTTGGGCAGACGGTATGGAAATTCATCCATCTGCCGGGACGCCGGTCGCGGCGGTCACCGCCGCGACCGGTTCAGCGCCGTACGTGGCCGTCGCCGGTGACGATGTACTTGGTGCTGGTCAGCTCGGGCAGGCCCATCGGGCCCCGGGCGTGCAGCTTCTGCGTGGAGATGCCGATCTCCGCGCCGAAGCCGAACTGGCCGCCGTCGGTGAAACGGGTCGAGGCGTTCACCGCGACCGTGGTGGAGTCCACCAACTGGGTGAACCGGCGGGCGGCCTGCTGCGAGGTGGTGACGATGGCCTCGGTGTGTCCCGAGGACCACAGCCGGATGTGCTCGACGGCGCGGTCGAGGGAGTCGACGACGGCGGCGGCGATGTCGTGGGACAGGTACTCGGTCTCCCAGTCCTCCGTGGTGGCCTCCACGACGGTGGCGCGGGAGTCCTTCGCGTACGCCATCACGCGCTCGTCGGCGTGCACGGTCACCCCGGCGTCGGCCAGGGCGTCCAGGGCGCGGGGCAGGAACTCGGCGGCGATGTCCTGGTGGACCAGGAGGGTCTCCGCGGCGTTGCAGACGCCGACCCGGTGGGCCTTGGAGTTGACCAGGATCTCGACGGCCATGTCGAGGTCTGCCCGGGCGTCGACGTAGACGTGGCAGTTGCCGGTGCCGGTCTCGATGACCGGGACGACCGACTCCCGCACGACCGTGTTGATCAGGGAGGCGCCGCCGCGCGGGATGAGCACGTCGACCAGGCCCCGGGCGCGCATCAGCTCGCGCACGCTGTCGCGGCTCTCGCCGGGCACCAGCTGCACGGCGTCGGCGGGCAGCCCGGCGCCGTGCACGGCGTCGCGCAGGACCCGCACCAGCGCGGTGTTCGAGCGGTACGCGGAGGAGGAACCGCGCAGCAGGACCGCGTTGCCGGACTTCAGGCAGAGGGCGGCGGCGTCGACGGTCACGTTCGGCCGGCCCTCGTAGATGATCCCGACGACGCCGAGCGGCACCCGGACCTGGCGCAGGTCGATGCCGTTGGGCAGGGTGGAGCCGCGGACGACCTCGCCGACGGGGTCGGGCAGCGCGGCCACGTCCCGTACGTCGGCGGCGATGGCGCGCACCCGTTCCGGGGTGAGCGTGAGCCGGTCGATCATGCCCTCGCTCAGTCCGCCCTCGCGGGCCCTGGCCACGTCCTGGGCGTTGGCCTCGACGATCTCGCTCGCGCGGACTTCCAGCGCGTCGGCGATGGCGAGCAGCGCGTCGTCCTTGGCGGCGCGCGGCAGCGGAGCGAGGGTGGCCGCGGCGCCCTTGGCCCGGTAGGCGGCCTGGTCGACCGGGGACATCGAGTCGTACGGCGAGAGCGTGGTCATACAGGGAAGGGTAGTGCGGGCGGTGGCCGCGGCCGGCGGTCGTCCCGCACCATGAGACCCGTGTTCAGAAGGGGTGGACGCCGACGGGGGTGGCGAGGACCGGTCCGTATCCGGCGGCGACGCGCTGCTGGTAGGTCGGCCGGTCGATGACCTCCAGGCCGACGATCTCCCACGGCGGCAGGCCCGCGGTCTGCCGGTGCTCGCCCCACAGGCGCAGCGCCACGGCGGCCGCGTCGTGCAGGTCGCGGGCCTCCTCCCAGTAGCGGATCTCCGCGTGGTCCTCGGCGTAGCGGCTGGTCAGCAGGAAGGGGTGGTCGTGGGCCAGCTGCTCCAGCGACCGCCGGAGCTCCGCGACGGGGGTGGGTTCACCGGAGACGCTGAGGGTGACGTGCCACAGCCGCGGGAGGTCGTGGGCCTCGCCGCCCGGGAACCGGTCCCCGGCGGTGACGCTCGTCAGGGCGCGCTCCTCGCCGGCCGCGCGGTCGCCGCCGCGGGACGCCGTCGTACCGGGGCGCACTCGTCTCACGACGGCCTCCTTCACACGCGGACCGCCCGGGGGTCGGGCGGACTGGTCCCTGCGACAAAGTTGAGCAGCCCGCCGCGGATCGCGGGGCGGTTTTGCGGAACGTCCACTACCGAGGGCGGACGTTCCGGCACATTACGGATGCAGGACCACCAGATCGTCCCTGTGTACGACCTCGCGTTCGTACTCACGTCCGAGATCCCGGGCGAGTTCGCGGGTGGAGCGGCCGATCAGGAGGGGGATCTCCTTGGCGTCGAAGTTGACCAGTCCCCGGGCCACCGCACGCCCCTCGCGGTCCCGCAGCTCGACCGGGTCGCCCGCGTTGAACTCGCCCTCGACGGCGGCGATCCCGGCCGGCAGCAGCGACTTGCGGCCCTGGACGACCGCGCGCACGGCACCGTCGTCGAGGGTGAGCGAGCCCTGCGGGGTGGAGGCGTGCTGGAGCCAGAGCAGCCGTTCGGCGGAGCGGCGCCCGGTGGGGTGGAAGTAGGTGCCGGTGTCGCCTCCGGCCAGGGCGTCGGCGGCGTGCACCGCACTGGTGAGGACCACCTGGATGCCGGCGGCGGCGGCGATCCGCGCGGCCTCGACCTTGGTGACCATGCCGCCGGTGCCGACGCCCGCCTTGCCCGCGCTGCCGATCTCGACGTGCGCGAGGTCCCCGGGGCCCCTGACCTCCGCTATGCGCGAGGTGCCGGGGCGGGAGGGGTCACCGTCGTAGACACCGTCCACGTCGGACAGCAGCACCAGCAGGTCGGCGTGGACCAGGTGGGCGACGAGGGCGGCGAGCCGGTCGTTGTCGCCGAACCGGATCTCGTCGGTGGCGACGGTGTCGTTCTCGTTGACGACCGGGAAGGCGCCCATCGCCAGCAGCTTGTCCAGGGTGCGGGAGGCGTTGCGGTGGTGGGCGCGGCGGCTCATGTCGTCGCTGGTCAGCAGCACCTGGCCGACACGGACGCCGTAGCGGGCGAAGGAGGCGGTGTAGCGGGCGACCAGCAGTCCCTGGCCGACGCTGGCGGCGGCCTGCTGCCGCGCCAGGTCCCTGGGGCGGCGGCGCAGGCCCAGCGGGGCGAGCCCGGCGGCGATGGCGCCGGACGAGACGAGGACGACCTCCCGCTCTCCCCCGCTCCTGCACTTCGCCAGTACGTCGACGAGCGCGTCCACCCGGTCGGCGTCCAGACCGCCCGCCGCGGTGGTCAGCGACGAGGACCCGACCTTGACGACGATCCTGCGTGCCTCGCCCACGGCCCGCCTTGCGCCTGACACCTTGCCGCACGTCCCCTCACGTCGATCGTTTCGCCCGCCAGGCAATCTACGCGAAGCGGAGCGGGGGACGCTCGTCGGTCCAGCGTCCGGACGGGCTTGGGGCAGGCGGCCGGACGGGTCCCCGCCGGCGTCCCGAGGGCGTCCCGGACCGGCGCTCCGAGGCGTCCCGGACCGGTGTCCCGGGCGAGCGTCCGGAACGGGCCCGTGTCGCCCGGCGGACACCTGTGCCGGGGGGGTTCCCGGACACGCGCGTGTCGTCCGGTGGCCGGCGGGCGTTAACCGGGCGCACGCCCACGACGACCCTGGAGCGACCGCGGTGCCCGTATCCACACCCCCTCGGCGGCTCGGGGCGGCGTTCCGCCGCCCCCGCCTCCCGCTGCCCCGTCCGACCGGCCGTCCCGCCGTCGTCCAGGCGCTGGTGGCGGCCGCCCTGGTCGGGGCCTGCGCGGCCCAGGCCGTGGCGGCCCTGCTGCCGCACGCGCCGCTGCTGGTCGCGGCGACGGCCCTGTCCCTGGTCGTCGAGGGTGTGCTGTTCCGGTGGCAGCGGGGGGTGCTGACTGTGTTCGCCAAGGCGCACGCCGACGTCACCGTCCGCCACGTGCTGCGCGATCTGCTGCTGGTGGTGGGCCTGCTGCGGCTGGGGGAACAGCACCGGGAGGGCGAGTACGCGGCGATCGCCGCCGGACTGCTGGTCTGCTACGCCCTGCACTGCGCCGTCCAGGCGGTGTCCGTCCTGGTCCGCCGTACCCGCACGCTGCCCGTGGTGACCCGCAACATCGACGCCTCGGCGCTGCGCCTCTCCCCCGCCCCGCCCGCCCTGCTGCGCCGTCCCGGCCACCGGCTGCCGGTGCTGGGCCTGCCCGCGACGGCCGGCCTGGCGGCGACGGCGGTGGCCGACGACACCCGGTGGGCGGCGGCCGGTGTCACGCTGTCGCTGCTGCTCGCCCTGGCCGGTCTGGCCGTCCTGCTGCTGCGGCTGCTGCCCGGACGGCGGCCGGCGGACGAACGGGAGGTGCTCGACTGGTTCGACGCGTGGCTGCAGGAGTACCGGCCGACGGTCGGGCTGTACTTCTCCGGCGGGGCCGCCTCCGCCTACCAGGCCGGCATGTGGCTGGAGCCCCTCGCCCGGCTGGACGCCCGTCCGGTCATCATCCTGCGGGAGCGGTTCATGGTGTCCAGGATCGCGCCGACCGACATCCCCGTCGTGTGCCTGCCGAAGGTCCCCACGCTGATGCGGCTGGAGCACTCCACGCTCCAGGTGCTCATCCACCCCTCCAACTCCGGCAAGACCTCGCAGGTGCTGCGCATCCCCACGATCAAGCACGCCTTCGTCAACCACGGCGAGAGCGACAAGCTGTCGTCCTGCAACCCGTACGCGAAGGCGTACGACGAGGTGTGGGTGGCCGGCCCCGCGGCGCGGGAGCGCTACGCGCTGGCCGAGGTGGGCGTGGAGGACAAGGACGTGGTGGAGATCGGCCGCCCGCAGCTGGACGCCGTCCGCCCGTACGCCGGTCCGCCCGCCGGGCCGCTCACCACCGTGCTGTACGCGCCGACCTGGGAGGGCTGGGACGGCAACCCGGGGAACACGTCGGTGGTCGCGGCCGGCGAGAACCTGGTGCGGGCGCTGCTCGCGGACCCCGGGGTGCGGCTGCTGTACAAGCCGCACCCGCTGACCGGCTCGGTGGACCCGCGGGCGGGCGCCGCGGACCGTCGCATCCGTGAGCTGATCCACGCGGCGAACCGCTCCCGTCCCGGCCGGGTCGCGGAGCCTTCGGCGGAACTCGCGCTGCTCACGGCGGAGTTGGACCGGCTCACCCTGTCCGGCTTCCGGGCGGGCGCCGACCAGGTGGAGCGGATGCTCGCCCAGAGCGCCCCCGAGCCGGGCCGGGCGGAGGCGGTGACGCGGCTGACCGCGGCCTGGGAGGAGACCTACTGGGCCTCGCTGCCGGAGGGGGAGCACCAGGTCGTCACCGACGCCCGGCCCTCCCTCTACGCCTGCTTCAACGTCGCCGACCTGCTGATCAGCGACGTGTCCAGTGTGATCACCGACTTCCTGGCCAGCGGCAAACCCTACGCGGTGGCCAACACCGGCGACCTCACGGAGCCGGAGTTCCGCGCGGCCTTCCCGACGGTGGCGGCGGCGACGGTCCTGACGCCGGACGCGGCCGGGGTGCCGGCGCTGCTGGACACCGTGCGGCATCCGGAGAAGGACGAACTCGCCCAGGCGCGCGCGGAGTTGAAGCTGCGGCTGCTGGGCCCGGCCGTCCCGGCGTCCCAGGAGCGCTTCGCGGCGGCCGTCGAGGCCCTGTGCGCGGCGGCGCGGGAGCACCGGGCCCGCACCTGCCCGCACCTCGCCGCGGAAGTGCCCGGTCAGCGCCGGGAGACCGCCGGGGCGGGGCCCGCGACGCTCACAGCGCGGCGGCCTTCCCCGGGGGCCTGACCTGGCGGGACGCGCGCAGGATCCGACGGACCCTGCGGGCGGCGCGGAGCACCGGGGAGGGCGTGCCGTCCTCGGCGTAGCCGGGGATGGCGCGCGCCTCGTGCGGGGAGGCCCGGTACACGGCGTCGGGTATGCCCGCCGCGCGGTCCCGGAAGTGCGGGTAGGCGAGGTAGGCGTGGCGGCCCCGGCGCTTCAGCACGGCCGGCGGCCGCTGCTTCGAGCGGACGAACTCCAGGACGTCGACGAGGAGGTCCGGCCGCCGCTCGGCCACCAGGTGCAGCCGCAGCCGCTCCTCGACCTTGAGCAGCCGGGCGACGCCCTCGGTCCAGTGGCGTTCCATCAGCGGCTGCGCCAGTTCGAGCTTGCGTTCGCGCACCTCGTCGGTGTCCTTGAGGAACCGCGGGCCGAACTGGGGCAGCAGGGTGATCGTGAAGGGCCGCATCATCAGCAGGTCGCGGCGGGGGCCGGCGGGGACGAGGTCGGCGATCAGGTTCATCAGGACCCGGGCCGAGTCGAAGCGCAGGGTGTAGCCGCCGCTCTTGGTGACGTGCTTGCCGTCGTCGCGGCCCACCAGGTAGTAGCAGGTGTAGTCGGCGACCACCGAGACGCCGTCCGCCCGCAGGTACGCCTCCATGGTGAACAGCGCGTCCTCGCCGGTCCACAGGGACTCGTCGAACCGCATGCCGTGCCGTTCGAGCAGCGCGCGGCGGAACAGCTTCTGCGCGCTGAGGGTGTACTTGATGTTGGACGAGTAGACGTCGGTGCGCTCCAGCGTCCTGCCCCACATGGACTTCGGCGCGCCGCGGTTGACGCCCTCGATCCGGCCCAGGACGACATCGGTCCCGGCGCGGTCGGCCATGTCGACCATCCGCTCAAGGGCCTCGGGTCCCAGCCGGTCGTCGGCGTCCAGGAAGAAGACGTAGCGTCCGCCCGCCTTGTCCAGGCCCACGTTGCGCGGGCCGCTGGGGCCGCCCGAGTTCTTCTGCCGGATCACGGTGACCGGCATGGGGGCGCGGGCCGCGAAGTCCTCCAGGCACTGCCCCGTACCGTCGGTCGAACCGTCGTCGACCGCGACGACCTCGACGCGCTCCGGGCCGATGGTCTGCGCCTCCACGGACGCGAGGCACTCGACCAGGTACGGCATCGCCTCGTATGCCCCGATGATCACGGTGACATCAGGCTGTGCCACGGTCACGCTCCCTCTTCACAGGAATTTTCCCTTGTATCGCCTCAATCTCTGTGCGTTAGACGGGTGTTCGAGGCAAAGGGTTGTGTCGGGCCTCCCGTTTCGTGGCTCACGTCACAGGGTGTCCGCGGATGCTCCGGGTATGCGAAGGGGCTGGGTCCACGAAAGACGTCTTTCGTGGACCCAGCCCCTTCGGCCGCGGGGCCGGTCAGCGGGCCTCGACGCCCTCCGGCTCGCTCTCCATCGCCGTCCGGGGGGCGGGCACCACGTCCACCGGTTCCACTTCGGGACCGCCGGCCGTGATCCGGTTCGCCTGGCCGAGGTTGCGCGCCTCGGCCTTCAGGGCGAGCTGCGCGACGGCGGCGTTGAACCGGTCGATGGACGTCGGCTCGTCCGGGCCGAGCAGGTAGCGCTTGAGCTGCTCACGTTCCCCGGCCAGCGGGTCGGCGGCCGTGTCGCGGACGGCCTCGAGGAGCCCGCCGAGCTGCGCCGCGTCGTTGGACAGGATCACCGCGGCCCGCACCGCCGTGTTCTGCCGCCGGAACTCCTCCGCGCCGAGTTCCGCGGAGTCGGTGACGGCGTACGGCTTGCCGCTGGCGATGAAGTCGGACACCACGCTGGAGATGTCCGAGACCATCGCGTCGGAGATGTTGAAGCAGTCGTACAGGCGCGGCTCGGCGCCGGTGATGACGCGGTGCTCCCACTCGGGGAAGGAGGCCCAGTAGGCGGCGTTCCACTCGGCGCGCAGCCGGGCGGTCTCCTCGTGCCGGGCGATGTCGACCAGCCCGTCGCGGGTGGCCTCGGCCTCGTCGCCCTTGTCGACGGCGCCGGTCAGCCGGTCGAGGCGGGCCTCGATGCGGGCCAGCTCGGCCTTGGCGCGCGACTGGGCGGCGGTGTCGGCGGTGTGGCGCGTGTCGGCCGCGCGGGCGGCGGCGGCCTTCTTGACCAGCGCGGTGATCCGCTGGTGGGCGGCCTTCGCCTTCGGGCTGCGGGTGCCGGTGAAGGGGTGCGGCTTGTACAGGACGCGCACCGCCGGGTCGGCCTCGACCAGCTTCTTCACGATGTTCTCGCCGGCCAGCAGGAGCGAGGTGTTGCCGGGGTTGTCGTCCCAGCCCTCCCAGGTGGGCGCGTACAGGATCGTCGGCATGCGGTCGCCGGGGACGTCCTGCCGGGGCCGGATCGGGGCCAGCTGCGGGCGGCCGACCTCGACGATGTCGTCGTCGCGGATGCCGACGTCGGCGATGGCGTAGCGGTCGCGGCCCGCGCGGCCGGCCGTCCACACCTCGTCGTAGACCTTGCTGAACGGGTTGACGCTGGCGAGCTTGTCGCTGTCGCCGTGGCCGATGAAGACGTGCTTCATGGTGGGCACGCGCAGCAGGTGGATGTTCTTGCCGACGTTCGCCGGGTAGAGCGCCACCCGCACGGTGGACAGGTCCATGTTCATCAGGTGCACCCCTCCGGGCACGCAGACGACGGGGACCGTGGTGGGCGCCAGCTTCTCCAGGATGACGTTCTCGCGCAGGATGACCAGCGGCCGGGTGTCCAGCTGCGCCATGGTCTCCAGCCACATGTTGACCTGGTAGGCGGAGTCCTTGGAGCCGGAGAAGTAGAGCACGGTCTCCGGCCGGTAGTCGCGCAGCCAGCCGTCCAGGGCGCCGAGCACCTTCTTGGCGTTCGGCGGGACCCGGCGGCCGCGCAGGTAGGGCAGCAGGGCGAGGACGTACAGGACGGCGGCGCCCACGGTGATGCCGATGCCGGTGTAGCCGATGGCGGCCGACTCCAGGGAGGCGCCGACGAGGATGCCGGCGACGGCCGCGAGGTCGAGGTGGAGCATCTTCTCGGCGGCCCGGTCCATCAGCGCGCGCGGCGGGGCGTTCGGGATGCGGAGGCGGGAGACCAGGTCGACGTTGCGGGTGGCGACCGGCAGACGGCGGCGGTTGCGGATCAGGGTGGTGACCGCCCCGTGGCAGACCTGCAGCCCGTAGAACGCGACGAAGCAGGCGATCGCCCCGTAGTAGATCAGGTTGTCCGCGAGGGCGAGGCGGGCCAGCAGCAGGATCAGCAGGAGCTGCCGGATCAGGAAGCGGATCGACAGGCCCGCCCGCACCTTGCTGAGGCGGTTGACCAGGTAGCTGCCCTTGCGGTGCAGATAGTGGTCCGCCAGGTACGTCACGGCGGCCGCGGCCGCGAAGGCGGGGATGCTCGGGACGAGCGCGGCCAGCATGAGGCCGGCGTAGCCCAACGTCATGAGGACCGCCGCGGCCAGTTCGGCCGCGCTGCCCACCCGGGCGACGCGTATAGCGGTGGATATCACGGAGAAACCTGCTCTGGGAGGGGAGTGCCGGTTTTTGTGTCTGCGTATGGCGTGGCTACGGATTCAGGCCCCCGCGAAGCCCCGTTTCTGCATTGTTAACGGGAGACCGCAGAGGCCTGAATTTCCGGAGTCTAATTGGCTTTGATTATTACACGCCGTCCTGTCGGTCCAGTACGGAGGCCAGCGCGCCCTCGAATCCGGAGGCCCGCGCGGCGTCCGCCGTCGGGTCCTGCTGCCGCACGTCGATGACGTGGCCGGTCAGCTCCGACAGCAGCACGTCCAGCGAGGTACGGGCGACGGCCTCGGAGGAGAGCAGGCTGCCCGCGGGCTCCTGGCCGAACGCCTTGGTGCGCATCGGCGTGGCGGTGCGCTCCGGGTTGATGCAGTTGACGCGGACGCCGTCGCCGGCCCACTCGTCGGACAGCGCCTGGGTGAGGTTCACCATGGCGGCCTTGGTCGAGGAGTAGAGGCTGTACTCGGCGCGTCCCCGGGTGTAGCTGCTGGAGGTGTACAGCAGCAACTGGCCCTTGGTCTCGGCGAGGTACTTGTAGGCGGAGCGCGCGATCTGCACGGGGGCCAGGTAGTTGACCTTCAGCGCCTCCTCGATGGTGGCGTTGTCGGTCTCGGCCAGCTTGCCTATGCGCAGGACGCCCGCGGTGTTGACGACGTAGTCGATGCGGCCCGTCTCGGCGTACGCCTTGGACAGCGCGTCGTCGACCTCCTCCGGGTTCTCCACGTGGGTGCCGGTGGTGGAGCGGCCGAGCGCGAAGACGGTGGCGCCGTAGGACTCGGCGAGCTGGGCGATGTCCTGGCCGATGCCGTAGGAACCGCCGAAGACCACCACGGTCCTGCCGGTGAGCAACTGGCGGTAGGCCTCCTCGCCGTTCTGCTCGGGGGCGGCGGTGGAGCCGAGCTGGAAGAGCTTGTCGGCGATGAAGACGTCGACGGGCTGGGTGACCTTCATGTTGTACTCGTCACCGGCCACGACGTGGATCGGCACGTCCGGCAGGTACTTGAGCACCACGGAACAGTCGTCCGTCGCCTGGAAGTTGGGGTCGCCGGCGGCGACCTCGTAGGCGTGGCGGATGGTGGACAGCTTGAAGGCCTGCGGGGTCTGGCCGCGGCGCAGCCGGGAGCGGTCCGGGATCTCGGTGATGAACTCGCCGTCCTCGCCGTGGGTGCGCGTGACGATGATGGTGTCCGCGGACGGGATGGCGACGTCGACGGCCTGGTAGCGCTCCAGCGCGGTCACGCAGTCGTCGATGACGCGCTGCGACAGCAGGGGGCGTACGGCGTCGTGGAAGAGGACGTTGCGGTCCTCGCCCTCGGCCAGGCCCTCGCCGAGCGCCGCGATGGCCCGCTCGGTGGTCTCGTTCCGCGTCGCGCCGCCCTCGATGACCCGGGTCACCTTGGTGAAGCCCGCCTTGGCGACGATCTTCTCCACGTCGGGCACGTATCCCGGGGCCATCAGCACGATGATGTCGTCGATCGAGCCGGCCTTCTCGAAGGTGGCCAGGGTGTGCTCGATGACTGCCTTGCCGGCGATCTTCAGCAGCTGCTTGGGAATCGACAGACCCACCCGCTGGCCGGTGCCACCGGCCAGGATCACTGCGGTGGTACGGGGCTTGGCTATGTGCTGGGACACAGGTGACCTACCTTGGGGCGACAGGGAACTTCGAAATGGTCCCACTTGTGGTTACCGCAGTGCAAGGTGAGAGCCCCCCGCCGCCTATGTGCACGCAACCTGTCATTCACCTAGGACTCCTGGCACTTCGTGAGGGTTCCCTGAACGTGCCGTGAATTGTTGTGAGTAACTGCACAGGAGTTATGCCATTGCCGTGCGTGACGGATGGGACACGCCCGGCGCGGGCCACGCCTCTTCGGGCAGCGGTGACCGAGGACCTTCGCGCGTTCCTTCGACGATGTCCGGTGAACGGTACGCCCTTTGCCCGTGTGCGTCGCACGCGGGTGCGACCGGCGCGCCGGGCAGGGCTCGCGCAGCGGCCCCGGGCGGGGCGGTCAGGGGCGCGGGCGGACGGCGCCGGGGGCGCGGACGGGCACGTCGACGACCGGTCGGGGCCGCGTCCCGGCCGGTGCGGGGCTGACGCGATGCCGATGGCGATGCCCGCCGGCGTGGTCCGGCGCCGATGCCGGGGTGCGCGGATCTTCACGCCCCCACGGGCGGGACTGCACGAATTCTTTGCACATTCGATCGCGCCGTATCACCCGATCTTCGAGCGGCTCTTGTACGGGTATACGGGCGCTCATTGCCGTGGAAATTCCTTGTTGAGATTCCGCGGCATTCCCGTTTCATGAGAGGAGCCCGGCACCCTCGTGGGTGCCGGGCTCCCCCGGTCGGGCCGCCGGACGGCCGGAACGGCTAGAACGGCTCGAAGTCGTCGTACTCCCGCTGGACGTCGTCCCGTTCGGCCTGGCGGTCGCGGCGGCGCTGGGCGGCCGGACGCGGGGCCTCGAAGCGGTGGTCCTCACCGCGGCGGCCGAGCATCTCCGCGCCGGCCGTCGCGGTCGGCTCCCAGTCGAAGACGACCGCGTTGTCCTCGGGACCGATGGCGACGCCGTCGCCGGTCCGGGCGCCTGCCTTCATCAGCTGGTCCTCGACACCGAGGCGGTTGAGCCGGTCGGCGAGGTAGCCGACGGCCTCGTCGTTGTTGAAGTCGGTCTGGCGGACCCAGCGTTCGGGCTTCTCGCCGCGCACGCGGAAGAGCGGCTCCCCGCCGATCTCCTCGCGGGTGACGGTGAAGCCCGCGTCGTCCACGGCCTTGGGCCGGATGACGATGCGCGTCGCCTCCTCCTTCGGCTTGGCGGCCCGCGCCTGGGCGACGAGGTCGGCGAGCGCGTACGACAGTTCCTTCAGCCCCATGTGCGCGACGGCCGACACCTCGAAGACGCGGTAGCCGCGCGCCTCCAGGTCGGGCCGCACCATCTCGGCGAGGTCCTTGCCGTCGGGCACGTCGATCTTGTTCAGGACGACCATGCGGGGGCGGTTGTCGAGCCCGCCGTACTGCCGCAGCTCCTCCTCGATAATGTCGAGGTCGGAGAGGGGATCGCGGTCGGACTCCAGGGTGGCGGTGTCCAGCACGTGCACGAGCACGCTGCACCGCTCGACGTGGCGCAGGAACTCCAGCCCCAGGCCCTTGCCCTGGCTGGCGCCCGGGATCAGCCCCGGCACGTCGGCGATGGTGTAGACGGTCGACCCGGCGGTGACGACGCCGAGGTTCGGGACGAGGGTGGTGAAGGGGTAGTCGGCGATCTTCGGCTTGGCTGCGGAGAGCACGGAGATCAGCGACGACTTGCCGGCGCTGGGGTAGCCGACGAGGGCCACGTCCGCGACGGTCTTCAGCTCCAGGACGACGTCCCTCAGGTCCCCCGGCTCGCCGAGCAGCGCGAACCCGGGCGCCTTGCGGCGCGCGGAGGCGAGGGCGGCGTTGCCGAGCCCGCCGCGTCCGCCCTGGGCGGCGACGAAGGAGGTGCCGTGGCCGACGAGGTCGGCGAGCACGTTGCCCGCCTTGTCGAGGACGACGGTGCCGTCCGGCACGGGCAGGACCAGGTCCTGGCCGTCCTTGCCGCTGCGGTTGCCGCCCTCACCGGGCTTGCCGTTGGTGGCCTTGCGGTGCGGGGAGTGGTGGTAGTCGAGGAGGGTCGTCACGGACTGGTCGACGGTGAGGATGACGTCGCCGCCGCGTCCGCCGTTCCCGCCGTCGGGTCCACCGAGCGGCTTGAACTTCTCACGGTGGACGGAGGCACAGCCGTGGCCTCCGTTACCCGCGGCGACGTGCAGCTCGACGCGGTCCACGAAGGTGGTCATGGTGGGGTGCCTCCAGAGACGTATGAGCGGTTCTTTGTCTTAACACGCGAAAGGCGGACCCGCCTTCCCGACCGGGAAGTGAGGTCCGCCTCGCGAAAGCTTCCGATCAGGCGACCGGAACGATGTTCACGACCTTGCGGCCACGGTGGGTGCCGAACTGCACCGCACCGGCGGCCAGGGCGAACAGCGTGTCGTCGCCGCCGCGGCCGACGCCGGCGCCCGGGTGGAAGTGGGTGCCGCGCTGGCGGACCAGGATCTCGCCCGCGTTCACGACCTGACCGCCGAAGCGCTTCACGCCGAGGCGCTGAGCGTTGGAGTCACGACCGTTACGGGTGGACGATGCGCCCTTCTTGTGTGCCATCTCTCCTCAGTCCCTTACTTCGCAGCCGCGGGGATCTCAGTGACCTTGATCGCCGTGTACTGCTGGCGGTGGCCCTGACGACGGCGGTAGCCGGTCTTGTTCTTGTAGCGCAGAATGTCGATCTTCTGGCCCTTGTGGTGGTCCACGACCTCGGCCTGGACCTTGATGCCGGCCAGGACCCACGGGTCGCTGGTCACGGCGTCGCCGTCGACGACGAGCAGGGTCGAGAGCTCGACCGTGTCGCCCACCTTGGCGGTGGAAATCTTGTCAACCTCAACGATGTCGCCGACAGCAACCTTGTGCTGGCGACCACCGCTGCGCACGATGGCGTACACGCGGATCTCACTCTCACTCGAAGAACGGCACCCCCGCAGGCCAGCCACCCGGCAATGAACACGGACGACCTCTCCCGGCCACCGAGGCACCCGGAAGGAAGAGGTTTACGGGGATGTGGCGGCCCCTGTGGACACGCCGACGGTCAAGGTTACGGGGCCCGGCTTGAGGGGTCAAACCGGGCTCGCGCGGCAACCGATCCCGAGCACCGCGGCGGCCCCACCGGGAACAGATCCGGTGGGGCCGCCGGGCACTGTGGGGCTTCACCTGCCCGCGGCCCTAAATGGACTCGCCGACGGGGTCGTCCTCGGGCGAGACGATGTCGACCCCGATACACCCGATCACTTTGAGCGGGTGCGGATCGAGATAGAGCCGGAAGTAGCGTCCCGCGCGCTGTCGGTCGTCCACGTAGGCCACTCGCAGGCCCTGCTCGCCCCGTTCGGCAAGACTCGCGAGGCATTCCTCGGCCCCCACAACGGGTTTGCCACGCCGCTGCAGGGTTCTCAGCCTCCGCTGGAGGATCCCGCGCAGCGTCGATGCCGGAACGTGGCGGGACCACACCTCTGCGTCCGCTCCTGCCCGCAGTGCGTTCTTGGCCTGGACGCCGGCTTCGGAGTCCAGTTCGAACACGGCAAGCAGGTCACTTGCGCGCACTTCGCTCATCTCATCGCCTCTTCACGCGTTCCCACGTCTCCCCCAGGTCGAAGCTGATCTCGTCGGCTTGGATCTCCCCCACGATGAGATGTTCGTCTTCGAATTGCGACATGTCCCACGGGCTGTCATGGACCTGGATATTCCTGGACGGCCCGATGGCGGGATCGACAGTTGCCACCTTGATGCGCAGCATCACACCTTCCCCCACCCATTTCTCCCCGAGGTTCTGGGCGAAGTCAGCGGAGATCTCGGGGTCGTCCGACCACGACGTGAAGATGCTGTCCGTGGCGTCCCCACCCACATGTTCCTTGATGTTGGTGTGGGTTCCGCGCGGCACCGCACGGCCTTCGGCAGCGGTGTCGTAACTGTGGTGCCCCTTTGCGACACCTCGATACAGATACCCATCGGTGTTCAGATCGCAGTTGTGCACCAGGAGCGGCGTGGCCCCCGCCAGCACATAGTAGGCGTGGATGCCCTCGACCGTCAGGTCGTGCGTACGCTGGCGCTTTTCGAAGTGGCGATTGGCCTCGACCTCGACCGATTCACCCGACGGCGTGTGCAGTGTCATGCCGGGCTCGAGGTCGCCGGCCTTGATCCAGGCCCGTTCCGACTCCACCCAGAAGGGGTGGGTGGTCGTGGCGACCAAGGCCTCGGACTTGCCCGAGGCGGTCTTCACCGTGAGGTCGGAGAAGTGCTTGTCGTCCTCGGTGACGATGGTGCCCGCGACCTCGCGGACCGTCTTCTCACCGGTCTTGGTGTCGGTGGTGACGACCTTGTCGCCCAGCTTCACCTCTTCGATCGGCTTGGTCTTGCCGTTGGCCAGCAGGACCTTGGTGCCGGGCAGGAAGCTGTGGCACTCGGGCTTTTTCCTCTTGAGTGCGGCTGCCGCCTTCTTCCTGGCGTCCGCCAGTTTGTCCTTGGCCTTGGACAGCGCGGCCTGAGCCTTGCCGAGGGCCTTGTTCGCCTTGTAGAGGGCCTTCGTTCCGCCGATCAGGTCCCCGACGAGCCCGGTCACACGCTTGGCGAGCTTGGCGGCCTTGGCCCAGTTCCACGGCGTTCCGTACTTGGCGAGGATCTTGCCCGCCAGGCCGCCCGCGAAGCTGCCGGCGATGTTGAGCAGGGTCTCGCCGCAGGCACCGACGTCGCCCGTGGAAATGCAGTCCAGGGCCGCGTCGACGCCGAGGATGTCGCGGACGATCTTGACGAGGGCCTTGCCCGCCGTCTTGATGCGCTGCTTGGCCTGCGCCTGCTGCGTCTTCGCCGCTGCCACGTTCTGGGCTGCTCCGTCGGCCTCCGCCTGGGCCTCGGCGACCTTTCCGCGATCGTGGTACGTGCTGCCGCCGCAGACGCCGTTGGGGGAGCGCTTGGTGGCGCAGGGCTCCAGGCCGTCGGGGTCAGAGAGGGTGACGGGGGAGTTGTCGGCGTAGGCGTAGCCGTTGATCTGCTGCGGCCGCGTGTAGTCGATGATCGGGTCGACCGAGATGAACTTGCCGAGGTGTGGGTCGTACTCGCGGGCTCCGAGGTGCGTGAGCCCTGTCTGTGCGTCGATCGTGCCGCCGACGAAGCCCTTCTCCCCCGGCCAGGAGCCGGTCTTCTCGCCGCGCTGGACGCCGTAGGGGTCGAAGCGGCGCTGGGAGATCGCGCCGGTGATCGCGTCGACGGCCACATCGCCCGTGCCGTGGTGGTCCGAGGCGACGAAGGACAGCTTGCCGTCGGTGCGGACGGCGACCGACTGGCCGGCGTACGAGTAGTGGCGGGTGGCCGACGTCTTGGTTCCGTCGGCCGACAGCTTCAGCTCGGTGCCGGGGAGGTAGACGGTCGTCCCCGAGGAGTCCTTGCGCAGGATCCGGCTGCCGGAGCCGTCGTACAGGTAGCTGGTCTTCGAGCCGTTCGCCTCGGTGACCTCCCGCACCTTCCCGGTGTCCGTCCAGGCCAGGGTCTGGGCGTCGCCGCCGAGGGTGCGCTTGGTGGTGTTGCCCGCGTCGTCGTACTCGTACGTCGACTGCCGGTCCCCGGTCGGGGTCTTCTCCACCACCTTCGTCACCTGGTGCGGGCCGTCGCCCTGGGCGCCCGCGCCGCCGTACTCGTAGCTGCGGGTGATGTTCTTCGAGGCGTCGAGCCCGGTGTCGTGCTGCGTCTCCGAGAGGCGGTTGCCGATGGCGTCGGTCTCGTAGGACTTCCAGTACGGGGCCGGACCGCCCAACGCGCTGGTGCCGGGTGCGGCGTCACAGGCCGCCGGGCCGCTGCCGTCCACCGGGGTGGTGGAGCCGCGCGTGCCCATGCCGGCCGCGGTCGCCTCGGTGGCCTTCGGGGTCCAGGCCTCCTTCAGCCGCTGCCGGGTGTCGTAGGCGAAGCACTGCATGTCCGGCGAAGCGGTGTTGGCGGTGTCCGCGATCGACAGGACGTTGCCGGCCTGGTCGTAGGAGTAGCGCGAGTCCTTCGCCGGGGCGGTCGCGCCGTAGACGTCGACCACCGCGCGGGTGAGCCGGTCGGTTCCCTTCTCGTAGTTGAAGGTCTGCCAGACCTTCTTGCCGCTGCCGGTGGACAGCTCCAGCTGCTGCACCAGGCTCTTGCCGGAGTAGACGGTGTCGGTGACGTACGAGGTGGTGCCCGTCATCGACTTCGGACGCTGAAGGGCGTCGTAGGTGTAGGTCAGCACCTCCTCCGGCAGGTCGCCGATGGCGGGCAGGCCCGTGCTCTGGACCGTTCCGTCACGGTTGTAGGTGCTGGTGAAAACGTAGGTCCCGGCGAGGTCGCCCTGGGAGGCCGGCACCTGGTGGGCCGTCTTCAGCGGGCGGTAGAAGTCGTCCAACGACTGGACGGCCGTGGCGAAGTACTCCGTCGGCGAGACGTAGCTGAGGGTGCCGTAGGGCAGGCCCAGCCAGCCCGCCTTGTCGTACCGGTTCTCGCTCAGCTTGGTCCCGGTGTTCGGATCGCCCTGCCAGGTCGTCACCACGCGGCCGAGCGCGTCGTAGACGGTGGAGGTCTTCTTGCCCCTGCCGTCGTAGGCCGCGACCGGACGGTCGAGGCCGTCGTACTCCGTGCGCGAGGTGCCCGCGTCGGGGTCGACCGACTTGGTCTTGCGGCCCAGCTGGTCGTACTCGTACCGCCACACGTTGCCCTGGGCGTCGGTGACCGTCTCCAGCAGACCGGCCGTGGTGTACGTGTACTTCGTCGAGTCGTACGGCACGCCCACGCCGGGTGAGGAGCCCCGGTGGTGACGGATCTCCGTGGTGTTGCCCTGGCCGTCGGTGACCGTCGTGACGGGCAACGCGCCGACGGGCGGATCGACGTGGGTCAGCTCACCGTCGTACGTGGTGGTGGTGCGCCACTGTTCGGCACCGCTGACCGCGGAGATCGCGGCGGTGGTCCGGCCCAGCCCGTCGTAGTGCGTGTAGGTCTGCGCGCCGACCTCGCTGTCGCGGACCGAGAGCAGCTCACTGGAGGCCGCGCCCGCCGCGTTGTACGTCGCGTTGGTCTTCTTGATGTTGCCGGTGCCGTCGTAGAACGTGTCGGCGACCATGCGGGTCCCGTCCGGGCCCTCGGTCTGGATCTGGCGGGGCCGGAGCAGGGCGTCGTAGAGCTGGTACTCGGCGCCGTAGGACCCGTCGTTCTCGATCTTCTCGGTCTTGATCGAGGTGACCTTGTCCTTGCGGACGCTGTACGAGTACTTGATGCTCGGCGTCTGCTTCTTCTCGCGGTCCGCCAGCCACACGGAGGTCAGACGGCCCAGCGCGTCGTACGCGAGGTCGGTGCGCTTGCCGTTGGGGTCGGTCTGCCCCTCCGACATGCCCCAGGCGGGGGCGTAGTCGGTGGTGGTGTTGTGGCCGAGGGCGTTGGTGACGATCGTCTTCGTCAGCAGGCCGTTGGTCTCGGTGTACTTGGTCTTCGTCTCGTTCTGTCCGGCGTCCTTCTGGGACAGCGGACGGCCGAAGGCGTCGTAGGTCGTGGTGCCGGTGACCTGGTACGTCGCGGTGGTGCCGTTGTGCGACGTCATCCGCTCGGTCCTGGTCGCGTCACCCTTGACCGGCGCCGCGCCGAAGGCTCCGTTGTCGTAGGAGGTGCGCTCGTCGGCGAGGACCTGCGTCCTGCGGTCGGGGGTGGTGGAGCACTTCACCGACACCTGCTCGCTGCGTGCGGGCAGCGACAGGATGTTCTTCGCCGCGTTGTCCGCGTAGGTGGTGCGGGTGCAGGTGTCGTCCTTGGCGGTGGAGACGTCGCCCTGGTCGTCGACCTGCGTCACCCGGCCGGTGCGGTTGCCGGTCTCGTAGGTGGTCGTGGACTTCGTCTCGCGCCAGGTCCCGTCGGACAGCAGGTTGAAGCCCCGGCCGGTCTGGGTGCGCACGATCGACGCGCGGGTGGTGCCCCAGCTCTTGGTCTGGGTGGCGGTGTAGTGCTTCCAGGGGGTGCTGATCGTCTTGGAGATCAGCTTGCCGCCGTCGTAGGTGGCCGCCTCCAGCTCGTGGCCGGTGAACTCCTCGGAGTCGGTGTGCTCCGCTCCGGTGGAGTCCTTGACCTTCACCGACCGGGTTCCGCCGGCCGGGTCCTTGTCGCCGTCCATGCCCTGGAGGAACGTGTGGTCGACCCGCGTGGTCTGCTGGTCGGAGGTACCGCTGGTGACCTTGACCTTGCCGTAGCCCTGCCAGCCGCCCCAGGTGAGGTATTTCTCGTCGGTGATGCCGTCCGGCTTCGCCTTGCGCCAGGCGGCGTCGCCCTGGTAGGCGTAGCGCGTGACCATGCCGTCGCTGCCGCCGGTGCGGTCGGTCTCGATGACCGCGGCGACGACGTACTTGTGGAACCAGTCGGTGATCGGCTCGATGGAGCCGGGCGGAGCCCACTTCACCGGGTAGCAGCGCCTGGTCGACTCGCCGGGCTTGGGCAGGGTCGCCTTGGTGCAGTCGGCGGGCGCGTAGTTGACGTCGAGCTGGGCGCCCGTCTCGCTGATCACGGCGGAGAGCCGGTAGCGGTGGAAGGGCGCGATGTTGTCGCCGATCGCGTCGACGCGGTTGGGGAGCTGCTCTCCGAAGAGGTCGACGGAGGGCAGCTTCACGGCGGTGCCGGCCCGGCCCTCGTGGTCGATCTTCGACAGCCAGAGGGTCTTGGAGTCGTCACCGTTGTCGGTGAACAGGTGCTCGAAGGTCCAGGCGTCCACGTCCTGGTAGCCCGTGGAGTCCTTGCGCATCTGCGTGACGATCGACGTCAGGCGCTTGGTGGTGAAGAACGTCTGCACCGGCGAGGTGCACTTCGTGCTCGCCTTGCACTCCTGGTCGACCGGTACGTCCGGCCAGCGGGCGGCGTTGGCCTTGGTGCGCTTGCTCTCCGCGCAGTCGAAGGCGTCGGTGGGCAGGCAGCGTTCGGCCGTGTCGAACACGATCCGGGCCGGGGCCTTCGCCGCGTAGACCTTGCCGTCCTGCTGGCCGTAGTCGACGCGCTTGAGCCAGCCGCCGCGGTGGTAGGCGGTGCCGTTGACGTCCGTCTTGCCGTTGAGCGCGTAGTGGTTGGTCTCGCGCTCGTAGAAGTAGGACATCACGTTGCCGTGGGTGTCCTTGACGTAGTCCAGGCTCCAGCGCCAGGCCTGCGTGCAGTGGGCGGAGGAGAAGGTGGCGTTGTAGCAGGGTTCGCCGGAGTCGTCGCCGAAGACGGGGGCCGTCCAGACGGAGGCGGTCTCCTCGTTGCCCGTGGCCCAGCCCGGAAGGCGGTTCTTCCCGAAGTAGTACTCGGTGCCCTCGGGCGTGGTGATGCGCCAGTGCTCGCCGTCGTTGTCACCGTTGGTCGCGCCGGTCAGCCGCTCGACCTTGGTGCCGTCGTCGGACGACATGTGCCACTCGCCGGTGGTGTCGTCCTTGACCAGCTCGCCGGACATGCCGTTGAGCATGATGGTGGCGTTGTCGTACGCCCAGCACTGCTCTCCGGAGCCGCTGTGGCCGTCGTCGGAGCAGGGCTTGTAGCGGCGCTCGATGTAGCCCGGGTCGTAGGAGAAGCCCTCACCGATCCAGGAGCCCTGGTTGTTGGTGGCCGCCGTGCGCCCGTCCGCCGACTGGGAGGAGTAGCCGAGGCCCACGGTGGGGGTGAGGCCACCGGGGGTCGGGACCGTGCGCAGCGGATAGTTCCAGCTGAAGCCGCCGGAGGAGGCGGAGACGGTCCATTCGGCCGACGGCGCCAGCGCCGTCGCCTTGTACGTGCCCTGCGCGCCCGACGGTCCCGCCGCGACGGCGACCAGGGAGGCCGCGTCGGCGGCCATGGTGGAGGCGCCCTCCGCCGGGGCGGGGGCGGCGGTGACGTCGGCGGAGACCGTGCCGGCCTTCACGTCGTTGACCGTGGGCAGCACGGTGGGCTGCTCGGGGCATTCCTTGCTGCCCGGTGCGGCGACGGTGGCGCAGGCGGGGAGCCGGACCAGCCGGAGGCGGGAGGCGTAGGAGCCGCCGAAGCCCTCGGCGAAGTCCGAGTAGTCCACGGTCAGGCGGACCTTCGCGGGCGCCTCGCCGTCGCCGTCGGCGCGTGCGACGCCCAGCAGGACGCCCGCGCCGAGCCGCGCGGCGCGCGCGGGATCGAGGACGTCGACGCGGACGCTCTCGGCGGTCCGTGCCGTCTTCGCACCGGCGGCGGCCTTCGCCTTCCCCTTGGCGGCCCCGGCCGGGGCGCTCGCCTCGCCGACCGTGACCGGCAGCCCGCCGATCTCGGTGGGGCCGGCCGCGCCGACGGTCAGCTCGGCGCCGCCCTCGCGGGGCCACGCCGCCTTGTCGAGGCCCTTGACCGCGGCCGCGCGGGCCGGGTCGGAGGGGCGGGGCTTCGTCTTGGCCGAGGTTCCCTTGGCGGGATCCCCGTCGTCCTGAACCCCGGGGCGGCTGGTGCGGCCCCGGTTCCCGTCGTCGAGCACCACTGCCTCGACCGAGGACGCGGACAGCGCGAGCGAGAGCCCGAGCACTGTCGCGACGACCGTCGGTCTGGGCATGCGGCGGCTCAGTGAGCGGCCACGGAAGAACATCCGTCAACTTCCTGATCGTAGGGGGTGGAGAAGAGCAGGCCGGACGGGTGTGCCGGGCCCTGGTGGGCCCGGCACACCTCATGTGCGACGGCTCGTCACATGCCGGGGAGGGCCGTCAGCGCGGCCATCTGCTGCACCGCGACCTGGTCGGCCGCGCCGCCGTACACCCGCACCTCGTCGATCGCGCCGGCGAAGTACTCGCCCGCCCCGCGCAGCGAACGGCCCACCTGGAGGCCGCCGGTGGCGGCCCAGAGGGTGGTGTCGTCGCCGTGGGCGCCGCCGACGAGCTGGCCGTCGACGTACAGCCGGATCGTGTTGGCGAAGGCGTCGTAGACGACCGCGAGGTGCTGGCCGGAGCCGCCGGTGTCGGGCAGCGCCTGGTCGTCGGTGAAGGTGACGACCTCGGGCGCGGCCGTGTCGGTGCGGGCCACCGCCAGCTCCCACTGCTGCGTCGCGGCCTGGTAGCGGACCTGGACGCGGTTGGCGTGGGCGCCCGGCAGGGACAGCACCGTCTGTGACTTCTCCGGGTCCAGCGAGGTGAGCTGGGCGCGGGCGGACACGGTGAAGCTGCCGGTGCCGGTGACCGGGGCGGTGGCGGTGGACGCGTAGTCGCCGTCGCCGTCCAGGACGAGGTTGCCGTCACCGACCAGGGCGGCGATGTCGAACAGCGGGTCGGCCGGACGGTAGACGGAGGCGTTGCCCGCGAGGGTCAGCGGCTGCCCGCCGCCGGTCTCCGCGGACGCCCCGCCGGTCGCCTCGTCGAGCTGCCAGTAGCCCTTGCGTTCGGGCTTGACCGTCATCAGCTCGGCGACCTGGGCGGCCGGCAGGACGCGGTCGAAGACGCGGACCTCGGCGAGGTCACCGGTGAAGTGGTCCCGGTAGCCGCTCTTGGCCGTGGTCCGGCCGATCTGCAGCGGACCGTAGGACTTCCAGGTGGAGCGGCGCTGGGCGGCCCACTTCGACTCCTTGTTGATGTAGAGCCGCAGTTCCGGACCGCCGGGCTTCTGGGCGTCGTACACGCCGGTCAGCAGCACCCACTGGTCCTTGAGGACCGAGGTGCCGGCGGCGACGGCCTTCCACTCGCCCAGCGAGTCCACGTCGTTGACCGGGACGGCGAACTTCCATGCCTTGGCGGTCGCGTCGTAGCCGAGGGTGAAGCCGGGTTCCCCGGTGCCGTCCTGGCTGACGACGGCCATGTCCCGGTCGAGCGCGGTGGGCCGCACCCAGGCGCTGACGCTGAAGCTCCTGGCGGTGTCCAGCACGGTCTCGCTGACGTCGAGGTAGGCGTCGGCCGTGCCGTCGAAGTGGGCGGCCTTGTCGACCGTGCCGCCGGGGCCGTCCACGCCGAAGCCGACGGCGGGGCCGGCGGTCGCCGAGAACTGGCCGCTCTCGTCGTGGGCCTCGGTGCCGTCGGACGGGTCGGCGAGGTTCCACTGGGCGACGACGGGGCTGCCCTCGCTCACCAGGAAGTCGTACAGGGTGCTGCTGGCGTGGCCCGCCTTGTCGACGGCGATGACCTCCAGCACCTGGCGTCCGGAGCGGGTCGGCATCCAGTCCTTGGAGACCGGGCCGCCGGCCTTGTCCGGGGTCAGCGTGGCGAGCGCGGCACCGTTGAAGCTGTACTGGTACTTGACGACGTCGGTGTCCGGGATGGCGTCGTTCGGGTTGGGCGAGAAGGTGAAGGTGCCGTAGGTGCCCACGCCGTCGTGGTAGACGGTGTCGGACGGGTACTGCTTGGACAGCACCAGCGGCTTGCCCGGCCAGGTCTTGTCGTAGACGAACTCGCAGCGCTGGGCCGGGTCTCCGGCCGAGCTCCACGGGCCGTAGCCGTCACCGTCGGTCGCCCGGGCGCTCCAGTAGATGACGGTGTTCTGCGGGATCGTCGACGTGACGGTGTGCTCGAACTTGGTGGCGGTGGTCGGCGAGAGCCATTCCTTGGTCAGGTACGAGTAGGTCTTCGCCTCCTTGGTGACGGGGTCGGTCCAGTCCACCTTGAACTCGACCTTCACCTTGTCGGTCTTGCCGTTGCCGTGGTCGGGGTCGCTGGCGATGGCCTTCAGTTTCGGCGGCTTGTCGACGGTCGGACGGCCCGCGCCCCACTTGCACAGACCGCCCGGGTCCGTGGACATGTCCGACGTCTTGATCTGCCGGGGCAGGTTGTTGTACTTGATCGACAGGAAGGCGTTGCCGCAGATCCGCTTCCACTCGGCGAAGCGGGACTCGTCGGCGGCGCGCAGGCCCAGCGTCATCGAGTTCCAGCCGTCCGTGGCCGCGGTCCTGATCTCGCTGGTCAGCTCGCCGCTCTCGCCGGCCTCGAAGTTCAGGTTGGGCTGGCTGGAGCAGGAGGTCGGGGAGATCGCCTTGTCGACGGTGCCGATGTGGTCGGCCCAGTCGTCCTTGGTGTTGGACCAGTCGCTGGACGAGGTGATCGTGCGGTTCTTGCCGCCGATCCGGTAGAGCCGGATGGGCTCCGCGGTCGGCTTCGCGCTGTAGATGTGCTCCACCCGGGCGGAGAAGGTGGCGCCCTTGATCTGCTTCCCCTTGTAGAAGGAGAGCGGCATGGTGAACAGCACGCGGCGGGTGCCGACGCCGTTGCAGGAGACGGGGTTGTAGTCGGTGGGGCACTTGCCCACGCCGGCGCTGCCGGAGTACTTCCAGTCCTGCTCCGAGGGCATGCCGGACATCACGCCGGTCCAGGCGGAGCGGGACGTGGTCCGCGCGATGGGGTCGATGACGACGGGGAAGACGGTGTCCTCACCCCGCAGGAGCTTCTGGTCGGGGACGAGGCTGAGCCGTCCCTCGGCGACCTCGACGTCCAGCGGGGCGACGCGCCCGCCGCCGCCGGGACCTTCGAGCGCCGGCTCGGGCGCCGCCTGCGGACCGGGGGTGGCCGTGGCGGCCGCCTCCTCCCCGGCTCCGGCCGCCGCGTCCCCGGCTCCGGCCGCCGCCGCCTTCAGTGCCTTCGCCACGGCCCGCGGACCCTGCTGCGCGGCGGTCGCCTCCCGTACGGCGGCCGAGTCCCACATGGCCGGCTTGCCGGCCTGGAAGACGGTGCCGCCGACGGCGGAGTCCTCGGCGACGATCGCGCCGGTGGCGTCCTCCGCGACCTTCAGGCCGTCGGCCCGCAGGCCCAGGTCGAGCCGGGCGAGGCGCGGGTCGGCCGCCGCCTCGGGCGTCTTGACGACGAGCAGGTGGCCGAAGCCGTCGGTCTCGGCCCGCACGGCCAGGTCGACGCCGGGCAGCACCTCGGCGTAGGTGGCGGTGTCACCGTCGACGCGCGGCTCGGGCAGCTTCCCGTACGGCCAGGAGAGGGCGAACTCGCGGCCCGCCTTCCGCATCGTCACGAACGGCCGGCCCGCCTGGCCGGCGGAGAAGGTGAGGTCGACGGTGGCGGCCTTCGGACCCCAGGTGCCGTCGGCCCGCTGCACCAGCTTCGGATCGACCCTGACCCACGTGCCGTCCTGGACGGTGCGCACGGGCTCGGTGTACTCCCGGGCGGTGAAGCTTCCGTCGGGCTCGGCGAAGATCTCCCGGCGCTCGCCGCGCAGCCCGACGACCTCGGTCTGCCTGCCGGTCTTCCGGGCCGCTGTGAGCGCCTGCTGCTCGGTCACCACGGGCTGGTCGGCCGCGACCGGCGTCCGGCGCTCCGGGTCACCGCCGCCCGGCAGGGTCACCGCTCCCGCCACCACCGCCCCGGCGACGACGGCCGCCACGGCGGCCCGCAGCGCGAGGGCGCGCCGTACCGGTCTGTGTCTGTCCGCGGACACGCGTCCACTCTCCCGTTCGTTCATGTCTGTCCCACCCCCGCGGCCGCCGACCGCGTCGTTTCCTGAAGATGTCGTCATCGGACCGTCGCCCCGAAGGCGGTGCCGGTCGCCGGGATTCCGCCCTCGCCGGGCCTCCACGTCTGCGTCGGGGCGCTGCCCGAGGCCGCGTTCCACGGGAAGCCGTGGACCGCGTGGCCGTCGGCCGGGCCGTAGGGGACGCCCACGTAGAGCAGCGACGGGCTGCTGCCGAGGCCGATGCCCGCGTAGGTGCGGGGCGCCGGGCCGGAGGGGATCCCGTTGCCGGGTTCCAGCCAGGCGTCGGAGGCGCCGGGCGCCCCGATCGCCGGGAGGATGTGGACGCCGCCCGCCTCGGGTGCGGCCTCCGTGGACTCCTCTCCGGGCACGCCGACGGCCAGGCGCACGGTGGCCGCCGTACTGACCACGTTGGTGGCGGTGTTGACCGCCGCGAGCCGCTGGCCGAAGAAGTCCCCGGCCTCCGCCTCGCCCTCGACGCCGTCCGTGTTCTGGTCGATCCAGTGGAGCAGCGCCACCGTGCCGTCCGCCTTGATGTGGTAGACGTGCACGGCTCCGGCGTCGACGGCGGTACCGAGGTCCTCTCCGGGGACGCCCACGGCCAGGACCGCGTCGGTGACCGTGGTCGCGCCCGAGGGGCGGTACGGGGCCATGGCGAGTGCGGTGCCGAAGCGGTCGTCGGTCTGGGCCGCGATGTCCGGTCCGGGTGTGCGGCCCTGTCCCATGCCGTACAGGGGCGCGGGAATGTTGTCGGTGTTGAGGGACGGCCGGAAGACCTGCACGCCGCCCGCGAAGGCGACCGTCCCGATGCTCTCGCCGGGTGCGCCGACCGTGAAGTAGCGGTCGGTCGCGGAGACCGTGGCACCGAACCGGTCGTACGCCTCCGCGTCCTCCCACACCCCGGGGGTGTTCTGGTGGAACGTGGTGGCCGAGGGGTTCACCCCGTACACGTACGCCGCGAACCCCATGTCGGTGAGCCCTGAGCTGTCCTCGCCCGGAATCCCGATCACCATGAAGGGGATGCCGGTCGCCGAGGTCCCGGCCGCGACCGAGTAGCCGACCCAGTCGTCCTCCTCGTACGCGTTGGACAGGAGGCCGTCGGCGCCCTGCCGGATCCCGAGGCTGGGAGTTCCCTGGCCGATGCCCGACGGCGAGCCGTAGATCAGGTGGACGAGGCCGGCGTCCCGTACCGTGCCGACGTCCTCGTACGGAATGCCGACGGCGATGTCGCTGCACCCGTCCTGGTTCGCGTCGTACACAGCGAGGGAGAAACCGAACCGGTCCCCCGTCTCGGCACTGTCGGAGACGTTCGGTGTGTCCTGGGACAGCACGGTGACGCCCTTGCCGCCGCCCAGCACGATGTGGACCGCGCCGGCTTCCTTCTGGCCCGACACCGTTGCCAGGGGGTCGGCGATGGCCGTGTCGCGTACGCCGTCGCCGTTGAAGTCGGACTCCACACCCGCGGAGCAGGCCGCCGCGGCTTCGGCGGGGGCGCCGCCGGCCGCCACCGCGCCCCACGTCATCAAGGTCACCACGAGGGCTCCGGTGACGCCGTGCCACCGTCCCGTGCGGGCGCGTGCCCCCGGTACCGCGGTCACGTCGTGAGCCGCCGTCATCGGACCGCCGCCCCGAAGGCCGTGTTGGCCGCCGGGATTCCGCCCTCGCCGGGCTTGAGCGTCACCGTCGGGGCTCCGCCGGAGGTCACGTTCCACGGGAAGCCGTGGACCGCCCGGCTCTCGGCGGGGCCGTACGGCATGCCGATGTAGAGCAGCGAAGGAGTGGCCGCCAGGGAGAGTCCGGCGAGCTGGCGGTGGGCGGGAGTGCCCGGGATCCCGTACCCGGGGTCGATCCACTCGTCGGAGGCGCCGGGCGCACCGATCAGGGGGATGATGTGCACGCCGCCCTTGTCCTGGTGCTCGTCGGACGACTCCTCGCCGGGCACACCGACGGCCAGCCGGGTGTTCGCGCCGGTGGAGGTGGCGTTCGGGGCGGTGCTGACGGCGGCGAGCTGCTGGCCGAAGAAGTCGCCGGCCTCCGCGTCGTCGGCCAGGTCCGCGATGTTCTGGTCGATCCAGGCGACCTCGTCGAAGGTGCCGTTCGCCGCGATCCGGAAGACCTGGACGGCGCCCGCGTCGACCGTCGTCGACAGGTCCTCGCCCGGGACGCCGACCGCGAGCAGCACCTGGGTCGTGGTGGTGGCGCCGGAGGACCGGAACGGGACCATGGCGAGCGAGGCGCCGAACCGGTCGCCGACCTCCTCGGCCCCGCTGATCCCGTCCAGGTCCTGGGAGAGCCCGCCGAGCGGCTTGGGGTAGCCCGAGGTGAGCGCGTGGCTGAAGTAGCCCGCGCCGCCGGCGAAGGGGGTGGTGCCGATCGCCTCGCCGGGGTTGCCGACGGCGAAGTGGGTGGGGGTGGCGGCGATGGCGGAACCGAAGCGGTCGTCCACCTCGGCCACGCCGGCCACCGCGCCGGCCTTGTCGGTGTCCTGGTGGGTGAGGGTGGCGGTCTGCGCGGTGCCGCTGACGTAGTGGAAGCCGCCCGCGTCCTCGATGTCGCCGATCGACTCGCCCGGGCAGCCGATCAGCAGATAAGGCGTGCCGGAGGCGGTCTTCCCGGCCGCGAGCGCGTAGCCGACCCAGTCCTCGGCCTCCGGACCCCCGCTCAGCGGCTTGTCCGAGCCCTGGAGGAACTCCTTGACGGCCTTCCCACTGTTGAGCCCGGAGGGGGAACCGTAGAGGAGTTGCACCACTCCGGCGTCGGGGACGGTGCCCAGGTCCTCGTACGGTGTGCCGATCACCAGGTCGCTGCACCCGTCGAGGTCGGCGTCGTAGACGGCCAGCGCGTGACCGAACCTGTCACCCGTCTCCGGGCCGCCCGGCAGGCTGTCCAGCGCCTGGGAGACGGTCAGCGTGCCCTTGCCCCCGCCGTAGACGACGTGGACCTCGCCGGCCTGCCGCACCCCGTTCACCGTCGCCTCCGGGTCGGCGACCGCCGTGTCCCTGACCCCGTCGCCGTTGAAGTCCGATTCGACGCCGGAGGGACACGCGACGGCGGCCGCGGCGGGCGTTCCGCCGGCCCCCACGCCGAACGTCAGCAGCGCTCCCACGAGCACGGCGGCAGAACCCCGCCGCCTCCACATTTTCCCCACCCTTGACACAGATGCCCCGCAAATAAGGAGGAACAAAAATTGAATGGATCATTGCTTCACGCGAAGTCGGCCTGCAATAGCGGATCACGTTTCGGTGACCATGACATAAATCACAGGAAGCTCACAGACTCCTCAAAGGCCGGTCACAGCCGGATGGCCCCCGCCCCGCGTTTCCCGCCCTGCACCCTCGGCACAAACCCGGAGAAGAGTCATCAGCTCGGCAATCCCCGCGGCACCGCGCACCCGATCACCCCTTGCTTGTCCTGATATGAACCCCTTGCGCTCACCCGCTGTCCACGTGGGATCGCCCCTGCGTGGCCGCGGCCGGGCGGTGCGCGGGTGGTCCGGCACCGGGCCGCACGGGGAGGGCCGGCGGCCGTTCCCGGGCTCGGATGAAGGAATGACCGAAAACAGTCGTGTCAGAAAAGGACCGTCCGGATAAGGCGAAGGCCACTTCATCCACCGTCTTCCCGCCCATTTCACGCATGCGCGGCACGCGGGGTGTCCGGAATTTCGGAAGGATTCCTGCGGAATTCGGCGCCGAGGATCCCGCGCGGTGGTTTTGAGTCTCCGGGGAGGGCGGGCCGGCACGGCGTCCCGGACCGCGGGCATCCGCGTGCCCGTGCGGGCGGCGGTCCCCGGCACCGGCCGCGTATGCTCACCGGGCGTAGCAGCCCTCCCGGAAGCGAGAAGACGAAGTGAACTACAGGGTCCAGCCCAGCGCCCAGGTCGACGAGAGCGCCGAGATAGGCACCGGGAGCAGCGTCTGGGACCTCGCACAGATCCGCGAGGGCGCGGTTCTCGGCGAGGGCTGCGTGGTCGGCCGTGGCGCGTACGTCGGTTCGGGCGTGCGCATGGGCGACAACTGCAAGCTGCAGAACTACGCGCTGGTCTACGAGCCGGCCGAACTCGGCGACGGTGTCTTCATCGGCCCCGCCGTCGTCCTCACCAACGACCACAACCCGCGCTCCGTGGACCCCGAGGGCAAGCAGAAGCGCGGCGGCGACTGGGAGGCCGTCGGGGTGCGGATCGCCGACGGCGCGTCCATCGGCGCCCGGTCCGTGTGCGTGGCCCCCGTCACCATCGGGCGCTGGGCGATGGTCGCCGCGGGCGCCGTCGTCACCAAGGACGTGCCGGACTTCGCCCTGGTGGTCGGTGTGCCCGCCCGCCGGATCGGCTGGGTCGGCCACGAGGGTGTCCGGCTGGTCGAGCGCCCGGACGAGGCCGGCGTGTGGGAGTGCCCGAAGTCGGGCCGCCTGTACCGGGAGACCCAGGAGGGCTCGCTCACCGAGACGGAGTGAGCGAACCGCAGCCGACCGATGCGGCCCGGACGACCGGAGCGTCCGGTCCTCCGGCCGCTCCGGCGCCCGGACACGGCGGTCCGGGTGCCCTGGACACACGACGAGGACGACACATGTCCCAGACCGACGCCAAGATCCCGGTGCAGCCGGGCGGCACCACCCCCGAGGACCGGCCGGGCGGCACCACCCCCGGGCAGGGCCCCTCCCCCGCTCCCGCCCCGCGGCTCTACGCCCTCGACGCGCTGCGGGTCGTGGCCGCGCTGTCGGTGCTGGTGTTCCACTTCATGGGCGTGGACGCGGCGACCAAGGCGAACTGGGGCATCAACCCCAAGGACCTGTTCCCCTCGGTCTTCCCCTACGCCTCGTACGGCTCCTACGGCGTGCAGCTGTTCTTCATCATCAGCGGCTTCGTCATCTGCCTGTCGGCGTGGGACCGCACTCCGGGCAGGTTCGTGCAGGCCCGCTTCCTGAGGCTCTTCCCCGCCTACTGGTTCTCGGTCGTGGTCGCCGTCCTGGTGTGGCGCGGGCTGCCCGACGGCCAGCGCACGGCCCCGAGTTTCAGCGAGTCGCTGACCAACCTCACCATGGTCCAGGCGCCGCTCTCCGCCCGGCACCTCGTCGGTGCCTACTGGACGCTGTGGGTGGAACTCACCTTCTACCTGATCTTCCTGGTGGTCCTGTGGAAGGGGCTGGACTACGTCCGTGTCTCCGTCTTCTGCTGGCTGTGGCTGCTGGCGAGCATCCTGGTGCAGCACGACGACGTGCCCCTGCTCGGCATCTTCGCCCAGCCCCTGAACACCGCGCTGTTCGTCTCGGGCATCGCGATGTACCTGATGTACCGCTTCGGCCCCGACCTGAAGCTGTGGGGCCTGCTCGCCGCGAGCTGGCTGGTGATGCAGAGCGACCTCGTCCAGCACGCCGACCAGCTGCGCCACGAGAAGGGCCTGGACCGCGACCCCTACATCGCCCTTGCCCTGGTCACCGTCTTCTACCTGGTCGTCCTCGCGGTCGCCCTGCACAAGTGCGACCGGTTCGGCTGGAAGTGGCTGGCCACGGCCGGCGCGCTGGTCTACCCCCTCTACCTGCTCCACGAGGAGCTGGGGTGGGCGATGATCCGCACCCTGTACGGACCCGTCGGCGCGTGGGCCACGCTGGGCATCACCACGGCCGTGCTGCTGGTGCTGTCGTGGCTCGTGCACCGGTTCGTGGAGAGGCCGTCACAGCGCTGGCTGCGCAACACCCTCCGCAAGGAGTCCGGCAAGCACCAGAGGGCCGCCCGCACCTGACCGGCGAAGAACGCGGGACGGGCCCCGCACCACTGCGCAGTGGTGCGGGGCCCGTTCCGTGTGCGGAGCCGGTTCAGCCGCCGATGACGACCCGCCGGACGCCCTTCCAGGCCTCCGGGTCGGTGGTGCGGCGGCCGTCGACGAGGACCGTGACGTCCGGCAGGTCGGCCGGGGTCAGGGTGCGGTACTCGGCGTGGTCGGCCTGGAGGATCGCGGCGGTGACCTTCTCACCGGCGTGCGGGGTGAGGCCGTGCGCCGCCAGTTCCCCGGCGGTGTACATCGGGTCGGAGACGAACGGCACCGCGCCGCGCGCCTTGAGCGCCTCGACGGTCGGGAAGACGCCGGAGAACGCCGTCTCCTTGACGCCGCCGCGGTAGGCGGCGCCCAGCACCAGCACGTTGACGCCGGTCAGGTCGCCGTAGGCGGCGGCGAGCAGGTCGACGGCGTACTCGGGCATCGCGGCGTTCGCCTCGCGGGCGGAGCGGACCACGGTGGCGGCCGGGTCGTTCCACAGGTACATCCGCGGGTAGATCGGGATGCAGTGGCCGCCGACGGCGATGCCCGGCTGGTGGATGTGGCTGTAGGGCTGCGAGTTGCAGGCCTCGATGACCTTCTTGACGTCGATGCCGTTGCTGTCGGCGAACCGCGCGAACTGGTTGGCCAGGCCGATGTTGACGTCGCGGTAGGTGGTCTCGGCGAGCTTGGCGAGCTCCGATGCCTCCGCCGTGCCCAGGTCCCAGACCCCGTTGGGCCGGGGCAGGTCGTCGCGGGCGTCGAAGTCCAGGACCGCCTCGTAGAAGGCGACTCCGCGCGCCGCGGAGGCCTCGTCGATGCCGCCGACCAGCTTCGGGTAGCGGCGCAGGTCGGCGAAGACCCGGCCGGTGAGGACGCGCTCGGGCGAGAAGACCAGGTGGAAGTCCTCGCCCGGGGTCAGGTCCGAGCCCTCGGCGAGCATCGGCGCCCAGCGGGTACGGGTGGTGCCGACCGGCAGCGTGGTCTCGTAGGAGACGAGCGTGCCCGGCTTGAGGCCCCGGGCTATCGCCTTGGTCGCGGCGTCCATCCAGCCGAAGTCCGGCACGCCCTCGGCGTCGACGAACAGCGGGACGACCACGACGACCGCCTCGCACTCGGCCACCGCGGCGGCTGTGTCCGTCGTCGCGCTGAGCAGCCCGGCGTCCACGGCCTGCTTGAGCTTGACGTCCAGGTCGTGCTCGCCGGGGAAGGGCTCGACGCCGGCGTTGACCAGCTCGACGACCTTCTCGTTGACGTCCGCTCCGATGACGCGGTGGCCCTTGGAGGCGAACTGCACGGCGAGCGGAAGCCCGATCTTGCCGAGCGCTACTACACAGATGTTCATGGTCGGTCGTTACTTCCTCTTGAAACCGCGGACGAGTGTGGTCTTCACCCGGGAGGCCAGGGACTTCTTCGGCGGGTACATCTGGGCCGTGGTGACCACCACGCGGCCCTTGTCGTTGACGACGGCGGCGGCGCGGTAGGGGTCGTCGAGGCTGCCCCAGCGGCGGGACAACGGCATGGGCTTGTCCGTGCCGGGCACGGGTATCTCGTACGTCAGCCCGGCGACCTCCAGGTAGACCCGGGCGCCGAGCTTCGCGTCGCACCGCTCCAGCGGTACGCGGGAGTGCAGGACCGTGCCGGCGCCGTCCTCGGCGGGCTCGGTGCTGTGGTGGCCCACCGGCGCCGGCAGGGAGTGGTCGGCCCGCAGCTTCCTCGCGCCGGCCTTGTCGGCCGACTTGGGCATGGCCCCGCGGGCCAGCCGCAGGACGGCACCGGCCGTGTCACCGACGACGGGCACCCTGACCGACGCCGTGTACGTGATCCCCTCGCCCTCCTGCTCCCAGGCGGAGGCGAGCAGTTCGGTGCCCTGGGCGAGCCGGCCGGGGACCGCCTCGCCGACGAGCTCGTAGCACCGGTCGGGCAGACCCGTCAGGGAGTCGCGGAAACCGGGGTAGCGGGCGTAGGCGCGGTCGCCCTCGACGACGAAGGGCGGCGCCCCGTGCAGCTTCTCCGAGGTGATCGCCTCGCACAGCGCATCGATCGCCCCGGCCCGGGCCAGACAGATGCGCACCCGGCGCTTGACGTCCATCGCGTCCCGGATGCCGTCCGTGAAGTAGGCGTCGGCGAGCCGGGCGATGCCCGCGCAGATGTCGCGCTGGAGGTCACGGTCCAGGGCGGGGAAGTCGTCCTGGACGAGCTTGGCCAGTTCCCAGGTGAAGTGGCGGCGCAGCACGGCGTCGCGCTCCGGGCCCGCCGGAAGGAGCCCGGCGGTGAAGTCCATGATCTCCGCCGTGCACCGCAGCCGGGCCAGGTGGTCGGCGCGGTAGGTGATGTTGCTGGCGTCGCCCCGCTTCACCGCGTAGTAGCAGGTGTAGTCGGCCACCACGGAGATCTTCCGGGCGCGCACGCACGCCTCGATGGTGAACGGCTGGTCGCTGCCCACGGGCAGGTTCTCGGGGAAGCGCAGCTTGTGCTGCTCGACCAGGTCGCGCCGGAACAGCTTGGTGTTGGCGAGGGTGAAGGGCAGCGCGGAGTCGTACAGGCTGACGTCCGCGGCGTTCTCCTTGTACAGCGCCTGGTGGACGTACCGCCCGTTGGTGCCGACCATCTTGCCGACCACGACGTCGGAGCCGTTCTTGTCGGCGCACTTCACCATGCGCTCCAGGGCCTCCTCACCGAGGTAGTCGTCGGAGCCCACGAAGTACACGAACCGGCCGGTGGCGACCTCCAGCGCCCGGTTGCTGGGCGCGGCCGGGCCACCGGAGTTCGCCTGGTGGATCACCTTGACGGTGTCCGGGTGCAGGGCCGCGAAACGGTCGAGCTCGCGGCCGCTGTCGTCGGTGGACCCGTCGTCGACGGCGACGATCTCCAGCCGGTCCCGTCCGATGCTCTGCCCGAGGAGCGAGTTCAGGCACTCCGTCAGGTACGGCATCGTGTTGTAGACCGCGACGACGACGGTGACGTCGGGAGTCCGCGCTTTCATGAATCCGCCTTCGAGGGTCTCGGAACCAGCCGGCTGTACAGCCCGTCCAGCACCTCTGCCTGCGCCTCCCAGGTCCAGGTGTCCAGCAGTCCGGGCTTGTCGTAGGCGGCGCGGTACTTCTCGGGGTCGGCCAGCACGGCCTTGACGGCGCGTACCAGGTCGTCGACGTCCTCGGCCCGGCAGACCTCGCCCTGGCCGGTGGACCTGGTCATCTCGGACATCGTCTTCACGTCGCTCACCACGAGCGGCAGCCGGGCGTGGGAGTACTCGAAGAACTTCGTGATGAGGGCGATCTCGTGGTTCGGCCAGTGGTGGATCGGTATGCAGCCGACGTCCGCGGCGGCCAGGAAGCGGACCACCTGCCAGTGCTTCACGTACGGCACGGCGTGCAGCCGGTCCCCCACCCCGAGCTCCCGCGCACGCTGCAGCAGTCCCTGGATGTAGGCGGCCGCCGGCGACGGGACGACGAACGCCATGTGGACGCCGTCCAGCTTCGGCAGGGCTTCCACCATGTCGCCCAGGCCGCGCTGGGGGCCGGGAGAACCGCTGTAGACGACCAGCGGGACGTCCGGACCGATCCCGCACAGGGCGCGCAGGTCCGGCTCCGGCTCGGTGTCCTCCAGGACCGGGTCGCGCTCGACGGGGCGGTCGGGGGCGTTGAGCACCACGGTCGGCTGCTCCGCGAGGCCGTGGCGCTCCTTCAGCAGGTCCCCCAGGCCCTCGGAGACGGTCACCACGGCGTCGGCGAACGGCGCGTACTCGCTCTCGTGGGCGGTGTTGCCCGGGATCCAGTGGGCGTTGTCCTCCCACGGGCGGACGCCGGGCAGGAACTCGTGGGCGTCCCAGACCAGTTTGACCTGGCGTCCCCTGGCCCTGGCCCGCACGGCGGCCCGGGCGCCCACGCCGAGCATCCGGAAGTCGTTGGCGTGGATGAGGTCGGGGGCGAGGGCGTCGATCTCCTTGCCGTAGGTCAGCTCGTAGTCCCACAGGACCGGTTCGAGGCGACGCCAGGCACGCCTGCCCTTGGCCTTCGTCCACAGGGCGGTGTAGGCGCGGTCGAGCGGTCCGCGCAGGGCGCGGCCGGCCTTCTGCGCCTGGCGGCTCTGCCGCGCACGGAACTCGACCCACTTCTGCAGGGCCTTGGAAGCCGGTCCGGCCAGCAGGAGGCGCAGGCGCTCGACGCGCCGGAACAGGGGGCCGCCGACGGCAGCGGGTGCCACCTTCAGAGCCGCCCTGCGGGTGGCGAGGTCCGCCCGCCAGGCCTTGGCCCACTGCCGGCGGTAGGCGGCCATCGGCCCCGGCGGATACGCGAACGGGCGGCGCAGCGGGGAGCGGTGCCGCTCCGCGTGCCTCTTCGACAGCGGCGTCTTCAGCGGCAGCAGCCGGACCTCGGCGTCGCCGAGCTTCCAGGTGCGCCCGCTGCCGGAGCGGACGAGGCCGAGCAGTACCACGTCCCAGCCCGCGGCCGCCGCGGATTCGGCGGCCTTCTGCACCCGTGAGTCACCCTCGACCTTGTTGTCCACCAGCATGACTACACGGCCCTTGGCCGGGCGAGGCACGTCAGCGCTCTGCGCTTCCATGAACAACCTTTCTGAACCGGTTACTTCAGGAACTCACTCAGGACCTGAGCGGTCCAGGTCCCGTCGTGGTAGGTGCGGGCGAAACCGGCGGAACGCGCGCCGGTCCGGGCGGTGCCCTCACGGTCGTCCACCAGTTGTTCCAGGACCTCGCGCAGGGTGTCGGGCGTCGCGTTGACGATGGGCAGGACACCGTTCGTCGCGGCCTTCACACCGTCGCTGATGTAGGCGACCACGGGCTTGCCCGCCGCCATCGCCTCCACGGCGAACGTGCCGTAACTGCCCGTGGTGAACTGGTCGAGCACGAGGTCGCAGCTCTGGACCAGCTCCCGCATCTCCGCCCACGGCACGCCCTCGGCGAGCCGGAACTCGATGAGTCCCGCGTCGTGGAGTTCCGTGAGCACGGGCATGATCCGGTCGGTGCCCTTGGTCCACCGCTTGGACGGGGCGTGCAGCACCAGGGGGCGCTCGCGCTCCATGACCGGACGGTCGGTGGCCCACGCGTCCACGTCCACGACCAGCGGCGTCCACTTGGCGGTCGGCAGGTCCTCGAGGAGGTCCGGCGTGGTGACGTAGAGCGGCAGCCCCAGTTCGGACGCGATCCGCTTGTTGCGCTCGGCCTTGACCTGGAGCTTCTTGGCGATGCCGTCGGGGGCGTCGTGGAAGAGCGAGAAGGGGTGGCGCGCCATGTGCTGTCCGGGGTGGCGGATCTCGCTGCCGTGGGCGAGCAGCGCCACCTTGATACCGGCCTGCTTCAGCGCGTCCACGTCACCCGCGATGGACTGGCCGTTGAGGTGGCCGAACACCGGCATGAAGGCGTCGACGAGGAGGTGCGTGAGGCGGCCGATGACCCGTTCCATCTGCTGCACCTGGACGTCGAGGTCCCGGAGCCGGTCCGCGTCGACGTACACGTCGGCCGGGTAGTCGAACGACTCGGGCCGCTTGTTCATCACGACCTCGGCCGACACGTCCGGGTTGGCGCGCGTGATCACCTGGGCGAACGCGGCGCCCTGACCGGCGTAGTTGGCGGGGCCCAGGCCCAGCCGGATCCGGGTGTCGTCGAGCTTGCGCCAGGTCAGGGTCCCGTCCGAGGGGTGTGTGCGCTCGGTCCGCACGGCGTCGGGCGTCTCCTGGACGGTCCAGGAGACGTCGTGCCGGGGGCCGGGCGGGGTCTTCTTCGACAGCCGGCGGTAGAGCTGCAGCAGCTTGTCGCTCTGCGCCTCCCAGGACAGGTCGGTGAGGATGTCCTCGGTGATGGCGTCGGCGAGCTTGTCGCGGTGCTGCATGGCCCGGGCGGCCGCCTCGGCGAAGGTCGCCGGGTCGTCCCAGGTCCACACCTCGCCCACGCCGTGCTTCTCGACGTACGCCTTGATGACCTTGACGTCGCTGGTGACCAGGGGCAGACCGGCCTGGAGGTACTCGGCGACCTTGGTGGGCAGCGACACCTCGCAGTTCGGCACGCGCCGGAAGGGGGTGAGGCCGAGGTCGGCGGAGGACAGGTAGTCGGCGACCTCGTGCTGCGGCACGTAGGGCACCAGGTGCACCCGGTCGGCCACACCGTGGGACTCGGCCCGGGCGAGCAGTTGCTCCAGCATCGGCGTCATCCGGCCGTGGACGAGGGCGAGATGGAACCCCGGCAGGCTCTTCAGACCGTCGATGACGGCGTCCACGCCGCGCTCCGGGCCGATCCAGCCCGAGTAGACCATCAGCGGCACCTCGGGGGCCAGTCCGCATGCCTCGCGCACGGAGGCGGCCGACCGGCCACCGCCGATCACCTCCCGCACCGGCGCGTTCCCCACGACCAGCGGCGGCGTGGGCAGCTTGTGGTCGCCGCTCAGCAGCTCGGCCATCTGGGACGAGACGGTGACGACGGCGTCGGCCCGTCCGATGAACTCCGCCTCCACCGCCGGCAGCGCGTACGCCTGACGGGGGTTGGGCCACTCCACGCCGCGCACGTACTCGTGGGCGTCGTACAGCCAGGCGCACTCGAGGCCGCGGGCCCGCAGCCGGGCGACGCTGAGCGCGGCCGTGGCGATCATCGTGACGTCGTTGGCGTGGATGACGTCCGGCTCGACGCCCTCGATCACGGGGCCGAAGGCGAGGTCCAGATCGACCACCTGCGGCCAGTCCAGACGCCAGTCCCGCACCGGGGTCTGGTTGCCGGGCTTGCGCCGCTGCTCCCACTTGAACGCCTGCACGCGCAGCCGGTGCACGGAGCGCCGGGCCCTCAGCATCGCCTTGATCGACGTCCGTCGCGGCGCGCCCGACCAGTTGCTCTCGGCCGACTTCTGGCGCACCCAGGCCCGGTAGGACGCGGTGTAGCGCTTCAACGCCGCCTGGTCCGGCAGGTGGAACTGGGTGGCGGCCGAGCGCAGGGAACGTCCCCTGCGGTTCTTCACCTCACGCGCGTAGTCCGAACCCACCGGAACCCGGATCACGTCGATGGGCCCCATCTTCGACCGCTGGACGCGCTTGGTGTCGCTCCTGCCGATCAGGGTGACATCCCATCCGTCTCGTGCCGCGGCCACAGCGGTTTTCTGGACACGGGAGTCGCCCGTGATGCCGTTGGCGACGATCACTGCGAGCCTCGGCCTACGAGCAGGGGATTCCATGACGTACTTCCTCCGGATGGGACAGGAGTGCGGCCCCCCTGTACCAGGGGGGCCGGGAGCGGAGCGGGCCGGCCTTACTCGGCGGCCGCTCGCTCATCGCGGTCGATATGGACGGTACTGCCGTCGACGGCCGACTTGAGAACCGCTTCCGCCACCTCAACGGTACGAAGGCCCTGGCGCAAGGTGCAGATGTCGGCCGGCCGGCCGAGCACCGCGTCCCGGAACAGTTCGTGCTCGACGAGGAGCGGCTCGCGCTTGGGGATGGCGTACCGGATCATGTCGCCCTCGGCGACGCCGCGGAAGGCCTGGAGGGCCTCCCACTCGGTGGCCACCGCCGAGTTGGAGTGGAAGGTCAGGTCGGCGGTGAGGGTGTCGGCGATGAAGCAGCCGCGCTCACCGGTGACCGAGGTGAAGCGCTCCTTGAGCGGGCTCAGCCAGTTGACGAGGTGGTTGACCATCGTGCCGTCGTCGAGGCGGCCGACCGCGGAGACCATGTCCTCGTGGGGGCGGCCGCTCTTGGAGACGGTGTGCGCGGCGATGGAGGCGTACGCGCCGCCGGTGACCCAGCCGGTCAGGTCGATGTCGTGGGTGGCCAGGTCCTTGACCACGCCGACGTCGGCTATCCGGTGCGGGAAGGGGCCCTGGCGCCGGGTGACGACCTGGTACACGTCGCCCAGTTCACCCGCCTCCAGCCGCGCCCGCAGCGAACGCAGCGCGGGGTTGCAGCGCTCGATGTGTCCGACGCCGGCCACCAGGCCGCGCGACTCGAACGCCTCCACCAGACGGCGCGCACCGTCCACGGTGTCGGCGAGCGGCTTCTCGATCAGCGCGCAGACGCCGGCCTCGGCGAGCTGCAGGCCGACCGTCTCGTGCAGCGCGGTGGGGCAGGCGACCACGGTGTAGTCGACGCCCAGGTCGATGAGTTCCTCGACGGTGGACAGCACGGGCGCGCCCTGCGCGGCACCGTGCTTGTCGCCCATCGGGTCGACGACGCCGACGAAGTCGACGCCCTCCAGACCGGACAGGATGCGGGCGTGGTGGCGTCCCATCGAGCCCAGGCCGACGAGTCCGGCCCGCAGCCGCTTGGCGGTGCTCACTTCTGCTCCCCCAGCGCGTTCACGGCGGCCACGATGCGCTCCAGGTCCCGCGGTGCCAGACCCGGGTGGACGGGCAGCGAGACGACCTCGGCCGCGGCGCGCTCCGTCTCGGGCAGGTCCCAGGTCCGGCCGGCCTTCTGGTCCGGCTCCCAGTACGGCTTGAGCCGGTGGATGGGCGTCGGGTAGTACACCGCGTTGCCGATGCCGGCCTCGCTGAGGCGGGCCATGGCGGCGTCGCGGTCGCCCCGGACGCGCACGGTGTACTGGTGGTAGACGTGCCGGGCGCCCTCGGCGACCTTCGGCGTGACCACGTTCGGCGCGGAGATGTGCTCCGTGAGGTACGCGGCGTTGGCGATGCGCTGCTCGGTCCAGGCGGGCAGTTTGCCGCGCTGCACCCGTCCGATCGCGGCGGCCACGTCCGTCATGCGCATGTTGGCGCCGACGATCTCGTTGGCGTACCGCTGCTCCATGCCCTGGTTGCGCAGCAGGCGCAGGACGCGGGCCACCTCGGCGTCGCCGGTGCTGACCATGCCGCCCTCGAGGGCGTGCATGTTCTTGGTCGGGTAGAAGCTGAACGTTCCGGCGCTGCCGAAGGCTCCGACCGGCGTGCCGTGCAGCGCGGCCGCGTGGGCCTGGCAGGCGTCCTCGACGACGGCGAGGCCGTGCCGGCCGGCGATGTCCATGATCCGGTCCATGGCGGCCGGGTGGCCGTACAGGTGGACTGGCATGACCGCCGCGGTGCGCGGGGTGAGGGCCGCCTCGACGGCCGCCGGGTCCAGGCAGAAGCTGTCCGCCTCGATGTCGGCGAAGACCACGTCGGCGCCGACCAGCCGCACCGCGTTGGCGGAGGCGGCGAAGGAGAACGACGGCACGATGACCTCGTCCCCCGGGCCGATCCCCAGGGCGAGGAGGGCCAGGTGCAGTGCGGAGGTACCGGAGTTGACGGCGACGCAGTGCCGCCCGCCGACCAGCTCGGCGAACTCCTCCTCGAAGGCGGCCACCTCCGGCCCCTGTACGACGCGGCCGCTGCGCAGCACGCGTACCGCGGCCTCGATCTCCTCCTCGTCGATGACGGGCCTGGCGGCCGGTATCAACTCATGGGCGTCGGTCATCGACGCTCCCCCTCCTCGTTCGGCGGCCTCGTGGGCGCCTCGCGATGTGATCGGGAAGGGACGGTCCCGAGCGCGGGACGTCCGTGTCCGTGCTGTTTGAATTCAACCGATTGCCGTCGGCGGCACCGGCCTCCGCGCGGGCTCAGGCCCCGAGGAGCCTTTGACGGAGAACAGCCGCTGCCCGCGCGGGTCGCGGTGAGCGGCTGAGTCCACGGCGGCGGAAGAACAGCGGCCGAGACCGCGATTACGTTACCAGCAGATGAGAGGGGCAATTCCTCATAGTTACCACAGAGAAACCTTCGAATGGTCAATAAGTGACCACGTGCGCGCACGGTACGGCCTCACTCGAATCCAATGTGACGGACAGTCATTTCAGCTGCACGGCGCGGCGCGGGGCACCGGTGCTGTCCGGTGCCCCGCGCCGCTCCCGGCGGACCGTTCAGTCCTCGGTGCCGGCGGTGACCGAGGACGGCGGCTGCTGAGCCGCGGCCGCGGTCTTCTTCGACGCCGTCTTCCTCGCGGTCGTCTTCTTGGCGGCGGCCGTCTTGGTGGCGGTCGCCGCCTTCTTGGCCGTCGTCGTCTTCTTGGCGGCGGTCTTCTTGGCCGTCGTCGTCTTCTTGGTGGCGGCCTTCTTCGCCGTGGCCTTCTTGGCCGCCTTGCGGACGGTCTTCTTGGCCGGAGCGGCCTCCGCCTCGCCCTCGGCGGTCACCGTGCTCTCGCCGGCCGGCTCCCCGGCGGGCGCCGGCTCCCCGGCGGGTGCCGGCTCCCCGGCGGGTGCCGGCTCCTCGGCGGGGGCGGACGGGACGACCACGACGGCCGTGTCCTCCGACGCGGTGGAGGTGCTCGGCTTGCGCACCGCGCGCCGGCGCGGGCGGGCCGGGGCCTCGGGCTCCGCCGGGGCGGGCGCCTCGGCGGGGGCCTCCTCGGCCGCCGGTGCCTCCTGCGTCTTCGCGGGCTCCGTGACCGTGACCACCGCGGCCTCCGCTCCCGCCGGGGAACCGGCCGGCGCGGACACCTTGCGGGTGGCCCGGCGACGCGTACGGGCCTTGGGCGCGGCCTCCTCGGGCACCACGGCGTCCTCGACGGCCGCGGGCTCGGCGAGCGCCTCGGCCGCCGACTCCGGCTGCACCGGACGCGCGGCCTCCTCGGCGGCCGTCACGTCCTGCGCCGTCGGGGCGCCGGCCGGCACGGGCTCCTCGGTCCCGACGCGCTCCTCGGCCCGCTCGCCGGCGGCCTTCGGTGCCTGCGTGACCTCGGCTGCCCGGGCGGCCGGGGCGGTCTCCCGCTTCGGCGCGCCCGCGGGGGCGGACGCCCGCCGGCTCGCCCGGCGGCGCGTACGCCCACGGGTGGCCGCGGCCTCCGCCTCGGCGGCGCTGCTGTACAGCTCCTCGTCCGGCGTGAACTCGGGTGCCGGGAGGGAGACCGGCTCGGCGGCCTCGGCCGCGACCTCGGCCACCGACTCGGCCTCGGTCTCGGCCTCCTGCTCCGCCGTCGGGGAGGCCACGGCCTCGTGCTCGTGCTCGTGCGGCGCTTCCGCCCCGCCGGCCCGCGCCCGCTTCCTGCGCTTGCTGCCGCCGCCGGCGGCGGCCGGCTGGTCGAGGTGCACGAGGACACCGCGCCCGTTGCAGTGGACGCAGGTCTCCGAGAACGACTCCAGCAGGCCCTGGCCGACCCGCTTGCGGGTCATCTGCACCAGGCCCAGCGAGGTGACCTCGGCGACCTGGTGCTTCGTACGGTCGCGGCCCAGGCACTCCAGCAGGCGCCGCAGCACCAGGTCGCGGTTGGACTCCAGGACCATGTCGATGAAGTCGATGACGATGATGCCGCCGAGGTCGCGCAGCCGCAGCTGGCGCACGATCTCCTCGGCCGCCTCCAGGTTGTTCCTGGTGACCGTCTCCTCGAGGTTGCCGCCCTGACCGGTGAACTTGCCGGTGTTGACGTCGACGACGACCATCGCCTCGGTCCGGTCGATCACCAGCGAGCCACCGCTGGGCAGCCACACCTTGCGGTCCAGCGCCTTGGCGAGCTGCTCGTCGATCCGGTACGTGGCGAAGACGTCGACCTCGCTGGTCCACCGGGACAGCCGCCCGGCCAGGTCCGGCGCCACGTGCGAGACGTACCCGTGGATGGTCTCCCACGCGTCGTCGCCGCTGACGACGACCTTGGAGAAGTCCTCGTTGAAGATGTCCCGCACGACCCGGACGGTCATGTCCGGCTCGCCGTACAGCAGCGTCGGCGCGCTGCCGCCGTTCTTGGACTTCTTCTTGATCTCCTCCCACTGCGCCTGGAGCCGCTCGACGTCGCGGCGCAGCTCGTCCTCGCTGGCGCCCTCGGCGGCGGTGCGCACGATGACGCCCGCGTCCTCGGGGACGATCTTCTTGAGGATGGTCTTCAGCCGGGCCCGCTCGGTGTCGGGCAGCTTGCGGCTGATGCCGGTCATCGAGCCCTCGGGGACGTACACGAGGTAGCGGCCCGGGAGGGAGACCTGGCTGGTGAGGCGGGCGCCCTTGTGCCCGATCGGGTCCTTGGTCACCTGGACCAGGACCGGCTGACCGGACTTGAGCGCGGACTCGATGCGGCGCGGGCCGTGGCCCATGCCCAGCGCCTCGAAGTTGACCTCGCCGGCGTAGAGCACCGCGTTGCGGCCCTTGCCGATGTCGATGAAGGCGGCCTCCATCGACGGCAGCACGTTCTGCACCTTGCCGAGGTAGACGTTGCCGACGTACGAGGTGGCCTGCTCCTTGTTGACGTAGTGCTCGACGAGCACCCCGTCCTCCAGGACGCCGATCTGCGTGCGGTCGCCGTACTGGCGGACCACCATGACGCGCTCGACGGCCTCGCGGCGGGCCAGGAACTCGGCCTCGGTGATGATCGGCACCCGGCGGCGGCCCTGCTCGCGGCCCTCGCGGCGGCGCTGCTTCTTGGCCTCCAGACGCGTGGAGCCCTTGATGGACTGCACCTCGTCCGACGGCTCGCTCGCCTTGCGCGGCTCGCGCACCTTGACGACGGTGCGCTCGGGGTCGTCGGTGGGGGCGTCACTCTCGCCACCGCTGTCACCGGCCCGGCGACGGCGGCGACGGCGGCGACGGCTGCTGCTGGAACCGCCGGAGTCGTCGCGGTCCTCGCGGTCCTCGGCGTCCTCCTCGGTCTGCTCGGCGGTGTCCTCGGCGTCCTGGGCGGCCTGCTCCGAGGCGACCCGCTCGGTGTCGGCGTCCTCGTCCCCGGACTCGCCGCCCTCGGCGTCGGAGTCGGCGGACTCGCCGCGCCGGCGGCGACGGCCGCCGCGGCGACGGCGGCGGCGCGCACCGGAGGACTCGCTGTCGTCCTGGTCGTCGGTGTCGGCGTGGTCCTCGGCCGTCTCGTCGGCCTCGTCGTCCTCGGTCTCGGCGTGGGTGGCGGGAGCGGCCTCGGCGGCCGGTGCGGCGGCCTCGGTCTCGTCACCGGCGCCCCGGCGACGGCGGCGGCTGCGGCCGCGGGAAGCGGCGGGCTGCTCCTCCGCGAACTCCTCGGTCTCCTCCTCCGGCTCGGCCGGCGCGGCGACCTCGGCCGCGGCCTCGGCGGCGGCCCGCTCGGGGGTCTGGAAGCGGGGTTCGGTGAACACCGGCGGCTGGAACACGGCGACGGCCGGGCGCGCGGGGCGGCGGGGCGAACCCTCCGGCTCGTCGGAGCCGGTGGACGGGGCGGCGGTCCGGGCGGAGCGCGCGGGCTCGGCGAACCCGGCGGCGGCCTTGCGGACCGCGCGACGGCGGCGGCGCGGAGCGGCGTCGTCGGCGGGGGCCTCCGGGGCCTGCTCGGCCTCCGGGGCCTGCTCGGTCGCGGGGGTCTGCTCAGTGGCGGGGGTCTGCTCGGTGGCGGGAGCCTGCGTCCGCTTCTCGTCCCCGGTCACCGGGGCCTGTTCGGCGGTCGGGGCGGCCTGCGCGGGCTCACCCGCGTCGCCCTCCGCCGTCTCGGCGGTCACCGGGGCGCCGGCGGGCGCGGAGGCACGGCGCGAGGCACGGCGCCGGGTGCGGCGCGGGGCGGCGTCCTCGTCGGCGTCGGCGGTTTCGGCCGGCTGGGCCTGCTCGGCCGGGGTCTGGGCCTGCTCCGCGGAGGGCTGCGCCTGCTCGGCCGGGGTCTGCGTCTGCTCGGCGCTGTCCTCGGTCACGGCCGCTTCGGCGGTCGTCGCCGGCGCGGCGGCGGTGCGCGTCGCGCGGCGCCGGGTGCGGCGCGGGGCGGCGTCCTCGTCGGTCGTGGGCGTCGCGGGCGTCTGCGCCGCCGCGGGTGCCGCTTCGGTGGTGGCGGTGGAGCCGGCGGTCTCCGAGGCCTCCGGGGTCTCGGCACCGGCCGGCGGCGAGGTCACCGTGCGCGTGGCGCGGCGGCGGGTGCGCCGGGGCGCGGCGTCGTCGGCGGAGTCCGCGGCGACGGCGGGCTCGGGAGCCGGAGCGGTCGCGTCCGGGGCGGGGGTCGCCGCCACGACGGTCTCCGCGGCCTCCGCGGGTGCCCCGGCGGGCGCGGCCGCGCGGCGGACCGCACGGCGCCGCCGGGGTGCGGCGGTCTCGGTCTTCTCCTCGGCCCCGGAGTTGTCCGGCGCGTCCACGGGCCCCGCGGACCCGGGCGTGTCGCCGGACTCCGCGGGCGGCAGGGCCGGCTCGACGGTCTCGGCCGTCGTGTCGGCCGCGGCGGCGGGCGGGCCCGCCGGGCGGGACGCGGCACGCCGCCGCCGGGGCGGCAGGGTGTCGCTGGGGGTGTTCGGTTCGGAGCCCTCGGTGGGCTCGATCGGCTCGAGCATGCGGGCGTTTCTCCCGTCAGGCTCCCGGGCGCCGCACCTGGTCCGGCGATGCCGGTGACGTCCGCGGTTCGCGCGGTGCGCGGTTACCGCCGTCCGGGGCGCGGGCGCCGCTCGGGAGCTCTCTGTGTCCTGTCTCGCCGGTTCCGTACACCGAATGCGCACGGCCTGGCGAAAGTCTTCTGGTCGGTGCGCTGCCCGACCCAGGTGGCTCCCGAGGTCGAGGGCGGCGCTTTCACGACGTCCGTCCCTACGCGGGACCTTCCCTACGCGGGCGCCGTCGCGGCGGCAGTGGCGCCGGCCGGTTGCGGCTCGGTCGCTGCTGCCTCGCGGTCGGGCGCGAGCGGGTCGGTCACCGTGCCGGTCTCTTCATCGAACAGCCCCTGCGCCAGCCTGGTCACCGCTGCGGGGACCGGCGGCGCCAGGTCGGCCACGGCGCGGAGACCGGACAGGACGTCGTCGGGTCGTACGGCAGGCGTCACGTGCCGAACAACCAGCCGCAGTATCGCACAGGGCTGGTCGCTCGGCCTATCAGGCTGCGACGAGCGCGCATCGGCGCTCTCCAGGGCCACGACCGCGGAACGGGCGTCGAAGGTGCGGACGCCGTTCTTGGTGCGGCGCTGGACCTCGACGGTCCCGGCCGCGTCGAAGGCGTCCACCGCGCGGCGGGCGTCCTCGGGGTCCACGCCCTCCAGCCGCAGCTCCCACACGGAAGCGGTGAGCCGGTCGGCGAGGCCCGACGTGCGGGCCTCGACCGCCTCGACGATGTCGAGTCCGGCGGGCATCGACTCGTCGAGCAGGCCTCTCAGCCGCTCGGGGTCGCGTGGCTCGGTGAGCGCGATCTCCAGGTACTCGGCCTCGCTGCCCGTGCCGGTGGGTGCGGCATTGGCGTACGACACCTTCGGGTGCGGCGTGAACCCCGCCGAGTACGCCATGGGCACCTCGGCGCGGCGCAGCGCGCGCTCGAAGGCGCGCTGGAAGTCACGGTGACTGGTGAACCGGAGGCGGCCGCGCTTGGTGTAGCGCAGTCGGATGCGCTGCACCGCGGGTGCGGGCGGCGGGCCTTCGGGCTGTCGCTTGCCCAGTGGATCTTCTCCTCGTTGCAGGGAGACGCGGTGCGCGCCTCCCTATCCAGCGTACGGCCGTACGACTACCCCGGTGTCCCGGCCCGGGAACGGGGGTCGTGGTCCTCTTCAGAGTACGTCCGGGCGGAGCCGCCGGTTCCCGGCGGCCGGGGGTGCCGTTCCCGGCCGGTGCGGCGGCGCGGTCCTGCGCGTACGCCGCGGGCGCCGGCTGGGGGCGGCGTGGGGACCCGGCCGGGGGCCGGGAGCGCCGGGACGAGACCGGCATCGCGTGCGTGCCGGTGCCGCCGCCCTCCCCGTGGAGGTGGACGCTCATGGCCGCCCAGGACGTGCCGGTCGTGCACAGGCCACGCCAACCACACCGCAGCGCACCAAAGGCGCAGGTCAGCCCTTCGTCAGCAGATTCCGACCTTCACTCACCCTCCGCACGTCGCGCACCGGCTCCTCGCCTTGATCCCCGTTCGGGGCGGGCGTCCCGGGCCCGCCGACGAGCACCCGCCGGATGTCGGCCCGGATCTGACGGGCCGTCACGCGGGCGGAGGCGAGCGCCTGTCGTGTGGCACGTCCCGCACGACGGCCGGCCTCGACGGCCGGCCGCAGCACGGCGTCCCGCACCGCGTGCCCCACCGGTGTCAGCACCCCGCGGTACACCCACCGCGCGGGCTCCACGAACGTCCACCGCAGCAGCGTCCCGAGGAGCCCTCCGACGGCCAGGGAGACGTACCCGGCGACCCGCCAGGCGTGCCCCAGCGCGGCCCCGATCTCCCGCACGACGACCCCGAGCACCCGCCCGGCGGGCACCAGCACCCAGCGCCGGACCGCGAGCGCGGGCAGCACCAGCAGGACGCGGGCGGTCCAGTACAGCCCCGCACCGATCACGGTGGCGATCGCCGCCACCCCCCACAGGAGCCCCTTGCCGCACCACACGCCCGCGTGCCCCAACGGCGTGAGGATCCACCGGTACGCCCACGCCGAGGGCAGGACGACGAGATGCCGCGCCAGCAGCGCCAGCCCCGCCCGGACCGCCGCCCCGGCGGCGGCGCACGCGTGCCCGAGCGGAGTCAGCACCCGCGCGTACGTCCATACGGCCGCGCGTCCGAGCGGCGTCAGCACATGGCGGTACAACGCCACGGCCGGAAGGACGACGAGTACCTTCCCCAGCCACCCGAGCCCCCTGCCCAGCGGCACCAGCACATGGCGCCACAGCCCCACGAACGGCCACACGAACACCGCCCGGCCCGCCCACAGCAGGGCCCGCCCGACCGGCCGGAACACCGCGTCGTTCAGGAACCGCCCGCCGGCGACGAGCGCGTCCCCCACCATCCGGACCGGCACGACCAGCACCAGCACCACGATCCGCACGGGCACGCGAATCGCCACGACCAGGCAGCCCTCACCCCGCGCGGGCTCCGGCGACTTCCCGAGATCCATACCGGCGTAGACGCCGCAGCGGGCCGGGCGGATGCCCCACGGCGGCACCGATGTCGCTCATCCGCTGAACGCCAGTCGAAAAAGAGGGAATTCCGAGGCTCGTACAAAGCAATGGTCGGCACGGGCGTTCACTCATTCGCCGCGCATCCAAGTGAAACAGGGGCCGTTAGTCGCTGTATGAAGGCAAGCAGGTCAGGACCGCTCCAACTCCACGTAGCAGAACCGCCGTTGACTGCTCCCGCCGGCCCGATGAATCAATTCTGACATGAATGATGAACGCTACGACCCACTCTGGTACGGCGCCGACTTCCCGGACCAGTACAACGAGGCGGGCACGGGACGGCACCGGGCCGGAGCCGTCTACGCCGAACCCGTGGAGCCGGCCGTCCCGCCCTGGAACCCGGCGACGGACCCGGCCGTCCCGCCCTGGGACCCGGCGATGGACCACACCGTCCCGCCCTGGGACCCGGCCGAGGAGCTCGCCTATCTGCTCCAGGAGGCCCGCGGCGAGGAGTACGGCAGAACCGTGCCGCCTCCGCGCGAGGAGCCCTCGGTCACCGCACCGCCCGCGGGCAGCCCCATGGGCAACCTCCAGGAGATCACGGCCGAACTGCCGCCCCTGCGCGCACCGGCCCCGCGCGGCCACCGCAAGCCCCCGCGCAAACGCCCCGACGCACTGCGCGTCGCCAGCTACGTCATCGCCGCCATGGCAGCGGTCACCGTGTCGATGGTGAGCGTCTTCAGCGGCGTGGTCACCTACGAGCCCCTGCTCCTGGTCACCACCGCGCACAGCAGCGGCAGCTCCTCCGCCTGGTGGCCCATCCTGGTCTACGGCCCCTGGCTGGCGGGCTCCCTCTCCATCCTCCGCGCGGCACTCCACCAACGGCGCGCCCTGCACTCCTGGTTCGTCGTCCTGCTCTTCTCCTCCGTCGCGGTCCTGCTCTGCGTGGCCGAGGCCCCCCGCACCCTCACCGACACGGCCGCGGCGGCCCTCCCGGGCGTGGCCGCCCTGGCCTGCTTCCAGCAACTGGTCCGCCAGATCACCCTCACCCGCCCGCCCCGCCGGACGGCCGCCCCACGCCACCGCGTCCGCCCGTACGGCCGCGAGGTCCCGTAGCCCGGCACCCCGGCGGAAGAGGAGCGGCCCCCGTCAGGT
>NZ_BMUC01000001.1:411048-412271 GCF_014649995.1 Streptomyces griseoflavus | reverse complement strand
GGCGGTTTCTAGGGATCGTCGCAACACATGGTCGTGTTGATCAGGCCGCGAGTAGCTTATGCAGGCGCTCGGCTGGGGTTTCCCAGCCGAGCGTTTTGCGTGGGCGGCCGTTCAGTTCAGCAGCAACCACGTCGAGGTGTTCGCGTGCGTGGACCGAGAGATCGGTGCCCTTGGGGAAGTACTGCCGGAGCAGGCCGTTGGTGTTTTCGTTCGAGCCTCGTTGCCAGGGGCTGGCCGGGTCACAGAAGTAGACCGGGACGTCGGTGGCGATGGTGAAGGAGCCGTGGGCGCCCATCTCGCTTCCCTGGTCCCAGGTCAGGGACCGTCGGAGGTGGGCGGGCAGGGTCTGGACCGTGGTGACCAGCGCGTCCCGGACGCTTTCGGCGCCGTGGTCGCCAGGCAAGTGCAGGAGCATGACGTAGCGGGTGGCGCGTTCGACCAGTGTGCCGATGGCCGACTTCCCGTCCTTGCCGATGATGAGGTCGCCCTCCCAGTGGCCGGGGACGGCCCGGTCCTCCGCCTCCGCCGGTCGTTCGGTGATCATGACCATCGGGGTGGCGAACCGCGGCTGGCGCTGCTGGGCCTGGCGGCGGGGTTTGCGCCGGGCGCGGCCCGATCGCAGGGCGCGGGCCAGCTCGCGGCGCAGTTCGCCCCGGCCCTGGACGTAGAGGGCCTGGTAGACCGTCTCGTGGACCACGTGCATCTCCGGCTGCTGGGGGAACTGTGCCCGCAGAGCCTGGCAGATCTGCTCAGGGCTCCACCGTATGTCCAGGTGGTTCTGGATGAAGTCCCGCAGCTGCGGGTTCTGGCCGATCTTCCCGGGCTTGGGCCGGGGCCGGCGGGCATCGGCGCGGGCCTGGGCCGCGTGCGGCCGGTACTGGCCGTTGACCGGATGCCGGTTGCGGCGGATCTCCCGGCTGACCGTGGACGGGCTGCGGCCGAGCTCGGCGGCTATCGCACGGACGGTGGCCTTCTCCCGCAGCCGGTCGGCGATGTGAATGCGGTCAGCTTCGCGTAGGTAACGGGACGGGCCGGAAGGCGCTGGCTCCTGATTCATCGGAGGCAGCGCCTTCCGGCCGCCGGACGCATGTGTTCCGTTGCGCCACTTCTTGCCCGTCCGCCGGTCGATCCCGACGATCCGACAGGCTTCCGAACTGCTGTACCCCTGCTGCATGAGCTGGAAGTATGCCGCCCGCTCCCGGGTCAGCTTCTTCCTTCCCTGC
>NZ_BMUC01000001.1:381521-411013 GCF_014649995.1 Streptomyces griseoflavus | reverse complement strand
GGCTTCCGGTCCTTGCGAACGTCGAAGTCCATCGCACCCCTTGAGCTGGGGTGTTGCGACAACCACTAGAACTCAAGGGTGACGGAGGGCCGCTCCCGCGCACGTACGGCACGTACGGCTCGCGCGGCCGACCGGCACCCGGCCGCGGACCGGGCGGCCGGAGTGACGTCGCTCACGCACAGCGGCTCGGCCCCTTGTCGCGCACGGCCCGCGCCGGCGCTCCGCCCGGCGCGCCGACCTCGCCGTACAACCATCACCCGGTCACGCAAGTCTCCCCTGTGCCGCCCGTGCGGGCGGCGGGCGTCCCCCTCCGCTCCTCCTCACGCAGAAGGACCTCGCGAGCTGACATGCGCACACCACGACACGTCTGGAAGACGTCCGCCGTCGTCGCGGCCGGCCTCTCCGGAGTCCTCGTCCTGCACACCGTGACGGGACAGGACAGCACCGGCTCCGCCACCGGTGGCGCACCGGGGCCCGTCAGCAGCAAGGCCGAGACCACCGCCCTGCGGGTCTCCGAGGACGGCACCTCCGCCTCCCTGGGCAAGCGGGACACCGCGCCGTTCAGCATGCTCGGCGTGACCTGGTCCGACCCCTCCGCCCGCGTCGGCGGCACCGTCGAGGTCCGCACCCGGGCCGCCGGCACCGGGAACTGGTCGCGGTGGCTCACCCTCGACGGCGACAGCGGCCAGGGGGAGAACAGCGCCGCCCGCGGCGGCACCGAACCCGCGTGGGTGGGCCCCTCCGACGGCGTCGAAGTACGCGTCGACGGAAAGAACGCGGCCCCGCTGCCCAAGGGCCTGCGCCTGGACATGGTCGACCCCGGCAGCGGCGAGGTCACCGCCCTGGAGCCCGCGGCCTACACCGTCGACGAGACCGGGACACCCGACCCCTCCACCACCGAACCGGGCACCGACCCCACGACCGGCCCGGGCACCGGCACCGAACCCCAGCCGGACGCCACCGCCCCCGAGGCCCCCGCCTCCGAGACCCCCGCCGCGCCCTCCCCCACCGAGCCCACGGCCCCGGAACCCCCGGTGACCGAACCCACGGACCCCGCCACCTCCCCGCCCACCGCCACCCCCAGCCCCTCGGTGAGCGTCCCCGCCGCGCCGCCCTCCACCGCACCCCGCCCGCCGATCACCTCCCGCGCCACCTGGGGCGCCGACGAGTCGATCAGCCCGGAGGAACCGAGCTATCTGCCCGGCGAGAGGATCAAGGCGGTCGTGGTGCACCACACCGCCGAGTCCAACGACTACACCTGCGCCCAGGGCCCCGCCGTGGTGCGCGGCATCCACGCCTACCACGTGAAGCAGCTCGGCTGGAAAGACCTGGGCTACAACTTCCTGGTCGACAAGTGCGGCACGGTGTACGAAGGCCGCAAGGGCGGCGTCGACCTGCCGGTGATGGGCGCCCACGCCTACGGCTTCAACAGCGAGACCACCGGCATCTCCGTCCTCGGCACCCACACCTCCACCGCGCCCCCCACGGCCGCCCTGACCTCCGTCGCCCGCGTCGCCGCGTGGAAGCTCGGCCAGTACGGCGTCTCCCCCACCGGCACCGCCACCCTCACCGCGGGCGACAGCGGCCGCAGCTACACCGGGAAGACCTGGGCCAAGGGCGACCGGCTGACCCTGCCCGCGATCCACGGCCACCGCGACGGCTACAACACCCAGTGCCCCGGCGACGCCTTCTACACCAGGCTCGCCACCGTCCGCACCTGGGCGGGCGGACCGGTCTCCGGCCTCACCCTGAAGACCGTTACCGGCGGCGGAACCTCCGGCACCACCACCTACACCAAGGCCGGCATCACGGTGAACTGGTCGGCCACCACCCCGGCCGCCCTCATCGCGAGGTACGAACTCCTGGTCGACGGCAGGACCGCCGCCACCGCCCCCGGCACCGCCACCTCCGCCAAGGCCACCCTGACCGCCGGCACCCACAAGGTGGCCGTCCGCGCCGTCCACCAGTCCGGCACGACCACCACCACGGCCGCCGCGACCGTCGTCGCCGAAACCACCGCCCCCACCTTCAGCACCAAGCCGAACCTGTCCCTGCGCACCGGCACCGTCACCACCGCCGCCGTCCCGCTCACACTGAAGTGGAAGGCCACCGACGGCGCCGCCCTGAAGGAGGTCCGGCTCACCGCCCCGACCGCCAGGACCTACGGGCCGACGGTCACCGGCGCGAACCACACCGCCAAGTCCGGCGCCGCCACCACCTGGTCCCTGACCGCCCGCGACCAGGCGGGCAACACCGCCACCGCCTCGGTCGCCGGCACCCCGGTCGTCCTCCAGGAGAGCTCCGCCACCCGGACCGGCACATGGACGACCAAGTCCTCCACCAGCTACCTCGGCGGCAAGTCGTACAGCAGCTCCGCCAAGAACGCCTCGCTGAGCTGGACCTTCACCGGCCGCTCCGTCGCCTGGGTCGTCTCCCGGGCCGCCACCTCCGGCCAGGCCCACATCTACGTGGACGGAACGAAGGCCGCCACCGTGGACCTGAAGTCGGCCACCACCAAGTACCGCGACGCGCTGTGGACCAGGACCTGGAGCGGCAGCGCCAAGCACACCGTCAAGATCGTGGTCGTCGGCACCAGCGGCCGCCCGGCCGTCACCACCGACGGCATCGTCTACCTCAAGTAGCGCCGGCCCGCTCCACAACGCCCCGGGGCCCGTTCGCAACCGAGCGAACGGGCCCCGGGCCGTGCGGCACGCGGTCTCAGCCGACCGCGCTCGACTTCTTGACCGTGAGCGGCAGCAGCTTCTTGCCCGTCGGCCCGATCTGGATGCTGGTGTCCATCTGCGGACACACGCCGCAGTCGAAGCACGGGGTCCAGCGGCAGTCCTCGACCTCGGTCTCGTCGAGGGCGTCCTGCCAGTCCTCCCAGAGCCAGTCCTTGTCGAGGCCGGAGTCGAGGTGGTCCCAGGGGAGGACCTCCTCGTAGGTGCGCTCACGGGTGGTGTACCAGTCGACGTCGACGCCGAAGGCGGGCAGGGTCTTGTCCGCGCAGGTCATCCAGCGGTCGTAGGAGAAGTGCTCGCGCCAGCCGTCGAAACGGCCGCCGTCCTCGTAGACCGCGCGGATGACCGCACCGATGCGGCGGTCGCCGCGGGAGAGCAGGCCCTCCACGATGCCGGGCTTGCCGTCGTGGTAGCGGAAGCCGATGGAACGGCCGTACTTCTTGTCCCCGCGGATCTTGTCGCGCAGCTTGCCGAGGCGCTCGTCGGTCTCCTCGGCGGAGAGCTGCGGGGCCCACTGGAAGGGGGTGTGCGGCTTGGGGACGAAGCCACCGATGGAGACCGTGCAGCGGATGTCGTTGGAGCCGGAGACCTCGCGGCCCTTGGCGATCACGCGGGTGGCCATGTCGGCGATCTGGAGGACGTCGTCGTCGGTCTCGGTGGGCAGGCCGCACATGAAGTACAGCTTCACCTGGCGCCAGCCGTTGCCGTAGGCCGTGGACACGGTACGGATCAGGTCGTCCTCGGAGACCATCTTGTTGATGACCTTGCGGATGCGCTCCGAGCCGCCCTCGGGCGCGAAGGTCAGGCCCGAGCGGCGGCCGTTGCGGGTCAGCTCGTTGGCCAGGTCGATGTTGAAGGCGTCGACGCGGGTGGACGGCAGGGAGAGGCCGATCTTGTCTTCCTCGTAGCGGTCCGCGAGGCCCTTGGCGACGTCACCGATCTCGGAGTGGTCGGCGGAGGAGAGGGAGAGCAGGCCGACCTCCTCGAAGCCGGTCGCCTTCAGGCCCTTGTCGACCATCTCGCCGATGCCGGTGATGGAGCGCTCGCGCACCGGGCGGGTGATCATGCCGGCCTGGCAGAAGCGGCAGCCGCGGGTGCAGCCGCGGAAGATCTCCACGGACATGCGCTCGTGGACCGTCTCGGCGAGCGGGACCAGGGGCTGCTTGGGGTAGGGCCACTCGTCGAGGTCCATGACGGTGTGCTTGGAGACGCGCCACGGGACGCCCGACTTGTTCGGTACGACGCGGGCGATCCGGCCGTCGGGCAGGTACTCGACGTCGTAGAAGCCGGGGACGTACACCCCGCCGGTCCTGGCGAGGCGGAAGAGCAGCTCCTCGCGGCCGCCGGGGCGGCCCTCCTCCTTCCAGGCGCGGATGATCCGGGTGACCTCCAGGACGGCCTGCTCGCCGTCACCGATGACCGCGCAGTCGATGAAGTCGGCGATCGGCTCGGGGTTGAAGGCCGCGTGGCCGCCGGCCATGACGATCGGGTCGTCCAGCGTCCGGTCCTTGGCCTCCAGCGGGATGCCGGCCAGGTCCAGGGCGGTGAGCATGTTGGTGTAGCCCAGCTCGGTGGAGAAGCTCAGGCCGAACACGTCGAAGTTCTTCACCGGGCGGTGGCTGTCGACGGTGAACTGCGGGACGTGGTGCTCCCGCATCAGCGCCTCGAGGTCCGGCCAGACGCTGTAGGTGCGCTCGGCGAGGACGCCGTCCTGTTCGTTGAGGACCTCGTAGAGGATCATGACGCCCTGGTTGGGCAGTCCGACCTCGTAGGCGTCCGGGTACATGAGCGCCCAGCGGACGTCGCAGCTCTCCCATGGCTTGACCGTGGAGTTGAGCTCTCCGCCGACGTACTGGATCGGCTTCTGCACATGCGGGAGCAGAGCTTCGAGCTGCGGGAACACAGACTCGGCGACTTCGGCAGGCATCTCGCGAACCTTTGTGTGCTGAGTGGGGTGACCATTCAGCGTAACGCGGCCGGAGGGGTACTCCCTACGCCGTCCAGGACCGGTGGTCCCCGGTGACCGAGGCCCAGGCCTCGGGGAGGGCGTTCTCGGCCAGCTCCGCGCGGCGTTCCTCGCGGGCGTGGAGGACGCCGTAGGTGAAGGCGTTCTCCCCCGCCGCGTGGGCGACGGCGGCCAGTTCCCGCAGGGTCTGGCGGGCCATGACGCTGTCCTGGTGGTCGCCGAGCAGGCCCTGGAGCGACTTCATGGACGTGACGAGCCGCTTGGCCGGCTTGCCGAGCGCGGGGGTCGCGGCCTCGGCGGCGTAGCGGGTGCGCTTGGTCTTCTTGCGGGCCTCGTGGAGGGCGACGTCGCGGTCGGTGCCGGGTGGGAGGTCGAGGGCGCGGGTGACGAGGCCGGTGAGTTTGCCGAGGTCCTTGCGTACGGCCTTGGTGAGGACCTTCTCCGGCTTCGCTCCGGCCTTCTTGCGCAGGGGCGGGTCGGCTACCAGGGCGTCCAGGGTGTCGAGGAGGGTGAGGTAGCGGCGGGAGTCGAGGATGCCGGTGAGGCGTGCGTGGGCTCCCGCGTGGCGGGCCTCGGCCCAGTGGCCGAGGCGGTCGGTGACCGGGCCGTGGACGAGGGAGGGGGGCAGGTCGGCGAGGGCGGTCCTGAGGCGTTCGGCGAGGACTTCCTGGTCGCGGTCGAGGCCCAGTTCCCCGGCCAGCCACTTGAGGTCGGTGGCGACGGGGTCGGTCGTCTCCCGGTCGAGGACGGTGCGGAAGGTGCGGAAGGTGCTGCGCAGGCGGCGGGTGGCGACGCGCATGCTGTGCACGGCGTCGGGGAGGTCCTGGCGCACGGCGGGGTCGAGTTCGACGAGGGCGTCGCGCTGGGCGCGGACGTAGGCGAGGACGTGGTCGCCGGCGGTGACGGGTTCGCCGGCCGTGCGGGAGCGCCGCTTCTGTTTCGGGGCCGCTTCCGGTGCGGTGGCGGGGGTGGGTGAGGCCGCCGGGGTGGTGGTGCCGTGGGGGGCCGTGTCGGCCAGGGCCCTGGCCAGTTTGGACGTCGACCGCGCGGGGCGGGCGCCCGCCTTGCGGAGGCGTTTTTCGACCTTGTCGAGGAAGGCGGGGTCGCCGTCGTCGGCGAGTTCCACCTCGATCTCGGTCCACTGGGCGGTGCCGCCGTCGCCGGTGAGGCGTTCGGCGTGGACGGTGTCGATGCTGACCTCGGCGAGGAGCCGCCCGTCGGCGTCGAGGAGGTGGCGTACGTCGCGGTCGGAGCGCAGGCGGACGACGGGGCGCAGGGGGTGGTCGCGGACGCGGGAGCGGACGAGGGCGGCGAGCTCGTCCGGGAGGGTGTCGGAGAGCGGGGCGCGGATCTCGTCGCGGACTCCGGGGGCGACGGGGAACTTGAGGTGCCAGCCGGCGTCGGAGCCGCCGGTGCGGTGGCGCAGGGTGACGGCGGACGCGGCGAGTCGTTCGCCGGCGGTGTCGTGGTAGGTGGCGTCGAGGTGGGTGACGCCCCGGTCGAGGACGGATGCGACGCCGGGGACGCGGGTCAGGTCGGGCAGCCCGTCGGTGTCGGACTCGTACTTGCGCTCGATCTCTCGCTTGGTGTCCGCCATGGATCGAATCTAGTCGCCGTGGGCGCGGAGCGGGAGTGGGCCGCTCCGCGCCGGTGACGTGCGGGCCTGCCGGGGGCGGGTGGCCGGGCGGGCCCCGGCGGGGCCGTCGGGGGTCAGGCGGACATGGGCCGTTGCAGTTTGATCGACTGCAGCAGGCCGACCGCCAGCCATGTGGCGAACATGGAGGAGCCGCCGTAGGAGACGAAGGGCAGGGGCAGGCCGGTGACCGGCATGATGCCGAGGGTCATGCCGATGTTCTCGAAGGTCTGGAAGCCGAACCAGGCGACGATGCCGGCGGCGACGACGGTGCCGTACAGGTCGGTGGTGTCGCGGGCGATGCGGCAGGCGCGCCAGAGGATGATGCCGAGCAGGGCGATGATGAGTGCGCCGCCGACGAAGCCGAGTTCCTCACCGGCGACGGTGAAGACGAAGTCGGTCTGCTGCTCGGGGACGAACTGGCCGGTGGTCTGGGACCCCTGGAAGAGGCCGGAGCCGGTCAGTCCGCCGGAGCCGATGGCGATGCGGGCCTGGTTGGTGTTGTAGCCGACGCCGGCGGGGTCGAGTTCGGGGTTGGCGAAGGCGGCGAAGCGGTTGATCTGGTACTCGTCGAGGATGCCGATCTGCCAGACCGTGACGGCGCCGATCGCTCCGGCGCTCATCAGGCCGAAGATCCAGCGGTTGGAGGCGCCGGAGGCGAGCAGGACGCCGAGCACGATGACGACCATGACCATGACCGAGCCGAGGTCGGGCATGAGCATCACGATCAGCATGGGGACGACGGCCAGGCCGAGGGCCTGGAGGACGGTGCGGTGGTCGGGGTAGGGCTTGTCGCCGGCGTCGACCCTGGCGGCGAGGAGCATCGCCATGCCCAGGATGATCGTGATCTTCACGAATTCGGAGGGCTGGAGGGAGAAGCCGCCGGGGAGCTTGATCCAGGAGTGGGCGCCGTTGATCGTGGAGCCCAGGGGGGTGAGCACCAGGAGGATCAGGAAGACCGAGGCTCCGTACAGCAGGGGCACGGCCGTGCGCAGGGCGCGGTGGCCGAGCCAGATGGCGCCGACCATCAGGGCGAGGCCGATGCCGGTGTTGAGCCAGTGCCGGACCAGGAAGTAGTAGGGGTCGCCCTGGTTGAGTTCGGTGCGGTTGCGGGTGGCCGAGTAGACCAGGAGGGAGCCGAGCAGGGACAGGGCGATCGCCGAGAGCAGTATCGGCCAGTCCATGCGGCGGGCGAGGGAGTCGCGGGCGAGGAGTCTGGTCCAGCCGGCCCGCTCGGGTCCGTATCCGGAGACCTGGAAGCTGTTGACGCCGCCGGTCATGACGTCGTCCTCCGTGTTCCGGTCCGGGCGCGGCGGCGGGTGCGGCCGTCGGCGGGGCGTGGTGCGCCGCCCCGGCGCCGGTCACGGCGGCGGGTGTCGCGGTTGGTGTTCTCCGGTGAGGGCGTCGTGCCGGTCTGCTGGGGATCGGCGGGGGCGTCCTGCGGGGTGGAGGCGCCGGGCGAGGGGGTGGCCCGGTCCTTGGCGGGGTCCTTGGAGATCTTCGGCGACTGGATGGTGCCGTCGGTGCGGACCGTGGGGAGGTTCTTCTGCGGTGTCGGGAGCAGCGCCCTCTTCTTGTCGATCTCGCCGTCCTCGGAGACGCCGTAGAGGGCGTTGTAGATGTTGCGCACGGCGGGGCCCGAGGCGCCGGAGCCGGTACCACCCTGGGAGATCGTCATGACGATCGAGTAGTCCTTGGTGTACGTGGCGAACCAGGAGGTGGTCTGCTTGCCGTGGACCTCCGCGGTACCGGTCTTGGCGTGCATCGGGATCTCGTCCTGTGGCCAGCCCCCGAATCGCCACGCGGCCGTACCGCGGGTGGCGACTCCCTCGAGGGCTTCGTCTATCTGGGCGAGGGTCTTCTTCGTCATCGGCAGCTTGCCGTGCGCCTTGGGCTCGATCTCCTCGACGGTCTTGCCGTCGGGGCTGATGACGGCCTTGCCGACGGTGGGGTGGTAGAGGGTGCCGCCGTTGGCGAGGGCCGCGTAGATGCTAGCCATCTGGATGGGGGTGACGAGGGTGTCGCCCTGGCCGATGGAGTAGTTGACGGAGTCACCCGCGCGCAGCCGGTTGCCTTCGAGGCAGTTCTCGTAGGCGATCTTCTCGGCGTAGCTGCCGTCCTTCTTGCCGTACTTGCACCAGGAGTCCTTGTTGGCCGTCCAGTAGTCCTTCTTCCACTGGCGGTCGGGGACGCGGCCGGTCACCTCGTTGGGCAGGTCGATGCCGGTTTCCTCGCCGAGGCCGAACTGGTGGGAGGTCTTGTAGAACCAGTCGTTGGGGTTCTTCTTCGGCTTGTTGCCGCCGTCGCGCTTCCACTCCTCGTGGGAGAGGCGGTAGAAGACGGTGTCGCAGGAGACTTCCAGGGCGCGGCCGAGGCTGATGCCGCCGAAGCTCTGGGACTCGAAGTTCTTGAAGACCTGGCCGCCGATGGAGTACGAGCTGGAGCACTCGTAGGGGCCTTCGAAGGAGTATCCGGCGTTGATGGCGGCGGCCGTCGGGATGACCTTGAAGATGGAGCCGGGTGCCGACTGGCCCTGGATGGCGCGGTTGAGCAGCGGGTAGTTGGAGTCCTTGCCGGTGAGGGCGGCGTAGTCCTTGGCGGAGATGCCGCCGACCCAGGCGTTGGGGTCGTAGGTGGGGTTGGAGGCCATGGCGACGACGCGGCCGGTCTTGGCCTCCATGACGACGACGGCGCCGGAGTCCGCCTCGTAGTTGCGGTTGGTGTTGCGGTCGTGCTGCTTGCGGGCTTCCTTCATCGCCTCGTTGAGTTCGTACTCGGCGATGCGCTGGACGCGGGAGTCGATGCTGGTGACGAGGTTGGCGCCGGGCTGGGCGGGGTCGGCCTCGGCCTGGCCGAGGACGCGGCCGAGCTTGTCGACCTCGTAGCGGGTGACGCCGGCCTTGCCGCGCAGCTGCTTGTCGTACTGGCGCTCGAGGCCGGAGCGGCCGACCATGTCGGAGCGCAGGTAGGGCGAGCTGGAGTCCTGCGCCTTCTGGATCTCCTCGTCGGTGACGGGCGAGAGGTAGCCGAGGACCTGGGCGGTGTTGGCCTTGCCGGGGCTGGTGTAGCGGCGCAGGGCCTGCGGTTCGGCGGTGATGCCGGGGAAGTCCTCGGCGCGTTCGCGGATCTGCAGGGCCTGCTTGGGGGTGGCCTCGTCGGTGATGGGGATGGGCTGGTACGGCGAGCCGTTCCAGCAGGGCTGGGGGGTCTCGGCGTTGCACAGCCGGACCTTCTGCTCGACGTCCGCGGGCTTCATGCCGAGGACGCCGGCGAGTTTGGTGAGGACCGCCTTGCCGTCGTCCTTCATCTTCATCAGGTCGGTGCGGGAGGCGGAGACGACGAGCCGGGTCTCGTTGTCCGCGAGGGCCACTCCGCGCGCGTCCAGGATGGAGCCGCGGACGGCCGGCTGGACGACCTGCTGGACGTGGTTGCCGGAGGCTTCCTTGGCGTACTGGTCGCCCTCGCGGATCTGGAGGTACCACAGGCGCCCGCCGAGGGTGCCGAGGAGGGAGATGACGAGGACCTGGATGACGACGAGCCGGATCTGGACCCGCAGGTTGCGGCCGGTCTCGGGGATGTTGGTCACGCGGTTTCCTCCTCTCTCAGAGCGTGTGGGCGTGGGGGCGTACGAGGGATGAACGGCCGGTGCGCCGGTCGGCGTTCCCCCGCCGTTCACCCGTCGGGGTGAAGTTTCGAGTGAAGTTCCGGGAGGTCACAGGCGCTTGACCCCCTTGATGCGTCCGGCGCGCACCATCCGGGCCCGGGCCGCCTTGACCTTCAGTCCGCCGCGCTGGCCGCCGATGCGCAGTCCGGTGCCGCCGGAGAGCCAGCCGGAGGAGATGTCGCCGCCGGACGAGGTGGAACCGGTGTCGGCGAGCGGATCGTTCTCGGCGCGCCGGGCCAGGGCCATGACGCCGGGCACGACGAACGGCGCGAGCAGCAGGTCGTACAGGGCGGCGGTGAACAGCAGGGAGCCGAGGCCGACATGGCGGGCGGCGGTGTCGCCGACGAGGGCGCCGACACCGGCGTAGAGCAGGGTGGAGCCGACCGCGGCGGCGACGACCACGACCATGGGGCCGGTGGCGGACCTGACCTGGCCGCTCTCGGGCTTGACGAGTCCGGCGAGGTAGCCGATGACGCACAGCACGAGGGCGTAGCGGCCGGCGGCGTGGTCGGCGGGCGGGGCGAGGTCGGCGAGGAGGCCGGCGCCGAATCCGACGAGGGCGCCGCCGACGTGGCCGTAGACCAGGGCGAGGCCGAGGACGGTGAGCAGCAGCAGGTCGGGGACGGCGCCCGGCAGGTGGAGGCGGGCGAGGACGCTCACCTGGACCACCAGGGCGACGACGATCAGGGCGCTGGAGAGCAGGATCCGGTTGACGCGCATGGGGTGACAGCTCCTACTGCTCTTGCTGGTTCAGGCCGTCGGCAGGGGCGGAGGGGGTGACGGTCACCGTCACGGTCGGTGTGGGGGTCGCCCCGGGCTTCTTGGGCAGCACCGTGTCGCGCGGGTCCTTCTTCGGGGCCTGGACGACGACGCCGACCACGTCGAGCTTGCTGAAGCTGACGTACGGCGTGACGTAGAGGGTGCGGGTGAGGTCGCCGCCGGAGGGGTCGACGCGGGAGACGACGCCGACGGGGACGCCGGGCACGAACGGCTTGTCGGCCTGCGAGCCGAAGGTGACCAGGCGGTCGCCCTTCTTGATCTCGGCCTTGCCGTTGAGCAGTTCGACGCGCAGCGGGCGGTCGCCCTGGCCGGAGGCGAAGCCCAGTTCGTCGGAGCCCTCCATGCGGGTGCCGACGGTGAAGTCGGGGTCGCTGGCCAGCAGCACGGTGGCGGTGTCCGGGCCGACGGTGGTGACGCGGCCGACGAGTCCGTCGCCGTTGAGGACGGTCATGTCGCGCTGGATGCCGTCGTTGGCCCCGGCGTCGATGGTGATGGTCCAGGAGAAGCCCTGGGCCGCTCCTATGGCGATGACCTGGGCGCCCTTGATGCCGTACTGGCCCTTGCCGGAGACGCTCAGCAGTCTGTCGAGCTGGGCGAGGCGGCTGCGGCCGCGGTCGTCGCTGCCGAGTTCGGCCTTGAGGGCCGCGTTCTCCTGCTCCAGTCGGGCGAGCCGGTCGTGCCGGTCACCGGACTCGCGGACGGCGGTGACCGCGTTGCCGATCGGGTCGACCGCGCTGGACACGCCGTTCTCGATCGGGCCGAAGACGGTGGCCGCGGCCTGCCGGGCACCGTCGACCGGAGAATCCTCCCCACCGCGGATGTCCACCGTGATCAGTGCGAACGCGATGGCGATCAGCAGCACCAGGAGCAGCCGGCTCTCTCGTGTGTCCCTCACGTGCGGCGGCCGTGCCTTCCTCGTCGAGAACGGGTGTGCGATGTCGTGCTGTTCAGGTGTCCGGGGGTGTGCTCGGTGCGCTTCGCCGGGGCGTCGTGCGCCGGCTCACGCCTCTATACCAGCGATCCGCCGTACGAGGGGTGAGCGTCCCGTACGGCGGAATCGAGGCGTCGTGTCATCTGCGGGGCTGGGCGTCCAGTACCTGCTGGAGCGCCTCGAACTCCTCGACGCACTTGCCGGAGCCGAGCGCCACGCTGTCCAGCGGGTCCTCGGCGATGTGGATCGGCATGCCCGTCTCCCGGCGCAGCCGCTCGTCGAGGCCGCGCAGCAGCGCGCCGCCGCCGGTCAGGACGATGCCCCGGTCCATGATGTCGCCGGACAGCTCCGGCGGGCACTTGTCCAGGGTGGTCTTGACCGCATCGACGATGGAGTTGACGGGCTCCTCGATCGCCTTGCGCACTTCGGCCGCGGAGATGACGACGGTCTTGGGCAGGCCGGAGACCAGGTCCCGGCCGCGGATCTCGGTGTGCTCGTCGGTGTCGAGGTCGTACGCCGAACCGATCGTGATCTTGATCTGTTCGGCCGACCGCTCACCCAGCAGGAGGGAGTACTCCTTCTTGATGTGCTGGATGATCGCGTTGTCCAGTTCGTCGCCCGCGACGCGGATGGACTGGGCGGTGACGATGCCGCCGAGGGAGATGACCGCGACCTCCGTGGTGCCGCCGCCGATGTCCACCACCATGTTGCCGGTGGCCTCGTGGACCGGCAGCCCGGAGCCGATGGCGGCGGCCATGGGCTCCTCGATGATGTGCACCTGGCGGGCGCCGGCCTGGGACGACGCCTCGATGACGGCGCGGCGCTCGACGCCGGTGATGCCCGAGGGCACACAGACGACGACCCGCGGCCGGGCCAGATACCGCCGCTTGTGGATCTTCAGGATGAAGTAGCGGAGCATCCGCTCGGTGATCTCGAAGTCGGCGATGACGCCGTCCTTCAGCGGACGCACGGCGACGATGTTGCCCGGCGTGCGTCCGATCATCTTCTTCGCTTCGGCACCGACCGCGAGGATGCCACCGGTGTTGGTGTTGATCGCGACGACGGACGGCTCGTTGAGTACGATCCCGCGACCCCTGACGTACACCAGCGTGTTGGCGGTCCCGAGGTCGACAGCCATGTCACGGCCGATGAACGACATTGAGTTCCCCATCAGGATTCGACTGGCCTTCCCGACGAGCTTTTGAGGGCTTTTCAGGTCGGCGAGGTGGGTGCGGTGACGTGAAGGCTTCCATCGTAGACGCGCCTTCGCGAACACCGCGCGAGGGTCTTCGCCATTGTCATCAGACGGCGTGTCGCCCTGCTTGTGGAGACGGGCCATCGGGGGCATCCGTTCCCCCGAACGGGGCGCATATGCCAGAAAATGGTCCGGGGGCAAAGCCCCCAGACCATCAGACAAACGGCAAAGGTGGTGCTCACGGCCGCGACGTGATCGTTATGCGCGGGATCCGCGACGGCCGCCCGTGCGACGTTACGCGCGGCCGGGGAAGAAGATCTTCACCTCGCGCTCGGCGGACTCCTCGGAGTCGGAGGCGTGGATCAGGTTCTCCCGGACGATGACGCCGAAGTCGCCGCGGATCGAACCGGGCTCGGCGGCGATCGGGTCCGTGGGGCCCGCCAGCTTGCGCACTCCCTCGATCACCCGCTCACCCTCGACGATCAGGGCCACAGCCGGGCCGGAGGCCATGAACTCCATCAGCGGCTCGTAGAACGGCTTGCCCTTGTGCTCGCCGTAGTGCTGCTCCAGCGTGTCCTGGTCCAGGGTGCGCAGCTCCAGCGCGGTGATCTGCCAGCCCGCCTTGCGCTCGATGCGGCTGATGATCTCGCCGGTCAGGCCACGACGGACGGCGTCGGGCTTGAGGAGGACGAGGGTGCGCTGGGTCACGACGGAGCTCCTTGTGCGTGAAGTGGTGCGGGAACACGAGATTACCGGGCGTGTCGGGGCCTCTGTCACGCAGCGTCAGGCTGCTCCGCCTGCGCGGCGAAACGGGCCTTCGCTTCGTCCACCTTTCGCCCGAAGTGCACCGATGTCCACCACAGCAGCGCGAAGACCGCGCCCATGAAGAACATCATCGGGACGAACACACCGGAGGCGATCAGCGCGATCTGCAGCGCCCAGCCGAGGGCCACGCCGCCGGGCCGGGTGATCATCCCGCACAGGGCCACGCACAGGAACATCGCGATGCCGCAGACCGTCCACACCGTGCCGGTGGACAGGTCCGCGTCCTTCATCGCGACCAGCCCGGCGAAACCGATGATGAAGAACTCGCCGATCAGCGTCGAAGCACAGAGCGTACGCACGGGAACTCAGCCCTTCCCCAGGAGCAGTCGGGCCTCGCCGACGGTGATGACGGAACCGGTGACGAGCACACCGCCGCCCGTGAACTCGCCCTCCTCCTCGGCCAGGGTGATCGCGGCCTCCAGCGCGTCCGGCAGCCGCGGCTCGACCTGGACGCGGTCCTCGCCGAACACCTCGACGGCGACCGCGGCGAGCTCGTCGGCGTCCATCGCGCGGTGGCTGGAGTTCTGCGTGACGACGACCTCGGCGAAGACCGGCTCGAACGCCTCCAGCAGCCCGCGCACGTTCTTGTCGCCGCTCGCGCCCACCACGCCGATGAGCCGGCTGAACTGGAACGCCTCACCCACCGCCTCGGCCGCCGCCCGCGCGCCCGCCGGGTTGTGCGCGGCGTCCAGCACGACGGTCGGCGACCGCCGTACGACCTCCAGCCGGCCCGGGGAGGCGACCGCGGCGAACGCCTTGCGCACCGTGTCGATGTCGAGCGGCTGGGCGTGCTGGGCGCCGACGCCGAAGAACGCCTCCACGGCGGCGAGCGCCACGGCCGCGTTGTGCGCCTGGTGCGCGCCGTGCAGCGGGAGGTACACCTCGGGATACTCACCGCCGAGTCCGCGCAGGGTCACCAGCTGGCCGCCGACGGCGACCTGCCGGGCGACGACCCCGAACTCCAGACCCTCCCGGGCCACCGTGGCGTCCACCTCGACGGCCTTCTTCAGCAGCACCTGCGCGGCGTCCACCGGCTGCTGCGCCATGATCACTGTCGCGTCGCGCTTGACGATGCCGGCCTTCTCGGTGGCGATCTCCGCGGGCGTGGTGCCGAGCCGGTCGGTGTGGTCGAGGTCGATGGGCGTCACCACGGCGACGCTCCCGTCGATCACGTTCGTCGCGTCCCAGCTGCCGCCCATGCCGACCTCGACGACCGCCACGTCCACGGGCGCGTCGGCGAAGGCCGCGTACGCCATCGCGGTGAGCACCTCGAAGAACGACAGCCGGTACTCCTGCCGGGCGTCGACCATCTCGACGTACGGCTTGACGTCCTGGTACGTCTCGATGAACCGCTCGGCGGTGACCGGGGCCCCGTCGAGGCTGATCCGCTCGGTGACCGACTGGACGTGCGGGGAGGTGTAGCGGCCGGTGCGCAGCTCGAAGGCGCCCAGCAGGGCCTCGATCATGCGGGCGGTGGAGGTCTTGCCGTTGGTGCCGGTGATGTGGATCGAGGGGTACGAGCGCTGCGGCTCGCCCAGGACGTCCATCAGGGCGGCGATACGGCTGACCGACGGCTCCAGCTTGGTCTCGCCCCAGCGGGTGGCGAGCTCCGCCTCGACCTCGCGCAGCGCCTTGTCGACCTCGGGGTCGGCCGGGCGGGCGGGGACGTCGGCCTGGGGGCTGCCGCCCTGGGTGCGCAGGGTGCGGCTGCCGGCCTCGATCACCGCGAGGTCGGGGTCGCGGTCGGTCTCGGCGGCGACGATGTCCTCGAAGGAGTCGCTGTCATTCGGGGGGAGCTCACTCACGGACCCCAGTCTACGTACCTCCCCCTGACAGCCCCGGCCCCGTCCCGCCCGCCTGCCCGCCGGGGGCAGCACCCCGGCCGCGCCGCGGACAGCAACCCGGCCGCGCCGGGGGCAGCACCCCCGCCGCGCCGGGGGCAGCACCCCGGCCGCGCCGCGGACAGCAACCCGGCCGCGCCGGGGGCAGCACCCCCGCCACGCCGCGAACAACACCCCCACCACGCCGGGGGCAGCACCCCCGCCACGCCGCGAACAACACCCCCCGCCACGCCGGGGTCAGCACCCCCGCCACGCCGCGAACAACACCCCCCGCCACGCCGGGGTCAGCACCCCCGCCACGCCGCGGGCAGTCGTGCCGCTGGGCGGCACGGGTGGGCGCGGGCGGTGCCTCGTGAGCGCCGAGCGGCGCGGCCCACCCCCGGGCAGCCGAAGGCCCCCGGAGCTGTTCAGCTCGGGGGACCTTCGGTGGGTTGTTTCACTTACCCGCGCTTGCGGGGTGCCGTTGCGCCCACCCGTGCCGCCCAAGCGGCACGACTGCCCGCAACGGCGGGAGCCACCGGGAGGGGTGGCCCCCACCGGGCCGCGAACGCGTGGGGCGGGGGTCAGGCCGCCGGGAGGCGGTCCAGCTGGGACTGGATGCGGGTGATGTCCTCCTCCGCCTTCGCCAGCCGGGTGCGGATCTTGTCGACCACGTGGTCCGGCGCCTTCGACAGGAACGCCTCGTTGCCGAGCTTCGCCGTCGCCTGGGACTTCTCCTTCTCGGCGGCGGCGAGGTCCTTGGCCAGCCGCTTCCGCTCCGCGGCCACGTCGATCACACCGGACAGGTCCAGCGCGACCTCGACACCCGCCACCGGCAGGGTCGCCGTGGCGGTGAAGGAGTCACCCTCCGGCTGGAGGCGCAGCAGCTGCCGGACGGCCGGCTCGTGCGGGGCGAGCGCCGTCCCGGTGAGCGTCAGCCGGGCCGGAACGCGCTGGCCGGGCTGCAGCCCCTGGTCGGCACGGAAGCGGCGGACCTCGGTGATCACCGACTGGAGCGTCTCGATCTCCCGTTCGGCGTCCGCGTCACGGAACCCGCTGTCGGACGGCCAGTCGGCGATGACGACCGACTCGCCGCCGGTCAGCGTGGTCCACAGGGTCTCCGTGACGAACGGGACCACCGGGTGCAGCAGCCGCAGCGTGACGTCGAGGACCTCACCGAGGACCCGCTTGCTGACCTCGGCCGGCTCGCCGCCCGCCTGGAACGTCGTCTTGGACAGCTCGACGTACCAGTCGAAGACCTCGTCCCACGCGAAGTGGAACAGCGCGTCCGACAGCTTGGCGAACTGGAAGTCGTCGTAGTAGGCGTCGACTTCGGCGACGACCGTGTTCAGCCGGGACAGGATCCAGCGGTCGGTCGGCGACATCCGGGAGGCGTCCGGCAGCGGGCCCTCGACCGTCGCACCGTTCATCAGCGCGAAACGCGTCGCGTTCCAGATCTTGTTGGCGAAGTTGCGCGAACCCTGGACCCAGTCCTCGCCGATCGGCACGTCGACGCCCGGGTTGGCGCCGCGGGCGAGCGTGAACCGGAGCGCGTCGCTGCCGTAGGTGTCCATCCAGTCCAGCGGGTTGACCGCGTTGCCGAAGGACTTCGACATCTTCTTGCCGAACTGGTCGCGGACCATGCCGTGCAGGGCGATGGTGTGGAACGGCGGGGTGCCGTCCATCGCGTAGAGGCCGAACATCATCATCCGGGCGACCCAGAAGAAGAGGATGTCGTAGCCGGTGACCAGGACGGAGTTCGGGTAGAACTTCGCGAGCGAACCGGTCTCCTCGGGCCAGCCGAGCGTGGAGAACGGCCACAGGCCGGAGGAGAACCAGGTGTCGAGGACGTCGGTGTCCTGGTGCCAGCCCTCGCCGGTCGGCGCCTCGTCGTCCGGTCCGACGCAGACGACCTCGCCGTTGGGCCCGTACCAGACGGGGATGCGGTGGCCCCACCACAACTGCCGCGAGATGCACCAGTCGTGGAGGTTGTCGACCCAGTCGAAGTACCGCTTCTCCATCTCCTGCGGGTGGATCTTGACGCGGCCGTCGCGGACGGCGTCACCGGCCGCCTTCGCCAGCGGGCCGACCTTGACCCACCACTGCATGGACAGCCGCGGCTCGATGGTGGTCTTGCACCGCGAGCAGTGGCCGACGGAGTGGACGTAGGGCCGCTTCTCGGCGACGATCCGGCCCTCGGCGCGCAGGGCGGCGACGATGGCGGAGCGGGCCTCGAGCCGGTCCAGGCCCTGGAAGGGGCCGTGCGCGGTGATGACGGCGTGCTCGTCCATGACCGCGATGGCGGGCAGGTCGTGCCGCCGGCCGATCTCGAAGTCGTTCGGGTCGTGGGCCGGGGTGACCTTGACGGCGCCCGTGCCGAACTCGGGGTCGACGTGCTCGTCGGCGACGACCGGGATGGAGCGGTCGGTCAGCGGCAGTTTGATGAGCTTGCCGACGAGGTGCCGGTAGCGCTCGTCCTCGGGGTGGACGGCGACGGCCGTGTCACCGAGCATCGTCTCCGCGCGGGTCGTGGCGACGACGATGGTGTCGTCCCCGTCGCCGTACTTCATGGAGACGAGCTCGCCGTCGTCCTCCTGGTAGTCGACCTCGATGTCGGAGATCGCGGTCAGACAGCGCGGGCACCAGTTGATGATGCGCTCGGCGCGGTAGATCAGCTCGTCGTCGTAGAGCCGCTTGAAGATGGTCTGGACGGCCGTCGACAGGCCCTCGTCCATGGTGAAGCGCTCGCGCGACCAGGCGACGCCGTCGCCGAGGCGGCGCATCTGGCCGGAGATCTGCCCGCCGGACTCGCCCTTCCACTGCCAGACCCGCTCGACGAACGCCTCACGGCCGAGGTCGTGGCGGGACTTGCCCTCCTTGGCGAGCTCCCGCTCGACGACGTTCTGCGTGGCGATGCCGGCGTGGTCCATGCCGGGCTGCCACAGCGTCTCGAAGCCCTGCATGCGCTTGCGGCGGGTGAGGGCGTCGATCAGCGTGTGCTCGAACGCGTGCCCGAGGTGCAGGCTGCCCGTGACGTTCGGCGGCGGGATGACGACGGTGAAGGGCGGCTTGTCGCTCTTCTCGTCCGCCTCGAAGTAACCGCGCTCTACCCAGCGCTCGTACAGCGGCCCCTCTACATCGGCCGGCGCGTACTGGGTCGGCAGTTCGGTCGTGGGCGCGGGTGGCTGCTGCTGAGCGTTCTCGGTCACGGGGCTCAGTTTAGAGGCGTCACGAGCCTGTCCCGAAACGCGTTTCGTTTGTAACGGTGCGACCCCCACTGGCCTGAACGCTTCCCTCCTGAGTCAGGATGTCAGCAACGCGTAAGCATCTGGAGGGGAACCCAGTAATGAGCTACAACCAGCCGGGCCCGTACGGCGGGCAGCCCCAGCAGCCCGGGCCGTACGGCCAGCCGGGACCTTACGGCCAGCAGCCGCAGGCTCCGCAGCCCGGCTACGGCTACCCCCAGCAGGCTCCGCCGCCCGGCCCGCCCGGTTACGGCTACCCGCAGCAGCCCGGTCAGCCCGGTGTCCCGCCGCAGCAGCCCCCGTACGGCCAGCAGCCGCCCTACGGCCAGGCCCCGTACGGCATGCCGCCCCAGCAGCCCGCCTCGGGCGGCGGCGGCAAGAAGGCCGCCATCATCGTCGGCGCCGTCGCGGTCGTCGCCGCGATCGGCGTGGGCGCGTACTTCGTGATCGGCGGGGGCGGCGGCGCGGCCGGCCTGGAGGACGACGGCGCGCACAAGCTGGCGACGCCGGAGAAGGTGCTGAGCGAGTACACGCGCGTCGGCGAGGGCGGCGAGGACTCGGGCTCCGACATGGCGAAGGACCTGGCCAAGGGCGGCATCAAGGACGGCACGTCCGTGGCCGCCGCCTACTCGACGGCCGACTTCAGCAACTACGACCCGCAGGACCCGACCTCGCTCCCCGACCAGTCCGAGCTGCTGGCCGCGAAGGGCGTGTCGTTCTTCGGCGCCTACGGCGAGGTCACCGACCCGGAGGCCGCGGTCGACAAGATCTTCGCGTCCCTGAAGAAGGAGACCGAGAAGGGCTCGGACAACGAGCTGATGTCCGAGCTGGTCGGTGAGCCGGAGTCGGTCGACATCGACGGTGCGGTGATGAAGTGCCAGGCGGCCAAGGGCACCAACGACCTCACGCGGAAGGAGACGACCAACTGGTTCTGCGCGTGGGGCGACTACAGCACCATCGCGGTGGTCTCCCCCGGTGACAACACCAAGGACATCACCAAGAGCGCGGCGGCGGACATCACCACCAAGCTGCGCGACGAGGTCCGCACCAAGGCCTGACCGCCGCGGCCTCAGTGACTGGAGGGGGAAGGGAACGATGAGCCACGACCAGCCGGGCCCGTACGGGGGACGGCCCCCGCAGCAGCCGGGGCCGTACGGCGGGCAGCCGCAGCAGGCACCGCAGCCCGGCTACGGCTACCCGCAGCAGGTCCCGTACGGACAGCAGCCGCCCCACGGCCAGGCCCCGTACGGCACGCCGTCCCAGCCGCCCGCCTCGGGTGGCGGCGGTGGCGGTGGCAGGAAGGCCGCGATCGTCGTCGGCGCCGTCGCGGTCGTCGCGGCGATCGGCGTGGGCGCGTACTTCGTGTTCGGCGGGGGCGGCGGCGCGGACATCGCGGACGACGGGCCGCACAAGCTGGTGCCGCCGGCCTCGGTCGGCGAGTACAAGAAGGGCGGCGGCTCGTCCGGTTCGGGCGACGGCGGTCCGGCGGGGACGAAGTCCGAGGCCGACCTGGAGAAGATCGGCATCGAGGGCGGCAAGGTCGTGAAGGCGTCCTACGCCACCGGCACGTCCACCGAACTCGGCAGGGCGATGGCGTTCAACGGGGCCTACGGGGAGATCAGCGACCCGGAGGGCTCCATCGACAAGGCCTTCGTCAACGCCCACGACAATTCCAAGGACACCGGCGACACCGCCGGTGCGAAGGAGACCGTCACCTGGAAGGGCGACCCGGAGACGGTCGAGCCGGACGGTCTCGACGGTGCCGTCATGAAGTGCCAGACGGCCGTGATCACCGAGGGCGCCACCAAGCTCGAGATGCCGGTGTGCGTGTGGGCCGACCACAGCACCTACGGCGTGGTCAACGGACTGGACCTGGCCGCGGCGCAGAAGGGCGGCAGCGGCGGTCTCGCCACGAGCGACGTCGCCGCGTTCGCCGCCGAACTGCGCACCGCCGCGCGGGTCGAGGCCTGATCGCGGGACGAACGCGCGGAAGGGGCCCCGGTCGTCGACCGGGGCCCCTTCCGCGTCGCTGTGAACGCCCGGGCGGTTACGCCGTCTTCTGCTCGCCGGAGCCCCGGCCGCGGGCGTCCCGCGGGATCAGGGTCGGGTTGACGTTGGAGAGGACCACGTCGGCCGTGATGACGACGCGGGCCACGTCCTTGCGGGACGGGACCTCGTACATCACGCCCTGGAGGACCTCCTCCATGATGGCGCGCAGGCCGCGGGCGCCGGTCTGGCGGAGGATGGCCTGGTCGGCGATGGCCTCCAGCGCCTCGCGCTCGAAGTCCAGCTCCACGCCGTCGAGTTCGAAGAGGCGCTGGTACTGCTTCACCAGCGCGTTGCGCGGCTCGACGAGGATCTGGAGCAGGGCCTCGCGGTCGAGGTTGTGGACCGAGGTGATGACGGGGAGCCGGCCGATGAACTCGGGGATCATGCCGAACTTGACCAGGTCCTCCGGCATGACCTCCTCGAACTGGTCCTTGGACTCCATCTCCCGCTTGGAGCGGATCGTCGCGCCGAAGCCGATGCCCTTGGCGCCGGCCCGGCCCTCGATGATCTTCTCCAGTCCGGCGAAGGCACCGCCCACGATGAACAGCACGTTCGTCGTGTCGATCTGGATGAACTCCTGGTGCGGGTGCTTGCGGCCGCCCTGCGGCGGGACGGACGCGGTGGTCCCCTCGAGGATCTTCAACAGGGCCTGCTGCACGCCCTCGCCGCTGACGTCGCGGGTGATCGACGGGTTCTCGCTCTTGCGGGCGACCTTGTCGATCTCGTCGATGTAGATGATCCCGGTCTCGGCCTTCTTGACGTCGTAGTCGGCCGCCTGGATCAGCTTCAGCAGGATGTTCTCGACGTCCTCGCCGACGTACCCCGCCTCGGTGAGCGCCGTGGCGTCGGCGATCGCGAACGGCACGTTCAGCATGCGGGCCAGGGTCTGGGCGAGGAGGGTCTTGCCGGAGCCGGTGGGGCCCAGCAGGAGGATGTTGGACTTCGCCAGCTCGATGGCGTCCTCGCGGCCCTGCCCGCCGCCGTTCTCGCCGGCCTGGACGCGCTTGTAGTGGTTGTACACGGCGACGGAGAGGGCCTTCTTGGCCGCCTCCTGCCCGACCACGTAGCCCTCGAGGAACTCGTAGATCTCGCGCGGCTTGGGAAGTTCCTCCCAGCGGACCTCGCTGGTCTCCGCGAGCTCTTCCTCGATGATCTCGTTGCAGAGATCGATGCACTCGTCGCAGATGTACACACCGGGCCCTGCGATGAGCTTCTTGACCTGCTTCTGGCTCTTGCCGCAGAACGAGCACTTGAGCAGATCGCCGCCGTCACCGATGCGTGCCACGGTGTGCTTCCCCTTCGCCTGGGAGACGACCGGACGTCCGTGTCCGGCGGCTCCTGGTGCTGCCTTATGTCGACGGTACCTTGCCTGGGCCCCCGTTCGGGCCCCCCTTGGCACGGTTCACTTTGACGTGGACCGTGCCAAACCGTGCCAAGGGGCGGCAGACGTTACACCCCCGCCTCGCGTCAGCGCAGGCTGGAGTTGTCCATCTTCCGGGTGGTGATGATCTGGTCGATCAGTCCGTACTCCAACGCGTCCTCGGCCGTGAGGATCTTGTCGCGCTCGATGTCCTCGCGGATCTTGTCCAGCGGCCGGGTGGAGTGCTTGGCCAGCATCTCCTCCAGCTGCGAACGCATCCGGAGGATCTCGTTGGCGGCGATCTCCAGGTCGGAGACCTGGCCGCGGCCCGTCTCGCTGTACGGCTGGTGGATCAGCACGCGCGCGTTCGGCAGGGCCATGCGCTTGCCGGGCGTGCCGGCGGCCAGCAGCACGGCGGCGGCGGAGGCCGCCTGGCCCATGCAGACCGTCTGGATGTCCGGCTTCACGTACTGCATCGTGTCGTAGATCGCCGTCAGAGCGGTGAAGGAACCGCCGGGGCTGTTGATGTAGACCGAGATGTCACGGTCGGGGTCCATCGACTCCAGGCACAGCAGCTGCGCCATGACGTCGTTGGCGGAGGCGTCGTCGATCTGCACGCCGAGGAAGATCACGCGCTCCTCGAAGAGCTTCGCGTACGGGTCGTACTCGCGGATGCCCTGGGAGGTGCGCTCGACGAAGCGCGGGATGACGTAGCGGGACTCGGCCGCGGGGCCGGTGTACTCGGCGCGCGTACGGTCGTACAGGCCGCTGCCGGGGAAGTCGTTCACGGTGTCTCCTGGAAGGGGGCTGAGGCGGTCGGCTGGGGCTGCTGGGGCTGCGCACCGGGCCCTGGGCGGGGCCCGGTGGGGGCGTCGACGGGGCCGCGGGGCCCCGTACGGCCGCTCAGGCCCCGGTGCCGCCGCCGCCCGGCATACCGGCGGCCGTGGCGATCACGTCGTCGATGAGGCCGTACTCCTTGGCCTCGAAGGCGTCGAACCAGCGGTCGCGGTCGGAGTCGCGGGTGATCTGCTCGACCGTCTGACCGGTGTGCTGGGACGTCAGCTCGGCCATGCGCTTCTTGGTGTGCAGCAGGCGCTCGGCGTGGATCTTGATGTCCGAGGCCGAGCCGGCCAGACCGGCGGACGGCTGGTGGATCAGGATCTCGGCGTTGGGCAGCGCGAAGCGCTTGCCGGGGGTGCCCGCGCTCAGCAGGAACTGGCCCATGGAGGCGGCCAGACCCATCGCGATCGTCACCACGTCGTTCTTGATGTACTGCATGGTGTCGTAGATCGCCATGCCGGCCGTGATGGAACCGCCGGGGCTGTTGATGTACAGGTAGATGTCCTTGTCCGGGTCGGAGGCAAGGAGCAGCAGCTGTGCGGTGATCTTGTTGGCAATGTCGTCGTCGACCGGCTGGCCGAGGAAGATGATCCGCTCGCCGAGCAGCCGGTTGTAGACCTGGTCGCCGAGGCCACCACCGATGGAAGGCTCGCCGGCGGCTGAGGGCATCAGATTCGTCACGTATCCACCTGCTCGTCTTACGACGGCGCCGGGCCGTCTCACGTTTCCCTGCGGGGCTGGAGCCGTATTCGGTGACTCCCCTGCCCTCGTATTCATGGACCCTAACGCGGGGGCTGCGCCGGGGAATCCCGGTAAGCGGGGTGTTCGCCGGGGGCGTAGAGAGGCGTACTCCGCGCTGGACCGCGCAGGGGGCGCCGGACGCCCTCCCGCCGCGGGCTCGCGGGAGCGCGGGCGGGGGCGGGCCGTCCGGGGCCGGTAGCGCGGCTCCCCGCGCCCCGGGTGGCGGGCCCGCGCCGGGCGGCAGGGGCCCTGGGGGTGCCGGACGACCGGGCCCCGGAGTGCTGTGCACTCCGGGGCCCGGTGATCACGTCGGAGATGACGCGGGGATCAGCCCTCGGTCTTCTCGTCGGCCTTGTCCTCGGCCTTGGCCTCGGCGGCGTCCGCGGCCTCGGGGGCCTCGGTGGTCTCGTCCTCTTCCTCGTCCTCGAGGTCGACGATCTCGCCGTTGGTGTCCTTGACGGTGGCCTTCTCGACCACGGCGGCCAGGGCCTTGCCGCGGGCGACCTCACCGACGAGGAGCGGGACCTGGCCCTGCTCGACGACGGCCTGGGCGAACTGGTCGGGGGACATGCCGGAGGAGGCGGCGCGCCGCATGAGGTGCTCGGTGAGCTCCTCCTGGTTGACGTTCAGCTTCTCCTGCTTGACGAGCTCGTCGAGGACGAACTGGGTCTTGATGCCCTTGACCGCGGCCTCACGGGTCTCGGCGTCGAACTCCTCCTCGGTCTTGCCCTGGATCTCCAGGTACTTCGCGAGGTCGAGGCCCATCTGGCCGAGCTGGTGGTGCTCGAGGTTGTGCTTGCGGGTGTTGATCTCGTCCTCGAGCAGCTTCTCGGGGACCGGGACCTCGACCAGCTCGAGCAGCTTCTCCAGGACGCGCTCCTGCGCCTGCGTGGCCTGGTCGTACTGCTTCATGTTCTCCAGGCGCTTGCGGCTGTCCGCCCTGAGCTCCTCGAGGGTGTCGAACTCGGAGGCGAGCTGGGCGAAGTCGTCGTCCAGCTCGGGCAGCTCGCGCGCGGCGACCTGGGTGACCTTGACGGTGACCTCGGCCTCCTTGCCGGCCGCCGAGCCGCCCTTGAGCTCGGAGGTGAAGGTGGCCTCGCCACCGGCCTCCACGCCCTTCACGGCGTCGTCGATGCCGTCCAGCAGCTCGCCGGAGCCGATGGTGTACGAGACACCGTCCGCGACGCCGTCCTCGAGGACCTCGCCGTCGACCTTGGCCTGCAGGTCGATGGTGACGACGTCGCCGTCCTCGGCGGCGCGCTCCACCGGGGAGGTGGAGGCGAAGCGCTCACGCAGCTCCTCGACGGCCTTGTCGACGTCCTCGTCGCTGACCTCGACGGCGTCGACCTCGACCTCGATGCCGGAGTAGTCCGGGATCTCGATGGCGGGGCGGATGTCGACCTCGGCGGTGAAGTTCAGCGTCTCGCCGTCCTTCAGCTCCGTGATGTCGACCTCGGGCTGGCCGAGCGGGTTCAGCTCGGCCTCGTTGACCGCGTCGGTGTAGAACTTCGGGAGGGCGTCGTTGACGGCCTCCTCCAGCACCGCACCGCGGCCGAAGCGCTGGTCGATGACCCGGGCCGGGACCTTGCCCTTGCGGAAGCCCTTCACCGTGACCTGCTGGTTGATCTTCTTGTACGCCGCGTCGAGGCTGTCCTTGAGCTCCTCGAAGGGCACCTCGACAGTGAGCCGAACCCGGGTCGGGTTCAGGGTCTCCACGGCGCTCTTCACGGTTCGGTCTCCTTGTGGCTGACTTCTCGGGTTCTGCCGGGACCAGAACGGTCCGGCCGATTCGCCGCCCGGAGGACTTCAGAGACACACAGGGCGCGCAGTTTGCATAGTAACGGCAGCGGCTACGGCACCCAAAAGGCGATCACTGGCGGATGGGCAGGTGGCTGGTCGGGGTGGCGGGATTTGAACCCACGGCCTTCCGCTCCCAAAGCGGACGCGCTACCAAGCTGCGCCACACCCCGTCTGGTGCGACACGAAGGGTACATGCACCCGGGCGGAACGGCCTCCGCATTCCCGGGCGCGGTGCGCTCGCGCGGCGGTGACGGAAACGGGGTGTGCGGCGAGGGCGTACGACCCGCTACGATGCCTGTCAGTGCCGCGGCGTTCCGACGCGCGGCGCGGCCTGTGCGGGCGTAGCTCAATGGTAGAGCCCCAGTCTTCCAAACTGGCTACGCGGGTTCGATTCCCGTCGCCCGCTCCAGATGGCTCAGGGCCAGGTCAGAGGATGTTTCCTCCGCCTGGCCCTGACCGCTTTCCGGGGTCCAGATCAGTCGGCCGTGTCCCCGGCGTGCCCCTTGGGCTTCCGATCCTTGACCTTCCTGCCCCTGTCGACGAGCCCGGACACGGCGTCGGCGATCAGCCGGTCACGCTCGGCGCTGGCGTGTTGGTAGATCAGCGCGGCCCGGGCGGTGCTGTGGCCCATGCGCGCCATCAGCTCCCGGGTGCTGGCACCGGTCGACGCGGCGAGCGTGTTGCCGGTGTGCCGAAGATCATGGAAGTGCAGGGCCTTGACTCCGATGTCGGCGCACGCCCTACGCCACAGGCGGTTGAAGTGGTTCCGTCGCGGAGTCGCACCCTTCGCACCCACGAACACCCGTCCATCTGCGCCCGGTTCGGCGTAGTTGTTCAGATGCTCGCGGATCTCGGGGAGGATCGCGGACGGGATCGAGACCGTGCGCTTGCCGGCCGCACTCTTGGGTGCCTTGATCTCACGCTGTCCGTTGTTGAGCTCGGCGACGGCCCGGCGAACGCGCACGGCACCGTGGTCGAGGTCGACATCCCGACGGTGCAGACCGATCAGCTCGCCCCAGCGCAGGCCGAGGAAGCCAGCCATCAGCACGAGCGCCCGATAGCGCGGCTGGATGGCGTCGGCCAGGTCGTAGACCTCCTGCACGGTCGCGGTCGGTCGCTCAGGTGTGTGCACCACGCTCGCACCTTTGATCGTGCACGGATTGCGCCGGATCATCTGGTCAGCGACAGCCGTGCCCAGGATGGCGCGAAGCAGGGCGTACGCCTTGGCAACGGTCGTGGGCCCCGTCCCGGCAGCGAGCTTGTCCGCACGCCAGCGTCGCACCAGCGGGGGCGAGATGTCGGCGACGTTGACGGACCCGAACGTGGGTGCCAGGTGATGCCGGAGCAGCGAGGCGTAGAGCTGCCGCGTCCGCGTGGTCACCTCCCGTTCCTTGATCCACGCATCGGCGTACGACTCGAACGGCACCCTTCCGGCGTCCGGGTCGTGCCAGTCCCCCCGGCGCATCTCGGTCTGCTTGTCTGCGAGCCAGGCGTCCGCGTCCCTCTTCGTGCGGAAGGTCTCCGGGGCCGGGCGCAGTTGCCCGTCAGGGCCGATGTAACGGGCCTGATAGCGGCCGGACGGGAGCTTGCGAACCCGCCCGAACTGGCGGCGCTTCCCTGCCATCAGGCAGCCACCCCCCGAAGGGCTCCCCCACGTCGGCGCGGCTGCACCGTGTGCGCCTCGATGAACTCCCGTACGGCGCTCTCGGGGATGCGCACGTGACGCCCGACCTTCACGTACGTGATGCGGCGCTCCTCGATCAGGCGCCGAGGGAAGCGCACGGTCGTCCCGAGGAGTTCGGCGACCTGAACGACGCTGAGGTATCGCTCATTCATGGTTCTGCTCCCCTTCCTGGCGCAGGGCTGCGAGTTCTTCACGGGCGGTTTCGCGGTTGAGTTGGAGGTCGCGGGCGATGGTGGCGGCGAGGACGGATTCACCGGGGGTGTGGCCATGTCCGGCGTACTGCCAGTCGGCGAGGACCAGGACGGTGTCCGGCTCGGCGTCCTCTAGGCCGAGGGCGGCGTGCTCCTGGGCGGCCCGGTAGTCGGCGCGGGCCTGGCGGAGTTCGCCGAGGGTGGTCGAGTAGCGGCGGGACTTCGAGGAGAAGTGGCCGCGGAAGCCGAGCATGTGAGCCCAGGCCCACAGCCGCCGGTCCGGGTAGAGCGGGTCGAGCCTCTTGCAGGCTTCGATCAGGCGGCGGGTGTGGTCGGGGACCTGGTGGCGGTCGAGCTCGGAGAGCTCTCCGATGCGACGGTCCAGGGTGCCCGTGTTCTCGGCGGCTTTGGTGGCGTACTTGGCGACGTAGGAGGCGACCGCCTGCTCGGTGATGTCGGAGCCGTCCCCGAACGCCTTGACCGGCCGGACGTCGAGCTGGGTACCCCAGCGGAAGGTGCGCGCCGGTTGGCCGTCAGCAGCCGGGACGGAGACCGAGGTGTAGGAGTGCGCCGCAGCTGCGCGGATCGCGTCGGCGAGCATGTCGACGGTGGCCCAGGATGGCGGCGGGGTGTTCGGCCCGTCGGGGCCGTCGAGGCGTACGACGGCGTGAAAGTGCACGGCACCGCGCTTCTGAAACTCGGCGACCTTGCCATAGGACAGCCGGGCGCAGTCGCGGAGCTCCCGCTGGGTGATGCCGGCACGAGCGGCGATCTCGCGGCGGAGCCGGTTGGTGAAGCGCTGCCAGAGCTGCCCGGCATGGTTGTTGAACAGCACGGCGCCCGCGTAGTCGTACGTGGCCGGGTCGAGGGCAGTGCCCAGCTCGGGGGCGTCCGTAGCGTGGCGAGTGCCGCAGCGGCAGACGCCGTGATCGGGGCGGTTGTGCACCGGGCCGAACGAGGGTGCGGTGAGAGTGGCGAAGACCCGGGGGTGATCCCGCACGGTGGCGGGAATGTCGCGGCGGTCGTCACCGGCCAGGCCCGCGCGGATGAGGTGGTAGGTGTCGCCCGCGTACGTCCAGGCGCAGGACGGACAGCGGGAGGCACGGCGGTTGCCGCAGGCGACGCGGAGCCGTCCGCCAGGCTCCCCCTCGGTCGAGTAGTGATGCAGGGTCGCGCCGGTGGTCTTGTCCTTGTGGAGCGTCCAGCCGGTCAGGTGGATGGGGTCGGCGCAACCGCCGGTGCGGCGGATCTGGTCTTGCCAGCGGTCGAAGCCGGGGGACCCGGCCACCCGCAGCAAATCGCCGAGGGTGGTCGGGTCCAGGCCCGCCAGGGTGGCGGTGTCGGTCACTCGGTCACCTCCCGGCCCGGACGAGGGCGGTGGGGACGCTGCGGCCGGTGCCCTTGCAGGTCGGGCAGGTGACGCGAAGGGTCGCGCGGGAGCCGTCCGGGAGGCGGGTGCCGGTGGTGATGGCAACGGCGGCGAAGCCGTCACAGGCGCGGCAGATGCGCGCTGTAGGGGTGTGCTGGGCCATGATGGGCCTGCCTTTCGGGTCCGTTGGGTCGGGAAGGTGGGAAGGCGCCCGGAGCGGACGAAACTTGGCGGTAGAGGCCGCTCCGGGGCCGCTCAGCGGCGCTTGCCGTCGGAGGCCAGCAGCGAGCGCAGGACGACGGCGCAGACGGCGACCGAGGCCGCGGTGATGGCGACGGCCAGGAGCATGGAGACCAGGACGGCGCCGACGACCAGGACGACGGCGGTGCCGCCGCCGACGAGGGCGAGCGCGGTGCCGGGGGTGAGCTGGACCGTGGGCCGGGCGGAGGCCGCGACCGGGGCCGGGGCGGGCGGCGGGACCGGAGTGCCCGGGGTGATGGCGGTCGGCTCCACCACGGTGGGAGGTGTGGCCGTGCCGGTGGGCTGGGGCATGGTCGGGAGCTTGGGCCGGAACATGAGCAGGTCTCCTTACTTGACGGCGGTGTCGATGACCGGGGACAGGAGGCTGTCGGCGAGGAGGTAGCCGCCGAGCAGCAGC
>NZ_BMUC01000001.1:380871-381479 GCF_014649995.1 Streptomyces griseoflavus | reverse complement strand
AGGACCAGCCAGAGCGGCGGGCGGATGAGCTTGACGCCGAGCCAGCCGACGACGACCAGGGCGAACCAGAGGGGGACGTCCACGGGTGACCTCCTAACGGACGCGGCAGCGGTGGGTGCGGGCGGCGAGCTGGGCGGCGGACTGGCTGGAGTAGTCGGCGGACCAGCCGCAGCCGTCCGAGCTGCACACGGCGGCGTGCTTGGTCTGGCCGTGGCGGTCGCGGTGGGTGCCGATCTGCACCGGGCCGATCCGCATCACGGAGTGGAAGAAGTCGCGGGCAGGCATGACGGGGTCTCCTCTCGGGTCAGGCGAGCTGGGCGGCGATGGCGTCGGCCAGGTGTGGCGGGACGCCGAGGTGGGCTCGGAGGGTGTCGGTGTCGATCCGGGCGCCGGTCCGTTCCTGGTGGTCGGCGGCGACCTTCCGGGCGTGATCGACCAGAGCGGCCGGGACCGGCACAGCCGGGGAGGGCTCAGCGGTGGGGAGGGCGGCAGGCTCCTCGGGCACCGGGGCCGGTTCGGGAGTGGTCGCTTGTTCGCGCTCCACCTCGGGCATGGGCTCAGGGGCCGGTTCGGCGGGGGCCGGCACGAGGGCCGAGCGGTCCGCGGGC
>NZ_BMUC01000001.1:377069-380834 GCF_014649995.1 Streptomyces griseoflavus | reverse complement strand
GGCGAGGAGGGTGCCGCCCATGAAGGCCAGGGCGGGCCAGGCGGCGACGAGGATGCGCAGCCAGGCCGGGACGTCGTGCAGGTCGAGGAGTCCGGCGGTGGCGACGTTGGCGCCGAGCGAGGCGACCAGGGCGATGAGGAACCAGCACCAGGCCAGCCGGGACGGCCCATCCGTGCGCAGCCGTCGCCAGGCGGCGACCAGGAGCAGGTCGACCGAGACGGGGTAGGCCCAGGCTTTCCAGCCGTCCTGTCCGGCAGCGGCGGCCAGGTCATGCAAGTGAGCGAAGGACAGCGCCCCGGCGATGACGGCCTGGACCAGGACGGCGTCCATGCGGAGGCGGGCCATCACGGCTGCCCTCCGGGGTAGTGAGGGCCGTCGTCCGGGTCGTAGCCGGGCGGGAAGATCCCGGACGGGGGTTCGGGGAGGGAGACGGCCAGGGACGGGCCGATGGCGTCGACGAAGTCGGGGTCGGCGCCGAAGGTGTGGGCGTACAAGGCCAGGGCGCTGAGCAGATGCACCGTGCGGTTGAAGTCCTCGCGGGTGTCCACGGGTTCACCTCCGGTTTCTGGCATGGCAGGGGTAGGGACTTGGCGCGAAGAGCGGTCACGCCGACCGATCAGGGGGTGTGGCTCAGGCGGCGGCCGGGGCGGACTCGACAGCCGGGCCCGGAACGGGCGCGGCGGTGCCGAGTGCAGGCCGGAAGGCGTCCAGGCCGGGCAGGTGTGGGGTGCGGTCGGCGTGCTTGTTGCAGAGGTTCACGGCCTGCCGCAGCGACGTGTGCGGAGCGCGGATACGGTGCCAACCTCCAGTGGAGTCACCGGCGATAGCGACCCCGCGAGCTTCGGCAGGGATCGTGATCGCGGCGAGCACGGCATCCGGGGAGATATCACCGAAGGCCATGTTCGCGCTGGTCTCGTCGTTGACGCGGTGGGCGGTGCGGCCGGTGAGCTGGGCGCGGAGCATGGTGATGCCCTTACCGAGTTCGGAGCCGAAGCGCTGCCCGCAGATCTCCAGATAGATGCCGGCCGCACGGCCGAGCTGGGCCAGGCGGACCAGGGCGGTGATAATCCGGTCGCGCCGCTTCTCCTGCTCCTTGTTGGCGAACAGGGCGAGTTCCGCCACCTCGTCGACCAGGACCACGATCGGCACCGGCCGCAGGTCTTCGGGCAGGTCCCAAATGTCGGCGGCGATCTCCGCATCCGGCACGCTCACGCTGATGGACTGATGGGAACGGATGAGCCTGTAGACGTCCTCCATGTGCGCCACCAGGGCATCAAGGATCTCGGCAGCGGTGTCGGGGTTGTCGGCCAGCGCGGAGAACCGGCGGGCCAGCGGGAACAACTCCACCCCTTGCTTGCAGTCGATGCCGACCAGCGCGACGTCCAGCGGCGCGAGCCCGGCCACGAGGTTGCGCTGATAGACCGACTTCCCCGACTCCGTGGCCCCGAGGGTGAGCGCGTGGGGCACGGCCCGGTAGTCGCGGTAGTGGACCGAGCCGTCTTGACGCAGGGCGACTGGGACGCGCATCGGCCGGGCGTCATCGGCCAAGGTCGGCATCTGCACCCGCCGGAGCACGTCATAGCCGGTCATCCGCAGTTCGACGACGCCCGAGCGCAGCTCTCTCGAGGTCACGCCGTACATGCCGAAGGAGTGCCGCAGCCGGTCCGAGGAGGCGGACACGTCGAAGGCGTCCTGTCCGGGCCGGAGCTTGAGCCGGAGCACCAGGCCGGTCCGGGTCGGCCGTACGCGCAGGATGCGCGGGGCTCGCGGTCGGGGGACGGGTCGGTCTGCCATCCGGGCCAGGGCGAGGCGCCAGCGGGGGGCCGGGACCGTCAGGCCGCAGGCGTCCATGACCGAGCCGTACCGGACCAGGACCCGCAGCGCAGCGAGGGTGACCCCGAAGGTCAGCCAGTACCAGGCGGGGCGCCGCCACCGCAGGAGACCCGCAGCAGCGACGACCAGCACCAGGGCGACTAACAGCCACGTCATGACTCAGGCCGCCTTCGGCTTCGACGCGCCGTTGGCCAGCGAGGTCACCGCGACCGCGCGGAAGGCGATGCCGTGCCGCTTCTGGCCGTTGAACTCGTTCTCCCACGGACGGGCGATCAGGCCGGTCAGCGCGACCGGCGTGCCCATCACCAGCTCACCCGAGATGCCGGACTCCGGAACGGTGACCGACAGGATCTCCACCTCACCGTTGGCCGCGAACATCACGTCCACGGTCGACAGCGCGGCGCCGGTCTCGGCGTCCATCGCGCGCTCGCCGGTACGGCGGTCCTTGACCTTCGGCTGCGGGGGCTGAGCCACCATCACGGTCGCGTTGAGGGTGTCGACGGGGATCTGACGCACAGAGATCACTCCTCTAGAAGTGCTGGACTCCGTCACTCATGTATATGAGTGACATGAAGAAGAGTGCATGACTCCTATACATGAGTCAACCCGCCAGGATGAAGAAGTCCGGGCGGGTCGAGGGGATGTGAGCGAGCGTCAGTCGGCCGCGGGAATGTGATACTCGAAAACGAACTGGTCAGCAGCCATGAGGGTGTCGCAGACCTCCACCACGCGCCCCGCTTCGGTGACGGCATCGCGGACGAGGTGGACCACAGGAGCGGCGGGACTCAGCGCCAGTTCGGAAGCCTCAGCCTTGGAGGCCGGCCGCGCCTGCAGAGTTTCAACGAACTCCGCGAAGGCGTGACCGTCGTCCTCCAGGCGGGCGTAGATGCCGCCGGGCCCGGGGTTCTCGGCGAACAACTCGGGGATGTCCTTGACCACGTCCCACGGCAGATACGAGCTGGCCGTCTCGACCGGGACACCGTTGCGGAAGTAGAGCCGCCGCCGGGCGAGGACCTGAGTGCCGGCCGGAACGCCGAGCCGGTCGGCGATCTCCTCCGGGGCCTCCATCGGACCGATGTACAGAACGCTGACCTTGGCTGTGGCACCGGACTGGGCCGACTCCGCGAGGTAGGCGGCTTTGCCAGCACGGCGGTGCGAGGCCCGGAAACGGTCGGAGGACCGCAGCCGCACAGGCGGACGATCCTTGACCGTCGACCCCTTGCCGTGGCGGGTGTCCACCAGGCCGCTGGCACGGACCTCCACCATGGCCTTGCGGATCGTGCCGCCGGAGACTCCGTAGCGTTCGACCAACTCGGATTCGCTGGGCACCATGTCACCAGGCTTGAGGACACCAGCCCGGATCTGCTGAATGATCTCGTCGGCGATCTGAACGTACCGAGGTACGGCCCTGCCACCTCCTACGGTTGTTCCCATAGTCCTTCTCACTCTCCTATGCTCCTGTACATGAGTAACAGCGTCCGAGAGACCCAGTCAACGCCACTGCACTCCGTGTCCGTGGCGGGTGCCGTGGTGCGCGAGGACGGACGACTCTTGGCGATCCGACGAGCGGACAATGGAACGTGGGAGCTCCCGGGCGGAGTGCTGGAGCTCTCCGAGTCCCCGGAGGACGGCGTAGCCCGCGAGGTCTGGGAAGAGACCGGCATCCGTGTCGAAGTCGACGAGCTCACGGGGGTCTACAAGAACACGACGCGCGGCATCGTCGCCCTGGTGTTCCGGTGCAAGCCGTCGGGAGGCGCTGAGCGGACATCCGCGGAGTCAACAGCGGTCGACTGGCTCACGCCCGAAGAGGTGGCCGAGCGCATGACCGAGGTCTTCGCGGTGCGGCTGCTCGATGCACTGGACGGCAACGGGCCCCATGTCCGGAGCCATGACGGCAAGCACCTGATCCAAGCGCGGTAAGAATTTCCCTAC
>NZ_BMUC01000001.1:363877-377020 GCF_014649995.1 Streptomyces griseoflavus | reverse complement strand
CGGCGCGGGTGCGCGCCGCCTGTACGGCGGGGCCGCCGCCCTGTCTTCGCCAGCGGCGGCCCCGCCCGGCGGCGCGCGACGTGCAGCGGGCAAGGGCGGGGTGTCACCCGCGGGCACAAGATGATGCCTCCGGCGGGGGATCGGCCGGCACCGGGATGGAGGGGGCACCGTCGCCGACTGCGGGCCCGTAGGGGCGTGCAATGGGGGCTCCCATCCCGACCACCGTCGACCCAGGCAGAGCCGAGCAGACGCGGCCCCTGGCGTCCAGGTCGTTCGTACAGTGGCGCGCTCCACCTGGACGCCAGGAACCACGCCCGCTCCACGGTGTGTGGGTCGACGGCGGACGGGATGGGAGCTGGGGTGAGTGGTGGGCTGGTGAAGGTGAGAGGAAGCGGCGCTACAGTCCCGGACATGAAGCCAGGGAGACTGACGCAGTTCGGCGCATCGTTCCTCGCGATAGTCAGGCACGTCGCCCGGCGCCCTTTGCTGATCCTGGTACTCGTGCTCATCTGCGCGGCGACCACATGGCTCCAGAAGTCGCTGCCGCAGCCGTGGGACGGTTTGCCTTACGGCTTCGGCATGCTGGCCGCTATGTGGTCTATCTCACTGACCCTTCCCCGAACCCAGGAAGATCAACGGTCCGACGACTGAGCGTGCCCGCCGCGTGCCCGATACAGCAGCACCCCAGGGGGCAGCACGGTAAACCACGGGGACTCGGCAAGGAACGGGCAGGTCAGCACCTTGCCAGGTCAGCGACCATCCGCATACGCGATCTTCCAAACTGGCTACGCGGGTTCGATTCCCGTCGCCCGCTCCACACGGCTCAGGGCCGGGTCGCAGGATCACTCCTCCGACCCGGCCCTGACCGCTTTCCGGGCTCCTTCGCGGGCTCCCTTCGTTGCCGACGGCGGGCAGCCTGGCCATTCGCGATGTGCCGGATCGGCACGTGATGCCGGCCCGGGCGGGGTTCCTAGCCTGTTCGGCGGCACCGGACCGAGGTGCGGTCCCGGTGCGGAAGGTGGTGGAGGTCCTGAACGGCACGCCGAACGCGAGCGCCTCCGACACGCACCGGCGGAGCACGGGACCGGGGCTTCACGTGTCCCTGCTGATGTCGCTGGTGTTCGCGCTGCTGCTGGGCGCGCTGTCGGCGCTGGTGATGCTCCCGGCGGCCCAGCACCTGCGCTCCCTCCAGGACGGCGAGCGGGCGCGTGCGACGCTGCACACGGGCGGGGCGTGCATGGCGGGCCACTGCCGGGTCGAGTTCGAGGCCGGCGGGCGGACCGTGGTGGCGGATCTGCCGGTGGGCAGCGGCGGCGGCAAGACCTCCGCCGGCACGCCACTCACCGTCCGGTACCTGGCCGGCGACCCCCGGGTCGTCGCCCGTGAGCAGGACGTCGGGGGCGGCGGGGCGGCCGTACTGGCGGTGATGTCGGGGGCGGGCGCCCTGTTCTTCCTGGTGCTCTCGGCCGTGGCGGGCGTGTACCTGGTGCGGCAGCGGCGCGCGGGACGGCGTCGAAGGGCGTCGCGGCGGTCAGAAGCTGATCGAGTTGATCATGTCCGCTATCGAGTCCAGGAACCGCTGGATGTCGTCGGCCATGCCGGTGGAGGCGAGGAAGAAGCCGAAGAGGACGGCGACGATCGCCGGCCCCGCCTTGATGGAGCCGCCTCTCAGCAGCACCACCAGGATGATCGCCAACAGCAGCACCACAGACAGTGAAATGGCCACAACTGATCACACCCTCGGTCGGTTCGGCTTCCCCGGCCCGGGCGACGCGACCCCGCGCACCCCGCCAGAACCATCGTGCCACCAACAGGGCCACCTCATGCGGCGGCTGACGCATCGTCCGTTCATGTGTGTCCCCGCACAACGGGGACACACCCTCCCCCGAACACCAACGGCGTTGTGTCGCACGACAATTCGAAGGAGCACCCGCGCAGGAATTGCGAGGGATTCGAGAGAGCCGTCGCCGTCTCCGCACAATGCGTTCGCAGCTAATTCGAATTGCCCCGCAGATACCCCGACCACCCGGCGGACAACTCCCCGAAGGGGAGCGAAGGCGGACATATCGCCGGAGTCGCCTGGTGACCTCATGCACGGATTGATCCGGAACAATCATGACAAGTACGGTCGTCCCGGGTAAGCAAACCCCCCTTCCGCGTCATGTGTTGGCCATCACCTCACCGGCATGCTCACTTTCCCCGATCCGGGGTACCCGGGCTGAATACCAGTAACGACGTCGGGCGTTTTACGAAATCCCACGGACAACGCTAGGGTGCCTCAGATGTTCCACGCTGCCTCGTCCCCCGCAAGCGCAGCGAGTTCACCGATCGTCTCCCCGAGTTCCCGCCGGGAGGGTCCGTGACGAACTCGCAGCGACCGTACGGCAACCGCAGGACACCGCTCCCTCCGGCGCAGTCACCGGCGGACGGAGTGCCGAGCCCGCGCTCCACCAGCAAGGAAGACGACCGGCCGGCCCCGTCCGGCAGACAGCGCGACGCGTTCTTCGACAACGCCAAGTACCTGGCGATCGTGCTGGTGGCCGTGGGCCACGCGTGGGAGCCGCTCAAGGGTGACAGCCGCACCCTGGAGGCGGCGTACTCGGTCGTCTACGCCTTCCACATGCCGGCCTTCATCATCATCTCCGGCTACTTCTCGCGCAGCTTCGACATGCGGTCCGACCGGCTGCGGCGGCTGATCACCGGCGTCGTGGTGCCGTACATCGTCTTCGAGAGCGCCTATCCCCTCTTCAAGCGGGTCGTCGACAACGACCCGCAGCAGGAGATCAGCCTCCTCGACCCCTGGTACCTCACCTGGTTCCTGGTCGCCCTGTTCGTCTGGCGGCTGACCACGCCGATCTGGAAGCTCGTCCGCCACCCCCTGCCGCTGGCCCTCGGCATCGCCATGCTGGCCAGTGTCAGCCCCGAGATCGGCGACGACCTCGACCTGCAGCGCGTACTGCAGTTCCTGCCGTACTTCGTGCTCGGCCTGTGCCTGCGGCCCGAGCACTTCCACCTGGTGCGCCGCCGGTCGGTACGGATCGCGGCGGTACCCGTGTTCGCGACGGCGCTGGTGCTGAGCTGGCTGGCCGTGCCGCGGATGAGCGCCGCGTGGTTCTACCACCGTGACTCCGCGCAGGAGCTGGGCGGTCCGTGGTGGGCGGGTCCGGTCATGGTGCTGGCGACGTTCGGCTGCTCGCTGCTGCTGACCGCCTGCTTCTTCGCCTGGGTGCCGGGCCGCCGCACGTGGTTCACCGCGCTCGGCGCGGGCACGCTGTACGGCTACCTGCTGCACGGCTTCGTGGTGAAGGGCGGCGACTACCAGGGCTGGTTCGAGCCGTCCGCGCTGCACACACCGCTCGGCGCGGTCGTGGTGACCGTCCTCGCGGCCGCCGTCGTGACGTTCCTGTGCAGCACGCCGGTGCAGCGGGTCTTCCGGTGCGTGGTGGAGCCCCGGATGGAGTGGGCGTTCAAGCGGGACGCCGCGCGGCCGCCCCGGGAGCGCGAGCGGGTGGAGCAGCGGGAGACGCGCGAGAAGGTCGACGCGTAGCGGCCCGTCGCCGCTTTCCTGTCACACAAGGTTTCACACGCGGTTCCACACGCGTTCCACACGAGCTCTTACACGAGGCCGAGAAGTGCGCGCATCCGCGCGTACTTCTCGGTCAGTCGTCTCCGGGTGGCCGCGTCGAGGACCGCGAGCCGGGCCGGGTCGGCGTTGTGTGCCAGGTCGGCCTCCTTCACCAGCAGCGCGCCGGGGGTGGCGAGGACACGGGCCGCGTACGCCTCGGGCGGCTCCCCGGACCGTTTGGTGACCGCGAGGACGATGTCCTTGGTCCGCCGGGTGAGCGGGGCCCGGTCGAGCCACTGCCCGGTGAGCCTGCCGTCCTCGACGGCGTCGTGCAGCCAGGCCGCGGCGATCTGGTCCTGGTCGCCGCCCCGCGACCGCACGCCCTCGGCGACGGCCCGCAGGTGCTCGGCGTAGGGACGGCCCGCCTTGTCGGTCTGGCCGGCGTGCGCGGCGCGGGCGACGGCCTCCACCCGGTCGGGGGTCAGCGGGGTGCGCGGTGTCTCGGTCACCCGTCCAGTGTGCCCGGGGAGTTCAGCGGGCCGCGGCGGCCGTCGGGCCCTCCCGGCATATGAGCAGCAGCGCCCGGTCGTCGTTGACGTCCTTGGCGACCGACTCGATGAGGTGCCAGGCGGCGCCGTGAAAGCCGCCGGCGACGTAGCGGTCGGCCTCGCCGGTGAGGCGGTCGATGCCCTCGACCATGTCCCGGTCGGAGGTCTCCACCAGGCCGTCGGTGAACAGCATCAGGACGTCCCCGGGCCGCAGCGAGCCCTTCACCGAGTCGAACTGGGCGCCGTCGTACACCCCGAGCAGGGGGCCGTCGGCGGCCTTCTCCTCCCAGCGTCCGCTGCCCGCGCTGAGCTGGAGGCCCGGCGGGTGCCCGGCGGAGTACAGCTCGTAGTCGCCGGAGTCCAGGTCGAGGACCAGGTGGATGGAGGTGGCGAAGCCCTCGTCCCAGTCCTGGCGGAGCAGGTAGCCGTTGGCGGCGGGGAGGAAGGAGTGCGGCGGGAGGCTGCCGAGCAGACCGCCGAAGGCGCCCGACAGCAGCAGGGCGCGCGAACCGGCGTCCATGCCCTTGCCGGAGACGTCCGTCAGGACGACCTCCAGCGTGCGCCCGCCGTTGGTGCGGGCCGCGACGACGAAGTCACCGGAGAAGGACTGTCCGCCCGCGGGGCGCAGGGCCATCTCGCGGTGCCAGCCGTCCGGCAGCTTCGGCAGCTTGCTCTGCACCCGGATGCGTTCGCGCAGGTCGAACAGCATGGTGCCGCCGCGCCGCCAGGGCACGCCCACCCGGCTGCGGAACTGGGCGACGAGCAGTCCGAAGAAGCCGCAGGCCGCGACGACGAGGACCACGCCGGGGGTGACCCGGGCCGCGCCCTCGGTGTAGGGGCCGAGCTGCACCGCCTCCACGATCAGCGCGGCCGCCGCCGCCGCGTACAGCCCGAGCAGGCTCGCCGGGCGCAGCAGCAGGCCGCCCACGACGATCGGGAGGACCAGTGCGGCGGGCGCGCACCACACGGAGTTGGCGAGGGTGCCGGCCGCGATCAGCGGGACGGTCAGGAGCAGTCCGGCGAGCGCGATCCAGTCCGAGCCGTCGCCGCGGAAGTAGTCGACGGCGGCTCGGCGCACGCCGACGCGGGCCCGGTGCCACTGCTTCTTCAACCGGGCCGTGAACGTGTCGGCTTCCGCGCGCCGCTGTCGTCCTGCTGCCATTAGTTCGGGACCCTATCCATCGGACCGGCCGCTTGGCACGGGAGGTCCTGGTTGTCCCCTCCGACGGGGACCGGAATCACAGTGAACTTCACGGAACGCCGCCGTGGGGACCCCCGGGAGAAATTCCGTCGCTCGCCCCGCATTGTCCTGGTAGGCATGGGGCCATGGCGAACGATACGACGGGCCCCGCGCCCGAACTCCGGGTGCTGAAGCCGGAGGAATGGGACAAGGTGTACGCGAACCTCATCCGGGCGTTCGGCGGCACGCCGGAGGCGGAGGAGGAGCGCGAACTGTGGCGCGCGCTGACCGAGTACGACCGCTTCCTGGGCGCCTGGGAGGGCGGGGAGTGCGTGGCGTCGGCGGGCGCCTTCCGCTTCCAACTGACCGTTCCCGGTGGCGCGTCCGTCGCGGCCGCGGGAGTCACGATGGTCAGTGTGGCCGCCACGCACCGGCGACGCGGGGTGCTGACGTCCATGATGCGGCGGCAGTTGGACGACGTACGGTCCTGGGGCGAACCGCTGGCGGTGCTGACGGCGTCCGAGCCGGCCATCTACGGCCGGTTCGGGTACGGAGCGGCGACCTTCCAGGCGGACGCGGAGATCGACACCCGGCGGGCGGGGCTGTCCGTGCCGCCCGGCACGGACGACGTACGCCTGCGGTACGTGGATCCCGCCGACGCGCTGGACGCCTGCGAGGCGGTCTACGCCCGGCTGGTGCCGGGCCGCCCGGGCATGGTGGCGCGGGGGCCGGGCTGGGAGCGGCTGGGGGTGCTCGACCCGGAGAGCGAGCGGGGCGGCGCCTCGCCGCTGCAGTGCGTGGTGGCCGAGCGGGACGGCCGGACGGCCGGGTACGCGCGGTTCCGGGTGAAGCCGTCCTGGGGGCCGGGCGGGCCCGACGGGGAGGTGGTCCTCAGTGACCTGGAGGCGCTGGATCCGGCGGCGTCCGCAGCGCTGTGGCGTTTCCTGTTCGACATCGACCTGACGTCGACGCTGGTGGCGCGGGGGCGGCCCGTCGACGAGAACTGGCAGTACCTGGTGTCGGACATACGCCGGGGCCGGCCGACGCTGAAGGACGCGCTGTACGTGCGGCTGGTGGACGTCGGCGAGGCGCTCGCGGCGCGGACGTACCGGGCGCCCGTGGACGTCGTGCTGGAGGTGGAGGACGCCTTCTGCCCGTGGAACGCGGGACGCCGGCGGCTGAGCGGCGACGCGAAGGGGGCCTCCTGCGAGCGTACGGACGATGCCGCCGACCTCGCCCTGTCGGTGCGGGAGCTGGGTGCCGCGTATCTGGGCGGGGTGAGTCTCACCGCTCTCGCGTCGGCGGGCCGGGTGCGTGAACTGCGCCGCGGTGCGCTCGCGGAGGCGTCCCTGGCGTTCGGGAGCGACCCGGCGCCGTGGCTGCCGCACGGCTTCTGACGGTCTCAGGGGCGCTGGCAGGCGGGGCACCAGAAGAGGTTGCGGGCGGCGAGGTCGGCGGTGCGGATCCCGCCGCCGCAGATGTGGCAGGGCAGGTTCGCCCTGCGGTAGACGTACACCTCGCCGCCGTGGTCGTCGACGCGCGGCGGGCGGCCCATCGCCTCGGGGGTGTGCTCGGGGCGGACGGTGTCGATGCGGTTGTGGCGGACGCCCTCGCGCATGAGCGCGACCAGGTCGGCCCAGATCGCGTCCCACTGGGCGGGGGTGATGTCCCGGCCGGCTCGGTAGGGGTCGATGCCGTGCCGGAAGAGGACCTCGGCGCGGTAGACGTTCCCCACGCCCGCGATGACCTTCTGGTCCATGAGGAGCGCGGCGATCGTGGTGCGGCTGCGGCTGATCCTGCGGTAGGCGAGGGCCGGGTCGGCGTCCGGGCGCAGCGGGTCGGGGCCGAGACGGTCGTGCACCGCCCGTTTCTCGCCGTCCGTGATCAGGGCGCAGGTGGTGGGGCCGCGCAGGTCGACGTACGAGGCGTGGTCGGCGAGGCGCAGGCGGACGGTGTCCGTGGGCGGTGGCACCGGGGCCGGGCCGAAGGTGACCTTGCCGAACAGGCCGAGGTGGATGTGGACCCAGTCGGTGTGCGCGGGCTCGGGGTCGCCGAAGCCGAGGAAGAGGTGCTTGCCGTGGGCTTCGGTGGTGTGCAGCGGGGTGCGGTCGAGAAGAGCGGCGGCGTCGCTGAACTTGCCCTGCGGGCTGGTGACGCGAAGGGGGCCGCCGGTCACGAAGGCGCCGGCACAGTCCTGGGCCAGCCGGTGGATCGTGTGGCCCTCAGGCACGGGTCACCCCCTCGCTCGCTCTTCCTCGTCCGGCGTGGTGCCGCCTACTGCTGGGGGTGGTGGGCGGGGATCGGGGGCAGGTCGCCCGTGGTCTCGTAGGCGGACAGCATGTCGATCCGGCGGATGTGACGCTCGTCGCCCGAGAACGGGGTGCTCAGGAAGATCTCGACGAACTTCGTCGCCTCGTCCCGGCTGTGCATGCGCGCGCCGACCGCGACCACGTTGGCGTCGTTGTGCTGACGTCCCAGGGCCGCCGTCTCCTCGCTCCACGCCAGCGCCGCCCGTACGCCGTCGACCTTGTTGGCGGCGATCTGCTCGCCGTTGCCGGAGCCGCCGATCACGATGCCGAGGGCGCCCTCGTCCGCGGCGGTCCGCTCGGCCGCGCGGAGGCAGAAGGGCGGGTAGTCGTCCTGGGCGTCGTAGAGGTGCGGACCGCAGTCGACGGGCTCGTGGCCCGCTTCCCTGAGCCACTCGACGAGGTGGTTCTTGAGTTCGTAGCCCGCATGGTCGGAGCCGAGATACACGCGCATGCGTCGAGTGTGACACGGCCGCTTCCGGGCGGCGGCGCGGGGTGGCGACGGGGAGCGGTCTCACGGGGCGGGACGCGTGAGGAGTGTGAGGGAATCCACAGAACCTAAGGAAAAGTTCCAGTAAAGGTCCGATTCAAAGGTTCCTGTTTGAGTTCACCTCCGTTTCACTGGTCCGGCTCGTACCCCGCGTGTTCGGGGACCGCTCGACCGGCGCAAAGGAAGACCCCCCATGACTTCGCAGCCGACACTGACCAAGGCCGGCGACGGCCCTCATGAGCCGGACGGCCACGGAAACCCCCCACCCGGTTCCGGGCTCCAGGCGGGCCTGAAGAACCGCCATCTGTCGATGATCGCCATCGGCGGTGTCATCGGCGCCGGCCTGTTCGTCGGCTCCAGCACCGGCATCGCGACCGCCGGCCCCGGCATCCTCCTGTCGTACGCCCTCGTCGGCACGCTCGTGGTGCTGGTGATGCGGATGCTCGGTGAGATGTCCGCGGCGAACCCGACGTCCGGGTCCTTCTCCGCCCACGCCGACCGGGCGCTCGGGCCGTGGGCCGGGTTCTCCATCGGCTGGCTGTACTGGTTCTTCTGGGTCGTGGTGCTGGCGGTGGAGGCGACCGCCGGTGCCGCGATCCTCGAGGGGTGGATACCGGCCGTCCCCCAGTGGGGCTGGGCGCTCATCGTGATGGTGGTGCTGACCGCCACCAACCTCGCGTCCGTCGGCTCCTACGGCGAGTTCGAGTTCTGGTTCGCCGGGATCAAGGTCGTCGCCATCGGCGCGTTCATCGTCGTCGGCGGTCTGGCCGTCTTCGGTGTGCTGCCCGGTGCCGACAGCGACCAGGCGGGGCTCGCCAACCTCACCGGCCACGGCGGCTTCCTGCCGAACGGCGCCGGGGCGATCCTCACCGGCATCCTGCTCGTCGTCTTCTCCTTCATGGGCAGCGAGATCGCCACCCTGGCCGCCGGTGAGTCGGAGGACCCGCAGCGGGCCGTCACCAAGGCGACCAACAGCATCATCTGGCGGATCGGTGTCTTCTACCTCGGCTCGATCCTCGTCGTGGTCTGTCTGCTGCCCTGGGACAGCGAGTCCATCACCGAGGACGGTTCCTACGTGGCCGCCCTGGACTCCCTCGGGATCGCGCACGCCGGTCAGATCATGAACTTCATCGTGCTGACGTCCGTGCTGTCCTGTCTCAACTCCGGGCTCTACACCGCCTCGCGGATGGCCTTCTCGCTCGGCCGGCGCGGGGACGCGCCGAAGGCGTTCGCCCGGACCACCGGCCGGGGCGTGCCGCGCAACGCGATCGTCGCGTCGGTGGTGTTCGGCTTCGTCGCGGTGTTCTTCAACTACGAGTTCCCGGACTCCGTCTTCCTCTTCCTGGTCAACTCCTCCGGCGCGGTCGCGCTGTTCGTCTGGCTGGTGATCTGCTTCTCGCAGCTGCGGATGCGGAAGATCATCCAGGCGGAGGCCCCGGAGAAGCTGGTCGTACGGATGTGGCTGTACCCGTATCTGACGTGGGCCAGCGCGGCGTTGATCGTGTTCGTGCTCGGCTACATGCTGACGGACACGGAGCACAACGGCCGCACGACGATGCTGCTGTCGCTGATGGTCGCCGGTGTCGTGCTCGCCGTCTCCTTCGTGAAGCAGCGGCTGGCGGGGCGGCGCGGCACCGCGGACGCGGACGCGGGGGCCGCCCGCGACGGGGCGCGGACCGGCTGACCCGGCGCGTCCGTCCCGCCGCGCTCACGGCACCGTCGAGCCGCGCCATCCGAAGAGGCCCGCCACGACAAGAGGCTCGCCGGTCCGTGCCGACCGGCGAGTCTCTCGTCCGCGAAGGCGCGGGCCGTGCGCCTACCGCTTGTCGAGGAGCTTCCAGGCCGTGGGGAGCAGGCCCATCGCCAGCGCCGCCTTCAGCGCGTCGCCGATCAGGAACGGGGTCACGCCGGCCGCGATCGCGGCGGAGGCGGACATGCCGGTGGCGAGGGCCAGGTAGGGCACGCCGACGGCGTAGATGACCGCCGAACCGAGCACCATGGTGCCCGCCGTCCGCCAGGCGGAGCGGTCCGCGCCGCGCCGGGCGAGCGCGCCCACGACGACGGCGGCCAGCAGCATGCCGAGGATGTAGCCGAAGGACGGCATCGCCATCCCGGACCTGCCCTCCGCGAACCACGGCACACCGGCCATGCCCACCAGCGCGTACACCGCGAGGGAGGCGAACCCGCGGCGCGCGCCGAGGGTGGTGCCGACGAGGAGCGCCGCGAAGGTCTGGCCGGTCACCGGCACCGGGGAGCCGGGAACGGGCACCGCGATCTGGGCGGCCAGGCCGGTGAACGCGGCACCGCCGAGCACGAGCGCGGCGTCCCGGACGCGGGAGGCCGGCACCAGGTCGGCGAGGACCAGTCCGGATCGGGCGGACGTGACGGAAGCGGTGCTCATGGGGTCTCCGCGGAGGTGAGGACGGTTGGGGACACCGCGACGCTATACCGGCTCCCCCGCACCGATCACCGTCAGCGCTCGACAAAGGCACGAACACGGACTTGGTGGGCTCCGGACAAAGAACGGTGGCCGCCAGGGGTACGGGGTGACGCCGGTCACTGAGGTGAGGTGGTGTCGCCAACACCCGGCCGGACGACGGCGGCTGTAGGGAACCGCCAAACGGGCCGCCGGGGTGCGCGGCCGTCGTCTCGCCCGTCGGTCGCCGTCTGGGCAGGGCCGGGGGCCGTTTGCTAGCTTCGAGCCATGGTCGCCCAGTCCCGGAACTTCACCTCGCGTCGCCACGTCGATCTGCGACGTGTCGGCGCGGCCGCCTGTCGCCTCCTCTAGCGGGGCGCGGCCGAGCGGATCCGGTGCGCCCCGACTCCCGTACGACGGCGCAGTGTCGGACCCGTTCCCGAGGAAGTTCCCCATGCTTCGTACCGTGGCACCCCCTTCCCGTTCCCTCCCCTCCTCCGCTCCCGTACCGCGTGCCGCCGATCCCGACCGGCGGCGCACCAGCGCCAGTGTGGTGCTGCGGTCCGTGCTGGAGCACGGGCCGGTGGCGCGCAGCACCATCGCCCGGCTCACCGGGCTGTCGCCCGCCGCGGTGACCGACCACTGCGCCCGTCTGGCACGGCTGGGGCTCGTCCGGGAGGCCGCCGCTCCCCGCCGGTCGGGAGGGGTCGGCCGGCCGCACGTGCCGGTGGACGTGGACGCGTCGCGGCTGGTGGTGGGCGGGGTGCACGTGTCCGTGCCGTACACCACGGTGGCGTTGCTCGATCCGCGCGGCCGGGTGGTCGCCGAGCGGCGGCTGCCGCACGCGGACACCGAGCCGTCCCGGGTGCTGGCGCGGGCCGCGGACACCCTGGCGGCGCTGCTGGACGGGCTGCCGGGCGCGCGCCCGCTGGCGGTCGGCTTCGCGGCCGGCGGCTGGGTGGACCGGCAGGCCGGCACCGTCGTCGAGCATCCGCTGCTCGGCTGGCGGGACGTCGCGGTACGGGAGACGCTCGGCGCGCACACCGGGCTGCCGGTCCATGTGGACGGGCACGCGCGGGCGTTGGTCGGCGCGGAGCGGCTGTTCGGGCGGGCGGCGCGCGGCAGCCGCAGTGTGCTGCTGCTGTTCGCCGGCAACCTGGTGGACGCGGCGTTCGCCACCCACGACGAGGTGCACCACGGCCCCCGCTCGCAGGCGGGCGCGATCGCCCATCTGCCGCTCGCGGGCGGTACCGAGCCCTGCCCGTGCGGCCGGACCGGCTGCCTCCAGGCCGAGTTGAGCGAGCGCACGCTGTGCCGGCGGGCCCGGCAGGCCGGAATCCGCGACGTCACGGACTCGGCGCGGATCGTCGACGCGGCGGCGGCCGGGCACCCGGAGGCGGTACGGCTGCTGCGGGAGCGGGCCCGTATGACGGGGCGCGCGGTGGGCCTGCTGACCGATGTCCTCAACCCGGAGAGCGTCGTCGTCACCGAGACCGGTGTCCTGCACCGGCCGGACTGCCTCGCGGCGTTGCGCGGGGAGCTCGACGACGAGCGGGCCGTCACGGTCGTACCGACGAGTTTCCCGGATTCGCTCCTGGCCGTGGCCGGTGGTTCGGTGGCTCTGGACGTCCTCTACCGGGACCCTCTCGCCGTTTCACCTGAGCGTAATTAATTCAAAAACTCCGAATATTGACAGACCTCTTCCCTGGACAGGAACATGCTGGTCATGAGCTGTCGCACCCTCTGTTGCTGACACGTTGACGCGCGAGCATCCGCAGCGTCCGTCCCTCTCTGCGTGAATTCCCTTCCGCGGTTTTTCCGCCCTGAATTCAGCCTGCCTTCCTGCCCTGTGTCATTTGTGTGAACTCCGGGAGCTCCCTCATGCCCGCACCCCCCGCGCCCCGTCTCGACCGGCGGCGCTTCCTCGCCTCCGTGCTCGGTGTCACCGCCGCCGCCGCCGGACTGAGCGGCTGCGCCGAGGCCGGCGCCGCGGCCGACGAGGCGTCCCTGAAGGCGCCCCTGGCCACGAAGGTCCCGGCCGGTACGAGCCTGAAGATCTCCTCGTTCGAGAACTTCCAGCAGATCCAGCTGAAGCTCGCCGGACTCGACGACCTGCCCTTCGAGGTGGCCGACTGGCTGAACATCGGGGCCGGTCCGGATGTCATCAACGCCTTCCGCGCCCAGTCCCTCGACCTCGCCAACAACGCCGGCATCCCGCCGATCCAGGCCCACTACCAGGGCTTCGACGCGAAGATCGTCGCGATCAACATCACCCGCAGGCCCAACTACCTCTTCGCCACCCGGCCCGGCAGCGACATCCGCACGGCGCGGGACTTCCGCGGCAAGCGGCTCGCGTTCTCCCAGGGGCAGGCCCAGGGCGTCGTCCTGCTGCGCGCCCTGAAGGAGGCCGGGCTGGAGTACGACGACGCCGAGCTGATCCCGCTGACCAGCAACCAGTTCCTCACCGCCCTGCAGTCGGGCCAGGTCGACATCGCGCCGCTCGGCATCAGCCAGGCGCCGTCCTATCTGAAGCAGTACGGCTCCCGGGGGGCCCGCACCATCCCCACCGACGTGGTGGACCTGCTCAACCTGCTGTGGGCGCCCACGACGGTGCTGGCCGACCGGGCGAAGGCCGCCG
>NZ_BMUC01000001.1:250524-363841 GCF_014649995.1 Streptomyces griseoflavus | reverse complement strand
CCGTCGCCGCGTACATCCCGTACTGGGCCCGGGGCGCGGTGTGGCAGTACGAACACCCCGACGTATGGAACCGGGAGTACTACGTCAAGACGCAGAACCTCACCCCCGCCCAGGCCGAGTCGATCACCGAGCTCGCGAACAAGCCGCTGTTCTCCCCCGGTTGGGAGGAGGCGATCGCCTGGGAGCAGGAGACCGCCGATCTGCTCGCGGAGGGCGGCTACGTGAAGGAGTTCGACGTCACCACCCTCTTCGACCGGCGCTTCGAGTCCCTCGCCGCCGAGGCCGTACCCGAGGAGTACCGGACATGACCGCCGTCACCACGACCACCGGAACCGCGCCCGGGACCGCCCCGCCCCCCGCCGTCGAGGAAGGGCACCGGGTCCGCCGGCGCCGGCGCCTCTCCCCCGGCAAACGGCTGCCCGCCACCCGGCTCCTCGGCCCCGCGCTCGTCCTCGTCCTGTGGGCCGCCGCCTCCGCCGCCGGACAGCTCGACCCCGGCGCGATCCCCGCGCCCTGGACGGTGCTGGAGACCGGCACCCGGCTGTGGACCGAGGGCACCCTGCCGGGCGACATCCTCACCTCGCTGCGGCGCGCGGGCTCCGGCTTCGTGATCGGCCTGACCGCGGGCATCGTCCTCGCGCTGGCCTCCGGGCTCAGCCGGACCGGCGAGGCGCTGATCGACGGCAGCGTGCAGCTGAACCGGGCGGTGCCCACCCTCGGTCTGATCCCGCTGTTCATCCTGTGGCTCGGCATCGGCGAGACGTTCAAGATCGCGATCATCGCCATCGTCGTCTACATCCCGATCTACCTGAACACGCACGCCGCGCTGGCCGGCATCGACCACCGCTTCGTGGAACTGGCCGAGGTGCAGGGCCTGTCGCGGCCCGCCTTCATCCGGCAGGTCGTCGTCCCCGGCGCGCTGCCCGGCTTCTTCGTCGGCCTGCGGCTCGGGGTGACCGGCTCCTGGCTGGGCCTCGTGGTGCTCGAACAGATCAACGCCACCAGCGGACTCGGCTACCTGATGTTCCAGGCCCAGAACTACGGCCGGACGGACGTGATCCTCGTCGGTCTCGTCGTCTACGGCGTCTTCGGCCTGGTCTCGGACACCGCCGTCCGCCTGATCGAACGGAGGGTGCTGTCATGGCGCCGCACACTGAGCAGCTGACCCGGCCCGCCGTGCGGCTGCGCGGCCTCACCCGGTCCTTCGAGGGGCGCACCGTCCTCGACGGCATCGACCTGGACCTGCCGGCCGGGCAGTTCACCGCGCTGCTCGGGCACAGCGGCTCCGGCAAGAGCACCCTGCTGCGCGCCGTCGCGGGCATCGACCACGGGGTCGCCGGCAGCGGCACGCTCACCGCGCCCGAGCGGGTATCGGTGGTCTTCCAGGACTCCCGGCTGCTGCCCTGGCGGCGCATCCTGCCCAACGTCCTGCTGGGGCTCGGCGGCAGGGACGCCGAGGAGCGCGGCCGTGCGGCGCTCGCCGAGGTCGGTCTCGCCGGCCGGGAACGCGCCTGGCCGAACGAGCTGTCCGGCGGTGAGGCCCAGCGTGCCGCGCTCGCCCGCTCACTGGTGCGGGAGCCGGAACTGCTGCTGGCCGACGAGCCGTTCGGGGCGCTGGACGCGCTGACGCGCATCCGGATGCACGCGCTGCTGCGGCAGTTGTGGGAACGGCACCGCCCCTCGGTGCTGCTGGTGACCCACGACGTGGACGAGGCGGTGGCCCTGGCGGACCGGGTGCTGGTGCTGGAGCGGGGGCGGATCGGGCTCGACCTGGCGATCGAGCGTGAGGCGGCGGCGCACGGTGAGTACCGGACGCGGCTGCTGCGGGCGCTCGGGGTGACCGAGGCCGTGACGTGAACACCGTCCGCCCTTCGAGGGCCACCGCCCCGGCCCCGCCCCCACCGCCCCGGCCCGCGACGGGCCGGGCACGGCCACCCTCGTCCGCACACCACTGCCCGTCCACGTCCTGAAGGAGGGACCCCTCATGACCCGGAAGCTCCACCTCAACGCCTTCCTCATGAACACCGGCCACCACGAGGCCTCCTGGCGGCTCCCCGAGAGCGATCCGTACGCGCACGTCGACCTCGACCACTACGTACGCCTCGCCCGGACCGCCGAGCGGGGCACCTTCGACTCGCTGTTCCTCGCCGACGGTCCCCAGCTGTGGAACAGCGTGGCCCAGCGGCCGGCCGGGGCGCTGGAACCGCTCACCCTGCTGACCGCGCTGGCGACGGCCACCGAACACATCGGGCTGATCGCGACGGCATCGACGTCCTACAACTCCCCCTACAACCTGGCCCGCAGGTTCGCCTCGCTGGACATCATCAGCGGTGGCCGGGCCGGCTGGAACATCGTCACCACCGCCGGTGCCTCGGCGGCCCGCAACTTCGGCCTGGAAGCGGAGCCCGCGCACGCCGAACGGTACGCGCGGGCCGCCGAGTTCCTCGACGTCGCCCGTCTGCTGTGGGACAGCTGGGAGGACGACACGATCGTCGCCGACAAGGCGGCCGGGGTCTGGGGCGACGACGACCGGATCCACCCGCCCCGGCACCGGGGGACGTACTTCGGCGTGGAGGGCGCGCTCAACGTGCCCCGTACGCCGCAGGGTTACCCGCTGCTCGTGCAGGCGGGCTCCTCCGAGGACGGCAAGCGGTTCGCCGCCCGGTACGCGGAGGCGGTGTTCACCGCCCAGCAGACCCTCGCCGGGGCGCGGGACTTCTCCACCGACCTCAAGGCCCGTACGGCGGCGGAGGGCCGCGACCCGGACCACATCAAGGTGCTGCCCGGCATCGTGCCCGTCCTCGGCTCCACCGAGGCGGAGGCGCGGCGGCTGGAGCGGGAGCTGGAGGAGCACATCGTGCACGAGCACGGGGTGCGCCACCTCGAGGAGCTGCTGCGCCTGGCGCCCGGCTCGCTGGACCTGGACGCCCGACTGCCCGACGGGCTGCCGCCGGAGGAGGCCATCGAGGGCGCCAAGAGCCGCTACACGCTCGTCGTGGAGCTGGCCCGGCGCGAGCGGCTCACCGTGCGGCAGCTGATCGGGCGGCTCGGCGGCGGGCGCGGCCACCTGACCTTCGCGGGCACGCCCGAGCAGGTCGCCGACATCATCGAGCGGTGGTTCTCGCTCGGCGCCGCCGACGGCTTCAACATCATGCCGCCCGTCCTGCCGTCCGGCCTCGACGCCTTCGTCGACCACGTCGTCCCGATCCTGCGCGCCCGCGGGCTGCTCCGCACGGAGTACGGCCCCCGGCGGACCCTGCGCGAGCGCTACGGCCTCCCGCGCCCCGCCAACCAGCACACCACCACCGCCACCACCGCCGCTCTCGTCTGATCCGGCCCCTCCGGAAAGGAACCCGCACCCATGACCGACCTCAAGATCACCAAGGTGACCGCGAACATCGGCGCCCAGGTCTCCGGCGTCGACATCTCCCGGCCGCTCGACCCCGGGACCGTCACCGCGATCCGCGACGCCCTGAACGAGCACAAGGCCCTCCTCTTCGACGACGTGAACCTGGACGACGCGGGACAGCAGGCCTTCGCCCGGCACTTCGGCGACCTCACCGGCGCCCACCCCACCGTGCCCGCCGTCGACGGCGCCCCGAGCGTGCTGCCGGTCGACAGCGAGGGCGGCCGTGCCGCCAACACCTGGCACACGGACGTCACCTTCGTCCTCAACCCGCCGCAGGCCAGCACCCTGCGCAGCATCACGATCCCGCCCTACGGCGGCGAGACGCTGATCGCGAACGCGGCCGCCGCCTACCGCGACCTGCCCGAGCCGCTGCGCGGGCTCGCCGACACCCTGTGGGCCGAGCACACCAACGACTACGACTACGCCGTACCGGAGGAGGCCGTGGACGAGGCGGAGGCGGCCCGGCGCGCCCAGTTCACGTCCCTCACCTACCGCACCGCCCACCCGGTGGTGCGCGTCCACCCCCTCACGGGGGAGCGCGGGCTGTTCATCGGCGGGTTCGCGCAGCGCGTCGTCGGCCTGTCGCGGGGCGAGTCCCGCAAGGTGCTCGACCTGCTCCAGGCGTACGTCACCCGGCCGGAGAACGTGGTGCGCTGGCGCTGGTCGCCGAACCAGCTCGTGCTGTTCGACAACCGCATCACGCAGCACTACGCCATCGACAACTACGACGGCCTGCCGCGCCGGCTGCACCGGGTGACGGTCGCCGGTGACGTCCCCGTCGGCATCGAGGGCGAGCGGTCCTACGCGATCGAGGGGGACGCCTCGCACTACACGACGGTCGCGGCGTGACCGTGCGGGTGGCCGGGGCCCGTGGCCGGGGCTCGTGACCGGGACCCCCAGGTGACCGGAGCATCACCCTCCGGATGAGCGCCGTCCACATGCTGGGCGGCCTCCCCGTGATCGCGGGGAGGCCGCCCAGACTGGGCGGCGTTTTGTCATCTCCCGCATTGGACGAGCCGCGCCCATGCCCCGCACCACCGTCGAGACGCCCCCGGAACCGGACGGCGCCTCCCTCTCGCACGGCCTGAAGCAGCGCCACCTGTCGATGATCGCCCTCGGCGGGGTGATCGGCGCCGGCCTGTTCGTCGGCTCCGGCGCGGGTATCGCCGCCGCCGGGCCCTCCATCGTCCTCGCCTACACCCTCTCCGGCCTCCTGGTGATGCTGGTGATGCGGATGCTGGGCGAGATGTCCGCCGCCTATCCGTCCTCGGGTTCGTTCTCCGCGCACGCCGAGCGGGCCTTCGGCCCGTGGGCGGGGTTCACCGCCGGCTGGGCCTTCTGGATACTGCTGTGCACGGCGGTGGGGCTGGAGGGCATCGGCGCCGCGAAGATCGTCACCGGCTGGCTGCCGGGCACGCCCGAGTGGGCGTGGGTGGCGCTGTTCATGGTGGTCTTCTGCGGCACGAACCTCGCCGCGGTGAAGAACTTCGGCGAGTTCGAGTTCTGGTTCGCCGCCCTGAAGGTCGGTGCGATCGCCCTGTTCCTGGGCCTCGGCGTGCTGGCCGTCGCCGGTGTGCTGCCGGGCACCGACTCGCCGGGCGCCTCGAACCTCACCGACTTCCTCCCCCACGGCGGCGAGGGCCTGGTGATCGGCCTGCTCGCCTCCCTCTTCGCCTACGGCGGCCTGGAGACGGTGACCATCGCGGCGGCCGAGTCGGAGAACCCGGTCAAGGGCGTGGCGAGCGCGGTCCGCACGGCGATGTGGCGGATCGCGCTGTTCTACATCGGCTCGATGGCGGTCGTCGTCACCCTGGTCCCGTGGGACGACCCCGCCGTCGTCGAGGACGGCCCGTACGTCGCCGCCCTGGACCGTCTGGGCATCCCGGGCGCCGGCCAGCTGATGAACGTGGTGGTGCTGGTGGCGCTGCTGTCCGCGATGAACGCCAACATCTACGGCGCCTCGCGCATCGGCTACTCGCTGGTGGAGCGCGGGCACGGCCCCAGGGCCCTGAGCCGGGTGTCGGGCGGGGTGCCGCGGACCGCCGTGCTGGCCTCCTCCGTGTTCGGCTTCCTGTGCGTGCTGCTGAGCTACTGGCGGCCCGACGACGTGTTCACCTGGCTGCTGAACATGATCGGCGCGGTGATCCTGGTCGTCTGGATCTTCATCGCCGTCTCCCAGCTGCGGCTGCGCCGCCGGCTCGAGCGCGAGGCACCGGGGAGGCTCGCGGTGCGGATGTGGGCCTTCCCGTGGCTGACGTGGGTGGCGCTGGCCGGCATGGCGGCGGTCTTCGTGCTCATGGCACGGGAGCCGGACACCCGGGTGCAGCTCTACTCGACCGGCGGGATGACACTGGCGCTGGCGGCGGTGGGGTACGCCTGGCAGCGGACACGGGCACGGACGCGGGACCGGGGCTGACCCGTCCGCCCACCCTTCCCGACGGCCCTCGCGTGCGGACGCGGGGGCCGTTTCGTGTGCCCGGAGGACCTTCCGCGGCGGCTTCCGCTGCTAGCGTGTAGTTGCAAGTGATACGCAATAAGCGTCCTGCCCCGTGGTCGCCTTCTCACCGTTCACCCGGCAGGCGGAATGAGGGAAGCCCCCGCGAGGACATGACTCGCGGGGGCTTCCGGTATGCGGCGATCCGGGTCATCGTTGGGCAATGGCGACACCCAGGACACGGACCCTGAGCTGCCCCACGTGCAAGGGGCGGCATCCGCACCGGCAGCTCACCGGGGCGGAGCAGGCCAGGGCCAAGGAGCAGCTGGGCCTGCGGGCCGTGCACGAGTTCTGGATGTGCGTGAACGTGCTGGACGCGGACGCCGGAACACTGTGCCGGAACCTGCGCAGACCCTTCCAGCAGCGCCCCTTCCCCGAACCGGTCAAACTGCTGCCGGAGTGAGCCTCACAGGTTGCTGAAGTCGGGACCCTTCGTGCGGCTGCGCTTGATCTCGTAGAAACCGGGGACGGAGGCGACCGCGAGGGTGCCGTCCCACAGGCGGCCTGCCTCCTCGCCCTGGGGGGCGGGGGTGACGACGGGGCCGAAGAAGGCGATCTGCTCGCCGTCGGCGCCGGGGACCGCGATCACGGGCGTGCCGACGTCCTGGCCGACCTTGTCGATGCCCTCCTGGTGGGAGGCTCGCAGCTGCGGCTCGTACGGGGTGGAGTCCCAGTGGTCCATGAGGGAGTCGGGCAGGCCGACGTCCTTCAGGGCGGCGGCGACCGTCTCCCTGCCCGGGCCCTCGTCCTTGTTGTGGATGCGGGTGCCGAGCGCGGTGTAGAGGTCGCCGAGCACCTGTGCGCCGTGCTCCTCCTGCGCCGCGATGACGACCCGCACGGGACCCCAGGCCTTGGTCTCCAGCAGTTCGCGGTACTCGTCGGGGAGCTCGTCGAGCCGGTCCTCGTTGAGGACCGCGAGGCTCATCAGGTGCCAGCGGACCTCGATGTCCCGCACCTTCTCCACCTCCCGCACCCAGCGCGAGGTCATCCAGGCCCAGGGGCACAGCGGGTCGAACCAGAAGTCGACGGGCGTGGCGGGAGACTTGTCCGACATGTCACTCCTCGGGAAGGCGGCATCTCCCGATGACAACGCCGGGGCCCGTCCCGGCCATTCCCGGCTGCCCCGCGTCAGGGGCGCATGGCAGGATCGGTGCTGTACATCCCTGTCGACGACGCATGAGGAGTCCGCCCGTGCCCGGTGAGAACCTGACCCGCGACGAGGCCCGGGAGCGGGCAGCACTGCTGTCCGTCGACGGGTACGAGGTGTCCCTCGACCTGCGGTCGGCGGTCGGCGACAGCGGTGGCGAGGGCCCGCGCACCTTCCGCTCCGTGACCACCGTGCGGTTCCGCTGCGCCGAGCCGGGCGCGAGCAGCTTCGCGGACCTGATCGCGCCGGCCGTGACGGCCGTGTCACTGAACGGGCGGGACCTCGACCCCGGCCAGGTCTTCGACGGCTCGCGCCTGCTGCTGGAGGACCTCGCCGCCGAGAACGAGCTGGTCGTCGACGCGCGGTGCGCCTACTCCCGCACCGGCGAGGGCCTGCACCGCTTCGTCGACCCCGAGGACGGCGAGGTGTACCTGTACACCCAGTACGAGCCCGCCGACGCCCGCCGGGTCTTCGCCAACTTCGAGCAGCCCGACCTCAAGGCCCCGTACCGCTTCGAGGTGCGGGCGCCCGAGGGCTGGACGGTGTGGAGCAACGGCGCCGGTGAACTCACCGACGGGGTGTGGCGGTTCGCGGAGACGAAGCCGATCTCCACGTACATCACCTGCGTGGTGGCGGGCCCGTACCACTACGTGACCGACACCTACGAGCGGGTCTTCGAGGACGGCACGCGCCTGGAGGTCCCGCTCGGCGCGATGTGCCGCAAGGGGCTCGCCCCGCACTTCGACGCCGACGACGTGTTCCTGGTGACCAAGCAGGGCCTGGACTTCTTCCACGACCACTTCGACTACCCGTACCCGTTCGGGAAGTACGACCAGGCGTTCGTGCCGGAGTACAACCTGGGCGCGATGGAGAACCCGGGGATGGTGACCTTCCGCGAGGAGTTCATCTTCCGGGGCAAGGTGACGCGGGCGTCGTACGAGGGCCGGGCCAACGTCGTCCTGCACGAGATGGCGCACATGTGGTTCGGCGACCTGGTCACCATGGAGTGGTGGGACGACCTGTGGCTGAAGGAGTCCTTCGCCGACTTCATGGGCGCCTTCTCACTGGTCGGCGCGACCCGCTTCACCGACGGCTGGATCACCTTCGCCAACCGCCGCAAGGCGTGGGCGTACCGCGCCGACCAGCTGCCCTCGACGCACCCGATCACCGCGGACATCCGCGACCTGCAGGACGCCAAGCTCAACTTCGACGGCATCACCTACGCCAAGGGCGCCTCGGTGCTCAAGCAGCTGGTGGCGTACGTCGGCCAGGACGCCTTCCTGGAGGGCGCCCGCCGCTACTTCAAGCGGCACGCGTACGGCAACACGCGCCTGGGTGACCTGCTGTCGGTACTGGAGGAGACCAGCGGGCGGGACATGGGCGCGTGGGCCCGCTCCTGGCTGCAGACGGCCGGCGTCAACTCCCTCACGCCCCAGGTGCTGTTGAGCGCGGACGGGCGGATCGACGAGCTGGCCGTCGTGCAGGAGGCCGCCGAGTCGCACCCCGAGCTGCGCCCGCACCGGGTCGCGGTGGGCCTCTACCGGCGCACGGAGGCGGGCACGCTGGAGCGGTACGCGCGGGCCGAGACGGACGTCGACGGGGCGCGAACGGTCGTGGCGGAGCTGGCGGGCGCGGACGCGCCGGAGCTGGTGCTGGTCAACGACGACGACCTGACGTACTGCAAGACCCGCTTCGACGAGACGTCGCTGGCGACGCTGCGGGAGCACCTGGGTGAGCTGACCGACCCGCTGGCCCGCGCGCTGTGCTGGTCGGCGCTGTGGAACATGACGCGGGACGCGCTGCTGCCCGCCCGGGAGTTCACCGAGCTGGTGCTGCGGTTCGCGGGCCGCGAGACGGACATCGGCGTGCTGCAGATGCTGCACGCGTGGGCGGAGTCGGCGGCCGTGCACTACACCGCGCCCGAGCGGCGGGAGCGGGCCGGGCGGCGGCTCGCCGAGGGCGCCTCGGCCGGGCTGCGGGCCGCCGAGGCGGGCAGCGAGCACCAGCTGGCGTGGGCGAGGTTCTTCGCCCGGACGGCGGACGCGCCGGCCGACTTCGAGCTGCTGGCCTCGCTGCTGGACGGCACGGTGACCCTGCCGGGGCTCGAGGTGGACCAGGAGCTGCGCTGGGCGTTCCTGGAGCCGCTGGCCGCCCGCGGGGTGGCGGACGAGAAGCGGCTGGACGAGGAGCTGGCCCGCGACGACACCGCCTCCGGCAAGCGGCACCACGTGCGCTGCCTGGCCGCCCGCCCGTCGGCGGCGGTCAAGGCGCAGTGCTGGGCGCGGGTGGTGGAGTCGGACGCGCTGTCCAACGCGCTGGTGGAGGCGACGATCTCGGGCTTCGCCCAGCCGTCCCAGCGGGAGCTGCTCGCGCCGTACGCGGAGAAGTACTTCGCGGCGATCGAGCGGGTGTGGAGCGAGCGGTCCATCCAGATCGGCATGGACGTGGTCCGGGGCCTGTTCCCCTCCCTGGAGGACTCGCAGGCGACGCTGGACGCGACGGACGCCTGGCTCGCCTCCCACGAGGACACGGCCCCGGCCCTGCGCCGCCTGGTCCTGGAAGCCCGCGACGACCTGGCCCGCGCCCTGCGCGGCCAGGCCTGCGACACCGCGGCCGGCTGACGCCGGCCACCACCGCGGGACCCGGTGGCACGGCGGGGCCCGGCGGCCGCCCGGCGGGGCCCGGCGGCGCCTTCCGTCGCCGGGCCCGTACTGGTGTCAGCGGTCGTTACCGAACGCGGGCAATCAAGCCGTAACCCCTGGTCCTCACCCGAACGGACCAGGGGTTTCGGCATCCGAACACGCGTCCTTCAGTCCGGGCTTGTCCTTGTTCGTCGACGGACGTGTAACAGGGGTTCGGAGGCGGGCCGGAGGCGGGAAATTGCCGGTCATGAACCACAACACGCCGCTCTCCCCCCGCCCCCTGCACCACCTCACCACCGGACGCCGCGTGCTGACCCACACGCAGCTGCGCGCCCACGGCGTCTCGGCCTCGGCGGCCGGGGAGCAGTGCCGGCCCGGCGGGCCCTGGCAGCAGCTCCTGCCGGGCGTCGTCCTGCTCCACCCAGGCCCGCCGACCAGCGAGGAGCGGCTGCACGCGGTGCTGCTGTACGCGGCCCGGGAGCGGACCGTGAGCGTCCCCGTCCAGCCCGGCACGGACGAGCCGCCCGCGTCCCCCTACGGCGAGGCGATGATCACCGGGCCGGCGGCGCTGACCCTGCACGGCTTCGCCTCCGCTCCCCCGCTGCCGTCCCTGGAGGTCATCGACGTCCTGGTCCCGCGACCGCGCCGGCTGCGCTCGACGGGCTGCGCCCGGATCATCCGCACGCCGGCCCTGCCCGTCCCGGAACAGGTCACCGGCCTGCCGGTGGCACCCGTGCCGCGTGCGCTGGCCGACGCGGTGGCGGGCATCGAGGACGCCGCCGTGGTGCGCCGGCTGCTGACGGAGGCGGTGCGCGGGGGCCACTGCGAACCGGCGGCGGTGGTACGGGAGCTGACGGGCGCGAAGCTGCTGAACCGGCCGCACGTGGTGGACGCGGTGGACTCGCTGCTGGCCGAGGGCCGGGCACTGGCGGAGGCGCGGCTGTACCGGATGGTGCGCGACCACGGACTGCCGGACCCGTGCTGGAACGTCGATCTGCATCTGCCGGGCGGCCCCCGTCTCGGCGGGCTGGACGCGTACTGGCCGGAGCAGGCGGTGGCGGTGGAGCTGGACACCCGTGCGCCCCGTCCGGGCCCGCGCCCTCAGGACGACGTGGAGTGGACGGAGTACGCCCGCAGGCGCGAGCTCCTGGAGCGCCTCGGCATCACGGTCGTCCACATCACCCCGCGAGGGCTGCGGGACTCGGCGGAGCAGCAGGCGGCCGTGGTCCGCACGGCCCTCACCACCGCGGCCGACCGTGACCCGGCGGCGTACGTCGTCGTCTCACCCCGCTAGGCCGTGGCCGGACAGGCCCGCACCGGCCGCTACGGCGCCACCCGGCCCGTCGGCGGGCGTTCGCGCCACAGGCGCAGGGCGATGTCGACGAGGCGGACCCGAACCAGGCCGGGGACGGCGTCGAGGGGCTGCCAGGCGGCGTGGTCCGTGGTTCCGCCGACCTCGTCGCGGAGCTCGCCGCCGGTGACGCGGGCCTCGTAGAGCAGGCGTATCCCGTGGTGGTCGACGGCACGGCCGAGGCGGGCGGGGAAGGTGCGGCGGGTGGAGTGCACGCCGAGCAGGCGGGTGACCTCCACCAGGTGGCCGGTCTCCTCCTCCACCTCCCGCCGCACGGTGTCGCAGGGGTCCTCGCCGTGTTCCGTGCCCCCGCCCGGCAGCACCCACTCGGGGACACCGCCGGGGCCCGGGGAACGGGCGAGCAGGAGCTGTCCGTCGCGCACCACCACGGCGTAGGCCGCCACCCGCACCCTTCGTCGCATGGGATGACGGTAACCCGCACACCGGACGGCGACTTGTCGGCTTCGCCGCTCATCTCCTCATAAGCACACCGGGGGTTTTCCCCACACCTCCATTTCCCTTTCCGACAACTCTCGCCAAACATCCGTCCCTTGCGTAAGGCTCAACGATCGTTCCGGGATCGCCTTCCGGACCGTCGCGGCCAGGGTCGATCGGCTCCGGTCGCTGCCGATCGTTCCTTTACTTACAAGGGATGCCGATGACCAACTCCCCCCAGCGCGATTCCATATCGGGCACCAGACGCGTGGCCCGCATCGCCGTGGCCGCCGGTCTCGTCGCCGCGCTCTCCGCGGCCGGGCCCGTCCCGCTGGCCTTCGCCGCCGACACCCCGCCCGCCGCGCCGGCCGACGCCGACGTCAAGTCCGCGCACGACAAGCTCGGTTCGGACGACGCGGACCTGCTCGCGGAGGCCAAGGCCGACGGCGCCAAGCACGTCACGATGATGATCGCCACCGCTCCCGGCAGGACCGAGCAGGTCGCCGAGCAGCTGAACGCGGTCAAGGGCGGCTCGGTCGGCCGGACCGACGACAAGCTCGGCTACGTCCGCGCCACCGTCCCCACCGCCCAGGCCGACGCGGCGATCGCCGCCGCCACCAAGCTGGCCTCCGTGCACGGCGTGGACCTGCGCGACGAGATCCCGCTGGACGACCCGACGCCGGCCGCGGACACCACGAAGAGCGCCAAGGGCAAGGGCAAGGGCGGCCAGAAGACCTACCCCGGCCCCGACAAGCGGACGCCCGCGAAGAACCCGTACAACCCGTCCTTCGAGACCGGCGCCGTCGACTTCGTCGAGGACAACCCGAAGGCGGACGGCCGCGGCGTCACCATCGGCATCCTCGACTCCGGTGTGGACCTCGGCCACCCCGCGCTGCAGAAGACCACCACCGGCGAGCGCAAGATCGTCGACTGGGTGACGGCGACCGACCCGATCGTCGACAACGACCGGACCTGGCGCCCGATGGTGTCCTCGGTCTCCGGCCCCACCTTCACCTACGGCGGCGCGACCTGGACGGCCCCGGCGGGCACGTACCAGATCAGCACGTTCCTGGAGTCGTACACCACCGGCGGCGACGCGAACGGCGACGCCAACCGCGACGGCGACACCACCGACTCCTGGGGCATGCTCTACGACGCGCAGGCCGGCACGGTCCGCGTCGACCTGAACAACAACCGGGACTTCTCCGACGACACCCCGATGAAGCCGTACAAGGACGGTTTCCAGATCGGGTACTTCGGCACCGACGACCCCAAGACCGATGTCGTGGAGCGTCAGCCGTTCGTCGTGGAGATCCGCAAGGACGTCCCGATGGACCCCTACGGCGGCGACTGGACCGGCAAGAAGGCCGACTTCGTCAACATCGGTGTCATCGAGGGTTCGCACGGCTCGCACGTCGCCGGCATCACGGCCGCCAACGGCCTGTTCGGCGGCCGGATGGACGGCGCCGCCCCCGGCGCGAAGCTGGTCTCCTCGCGCGCCTGCACCTGGTCCGGCGGCTGCACCAACGTGGCGCTCACCGAGGGCATGATCGACCTCGTCACCAAGCGCGGTGTCGACATCGTCAACATGTCCATCGGCGGTCTGCCGGCGCTCAACGACGGCAACAACGCCCGCGTGGAGCTCTACAACCGGCTGATCGACACCTACGGCGTCCAGCTGGTGATCTCCGCGGGCAACTCCGGCCCCGGCGCCAACACCATCGGCGACCCCGCCCTGGCGGACAAGGTCATCTCCGTCGGCGCGACCGTCTCCAAGGAGACCTGGGCCGCCAACTACGGCTCCGAGGTCCGCACCAAGTACGACATGATGCCCTTCTCCTCGCGCGGTCCGCGTGAGGACGGCGGCTTCACGCCGACCCTGGTCGCCCCCGGCGCCGCGATCAACACCATCCAGACGTGGTCCCCGGGCGCCCCGGTCGCCGAGGCGGGCTACGGCCTCCCGGCCGGCTACGGCATGCTCCAGGGCACCTCGATGGCCTCCCCGCAGGCCACCGGCGCCGCCGCGCTGCTGCTGTCCGCCGCGAAGCAGAAGCGCATCGACCTCACCCCGGCGAAGCTGCGCACCGCCCTCACCTCCACCGCCGAGCACATCAAGGGTGTGCAGGCCTACGAGGAGGGCGCCGGCCTCATCGACATCGAGGACGCCTGGGACGCCATCCGCGACGGTGCCACCGCGCACCAGTACACGGTGAAGGCGCCGGTCGACACCGCGATCGACCAGTTCCTGAAGACCCCGGGCTTCGGCACGGGCCTGTACGACCGTGAGGGCGGCCTGAAGGCCGGCCAGAAGAAGACGTACGACATCACGATCACCCGTACGTCCGGTCCCGACCGCGCGCTCCGCCACGAGCTGGACATCGAGAACAACGCGGACCGCACCTTCCGCATCGTCGGCGACGACGACATCGTGCTGCCGCTGAACAAGCCGGTCACCGTCAAGGTCCAGGCCGCGCCCGGTTCGGCCGGCATCAAGAGCGCCATCCTCGAGGTGGACGACCCGCGCACCGAGGGTGTCGACCGCCAGATCCTCAGCACCGTGGTCGTCTCGGCCCCGCTGAAGCACACGTTCTCCGCGTCGGGCACGGCCCAGCGCAACAGCAGCACCTCCTACTTCGTCACCGTCCCCGAGGGTGCGAAGACGCTGGAGATCGCGATGAGCGGGCTGAAGGCCACCAGCCAGACCCGGTTCATCGCCATCCACCCCTACGGTGTCCCGGCCGACCCGACCTCGACGGTCAACTGCTACCCGAACTACAGCAACCCGGCCAACACCTGCCGCCCCGACGTGCGTTCCTACGCGAACCCGCAGCCGGGCGTCTGGGAGATCGAGGTCGAGTCGCGCCGCACGTCGCCGCTGCTCGACAACCCCTACAAGCTGGACGTCGCCGTGCTCGGCGCGGCCTTCGCCCCGGAGACCGTGACGGTGCCCGAGGCGAAGATCGGCACGCCGGCCACCGCCTCCTGGACGGTGACGAACGTGGCCGCCGGCATCGACGGCAAGCTGGTGGGCGGGCCGCTCGGCTCGTCCAGGACGGAGCGTCCCGCCATCAGGACCGGTGAGACGCACACGACGACCGTCGAGGTGCCCGCGGGCGCCGCGTCGCTCGACGTGTCCATCGGCAACGTCTCCGACACCGCCGCCGACCTGGACCTGGCCGTGTACGACCAGGCCGGCAACCGCGTCGCCCAGTCCGCCGACGGCGACTCGGAGGAGTCGGTCTCCGTCGCCTCCCCGGCGGCCGGTACGTACACCATCGAGGTGGACGGCTACTCGGTCCCGGCCGGTTCGACGGACTACGACTACCTGGACGTGTTCTTCTCCTCCACGCTCGGCACGGTCGGCGTCGACGGCTCCGCGCCGGTGAAGCTCGGCACGGGCGACACGGCCACCGTCTCCGGCGAGGTCACCGTCGCCGCGGCGGCTCCCGAGGGACGCGCGTTCTTCGGACGCGTGCAGCTGGTGAACGAGCGCGGCACGGTCGCCGGCCTCGGCAACGTGGCGATCGGCAAGGTCGTCCCGTAAGCGGCTGACGTACCAAGGGGGCGGGCGTCCGTACGGGCGCCCGCCCCTTCGTCGTGCCCAGCCGCGGTTCGTCGTGCTCAGTCGCAGGTCAGGGTGCGCGACTCGGGGAGCGAGGCGATGATCCGGGCCCGCTCGGGGGCGATGTCCGGCTCGCCGGCGATCACCGTGTCCGGGTGGTCGCCGCCGGGCGGCATGCCGACCAGTACCCGGTCGCCCGGGCGCAGCGGGGGCTCCCCGGCTGTGTCCCGGAGGAACGTGACCTCGCCCTCGCCCTTGTAGTACCGGCTCGTCCCCAGCGTGACGCGCTCCACGCCCGCGCTCCCCGGCACCGGCTCCACCGCCGTCACCGGGCCCTCGGCGACCAGCCGGGCGCAGGCCAGGTAGCGAGGGCTGCCGAAGGCGGATCCGTCCGCCGCCTCCTTGGAGTCCGCGGCCACCCCCCGTGCCGCCGAGTCGGCCGCTCCCCCGTCCCGCGTCACGAGCCAGCCCGTGCCGAGCACCAGGCAGGCGGCGGCAGCGGCGACCAGCCCGCCGAGGACGACCTTCGCCGTCCGGCGGCGGGGGCGGCGGGTGGCGCGGGAGCCGCCCGCGCTCCCCGGGCACGGGGCCGTACCGTCCGGGGAGCCCGGCGGGTGCCCCGGCCCGTCCCCGGAGCGGGACGGCAGCGCCGTCAGCGGGGCGGGAACACCGTCCCCCGGGCCGGCGAGGGCGTCCCCGATCACCGTCAGCTGCTCACGCAGCACCGCCAGGTCGGCGAGGGCGGCGTCCCGCGCGGCCAGGAACGCCGGGTCCCGCCGGGCCGGCTCCGGGGGGAGCTCGTCGAAGAGGGCGGCCGCCAGGGCGTCCACGCCCTCGTACTCGGGTCCCTGCCCTTCACCGGAAGGGTCCCGGGTGTCGTCGTGGGCGGTCATGTCACACCACCTCGTCCTCGTGCAGGCGGGCGCGCAGGGCCCGTACGGCCGTGTGCAGCCTGCTCTTGACCGTGCCCTCCGGGACGCCGAGCTGCTCGGCGATCGAGCGCACCGGCAGATCGGCGTAGAAGCGCAGCACGACGACCTGGCGCTGCGCGTCGGGCAGCCGGTCCAGCCCCCGGGCGACGGCGAGGGAGAGCACGCTGCTCTCCTCACCGGAGGGCTCCTCGGCCGGCCGCAGTGCGGCCAGCCGCTCCCCGAGCCGCTCCTGGCGGCGCTTGGCCCGGTGCCAGTCCATGGCGAGGTTCGAGGCGACGACCGCCGCCCACGCCGAGACGTCGCGCGGCGCCTCCCGCCCGTCGGCGGCCCTCTCCAGCAGCCGCAGGCGGACCTGCTGCACCCCGTCCGGCAGGTCCGCCTGCGGCACCCCGCCCAGGGCGAGCACCGCCCGCACCCGGCGTTCCTGCGCCGCGTCCAGCGGGTCGTCGTCGCCGGCGACGTACGCCCCCCGGCCGCGCCGGATCCTTCCGCGCAGCACTGGCCACCCCCCTCACGCTGTTTCTCCTACGACGCCACTCGGGCCGGGAACGTTCGCACCGGCCTCCGGGAGCGGCAGAGGCGTACATCACATCTCCGTGTGGGCGAGGGCGGACCGGGCAGGGAACCTTGCGGTCCGCGACCCCCGGTGGCTGAATTTCTCCTGGTCAGCGGGGTGGGGGCCGAAGGTCCGCAGCCTTCCCGCCCTGCTCCGCCGTCCCAGTGGGCGGGCAGAACGGCAAAGAATTGGACAGGCGGGCCGTGGTCGGCCGCATCATGGAAGAGCCTCGGCCAGGCACATCAGGTACGTATCAGGACGCAGTAGGGAGTCGCCGTGAGGGTCGGAATCGTCGGAGCCACCGGTCAGGTGGGCACGGTCATGCGCAGCATCCTCAAGGAGCGGAACTTCCCGGTCACGGAGCTGCGCCTGTTCGCCTCCGCCCGCTCGGCCGGCACGGAGCTGGACGGCGTGACGGTGGAGGACGCGTCCACCGCCGACTACAGCGGCCTGGACATCGTGCTGTTCTCCGCCGGCGGCGCGACCTCGAAGGCGCTGGCCGAGAAGGTCGCCGCGCAGGGCCCGGTCGTGATCGACAACTCCTCGGCCTGGCGCAAGGACCCCGACGTCCCCCTCGTCGTCTCCGAGGTCAACCCGCGGGCCATCGCGGACCGGCCCAAGGGCATCATCGCCAACCCGAACTGCACCACGATGGCCGCGATGCCGGTGCTGCGTCCGCTGCACGCGGAGGCGGGCCTGGAGGCGCTGGTCGTGGCCACGTACCAGGCGGTGTCCGGTTCGGGTCTCGCGGGCGTCGCCGAGCTGCACGGGCAGGCGTCGAAGGTGATCGACGAGGCCGACAAGCTGACCCATGACGGCTCCGCGGTCGACTTCCCCGAGCCCGGCGTCTACCAGCGTCCCATCGCGTTCAACGTGCTGCCGCTGGCCGGCAACCTCGTCGACGACGGTCGATACGAGACCGACGAGGAGCAGAAGCTGCGCAACGAGTCGCGCAAGATCCTCGGCATTCCCGGGCTCAAGGTCTCCGGCACCTGTGTGCGCGTCCCGGTCTTCTCCGGCCACTCGCTGCAGATCAACGCCCGTTTCGCCCGCCCGATCAGCCCGGAGCGCGCGACCGAGCTGCTGGCCGAGGCGCCCGGTGTGGTCCTCACCGACATCCCCACCCCGCTCCAGGCGGCCGGCCAGGACCCGTCCTACGTGGGCCGCATCCGCACCGACGAGACGGTGGACAACGGCCTCGCGCTGTTCGTCTCCAACGACAACCTCCGCAAGGGCGCCGCGCTGAACGCGGTGCAGATCGCGGAGCTGGTGGCGGCCGAGCTGAAGGGCTGAGCCGACGTGCAGGCACGTGGCGGGGGCGGACACCGGTCGGTGTCCGCCCCCGCCACGTGCATGCCGTTCACGGCGCCGGATGCCTCCGCAGCGCGGTGTCGATCTCGGCCATGCGCTGCCGCGGAACCACACCGATCGGCCGCAGCGGCCTCTCCGGGGCCGGCGCCCGTACCTGGAACGGGTGGACGCGGGAGGTGTCCGTCGACAGCGGCACCAGCGTGATCACTCCCCGCCCGGCCCGCTCGACGGCCGCGTCGGCGCCGTCGTTCGACACGATGACGCCGGGACGCGCCGTGCCGGCTTCGGCGCCCCGCGCCGGTTCGTAGTCCACCCAGTGGATGTCACCGCGCTTCATCGGTCATCCCGTCCCCCGCGAAGCGGTCCCGGAACTGCGCGTCCTCGCTCTCGTCCCACTCGGCGAAGGCCTCCGTGCACTGCACAGGAAGCCACCCCCGGTGCGACCCTCATGGCCGCCTTCGCGCGCGTTCCCCGCGACCGGGACGCCTCCCCCAGGTCCGACCGAGGGGTATCCCCATGGTCCGGCTCGGTCATCCCCCGATCCCGATCCCGCGTGGAAGGATGACGCAACCCACACATATCGAGGAGATGACCGCGTGCCTGGCACAAACCTGACTCGCGAAGAGGCGCAGCAGCGGGCGAAGCTGCTGACCGTTGACTCGTACGAGATCGATCTCGATCTCTCCGGCGCGCAGGAGGGCGGCACCTACCGGTCCGTGACCACGGTGCGCTTCGACGTCGCGGAGGACGGCGACGGCGCGGAGTCGTTCATCGACCTGGTCGCTCCGGCCGTGCACGAGGTGACCCTCAACGGTGACTCCCTCGACCCGGCGGAGGTCTTCGCCGATTCCCGCATCGCCCTGCCGGGGCTGCTCAGGGGCCGCAACGTCCTCCGGGTGGAGGCGGAGTGCGCCTACACCAACACGGGTGAGGGCCTGCACCGCTTCGTCGACCCGGTCGACGACCAGGCGTACCTCTACACCCAGTTCGAGGTGCCGGACGCCCGCCGCGTCTTCGCGAGCTTCGAGCAGCCGGACCTCAAGGCGACCTTCCAGTTCACCGTGAGGGCACCCGAGGGCTGGACCGTCGTCTCCAACTCGCCGACGCCCGAACCCCGCGACAACGTCTGGGAGTTCGCGCCGACCCCGCGCATCTCGTCGTACATCACGGCGCTGATCGTCGGCCCGTACCACTCGGTGCACAGCGTCTACGAGAAGGACGGCCAGTCCGTCCCGCTCGGCATCTACTGCCGGCCCTCCCTCGCCGAGCACCTCGACGCGGACGCGATCTTCGACGTGACCCGGCAGGGCTTCGAGTGGTTCCAGGAGAAGTTCGACTACGCCTACCCGTTCGAGAAGTACGACCAGCTGTTCGTGCCGGAGTTCAACGCGGGCGCGATGGAGAACGCGGGCGCGGTGACCATCCGCGACCAGTACGTGTTCCGGTCGAAGGTGACCGACGCCGCCTACGAGGTGCGGGCCGCCACGATCCTGCACGAGCTGGCCCACATGTGGTTCGGCGACCTGGTCACCATGGAGTGGTGGAACGACCTGTGGCTGAACGAGTCGTTCGCCACCTACGCCGAGGCCGCCTGCCAGGCCGACGCGCCCGGCTCGAAGTGGCCGCACTCGTGGACGACGTTCGCCAACTCCATGAAGACCTGGGCCTACCGCCAGGACCAGCTGCCGTCCACGCACCCGATCATGGCGGACATCCGCGACCTGGACGACGTGCTCGTCAACTTCGACGGCATCACGTACGCCAAGGGCGCCTCGGTGCTCAAGCAGCTCGTCGCGTACGTGGGTGAGGACGCGTTCTTCCGGGGCGTGCAGGCGTACTTCAAGCGCCACGCGTTCGGCAACACGCGCCTGTCCGACCTGCTGGGCGCGCTGGAGGAGACCTCCGGCCGCGACCTGCGGACGTGGTCGAAGCAGTGGCTGGAGACGGCCGGCATCAACGTCCTGCGCCCGGAGATCGAGACGGACGACGAGGAGGGGGCCGGCGTCATCACCTCCTTCGCCATCCGCCAGGAGGCCCCCGCGCTCCCGGCCGGCGCGAAGGGCGAGCCGACCCTGCGCCCGCACCGCATCGCGATCGGCCTGTACGACCTCGACGCGGCGACCGGCAAGCTGGTGCGCGGCGACCGGGTCGAACTGGACGTCGACGGCGAGCTGACCGAGGTGCCGCAGCTGGCCGGCAAGCGCCGTCCGGCGGTCGTCCTGCTCAACGACGACGACCTGTCCTACGCCAAGGTCCGCCTGGACGAGCGGTCCCTGGCCTTCGTCACGGAGCACCTGGGCGACTTCGAGTCGTCCCTGCCCCGCGCCCTGTGCTGGGCGTCGGCGTGGGACATGACGCGGGACGCGGAACTCCCCGCCCGCGACTACCTCTCGCTGGTGCTGTCGGGCATCGGCAAGGAGTCCGACATCGGTGTCGTGCAGTCCCTGCACCGCCAGGTGAAGCTGGCGATCGACCTGTACACCGACCCGGCCGCCCGCGAGGCGCTGCTGGCCCGCTGGACCGACGCCACGCTGGCCCACCTGCGGGCCGCCGAGCCGGCGAGTGACCACCAGCTCGCGTGGGCGAGGGCGTACGCGGCGACGGCCCGCACCCCGGAGCAGCTCGACCTCCTGGAGGCGCTGCTGACCGGCTCGCAGACCGTCGAGGGGCTGGCCGTGGACACGGAGCTGCGCTGGGCGTTCGTGCAGCGGCTGGCGGCGGTGGGCCGCTTCGACGAGGCGGAGATCGCGGACGAGTACGAGCGGGACAGGACGGCGGCCGGCGAGCGTCACGCCGCCACCGCCCGCGCGGCCCGGCCGACGGAGGAGGCGAAGGCGGAGGCGTGGGCCTCGGTCATCGACTCCGACAAGCTGCCGAACGCCGTCCAGGAGGCGGTCATCGCCGGCTTCGTGCAGACCGACCAGCGTGAGCTGCTGGCCCCGTACACCGACCGGTACTTCGAGGTGCTGGCGGACGTCTGGGCCTCCCGCTCGCACGAGATGGCCCAGCAGATCGCCGTCGGCCTCTACCCGGGCATCCAGGTCTCCGGCGAGACCCTCGACAAGACCGACGCCTGGCTGACCGCCGCCTCCCCCAACGCGGCCCTGCGCCGTCTGGTGTCGGAGTCCCGGGCGGGAGTCGAGCGCGCCCTGCGCGCCCAGGCCGCGGACGCGGGGGCGTAGCCCGCACGCACCGCGCCACAGGGGCGCCCGGCTTCGTGCCGGGCGCCCCTGGCCGGTTCAGCGGCCCACCGCGCAGGCGTCCCCGTCGAGCGTGAACCGTGCCGGCGGTGACGCGTCGCCGGTGTGGCCGGTGAGGTAGCCGAGGGTGACGCTCGCGCCGGGGGCGATCGTGGCGTTGTGCGGGGCGTTGGCCGCCGTGATCACGTTGCCGCCCTGGGTCAGGTTCGTGTTCCAGTCCGAGACGACCGTCTGTCCGAGGGCCAGCGGGAACCGGAGCGTCCAGCCGTTCACCGGTGCGGTGCCGGTGTTGGTGACGGTGAGGTCGACGGTCATGCCGGTGCCCCAGGCCGTCACCTTCCGGTCCACCCGGCAGGTGGGCTCCTCCCGCGCGAACGACACCTTGTGCAGGCCGCCGGGCAGGTCGTTCACCACGTAGAACTCGCCGTCCGCGGTGGTGCCGATCGAGGTCACCTGGGTCGGCATCTCCCCGATCTCGGCCTGTTCGTAGCCGCCGCTGCCGTCCGGGCGCAGCGCCCACACCGTGGACGAGCAGTAGTCGGTGGCGATGTACGTGCCGCCGAGCAGGGCGGCGTGCTCCCGGCCCCGGTAGACGTGGCCGCCGATGACGGAACACCCGCCGGTGTAGGGCGAGTACGTGAAGACGGGGGCCGTGTACTCCTCGCCGGGCACGCAGTCGCCGTTCGCGAACCTCTCCAGGCCCTCGTAGCAGGACCAGCCGAGGTTCAGTCCGCCCCGGCCGGGCGCCAGGTGGTCGATCTCCTCCCATCGTCCCTGGCCGACGTCGCCGATCCACATCGAGCCGTCGGCGGCGTCGAAGGAGAAGCGCCACGGGTTGCGCAGTCCGTACAGCCAGATCTCCCCGCGCGCGCCGGGCGTGTCCACGAACGGGTTGCCGGCGGGGACGCAGTACGGGAGCGGGTCGCAGCCCCGGCTCACGTCGATGCGCAGGATCTTGCCGAGCAGGGTGTCCAGCCGCTGCCCGGAGCGGAAGGGGTCGCCCGAGCCGCCGCCGTCGCCGATGCTCCAGTACAGGTGGCCGTCGGGGCCGAACGCGAGCTGACCGCCGTTGTGATTGCTGAACTCGGCGTGCTCCTGGGAGAGCAGGACCTCCAGCCGGGACTCGTCGAGGCGGTAGCGGGCGAGGGTGACCGCTCCGTCGGGCAGGGCCGTGTACGCCAGGTAGAGGTCGTGGGTGTCGGCGAAGTCGGGGGCGAGGGCCATGCCGAGCAGACCGCGCTCGTTGCCCGACTCGTCCACGGCCGGGGTGATGTCGACGAGCGGGGTGCGGGCCAGGCCGGTGTCCGGGTGGTAGACGCGGACGGTGCCGGACTTCTCCGTGATGAACAGGCGGTCCGTGCCGTCGTCGGGGGCGGCCAGGGCGGTGGGGCGCCGCAGACCTGAGGCGACCTGGGTGGTGGTGGCGCTGAGGGAGGGCAGCGGGACGGCCGCGGCGCGCGGGACCGGTTCCGCACCGCCCGGCACGGGATCCGCCGCCCCGGCCGGCAGCGGGGAGAGCACGGTCAGCAGGAGGGTCAGCAGTACGGATCCGGTCCAGCGGCGTCGTGGCATGTCGGCTCCAGGAACGAGGACGCGTGCAAGGCGGTGGTGCCCCGGTGCTGTGGTGTTTCCGTGCCGTGGTGCTCGGTGCGGGTGCTGCTTCGGGCGCTTCCGCGCTTCCGGGGCGGGGACGTTCCGGGCGCCGGCTCGCCGCCTTCCGTGCCGCGCGGCGCGGCGTGGCGTGGCGCGGCGTGGGAGCGCTCCCGCACCCTGTGTCCTCCAGGCTGCGCGCCGTCACGGGACGCGGCAATGGCTGATTGCGCCACTTTCACCCCGCGTGGCTCGAACGGCGCGCGGGCACCCTGCGCCACCTCGCCGGGCTCGGTCCGCCGGCATGAGTCCCGCCCTCCGGGACTCCGGGCCGGTCCGCCGGGACGACGGACCGGGGCGCGGCGTCCGACGGGGCGGGCGGCCGGGACGGCACGCAGGTGTGCGCCTGGTGGCCGACGGGGCCGCCGGGAGGCGCGGGCGTCCGTGCCTGCGTACGGTCCGGACCGGGCCGCCGGGTGATCTGCCCCGCGATCGTCGCGCCGAACGCCAGGGCCATGCCGGTCAGCTGGAGCGGCGTCAGCGCCTCCCCGAGGGCCGCCCAGCCGATCACCGCCGCCGTCAGCGGGGAGAGCGGCCCGAGGAAGGTGACCTGGGTGGCGGTGAGCCGGCCGATGCCGCGGAACCAGAGCCAGTACGCGATGGCCGTGTTCGCCAGGGCGAGATACAGGTAGCCCCCGGCCGCCGGGGCGTCCAGGGCCGGCGGGGCACCCTCGGCCAGCAGGGCGAGCGGGGCGATCAGCAGGCCGCCCGCGGTGAGCTGCCAGCCGGTGAGGGCCAGGGGGCCCACGCCTTCGGGGCGGCCCCAGCGCTGGGTGAGCACGGTGCCCGCGGACATGGACGCGGTGGCGGCGAGCGCGGCGAGTACGCCGATCAGGTCCAGCGCCCCGGCCGCCTTGAGGACGACCAGGCTGACGCCGAACGCGGCCACGATCCCGGTGAGGACGCTGCGGACCGTCGGGCGCTGCCCGAGCAGCAGGGCCGAGAGGGCGACCACGAGCAGGGGGCCCGCCGAGCCCACGACCGCCGCCATGCCGCCGGGCAGCCGGTACGCGGAGAGGAACAGCAGCGGGAAGAAAGCGCCGATGTTCAGCGCGCCGAGCACCACCGCCTTCCACCACCAGGCGCCGCGCGGCAGCACGCGGACGAGGGCCAGCAGGACCAGTCCGGCCGGCAGGGCGCGCATCAGGCCGGTGAACAGGGGGCGGTCGGGCGGGAGGAACTCCGTGGTCACGGCGTAGGTGGTGCCCCAGGAGACGGGGGCGAGGGCGGTGAGGGCGGTGAGAGCCGCGCGGGAGGGGGCATGGCGCTGGGACATGGACAGCCCTTCCAAGTAGGTCGACGGAAGTAGCTTACTCACAAGCTACTTATAGTCGAGCTACTTTCTTGCGGGTGACCCTACGGGCGCGGATACTCCTCGCCATGAGCACATCCCAGGAGCCGCGCCCCAAGGATCCCGTCGACGCGATCATCGAGCAGTGGGCACGGGTGAGGCCCGATCTGGACACGGCCGGCATGGAGGTCTTCGGGCGCGTCTTCCGGCTCGCGCGCGCCATGGGCGACCGGATGGAGCAGGCGTACGGCCGGTACGGCATCTCACGCGGGGAGTTCGACGTGCTGGCCACCCTGCGGCGGGCCGGGGAGCCCTACACCCTCTCCCCGCGGCAGCTCTCGGCCACGCTGATGCTGACCACGGGCGGGATGACGGGGCGCCTCGACAAGCTGGAGCGGGCGGGTCTGCTGCGCCGCTCCCCCGACCCGCACGACCGGCGCGGGCTGCAGGTGACGCTCACCGGGGAGGGGCTGGAACTGATCGACCGGGCGGTCGGCGCGGGGCTCGCCGAGCAGACGGAGGCGCTGGCGGCGCTCGGCGGGGAGCGGGCGGGGCAGTTGTCCGCGCTGCTGCGGGAGTTGCTGCTCGCGAGCGAACGGTAGGGACGCGAAGGCGGGCCCGGTGCCCCTCGCGGCGACAGCGCGAAGGGCGCCGGCGTCCGCTCGTCGCGGTGCCGGCGCCCTCGGGACGTGCGTGGGGTGCTCCGGGTCAGGCCTTGGCTTCGGCCTTCGTGCTGATGTTGGAGCTGGTGACGTCCTTCTTCTTGTGCGACTTGTCGCCGACCATCACCAGCCCGGCGATGATCACGAAGAGCGCGATCGGGGCCAGGACATAGAGGCCCAGCGTCTCGACGACGCTCAGGCCCGTGCCGGGGTCGTCGCCGTCGTCGCGGGTGAGCGCGAGCGCGGGGGACGTCATGAGCAGCATCATCAGCGTCGTACCGGCTGCCAGGGCGCCGGCGCGCAGGGCGTTCTTCTTGTCCACGCTCCCCAACGTATCGAACGCGGTTCAGGCGCGCGCGGCCGGGGTGCCGTAAGGGGGCGGTGTCCCGGGGCGGGCCGTCACGGGGCGGGGTCGGTCAGTGAGGTCAGCAGGGCCCGGACCCTCGGCGATGCGGTCAGGTCCTCCAGCGTCACCGGGCGGCCCTCCGCGTCCGCGATCGGCAGGCGCCAGTTCGGGTACTGGTCCCACGTGCCCGGAAGGTTCTGCGGGCGGCGGTCGCCGACGCCGTCCGGGAGCCATACGCCGATCATCCGGGCAGGGGTGCGCAGCAGGTACCGGTGCACGGCCCGGATCTCCGCCTCCTCCCCCGAGGCCCCCCGCAGCAGCCCCAGCCGGCCCAGCAGCTCCCGCCACTCGTCCACGTCCGCCGCCGCTTCCGCGCGCTCCACCTCCAGGGGGCGGGTGAGCAGCCCCAGGCTGTCCCGGAGCTCCACGTGATCGCCACCGAGCCGCGCCGCCGTCGGCGGCAGGTCGTGGGTGGTGGCGGTCGCCAGGCAGTCGGCGCGCCAGGTGTCCGGCGGCAGCGGGCGGCGGTCGCCCTCCCAGTCCCGTTCGAACCACAGCACCGAGGTGCCGTACACCCCGCGCTCGCGCAGCGCCTCGCGCACGCCCGGCTCCACGGTCCCCAGGTCCTCGCCGATCACCACCGATCCGGCCCGTGAGGCCTCCAGGACCAGCACGGCGAGCATCGCCTCGGCGTCGTAGCGGATGTAGGTGCCCTCCGTGGGCGGGTGGCCCTCGGGGACCCACCAGAGCCGGAACAGGCCCATCACGTGGTCGATGCGCAACGCGCCCGCGTACCGGAAGAGCGCCCGGAGCAGCGCGCGGAAGGGGGCGTACCCGGAGGCGGCGAGGCGGTCGGGGCGCCAGGGCGGCAGGCCCCAGTCCTGGCCGCGCGCGTTGAAGGCGTCCGGGGGCGCGCCGACGGACATGCCGGCCGCGAAGTGGTCCTGCTGCGCCCAGGCGTCGGCGCCGGCGGGGTGGACGCCGACGGCGAGGTCGTGGACGATCCCGACCGGCATCCCGGCCTCGCGCGCGGTGCGCTGGGCGGCGGTGAGCTGGGCGTCGGTGAGCCAGACGAGGCGGGAGTGGAAGTCGACGCGGCCGGCCAGTTCCCGGCGGGCACGGGCGGTGCCGGGCGAGCGGGGGTCGCGCAGCTCGGCGGGCCAGCGGTGCCAGTCGGCGCCGTGGACCTCGGCGAGGGCGTACCAGGTGGCGTGGTCCTCGAGGTCCTGCCCCTGTGCGGTGCGGAAGTCGGCGTAGGCGGCCTGCCGGCCGGGGCCGAGCGGAACCTCGTGGACCAGTTCCAGGGCCTCCCGCTTGGCGTCCCAGACGGCGTCCCGGTCGATCAGCGCGCCCTTGTCCAGCACCGCCTCGCGCAGCCGGGCCGCCCGCTCCAGCAGGGCGCGGACGCGGTCGCGGTCGGCGACGTAGGCGAACTCGGGGACGTCCTCGATCCTCAGGTGGACGGGGTCGGGGAAGCGGCGGGAGGAGGGGCGGTAGGGGGAGGGGTCGGTCGGCGGGCCGGGGACGGCCGCGTGCAGCGGGTTGACCTGCACGAATCCGGCGCCGAGGGTGCGTCCGGCCCAGCCGGCGAGTTCCCCGAGGTCGGCGAGGTCGCCCATGCCCCAGGAGCGGCGCGAGAGGAGGGAGTAGAGCTGCACCAGGAGGCCGTACGAGCGCCCCCGCGGCGCGGGCAGCCGGGGCGGGGCGACGATCAGGTGGGCGCGGGCGGTGCGGCCGTCGGGCGCGGTGGCGGTCAGGTCGTGCACGCCGGGCGGGAGGTGCCGGGCGGAGGCCACGGTCTCGCCCTGCTCGGTGCGCACGCCGATCCGGGTGCCGTCGGGCAGCGCGGCGAGGGCGGCCGGGGTGTCGGTGCCCCAGGCGACCACGGTGGGGGGCAGCAGCCGTGCGTCCCGTTCGCGTTCGCGGGCGGTGAGGGCGGCACGGACGGCGTCCGGGCCCGCCGTGTCCACGCCGAGGGCGGCCAGCGCGAGGGTGACGGCGGTGGCGGAGGCCGTGACCGTGCGGTCCGGTGAGGGGCTGTAGGAGGTGGCGACGCCGTGCAGGGCGGCGAGCCGGGACAGGTCCGCGGAAGGGGGCTCGGCCGGCCGTGGCGCGGTCACCCTAGGGTCCCGGGCGGTACTGGGCCGGGAAGGAGTCGAGTCCGGAGGCGTCGGAGGAGTCCATCCAGGTGTCGGACTCGCTGGTCAGGGGGGCGGCTTCGGCGAGCGGCGGTTCGCTGGTGAGCGGTTCGGCGTCCGGCAGCGGGGGTTCGCTGGTCAGCGGCAGTTCGGTGCAGGGGCCCTCCGCGCTGAGGACGCAGAGGTGGAGGTCGTCGGCGGAGGTCTCCGCCACGGGTTTGGACAGGGCCGGGGAAGGAACGTATGCCGGTGCGGTCACAGATCGTCTCCTCGTCGAGCACGGTCCGCGGATCACGCGGACGTGCGGGATGCGGCTCGTGCGTGTCGTGCGGGTTATCACGCAGCCCTACCCAGCGGGCGCGATGCCAGACGCACAAAGTCTTTCCATGTGTTTCTGCTCACATTCTGTTCTCCTGCCCTCCTTCCACGGTGGGACAAACGCGCCACAACGTCCACTCTCATTGACACGTTCACCGCCGAGGTGGTGGGCTCGGGTTTCTCGGTAACGGAATGGACACGGCCGTTCGGCCGCCGGACCGTTCGGACCACCCGAGCGACCAGGAGGGGCCCGTGCAGCTGCGGCGTGGGAGGACGGCGAACACCAGGAGGGCCGCCCTCGCGTTCGCCGTCCTCGCCGGAACGCTGGGGACCGCGCCGGCCGCCGTGGCGGCGCCGCCCGTGCCCGGGACGACCGCGTCGCCCACCGCCGATCCGGTGGGGGCCGCGGAGCCGTCCGTGTGGCCGCGCCCCCACTCCCTGCGCGCGAACGGCGCACCGGTCGAGGTGACCGGCGAGGTCGCCCTGATCGCGGACGGGACCGCCGATCCCCACGCCGTCGAGGCGCTGCGGGAGCTGTTGCGGCAGGCCGGGGCGCGCCGGTTCACCGCTCCCGGCACACCGGTGCCCGAGGGGGCGCTCGTGGTGCGGGTGGGGACGGAGCGCGCCTCGAACGACCCCCGGCGCGCCCTGCCGTCCGGCGGCTACACGCTGAACACGGGGCGCGGGGCCGTCTCGTTGACCGGGGCGGACGGCGCCGGCCAGTTCCACGCCGTGCAGACCCTGCGGCAACTGCTGCGCCCGGACGGCACGATCGGCGCCGTCGTGGTGCGCGACTGGCCGGGCACCGCCGTGCGCGGCATCACCGAGGGCTTCTACGGCACCCCGTGGACGCACCGGCAGCGGCTGGGCCAGCTGGACTTCATGGGCCGCACCAAGCTGAACCGCTACCTCTACGCGCCCGGCGAGGACCTGCTGCGGCAGGCCCGCTGGCGGGAGCCGTACCCGGCCGAGCGGCGCGCGGAGTTCCGGGAACTGGCCGAGCGGGCGCGGGGCAACCACGTCACGCTGGGCTGGGCGGTCGCGCCGGGGCAGGCGATGTGCTTCGCCTCGGAGCAGGACCTGCGCGCGCTGACCCGCAAACTGGACGCGATGTGGGCGCTGGGCTTCCGCGCCTTCCAGCTCCAGTTCCAGGACGTCAGCTACAGCGAGTGGCACTGCGGAGCGGACGCCGACCGGTTCGGGTCGGGGCCCGAGGCGGCGGCCCGCGCCCAGGCGCACGTGGCGAACGCGGTGGCCCGGCACCTGGCGGACCGCCATCCGGGTTCCGTCGCGCTGTCGCTGATGCCGACCGAGTACTACGAGGAGGGCTCGACCTCCTACCGGCGTTCCCTCGCACAGGCGCTGGACGCGGGCGTCGAGGTGGCGTGGACCGGGGTCGGGGTGGTGCCGCGCACCATCACGGGCCGCCAACTGGGCGAGGCCCGCGCGGCGTTCGGGCATCCGCTGGTGACGATGGACAACTACCCGGTCAACGACTACGCCCCGGGCCGGATCTTCCTCGGCCCCTACCAGGGCCGTGAGCCGGCCGTGGCCGCCGGTTCGGCGGCGCTGCTCGCCAACGCGATGGCGCAGCCCGAGGCGTCCCGCGTCCCGCTGTTCACGGCCGCCGACTTCGCCTGGAACCCGCGCGGTTACCGGCCCCAGGAGTCCTGGCGGGCGGCGATCGCCGACCTCGCCGGCGGTGACGCCCGGCGCGAGCAGGCGCTGACCGCGCTCGCCGGGAACGTCGCCTCGTCGGTGCTGGGCGGCACGGAGTCGGCGTATCTGCGGCCGCTGCTGGAGGAGTTCTGGCGGACCCGGCCGGCGGCGCACGGCACGCGGGAGCCCGACGCCGCCGTCCGGCTGCGCGCGGCCTTCACCGCGCTGCGCGACCTGCCGGGCCGGCTGTCCGGCACCGCGCTCGGCACCGAGGTCGCCCCGTGGTCCGAAGGGCTGGCCCGTCACGGCGAGGCCGGCACGACGGCGCTGGACATGCTGCGCGCCCAGCGGGCCGGGGACGCGGCCGCCGCCTGGTCGGCGTACCGGAAGCTGGGCGAGCAGCGCGAGGCGGCCGCCTCGGCGGGCGTGACGGTCGGCGAGGGCGTACTGGACCCCTTCCTGGACCGGGCGCGGAAGGCGTACGAGAGCTGGGCCGGGATCGACCACGAGCCGTCCGCGCGGTCCGGCGGCGAGCGCGCCCTCGACCTGCCGCGCGCCCGCGTGATCGACACCGTGACGGTGCTCACCGAGCCGGGCACGCGGGGAGCCGTGGAGGCGCGCGTGCCGGGCGAGGGGTGGCGCCGGCTCGGGGCGCTGGCCGAGGAGGGCGCCACCGAGCTGCGGGCCGGCGGCCGGCCGGTCGACGGCGTCCGGGTCACCGGCGCCGATCCCGCCCGGGTGCGCCACCTGGTCCCGTGGTTCGCGGACGCGCCCGCCGCCTCCGTCGAACTGCCCGGCGACCGCGCGGACGCCGACATCGGAGGCACCCGGAGGCTGACGGCCACCCTCGGCTCGCTGCGTCCCGACGAGGTGCGCGGCAAGCTCACCGTCCAGGCCCCGAAGGAGCTCGACGTGCGCGTTCCGCGGGAGGCCCTGACCGTTCCGCGCGGTACACCGGTGGAGGTGCCGGTCGAGGTGACCGTGAAGCCGGGCACGCCCGCCCGCTCCTACGAGGTCCGGCTCGGCTTCGGCGGCGCGACCCGCGCGCTGACGGTGAACGCCGTTCCCCGCGTCGGCGGCCCCGACCTGGCCCGCGGCGGCCGGGCGGGCTCCTCGGCCGACGAGACACCCGACTTCCCCGCCTCGGCGGCGAACGACGGCGACCCGGAGACCCGCTGGTCGTCCCCGGTGCGGGACGACGCCTGGTGGCAGGTGGACCTCGGACGCCCGGTGCGGCTGGGGAAGGTGGCGCTGCACTGGCAGGACGCCCATCCGTCCGCGTACCGCGTGGAGGTGTCGGCGGACGGCCGCACCTGGCGTACGGCGGCTCAGGTCCGCGACGGCCGGGGCGGCCGGGAGAGCGTCCGCATGGACGAGCGGGACGTGCGGCACGTCCGCGTCCAGGGCGAGAAGCGCGCGACGCGGTACGGCTATTCGCTGTGGTCGGTGGAGGCGTACGCGGTCGTGGACTGAGCACGTCCCGACGTACCGGATCCGGACGACTTCGGCTGCCGCTATTCACTCAGTACATGTACTCAGTACATACTGAGGCGCATGAGCACCCGCCACATCCTGCTGGGCCTGCTCGCCTCGGGGCCCAGCCACGGCTACGACCTCAAGCGACGCCACGACGCACGCTTCCCGCAGGCCCGTCCGCTGGCCTACGGGCAGGTCTACACGACCCTTCAGCGCCTGGTCCGGGACGGTCTCGCCGAGGTCGGGGGCACCGACTCGGACGGCGGTCCCGAGCGGACCGTGTACCGCGTCACCGACGACGGCGCGCGTGAACTGTCCCAGTGGGCCGGGGAGATCGCCCCGCCCGCGCCGTTCGTGACCAACGAGATCTTCGCCAAGGTCGTGGTGTCGATCCTGTCCGACGGCGACCCCGCCGGGTACCTGCGCGCCCAGCGCGCCGCCCACATGGAGCGGATGCGGGAGCTCACCGCGGTGAAGACGGCGGGGGACGCCGATCTGGCGACCGTGCTCTCGGCCGACTTCGCCCTCAACCACCTGGATGCCGACCTGCGTTGGATGACGACGACGGCGGCCCGGCTCACCACCCTGACCGCGGAGGTCGACACGGCATGAACAACGGGGACAACGCGGCGGGACCGCTGCTCACGGGCCGCCGGCTGGTCAAGGCGCACGGCAGGACCGAGGCGCTGCGGGGCGCCACCGTCACACTGGACGCGGGGGAGATCCTCGCGGTGACCGGCCCCAGCGGAAGCGGCAAGTCGACGCTGGCGCACTGCCTTTCCGGCATCACCCGTCCGGACGCGGGCTCGGTGACGTACGCCGGGCAGCGGCTGGAGGACCTGACGGAGAAGCGGCTGAGCGAACTGCGCCGTACCGAGTTCGGGGTGGTCTTCCAGTTCGGCCAGCTGATCCCGGAGCTGACCGCGGCGGACAACGTGGCACTGCCGCTGATGCTGGCCGGCGCCGGCCGTGCCGGGGCGCGGGCGGCGGCCGGGGAGTGGCTGGAGCGGTTCGGGGTGCGCGGGCAGGAGGAGTCGCGGCCGGGGGAGATGAGCGGAGGGCAGGCACAGCGGGTGGCGCTGGCCCGCGCACTGGTCACCGGGCCCCGGGTGGTGTTCGCGGACGAGCCGACGGGGGCGCTGGACTCGCTGGCGGGCGAGCAGGTGATGACGGCCCTGGTGCACACCGCCCGCGAGACCGGCACGGCGGTGCTGCTGATCACGCACGACGCGCAGGTGGCGGCGTACGCCGACCGTGAAGTGCGGCTGTGCGACGGCGTCGCGACTCCGCAGGGGGTGGCGGCGTGACGACGGACTCCGCAGGGGGTGGCGGCGTGACCGCGTCCCTCCTCTCCGATCTGCGGCTGGCCTGGCAGCTCACCCGCGGCTCCGACCGGCGCGAGTGGTGGCGGGTCGCGCTCACCGCGACCGGGGCCGCGCTGGCCACCGGGTTCGCGCTGGCGGCCGGCGCGCTGGCCTCGCTGCGCGGCCAGTACTCCCTCTCCGTCGCCGGGGGGCTGCTCGACGAACCCGGTACGCGCGCGGGGGTGATCCTCGCCCTGCTGCTGCTCCTGGTGCCGGTGCTCGGCTTCCTCGGGCAGTGCGCCCGGATCGGGGCCGTGCACCGCGACCGGAGGCTGGCCGCGCTGCGGCTGGCGGGGGCGACGCCCTGGCAGGTACGGCGGATCGCCGCGCTGGAGACCGGGCCGGCCTGTCTGTTCGGCTCGCTGACCGCGACGGTCGTCACGGTGCTGGTGCTGGTGGAGAGCTGGGAGCGGCCCGCCGTGCTCACGTGGGTGGTGCTCGCGCTGGTCGCCGTCGCCGTGCCGGTGCTGGGGACGACGGCGGGCGTGCTCGCGCTGCGGCAGGTCGTGGTCTCGCCGCTGGGCCGGGTGCGCCGCGCCGGTCCGGCCCGTAGCGGGCGCGGGCCGGGACGGCTGTTCCTGCTGTCGCTGCTGATGGTGGCGACGGTGGCGCTGTCGCGGCGAGCATCACCCCGGCGGGCCCGCGTGGTGCGTTCCCGTGGCAGATGCCGATGACGGTGTTCGGCTCGCTTCTCGCGGTGGGCGCGGGCTCGGTGTGGCTGTCCGGGGCCACGTCCCGTGCCGTGGGCCGCGCGCTGGCGGGACGGGCCCGCTCGGCGGCCACGCTGATCGCCGCGGAGCGACTGCGCGACGACCCGTGGGCGGCGGCCCGCGCGCACGCGGCCGTCCTGCTGGTGACGGTGGTGGGCACGGGATTCGTGAGCGTGCGGCACTTCATGATCGAGGGGCTGCACGAGGACCGGCACCGGCTCGCGGAGAGCGTCTCGTACTACACGACCGGACTGAACCTCACCGCCGCCGCGATCGCGGTGGGCCTGGTGATCACCCTGTGCGCGCTCGCCGTCGGCACGGCCGAGTCGCTCGCCTCCCGTCGCAGGGGGCTGGCCGCGCAGGTGGCCGCGGGGGTGCCGCGGGCGGTGCTCGACCGGGCGCTGCTGCTGGAGACCGCGCTGCCGCTCGCACCGGCCCTGTCGGCGGCCGGTGTCGGCGGCCTGGCGATCGGCGTCGCCTACTCCTCGGTCACCGCGTCCGGCTTCCTGCCGTGGTCCGCCCTGCTGGTCCCGCTCGCGGTCTACGGCACCTGCCTGCTGGCCGCGGCCACCGCCCTGCCCCTGCTGCGGCGCACGGTCCGCCCGGCGGAACTGCGCCACACCTGAACCGGCCCGGCGCCCCCGGGGGAACGGGGGTTCCCCGGGGCCGGGCCGCTGTCGCCGCGGCGCCCGCGGGACGGCCGGGGTCAGGCCGAGATGCCGTCGATCCGGGCCATCGCGTCCTCCGCGCCGTACGGCTGGAGGTACGGCAGCCAGCGCGGGTCGCGGTGGCCGGTGCCGATGATGCGCCAGGCCAGACCGGTGGGCGGGGCGGGTTTGTGACGCAGGCGCCAGCCCAGCTCGAACAGGTGCCGGTCGGCCTTCACGTGGTTGCAGCGGCGGCAGGACGCCACGACGTTGTCCCAGACGTGCTTGCCCCCTCGGCTGCGCGGGATCACGTGGTCGACGCTGGTTGCGACGCCACCGCAGTACATGCACCGGCCCCCGTCACGGGCGAACAGCGCCCGCCGGGTGAGTGGAACGGGCCCCCGGTAGGGAACCCGCACGAAACGCTTGAGCCGGACCACGCTGGGTGCGGGGACGGTGACGGTCGCGCTGTGCAGATAGGCGCCGGTCTCCTCGAGGCAGACTGCCTTGTTCTCGAGGACGAGCACGAGCGCGCGGCGGAGCGGTACGACGCCGAGTGGCTCGTACGACGCGTTGAGGACCAGGACATGCGGCACGGACGGCCTCCTTGTACGCCGGCGGCGCGTGGCTCGCGCCGGGACGATCCGTAGTCAGTTTCTCCTCATGCCTGGTGGAAGCGCCACCATGTCCCGGTAACGGGCTGGGAGTGTTTTCGACCACACCCCGATGCATCCCCAGGATCATGGCCTGTTCAAGCACGGGTGAGCACGGTCTCTTCTTCACGGAGAGGGCCGATCCCTTCACAATGCCCCGTTAGTGTGGTGGTTCTGCCCCGTCCGGTGACCCGATCGTGACCTTGCCGGACTTGACCGCCGCGGCGGGGGCAGATCGTGCACCTGGAGGTACCTGCCGTGTCCTTGTCCGCCGTCCTGTCGGCCGCCGATCCGTCGCCGACACCCTCGGATTCCGGGACCCCGCGGGTGCCCACGCTCCAGGACGCCCACGAGAGCGCCACCAACGCCGCCGGCTGGGTCGAGGAGAACTGGTCGACATGGCTGGCGATCGGGCTCCGGGTCCTGCTGATCCTGGTGATCGCGGTGGTGCTGAGGGTGGTGGTGCGGCGGGCGATCACCAAGCTGGTCGACCGTATGTCCCGCACCGGCCAGGCGGTGGACGGCACCGCGCTCGGCGGCCTGCTGGTCAACGCCGAGCGGCGCCGGCAGCGCTCGCAGGCGATCGGTTCGGTGCTGCGCTCGGTGGCGTCGTTCCTGATCATGGGAACCGCCGCGCTGATGGTCCTCGGCACGTTCCAGATCAATCTGGCGCCGCTGCTGGCCTCGGCCGGTGTCGCGGGTGTGGCGATCGGTTTCGGCGCGCGCAACCTGGTGACGGACTTCCTCTCCGGCGTCTTCATGATCCTGGAGGACCAGTACGGCGTCGGCGACACCGTCGACGCGGGCGTGGCGTCCGGTGAGGTGATCGAGGTCGGGCTGCGGGTGACCAAGCTGCGCGGCGACGGCGGGGAGATCTGGTACGTCCGCAACGGCGAGGTCAAGCGCATCGGCAACCTGTCCCAGGGCTGGGCGACCGCCAACGTGGACGTCACGGTCCGTTCCGACGAGGACCTGGACCGGGTGAAGGACACGCTGACCGAGGTCGCCGAGCGGACCAGCAAGGAGGAGCCGTGGAACGAGCTCCTGTGGAGCCCGGTCGAGGTGCTCGGCCTGGACTCGGTGCTGCTGGACTCGATGGTGGTCCGCGTCTCGGCGAAGACCATGCCGGGCAAGTCGCTGACCGTGGAGCGGGAGCTGCGCTGGCGCATCAAGCGCGCCTTCGACGCCAACGGCATCCGCATCGTCGGCGGCGCCACGGCCGTGGAGGACGCCCCGCCCGCCGATCCGACGGCCGGTGTCGCGGCCCCGTCCGCCTACGCGAGCACGATCTCCCCGCAGTCGATGGCGGCCTCCCCGCTGCCCCCGCCGAACATCACCAAGTAGACGCCGGCACCCCAGGGGCGGCATCCGGGACGTCCCGGGTGCCGCCCTTTCCGCGTCCTCCCTTGACGCCCCCTCCGCGCCGGGCTTACGTTCCTCCCCGTCGGGGCCGTCCGACAGGAAACTTTCCTGACAGTCCGCGTTCCGGGACGGCCGTCCCGCACCGGCGGCGAAGGGCAGGTGTCGCACCTCATGGCAGGAACCGCCGGTCCGCCCGGCACCCCGCGCGTGCTGCGCGCCATGAACGACCGCACCGCCCTGGACCTCCTGCTGGAGCACGGCCCGCTGTCCCGCACCCGGATCGGCAGGCTCACCGGCCTGTCCAAGCCGACCGCCTCCCAGCTCCTGGCCCGCCTGGAGGCGGCCGGACTGGTCCTCGCCACCGGCACCACCGAGGGCCGCCCCGGCCCCGGCGCCCAGCTGTACGAGGTCAACCCGGCCGCCGCCCACGTGGCCGGGCTGGACGTCACCGCCCGGCGGATACGCGCCGCCGTCGCCGACATCACCGGCCGCACGGTCGGCCGGCACGAGCTGCCCACCCCCGGCCGCCGCTCCCCGGCCCCCGTCGCCCAGCAGGTCACCGACGCCCTGGACGGCGCGGTGAAGGCCGCGGGACTGTCCCGCTCCGACATCCACCGCCTGGTCATAGGGACACCGGGCGCCTTCGACCCGAACACGGGGCGGCTGCGCTACGCCTCCCACCTCCCCGGCTGGCACTCCCCGACGCTGCTCGACGAACTGGCCGCCGCGCTGCCGATGCCGTTCGAGTACGAGAACGACGTCAACCTCGTCGCCCTGGCCGAGCAGCGTCTCGGCGCGGCCCGCGACCACACCGACTTCGTCCTGCTGTGGAACGAGGAGGGCCTGGGCGCCGCCCTGGTGCTGGGCGGCCGGCTGCACCGGGGCTGGACCGGCGGCGCGGGCGAGGTGGGCTTCCTCCCGGTGCCCGGCACGCCCCTGGTCCGCCAGGTCGCCAGGGCCAACAGCGGCGGCTTCCAGGAGCTGGCCGGCTCCCAGGCCGTGCCCCGGCTCGCCCGCGAACGGGGCATCGAGGACATCCCGCCGGGCCCGTACGCCGAACAGGCCGCCGCCCTCCTCGCACGCGCCGCCGCGTCCCCGCCCGACGACAAGCCCTCGCACCGCCTGCTCCACGACTACGCCACCCGCCTGGCCACCGGCCTCGCCTCCCTCGTCTGCGTCCTCGACCCCGAACTCGTCGTCCTGAGCGGCACCGCCCTCACCTCGGGCGGCGAGGTGCTGCGCGCCCTGGTCCAGGCCGAACTGGAGGAACTGGCCGCCCCCCGGCCCCGTCTCGTCGTGGGCGGCGTCCGTGAACACCCCGTGCTGCGCGGCGCGCTGGAGAGCGCGCTGGCGACCACCCGCGACGAGGTCTTCGACACCTCCCGCTGACCCGTCGAGGGCGTCACCCCCACCGGAGTGAAGGGAACACAGGACACGACATGAAACTCACCGTGGTCGGCGGAGGCTCGACCTACACCCCCGAACTCGTCGACGGCTTCGCCCGGCTGAGGGACACCCTCCCCCTCACCGAGCTGGTCCTCACCGACCCGGCGACGGACCGCCTCGACCTGATCGGCGCCCTGTCCCGCCGCATCTTCGCCCGCCAGGGCCACCCCGGGACGATCACCACGACCGCCGACCTGGACGCCGCCGTGGACGGCGCGGACGCGGTCCTCCTCCAGCTCAGGGTGGGCGGTCAGGCGGCCCGGCAGCAGGACGAGACCTGGCCGCTGGAGTGCGGCTGCGTCGGTCAGGAGACCACCGGCGCGGGTGGCCTGGCCAAGGCGCTGCGCACGGTCCCGGTCGTCCTCGACATCGCCGACCGCGTCCGCCGGGCCAACCCGGACGCCTGGATCATCGACTTCACCAACCCCGTGGGCATCGTCACCCGGGCGCTGCTGCGGGCCGGCCACAAGGCACTGGGCCTGTGCAACGTGGCCATCGGCCTCCAGCGCAAGTTCGCGGCGCTCCTGGACACCGACCCGGCCGGCATCCACCTGGACCACGTGGGACTCAACCACCTCACGTGGGAGACGGCGGTGCGCCGGGGCGGCCCGGACGGCGAGGACGTCCTCCCCGCCCTCCTCGCCGCCCACGGCGACACGATCGCCGCCGACCTCCGCCTCCCCCGTCCCCTCCTGGACCGCCTGGGCGTGATCCCGTCCTACTACCTGCGCTACTTCTACGCGCACGACGAGGTCGTACGGGAACAGCGCACCGGACCGTCGCGGGCCGCCGAGGTGGCCGACATGGAACGCCGCCTCCTGGCCCTGTACGCCGACCCGGCCCTCGCCGAGAAGCCCGCCCTGCTGTCCCAGCGCGGCGGCGCCTACTACTCGGAGGCAGCGGTGGACCTGGCGGCGGCCCTGCTCCGCGGCGCCGGCTCACCGCACCAGGTGGTCAACACCCTCAACAACGGCACCCTCCCCTTCCTCCCCGACGACGCCGTCGTCGAGGTCCAGGCGACGGTGGGCCCGAAGGGCGCGAGCCCGCTCCCCGTCCCCCCGGTCGACCCCCTCTTCGCGGGCCTGATGGCCGACGTCACCGCCTACGAGGACCTGGCGCTGGAGGCGGCCCTCGACGGCTCCCGGGACCGCGTGTTCCGCGCCCTGCTCGCCCACCCCCTGATCGGCCAGTACGCCTACGCCGACCGCCTCACCGACGAACTCGTCGCCCACAACCGGGAGCACCTCACGTGGGCCTGACCGCGGGCGTCCTCGCCGTGGACGCCGGCAACAGCAAGACGGACGTGGCGGTGATCGGGTCCGACGGGGCGGTGCTGGCGACGGCCCGCGGGGAGGGCTTCCGACCCCCGGCGGTGGGTCTGGACACCGCGATGGACACCCTCACCGAGACCGTCACCCGGGCCCTCGCCGACGCCGGCACCACGACCGTCCTGCGTGTCTCGGCCTGCCTGGCCAACGCCGACCTGCCCGTCGAGGAGGAGCAGCTGACGGCGGCACTGGCCGCGTGCGGCTGGGGCCGGACCGTCGAGGTGCGCAACGACACGTTCGCGATCCTGCGGGCCGGGGTCGACGAGCCGCGGGGGGTGGCCGTCGTCTGCGGCGCGGGCATCAACTGCGTGGGCATGCGCCCCGACGGGCGTACCGCACGCTTCCCGGCGATCGGGCGCATCTCCGGTGACTGGGGCGGGGGTTGGGCGCTGGCGGAGGAGGCGCTGTGGCACGCGGCCCGCGCGTCGGACGGCCGCGGCGGGCCCACGGCCCTGACGGACACGCTTCCGTCGCACTTCGGGCTGTCCGGCATGCCCGAGCTGATCGAGGCACTGCACCTGGAGCACCTGCCGCGGGCCCGCCGGCACGAGTTGACCCCGGTGCTGTTCGCGACGGCGGCCGGCGGCGACGAAGTCGCGCGGGCGATCGTCGAACGGCAGGCCGAGGAGATCGTCGTGATGGCGGTGGTCACGCTGACGCGGCTGTCCCTGCTCGACGAGGAGACGCCCGTGGTGCTGGGCGGGAGTGTGCTGGCGGCGCGGCACCCCCTGCTGGACGACCGCGTCCACGAACTCCTCGCCGAGCGGGCACCGAAGGCGGCAGCCCGGGTGGTCACGGCGAGTCCCGTGCTGGGGGCGGGCCTGCTGGGGCTGGACGGGTTGGCGGCACCGGCGTCCGCGCACCGTCGCTTGCGCGGGCATTACGAGGGGTAGGGGGCCGGGTCACGCACCCGCGCGCGTTGTCCGGTGGCCGGGCGCCACGGGTGTGCCTCCCGGCACATTCCGGGCGCCCGGCGGGGGGTTCCCGCGACCCCGCACCGCACTGCTGCCCGGCGTGGGTGCGGGCCGGGGGGGCGTTGCGTAACCCGGCGCTCACGGGGTGCCGTCGCGCCCACCCGTGCCGCCCTGCGGCACGACTGCCCGCGGAGGACGGGAAGCCGGGCACCGCACGGGACGGTGACAGCGGCGCCGCAGGCATCCACCCCCCACCCGGCGCCTGGAACCGAACCGCAGCCCCCGGGCGTGTTCCTGGGCAGGGCGTGGACGGCGTGGGGCGGAATTTCCGGCAATCGGGCTGCAATCGGATCAAGATCGTGCCAAGGCCGGTGCATATGTCAGCCCCGACGGCGATACTGGCCGCGGAGCGGACCATGGGGGAGGTCAAGTGACACACACGCCGCACAGCCCGGCGCCACCCGGCAACGCCGCGCCCGGGCTTCCGGCCGTACCACCGCAGCGCACCCCCGCACCCCCGGCCGCCCCCAGCCCCGCCGCCCCACCACCCGCCCGCCGCACCGCCTTCGCCGAGGGCGTCGACCGCCTCCGCAAGGCCGCCACCACCGAGCCCGGCCGCCTGCGCGTCATCGGCGCGGTCCTGGCCGCCCTCGTCCTCGCGTTCGGCGCGGTGACGGCCTGGCAGATGACCGACCGGGCCGCGGCCGCCGACGACGTCCTCACCAGCAGCCAGCCCCTCACCTCCGACGCCGCCGACATCTACCGCTCCCTCGCGGACGCGAACACCGCGGCGTCCAGCGGCTTCCTGGCCGGCGGGCAGGAGACCGCCGCCTCACGGGACCGCTACGAGAAGGACATCCGCACCGCCGCCGCCAAACTCGTCAACGCCGCGGCCAACTCGGAACCCGGCTCGTCCTCCGCGAAGACGATCGCCGAACTCAACCGCCTGCTCCCGGAGTACAAGGGCCTGGTGGAACGCGCCCGCACGTACAACCGCCAGGGCTACCCCGTGGGCGGCGCCTACCTGCGGTACGCGAACGAGAAGATGCAACAGGAGATGCTCCCGGCGGCGGAGGAGCTGTACACCACGGAGAACCAGCGCCTGCGCTCCGACTACGCGGACGCGACCCCGTACCCCTGGCCCGCGATCGCCCTCGGCGTCCTCGCGCTCGCCGCCCTCGCCTGGGCCCAGCGCCGCAACTACCTGCGCACCAACCGCGTGCTCAACCACGGCCTGGTCGCGGCGACGACGACCGCCGCCGTGGTGCTGCTCTGGCTGACGGCCGGCCACACCCTGGCCCGCTCGCACCTGAACGACTCCTACGACCACGGGGTCCGCTCCCTCAACGTCCTGCACGACGCCCGCATCGCCTCGCTGAAGGCGCGGGGCAACGAGAACCTCACCCTGGTGGCGCGCGGCGCGGAGACGAAGAAGGTGGGCGAGGAGACGTTCGACGCGTACGACTACGACTTCGGGCGGGACATCGACACCCTCGCCAAGGGTCTGGCCCGCGCCGAGCGGCTCGCGGACGACGACAGCGGCGCGAAGCCGGTCACGTCGGCGGTGAGCGACATGACCGAGTGGAAGAAGCGTCACGCGGCCGCGCGCGAGCAGGACGAGAACGGCAACTACCAGCAGGCGCTGGACATGGTGATCGGCGCCGAGGGCGCGACGGGCGAGTGCTTCGACAGCGTCGACAAGAACCTGGCCGCGGCGCTGGCCCACGAGGAGACGGAGTTCAAGCAGGCGGCGGGCGACGGCAGGGACGCGCTGACGGGCCTGCCGCTCGGCGCGGCGGCCTGCGCGGTGCTGGGCGCGGCCGGCGCGCTCCTGGGCATCGGCCGCAGGCTGTCGGAGTACCGATGAACACCCGCGTGCCGGACCCGCAGGGGGTGTTCGGGCCGAAGGAGGCGACGAGGATGACCGCACCGCACCCGCGGACCCGCCCCAAGGGCTGGGGCGGGGTGGGCGCGATGGCGACGGCCTGCGTGCTGGCCCTGGTCTTCGCTCTCGTCCTGACCTGCACCGGCTCGCAGGGCCGTACCCCGGCGAGGACCTCCGGCGAGGCCGTCTCCCACGCCGAGCGGGCGCAGGCCGACGAGGAGTGCACGGCCCCGGAGAAGCAGACCCTGCCTCCCTCCGCCGCCGACGGTCCCACGATCGCGGCGATCAAGAGCCGCCAGGGCGAGAAGCGCAAGCTGGTCGTCGGTGTGGACCAGAACAGCTACCGCTGGGGCTACCGGGACCCCAACAGCGGGGAGAGCGGCCGGCTCGAGGGTTTCGACATCGACTTGGTGCACCGCATCGCCGAGGACATTCTCGGCGACCGTGACGCGGTGCAGTTCAAGGCGATCCCGACGGACCAGCGCATCCCGGCGATCCAGGCCGGCCGGGTCGACATGGTGGTCCGGACGATGACGATCAACTGCGCGCGCGTGCGGGACGTGGCGTTCTCCGCGCCGTACTTCAAGACGGGCCAGCAGGTCCTGGCCCCGAAGTCCTCGCCGGTCACCGGGTACGACGGGAGTCTGGCGGACCGGGAGATATGCACGGCGACGGGTTCCACCGCGTACTCGACGCTGGAGGCGGACCGGGAGGAGGGCCGGCTCCCGAAGTCGGCCGACATCCGCACGACGGTCCCCAACCAGCTCGACTGCCTGGTGCGTCTGCAGCTCGGCGAGGTGGACGCGGTGGTCACGGACGGGGCGCTCGCGGCCAGCCAGGCCGCGCAGGATCCGACGGTGGAACTCAAGGGCGCGGCCTTTACGACCGAGTACTACGGCGTGGCGATGAAGAAGGACGCGGACGATCTGGTCCGCCGGGTCAACCAGATCCTGGTGGACTTCCGCGGGGACACCGCGAACGGCTGGGAGTCCTCGTACGCGAACTGGCTGGCGGCGACACTGGGCCGGGACTCCGCCGCGTCGAAGCCCCCGGCCCCCGAGTACCTGCGCAAGAGCTGACCCACAGCCCACCACCCACCACCCACCACCCACGAACCGGCACCTCACCCCACCCCACCTCCCCCTACCTCCCGCCAACCCCGACCCCGCACCACCCCGCCCCACCCCACCCCCGACAACTCCGCAGCGAGAGGTGATCGATGGCCGACACGGATCCCACCGGGCCGGTGCTGGACCGGGACGAGGTGGACCGTGCGCTGGCGCGGCTCGGCGCGGAGCACGAGGCGATCGAGACCTCGCTCCTCGCCCTGCAGGACCACGCGGGCCGCAGACTCCTGGAGGGCGCGCGGCTCACCGGGCTCACCGCCGAGCGCTGGAAGGCCGCGGAGGCGGCGATCACGCTGCTGTGGACCTGCTTCGACGCGTACACGGACGCCCTGCGCACCGCCCGGGACATCCGTTCCCGCCGCCGCTGGTCCAGCCGCGAGGACCTGGTGGAGCTGACGGAGCTGCTGCGCGGCGAGCCGGTGACGCTGGCGGGCAGCGTGTCGGCGACGGCGGGCACGCCCGCCCTGAACGGAGCCCCCGGCAGGCTCAGCGAGCGCTACTCCCTCGCGACCCTCGTCGACCGCATGAACGAGCTGTACGCGTCCTCGCTGGACATGGTGGTGGCCGCGGACGCGGTGTGGTCGGCGCTGCCCGCCCGCATCGATCTCCTGGCCGCCGAGCTGCATCGCACGAGCCGGCTCGCGCACTCGGTCGGGGTGCGCCCGGGTGAGCATCCGGCGGGCGACGACCTGGAGCGGATCACCCGCACCCTGACGAAGCTGCGCGAGCAGGTGGTGTCCGACCCGCTGGCGTTCTGGAGGCCGGCGGAGGGCAGTTCGGCGCCGGGCGGCGGCAGGCCGGACACCACGGTCTACGACCGCGAGGCGCGCGCGCTGGAGGACGTGCGCCGTGAGATCGACGCCGTGCTGACGGTCCGGCAGGACGCGGAGACGCGCATCGTGCGGCTGCGTGACGTGCTGTCCCGCGCCGACCGCACCCTCGCCGAGGCGCGCACCGCGCGCGGCGAGGTGCTGGCGAAGATCGCGGCGACGGAGGTGCCGGTGGTGAGCGGGCCGCCGACGGCGCTCCAGGAGCAGTTGTCGACGGCGGCCGAGTACCGCCGGCACGCCCAGTGGCACCGCCTGTCCCCGCTGCTGGAGTCGCTGGAGCGGAAGGCGGAGGACGAACTGCTGCGTGCCCGCGAGTCGTTGACGGCGGTGACGGCACCGCTGGCGGTCCGTGCGGAACTGCGCGGCCGGCTGGACGCGTACAAGGCGAAGGTGGCCCGGTACGGTCTCGCGGAGGACTCCCTGCTGGTGGAGCGGTACGAGAAGGCGCGCCGCATGCTGTGGAGCGCGCCCTGCGACCTCCGCGCCGCCGAGCAGGCGGTGCTGCGCTACCAGCAGGCGGCCGCGGAACTGCTCGGCGGCACCCCCCGGGTGCCGGGTCAGGGCGGGCCGGAGGACCGGAGGGGGCCGGGCGCATGAGCGAGCAGGGGGAGGCGGGGTCATGAGCGAGCCGCAGCGGGAGCCGGGGGCCGTCCAGGCGCCGCACGCCTGTCAGCGCCCCGAGTGCGGGGGCGCGTACGAGGACGTGGGCGGCGGCGAGCTGTACTGCGACACGTGCGGTCTCGCCCCGGTGGTGTCGCCGACGGGCCTGGTGGCCTCGCCTCCGACGGGCATCACGGCGGGCGGCCGCGACTCGCGCGGCTCGTCGGGCAGCGGACGGTCCGGCAGCGACCGGAGCGGCCGCAGCAGCCGCAGCTCGCGCACGTCGTCGCAGTCGTCGAAGTCCCGGCGCTCGGTCTCCGGCCGGCTCTCCCGTTCGCTGTCGGGCCGGGCCTCGAGCCGCTCGGTGTCGGTGCGCAGTTCCGGCGCGGGCACCGGCTCCGCCACCCGGGGCCGTCTGGGTGCCGGGCTGGTGCAGGTGCCGCCGATCCCGCGTCCCGATCCGCGCGGGATGGTGCTGGACGACCCGGAGGTGCCCGAGCGGAAGCGGTTCTGCTCGCGTTCGGACTGCGGGGCGGCGGTGGGCCGGGCCCGCAGCGGCAGACCGGGGCGCACGGAGGGATTCTGCACCAAGTGCGGTCACCCCTACTCGTTCGTGCCGAAGCTGCGTTCCGGGGACGTGGTGCACGGGCAGTACGAGGTGGTCGGCTGTCTGGCGCACGGCGGTCTGGGCTGGATCTACCTCGCCGTGGACCGGGCGGTGTCGGACCGCTGGGTGGTCCTCAAGGGCCTGCTGGACACGGGCGACCAGGACGCGATGGCGGCGGCGATCTCCGAGCGGCGCTTCCTCGCGGAGATCGAGCACGCCAACATCGTGCGGATCTACAACTTCGTGGAGCACCTGGACCAGCGCACCGGGTCCCTCGACGGCTACATAGTGATGGAGTACCTGGGCGGCAAGTCGCTGAAGGAGATCGCCAACGCCCGCCGCACACCGGAGGGCAGGCGTGACCCGCTGCCGGTGGAGCAGGCGTGCGCGTACGGCATCGAGGCGCTCGAGGCGCTCGGGCATCTGCACAGCCGGAACCTGCTGTACTGCGACTTCAAGGTCGACAACGCGATCCAGACCGAGGACCAGCTGAAGCTGATCGACATGGGCGCGGTGCGCCGGATGGACGACGACGAGTCGGCCATCTACGGCACGGTCGGCTACCAGGCGCCCGAGGTCGCCGAGGCGGGCCCGTCGGTGGCGTCCGACCTGTACACGGTGGCCCGTACACTCGCCGTCCTCACGTTCGACTTCCAGGGGTACACGAACGTGTTCGTGGACTCGCTGCCGGACCCGGAGAACATCGAGGTCTTCCGGCAGTACGAGTCGTTCTACCGGCTGCTGGTGCGTGCCACCGATCCGGATCCGGCCCGCAGGTTCGCCTCCGCGCAGGAGATGACCGAGCAGTTGACGGGTGTGCTGCGGGAGGTGGTCTCGCTCCAGTCGGGCCGGGCCCGTCCGGCGCTGTCCACGCTGTTCGGGCCGGAACTGCGGGTGACGGACGCGGAGTTGTTCCCGGCGCTGAACGGGGACGTGTCCCGTCTGGGCACCAGGGCGCCGCGCCCCCGCAGGGGCCGGCCCGCGCTCCCTCCCGCGGGCGGTGCTCCCGCCGTTCCCCCGCCGGCTCCGGCCGCGGCGCCCCCCGCCGTCGTCAAGCCCGTCGACTGTGCCCGCGCGGCCCTCGCGCTCCCGGTGCCGCACGTCGACCCCGCCGACCCCAACGCCGGTTTCCTCGCGGGCCTGTTGACGTCCGCGCCGGGTGAACTGATCAACGCGCTGGCGGCCGCGCCCGCCCCGTCGGCGGAGACCCGGCTGCGCGAGATCCGCGCCCGGCTTGAGACCGGTGAGCGGTCCACGGCGCTCCAGGCGCTGCGCGCGCTGGAGGAGCGGGACCCCGACGACTGGCGGGTGGTCTGGTACCGGGGCGTGGCCGCGCTGGTCACCGGCGACCACGAGGGCGCCGCGCTCGCCTTCGACGCGATCTACGACGCCTTCCCGGGTGAGATCGCGCCGAAGCTGGCGCTGGGTCTGTGCGCGGAGGTGCTGGGCCAGTTGGACAACGCGGCCGAGTACTACCGCCTGGTGTGGGCGACCGATCCGAGCTACGTGAGTGCCGCGTTCGGGCTGGCCCGGGTGCGGCTGGCGGCCGGGGACCGGAGCGGCGCCGTACGGACGCTGGAGTCGGTGCCGGAGTCCTCCATCCACTACACGGCCGCCCGGGTGGCGGCCGTGCGGGCCCGGCTGCGGGGGCGTGCGGCGGTCCCCGGTGACGTACCGTTCCTGGACGACCTGGCCGCCGCCGCGGGGCAGGTCGAGGCCCTGGAGGCGTACGGTCTGGATCCGGCACGGCGCGAGTTGTTGTCGGCCGAGGTCCTCGGCTGCGGGCTGGACTGGGTACTCTCCGGGGGCCAGGGTTCCGCCCCTCCCGCCGCCGGGGGACGGACGCTGCTCGGCAGCGGCCTGGACGAGCGGGGCCTGCGCTTCGGCCTGGAGCGTTCGTACCGGACGCTGGCCCGGCTGGCGCGCAGCGGCGAGGAGAGGATCGACCTGGTGGAACGTGCCAATCGTTACCGCCCCCGGACGTGGGTGTAGTTGATGTCGCAGATGCCTCAGCAGGCCGCTCTGTCGAAGTGCCCGAGCTGCGAGGAACCCCTCGAGTCGGGTGATCGTTTCTGCGGTGCGTGCGGATACGACCTGTCGGTGGTTCCCGCGCGCCCGCAGGACGAGCCGACGGTCGCCCTCAACGGCTCGGTGCCGCCCCAGGCGTCGGCGGAGCGTCCCCGGACGCCGTCGGCGCCGCCCGCGGCCCCGGCCTGGCCGGCTCCCGGTCCGGACGGCTCCGTCGACGGGCCGCCGACCCACCAGCCGACGGACGTGCCCGGCACGAACTCGGACGGTTCCCCGTTGTCCGGCGCAGCGGGCGGCCCGGCACCTTCCGCCGCTCCCGCCGCTCCGGCCGCCGCCCCGTCCGGACCCGTACCGCCGCCGCCTCCGCCGTCCGCGCCCCCGGCTCCGTCGTCCGGTGTGCGTTTCGACCGCCGCGCGCAGCCGGACGCGCCCCCGGCGCCCGACCCGCAGGGGCACCCCGACGGCGGCCACGAGCCCGCGCGGGCCGAGGAGTACCCGCTCCAGGCTCCCGACCCGCGGGTGACCGCCGCACCGGAGCGGCAGACCGCCGCCGGCGGCACGGTGTGCGTGGCCTGCCGAGCGGGCAGGGTGGACGACGACGGCTACTGCGAGAACTGCGGCCACGCCCAGCCACGCGAACGGGACCACATGGAACAGGAATGCGGCCCCCTGGCCGCGGTCAGCGACCGCGGCCTGCGCCACCACCGCAACGAGGACGCCTTCGGCATCGGCACCGCCACCCTGCCGGACGGCTCGCCCGTCTCCGTGGCGATCGTCTGTGACGGCGTCTCCTCGGCGACCCGCCCCGACGAGGCCTCCATGGCCGCCTCCCGCGCGGCGACCGAGTCCCTGCTGGCGGCCCTGCCGCGCGGCACCCACCCGCAGCAGGCGATGCACGACGCGATCATCGCCGCCTCCGACGCGGTCAACGCGCTGGCCGACGAGCCGGCCCCGGCCGCCCGTGAGCACGCCCCGCACCAGAACGCCCCGGCGTGCACGATCGTCGGCACGGTGGTGACGGCGGGTCTGCTGGTCGTCGGCTGGATCGGCGACAGCCGCGCCTACTGGATCCCGGTGGACCGTTCCGCCCCGGCGGCCCGGCTCACCGAGGACGACTCGTGGGCCGCGCAGATGGTCGCCGCGGGCCTGATGGGCGAGGCCGAGGCCTACGCCGACCACCGCGCCCACGCGATCACCGGCTGGCTCGGCGCCGACGCCTACGAACTGGAACCGCACACCGCGTCCTTCAAGCCCGACCGGCCCGGAGTGATCGTGGTCTGCACGGACGGCCTGTGGAACTACGCGGAGTCGGCCGACGACATGGCCGGGGTGGTGCCCGCCGACGCCGCCGTGCGCCCGCTGCACAGCGCCCGGGTACTGGTCGGTCACGCCCTCGACGGCGGGGGCCACGACAACGTAACAGTGGCCCTCGTGCCGTTCCCCGCCGTCCCCCAGGGGGCAGGATCGGCCTGAGGCCGCGTACGGGAAGCCTCTCGCGCGCTCCCCGCGGGGAAGCCTCGACGGACCGGAGGGGACCGGTCCGTCATCCGTCGTCGCCCCGCGCCGCCGGGGCATCCGAGGGGGATCGAACAGGCATGGCCATCTTCTCGAAATCGAACGTGCCGCAGTTCTCGGTGGACGTGTACCAGAACGAATACCTGCCGGAGGGCGGCCGCGAGGTCAACGCCATCGTGACGGTGACGGCGACGGGGGGCGGCACCATCGGCAGCGCGGTGACGGCGCCCCACCTCTTCTCACCCGGTGAGGGACCGTCGGCGGCCGTGGTGCTCATGGTCGACTGCTCGGGCTCGATGGACTACCCGCCGACGAAGATGCGCAACGCCCGCGACGCGACGGCCGCCGCGATCGACACCCTGCGCGACGGCGTGCACTTCGCGGTCGTCGGCGGCACGCACGTGGCCAAGGAGGTGTACCCGGGGGGCGGTGGCCTCGCGGTCGCCGACGCCGCCACCCGTGAGGAGGCCAAGCAGGCGCTGCGGAAGCTGAGCGCGGGCGGCGGTACGGCGATCGGCACCTGGCTGGGTCTCGCCGACCGGCTGCTGGCGTCGGCGGACGTGGCGATCCGGCACGGCATCCTGCTCACCGACGGCCGCAACGAGCACGAGTCGCCCGAGGACCTGAAGGCGGCCCTGGACGCCTGCGCGGGACGGTTCACCTGTGACGCCCGCGGCGTGGGCACCGACTGGGAAGTGAAAGAAGTCACAGCCATCGCCTCCGCGCTGCTCGGCACCGCCGACATCGTCGCCGACCCGGCCCATCTCGCCGCCGACTTCACGCACATGATGGAGACGGCGATGGGCAAGGAGGTCGCGGACGTCTCGCTGCGGCTGTGGACCCCGGTCGGCACGACCGTGAAGTTCGTCAAACAGGTCGCGCCGACCGTCGGGGAACTCACCGGCCGCCGCACCGAGTCGGGCCCCCGCGCGGGCGACTACCCGCTTGGTTCCTGGGGAGACGAGTCCCGCGACTACCACGTCTGCGTGGAGGTCCCGCCCGCCGGCATCGGCCGGGAGATGCTGGCGGCCCGTATCTCACTGGTCGTTCCGCAGCCCGACGGGGACGTGCGCAACCTCGGGGCGCAGGGTCTCGTACGGGCCGTGTGGACCGACGACATGGCCGCCTCGACGTCGATCAACCCCCAGGTCGCCCACTACACCGGGCAGGCCGAACTGGCGGAAGTCATCCAAGAAGGGCTGGATCTGCGCAAAGCGGGGAATATCGACGGAGCAACGGCCAAACTGGGCCGCGCCGTTCAGCTCGCGAGTGCGTCCGGCAACGCGGATACTGCGAAACTGCTTGCGAAGGTGGTGGACGTCGTCGACGCCACGACCGGTACTGTGCGACTGAAGGCGAAGGTGGAGGAGGCCGACGAGATGACGCTCGAAACTCGGTCGACCAAGACCGTTCGTGTAAAGAAGTGACCGGAAGCAATCGAGCCTGACCCCTCGGGGTTGGAGAAATCCGGCCTAACCGGCCGGACAAGGAGAGGGGGAAGCGCCGACATGCCGACCTGCCCGAACGGACACCAGTCGGGTTCCGACGACTGGTGCGAGGTGTGCGGTCACCGCATGGCGGGTGCCGTACCCCCACCTCCTCCCCCGCCGCCCGCGCCGGGCGGTGGCGGCGGCTACGGCTTCCCGCCGCCCGGCGGCCAGGGCGGCGGTTACGGCGGCCCCGGTGGTCCCGGCGGCCGGACCGAGCTGTGCCCGCAGTGCCGCACGCCGCGCGAGGGCGGCGCGCCGTTCTGCGAGGAGTGCCGGTGGAACTTCCTGACGAACACGGCGACCTCGTACACCCCGGCCGCCCCGCGTCCGCCGGCCCCCGGCCCCGGACCCGGCCAGGGCGGGCCCTTCCAGCCGCAGCCCGGTCCGTCGTACGGCGGCGGTGACTCCTACGACTACCAGGGCTCGCGCCCCTCTCAGGTGAACCGTCCCGCCGAGCCGATCCCGCCGGGCCCGCCCGGCTTCGGCGGCGACCCCTCCCGCCCGGTCCCGCCCCCGCCCGGCCCCGGCGGTCATGGCGGCCCCGGCGGTCACGGTGGCCCGAACGGCCCCGGCGGTCACGGCGGCCATGGTGGTCCGAACGGCCCGGGTGGCCCGGGTGGCCCCGGTGGTCCCGGTGGCCCGCAGGCGTTCCGGTCCGGTCCGCCGGCTCCTCCCGCCTACCCGCAGGACACCGGCCGTCAGCAGCCCGGCGGTCCGCCCTTCGGCGGCGGTGACGACGACTGGGTGATCTCCCCGCCGAACGGCGGACCCGGTGGGCACGGCGGCCCTGGTGGTCCCGGCGGCCCCGGTGGTCCCGGTGGCCCGAACGGCCCCGGCGGGCACGGCGGTTACGGCTATCCGCAGCCCGGCGGCACCCAGGCGCCGCCCGGACCCGGCGGGTACCCGCAGCAGCCCGGCCGGCCGCAGGGCCCCGCCACCTGGACCGCGACCATCGGCCCGGACCGCGAGTACTTCATGGCGATGATGCACCGCTCCGGCCCCGAGGCCGCGGGGCTCAACCTGCCCGCCTACTCCCCCGAGCAGCAGCGCCGGCTCACCGGCAACCAGATCACCATCGGCCGCCGCCGCCACTCCACCGGCGACACCCCCGACATCGATCTGTCGACGCCGCCGGAGGACCCGGGCGTCTCGCACCAGCACGCGGTGCTGGTCCAGCAGCCGGACGGCACCTGGGCGGTCGTCGACCAGAACTCGACGAACGGCACGACGGTCAACGGCTCGGACGAGCCGATCCAGCCGTTCGTCCCGGTCCCGCTCCAGGACGGCGACCGCGTCCACGTGGGCGCCTGGACGACGATCACCATCCGCCGGGGCTGAGCGTCCGGCGGACCGGCACTAGGAAGAGGGCACCGGCCAGACGAACGGCCCCGCGGGGTCGTCCAGCCAGGCCCGGTCGCCCTCGGCGTCGGCGGTCAGGCCGTAGCGTTCGCGCTGCGGCCTGCCCTCGTTCTCCCACACCTCGTACGCCTCCCACGGGTCGAGGACGCCCGCGGTCAGCTCCAGCAGGAACCGGAACACGTCACTCCCCAGGGCCGCGCCCGGCAGGTCCTCCACGTCCGGCGGTTCCCGCCACGCACGGCCGGTGCCGCGCAGCGGCACGAAGTAGGCGGGCGTGTGCAGGAAGCGCCCCTCGGCGTGGCCGGCGTCGCGCACGGTGAGGGCGAGCAGGCCGGTGGCGAACGGGGTGAGGATCCGGCCGCCGGGACGGCACTGGGCGAGCCAGGCGCGCGGGACGCACGGCAGGGCGCAGGTCGCGATGATCCGGTCGTAGGGGGCGTGCGCCGGCACTCCGCGGGCGCCGTCCCCGGTGACGACGGCCGGACGGTGTCCGGCGGCGGCGAGGTGCCGGCGGGCGGCCTCGGTGATCTCCGGGTCGAGGTCGACGGTGGTGACCAGGCCGTCGTCGCCGAGCCGGTGGGCGAGCAGGGCGGCGTTGTAGCCGCTGCCGGTGCCGATCTCCAGCACCCTCTGCCCGTCCCGGACGTCCAGGCCGGCCAGCATCAGCGCCATGAGGGAGGGCTGGCTGCTGGAGGAGATCGGTTCGCCGTCGCGCAGCCGGATCGCCAGCGGGGTGTCCTCGTACGCGCCGCGCAGCCACAGCTCGCGGGCCGCGGGGTCGGGGTGCTCGCCCCACCGGCGTTCGTATCCGCCGACGGCACCGACGTAGTAGTACGGCACGAAGAGGTGCCGCGGGACGGCGGCGAACGCCTCCCGCCACACCGGGTCGGTGTCGAAGGCCCCGCTCGCCGCGATCTCCCGCACGAGCTCCGCCCGCGCGTCCCCGGCGAGGTGGTCGAGCGCCTCACGGCCCTGGCCGCCCATGTCTCCACAGTACTTAGGGCTTGAGTCCTACGCCGTGGTGTCTGAGACCATGGACGGCGTGACAGAGATTCGGCGCGGCACGCTTCAGGAGCAGACCTTCTACGAGCAGGTCGGCGGGGAGGAGACCTTCCGCCGGCTCGTCCACCGTTTCTACCAGGGGGTGGCGGAGGATCCGCTGCTGCGGCCCATGTATCCGGAGGAGGACCTGGGACCGGCCGAGGAGCGCCTCGTCCTCTTCCTCATGCAGTACTGGGGCGGCCCCACCACCTACAGCGCGACCCGCGGCCACCCGCGCCTGCGCATGCGCCACGTCCCGTTCAAGGTCGACCGCGCGGCGCACGACGCGTGGCTCAGGCACATGCGGGACGCCGTGGACGAACTGGGCCTGTCCGAGGAACACGAGCAGACCCTGTGGAAGTACCTGACCTACGCGGCGGCCTCGATGATCAACTCGCCGGACTGACCGGACGGACCTGACCGAAGGGACGGCGGGGGCCCGCCACTCCGCACCGCGGTCACATTCCGAACGCGTGCCTCCGCATTCCGATCACGATCCGGTCAATTCCGCGCACCATCCGGTTACCTCCACCTCACCCCTCTGACAACATCACCGGCAGGTCCGGACAACCACGGGGGGTTGAGTGACTGCCGCAGCGAGCCCGGCACGCCTCGTGCTCGCCCGCGTACGCACCCACCGCCCCCTCCTGGCCGCCGCCCTCCTCACGGTCCTGCTGACCACGGCGGTCCTCGCCACCCTCACCGCCTACTCCACCACCGTCGGCGACGCCTCCCTCCGCCACGCCCTGGCGCACCCCGGCAACCCCGCCGACACCACCCTCACCGTCGAGGCCGAGGTCCCCGCGGACCGCCGCGCCGCCGCCGACACCGCCGTACGCGAGGGCGCGCGAGCCGCCTTCGACGGTCTGCCCGTGCGTCTGCGCACGCTGACCCGCTCCGGCCCGTACGCCCTTCCCGAGGCGCTCCGCCCCCCGGACCGGCGTGCCCCGGGCGGCGACCCCGACCTCACCCACCTCGCGGCCCTGGACCCCACGCAGATACGCGTCACCGCCGGCCGCGCGCCCGCGCGGACCTCCGGCGCGGAGATCGAGGCCGCAGTCCCCGAACGGGCCGCCCGGGCCCTGGGACTGCGACCGGGTGCCCGCCTCACCCTCGCCAACCGCCTCGACGGCCCCCCGGCGCACCTCCACGTCACCGGCGTCTACCGTCCGGTGGACACGGCCGCCCCCTACTGGCGGCTGGACGAACTCGGCGGCCGGGGCATCGTCGAACTCCACTTCACGACATACGGCCCCCTGCTCGCCGACCCTTCCGTGTTCACCGGCGACCGGGTCAGCGCGGGCCCCTCCGGATGGCTGGCGACGGCCGACTTCTCGGCGGTCACCACCGAACGGATCGACGCGCTGCGCGAGGCCGCCCGCGAGGGCACCGACGCCCTGCCGAAGGCCGACGCCCTGGGCGGCACCGCGACCGCCACGACGGAGCTGCCCGCGGTGCTGGACCGGGTCGAGCGCTCCCTGCTCGTCTCCCGCTCGACCCTGCTGGTCATCGCCCTCCAGCTCACCCTCCTCGCCGGCTGCGCGCTGCTGCTGGTGGCCCGCCTGCTGAGCACCGAACGCGCCGGCGAGACCCGGCTGCTGCGGGCCCGCGGCGCCTCCCGCGCCCAGGTGGCCCGGCTCGCCGCGCTGGAGGCACTGCTGCTGGCCGCGCCCGCGGCGGCCTGCGCCCCGCTGCTGGCGGGCCCGCTGACCCGGCTGCTGGCCGGACAGGGGGCACTGGCCCGGATCGGCCTCGGGCTGGACACGTCCGTCGCCGCGGTCGCCGGGCGGGGCACGGTGTGGCTGGCGTCGGCGGCGGTGGCGCTGGGCTGCGCGCTGGCCGTCACGGTCCCGGCCCTGACCTCCTCCTTCACCTCCGGCCGGGCCAAGCCGCTGCCCGGTGCGGTGCGCGCGGGCGCCGACCTGGGGCTGCTGGCGGTGGCCGGGGTGGCGTACTGGCAGCTGAGCCGCCGGCCGTCCGGTGCCGTCGGCGAGGACACCGGTGTCGATCCGCTGCTCGTGGTCGCCCCGGCGCTGGCGCTGCTCGCCGGCACGGTGCTGGCGCTGCGGCTGCTGCCGCCGGCGGCACGGCTGGCCGAGCGCCGGGCCGCGGCGGGCCGGGGGCTGCCGGGGGCGCTGGCGGGCTGGCAGTTCAGCCGCCGGCCGATGCGCGGGGCCGGCCCGATGCTGCTGCTGGTGCTCGCCGTGGCGCTGGGCATGCTGGCGATCGGCCAGGGCTCCTCGTGGGACCGTTCGCAGGACGACCAGGCGGACTTCCGGGCCGGTGCGCCGGTGCGGGTACTGACCGCCGAGGGCGGCTTCGGCCGTACCCGGGCGTACGCGGCCGTCCCCGGCGTACGGGCGGCCGCTCCCGCCGCCCGCACGACGGTGCCGCTGTCCGGCGGACGGACGGCGACCGTGCTGGCGCTGGACACCGCGCACGCGGCACGGACGGTGCTGCTGCGCGGGGACCTCGCGCCCGTGCCGGTGCGCACACTGGTGGCCCCGCTGGCGCCCGAGGGCGACACGGCGGGCGTCCGCGTGCCGGCGGGCACCGACCGTCTGACGCTGACGGCGCGGCTGGCGGGCGCGGGCCCGGAGACCACGGTCGAGGTCACCGCCACCGTGGAGGACTCCTCCGGCGTCCCGTACGCCTTCCCCCTCGGCGCCCTGCCCGCCGACGGCGGTCCGCACGACCTCGCGCTCGACCTCGCGGCCACCGCCGAGGCGCCCCCCGGTGAGCTGACCCTGACCGGGCTGCGGCTGGACCTGCTGCAGCCCGCCCTGCGGGCCGAACGGCACCGGCTCACCCTGGCGGCGCTGACCGCCACGGACGGCGGCGGCCGGGAACGGTCCCTGCCACTGCCGGACGCCTGGGAACTGTCCGCCCGCGTGGACGGCGCGGCGCCCGTCCCCGGTGAGGACACCAGCCCGACCCCGCCCCGCACCGAGCCGGGCGATCCGGCGACCCTCACCTACGGCACCGGTTACACCGACCCGGATCTGACCTGGCTTCCCTCGCCGCTCACGATCGGCCTGCGGGTCCCGCAGCCGGCGGCGTCCGAGGTCACCGCCGTCGCCACGGACCGCTACCTCGACTCCACCGGCGCCCGTCCGGGGCAGCGGGTGGACGTGCCGATCAGCGGCGGCACGGTGCCGGTGCGGATCGTGCGGGCGGTGCGGGCGCTGCCGTCCACGCCGCCGGGCGGGGGGAAGACCGACGGGGGCGCCCTGCTGGTCGATCTGCGGTCCGTCAACCGGGTGCTCCAGGCACGCGGGAGCGAGGGCCTGCCGCCGAACGAGTGGTGGCTGGCGGCAGCGCCGGGCGACACGGAGCGGGTGGCCGGGGCGCTGCGCGCCCGGCCCGACCTCGATCCGTCCCGGGTGGTGGTGCGGGACGAGATGGCCGTGGAACTGCGCGACGACCCGTTCGGCGCCGGCCCCGGTACGGCGTTCGGTGCGGCGGCCCTCGCGGCGGCGGCGCTGGCGTCGGTCGGGTTCGCGGTGAGCGCGGCGGGGTCGCTGCGCGAGCGCTCCGCCGAGTTCGCGGTGCTGCGTGCCCTCGGCGCCTCACGGCGCCGGCTGGCCCGGGTGGTGCTCGTCGAGCACGGGGTCCTGGTCGGTCTGGCGCTGGCGGTGGGTGTCCTGCTCGGCGCGGTGCTGGCCCGTGCGGTGATCCCCCTGATCATGCTGACCTCGGAGGCGACCCGTCCGGTGCCGCAGGTCCTGGTGGAACTGCCCCCGCTGCGGGTGGCCGTCCTCCTGACCACCGTGGCCGCGGCCCCCCTCCTGATCACGGCCGTCCTGGCGCTGCGCCGGGCGGCCCCGGTGACGTCCCTGCGCGACCGGGGAGGCGACCCGGCATGACCCGCACACGCCGAGCGACCGGGAAGGCGGCCGACGTGGGCGCGCGACGCACGGGACGACCGCGGGCGGCCGTGGCCGGCTGGGTGCGTACCCGGCTGCGGTCGGCGCCCGGCGCGGCGGTGGCCCTCGCGGTGCTCGTCGCGGTGACCGCGTGCCTGGCCGCCGCGCTGCCGCTCGCCGTCGACCGGTACGGCGACGCGGGGCTGCGCCGGGCGATGGAGTCGGCCGGGCCCTCCCGCACCACCGTCCAGCTCTTCACCTCCGACGCCGACACGCTCGTTCCGCAGGAGACGCGGGAGGCGGACCTGCGGTGGGACGCGGTACGCGGACCGCGCGCCGAACTCCTCTCACTGCCCGGCCGGTCCCTGCCCCTCGACCGGGACCAGTCCGCCTACGGCGTACGCACCACCGATCCCCTGCCGGTCCGGGAACCGGCGGAGCTGGCCCAGCCGTCGGCGCTGCCCCCGCAGTTCCACCTCGTCGCCCAGAACGACCTCGCCGGCCACTCCCGGCTGCGGGAGGGCCGGCTGCCCAAGGCACCGGACGGCGCCGGCGCGGCGACCCGTGCGGTCGAGGCGGCCGTCACCGCCGAGACGGCCCGGGAACTGAACATCGCGGTCGGCTCGGTGCTGCGCGTGCCCGGCCTCCAGCGCGGCCCGCTCATGGTGCGCGTCACCGGCATCGTCGACCCGCGCGCCCCCGACGAGGCGTACTGGTCGACGTCGCCGGTCCTGCGCAGCCCGCACCTGATGACCGTCCCCGACGACCCCGCGCGCAGCGTGTACTGGGTCGGCGCGCTGCTGCTGCCCCCGGACGCCGCCCCGGCGATCCTCGCCACCGGCCTCCCTGAGCGGTACTGGCACCTGGCCCCCGACGCGTCCGGGCTGCACGGTCACGACCTGCCCCGGCTGACGTCCGCCCTGGCCTCCCTGGAGGCGGGCCCGCTGCTCCAGCAGGCCCGTACGGCGGTTTCGCCCAGCCTGGAGGCGGACACCGCCCTCGACGAGGTGTTCGGCGAGTACGGAGCACTGCGGACCGCCATCGGCTCGCTGGTCGCCGTGGCCGCCTTCGGCACCGGCACGGTCGCGGCGGTCGTCCTGCTCATGGCGGGTGGTCTCGCCGCCGACCGCCGTCGCGCCGAGCTCACCCTGCTGCGCGCCCGCGGCGCCTCCCTCGCCGGTCTCGCCGCACGCCTGCTGGCGGAGACCGCGGTGGTCGCCGTACCCGCCGCCGCGCTGGGTCTGACGGCCGCCCTGCTCCTGCTCCCCGGGGGCCGCACGCCGTACGCGGTGGCCGCTGCGGGTGCCGTCGCCCTCCTCGCCTGTGCGGCGCTGCCGCTGCGGGCCGTCGCGGCGCACCGCGCGGTACGCGTGCACGCCGCCCGCGAGGACATCGCCGCGGCCCGCCCCTCGCGGCGCCGTACGGTCGCCGAACTCACCCTGGTCACCGTGGCGGTGGGCGCGGTCGTGGCGCTGCGCACCCGCGGCACCGCGGAGGGCGGGGGGACGTCCGGGGACGCCCTGGTGTCCCTGGCCCCGGTGCTGGTGGGGATGATCGCCGCGCTGCTGCTGGTACGCCTGTACCCGCTGCCGCTGCGCGGCCTGGCCCGTCCGGCCGGGCGGCTGCGGGGCGTGGTCGGCCCGCTGTCGCTGGCCCGCGCGGCCCGCACGTCCGGCTCCGCGGTACTGCCGCTCCTCGCCCTGCTGACCGCGCTGACCACCGCCGCGTTCGGCGGTTCCGTCCTCACCGGTGTCGCCGACGCCCGGGACCGCGCCGCCGTCCTCGCCGTCGGCGCGGACGCCCGCCTGGAAGGGGCGCCGGATCTGCCGTCCGGCCTGACCGAGCGGATCCGGCGCGCACCCGGCGTCCGGGACGTCACCGCCGTGGCCGTCGCCCTCTACGCCCAGCCGCGGGACAGCAGGCTGGCGGTCCCGGTGGCCGCCGTCGACCCCACCGGTTACGCGGCCCTCTCCCGGCACACGGACATCGGCGCGTTCGACGCGGACCTGCTGAAGGCGCCCGCGGACGCCGGCGCCCTGCCCGCCCTGGCCTCCCCCGAGGTCGCCGACCGCTACGGCACCCGGCCGTTCCGGATGGGCCTGGGCGACGGCGGCTTCATCTCGGTGAGGATCGTGGAGGTGCGGGAGCGGACCCCGGCGGTCACCGGGCAGGACTTCCTCGTCGTGGACCGCTCCGGGGTGCCCGAGGGTTCCGCCCGGCCGACCGCGCTGCTGGTGACCGGCGACCGCCCGGACGGGAGCGCGCTGCGCGAGGCGGCGGGCGGCACCGCGCGGGTCCACCTCCGTGCGGAGGAGCACGCCCGGTACTCCGACTCCCCGCTCCGGTCCGGCGCCGAGCGCGTCTACGCGGCGGCCGTGGCGGCCGGTGCCGGATACGCCGTCCTCGCGCTGCTGCTGACCCTGCTGCGCGCCGCTCCCGAACGCGCGGCGCTCCTGGCGCGGCTGCGCACCATGGGGCTCACCCGGGCCCAGGGCCGTCGGCTGCTCGTCCTGGAGTCCCTGCCGCAGGCGCTGCTCGCGGCGGCCGGCGGCACCGTCACCGCCTGGGCCGCCATCCGGCTGCTGTCACCCGGCGTCGACCTGACGACCATCGCCGTGTCCGCCTCCTCGTCCCCGGCGGGACGGGCGGTCCTGCGCACCGATCCGGTGTCGCTGCTGGTGCCGGCGCTGGCGGTGCTCGCCCTGGCCGTCGGGATCGCGGCGGCGCAGGCCTGGTGGTCGGGGCGCAGGGGGTCGGTGCGGGAACTGCGGGCGGGCGATGCCCGGTGACCCTCCCGCCGCCCGCTGTCCCGCCGCGACGACAACTCCCCGCAGGAGGGCCCCGATGACCTCGAACCCGACCCTGGCCGACCTCGCCGGCCGTGTCACGGCCGACCGTGACCGCCCGGCGTACGGCCACGACGCGCTCATCACCTGCGACCGGCTGGTCCGTGTCTTCACCGCGGACGGCGTCGAGGTGCAGGCGCTCCAGGGCCTCGACCTGCTGGTGCGCGAAGGGGAGTTGATGGCGCTGGTGGGGGCGTCCGGCAGCGGCAAGTCCACCCTGATGAACATCCTCGCCGGTCTGGACACCCCGACGGCCGGGGCGGCCCGCGTGGCGGGCCGTGACCTGCTCGCGATGACCGCGAAGGACCGTCTCGCCTACCGGCGTGAGGTCGTCGGCTTCGTCTGGCAGCAGACCTCCCGCAATCTGCTGCCGTATCTCACCTCGGCGCAGAACGTCACCCTGCCGATGCAGCTGGCCGGCCGCCGGTCCCGTACCGCACGCCGGGCCCGCGCCGAACGGGCACGGGAACTGCTGGAGTTGCTGGGAGTCGCCGACTGCGCCGGCCGGCGCCCGCACGAGATGTCCGGGGGGCAGCAGCAGCGCGTCGCCATCGCCGTGGCGCTCGCGGGCGGGCCGTCGGTGCTGCTCGCGGACGAGCCCACCGGCGAACTCGACTCCCACACGGCGGAACAGATCTTCGCCGCGTTCCGCACCGCGAACGAACAGCTCGGCACGACGATCGTGATCGTCACCCACGACCAGGCGGTGGCGGGCGAGGTCCGCCGCACGGTCGCCATCCGGGACGGGCGCACCTCCACCGAGGTGCTACGCCGCAGCGAGGTGGACGCCGACACCGGCGACGAGAAGGTGGTCGCCCGCGAGTACGCGATGCTGGACCGCGCGGGCCGCCTCCAGCTCCCCGCCGAGTACACCCGCGCCCTGGGCATGCGCGACCGCGTGGCCCTGGAACTGGAACCGGACCACATCGCGGTCCGCCCGGACGACAGCGGGCGGGAGTGACCCGCGGTACGCCAGCGGCGGTCGGTACGGCTGTGAGCGAGCGCGGGCACGCGCCTCAGCGCACGCTGAGACCCAGCGCGCCGACGCCCGCCCGCCGCACGGCGACCGACCCGTAGGGCGTGCGCAGCCGGAGCCAGCTCCCCGAGGAGAACAGCCCCTGTTCCGCCCCGCGCAGGAACCCCAGTGACTGGGCGGCGTGCACCGCACGCACCGGAAGCCCGGTCTCCGCGACCGTGCGGGACCATATCTCCCGCCCGATGCGGTCGAGTTCGGCCCGCGTACGCGCCTGGGGCTCCAGTCCCTCCGTACGGGACCGGAACTCCGCGACCGACGCGGCGACGAGTGCCCTCAGTTGCTCCGGCGCGGGCAGTCCGGGCTCGGCCCGCCAGCCACCGCGCGGCGGCAGCACGCCGGCCCACGGCGGTCCGGTCACCGCGCCCGGCACGGCGGCCGTGACGGCCGTCTCGTCGACCGACTCCAGCAGTTCACCCGCGGACACGGTCACGTCCAGCGTGACGTCGAGCCCGTTCTCGTACGGCTTCGCGAGCCGTACGGCACGGATGGTGAGCACCTCGAAGGAGGGCGGCCGCCCGAAGACGGCCAGCGCCGTGCCGGCCGCCTGCAGACGCACCGCGGCCGCACGGTCGTAGCGCAGCAGCCGGGAGAGGAAGGCCGCGAGATCCGCGGCCTCCCCCTCGTCGGCGAGGTGGAGCACCGTCATGCGGCGACGGCCTCCTCCTCGTCACCGGCGGGGTCGTCCGTGTACTCCTGGAGGAACGCGCGCTCCTCACCGGTGAGCCGGCGCGGACGCTGCGCCTCGAAGTCGAACGGCACGATCACCGTCGACGCGCGGACGTAGACGAGGTCGTCGTCCTTCACCTCGTAGGTGAGGGTGAAGGACGCCGCCCTGATCTCGGTGACCCACAGCTCGATGTCGACCGGGTGGTGCCGGTGGACGAGCTGCCGCTTGTAGTCGATCTCGTGGCGCGCCACCACGGACCCCTGCTTGAAGTCCTTCTCCGGGCGGAACAGGAAGTCGATACGGGCTTCCTCCAGGTAGCGGAGGAACACCACGTTGTTGACGTGGCCGTACGCGTCCATGTCCGCCCAGCGCAGCGGGCAGCGGTAGATGTGCCGCAAGAGATCAGCCCCGGGTCAGCTTCTTGTAGGTGGCACGGTGCGGGCGCGCCGCGTCCGGGCCGAGCCGCTCGACCTTGTTCTTCTCGTACGACTCGAAGTTGCCCTCGAACCAGAACCACTTGGAGTCACCCTCGTAGGCGAGGATGTGCGTGGCGACGCGGTCCAGGAACCACCGGTCGTGGGAGACGACCACGGCGCAGCCGGGGAACTCCAGCAGCGCGTTCTCCAGGCTGGAGAGGGTCTCGACGTCGAGGTCGTTGGTCGGCTCGTCGAGGAGCAGCAGGTTGCCGCCCTGCTTGAGGGTGAGCGCGAGGTTCAGCCGGTTGCGCTCACCACCGGAGAGCACCCCGGCCGGCTTCTGCTGGTCCGGGCCCTTGAACCCGAACGCGGAGACGTACGCCCGCGAGGGCATCTCGACCTGGCCGACGTTGATGTAGTCGAGCTCGTCGGAGACGACCGCCCACAGGGTCTTCTTCGGGTCGATGTTCTCGCGGCTCTGGTCGACGTAGGAGATCTTGACGGTCTCGCCGACCTTGATGGACCCGGAGTCGGGCTCCTCGATCCCCTGGATCATCTTGAACAGCGTGGTCTTGCCCGCGCCGTTCGGGCCGATGATGCCGACGATGCCGTTGCGCGGCAGCGTGAAGCTGAGGTCGTCGATGAGGAGCTTGTCGCCGAAGCCCTTGGTCAGGTTGTTGACCTCGACGACGACGCTGCCCAGACGCGGGCCCGGCGGGATCTGGATCTCCTCGAAGTCCAGCTTCCGCATCTTGTCGGCCTCGGCGGCCATCTCCTCGTACCGGGCCAGACGCGCCTTGGACTTGGCCTGCCGCCCCTTGGCGTTGGACCGCACCCACTCGAGTTCGTCCTTGAGGCGCTTCTGCCGCTTCGCGTCCTTGGCGCCCTCGACCTTGAGGCGGGTGGCCTTGGTCTCCAGGTACTTGGAGTAGTTGCCCTCGTAGCCGTGCAGCCGGCCGCGGTCGACCTCGCAGATCCACCCGGCGACGTTGTCCAGGAAGTACCGGTCGTGGGTGACGGCCACGACGGTGCCCTCGTACTTGGCGAGGTGCTGCTCCAGCCAGTTCACCGACTCGGCGTCCAGGTGGTTGGTGGGCTCGTCGAGCAGCAGCAGGTCGGGGGCCTCCAGCAGCAGCTTGCACAGCGCCACCCGGCGCTTCTCGCCACCGGAGAGGTTGGCGACCGGCCAGTCGCCGGGCGGGCAGCCCAGGGCGTCCATGGCCTGCTCGAGCTGGGCGTCGAGGTCCCAGGCGTTGGCGTGGTCGAGCTGCTCCTGCAGCTTGCCCATCTCGTCCATGAGCTCGTCGGTGTACTCGGTCGCCATCTGCTCGGCGATCTCGTTGAACCGGTCGAGCTTGCCCTTGACCTCGGCGACACCCTCCTGCACGTTCTCCAGGACGGTCTTGTCCTCGTTCAGCGGGGGCTCCTGGAGCAGGATGCCCACGGTGTAACCGGGCGTGAGGAACGCGTCACCGTTCGACGGCTGCTCGAGCCCCGCCATGATCTTCAGGACCGTCGACTTACCAGCGCCGTTCGGACCGACGACGCCGATCTTCGCCCCGGGCAGGAAGCTCAGGGTGACGTCATCGAGGATCACCTTGTCGCCGTGCGCTTTGCGCGCCTTGCGCATGGTGTAAATGTACTCAGCCAAGAGAAACCGTCCGGCAGCTTGAAATCTGGCAGTGGGCAGATACACCCCATCTTGCCCGACCGCTACCCCTGGGGGGAAACCCGTGCGGTCGCAGGGCTCTGACCTGGGGTTTCGGTGCGTGGCGGGTGGGTCGGGACATTAGGGGGCCCGGCACCGGGGCAACCGCGGAGGGGAAAGCGTGAGCGGAACAGACGCGGGCAGGGGATGGCCCGGGCACTGGTGGACGGCGGCGCTCGTCAGCGTGCTGCTGGCCGGCGTCGCGGTGTATGACGCGGGGTGGGTCGTGCGGATTCTCGGAGGGCCGGCCGTGGACTGGTGGCAGCTCCTCGGACCGGCCGTCGGAGGACTGTGGCTGGCGATGCCGGCGGCGCAGACCGGCCACCGGGCGACCACCCTCTTCCGGACGTCCCGCGCCGGCGGCGCGGAGCCCTCTGCCGTCGGCGCGGAGGCGCCCGTCGCCGACTGAGTCCGTGACCGGCCCAGGGGACGGCACCCGCCACCCCCGCCCCCGGGCGGGAGCCCGGGGGTCCCGCGGTCGTGGGTCAGTCGCCGGACGGGTTCTGTCGCTGGCGGGTGATGACCAGGCCCGCTCCGCCGAGGACGACCAGGGCTATCGCGGTGCCGGTGATCCAGGGGGTGGCACTGGAGGCGCCCGTCGCGGCGAGGTCGGTGTCGGAGGGGGCGCTCACCAGAGGGCTGGGAGCGGTGAGGGTCTGGGTGGTGGTGCCCGCCTCGGCGGCGCGGGTGCGGCAGTCGAGCATGCCGGTGAAGCGCTTCTCGAAGCCGGGCGGTCCGGCGAGCGTGAAGTCGTACGGCTGGTCCTCGTTGAGCGGGACCGTCACCGTGGCGGACCCGCCGGCGGCGACGGTGTGCTCCGTACCGGCCAGGGAGAAGGTGAACGGTGCGTCGCCGCGGTGGGTGACGGTGAGGTCGACGCCGCCCTTGACGCAGTTCTCGCGGGCCGACACGGCGGGTGTCGCGCCGCCCTCCGACCAGGTGGCGCTCGCGGTCGCGGAGACGGTCGACTCGCTGGAGCCGGCCAGGATCTGCGTCTGGCTGCGGCTCTCGGAGACGAAGGCCCGTCCGACCGGCACCGTCGTGGAGGCCTGGACGGTCAGCGCGACACTGCCCGCCGCCTCGTCCTCGGGCACCTCGAAGAAGATCCGGCCCCCGTCGGCGGCGGTGGTGACCGGCTCGCCGTTCGCGTCCACGATCCGCACTCCGGTCGTGGCGGCCTCCGCCGGCGGGGAGACGGTCACGCTGCGGGCGTCGGTGCGGACCGTCACCGGGCCGATCCGCTCGCCGGGGCGGCCGGAGACGGCCGGCGGGTCGAGGGTCAGTGACGCCCTGGGCTCCTGCTGGTCGCGGGCCTTCTTCTGGAGGTAGTCGGCGAGCTGCTCGGCCTGGGGGTCGACGGCGTCCACGTCCACGTCGTCGGAGTACCGCCAGATGGCCACCTGGGTGCCGGCCGCGGCGTCCTGCTCGGTGAGCTGCCCCCGGATTCCGGCCTTCTTCGCCAGTGCCGCGAGGTCGTTCACCTGCGGGTAGGAGTTCCGCAGGATCCAGCGGATCCGGCCGGCGTCCTCGTTGACGCCCAGCGACGTGCCGCTCCAGGCGGTCTCGTGGTACTTGGCGTCCTTCTGGGTCGGGGTGTGGACGTCGACGCAGTAGGTGTGCAGCGTGCCGCCGCCCTCGACGGACATCTCGAACAGCCCCGCCGACACCTGGGTGTCGCCGGAGGCGCCGCGTATGACGGCGGCGCCGTACGTCTTGAGTCCGCCTATGGTGGCCGCGGCTCCGCTGTGCGCCGGTGTCGTCCCGTCGACGTCGGCGGCCGCCGTCCCGGCACCGGCGAGCACGGTGGCGGCGACCAGTCCGGACACCAGCGTTCCCGCGGCGAGGCGGGCCGACCCACGTCCGCGCGACGTCCACGCGGAGAACGAAACAGACACCTAATTCCCTTCCGAGCGGGACCCGTTGACGCGGGGGGACGGTCCCACCAGCAGAATCACCGACCCCTTTGGCACCCGGAGCCGTCCCGGCATCCTAAGGAGACGACGGACAGCGCTTGCCGGTGATCGCGTCGGAGCAGGGATCCGACTCGGAATCGTTATCGCCCGAGCCCTCGCGGACAGGCTTATCGACAAATCCACCCGGATGGTTTGGGCGCGCATCTGCCGATAAGCCTCGGTTCGACCGGCTGACGTCACGTCATGACGGTCTGGCGCGAGCGGCGTTGCCGCCCTTCCCTCTCGTTCGGCTGTGAAGTGTCGTCCGGTGTTTCCCAGTTGGGCTCGGGCTGTTCCGTCGTGACTGTCTGTTCCGGGCGTGGGGCGCGGCGGAAGGCGGTCGTGCCCCGCGAGAGGTCGTGGCCGATCGCCACCGCGTCGATGTCCGCGGACATCCAGCCCTGCTGCCCCTCCCGCGTCTCCGTGCGCACCTTCAGCCGGCCCTGGACGATCACCGGCTCGCCCACCGACAGGGACGCCGCCGTGTTGGTGGCGAGCTGGCGGTTGGCCCAGACCGTGAAGAAATTGGTGTGTCCGTCCGCCCAGGCGCTCTTCTCCCGGTCCCAGTACCGGGAGGTGACCGCCACCCGGAACCTGGCCGCCGGGCCGGAGGCCGTCTCCCGGTACACCGGCCGTGTCGCCACGTTCCCGACCACGCACACCATCGTCTCGTTCATCGCGTCTGCCTCCCTGGCCCCTGCCCGCCGGTCGTCACGCCGGCGGGCACGGGCGGATACGCGTACGGGCCCGTCCCGTACGGCTGCCGTCCGGCACGGCGGCCGCGGACCGTGCCGCGATCGCCGTGGAGCCAGACTGCCGCCGTCGGGCCGGGCCCGCCGAGCGCTGTGGACGACCTCCGGCCTGTGGACATCCCCGTCACCCACGGGAGGGACTGCGCACCTCCGGCCGGAGGAGGTTCCGCTTCAGCCCGTCCGCCCGCTTCAGCCCGTCCGCCCGCCTCAGCCCGTCCGCCCGCCTCAGCCCGTCCGCGCGCCTCAGCCCGTCCGCGCCACCGTCCCGGTGACCCGCCCGTACTGCTCCCGTACCTCCCGGTAGCGCAGGAGTTCCGCCGCCACCGGATCCAGGACGCGGGCCCGTCCGCAGCCCGCGGCCGCCTCCCGCAGCCGTCTCTCCGCATCCAGGCCGTACCGCCGGGCGGGACCCCGCGCGGCCAGGCGGCAGCTCCACTCGATGAGCGGCCCACCGACGATGCCGATCACCATCAGCAGCACCGGCACCCCCAGGTTCGGCGCCATGACCCCGATGATCTGTGCCAGCAGCCACAGCCCGCCGACGAACTGAACGACCGTCATCGACACCTGGGCGAGCACGGCCACCGGCCACCATCCGGGCCGCGGCGGCCTCCCCGGGGGCAGTCCGGCGCGCACGGCGAGTTCGTCCAGTGCCTCGGGCAGCCCCTGGGATCCGCGTACGGCCGCCTCCCGTACCGCCTGCGCCCACGGCGCCGGCAGCCCGGCCGAGGCCCGGTCGGCGACCGTGCGCACCGCCTGCTCCACGCGCTGCCGGGCGGTGGCCTCCTCGTCGAGCTGCCCGCGCAGGGTGGCCCTGCCGGTGGACGGCTCGCCCCGCTGCTGGCACCAGCGCCACAGTCGCAGCCAGGGCGTGCCGCAGGCGCGGTTGGCGTTGCGCAGCCAGGCGCGTTCGGCCGCCTCGCCCGCCGCGGTGGCGCCCACCGCGTCGGCGAGCCGGTCGGAGAACTCCTCGCGCGCCTCCTCGCTCAGCCCGGCGCGGCGGCCGGTGGCGTACACGGGCCACAGACGGGCCGCCGCGATGTCCACGTCCGCGGAGATCCGGCGGGCCGGGGCCCCGCGTTCGGACACGAACCGGCCGAGCGCCTCCCGCAGGTCGCCGACGCCCTCCCCGGTGAGCGCGGACAGGGCGAGCACCGTCGTGCCGGGTTCGCCGTACTCGCCGAGGGCGATGCCGTCCTCGTCGAGGAGTCGCCGCAGGTCGTCCAGGACCTGCTCGGCGGCCTCCCCGGGCAGCCGGTCGATCTGGTTGAGGACGACGAACATGACCTCCGCGTGGGCCGCCATGGGCCGCAGATAGCGTTCGTGGAGCATGGCGTCGGCGTACTTCTCGGGGTCGACGACCCAGATGACCGCGTCGACCAGCCCCAGCACGCGGTCGACCTGCTCCCGGTGCTGCACGGCCGCCGAGTCGTGGTCGGGCAGGTCGACCAGGACGAGCCCGCGCAGCCGGTCGTCGGCGTCCGCCGCCGCCTGCAGGGGGCGGCGCCGGAGGCGGGGCGGGATGCCGAGGCGTTCGATGAGGCCGGCCGCGCCGTCGCTCCAGCTGCACGCGATCGGCGCGGCCGTGGTCGGCCGCCGCACGCCGGTCTCGGAGATGGGCACCCCGGCCAGCGCGTTGAACAACTGCGACTTGCCGCTCCCGGTGGCACCGGCGAGGGCGACGACGGTGTGCCGGCCGGAGAGACCGCGCCGTGCGGCGGCCTCGTCGAGGACCCGGCCCGCCTGGGCGAGGGTGCGGTTGTCGAGCCGGGTGCGGGACAGCCCCACGAGCTCGCGCAGCGCCTCCAGCCGCGCCCCCAGCTGCGGACCGTACGTCAGCGGCGTCACCTTCTGCGGTGTGGACGCCCTCGGCTCCGTCACCCGGCGCTGTTCCTCCCCCGCGCTCCCGTTCACCCGCCGCGCGATCAGCCCGTCGTCCCAGGGGCTCCCGGTGTCCGCCGCCCGGGCGGTCGCCTCGTCGTGGCGGCCGGAGCTGTCGGAGTGTTCGGATCGATCGGGGCGCTCAGGGTGCTCGGTGTGGTCCTGGTCCTGGTCAGTGACGGCGGTCACCGGTCACCTCTCCTTCTGCAGTACGGACAACGCGGCGATGAGTTCGGGCTGGGGTTCCGCGTGCACGTCGAGCGTGTCGAGCGGGGCGAGCCGGCGTTCACGCTCGGCCTCCATGACCCGGTCCACGTACTGGACGAGGAGCCGCCCGCCGCGGTCGCGCAGCCGCAGCGCGCCGTGCGCGCCGATCCGCTCGGCGAGTCCTTCCCCCGCGGTCCTGGCCCGGCGGCCGCCCAGCAGCACGGTGGCGACGAGCGCCGCGACCAGTTCGGGGTCGGGTGCGACGCCCCGGTCGAGTTCGCGCACCTCGTCCTCGGCGAACTCCTCCAGTTCGCGCCGCCAGCGCCGTACGGCCAGTCCGATCCGGTGTTCGGCGCTCTCCGGGGCACCGTCGCGGCCGGCGAGTTCGGGGGCGTCCGCGGCGGGTTCGCGCCGCCAGGCGTCGTCCACGCGTTCGTCGGCGGCGGCGACGGCGCACAGCAGCAGTGTGCCGAGGCTCTCCACCAGGGTGTCGAGGAGTTCGCCCGGGGTGCAGTCGAGGGGGAAGGCGCGCCACCGCTTGAGCGCGTCCCCCGCGAGTACGGCTCCGGCCTGGAGCCGGCCCCGCACGCGCGAGTGCTCGCTGTCGTAGGCACCCTCGATGACGGTGGTGAGCCGCAGCGCGGCGGCGTACTGGGCGGCGGCGGCCCCGGCGAGTTCGGGCAGGCGGGAGTTGAGGGAGTCCAGGACGCCGTGGGCGGTGCGGGCCATGACGTGCTGGCGCGCGGCGGGGTCCAGCGTCTGGTGCACGAGCCAGGTGCGCAGGGCCGCCACGGCGGTGGCGGGCAGCAGTCCGCCGCCCCACGCCGACTCGGGCAGCTCGGGCACGGTGAAGCGCGGCACGTGGCCGAGACCGGCCTTGGTGAGCAGGGCGCCGTACTGCCGCGACACCTCGGAGACGACCTGGTGGGGGACCCGGTCCAGCACGGTCACCAGGCTGACGTCGTACTCCTTGGCGGTGCGCAGCATGTGCCAGGGGACGGCGTCGGCGTAGCGGGCGGCGGTGGTGACCATGATCCAGATGTCCGCGGCGTTGATGAGCTCGGCGGCGAGTACGCGGTTGTCGGACACCAGGGAGTCGATGTCGGGGGCGTCGAGGAGGGCCAGGCCGGGGGGCAGGGTGTCGGCGGTCTCGACGCGCAGGACGCGCGCAGGGTTCTCGCCGGGCAGGAGCAGGTCGTCCGCCGGGTCCTGGTGGTGGGGCACCCAGACGCGTGTGAGGTCGGGCAGCACCCGCATTCCGCTGAACCAGTGGTGATCCTCCGGATGGCAGACAAGCACCGGTGTCCGTGTCGTCGGCCGCAGCACGCCCGCCTCACTGACCCGCCGGCCGACGAGGGAGTTCACCAGGGTGGACTTCCCGGCCCCCGTGGATCCTCCGACGACGGCCAGCAGGGGCGCTTCGGGATCTCTCAGCCGGGGCACCAGATAGTCGTCGAGCTGGGCGAGGAGTTCGTCGCGGTTGGCACGCGCGCGGGCGGCCCCGGCCAGGGGCAGCGGGAAGCGTGCGGCGGCGACACGGTCGCGCAGGGCGGAGAGTGCGTCGAGCAGCTGAGGCCGTACGTCCAAGGTCACCACATGCGAAGAATGCCCAATTTTAGGGGAATTCTGAAGCATATGAGCATGTCTGCGCGCCGACTGAACACCAGGGGTGGACGGGGCGACCGGGGCACGGACACAGCCCAGGCATAACGAGTGCACAACACCCGATGCGCGAGAGGCCAAAATCAGTGCACGATTCGCACCTGCCTGCGATTATCAGGACCGCTTCACCTAACCTCCACATCGAGCCACGGAGGCGAGGCGACAGGGACAAGGATGCGGGAGCCCTATCCTTGTCTCCGGCAACGTCGGAAACACGCCCTCCGAGGGCACCATGACGACAGGCCGCCACACCGGCCCCCGTAGCTCAGTGGATAGAGCAGGCGCCTTCTAAGCGCTTGGCCGCAGGTTCGAGTCCTGCCGGGGGCGCCACCCGCTACCAGCGAGAACGCGCCAGAGGGGATCCGCCCTGCAGGGCGTTCCGTATCTCCGACGGCAACGGTCCCGTCACTCGACGGCCAGTAGCCCCCCGCCCGCTCCAGTTCAGCGACTCCCGGACAAAGCTCTGGATCATCCGCGCGGCCGACGGTACTTTCGTCACATGACCCACCACCGAAGGGGCAATGCCGCGTAGGCGCCCGTCTGCCGTACGGCAGGATCTCCCCGTCCGTCGTCCCAGGCACCACTTCCGCCGTCCGCGTCCGCCGATCAACCGGCTGTCCGGGGCGTGCCGGGCCCACATCCGCAGGCTCGAACGGACACGCTTCCGGCCCGGCGACACGGCTGAGGCCTTCTCGCACTGGGCGGCGCCGGCCCACGGCCCGCTGAGGAGGATCGCCGATCCCCTCGCTCCGCACGGGTGCGGGGAACCCGGATGCTGTGGCGCTCCGGAGTACTTCCGTGATCACCTCGAGGCCGTTCTGCACGCCCTCCCGAAGAAGTCGGCACGAGAGCTGCGCGGACTCGTGCGGGCTCTCGATGCCAAGATTCTCCGACGAGCCAGGATCATCCGCGCCCCTTCCCTCGATGTCCCGTGGTGGCGGAATCAGCTCTAGGCACATCCCGGGCGCGGACGCGGGCCGGGGCCCGGCCCGTCACCCGGATCATGCGTCGATCGGGCGGCGGAATCGGCGCTCCGGCGGGTGGGGCCGACTCGACGGTGCCGTCGGACGACGGCACTCCTGACCGGATCGCCCATGTTCGAGTGATTGCGCTCTAAATGGGCGATTCCTGGTAATCATGGTGCGGTTCTCGTCGTTGCGCCATTCCCGGAGCCGCTCATGCGCACTGCCGTCATCGCCGCCCAGGACCCGCCCCGCACAGGGCGCTCCGGGCCCCTTCCCCCAGCGCCTGAGCAGCAGGTGGAGGAACGCGGTCTCGCCTTCGGGGGGTTCGCGTACACCTGCCGGATCGTCCGGCAGAGGGAACCGCGGACCGCTCCGCTGCTGCTGCTCGGGGGCTCGTCGCAGGATCGGTACTCCTGGCAGAGTCACGAGAAGTGGCTGGCGCCGTTGTGCTCGCTGATCACCGTGGACCTTCCCGGTTACGGCAGCTCGGACTTCCTGCCGGCGGGCTACGACATCGACTTCCTGGCCGACGCGGTCCAGCACATGCTGACGGAGCTGGGCGTGCCGGAGGTGAACCTGTTCGGTGGCTGCTTCGGCGAGGTCGTCGGTCTCCGCTTCGCGCAGCGCCACCCGGAGTCCGTGCGGCGCATCATCTTCGCGGCCGCGGCGATCCGGCTTCCCGAGCTCTACGAGGAGGCCGTGCCGCGGCTGTCACGGACCCTGGAGGAGGGTGACGTCGAGCGGGCCGCCGACGGGCTGGTGCGGCTGTTCATGTCCAACCCGGAGGCCGGCAAGGTCCGCAGGCACGCGGCCGTGGCCCGGCTGCTCCAGCGGCAGTTCGTGAACCAGACGCCGGACGAGATCCGCAAGGCGGTCGAGCACAACACCCGGCTGGTGACGCACGGCTGCTACCGGCCGCTGCCCGTCCCCGCCGTGCCGTCGCTGGTGTTCACCGGGGAGTACGACACCCTGTGCACCCCGCAGATGGGCCGTGAGCTCGCCGCGACGATGCCCCGGGCGCTGTTCACCACGGTCAAGGAGGCGGACCACCTGGTCACCGTGGAACGCAGGCAGGAGTCGGCGGACCTGATCGCCCGCTTCTGCACCGACCGGCCCGTGGACGACCTGCCGTACTGCACTCCCGTGGAGACGCTGGGCGCCGATCTCGTCGGCGTGGCACCCGGCAGGTGACGGAGACACGAAGTGGCCGGAACCCTGTAGGGGTTCCGGCCACTTCGCGCTGTGCGGGTCCGACGTACGCGGACGCCGGGCCTACTTGCCCGGGGTGGCGAAATTGTTCGCGCAGGAGGTGTTGCCCCCGCCGGAGCAGGTCAGCGTCGAGTCGTTGACGACGCGCACCTTTCCGTGGTCCTGCGACTTGTACTCGTACGTGGACACCTGCGCGCAGCGGACGGTGCCCTTGCTGTCCTTGACGCACTCCGACGGGGCCTCGGCGCCCACGGCCTGGACGGCGCCGGCGCCGATCAGGGCGAGGCCCCCCAGGACTCCCGCCACCGCTGCGATCATCTTCGACTTGAACATCTACCTGTTTCCTTCATGGTCGACTCCGCAACCGGACGGGCGGAGTCGTTCCTGATGCCCTGGACCGGCCGTGCCGGTCAACGAACCGGGCAGGCCCGGGGCTCGACCACGTGGGTCGAGTCCCGAGACCTGCCCGTGTCACCTGAGGGTGGTCACTCGCCGCCGACAGCGAAGTTGCTGGCGCAGGCCTGCGAGTTGGCGTCGTTCGCCTCCTGCTTGGCGAGGCTCAGGATGGAGACACCGATGTTGATGTCCTCCAGGTTGATGAGGCCCGTGGTGGAGTTGTCCTGGGCACAGGTGGTGGTCTGCTTGTTGGTCAGCTCGACCTCCGGCTCGTCACCGGCGTGGCTGACACCGGCGCCGAGGAAGCCGACGCTGCCGAGCATCGCCAGGACAACAGCGGCCTTCTGGTACTTGCGCATTACTTCTCCATTCATCTGGACACGGTCTGCGTTGACCGCATCACTGACAGTCGCAATTTAGGCGACGTTTTGCGGCAGTTGTTAGGTGAAACGCCGAATCGCGCCATTTTTCTTCTGGAAAAACTCACCGCGCGTCACCGGGGGGGGGGTGTCACGGTGTTCCGTCATCGACGACGCGGACCTCTGGCCCGCCGGGAAGGCCCCGGGGCTCACACACCTGCTCCGAAAGCCCCGGGACCCGCCACATCGCGTGACAGCGATCAGTGCTTGCCGCCGATCGCGAAGTTGCTGGCGCAGGCCTGCGAGTTGATGTCGTTGGCCTCCTGCTTGGCGATGGCCAGCAGGGCGATGCCCACGTTGACGTCGTCGACGTTGACCAGACCCTTGGTCGAGTTGTCCGCGGAGCAGTGGGTGGCCTGCTTGTTGTTCACCTCGACCTCGGGCTTGTCACCCGCGTGGCTGACACCGGCACCGAGGAAACCGACGCTGCCGAGCATGGCCATGACCACAGCAGCCTTCTGGTACTTGCGCATTACCTCTCCGTTTCTCGAGTGGACCCGGTCCGCCACGGACCGGTCACTGACAGGCGCTAACGTAAGCGACGTTCGCTCATTTTTCGGGTCAAAACGCCCACGTACGTAAGCTTCTTGTGAAGATGCAGGTCAGAGGCACTGTCCGTCAGGTCGGACGGGGGAAGCGGCGCGCGTGTCGGAGGTGAACATCGCCGCAAACGCGGACCAAAGAGTGATCCCGTGACATACCCCGTGACCCGGACCGGTGTCCCGCGTTGAGCGGGGAGTGCGGCCGCTCGTCATGCTGCCGCGTCAACCAGACCAGTTGAAGGAGAACGTGATGTCTCGCATCGCGAAGGCGGCCACCCTCGCTCTCGGCACGGGCGCCGTGGTGCTCGGTGGCGCCGGCATGGCCTCGGCCCACTCCGGCGCCGAGGGTGCGGCGGTCCACTCGCCCGGCTTCGTGTCGGGAAATGTCGTGCAGATCCCGATCCACATCCCGCTCAACGTGTGCGGCAACACCATCAATGGGATCGGCGCCCTGAACCCGGCCGTCGGCAACGTGTGCATCAACCGCTGACGAACCGGCGGGACTTACGGCAACGGGTATCCGTCGTCCTGACTCCGAGAGCCCCGGCAGCCTCGCGCGCCGGGGCTCTCCCCTTGCCCGGAAAGGAACCCCTCCCTGGCGGGCACGAAAGGATCCTTACGGCACAACACACATCGGCCCCCGGTGGAAAACCGGGGGCCGATTGTCGCGGGGCGCGGTGTTCAGGCGTGCAGCCCCACATCACCGCGCACCGGCTTGGCCTCGTTCACGACGGCCGCTGCTTCCTTCGCGGTGCCGAGCACCGACTTCTCATCGGTGTCGACGAGCGAGTCCGAGTCGTTGAGCGGCATGAGCTCGAAGGGGACCGCGGTGCGCAGGCCGGTGTCGAGGCCGGTGGACGCGAGGTCCGTGGAGTCCGCGGCGTACGCGGGCGCGGCGACACCGGCGGCGATCAGGGACCCGGCGAGGACGGCGGCAGCCTTCAGGGACTTCATCGTGTTCCTTTCTTCGGCACCGCGTGGCGCCGGAGATGATTTCTGTCGCCGTGCACAACGATCCCCGGCCGGAGCGGAAACCGGGGAGGCGAAGATTGCCGAGTCCTCATATGAGATCCAAGAAGGACTGACCGACTGAATACCGCCCCGTGAGGGAGTTCAGGAACTCGGCAGCAGGAGCGAGGTGAGTGCCGGGAACAGGGCCGGGGAGGTGGACGCCGACGGGGCCGCCTCGGCGGGTGCGGGGAGGATGGACACCTCCGGGTCGCCGCCGGTGAGCGCGTCGACGAGCTCGTCCACCCGGTCCAGCAGGTCGTCGACCGCCGCGAGCTCCTGCTCCGTGACGGCCGTGGCGTCCTCCTCCGCCGCCGTGGCCGCGTCCTCCGCCGCCGTGGTGGAGTCCTCCTCGTCCGTCTCGGCGACCACCTGATCCGTGGTCAGGGCGTCGCCCTCGGGCAGGAGCAGGTCCAGGAGGCCGTCGAGGGCCTCCCATACGGCGTCGAGGGTGTCGTCCACGAAGTCGAAGCCGGTGGTCTCGGACTGCGGCAGGAGCACGCCCGTCGACGGAACGGCGACGGCCGGCGCGAGGGCGGGTGTGGTGGCCGGCGCCGTCGAGGAGGTGGCCGTGGTGGTGGTCACCGTCGTCACCGAGACCGAGGTCGAGGGGTCGTCGTCGGCCGCCGCGACCACGGCGGCCTTCGCGGCCTCGCCGAGCACCCTCGCACGGCCGGGCGGCAGTTGGCCGTCCTCCGACTCGAGCACGGCCCTCGCCAGGGCGGCGACCGGGGCGAGTTCACCCTTGTCCGCGTCGGCCTTGTCGATCCGCGCGAGCAGCGCGGCGGAGGTCACCGCCCGCTCGGGGCCGGGGAGCGAGTCGGCCGCCACGGCGGCAGGGCCGGTGATCCCGGCCAGGAGGGCGGCGCACAGGGCGCCGAGTGCGATGCGCCGTGCCGGCAGAGCGCGCATGGAGAGTCCTTTCGCGGGGCTTCGGATCTTCAGCTCACCGTGAGAGGACCCGGGGCGTCCCGCGACCGGTGCTGCTCCTTTCGGTCGCCCGCCCTTCACTCCCCCGCGCGTTCCCGCAGGTGAGGCGGTGCACCGGGTTGATCCGAGCGCACACATGGCTTCACGATTCCAACACACTTGCCACCCTTAGCCGAATTTCAGTGAATTTGTCCGTTTGGTGACTAGAGTTGCGATCCTCCGAAGCACCCTCATGGGCGGACGCATCGCACTCGTCCCCGCTGCCTGCCGCCGCCACCTGTTCCGAAAGGCTCTCGACGGTCATGCGCCAAACCCTGGGTCAGCTGCTTCGCCATGCCACGGTGGGCGTCCTCGCCTGCGCCGCGCTCTGGGCGCCCTTCGGCCCCGCGGCCGCCGCGCCGCTCGCGCCCGCGCCGGAGGCCGAGGGCATCGCCTTCGGCGAGCGCTACCGGGCCCTCCAGCACGGCAACATCGTGCGCGCGGCCAACTCCTCCGCCACCTGCCGCCCGCAGACCGCCTCCTGCCGCGACGTCCAGGGCGGAGCGCACGCGGTGAACGGCGACTTCGACATGAGCTACATCGACGTCGACAAGGACCCGAACACCTACAACTCCTCCCGCGCGGAGGTCCGGCTGCCCGCCGGCTCCCGCGTGACGTACGCCCGCCTGTACTGGGGCGGCAACCTGCTCGTGGGCGAGCAGAAGCCGGCCGCGGACAACGAGCGGGTGCTGATCGCCGAGCCCGGCGGCGACTACAAGGAGCTGCTCGCGGACACCGTCGTGGGCCACCGCGTCGCCGACGGGGCGGACGCCTTCCAGGCCTCCGCCGACGTGACCCGGCTGGTCCGGGACAGCGAGCCGGGCCTCTACACGGTCGCGCAGCTCAACGTGGCCGGCGGCAGGTCGGCGGCCGGCGCCTGGGGCGGCTGGACGCTGGTGGTGGCGTACGAGAACGCGGCGGAGCCGCTGCGGCACCTCAGCATCTGGGACGGGTTCGCGCCGCTGGGCTCCCGCGAGGGCGCCGAATTCCCGCTGCGGAACATGCCGTTCCCGGCCGGCGCCGGGGGCCGGGTGGGCATGGTCGCGTACAACGGCGACCGCGGCACCACCGGCGACTCCCTCGTCCTCACCGCGGGCGACACCGCCACGGCGTTCGGCGACGGCGCCAACCCGGTCGACGACGTACTGAACTCCACCATCTCCGACCCCCGGGGCACGGCCCCCGCACGGGTACCGGCGCACGCCAACACGCTCGGCTACGACTCGGACGTGTTCGCCGTCGGACAGGGCCTGCCGAACGCCGGTGACCGGGCCACCTTCCGGCTCGGCTCCCAGCGTGACGCCGCCTGGGCGGGCGTGCTCTTCGCCGCCGTCGACGCCCGTCGGTGAGTGCGCCGCCCTCCGTCCCGACCACCTGCGTGAGTGAGGAAACCGTGCCCACGGACCTGTCAGTGCCCGGACGCAGGCCCCGGGTCCTGCACCTCACCCAGCCCGTGGAGGGCGGCGTCGCCCGCGTCGTGACGGACCTGGTCCGGGCCCAGCTGGCGGACGGTCTCGACGTCACCGCGATCTGCCCCGACAGCGCGCTCACCGGCCACCTGCGGTCGCTGGGCGCGCGGGTGCGGCGCTGGCAGGCGACCCGGTCGCCGGGGCCCTCGCTCCCGCGGGAGGTGCGGCAACTGGCCCGGCTGCTCGACGACGTGCGCCCCGACCTGGTGCACGCGCACTCGGCGAAGGCCGGGCTCGCCGGGCGGCTCGCGGTGCGCGGGCGCGTCCCCACCGTGTTCCAGCCGCACGCCTGGTCGTTCGAGGCGGTGGACGGCCCCACCGCCGCCCTGGCCCTGCGCTGGGAGCGGTGGGCGGCCCGCTGGGCCTCGCGGGTGGTGTGCGTGAGCGACGCGGAACGCGCCACCGGTGTGCGCGCCGGAATCACCGGCCGGTGGACCGTCATCCCCAACGGCATCGACCCCGAGCGTTTCCGCCCGGCCCCGGCGACCGCCGTACGGGCCGGGCTCGCGCCGCTGGCCGGACTGCGCCCCGAGGCGCCGCTCGCGGTATGCGTGGGGCGGCTGTGCCGGCAGAAGGGGCAGGACGTCCTGCTGCGCGCCTGGAACGCCGTGCTGCGCCAGGTGCCCGACGCCCGTCTCGTCCTGGTCGGCGACGGCACGGACCGGGACCGGCTGCGCGCGGCCGCCCCCGGGTCGGTGCTGTTCGCGGGGGCCGTCGCGGACGCCTCCCCCTGGTACCAGGCCGCCGATCTGGTCGTCCTGCCGTCCCGCTGGGAGGGCATGGCGCTGGCCCCGCTGGAGGCGATGGCCTGCGGGCGGCCGGTGGTGGTCACGGACGTCGACGGCGCCCGCGAGAGCCTGCCACGCTCCTTCGCCGCCCCGTGCGTGGTGCCGCCGGAGGACCCGGGAGCTCTGGCGGAAGCGGTCGGCGCACTGCTCCTCGACCCTCCGCTGCGCACCTCCCTCGGCGACCGGGGACGCCGTCATGTGCTGTCCCTCCACGACGTGCGGCACACCGCGAGGGCGGTCGCCGACGTCTACCGCGATCTCCTCGGCACCCGGCCCGCCGCGACCTGGGCGCGCTCGTACGGGGCGGTCGGGGGCGCCGAGGCCGACCGGACGACACAGCGCGTCGAGTCCTTCGAGCACAGGGAGTCCATCCACTCGTGACCGCCGAACGTACCGTGCCCTCCCCCGGCCTCCCGCCACGGGCGCACGGATCCCCGCCTGTCTCCGTCATGCCGCCGCGCGGCTCCGACCACGACCACCGGCTGCCCGCCGCGCGGCCGCCCGCACGGCCCGTCTCCCCCGTCCCGCTGTTCCTCGCGGACGGCGCCGCCGCCCTGTTCGCGGCGGGCGTCCTCGCCACCGCGCGGCCGGACCCCGCGCTCGTCGCGCTGCTGGTGGTGGCGTCGCTGCTGCTGCGTCCGCGCGGCGGGCCGCCGTCCCTGCCGGGGCTGCTGGACGAACTGCCCGCCGTGTGCGCGCGGACGGCGGTCGTCTGGGCGGCGGTCGCGGCGCTGTGGGCGGCGTACCGGCCGGAGCAGGCACTGTCCGCCGGCACCGTGCTGGTGGGGCTCGCCGCGCAGGTGGCGGCGGGTTGTCCGCTGCGTGCCGTGGTGCACGGGCGGCGGCGTGCGGCACTGGTGCGGCACCCGCACGCCGCGCTCGTCATCGGGCCGGCGGCGACCGCGCAGCGCGTGGCCGCCGCCGTGCTGCGCCGTCCGCGGTGCGGGGTGCGGCCGGTGGGGATCGTCGCCGGGCAGGCGGACGGGGGCGAGGGCCTGCCGGTGCTGCGCACGGACGAGGAGGTCGAGCGCGCGGTCATCCAGAACGGCGTGCGCACGGTGCTCACCGTCCATCCCTCGGTCCGGGCCGAACAGGGGCCGCTGCTGCGGACGCTGGCCGCCTCGGGGTGCGTGGTGTTCGAGGTCGACGCCGACGCGGCGCCGTACCCGGTGCGGGAGCGGCTGGCCGGGTTCCCCTGCCGGCGGCTGGACTTCGCCCCGGCGCGCGGGGGCGGCGTCGGCAAGCGGATGCTCGACATCGTGGTGTCGGGGACGCTGTTGCTGCTGGTCAGCCCGCTGTTGGTGGTGTGCGCCGTGACGCTGCGGCTCGCGGACGGGCCGGGCGTGGTGTTCCGGCAGGAGCGCATCGGCCGGGGCGGCAGGCCGTTCACGCTGCTGAAGTTCCGCACCCACCGCCCGGTCGACGAGCACGAGTCGGCCACCCGGTGGAGCGTGGCCAACGAGAACGAGATGCGCGGGTTCTGCCGGATGCTGCGGCGCACCTCGCTGGACGAACTGCTCCAGCTGTGGAACGTACTCCGCGGCGACATGAGCCTGGTCGGCCCGCGGCCGGAACGCCCCTTCTTCGTCGCTCAGTTCAGCCAGACCTACCCCGGTTACGCGGCCCGGCACCGGATGCGTACCGGCATCACCGGACTGGCCCAGATCCACGGGCTGCGCGGCGACACCTCCATCGAGGACCGCTGCCGGTTCGACAACGCCTACATCGACGACTGGTCGCTGTGGCAGGACGTCTGCATCCTGCTGCGCACGGCGGCCACGCTGGTCCGTCCGACGGGGAGCTGACGACAGGTGAGCCACGTCCTCGTACCCCTGCCGCGCCGGGCCGCCGCGCTCGGCCCGGTGCTGCCGCTGGTGGCGGTGGTCGCCCTGCTGGCGCTCCCGCCGACGGGGGACGGCGCGGGGCCCGCCGACGTGATGTCCGCGTTGGCGGTGGGGTACTGCGTGATCCGTCTGCTGCGGGAGCGGCGGCGTCCGCTGTCGCGCCGCGCGGCGGTGGTGCTGGGGCTGCCGGTCGTGGGGCTGGCGCTGGCCGCCATGGGGGCGGGTTCGGCGGCGGCGGGGATCGGCGGCATGTGCCGCTACCTCCAGGTCTTCGTGCTGGTCCCGGCGGTGGTGCTGGTGCTGCTCCGGGGCCGGGCCGACTTCCGGGTGCTGGCCTGGTCGTTCGTGGGGCTCGCGCTGTGGCAGGGGGCCGTGGGCGTGCACCAGTACGTCACCGGCACCGGTGCCTCCTACCAGGGGGAGACCGTCCGGGCCGTCGGGACCTTCGGGGCGCAGGACGTGATGGGCATGGCGACGGCGGTGTCGCTGGGCCTGGTCTGCGCGGCCGGGCTCGCGCTGGGCCACGCGCCGCGGTGGCAGCGGGCGGTGGCCGCCGGGTGCGCGCTGCTGCTGGTGCTGCCGCTGGCGCTGTCCTTCAGCCGGGGCGCCTGGATCGCGACCGCGCTGACGTGCTCCGTGCAGCTGGCGCTGGCGGGGCTGCGGCGGGCGCTGAAGGTGGGGGCCGCCGTGGTCGCCTCGGCGGTGGTCCTCATGGGCGGGTTCGGGGTCGGTACGGCGATGCTCTCGGAGCGGATCGACAGCATCACGCAGGTCGCCGACGCCCCGGACCAGTCCGTGACCGACCGGTACACCCTGTGGGCGGCGGCCACCGGCATGTGGCGCGAGGAGCCGCTGACCGGCGTGGGGCTGAAGAACTTCCCCGAGTACCGGGACGGGCACGCCACCCTGGCCCTGTCCTCGGGCAGTGACATCGAGGGCGCCGGCGAGACCTTCCACAGGCAGGCGCTGCTCTCGCCGCACAACATGTACCTGCTGGTGCTGAGCGAGCAGGGCCTGGTCGGGGTGCTGACGCTGGCCGGGAGCTGGCTGGCGCTGCTGGTGTGCGCGGCGCGCGCACTGCTGCGGGTGCGCCGGGGCCCCGGCCTCGACTGCGGCCTGATCGCCTGCGGCCTGCTGCTGTGGCAGCTGACCGACTACGCGTACGGCGACATCGGCGGGCCCTCGACGGTGCTGACCGGTGTGGCCCTGGGGCTGACGGCGTGGTGGGGTCTGGCCCGCGTCGAACGCCCGGACCCCGCCTGCCCGGACGAGGTGCCCGGGCGGGTCGAGGAGGCCCTGGCGCGATGACGGCACTGCACTCCCGGCGGACCGGCCCGGGCGACAGTCTCACGACGGACGGGCGCCCGGCGGGCGCGCCCGGCGTGCCCCGTCCCGGCTCGGCGGGTGGGCGCACGGTCGGTGAACCGGGGCCGCGCGCGGCCGGGTCGGGGAGCGGTGACGGTGACGGTGACGGTGACGGGGCGAAGGGTGCGGCGTCGCGGGGTTTCCTCGCGCGGGCCGCGCTGGTCACGGCGGTGCTGTCCATCGCCGGGTCGGTGCTCGGGCTGGTCCGGGACCAGTCACTGGCGCGGCTGTTCGGGGCCGGGAGCGACACGGACGCGTTCCTCGTCGCGTGGACGGTGCCGGAGATCGCCGCCACGCTGCTGATCGAGGACGGGCTGGCGATCGCGCTCATCCCCGCGTTCAGCCTGGCGCTGGCGCGGCGGGCCCGGGGGGTTCCCGGCGACCCGGTCCGCGAGCTGGTCGGGGCCACGCTGCCCCGGCTGTGCCTCGCCTTCGCCGCGGTGGCCGCGCTGACCGCCGCCGGCGCCCCGTACCTGGTGCGGGTGCTGGCTCCGGGGCTGCCCGATCCGGGCCTGGCCGTCGACTGCACCCGGCTCACCGCGATCAGCCTGCTGGCGTTCGGGCTCGCCGGGTACTGCAGCGCCGCCCTGCGGGCGCACCGCCGCTTCTCCGCGCCGGCGGCGATCTACGTCGCCTACAACACGGGCATCGTCGCGATGATGTTCCTGCTCGGCGGGGCGTGGGGGGTGCGTGCCGCCGCGGTCGGGGTCGCGGTGGGCGGCTGTCTGATGGTGGCGGTGCAACTGCCGTCGCTGTGGCGGGAGCTGGCGTCCCGCGCTCCGCGGCCCGCCGCCAGCGGGCCCGCCGACGAGGAACGGCCGGTGCGGCTCGCCCTGATCGCCTCCGTGCTGCTGTTCGCGCTGTGCCGCCAGTCACAGGTCCTCGTCGAACGCTTCCTGGCGTCCTCGCTGCCCGCCGGCGCCATCTCGCACCTGAACTACGCGCAGAAGGTCGCCCAGATCCCGATGACGCTGTCGCTGATGGTGTGCACCGTCACCTTCCCGGTGGTGGCGCGCGCCCTCGCGGACGGCGACACCGAGCGGGCCCGGGCCCGGGTGGAGCGGGACCTGGTGCTGGCGTCCTGCGTGGTGCTGCTCGGCATGTGCGCGGTGATCGCCTGCGCCCCCCAGATGATCGGACTGCTCTTCCAGCGGGGCGCGTTCACCGGCGCCGACACCGCCGCGACGGCGGACGTGATGCGGGTGTACGCGCTGGGGCTGCTCGGCCAGACCCTGGTGGGCGCCCTGGTCCGCTGCTACTTCTCGGCGGGCCTTCCCCGCTGGTACCCCGTCGGCGTGATGGCCGCGGGCATCGTCGTGACGTCGCTGGTCGGGGCGCTGGGCGTGGGCCGCTGGGGTGTGGCGGGGATCGCCGCCGCCAACGCCCTCGGCATCACCGTCACGGCGGCGCTGATGCTGGCGGGCCTGCGCACCGCCCGTCGCGGGACCGCCACCGGCGTCTCGGTCGGGGTGCGCAAGGTCCTGGCCGAGCTGAGCCGGCCCGTCCTCGCCTCCGCCCTCGCCATCGCCGCCGGGGCGTACGCCGCGAGCCGGTTCGCCTCGCCGGTGGCGGCGCTCGCGGCCGGCTGCCTCACCGTGACCGCCGTCTTCGTCCCGCTCGTCCTGTCCGTCCTCGGCACCCGGGGCCCCGCAACCGCGCTGCGCTCCGTACGCACCGTCACACGAAAGCTGACACATGGCCGCTTCCGTTGATTCCCTCGACGCCGGCAGACGACCGGCCCCCCGCTCCGGGTCCTTCCCCTGGGTGGCGATGTACCACTCGGTGGGCGACTGCTCGGACGACCCCTACCGCATCACCGTCACGCCCGAGCGGCTGCAACGGCAGCTGGCCTGGCTGCGCCGGCGCGGGCTGCGCGGGGTGTCCGTCGCCGAGCTGCTCGCCGCGCGGGCCCGGGGCGAGGGGCGGGGCCTGGTCGGTCTCACCTTCGACGACGGGTACACCGACTTCCTCACCACCGCGCTGCCGCTGCTGCGGCGCTTCCACTGCGGCGCGACCTTGTTCGTCCTGCCGGGGCGGCTCGGCGGCGACAACGAATGGGACCCGCTCGGCCCGCGCAAGCCGCTGCTGACCGCGGACGGCATCCGGCGCGCAGCCGAGGCGGGCGTGGAGATCGGCTCGCACGGGCTGACCCACGTCGACCTCACCCGCGCGGACGACGCCACCCTCACCGCCGAGGTCGCCGGGAGCCGCGCCCGCCTCGAGGAGCTGACCGGCGCCCCGGTCGCCGGGTTCTGCTACCCGTACGGCACGGTCGACGCGCGTGCGGTCGAGGCCGTGCGCGAGGCGGGCTACGCGTACGCCTGCGCGATCGATCCCGGCCCGCTGACCGGGCCGCACGCCCTGCCGCGCGCGCACGTGGGGCAGGACGACACGGCGCTGCGCCTGCACCTCAAGCTCAAGCTGCACCGGCTGCGCCGGCGTGCGGTGGAGGGCGTGTGAGATGAGGGCACTGCACATCATCACCGGTCTGGGGGTCGGCGGGGCCGAGCTGCAGCTGCGGCTGCTGCTGCGTCATCTGCCCGTCGACTGCGACGTGGTGACGCTCACCAACCCGGGCCCGGTCGCGGAGGGGCTCGGCGCGGACGGGGTCCGGGTCGTGCACCTGGGCATGACCGGCAACCGTGACCTGGCCGCCCTGCCCCGTCTGGTGCGCGTGATCCGCTCCGGCGGCTACGACCTGGTCCACACCCACCTGTACCGGGCCTGCGTCTACGGCCGGCTCGCGGCCCGGGTCGCCGGGGTCCGCGCGGTCGTCGCCACCGAACACTCCCTCGGCGACTCGCAGATGGAGGGGCGGCGGCTGACACCGGGGGTGCGGGCGCTGTATCTGGCGAGCGAGCGGCTCGGCTCGGCGACGGTCGCCGTCTCCCCGACGGTGGCCGACCGGCTGAAGCGCTGGGGCGTGCCCGCCCCCCGTATCGAGGTCGTCCCCAACGGCATCGACGTGGACCGCTTCCGCTTCGACCCGGAGCGCCGTGAGCGCACGCGGCGGCGCCTCGGTCTGCCGGAGGGCGCCTTCGTGATCGGCGGCGTGGGCCGGCTCGCCCGCGGCAAGCGGTTCGACGTCCTCGTCCAGGCTTTGGCCAGGCTGCCGGAGGACCACTGGCTGCTGCTGGTGGGCGGCGGCCCCGAGGAGCACCTGCTGCGCCGCACGGCCCATGAGGCCCAGGTGGCCGGGCGGGTGCTGTTCACCGGTGAGCGCCCCGGTCTTCCCGACGGCTCCCCGGGGCCCGATCTGCCCTCGCTCACCTCGGCGATGGACCTGTTCGCCTCGCCGTCCGCGGAGGAGGCGTTCGGGCTCGCCGCCGTGGAGGCGCTGGCGTCGGGACTGCCGGTGCTCTACGCCTCCTGCCCGGCGATCGAGGACCTGCCGGCCGCGGCGTCCGCGGGTGCCCGGCGGGTGCGCGGCGGCCCGGACGCGTACGCCCGCGCGATCGCGGAGGTCCGGGCGGCGGGCCCCGCCCCGCGCACGGCCGGCCAGGCCGCCCGCCACTACAGCATCACCCGCAGCACAGCCCGCCTCATGGACGTGTACCGGGCAGCCGTGTCCGGCTCGTCGCCGTCCCCCGTACGTTAAGGGAGCAAGCCCGTCATGACCGACACCCCGACCCGCCGGCGCCTTCCGTCCCTGGACCGCGTCAAGCAGCTGCCGGCCTGGTCCGCGCTGGTGGCAGGCACGTTCCTCGGCGGACTGCTCGGCGGCGCGTACGGCCTGCTCACGCCCCCGTCGTACACGGCCACCAGTTATGTCGTCGCCGTACCGGCCCAGGGGTCGACCCCGGACGCCGCCCGCGGTTTCGCCCAGGCCTACGGGCGGGTCGCGACCCAGGTCGCGGTGCTCGGCGACGCGCAGGTGTGGGCGGGGGTGCCGGTGCGGACGCTGCGGGACAGCGTGCGCACGGCGACCTCGCCGGACGCGCCGATGGTGTCCGTCACGGCCACCTCGACCCGACCCGAGGAGGCCGTCGACATGGCCAACGCGGTCTCGCGCGCGCTGACCCGGCACGCGGAGGACACCAAGGGCAGCACCCAGGTGCGGCTGGTGCAGTTCTCGCGCGCCGTGAAGCCGGGCGGTCCGGCGACCGCGTCGACGCCGCTCACCACGCTGGTGGGGGCGAGCGCGGGCGGGCTGCTGGGCGGCCTGGCCCTGCTCGCGCGGCCGAAGCGGGGCGGCCGGGACGACGGCCCGGTGCCCGCCGCCTCGGTGCCCGGTCCCGCCGCCGCCGCCGACGTGCCGCGGTGACGGCGGCGTTCCGGGCCGGGACGGCTCGCTCGCCCTCGGCCCCGGCACGATCCGCCCTAGCGGCTGCGCGACCACCAGTCGAACCGGACGCAGAGCTTCCCGCCGAGCCAGTGCTCCACCCAGCGGCCCAGGTCCAGCGGCGAGCAGTTGTCCGGGGGCAGTTCACCGGCCGGCTCGGTCGGCGCCGGGGTGCCGGGGTCGGCGTCGTGGGTGCGTCCGTTGAGCACGCTCTTGTAGACGCGGGACGACTCGGGGTTGTCGTCGCACTGCCACACCCCGTGCGGGCAGTAGTCGGTCACCGTGTTGTAGAGCGGCCGGTGCCGCTCCATCCAGTCGAGCATGCGCCGCATGTACTCGGGATTGTCGCCGTTGCGGAAGAGCCCCCATTCCGGGTAGGAAATGGGCTTGCCGTGCTTCTTGGCGAAATCGACGTGCGCCTGGAGTCCGTAGGGTTCCCTGACCTGTTCGTCGAAGGACATCCCGGACGGCTGGTCGTAGGAATCCATTCCGACGATGTCGACGGTGTCGTCCCCGGGGTAGCACTCCGTCCAGGGGACGGCGTCCCGGCCGCGGCTCGGGGTGAAGTCGAACTTGAACTGCTGGCCGGGGACCGCGCGCATGGTCCTGACGATGCGGTTCCAGTACTTCTTCCACGCCTGCGGGTCGGGTCCGCACCGGTGGGTGTAGGTGACGCCGTTCATCTCCCAGCCGAGCACCACGACCGTGTCGGGCACCTTCAGGTCGACGAGCCGCTCGGCGAGGGCGCGGAAGTGGTGGTCGAACTCGCCGGCCGCGCCCCGTCGCAGCAGCTTGCGGACGTCCTCGTCGGAGACGCCCTCCTCGTTGCGTTCCTGCATGGGCACGTTGAGGACGAGCATCCGGTCGGCGTCGGCGTTGCGCCAGCGCGCCCACGACTCCAGGAACGCGATGTCGCCCTCGATGTCGCTCCAGCGGTTGCCGGGCAGGTAGGTGTGGCCGACGCGCAGCTCCGCGCCGCCCAGCCAGCGGCTGAACTCCTCCATGCGGGCCACGCCGCGCTCGTCGGAGGCGAGGAAGGCCCCGAAGGCCGGCACGCCGTCGTTCCGCGGCGGAACGGAGGGCGGGCCGGACGCCGGCGGGTGGAGCACCGGCACCTCGGGGAAGTCCGGAAGGTCGGGGAACGGGAACTCGGGGATGTCGGGGATCTCGGGCGTGGGGACGGTGGGCACGGGGACGGCGGGCGTCGGTACGGCCCGCGCCGCGGGCTCCGTCGGTCCCGGCAGCGCGGGGCGGGAGCCGTCGGCCCGCACCGCCCCCGCCGCGGGGCCGGCCGCCAGGGCGGCCGACACGACGAACGCCGCCGCGCCCACGGCCATGGTGCGGGCCCGGACCCGCCTGTGCTGTGGGGCCATTGGCTGCTCCTCTTCTCGCTCTCGTCAGCCTGCTGCCTGATGTCTCGCTGTTGACGAACAGTCATATGAAGTCAGTCATAAGAAATCCGACGCTGCCACTGCCACTGCGGCTTTCGAGTGCCGTGATGCCCCGTGCGGGTGAGCCTGTGCCAGAGGAAAGTGAGAATGCGTGTCGCTGCTTGACACCGGAGTTCCCGCCGTAGTTCTGCGGATCGACCGGAATCCCTTTCACCATGGAACGCTGGGCGCCGTACGGTCGCTCGGGCGGGCCGGTGTGGACGTACATGTCGTCGCCGACTGCGCGGGAAGTCCCGTGGGGCGCTCGCGCTATGTCCGCCGTGTCCACCAGCCGCCCTCCCCCGGGGCGTCCGCGGACGAGATCCTCGCCGTGCTGCGCCGGGTGGCCGGGCAGGTGGGGCGTCCGGCCGTGCTGGTCCCGATGGACGACGCGACCGCGATCGCCGCGGCCCGCCTGCGCGAGGACCTCACGCCGTCCTACCTGCTGCCCGGGATGCCCGCGACGCTGCCCGAACGGGTCGCCGACAAGGCCGGGCTGGCCGCCGTGTGCGCCGACGCCGGCGTCCCGCACCCGACGACGCTCGTCCCGGACAGCCCCGCCGCCGCGGCCGACGACGCGCGGCGGCTCGGCTTCCCGCTGGTGGCGAAGTGGAGCCGGCCCTGGCTGCTCCCGCCGGGCAGCGGACTGCGCAGCACCTCGCTGGTGCACTCCGAGCGGCAGGCCCGGGACCTGCACGCGCGTACCGCCGAGGCGGGCAGCCCGCTGCTGCTCCAGGCGTTCCTGCCGCCGGGCGAGGACCGGGACTGGTTCTTCCACGGCTACGCCGACGGCACGGGCCTCCTGCGCGCGGGCGGTCCGGGCCGCAAGCGGCTGTCCTGGCCGCGGGGCGCGGGACTGACCGCGGTCGGCCACTGGACGCCCAACGCCGAGGTGGTGGCGCTCGCCGAACGCGTCACCGACGCGCTCGGCTACCGCGGGGTCCTCGACCTCGACTTCCGCCGCTGCGGCTCGACGGGCCGCTACCACCTCCTCGACTTCAACCCGCGCCCCGGCGCCCAGTTCCGGCTGTTCGCGGACAGCGCGGGAGTGGACGTCGTACGCGCGCTGCACCTGGACCTGACGGGCCGTCCGCTGCCGGAGGGGGATCCGGTGGCCGGGCGGGCGTTCGTGGTGGAGAACTACGCGCCGTTCGCCGCGCTGCGCACGGCGCCCGGAGGGCGCGAACTGGCCTGGTACGCCCGGGACGACCGCGCCCCCGGATGGGCGATGTGGGGTCTGTGGGCCCGCCATGTGTCGGGCCGGCTGCGGCAGCGACTGGGCCCGGCGGCGGCGGTGCCGGCGCCGCGCCCGGCCACGACGGCCGCCGTGTCCCCGGCCCCCTCGACCTCCCTGACCGACAACGAGAAAGCGAGCAGCTGATGATGTACGACCTTCTGGTGGTGGGCGCGGGTCCCTACGGTCTGTCGATCGCGTCCCACGCGGCGGCCGCCGGACTGAACCTGCGCGTGTTCGGCCGGCCCATGGCGTCCTGGCGGGACCACATGCCCGGCGGCATGTTCCTGAAGTCGGAGCCGTGGGCGTCCAACCTGTCCGACCCGGCCGGGCGGTGGACGCTGGAGGCGTACTGCGCCGAGCAGGGCATGACGGCGCGTCACGCGGAGCCGATCCCCGTGGAGGCGTTCGCCTCGTACGGCCTGTGGTTCGCCCACCACGCCGGGCCGGCGGTGGACGAGCGCATGATCGCGCGGGTGGCGTACGGTGCCGACGGCTTCACGGCCGTCACCGACGACGGGGAGGCGCTGCGGGCGCGGACGGTGGCGCTGGCGGTGGGGGTGATGCCGTTCATCGAGGTGCCGGCGGCCCTGCGCGGACTGCACCCCACGCTGGTGACGCACAGCAGCCACCACAGCGACCTGGGCCACTTTCAGGGCAAGGACGTCACGGTGATCGGGGGCGGCCAGGCGGCCCTGGAGACGGCGGCGCTCCTCGCCGAACAGGGCACGCGGGTGCGGGTGCTGGCGCGGGCGGAGCGGCTGCGGTGGAACGACGTGCCGCCCGCCCTGGAGCGTTCCCGGTGGCAGTCGGTCCGCTCGCCGCACAGCGGGCTGGGCCCCGGCTGGCGGAACTGGTTCTACTCCGAGCGGCCGGGCCTGTTCCGGCGGCTGCCGGAGGCGACCCGGGCCCGGATCGCGGCCACGGCGCTGGGTCCGGCGGGCGCCTGGTGGGTGCGGGACCGGGTGGAGCGGGCGGTGGACCTGCTGCCGGGCCACGAGGTGACGGCCGCCGCCGCGGTGCCGGGCGGACTGCGGCTCGACCTGACCGACCACCGGGGTGCCCGGCGCAGCCTGGAGACGGAGCACGTCATCGCCGCCACCGGGTTCAAGGCGTACCGTGACCGGCTCAGCCTGCTCTCCGCGGAGCTGCGCGGCTCGATGGTGGCGCTGCCCGACGGCACCCCCGCGGTCGGTCACGGTTTCGAGTCCTCGCACCCCGGTCTGTTCCTGGCCGGCCTGGTGACCGCGTCCGGTTTCGGCCCGGCGATGCGCTTCGTGCACGGTGCGACGTACACGGCGTCGACGCTGGTCCAGGGGGTGCGCCGGCGGCTCGGCTCGACCCCGGTGCGCGGCACGGTTCCCGTCCCGGGCAGCGGCAGCCGCAGCGGGGCGCCGTCACCGGTACGCGGCTGACGGCGGGCCACGACGAAGCGTCCCCCGGACCTGGAGGTCCGGGGGACGCTTCGCTGGAGGGGTGCGGGTACCGGCCGGGGCGGGTCCGGAACCCGGTGCGCGGCTAGCGGCGGGCGCCGACGCGGCCGCGACGGTACAGCATCGCACCGCCCGCGAGCAGCGCGGCGCCGGCGGCCGAGGCGGCCAGCAGGCCGTCGCTGCCGGTCTCCGCCAGGTGCGGCGGGTTGCCGGGCACTTCCCCGGCGGGCGGCTCCTCGTCCCGCGTCGGGGGCGTCTTCACCTTGGTGGGAGGCTCGGGCGTCTCCTTGTCCTTCTCCTTCTCCTTCTCCTTCTTGTGACCCGTCTCGTTGACGCAGGTGTTGTCGCTCGCGTCGTTGAACAGGCCCACCAGGTTGACGCTGTTGCCGCAGGCGTTCAGCGACAGGTCGATGGGCGCCTGGATCAGGTTGCCGGAGAGCACGCCGGGCGAGCCCTTGGCGGCGCCCACCGCGTGCGCGCCGCCGGACTCGCTGTGCGAGGCGCCGGACTCGTGGTACGAGGTGCCGGCCCCCTGGTGCGAGGACTCCTTGTGCGCGGGGTCCACCGAACGGTCCGCGGACTTCTTGGAGTGGTCGCCGCCGGAGGTGTTGACGCAGGTGTTGTCGTGCGCGCTGTTGAACGCGCCCGCGCCGGTCACGGTGTTGCCGCACACGTTGACCGGGGCGTGGACCGGGGCCTGCACGGTGTTGCCGGAGGCCACGCCGGGCGAGCCCTTGGTGCCGCCGACGGCGTGCGCGCCGTCACCGTGCTTGCCGCCCTCGGACGTGTTGACGCACGTGTTGTCGGACGCCTCGTTGAAGGCGCCGATCCCCGTGACGGTGTTGCCGCACGCGTTGACCGGCACGTGGACCGGGGCCTGCACGTTGTTCCCGGACAGCACACCGGGAGAATCCTCGGCGCCGCCCCCCGCGAACGAGTCGGCGAGGGCGGGGGTTCCGTACAGGGACAGAATGCCCGTGGCGGTGGCGGCCGCCGCGAACACTCCCCTGCTCAGGGTCTGTCGCAATGTGGTTGTCTTCCTGCTTGGAGAATCGGGAGCGGCCACGCGTTCTGGCCCTCCGCTGCCGCATGGCCTACTCCTTCATCAACCCGGCTCCACGGAATCGGTTGCGCAGGTTCACCCGGTTGGCCCGCGCGACGGGCGCGCGGGCCGGGCGTCAGGACACCACGTCCCGCCTTCTCACGACACGACGTCCTTGCGCACGAACCCGCGGAACGCCAGCGCGAACAGCACGAGCGCGTACGTCACGGACACCGCCGCGCCCTGGATCATGCCGGACCACTCCGGGCTGGGCTGGACGGCGTCGGCCCAGGCGAACTGCCAGTGCGCGGGCAGGAAGTGACGCCAGTCGCCGAGTGCGGTGACGGCGTCCAGCACATTGCCGACGATGGTCAGGCCCACGGCCCCGCCGACCGCGCCCAGCGGGGCGTCGGTGCGGGTGGACAGCCAGAACGCCAGGGCGGCGGTGACCAGTTGCGACACGAACAGGTACGCCACGACGATCACGAGCCGCTGCGCGGCGGTCCCCGGGTCGAGCGCCCCGCCGGTGGGGATCTTCAGCGGGCCCCAGCCGTAGGCGACGGTGCCGACGGCGAGGGCGACCACCGGCAGCAGCACCATCGCGGCGAGGCTCAGCCCCAGTCCGACGATCAGCTTGGACCACAGCAGGCGCATCCGGGGCACGGGCGCGGCGAGCAGGTAGCGCAGGGAGGACCAGCCGGCCTCCGAGGCGACGGTGTCCCCGCAGAACAGGGCGACGGGGATGACCAGCAGGAAGCCCGCCGAGACGAACAGGTTCACGGCGGCGAAGTTGGCGCCGGACGCGGTGGCCGTGTCCATCAGGTTCACCCGGCCGCCGGGCCGGTCCGGTTCGCCGCCGATGGCGAAGGCGACCACCAGCACGAACGGCAGGAGGGCGAGGACCGCGCCCATGACGTAGGTGCGGCGGCGCTTGAGCTGGCGGACCAGTTCCACCCGCAGCGGCAGGGTGCGGCCCGCGCGGTAGCCGTCGGCGACCTCGACGGGGCGGGCGGTCGTCCCGTCCGGCCCGGCGGGTTCGTCCCGCTCGGTGAGCGTGCTCATGCGGAACCTCCGATCAGGGTGAGGAAGGCGTCCTCGAGGCGGCGGTGCGGGCCGACCGACGCCACGGGCACGTCCAGCCGGACCAGTTCGGCGACCAGGCGCGGGGCGGTGCCGTCGGGGCCGAGCCGCACCAGCAGTCCCTCGTCGGTGCGGACGGCCGAGGCGACGCCCGGCAGTGCGGCGATCTTCTCGGCGACCGGCTCCTCCACGGGCGTGACGGTGCCGACGAGGAGGGTGTCGCCGGAGCCGACGATCTCCTGCACCGGGCCCGCCTGGACGAGCTGTCCGCGGTCCATGACGACGAGGTGCGTGCAGGACTGCTCGACCTCGGACAGCAGGTGGCTGGAGACGATCACCGTGCGTCCGGCGGCCGCGTACCGGATCATCACCTCGCGCATCTCGCGGATCTGGGGCGGGTCGAGGCCGTTGGTCGGCTCGTCGAGGATGAGCAGGTCCGGGAGGCCGAGCATGGCCTGGGCGATGGCGAGGCGCTGGCGCATGCCCTGGGAGTAGGTGCGCACCGAGCGGGCGAGCGCGCCTCCGAGGCCGGCGATCTTCAGGGCCTCGTCCAGGTGGGCGTCCTGGGGCGGGCGGCCGGTGGCCCGCCAGTACAGCTCCAGGTTCTCCCGGCCGGACAGGTGCGGCAGGAAGCCGGCGCCCTCGACGAAGGCGCCGACCCGGGAGAGCACCGGGGCGCCGGGGCGGATGGCGTGGCCGAAGACGCGGATCTCGCCGTCGTCGGGCCTGATGAGGCCCATGAGCATGCGCAGGGTGGTCGTCTTGCCGGCGCCGTTCGGGCCAAGCAGTCCGAGCACCTGGCCCTTCTCCACCCGGAACGACAGGTCCCGCACGGCGTACCGGTCGGAGGAGCGGGCGTACCGCTTGCTCAGGCCGGTGATCTGCAGGGGCACCTCGGCGAGCGCGGGGTCGGGGGCCGGGGCGGTGGTGCGGCGGCGGCCGGTCAGCAGCAGGCCGAGGGCGGTCAGCGCACCGGCGGCCGGCAGCCACACCACCCACGCGGGCAGCGGGGCGGCGGCGGTGGTCACACCGGGCGCGGTGGGGACGGTGAGGTCGCCGCGGAGGGAGACGGTGTACGTCGCCGGGGTGGCCGGGGAGGCGTAGCCGAGGTCGGTGGAGGCGAGGACCAGGCGCAGCCGGTGGCCGTCCTCGACCTCGTGGTCGACGGCGGGCAGGGTGAGCTTCACGTCCTTGCCGGCCCTGGCGTCCTCGACGCGGACGGGGGTGACGAGCTGCGAGGGCAGCACCTGCTGCCGTCCGTCCGGGCCGACGTCGTACACCTTGGCGAAGAGGACGGCGTCGTCGCTGGTGGACTTGACGTGCACGGTGACGGTCGGTGAGCCGGTGATCCGCAGGGCGCCGCGGACCGGGGCGGATTCGAAGCGGGCGTGCTGGCCGGGGAAGTCCAGGGAGACGCCGACGCCGAGCGAGGAGAGCTGGGCGAGTCCGCCGGAGCCGCCGAGGCCGGGCAGGGCGGAGACGGCGGGCGGGCTCGCGCCGGCCGGGTTGGCGAAGCTCTGCTCGTCGCGTCCGGTGAGCGGGACGGTCCGGCCGCCGCTTCCGAGCCCCGGGTAACGGTCGGCGCTCGCGCCGTTCAGCACGGCCCGTCCGTCGGTGGAGTCGACTCCTCCGGTGCGGGTGACGCGGAAGGCGGGGCCGGTGTCGGCGCCCTTGTCGTCCTTGAGGTAGCGGTCGAACCAGGCGGTCACGCGCTGCCGCACCCGTGCGGTCTCCGGGTCGCCGCCGTCGTGTCCGCCGGCGATCCAGTCGACGCCCACGGGGGCGCCGTTGGCGCGGATCGCCTGGGCGGCGGCGTCGGCCTGGCCGAGCGGGAAGAGGGAGTCCGACTGGCCCTGCAGGAGGAGGGTGGGCACGTCGATGCGGTCGGCGACGGCGGACGGCGAGCGCGCTGCGAGGAGTGCGCGGGCCTCGGCGTCGGGGACGCCGGTCTCGGCGACCCGCTCGTACATCTCGCACAGCGCCGGCTCGAACTTGTCGCACCCTCCGCCGGAGTTGACGAAGATGCCGGCCCACAGCCTCTTGAACACCCCGCCGGGGAACAGCGCGTCGGCGAGGTCGAAGTAGGTGATGGCCGGGGCGATGGCGTCGACCCGGTCGTCGTGCCCGGCGGTGAGCAGGGCGATGGCGCCTCCGTACGAGCCGCCGGCCATCCCGACGCGCGGGTCGCCGTCCTTGTCGAGCCGTACCTCGGGCCGGCCGGCGAGCCAGTCGATCAGGCGGGAGACGTCGGCGACCTCGCCGTCGGGGTCGTTGAGCCCGATCTTCCCGGTGGACCTGCCGAAGCTGCGGGCGGACCAGGTGAGGACCGCGTACCCGTCGCGGGCGAGTTCCTCGGCCTGCTGCCGCACGTCCTCCTTGCTGCCGCCGAAGCCGTGTCCGAGCAGTACGGCCGGGCGGCGGCCGTCGGGTCCGGCGGTGAAGTACGAGGTGTCGATGCGCACCCCGTCCTCCGTGGCCATGACCCGGTCGGCGCGCCGGACCGGGGGTGCGTCGTCCGAGGCGACGGCGGTCCAGGTGCCGGCACCGGCGAGCACGACGACGGCGGCCGCGGCGGCGGCCGTCCGTCGCGGCCGCCGTGACCGCAGCCACCGCGCTCCGGGCAGTCGAAGATCCATGCGTCAACCGTACGGGGTCGACCTGTCGGCCAGTTGTCGACCGGAGACCGAACCGGGGGACCTCCCTGCGGCGTACGGGAGGCCCGCCGCGTACCGCGTTCGCGGTACGCGGGGCCGGTCACGCTCGGGCGCGGACCGCCGGCCGGGACCGTGGAGGTGAGCACGGTCCCGGCCGGGGGGTGGCGTGGTGGTCCGCCCGCGTCAGTGGTTGCGCGGGAAGCCCAGGTCGACCCCGGTCGGGGCGTCGGCCGGGTCGGGCCAGCGGGTGGTGACGACCTTGCCGCGGGTGTAGAAGTGCGTGCCGTCGTTGCCGTAGATGTGGTGGTCGCCGAAGAGGGAGTCCTTCCAGCCGCCGAAGGAGTGGTAGCCGACGGGGACCGGGATCGGGACGTTGACGCCGACCATGCCGGCCTCGACCTCCAGCTGGAAGCGGCGGGCGGCGCCGCCGTCCCGGGTGAAGATCGCGGTGCCGTTGCCGAACGGGGAGGCGTTGATGAGGTCCAGGGCCTCCTCATAGGTCTCGGCGCGCAGGACGCACAGGACGGGGCCGAAGATCTCGTCCTGGTAGGCCTTGGCGGACGTCGGCACCTTGTCGAGGAGGGAGATGCCGATCCAGTGGCCGTTCTCGTGGCCGTCGACGGTGTAGCCGGTGCCGTCGAGGACCACGTCGGCGCCCTCGGCCGCCGCGCCGGTGACGTAGGAGGCGACCTTGTCGCGGTGGGCCGCGGTGATCAGGGGGCCCATCTCGGAGGCGGGGTCGTTGCCGGGGCCGATCTTGATCTTCTCGGCGCGCTCGCGGATCTTCTCCACCAGCGTGTCGCCGATCGCGCCGACGGCGACGACGGCGGAGATCGCCATGCAGCGCTCGCCGGCCGAGCCGTAGGCGGCGGAGACGGCCGCGTCGGCGGCGGCGTCGAGGTCGGCGTCGGGCAGCACCAGCATGTGGTTCTTGGCGCCGCCGAGGGCCTGGACGCGCTTGCCGTTGGCGGAGGCGGTGGTGTGGATGTGGCGGGCGATCGGGGTGGAGCCGACGAAGGAGACGGCCTTGACGTCGGGGTGCTCCAGGAGGCGGTCGACGGCCACCTTGTCGCCGTGGACGACGTTGAACACGCCGTCGGGCAGTCCGGCCTCCGCGAGCAGTTCGGCGAGGCGGACGGAGGCGGAGGGGTCCTTCTCGGACGGCTTCAGCACGAAGGTGTTGCCGCAGGCGATGGCGAGGGGGAACATCCACATCGGCACCATGGCCGGGAAGTTGAACGGGGTGATGCCCGCGACCACGCCGAGCGGCTGGCGGATCGAGGACACGTCGACGCGGCTGGCGACCTGCGTGGACAGCTCGCCCTTGAGCTGCACGCTGATCCCGCAGGCCAGGTCGACGATCTCCAGGCCGCGGGCGACCTCGCCGAGGGCGTCGGAGTGGACCTTGCCGTGCTCGGCGGTGATCAGTGCGGCGATCTCGTCGCGGTGGGCGTCGAGCAGCGCGCGGAACCTGAACAGGATCGAGGTGCGGGCGGCGAGCGAGGACTGGCCCCAGCTCAGGTACGCCTCCTTGGCGGCGGCGACCGCGGCGTCGACCTCCTCGACGGAGGCGTACGCGACCCGGGTGGTGACCTCTCCGGTCGCCGGGTCGGTGACCGGCCCGTGGTTCCCCGAGGCGCCTTCGACGGTCTTGCCGCCGATCCAGTGGTTGACGATCTTCGTCATGACCGAGAACTCCTTCGCAGAGGGCGGCGTCGGGTGGAGACGTGCCGTTCGTGCAGCGCGTACAGCTGGTCCTGCTCTTGCGTCCCGGTCGCGGGCGGGTGCGCCGCGCTCCGGGCCATGTCCTCATCCCACCAGGTCCCGGGTCCCGGACGGGCCCGACACTGTGTCGGCCGTTCGGGTCCGCGAGTGGACACATGGGGGCGGGACGGAACCTCCGGCGCGGGGCCACGGCGGGCGGGGAGTCGTCGCTCGCGGCTCGCTCCTGCCAAAGCGAGGCGGCCTCCCGCGCCGGAGGCGATCGGTGGGGTGCCGGGGGCGGCACCCAGGGGGACGTACGGTCCGGTGGGGGTGCGCGGTCCGGTGGGCGTACGCGCCCCGTTCGGGGTGCGCGGCCCGGCCACGGGGTCCACACCGATCCACCCCGGGGTGATCGGGTCGTACGCCATCGCGGTCGTCCCTTCGCACGGCTCGTCGGCACACACGGCCTCACGGCCGGTCCGGCTCCACGGCATGTCCGGCTCTCTCTTCCGGCTCTCCAGGTTTCTAGCCCGGCACCGAAGCCCTGTCAATGTTTTGTCCGGACATTCGGACGAGAACAGGCGGTGTCGTGGCCGGACCTCGCTGTCAGTGCCCGCGGCTACCGTGCGGTGCCATGGCGAACGCGTACACGACCCTGTGGACCAACGACCTGTGCCGGGCCCTGGCCCGTGAGGGCTTCGCGGGCGAGCGCCTGACCGTGATGTTCGGCGGGCCGCACCAGTCGCTGCCGAGCTTCCGGCGCGCCGGGGTGCGCCCGGGTGACGTGATCCACCCGGTCCGGGTCCTCCGCAAGCGGCTGTGGGTGCTCGGGGCGATGGAGGCGGGGCGCGTCCTGGACTACGACACCGTGGGTGAGGAACTGGCCATGGAGGACTACCTCCGGCTGGTCCACTGGAAGCCGCTGAAGGCCGGCTGCGTCAGCGAGGTCGTCGTCGGCCCGCCCGGCAGCCCGCTCACCTTCGAACGCCCCGTCCCGCCCGACCTCCTGGCCCGGCTCACCTACCGGTCCCGGCGGGGCGAGCGGCAGATCAGGCACGTGGTGGACGGCGAACTGCGCAGCGCGGTGAGCGTGCACGGCGTCTACCGGCTGGCACCGGATTCCGCGGACGAACTGGACGCGCTGATACGCGCATCCGGCGCCGCCTGATCTCACGCGGGGCCGCGGAAGTCAATGCGCCCCGCCGGTGAGCCGGGGTGCGCCCGTGCGTCACTCCTGTCACAAAAGCTCCGGCACGGTCACGGGCGTCACGCGGAGGCGGGCCTTCCGTCACACCCGGCGCACAGCCCCTGCCCTCCGGCCGGCCGGCCTCGTTCACCGGGCACAACGCATGCCTGATCACCAGCGTGCACCCGGCTCCCCCTGACGGCCGCCCCCGGCCGCCTCCGTGGTGCGCGCGGGGAGGTGCCATCCATGACCGACCGACGACTGTGGTCCTACAAGGACATCGCGGCCCACATCAAGGTGCAGCCGGACACGGTGCGTTCCTACCGCAAGCACGGACTGCTGCCGCCGCCCGACCATGTGGAGGGCGGCAAGCCGTACTGGTACGCCGACACCGTCCGCGCCTGGGTGGCCCGCCGCCCGGGCAACCGGGGCCGCAGAGACGGCTGACCCGAGAGGGACCGACGGTGCCCCACCCTCCCGGTGGGGCACCGTCGCGTTCTCCGTGCCTCGCCGTCGAGCCCGTCCTCAACCGCGTTGGGAGTGGGCGGCGTTCAGTTCCACGGTTCGATGACCGTCACTCCGGCGCCCGGGGCCGTGCCCATGGCCGCGAGGGCCGCGGGGGCGGCGTCCAGGCCGATCGTGGAGGTGACCAGCAGGTCGGGGCGGAGGACTCCCGCGCGGACCAGTTCCAGCATCGGCGGGTAGGTGTGGGCGGCCATGCCGTGGCTGCCGAGGAGTTCGAGTTCCAGGGCGACGGCGCGGGCCATGGGGACGGGTGTGGTGCCCGTCGGTGAGGGCAGCAGGCCGACCTGGACGTGGCGGCCCCGGCGGCGCAGCCCGTTCACGGAGGCGGCGCAGGTGGCGGGCGCGCCGAGGGCGTCGAGGGAGAGGTGGGCGCCGCCGCCGGTGAGGTCGCGGACCGCTGCGGCCGGATCCGGTACCGCGGAGGCGTCCACGCACTCCGCCGCGCCGAACCGCCGCGCCAGTTCCAGCGCCCCGGGCGACACGTCGACGGCGACGACCCGGGCGCCCGCGGCCGCCGCGATCATCACCGCCGACAGGCCCACCCCGCCGCAGCCGTGCACGGCGACCCACTCCCCCGCCGCCACCCGGCCCTGCCGCACCACCGCCCGGTAGGCGGTGGCGAAGCGGCAGCCGAGCGAGGCGGCGGTCGCGTACGACATGCCGTCGGGGACGGCGACCAGGTTCACGTCCGCGTGGTCCAGGGCCACGTAGTGGGCGAAGGAGCCCCAGTGGGTGAAGCCGGGCTGGGTCTGCCGTTCGCACACCTGCTGGTCACCGGCGGCGCAGGCCGGGCAGGAGCCGCAGGCGCAGACGAACGGCACGGTGACCCGGTCCCCCGGGCGCCGGCCGGTGACGCGGGCGCCGACCGCTTCGACGACGCCGGCAAGTTCGTGACCGGGGACGTGCGGGAGCGTGATGTCCGGGTCGTGGCCCTGCCAGCCGTGCCAGTCGCTGCGGCACAGGCCGGTGGCCTCGACGCGGACCACGACCCCGTGTTCCGCGGGCTCCGGGTCCGCGACCTCCCGCACCTCGGCCGGTTCCCCGTACCGCTCGAACACCACCGCGCGCATGGCCGGACCCGCCTTCCGATGATCGTCGCTTCCGGCGGAACGGTAACCCCGGGCGGCGCGCACGGTCGGGCGGGGTCCCCGATGGTGCTCCGCCGCCCGGCCGGCCCGTCGTGGATTTATACCCCCTAGGGGTATAGTCTGGATGCAGTGGCCCCCTGGGGCCCCTCCTGTCAGCCCCACCCCCTACGCACCGACGAGGAGCAACGACATGACCTCCCAGACCGACACCCAGGGTTCCGTCACCACCGTCTACAAGGTGAGCGGGATGAGCTGCGGGCACTGCGAGGGTGCCGTCTCCGGTGAGATCTCCGCGATCCCCGGCGTCAGCTCGGTGACGGCCGTCGCCTCCTCCGGCGAGGTGACCGTGGTCTCCGCGGCCCCGCTCGACGAGGCGGCCGTACGCGCGGCCGTCGACGAGGCCGGTTTCGAGCTGGCCGGCACGGCCTGAGCCCCGCGCCGCACCCCCGAAGGCACCCCGGGGCGGCGTGAACCGGGCCGTACCGGCCACCCGTACCCCGTGGCCCCCGGCCCGGCCCGCCGCCGGCCCCGGATCCCGGACGTTCCTGGAGCACGGACATGACCAGCACCACCGCCCGCGAGGCACCGGCCGCCGACCGGCAGCCGGCCGCCTCGGAGGTCGAGCTGCTCATCGGCGGGATGACCTGCGCCTCCTGCGCGGCCCGCGTCGAGAAGAAGCTCAACCGCATGGACGGCGTCACCGCCACCGTGAACTACGCGACGGAGAAGGCCCGCATCACCTACCCGCCGGGCGTCGAGGTCGCCGACCTGATCACCACGGTGGTGCGGACCGGCTACACCGCCGAGGAGCCCGCGCCCGCGCGGGACGCGGACGAGGGGCCCCCGGCCGGGCAGGCCGACCCCGAGCTCGCCGCCCTGCGCCGCCGGCTGACCGTCTCCGCGCTCCTCGCCCTGCCCGTGGTCCTGCTGGCGATGGTGCCGGCCCTGCAGTTCGACAACTGGCAGTGGCTCTCCCTCACGCTCGCCGCGCCCGTGGTGGTGTGGGGCGCCGCCCCCTTCCACCGGGCGGCCTGGACCAACCTCCGGCACGGCGCGGCCACCATGGACACGCTGGTCTCGGTGGGCACGCTCGCCGCGTTCGGCTGGTCGCTGTGGGCGCTGTTCCTCGGTGACGCGGGCACGCCCGGCATGCGCCACCCCTTCGAGCTGACCGTCTCCCGGACCGACGGCGCCTCCGCGATCTACCTGGAGGTCGCGGCGGGCGTCACCACGTTCATCCTGCTCGGCCGCTATCTGGAGGCCCGCTCCAAGCGCCGCGCGGGCGCGGCCCTGCGGGCGCTGATGGAACTGGGCGCCAAGGACGTGACCGTGCTGCGCGAGGGCCGCGAGGTGCGGATACCGGCGGAGCGGCTCGCCGTGGGCGACCGGTTCGTCGTACGGCCCGGGGAGAAGATCGCCACGGACGGCACGGTCCTGGAGGGCTCCTCCGCCGTGGACGCGTCCATGCTGACCGGGGAGTCCGTCCCGGTGGACGTCACCGTCGGCGACACCGTCACCGGCGCCACGGTGAACGCGGGCGGCCGGCTCGTCGTCGAGGCCACCCGGATCGGCGCCGACACGCAGCTGGCGCGGATGGCGAAGCTGGTGGAGGAGGCGCAGAACGGCAAGGCCCAGGTGCAGCGCCTGGCCGACCGGATCTCCGGGGTCTTCGTACCCGTGGTGCTGCTGATCGCGGCCGGCACCTTCGGGCTGTGGCTGGGCTCCACCGGCGACACGGTCGCCGCGTTCACCGCGGCCGTCGCCGTGCTGATCATCGCCTGCCCCTGCGCGCTCGGCCTCGCCACCCCGACCGCGCTGATGGTCGGCACCGGGCGCGGGGCCCAGCTCGGCATCCTCATCAAGGGTCCGGAGGTGCTGGAGTCCACCCGCCGTGTCGACACGGTCGTGCTGGACAAGACCGGCACCGTCACCACCGGACGGATGTCCCTGCAGGAGGTGTACGTCGCCGAGGGCGAGGAGGAGCGGCTGCTGCTGCGGCTCGCGGGCGCCCTGGAGCACGCCTCCGAGCATCCCGTCGCGCGGGCGGTCGCCGCGGGCGCCGAGGAGCGCGCCGGCGCGCTGCCGGGCGTCGAGCACTTCGAGAACGTCCCCGGCAGGGGCGTACGCGGGCGGGTGGAGGGCCGTGAGGTGGCCGTGGGGCGGTTCCCGGAGTTCGTCGGGGACGGGCTGCCGCCGGAGCTGGTCCGGGCGAAGGAGGAGGCGGAGCGTGCCGGGCGCACGGCCGTGGTGGCCGGCTGGGACGGCGTGGCGCGCGGCGTCCTCGCGGTCGCCGACACCGTCAAGGAGACCAGCGCGGAGGCGGTGCGCGAGCTGCGGGCGCTCGGGCTCACGCCGGTGCTGCTGACCGGCGACAACCGGGCCGTGGCCGAGGCGGTCGCGAGGACCGTGGGCATCGACCGGGTGGTCGCCGAGGTGCTGCCCGAGGACAAGGCCGAGGCCGTACGGCGGTTGCAGGGCGAGGGGCACGTGGTCGCCATGGTCGGTGACGGCGTCAACGACGCGGCCGCGCTGGCCGTCGCCGATCTGGGTCTCGCGATGGGTACCGGCACGGACGCGGCGATCGAGGCCGGCGACCTGACGCTGGTCCGCGGCGACCTGCGGGTGGCGGCGGACGCGATACGGCTGTCCCGCCGGACCCTGTCGACCATCAAGGGCAACCTCGTCTGGGCCTTCGGCTACAACGTGGCCGCGCTGCCGCTCGCCGCGGCGGGGCTGCTGAACCCGATGATCGCCGGGGCCGCGATGGCCTTCTCGTCGGTGTTCGTCGTGACGAACAGTCTGCGGCTCCGGGCGTTTCATTGAGGTCTCAAGTTGGGGTGCACCCCTGGAGTCCGGTAAGACCCTCACATAAGCTCTTCACACGGCTCGCGCATCTTCCTTACGCTTGAGCCCCGTGACTGGTTTGCGGGCTCTTGCGCGCCTTGGGGAGATATGCAAGAGACGCAGATCACAGTGATCTGAACGTAACCATCGAAGGGGTTCGAAGGTCTAAGTTGGCGATGTCGGGCAGCGTCTTGGGGGGCGCTGACTGACATCTGGGGATGTCTTGGGGGACTTTCCCAGAGATTGCGTTGCCGGGGCACGTACCCGTGGGGAGCTTTGAGCGGCCCTCCCGAATGTGCGCTGTCCCGGCAGACCGCACATCGACGAGTGCGGCGGGTTCAGGTCCGTCCGTGCTCACACAGCGATTCAGGCGCTGTTCTCACAGACGCCCGGCCGGATCCCGTGGGGGGAATCCGCACCGGGACATGGGAAGGCGCCCTGGTTCGTCGGCCCGTGGGGGGACCGGCGGCCGGGGCGCCTTTTCCTTTGCTTCTCTTCGTTGGGGGTGCCATACGCCCGAAGGGGCGCGGGGAACCGCGACCGGCCTCAAGCCGGCCCGCGGCCGCCCACACCCCTTCGGCGACGAACTCTCAGGCGTACGACCCCGGCACAGGCAGGGGTCAGCGCTCCTCGACGGGGACGAAGTCCCGCTCGACGACGCCCGTGTAGATCTGGCGCGGGCGACCGATGCGGGAACCCGGCTCCTTGATCATCTCGTGCCACTGGGCGATCCAGCCCGGCAGGCGGCCGAGGGCGAACAGGACCGTGAACATCTCGGTCGGGAAGCCCATGGCCCGGTAGATGAGGCCGGTGTAGAAGTCGACGTTCGGGTAGAGGCTGCGCGAGACGAAGTAGTCGTCGGAGAGCGCGTGCTCCTCCAGCTTCAGGGCGATGTCCAGCAGCTCGTCGGACTTGCCGAGGGCGGACAGCACGTCGTGCGCGGCGGCCTTGATGATCTTGGCGCGCGGGTCGAAGTTCTTGTAGACCCGGTGGCCGAAGCCCATCAGGCGGACGCCGTCCTCCTTGTTCTTCACCTTGCGGATGAAGGAGTCGACGTCGCCGCCGGCGTCGCGGATGCCCTCCAGCATCTCCAGCACCGACTGGTTGGCGCCGCCGTGCAGCGGGCCCCACAGGGCGGAGATGCCGGCGGAGATCGAGGCGAACATGTTCGCCTGCGAGGAGCCGACCAGGCGCACGGTGGAGGTCGAGCAGTTCTGCTCGTGGTCCGCGTGCAGGATGAGCAGCTTGTCCAGGGCGGCCACGACGACCGGGTCGAGCTCGTAGTCCTGCGCGGGGACCGAGAAGGTCATGCGCAGGAAGTTCTCGACGTAGCCGAGGTCGTTGCGCGGGTAGACGAACGGGTGGCCGACCGACTTCTTGTACGCGTACGCCGCGATCGTCGGGAGCTTGGCCAGCAGGCGGATGGTGGAGAGGTTGCGCTGCTGCTCGTCGAAGGGGTTGTGGCTGTCCTGGTAGAAGGTGGACAGCGCCGAGACGACCGACGACAGCATGGCCATCGGGTGGGCGTCGCGCGGGAAGCCCTTGTAGAAGTTCTTGACGTCCTCGTGCAGCAGGGTGTGCTGCGTGACGTCGTTCTTGAACGAGGTGAGCTGGTCGACCGTCGGCAGCTCGCCGTTGATCAGCAGGTAGGCGACCTCCAGGAAGGTGGAGCGCTCCGCCAGCTGCTCGATCGGGTAGCCGCGGTACCGGAGGATGCCGGCCTCGCCGTCGAGATAGGTGACAGCGGATTTGTAGGCGGCGGTGTTGCCGTAGCCGCTGTCCAGCGTCACCAGTCCGGTCTGGGCGCGGAGCTTTCCGATGTCGAAGCCCTTGTCACCGACAGTGCTGTCGATCACCGGGTAGGTGTACTCGCTGCCGTCGTACCGCAGTACTACAGAGTTGTCGCTCACGTCTTCCCTCACCGACGTTGTGCCTCATCTTCGAGGTGCCCTGACTGTCTCTACCATCCCCCACTCGGCTCAGGAGAGTGCACTCGGGGTCGACCATCGGGCCTATCGACGGCACTCAGTGCCGTCAACTTGCCCATCCTGCCCCGTGCGTTCCCCATCCGGAAGGGCTCTGTGACCTTCACGACTCATTTGATCGATCATTTTTTGGCGACGGGCCGCCCGCCGGGGCGATTCGTCCCGTGCTGGGGGGTCCTGGGCGGAGATCCTTCGCACCGGCGAGGCGGAAGTCGAGCGCCGTGCACCGGCGGCCCGCCGAGACCGTGCGCACCGCCTGTCCGATCGCCTTGCGGGAGCCGACCAGGACGACCAGCCGCTTGGCCCGGGTGACCGCCGTGTAGAGCAGGTTGCGCTGGAGCATCATCCAGGCTCCCGTGGTCACCGGGATGACGACGGCCGGGTACTCGCTGCCCTGCGAACGGTGGATGGTCACGGCGTAGGCGTGTGCCAGTTCGTCCAGCTCGTCGAAGTCGTAGGGGACCTCCTCGTCCTCGTCGGTCAGCACGGTGAGGCGCTGGTCGACCGGGTCGAGCGAGGTGACCACGCCCACGGTGCCGTTGAAGACTCCGTTCTCCCCCTTCTCGTAATTGTTGCGGATCTGGGTCACCTTGTCGCCGACGCGGAAGACCCGGCCGCCGAACCGCTTCTCGGGCAGGTCGGGGCGGCCGGGGGTGACGGCCTGCTGGAGCAGCCCGTTGAGGGTGCCGGCACCGGCCGGTCCCCGGTGCATGGGTGCGAGGACCTGCACGTCACGGCGCGGGTCGAGGCCGAACCTGGCCGGAATGCGGCGGGCGGCGACGTCCACGGTGAGCCGGCCCGCCTCCTCGGTGTCGTCCTCGACGAAGAGGAAGAAGTCCCTCATGCCGTCGGTGACCGGGTGCTGCCCGGCGTTGATCCGGTGGGCGTTGGTCACCACGCCGGACTGCTGGGCCTGGCGGAAGACCCGGGTGAGCCGGACGGCGGGGACCGGGCCGCCGTCGGCGAGCAGGTCCCGCAGGACTTCCCCCGCCCCGACGCTGGGGAGCTGGTCGACGTCGCCGACGAAGAGGAGGTGCGCTCCGGGCGGGACCGCCTTGACCAGCTTGTTCGCGAGCAGCAGGTCCAGCATGGACGCCTCGTCGACCACGACCAGGTCGGCGTCGAGCGGCCGGTCCCGGTCGTAGGCGGCGTCGCCGCCGGGCTTGAGTTCCAGCAGGCGGTGCACGGTGGAGGCCTCGGCGCCGGTCAGCTCGGCGAGCCGTTTGGCGGCCCGGCCGGTGGGTGCGGCGAGGACGACCTTGGCCTTCCTGGCGCGGGCCAGCTCCACGATGGAGCGCACGGTGAACGACTTGCCGCAGCCCGGCCCGCCGGTCAGCACGGCGACCTTCTCCGTCAGCGCCAGCCTGACGGCCGCCTCCTGCTCGGGGGCGAGGTCGGTGCCGGTACGGCCCTTCAGCCAGCCGAGCGCCTTGTCCCAGGCCACGTCCCGGAACGCCGCCATCCGGTCCTCGTCGGTGCGCAGCAGCCGCCGCACCTGGGCGGCGAGGGCGGCCTCGGCGCGGTGGAAGGGGACGAGGTAGACGGCGGTGACGGGGTCGCCGCCCTCCGGGTCGGGCACCTTCTCCCGTACGACGCCGGGGTCCTCCCCCTCCTCGGGTTCCGCGGCGAGCTCGGCGAGGCACTCGATGACGAGACCGGTGTCCACCTGGAGCAGTTTCACCGCGTCGGCGATCAGCTTCTCCTCGGGGAGGTAGCAGTGGCCCTGGTCGGTGGCCTGCGACAGCGCGTACTGGAGTCCGGCCTTCACCCGCTCGGGGCTGTCGTGCGGGATGCCGACGGACCGGGCGATCCGGTCGGCGGTGAGGAAGCCGATGCCCCAGACGTCGGAGGCGAGGCGGTACGGCTGGTTCCTCACGACGGAGATCGAGGCGTCGCCGTACTTCTTGTAGATGCGCACGGCGATGGAGGTGGAGACCTCGACGGTCTGGAGGAACAGCATCACCTCCTTGATCGCCTTCTGCTCCTCCCAGGCGTCGGCGATCTTCTTGGTGCGCTTGGGGCCGAGCCCCGGCACCTCGATGAGCCGCTTGGGCTCCTCCTCGATGACGGTGAGGGTGTCGACGCCGAAGTGCCGGGTGATCCGGTCGGCGAAGACCGGCCCGATGCCCTTGACGAGTCCGGAGCCCAGGTAGCGCCGGATGCCCTGGACGGTGGCGGGGAGCACGGTCGTGTAGTTCTCCACGTGGAACTGCTTGCCGTACTGCGGGTGCGATCCCCAGCGCCCCTCCATCCGCAGCGACTCCCCCACCTGCGCGCCGAGCAGCGCGCCGACGACGGTGAGCAGGTCTCCGGCGCCTCTGCCGGTGTCGACCCGGGCGACGGTGTAGCCGTTCTCCTCGTTGGCGTAGGTGATGCGCTCCAGCACGCCTTCGAGCGTGGCGGGCTTGCGCTGCTCGCCGGGGGCCGTGGGTGACGGGTTGGGCATGATCCGACGGTACCGGTGGGGTGTGACAGGGGGTGCCGGGTCCGGCAGAGCCGTCGTTCCGCCCGGGCCGGAGGTCCTGTGATGTCAGCGCTCGCCGGTCCTCGCCTCGCACCGGCGTCGGATGGCGGCAGCCTGTTCCAGCGCCGCTGCGGCCTCTGCGCCTGCCCTGGCCCGGTCCTCTTCGAAGACGAGGACACGGGCCAAGGCGTCCAAGGCTCCCGCGACGCTCTCCCGCCAGTCGGCGAACTCGACGGATTCGGCGTCGGACGGCTGCTGCGACTTCACGTCGCGGAGATGGCGCAGAGCGCGCTTCAGCGCGGGGTCGACCACGGCTCCGGTGCCGGATCCCATGGCCCCGGACCGGCTTCTCACCTCGTGTGCTGACCGATCAAAGAGTTCAGCAGGGCGGCTCCGCGTTCGGCGTCGTCGACGCTCACGGCGAAGTCCTTGCCCTTGACGGTGCGGATGACCAGGCATTCGCCGCCGCGCAGCATCACGGTGGTTCCCAGCCCGTTCAGCCGGTACCCCCAGCCGCCGACCTGGGCGGCGGTGCGGGTCTCGACGCGGGCGGAGGCGATGTCCTCGGCCGCCCACCGCCGTGCCGGCCAGCCCAGCGGGCCGAAGGTGACGTCGAGTCCCTTCTCGCTCACCCGTGCCTGCACCGACGCGCAGCAGAGCACGACCACGGTGGCGAGCGCGAGCGGTCCGGCGAGCAGCACGGCCTCCGCCCCCGTCAGGCCGCCCACCGACGCCGCCGACGCTCCCACCGCGACCACTCCGGTCACGGCCGCGGTGACGTGGAGCCAGGGGTTGGACGTCCGGGACAGCCATACGAACCGCTGCCCCTCCGGTATCTCCATCGTCGGCCCGGCCACCGGCGGGACCGGGACGCGCGCCCGGTGACCGGCCCACAGGGCCGCCGCGCCCACGGCGACCGCCGCCGCCAGGGTCACGACCACCCAGACCGTCACCGAGCCGGCCTCGCGCCAGTCGGTGTGGTCCAGGTTGGCCCGCACGATGGACGCCTGGGCGCCGAGGAGCGTCGCACCGCCGAACCCCAGGGTGGCGCCGACCCAGCCGGGCGCCGCCCCGCCGGCACTGCTGCGGGCCCGCCACTGGACCAGCACGACGACCGCCGCCATCGCCACCCAGATCAGTGCCGGGACGAAGGTCGCGGCCCAGAACGGCATGGAGGAGTCCGGCCCGCCCGACGCGTCCCAGTGGGTCGCCAGCCGGTCCGGCAGCCGGTCCCTGGCGGCCAGTGGCAGCGCCACCAGCACCCCCAGGACTCCGACGACCCAGCCCCCGGCGCCCCACACCGCGGCCTTCCTGTGTCCTGCTCGGTCGGTCACGGGATCCCCCTGATCATGTCGATGATGTCGTCCTTGCCGTATCCGAGGCGTGCCGCGTCGGCCACGACGTCGCGTACGCGGTCCAGGAGGGCCGCGCGCTCGTCGGCGGCCCGGGCCACGGTCACGCCCCGCCCCCGCCGGAACTCCAGCACTCCCTCGTCGCGCAGCGCCCGAAGGCCCCGCAGCACCGTGTTGACGTTCACGCCCAGCGCCTGGGAGAGGTCCCGGGCCGGGGGCAAACGGTCGCCCGGCGCGCATTCGCCTTCGGCGATGGCCCGCCGGATCGCGCCCGCCACCTGCTCGTGCAGGGGGTGGTCGTCCGCAACGTTCAATCTCAGCAGCATGGTGCTAATGACAATAGCACCATCGGCGTCATGCGGGAGGTCGCGGAATGCCATACGACTCAGGGGCGGCCAGGGGGCGTCGGTCGGCGCCACGGCGCGGACATGCCGCTTTCGGAGCAATTGGGGGTGTCGGGCCGGCCGGCCGTCACGCTGTGCCTGTCGATCACGGTCGCGGCGGATGCGGGCGAGGCGTCTCTGGCCAGTGGGGACCGGACGAGGAGGACAGGCCATGCACCAGGGGACACTCATGGGCCGGCTGTCGAGGGTGTTCGAGCTCGACCCCGCGGGGATCAACTGGCCGCGAGCGGTGATGTTCGTGGACGCCGCGCTGGTGCCGCTGGTCGTCTTCTGGGCGATCGGACACGAGCAGTACCTTCTCAGCGCGTTGTTCGGCCTGCTGTTCGCGGGACTGGCCGACCCGGGAGGCGGCTTCGCGCACCGCGCGTCGCACATCGCCGTCTTCGGACTGGCCGGTGCGGGAGTGACCGCGCTGGGGTTCGGCATCGGCGGAGCCGACTGGGGCCGGCTGGTGCTCGCGGTCTTCTGCGTCACGCTGGTGGCCGGCCTGACGGCCGCGTTCGGGGTGCACCGGTTCGTGGCCGCCCTGCTGCTGAACGTCTGGTTCGTCGTCACCCTCGGAGTGGCGGTCGGCTTCCATCAGCACGCCCACCTCACCAGCCACGTCTGGGCCCAGGTCCTCGCCTGGACCGGTGGGTCGGCGCTGTGGATCGCGGTGACGTTCGTCGCCTGGCTGATCCGCGGGCGCCGGGACCGGCCCCAGCCGGTCGCGGAACTCCCGGGTGACACCTCGCGGAGAAAACTGACCCGCCCGCTGGTCCTGTTCGCGCTGATCCGCGCCCTGGCCATGGGCGGCGCCACCGCGCCGGCGTTCGGACTGGACCTCTCGCACGGCTACTGGCTGCCGATCGCGGCCATCGTCGCGATGAAACCGAGCCTGGAGCAGACCACGCTCGCAGCCGCCCAGCGCCTCGCCGGCGCGATGATCGGCGCCGCCGTCGCCGCGCTGCTGATGCTCCTGCCCACCAGCGCACACGGACTCAGGCTGTTCACGGTCGAACGCGGTCTCGAAGTGGTCGCGCTCGTCCTGCTGATGCACGGGGCGGCGATCCGCTTCTGGAACTACGCGCTCTACAGCGCGGCCATCGCCGCCGGAGTGCTCGTCCTGGTGGACCTCCCGCAGCCCTCCGACTACACCGCCGAGGGCTACCGGGTGCTGTGGACGTTGTGCGGCGTGGGAATCGGTCTGCTCGTCATGCTGCTCGCGGGCCTGCTCGCCAAGCACACCGCCCAGGCTCCGCCCCGACCGGCCTGAGAGAATTCCGCTCCGGCGGCGCGGCCGGGAAAAGGGCGGGCCTCCGCAGGTCGGGCCATGAGAGGGTCTGCGTCGGCCGACAGGGGCCCGCGGAGGGAACCATGGGTCTGATCCACAGCTACGACATCCAGCTGCCGCCCCGGAACGTCGCCGGGGCACTGACCCGTGTGGCCGAGCTGGCGCCGCCGACGCGTGACGTGCCGCCGCTGGAGGTCACGCTGCCGGGCGGTGACCGGGTGGTGGTCCCCTTCACGTCCGGGTTCAAGAGCGAGCCGGTCGACCGCTCCGCGGGCGGCACGTTCGAGCTGGACACCTCGCTCATGTTCGGCATCGACGACGTGGTGCGCGCCTATCTGGAGGCGCATGGCGGCGGCGTCGAGGAGAACGGGCGCGTCCAGATCGGGTACGTCTACGCGACCGTCCGCTTCGAGTCGCCCCTGCACCCCGGTTACACGTCGATCGACTTCTGGGCGGCGACCTCGGCGATGAGCCGCCTGTTCGCGGCGTCTGCCAGCGTCAGGGAACTGTTCACCGACCTCGCCTCCGCGAGCGGCGCGGTGTGCTGCCTGTTCGACACCGGCGACGGCGGACCCGAGGAGGTGTGCTGGCTCAATGGTGAGCCGACCCGGGAGATGATCGGCGGCTCCCGCTTTCCGGACCTTCAGGCGCTGGTGGCGACGTGGCCGGACCCGGTCGATGAGCCCGCTCGAACGCGGTCCGACAGCGCGCCACCTGGTCGGCCACCTGCTCCAGATACCAGCGCATGATCGCGTACGGGATCACGCGCTCGTCGGGGCTGTGGACGCGGACGGTCGGCTCCAGATCCGGGTCCTCGTCCGGGACGAGCGCCACCAGGAAGGCGGGGCCGGGCAGATGAGTCACCCCGCTGGGGTCTCCACCGGCCGGCACGGGCTTCGCCTCACTCAGTTCCACGGCCCAGGCGTCGTCCGGCAAGGCGTAGTGAAACAGGACGGCGTAGTGCCGGCCGGCATGCTCTCGCAGCTCCCAGGGCATCGCCGTCAGGGCTTCCGGGTGGGCTTCTTCAGCGCTTCGAGAAACGGGGTGAAGGCGGCGGTGGGGAAGGTGAGGGTGGCTCGGGCGGCGGCCTTGGAGTCGCGGACGGCTGTGTGGGTGGGGGAGGTGGCGATCTCCACACAGTTGTTGCCGTCGCCTCCGCCGGAGTAGGAAGACTTGCGCCAGTCAGGGATGGACACGGAGCCTCACAGTTCCTTGGCGAGTCGGAGGATGAAGTCGCGTGACCGGTCAGGATCCAGCGACACCTCCGCCACTCTACGAAAAACCGTTCGGAAGACGCCCAGTTGTGCTTCGGAATCGATGAAGCCGGTGCCATGTGGCGCGTCGCGAACGGCTGTGTCCAGCTTGGGCACCCTTCCGCCCGCCAGCATCATGGGACTCCAGAAGCCGCCGAAGCCCTCCAGGTCGAAGGGGATGACCCGCACACTGACGTGATCGGCTTCGGAAAGTTCGAGAACGCGCTGGAGCTGCGCACGGGCGACTGCTCGGTCCGCGACCTTGATGCGCAACGCCGCTTCGTGAATGACCGCTTCGTACGGGCACGCCGATTCCAGAATCACTCTCCGGTGCATCCGATGGCGCACACGCAGTTCCAGTTCTTCCTGGGGAAGCTCGGGCACCCGTGACGAGAAGGCGGCACGCGCATAGTCCTCCGTCTGCAGCAGGCCGGGCACGAAGAGGAACTCCACGTCGCGCCGGTAGGTGGAGTGCTGCTCCAACTCGGCAAGGTCCAGGAACGGCGTGGGCAGGAGACCTCGATACTCCTCCCACCATCCGCGAGTACGGTCCGTCGCCATGACGACGAGAGCGTCGACGAACGCCTCATCCGTGCACGAGTAGTGTGCGGCGAGTCGGCGCAGACGCTCCTCGCTCACCCCCGCGAGCCCTGACTCGATGTGGCTGATCTGTACGCGGCTGACTCCGAGCATCGCCGCCGCCTCGATGGCCGAGAGCCCTGCCGCGTCTCGCAACCTGCGCAGTTCGACTGCCAGACGTAACTGACGTGCGGTGCATTCTCGCCTCAAGACCATGCGGGGCTCCATCGGTTCAACGGGATTGCTCGTGCGACCCGTTCGGGGTCAGGTTAGGCGATCGACTTGCTCCGTATGACATGTTAGCCCTACGGTCACTGATGGGACGCACACCGTGTGAAACCGGAAGCGCACCGCCCCGTCCTGCCATGACGGCTGCGGCAACGACACCGGACCCCGCTCTCTCGACTCCCCTCACTGACAACGGAGTTCCGCATGTCCGAGAACGAACCGTGGGAGTACTCCCTGTACATCCCCAACGACCTTCGCGCCGTCACCGTCAGCCGCCGCACCCTGCGTCTCATCCTGACCATGCACGGGCTCATCCGCCTCGTCGACGTCGCCGAACTCCTGGCCACCGAGCTGGTGTCCAACGCCGTACGGCACACCAAGGGCCCCGCCGGCCTGCGTGTGCGCTGGTCGCCGCCGGGGACGTTGCGGATCGGGGCGTGGGACGCGGACCCCCAACCCCCGGAGCCTCCCCGTCCGTTCGAAGGGGACGCCGATGCCGAGGACGGGCGAGGGCTGGCGCTGGTGCGGGCCTGCGCCGACGTGTGGGGATGGCAGCCGCTGTTCCGGCAGGGCAGTCGAGGCAAGTACGTGTGGTGCGAGCTGTCGGCGGCCTGACGGGCAACAGCAACAAACGGCTTGTCCGGACGAGCCGTCCCGCGAATGCTCGACCCTCATGAGCGGGAATGAAGTCGACCGGCGACTCGTGGCGGCGGTTCAGGCCGGGGACGTAGAAGCGGTGCGGGCACTGCTGGACGAGGGTGCCGACCCGGACGTCCCGGGCGACGACGGGCTGCCGGTGCTGTGTACGGCCATCGCGGCGTTCGATTCCGCGGTCGCCGATGTACTGGTCGAGGGCGGGGCCGATCCCGACCGGGTCCTGCCCGACGGGACCACACCGCTGTGGCGTGCCATCGACGGCGGCTCCCCGGCCGTCCTCACCGCCGTACTCGGTGACGAGCCCCGGCTCCGGCTGCCCGAGGAAGCCCGCGAAGGGCTGCTCGCCCTGGCCCGGAGCTGGTACGAGACGGGCACGGCCGAGGAGTTGCGGCGCCGGACCGGCACGTCGGGGCCGGTGCGTACGGTGCGCGTGCCGGACGACCCCGACGAGTACCACCGCATCGACCAGGTCTCACTCGGCAGCCTGGTCGCGCGGACCGGGCACGGCGGCATCCTGACCGCCCTGGAGTGGGCCTTCCGCATCCTGACCCCCGTGGACGACCTTGTCGCCCGGGCCGCCGACCAGCCGGACGAGGAGCACGCCACCTGGTGGGAGGTGCTGTCGGTCCTCCTCAAGCGCCCCAGCTTCGAGACCTGGCAGGCCGTGGTGGCCCACCGTCACCACCCCGGCCCGGTACACCGCCGCTTCGTGGCGGAGTACCTGCGCACCCGGGGCGTCCTCGTGTACGACTCCCCGTACGCGCAGCAGGAGGGCGACTTCCTGGCCGCCTGGGCGGCGGAGGAGACGGACATCGAGATGCTCGTGAAGGTGCTGGCGGCTTTCGCCGAGTACGAGCATCCCGGCACGGAGGACATCGGCCTCCGCTACACCGACCACCCCGATGTCCGGGTACGCAGGCGGGTGCCCGGGCTCTTCTGCCCCTGGGGCGCTTCCCTGACGTCCCCGGCCAGGGACGGGCTGCTCCCCCTCATCCGTGACCCGGACGCCCGGGTGCGGCTGCTCGCCTCCCGGACGGCCGTCCACGACGACGCCCTGCTCTCCCCCGCCGTGCAGGCGCTGCTCGCCCTGGCCGACGGCCCGGACGCCGGCCTGCGGGGTGAGGCGGCGGCACTCCTGGCCGCCTGCCCGGACCGCTCACCCGCGGTCGCCGACGCCCTGTTCGCGCTGCTCGACGAGGACGATCCGCTCACCTGCCTGGAAGCCGCCTACGGACTCGCCCTGCGCGACGACCCCCGCACCACCGTGGCGTACCGGCTGATCGTGGACCGCGACATCGGCGACGCCGACGACCACCGCTGGTGCAGGCTGTGGCACTGGCACTACGACAGGGAACGCGCTGCCGCCGAGTGACACGGGCAGGGTGACCCGCCGCCCGCCGCCCGCCGCCTGACGCGGCGCCAGTCGGCGACGGGCGGGAGCGCCGGTCAGCGGCGCAGGACCGTGCGCCGGCGCATGCGCGTCAGCTTCTCCGGGTTGCGCACGGCGTAGAGGCCGGTGATGAGGCCGTCGTCGAAGCGTGCCGCCATCACCGTGTCGAGTGCGCCGTCGAGCCGGACGAGCAGCCCCGGGAAACCGTTGACCTGCACCGGCTCCATCGAGACCTCGGCGGGCTGCCTGAGGAGGCCGCCGAGCATGAGGCGCGCCACCTTGCCGGCGCCCCTGACCGGCCGCAGCACGGCCCGCTTGATGCCGCCGCCGTCGCCCAGCAGGACAACGTCCGGCGCGAGGAGGTCGAGCAGGCCCTGGAGGTCGCCCGTCTCGACGGCCCGCTGGAACGCGGCGAGCGCGTCACGGGTCTCGGTCCGGGACACCGCCCCGCGCGGCCTGCGCGCCGCGACGTGGGCGCGGGCCCGGTGGGCGGTCTGGCGGACGGCGGCCGGACTCTTTCCGACGGCCTCGGCGATCTCGTCGTATCCCAGGTCGAACACCTCGCGCAGCACGAACACCGCCCGCTCGGTCGGCGTGAGCGTCTCCATGACGAGCATCATCGCCATGGAGACGCTGTCGGCCAGTTCGACGTCCTCGGCGACGTCGGGGGTGGTGAGGAGCGGCTCGGGCAGCCAGGAGCCGACGTAGGACTCCTTGCGGCGGCCCAGCGTCCGCAGCCGGGTCAGGGCCTGCCGGGTCGTGACCCGCACGAGGTACGCGCGCCGGTCGCGCACCCCGGAGAGGTCGACGCCCGCCCACCGCAGCCAGGTCTCCTGGAGGACGTCCTCCGCGTCGGCCGCCGAACCGAGCATCTCGTAGGCGACGGTGAAGAGGAGGTTGCGGTGGGCGACGAAGGCCTCGGTGGCGGGACCGCCGCCCCCGTCGTGCCCGTACTCGCCGTGGTCGCTCATCGCTCCGACTCCGTCCGTCCGTCCGTCCGCCTTCGACCGTGTCACGCGCACAGGACGCCGGCCACCGTCCTCCTGTGACATCCACCGGCGGTAACCCACGTCACAGCGGCGCCCTGTCACACGAGCCGGACGGCCGGCATCTCGTGTGCGTCAGTTCATCAGTTCGCCGGTACGGCACCGACTGTGAGGACAAGTCATGGACACCCGGTTCAACCTGTTCGAGAACGAGATCGGCCTCAAGCTCGCCAAGCGCTTCGCGGGCATCGCCCAGGTGGTGCAGCAGTCGCCGCTGCCGAAGTCCACGCAGGAGCTGGTCGCGCTGCGCGCCAGCCAGATCAACGGCTGCGGCCACTGCATCGACATGCACGTCAAGGAGGCCGCAGCCGCCGGTGAGAGCGCGGTCCGGCTCCACCTGGTCGCCGCCTGGCGGGAATCCACCGTGTTCACCGAGGCCGAGCAGGCCGCGCTGGCGCTCGCCGAGGAGGGCACCCGGCTCGCCGACGCCCACCTGGGCGTGTCCGACGAGACCTGGGCCCGGGTGCGCGAGCACTACGACGACGACCAGGTCGCCGCGCTGGTCGCCGTGGTCGCCCTGATCAACGCGGCCAACCGGCTCGCCGTGATCCTGCACCAGCGGGGCGGCTCCTACGAGGCGGGGATGTTCACCGCCGCGATGGGCTGAACCGGGCCGGCGCGGGGCCGGGGCCCCGGCCCCGGCACTCCCCTTCGTCCCTACCGGCGCGCCCATCACCGGCGATGGGATCCAGTCTCCGCCCCCGGCTGACGCCCAGCCCACGCGAGCCGCTC
>NZ_BMUC01000001.1:0-250478 GCF_014649995.1 Streptomyces griseoflavus | reverse complement strand
CCGCACACCCGCACACCCGCACACCCGCACACCCGCACACCCGCACACCCGCACACCCGCACACCCGCACACCCGCAGGCAACCCCGGCCCGAAAGGACCGGTGCCGCCCGCCGGTCACGATTCGATTTCGGCCACCGTCCACCCCCTTGATTCCCGCCGTGTAATCGATTCCAATCCTCCGTGTAATCGATTCCACGAGGAGGTGGAACGGCGATGGCGAGCATCAAGGACGTCGCCGCCGAGGCGGGCGTGTCCGTCGCCACGGTGTCGCGGGTGCTGAACGGGCATCCGTCGGTCAGCGAGGACGCCCGCCGGCGCGTGTCGGCCGCCGTGGAACGGCTGGGGTACCGGCCGAACGCCGTCGCCCGGTCGCTGCGCACCGACCAGACCCGCACGCTCGGGCTGGTCATCAGCGACGTGATGAACCCGTACTTCACCGAGCTGGCCCGCTCCGTCGAGGAGGAGGCCCGCGCGCTCGGGTACAGCGTGATCATCGGCAACGCCGACGAGCGGCCCGACCTCCAGGACCACCACGTCACCACGCTGCTGGACCGCCGTATCGACGGGCTGCTGGTCTCCCCCACCGACGGCGGGTCGCCCGGCATGCTGGGCGCCGCCCGGGCCGGGACGCCGATGGTGTTCGTCGACCGCTGGATCCCCGGCGTCGACGTCCCCGTCGTCAGGTCGGACGGACGCGACGCCGTACGGGACCTGGTCGCGCACCTGTACGGGCTCGGGCACCGGCGGCTGGCGATCATCGCGGGACCCGCCGCCACCACCACCGGCCGGGAGCGCGTGGACGCCTTCCGGGCGGCGCTCGGCGCGTACGGGCTCGACCTCCCCGACGCCTACACCGGCCAGGGCGACTTCCAGGCCGACAGCGGCCGCCGGGTCACCGAGGGCTTCCTCGACCTGGCCGAGCCGCCCGAGGCCGTGTTCGCCGCCGACAACCTGATGGCGCTCGGCGCCCTGGACGCCGTCCGCGCGCGCGGGCTGCGCGTCCCCGACGACATCGCGCTGGCCGCGTTCGACGACATCCCCTGGTTCGTGCACACCGATCCGCCGGTCACCGCGATCGCCCAGCCGACCCGGGAACTGGGGCGGGCCGCCGTGCGCGCCCTGATCGACCGGATCGAGGGACGGCCCGGTGAGTCCGTCACCCTCCCCGCCCGGCTCGTCGTGCGCCGCTCGTGCGGTGAGCCGGCCTCCCCCACACCCCCGCAGTCCCCCTCCCCCGTACGAAGGAGTACGCCGTGAGCAGCCGCAGTCCTGACGAGTTGCTGCGCATCGAGGGCATCCGCAAGACCTTCCCCGGTGTGGTCGCGCTCGACAGCGTCGACTTCGACCTGCGCCGGGGCGAGGTGCACGTGCTCCTCGGTGAGAACGGCGCCGGCAAGAGCACGCTGATCAAGATGCTCTCCGGCGCCTACACGCCCGACGCCGGGCGGATCGTGGTCGGCGGCGAGGAGGTGCGCGTCCACGGCGCGCAGGACTCCGAGCGGCTCGGGATCGCCACCATCTACCAGGAGTTCAACCTGGTCCCCGACCTGACGGTCGCCGAGAACATCTTCCTCGGGCGCCAGCCGCGCCGGTTCGGGATGATCGACCGGAAGAAGATGGAAGCGGACGCCGAGGTGCTGCTGGAGCGCGTCGGGGTGAAGGTCCCGCCCCGGGCGCGGGTGCGTGAACTCGGTATCGCGCGGCTCCAGATGGTCGAGATCGCCAAGGCGCTCAGCCTGGACGCGCGGGTGCTCATCATGGACGAGCCGACCGCCGTGCTGACCTCCGAGGAGGTCGAGAAGCTGTTCGCGATCGTGCGGCGGCTGCGCGAGGACGGCGTCGGCATCGTCTTCATCACCCACCACCTGGAGGAGATCGCCGCCCTGGGCGACCGGGTCACCGTCATCCGGGACGGGCGGAGCGTCGGGCAGGTTCCCGCCTCCACGCCCGAGGACGAACTCGTCCGGCTCATGGTCGGCCGGTCCATCGAGCAGCAGTACCCGCGCGAACGGGGCGACGCCGGTGACGCGCTCCTCAAGGTCGACGGGCTGACGCGCGACGGTGTCTTCCACGACGTGAGCTTCGAGGTGCGGGCCGGTGAGGTCGTCGGCATCGCGGGGCTCGTCGGGGCCGGGCGGACCGAGGTGGTCCGGGCCGTGTTCGGGGCCGACCCGTACGACGCCGGGTCCGTGCACGTCGCGGGCACCCCGCTGCGCCGGCACGACGTGAACGCCGCCATGACGGCCGGGATCGGCCTGGTGCCCGAGGACCGCAAGGGGCAGGGGCTGGTGCTCGACGCCTCCGTCGAGGAGAACCTCGGCCTGGTCACCCTGCGGGCCGGCTCCCGCGCGGGACTCGTCGACCTCAAGGGGCAGCACGAGGCGGCCGAGCGCATCGCCGGGCAGCTCGGCGTGCGGATGGCCGGTCTCGGCCAGCACGTGCGGACCCTGTCCGGCGGCAACCAGCAAAAGGTCGTCATCGGCAAGTGGCTGCTGGCCGACACCAATGTGCTGATCCTCGACGAGCCGACGCGCGGCATCGACGTCGGCGCGAAGGTCGAGATCTACCAGCTGATCAACGAACTGACGGCCGCCGGTGCCGCCGTCCTCATGATCTCCAGCGATCTGCCGGAGGTCCTCGGCATGAGCGACCGGGTCGTCGTCATGGCGCAGGGCCGCGTCGCGGGTGAACTCCCCGCCGAACACGCCACCCAGGACGCCGTGATGGCCCTCGCCGTCAGCACCCCCCACAGCAGCGACAGCAACGAAAGCAACGGAACGGAGGCCGACGGTGGCCACTGACACGCTCAAGAGCAAGCCGGGCGCGCAGGGCGGCGCCACCGGCGGCCTGCGCCGCCTGCTCCTCGACAACGGCGCGCTGACCGCGCTGATCGTCCTCGTGATCGCCATGTCGGCGCTGTCCGGGGACTTCCTGACCGCCGACAACCTCCTCAACGTCGGCGTGCAGGCCGCCGTGACCGCGATCCTCGCCTTCGGTGTCACCTTCGTGATCGTCTCGGCGGGCATCGACCTGTCGGTCGGCTCGGTCGCCGCGCTGTCGGCGACCGTCCTCGCGTGGAGCGCGACCGAAGCCGGGATGCCGGTCGTCCTCGCGGTGCTGTTCGCCGTCGCGACCGGCATCGTCTGCGGACTGGTGAACGGTTTCCTCGTCTCGTACGGAAAGCTGCCGTCGTTCATCGCGCCGCTGGCGATGCTGTCGGTGGCGCGCGGCCTGTCGCTGGTCATCTCGCAGGGCTCGCCCATCGCCTTCCCCGACTCCGTCTCCCACCTCGGCGACACGCTCGGCGGCTGGCTGCCGGTGCCGGTGCTCGTCATGATCGTGATGGGGCTGCTCACCGCCTTCGTCCTCGGCCGGACCTACATCGGCCGCTCCATGTACGCCATCGGCGGCAACGAGGAGGCCGCCCGGCTGTCCGGACTGCGGGTGAAGCGGCAGAAGCTCGCGATCTACGCCTTCTCCGGCCTGTTCGCCGCCGCCGCGGGCATCGTGCTCGCCTCCCGCCTGTCCTCCGCGCAGCCCCAGGCCGCGCAGGGCTACGAACTGGACGCGATCGCCGCCGTCGTCATCGGCGGCGCCTCCCTCGCGGGCGGCACCGGCAAGGCGTCCGGCACCCTCATCGGCGCGCTGATCCTCGCGGTGCTGCGCAACGGGCTCAACCTGCTGTCCGTCTCCGCGTTCTGGCAGCAGGTCGTCATCGGCGTCGTCATCGCGCTGGCCGTCCTCTTCGACACCCTGCGCCGCAAGGCCGGCGCGACCACCCCGGCGGCCGGGACGTCCGGGGGCGGGAAGCGGGGCAAGCAGGCACTCACGTACCTGATCGCCGCCGTCGTCGCCGTCGCGGTCGTCGGCGCCACCTCGCTGCTGCACAACGGGTCCTCGGCCGGCAAAACGCAGAAGATCGGCCTGTCCCTGTCGACGCTGAACAACCCGTTCTTCGTGCAGATCCGCGACGGTGCCGAGGAGGAGGCGAAGAAGCTGGGCGTGGACCTGACGGTCACCGACGCGCAGAACGACGCCTCCCAGCAGGCCAACCAGCTGCAGAACTTCACCAGCGGCTCGCTCTCCTCCGTCATCGTCAACCCGGTGGACTCCGACGCCGCCGGCCCGTCGGTGCGCGGCGCGAACAAGGCCGGCATCCCCGTCGTCGCCGTCGACCGCGGCGTCAACAAGGCGGACGTGGCCGCGCTGGTCGCCTCCGACAACGTCGAGGGCGGCGCGCTCGGCGCCAAGGCGCTCGCCGACAAGCTCGGCGGCAAGGGCACCATCGTCATCCTCCAGGGCCAGGCCGGCACCTCCGCCAGCCGGGAACGCGGGGCGGGCTTCGCCGAAGGGCTGAAGGACTACCCGGGCATCAAGGTCGTCGCCAAGCAGCCCGCGGACTTCGACCGCACCAAGGGCCTGGACGTCATGACGAACCTCCTCCAGGCGCACCCCGACATCAACGGTGTCTTCGCCGAGAACGACGAGATGGCGCTCGGCGCGGTCAAGGCACTCGGTTCCAAGGCCGGGAAGTCGGTCCAGGTCGTCGGCTTCGACGGCACGCCCGACGGGCTGAAGGCGGTCGAGGCGGGCTCGCTGTACGCCTCCGTCGCGCAGCAGCCCCGCGAACTCGGCCGGATCGCGGTCCGCAACGCGTTGCGCGCGGCGGACGGCGAAAAGGTGGAGAACATGGTGAAGGTTCCGGTGAAGGTGGTCACCAAGGAGAACGTGGCCGGCTTCGAGGGCTGACGCCGGACGCGCGGAAGCGCGCACGCGCGACGCAGGGACGAAAGGGGCGGGCGGTCACCCTCGACCGCCCGCCCCGCACGCGGATCGGGGAGCGATTCATGTACGACTACGACCTCCTGGTCGTCGGATCGGCCAACGCCGACCTGGTGATCGGTGTCGAACGCCGGCCGGACGCCGGGGAAACGGTGCTCGGCTCCGACCTGGCCGTCCACCCGGGCGGCAAGGGAGCCAACCAGGCGGTCGCCGCCGCCCGCCTCGGTGCCCGCACGGCCCTGCTGGCGCGGGTCGGCGACGACGGGCACGGCCGGCTGCTGCTGGACTCGCAGCGGACGGCCGGGGTGGACACCGTGGGTGTACTGGTGGGCGGGGCGCCGACCGGCGTCGCGCTGATCACCGTGGACCCGTCGGGGGACAACAGCATCGTCGTCTCCCCGGGGGCGAACGGGCGGCTGACGCCCGCCGACGTGCGGGCGGCCGGGAGCCTCTTCCACACCTCCCGGGTGGTGTCCACCCAGTTGGAGATCCCGATGGAGACGGTCGAGGAAGTGGCGCGGAGCCTGGCGCCGGGCAGCCGGTTCGTCCTGAACCCGTCCCCGCCGCAGCCCCTGTCGGCGGAGGTGCTGGCGGCCTGCGACCCGCTGATCGTCAACGAGCACGAGGCGAGGGTGATTCTCGGCGACGCGGGCGGCATCGGCGGCGAACCGGAGGACTGGGCGCGGCTGCTGCTGGCGAAGGGCCCGCGCTCGGTGGTGGTCACGCTGGGCGGGGAAGGCGCGCTGGTCGCCTCCGCGGAGGGCGTCACCCGGGTGCCGTCGGTCACGGTGCACGCCGTGGACACCACCGGTGCGGGTGACGCGTTCACCGCCGCACTGGCCTGGCGCCTCGGCGCCGGCGCGTCACTGGCCGATGCCGCCGCCTACGCGGCCCGGGTGGGGGCGGCGACGGTCACCAAGGAGGGTGCGCAGGTGTCGTTCCCGACGGCCGAGGAGGTCGCCGCCCTGTGAAGAAGCACGGAATCCTGAACCGCGACCTCTCCGGCGCGCTGGCCGGACTCGGCCACGGGGACGGGGTGCTGGTCTGCGACGTCGGCATGCCGATACCCGACGGGCCCCATGTGGTGGACCTGGCCTTCCGGGCAGGTACGCCGTCCTTCGCCGAGGTACTGGAAGGGCTGCTGGACGAACTGGTGGTGGAGGGCGCGACGGCGGCCACCGAAGTGCGGGGCGCCAATCCGGCGGCGGCGCACCTGCTGTCCGGCCACTTCCCCGCCCTCGCCCTGGTCCCGCACGAACGGCTGAAGGAACTGAGCGCCGGGGCACGACTCGTCGTCCGCACCGGCGAGGCACGGCCCTACGCGAACGTGCTGCTGCGCTGCGGCGTCTTCTTCTGACGCTCCCCGCCCTCACGGGCCGGAGAAACTTCGAGGGGGCCCGGTCCGTCGACCGGGCCCCCTCGGCTCCCTCCCCCTGCCAGAACCCCTCAAGTCCCCCCCCCGGGCCCCCGCCCAGAAGTCCTGACGCGAAGTGAGACCCGCGAGGTGGGGGGAGGGTTGCACGGCCGGCACAAGAAATTTTCCCGGCCACGCGATGTCCGGTTCCCGCGATGTCCGACCCTGATTCCGCCGGTGCGCCTCCCGGCAACGAGGCCCGCCTGATCGGGACCAAGTTGGTCGAAGCGGACCTGTACCGCTCCCCTGCGGAAGGCGCCGATTTCTCCGGGGCCGACCTGACACGGGCCTCGTGGGTACGGGCCCACCTCGACGACGCGGCGGAGGGCGTCGGCGCCACCCGCCAGGTGGTGGACCGGCCGGCGCGGTTGCCGCACTCGGCCCTGGCGCTGCGCCGGCTGGCGGCTCATCTGCGGGCGGGGGTGCCCGGGGCGGAGGCCTGACGGGGTCCTCCGTCCCGGGCGGTCCCGGGGCGCGCCGCACACGGGCCCCGGTCGGGTCGCGGCTCGGAGCGCGCCCGCACACGGGCTCCGGGCCGGGTCGCGGCTCAGGGCTCGACGTGCTCGGTGAACCTCCGGGCCGTCTCCGCCAGGACCTCGCGGCCGTCGCGGGCCCACAGGGCGTCGTTGAACAGTTCGACCTCGATGGGGCCGGTGTAGCCGGCCGCCTCGACGTGGCCCTGCCACTCGCGCATGTCGATCGCGCCGTCGCCGATCTGGCCGCGGCCGTTGAGGACGCCCTCGGGCAGCGGGGTGGTCCAGTCGGCGAGTTGGAAGGTGTGGATGCGGCCCTGGGCGCCCGCGCGGGCGATCTGCGCGGGCGCGGTGTCGTCCCACCAGATGTGGTACGTGTCGACGGTGACGCCGACCTGGTGGGCGGGGAAGCGTTCGGCGAGGTCGAGGGCCTGGGCGAGGGTGGAGACCACGCAGCGGTCGGAGGCGAACATGGGGTGCAGCGGCTCGATGGCCAGCTTCACGCCGTGGTCCTCGGCGTAGGGGCCGAGTTCGGCGAGCGCGTCCGCGATGCGTTCGCGGGCGCCCCGCAGGTCCCTGGAGCCGGGCGGGAGTCCGCCGGAGACCAGGACGAGGGTGTCGGTGCCGAGGGTGGCGGCCTCGTCGACGGCGCGGCGGTTGTCGGCCAGGGCGGCGGCCCGCTCGCCGGGGTCGGTCGCGGTGAGGAAGCCGCCCCGGCACAGGGTCGTCACGGCCAGGCCCGCGTCCCGGACCAGTTTCGCGGCCGCGTCGAGCCCGTACGCCTGGACGGGCTCGCGCCACAGGCCGACGCCCGGCACGCCCAGGTCCCGGCAGGCGTCGACGAGTTCGGGCAGCGAGAGCTGCTTGACCGTCATCTGGTTGATGCTGAAGCGGGCGAGGCCGGCAGTGGTCACGGGGTCACTCCGTACAGGTGCAGCAGGGTCCTCATGCGGTCCTCGGCGAGCTTGGGGTCGGGGAACAGGCCGAGGGTGTCGGCGAGTTCGTAGGCGCGGGCGAAGTGCGGCAGGGAGCGGGCCGACTGGAGGCCGCCGACCATCGTGAAGTGGCTCTGGTGGCCGGCCAGCCAGGCGAGGAGGACCACGCCCGTCTTGTAGAAGCGGGTGGGGGTCTGGAAGAGGTGGCGGGAGAGTTCGACCGTGGGGTCGAGGAGGGCGCGGAAGCCGTCCGTGTCCCCGGTGTCCAGGACGCGGACCGCCTCGGCGGCCAGCGGGCCGAGCGGGTCGAAGATGCCGAGCAGGGCGTGGCTGAAGCCCTGCTCGTCGCCCTCGATCAGCTCGGGGTAGTGGAAGTCGTCGCCGGTGTAGCAGCGCACGCCCTTCGGGAGGCGGCGGCGCAGGTCGACCTCGCGCCGCGCGTCGAGGAGGGAGACCTTGATGCCGTCGACCTTGTCGGGGTGGGCGGCGATGACGTCGAGGAAGGTGTCGGTGGCCGCGTCGAGGTCGGCGGACCCCCAGTAGCCCTCCAGCGCGGGGTCGAACATCGGGCCGAGCCAGTGCAGGATCACCGGTTCGGTGGTCTGCCGCAGGAGGTGGCCGTAGACGTCGAGGTAGTCCTCGGGGCCCCGGGCCGTCGCGGCGAGGGCGCGGGAGGCCATGAGGACGGCCTGGGCGCCGGACTCCTCGACGACGGCGAGCTGTTCCTCGTAGGCCGCGCGGACCTCGGCGAGGGTGCCCGCGGTGAGCTGGTCGGTGCCGACGCCGCAGGCGATGCGGCCGCCGGCCGCCTTCGCCTCGGCGGCGGAGCGGCGGATCAGCTCGGCGGCGCCCGCCCAGTCCAGGCCCATGCCGCGCTGGGCGGTGTCCATGGCCTCGGCGACGCCCAGGCCGTGCGACCACAGGTGGCGGCGGAAGGCGAGGGTGGCGTCCCAGTCGACGGCGGCCGGTGAGTCGGGGGACACGTCCGCGAACGGGTCGGCGACGACGTGCGCCGCGGAGAAGACCGTACGGGAGGTGAAGGCGCCCGCGGGGGCGAGGGCCGCCCGGGGCTCGGTGCGGGGTTCGTAGGCGCGCAGGGTGCCGTCGGCGCCGGGCAGGTGGAGGGTCACAGCGCGATCTCCGGGACGTCGAGGCGGCGGCCCTCGGCGGAGGACTTCAGGCCCAGTTCGGCGAGCTGGACGCCGCGGGCGCCGGCCAGCAGGTCCCAGTGGTAGGGGGTGCCGGTGTAGACGTGCTTGAGGAACAGCTCCCACTGGGCCTTGAAGCCGTTGTCGAACTCGCCGTTGTCCGGGACCTCCTGCCATTGGTCGCGGAAGACCTCGGTGGCGGGGATGTCCGGGTTCCAGACCGGCTTGGGGGTGGCGGAGCGGTGCTGGACGCGGCAGTCGCGCAGGCCCGCGACGGCGGAGCCCTCGGTGCCGTCGACCTGGAACTCGACCAGTTCGTCGCGGTTGACGCGGACCGCCCAGGAGGAGTTGATCTGCGCGATGGCGCCGCCGTCGAGCTCGAAGACGCCGTAGGCGGCGTCGTCGGCGGTGGCGTCGTAGGGCTTGCCGTTCTCGTCCCAGCGCTGCGGGATGTGGGTGGCGGTGAGGGCCTGGACGGACTTCACCCGGCCGAACAGTTCGTGCAGGACGTACTCCCAGTGCGGGAACATGTCGACGACGATGCCGCCGCCGTCCTCGGCGCGGTAGTTCCAGGAGGGCCGCTGGGCGTCCTGCCAGTCGCCCTCGAAGACCCAGTAGCCGAACTCGCCGCGCACGGACAGGATGCGGCCGAAGAATCCGCCGTCGATGAGGCGCTTCAGCTTGAGCAGGCCCGGCAGGAAGAGCTTGTCCTGGACGACGCCGTGCCTGACGCCGGCCGCGTTCGCCCGGCGGGCGAGGTCCAGGGCGCCGTCGAGGCCGGTGGCGGTGGGCTTCTCGGTGTAGATGTGCTTGCCGGCCGCGATCGCCTTCTTGAGGGCGTCCTCGCGGGCGGAGGTCACCTGGGCGTCGAAGTAGATGTCGACGCTGTCGTCGGCGAGGACGGCGTCCAGGTCGGTGGAGACGTGGTCGAGGCCGTGGCGTTCGGCGAGCGCCCGCAGGGCGTGCTCGCGGCGGCCGACCAGGACCGGCTCCGGCCACAGCACGGTGCCGTCACCGAGGTCGAGTCCGCCCTGCTCGCGCAGGGCCAGGATGGAGCGGACCAGGTGCTGGCGGTAGCCCATGCGCCCGGTCACACCGTTCATGGCGATTCGCACCGTCTTGCGTGTCACGTCGTTCCCTTCGTACGCGGTCCGCGCGCCGCGTACGCCCCACCCGTCACGCGGCGGGAGCCGTCGCGGGACGGGTGACTGGTGAACGTCACAGCAAGCGCTTTCTATGTAGGGAGAAGTTAGCCTCTGAACGGCGTCGCGGACAAGACCGCCGTGCGGCCGACTTGTTCGAGGGGGCGAACAAACGGGCGTGGCGCCGTAGGGTCTGCTCGGAACACGACGAAGACGCGCGACCGGAGGACGAGACATGACGGTGACCCTGGCGGACGTGGCGGCGCGCGCACAGGTCTCACCCGCGACGGTGTCGCGCGTGCTCAACGGGAACTACCCCGTGGCCGCGTCCACCCGCGAACGGGTACTGAAGGCCGTGGACGAACTGGACTACGTGCTCAACGGACCCGCGAGCGCCCTCGCCGCCGCCACGTCCGACCTGGTCGGCATCCTGGTGAACGACATCGCCGACCCGTTCTTCGGCATCATGGCGAGCGCCATCCAGGGGGAGATCGGCGGGCCCGGCGGCCGCGCGGGCGGGGAAAGACTCGCGGTCGTGTGCAACACGGGGGGCTCCCCCGAGCGTGAACTGACCTACCTCACACTGCTCCAGCGGCAGCGGGCGGCGGCCGTCGTACTGACCGGCGGCGCGATCGAGGACGCGCCGCACAAGGCGGCCACGGACGCGAAACTGCGGAAGCTCGCCGACGCCGGGACGCGGGTGGTGCTGTGCGGGCGGCCGCAGGCACCGGAGACCGGAGCGGTCGCACTCACCTTCGACAACCGGGGCGGCGGACAGGAACTCACCGAGCACCTCATCGGGTTGGGGCACCGGCGGCTCGGCTACATCGCGGGCCCCCTGGAGCGTACGACCACCCGGCACCGCCTCGAGGGACACCGGGCCGCGCTGGCCGCGCACGGGATCGGGGAGGACGCCCGGTGGACCGTGCACGGGCAGTACGACCGCCGGTCGGGGTACGAGGCCACGCTCGAACTGCTGCGCCGCGACCCGACGTTGACGGCGGTCGTCGCGGCCAACGACTCCGTCGCGCTGGGGGCCTGCGCGGCGCTGCGGGACTCCGGGCTGCGGATCCCGGACGACGTGTCGGTCGCCGGCTTCGACGATCTGCCGTTCAGCATCGACGTGGTGCCGGCACTGACGACGGTGCGGTTGCCGCTGGCGGAGGCGGGGGCGCGGGCGGGGCGGATCGCCATGGGGCGGGAGGAGGCGCCGGCCGGGGGGATCGCGGTGGTGCGGGGGGAGTTGATGGTGCGGGGGTCTGTGGCGGGGCCGCGGGGGTAGTCGGGCGTGCCCGTTCTTGGACGGCGGGTCCGGTGGGGGTCCGGCGTTTCCTGCCGGGTGCGGGTGGGTGGTGGGTGCGTGCGCAGTTCCCCGCGCCCCTGAGGTCGAGTGCCGGTGAGTGGTGGGTGTGTGCGCAGTTCCCCGCGCCCCTGAGGTCGAGTGCCGGTGGGCCGTGGCTGGGCGCGCAGTTCCCCGCGCCCCTGAGGTCGGGTGCGGGTGGGTCGTGGCTGGGTGCGCAGTTCCCCGCGCCCCTGAGGGGGTGGGGGTGCTGGGCGCCGGGTGGGTGGGCCGGGGTTTCCCGTGCCCGGAGGGGGTGGGGGGTGGAGTAATGAGGAGGAGTCGACCGGGGCGGTCGCGGGTAGTGTCCGTTTTTATGAAGCTGGCGTTCTCCACCCTCGGTGTCCCCGGCCTGCCCCTCACCGACGTGCTGGGTCTCGCGACCGCGCACGGTTACCACGGTGTCGAGCTGCGCGCCCACGCGGAGGAACCCGTCCATCCCGGCCTCACCCCCGAGCAACGCGCCGACGTCGCCGCCGAGTTCAAGGCGGCCGGCGTCGAGATCCTGGGCCTGGCCGGTTACGTCCGGGTCGCCGCGCCCGGTGAGGACAACGCCGTCGTCGAGGAGATCCGGGCCCTGCTCGGCCTCGCCCGGGACATCGGCGCCCCCTTCGTCCGGGTCTTCCCCGGCGGCGGCAGCGGCGAGAGCCCCGAGGGGTCGGGGGAGGCGGACGCGACGGCCGCCCGGCGGCTGGGCACGGCCGCCGAGTACGCGGCCGACGTGGGCGTACGGATCCTGCTGGAGACCCACGACTCGCACCCCACCGGCGCCGACGCGATGCGGGTGCTGGGCCTGGTCGGGCACCGGCAGGTGGGCGCGCTGTGGGACGTGATGCACACCTGGCTCGGCGGCGAGCAGCCCGTGGACAGCTTCGCGGCGCTCTCGCCGCACCTCGGCTACGTGCAGGTGAAGGACATCGCCTCCGCCGACGACACCACCCCGCTGCGGCTCGGCGCGGGGGTGCTGCCGCTGACGGACGTGGTGGAGGTGCTGTCCCGGCACAGCTGGGACGGATGGCTGTGCTGGGAGTACGAGAAGCGCTGGTACCCGGAGGCGGCGGACTTCGCGGAACTGCTCACCCCCGGGCGGGAGCACCTGGCACGGCTGCTGAACGAGTCGGCGTGACCGGCCCCGGCCTCCCGTGCGGCTCGGCCCGGCCGTCCTGGGGCGCACCACCGAGCGCCTCCCGGGCGAGCACGACCTGCTGATGGTCGGCCCGCCGGGCGGGGGCCGGCTCCCGGAGCCGACGCACGACCCGGAGAACCCGCTGAACGCCTGCCGGCGGCCGGCGGCACCCGGGCCCGGCGCGCCACCCGTACGGGGAGGAGCACGGCGTGACGGTCGCCGGCCCGGACGGCTGCCGCCCGGTCCTGTGCTCCCGCCGCTGGGGCTGACGGGCGCACCCCGTCGGTGGCGGCGTCACGGGCGGGGCCGGCCCGCGGTCCCGCTCATCCGCCGACCGGGGCGTCCTCGGAGCGGGTCTTCGCGGGCCGTACGGATGCGGTGACCGGCACCGCCGGCGGCCGGCGCGACGGCACCGACGCCAGTGCCACCCCGCCCACCAGCAGGGCCGCCGCCCACCACCGCAGCGGGGTCATGGACTCGCCCAGGAACAGGGCGGCCGAGGACATGCCGAAGACCGGGACGAGGAGGGAGAAGGGCGCGACCGTGGAGGCGGGGTGGCGGCGCAGCAGCCATCCCCAGGCGCCGAAGCCGAAGACCGTGGCGACCCAGGCGACGAAGAGGACCGTGCCCGCGCCCTGCCAGTCCAGGGACCGCAGCGCGTCGAGGTCGGCCGTCGGGCCCTCGACGAGCAGGGAGAGGGCGAGGAGGGGGAGGACCGGGACGGTGCTCACCCAGATCATGAAGTTCAGGGCGTCCGGGGGTGCCGCCTTGCGGGTGAGGATGTTGGAGACGCCCCAGCAGGCGGCCGCCGCGACGACCAGGGTGAAGCCGAGCAGCGGACCCGACGTGCCCTCGTCGACCGCCGCCACGCCGATCCCGGCCAGGGCCACCGCCATCCCGGCCAGCCGGATCCCGGAGGGGCGTTCGCCGAGGAGCGCGAAGGCGAACAGGGCCGTGAACACCGCCTGGATCTGCAGCACCAGGGAGGACAGCCCGCCCGGCATGCCCGCGTTCATGCCGACGAACAGCAGGCCGAACTTGGCGACCCCGAGCGCCAGTCCCACCCCCACGATCCACTTCCACGCCACCTTGGGCGGGCCCACGAGGAACACCGCGGGCAGTGCCGCGACGAGGAAGCGCAGCGCGGAGAAGAGCAGCGGCGGGAAGTGGTCGAGCCCCACCTCGATGACGGTGAAGTTCACTCCCCACACGGCGGTGACGAGGACGGCGAGGAGGACGTGGGCGGGTCGCATACGTCGAGGATCACCGCCCGGCACCTTTCAGCACCAGCGACGATTCCTGCATGGTTGGATGAAGCACCGCTAACCGATGGGCTCGCCCGCCCGGGGACACCGCCGATCGACGGGAGCCGCCGTCATGCTCGACCTGCAGCGTCTGCGCGCCCTGCACGCCGTCTCGGTGCACGGCACGGTCGGTGCCGCCGCCGCGGCGCTCGGGTACACGTCCTCCGCCGTGTCCCAGCAGATCGCCAAGCTGGAGCGGGAGACGCGGACGGTGCTCCTGGAGCGGGAGGGCCGGGGCGTACGGCTGACGGACGAGGCGCACCAACTGGTGCGGGCCGCACGGGAGCTGATCGCGATCGTGGAGCGGGCGGAGACCGAACTGGAGGAGCGGCGCGGGGTGCCGGCCGGGCGGCTGACCGTCGCCGCGTTCGCGTCGGCGGCGCGCGGGCTGATGCCGGCCGTGCTGGCCGACCTGGCCCGCCGGCATCCGGCGCTCGACACCCGGCTGACGGAGATCGACCCCCACCTCTCCGTGGACCTGGTCGCCAAGGGCGCCGTGGACCTGGTGATCGCGCACGACTGGGACATCGCGCCGCTGCCCGCCCCGGCGGGGGTGGAGCAGACGGTCATCGGGGACGACCTGTGCGACCTGCTCGTCCCCGAGGGGCATCCGTTCGCGGGGCGTACGGCGGTGCGGCGGGAGGAGCTGGGCGGCGAGCGGTGGATCTGCCAGCCGCCGGGCCGGGTCTGCCACGAGTGGCTGGTGCGCACCCTGCGCGCGGCCGGGCACGAGCCGGAGATCGTCCACCAGGCGGACGAGAACCCCACGCTGGTCGCCCTGGTCGCGGCCGGGCTCGGCATCGCGCTGATCCCCCGGCTGGGGCGCGGCCCGCTGCCCGCGGGGGTGGTGGAGGTGCCGCTCGACCCGATGCCCGTACGGCGGTTGTACGCGCTGTGGCGCACGGGGGCGGCCCGCCGGCCGGCGATCGCGGAGACCGTCCGCACCCTGGGCGCGCACTGGCCGGCGGTGTCGGCCCACACGCCCCGCTGACCTCTCCCCGCGTCCGTCGTCCCGGCTTGGGAGGCCGGGAGCCCGGAAGGGAACCGGGCGCGGCCGCCGCCCGTCCCATCGGCACGCTGCCGGACGCGTCCGACGTGGCGCGGTGTCGGCTCGCGGCCTCCGCGACCGCCGACCCACCCTCTCCGCCGCGCCACGCCCGGCAGCACGCCGTCATCGGCGCCGCCCCCTCCCGCCGCGCCGATGTCGGCCCCTCACCGGTTGCTGCGCATTCCCTTGACTGGCGGAAACTTCCCGGATATTGGTGACCTCCTGGCAGTTTCCTTCAAGGGCGTCTCCCCCGAGGATGTCCTTCAGTGGATCCCGGTCCCCGCGGATCACCTTCCAAAGGAGCGCACGTGCCCGACAGCAGCACGGGAAGCACCGCACGTCCGTCCAGACGTACCGTCCTCGCCGCGACGGCGGGCGTCACCACCGCCCTGGCGGCCGGCGGGACCGTCCACGCGGCCACCGGCGCCCCCCGCCACGACGACAGAAAGCTGCGCGCCCTCATCTCCCGGATGACGCTGGAGGAGAAGGTCGGCCAGCTGTTCGTGACGCGGGTCTACGGCCACTCCGCCACCGACCCGGACCAGGCCGACATCGACGCCAACCTCGCGGAGCTCGGCGTGCGCACGGCCGCCGAACTGCTCGCCAAGTACCGGGTCGGCGGCATCATCTACTTCGCCTGGGCGCACAACACCCGCGCCCCGCACCAGATCGCGGACCTGTCCAACGGCATCCAGAAGGCCTCCCTCGGCCTGCCGCGCGGCCTTCCCGTGCTGATCTCCACCGACCAGGAGCACGGCATCGTGGCCCGCGTGGGCGAACCGGCGACCCTGTTCCCGGCGGCGATGGCGGTCGGGGCGGGCGGATCCCGCTCCGACGCGCGCGCTCTCGGCCGGATCGCGGGCGCGGAGCTGCGCGCGATGGGCATCCGCCAGAACTACTCCCCCGTCGCCGACGTCAACGTCAACCCGGCCAACCCGGTCATCGGCGTCCGCTCCTTCGGCTCGGACCCGGAGGCGGTCGCGGGGCTCGTCGCGGCGGAGGTCAAGGGCTACGAGTCGTCCCGCGTCGCCTCGACGGCCAAGCACTTCCCGGGCCACGGCGACACCGTCGACGACAGCCACGCCAAGCTGCCGTACATCCACCACACCCGCGCGCAGTGGGAGGAGCTGGACGCGCCGCCGTTCCGGGCCGCGATCGCCGCCGGCATCGACTCGATCATGACCGCGCACATCGTCGTGCCGGCCCTCGACGACTCCGAGGACCCGGCCACCCTCTCCCGCCCCATCCTCACCGGCATCCTGCGCGAGGAGCTGGGCTACGACGGGGTGGTGGTCACCGACTCCCTCGGCATGGAGGGCGTACGGACGAAGTACGGGGACGACCGGGTGCCGGTACTGGCGCTCGAGGCGGGCGTCGACCAGCTCCTCAACCCGCCCTCCCTGGACGTGGCGTGGAACGCGGTGCTCGACGCCGTGCGCGGCGGCGAGCTGACCGAGGAGCGGCTGGACGAATCGATCCTGCGGGTGCTGCGGCTGAAGGCGCGACTGGGCCTGTTCGACGACCCCTACGTCTCCCACGGCGGTGTCGACCGCACCGTCGGCACCCGGGCGCACCTGGCCGCCGCCGACCGGATCACCGAGCGCACCACCACCCTGCTCGTCAACGAGGGCGGCCTGCTGCCGCTGTCCCGGCGCAGGCACCCGAAGCTGCTCGTCGTCGGCGCCGACCCCGCCTCCCCGTCCGGCACGACGGGACCGCCCACCGGGGTGCTCGCGGGTGCCCTGACCGAGCTGGGCTTCACCGCAACCGCCCTGTCCACGGGCACGGCACCGTCGGCGGCGACGATCGCCAAGGCGGTCGCGGCGGCCGGGGACGCGGACGCGGTGGTCGTCGGGACGTACAACGTCGGTGCGGCCAGTGCCCAGAAGACGCTCGTCGAGCACCTGCTGGCCACCGGCAAGCCGGTCGTCGCGGTCGCCATCCGCAACCCCTACGACGTGGCCCACCTGCCCGGGGTGGCGGCGTACGTGGCGTCGTACTCCTGGACCGACGTCGAACTGCGGGCGGCGGCACGGGTGATCGCGGGCAAGGTGAACCCGCGCGGGACGCTGCCGGTGCCGGTGCAGCGGGCCGACGACCCGGCGACGGCGCTGTACCCGGTCGGACACGGGCTGAGGTTCTAGCCGCCGGGCACGGGCACGCTCCCCTACCGTGCCGGACGTAGGGCGCGTACGTCACACACCCGACACGGTGCACCCGATCGGCGCAAAGTACCCCACATGTCTGGCGTGAGCCGGTTCGTCCGGTCACGCTGGACGGGTGTCCAGGGGGATGACGATGCGCGTGAGGACCAAGTGGTGGGCGCCGGCCGCGCTCGCGGCGGTGGGCGCGGTCCTGCTCACCGGCTGCCAGAGCGCGCCGGGCGGCGGGAGCGAGGGCGAGGGGCGGCCGGGCGACCTGGACGCACCGGTGTCGCCGGCACCGGTGCGGACCTCCGGGTACGGGGCGGTGTTCCTCGCGGTCGACGAGTGCAGTTCCTTCGGCCGGACCAGCTTCACCGAGGTGTCCTGCGCCGGTGAGCGGGCCGCGGCCCGGGTCGTCGCCCGTCACGACGGGACGGCCCGGGACGGGCCGCGCTGCCCGGCGACCACGGACTTCGTGCTGCACATCGGCGCACAGCGCCCCTCCTCCGACGAGGACGGCGACGGTGCGGTGCCGCAGGGCTACGCCTGTATGCGCCACCTCCAGCCGCCGCACCCCGGGGACCCCGGCGGCGGGGGCGGGCCGCGCACCATCGTCGGCGACTGCGTCTACCAGCTGGGCGACGGCAAGGTCCGCGAGACCGCCTGCGACGGCAGCGGCGAGGAGGAGCCGGAGTTCGAGGTGACGAGGGCCGTGGCCGCCCGGTCCGACTGCCCGGCGTCCACGGCCCTCTACGTCCGGCTCGGCGGGACCGCACCGGTGGGCTGCGCCCGCCCGGTGTAGTCCCGCACGGGCCTTACGGGCGCAGCGCGCGCTGCCGCTCGACGTCCCGCTTGTCCAGCTTGGCGTCGAACTTCGCCAGCGGCTTGGCCGCCGCCGGGTTCTCCTGCACTGTCGCCGGGGCGACACCCGCCCAGTCGAGGATGCGGGCGGTGGCGAACGCCTTCTCCCCGGCCACCAGACCGGCCACGTTCGCACCGTGGTTCATGCCGGGCGCGGTGAACACGTACGAGTCGCGCGCGCCGTGTCCGACACGGAACGGCTCGGCGCCCCACGGGTCGTTCTCGCCGTACACGAACAGCATCTGCCGCGCGTGGTGACGGACCCAGGTGTCGACGTCCCGCATGGCCGACGGCTCGAACTTCATGTCGATCGAGCGGGGCACGAAGTTGCGCGGCGGCTGGTAGCCGTAGCGGACGTACTTCTTCTCGATGTGCGGGAAGGTGATGGTCGGCGCGCCGAGCTGCGTACCGGCCTGGTAGTAGTACGGCGTGTACGGGGTCAGGCCCTGGTCCGTGTAGAACGAGAAGCCGGAGATCGTGTCGACCGAGGTCCAGATCTCGTCGTCGGTGGCGTTCTTCGCGTCGGCCGGGATGTCCTGGCAGTCGGCGACGGTGCTGTACTGCCAGAAGCCCCACACGTAGTCCAGGACGACGGCCTCGTAGGCGCGGTCGAGGCTGCCGACGGTGTCGAAGGTGTAGCCGTTCTCGGCGGCGAGCGCCGCGTACTTCTCCTTCAGCGGCGCCCGGCGCACCAGCGCCTCGCGCTGCACGCCGTTCAGCCGGTCGCGGCACTCCTTGGTGCCCACGCCCGCGAAGAACCGGTCGTAGGCCGAGTCCTCCTTGTTCACCACGTCGTTGGGGGCGACGTAGGCGACCACGCCGTCCATGTCCCGCGGGTAGAAGCGCTCGTAGTAGGTGGCGGTCATGCCGCCCTTGGAGCCGCCGGTGGAGATCCAGTTCTCGCTGTAGATCTTCTTCAGCGCGGTGAAGATGCGGTGCTGGTCGCTGGCGGCCTGCCAGATGTCCAGCTTCGACCAGTCGGCCGGCTGGGGCCGGGACGGCGTGAAGAAGCGGTACTCCATGGAGACCTGGTTGCCGTCCACGATCTGCGTCGGCTCGGCGCGGCGCGGAGTCGTGGAGACGCTGTAGCCGCCCGTGTAGAAGACGGTCGGCCGCGCGGTGTCCTTGTGCAGCACGGTGATCCGCTGCTCGAACGTGCCCTTGGAGGGCCTGCGGTGGTCGACCGGCTGGGTGTAGTTGAGAACGAAGAAGCGGTACCCGGTGTACGGCTTCTCCTCGATCAGGCTCATGCCCGGAACGGAGAGCAGCCTCTCCTTGATGTCAGTGGTGCCGGTGGCCTCCGGCTCGGCGGCGGTGGCCGCCCCGGCCGTACTCAGTGTGCCTATGAGCACCGTGAGCGCCAGCAGCCATCTGAGCGCCTTGCGCATGCGCACTCCCCTGTGAGACAGATGTGCGCCGGAAGCTATCGGACCAAGTCGTCACAGCAACAGGGGACATAGGGATATCCCTCGGTCCGCGCGGCGTCAGCAGAGGATCCAGCCGGAGCTGACGGACCCCGCTGCGACGCTGCCCCTCACCCACACGCAGCGGCGGCCGGCGTGCACGGTCACCGGACCCGCGTGGTACTTGAAGCGGCCCTCGTCGACGACCGGACGGCCCCCGCGCGCCCGCACGCTCACCGACATCTTCCGCTTGGCGCCCTGCTTCCTGGCGACGGTGACGGCACAGACGTAACCGCCCCGCTTGTAGACCTCCACGGACCCCGTGGCGAACGGCAGGGTGCGCACCTTGCGGCCCGGGCACTGCGCGGCGGCGTGCGCGTCACCCGGCGCGGCGACGGTGAGCAGCCCCGCGGTGGTCAACAGCGCGAGGCCCGTCGCGAGGTGCCGGCGAATCGCTGAACTGCCCACGGTCGTCCTCCCGTACCGCGCCTTCCGCGCCAGGCGGCGTACGGGAGTACGGACGCGGGACGTAGGTCCGATGGTTGCTCGCGGCCGCCGTTCACGCCGGTGCCGGTACGTCCTCTCCGACGAACGTCCGCCACAGCGCCGCGTACCTGCCGCCGAGGCGCAGCAGTTCCTCGTGGGTGCCGTCCTCCACGATCCGGCCGTGGTCCATGACGATCACCCGGTCGGCGCGGGCCGCGGTGGTCAGGCGGTGCGCCACGACCAGGGTCGTGCGGCGCCCGGCCAGCCGGTCGGTGGCCTGGTTGACCTGCGCCTCGGTGGCGAGGTCCAGCGCGGCGGTGGCCTCGTCGAGCAGCAGGACGTCCGGGTCGACCAGTTCGGCCCGGGCCAGGGCGATCAGCTGGCGCTGTCCGGCGGAGAGGTTGCGGCCGCGTTCGGCGACCTCGTGCAGGTAGCCGCCCTCCAGCGTGGCGATCATCTCGTGCGCGCCGACCGCGCGGGCCGCCGCCTCGACCTCGGCGTCGCCGGCGTCCGGGCGGCCGTAGGCGATGGCGTCGCGGACGGTGCCGGGGAAGAGGTACGCCTCCTGCGGTACGACCCCGAGCCGGTGCCGGTAGGCGGTCAGGTCCAGGTCCCTGAGGTCGGTGCCGTCGGCGGTGACCCGCCCGCCCGTGGGGTCGTAGAACCGGGCGACCAGCTTGACCAGGGTGGACTTGCCCGCGCCGGTCTCGCCGACGAAGGCGACGGTCTGCCCGGCGGGGATGGTCAGGTCGATGCCCTCGAGCGCCTCCTCGCCGTCCCCGTACGCGAAGTGCACGTCCTCGAAGGCGATGTCGCCGCGCAGGGAGGTGACGGGGAGCGGCTTGTCCGCCTGGCCGGTGGAGGTCGGCTCCCGCAGCAGCTCCTGGATGCGGCCCAGCGAGACGGACGCCTGCTGGTAGCCGTCGAAGACCTGGGAGAGCTGCTGCACGGGCGCGAAGAACAGGTCGATGTACAGCAGGTACGCCACCAGCGAGCCGATCGCCAGCGTCCCGTCGTCGACCCGGCCCCCGCCGACGACCAGCACCGCCACGGCCGCGACCGAGGACAGCAGCTGCACGAACGGGAAGTACACCGAGATCAGCCACTGGCCCCGTATGCGGGCGCTGCGGTAGTCGGCGCTGCGCCCGGCGAACCGGCGCCCGCCGTCCCGCTCGCGGCGGAACGCCTGCACGATCCGCAGCCCGGCCACCGACTCCTGGAGGTCGGCGTTGACCACCGACACCCGCTCACGGGCCAGTTCGTACGCCTTCACGCTGGCCCGGCGGAAGAAGTACGTGCCGACGATCAGCGGGGGCAGGGTGGCGAAGACGACGAGGGCGAGTTCGACGTCGAGTACCAGCAGGGCGACCATGATGCCGAAGAAGGTGACCACCGAGACGAACGCGGTGACCAGGCCGGTCTGCAGGAACGTGGAGAGCGCGTCGACGTCGGTCGTCATCCGGGTCATGATCCGGCCGGTCAGCTCGCGCTCGTAGTAGTCCAGGCCGAGCCGCTGGAGCTGGGCGAAGATCTTCAGCCGCAGCGCGTACAGCACGCGTTCGCCGGTGCGTCCGGTCATCCGGATCTCGCCGGTCTGCGCGGACCACTGGACGAGCACGGTGAGCAGGCCCAGCAGGGCGGCCGCCCAGACCGCGCCGAGGGCCGCCTGTGTGACGCCCTGGTCGATGCCGTGCCGGATCAGCACCGGCAGCAGCAGGCCCATGCCGGCGTCCACGGCGACCAGGGCGAGGCTGATGAGCAGGGGGGTGCGGAAGCCGCGCAGGAGGCGGCGCAGACCGTAGGAGTCCTCGGGGCGGACGGCCTGCCGCTCGTCGACGTCGGGGACGTCGTCGGCCGGGGGCAGCGCCTCCACCTGGGCGAGGAGTTCCGGGGTGGCGGGGGCGTCGGCGAGGGCGGTGTCCCGGGGTTCGCGGTCGCCGGTCCACAGTCTGGGGGTGACGCCGCGCTCGGCGTCGAACTCGGCGTCGAGTTCCTCGCGGACGGAGGTGTCCTCCTCCTGCGGCCCGGCGGGCGGGGTGTGGCCCGGGGAGACGGCGCCCAGCTCGTCGGGGTCGGTGAGCAGGCGGCGGTAGAGGGCGGAGCGGCGCTGGAGCTCCTCGTGGGTGCCGAGGTCGGCGAGCCGGCCGCCGTCGAGGACGGCGATGCGGTCGGCGAGGTTGAGGGTGGAACGGCGGTGGGCGATCAGCAGCGTCGTACGGCCGCGCATGACGCTCTTGAGCGCCTCGTGGATCTCGTGCTCGACGCGGGCGTCCACGGCGGAGGTCGCGTCGTCCAGGACCAGCAGACGGGGGTCGGTGAGGATCGCCCGGGCGAGGGCGACGCGCTGGCGCTGGCCGCCGGAGAGGGTCAGTCCGTGCTCGCCGACGGCGGTGTCGTAGCCGTCGGGCAGCTCGTCGATGAACCGGTCGGCCTGGGCGGCGCGGGCGGCGGCGGTGATCTGCTCGTCGGTGGCGTCGGGCCGGCCGTAGGCGATGTTGGCGCGCACGGTGTCGGAGAAGAGGAAGGAGTCCTCGGGGACCAGCCCGATCGCGGCGCGCAGGGACTCGGTGGTCAGCTCGCGCACGTCGTGGCCGCCGACCAGGACGGCGCCGCGGGTGACGTCGTAGAAGCGCGGCAGGAGCAGGGAGACGGTGGACTTGCCGGAGCCGGAGGCGCCGACGACGGCGAGGGTCTCGCCGGGGCGGATGTCGAAGGACAGGCCGTCCAGGACCGGCCGGTCGGGGTCGTAGCCGAAGGAGACGTCGTCGAACTCGACGGTCGCCGGGGCGTCGGCGGGCAGTTCCTTGGTGCCGTCGGTCAGGGACGGCTCGGTGTCGATCAGCTCCAGGACGCGTTCGGTGCCGGCCCGGGCCTGCTGGCCGACGGTGAGGACCACGGCGAGCATCCGGACCGGGCCGACGAGCTGGGCGAGGTAGGTGGAGAAGGCGACGAACGTGCCCAGCGTGATGTGCCCGCCCACCGCGAGCCAGCCGCCGAGCGCCAGCATCGCCACCTGGCCGAGCGCGGGCACGGCCTGCAGGGCGGGGGTGTAGCGGGAGTTCAGCCGGACGGTGCGCAGCCGGCCCGCGAACAGCCGCCGCCCCACCTCGCGCAGCTTGCCGGTCTCCTGCTCCTCCTGCCCGAAGCCCTTCACCACGCGTACGCCGCTGACCGCGCCGTCGACGACGCCCGCGACGGCGCCCGCCTGGGCCTGCGCGTACCAGGTGGAGGGGTGCAGCCGGGTGCGGCTGCGCTTGGCGATCCACCACAGGGCGGGGGCGACGGCGAGGGCGACGGCGGTGAGCGGCAGGGACAGCCACGCCATGATGACCAGGGAGATCAGGAAGAGCAGCAGGTTGCCGATGGTCATCGGCAGCATGAAGAGCAGGCCCTGGATCAGCTGGAGGTCGCTGGTGGCGCGTCCGACGACCTGCCCGGTGGACAGCTCGTCCTGACGTCTGCCGTCGAGCCGGGTGATCGTGTCGTACATCTCGGTGCGCAGGTCGTGCTGGACGTCGAGGGCGAGCCGGCCGCCGTAGTAGCGGCGGACGTAGGTGAGGACGTAGACGACGAGCGCGGCGCCGATGAGCAGGCCGGCCCAGGTGGTCATGGACCGGGTCCCGTCGCCGATCACGTCGTCGATGATCACTTTGGTGATCAGCGGGACCAGCGCCATCACGGCCATGCCGCCGAGGGACGCCCCCAGGGCGAGGACCACGTCCTTGGGATGACGCCAGGCGTAGCCGGTCAGTCGCCGTGCCCATCCCCGTTGCGGTGTCACGCGGGTGCCCTCCGATCGTCCTGCTCTGCCGCAAGGCACCAACGCGGGGAGCGGCGGATTTCATCCCTCCGCAACATCACTCGGTCCACGCGCCGAAGGTAGTGACAGGTTCTCGTCACGCAATCGCCACGTTCCCTCCACTCACCTGATCGCATGTGCATGTCAGTCTCACGGGTATCCCTCTTGTGCAACCCGCGTAGATCGGACACCCCACATGCTCGCGACACGCATACGCCCCCGCCGCCGCACCGCGGTGGCGCTCGCCACGGCGGCGGTCCTCGCAGGCCTCACCGCCCCCGCCCTGACCGCCACGCCGGCCACGGCCGGCACCACGGCCACGGCTGCCGCCTATGACGACGCGTACTACGACGACGCGGCCGGCAAGTCCGGCGAGGCCCTCAAGGACGCCCTGCACACGATCATCAGCGACCAGACCACACTGTCGTACTCGGCCGTCTGGAACGCCCTCAAGGTCACCGACCAGGACCCGGACAACAGCGGCAACGTGATCCTGCTGTACTCGGGCGTCTCCCGCAGCAAGTCCCTCAACGGCGGGGACACCGGCGACTGGAACCGCGAGCACGTATGGGCCAAGTCCCACGGCGACTTCGGCACCTCCACCGGCCCCGGCACCGACATCCACCACCTGCGTCCGACGGACGTCAAGGTCAACAGCATCCGCGGCAACAAGGACTTCGACAACGGCGGCAGCGCCGTCGCGAACGGCGGCGGCAGCCTCACCGACTCCGACTCCTTCGAGCCGCGCGACGCCGTCAAGGGCGACGTGGCCCGCATGATCTTCTACATGGCGGTCCGCTACGAGGGCGGCGACGGCTGGGCCGACCTGGAGGTCAACGGCCAGGTCAACAACGGCAGCAACCCCTACATGGGCAAGCTCGCCGTGCTCAAGGCGTGGCACCAGGAGGACCCGCCGGACGCCTTCGAGCGGCGCCGCAACGACGTCATCCACGACTCCTACCAGCACAACCGCAACCCGTTCATCGACCACCCGGAGTGGGTCGAGTCGATCTGGTAGGCGTCACCGCGCCGCACTCCCCACCGGAAGGGGGGTGCGGCCCGGCTCACCGGACATCGCCCGTCCGGAGCCGCCTCCCCGGCTCGTCCGGGTCCGCCCGCCGCCCCTTCCGGGGACCCGGTACCACCCCTACTCGGGCGGTTCCGCCCGCACCTCGGCGTACCAGGCGCGGGCCGCGACGGTCTCCGGGTGGTCCTCGCCCAGGATCGCCGCCCGCTGCTCGGCCACCTCCCGCGCGCTCTCGGCGGCCTCCGGCCGCTTGCCCTGCGCGTACTGGGCGCGGCTGAGCTGGATGAGCACCCCGAGGACCAGCGGATGGTCCTCCCCGTACCCGGCTCTCTGCCCGGCGAGCACCCGGCGGAAGAGGTCCTCCGCCTCGGCGCCCCGGCCGGAGCGCAGCAGCCCCCGCGCCAGTGCGTCGCGCGCCCACACGGTCACCAGGTGGTCGGGGCCGAGATGGCGTTCGCAGTCCTCCACCAGTTCCCCGGCCGCTGTCACGCAGTGGTCGGAATCGTTCTGCGCGGAACGGAGTTCCAGCATCTCGCAGCGGGTCTTGAGGGTGGCGACGTGGTCGTCGCCGAACGCGTCGCGACGGCCCTCCAGGACCGTTTCCAGGAGCGTACGGGCCTGCCCCAGGTCGCCCAGGCGGTGCAGGACCCGCTGCAGCTCGTAGGCCGCGTCCAGGGTGCGCGCGTCATGAGGGCCCAGCGTGCGCAGCGCGTCCCGGTGGACCGGCCGCAGGAGGTCGGCGGCTTCGGCGTACCGGCCGAGCCGGAACAGGACGGGACCCTGACCCGACCGGGCCTCGATGGTCGCCGGGTCCTCGTCCCCCAGGTGCTCCGCGGCGGTCCTCGCGGCGGTGGAGGCCAGGGCCAGCGCGGCGGTCCAGTCCCCCGCCTCGTACACCAGTCGTGCGACGCGCGCCGCGATCCGTACGGATTCCGCCGTCACCAGGCCGTGGCGGTGGGACCGGTGCAGCAGGCCGGTCACGTGCGGCGCCAGGAGCCGCACCTGGGAGCGGGCCCGCGGAGACGCGGCGTCCGGCGGCAGCGCCGCCCGCAGCAGCCGGCCCGCCACTCCCGCCAGGAGCTCGCGCTGCGCGTCGGACACACCCGCGGCGACGCTGTCCAGCAGGACCCCGTGGGCCTTCACACAGCGGTGCCCGTCCGTCTCGACCAGGTCGGCCAGCGAGTGGTCGAGGAGCGCGCGCAGGGCCGGTTCGACCCGGTCGGCGGTCAGCGGCGGATCGAGGTGTCCGAGGCCGTCGACCTCGCCCTGTGCCGCCGGCATCAGCAGCGACAGCGGGACGGGATCCGCCGCCCAGAAGGACAGCAGCCGCAACAGGGTGGTCGCCTCCGGCAGGCCGCCCTCCGCCAGGGTGTCCAGCGACAGCTGCCACGTGTGGCCCACCAGGCGGCGGGACTGTCCGGCACCGGTCGCCGGCGCTCCCCGGTCCACCAGGGCCGTCGACTCCTCGCCCAGCCTCCGGTCGTACTCGTCCATGGTCCACGACTCCAGCAGCTGGTGGGCCAGGTGCGCCCCGGCCAGGGTCAGGGCCAGGGGCAGGCAGCCCAGGCGCCGGGCGACCTTCCGTGCGGACTGCTGTGTGCCCGCCTGCGGGGCCAGGTCACGCAGCACCAGGGTGGCGTCCTCCAGGGGGAGCACACCGAGCCGGTGGCTGCTCACCCCCGGGCCGTGCCACAGCGGGGAGGTCGCGTGGCGGGTGGTCACCAGCACCGTCCCCGAAGGGCTCGGGCGCAGCCAGGCGCCTTCCTCCAGGATGCCGGGGTCGTCGGCGTTGTCGAGGACCAGCAGCCAGGGTTGCGCCGAGTGGTCCAGGTGGTGCCAGACCAGGTCGGCCGCGGCGCGCCGGCCGCCGGCCGCGGCGGCCAGTTCGCCACCGGTGGCACCGCGGTCGCCGGCGACGGCGAGCATACCGGCGCGCAGCGACACCCGTTCGGAGGCGTTGACCCACAGGCCGACGCGGCCGTGGTCCCGCACCGCCTCGGTGAACAGGGCGTGGGCGACGGCCGTCTTGCCGCAGCCGCCCATGCCGTGCAGGACCTGGACATCGCCGCCGGGTCCGGCCACGGCGGCCCGTAAGCGCTCCATGAGGTCGGTGCGGTCCCGCAGGACACCGGGCGCGCGGCCGACCAGGGGCATACGGACGGAGTCGGGAGCGGCCCGCCGGGGTTCGGCCGGGACCACCACGTGGCGTTCGAGGAGCGGGGCCGAGCCCGGGGCGTAGTGGTGGACGTGTTCTTCGATGTACTGGTCGCCACCGGTCTGGTAGACCCGGGCGCTGCCCGACGCACGTCCCTCCATCGGCGCCGGCACGCTCATCGTCCGGTGATGTGCTGGTCGCGTCCGGCCTGGTAGATCCGGGCGCTGCCCGACGCCCGGGCCTGCAGGCGGACCGGACGCGTCTCCGGCTCCTCCGGAAGCGAGGGGTTCAACTCGTCGAGTATGCGCCGCAGTTCGTCGGCGGCCTCCGGCTGGGCGAGAAGGAACCGCCGTACGCGGCCCTGCCATTCGGCGGTCAGCTCGGCCTCGGCCTCGGCGTCACCGGCCCGGCGCGCGAGGAGCAGCTCCTCACGGCCTGCCGCCAGCTCCTCACCGACGCTCTCGGCCCTGGCGGGCTGGAAACGGCGCCACAGGGCGACCATGCCGTCCCTCGCCGACTCCCAGGCGTTCGTCACCATCAACGTGACGACGGTCGTGCCCGCCGTCCCTGCCAGTGCGACGATCTCCGGATCCACGGTCCCCCCTACGGCCGGCTCCCGATCCTAGGTCCCCGGACCGCTTCCGGCGCAAGGGTTCGCTCCCCCCGGGGCGTCGGCGCGGCTCAAGCCCACCTCGGACCCGTACGTCCGGCGGAGCCCCCGGAACGCCCCCGTACGAGGCCGGGCGAGCAGGGGCAGGCCACCCGGAGTGCGCCGGCCCGGTCCGGCGTCACCGGGCGCGCACGCCCCGCGCGTCCGGGGCCCGGCGTTCGGCGGGGCCACGCCGCCGAGCTTCCGGTTCGCTCCATCCGGTGGTGTGGGCGGCGGCCCGGGCAGGTCCGGCCCGCCCTGCCGTGAGCATGGAACCGCCCCGGCACGTCCGCCGGGGCGACCCGTCCCCGACATCTCACCGGAGAGTGCCGTGAAGACTCGTACCTGGTCCCTCGCCGCCGCCCTCACCCTGACCGCGCTCCTGCTGCCGGCCCCGGCGGCGTCCGCCGCGCCCGCCGCACCGCCGTCCTGCCCCGACGGATCGGTGTGCTTCTGGAGCAAGGAGGGCTTCGGCGGCGACTACTGGGAGTGGACCGCGCGCAGCGGCTACCGCGACATGCCGGCCGCCCTCCACGACCACGTCGGCTCCTTCGTCGCGAGCACCCGGGCCTGCTTCGTGAACTGGCAGCCGGTCGAGAAGCGGGACGTCTTCAACGGCGACTGGCGCTCCCGCTACCTCGGCGACTTCGGCGGCCGGGTCGACGGGGTGGGCCCGGGCGGCTGCTGACCGGGCCGGACCAGGCTCTCGGCCCCGTCCTCCGCCGCGCCGACCGCCCCGGGGGTGGCCGGCGCGGCGGAGGATCAGTCCCGGTGGGTCGGGGCGAACATGCGCAGGAGGGCGGGGAGGACCACCACCGACGGGCCCGGGGCCGACAGGCTCCGGGCCAGGTCCTGTTCCAGGGTCTCGGGGGTGGTGCGTACGGCGGGGACGGCGAAGGACTCGGCGAGGGCGACGAAGTCCGGGACGGTCAGGTCCGTCGCCGTGGGTGCGCCGAAGGCGTCGGTCATGTACTCGCGGAGGATGCCGTAGCCGCCGTCGTCGACGATCAGCCAGGTGACGTCCAGGTCGTGCTGGCGGGCGGTGGCGAGTTCGGCGATCGAGTAGAGGGCGCCGCCGTCGCCGGAGACGGCGAGGACCGGTCGGGTGGGGTCGGCGACCGCCGCGCCGAGGGCGGCCGGGAAGCCGTAGCCGAGGCCGCCGGCGCCCTGGGCGGAGTGCAGGTGGTTGGGCCCCATGGCGTCGAACGCGGACCAGGCCCAGTAGGCCAGGATCGTCATGTCCCAGAAGGACGGCGAGTCGGTGGGCAGGGCCCGGCGGACCGCCGTCAGCACCTGCTGCTCCAGGGTGAGGTCCTGCGCGGCGATCCGTTCGCGCACCCGGGCCAGCACCTCCCGCACGCGCTCCGGGGCGCCCTGGTCCTCGCGCCGTTCCACCGTCTCCAGGAGCGCCTGGAGGGCGAGGCGGGCGTCGGCGTGGATGCCGAGGCCCGGGTGGTTGGACTCCAGCTTGCCGAGGTCGGCCTCGATCTGGATCACCCGGCCGCGGGGCCGGAACGTGTGGTAGTTCGACGAGAGTTCGCCGAGGCCGGAGCCGACGACGAGGAGGACGTCGGCGTCCTCCAGGAAGTCGGTGGTGTGGCGGTCCTCCAGCCAGGACTGGAGCGACAGCGGGTGCGTCCAGGGGAAGGCGCCCTTGCCGCCGGGGGTGGTGACCACCGGGGCCTGGACGCGCTCGGCGAGCTGCCTGAGCTTGCCGGAGGCGTCGGAGCGGACCACTCCCCCGCCCGCGACGATCGCCGGACGGACGGCGTTCGTCAGCAGGTGGGCGGCGAGCGCCGTGAGTTCGGGGCGCGGGGGCAGCTCGTCCGGGGTGGCGTCCATCGCCGTCACCACGGGCAGGACCGTCTCCGCGGCGAGGACGTCCTGCGGGATCTCCACCCACACCGGGCCGGGCGGGACGGTCAGCGCCGACTTCCACGCCTCCGCGATCGCGGAGGGGATCTGGGACGCCGTACGCGCCGTGTGCACGGACTTGACCACGCCCCGGAACGAGGCCGACTGGTCGGGGAGCTCGTGCAGGTAGCCGCGGCGGCCGCCGCCGAGGCCCGCCGCCGGGACCTGGCTGCAGATCGCCAGCACGGGGGCGGACGCCGCCGCCGCCTCCTGGAGCGCCGGCAGGGAGGTCAGCGCGCCCGGGCCGGTGGACAGCAGCAGCGGGGCGGCCTCGCCGGTGACCCGGCCGTACGCGTCGGCCGCGAAGCCCGCGTTGTTCTCCGTGCGCAGGCCGACGTAGCGCAGGCCGGAGCGGCGCAGGGCGTCGAACACGCCGAGGGCGTGCTGGCCGGGAAGGCCGAAGACGGTGGTCGCGCCGAGCCCGGCCAGGGTCTCCACGACCAGGTCCCCGCCGGTGCGGCCGGGCGGGGGACGCAGCGCCGCCTCCGTCTGCGCGGCGGTCGGGCGGAGCACCAGGTCGTGGTCGTGGGTCACTTCGCGCGGGCCTCTGCAATCCGGCGGGACATGATCGTGGTCAGCTCGTAGGCGGTGTGCGACGCGGCGACCGAGGTGATCTCCGCGTGATCGTACGCGGGCGCCACCTCGACGACGTCCGCCGAGACCAGGTTGCAGGAGGCCAGTCCGCGCAGGATCTCCAGCAGCTCGCGGGAGGTCATGCCGCCGGCCTCGGGGGTGCCGGTGCCGGGGGCGTGGGCCGGGTCCAGGCAGTCGATGTCGATGGAGATGTACAGCGGGCGGTCGCCGATGCGCTGGCGGAGCTGGTCGGCGACCTCGTCGGCGCCCCGGCGGTAGACGTCGGCGGAGGTGACGATGCCGAAGCCCATCTTCTCGTCGTCGGTGAGGTCCTGCTTGCCGTACAGCGGGCCGCGCGTACCGACGTGGGAGAGGGCGGAGGTGTCGAGGATGCCCTCCTCCACGGCCCGCCGGAACGGGGTGCCGTGGGTGTACTCGGCACCGAAGTAGGTGTCCCAGGTGTCGAGGTGGGCGTCGAAGTGGAGCAGGGCGACCGGGCCGTGCTTCTTGGCGACGGAGCGCAGCAGCGGCAGGGCGATGGTGTGGTCGCCGCCGAGGGTCATCAGGCGGGCGCCGGTGCCGAGCAGGTCGTCCGCGGCGGCCTCGACGGTCTCCACGGCCTCGTTGATGTCGAACGGGTTCACGGCGATGTCGCCGCCGTCCGCGACCTGGGCGAGGGCGAAGGGGGAGGCGTCCTGCGCGGGGTTGTAGGGGCGCAGCAGCCGGGACGCCTCGCGGATGGCGTTGCCGCCGAAGCGTGCGCCGGGGCGGTAGGAGACGCCCGAGTCGAAGGGCACGCCGATGACGGCGACGTCCGCGCGGCCGACCTCGTCGAGGCGGGGCAGCCGGGCGAAGGTCGCGGGCCCGGCGTACCGCGGGACGCGGGAGGAGTCGACGGGGCCGCGGGGCGTCTCGCTGCTGCTCATGGGGTCCATTCCTGCTTTCCTGGTCTTCGCCGTGCACATGCGTCCGCCCGTGCTCGCGGGCCGCTGGTCCCTCCGACCATAAGAGGGCGGAAAGCATCTGCGAAGTGTACGTTTCATCCATTCCCGTCGCGAGGAGTGGAGGAAGTGTCCAGCATGCCGACATCGGACCCCGTGGTTCCGCCCACGCCGCCGGTGCGCCTGGACGCCCTGCTGGCCCGTGAGGACCTCGGCCTGCGCCGGGTCGCCGGACCGGACGACCCCGGGATCGTCGTGCACTGGGCGCAGGCGTCGGAGATGGCGGACCCGTACCCGTACCTGCTGGGCGGGGAGCTGCTGCTGTCGGCGGGCGTGCACATCCCCCAGGGGGCGGGCGCCGGGTACTTCGACGCCTACGTCTCCCGGATCGTGGCGGCGGGCGGCGCCGCACTCGGTTTCGGGCTGGCGCCGGTCCACGAGAGCGTGCCGGCGGCGCTGGCCGAGGCCTGCGACATGCACGGGCTGCCCCTGCTGGAGGTGCCGCCCCGGACCACGTTCTCGGGGGTGGCGCGGGCGGTCTGGCAGCTGATGGCGCAGGCCCGCACGGCGGAGCTGCGCCGGGTCACGGAGGCGCAGCAGAGCCTCGCCACGGCGGCGGCCCGCCCCGACCCGGTGCGCCCGGTGCTCGACCAGCTGGCCCAGCGGATCGGCGGCTGGGCCGTCCTCTTCGGCCCGGACACCACCGAGCTCGCCGCCTCGGGGAAGGCTCCGCCCTTCGAGGCCAGGGAGGCCCTGACCGACCTGACCCGGGTGGTGCGTCCCTCCGGTGACGCCGCGCCGGCCCCGGACGCCCGTCCCGCCCCCGTCTCCGCCGGCGACACCGTCACCGGTACCCACCTCGCCGCCTACGCCCTCGGCCCCGGACCCGGCCTCGTCCTGGGCGTGGCCGCGCCGCGCCGGTCCCCCGGCGACCACACCATCGCCTCCGTCGCCGCCGTCCTCCTGACCCTCCTCACCACCACCCGGCACACCGCCGCCGACCCGCTCCGCTCCGCCGCCCTGGTGCGCCTGCTGCTGGGCGCGGCGCCCGAGGACGTGGCGCCCCTGCTGGGCGCGGACCGGTGGCGCGTGGTGCACGCACGGCCGGACGGCCCCCCGGCCGCGGACGCCCTCGCCGTCTCCGCCCTGGGCGCGGCACTCGGCTCCACGCTGGTGGACCCGGTGGGCGGGACCGTACGCGTGCTGGTGCCGGCCGACCGTCCGGTGGACGCGCGCCCCGGCTGGACCCTCGGCGTCAGCGCGGCGGCCGCCCCGCCCGACTGGCCCGCCGCCGACACCCAGGCCGCCCGCGCCCTCGCCCGGGCCCGCGCCACCCGCGCCCCGCTGGTCCGGCACGGCGACCGTCCCGCCCTCTCCGACCTCGTCCCGCCGGGTGACGCGGACGCCCACGCCCGGGCGCTGCTCGCGCCCATAGCGGGCTCCCCGGCCCTCACCGACACCCTGCGCACCTGGCTGTCGCTGCACGGCAGCTGGGACCGTACGGCGGTGGCGCTGTCCGTGCACCGCAACACCGTGCGGCAGCGCGTCGCGCGGTGCGCGGCGCTGCTGGAGGCCGACCTGGACGATCCGGACGTGCGGATGGAGCTGTGGTTCGCGCTGCGCCGCAGCTGAGGCGGGGCCGGGAACTGAGTATCCGTACCCAGTCCTCTGAGTAGGTGACGCACGTCCCAGCGGGCGATACGCCAGGGACGCCCACCGGGCGCTGCTCCACAATGGGGGCATGCCGATACCCGGGACACCCAGCCGCGCCGAACTCCTCGAACACCTGGTCGCCACCCGCATCGCGGGCGATGTCGCCACCCCGCGCGAGAACAACCTCTCCCACTACCGGAGGCTGGCGAACGGCGACCGCCACTACTGGCTCGGCCTGGAGCTCGGCGACCGCTGGACCGACGAGCAGGACGTGCTCGCGGTGATGGCGGAGCGCGTCGGCGTCAACGACGACCCGGAGTACCGGTACGGGCAGGACACCATCGACGCGGAGCTGACCGTCTCCGGCCTGGAACGCATGGCGGGGCGGCTGCGCAAGGCGGCGGAGGGGCGGCAGCGGGTGCTGTTCGCCACCGGTCACCCGGGCGGGCTGCTCGACGTGCACCGGGCGACGGCCGCGGCGCTGCGGGCGGCCGGCTGCGAGATCGTGGTCATCCCGGACGGGCTGACCACGGACGAGGGCTATGTGATGCAGTTCGCGGACGTGGCGGTGCTGGAGCACGGCGCCACGCTGTGGCACACCCACTCCGGGGAGCCGATGAAGGCCGTCCTCGGTGCCCTGGAGCGCGGGGGCCGCCCGCTGCCGGACCTGGTCGTCGCCGACCACGGCTGGGCGGGCGCCGCGGGTCAGTACGGCGTCGACTCCGTCGGCTACGCGGACTGCAACGACCCGGCGCTGTTCCTCGCCGAGTCCGAGGGCACCGTCCAGGTCACGGTCCCCCTCGACGACCACGTCACCAGCCCCCGCCACTACGACCCGATGACGGCGTTCCTCCTGGCGGAGGCCGGGATCGGCTAGGGCCTGTTGCGAAAGTCCCGTCGTCCGCCCGAAGGGCGGGCCTCGCGGCGTCCGGTGCGTGCTCTCGGCGTGCCGGGGGCAGGTCCTCGTACTGGATGTACTTGGGCCTGTGCCCGGTGCGGCGAGAGTGCGTGCCGGGCGTCGCGAGGCAGACGGGACTTTCGCAACAGGCCCTAGGGCACACGGGGCGCGCCCCGGCCCCGTCCGGCCGGGGCACGGCCGGACGCGCCCGCCGTGCGGGAGACGTTCAGTCCCCGCGCGGGACGCGGACCACGCCCTCCTGGATGACCGAGACAGCGAGCCGGCCGTCCTGGGTGTGGATGCGGCCCTGGCCCAGGCCCCGGCCGCCGTGGGCCGAGGGGGACTGCTGGTCGTACAGCAGCCACTCGTCGGCGCGGAACGGGCGGTGGAACCACATCGCGTGGTCCAGGGACGCGCCGACGACGTCGCCGACGGCCCAGCCGCCGCGCCCGTGGGCGAGCAGGATGGAGTCCAGCAGCGTCATGTCGGAGACGTACGTGGCGAGGACGACGTGCAGCAGGGGGTCGTCGCTGTCGAGCTTGCCGTTGGTGCGGAACCAGACCTGGGAGTGCGGTTCGCGCGGCTCGCCGAAGCGGCCGTAGGGCGGGTCGTCGACGTAGCGCAGGTCGACCGCCGAGCGGGCCCCGAGGTAGCGGTGCACGATCTCGGGGGCGAGGTGCGGGTAGCCGCGCAGCCGCTCCTCGGAGGTGGGCAGTCCGTCCGGGTCCGGTGCGGGCGGCATCGGCGCCTGGTGGTCCAGGCCCTCCTCGTGCTCCTGGAAGGACGCGGAGAGGTGGAAGATCGGCTTGCCGTGCTGGACCGCCACCACGCGCCGCGTGGTGAAGGAGCGGCCGTCCCGGATCCGGTCGACGGTGTAGACGATCGGCGCGCCCGGGTCGCCGATGCGCAGGAAGTACGCGTGCAGCGAGTGGGCGGGCCGGTCCGCGGGGACGGTCCGCCCCGCGGCGACCAGTGCCTGCGCCGCCACCTGCCCGCCGAAGACGCGGGGGACGGCGGAGGCGCGGGACCGGCCGCGGAAGATGTTCTCCTCGATCTGCTCGAGGTCGAGCAGATCGAGGAGGTCCTGGAGTGCCTGACTCATGGAATCAGTTGTATACGGCAGGGATTTCCGGGACCTTACAGGCCCATGTCCTTGGCGATGATCGACTTCATGATCTCGCTGGTGCCGCCGTAGATGCGGTTGACGCGGTTGTCCGCGTACAGGCGGGCGATCGGGTACTCGTTCATGTAGCCGTAGCCGCCGTGGAGCTGGAGGCAGCGGTCGATGACGCGGTGGGCGACCTCGGTGCAGAACAGCTTCGCGGAGGCGGCCTCGGCGGGGGTGAGCTCGCCGGCGTCCAGGGCCTCGGTGGCGCGGTCGGCGACGGCCTCGGCGGCGTCCACCTCGGCCTGGCAGGCGGCCAGCTCGAACTTGGTGTTCTGGAAGTGGGCGACCGGCTTGCCGAAGACGGTGCGCTCCTGCACGTACTGCTTGGCGAAGCGGACGGCGGCCTTGGCCTGGGCGTAGGCGCCGAAGGCGATGCCCCAGCGCTCGGAGGCCAGGTTGTGGCCGAGGTAGTAGAAGCCCTTGTTCTCCTCGCCGAGGAGGTCCTCGACGGGCACCTTGACGTCGACGAAGGCCAGCTCGGCGGTGTCGGAGGTCTTCAGGCCGAGCTTGTCGAGCTTGCGGCCGACGGAGTAGCCCTCGGACTTGGTGTCCACGGCGAACAGGGAGATGCCGTGGCGGCGGTCCTCGGCCGTCGGGGCGGCGGTACGGGCGCAGACGATCACCTTGTCGGCGTGGACACCGCCGGTGATGAAGGTCTTGGCGCCGTTGAGGACGTAGTGCGTGCCGTCCTCGCTGAGCTTGGCGGTGGTCTTCATGCCCGCGAGGTCGGAGCCGGTGCCCGGCTCGGTCATCGCGATGGCCCACATCTCCTCGCCGGAGACGAACTTCGGCAGGAAACGCTTCTTCTGCTCGTCGGTGGCGAGCATCTTGATGTACGGCAGGGCGAGCAGCACGTGCACGCCGGAGCCGCCGAACTGGACGCCCGCGCGGGCGGTCTCCTCGTAGAGGACCGCCTCGAACTTGTGGGTGTCCATGCCCGCGCCGCCGAACTCCTCCGGCACGCTGATGCCGAAGATGCCCAGCTCACCGAGCTTGTAGTAGAAGTCGCGGGGCGCCTGGCCCGCCGCGAACCACTCGTCGTAGACGGGCACGACCTCGGCCTCGATGAAGGCCCGGATGGTCTCCCGGAACGCCTCGTGATCCTCGTTGAAAACCGTACGGCGCACCGCCGCCACCTCCGCGTACCCTAGGCATGTCTAAGCGCTTGCTCAGACAAAGATACCGGCGAGTATCCACAGGCGTCCAGAGCGCGACCCCCCGGGACCCCCGTAACGCTCGTCACGCTCGTCACCCCGCGGACGTCGCCCCCGCCGCCGCGAACGCGCCGCGCGCCATCCGGTGCAGCAGCCCGGCCGTCGTCGCCCGGCCGGGCAGCGCGCCCGGGCGGGCCAGGTGCGGGGTGGAGTTGAGCAGGCCGAACACCGAGTGCACGGCCGAGCGGGCGGTAGGCTCGGCCAGCCCCGGGTAGAGCGCGCGGACCACCTCCACCCACAGCTCCACGTACTGCCGCTGCAACTGGCGGACCAGCTTGCGGTCGCTGTCCCGGAGGCGGTCCAGCTCACGGTCGTGCAGGGTGATCAGGGGACGGTCGTCGAGCGCGAAGTCGATGTGCCCCTCGATCAGCGAGTCGAGGACCGCCTCGGGCGCCGGCACCTCCCCGGCCTCCGCCAGGCGCCGCTTCGCGCCGGTCAGCAGCTGGCCGCTGATCCCCACCAGCAGCTCCGCGAGCATCGCGTCCTTGCCCGCGAAGTGCCGGTAGAGCCCGGGCCCGCTGATGCCGACCGCGGCGCCTATCTCGTCGACCCCGACGCCGTGGAAGCCGCGCTCGGCGAAGAGCCGGGCGGCCTCCTTGAGGATCTGCTCGCGGCGGGTGGGGGCGTCGGTTCTGGTGGCCATGAAGACGATTCTAGACAGGGAGGTTAGCGGTCGTTAACCTGGAGGAAGTGCGTTAACGCTCATTAACAAGGTGAGGGGACCCGCAGGATGCATGAGGCACCGGAGCTTCACAGCGCGGCCGATCCCGCGTCGGAGGCCTTTCGGGCCAACGAGGAGGCGCACCGCGCCCTCGTCGGGGAGCTGCGCGGCAAGCTGGCCGCGGCGGCGCTCGGCGGTGGCGAGCGGGCGCGGGCACGGCACACGGCGCGCGGGAAACTGCTCCCGCGGGACCGCGTGGACACGCTCCTCGACCCCGGCTCGCCCTTCCTGGAGCTGGCCCCGCTGGCGGCCGACGGGATGTACGAGGGGCAGGCCCCGGCGGCCGGGGTGATCGCCGGGATCGGCCGGGTCAGCGGCCGGGAGTGCGTGGTCGTGGCCAACGACGCCACCGTCAAGGGCGGCACCTACTACCCGATGACGGTGAAGAAGCACCTGCGCGCGCAGGAGGTCGCCCTGGACAACCGGCTGCCCTGCGTCTACCTGGTGGACTCCGGCGGCGCGTTCCTGCCGATGCAGGACGAGGTGTTCCCGGACCGGGACCACTTCGGGCGGATCTTCTACAACCAGGCCCGGATGTCCGGCGCCGGCATCCCGCAGATCGCGGCGGTGCTCGGCTCCTGCACGGCGGGCGGGGCGTACGTCCCGGCGATGAGCGACGAGGCGGTGATCGTCCGGAACCAGGGCACGATCTTCCTCGGCGGCCCGCCGCTGGTGAAGGCGGCCACCGGTGAGGTGGTCACGGCGGAGGAGCTGGGCGGCGGCGAGGTCCACTCACGGGTGTCCGGCGTGACCGACCACCTCGCGGAGGACGACGCGCACGCGCTCAGGATCGTGCGCACCATCGTCTCCACGCTCCCCGCCCGGGGCTCCCTCCCCTGGAGCGTGGAGCAGGCCGTCGAGCCCAAGGTGGACCCGGCGGGGCTGTACGGGGCGGTGCCGGTCGACTCCCGCACCCCCTACGACGTGCGGGAGATCATCGCGCGGATCACCGACGGCTCGCGCTTCGCCGAGTTCAAGTCGGAGTTCGGGCAGACGCTGGTCACCGGCTTCGCGCGGATCCACGGCCACCCGGTGGGGATCGTCGCCAACAACGGCATCCTGTTCTCCGAGTCCGCCCAGAAGGGCGCCCACTTCATCGAGCTGTGCGACCAGCGCGGCATCCCGCTGCTGTTCCTGCAGAACATCTCGGGCTTCATGGTCGGCCGGGACTACGAGGCGGGCGGCATCGCCAAGCACGGCGCCAAGATGGTCACCGCCGTCGCCTGCACCCGCGTGCCGAAGCTGACGGTGGTGGTCGGCGGGTCCTACGGGGCGGGCAACTACTCGATGTGCGGGCGGGCGTACTCGCCGCGCTTCCTGTGGATGTGGCCCAACGCGAAGATCTCCGTGATGGGCGGTGAGCAGGCGGCCTCCGTCCTCGCCACCGTCAAGCGGGACCAGATCGAGGGGCGCGGCGAGCAGTGGCCGGCCGAGGACGAGGACGCCTTCAAGGCCCCGATCCGCGCTCAGTACGAGCGTCAGGGGAACGCCTACTACGCGACGGCCCGCCTCTGGGACGACGGCGTGATCGACCCGATGGACACCCGGCAGGTGCTGGGCCTGGCCCTGACCGCGTGCGCCAACGCGCCCCTGGGTGACCCCCAGTTCGGCGTCTTCCGGATGTGAGGGGACCCCTGACGATGACTGAGCAGATGTTCGAGACGGTGCTGGTGGCCAACCGGGGCGAGATCGCGGTCCGCGTCATCCGCACCCTGCGGTCGATGGGCGTGCGCTCGGTGGCCGTGTACTCCGACGCGGACGCCGACGCCCGGCACGTCCGGGAGGCCGACACGGCGGTGCGGATCGGTCCCGCGGCCGCCTCGGAGAGCTACCTGTCGGTGGAGCGGCTGCTGGAGGCCGCCGCCCGCACCGGCGCGCAGGCGGTCCACCCCGGATACGGCTTCCTCGCCGAGAACGCGGGGTTCGCGCGGGCGTGCGCGGAAGCGGGGCTGGTGTTCATCGGGCCCCCGGCGGACGCGATCGCGCTGATGGGCGACAAGATCCGCGCCAAGGAGACGGTGAAGGCGGCCGGGGTGCCGGTGGTGCCCGGCTCCAGCGGCAGCGGACTGACGGACGAGCAGCTCGCCGACGCCGCCCGCGAGATCGGCGTGCCGGTGCTGCTGAAGCCGTCCGCGGGCGGTGGCGGCAAGGGCATGCGGCTGGTGCGGGACGCCTCGCTGCTGGCCGACGAGATCGCCGCCGCGCGCCGCGAGGCCCGCGCCTCCTTCGGTGACGACACGCTGCTGGTCGAGCGGTGGATCGACCGGCCCCGGCACATCGAGATCCAGGTGCTGGCCGACGGGCACGGGGGCGTGGTCCACCTGGGCGAGCGCGAGTGCTCCCTCCAGCGGCGCCACCAGAAGATCATCGAGGAGGCGCCCAGTGTGCTCCTCGACGAGGAGACCCGGGCCGCGATGGGCGAGGCGGCGGTCCAGGCGGCCCGCTCCTGCGGCTACCGGGGCGCGGGCACGGTGGAGTTCATCGTCCCGGGCAACGACCCGGCGTCGTACTACTTCATGGAGATGAACACCCGCCTCCAGGTGGAGCACCCGGTCACCGAGCTGGTCACGGGGCTCAACCTGGTGGAGTGGCAGCTGCGGGTGGCGGCGGGCGAGCGGCTGGCGTTCGCCCAGCAGGACGTCCGGCTGACCGGGCACGCGGTCGAGGCCCGCATCTGCGCCGAGGACCCGGCCCGCGGCTTCCTCCCCTCCGGGGGCACGGTGCTCAGGCTGCGCGAGCCGCAGGGCGACGGGGTGCGCACCGACTCCGGGCTCAGCGAGGGCACGGAGGTCGGCAGCCTCTACGACCCGATGCTCTCCAAGGTGATCGCGTACGGGCCCGACCGCGCGACCGCGCTGCGCAGGCTCCGGGCGGCGCTGGCGGAGACGGTCACGCTGGGCGTGCAGACCAACGCGGGGTTCCTGCGGCGGCTGCTGGCCCATCCGGCGGTGGTGAGCGGCGACATGGACACCGGGCTGGTGGAGCGCGAGGTGGAGGGCCTGGTGCCGGGCGAGGTCCCCGGCGAGGTGTACGAGGCCGCGGCGGCCGTGCGCCTGGAGGCGCTGCGCCCGCGCGGCGACGGCTGGACGGACCCCTTCTCGGTGCCGGACGGCTGGCGCATGGGCGGCACCCCGAGACCGGCCGCCTTCCACCTGCGCGTCACGGACCCGGTGGAGCACACGCCGCGCGGCGCCCACACGGTCACCGACGACCACGTGTCGGTGACGCTGGACGGCGTCCGGCACACCTTCCACCGCGCCGCCGACTGGATCGGCCGGGACGGGGACGCCTGGCACGTGCGGGACCACGACCCGGTCGCCGCGTCCCTCACCCGGGCGGGCCAGGCGGGCGCCGACTCGCTGACCGCGCCGATGCCGGGCACCGTGACGGTGGTGAAGGTGGCCGTCGGCGACGAGGTGGCGGCCGGACAGAGTCTGCTGGTGGTGGAGGCGATGAAGATGGAGCACGTCATCTCCGCCCCGCACGCCGGCACGGTCACCGAACTGGACGTGGCCCCGGGCACGACGGTCGCCATGGACCAGGTGCTCGCGGTCATCGCACCCGCGGAGGAGGAGACGGCGTGAACACTCCGGAACCGGGCCTGCCCATGGTCGTACCGGCCCAGGGACTGCCCGCGCGGGTGCGGATCCACGAGGTGGGTGCCCGCGACGGCCTGCAGAACGAGAAGGCGACCGTCCCGACGGCCGTCAAGGCGGAGTTCGTCCGCCGTCTGGCCGGCACCGGTCTGACCACCATCGAGGCGACCAGCTTCGTGCACCCCAAGTGGGTGCCCCAGCTCGCGGACGCCGAGGAGCTGTACCCGGCCGTCGCGGACCTGCCCGTGGAGCTGCCGGTGCTGGTGCCGAACGAGCGCGGGCTGGACCGCGCGCTGGCGCTCGGCGCCCGGCGGGTCGCGGTGTTCGCCAGCGCCACGGAGTCCTTCGCCCGCGCCAACCTCAACCGCACGGTGGACGAGGCGCTGACGATGTTCGAGCCGGTGGTGCGGCGGGCGAAGGCGGCGGACGTGCACGTCCGCGGCTACCTCTCGATGTGCTTCGGCGACCCGTGGGAGGGCGCGGTCCCGGTCCCGCAGGTGGTGAGGGTGTGCCGGGCCCTGCTGGACATGGGCTGTGACGAGCTGAGCCTGGGCGACACCATCGGGGTGGCCACGCCGGGCCATGTGACGGCCCTGCTCACCGCGCTCGCCGGGGCGGGCGTCCCCGTGTCCGCGCTCGGCGTGCACTTCCACGACACGTACGGCCAGGCCCTGTCCAACACGCTGGCCGCGCTCCAGCAGGGCGTCAGCACGGTCGACGCCTCCGCCGGCGGACTGGGCGGCTGCCCGTACGCGAAGTCCGCCACCGGCAATCTCGCCACCGAAGACCTCGTGTGGATGCTGCGCGGCCTCGGCATCGACACCGGGGTCGACCTCGGCCGTCTGGTCGCCACAAGCGTCTGGATGGCCGCCCACCTGGGCCGCACCAGCCCGTCCCGCACCGTCCGAGCCCTCTCCCACCAGGAGTCGTGAACGACCATGGACCACAAGCTCTCCCCCGAACTGGAAGAACTCCGCCGCACGGTCGAGGAGTTCGCGCACGACGTGGTGGCGCCGAAGATCGGTGACTTCTACGAGCGGCACGAGTTCCCGTACGAGATCGTGCGGGAGATGGGCCGCATGGGCCTGTTCGGGCTGCCGTTCCCGGAGGAGTACGGCGGCATGGGCGGCGACTACTTCGCCCTCGGCGTGGCCCTGGAGGAGCTGGCCCGGGTCGATTCCTCGGTGGCCATCACGCTGGAGGCGGGCGTCTCGCTGGGCGCCATGCCGCTGCACCTGTTCGGTACCGAGGAGCAGAAGCGCGAGTGGCTCCCCCGGCTGTGCTCGGGCGAGATACTGGGCGCGTTCGGCCTGACCGAGCCGGACGGCGGCAGCGACGCGGGCGCGACCCGTACGACGGCCCGGCTGGACGAGTCGACGAACGAGTGGGTCATCAACGGCACGAAGTGCTTCATCACCAACTCGGGCACCGACATCACGGGCCTGGTCACGGTCACCGCGGTCACCGGCCGCAAGCCGGACGGCAAGCCGCTGATCTCGGCGATCATCGTCCCGTCGGGCACGCCGGGCTTCACCGTGGCGGCGCCCTACTCGAAGGTCGGCTGGAACGCCTCGGACACGCGTGAGCTGTCCTTCGCCGACGTCCGGGTCCCGGCCGCCAACCTGCTGGGCGAGGAGGGCCGCGGCTACGCCCAGTTCCTGCGCATCCTGGACGAGGGCCGCATCGCCATCGCCGCGCTGGGCACGGGGCTGGCGCAGGGCTGTGTGGACGAGTCGGTGAAGTACGCCAGGGAGCGGCACGCCTTCGGGCGGCCGATCGGCGCCAACCAGGCGATCCAGTTCAAGATCGCCGACATGGAGATGAAGGCGCACACGGCCCGCCTGGCGTGGCGGGACGCGGCCAGCCGGCTGGTGGCCGGGGAGCCGTTCAAGAAGGAGGCGGCGCTGGCCAAGCTGTACTCGTCGACGGTCGCGGTGGACAACGCCCGTGACGCCACCCAGATCCACGGCGGCTACGGCTTCATGAACGAGTACCCGGTGGCCCGCATGTGGCGGGACTCCAAGATCCTGGAGATCGGCGAGGGCACGAGCGAGGTCCAGCGCATGCTGATCGCCCGGGAGTTGGGCCTGGCGGGCTGATCCGGCCGGACCGGTCCGGTCCCGGCCGCACCGGGACGCGTCCTGCGGGGCGCGCCCCGGTCCGGGCGGGCGCGCCCCGCTCCGCTCATCCCTCGACGAGGACGAGCAGCGCGGTCGAGAACACCATCGGCGTGAGCACCAGTGCCGCGCCGACGGCCCAGTAGCGCCGTCCGGAGACGCCCGGCACCGACGGGCGGGCCCGGGAGCCGACGGGGAGCCACAGGGCCAGGAAGACGGCCCACAGCGCGACGAGGATCGGCGTCCAGGCCGGTGCGGAGCCGGTGACGGCGGGGTCGGAGGAGGAGCCCTCCGGTTCCGCCCGGAGGACGTCCGCCGCGAGCATCATCGACAGCCACAGCGGTACGAGGGCCACCATTCCGAGGATCAGGTGCACGGCCACGGACGGGCCCCAGCGTCGTGCGACGTTCATTTTCCTCCCCCTCGCGTGACGGCGATCACGGTACCGGGAGGGCGTGTCGGGGCTTTCGCGAGGGGATGGATACCGGCAACCCCTGGACAAGCTCTGAGGTTAGGCTAACCTAAGGCTGTTTCCGGCCCAGGGAGCCGTCACCGCGCACCCATCGGCTCCGCACGCATGAAAGCAGACCGACCCATGTCGAACGCCAGCACCGCCCGCCTCTCCCGTCGTGGACTGCTCGCCGCCGGCGGCGTCCTCGGACTCGGCGCCGCGCTCGCGGCCTGTGGTGACGACGGCGCGAAGGGCGGCGACTCGGGGTCGAAGGACGGCGCCGGGTCCGGCCCCTGGAGCTTCAAGGACGACCGCGGCACCACGGTGAAGCTGGACGGGAAGCCCGCGAACATCGTCGCCTTCACCGGTGTCGCCGCCGCGCTGTACGACTACGGCGTGCAGGTCAAGGGCGTCTTCGGTCCGACGGAGACCAAGGACGGCAAGGCCGACGTCCAGGCCGGCGACATGGACATCAGCAAGGTGACCATCCTCGGCAACGTCTGGGACCAGTTCAACGTCGAGAAGTACGCGACGCTCGCGCCCGACCTCCTGATCTCCACGATGTTCGACGACGCCGGCACCCTCTGGTACGTCCCCGAGGCGTCCAAGGACAAGATCGCCAAGCTCGCGCCGAGCGTCGGCATCTCCGTGTTCGACCGTCAGCTGACCGGCCCGCTCCAGCGGATGTGGGAACTGGCGGAGTCGCTCGGCGCCGACATGAAGGCGGAGAAGGTCACCGGCGCCAAGAAGCGCTTCGAGGAGGCCTCGGAGCGGCTGCGCAAGGCCGTCAGGGCCAACCCCGGCATCAAGGTGATGGTCGGCTCGGCGAGCCCCGAGCTCTTCTACGTCTCCGGCTCCAACCTCTCCATCGACCTGGAGTACTTCAAGGCCCTCGGCGTGGACTTCGTCGAGCCGACGGAGGAGGCCAAGAAGGCCACCGGCGGCTGGTTCGAGAGCCTCAGCTGGGAGAACGTCGACAAGCACAAGGCCGACGTCATCCTGATGGACGACCGCACCTCCGCCATCCAGCCCGCCGACATCACCGAGGCGACCTGGAAGGAACTGCCCGCGGTCAAGGCCGGCCAGGTCATCGCCCGGTCCACCGAGCCGATCCTGTCCTACGACAAGTGCGTCGCCCCGGTCGAGGCGCTCGCCGAGGCCATCGAGAAGGCCAAGAAGGTCAGCTGACCCTCCCCGGCACCATCCTCCAGCCCCGGAGCCACACGTGACCACTGCCGTAGCCGCCCCGTTCCGCTTCTTCGCCCTGCAGGTCGCGGCGACGAGGCGGCTCGGCCCGTCCCTGGTCCGGGTCACCTTCACCGGCCCGGAACTGCGCGACTTCCACTCCGACGGGCGCGACCAGTCCCTGTCGCTGTTCCTGCCGCACCCGGGGCAGAGCGAGCCGGCCGTGCCGCTCGAACTGGGTGACCAGTGGTGGCAGGGCTGGCGCGAACTGCCCGACGACGTGCGGGCGGTGATGCGCTCGTACACGCTGCGGGCACTGCGCGCCGACGCCGGGGGGCACACCACGGAGGTCGACATCGACTTCGTGCTGCACGGCGTCGGGGAGGGCGGCGCCTCGGCCGAGGCCGGCCCGGCCTCCCGCTGGGCCGCCCGCGCGGTGGCCGGTGACCGGGTCCTGCTGCTCGGCCCCGCGATCGCCGACAACCGCGCGATCCGCTTCCGTCCGCCCGAGGACACCGATCTGGTGCTCCTGTGGGCCGACGAGACCGCCCTGCCCGCCACCGCCGCCGTCCTGGAGACGCTTCCCGCGGGTATGCGGGCCCGGGTGTGGCTGGAGGTGCCGCACGCCGGTGACGTGCAGGACCTGCCGACCGCCGCCGACGCGGAGATCACCTGGTTCGTCCGGGACGCGGCGGCGACGGAGGCGGGCGCCTCCCCCCTCGCCCTGGACGACCTGCGCACCGCCGAACTGCCGCCCGCCGAGCGGCCGTACGTCTGGATCGCCGGAGAGTCCGGCTGTGTGAAGCAGCTGCGGCGGCTCTTCGTCGGTGAGCGCGGTGTCGATCGCCGGCGCGTGACGTTCGTGGGTTACTGGCGACGGGGCCTGACGGAAGAGCAGATGCGCGAACAGGCTTGATGCGCAAGGCAGTTGACGGCTCGTCAACCCCGTGAGCGAGTGACCACGGTCACGGCCGAACGCGGAATACCTTCGCGGCACTCAGGTTAGGCTAACCTAAGTCACGCACTGGCCCGCTCCCCGCACCGGCCCGTCCCCACCGGAGGACCCCCACATGCGCTCGCACCTGCTCAACGACACCACCGCGGAGCACTACCGCCGCTCCGTGACCGAGGGAGTCGAGCGGGTGGCGGCCAAACTCGCCACCACAGCCCGGCCGTTCACCGGCGTCACGGTCGACGAGCTCGCGCCCCGCATCGACGCGATCGACCTCGACCGTCCCCTGCACGACACCACCGCGGTGCTGGACGAACTGGAGGACGTCTACCTCCGGGACGCGATCTACTTCCACCACCCCCGCTACCTCGCCCACCTCAACTGCCCGGTCGTCATCCCGGCCGTGCTCGGCGAGGCGGTGCTCTCCGCCGTCAACTCCTCCCTGGACACCTGGGACCAGTCGGCCGGCGGCACCCTCATCGAGCGCAAGCTCATCGACTGGACGAACGCCCGCATCGGCCTCGGCCCCGCCGCCGACGGCGTGTTCACCTCCGGCGGCAGCCAGTCCAACCTCCAGGCGCTGCTGCTGGCCCGCGAGGAGGCCAAGACCGACGATCTGGCGAGACTGCGCGTCTTCGCCTCCGAGGTCAGCCACTTCAGCGTGAAGAAGTCCGCGAAACTCCTCGGCCTCGGGCCCGACGCCGTGGTGTCGGTCCCCGTCGACCACGACAAGCGGCTGCAGACCGTCGCCCTCGCCCGCGAGCTGGAGCGCTGCACCGCGGCGGGACTGGTCCCCATGGCCGTCGTCGCGACCGCCGGAACCACCGACTTCGGCTCCATCGACCCGCTCCCCGAGATCGCCGAACTGTGCGAGCGGTACGGCGCCTGGATGCACGTGGACGCCGCCTACGGCTGCGGTCTGCTCGCCTCGCTGAAGTACCGCGACCGCCTCGACGGCATCGAACGCGCCGACTCCGTCACCGTCGACTACCACAAGTCCTTCTTCCAGCCGGTCAGCTCCTCGGCCGTACTGGTCCGCGACACCGCCACGCTGCGGCACGCCACCTACCACGCCGAGTACCTCAACCCGCGGCGCATGGTGACCGAGCGCATCCCCAACCAGGTCGACAAGTCCCTGCAGACCACCCGCCGCTTCGACGCCCTCAAACTGTGGATGACCCTGCGCGTGATGGGCGCCGACGGCATCGGCCGCCTCTTCGACGAGGTGTGCGACCTGGCCGCCGAGGGCTGGAAGCTGCTGGCCGCCGACCCCCGCTTCGACGTCGTGGTCGCGCCCAACCTCTCCACCCTCGTCTTCCGCTGCATCCCGGCGGCCGTCACCGACCCCGCCGAGATCGACCGCGCCAACCTCTACGCCCGCAAGGCCCTGTTCGCCTCCGGTGACGCGGTCGTCGCGGGCACCAAGGTGGCCGGACGCCACTACCTGAAGTTCACCCTGCTGAACCCCGAGACCACGACGGCCGACATCTCCGCCGTCCTCGACCTGATCGCCGGCCACGCCGAGCAGTACCTGGGAGAGTCCCTTGACCGCGCTTGCTGAAGCCCCGGACACCACCTACGACTTCGTGGGCATCGGGCTGGGCCCCTTCAACCTCGGCCTCGCCTGCCTGACCGAGCCGATCGCCGAACTGAACGGCCTCTTCCTGGAGTCCAAGCCCGGCTTCGCCTGGCACGCCGGAATGTTCCTCGACGGCGCCCACCTCCAGACGCCGTTCATGTCGGACCTGGTCACGCTCGCCGACCCGACGTCCCCCTACTCCTTCCTCAACTACCTGAAGGAGAAAGGCCGCCTCTACTCGTTCTACATACGCGAGAACTTCTACCCGCTGCGAGTCGAGTACGACGACTACTGCCGCTGGGCCGCCGCCCAGCTCGGCAGCATCCGCTTCGGCACCACGGTCACCGAGGTGACCTACGACGAGGCCGCCGGGCTCTACGCGGTCGCCACGGCGGCAGGGGAGACGTACCGCGCCCGGCACCTGGTGCTCGGCACCGGCACCGTGCCGTACCTCCCCCAGCCGTGCCGCGGGCTGGACGGCGGCCTCTTCCACAACGCGCAGTACATGCAGCGCAAGGCGGAGCTGCGGGAGAAGAAGTCGGTCACGGTCGTCGGCAGCGGACAGAGCGCCGCCGAGATCTACTACGAGCTGCTCTCCGAGATCGACGTCCACGGCTACCAGCTCAACTGGGTCACCCGTTCGCCGCGGTTCTTCCCGCTGGAGTACACCAAGCTGACCCTGGAGATGACCTCCCCGGACTACATCGACTACTTCCGCGCCCTGCCCGAGGAGACCCGCTACCGGCTGGAGAAGCAGCAGAAGGGCCTGTTCAAGGGCATCAACGCGGAGCTGATCGACGCGATCTTCGACCTGCTGTACCAGAAGGACGTCGAGAGCGGCGACCGGCCGGTCCCCACCAGGCTGCTCACCAACTCCTCGCTGACCGCAGCCCGTTACGAGGACGGCGCCTACACGCTCGGCTTCCACCAGGACGAGCAGGACAAGGACTTCGAGATCCGCACCGAAGGGCTGGTGCTGGCCACCGGCTACCACTACGAGCCCCCGGCGTTCCTCGACCCGGTGCGCGACCGGCTCCGCTTCGACGGCCACGGCCGCTTCGACGTCTCCCGCGACTACGCCATCGACGTCACCGGCCGCGGCATCTTCCTCCAGAACGCGGGCGTCCACACGCACAGCGTCACCAGCCCCGACCTGGGCATGGGCCCGTACCGCAACGCGACCATCATCCGTGAGCTGCTCGGCACCGAGTACTACCCGGTCGAGAAGGCCATCGCGTTCCAGGAGTTCGCCGTATGAGCATCGGCACGTTCACCGTCCGCCCGCTGGACCCGTCGAAGGACGCCGGGCTGCTGCACCGCTGGGTCACCGACCCGAAGGCGGCGTACTGGATGATGCAGGACGCGACGCCCGGGGACGTCGAGCGCGAGTACCGGCGCATCGCCGACGACGAGCACCACCACGCCTTCCTCGGCCTGCACGACGGCGAACCCGCGTTCCTGATGGAGACGTACGACCCCCGGTACGTCGAACTCGTCGGCCTGTACGACCCCGAGCCCGGCGATGTCGGCATGCACTTCCTGGTCGCCCCCACCGACCGCCCCGTCCACGGCTTCACCCGGGCGGTCATCACCGCCGTGATGGAGAAGCTGTTCGCCGACCCCGCCACCCGCCGGGTCGTGGTCGAACCGGACGTCGGCAACAAGGCCGTGCACGCCCTCAACGAGGTCGTGGGCTTCGTCCCCGAACGGGAGATCGACAAGCCGGAGAAGCGCGCGCTGCTGAGCTTCTGCACGCGCGAACAGTTCGAGGCCGCCCGAGGAGCATCCGCATGACCCCGTCCGACGCCGTGACGCACCTGTCCCCCCACCGCTGGGCGCGGGCCAACCGCCTGCTGATCCGCAAGGCACTGGCCGAGTTCGCCCACGAGCGGCTCATCACGCCGGAGGCCTCCGGCGACGGCCGGTACGCCGTCCACAGCGACGACGGCCGGACCCGGTACACCTTCACCGCGACGCGGCGCGCCCTGGACCACTGGGGGGTCGACGCCGACTCGATCACCCGCCACCGCGACGACACCGAACTCGGCCTTGAGGCCCTGGACTTCTTCGTCGAGCTGCGCAAGTCCCTCGGTCTGAGCGACGAGATCCTTCCGGTGTACCTGGAGGAGATCTCCTCCACCCTCTCCGGCACCTGCTACAAGCTCACCAAACCGCAGATACCGTCCGGCGAGCTGATCGACGCCGGCTTCCAGGCCGTCGAGACCGGCATGACCGAGGGCCACCCCTGCTTCGTCGCCAACAACGGGCGGCTCGGCTTCGGCATCCACGAGTACCACGCGTACGCGCCGGAGACGGCGGCCCCGGTGAGACTGGTCTGGCTGGCCGCCCACCGCTCGCGGGCCGCGTTCACGGCGGGCGTGGGCATCGAGTACGAGTCGTTCGTGCGGCAGGAGCTGGGCGAGGAGACCGTCGAGGGGTTCCACGGCGTCCTGCGCGCGCAGGACCTCGACCCCGCCGACTACCTCCTCATCCCCGTCCACCCCTGGCAGTGGTGGAACAAGCTGTCCGTCACCTTCGCCGCCGAGGTCGCCCGCCGGCACCTGGTGTGCCTGGGCGAGGGCGACGACGAGTACCTGGCCCAGCAGTCCATCCGCACCTTCTTCAACCGGTCGCACCCCGGGAAGCACTACGTGAAGACGGCCCTGTCCGTCCTCAACATGGGCTTCATGCGCGGACTGTCCGCCGCCTACATGGAGGCGACCCCGGCGATCAACGACTGGCTGGCGCAGCTCGTCGAGAGCGACCCGGTGCTGCGGGCCACGGGTCTGTCGATCATCCGGGAGCGGGCCGCCGTGGGCTACCGGCACCTGGAGTACGAGCAGGCCACGGACCGCTACTCGCCGTACCGCAAGATGCTGGCCGCGCTGTGGCGGGAGAGCCCGGTGCCGTCCCTGGAGGACGGCGAGACCCTCGCCACCATGGCCTCGCTGGTCCACGTCGACCACGAGGGCGCCTCCGTCGCGGCGGCGCTGATCGCCCGCTCCGGGCTCGCCCCGGCCGAGTGGCTGCGCCACTACCTGCGGGCGTACTACGTGCCGCTGCTGCACAGCTTCTACGCCTACGACCTGGTGTACATGCCGCACGGCGAGAACGTGATCCTGGTCCTGGCGGACGGCGTCGTGAAGCGCGCGATCTACAAGGACATCGCCGAGGAGATCGCGGTGATGGACCCCGACGCGGTGCTGCCGCCGGAGGTCGGCCGCATCCGGGTGGAGGTGCCGGACGACACCAAGCTGCTGTCGATCTTCACGGACGTCTTCGACTGCTTCTTCCGCTTCCTGGCCGCGAACCTGGCCGAGGAGGGCGTCCTCGACGAGGACGGCTTCTGGCGCACGGTCGCGGAGGTCACCCGCGCGTACCAGGCGTCGGTGCCGGAACTGGCCGACAAGTTCGCCCGGTACGACATGTTCGCCCCGGAGTTCGCCCTGTCCTGCCTGAACCGCCTCCAGCTGCGCGACAACCGGCAGATGGTCGACCTGGCGGACCCCTCCGGCGCCCTCCAGCTGATCGGCACCCTGAAGAACCCCCTCGCGGAGTTCTGACCCACGAACGTGCGGGCACCCCGGAGTACGGTCCTTTGGGGTGCCCGCCGTTTTCCGCCCCGATGGGTACGGACCACTCCCCGGCGGTCCCGGTGGAACAATCACCCCCATGGCGGAAATCATCCAGAAGGACGGTACGTGGACCTTCGACGGGGAGGCCCTGCGACTGACTCCCGGCCGGGACAGGAACGTCGGCCTGCTGCGCAGGACCCTGGGTGAACTGGTGCTGCCCCTGGGGGCGTTGGCGGGAATATCGTTCGAGCAGGGCAAGAAGGCGGGACGGCTCAGACTGCGGCTGCGCGACGGCGCCGACCCGCTGCTGCAGGCGGCCGGCGGCCGGCTCACCGAGCCGCACGACCCCTATCAGCTGATCGTCGAATCCGACCGGTACGGCGTGGCCGAGTACTTCGCGGAGGAGGTCCGCACCGCCCTGCTGCTGGACCAGGTCCCCTCCGATCCGGTCACCGCCTACCTGCTGCCCGGCCCGCCGGTGCCGCTGTCCGTGTCCGCCGGGGACGGCACGGTGAGCTTCGACGGCGAGCGGGTCCGGCTAGAGTGGAACTGGAAGACGGAGGACGCCAAGGCCGCCGCCGGCACCCGCACCCTGGCGGTGACGGACCTGACCGCCGTGGAGTGGCAGCCCGCGGCCGGACTGGAGAACGGGCACCTGCGCTTCCACGTGCGCCACGCCCCGACCGAGGCCCCGGCCAAGTACGACCCCAACTCGGTGGAGCTGTGGGGCTTCAAGAAGGACCCGCTGATGGCACTGGTCGCCGCCGCCGTCCAGGCCCGCCTGCCGCACCCGGCCGCACCCGCCGGCGCACCGGAACCGGAGGCCGGCCACCCGCCGGCCCCCCGCCCCTCGGGGGACGACCATGACGCCCTGCTGCGACGCCTGCGGGAACTGGGCGAACTGCACCGGTCGGGCGTGCTCACGGACGAGGAGTTCACCCTCGCCAAGCAGGCCGTCCTCAAAAACCTGTAGGCCACACCTATCATTTCCTGCCCGATATCGGGCACGTTTGTTGCGCATCGACCTCCGGCACCTCAAAATCATCGGGTGCACGAGGAACTTGTCGATCATCTGACGCGGTCCACGCCCCTCAGCCGGGGCGAGGCGCTGCGGGTGGTCCAGGACGTGCTCGCCTACTTCGACGAGACGACCGAGGAATACGTCCGTCGCCGCCACCGCGAACTCCAGGCCCAGGGCCTGGTGAACGCGTCGATCTTCGAACGGATCGAGGCGGACCTCAGATACCGAGCGGTGGCGCCGCCCGAGCTCTCGCTCCGGCAGCTGCGCCGCATCGTCTACGGCTAGGAACATACGTACATGTGCGGAATCGTCGGATACATCGGCAGGCGTGAGGTCGCTCCCCTCCTGCTCGAGGGCCTCCAGCGCCTGGAGTACCGCGGCTACGACTCGGCGGGCATCGCCGTCACGTCGCCGAAGACGGCCGGCCTGAAGATGGTCAAGGCCAAGGGCCGGGTGCGCGACCTGGAGGCCAAGGTCCCGGCGCGCTTCAAGGGCACGACCGGCATCGCCCACACCCGCTGGGCCACCCACGGCGCCCCCTCCGACATCAACGCCCACCCGCACCTGGACGCCGAGGGCAAGGTCGCCGTCGTCCACAACGGCATCATCGACAACGCCGGCGACCTGCGCCGCAAGCTGGAGGCGGACGGCGTCGAGTTCCTCTCCGAGACGGACACCGAGGTCCTCGTCCACCTCATCGCCCGCTCGACGGCGGCCGAGCTCGAGGACAAGGTCCGCGAGACGGTGCGCCTCATCGAGGGCACCTACGGCATCGCCGTGCTGCACGCCGACTTCCCCGACCGCATCGTCGTGGCCCGCAACGGCTCGCCGGTCGTCCTCGGCATCGGCGAGAAGGAGATGTTCGTCGCCTCCGACATAGCGGCGCTGGTCGCCCACACCCGCCAGATCGTCACCCTCGACGACGGCGAGATGGCCACCCTCAAGGCCGACGACTTCCGCACCTACACCACCGAGGGCACCCGTACGACCGCCGAGCCGACCACCGTGGAGTGGGAGGCGGCCTCGTACGACATGGGCGGCCACGACACCTACATGCACAAGGAGATCCACGAGCAGGCCGAGGCCGTGGACCGCGTGCTGCGCGGCCGGATCGACGACCGCTTCTCCACCGTGCACCTCGGCGGCCTCAACCTGGACGCCCGCGAGGCGCGCCGGATCCGCCGCGTGAAGATCCTCGGCTGCGGCACCTCGTACCACGCCGGCATGATCGGCGCGCAGATGATCGAGGAGCTGGCCCGCATCCCCGCCGACGCCGAGCCGGCCTCGGAGTTCCGCTACCGCAACGCGGTCGTCGACCCCGACACCCTCTACATCGCGGTCTCGCAGTCCGGTGAGACCTACGACGTGCTGGCCGCCGTGCAGGAGCTGAAGCGCAAGGGCGCGCGGGTGCTGGGCGTGGTCAACGTGGTCGGCTCCGCGATCGCCCGCGAGGCCGACGGCGGCGTCTACGTGCACGCCGGTCCCGAGGTGTGCGTGGTGTCCACCAAGTGCTTCACCAACACCACGGTCGCCTTCGCCCTGCTCGCCCTGCACCTGGGCCGCACCCGCGACCTGTCGGTGCGCGACGGCAAGCGGATCATCGAGGGCCTGCGCCGCCTCCCCGGCCAGATCGCCGAGATCATGGAGCAGGAGGAGGAGATCAAGAAGCTGGCCCAGCAGTACGCCGACGCCCGCTCGATGCTCTTCATCGGCCGCGTCCGGGGTTACCCGGTGGCCCGTGAGGCCTCCCTGAAGCTCAAGGAGGTCTCCTACATCCACGCCGAGGCCTACCCCGCCTCCGAGCTCAAGCACGGCCCGCTGGCCCTGATCGAGCCGGCCCTGCCCACGGTCGCGATCGTCCCGGACGACGACCTGCTGGAGAAGAACCGCGCGGCCATGGAGGAGATCAAGGCCCGCAGCGGCCAGATCCTCGCCGTCGCCCACCAGCACCAGGAGAAGGCCGACCACACCCTCCTCGTCCCCAAGAACGAGGACGAACTCGACCCCATCCTGATGGGCATCCCCCTCCAACTCCTCGCCTACCACACGGCCCTGGCCCTCGGCAGGGACATCGACAAGCCCCGCAACCTCGCCAAGTCGGTGACGGTGGAGTAAGCAGCACCCGTGCGGCCGGAGGGCGCGGGGACCAGGTCCCCGCGCCCTCCGGCGTTCGAGCAACCTCGGGGGCGCGGGGAAACGCGCGACAAGCCCTCACCCGCCAGCACGGGCCGTACAACGAAAAAACGGGCCCCCACGTGTCGCCGGTCGTCGGCGCAGAGGGCCCGCACCCCTCAGCTCACGGGATGACCACCACGGGCCGCTGCGCCCGCTTCGCCAGCCTCCCGGCGACGGAGCCGAAGAGCCGCCCCACGAGCCCGTGGGTGGACCCCACGACGATCGCGTCGGCCTCGTACTCCCGCCCCACCTCTTCGAGTTCGTGGCAGATGTCCCCGCCGCGCTCGACCAGGATCCACGGCACCTCGGCCAGATAGTCCGCGCAGGCGAGCTCGAGACCGAGCACCTCCGTGCGGTGGTCCGGGACGTCCACGAAGACCGGGGGCTCGCAGCCCGCCCAGACCGTCGTGGGCAGCCGGTTGGCGACGTGGACGATGATCAGGCCCGAGCCGAGGCGCCGCGCCATGCCGATGGCGTACGCGAGGGCCCGTTCACTGGAGGTGGACCCGTCGAAGCCGACGACCACCCCGTGCCGGAACGCCGGATCGCAGGGATGGCGTGATTCCTCCGCCGCCAGGGGTTCGGCCGCCGTGGGATCGGCGACCGGCCGCTTGCGGTCCGCGGGTTCGAAGAATTCGTGACCGGCCATGGCTGTCTCGGAGTTGTGATCCTTCTGGGGGACGACAGTGTGCGGCGGAGCTGTGTCCGGGAATGGTCTTCCCAACCCCATACCCCCAAGGGTACGGCGCCACGCCTCCTTGGCCCAGACCCCGCGCATACCGGCAGGCGGGTTCCCCGGAGCATGCACGAGGGGGCGCCCGTCACGCAATGGTTGCTGCCCTGTACAGGTGGTTTGCGCGGACCTCGCCCGGCCGGGAGAGTGGGGTCCCTCCGGGTCGTACGCCCGCCCCCGCGGCGGCCGTCCGGCCGTACCCGCAGTGACCGACGGACGGACCGCGCGTTGAACCCCGTGAGCCACGCCACAGGGAGCACCTCATGTCCGGACCCGGTCCCACCCCCGAGCGGGACCGTGCGGCCGCGTCCGCCCGGGACGTGGGCGACGTGGTGCGCTGGGCGGCGTTCAGCTGCCTGCTCGTGCCGGTGGTCCTGCTGTGGTGCGGCTCCTCCCTGGCGGGGGCGGCCGGTGTGGCGTTCGGCCTGGCGGCGGTCACGGGCGCCTGCCGGCTGCTGATGCGGCGCTCCCAGCGGGTCGCCGCGCGGCCGTCGGCCGGGGAACCGGAGCCGCGCCGGGGCGGGCGGCGCCGGGCCGGGGCCGAGGCACGAGGAGGCCGGGCAGGCAAGGGCGGGGACACACCGGTCGGCTGACCGGTTTCCGCGCCCGCGGCCGTATCTTTTCAGCCAACTTCCGGATGGTGCCCGCCCCCTGCCGCCCCCACCCCTCATCCCCCGTCCGACCTGCGCAAAAGGGCTCCCAGAAGCCTCGCGCACCCTACGGGGATTGGCCACCGCGACAAGGCGCACTTCCCTGCACGCCCCGCGAGTGCAACCCTTCGCGATCGAATGCTTCACGCCAAGTTGCCAAGTCGACATTCTGCCGGGTGGCGAACCGGCCACGCGGGTGCAACTGGACGCAGTAGATTCGATCTTGACTGTCGTACGGCGGGGGACTCGTGCAGGACCGAGGGGAAACGTGTTGGAGCGACACACCCGAAGGGAACAGGGCGCCGCGACCACCGAGGGGGGCTTAGCAGTTATGAGCCACGACTCCACCGCCGCGCCGGAAGCCGCGGCCCGGAAACTCTCCGGGCGACGCCGCAAGGAGATCGTCGCGGTGCTGCTGTTCAGCGGCGGTCCCATCTTCGAGAGTTCCATACCGCTGTCGGTGTTCGGGGTTGACCGCCAGGACGCCGGCGTACCGCGCTACCGCCTGCTGGTGTGCGGAGGTGAGGACGGCCCGCTGCGGACCACGGGGGGCCTGGAACTCACCGCGCCACACGGCCTGGAGGCGATATCCCGGGCGGGCACCGTCGTGGTGCCGGCCTGGCGGTCCATCACCTCGCCGCCACCGCAGGACGCGCTCGACGCGCTGCGCCGGGCCCACGAGGAGGGCGCCCGCATCGTCGGGCTGTGCACCGGCGCCTTCGTCCTCGCGGCGGCGGGCCTGCTGGACGGCCGGCCGGCGACCACCCACTGGATGTACGCGCCGACGCTCGCGAAGCGCTATCCGTCGGTGCACGTCGATCCGCGGGAACTCTTCGTGGACGACGGCGACGTGCTGACGTCGGCGGGCACCGCGGCCGGCATCGACCTGTGCCTGCACATCGTGCGCACGGACCACGGCAACGAGGCGGCCGGCGCGCTCGCCCGCCGCCTGGTGGTCCCCCCGCGCCGCAGCGGCGGCCAGGAGCGCTACCTCGACCGGTCTTTACCGGAGGAGATCGGCGCCGACCCGCTCGCCGAGGTCGTCGCCTGGGCGCTGGAACACCTCCACGAACAGTTCGACGTGGAGACGCTGGCGGCACGCGCGTACATGAGCCGCCGGACGTTCGACCGCCGTTTCCGCTCACTGACCGGAAGCGCTCCGCTGCAGTGGCTGATCACCCAGCGGGTGCTCCAGGCGCAGCGGCTGCTGGAGACGTCGGACTACTCGGTGGACGAGGTGGCCGGCCGCTGCGGCTTCCGCTCGCCGGTGGCCCTGCGCGGCCACTTCCGGCGGCAGCTGGGCTCGTCACCGGCCGCCTACCGGGCCGCGTACCGCGCGCGGCGCCCCCAGGCCGACCGGCGGCAGGACAGCGAGGCCGCCGCGCACGGCCAGGGGCCCGTCCCGTCCGGCCAGCCGGGCCACGCCGGGCACCCGGTGCCGCCGGCACCGCACCAGGACAGTCCGCTGCCGCACCAGTCCCGCCGCACGGCGGCGGCCGGTGTGGGCCCGTCCCTGACGGCATCGGGCTCCGGCGTACCGGGCCAGCGCACCGCGCCGTGAGCCGGCGACGGTGAACGACGGGCCGGAGGCCACCGCCTCCGGCCCGTGCCGCCCGTACGGGCCCGCACGGCGCGGCGCCCCGTAAGGTTAGACACATGAACGATCGCATGGTGTGGATCGACTGCGAGATGACCGGCCTCTCGCTGTCGGACGACGCGCTCATCGAAGTGGCCGCCCTCGTCACCGACTCCGAGCTGAACGTGCTCGGCGAGGGCGTGGACATCGTCATCCGCCCGCCGGAGCGGGCCCTGGAGACGATGCCGGAGGTGGTGCGGGAGATGCACACCGCGTCCGGACTGCTCGCCGAACTGGCGGGCGGCACGACGCTCGAGGACGCCGAGCAGCGGGTCCTCGACTACGTGCGGGAACACGTCAAGGAGCCCGGCAAGGCGCCCCTGTGCGGCAACTCCGTCGGCACCGACCGCGGTTTCCTGCTGCGGGACATGCCGACCCTGGAGGACTACCTGCACTACCGCATCGTGGACGTCTCCAGCATCAAGGAGCTGGCCCGCCGCTGGTACCCGAGGGCGTACTTCAACAGCCCCGAGAAGAACGGCAACCACCGCGCGCTCGCCGACATCCGCGAGTCCATCGCGGAACTGCGCTACTACCGCGAGGCCGTCTTCGTGGCTCAGCCGGGACCCGACTCGGACACCGCGAAGAAGATCGCCGCCAAGCACGTCCTGCCTGCTCAGTAGGGAACCGGGGGGTCCCGGGACACCCCCGCCGAAAGGTGTGCGCGAGCACCCCTTCGGACCCTGTACACTTTTTCTCGGCCGGTCGGAGAAGTCACTGACCTCGACCGACAAGGCCATGGTGGGTGTAGCTCAGCTGGTAGAGCACCTGGTTGTGGTCCAGGATGTCGCGGGTTCAAGTCCCGTCACTCACCCTCACCAGTCAGCCGGTGATCCCGTACGGGGATCACCGGCTGAACTCGTCTCCGGGGCCGCGCGCGGCGCGGGACCGGGGCCCCGCGTGGCGCGCCCTCACGACGAGGCGCGGTCCACCAGTTCCGTGGCCAGCACCATCTGGCGGCGCTCCAGGCCCCGCGACACGGCCGGGCGGCGGTCGGCGACCTCGGTGAGCAGCAGGTCGATCATCGCGCGGCCCATCTCCTGTATCGGCTGGCGCACGCTCGTCAGCGGCGGGTCCATGTGACGGGCGATGGCGGAGTCGTCGTAGCCGACCAGCGCCACGTCGTCGGGGATGCGGCGGCCCGCCTCACGCAGGGCCTGCCGGGCACCGGCCGCGGTGACGTCCGAGGCCGCGAAGACGGCGTCCAGGTCGGGGCGGCGCTCCAGCAGGGCCGCCATCGCGCGCCGGCCGCCCTCCTCGGAGAAGTCCCCCGGCTCGATCAGCAGCTCGTCCACCTCGTGGCCCGCGTCGCGCAGGGCGTCGCGGTACCCGTCGATGCGCCGCTGGGCGCCGTACACGTCGAGACGGCCGGTGATGTGGGCGATGGTGCGCCGGCCCCGGCCGATGAGGTGCTCGACGGCCTGACGGGCGCCGCCGTAGTTGTCGGAGTCCACCGAGGCGAGGGTCTCCGCGGCCGAGCGGGGACCGCTGATCACCGCGGGGATCTCCAGCTGGGACAGCATGTCGGGCAGCGGGTCGTCGGCGTGCACCGAGACCAGGAGCACCCCGTCCACCCGGTGCGCGGCCAGGTACTGGGCGAGCCGCTGCCGCTCCCGGTCACTTCCCGCGAAGATCAGCAGCAGCTGCATCTCGGTGTCGGACAGCGCCGCGCCGACACCCCGGAGCATGTCGGAGAAGTACGGCTCGGCGAAGAACCGGGTCTCCGGCTCGGGCACCACCAGGGCGATGGCGTCCGTACGGTTCGCGGCCAGCGCGCGGGCCGCCGTGTTCGGGACGTAACCGAGCTCGGCGACCGCCGCCTCCACGAGCGCGCGCGTGGCGTCGCTCACCCGGGGCGAGCCGTTGATCACCCGGGACACCGTGCCCCGGCCGACCCCGGCGCGCGCGGCCACCTCTTCGAGGGTGGGGCGGCCGCCGCTACGGCCCCGCGCTCCGTGGCTTGCCATCGGCTCCGCCTTCCTTCGTACGTCCCACCGGCCTGGAATGTAACAGCCCCGGCAGTGACGGTGACGGCCGCGTCGACGACACTGTGCGGACCGATCCGTTCCGCGGACGGCCCCCCGGCGTCAAGTTAACGGGCAGATAACTGAACGCACTTTGCCGCGTCTGTTCCCTTGACACCCCCGCCCGGACCCGCGACTCTTCAACACATCACTTGTGGGAGCGCTCCCACAGTACCTGACACATACACAACCCGCACGTTCCCCGCCCGAGCCGCAATGCGCATCACACGGGTCAACAGAGCCGTTGGCCGGGGGGTCGGCACGTCAGGGCAACAGGAGGACGCAATGCGAGCACGTACCCTCCCCCTCTCCCGTCAGCGGTCGGGCGGGGGGAAGCCCATCGCCCGCAAGGCACTGGCCATCGCGGCCGTGGTCTCGCTGGGCACCGGGCTGCTGGCCGGCTGTGCCGACGACGGCGGAGACGACTCCGATTCCTCGTCGGGCGGCGGCGAGGGGAAGACCACGATCACCCTGGGCCTCTTCGGCACCATGGGCTTCAAGGAAGCCGGCCTCTACGCCGAGTACGAGAAGCTCAACCCCGACATCAAGATCGCCGAGAACGTCGTCGAGCGGAACGAGAACTACTACCCGGCGCTGCTCAACCACCTGACCACCAACAGCGGCCTGCAGGACGTCCAGGCCGTCGAGGTGGGCAACATCGCCGAGATCGTCGCCACCCAGGCGGCCAAGCTCGAGGACCTCTCCAAGGCCCCGGGGGTGAAGAAGGAGAACTGGCTGGGCTGGAAGTGGGAGCAGGCCACCACCAAGGACGGCCAGACCGTCGGCCTCGGCACCGACGTCGGCCCGATGGCGATCTGCTACCGCAAGGACCTCTTCGAGAAGGCCGGACTGCCCAGCGACCGCGCGGAGGTCGCGAAGCTGTGGGCCGGCGACTGGAAGAAGTTCGTCCAGGTCGGCGAGGACTACAAGAAGAAGGGCCCCAAGGGCACCACCTTCCTGGACTCCCCCGGCGGTCTGATCAACGCGATCCTCAGCAGTGAGGAGGAGAAGTTCTACGACGCCTCCGGCGAGGTCATCTACAAGACCAACCCGGCCGTCAAGAACGCCTTCGACCTGACCGCCGAGGCCGCCGAGAAGGGCCTGGTCGGCGCCCAGACGCAGTTCCAGCCGGCCTGGGACCAGACGATCGCCAACAACAAGTTCGCCGCGATGGCCTGCCCGCCGTGGATGCTCGGCTACATCAAGGGCAAGTCGCAGCCCGACGCCGCCGGCAAGTGGGACGTGGCCGTGGCCCCCAAGTCCGGCAACTGGGGCGGCTCCTTCCTGAGCGTGCCGAAGAACGGCAAGAACGTCGACGAGGCCAAGAAGCTGGTGGCCTGGCTGACCGCGCCCGAGCAGCAGGCGAAGCTGTTCAAGGTGCAGGGCAGCTTCCCCAGCGCCCAGGCCGCGTTCGACAGCGCGGAGGTGACCGGTGCCAAGAACGACATGACCGGTGACGCCCCGATCGGCACGATCTTCTCCGAGGCCGCCAAGCAGATCCCGGTCCAGGTCATCGGCCCGAAGGACCAGATCATCCAGCAGGGCCTGACGGACAACGGCGTCATCCTGGTGACGAAGGGCAAGTCCGCCAAGGAGGCCTGGGAGACGGCCACCAAGACCATCGACAACAACCTGGACAAGTGACCCGCATGGCCACCCGCTCCGACACCGCCGCGTCCCCCGTCAAGGGGGGCGCGGCCCCGGGCCGTCCGCAGGACGGCTCCCCCACGGACAAGGAAGCCAAGCGCCGGGCCAAGCTGTCCCGACGCTGGCAGCGTGACGCGCGCTGGAGCCCGTACGCGTTCGTCTCGCCGTTCTTCCTGCTGTTCGCCGCCTTCGGCCTGTTCCCGCTGATCTGGACCGGCTGGGCCTCGCTGCACCAGGTGGAACTGACCGCCCCGACCGACATGAACTGGGTCGGGCTGAAGAACTACACCCGGATCTTCGACGACGACTTCTTCTGGAACGCGGCACAGAACACGCTGACCATCGGCATCATCTCGACGGTGCCGCAGCTGATGATCGCGATGGGCATCGCGCACATCCTCAACTACAAGCTGCGCGCCTCGACCTTCTGGCGGGTCGCGATGCTCGCCCCGTACGCCACCTCGATCGCCGCCGCCACCCTGGTGTTCGTGCTGCTCTTCGGGCGCGACTACGGCATGATCAACTGGGCGCTGGACTCGGTCGGGATCGACCCCATCGCCTGGCAGGACGACAAGTGGCCCGGGCAGATTGCCGTGTCGACCATCATCATCTGGCGCTGGACCGGCTACAACGCGCTGATCTACCTGGCCGCGATGCAGGCGATCCCGCAGGACCTGTACGAGTCGGCGGCGCTGGACGGTGCCAGCCGCTGGAAGCAGTTCCTCCACGTGACGCTGCCGTCGCTGCGCCCGACGATCCTGTTCACCGTCGTCGTCTCGACGATCGGCGCCAGCCAGGTCTTCGGCGAGCCGCTGCTGTTCGACCCCAACAAGGGCGCGTCGGGCGGCGCGGAGCACCAGTTCCAGACGCTCGGCCTGTACCTGTACGAGCAGGGCTGGGTCAACCAGCACCTGGGCCGTGCCTCGGCGATCGCCTGGACGATGTTCGCGATCCTGATCGTCATCGGCCTCATCAACCACGTCATCTCGCGCCGGCTGCGCGCCAGCAGTTAAGGAGTTGTGGCCGTGACGACGACTGTGACGCCCCCCGAGACAACACCCGTCGAGAAGCAGCAGCAGAGGCGCTCGCGTCTGCCCAAGTCCGCGCGGGCGGGTGGCACGCTGCACGGCGGTCCGATCGCGTACGTGATCCTGATCGTGTTCACGCTCGTGTCGCTGTTCCCGCTGGTCTGGACGGCGATCGCCGCGTCCCGGGACAACCAGCGCCTGGCGCAGACGCCGCCGCCGTTCTGGTTCGGCTCGAACCTGTTCAAGAACCTGGAGATCGCCTGGACCGAGGCCAACCTCGGTGAGGCGTTCCTCAACACCACGATCGTGGCGGGCACGTCCGCGGTCACCATCGTGGTGCTGTCGACGGTCGCCGGGTTCGCCTTCGCCAAGCTGCGCTTCAGGGGCCGCAACGCCCTGATGCTGGTCGTCATCGGCACGATGATGATCCCGCCGCAGCTCAGCATCATCCCGCTGTACATGATGGTCGCCAAGCTCGACTGGACCGACCAGCTGCAGGCGGTCATCTTCCCGTCGCTGGTGAGCGCGTTCGGCGTGTTCTTCATGCGGCAGTACCTGCTCCAGGCGCTGCCGGACGAGGTCATCGAGGCGGCCCGGGTGGACGGCGCGGGCAGCTGGCGCGTGATCTGGCACGTGGTGTTCCCGGCCGCGCGGCCGGCGATGGCCGTGCTCGGCATGCTGATGTTCGTGCAGGCCTGGAACGACTTCCTGTGGCCGTTCCTGGTGCTGACCCAGACCGGCAACCCGACCGTGCAGGTCGCGGTGGCGGGCCTGGGCCGCGGCTACACCCCGGACCAGTCCCTGATCATGGCGGGTGCGCTGCTGGGTACGCTGCCCCTGCTGCTGGTCTTCGCGATCTTCGGCAAGCAGATCGTCGGCGGCATCATGCAGGGTGCCGTCAAGGGCTGACGCCCGCTTGCGCACCGGGCTGACCCCTGCTTGCGTACCCCTGGGGCCGGGTCACCGCCGCCTCGGCCCCCTTCCTCCTCCCTCCTCCCCCTGTCTTTCCGTACTCGTCGGTCTTCCACGACCTCCTATGGGAGCGCTTCCATGTCTGACTCCGCAACGCCGGCGACCCCGGTGACCTTTCCTCCCGCCTTCCTCTGGGGCGCCGCCACCTCCGCGTACCAGATCGAGGGAGCGGTGCGGGAGGACGGGCGTACCCCATCCATCTGGGACACCTTCAGTCACACGCCGGGCAAGACCTTCGGCGGCGACACCGGTGACATCGCTGTCGACCACTACCACCGCTACCGCGACGACGTGGCGCTGATGGCGGAGCTGAACCTGGCCGCCTACCGCTTCTCCGTCTCCTGGTCCCGCGTGCAGCCCACCGGCCGCGGCCCGGCCGTGCAGCGCGGCCTGGACTTCTACCGCAAGCTCGTCGACGAACTGCTGGACAAGGGCATCAAGCCGGCCGTCACCCTCTACCACTGGGACCTGCCGCAGGAGCTGGAGGACGCGGGCGGCTGGCCCGAGCGCGACACCGCCTACCGCTTCGCGGAGTACGCGCAGATCGTGGGCGAGGCGCTCGGCGACCGCGTGGAGAACTGGATCACGCTCAACGAGCCGTGGTGCAGCGCCTTCCTCGGCTACGCCTCCGGTGTGCACGCGCCCGGCCGCACCGACCCGGTGGCCGCGCTCAGGGCCGCCCACCACCTGAACCTGGCACACGGCCTGGGCACCAAGGCGCTGCGCTCGGTGATGCCGGCCCGCAACCAGGTCTCGCTCAGCCTCAACACCTCGGTGGTGCGGCCCCTGTCGCCGAGCGACCCGGCGGACCGGGCGGCGGCACGCAAGATCGACGACCTGTCCGGCGGCATCTTCCACGGCCCGATCCTGCACGGCGCCTACCCGGAGACCCTGCTGGAGGCGACCTCCTCGCTCACCGACTGGTCCTTCATCGAGGACGGCGACCTGGACCTGATCCACCAGCCGCTGGACGCGCTCGGCCTCAACTACTACACGCCCACCCTGGTGTCGGCGGCGGATCCGGACGCCAAGGGCCCGCGGGCCGACGGGCACGGGGCGAGCGAGCACTCGCCGTGGCCCGCCGCGGACGACGTCGCCTTCCACCAGTCGCCGGGCGAGCAGACCGAGATGGGCTGGTCCGTCGACCCGACCGGCCTGCACGAGCTGATCATGCGCTACCACCGCGAGGCTCCCGGGCTGCCGATCTACGTCACCGAGAACGGCGCGGCCTACGACGACAAGCCGGACGCCGACGGCTCGGTGCACGACCCCGAGCGCGTCGCCTACCTGCACGGCCACCTGTCGGCGGTGCGCCGGGCCATCGCCGACGGCGCGGAGGTGCGCGGCTACTACCTGTGGTCGCTGCTGGACAACTTCGAGTGGGCGTACGGCTACGACAAGCGCTTCGGCGCGGTGTACGTCGACTACGTGACGCAGCAGCGCACGCCGAAGTCCAGCGCCCTGTGGTACGCGCGTGCGGCCAAGACGGGAGAGCTTCCCGAGCCCGACGGCATCTGACCGGCTCCGGGCCCGGAGTACCTGACCTGCTCCGGGCCCGGGAACGGGGGTACGGGGGGCGGGGCGCGGTGCACAGGGGAGTGCCGCGCCCCGTTCGCGCGTCCGGCTGCCACCGGACGCGCCGGTGCCCTGGGCGGGCGGGGCACCCGCTTTCCGGCGCTCGCGGGTGTACGGGAGCACACCGGCGAGCGCGGGAAGCGGTGCGGGTCCCCCGTTCCGTGCCGGAAGGCGGCCGGTGGTCTCGGCGCGCTCAAGAGAGGGATCGGGGGCGGCGGGAGAACGCGCCGAGGCGGCCCGTCGCGCGTCGGCGCACGGTTCCCCGGTGACCGCGCCGCCGAGGTGCCCGCTCGCGTCCGTCGAGCTGGATCCACACGCGCACCTCGGTCCCGCCGAGCACCGACGGGCCGATGCGTATGTCCCCTCCGGTGCCTTCGGCGAGGCGGCGCACGATGTCCAGGCCGAGCCCGGTCGAGCCGTCGCTGCCGGAGCCCCGGCCGCGGGCCATCGCCGTCTCGGGGTCGGGTATGCCGGGGCCCGCGTCGGAGACGAGCAGGATGACCGCGTCCTCGCCGTTGTGCACGTCGACCGCGAAGGCGGTGCCCTCGGCGGTGTGCCGGAAGACGTTGCCGAGCAGCGCGTCGAGGGCGGCGGCCAGATCGGTGCGGGCGACGGGTATCCGCACCGGCCGGTCGGCTCCGGCCATCCGCCACTTGCGGCCCTCGTCCTCGGCGAGCGCGGACCAGAACGCCATCCGCTCGCGCACCACCTCGGCCGCGTCGCACCCGGCGCCGGGCCCGGCGGCGGCCGTCTGCGGCTTGGCCTCGCGGGCGGTGCGGATGATGGTGTCCACCTCGCGCTCCAGCTGCTCGACGGCCGCCCGGGTCTGCTCGGCGGCGGGACCCTCGCCGAGGGAGGCGGCGTTGAGCCGGAGCACGGTCAGCGGTGTGCGCAGCCGGTGGGACAGGTCCGCCGCCAGTTCCCGTTCGTTGGCGAGGAGCTGGACGACCTGGTCGGCCATGGAGTTGAACGCGACCGCCGCGAGCCGCAGTTCGGTCGGCCCCTCCTCCCGTACCCGGGCGCCGAGCTTCCCCTCCCCCAGGTCGCGGGCCCCCTCCACCAGCCGCCGCGCGGGCCGCACCATCCGTACGCCCAGCCGGTCGGCGACCGCGACCGAGCCGAGGATCAGCGCGACGCCGACCCCGGCGAGCACCGCCCACGCCGTGCCGACACCGTTGGTGACCTCGGACTCGGGGACGAACACCTCGACCACGGCGATCTCGCCGGAGCTGAGCGCGACCGGCTGGAGGAGGGTCGAGCCGCCGGACACGGTGGAGGTGGAGGCGCGGCCCAGTTCCCGCACCGCCGCGATGTCCTCGGGCGTGGCCCGCCGCTTCCCGATCTCCAGGGCCTCGCCGCCGTCCGCGGCCGGGATGTGCACGGCCATGCCGGTGTCGGAGCCGGTGGAGGCGACGACACGTTCGAGCTGGTCGCGGTCGGTGGTGATGGACAGGGCGGGGGCGACGGCCGCCGCCTCCCGCTCGGCGCCCGCGAAGGCCCGGTCGCGGGCCATCTCGCGGACGACCAGTCCGAGCGGCACCGCGAAGGCGACCACGACCATGGCCGTCACCGCCAGCGACACCTTGACCAGGGCCCATCTCATCGCACCGGCTCCGCTCCGGGCGGCTCCAGCTTCACGCCGACGCCCCGCAGGGTGTGCAGGTAGCGGGGCCGGGCGGCGGTCTCCCCCAGTTTCCGGCGCAGCCACGACAGATGGACGTCGATGGTCTGGTCGTCGCCGTAGGACTGCTGCCACACCTCGGCGAGGAGTTCCCTGCGGGCGACGACCACGCCGGGCCGGCCGGCGAGGAAGGCGAGCAGGTCGAACTCCCGGCGGGTCAGGTCGAGTCGCACGCCGTCGAGTTCGGCCTGGCGGCGCAGCGGGTCGACGGTCAGTCCGCCGACCCGGATCACCGGCGAGGGCGCGGCCTCGCCGCCGCCGGAGCGGGCGCGGCGCAGCACGGCCGCCATGCGGGCCGAGAGGTGGTCCACCGAGAAGGGCTTGGTCAGGTAGTCGTCCGCGCCGGCGTTCAACAGCCGTACGACCTCGGTCTCGTCGTCCCGGGCGGTGGCGACGATCACGGGGACGTCGGTGATGCCGCGCAGCATCTTCAGTGCCTCGGAGCCGTCGAGATCGGGCAGTCCCAGGTCCAGGACGACCACGTCGAAACGGAAGTGGGCGACCTCGCGCAGCGCCTCCAGGGCCGTGCCCACGCTGCGCACGGTGTGCGAGGCGTCGGTCAGCTGCCGGATCAGCGCCGAGCGGACGAACGGGTCGTCCTCGACCACGAGAACACTTGCCATGGGCGGCACCGTACGCCATGCCGGGCGACCCCCGTCGGTGCCTGTGGACAACTCCGGGCGCCCGCGCGGGCGCGACACCCGCGGGGCCGGTGGGGCACTATGGGCCGACGATGCGCAGAGGACTCGTACACGTACTGGCCTGGCTGCTCGCCACGGGCGCGGCGGTCACGCTGTCGTGGTGGGGCGTCAGCACCGTGATGGAGGGCACCGCCTACGACCCGCCCCGTGCCCTGCCCGTCGCGGCGGCCGGCCCGGACGGCGGGACGCCGTCGCAGGCGGTGTCGTCGTCGACGCGGCGGCCGTCCGCGCCGCCGTCGAAGGACGCCGGGGAGGACGCCGGTCCGTCGCGCGAGCCGTCGGCCCCGCCCGCCTCCCGCCGGCCGGAGCGGGCGCCGTCCCCGACCGCCGCGCCGTCCGCGTCCCCCGCCCCGCCGCCCGTGACGGCCTCCGGTGAGGTCAGGGGCTATGACACCAAGGGCGGCCGGGCGGTCTTCGACCTGGGGGAGACGTCCGCGTCGCTGGTGTCGGCGACCCCGGGGGCCGGCTGGTCGATGCAGGTGTGGAAGACGGAGACGTGGATCCGGGTGGAGTTCTCCTCGGGCGCGGACCGGGTGTCGGTGTTCTGCACCTGGCACGACGGCCCGCCGCGGGTGGAGATCAACACGTACTGAGGTGCCGTCACCCCCGGTGCGGCCCGGCGGTCAGTGGAAGACGGAGGCGGGCGGTGCCGGTGAGGCGACGGCCGCGAGGTCGGTCACGGGGAGCGCTCCGCCGGTGAAGTCCCGCAGCTCGCGGCCGTGCTGGACCCGGCCCGGGTGCGGGTCGGAGGCGGCCCGGCGGGTCAGCTCGGCGACCGGGAGGGGCGCGTCGGAGGCGACCAGGACGGCGTTGCCGAAGCGTTTGCCGCGCAGTACGGCGGCGTCCGCGATCAGCGCGAGCTCGGCGAACCGGGCCGCCGCGGTGGCGATCTGGCCGCGCAGGTGGGCGAGCGGCGGCCCGTCGGCGAGGTTGGCGGCGTAGATCCCGCCGGGGGCGAGCGCCCTGCGGACGTCGTCGAGGAACTCGGTGGAGGTCAGGTGCGCCGGGGTGCGGGCCCCGCTGAAGACGTCGGCGACGACGAGCCCGGCCCAGCCGTCCGGCACCTTGGCGAGCCCTTCGCGGGCGTCCACCGCACGCACCCGTATCCGGGCCCTGGCGTCCAGCGGCAGTTCGCGCCGGACCAGCCGCACCAGCGCCGCGTCGCGTTCCACGACCTGCTGGGTGGAGCGGGGGCGGGTGGCCGCGACGTACCGGGCCAGGGTGAAGGCGCCGCCGCCGAGGTGGACGGCGTGCAGGGGCTTGCCGGGCGGGACGGCCAGGTCGACGACGTGGCCGAAGCGGCGCTGGTACTCGAAGGAGAGGTGGGACGGGTCGTCCAGGTCGACGTGCGACTGCGGGGCACCGTCGATCAGCAGGGTCCAGGCCCGCGGCCGGTCCCGGTCGGGAACGAGCCGGGCGAGTCCGCCGTCGACGTCCTCGGTGACGGCCCGCGCACCGTCACCCTGCCCGCGTCCACCGCTCCTGGCCCTGCCCATGGCCCCATTGTCCCAGCCCGCCTCGGCCGGCGGCCGCGAGGTCGGTCACGGGGCGGCCCGCAGCGGTTCAGGAACAGCCGTCGGCGGCCTCGATCAGCCGCTGCGCCTCGCCCAGCGCCTCGCGCAGCACGGCGGGGTCCGTCGCCAGGTCCGCGTCACCGGGCGGCAGCAGCCAGTCCGACCCCTCCACCGGCGGCTCGGGGGCCGACCGCAGTCCGCGGCCGTCGGTCTCCGTGCAGACGCTGCCCGGCACGTCCCAGGCGGCGGCCGTCCCGGGCGGCACGAGGAAGCCGAGGGTGGCACCGCCGTCGTCGTGCAGCACCGGGCCCATCGCGTCGCAGGCTCCGCGCCGCAGGATGTCGACCGCCTCCAGGCCCTGCCGGGCCGGCACCGTGACCACATCGCAGTCGGTACCCGGCGGGTCCAAAGGATCGTCGCTCCGGACGGTCGTCATCATCCCGGCCTCCACCACACATATGCCTGCTCTGAACAAGCGGGTCGGGAGTCGGGGCGTCTCCCGGTCCACAGAACCCAACGAGGCGGGACGTCAACGGGTACGGCGAAAGTGCGCCGCAAAGGATGGCAGTTCATGGCGGATCGCGGAGGACATATCCGTTTTGTAGCCAAACTCCGCGTGGCGGCTCCGTCACAGCAGGTACGTTCAAGCCCGCCGGAAACAGGGCGGCAATCGGACAGCACGGACAACTCGCCCGGTTCCGGCATGGTTCGACGGTTCGCAGAGAGGACCCGGCCATGGCGTCGTCAACGGTGCCCTCGTCCACACCCGATCGGTCACCGCGGCCGAACCTGGTCTTCCGGCGACTGCGCGGAGCGCGCTCGCCGGCCGAGTTCGCCGCGGCGGTACGGCGGGCCGCCCGCGAGATCGGCGAGCGGGTCGCCTGCGACGCGCGGTACGTGCACAGGGTGGAGGCGGGTGAGATCCGCTGCCCCAACTACGCCTATGAGCGGGTGTTCCTGCACATGTTTCCCGGCCGCACGCTGACCGACCTGGGCTTCGTGCCCCGCTCGTCGGTCCGCGGGCGCCGGACCCGGACCGCCGGGGACGTCCCGGCGGCCCGCACCGCAGGACCGGCGAACGCCACGGGTGAGACCAGCGGGGCGTACGAGCCGTATGAGACGCAGGACCGGTACGACACGTACGACCCGCACGACCACGAGGAGAGCGACGTGCTGCGTCGCGCATTCATGACCGGCGGCGGCGCCACGGTGGCCGCCGCCTCGCTGAGCCCCTACGGGCTCGCCTCCGACGCCTCGACGGCGCAGCGCGCCGTGCGCCGCGCGGGGGCGAGCGACGCGGGCGCGCTGGAGGATGCCGTCCGCCGGATCCGGCTGCTGGACGACCGGCACGGGGCGGACGGGCTCTACCGCCGCGCGGCGGCCCCGCTGCGCGCCGCGTACGCGCTGCTGGACGCGGGGGTGACCCGGCAGCGGACGGCGGACCGGCTGTACTCGGGCGCCGGTGAACTGGCCATCTCGGTGGGCTGGCTGGCGCACGACTCGGGCCGCTTCGACGACGCCCGCTCGCACTACGCGGAGGCGCTGGCGACCGCGCGGACGGCCGGCGATCCGGGGCTGGAGGCGCACGCCTTCTGCAACACGGCGTTCCTCGCCCGGGACGCGGGCCGGCCCCGGGAGGCGGTGCGGGCGGCGCAGGCGGCGCAGCGGGTGGCACGGTCGCTGGGCTCGCCCCGGCTGATGTCGCTGCTGGCGCTGCGCGAGGCGGGCGGCTGGGCGGGGCTCGCCGACCGCTCGGGGTGCGAGCAGGCGCTGGTGCGGGCGGGGGCGTACTTCGAGCGCGGCTCCTCGGAGGCGGACCCGGAGTGGATGAGCTTCTACGGGGAGGCGGAGCTGGAGGGCCTGGAGGCGCAGTGCTGGTCGACGCTGGGCGACTGGCCGCGGGCGGCACGGCACGCGCGCCGTGCGGCGGAACTCCAGGACCCGCACTTCACGCGGAACATCGCCCTGTACACGGCGGAACTGGCCGACGACCTGGCGCGCGGCGGCCTCCCGGACGAGGCGGCGGCGGCCGGGATGCGGGCGCTGGACCTGCTCGCCGAGGTGCAGTCGTCGCGCGTGCGCACGATGCTGGCCGGGACGTCCCGGGTACTCCTCCCCCACCGCCGGGCCACCGGCGTCTCCGCCTTCCTCGACCGCCACGCGGCGCTGCCGCGAGCCGTCTGACCGACCGTGACGGCGGGCGGCCCCGCCTGAGTCCGGCCGGGGGCGGGTCACGCGGCCCGGCGTTCCCGGGTGCCTCCGCGCTCTCGGCCCCCGAGAGAGAGGTCCCCCACCGCCCACGCGGTGCGGCACGGGGGCCGGTGGGGGGCCTCCGGTCAGCCCGCCAGGTGTCCCACGTCGTTCCACGACTCGATCGCCGGCTCCCCGTACGCCCACCCCAGCACCGACAGCGACGTCGGGTTCAGCCGCACCCGCGCCGCGAAGTCCAGCGGCAGCCCCAGCCAGCGCGCGCCGATGGACCGCAGGATGTGCCCGTGCGCGAACACCAGCACGTCCCGGTCGGCGGACCGGGCCCAGCGCACCACCTCGTCCGCGCGGGCGGTCACCTCGGCCAGGGTCTCGCCGTCGGGAACCCCGTCCCGCCAGATCAGCCACCCCGGCCGGGACGCCTGTATCTCCGCCGGGGTCATCCCCTCGTACGCCCCGTAGTCCCACTCCATGAGCGTGTCCCAGTGCTCCGCCCGCTCCCCGAAGCCGGCCAGCTCGCACGTCTCCCGCGCCCGCGCCAGCGGACTGGTCCGCACCTCGGCACCGGCCAGCCCGTCGAGCGGCGCCTGCCGCAGCCGCTCCCCCAGCAGCTTGGCGCCCCGCCGGCCCTCCTCCAGGAGCGGCACGTCGGTCCTGCCGGTGTGCTTGCCGGACAGCGACCACCCGGTCTGTCCGTGCCGGGCCAGCAGGATGCGCGGTGCCATGGGAGACCTTCCTGACATTCACAGAAATCGCAAGCGGAACCCCTCCATCTTCGCGCACCCTGGTCGGGGGCAACCCGGCGGGAGATCTCTGCGTCTATGAGGGCCGAGGGCGTCTCACGGGGGGACGCGAGGACACCGTAGAGTGACTGGCCGCCGAACGAGCGGCGTACCAGGATTGAGGGGGAGCGATCGGATGGCGCACACCGAGACACCGGGCACCGAGGCGGTCCCGGCGACCCGGCTGCGCTGGTGGACGGAGTTGCCGCTCATCGTCCTCGTGTACGCCTGCTACTCGGCGGGACGGCTGGTCGTACGGGGCGACGTCGCCGACGCCGTGGACCACGGCCTGGCGATCCTGCGCGTCGAGCAGGCGCTGTTCCTCAACGCCGAGCACCCGCTGAACCGTCTCTTCACCCGGGAACCCTGGATAGGCATACCCGCGGACTTCTGGTACGCCTCCCTGCACTACCTGGTGACCCCGGCGGTCCTGGTCTGGCTGTTCCGGTCGCACGCGGTGCGCTACCGCGCGGCCCGCACCTGGCTGATGACGTCGACGTTCATCGGCCTCATCGGCTTCACCCTGCTGCCCACCTGCCCGCCCCGGCTGCTCGACGCGAGCCACGGCTTCGTCGACACGATGGCCTACTACAGCTCGTACGGCTGGTGGGGCGGCGAGGCGAGCGCCCCGCGCGGGCTCGGCGGGATGACCAACCAGTACGCGGCGATGCCGAGCCTGCACGTGGGCTGGGCGCTGTGGTGCGGCGTGATCCTGTGGAAGTACGGCCGGACGCGCCTGACGAGGACGGCCGCCGTCGTCTACCCGCTGGTGACCACGATCGTGGTGATGGGCACCGCGAACCACTACTTCCTCGACGCGGTCGCGGGCGCCGCCGTCATGGGTGCCGGCCTGCTGCTGGCGCCCCGCGTGATGCGGTACGCGGACCTGGCGAAGGCCCGTTTCCTGCCCCGCCTCGCACCCGCCCCGGCAGTCCCGTCCGCCACGCATTCCCCGATTGTCAGTGCCGGATGCCAGACTTCCGCGGGTGAGCGAATTCCACGGCAGCGGCACCCCGAGTCGCCGTACGGACCAGGAACCGAACCGGGTGCCTCCCCCTCGGACGCGGGAGAGAGCGCTCCGGCACCGGCTCGCTGAGCTGCGCGGCCCGGAGGTACCGGCCAAGGCGCTGGACGCGCGCGCCCTGGCGGCCCTCGCCGCCAACCCGGGCTGCAGACGGCGCGCGATCCTCGACGGCGCCGGGGTGAACAAGGCGGCGCTGGCCGGCGCGCTGGGCTCACCCTCGGCCTTCGGCCAGTCGCAGTTCGCGCTCGTGCGGGGCAACGCGTTCGAGGCGAAGGTGAAGGCCGACGGCGGTACGGAGCTGCTGCGCCTCGCCCACGAGAAGCTGGACCGCGGATCCGAGCCGCCCGCCGACGCGCACGTGCCCGACCTGACCGCGCAGGGCCCCCGGGGGCGGACGGCCCGTACGGAGCTGGCGCTGCGCGAGGCCGCCGAGGAGCCCGGCGCGTGGACGCTGCTCGACCACCCGATGCTCGCGCTCGACGTCGCGGGCTCCCCCGCGTTCCTGGAGCCGGACGCGGTCGTGGTGCACCCGGACGGCAGCTGGACGGTCGTGGAGATCAAGTCGTTCCCCATGCTGGACGGCGCCGCGGACCCGGCGAAGGTCGGCGCGGCGGCCCGCCAGGCGGCGGTGTACGTGCTGGCTCTGGAAGAGGTCGCCGCACGCCTGGAATCCACCCCGCGCGTACGGCACCGGGTCCTGCTGGTGTGCCCCAAGGACTTCTCCAACCTGCCGACCGCGTCCGCCGTCGACGTGCGCAAGCAGCGCGCGGTGACCGCCCGCCAGCTGGCCCGGCTCACCCGCATCGAGGAGATCGCCGACGCGCTCCCCGAGGGCGTCTGCTTCTCACCGGAGCTGCCCGCCGAGGAGCTGACGCGGGCCGTGGAGTCGGTCCCGGCGGCCTACGCGCCGGAGTGCCTGTCCGCGTGCGAGCTGGCCTTCCACTGCCGGGACCGCTCCCGCGCGGACGGCGCGGTGACCTCCCTGGGCCGTCCGGTGCGGGCGGAGCTGGGCGGTCTGACGACGGTCGAGGACGTCCTGGCGGCGGCCCGCGGGGAGTCCGGTGACCCCGACGATCCGGCGGTGGCGGCCCTGCGCAGGGCGGCGGCCCTGCGCGCGGAGGCGCTGGGGACGGCCGCGCGGGAGGTGGCCCCTTGTCCCTGATCGCCACCCTCGCCCGCCTCGAGGCCGTCAGCACCGGCCGCGCCCAGCCCGCCGCCACCGTCCGGCACCGGCACCTGTCGACGCGCCCCCTGGTGTTCGTCCCGCTGATCACCGCCGGTGAGGCCGGCGCCCCGCTCGGCGCCCTGGTCGGCACCGACCGGGACGCCCCGCGCCTGCTGGCCGTACCGCAGCCGCGCGACCGCGACCAGCGGTTCGCGTTCCTGGCCGAACTGGCCGACGTGGTGCTGCCGTACGTCGACGGCTTCGCGGACACGGTGGAGCCCGCCGAGCGGTCCGAGACCGACCCGGAGACCGGCAAGCGCGTCAAGGTCGAGGTCGAGCTGTGCGCGGACGCGCCCCAGCTGATCGTGCCGAGCCGGGCCGGCATCGACCTCGTACGCCTCCTCGGCCGCTCGACACGCTTCCGGCGCACGGCGGAGCAGGACCCGGAGGCCCCGTTCCCGGCGCCGCCCCGGGTGCCGCTCCTCGGCCGCTGGCTGACGCACTTCGGGGAGCGCGCCCGCGTCCCCGGCTCCTCCCTGCTCCTGGCCATGACGGACGTCCTGAGCCGCCACTGGGCGACGGGCCAGTCCACGCTGGAGGACCAGCACCTGGGCGCACTGCTCGCCTGGATCGCCCCGCCCGAGGGCCTCTCCGGCGCGGAAGCCGCACAGCGGGCCGAACTCGCGCGGGACGCGGCCGGCCAGCTGCTCTGCCCGCCCGCGGGCCCGGCGACCGACCCGGCGTTCGACAACAAGCTCCTCGCCCCGGCGATCGAACGCTACGACCGCGCCCGCACGGCGCTGGCGGCGGCCGAGGACGGCCTGGAGGCGGACGACCGCCTGGGCGCGCTGACCGCCGCCGAGCGGGAGATCCGCGCGCTGGTGGAGAGCCGCACCCGGCCCACGTGGGACGCGGTGTGGCAGGGCCTCGACCTGCTCCGGGAGCTTCCGGAGGGGGCGCGGGTCGAGGAACGCTGGACCCGCGACCGCTGGTCCTTCACCGGCCACCGGGACCGGGTCACGTCCGGCGAACCGCCCCAGCCGCGCCGCGACGACGCGGTCACCGCCGCGAACAAGCTCGCCACGCGCGAACGCGAACAGTCCCGCCTGGAAGCCCAGGAGGCGCTCGACGACCCGCTGGTGATGGCGGCCCGGCGGCTGTCCGGAGAGGCGTTCGCGGGCGAGGTGGTGGACGTGGTGATGGCGTACAGCGAGAGCAAGCGTCCGAGCCCCCGCCCGCTGGTGACCGTCCGCACGGACGACACCCCGCACCTCGGCGAGCGGGCGCGGGCCTACCGCTCGCTGGGCGGGAAGCCGCAGACGACGGAGTTCGTGGGTTACGAGGACGGCCCCGAGGGCGGTCTGCTGGTCCTGCGCGTCCTGGACAAGATGGGCCGGGGCAAGGAGCCGGAGCCGGGTTCGGTCCCCGAGAAGGGCGACCGGGTGTGCTTCACCCTGTTCGAGCACGAACCGCGCGGCGGTGCGAAGCTCCCCGACCCGGAGGAGACCCCGTGGACCCACGGCGGCCCGCCCGGTGAGGAACCGGCGCCGGAGCCCGCCGACCAGGTGACCGAGGAGGACATCCTGTGACCGCCACCCCGGCCGTGTTCGACCCGGGTGCGGCAGCCACCCGCGCCACCGACGCGATCCTCCACGACACCCTGCACGGCACCGCGCGCGGTGTCGTCGTCGACTCCCCGCCCGGCGCCGGCAAGTCCACGCTGGTGGTGCGCGCGGCGCTGGAGCTGGCGGAGGCGGGCCGCCCGCTGATGGTGGTCGCCCAGACCAACGCCCAGGTCGACGACCTGGTCCTGCGCCTCGCCGAGAAGAACCCCGACCTCCCCGTGGGCCGGCTCCACAGCAGCGACACCGACCCCTACGACAAGGCGCTCGACTCCCTCGACCACGTCCGCAAGTCGGCGAAGGCCGCCGACCTCGCCGGACTGCCCGTCGTCATCTCCACAGCCGCCAAGTGGGCCCACGTCAAGGGCGTGGAGCCCTGGCAGCACGCGATCGTCGACGAGGCGTACCAGATGCGCTCGGACGCGCTCCTCGCCGTGGCCGGCCTCTTCGAACGGGCCCTGTTCGTGGGTGACCCGGGCCAGCTCGACCCCTTCTCCATCGTGGGCGCCGAACAGTGGGCGGGCCTGTCCTACGACCCCTCCGGCTCGGCCGTGACGACGCTCCTCGCCCACAACCCCGACCTCCCCCAGCACCGCCTCCCGGTCTCCTGGCGCCTCCCCGCCTCCGCCGCCCCTCTCGTCTCGGACGCCTTCTACCCGTACACCCCGTTCCGCAGCGGCACGGACCACGGCGACCGCGCCCTCACCTTCGCCGTCCCGTCCGACGCCTCCGCCCCGGACCGTGTGATCGACGAGGCCGCGGAATCCGGCTGGGGCCTCCTCCAGCTCCCCGCCCGCCACACCCCCCGCACGGACCCGGAGGCGGTCCGCGCGGTGGCCCTGGTCGTCCGCCGCCTCCTGGACCGCGGGGGCGCGTCGACGTCCGAACGCTCCCCCGACCCCACCCCCCTCACCGCCGACCGCGTCGCCGTCGGCACCGCCCACCGCGACCAGGCGGCCGCCGTCCGCTCGGCCCTCGCCGAACTCGGCGTGACGGACGTGGTGGTCGACACGGCGAACCGCCTCCAGGGCCGCGAGTACGACGTCACCGTCGTGCTCCATCCCCTCTCCGGCCGCCCCGACGCCACCGCCTTCCACCTGGAGACCGGCCGCCTGTGCGTCCTCGCCTCCCGGCACCGCCACGCCTGCATCGTGGTCTGCCGTGAGGGAGTCACCGACCTCCTGGACGACTACCCGTCCACGGAACCCGTCCAGTTGGGCACCCTCGTCAAATTCCCGGACGGCTGGGAGGCCAACCACGCGGTCCTCGCCCACCTCTCCGAACACCGGGTGGCCTGGCGGCCCTGACCACCAAGAATGCCGATGAAGTCGCTGACAGAGCTGTGACCTGTCGGAGAGCGCCGGGCACCCGCCGGCGATGGCTCCGTCTCCCGGCGCCAGTGTGACTTCGTAGGAGGATCGCACGGTGCCGAGATGGCGAACAAGGACCGGCGTAGTCCCCAACGTCCAGCGCCACCTGGAACAGGCCGCCCGATGACCGCCCCCAAGCGCAAGAAGGCCCGCGCCAACGGCGAAGGCACCATCTACCGGCGCAAGGACGGCCGCTGGGAAGCCGCCGGCCACGTCCTCGCCCCCGGCAACACCGTCGGCGCGTCCGTGTCTACGGCTCCACCCGCAAGGAAGCCCTGGCCAACCTCACCGGGAAGATCGCCGCCAGCAACCGCGGCCTTCCCGTGCCCTCCGCGCAAGGCAGCGTGGCCGCGTACCTCGCTCCCTTTATCCCCGAAGTGAACGAGTACCGGAGTCTTACCCGCCAGCACATAGTACGTGGGGAGTGCGAGGGCCCATTACCTGCGTTTTCGCAGGTCAGCGCCGATTCACATGTCCGTGGAAGTCCGCCGACGTACGCCGTTGGCGGGTCCGGTTGCCGTCAGGGCAGCAGTGTGAGAGCCGTGGTGTGCTTGGGGCGGACGACGCTGAAGTGCCTGCGGTCGAGGGTGGCGACGCGTTCCACGCCGAAGCGTTCGGCCACGGCGATCACCGCGGCGTCGACGCCGCCGAGGGGGAAGTCGGCGTACTGGAGTACGAGCTCGCTCATCCGGTCCAGGTCGGCAGGGGTGAGGTGGACCAGTTCGAAGGTGCCCTTGGCCACCTGGGTGAGGAAGTCGGCTTCCAGCTTGGGCCAGCGTTCCAGGAGCCAGCACACCTCGGTCAGGACGGGGCTGGGCAGCAGGCGGCGACCTTTGGTCGTGAGGAGCAGGTCGGCGCACTCCGGGTGGCGGCGGTCGCCGGCGTTCAGGCCGCGGCGAGTGGGCCCGTGTCGAAGACGATCGCGTTCAAGCCTGGTCGCCGAACCTCTCGCGCATCCGCTCGCGGATGTAGTCGTCGTGCCGCTCGGCCAGGTCCTCCGGCCCGTTGACGGCCCCGATCAGCGCCAGCAACCCCTCAGGAACAGCTTCTTCCTCGGTGGGGCGCGGTGGGAGCGCTTCGGCGGCCTGTGCCAGTTCCTCGTCCTGGGTGACGAGCAGGCGCAGGCGACGTACCTGGTGGGGCGTGAGCCGGTCCACCAGGTGGTGCATGTCCTCATAATCGAATGCTGCGGTCACCCAGCCAGTCTAGGGCGATAGCACTTGGCGCACCCCCTGTCTCCGGCTGCTTGGTTCCGACCTTGCATGCCGGCGTCCATGAGGGGTCTCGGCTCGGGAGTCGCGAACGGCTGACCTGGGCCGCCGACTGCTGGTGCGTCGTGAGATCTTGCGGTTGACCGGCTGTCCCAGGGCGCTGGTCGTGCGCGGCCAGGGGCTGGGGTCGGGCGGCGCCGTAGCGGCCGGGCCCGCGACCCGGCCGCGCGCGGGTCCGCGTCAGCGGGCCCGCCTTGAAACCGCAAGGGAAGTTTCGACGCAACCCTCACCAGGGCAAACCCCTGACCAGCCGGGATGCGGTTCCCGGCCAGCAGCAGTGCCCCCGTGGGGGTCAGTCGTGGGTGTGCTGGGCTTCGAGGCGGTCGAGTTGTTCGCGGAGCTCCTGGGTCTGGGCGAGGGCGTCCTCGAGTGCGTCGGCGAGCACGTCCATGCGAAGCTCGGCAGGCTCGCCACCAAAGGACGTCCGCGCCTTCCTCGCCCAGCTCCGCACCCAGTGCCAGTGCTGCGCACGCGGACTCTGCTGCGCGGCCGGAGCCTGCTGCGGCAAGCGGCTCTCACCCCTGACTGTCAGCCACGTCCACTCCGTCCTGAAGTCCGCGCTCCAGCACGCCGTCCGCAAGGATGAACTCCTCCGCAACGTCGCCCGGAACGTCCCCGCGGGCACACCCCGCCCCAAGCTCACCGAGCCGCTCACGGCCGTCGAGGCCCGACAGCTCCTCCAGGCAGCCGAAGACCACCGTCTCCACGCGCTCTTCGACCTGGCACTCCACACCGGCCTCCGCAAGGGCGAACTCCTCGGCCTGCGCTGGGAAGACCTCGACCTCGACGCGGGCACCGCGGCAATCCGCCGAACCCTCCAGCGAACCAGCACAGGCGGCCTCACCACGCTGCCCACCAAGACCCGGACCTCCGAGCGCCGCATCGCCCTCCCCACCCGCTGCGTCCAGTCGCTGAAGCTCCACCACGAGCAGCAGGACCACGAGCGTGAGTCCGCGGGCACCACATGGCAGCAGGACGGGCACGTGTTCACCACCGCGCAGGGCCGACCGATCGACCCGACCAACCTCACCCGCGCCTTCACCACGCTCCTCCGCAAGGCCGACCTCCGCCGCATCCGCTTCCACGACCTCCGCCACTCCACCGCCACCCTCCTCCTGGAACAGGGCGTCGAACTCGTCGTCATCAAGGAACTCCTCGGCCACGCCCACATCGGCGTCACCGCCACCGTCTACGCCCACGTCCGACTCCGCCTCCAGCGAGACGCCATCGACACCCTCAGCACCGCACTCGGCAGCCCGACGAACACCGAGACAACACGCTCCGACGGCGACGAACCGCCGCCCAGGAACGCCCCCGTCCGCTGACGTTGCCGTCAACTACTGCCGTCACCCCACGCAGAAGCCCCGCCAGGCCACACCTGACGGGGCTTCTGTTTTGCAGGCGTAATGAGGCGACCAACTCGACAACCCTGCCGTCGAAAATTACAGGCCCAGAGTCGAGAAATCCTCATTCTAACGAATATGCGTCATGCGCACCCGTCAACGCCCCAGGTACAACATAGGGTCCACTAGGCGGAATCCGGGAGACACAACGACCCTGAGCTCACACTTGAATCCAGGAACGTTCACTTCCACAACGATCCCGCGCTCCCCCTCGCGCGAGTACAGGAGAATTCGATCCACCTGTTCGCGGTAGATTTCGATGTCGCACTTACCCATCGACTCTCTGGTCAAGCGTACAGACCTTGCTCCGATGTCGAAGCTCAGTGCCACAAGCTCGCCAGCATCGCCTACCGGAGCCTCGACCCGCCACACATCAGGGTCATATTCCGTAGGCTCGGGGGCCGAGCCAAGAACTTCGATGAAATCCAAATCCTCTGGAATCTCCATGACGTCACTTGCCATAGCCCCTCCCTCCAATGGGGATCATTGTAGTGAGCCGTACTCCATTGTCGGTCACTTCGAAGTTGGCGCGAATCAGGAGAGCGCCACGCGGCCCATACAAGAGTGACTCCGTTCGCATGTTCGTGAGTCCAGACTTCGGATTCACGTAAGTCTCCACGACCCCACTCCTCATCGCCTCATTGAAGTGCCCGGTCAGAACTTCGCGCCCCGCAGCGTTGTCGCGGATTCCGATCGATTCCAGCTGATAGGCGTTCTGAGCTGACCTTTCCGCGTTGTGCGGATTGGAGTTAACGCGCCCGAAGAAGTAATCCCACTTGCCGTCATCGATGGTTACGCCGCAGTTGCTGTTGTGAACGAGAACCGGAGTCTTACCCGCCAGCACATAGTACGTGTGCAGGTCTGTGACAGTCAGGTTGTGGACCACGGCCGGGCGCTGTGTCCGGACAACGCTACTGATCCGTACGGTCTTCCCTGTGACGGTACGCAGTTCCTGGCCGGCGGTGAGCTGTTCGGCGTCGACCCACTCGGCGAGGCTCGGCACCCAGAATGGGTGGCCGTCCGTCGCAGTGAGCCTGACCGATCTTCCGTCCACGGCGATGGTGAGCGTCACCAGGTTTTTCGGTCCCTCGCCGGTGATCTCGGCGGTGACCGTCTTGACCTCGGTCCGCCCCGTCTTCGAGTCTGTCGCCAGAACCCTGTCACCGATTTCGACGTCTTCGATGGGCTTTGTCGTGCCGTCCGCCATCAGGACCTCGGTACCGGTGGCGAAGCTGTTGCACGACGGGGCCGCCTTGACGAGCTTCACTCCCTTGAATACCCGCGCCCAGGGCAGATCCGTCATGGCCCAGGCGCAGTCGGAGAGGCTGCTGCCGCTCAGACAGCCCTTCCATGCGTCGACGTCGGGCGCGACAAGTGATATGACGATCTTCTGGAAGAGAGTCTGTTCGTGGTTGATGATGCCGAGCGCCTCGGCCGCTCCGCAGAAAGCCTCAAGTTGGGCATCCATCTGGGTACATTTGCGTTCCGCCCACGCCTCGAGTTGCTTTTCCTTCTCCTCGTACTGCGGGAACATCGCGGCCAGCTCCCGTGCGGCCGGAACGCGGATGTTCTCGATGAAGACTTCGCCCTTCTGCTCGGTGACGTTGATCGTCTTCGCCGGGGAGTTCTGTGACTTCTTGGTGGTTCCGCCGCCCCCGCCGCCCCCGCCGGACGTCGAGTACATGTACTTGCCGCCCTTGCCGTAGCAGGCGTACGTCGTGCACCCCGGCCCGTTGCCCTTGCTCGGGGCCCAGACAGAGTCAGGGTTGTTGACGCTGCATCCGTCGCAGTACAGGCCCGACGGGTCGGAGAAGGTCAGCGGGTTGTTGTTGCTGTACGTGTAGCCGTTGATCTGCTGCGGGTCGGTCAGATCCATGACCGGGTCGACCGAGAGGAAGCGCCCTGTAGATGGGTCGTACTCACGTGCGCCCAGGCGCGTCAGGCCGGTGGAGGTGTCCTGTGTGCCGCCGACGAAACCCTTGGTGCCGGGCCAGTTCGCCGGTTCGCCGCCTCGGATCCCGCCGAAGGGAAGGGTCCGGCGCTGGGTCAGCTTCTGGGTGACCGCGTCGATGGCCAGCAGTGCCGTGCCATGGTGGTCGGCGGTGGTGAAGGAGACCTTCCCGTCGTCTCCCTGGACGGCCGTGTGCCCGCCACCGAGATCGATGTAGCGGGTGCCACGGGGCGTAGTGCTGCCCTTGGCGACCGTGATCTCGGTGCCGCCCACGTAAAGCGTGGTCTCGGTGGGTGTCCGGTCGATCAGACGGTTGCCGTCGGCGTCGTAGACGTACTCCGTGACCTTGGGCGAGCCGCCTTCGACGGGCTCGGTGACCTTGACCAGTCGGCCTTCGGCGTCCCAGTCGAGGTCCTGAGTGGTGCCGTCACCCAGGGTGCGGGTGTCCGTGTTGCCGATGGCGTCGTAGGTGTAGAAGTCACCCGAGGTCACGCCAGGGCCGGTGCGGGTGAGGGCCTTCAGGGCGTGCGGGCGGACCGAAGTCGGGCCCGGGGCCGGGTAGTCGTACGTGCTGGTGACGTTCTTCTTGGCGTCACCGGTGATGTCGTGCTCCACCTCAGTGGTGCGGTTGCCGGTCTTGTCGTAGCCGTAGGAGGTCCAGTAGGGGGCGGGGCCCCCGAGCACCGGGGCGCTGGGCGTGCTCGCGCAGTCGGTGGTGGACTGGGTCCAGGCCTCTGTGAGCCGGCGCAGATGATCGTAGGTAAAGCACTGGGCGTCCGTGCCGGAGCGTGAGGTGTCCGACACGGACAGGACGTTGCCGGCCTCGTCGTAGCGGAAGGTGGATGCCTGGTCCACGCCTGCGACATCCTCGCGGTCGACCCGGGTGGACGACAGTCGCTGGGTGCCCGGCTCGTACGTGTTGGTGACCCAGGCTTTCTTGCCGTCCGAGTCGGACAGTTCGTACTGCAGCGGTTTGCCGGTCAGGCTGTACGACGTGGTGCCCTTCAGACCCGCAAGGCCGTCCACCGCGACAGGTCGCAGCGTGTCGTCCTCGTAGGCGAAGGCCACCGAGGACGCGGCAAGGGACCCTGCCTTGGGCAGGCCGACCGCGGCGACGAGACCGGACACCTTGTACGAGGTGCCGGAAAGGTACGTGCCGGCCAGGCCGGCATTGGCTGTGGACTCCGGGATTGTCACCGACGTGCGCAGCGGTCGGTAGAGACGGTCGTAGGCGACCACCTTGGAGGTGTAGGCCAGTCCGCCGTCGGCGTAGCGGGAGGATTCGGCGAGGTGGCCCTTGGCTCCGCTGATCGTGTCGTAGGTCCATTTGGCGCGTAGCGGGCCGGTGTTGGAGCCGGAGCGCACTTCGGTCTTGCGACCGAGGCCGTCGTAGACGTTGACGAGTGTGGTGTCGCGGGCGTCGACCGTGGAAGTGAGCCGGCCCCGGTCGTCGTAGTGGTAGCGGGTGGTGCCTTTGTCGGGGTCGTCGGACCGTGTCATGCGGCCGAGCAGGTCGTGCGTGAACCGCCACTCGTTGCCCGCCGGGTCGGTCACCTCGGCCAGTGCGCCTGCCGAAGTGAAGCCGTACCGGGTGGTGTCGTACGAGGCCTCCGCGGCACGCTGGTGATGCTGGCGCAGCTCGGTGGTCTGCCCGCGGGCGTCGGTGAGGGTGGTGACGGCGGTGCCGCCTTCGGGCGGTATGACCGTGGTGCGGTCGCCTCCGTAAAGGGTACGGGTGGTGTTGAGGATCTTGCCACCATCACCATTGCCGAAGATCTGGCGGTGCTCGGTCTGCCGGCCGAGGCCGTCGTGGGTGTAGCGGTTCTGGGTCTCGACGCCAAGGGCGTCCTTCGGCTCGACCAGCGTCGTGGAGGGAGCTGCGGTCGCGTAGTAGGACAGGAATTCCTTACCCGTCAAACCACGTTCGTCATAGAAGGTGTCAGTGAGCAGCCGTCCGCCGTCGGGGCCCGGGGACTGGGATTGGCGGGGCCGCAGGAAGCCGTCGTAGAGGACATAAGAGGTGACCTGGGCACCGTCGTTGCCGATGATTTTGGTGCCGACGGTGATCGGGGCATCCCCGGTGACCTTGTAGGTGTACTCGTACGTCGGGACGGCGTCTGTCCGCCGGTCGGCAAGCCATACCTTGGTTTTGCGGCCGAGTGCGTCGTACGCGAAGTTGGTGACCTTGCCGTTGGCGTCTGTCTGGTTCAGCGGCACGCCACGTGACGGGTCGTTCGTCGTGGTCGTGGTCAGCGCGGTACTGCTGTCGGCAGATGCCGCGGGCGGGGTGGTGACCTTGGCGGAGGCCGGGAAGCCCGTCGTCGGTGTGTAGGCGGTGGTCGTCGTCAGGCCGTCGGTGCGGGCAGTCCTGGTCAGGGCACCGGAGGCGACCGTGACAGTCACGGTGCCGGTCAGATCGGTGGAGGTGAGCTTGCGACCGTAGGTGTCGTAGGTGGCACCGCTCTCCGTGTAAGTGGCGGTGGTGCCGTTGTGGGACTTGAGGACTGCGGTCGCCGTGGCATCGCCCTTGGTGGGAGCGGCGTCGTAAGCCCGTCCGTCGTAGGCGGTGCGCGCATCGGAGATGACGTCCTTGGTGCGGTCGGGCGTGACGGCACAGTTCACGGCGACAGTCTCCGCGCGGGCGGGCAGGGTGAGGATCGTGCCGGCCGTCGGATAGGTCGTCCGGGTGCACCGATCGTCGACAGCCGTTGCGTCGTCGCCACGGTCATCGGTGCGGGTGATGCGTCCGGCGACGGTGTCGAAGGAGTTGTTCACTGTGGTCGTGCGCCACTTCGCGCCCAAGCCGTCGTCCAGTGAGGTCCACGAGCGGACCTGCGCCGTGCCGGTGAGGTTGGCGGTCACCGTGCCCCAGGAGCGGGACTTCTTCGCGGTCTCGTGGTGCCAGGGCCGGTTCACGGTCTTGTCCAGTACCCGGCCGCCGGGGCCGGCGTACTGCACCGTCTTGTAGGCGAACCCGGCGGCCGACTCGTGATCGGTGATCGGGGCGCCTTCGCCGCTGTCAAGCGCCACGTCTACCGATTTGGTTCCGCCGCTGGGTGCGAGGCGGTCACCGTCCATGCCTCGCAGGAAATAGGTGTCGGCTTGGGACTTCATCGCCGCCGCGCCACCCTGCCCGCCCGTCTTCACCCGGACGTGGCCGTAGCCACGCCACTGCGACCAGGTCTTCTCCTTCTCCTTCGTCAGTCCGTCGTCGTCGTCGTAGTGCCACGCCGCGCCGTCCAGATACTCGTACGCGGTGACCTGGTCGGGTGCGCCGCCGGTGCGGTCGGTGAGGGTGACGGTGGAGGTGACGTACTTGTTGAACCAGTGCAGGTCCGGGTCGTCGGAGGAGCTGCCGCCGATGTACTGCGGGAAACAGCGGGTGGTGTTGGTCTGCGGGGTAGGGAGAGCGCCCGCGTCGCAGACCGGTACCGAGTAGCCGACGTCGATCTGGCCGCCTGCCTCGTCGGTGACATTGGCCAGGCGGGCCTTTATGAACGGGGCGAATCCGTCGCCGGTCCTGTCGAGCCGATTGGCGAGCTGGACGTACCCGAAGGTGGTCTTGGGCAGGGTGATCGCCGGGGTGGCCGAGTGGCCGGACCGCTGCACGGAGTCCAGGAGCAGCTGATAGTCGGTGTCCGCCATACCCCAGCGGTGGACCAGCTTCCAGGAGTCGACGTTCACGAAGCTTCCGGACTTCAACACCTGGGTCGCGACGGAGGTCAGCCTCTTGCGGGTGAAGAACACCGGGGAGAGCCGACCTTGGTCACAGGTGGCGCTTTCGTCGCAGTTCAGGTCCCATGGGGTGTCGTACCAGTAGAAGGCGTCCTTGCTGATGTCGGCGCAGGTGGTGTTCGTATCGGTCAGGCACCGCTCACCGCTGGTGAAGTCGACCTTTGCCAACGGTTGGGCATACATGCCGTTGGCTCGCAGGCCGTACTCGATCCGATCCAAGTAACCGCCGCGCACGTAACGTGTGTTGGCCTTCTCGTCCAGGTTGCGGCCGTAGGAGTTCCACTCCTTGTCGTAGTAATAGGCGATGGCGTTGCCGTGCGGGTCGACGACGTAGTCAAGGTTCCAGCGCCAGCCCTGTTGGCACCAGGAGTTGGCGAACGTCGCAGCGTGGCAGGGCTCGTTCGCGTCGTCGCCGAAGACCGGTGCTGTCCAGGCGGAGTCGGTGGTTTCCTTGCCTTCGGCCCATCCGGGCAGCCGGTTGTAGCCGAAGAAGTACTGCACCCCGTCCGGCGTGGTGACCTTCCAGTACTCGTCGTTCCGAGCGCCGTTGGACCGCACGTCGGATGAAGACCCGCGCAGCCGCTGGATCTTTGTGCCGTCATCATCGCGCAGCCGGAAGGCGTCGGTGCCGTCGGGCACCAGTTCGCCGCCTTTGCCGTTGAAGGAGATGAACGCGTTGTCGTACGCCCAGCACAGGTCGGCCGGCTTGCCTCCGTCGGTGTGCTCGACCCCGTCGTCGGTGCAGGACTTGTAGCGCCGCTCGATGAAGCCGGGCCACATGTCGAAGCCGTCACCGAGCCAGGAGCCCTGGTTGTTGGTGTTGCCGGAACGGCCGTCGACGGAACCCGAGGAGTAGGACATCCCGACGCTCGGCACCAACCCGCCCGGCACGTCAGGCACGTTCATCGCGTACGACCAGGAGAAGTCACCCGTGTTGAGGCTGGTGCTCCACTGCGCCGACGGTGACAGCGGCGTGGCCTTGTAGTCGCCACCCATGCCTTCATCGTCCGCGACGGCCGCGAGGACGGTAGCGCCGGAGGACTTCATGATGATGCTCGGGGCGGTGAGGGTCTTCGCCTCGGTGTCGTTGACGGCCTCGACCGGCGTGGCCTCACGACATCCGCTCTTGTCAGGAGTGGTGAGCGCGCAGGCCGGAAGCTCAACAAGCCGCAGCCGGTCGGAGTAGCCGCCCCCGAACGCTTCGGCGAAGGAGGAGTAGTCGAGCCGCGCCCGTACAACAGGCTTCTTCCTGACGGCTGTGGCCGGTCCATCGGCCTCCAGACTGAACAGCAGACCGTCCGTGCCCGCCCGCCCTGCGGTCTCGCGGTCGAAGAGACGGGCCCGGATCTTCTCCGGTGCCTGCTTGCCGCCCACGGCCAGCGGCAACCCCTTGGCCCGGACGACGGACGAGGAACCCTCGGGCGGGTCGACAGTCGCTACACCCCCCAGGGGCCAAGCCGCTCGAGGCGCTTTCGCGGGTGTGCGAGGGCCCTTCGTCTGGTCTCGTGGGGTCACCGGGACCGCCGAGACCGCCACCGGCTTGTCCGACACGGGCAGGTCAGGGCGGCCGGTACCGCGGTCGGCCGCGACCGAGGTGGGCTGGGCTGCCGCCTGGAGCAACGTGCCGACCATGACCGTGGCCGAGGCCAGGGCGACGCGGCGGCGCAGCGCACGGAGTCGCGTCAGTGATCTACCGTTCATCCTCGTCCTTCGTCATACGGGGCCGTGCGGTGGGGTTCGAATGGAGAAGGCCGACGGCCTGTCTGGCGTTCTCAGGAAGGTGGCCGTGCCGGCTCCTGGATGACCGCGGTTTCGGGCCGGGCACTTCCTCTGGCTCAGTCAGTACCGGGCACCTCGGTGGGGGCCCCGGGCCAGCCCAGTGACAGACGGGCGATCTGCAACTCACTCAGCGCACCCTGGAAGACCCACACGTCGTCGACAGCTCCGGGCCAGTACTCGCCCCACGCGCCGGAGGTTCTGGCTCTGCCGATCTGCAGTCCTCCTGCCGCCTTGTACGACAACACGTTTTCGGACCATGACATCCGGTCGGCGCAGGTGGAGTTGTCGGACTCGCCGTCGCCGTCGGTGTCCGCGCAAGCGACCTCTTCCAACTCCCCGTTCACGTACAGCCTCGCCTCTTTGGTGAAGCCGTCGTAGACGATCGTCAAGTGGTTCCAGTCTCGTGCGTCGTAGAACTGGCTGTTTTCGACGCTCACGACCGTTGCGCCCGCCGCGTCGGAATCCGGTATCGAAAGCTGCCACCGTCCTGCGCTCTGATCACCCTCGGGCGCGGGTACGTGCCGTACCGTGAAGGCGCTGCTGGCAGCGCCGGGCATGCTCAGTACCGCCGCACTTCCAGTCGGCACACCTGCGGACTGGGCCCAGCCCATCACTGTGAAACTGGCGCTCGTGTCGACCACGGGCGCGGCGGTGGCGGCGTGGTCGTCGATCCCGTCCAGTTCGAGAGCACCGTCGTCCACCCATCCGGCCCCGGTCTTCGCACCGCCGCCCAGGATCAGTGCTCGGTTCTCGGCGGAGGCGTCCGGACTGGTGATTGGACTGGTCGTGGTGGTCTCGTCCAGCAACCAGCGACCCTTGACCAGGGGGCGTTGCCGGAACAGCTGTCCCACTTCGTCGGCAGAGACCGGCCGGTCGAACACTCGCACGTCATCGATCTGACCGGGGAAGTACTGAATGAGCCGGCCACCGTCGATACTCAGCGCGCCCACCTGGACCCGGCCACCGGCGTACCAGGGCTTGGTCTGCGCGACGCTGCCGGCTTTCGCCCCGTTGACGTACAGGGTGAGGGTCTCGGCGACGGCGTCGTGGACGCCCACCAGGTGCACCCACTCGCCCACACGTGCGGTGGTTCCATCGGGCTGAAGAGCACGGATCTGGGTGGCTCCGGCGACGTCGGCGGAGTACTGCGTGAAGCCCCAGCGGTTGTGGGTCTTCGAGTAGTACAGCTCGAATCCCGGACGGTTCTGCCCCAGCTGCGCCACGATCGTGGCCGCCTGGTCAGGGGTGCGATCCAACCTGGCCCACGCCGAAATGGTGAAGGGCCGCTGGGTGTCCGCATGCGGAGCAGTGGTGTGGGCGTAGTCACTGCTGCCGTTCAGCGACAGCGCGCGGCGTGCGACCCCGGGTGTTCCGAGCTGTGCGCCGCCGACGAGCTTCAAGGGCTGGGTGTCCGCGTATCCGACGGTCTCGGTGGCCCCGGCTTCCTCGTCCATGCCGAATACAGCGCGGGCAGTACGCCCGTTACCGATGGGTTCGAGGCCGTACAGGCGTGTCACCTCGGTAGCGCTGACCGGCTTGTCGAAGAGCCTCAGTTCATCGATGGTGCCGGGGAAGTAGTTCGTGACCCTGCCGTTGAGGTTGGCGGCTCCGATCTGCAGGCCGCGGCGTGCGTCCCAGGCCGTCGTGTACGGCGTCGCCCCTGCCAGGGTTCCGTTGACGTAGAGCCGAAGTTCCTTGTCACCCCCGCTGTACACCCCCACCAGGTGAGTCCAATCCCCAGCGCTCACCCCACCCGCCTGCGGTGCCATGGCACGGGCGATGGAGGCCCCGGGGGTGTCGGAGGTGTACTGGTTGAAGACCCAGCGGTTGTAGCCGAGGGAGTAGTACAGCTCGAAACCGGGTGAGTGATTACCTGGCTGCGCTGCTACGACAGCGGCATCCGTGGGCATCTCATCGAGTTTCACCCAAGCGGACACGCTGAAGCCGTTCGCGGTGTTGACCGTCGGTATATCAGTGGCCGCGTACCCGCTGGCGCCGTCCACGTGCAAAGCAGTGCCCTTCTTGCCCTCCGCTCCCATGGTGGCGTTTCCGTGCAGCATGGCGGTGCGGGCTCCGGCGGAGCCCACGGCCTGGGTGGCTCCCGCTCCTTCGTCGAACTGCCAGGTCGCTCGCTCGGGCTGTCCGGCTTTGGCCCTGAACTGATAGGTGCGGACCTCACTGCCGTTACCGGCTGCGTCAAAGGCCTGAGCTGTAAAGAAGTTGAGCCCGGGTTTGGCCGGCAGTACCGGGGCCGTCTTCGCTGCGCCCGATGTCGTGGTGAGGCTGTTCTTCGAGGTCGGATCACTGTTGATGCCGAACCAGTACTTGGTCACATCGGTGTCGGCTGCCTTGATGTCGAAGAAGCCGTATTTGCCAACACCGTCATACCAAGGGTCCTCCGGGTTGTCCGGGTCGGAGGCCGGATACTCCCCGGAGGAGACAGCGGGCGCCCTCGGCACCGCGGTGTCGTAGACGAAGTAGCAGGCCGTGGGGTCACCCGTGGTCGACCAGGGCGAGTACTGCGCGCCGTCGTGAGACCTCACGTACCAGTGGGCCGTCTTGTTCGCCGGCACCGAGGGCATCGTGATGGAGAAGTTCGAACCGGACTTCTTGTAGCTGGTCAGCTTGGGAGACCAGCGGACGATGAGCCCTTTGCCGTCCCCCGAGTCCCACTTGGCCTGGAACTGTACGGCGACGGTGTCGCCGTCGGGGTCTGTGACGTTGTCCGCGTACAGCTTGCCCAGCGTACGAATGCGAGCCGGGGCGGAGTGGCTTTTGCAGGCGCCGCCGTACTCCATGGTCAGCTGCGACATCTTGACCTGCGGCGGCGGGCGGTTGTACTCGACCCGCAGGAAGGCGTCGTCCGAGAACCGCTTCCACCCGTAGCCGTCAGTCTCGCTGGACGCTCGAAGACCGAACGTCATCGTCGACCACTTGCCGTTCGCGGCTTGCTGCACTGCCGACTTGACGTTGAACTCGGCGTCCTTGGCCGCACACCCGTCGTGTCCGTACGCGAAGCTGGAGGTCTGGAGGTGGTCGATCCAGAAACCCGAGCTGTTCTGGGAGTTCCATGTGGTCGAGGAACTGATGTCCTTTGTGCGCCACAGTTGCACACCCCGAGCGGAGCACGACGCCGACCAGGTGTTGCGCACGACGAACTCGGCCGACAGGATGCTGCGGCCGGCGAACTTGGACACGGGGAGGCGGTAGAAGAGGCGCTTGGTGTCATTGGGCTTGCAGTAATTCCAGTTGCAGTAGCCCATGCCCGAATCGGAGTCGCCGTTGAACTTCCACTGCGGCGAAGAGGCCCAGTACTTGGACACCATCGTCCATGCGGAGGCCTTGGGCGAGTACCACTGCGGATCGATGAAGACGGGGTATGTGGTGTCCTCACCCTTCAGCATCTCGGCATCCGGCGTCAGGACCAGTTCGTTCTGTCCGTCCGGCACCTCAACCCCGACAGGGGCAAGTTTGCCCGACTCTCCAGCCCCTGGGCTCTCGCCCGCAAGGCCTGTGGTCGCGGCTGCAGTGTTCTGCACCACCGCCGATTCGGCATCTTGGGCTGTCCTGTCCGGCTCGGCACCCGCGGGGGCCTCACCCGGGCTGGAGTCCCACATCACCGGCCTCGGGGCCTCAAATACTGGCGCGTCGGACCCCTTGTCGAGTGCGTGAAGACCCCCTTCGTCGGTCTCCTCCACCGACAAGCCCTGTGTCTGCAGCGCCAACCGGACCTGCGTCAGTTCAGGGCTCGCAGCTGCCTCGGCCGACTTGACCACCAAGAGCTGTGTGAACCCGTCCTCCTGTGCCGTCATGCGCAGATCGACGCCCGGCAGTACCGAAGGGTACGTAGCTTCCGGTCCCTCCACCGTGGGCTTTGGCAGCGGTGTCGGCCACGTCAGGCTCAGCTCGCGCCCGGCGCGTCGCATCCGCACGAGCGGGCTCTCTCCTCCGCCGGAAAATTCCAGGTCCGTCGCCGACGCTTTGGGAGCGATGGCGCCTTCCTTCGTGGCCGTCAGATCGGTGTCGATGCGCACCCAACCACCGCGGTCCCTTGTCCAGACGGGGCGTAGGTATTCACGCGCCTGCAACTGACCGTCCGGAGTCGCGAAGACCTCGCTCGCCTCCCCCCGCAGCGAGGCAATCTCCACCGGTTCACCGGTCTTCTTGGCCATGGCCATCGCATCGGCCTCGGTCAGACCGCCTGCACCCTCAGCCTCCGCCGTGTTTCTTGGCGATGCCGGTACACCCGCCACGGCCTCACCGGTCAGCGCCGGAGTCAACCCAAAAGCCAATGCCACGCCCATCAGGACGCCAACAGCCCTGCGACTGCCTCGCCTTCGGCTCCACATCCCCGCCACACCCGACCCACAGCGCCCACATAGTTGCCTTCCGTAACTAACCCCCTTACGCAGCGTCAGGTCAACGGTCAGTAAAGGGACAATGACCCCCAGTTGCGCGTAACGCGCGTGATGATCGTTACGTTTGGGAATTGCTTTGAGAGGCTTGATCACGTAACGACCTAGGTACGGCGTGCCCCACCCAGGTTCGGTCGGAGGCGCTGCCGACGTAGCCCAGGGCACCCGTTCGAGTGCGTCGTCGTCACTTTCGTCCACGCCGCAGGACGCGAGGGCGAGCAGCTGCTGAAAGCTCGCACTCGACTGCGGAAGCCACTTGCACGGTGCCGTAGCGGCCTCCCGTCTTCCACCTGGAGACCGGCCGCCTGTGCGTCCTCGCCTCCCGCCACCGCCACGCCTGCATCGTGGTCTGCCGCGAGGGAGTCACCGACCTCCTGGACGACTACCCGTCCACGGAACCCGTCCAGCTCGGCACCCTCGTCAAATTCCCGGACGGCTGGGAGGCCAACCACGCGGTCCTCGCCCACCTGTCCGAACACCGGGTGCCCTGGCGGCCCTGACCGTCCACGGGGCCGGCCCACTCAGGGCGCCAACGAGGTTTTGCGGGCGGGTAGTTGAGTAGGCGTACTCATGCCCGGGTGTCAGGGCGTGCCGAGGATGGCCGTACACCCCGGGCGGCCGGACGGCCGGACAGTCGGGGGCCTTGGACATGAGGAGCCACTGATGCCGTCCTTCCCCGCGCCCGCCGGATCACCGGCCGGCACCCTGTCCGTCCCGGGCCGTGGCGGCCGTCGGCTGCCCGCCGTTCTCGCGGTCCTCGTCGCGGTGGCGCTGGTGGCGTCGGCGTTCGGCGCCAAGGACCCGACCACCTGGGTGCTGGAGACGGTGTGGGTGATGGTGGGCCTGCCGATGGCGGTCCTGCTGCGCCGCAGGTTCCCGCTGAGCGGCCTGCTCTGCGGCCTGCTGGCCGCCCACGCCGTCGTCCTCGTCGTCGGCGGCCACTACACGTACGCCGAGGTCCCGGCCGGTGACTGGGTACGCGACTGGCTCGGCCTGGAGCGCAACCCCTACGACCGCTTCGGGCACCTCATGCAGGGCTTCGTCCCGGCGATCCTGGTCCGCGAGCTCCTCATGCGGACCTCGCCCCTGCGCGGCAGCCGCTGGCTCGCCCCGCTGGCGGTCTGCGCCTGCCTCGCCTTCAGCGCCACCTTCGAGCTGCTGGAGTGGCTGGCGGCCGTGATCGGAGGACAGGCGGCCGACGCGTTCCTCGGGACGCAGGGCGACGTCTGGGACACCCAGTGGGACATGTTCTGCGCCCTGATCGGCGCTACCACCGCCCTCCTCCTCCTCAGCCGCCCCCACGACCGCAGCCTCACCCGCCTGGGGGTCACCGCCAAGGACTGACGGATGCGCCCCCCACGTGGCCGCCGTACCCCTGCTCCCCGGCGAGCCCGGCGGATCCCGACGTGTGCCGACGCCCTCTTGCGCGGGCGCGGGACAATGGACGGTGGCCCGCCTACCGGGGGTCGTTCGTCGTACGTGGAGGAGATCTCATGGCGGAGCAGGCGCCGCGTCGGGAACAGCCGCGGCTACGCCCCGCGCCCTTGCTGTTCGAGCCCGCGGCAGCGGCCTCGGATCCGGAGCACTTCTTCGACCTGGAGTCGCTCGAGGATCCGCGCGCGCTGCTGGAGCGGGCGACCGAGCTGACGCTCGCGTTCCGGGCCGCGGCGGACCGGGCGACGGAGTTCCAGGCGATGGCGGCGGCCCAGCTCGCCGACCCGCGGCGCTTCGACCGGCTGACGGCGGCGGACATCGCCGAGCGCGCCGAGTGGACCGAGGACTACGCGAAGAAGATGGTCGAGTTCGGCCGGGATCTGATGCGGAGCGGGGAAGGGCCGGGGCAGGTCGAACCCGCCTGAGCGGCATGCCGCTCGAACGGGCGTGGCATATGCCGGGTGGGCACGATACCTCCTCGCCCACGGCCGCGTCCCCGGTTCCCGCAACTCTGCGGAACCGTTCCCTCACTGGCGGTAGACGTATCCCCATGAGCAGCCCACGGAAGGTCTCCGACGTCAGCGGTGTCACCCCGGACGGCGCCGCCTGGCTCGCCTCGGCCGGGACGTGTCAGCGCGGCACGCTCGCGCACTGGGGCGAGCGGCCGCACGCGCCGGTCGTGCTGCCCTGCGGTGTGGTCTTCGACGTGGTGAGCGTGCCCGCGACGTTCGGGCGCCGGATGCTGGACCGGATGTGGGAGGAGGGGCCGGGGTCCGGCCCCGTGGCCGAGTTCCGCGGGCGGACGCTGCTCTTCGCCGCGCCCGGCACGGCACAGCGGCTGCCGGTCCTCCTGGAGTGGGAGGAGTGGGGTGCGCGGGGCGCGCGGACGGACGGCGTTCCGCCACTGCTGTGCCACGGCGCCGGCGACGCGGTGACCGTCCCGGCGCCCGCACCCGCGGGCTCCGCCGGCGCCGTGCCGGTCGCCCGCTGGCTGGTCGCCCCCGACACGCGTCGCCCCTGGCTGCCGGGTCCGGAGGTGCTGCTGTGGGCGGCCGTGCGGGCGGCCCGCGCGGCCGTGCGGATATCGATTTTTCCTCCCGCGGATCGTGATGCTAATGTCTACGACGTCAGCAGGCGCCGCTAGCTCAGTTGGTTAGAGCAGCTGACTCTTAATCAGCGGGTCCGGGGTTCGAGTCCCTGGCGGCGCACGACAGAGTGAGGCCCCTCGCAGCAGCGAGGGGCCTCACTCGTGTCCGGACAGGCCACAGGGCCCGGCTACCGCGTACTGATCTTCACCGTCCACGCCCCGGACGCCGTGCGCCCCTCCACCTCCACCCGTACGGACGTCCCCGGCACCGTGAAGCTCTCGCCGAGGGCGACCGGCGCGTCGGCGAGGGGCGGGTAGACGGAGTCCTCCCCGCAGGCCTCGGTGTGCGGGTGGGCGTCGACGACCTCGATGGGGCCGCGTCCGGAGCGGGTGCCGGCGCTCACCCGGTAGACCAGCACCCCCTGCCGGCAGGCCGCCGTGTCGTTGCCGGCCCGGCCGCGCACCTCGAAGGCGAGCGCGCTGTCGGCGCCGGTGCGCACGACGGCGAGCTTGGTGCCCCGCCCGAGGCCGAAGGACGGCGCCCCCGCCGCCCCCGTCACCGGCGTCCCGGGCCCCGCCGCCAGCGGCTCCAGCGTCAGCCGCACCGGCCCCGCGTCCTGCACGCACCGCACCTGCCGGGGTTCCAGCCAGCCCAGCTTCCACTTGTGCCAGGCGAACAGGTCGGGGGCCATGGCGAACTGGCTGCCCATCAGGTCCCAGTCCCCCACGTGGGTGTCCCAGTCGCCCTTGCCGTCCACCGGCCGGTGGTAGAGGTCGGGCAGGTCGAAGACGTGTCCGGTCTCGTGGGCGAGGACGAGCCGGTCCGGGGGGTGGTTCTCGAACACGGTGACGACCCGGCGAATGTCGGTGCCGTCGGCGCGCAGCGGACGGTCCAGGTTGACGACCTTGGTGGCGTCGGAGTCCACCCCGGGCGCGTCCGGGTCGGCGACGAAGTAGACGACGTCGTAGCGCGCGTAGTCGACGTGCCGGTCGGTGGCGGCGAGCGCGTCGCGCAGGTAGGCGGCCCGGTGGGCGACGGTCCAGTCGCGCTCTATGGCGTACGCGGTGGAGGGCCGCGGCATGCGGATCCACTGCCGCAGGGGGTGCGGGCGCAGGGTGAACTTGCCGTAGGACGCCTGCCGGAAGAAGCGGCTGGTGGCGGGGAAGTGGTCGGCGGCGAGTTCGGCGGGGGTGGTCAGGGGGTGGGAGTCGGGGAAGGAGAGGAACACCATCACCGCGTCCAGGGACCGGGTGGGGCGGGGGTAGGCGGCGTTCCAGGTGTCCAGACCCTCGGAGTGGTGGGCGTCGGTGCGGGTGAGGGCGCAGGGTGCCGCGGAGAACGGCTCGGGGTGGGAGGGGACGCTGACCATGGAGGTCGCCGCGAGCGCCGACATGGTGGTGCACATCGCCGCGGTCGTGCGCAGACGGGGCCGTGCGCCCGGCCGGCCCGCCAGGGTCCGTGCACCCGATCGGCGGAACCGGTCGCGCAGTGCCTCACGACCGAGCCGTCCCGGGGTGAGCTGACGCGGCACGGGGACCTCCGGGAGACGGTTCGCGGGACACCGCACCCCAGACTGTGGTGGTTTGTCATACTGCGCCCTGTTCAACTGCACCGGACGGGTGAGAACGGCGGAAATCCGAACGGGGCCGAACGGGGTCGACACCCTGTTCACTCACGGAACGTCACAACTGGTCGGAGGGCCGCATAAGCCGTGCACCCGTGGGCAGAAACGATCGGGCGGAGATGCGGATCCGTACGGAAGACCGGACAGTGGCTGGAAGGCCCCGGCGCGGACCTCTATGATCGGCACACTTCCTGGTACTGAGAGACTTTCCTGCACGGACAGCGGCGGACAGCGATCGAGTGCACTGCGGGAGCGAGTGGTGAGCGGAACGTCCGAAGGGCCGGCGCCCGCGGCGGAACTCGACCGGCGGGTCGTCACGGAGAGTGAGATCATCACCTCTGCCGGTGCGGGACCCCCCGTCGTGCGGGCCCTCGCGCCGTCTCCCCCGTCGTACCGCTCCGTCTTCACGGCCGCGCCGCTCGCGATGGCCGTGGTCGACCGCGAGGGCCTGGTGACCGGGGCCAACGCGGCCCTCGCCGGCCTGCTGGGCCGCGACCAGGACACCCTGACCGGGGCCGTCGCCGCCGACCTGGTGGACCTGACCTCCGACACCCGCGCCTGGCACGCCTACCGGGAGATGCTCCGCGGACGGCGGGCCCGGCTGCGCTGCACCCGGCGGCTGAAACATCCCGAGGGACACGCGCTGTGGGTGCGGGTGACGGTCGCCCCGCTGCCCGCCGACGACGGGGGCGTACTGCTGTCGGTCGCCGACATCAGCGACCACCGGGAACTCCAGGAGCGCCTGCGGCACGTACGGATGCACGACCCGGTGACCCGGCTGCCCAACCGCGCCCTGTTCTTCGAGCGGCTGACCGAGGCGCTGGAGGCGGAATCGTACGAGGAGAGCGGCACCGGCCGGATCGGGCTGTGCTACCTCGACCTGGACGGGTTCAAGGCCGTCAACGACACCCTGGGCCACCGCGTCGGCGACCAGCTGCTGACCGCCGTCGCCGAGCGGCTCACCCGGTGCGCGAAGGACGCGGCCAGGACCGGCACACCGCTGGTCGCCCGGCTCGGCGGGGACGAGTTCGCGCTGCTCGTGGAGGACTCCACCGGCACCGAACAACTCGCCGACCTCGCCGAGTCACTGCTCGACGCGATCCAGGCGCCGTTCGACCTGTCCGGCCGGCGGCTGTCGGTCTCCGCGTCGATCGGGGTGGTGGAGCGGCACGCCGCCGGGACCACCCCCACCGCGCTGATGCAGGCCGCCGACACGACGCTGTACTGGGCGAAGGCCGACGGCAAGGCCCGCTGGACCTTCTTCGACCCGGAACGCAACGCCCACCGGGTGACCCGGCAGGCACTCGCCTCCACGCTCCGCCCGGCCATCGACCGGGGCGAGTTCGCGCTGGAGTACCAGCCGCTGGTGGGCATGGAGGACGACCGGGTGCACGGGGTGGAGGCGCTGGTCCGCTGGCACCACCCCCGCTTCGGCACACTGACGCCGAACCGGTTCATCCCCCTGGCGGAGGAGGACGGCTCGATCGTGCCGCTCGGCCGCTGGGTGCTGCGCACCGCCTGCCGGCAGGCCCGCGCCTGGCAGGTGGAGCACCCGGACGGGCCGCCGATCTTCGTCAGCGTCAACGTGGCGGTCCGTCAGGTGTGGGACTCCGACCTGGTGGCGGACGTCGCGGACATCCTCCGGGAGACGGGCCTCGCGCCGGAACTGCTCCAGCTGGAGCTGACCGAGTCGGCGGTGATGGGCTCCTCCGGCCGGCCGATCCAGACCCTGAAGGCGCTCAGCGACATGGGCGTGCGCATCGCCATCGACGACTTCGGCACCGGCTACTCGAACCTGGCCTACCTCAGCCGGCTGCCGGTGTCGGTGCTGAAACTGGACGGCTCCTTCGTGCGGGGCTTCCAGATCGAGGACCGCACCGCCAAGGCGAGCCCGGCGGACGAGGTCATCGTCGAGGCGATGGTGCAGCTCGCCCACCGGCTCGGCCTGACCGTCACCGCGGAGTGCGTGGAGACCTCGGCGCAGGCGACCCGGCTGCGCCGGATCGGGTGCGACACCGGTCAGGGCTGGCTGTACTCCAGGCCGGTGTCGCCGGACCGCATCTCCGAACTGCTGGGCACGCCCGGGGTTCAGGCGGGCGTGGGCAATCCGTAGACGTCGGCGATCAGCTCGTAGGAGCGCAGCCGTACGTCACCGCCGTGGGCGTTGGCGGTGAGCATCAGCTCGTCGGCGCCGGTGCGCTCGCGCAGTGCGTCCAGGCCCGCGCGGACCTCGTCCGCGGTGCCGTGCACGACGTTGGCGTTCCACGAGTCGACGAACTCCCGCTCCGCCGGGGAGAAGTCGTACGCCTCCGCCTCCTCCGGCGTGGGGACGAGCCCCGGGCGCCCGGTGCGCAGCCGGACCATGTTGAGCGCGGCGGCCAGCACCTGGCGGCGGGCCTCCTTCTCGTCGTCCGCGGCCAGCGCGGAGACACCGATCAGGGCGTAGGGCGCGTCCAGGACCTCGCTGGGACGGAAGGAGTCGCGGTACAGGTCCAGCGCCGGGATCGTGTTCCGCGCCGAGAAGTGGTGGGCGAAGGCGAACGGCAGGCCGAGCATGCCGGCCAGCCGGGCGCTGAAGCCGGAGGAGCCGAGCAGCCAGAGGGGCGGGCGGTGCGGGGACTGCACGCCGCCGGGCGAGGTCGCCTGCACCGGGCCGGGGACGGCGTGGATGCGGGCGTAGGGGTGGCCGTCGGGGAAGTCGTCGTCGAGGAAGCGGGTGAGCTCGGCGAGCTGCTGGGGGAAGTCGTCGGCGCCCTCGTTCAGCCGGTCGGTGCGGCGCAGGGCGGCCGCGGTGGCCCCGTCGGTGCCGGGGGCGCGGCCGAGGCCGAGGTCGATCCGGCCCGGGGCCAGGGCCTCCAGGGTGCCGAACTGCTCGGCGATCACCAGCGGGGCGTGGTTGGGCAGCATCACCCCGCCGGAGCCGAGGCGGATGCGCTCGGTGTGGGCGGCGAGGTGGGCCAGGATGACCGCCGGGGAGGAGGAGGCCACGCCCGGCATGGAGTGGTGCTCGGCGACCCAGTGGCGGTGGAAGCCGCGGGACTCCGCGAGGCGGGCCAGCTCCACGCTGGTCCTCAGCGCGTCGGTGGCGGTGCTGCCCGCGCCCACGGTGACCAGGTCGAGGACCGAGAGCGGGACGGGCGCGTCCCCGTGGGCCGTGCCTCGTATCCCGTCGGCTGCGGTGTCGTCTGCGGCCACGGTGGGGTGCCTCCTGTGTGTCGCCGTGCTCTGTTCCCGCTCGACAACAGGCGCGGCACCCCTTCTATTCCGTGACCGGCCCGGACGCGGTCCGCGGTCACACCTGGACGATCGGCTCCCGGGTGAACAGGGCGCCCAGCTCGGGGGCGTTCACCCGGCGGTCCGCCAGGCGCAGGCACTCCCAGGCGGTGACCTGGTTGGCGGTGAGGACCGGCTTGCCCAGTTCCTTCTCCAGGGCGGGGATGTGGGCGACGGTGTGCAGGGCCGTGTCGGGCAGGAGCACCGCGTCGGCGTCGGGGGTGTCGGCCGCGCGGGCCAGCGCGAACAGCTCCTCCTCGCCCCAGCTGCCGGCCGCGGCGGCGGTGCCGGAGCTGTGCGTGGCGGTGACCTCGACGCCGCCGGCGCGCAGGAAGTCGGCGAAGAGCGCCACCACGTCGTCCGGGTAGGTGGCGCCGACGGCGACCCGCCGCGCCTCGATCTCGCGCAGCGCGTGCACGAAGGCGAAGGACGTGGACGAGGCGGGCATGCCGGCCGCCATGGCGAGGCTGCGCACCTGCTCGTGGGCGCCGTCCCAGCCGTGCGCGAAGCTGCCGCTGGTGCAGGCCCACACCACCGCGTCCGCTCCGGACAGGCGCAGCTGCTGGAGGCCGGCCGCCAGGCGGTCGGGCGCGCCCATCTGGAGCAGCGTGTCCATCCGCTGCGCGTCCTCGCCGATGTCGGTGTGCACCAGGTCCACCCGGACGTCGCTGCCCAGCAACTGCTCGATGCGCGGATAGTCGTCCTCTGCGGAGTGGCCCGGATAGAGGAATCCCAGTGCGGTCATGTCCAGCCTTCCTGCTGCTTCTCTTCCGGCACGTCCGGCGGTACCGGACCGGACGCCCGGCCCGGCGAAACGGTCCCGGAGCGCGCCGACGCGTCGATCAGCGCCTGATACGGTCCCACCGCTCGGGTACCCAATCGGCGCAGCGCCGCCCACATGGTCACCTGGTTGGCCGAGATGGCCGGTATGCGCGGTTCCGCCTCCGGCCGGGGGCGGCCTCATGGGCCGGCGGGCCGGTGCGGGACGGGAACAGCGCGTCCGGGCCGCGCGTAAGGCCGTCCGCCGCCCGCCGGGCCAAGTCCACCACCGCCCGGTGGGTGACCTTCAGGAGGGGCCGGGCCCGTGAGGGCGCGGCCGGTGAAGGAGACGTCCGGGCCGGCCCCGGCCCCGCCCCGGGGAGGAGCGCGCAACGGATCGGGGGAACGCCCGTGTTGACGGAGGCGGGCCCGGGTGCGAGCGTGGTCGGTCCGCCCTGGTCATCCACCGGTCAGCGCCTGGTCGACCCGTCGTCACCGGCTGCCGCCGGGGAGCCGCACCGTGCCCGGAGAGCCTGGAGGCGAACCCCTTGACCACCCCCACGCTGCTCGTCCTGGACGCCGATCCGCTCCCCCGTCTCGGCAGGCTCACCGGCCGGGTCAGGGTGGAGCACGCGGACGCCTCGACGCTCGCCGGCCGGCTGCCGTTCGCGGACGTGCTGCTGGTGTGGGACTTCACCTCCGACGCGGTGCGCGGGGCGTGGCCCGGTGAGGGTCCCCGGCCGCGCTGGGTGCACACGGCGAGCGCGGGCGTGGACCATCTGCTCTGTCCGGAACTCGCCGCGTCCGACACCGTCGTCACCAACGCGCGGGGGATCTTCGACCGGCCGATCGCCGAGTACGTGGCGGCCCTCGTCCTCGCCTTCGCCAAGGACCTGCCGCGGACGCTGGAGCTCCAGCGGGAGCGGACCTGGCGGCACCGGGAGACGCGCCGGGTCGCGGGGACCCGCGCCGTGGTGGTGGGCTCGGGCCCGATCGGGCGGGCGATCGCCGGCACGCTCGGCGCGCTGGGGGTGCGGACGGCGCTGGTCGGGCGGACCGCGCGGTCCGGCGTGCACGGCCCGCAGGACCTGGACCGGCTGATGGCCGGCGCGGACTGGGTGATCGCGGCCGCTCCGCTGACCGAGGGGACGCGGGGCATGTTCGACGCCCGCCGGTTCGGGCTGATGCAGCCGTCCGCGCACTTCGTCAACATCGGCCGCGGGCAGCTGGTCGTGGAGGAGGCGCTGGCCGGGGCGCTGCGCGGGCGGTGGATCGCGGGGGCCGCGCTGGACGTCTTCGCGACCGAGCCGCTCACTCCGGACAGCCCGCTCTGGGAGCTGCCGGGCCTGGTCGTGTCGCCGCACATGAGCGGCGACACGGTCGGCTGGCGGGACGAACTCGGCGCACAGTTCGTGGAGTTGTTCGAGCGGTGGGTGGCGGGCGAGCCCCTGGTGAACGTGGTCGACAAGCAGCGCGGGTACGTACCGGGTCACTGACGCCGCAGGCCGTGGCGCTCGCGGGACAGGGCCGGGTCCACCGGGGTGGATGCCGGGGCGGGCCTCGCGGCCGTCACCGGGGGACGCGGTGTCCGGCTCGGCGCCCGCGCGGGGGAAGCAGCACGGATCGCCCGGAACGGGCGTGACGGCCGGGCCCTCGCGGGGTGGCCATATATCCGTTTTGAGAGGAAATGGTGCGCGGAGTTCGTTACCGCCCCATATGGAGTAATGGGCGTCACCGTGGAGGGGCAGCGTTTTCCGGACGGTCGCACAGGTGACCGGGGCCCGTCGCCGGCAGCCGGACCGTGCGGGCGACGCCGCGCGTGACCAGCGGGACTGCGCCGCAGCGGTCGTCCGGACCCTGCACGGCGGTGCGCGGCGGCCCCGCGGTCAGGGGCGCCGGGCCGGGACATCGGACTGAAAAAGATCGGCATAACCGGACTGGCTTCGGGTAGCTGCGCGCCCATGGCTCCACCACACAGAACCCCTCCGGGGGGCATATCCGACCGAAGGTTCCAGACAGCCGGGCCCACTCGCCGGTCGCTGCTCGCGGGGGTCGCGGCGCTCGGCGCCCTGGGGGCCGCCGGCTGCTCACGGGTGGCCACCGCCTCCGACGTGAAGGGCGGCGACCTCCTGGAACGGCTGAGGGCGCAGGGTGTGGCCCGGCTCGGCATCGCGGGCGAGATCCCCTTCGGGTACATCGACAGGAACGGAGAACTGACCGGCGAGGCGCCGGAGCTCGCGAAGGTCATCTTCAAGCGGCTCGGAGTGGACCGGGTGCAGCCGGTGCCGACGGAGTTCGGCTCCCTCATCCCGGGTCTGGCGTCGCAGCAGTTCGACGTGGTGGCGGCCGGGATGTACATCAACCCCGACCGCTGCCAGCAGGTCATCTTCTCCGACCCCGACTACCAGATGCTCGACGCCTTCATCGTGCGCAAGGGCAACCCGCTCGGGCTGCGCGACTACAAGGACGTCGTGGAGAAGAAGGCCAAGTTCGCGACCGGTACCGGATACGCCGAGATCGCCTACGCGGTGGAGGCCGGGATCAAGGAGAGCGACATCCTCATCGTGCCCGACCAGGTGGCCGGCCTGAACGCCGTCGAGGCCGGGCGCGTGGACGTCTTCGCGGGCACGGCCCTGACCGTCCGCGAGGTGGTCAAGAAGTCGGCGAAGACCGAGGCGACGGAGGCGTTCCAGCCCCTCGTCGACGGCGAGCCGCACACCGACGGCGGCGGTTTCGCCTTCCGCCCGAACGAGACCAACCTGCGGGACGCCTTCAACGTCGAGCTGCACAAGCTCAAGAAGAGCGGCGAACTGCTGCGCATCCTCAAGCCCTTCGGTTTCACCGAGGACGAGATGACCGATCTGACCGCGAAGGAGTTGTGCGGCGGATGACATCCGGACTGTGGGAACTGGTACTCGAGGGTGTCTGGGTCACGATCCAGCTGCTCTTCTTCAGCTCGCTGCTGGCGACGGCCGTCTCCTTCGTGGTCGGCGTCGCGCGCACCCACCGCCTGTGGATCGTCCGCTTCCTCGCGGGCTTCTACACCGAGGTGTTCCGCGGCACCTCCGCACTGGTGATGATCTTCTGGGTGTTCTTCGTGCTGCCGCCGGCCTTCGGCTGGCAGCTCGTGCCCATGTGGGCGGGCACCCTGGCGCTGGGCCTGACCTACGGGGCGTACGGCTCCGAGATCGTGCGCGGCGCGCTCGGCGCGGTCGACCCGGCGCAGAAGGAGGGCGGCATCGCGCTCAGCTTCACGCCCTGGCAGCGGATGCGGCTGATCCTGCTGCCGCAGGCGGTGCCGGAGATGATCCCGCCGTTCTCCAACCTGCTGATCGAACTGCTCAAGGGCACCGCCCTGGTGTCGATCATGGGCATGGGTGACCTGGCGTTCAGCGGCAACCTGGTGCGCCTGGCGCTGCAGGAGAGCGCGGAGATCTACACGTACGTCCTGCTGATCTACTTCGTGATCGCGTTCCTGCTGACGCGGGTGATGCGCGGGCTGGAGAAGAAGCTGAAGACGGGCGTGGGGAAGGCACCGGTGCGCGAGCCCGACACGGAGCTGAAGCGGCCCGAGACGAGCAACGTGGGGGGTGCCGCCTGATGGAATGGGACTGGAGCGCGGTCTCCGACTTCATGCCGCACTTCTGGGACGGTCTGCTGGTCACCCTGCAGATCCTCGTCCTGGGGTCGCTGCTGTCGTTCGTCCTCGGCCTGGTGTGGGCGCTGCTGATGCGGGTGCCCTCGCGCTGGGTCACCTGGCCCGTCGGCGCGGTCACGGAGTTCGTCCGCAACACCCCGCTGCTGGTGCAGCTGTTCTTCCTCTTCTACGTGCTGCCCGAGTGGAACGTGACCTTCTCGGCGCTGACCACCGGTGTGGTCGCCATCGGGCTGCACTACTCGACGTACACGATGCAGGTCTACCGGGCCGGCATCGAGGCGGTGCCGGCCGGCCAGTGGGAGGCCGCGACGGCGCTCAACCTGCCGGTGCGGCGGACCTGGACGGCCGTGGTGCTGCCCCAGGCGATCCGCCGTGTGGTCCCGGCCCTCGGCAACTACGTGATCTCCATGCTGAAGGACACGCCGCTGCTGATGGCGATCACGGTGCTGGAGATGCTCGGCGAGGCACGTCTGTTCTCGCAGCAGAACTTCCAGTTCACCGAGCCCCTGACGGTGATCGGCGTGGCCTTCATCATCGTCTCCTACCTGGCCTCCCTTGCCCTGCGAGCCCTGGAGCGACGCCTTGCCCACTGACACTCTTCCCCACCCCGAGAAAAGCCCCGGGCGCAGCTCCGGCGAGCTGATACGCCTGGAGCAGGTCACCAAGCGGTTCGGGACGAACACCGTCCTCGACCACCTGGACTTCTCCGTCGACGCCGGCAAGCACGTCACCCTGATCGGCCCGTCCGGGTCGGGCAAGACGACGATCCTGCGGCTGCTGATGACGCTGCTCAAGCCCGACGAGGGCACGATCACCGTGGACGGGCAGAAGCTCTTCCCGGCGACCGAGAAGGAGCGGCGGGAGGTGCGCAAGCAGATCGGGATGGTGTTCCAGCAGTTCAACCTGTTCCCGAACATGAGCGTGCTGCGCAACATCACCGAGGCTCCGGTCACCGTGCTCGGCATGTCCAAGGACGAGGCGGCGGAGCGGGCCAAGGGCCTGCTCGACATGGTGGGCCTGGCCGACAAGTGCGACGCCCGCCCGTCCCAGCTCTCCGGCGGCCAGCAGCAGCGCGTGGCGATCGCGCGGGCGCTGGCGATGCGGCCGAAGGTGCTCCTCCTCGACGAGGTGACCTCGGCGCTGGACCCGGAGCTGGTCGCGGGCGTCCTGGACCTGCTGCGGGAGATCGCCCGCACCACCGACATCACCATGCTCTGCGTGACGCACGAGATGAACTTCGCCCGGGACATCTCCGACCAGGTGCTGATGTTCGACGCGGGCCGGGTGATCGAGACGGGTCCGCCGGAGAAGATCTTCAACGAGCCGGAGAACGACCGGACGCGGGAATTTCTCAGCGCGGTCCTGTAGTCACGGGCCGTGACGCGGGCAACGCCCGAGGTCCACGCTCTGGGTCATCCCATTGGCATATGCCAGTGGGTCGGCGTCGCAGTTGGGAGGGCCGCGATCTCGTCAACCCCCGCTTCCCGGAAGCCGCTTGACGGCTATCGTGGAGGGGATTGGCTGACCGGATCGCGGCCCTTGGCCGTGTCCGGGCGGACGGGGACGTGACGAGAGGACCCACGAGCGAGCGCAGGGGGAAACCGTGGCGCTGAGGCAGGAGCCGAGCGCGTCGTACCACTCGGTCCAGGACGCCCTGCGCGTCCTGGAGACCGTGGCGCGGCGCGGCACAGGAGTCAACGACACCGAACTCGCCCGCGAGAGCGGCATTCCCGCGGAGCGGCTGACCACGCTGCTGCGGATGCTGCGCCGCGAGGCCTACGTGGAGCAGACGGCCGACGGGGCGTACGTCACCGGGGCGGCCTTCGCCCGCCTCGGTTCCGCCGAGGGGCACGAGCGGGCACTGCGCGACCAGCTCCAGCAGACCCTGGACCGGCTCCGCGACTCGGTGGGCGCCGCCGTCTACATCACCCGGTACGTCGACGGCGAGGTACAGGTCACCCAGTACGCCGACGGCCCGGCCACCCCGAAGGTCAACGAGTGGGTGGACTTCCGCTCCTCGGCGCACGCCACCGCGATGGGCAAGAGCCTGCTCACCCAGCTCGACCACGACGGCCGGCGCGACCACCTCGCCCGGCACCGGATGGCCCGGCTCACCTCGCGCACCATCACCAGCGACCGGCTGCTGCTGTCCCGGCTCGCGTCGCAGCCGCCCACGGTGCCGGTCCTGGACCTCCAGGAGTACGCGGTGGGCACGGTCTGCGCGGCCGTCCCGATCACGGCCGGTTCCTCGGTGGGCTGTCTGGCGCTGTCCCTCCCGGTCGAGCACGCCCACCGGCTGCGCCGGGCCGCCGACACCCTCAACCGCAACGCCGCGCCGGTCCTGCTCTCGCTGACGATCTAGGTGTGCTGTCCCGGCCCTGTCCGGCGCCCGGGCGGGTGGTCGGAACCACCCCCCGGGACCGGGTAGTATTTTTCTGTCGCCGACCGCGGAAGCGGACGGCGGGAGTCATGCGCCGCTAGCTCAGTTGGTTAGAGCAGCTGACTCTTAATCAGCGGGTCCGGGGTTCGAGTCCCTGGCGGCGCACCTGGAAGGGCCTCTCGTGGGAGCGAGAGGCCCTTTGACGTGTTCGGGCGGGGTCAGAACGTGACGTCGGAGCAGGCGTAGAACGCGTTGCCCGTGTCGTGGACCGTCCACACCGCGAGGATCACGTGGTGGCCGCTGAGCCCGGACGGCAGCCGGCCGCTGTGCGACAGGGTCCCCGGCGGACGCTGGCCGTTGTAGGGCACCGTCAGGAACGGTGTGAGGTTGAGGTCGGACCGGGCCAGGTTGTGGTTCTGGTTCCAGCCCGGCTTGGTGACGTAGTACTTGAAGTCGGTGGTGGCGTGCATGGCCGTGAACTGCCACCGGAAGGTGTAGTTCTGGCCGCCGGACACGCGGGTGGTCGGCCAGGCACCGCCCGACGGGGTCCGCGGGCTGTCGAGCTGGGCGAACGGCGTGTTGCCCGCCGAGCAGATCCGTCCGTCGGCGGGCCCGGAGGCGGGGAAGCCCTTCGGTCCTTCGACGCTCTGCGGCTCCCACTGGATGGATCCGCAGTTGGTGACCGTGCCGTTCTGGCAGAGCTTCTGCCTGCTGACCGGCAGGTCGGTGTAGCCGTGGCCGCTGGCACCACCGGAGGAGAACACGAGTGCTCCGGTCGTGGCCAGTCCCACCGCGGCTGCGTACAGCTTGGTCCGTGTGCGCATGCTGCCGCTCCTGGTGAACGTGGGGGAGTTTCGGTGAGCCGTGCGAGTAGGTCTAGACCAAGTTCAGATTATGGGCGCCCCTTGAACATGTCCATACCAATCGCAGGCCCGGTTCTCCTTCCGTTCACGGCCCCGTCTCCCCCCGGCCCGCGCAGAACGCCACCGTCAGATCCTTCACCAGCACCTTGCGTTCGTGGTCGTCGAGCGCCACCAGCCCTCGCATCGTCAGCCGGGTCACCGTGTCCTCCACCGAATCCACGACCGAACTGAGCACACTCGCCCGGTGCTGGGCGTCCAGCGCCGCGATCCGGCGCCGGTGCATCGCGGCGGCCACCTCCGGCACGTACTCCACCCGCACCGGCCGCACCGCGAACACCTCCACCCCCACCGGCCCGGTGTCCGCCGCCACCAGCCGGGTCAACGCGTCCCGCGTCGCCTCCACCTCACCGCGCCCCGCCCCCGGCGCCGCCACCGGGACGCGCAGCAGCGCCGACTCCACGCACTCGCGCAGGTAGCGCTCGTGGTCCTCGACACCCAGCGTGGCCCGCGCGGTGTCCCGCACCCGCCACACCACCTGCACCGCCACCCGCAGCGCGACCCCGCCCCGGTCGGCCGCCGGCATCGGCTCGCCCCGCCAGTGCCGCAGCCGCACGTCGACCCGGCGGCGCAGCAGCAGCGGGTTCACCCACATCAGGCCCGTGCGCCGCACCGTCCCCCGGTAGCGGCCGAACAGGCCGAGCACCCACGCCCGCCCGGTGCTGCCGCGGGCCAGCCCGCCGAACCCGAACAGCCCGAGCGTCCCGGCGCCCGCGAACGCCGCCCACTGGGCGGGACCGGGCCCCGCCGCACCGGCCCGCGCCGGGACCCCCAGCCCCTCCACGGCGAACGCCGGTGTCACACCCGCCCACCAGGCGGCGGCCGCGCACCCGGCCGTCCCGACCAGTCCCGCGACCACTCCCACGGCTCCGGGCAGCACCCGGGCGGGCCGCTCCACCAGCGCGGGATCGACCTGGGCGACGGCCGGGCGGGACCGGTCGGTGACCCCCGGGCGGGACCGCTCCCCCTTGTCCCGCCCCGCGCCCGGCCGGTGCGCGACGACCGCGGGCCGCACCCGCACCGGGCCCGGCCCGGACGCGTCGTCACCGCCCCGGTCGTCACGGAAGAGCAGGTGGAGGGGGATCTCGGTGGTGGACTCGGTGTGGATGAGCCGGACCGGCCGGGCGGCCGCCGCACCGTCCGGCGGCTGCCCGGGCTCGGGGACGTGCTCGGGGATGTGGGACGTCGTCGTGGTCATGCGCGCCTGCCTCCAGCCTCCGCGCCAGATGCGTCACGTTCGGGGACCCGGCCGCCGGTCAGTGCCCGGTGGCCGGTGGAACTGCCTGCGGGCCGGGGACACCGTCAGGAGAAGAGCTGCCGCCAGGTGTCCGGGCCCGGCCGGCCCGGCACGAGGAGCCCTCCGCCCCACGCGGAAGCGGAAGCTCCGCAACGGCCTCCCCGACCCTCCCGCGACACCGGTGACTCGCGGGCCGGCGGGCCCGGCGGCCCGTCCGCGGCGGCGGCGCCCCGCCACCCCCGCGCCTCCTGGCACACCCCGCGGGTCTCCGCCGTCCGGCGTCGGCCCGGCAGCGGGGCACGGTACGGCCCGGCACCGCGGCGGACGGGCGTCCGGCCGGGTTCCGTGACGTACGTGTCGTGCGCGCCGGGATCAGAACAAGCCACGTCGAACACACGGCCGGGACGGTCGCGGTCACCGGCCGGGGCGACGTCCGCGAACACCGGAGACTCCATGCGATTCCCCTCACACTCCCGGCCGGTTCCTCCACGACTGCGCACGACGGCCAGTCTGGCAACCGTCCAGCGCACGCGCATGTTGACGGTCCGAACGACGTAAGCGCCCGGGTGGGACGGCCTCGGACGCCGCGCGGCCCGGGTGGTCCGAGGCAGCCTCCGGGGTCCTGTAGAGTTACGCCGTCAGCGCGCGCCGCTAGCTCAGTTGGTTAGAGCAGCTGACTCTTAATCAGCGGGTCCGGGGTTCGAGTCCCTGGCGGCGCACCGACAGGACGGGCCCCTCGTGCAGACGGGGGGCCCGTCGGTTTTGGCCGGTTCTCCCCTCGCGCCCGTTGAGCGGAACCCCCTCGCGCCCCGTATGGAACAGCGGCCCCACCGCTCTTCCCCGGGCGTCACAATGGCCGCGTATGCCCGGTGTACACCGTGTTTCGCACCTTGCGATCATGATGAACACCGTAGACCCTGGTCTCTTCAAGAAACCGCGGATGCGCGGTTGTTGGGGGGAAAGGGAACCGGTTGCCGGCGGAGCGGGGTCAGGGACCCCGTTCGGCGGGTGATGCCGAGGGGGGCATCATGCAACCGGAAGAGCGCTGTGCCGTGTCTATAAGGTGTGGGTGACGTGGTGACAGCGGTCAACCATTGACACGTACGTGGAGGTCGAGGGGGACCGCCGCGGACGTAAGGAAGCGACGAAACACGCGCGGGGCGCGTGTGGGGGGATGACTCATGACGTCGACGCCGACGGGCGCCCGGAAGGACGACGACCCGTCCGAGACCACCCAGCTCAGGGTGCCTGCGCACAGGACAGGAAACACGGGCACGTTCCGCCGGATCAAGAAGACGCTGCCGAGATACGACTACGAGCACTACAGCCGGCTCGCGGGTCCCCTCACCCAGCCCGATCCGAACAAGCCCTACAAGGTCCAGTACCGCTCGCTGATCGGCCAGGAGCCGCACCGCATCCGCATCGCGCTGATGCTGGCCGCGGCCCCGGTGCTGTCGCTGGTGCTGCTGGTGTGGCTGCTCCAGCCCGCGCACTGGACCGAGCGGGACTACGTCGAGTTCGAGTGGCTGCCGGCCCTCGACATCGTCATGCTCGTCTCGATCGGCCTGATCGAGTTCTTCCGCTGCATGAACGTGCTGTCGAACGCGCACGCCACCCTGGTCGCCCGCGACCCGATCCCGGTGGTGCCCGAGACCGGCACCCGCGTGGCCTTCCTCACCTCGTTCGTGCCCGGCAAGGAGCCGATCGAGATGGTGACGAAGACCCTGGAGGCGGCCGTCAAGATCCGCCACCGGGGCACCATGCACGTCTGGCTGCTCGACGAGGGCGACGACCCCGAGGTGAAAGAGGTCTGCGCCCGGCTCGGCGTGCGCCACTTCTCCCGCAAGGGCGTCGCGAAGTGGAACCAGAAGAAGGGCGCCCACCGCGCCAAGACCAAGCACGGCAACTACAACGCCTGGCTGGACGCGCACGGCGACGACTACGAGTACTTCGCGTCGGTCGACACCGACCACATCCCGCTGCCGAACTACCTGGAGCGGATGCTCGGCTTCTTCCGCGACCCGGACGTCGGCTTCGTCATCGGCCCGCAGGTCTACGGCAACTACGACAACTTCGTCACCAAGGCCGCCGAGTCCCAGCAGTTCCTCTTCCACGCGCTGATCCAGCGCGCCGGCAACCGCTACGGCTCGCCGATGTTCGTGGGCACCTCCAACGCGGTGCGCATCAAGGCCCTCAAGCAGATCGGCGGTCTGTACGACTCGATCACCGAGGACATGGCGACCGGCTTCGAGATGCACCGCCACAAGAACCCGGCGACGGGCAGGAAGTGGCGCTCGGTCTACACCCCGGACGTGCTCGCCGTCGGTGAGGGCCCCAACGCCTGGACCGACTTCTTCACCCAGCAGATGCGCTGGTCGCGCGGCACGTACGAGACGATCATCGGCCAGTACTGGAAGGGCTTCTACTCGCTCCCGCCGAGCAAGCTCTTCAACTACACGATGATGATCATCTTCTATCCGATGTCGGCCCTCAACTGGATCCTCGCGGCGATCAGCTGCGCGCTGTTCCTGGGCCTGGGCGCCTCGGGTGTGAACATCGACCCCACCATCTGGCTGATGCTCTACGGCAACGCCTCGGCGCTGCAGATCGGCCTCTACATCTGGAACCGCCGCCACAACGTCTCGCCGCACGAGCCGGAGGGCTCCGGCGGTGTGGCCGGCATGGTGATGTCCGCGCTGTCGGCACCGCTCTACGCGAAGGCGCTGATCGACTCCGTCCTGCGCAAGAAGAGCAAGTTCGTGGTCACCCCCAAGGGCGACTCGGCCAGCCCGGACACCTGGTTCGGAACCTTCCGGTACCACTGGTACTTCATCCTGATCTTCGCCGGTTCCATCGCCGCGGGCTTCGTCTACGGACACTCGCACCCGGCGATGGTCATCTGGGCGACCTTCGCCCTGCTCATCACCGCCGCGCCGATGTTCGCCTGGCGCCACGGCATGCGGCAGGACCGGAAGAAGCCCGGTGCCCACGCGGGGGGACGGCAGCCGGACGCCGCCGAGGCGCCCCGGACGCAGGAGCTGCCGCAGGCGCAGCAGCCGTACGCCCCGCACGAGCCGCACGCCCGGCCCAGCTGGGCCGGCTCCCACGGCGCACCGGGCGGATCGGGCGGCCCCGAAGGGCCGGGAGGGCCCGGGGGCGCCAACCCCGGTAACGACCAGACCATGCAAATCGCCCTTGGTGGACTTGGGGGACGTAAGGAATGACTGACCGTGCAGGCCGCCGTCGCGCCCGTCGTATCGCGATAGGCACGGCGGTGGTACTAGCGCTGGCCGGGATGAACGGGCCGTGGCTGTATCGCGTCGGCACCGAGAAATACCACCAGTACAAGATCAACCAGCCGGAGTACAAGGCCGCGAACGGCAAGTGGGAGATCGTCGAGTTTCCCGAGGAGTACCGGCAGAACACGATCCACGCGGCGCTGCTGCGCACCGGCAAGGTGCTGCTCGTCGCGGGCTCGGGCAACAACCAGGACAACTTCGACGCCAAGCAGTACGACACCCGGATCTGGGACCCGGTCAAGGGGACCATCAAGAAGGTGCCGACGCCCGCCGACCTGTTCTGCACCGGCCACACCCAGCTGGCCAACGGCAACCTGCTCATCGCGGGCGGCACCAAGCGGTACGAGAAGCTCAAGGGTGACGTGAAGAAGGCGGGCGGCCTGATGGTCGTCCACAACGAGAACCCGGACAAGCCGATCACCCTGCCGGCGGGGACCAAATTCGTCGGCAAGGAGAACGGCAAGACCTTCGTCTCGAAGGACCCCGTGCTCGTCCCGCGCGCGACGAAGAACTTCGACAAGGAGACCGGCGCGTTCCTGGGCAACACCCCGGGCTACGGCCGTACCTACGTCGAGGCGGAGAAGAACGGCAACAAGTACGCCACCGGCACGCAGGACAACTACACCGTGCAGGGGCTCTCCGGCGAGGACGCGCAGAACACGTACGGCATCGCCGAGAAGCTCGCCCTGGACAAGAAGGACTTCCAGGGCATCGACGACGCCTTCGAGTTCGACCCGATCGCCGAGAAGTACATCAAGGTCGACCCGATGAAGGAGTCGCGCTGGTACCCGACGCTCACCACCCTGAGCGACGGCAAGATCCTCAGCGTCTCCGGCCTCGACGACATCGGCCAGCTGGTCCCGGGCAAGAACGAGATCTACGACCCCGAGACCAAGAAGTGGACCTACACCGACAAGGTCCGCCAGTTCCCGACGTACCCGGCGCTGTTCCTGATGCAGAACGGCAAGGTGTTCTACTCGGGTTCGAACGCGGGCTACGGGCCGGACGACGTGGGCCGCGACCCGGGCATCTGGGACGTGGAGTCCAACAAGTTCGAGAAGGTCCCCGGGCTGAGCGACCCGAACATGCTGGAGACCTCCGGCACGGTGCTGCTGCCGCCCGCGCAGGACGAGAAGTACATGGTGATCGGCGGCGGCGGGGTCGGCGAGTCCCGGCTGGCCAGTGAGAAGACCCGGATCGTCGACCTCAAGGCCGACGACCCGAAGTTCGTCGACGGTCCCTCGATGGACAAGGGCACCCGTTACCCGCAGGCCTCGATCCTGCCCAACGACGACGTGCTGATCTCCGGCGGCTCGGAGGACTACCGCGGCCGCAGCGACTCCAACATCCTCGAGGCGCGGATCTACGACACGGCGAAGAACGAGATGAGGCGGGTCGCCGACCCGCTGGTGGGCCGGAACTACCACTCCGGTTCCATCCTGCTGCCCGACGGCCGCCTGATGTTCTTCGGCTCCGACTCGCTCTACGCCGACAAGGCGAACACCAAGCCGGGCGAGTTCGAGCAGCGCGTCGAGATCTACACCCCGCCGTACCTGTACGGCGAGGAGGCCCAGCCCGAACTGAAGGACGGTCCCGGGACCATCAAGCGGGGCGGGTCCGGCACCTTCACCTCGAAGGACGCCGCGTCGGTCAAGAGCGTACGGCTGATCCGGCCGAGCGCCTCGACCCACGTGACCGACGTGGACCAGCGGTCGATCGAGCTGGACTTCACGACCGACGGCGACAAGATCACCGTGACGGTCCCGAAGAACCGGAACCTGGTGCAGGCGGGCTGGTACATGCTCTTCGTCAACACCGGTGACGGCACGCCCAGCAAGGCGCAGTGGGTGCAGGTGCCCTAGGGGGACTTCGACACCCCTGGCGCCGCGCGCACGTCAGTGCCCCGCACCCCCGAGGGGGTGCGGGGCACTTCGCGCTGCTTCTCAGGAGCCCTTGGCCAGTTCCAGGGCGTAGTCCGCCCACCACTGGCCGGCCTTCGGGCCGCCCTTGCACTCGCCGTCCGACTCGCCGGGCCGCTTCACCCACAGGTAGGCGTCGACCAGCGGGTCGGCGGTGTCCACGGTGGGGGTCTCGCCCAGGGCGCGGCCGGGCGGGTTGCACCAGCGTTCCTTCGGGTCGCCCTCGGTGTAGGGGCCGTTGCCGTTGCGGCTGGTGTCGATGACGAACGGCTTGCCGCCCACCTTGGCGGAGAGCCGCTTGCCGTAGGCGATGGATTCCTCGGTGGTGTAGAAGTTCGACACGTTCACCGAGAAGCCGTCGGCCCGGTCGATGCCGGCCCGCTTGAGCGGGTCGAAGATCTGGTCGGGGTTGCCCCACCCGGCGTTGCCCGCGTCGAGGTACACCTTGGTGTTCTTCAGGCCCTTGAGCTTGTCTATGGCGCCGCTGAGCAGGTCGTAGCGCTCCTCGTGGTACTGCTGCGGGGTGCAGCCGTCCACCAGGTGCAGTACCGCGTCGGGTTCGAGTATCACCGTCGCCGGGCGGTCCCCGATGCCGCGGGCCACGGCGTCGACGAAGTCCCGGTAGGCGTCGCCGTCGGCGGCGCCGCCGCGTGAGTACTGGTCGCAGTCGCGGTGCGGGATGTTGTAGAGGACCAGCAGGGCGGTGCGGTCGGCCTTCTCGGCGCCCTCGGTGTAACCGCGGGCCTGCTCCTCGGGCTTCTCCGGGCTGATCCACTCGCCGACGGGCTGCTCGGCGATCTTGCGGATCTGCTCGGCCTCCGCCTTCTTGCCGTCGCCCTGGAGTTCGGCGACCTTGCGGACGGACAGGCCGTCGGGGTTGACCCAGAAGGGGTCGGTCTCCTTCGGCTGCTGCGTGACGGCCGCGTCGGCCGCGTCGCCCCGGCCGTCGCCGTCGCCGTCACCGGAGGAACACCCCGTGACCAGCAGCGCCGCCCCCAGCACCGCTGCCGACGCCCGCCTCCCGGCGAACGCCCCGACCCCCCTGCTGCCGTACATCCAACCCCCCTTGGGTGCACTTGTTCCATGTTTTCCGAGCCCCAATCCTGACATACGTCCCGCGGCACCCACGAGGCCGTGTGCCCGCCTCGCCCGGGCGGTCACCCGCCGGTCGGACGGGCGAGGACGACGACGGGGCTCGCGCAGCCGCCGGACGTCCGGCCGGCGTCGTTGCCGCAGAGGATCAGCCGCAGCCCGTCGCGCCGCGCTCCGGACACCTGGCGGGCGTCGCTCCCGCCGCGGACCTCCGCGACGGTGAACCCGTCGACCCCGCCGTCCGCGCGGACCACCCGCACCTCCTGTCCGACGGCGATCCGGCCCCCGGCGCCGGACGGGCCCGCCGGCAGGACGAGGCCCGCGGCCTCCGGGGTCGCGCCGTCCGGGTACCAGGCGACCGCGCCCGCCCGCCCCGCCGGCCGCGGGACGCCCCGCGCGTTGGGCGCACCGGCGACCACGGGCGCCCGCAGGCCGAGGCCGGGGATCTCCGGACGCCGCGGCACCGCGGGGACCGCGGTGGCCGGGGTTGCCGCAGTAGCCGCGGTGGCCGGGCTGTCCGCGGCAGGGGGGTCCGGCCGCCCCGCGGCCGCCATGTCTCCGGTGGCGGGCCCCGCCGTGCTCCCGGCGGGTAAGCCGTCCGGTCCCCCGCCGCCCCACGTCCACAGCCCGAGCAGCAGCACCAGCCAGGCCACTCCGGCGAACAGCCGCCCCGTACCGGAGGGAGGCCGGTCCCGGCACTCCTCGTCCGCACGGAGCGTGTCACGCACCGAACCCATCGTGAACCTCCAGACATCTGGAGGGTCCCCCGGAGGGCCGGGTCCCGCATGCCCGCGCGGGCGACGCCTGCTCCGGACGGGTGAACGCCGTCAGATCAGGTCGACGAGGTCCGCGATGGAGTCGACGACCTTCGACGGCCGGTAGGGGAAGTCCTCCACCTGCTCCGGCCGGGTCAGGCCGGTGAGCACCAGGAACGTCTGCATTCCGGCCTCCATGCCGGCCAGGACGTCGGTGTCCATGCGGTCGCCGATCATCGCGCTGCTCTCGGAGTGGGCCCCGAGGGTGTTCAGCCCGGTGCGCATCATCAGCGGGTTCGGCTTGCCCGCGAAGTACGGCTGCTTGCCGGTGGCCTTGGTGATGAGCGCGGCCACCGCGCCGGTCGCCGGGAGCGGGCCCTCGGCGGACGGGCCGGTCTCGTCGGGGTTGGTGCAGATGAATCGGGCGCCGTCGTTGATGAGCCGGACCGCCTTGGTCATCGCCTCGAACGAGTACGTCCGCGTCTCCCCCAGCACCACGTAGTCGGGCTCGTGGTCGGTGAGGACGTAGCCGATGTCGTGCAGCGCGGTGGTGAGCCCGGCCTCGCCGATGACGTACGCCGACCCGCCCGGGCGCTGGTCGTCCAGGAACTGGGCGGTGGCGAGGGCGGAGGTCCAGATGTTCTCGATCGGGACGTCCAGGCCCATGCGGCGCAGCCGGGCGTGCAGGTCACGCCCGGTGTAGATCGAGTTGTTGGTGAGGACCAGGAAGGGCCGGCCGGACTCGCGCAGCTTCTTGATGAACGCGTCGGCGCCGGGGATCGGTACGCCCTCGTGGATCAGCACGCCGTCCATGTCGGTGAGCCACGATGCGATGGGCTTGCGGTCTGCCATGTGCGGGATCTCCTGCCGTACGCGGTCCTGCCGTGCGCCCCAGCCTAAACAGACCGAGATCACGAGGGAACGGCCGCCGTGCGTCCCCGCTCCGACGCGCACACCACGAGCGTCCCTCGCGCTGCCCGTCCACCCCGCCCGCACCCGCCGGCGCCGCCCCGCGTGACGCGCCCCCGTCCCCCGCCGGCCCGGCCGGCGGGCGGCGACGCCCCCGGCACGGCGATGACCAGCCCGCCGGGCGGTTCGGCGGTCTGGACGAACTGGTCACCGCGCTGACCGCGAAGTAGCCCGGTGCGGTTCGTTTCTCACGCCTCGTCGTGGTGGGTGAGGCGGCCGTCGGTGAGCCGCCAGTAACGCTGGTGGTCGGTCAACTGCCACGTCTCGTCGGCGGCGATCGCCCGCGTGACCCATGCGTGGAGCTGCGGGAGGGCCGACTCCCGGAGAACGGCGCGGGTGGCGGCACGAACGGTGGCGTCGACCGGGTGGACGTCGATGCGGAAGCCGACCATGTCCGGGTCCATGCCACGGCCGTAGTTGCGGGGGTTCGGGGCGACCCATGCCGCTCCCAGGACGATGGTCCCGCTGTCGTGTCCCGTGAGGAACCGCAGGTCCGTGACGCGGCTCATGTGCGGGCCGAGACACTCGGTGACGTCGGTGGTGGTCAGGGGCCAGGCACGGTGCCGGGGCAGTCTTCGTCTTCGTGCGGACATGGCAAGGAGGATGACAGAAGGCCGCCGCCGCCTCGCGGGTCCGTGTCCGTTCGGCGGCCTGCCGCGGCACCGTCCGTGCGCGGTGCGCGGCGGCGCCGCTCCGCGCCCCCGCCCGCGGGGTTCCTCACGCGTCCCCCCGTCCGAACACCGGAGCCAGCACCAGCTGCGCCGCCCCCTCCGCCACCCCGAACGTGCCCCCGGGGGCGAGCCGCACCGGCACCGCCCTGTCCCCCGTCCGTTCCGCACGGGCGTCCAGCACGGCCCGCACGCCCCGTACGAACGCCGCCGAGTCCGCCTCCACGGTGCGCCCGCCCAGCAGGATCCGGTCGATGTCGAGCAGCCCCACCAGGTTCGCGGCCCCCGCCCCCAGCACGCGCGCCGCCTCCCCCACCTCGCCGCGTGCCACGGCCCCCAGGCACAGCGCCTCCACGCATCCCCGGTCGCCGCACCCGCACGGCGGCCCGTCGAGCTGCACCACCTGGTGCCCGAACTCCCCCGCCGCGGTGCGCGGTCCCCGGTGCACGCTCCCCCCGATCACCAGCCCCGCACCGAGCCCCGTACCGAGGTGCAGATAGGCGAAGGAGCCGCCCTCGCCGCCCACCGCCAGCCCCAGCGCCGCCGCGTTGGTGTCCTTGTCGACGACGACCGGCACCCCCAGCACCTCCGCCAGCGCGTCCCGCAGCGGAAAGCCGTCCCACTCGGGGAACCCCGTCACCCGGTGCAGCACACCCCGCCGGTGATCGAGCGGCCCGGGCAGCGCGACCCCCACGCCCAACGGCGTCCGCGCTCCCGCCCCGTCGCCCCTCAGCGCCTCCACCACGCCGGCCACTCCGGCCAGTACCGCCTCCGCCCCCGCGCCCAGGTCCAGCGGCGCCCTCCGCCGGGCCACCACCGTCCCGTCGAGGTCGGCCAGCACCGCCCGGGTCTCGTCCCGGTCCAGGTGCACGCCCACCGCGTGTCCCGCCTCCGGCACCAGGCGCAGCACCGTGCGCGGCTTGCCGCCGGTGGACGCCCGGCGTCCCGCGTCCGCCGCGAGGCCGTCCTCCCGCAGCCGGGCCGTGATCTTGCTGACCGCCTGCGGGGTGAGCCCGGTGCGTTCGGCGAGTTCCAGCCGGCTGATGCCGTCCGCCCCGGCGGTCCGCAGCAGGTCCAGCACGAGCGCGGTGTTGTGGCTGCGCAGGGCGAGCAGGTTCGCCCCCTGCTGGGCCCCGCCCATGCCGTCGTTCGTCCTGTTCACCCGTCCATTCTCCCGTTCGCTTGCACTTTGGCAACAGCGTTGCGAAAGTGGGGGGCATGACTGGCACTCCCCTCCGCGTCGGCCTCGTCGGCTACGGCCTCGCGGGTTCCGTGTTCCACGCCCCGCTGATCGCCGCGACCGAGGGCCTCGCGCTCGACACGGTCGTCACCTCGAACCCCGAGCGGCAGCAGCAGGCACGCGCCGAGTTCCCCGACGCAGGCGTCGCCGCGACCCCGGACGAGCTGTTCGCGCGCGCCGGCGACCTGGACCTGATCGTCATCGCGTCCCCGAACCGGACGCACGTCCCGCTCGCCCGGACGGCGCTCGAGGCCGGCCTGCCGGTCGTCGTCGACAAGCCGATCGCCGGCACGGCGGCCGAGGCCCGCGAACTGGCGGCGCTCGCCGAGGAACGCGGCCTGCTCCTCTCCGTCTTCCAGAACCGCCGCTGGGACAACGACTTCCTCACCCTGCGCAAGCTGATCGACGAGGGCGCACTCGGCGACGTGTACCGCTTCGAGTCCCGCTTCGAGCGCTGGCGCCCGCAGCTCAAGGGCGGCTGGCGGGAGTCCGGCGACCCCGCGGAGATCGGAGGTCTGCTCTACGACCTCGGCAGCCACGTCGTCGACCAGGCGCTGGTCCTCTTCGGCCCGGTGACCTCCGTCTACGCCGAGACGGACATCCGCCGCGACGGCGCCCGCACCGACGACGACACCTTCATCGCGCTCACGCACGCCGGCGGCGTCCGCTCCCACCTGTACGTCTCCGCGACCACGGCCCAGCTCGGCCCGCGCTTCCGGGTCCTGGGCTCCGCATCCGGCTACGTCAAGCACGGCCTCGATCCCCAGGAGGCCGCCCTGCGCGACGGCCTGCGCCCCGGCACCGGCTGGGGCCTGGAGCCCGAGGAGCTGTGGGGCCGCATCGGCGCCGGGGAGTCCCCGGTGACCGGCGGCGGCCACCCCGTACCGACCCTCCCGGGCGACTACCCCGCCTACTACGCGGCCGTGGCACGGGCCCTGCTGTCCGGCGGCCCCAACCCGGTGACCGCGCTGGAGGCGGCGGCCGCCCTCGACGTACTGGAAGCGGCGCGCCGCTCCGCCGACGAGAAGGTGACGGTGACCCTGTGACGACCCCCGACGCGACCCCGACCGTGGAGGAGCTGGAGGCGCAGGAACGCCGCCTGGTCTTCCCGCACTTCACCCACGACGACGCCTGGGCCCTCGGCTCCCTGCTGGTGGAGATGGCGCGCGAGCGCCGCGCCCCCGTCGCCATCGACATCCACCGCGCCGGCCAGCAGCTCTTCCACGCCGCGCTGCCCGGCTCCGCCCCCGACAACGACGCCTGGATCGCCCGCAAGCGCCGGGTCGTCGAGCGCTACGGCTCCGCCTCCTACCTGGTCGGCGCCCGCCACCGCGCCAAGGGCACCACCTTCGAGGCCTCCTCCCGCCTCGACCCCGACACCTACGCGGCCCACGGCGGCTCCTTCCCCCTCACCGTCCGGGGCGCGGGAGTCATCGGCGCGGTGACCGTCTCCGGCCTCCCCCAACTGGAGGACCACAACCTGGTGGTGGAAGCCCTGCACCACTTCCTGACCAACGCTCAGTGAATTAGGGGCGCGGGGAACTGCGCGAAGGGGGTCCGGGGGCGTAGCCCCCGGGGACGGGAAGGGAAGGGGCGGCGGGGGCGGAGAACCCACCCCGCGCCGCCGCCCTCACCGGTACAGCACGGACCGTTCCACCACGCTCCACGTCGTGCTCGTCACCATGTACAGGGCCGCCGCCAGCGGCATCACCGCGACGGTGACGAGCGTGAAGAAGGACATGAACGGCATCACCTTGGTGACGGCCGCCAGCCCCGGCACCTGCCGCGCGTCGTCGGCACCGGCCGTGAGGGCCCGGGCGGCGTCCGTCATCCGCCGGGACAGCCGGTAGCCGAACCAGGCGACCACCGTGACGACCGCGAACAGCCCGACGTACACGAGCCCGGCCCCGCCGAACACCCCGCCGTCCGCGAGCGCGTCCGCCCACCGTCCGCCCAGCGGCGCGTCGAACAACCGGTGGCCGAGGAGTTCGTTGGCGCGCCCGCCGATCGTCTCGCTGGAGAACAGGTGGTACAGCAGGAAGAACGCGGGCAGCTGGAACAGGCTCGGCAGGCATCCGGACAGCGGCGACACCTTCTCCCGGGTGTGCAGTTCCAGCACGGCCCGCTGGAGCTTCTCGGGGTCGCGGGCGTGCTTGCGGCGCAGCTCGGCGATGCGCGGCTGGAGCGCCGTCCGGGCCTTCTGGCCACGTGCGGCGGCCCGGGAGAGGGGGTGGACGAGGAGGCGTACGAGCGCGGTGAACAGGACGATCGCGGCAGCCGCGGCGAAGGCGCCGAACAGCGGCTGGAGCAGGGCGGCCAGGTTCTCGACCAGGCCGGCGAAGACGGACATGGGGTGAGCCCTCCGGGGGTCTCGTCGTGCCGGAAGTCCGGAAGTCCCGGGGGCACCGGGGCGGACGTGGGGGATGGCGGCATGACGACCCGCGGCAGGGCACGGTGCGGGAGGGAAACCCGGAAGCTGCGGGAAGGCCCCGCAAGGTGCGGGACGGAACCCGAGGGTGCGGGAAGGCCCCGGAAGATACGGGGAGGAACCCGGAAGAGGTGCCCTACGCGGCGGTCGCCAGGAGGGCGTGTCCCGGAGCCCGGGGCCGGGTGCGCCCCTTGGCGTCGGGGTCGCGCTGGGCGAGGAAGGCGGTGCGCCGGTCACGGTCGCGGATGGCCGTACGGACCCGGGTGGGCGGCACGACGGGCGCGCTGCGCGCGGCGACGACGGAGCAGACGGTGAGCGCGCTGCCGGCGGCGGCGGTCGCGGCGAGCGCGACGTCGACCACGGAGAGCCCGCCGGCGGCCGGCAGCAGGACGAGGAGGAGCGGGAGCAGCGGGAGGAGCACGCCGAAGGCGGACCGCACGGTCACCCGGTGCCGGATCACTCGCCGCCCCTCCCTCTCCCGCGTCCCTCTCTCGCGCCGGGTGGAGCCCGGCCTCGCCTCCGCACCCCCCACAACGCACGGGAGGTGCCCGACGGTTCCACCGAACCGAAAATCGGCCGGCACCGCCCCGGAAACGCGCCCCCGGCCGCCCGCCCCGGAACGCCCGCCGCCCCCGTGCGGCCCCCCTGCGGCCCCCCTGCGCCCTCACCTTCTGTCACCCGTCGGCAGTACGGTGTCCCCCATGCGCCCCGACACGCCTGCCGAAAACGTCGACCACACCGCTGAAGCAGCCCGCCTGGAGCGGACCGCGGACCTCTACCCCGAGGACGCCGAAGCCCTGCTCCTGCGGGCCGCCGCCCACCGCGAACTCTCCGGCGACCGCCCCGCCGCGACCACCCTCTACGACCGCCTCCTCGCCTCGGACGCGGCCCTGGAGCAGCCGTTCCTGGTCCGCGCCCTGAAGGCCTCCAACCTCTGGGAGTACGGCCACGAGGCCGAGGCCCGCGCGATCATCACCGGCATCCGCTCGGCCGCCCCCCGCGACCCCGCCCCCTGGGTGATCGTCGCGGAGTCCCTGGAGGCGCACGACGAGCTGGAGCAGGCGCACGAGACGTACACGCAGGCGGTACGCCTCCTGCTGACCGGAGCGCCGCAGCCCCCGCGCGCCGCCCACCCCCTCCTCTTCGGCCGCCACCGCGTCCGCCGGATGCTCGGCGCGACGCACGACGAGTGGGACGCCCTGGCGGACACCGTCCACACCCTCCCGATCACCCTGGACGAGCTCCACGACCCCAAGCGGGTGTGGTCCCTGGGCTCGGAGAACCCGGCGGAGCTGCAGGCGGAGATCCTCCGCCTGCGCGCGGAGGTGGGCGCGTTCCGTGAGGCCATGTCCCGCCCGTTCCCGGTCGCGGTCCTGCACTGGCCGGCCGCGGAACTGACGGAACTGACGGAGGCGTACCCGGCCCTCGCCGAGGAGTACCCCTCCTACGAGGCCCATCTGGCGTCGATAGAGGCCGACCTGCGCGAACTCTCCGCCTCCGGCACCGGCAACCTCGGCATCGTGACGGGCACCGTCCCGTCGTACGAGGCCTTCGCCGCCTCGGAGCTCACCTCCCCCGCCGACCCGGCCCTCCTCCCCCAGTACGCGACCACCCTGGCGGCCCGGGGCCGGGCCACGGCCTGGCCGCCGGAGCGGACGGCGGCCTGCTGGTGCGGCTCGGGCCGGACGTACGGCGACTGCCACGGCGCCGACTGACCGCCCGCGGACGGTGCGCCCGCCCGCCCGGCTGGGACCTGCGGACGGGCGCCCCCTGCTCCTCCCTCCGGTCGGCTACTTGGCCAGGAAGGCGAGCAGGGCGTCGGTGACCTCCCGGGCATGGGTCCACAGCAGGCCGTGCGGGGCGCCCTCGACGACGACGTACTCGGCCTGGGGAAGCGCCCGGTGGAACGGCTCACCGGTGGCCTCGATCGGCAGGATCCGGTCGGCGGTGCCGTGCAGGATCAGCGCCGGCACGTCGACCTTGCCGAGGTCACCGCGGAAGTCGGTGGTCCAGGTCGACACGCAGGCCCGCGAGGCGTACCAGGAGGATCCGGCGGCCACGTTCCAGCTGTTGCGCAGGGCCTCCTCGCTGATGCGGGTGCCGAGGTTCTCGTCCAGGTTGTAGAAGTCCTGGAAGAACGCGCTGAAGTAGGCGTAGCGGTCCTCGGTGACGGCCTGCTCGATGCCTTCGAAAACGCTCCCGTCGACGCCCGTGGGGTTGTCGTCGGTCTTGAGCAGGTAGGGCTCCAGCGAGGCGAGGAACGCGGCCTTGGCGACCCGCCCGGACCCGTACGTGCCCAGGTAGCGCCCGACTTCCCCGGTCCCCATGGAGAACCCGACGAGAACGGCGTCCCGCAGGTCGAGCGTCTCCAGCACCGTGTTCAGGTCGGCGGCGAAGGTGTCGTAGTCGTAGCCGGCGGTCGGCTGACCGGACCGGCCGAACCCGCGCCGGTCGTAGGTGATGACCCGGTACCCCGCGTCCAGCAGGGCCGCGGCCTGCTTCTCCCACGAGTGCCCGTCGAGCGGGTACCCGTGGATCAGCACGACCGGCTGCCCGCTGCCGTGGTCCTCGTAGTACAGGTCGATGGAGGCCGAGTTCTCCTGGCCGACGGTGATGAACGGCATGGTGGTTGCTGCCTTCCGTGAGGGGTCGGTGTCGAGCACTGGATAGAACCTAACGCCCAATCCAGTTGCGCACAACTAAATTGTGCGCAACTAATCTGTTCGTCGTCCGCCCGGGCAGCCTGCGGCCTGAGCCGGGACCGCCCCACCGACGAACCGGCCCGCCTCCCCACCCGAGGGGCACCACCGGATCACTCCGGCCGCACCACCCCATTCCACCCGCCACGACCGGCCCACCCCTCCTCCGACGGGCCGAGATCACCCCTCTACCGGTGGTTGCAGGAGGCCACCCCCGGCATCACCGACCCTCAGCCTCCCGACGGCCCCGCGCCGACCGAGCCGCCCCCGCGCCGCGGCAGCACCTGACTCAGGGCGACCAGAAGCAGCCCTCCCAGCAGAAGGGCGTTGCCGCCGGCGTAGCGGACCTCCGAGGGAACACCCGGCAGCACGCGGAAGTACAAGAGGCCCTGCAAAAGAAGGGACACACCCATGAACAGGGCCCCGAGGCCGTAGAGCTTCGGCCTGACGACATGACGGCGCGCCGAAGGCAGAACCCACCCCGTCCGCAACGCGCCCACCCCCGACGCGAGCATCAGCAACCCCACGAGCACGCCGATCCCCACCACCCACACCATGAGGCCACTCCCCTCCCCGCGGACGAGAACCGGAACGAGAGCGACGCCGCCGGCTCGAAGATCCCCCCATGCTCGCCCCACCGGACAGCACCCGACCAGGGCAGGACCAGGCAATCTCCGCCACGCCCCGACTGCCGAACGAGGGCCCGTCAGCAGACCGCCCCCGGAGCAGCCGCAACAGCCCTCAACAGCTCCCGCAGCAACACGAAGTCCACACCCTCCGGCTTGCGGAACCGCAGACACCCCTTGCCCATGTCCCGCCCGGCCAGCCGCTCCGCGAACGCGTCCCGGACATCGCCGCGCATCAGATAGAACGAGATGTACTGCTTCTGACTCGCGAACGCGACCTCCGCGACACCGCCCCGCTCATACACCGGCATGCCGTACGCCATGACCTCGTCGAACCCCCGCAGCTCGGCCCGGCACAGCTCACGCAGCCTGGCCAGCACGTCCCTGCGCCCGTCGGGGACCTCGGCGAGGTAGGCGTCCACGTTCTGCGCTGAGCTTTGCACCATGTGGGGAGTTTAGGGCGGCGGCAAAACACAGGGCATCCTCACCAAGTCTGACCTCGAAGATCACTAGCAAGACCGGGGGTGGACCCTGACCGGCAGGTCCGGCGCAATGGCCGACGTCGTCGGCCTGGGCAAACCGGAGGACGCATACATTCCCAACTTCTCGCTTGAGGACAGCCGTTCGTGGTCCCGTCCGACTTCTGGCGACTACATCACGCCATCCACATACCGCAGAGATCATGAAGAGTTAGCCTCAGCGACACCGCGCTTGAAGCCACAGGTTTCGGACTGCGCCTGCACGACTTTAAGCCAGCGCCAGAGGATCTATGAACGAGACGGCGATTCCGGACAGACTGTGCAGACACGGCAGTTGAAGGCCCTCTAAGCGCATGGCAAGGTGTGCGCATGGCCTTGATCGAAGAGTTTCAGCGGGTTCCATCGGACGCCCAGAAGGTCCACGGACCGGTCACATGCGGTTATCGAGCGTTCACCATCGATGGTCGTCGCATCCTCCAGCTAGACACCTACGGATCCACCGACCGCGCCATCCCTAACAAGATCAGCCAGAGTGTTCAACTCGACGCCGCAGGCGCCCGCGCGCTGATCGATATCATCACCGAGGCTTTCCCGGATGTCGTTCACTGACGCATTGCGACCGTGCTGGCGCTTCAGGCGGGGGCCCGACACTCGCCTTCCGGGGTACCGCCCCTTCGGCCCTTAATCGGGTGATCAGCTACGCCTCCCGGAGGAGAGGAACGCTCCGATCGCCACGCGGACAGTCTCGCTCGCTGCGGTGCGGTGAGGGCTGCCGCGTCACGCAGAGCGGCCACGTTCCCCGGCATCCGCCCTCAGTGGCGCCTCCCATGCTCACACCCTTGGGCAGTCCGGCATGCTCAGCTCAGAGACACGTGTCCCAGATTGTTAACTGGCCTTCCTCCCAACCCAGTTGGCTCTTAGCATGATCGCTACCCAGTCGCCGTCTCCCGCACTCGGGAGCTGACATGTGTCGCCGTCACCCCCATTGGGGTGCTGACACAAGAGGAGAAGCCTTGCCCAGCAAGGACTACAGCTACGACATTCCGGACCACTCGATCGAGTACATCAAGGTGGATCCGCGGACCGTCAAGTTCGACCCCCGCGCGCAGCGCAACCTCAATAAGGCCCGTGCTGCGGCCATCGCCGAGAAGCTGGTCCCCACCGCCTTGGGAACACCGATCCTCTCGCGCCGCCATGACGGCCTGTACGCCGTAGATGGTATGCACCGCGTCTACGCTTGCCAGCTCATCCTGAACGAAACGGTCTCGGCCGCGGAGGAAGTCCGCGAGGCTGTCCAGAGCATCACCTGTGAGGTCCACTCCGGCCTCTCGATGGCCAACGAGGCGTCGCTGTTCATTATCAAGAACAAGGAGTCTTCGAAAGTCGGACCGAACGACGAGTTCAGGATCGGCGTACTGGCCGGGCATCCGCTCTTCCAGGACACTCATACCGTTCTGGAAAAGCATCAGCTCAAGGTTGGCAGCAGCAGCGTGAACGGCGTGCGCGGCATCAAGGGGATTCTCAGCATCGTCATGGAGCACGGTCCTGAAATGCTGGACTTGTCGCTCACCATCGCTGAGGATGCTTGGGGCCGCACCTCCGACACCTGGCACTCCGTCACCATCGGCGGGATCGCCACCGTAATGTCCAAGCATCACGATGTAGTGAATCCTCAGGAATTGGCACAGAAGCTCAAGCGCCAGGGTGATCCCACATCCTTCAGAGCCAAGATCCAGACCATCGCCACCAACAACAACACGCGCCACGACGGCACCAAGGGCCGCCTCAAAGCGGCCCACTTGGCAGTCGCATCAGCTTGGAACGCTAGCCGCCGCGTCAACCGCATCCCCGTCCCGAACATCTTCGAGTAGCCGAACACCCTTCAGCGGCCATACCGCGCAGGCGTTGCCCCGTAGATGATCTACGGGGCAACTCTCAGGCCGCCTCGGCCTCGTAGTGCATCTGCGCCCGGTCCAGTACGTCATCCGGGTCCAGGCCACGCGCGGACGTCCAGTGCAGCAGGTCGGCGATCAGCTCGACCGCCGACTCCTCCAGCACTGCTTCGCACCGCCCGTGCAGGACGCTCCCGCCTCGTTCCCGGTAGCGTTCCAATGCGTCGATGGCCCGCTCCGTACGCAGGCACACGGCATCCGAGCCCAGCTCGATCTCGCACCACACCGCCTTGCCCAGCGCCGTAACAACGGTCCCCCAATCCACGGCCATGGCAGCGAGCAGGTGCAAGCCGCGGCCGCACTCCGCATCACAGTCGACGGTGCGCACTGAGGGGAGCGAGCTGCCCTTGTCGTGCATCTCGACGCGCAGCCGCTCGCGCTTCCACTCCAGGATCAGGGTCGCCGGCGATCCCTCACCCACGTGCTTGATGACGTTCGTCGCCAGCTCCGTCACGAGGAGCTGCGTCACGTCGTCGGCGGTCGGCACTCCCCACTGGCTGAGTTGAGTGACGGCGGCCCGCCGCAGCAGCCGTACTTCCGCCGGAAGCGCCTCGAACGGCAGGACACAGCGGCGCTGACGGTCCTTGATGTCGATCCCGGGCATAAGCGGTTCTCCCTCCCGTGCCACGCGCATGCTGCGCCTGCCGTGTCCGAACGGCTGCATTGCGTAGCTGTCCGTCACCGAGAATGACACAGAGAACTCTCGCCATGTAACTTCTCATGGTCCTCGATCGAGTGAATCGCATAGTGAGTGCGCTGCCGCGCTACCTAGCCTGTTCACACCCCGAGCACCTGCCCGGGTCAGCGCCTGAGGAGTTCCATGTCCGTACGGACCACCACACGCCGCCGCCAACTCGGAGCGATGCTTCGCAAGTTGCGCGCCCGCAAGGGGATGACCCTGGAAGAGGCCGGCGGACTGGTCGGCGTATCGAAGGCAACGGTCAGCCGGTACGAGACGCAGGCGGGGCCGGTGAAGTGGATCGTCGTGGACGCGCTGTGCCGTGAGTACGGCGCCACGGACGCCGAGCGTGAGGCCGTGGTGCGCCTGGCAAAGGACGCCAAGCAGCAAGGGTGGTGGAGCTCGTTCGCCGACGCCATCCCCGAGAGCATGAACCTCCTGCTCACTCTTGAGGACGAGGCCGTACGTGAGGATCACTTCTCCTGCGTCTACGTCCCCGGGCTGCTTCAGACCCGCGCCTACAGCACCGCTCTGCAGAAGGCCAACGAGATCCCTCTGGAACCGGCCGAGATCGAGCGGCTGGTGGACATCCGGATGAAACGCCAGGAGATCCTCACCCGTCCAAAGCCGTTCCGGCTGTGGGCCATCCTCGATGAGTCCGTGATCCGCCGGGTTGTCGGCTCACCGGAGATCATGGAGGAGCAGCTCGGGCGACTACTCGAAGCCAATGAGTCACCGCACGTCACACTACAAGTGCTGCCGTTCTCGAACGGAGCCCATGGTGCCGCTCTTGGCAGCTTCGTGATCATCGGCGGTACGGAGTCAGCTCTCGACGTGGTCTACGTGGACTTCCACACCGGATCCCTCTTCCTGGAAAAGGACGAGGAACTGGAGCGATACAGACTTGCGTTCGAGTACCTTCGCGCACAAGCGTTGGACATGGAGGCTTCCTCCACCCTGATCCACCGCGCACGCAAGGAGCTGTAGATGCCCGCCCGCTCTCCCGCCCGTGATGAACGCACATGGTTCAAGTCGTCTTACAGTGGCGCGAACGCAACCGAGTGCGTGGAGTGCGCACATGTCGCACACGGTGTGCTCATACGTGACTCCAAGGATGCGGCCGGCTCTGTCGTGTCTGTCGAGGCCAGTGCATGGCGCTGCTTCGTGGGAGGGCTGAGGCGGAAACAGCCGGCGATGCCCCACAGTAGGTAGCAACTCCGCTCCCGACGGTGCGCGTTGCCCGAAGCGACGCGTCTAACCTCGATCTTGCATGAGGGTCCACCGATTCCGCCGGTGGGCCCTCATGCAAGACCGAGGTTGAATCGGTCATGCTCGTTCACAAATGATCGCGGCATGGTGAATGCTTCTCACCACCAAGCGGTTACCGTCCCGTAGAAATGTTGTCGCTCCGGGAAGTTGGGTATCACTCAGGAGGTCAAACCGGTCGAATAGAACGCGACTTCGATAGGGGGGGTCTGGATGAGTTCTTCGAACAGTCCGAACCGGGACCTGAAGGTGGGCGGCGCGCTCGCTAGTGCGGCAGTTGGGTTGGCTGCAACCGCTGTTAAGGGGTGGGCAAGTGAGAGGAAAGCACGGAAGGCGATAGTCAGGACGTTCTACGCCGCCTGCCTGGACGACCAGAAGAACCTGCGGGAAGACCGGATGAAGTACGAGGTGGCCAGCCTCGTCTTCGAGGTGTCCTCCGAAGAGAAAACCGACTGGGGATCCGACAGGTACTGCGAGGTGAAGGTCACCAACAGCCAACTCGCCGGAGACGACAGCAAGCGGGTTCGGACCTTCAGGTACTTCTTCGGGAACCGCTCCAGCGCAATGAACGCCAAAAAGGGTTCGGTCTCATGGCCTCCTTACATCCTGCATTCCACTCCTGACTTCTGAAAGAAGGCGGGGAACACGAAGGGATAGGTGATCGTGAGCGCGGCCCTCGTCCTGACCGGCCTCTGGCCATGGATTTCACGGCCCTGACCGGAGTGGACCGGGCCCGACGGGCCGCGGAGTTCCGGGTGCTGCCGGGCGGGACGTCGGCCCGTGTCCTGGCTCGTCTTCGTACGGGAACGATGCCATGTGGGCGGCGAAGGCGCGTTCGACGGCGGCGGTCTCGTCGTTCGTCAACGGGGTGGCGCGGTACGCGGAGTAGTAGAGGGAGACGCTCAGGGCCCGGAGTGTAGGCGGCGGGTCCGACTCGTACGTCGTCGATGCCGGTGAGGGGAGACGCCAGCGGGTCGGGGGTCCGGGCGGGTGCGCAGGGACGGCGGGGCCCGGAGTGCGCCCGGGGGCGCCACCGCCGGCGGCGGGTCGGCCGCAGAGCCGCGGGGCGGCTCCGGATGTCGCCCCGCTCCCATGGCCCCGTGGCCCGTCGGCCGGTCTCAGCCCATGGACTTCGCCCCGTCCAGCGACTCGCGGATGATGTCGGCGTGGCCGGCGTGCTGGGCGGTCTCGGCGACGATGTGCATGAAGGCCCTGCGGGCGGACCAGTGGGCGCCGGGCTCGAACCAGGGGGCCTTCGGCAGGGGCCAGGCGGCGTCGAGGTCGGGCAGGGTGGCGACCAGGTTGTCGGTGCGGCGGGCCACCTCGGCGTAGTTGTCGAGGACACCGGCCAGCGTGTCGCCCGGCAGCATGCGGAACTCGTCGGCCCAGCGCGCCAGGTCGGCCTCGGTCTTGTCCGCGAAGTCCCCCATCGCCGAGGGTCCCTCCACGATGAAGCGCGCCCAGCCCCGCTCCACCGCGGTGACGTGCTTGATCAGGCCGCCCAGGCACAGCTCGCTCGCGGTGGTCCGCAGGCCGGCCTGTTCGTCGGTCAGGTCGCGGGTGGTGAGGCGCAGGAAGTGGCGGTGCTTGGCCAGGACCTCCAGCAGGTCGGCGCGCTCGCCGGTCACGGCCGGGGTAGGGGCCGGTTCGGGGGTGGTCTGCTCGTTGCGGCTCATGGTTCTTCGCCTTCCGGTAGTGCTGCTCCGTCGGTCGAGTACCACGCTAGGAGTCAAAGAGGTCAGATCTTGTCCTAGTAGGGCCGGGGAGGGGCAGCGCGGCCGCCGAGGGCACGTCTCCACCCGGTCACGTCCCCTTCGGGGCGAGCAGTTGTGAGCTGAGGGTGTCGTGGGCCCAGCGCTCCCACTTGGCGGGGGGCCAGGCGCGGTCGCGGGTGAGGACGAGGAAGAGTTCCGGGCTGAGGACGGCGTAGAGGATGTCCGCCGCCTCGTCGGTGGAGAGGGTGGGGTGGGCGCCCGGCTTCCGGGTCAGGGCCTTCGCGGCCGTGGCGAGCACCGTGTAGCGGGGGTCCGTGTGCTCGGGCCACAGGTCGCGGATCTCGGGGTCGGTGGCCGCCGCGGCGCGGACCATCTCGGCGAGGGCGGCGACGCGTTCGAGGGTGGCGCGGGTGCCCGGGATCAGGGCGGCCAGGGCGGATGCGGCGGTGGGCGCGGAGGTGACCTCGGTGAACCAGGGGCGGTCCAGGGTCGGCACGGGGTCGTCGTCGCCGGCGATCGCGACGTCGACGAGTTCCTTGAGCAGCGAGGGCTTGTTGCGGAAGACGAAGTAGATCGTCTGTACCGCGACGCCCGCCCGGTCGGCGATCTCCTGCAGTCGGGTCGCCCCGTACCCCTGTTCCACGAACAGCGCGCCGGCCGCGTCGATGATCCGGCGGCGCGTCTCCTGGGCCTTGTCGCCCCGTTTCCTCTTGCCCTCAGCCATGACTGGAGTTTATATCTAGAGTGCGACTCTAGAGTTACGCCCTAGTGAAAGCTCCGGTGAGAGGGAGGGTGGGCCGTGCGTGCCATCGCGAACCGTCAGCAGGCAGAGGCGTGGAACGACTGGGAGGGGATCCACTGGGCCGAGCATCCGGAGCGGTACGACGCGATGCTGGAGGCGTTCAACGCGCCCCTGTTCGCCGCGGCGGACATCGCGGCAGGCGACCGGGTCCTGGACGTCGGCTGCGGCACGGGACGGACGACGCGTCTCGCCGCGCGGCGGGCGGGCTACGGGAGCGTCGTGGGGGTCGACCTGTCGGCGCCGATGCTGGAGCGGGCCCGCCGGTCCACCGCCGCGGAGGGTCTCGGCAACGTCGTCTTCGAGCAGGGTGACGCCCAGGTGCACCCCTTTCCCGGCGCCGCGTTCGACGTGGTCCTCAGCCGGGGCGGGGTGATGTTCTTCGCGGACCCCGTCGCGGCCTTCGCGCACCTCCGGCGGGCGCTGGCGCCGGGCGGCCGGCTCGCCTTCCTCGGGCCGCACCCCGGGGGTCCGGACAGCGCCTACGCCCGGGCGACCGCCGCGCTGACGCCGTACCTGCGCGAGGCGTCCCCCGCCGCGCGGGGCATGGGCTCGCTCCTCGACCCCGCGCGCATCCGCCACGTGCTCACCGACGCCGGTTTCACGGACGTGGAGGTGACGCCCGCCGAGGCGCCCATGGCCTTCGGCACGGACGCCGAGGACGCCGCCGGTTTCCTCTTCTCCATGGGGCCCACGCGCCACAACCTGCGCGGTGTAGACGCGGCCGTCGTCGCCCGTCTCCGGTCCGAAGTGCGCGAGGGGCTCAAGGACTTCGAGACCGCCGGCGGTGTCCGTATCCCCGGGTCCGTGTGGATCGTCACCGCTTCGCCGGGCGGCGGGGAGGAGGACGGACGGCGGCGGACGGCCGGGGGGCGCGGGCCGGCGTGACCCCTCCCCCTTCGCGCCTCGACCTGCGTGGAGGGGGCGTACAACCCTCTCGGCCGATGGCGAGTCGTAGATGCTGCGACGAGGTGAGGGCCCTCGCACAGCCGGGTCACTGGGATGGCATACGATGCGCGCGCCTTCATAAAGATCAGATAAGAGGATGTACGCGCCATGGCTATCGTCGGCCCGCCCCGTTCCCTTCGTGGGATATCCGCTGTTGTCGCCCTGCTCGCGATCGGCGCGGTGGGATGCTCCGACCTCACCGAGAGCGCCAAGGACGGCGCGAAGAAGGTGGCCCGCCAGCGTTCGGTGTACTCGCTGGACGTCGGCGACTGCTACAACCCGAACGGCAAGGCGGAGGGGACGGCGTACACCGTCGAGGTCGTGCCGTGCGACGAGGCGCACAAGGGCCAGGTCGTCGGCGAGTTCGCGATCGACGAGGGCAAGGAGTACCCCGGCGACGACGGGGTCACGGCGATCGCGGACGACCGCTGCCCGGTCGAGGCGCAGAAGTACGCCCCGGACACCTGGGCGCTCCCCAAGGGCGTCGCGCTCTTCTACTACACGCCGACGGCGGACAGCTGGGTGACCGGGGACCGTGCGGTGAGCTGCACGTACACGGCGGAGACGACCACCGTCAGCGGCTCGCTGGAGTCCGCGAAGTCCCTCGAGCCGCAGCAGCTCACGTACCTCAAGGGCTCGAACGCACTGTACGAGGCGCTGTGGGCGAACCAGCCCGAGAAGGAGACCGTCGAGGAGGACCTGGCCGGCTACAAGGCGCAGGCCAAGGCCGTCGCGGCCGCCCTCGACGCGCACGTCAAGGGCCTGGGCGGTATCGAGGGCGCCGAGGTCGGCAAGCTCCGCGGGACGCTGGAGAAGGCGGCCGGGGACTGGAAGAAGGCCGCGAACGCGGCCGACGTCGACGCGTTCTACACCGCCTACGACCCGGCGTTCACCGGCATCGACCCGAACGCGTCGGTCGCCGCCCGCAAGGAACTGGGGCTCGCCACCACCGTCCCGGCCGACGAGGCCGAGGTCTGGGCGGGCTGACGCCCCGCCGGGCGGGTTCCGGATCGCGGACCGCCGCCGGGCACGGCGGCGGTCCGGCTGCCGGGCTACGGGGCCGTGACGCGCCGGACCGCTTCCCGGGTCAGGTCGCGGTCGGGCGGTGCGTCGTCCAGGGCGCGGTGCAGGGTCAGGCCCTCGATGAGCGCGTCGAGTTGGCGGGCGGTGGGCGGCGGGAAGTGGTGCTCCAGGAGGTCGCGGCTGCGTCGCATCCAGCGCGTGCAGAGGGCCCGGTAGGGCTCGTGGCGGGCTGCCAGGGTGTACAGCTCCTGGGTGAGGATCAGGTCGCGCCGGGGGCCCTCGGAGAGGGTGTGGATGAGGTCGGTGACGGCCTCGCGGGCCTCGTCGGGGGTGGCGGCGGCGGACAGGTGCTGCTCGAAGAGGGTCACCACGTGGTCCGAGTAGCGGGTGAACGCCTCCAGCAGTACGTCGTCGATGCCGGTGAAGTGGTACGTCATCGAGCCCAGGGGGACCCGGGCCCGGGCGGCGATCTTGCGGTGGGAGACGCCGGCGACGCCCTCCTCGGCGATCAGGTCGAGGGTGGCGGCGAGGATGCGGTCCCGGCGCTGGGGGTCGGTGTGTCCGGTGGCCATGGGTGCGGGCGCCGCGCCGTCAGAGGGTGCGGACCGGGCGGGCCGGGCTGCCGACGGCCACGACACCGGCGGGGATGTCCCTGGTGACCACCGCGCCGGCGCCGATGACGGAGTCGTCGCCGATGCTCACCCCGGGGCAGACGATGACTCCGCCGCCGAGCCAGACGTTGTCCCCGATGGTGATGGGCAGCGCCGCCTCCAGCTTGTCGCGGCGGGGGCCCGGCTCCACGGGGTGGGTGGGGGTGAGGAGTTGGACGTTGGGTCCGATCTGGCAGTCCTCGCCGATGGTGATCCGCGCGACGTCCAGCGCGGTCAGGTTGTAGTTGACGAAGGTACGGGCGCCGATGCTGATGTTGCTGCCGTAGTCGACGTACAGCGGCGGGCGCACGTCGATGTCCTCCCCGGCGGAGGCGAGCAGTTCGGCGAGGATCGTCCGGGCCTCGGCGGGGTCCTCCAGGTAGGCGGCCTGGTAGCGGGCGGCGAGCCGCATGGCCTGCCGCTGCCGCCGGGCGATCTCGGGGTCATCGGCGATGTAGAGGTCGCCTGCGAGCATCCGTTCGAGGTGGGTGCGCGGGTCGTCCGCGAAGTAGTCCGTCGCCATGCGTACGATCGTACGCTCACGGCTCCGGTTCCGCGGGGTTAGTGCGGTTCACCCCGTTCCATGCAGAATTCGTTGCCTTCGGGGTCGGCCAGGGTGACCCAGCCCGTTCCGTCGGGCCGGGTGTGGTCGGCGAGTTGACGGGCGCCGAGCCCGACGGCGCGGGCCACTTCCTGGGCGCGGGTGCGGCCCGTCGGCCAGAGGTCGAGGTGGAGGCGGTTCTTGGTGGCCGTCTTGCCCTCGCCGACCCGGACGAACAGGAGCGCGGGACCGCCCTGCGGGTCCGCGATCAGGGCCTCCGGGTCGCCCGGCTTGTCGTCCTCGGCCAGCGGCCTGCCGAGCAGCTCGCTCCAGAACCGGGCGAGGTCGTACGGGTCGCCGGCGCAGTCGATGGTGATGTGGCGGATGGTGGGGTTCAACGGTCCTCCGGGCGGGCCGAGTCGGTGGGGTGTCGGCTCGCAGCATCGCGTACGGGACGGAGGACGGTCGAACGGTTTCCGGTCCACTGGGGGAAGCCCTGTGACTTGGCTGTTACCGGAATTGTGGCTTCCGCCACGGTCGGGCGCGGGTGGGGCTGGTGGACTGTGCGGATTCGATCTTCGTGCCGGGGAGGCCCGTCGTGTGGTTTCTGGCTCCGCTGTTCCTGCTGGTTCTGGTCGGGGCCTTCTTCGGGCTGGTGGGGTACGGCGTCGGGGCCGTGGCCGACGGGCTGTCGGGGCTCAAGGAGCGTCACGCCGCGCTCCGGGGGCTCGCGGCGCTGTCCGCGGCCGGCGCGGCGGCCCTCTACGCCTGGGGCCTGCTGGCCGTCCTCGGGGCGGTGGTGACGGCGGAGGACGGGGGGACGGACTCGTCCCCGCCCCGGTCATGCCGTACGGCCGGGTGGGAGGAGCGGGCCGCCGCCGGGGTGGAGATCACCGGCTACCGGGTGGGCTTCGTCCCGCTCGGGTTCGCGTGCGAGACGAGTGACGGCGGGAGTTACGACAACGGTGACGTGCCCGGGTACGTCAACCCGGGCCTGGCGGGCTTCGCCCTCGCCGCCGTGGCGTCGGCCGTCTCGGCGGGCTGGATCTCGGAGCGCCGGGCGCGGGCCGCGGCGGGCGGGGGCGAAGCGGCGGACACGGACACCGGTGCGGGTGCGGGTGCCGGGGGCGAAGCGGCGGACACGGACACGGGCACCGGAGCCCAAGCAGCGGACACGGGCACCGGGGGCGGGGCCCGGCAGGAGCCCTGAGGCGGGGGTCCCGAAGCGGGCCATGAGGCCGGGGCCCCGAAGCCGGGGTTCCGAGGCCGGGCCCGAGGGCGGGGGTCAGCCCACCGGGGTGAGTTCCGCCCGGCCGAAGAGGAGGGCGTAGCCCGGGGGCAGTTGGGCCAGGACGCGGGTCACCAGGGCGTCGCCCACGAGGGCGGGCAGGACGCTCAGGACGGAGCTGACGTCCCAGCGGGCCGTGGCCGGGGTCGCGCCCTCGACGCGGCGCGCCACCGAGTCGACGAACTCCGCCGCCGTCAGCACCCGGGTCGCCGGGACCTGGGAGGCGACCACGCGCGCCGCCTCCTCGGGCAGGGCGCGGGCCAGGTCGACGCGTTCGTCGCCGACCACGTGGCCGCCGAGGGCGGACAGGACGACGCGGGTGACGCTCTCGGCCTCCGCCCTCGTCGGGTACTGGCCCGACTCCCGGACCGCGTCGACCAGTTCGCGCCAGCCGTCGTCCCGGCGGCGGCCGCGGCCGCCGGGGTCGGTGACGGGCCTCGGGGCCGGGAGCGTCGAGTCCGGGCCGGTGACGGCGGGGCGGTCCGGGGTCAGGGTGGTCATGTACGGGCTCCTCTCCTTCTGCGGGGCCTGGTCGCCCACCCGGGGACGGACGGGCACGGGGGTGCGTCCCGCGGGCGAACCGGCGGCGCTCTTCCGGCCGGTCGCCCGCGGGACGCTCGGGGTGCTGTCAGCTGCTGATCTGCTTGCGGCTGTCGCCGCCGGTGATGTGGATGCGGCGCGGCTTGGCCTGCTCGGCCACCGGGACGCGCAGGGTGAGGACGCCGGACTCGTAGGAGGCGTCGATGCGCTCGGTGTCCAGGGTCTCGCCGAGGAAGAGCTGGCGGGTGAAGGTGCCGGTGGGCCGTTCGGCGACCACCGGTTCCGCGCCCTCGGGGGCCGGCGAGCGGCGCTCGGCGCGCACGTTGAGGACGTTGCGCTCGACGTCGAGTTCGATCGACTCGGGGTCGATGCCGGGGAGGTCGAAGTGGACGACGAAGTCGTCCCCCGCCCGGTAGGCGTCCATCGGCATCGCCGACGGGCGGGCTGCGGAGGCCGGACCGAAGACCTGCTGCGCGAAACGGTCGAGTTCGCGGAAGGGGTCGGTACGCATGAGCATCACAGGTCGCTCCTCTCTGCGGTGTCATCGGTGCGATGCCCTTACGGGGTCACTTATTTATATAGCCCATGGAGAGGAAAGTTGACAACACCTGACTCAGCTTGGGTGGGGTGGGCGTGTTCCGGGCCTGGTCGCGGGGGGTGCCGGTGCGCGCGTTAGCCTCGGGAGTCCGGCAGACGCCGGCCCCGGTGGGCGCAGTGGCAGGAGGCAGACGGCATGGCGAAGGTTCCCGGTGCGGTGATGGCGGCCGGAGGGCTCGTCGGCGGGTACGGCGTGGCCCGGTGGACGCGGAAGCGGGAGTTGGGCGGGGTGGTCCTCGCGGCCGCCGGGGTCGCGGCGGCGCGGGAGTGGCGGGAGCGGGCCGGCGGGGTGACCGCGGGCGTGCTGTCGGCCGCGTACGTCGCCGCGTTCGCGGGATCGCATCCGCTGGCGAAGAAGGTCGGCGCGTGGCCGGCCGTGTTCGGGGTGGCGGGCGCCGTGGCGCTCACCTCGTGGGCGGTGGCCGACCGGCGCGGATGAGGGCCGGGCGGGCCCGGGGCCCGGAGGGGCGGGGGGACCGGAGGGGCGGGGGGCCTGTCCGACGCGGGACGGAACGGCCTTGGACGGCACGGGGTCGTGAACGGCGCGGTCGTGCCGCGCCCGTGCCGTGGGCGCCCGGCGACGACGCTCGGGCGCCCTGACGTGACGTGATCGATGTGCTTCCGCGGGTCCGGCGGCGCCGTTCCGCGGCCTCGTCACTTCTCCGCCGGCTCCCCCTCGACCTTGGCCGCCGACAGTGGCTTCGCGACGTGTTCCAGGGGGCGGCGTTCCGCGTTCACGGCGAGGAACGCGGCCACGATGCCCGCCGCGCACATCAGACCCGCGCCGATCTGGAAGGCGAGGACCGCGTCGGGCACCTTGCCGGAGCCGGTGAGCTCGGCGAAGATCAGCGGCCCGCTGATGCCGCCCGCGGCGGTGCCGATGGCGTAGAAGAAGGCGATGGACATGGCCCGGGTCTCCATCGGGAAGATCTCCGAGACCGTGAGGTAGGCGCTGGACGCGCCGGCCGACGCGAAGAACAGGACCGCGCACCAGCAGGCCGTCATGGTGGTCGCGCTCAGCGAGCCCTGGTCGAAGAGCCACGCCGTGGCGAACAGCAGCACACTTGAGAGCAGATACGTCCCGGAGATCATGATCCGCCGCCCCACCGTGTCGAACAGGTGGCCGAGCAGCAGAGGGCCCAGGAAGTTGCCGATGGCGATGACGGCGAAGTAGTACCCGGTGTTCCCGGAGGGGACGTCGAAGAACTGGGTGAGGATCGCGCCGTAGCCGAAGGTGATGGCGTTGTAGAGGAACGCCTGCCCGATGAAGAGGGAGAAGCCGAGGACCGACCGCTTGCGGTACTTGGCGAAGACCGTGTGGGCGATCTCGGTGAAGGTGGTCCGCTTGCGCTGGTGGATGACCATCTCGCCCTCGGCGGGGGGCAGCGGTTCGCCCTTCTCCGCCTCGATCATCTTCTCGGCGTCGCGGACGATCGCCTCGGCCTCGTCCTCCCGGCCGTGGATCAGCAGCCATCGTGGACTCTCCGGGACGTGCCGACGCACCAGGAGGATCACCAGGGCGAGGACCGCGCCCAGGGCGAAGGTCAGCCGCCAGCCGACGTTCGCCGGGAAGATCGACGTGTTCAGCGCGACGATCGACAGCAGCGCGCCGCCGACGGCGCCCAGCCAGTAGCTGCCGTTGATGATCAGGTCCACGCGTCCCCGGTAGTACGCCGGGATCAGCTCGTCGATCGCGGAGTTGATGGCCGCGTACTCGCCGCCGATGCCGAAGCCGGTGAGGAAGCGGAAGAGGAAGAACCACCAGGTGTCGAAGGAGATCGCGGTCAGCGCGGTGGCGGCGAGGTAGACGGCGAGGGTGATCAGGAAGAGCTTCTTGCGGCCGTAGATGTCGGTCAGCCGCCCCCAGAACAGCGCGCCCGTACAGGCACCGGTCACATAGAGGGCGGCGGCGATGCCGGTGATCTGGCCGGAGGAGATGTCCAGACCGCTGCCGGGTTCCGCCAGCCGGCTGGCGATGTTGCCGACGATCGTGACTTCCATCCCGTCGAGGATCCAGACGGTGCCCAGACCGATGACGATGGACCAGTGCCAGCGCGACCACGGCAGCCGGTCCAGACGGGCCGAGATGTCCGTGGTGATCGTGCGACCCGACGCTGACTGCGCTGCGGCCATGGACGCCCTCCTCCGGGAAAGTGAACGTCCGTCGGGTGCCCCCTAAGCGGCGGTACTACGCCCCCCGCCCCACCGGTGGCCCTACGCCCCCAGCGCCCGCGACACCGTGTAGATCACCAGACCGGCCAGCGAACCGACCACCGTGCCGTTGATCCGGATGAACTGCAGGTCCCGGCCGATGTTGGCCTCGATCTTCTTGGTGGTGTGCTCGGCGTCCCAGCTCGCCACCGTGTCCGTGATCAGCGAGGTGATCTCCTTGCGGTAGGTGGTCACCACGTACACCGCCGCGCTCTCCAGCCAGCCGTCGACCTTGCCCTGCATCTTCGGGTCGAGGGACAGACGGGCCCCCAGGGAGAGCAGCGAGGCACGCACCCGCAGCCGCAGCTCGCTGCGCTCGTCCTCCGCCGCCGAGACGATCATGGCGCGAACGGCGGTCCAGGCGGAGGCGATCAGGTCCTGCACCTCGCCGCGGCCGAGGATCTCGCTCTTGAGGCGCTCGACCCGGGCCCGGGTGTCGGTGTCGGCCTGCAGGTCGGAGGCGAAGTCGGTGAGGAAACGGTCGAGGGCGCCGCGCGCGGGGTGCGAGGGCATGTCGCGCATCTCGGTGACGAAGCGCAGCAGCTCCTTGTAGACCCGCTCACCGACCTTGCGGTCGACGAACCGGGGCGTCCAGCCGGGGGCGCCGCCGTGGACGGCGTCCATCACCGTGTCGCTGTGCAGCACCAGCCAGTCGTGCGCGCGGGTGACGATCACGTCGACGGCCCGTTTGTGGCCGCCGTCGGCGACGATCCGCTCCAGCATCTTGCCCATGCCGGGCGCGATCTCCTGGGCGTCGGCGCGGCGGGTGATGGCCTCACCGACCACCGCCTGGACGTCGGAGTCGCGCAGCACGGTCAGCGCGCCGCGCAGCGCCGCCGACAGCTCGGCCGTCACCCGGTCGGCGTGCTCCGGCACGGCCAGCCAGGTCCCGAGCCGGCTGCCGATGCCGACCGCGCGCAGCCGCCCGCGCACCACGTCCTCGGAGAGGAAGTTCTCCCCGACGAACTCCCCGAGGGAGACGCCGAGCTGGTCCTTCTTCCTGGGGATGATCGCCGTGTGCGGAATGGGCAGGCCGAGGGGATGACGGAAGAGGGCGGTGACGGCGAACCAGTCGGCGAGCGCGCCGACCATGCCGGCCTCGGCCGCGGCGGCGACATAGCCCGCCCAGGGGCCGGCGCCCTGGTGGGAGGCCCACTTGGCCAGCACGTACACCACCGCGACGAACACCAGCAGGCCGGTGGCGGTGAGCTTCATCCGGCGCACTCCGCGCCGCTTCTCCTCGTCCGCGGGGCTGAACGTGTTCATCGCACGGTTGGTGAAGGCGCCGGGGCGGGCATGCTCGCCTCGGTCGCCGCCGTTGCCCCGGCCTTCGCTCCGGCTTTCGGCGTCGCTCCGGCTTCCGGCCCCGCCTCGGCTCCCGGCGTCCCGCTGCGCGGGGCCCGCCGGCTCCGATGCTTCCGGCATGCGCGCCGATCCAGTCCGTTCCATCCGCTCCACCCGTCCGGTGATCCCTCACACATTGTCCCTTCCTGACCGACTCCTGGAACGGAACAGGAGTTCCCGGCGTCTGTCCGGAGGGGGTTTGTCCAGGGGGATCACCCAAGGGTCCCGTCACCCAAGGGTCCCTCCCCTCAACCTGCCCGGCCCATGACACATCATGGGTTCATCAGATCGGAGCATCCGGCTCCCGTCTCCCGAGGAGAACCGAACAGCATGACCCGGGGTCGTGACGAGGGCGCGGGAGCCCCTCCCGCCAGGCAGCGCGCCCTGCTCGCCGCCGTCGTCGCCGCGATCGTGGCGGTCTCCGCCACCATCTACGTCGGGGTCGCAGCCGACGAGGGCACCGAACGCCATGACACCGTCGCCAGGGGCATGGGCGACGTCAACGGGGGTGGCGCCCTGAACAACCCCGCCGCTCCCGTCTCCACCGGCACCTGGGTCACCTCCTGGACGGCCGCCCCGGTCGGCGGCGAACCCGGCACCGAACTGACCGGACTCGCCGGCCGCTCCGTGCGCAACGTCGTGCACACCAGCGCCGGCGGCAGCGGCGCCCGCGTCACCCTGTCCAACCTCTACGGGCAGTCACCGCTCACCGTCTCCCACGCCTCCCTCGCCGTCTCCGCCGACCCGGACACGGCACAGGCCCTCGCGGACACCATGCGGCGGCTCACCTTCGCCGGACGCCCGTCGGTCGTCGTCCCCGCCGGCGGCGAGGTGACGAGCGACGCGGTCCGCATCGCCGTCCCGCACGACGGGGACGTGCTCATCACGACGTACTCCCCCGCCGAATCCGGACCGGTGACCTACCACCGGCACGCCCGCCAGATCTCCTACGTCGCCCCGGGCGAGCACACCCGGGACACCACCGGCGCGGCCTACACCGGGCGCAGCAAGGTCTGGCGGTACGCGACCGCGCTGGACGTGCTGAGCAACGAGGCCGACGGGACCGTCGTCGTCCTCGGGGACTCGCTGACCGACGGGGTCACCTCCACCACCGGGGCGAACACCCGCTGGCCGGACGTGCTGTCCGACCGGCTGCGGTCGGCGGTCGCCGCCGGGCGGGACGTGCCGCGCTACAGCGTCGTCAACGCGGGGATCAGCGGGAACCGGGTGCTCGCCGACGGGCTGGGGCGGCCGGCCGAGAACCCCAGCGGGCTGCACCGGTTCGAACGGGACGTGCTGGGGCGGACGAACGTCAGGGCCGTGGTGGTCGTGCTCGGCATCAACGACATCCTGCGGACACCGGGGGCCGCCGATCCGGAGCCGATCGTGGCCGGGCTGGAGACGCTGGTGCGGCGGGCGCACGGGCGGGGCGTGCGGGTGATCGGGGCGACGCTGATGCCGTTCCGGGGGCACCGGGGGTACACGGAGGCGCGGGAGGCCGTGCGGCAGCGGATCAACGCGGAGATCCGGGCGGGGGGCGTGTTCGACGCGGTCGTGGACTTCGACGGGGCGGTGCGGGATCCGTACGATCCGGGGCGGCTGCGGGGGGTGTACGACTCGGGTGACCATCTGCACCTGAGCGACCGGGGGTACGTGCGGATGGCGAAGGAGTTCGATCCGGGGGTGCTGGAGGGGGGCGTGCCGGCGGAGTTGTGAGAGGGCGGCCCCCGAGGGGTTGTTTCGCCCCCGCCGCCCCTTCCCGTCCCGTCCCCGGGGGCGCTGCCCCCGGACCCCCGCTCCTCAAACGCCGGAGGGGCTGGAAGGGCGGAGGGAGCCGAGAGGCTGGGGCGGGTCAGTGGTCCTCGTGGCGGTCGGGGTGACGCTTCTTGATCAGGTCGTTGTACCGGTCCATGTGGTCCTGCACGGACGACCCCAGTTCACGGCGACGGTCCTGTCTGCGTTCCAGCTTCTCCCGGCGCCGCTCCTCGCGCAGGCGCTGCTTCTCCGCCCGGGGGAGCTTGCGCTGGACGCCCACGCCGCCCCAGAAGGCCAGGCCCGTGACGACCACCCTGGGCGCGCCCGGCTCGCCCGGCACGCCCTCCTCGCGGTGGTCGAAGCCGCCCATGATGCCGACACCGCGCACCACGACCTCGACGCCGGGCGGCACGATGACGTCCACCCCGCCCATGATCGCGACCGCGTTGATCACGATCTCGCGGTCCTCGAAGTACGCCTCGCGCAGGTCGATCTCACCGCCGCCCCAGAAGGCGAAGCAGTTGAAGCGCCGCGGAGCGGTCCAGTGCCCCTTGCGCTGGAAGCCCGACATCACCGCCACCGCCCACGACGACGAGCCCGAGTCGCTCGCGCCGACGATCCGCTCACCCCAGCCGCCCCCCGGCTCCGTGTCCTTCGTCAGGGACACCGCGGGCACCGCCGTCGTGCCGTGGCCCGGCAGGTCCCGGGTGATCGGCGTCAGCTCCCCGTAGGTGCGCGCCCGGTACGTCGCGTCCAGCCGCTCCCCGAACTCCTCCATGTCGAGGCGGCCCTCCGCGAGGGCGTCCCGCAGGATGTCGGCGACCCGTTCACGGTCGGCGTCGGATGCGCGGAGGTCCGGTGCGGCTGCGTCGTCGGTCATACGGAGCAGCCTACGAGTTGTCCCCGTCACACGGCTACGAGGGCTCCGGGCCCGGTCACGGAACGGCCCGGTCCGTCCGGTCGGCGTACATCTTCGCGATCACCGCCTCGATGTCGGGCTCCCGCACCGACAGGTCGACCAGCGGGTACTCCGCCACGATCCGCGCCACCAGTCCCGCAGCCGGCTCCGACGCCGGGAACGCCAGCCACTGCCGCGGCCCCTCCACCCGCACCACCCGCGCGGGCGCCGGCGCCTCGATCGGCGGAAGTTCCCGCTCCAGGTCCACCACCAGCGTCCGCTCGCCCTCCCCCGCCTCGTGCAGCCCGGCGAGCGCGCCGTCGTACACCAGCCGACCGTGGTCGATGACCATCACCCGCGAACACAACTGCTCGATGTCCTGCAGATCGTGCGTGGTCAGCAGCACCGTCGTGGCCCGCTCCGCGTTCAACTCCCGCAGGAAGTCCCGCACCCGCGTCTTGGAGACGACGTCCAGACCGATCGTCGGCTCGTCCAGGTACAGCACCTCCGGATCGTGCAGCAGCGCCGCCGCGATGTCCCCCCGCATCCGCTGACCGAGCGAGAGCTGCCGCACCGGCACGTCCAACAACTCCCCCAGGTCGAGGTGTTCCACCAGCCGGTCCAGGTTCTCGCGGTAACGGGCGTCCGGAATGCGGTACATGCGGTGCATCAGCTTGTACGAGTCGATCAGCGGCAGGTCCCACCACAGCGTCGTACGCTGCCCGAACACCACCCCCATGCGGTGCGCGAGCCGCGTCCGCTCCCGCGACGGGTCGATCCCCGCCACCCGCAGCCGCCCCCCGCTGGGCGTCAGGATCCCGGTGAGCATCTTGATCGTCGTCGACTTGCCCGCCCCGTTCGGCCCGATGTAGCCGACCATCTCCCCACGCGCCACCGTGAACGACAACGCGTCCACGGCCCGCACCTGCCGCCGCTCCCTCCTCAGGAACCCCGTCCTCCTGCGCACCTCGAAAACCTTCTCGACCCGCTCCAGTTCGATGAACGCCTCCACCACGACCCGCCTAACTCCCCGTACTCCGGTACGACCTCAGCCCCAGCCGCCACACCGCCGCCGCCGGCAGCACACACACCAGCGCCACCAGCGGCCCCGCGAACGCCGCCCCCTCCGGCAGCCCCAGCGGATACGGACGCCCCAACAGATGGGCGGCGGGCACCCAGTTGACGAAGGCCAGCGGCAGCACGAACGTCACCCCCCGCACCAGGTCCCGGCCGAACACCGACGGCGGATACTGCAGCAACGTCGTCCCCCCGTACGTGAACGCGTTCTGCACCTCCGCCGCGTCCTGCGCCAGGAACTGGAAGGCACCGCCCGCCACGAACAACGCCGAGAAGATCACCGCACCGCACACCACCGTCACCGGCACCAGCAGCACCTTCCCCACCGACCAGTCGACCTCGACCGCCACCAGCGCCCAGCCCAGCACCACCACCCCCTGCACGCCCCGGCCCACCCGCCGCAACGCGAACCGGTCCGCGGCGACCTGCGCCAGCACCGGCACCGGCCGCACCAGCAGCGTGTCGAACGAACCGTCCCGCACCCGGCCACCCAGCGACGCCACCGAACCGAACGCCAGCTGCGCGATCCCGAACGCCGTCACCGACAGCCCGTACAACAACGCCACCTCCGGCAGCGTCCACCCACCGAGCGCGTCGACCTGCGAGAACATCAGCAGGATCGTCACGAAGTCCAACCCCGTCAGCAGCAGATTGCCGACCACCGTCAGGACGAACGAGGCACGGTAGGCCATCGTCGACCGGATCCACATCCCCGCGATCAGCCCGTACGCCCGCACCCCCTCCACCGCCCGGGACGCCCCCCGCACCCCCACCTCAGCCACCCTGCACCACCACCCGCCGCGTCGCCGCCGACTGCACCAGCCGGCCCACCGCCAGCAACGCCACCGCCCACGCCCCCTGGAAGACCAACGCCTCCCACAGAGCGGACTCCCCCATCAGCACATCCGCCGGCACCTGCAACTGCGCCGCCCACGGCAGCACCCGCACCACCTCACCCAGACCACCCGGAAAGGCGTTCAACGGCAGCGTCATCCCCGAGCAGAACAGCCCCGTCACCATCAGCGCCTGCGCCACACCCTGCCCGTCCAGCAGCCAGAACGCACTCAACGCGAACAGATAACGGATCGCGAAACTCACCACCAGCGCCGCCATCAGCACCAGCAGGAACGCCCCCCACACCGCCACCTCCCCGGGCAACGCCGTGGGGAAGAACAGCGCACCGAAGACGAACGGCACCACCCCCCTCCCCAGGAGCTGGAACACCGCCCGGCCCACATCGTTCGCCAGCCACCACAACTGCAGATCCACCGGCCGGTACAGGTCCACCGCGATCTCACCCGTACGGATGCGTTCCATCAGCTCGACCTCGAACCCGCCGCCCTGGAACGCCAGCATCGCGAACAGCGCCTGCCCCAGCCACACATACGTGACCGCCTGCGCCTGGTCGTACCCGCCCAGACCCGGCCGGGCCTCCCACAGTGCCAGATACGTGTACACCAGGATCAGCCCGAACACCGTGTTCGTGAACACCCCCGCCGCGGTCGCCACCCGATACGTCGCGTACCGCCGGAAACCCCCCACCACCACGGCCGGGTACACACGCCACGAACCCACCCCCGCCCCTCCCTCCCGCGCCCGGCACCGAAGCGCAGGAGCCTAGTGCGCCCGCCCGCCCACCGGCCACGCGATTTCCACACCATCCACCGCATGACAACCCCCGGCGGGGCCATGCGTGTGACAAGCCGCAAGCGCGCACGACGCGCGCCGAGGCCGCGGAACGCGCCACCGGATGCGACAGTCTTGAATAAGGGGGACGCATCAGGCGTACAGGAACGAACGAGGCGAAACAGGAGTCCGAGCACGACATGAGCGACGAGCCGCAGCCGCGACAGCCCGGAAAGGGCTGGGCACCGAAGAAGCCCCAGGCGGCCGACGCCCCCGAAGGCAAGAAGGGCACCAAACCCCCACGCACCGGATGGCGCCGCTACGTCCCCACCTGGCGCACGGTACTCGCCGCGGCCCTCGTCACCGCCGCCCTCGTCATCGGCGGCTTCTTCCTCGGCTACCACCTCGTACAGATCCCCGCCGCCAACGCCCTCGCCACCCAGCAGGCCAACGTCTACCTCTACGCCGACGGCTCCGTCATCGCCCGCGACGGCGACGTCAACCGGGAGAACGTCACCCTCGGCCAGATCTCCGAGGACGCCCAGCACGCCATCCTCGCCGCCGAGGACCGCGACTTCTACACCGAGTCCGCCGTCGACCCCCTGGCCATGGTCCGCGCCGCCTGGAACACCGCCACCGGCAAGGGCAAACAGTCCGGCTCCACCATCACCCAGCAGTACGTGAAGAACTACTACCTGCGCCAGGAACAGACCGTCACCCGCAAGGTCAAGGAATTCTTCATCGCCATCAAACTCGACCGCAACCAGAGCAAGGACGACATCCTCGAGGGCTACCTCAACACCAGCTTCTTCGGCCGCGGCGCCTACGGCATCCAGGCCGCCGCCCACGCCTACTACGACATGGACGCCTCCGAACTCGACGCCGGCCGCGCCGCCTACCTCGCCTCCCTCCTCAACGCCCCCAGCCAGTACGACGTCATCACCCACCCCGAGAACCGGCAGACCGTCGAGAACCGCTGGAACTACGTCCTGGACGGCATGGTCGACGAAGGCTGGCTCACCGAGACCGAACGCGCCGGCATGAAGTTCCCCACCCCCAAGGAGACCACCCACTCCACCGGCATGTCCGGCCAGCGCGGCTACATCGTCGACGTCGTCAAGAAGTACCTCACCGACAACGACATCGTCGACGAGGACACCCTCGACACCGGCGGCTACCGCATCACCACCACCCTCCACAAGGACAAGCAGGACGCCTTCGTCGACGCCGTCAACGACAAACTCATGGACCGGCTCGACCAGGAGAACCGCAAGGTCGACACCTACGTCCGCGCCGGCGGAGCCTCCGTCGAACCCAAGACCGGCAAGGTCGTCGCCATGTACAACGGCATCGACTACGTCAAGCAGTACACCCCCAACGCCACCCGCCGGGACTTCCAGACCGGCTCCTCCTTCAAACCCTTCGTCCTCACCGCCGCCGTCGAACACAAGTCCCGCACCCAGGACGGCCGCCGCATCACCCCCACCACCCTCTACGACGGCACCAGCGAACGCCCCGTCCAGGGCTGGCCCGGCGCCCGCTACGCCCCCGAGAACGAGGACCACCGCGACTACGGCGACATCACCGTCCGCGAAGCCACCGACAAATCCGTCAACGCCGTCTACGCCCAGATGGCCGTCGACGTCGGCCCCGACAAGGTCCGCCGCACCGCCATCGACCTCGGACTGTCCGAGAACACCCCCAGCCTCGACGACGCCGGACCCTCCATCGCCCTCGGCGTCGCCAGCGCCAGCGTCCTCGACATGGCCGAGGCCTACGCCACCCTCGCCAACCACGGCAAGAACAGCGGCTACACCCTCCTCGAAAAGGTCACTTACGGCGGCAAGACCGTCGACCTGCCCGAACGCCGCACCCGCCAGGCCGTCAGCCGCCAGGCCGCCGACACCACCACCGCCGTCCTGCGCGGCGTCGTCGAGAGCGGCACCGCCACCGCCGCCCAGACCGCCGGCCGCCCCGCCGCCGGCAAGACCGGCACCGCCGAGGAGGACACCGCCGCCTGGTTCGCCGGCTACACCCCCGACCTCGCCACCGTCGTCGCCGTCATGGGCCAGGACCCCGTCACCGCCGGCCACAAATCCCTCTACGGCGCCATGGGCCTGCCCCGCATCAACGGAGGCGGCGCACCCGCCGAGATCTGGGGCCAGTACACCCGCGAAGCCCTCGAAGGCCACCCCGTGCAGGGCTTCAACCTCCGGATGCAACCCGGCGCCTTCGAAAGCCAGCCGCCCCCCTCCGACTCCAGCGACAGCCCCTCCTCCTCGGGCCGCCCCACCGACCGCGACAGCGGCACACCGGACGACGAGGACACCCGCAGCAGCACCCCGGACGACAGCGACGAACCCACCCGCGAGACACCCGGCGACGACAGCAGCACCCCCGGCGACACCACCGGCGGCGACGGCGGCACCACCGACAGCGGCACGGACACCGGCGGCGGCACCGGCTACAGCGACAGCAACGGGGACGACCACCGCACCGGCCCCGCCGGCCTCACCGGCGCGCTGACCCAGCACACCCGCCGGGACGAATGACCCCGACGCCCCCGCTCAGTGCCCGGACGTCGCCTTCAACCCCACCACCGCGACCACCAGCAGACTGATGAAGAACACCCGGGCAGCCGTCACCGGCTCACCCAGCACCAGCATCCCCATCACCGCGGCCCCCGCCGCACCGATCCCCACCCACACGCCGTAGGCCGTACCGATCGGCAGCGTACGAGCCGCGTACGACAGCAACACCATGCTCGCGACGATCCCCGCACCGGTCAGCACACTCGGCACCAGCCGGGTGAACCCCTCCGTGTACTTCAGACCGATCGCCCAGCCGACCTCCAGCAGACCGGCCACCACCAACAGAACCCACGCCATGACGGACACCTCCGGAACACGAACCGAAACGGGGGTGCGTCGTCTTTGCCTTCACCCCGGTACGGCGCGTCTCGTCGGGGCCCCATGGGTCCCACCACCGTAGCCCAGAACACGGTGAGGGGGCTGGTGACCATGGTCACCAGCCCCCTCACTCACAGAACTACAGGTACAGGCCCGTCGAATCCTCGGAACCCTCGAAACGGTCCGCGGCCACCGCGTGCAGATCACGCTCCCGCATCAGCACGTACGCCGTCCCGCGCACCTCGACCTCCGCCCGGTCCTCCGGATCGAACAGCACCCGGTCACCCGGCTCCACGGTCCGCACGTTCTGCCCCACCGCGACCACCGCGGCCCAGGCCAGCCGACGGCCCACCGCCGCCGTCGCGGGAATCAGAATGCCGCCCCCCGAACGCCGCTCACCCTCACTCGTGTCCTGCCGCACCAGCACGCGATCGTGCAGCATCCGAATGGGCAGCTTGTCGTCCTGGGAACCCTGCTCGTGTCTCTTGGCGCTCACGACCTGAAACCTACCTGCCTTCGCCCCGAACCCGCCCGGGAGGGGTCAACGCCGACGCCGCGCCGGCACGGACCGCCGACGGGACCCCAGGGCCAGCAGCCCCACGACCCCCACCAGCAGCACCGCCACCGGCACGACCCGCTCCAGCCGCGGCGAACCCTCCGCGTCCACGAACTGGCCCTTCACCCCACTCACCACACCATTGACCCGCACATACGCCCGGCCCAGCGTGTGATCCACGTGGGACACGGCCTTCGCCTTCGCGTCCCCCATGATCGTCTTCGGGTGCACCCGCACCCCGATCTCGTCCAGGGTCTCGGCCAGCACCGCACGACGGCGCTCGATGTCCGCCTCGATCTGCGCCGGGGTTCTGGTGTCCGCCGTGTCCGCCACCGTGCCGCCTCCGAAATCCGCTGATACCTGTGCCGGACAGTCTGTCAGCTCCACGCCGCCACGCACTGTCAGGACCCCCGGTTACCCTCGATCCCGGCACCCGATCCACCCAGCGCGTACGTACGAGGAGACCCAGACCGATGAGCGAACGCCTCCAGCCCGGGGACGAGGCCCCCGCCTTCACCCTGCCCGACGCCGACGGCAACGAGGTGTCCCTGGCCGACCACAAGGGCCGCAAGGTCATCGTCTACTTCTACCCGGCCGCCCTCACTCCCGGCTGCACCAAGCAGGCCTGCGACTTCACCGACAACCTCGAGCTGCTCGCCGGCGCCGGCTACGACGTCATCGGCATCTCCCCCGACAAGCCGGAGAAGCTCGCGAAGTTCCGCGAGAAGGAGTCCCTGAAGGTCACCCTCCTCGCCGACCCCGACAAGCAGGCCCTCGACGCCTACGGCGCCTTCGGCGAGAAGAAGAACTACGGCAAGACCTACGTGGGCGTGATCCGCTCCACGATCGTCGTCGACGAACAGGGCAAGGTCGAACACGCCTTCTACAACGTCCGCGCGACCGGCCACGTCGCCAAGATCATCAAGGACCTCGGCATCTGACCCGTCCTTCCCCGCAGCGGCCCGTACCACCCCTCACCGGTACGGGCCGCTCCGCTTTCCGCACGTGACCGTCCGATATCCGGTTCGTTACTCCGTACGACGCCACGAACGGGTGGCCGAGAGACGGAGGGGGCCCGATGGGGACCAGTGCGTACACCAGGGAGCGGCTGGAGGAGGCCGCCCGCGGGGCACGGACGCTGACGGAGGCGTTGGTGCGGTTGGGGGTGGATCCGAGGAGTTCGACGCGGCAGTACGTGCTGGGACGGATGAAGCGACTCGGTGTCGAGACGTCGCACTTCCAGCGGGAGGGGGTGAAGTGGACTCGGGAACTGCTCCAGGAGGCGGTCTCGGACTCGACGAACATGTGCGAGGTCTTGAGGTACCTCGGACTGGAAGTGGTCGGTGGACACCACACTCACATCAGCCGCCGGATCAAGTCGTACGGCATCGACACCTCGCACTTCCAGATCCCCACCCGCCGCGGCAAACCCCGGCAGCGACGGACAGCCGACAAGCTCCTCGTCGAACAGCCGACCGGCCAGGCCAGACGCATTCCGAGCGACCGGCTCAAGTGGGCGATGAGGACCTCGGGCGTACCGGAGCGATGCGCGCTGTGCGGCACGGACCCCTCGTGGCGAGGCCGCGCACTGCCCCTCGAGGTCGACCACATCGACGGCAACTGGCGCGACAACCGCATCGGCAACCTCCGCATGCTGTGCCCCAACTGCCATGCGACCACGGACAACTACCGTGGCAGAGCCAAGCGGCGTACCACCGGGAGCACGGCGTGAACGCCCGTGAGCGGGCGCGGCCTGCCACCGAAGAACTGCGCAAGGCGGTTGCCGAGTCCGTTTCGATCGCCGCGGCACTGCGCCGGCTGGGGCGCCCTGACAGCGGCACTCAGCGCCTCCTGCTGCGGCAGTGGCTGAGTGAGGAGAACATCTCGACGGCGCACTTCCTGGGGCAGGCTCATCAGCGGGGCAGGCCCGGTACGACCCCACTCAGGACGTCCGCGGACATCCTGGTCAAGCACGACGGCGAACGGCGGACGAAGACGGTGCTCCTGCGTCGGGCGCTCCACGAGGTGGGCGTGCCGAACAAGTGCGCCGAATGCGGTACGGGGCCCGAGTGGCTCGGCAAGCCGATGACCCTGGAGATCGATCACATCAACGGGGACTGGAGCGATGATCGCAGGGAGAACTTGCGACTGCTTTGCCCCAATTGCCACTCCGCTACGGACACCTGGTGCCGCGGAGGCCAGCGACGGTGGACTTCCGCCCAGTAAGGTGGACCCGTGCTGGCGCCCGTACGCCAACGGCGAGCGGCGACCTTTAGGTGGTCGTGTCTGTCGGTTCGAATCCGACCGGGCGTACACATGAAGGGGTCCTGTCTCGACAGAGGCAGGACCCCTCTCTGCACTAGCCCAACAGCTCCCGCACCACCGGTACCAGGGCGCGGAAGGCCTTGCCCCGGTGGCTGATGGCGTTCTTCTCCTCGGCGGTGAGTTCCGCGCATGTCCTCGTCTCGCCGTCGGGCTGGAGGATCGGGTCGTAGCCGAAGCCGCCGGTGCCGGCCGGGGTGTGGCGGAGGGTGCCGGTGAGGTGGCCCTCGACGACGCGCTCGGTGCCGTCGGGGAGGGCGAGGGCTGCCGCGCAGGCGAAGTGGGCGCCGCGGTGGGCGTCGTCGATGTCGGAGAGCTGGGCGAGGAGCAGGTCGAGGTTGGCCTCGTCGTTGCCGTGGGTGCCGGACCAGCGGGCGGAGAAGATGCCGGGGGCGCCGCCGAGGACGTCGACGCAGAGGCCGGAGTCGTCGGCGACGGCGGGGAGGCCGGTGGCCCGGGCGAGGGCGTGGGCCTTCAGCAGGGCGTTCTCGGCGAAGGTGACGCCGGTTTCCTTGACGTCGGGGATGTCGGGGTAGGCGTCGGCGCCGACGAGGTCGTGGGGCAGGCCCGCGTCGGCGAGGATCGCGCGGAGTTCGGTGATCTTTCCGGCGTTGCGGGTGGCGAGGATCAGGCGGGTCATGGGCCCAGTATGTCCGGGCCCACGGGCGGCCGGTCCGCTACGGGGTGCAGACCTTGGTGAGTTCGCCGGCGGCGTCGGTGATGGGGCTGATGTCGGGGGTGGCGTCGCCGTTCTCGACGGAGGTGCGGACGTTGCCGACGGCCTGGTCGAGGTTGTCGACGGCCTTGGAGACGTCGGCGTTGTCGGTCTTCTCGCCGATGTCGGTGAGGTTCTTGTCGATGGAGTCGAGGGACTCCTGGAGCTGGGTGACGTCGTTGCCGGCGTTCTCGACGGCCTGTTGCATCTCGGTGACGCTGTCGGCGATGGCGTCGGCGGTCTGGACGCAGTCCAGTGCCTTGTCGACGGCGGCGCAGCCGGTGGTGAGTCCGGCGGTCAGCGCGACGGCCGCCAGGGTGGCGGCGACGGCTGTGGTGCGGCGTCGGCGGCTCGCGGCCATGGATCGGTCCCTCCCTCGTCGGGCCGGTGGGGCCCGGGTGCGTCGGCGGGGTGGCGGCCGGTGGGGCCGGGCTCCCGTATGGGGTCAGACGCGGGGGTGGCCGGCGCGGTTGCTCCGCGTCGGCCACTGTCCTTGGTCTGCCTTTTACTTTTGGAGGACGGTATCAAGGGCGGTGCGTTGTGCGGTAGCGAGTTCGGTGCAGCCGGTGACGGCGAGGTCGAGGAGGGCGTTGAGTTCGTCGCGTGCGAAGGGTTCGGCTTCGGCGGTGCCCTGGACTTCGACGAAGCGGCCGTCGCCGGTGCAGACGACGTTCATGTCGGTGTCGGCCTTGACGTCTTCTTCGTAGCGGAGGTCGAGGAGGGGGGTGCCGGCGACGATGCCGACGGAGACGGCGCTGACGGTGCCGGTGAGGGGCCGGCGGCCGGGCTTGATGAGTTTCTTGCCCTGGGCCCAGGTGATGGCGTCGGCGAGGGCGACGTAGGAGCCGGTGATGGCGGCGGTGCGGGTGCCGCCGTCGGCCTGGAGGACGTCGCAGTCGAGGACGATGGTGTTCTCGCCGAGAGCTTTGTAGTCGATGACGGCGCGCAGGGAGCGGCCGATGAGCCGGCTGATCTCGTGGGTGCGTCCGCCGATGCGGCCGCGGACGGATTCGCGGTCGCCGCGGGTGTTGGTGGCGCGGGGGAGCATCGAGTATTCGGCGGTGACCCAGCCCTCGCCGCTGCCTTTGCGCCAGCGGGGGACGCCTTCGGTGACGGAGGCGGTGCAGAGGACTTTGGTGTCGCCGAAGGAGATGAGGACGGATCCTTCGGCGTGCTTGCTCCAGCCGCGTTCGATGGTGACCGGGCGGAGTTGGTCGGGGGTGCGGCCGTCGATTCGAGACATGGCGCCGAGCCTAGCCGTAGACGGCGGAGGGGCCCCTTCCGCGGTGGGGAGGGGCCCTGAAGGTGTGGCTTTGGCCGTGGTTCGGGTGCGGTGGTTCAGGTGCGGTGGTTCACATCATGTCTTCGATTTCGGCGGCGATGGGGTCGGCGTCGGTGCCGATGACGACCTGGATGGCGGTGCCCATCTTGACGACGCCGTGGGCGCCGGCGGCCTTGAGGGCGGCTTCGTCGACCTTGGCGGGGTCCACGACTTCGGTGCGGAGGCGGGTGATGCAGCCTTCGATCTCGTCGATGTTGTCGATGCCGCCGAGTCCGGCGACGATCTTCTCAGCCTTGGTGGCCATGTTCGTTCTCCCTGATGCGAACCGCTTTGTCGCAGTAACCCACAGTTGGCCCAGCTTTGCGAGCGGCCTTGTCGTGGGTGCCGAATGATGGCGTCACGACGGCGGGTCCGCCCCCGCCCACTGGTCTACACCACCGGGCGGACTGTCGACAAACCCGTCGTGGCCGTGTTCCAGCGAAGGGGGCCGGATGAGTGCCGACAGTTCCGCCGGTGCCGAGCCTACGGCGGGTCCGGCGCGGGAGCGGTGGAGCCGGTTGTTCCTGGGTCTGCAGAAGATGGGGCGGAGTCTGCAGTTGCCGATCGCGGTGCTGCCGGCGGCGGGCATCCTGAACCGGCTGGGGCAGCCGGATGTGTTCGGGGACGACGGTCTGGGGTGGACGGACGTCTCGAAGGTGATGGTGGGGGCGGGGGGTGCCCTGCTGGACGGTTCGCTGGGGCTGCCGCTGTTGTTCTGTGTGGGTGTGGCCATCGGGATGGCGAGGAAGTCGGACGGGTCGACGGCGCTGGCGGCGGTGGCGGGGTTCCTCGTCTACTTCAATGTGCTGCGTCAGTTCCCCGAGGACTGTCCGGAGGGTTCGGTGGCGGTGCCGCAGGTGGGGTGCCGGGTGACCGACGGGTCGGGGACGGTGACGGCGTTCACGTTCCAGAATCCGGGGGTGTTCGGCGGCATCGTGATCGGGCTGATGGCGGCGTTCCTGTGGCAGCGGTTCCACCGTACGAGGCTGGTGGACTGGCTGGGTTTCTTCAACGGGCGGCGTCTGGTGCCGATCATCATGGCGTTCGCGGCGATCGTGTTCGCGGCGTTGTGTCTGTGGGTGTGGCCGCCGATCGGTGACGCGCTGGAGAGTTTCAGTGACTGGATGGACGGTCTGGACGCGTGGGGCGCGGGTGTGTTCGGTGTGGCGAACCGGGCGTTGCTGGTGGTGGGGCTGCACCAGTTCCTGAACGTGCCGATCTGGTTCCAGTTCGGTTCGTACACGAAGCCGGACGGGTCGGTGGTGCACGGTGACATCAACATGTTCCTGGCGGGTGATCCGGACGCGGGGCAGTTCACGTCGGGTTTCTTCCCGATCATGATGTTCGCGTTGCCGGCGGCGGCGCTGGCGATCACGCACTGTGCGAGGCCGGCGCGGCGCAAGGAGGTCGGCGGGCTGATGCTGTCGGTGGCGCTGACGTCGTTCGTCACGGGGATCACGGAGCCGCTGGAGTATTCGTTCCTGTTCGTGGCGCCGTTGCTGTACGTGGTGCACGCGGTGCTGACGGGTGTGTCGATGGCGGTGACGTGGGGGCTGGGGGTGCACGACGGGTTCAGTTTCTCGGCGGGGCTGATCGACTACGTCATCAACTGGAATCTGGCGACGAGGCCGTGGGCGATCGTTCCGATCGGTCTGTGCTTCGCGGTGGTGTATTACGTGATCTTCCGGTTCGCGATCACGCGGTTCGATCTGAAGACTCCGGGGCGGGAGGCGGAGGAGGAGGTGGAGGACACGACGAAGGCGTGAGCTCTTGGGGTGGAGGTGGCTGTTCGAGCCCTCGGATCCTGTGGTCCGGGGGCTTTTCGGTGCGCCTGTGAACGGTCGGCTCCGGGTCGGCGGCGGGCACGGTGCGTAGCCCGGTGGTGGCGGAATCGCGGGTTCCTTACGGGGCCTTCATCGTGCTACAAAAGGTCTACACCACTTGGTGGTGTAGACCTTGCGCGCGGGCTTCCCGCCGCGCGTTCGGGACGCCGCCGTCCTCATGTGGTCCCCTGGCGGCGCCTTGCCCACAGGAGGAACACGATGACCACGGCGAGCACGGCAACCGCCGACAAGAAGAGGGGCGCCGGCGCGATGGCCGTCCTGCAGCGCATCGGCCGCAGCCTCATGCTGCCGGTCGCGGTGCTGCCCGCGGCGGCGCTGCTGGTGCGCCTCGGCAACGACGACATGCTGGGGCGCGACTCGTTCCCCGGCTTCGTCACCAAGATCGCCGGTTTCATGGCGGCCGGCGGCAACGCGATCCTCGACAACATGGCGCTGCTGTTCGCCGTGGGCATCGCGATCGGCTTCGCGAAGAAGTCGGACGGTTCGACCGCTCTCGCGGCGGTCGTCGGCTACCTGGTCTTCAAGAACGTCCTGGGCACCTTCACCGACGAGAACCTTCCCCAGGTGGCGACGGCCGTCGACGGCAAGGTCGTGATGGTGGACGCGCCGGTGGACGCCAAGGTCCTCGGCGGCGTGGTGATGGGCATCGTGGTGGCGCTGCTCTACCAGCGCTTCTACCGCACGAAGCTGCCGGACTGGGCGGGCTTCTTCGGCGGCCGCCGCCTGGTGCCGATCCTGTCGGCCTTCGCCGGTCTGCTGATCGGCATCGTCTTCGGCTACATCTGGCCGGTCCTCGGCACCGTCCTGCACAACTTCGGTGAGTGGCTGGTGGGCTCGGGGGCCGTCGGCGCCGGTGTCTTCGGTGTGGCCAACCGCGCTCTCATCCCGATCGGCATGCACCACCTGCTGAACTCCTTCCCGTGGTTCCAGGCGGGCGAGTACGAGGGCAAGAGCGGTGACATCGCGCGCTTCCTCGCCGGTGACCCGACCGCCGGCCAGTTCATGACCGGCTTCTTCCCGATCATGATGTTCGCCCTGCCGGCGGCCTGCCTGGCCATCGTGCACTGTGCCCGGCCCGAGCGCCGCAAGGTCGTCGGCGGCATGATGTTCTCCCTCGCGCTCACCTCGTTCGTGACGGGTGTCACCGAGCCGATCGAGTTCACCTTCATGTTCATCGCGCCGGTGCTCTACGCCATCCACGCGGTGCTGACCGGTGTGTCCATGGCGCTCACGTGGGCGCTGGGGATGAAGGACGGCTTCGGCTTCTCGGCCGGCGCGGTCGACTTCTTCCTCAACCTCGGCATCGCCAGCAACCCGTGGGGCCTGGCTCTGGTGGGCCTGTGCTTCGCGGCGGTCTACTACGTGGTCTTCCGCTTCGCCATCACCAGGTTCAACCTGCCGACGCCCGGCCGGGAGTCGGACGAGGAGCTGGCGGAACTGCAGAAGGCGGAGGCGAAGTAACCCCCGCCCCCGCCCGCTGACGCGCGCGAAGGCCCGGCCGATCCGGCCGGGCCTTCGTGCTGTCCGCGGGCGTCCCGTGTGCCGTCCGCCGGCGTCCTGCTTCAGATCACGTAGGTGGCTCCGCGCGACGCCAGGCCCACCGGTCCGTCGTACACGGCGCGGGCGTCGGTGAGGTTGATCTGCGGGTCGGTCCACGGGGCGATGTGGGTGAGGATCAGGCGGCGGGCGCCCGCGCGGGCCGCCGTCTCCCCCGCCTCCCGGCCGTTGAGGTGCAGGTCCGGGATGTCCTCCTTGCCGTACGTGAAGGCGGCCTCGCACAGGAAGAGGTCGGCGTCGCGGGCGAGGTCGTCGAGGGCGGGGGTCACGCCCGTGTCACCGGAGTAGGTCAGCGTCTTCCCGCCGTGCTCGATGCGGATGCCGTACGCCTCGACGGGGTGCGCGACGCGTTCGGTGTGGACGAGGAACGGGCCGATCTCGAAGGTGGACGGCTTGACCGTGTGGAAGTCGAAGACCTCGCTCATGGAGGAGGCCGAGGGGGTGTCGGCGTAGGCGATGGTCAGCCGGTGTTCGGTGCCCTCGGGTCCGTAGACCGGGATGGGCTCGCAGCGGCCGCCGTCGTGCCGGTAGTAGCGCGCGACGAAGTAGCCGCACATGTCGATGCAGTGGTCGGCGTGCAGGTGGCTGAGGAAGATCGCGTCGAGGTCGTAGAGACCGCAGTGGCGCTGCAGCTCGCCCAGGGCACCGTTGCCCATGTCGAGGAGCAGCCGGAAGCCGTCGGCCTCGACGAGGTAGCTCGAGCAGGCCGATTCCGCGGACGGGAACGACCCCGAGCAGCCGACGACGGTGAGCTTCATGAAGCAGAAACCTCCGCTGGCGGGTGTGGAGAGACGGGGGTCGTGCGGTTTGTCGAGCGTAAGGCGCGAAACCTTCGGTCGCTCCTCCACCAGGGGCTGTTGTGGGCGAACTCACCTGTGCTGTCACCGGTTCGGCTGGAAGCCGTACATGCCGGTGACGGGAAAGACGCGTGGGGGTGGTCGGCGCCGGTACGGTCTGGGCATGGACACGGCCTGGTGGCTCGCGCTCGTCGCGGTGGTGCTGCTCGCGTTCGTCACGTCGCTCGTCGACGGGTGGGGGCGGGGGCACCGGACCCGGCGGCGGCGCGCGCCCGGGAGGCGCGGCGGGTCCCGGGACGGCGGCGGGCCGGATCACGGTTCCGGGGACGCGTGAGGGGCCGGAGACGAGGGTCTCCGGCCCCTGGTGACGCCGTGTGGTGACACCGCCGCGGTGTCAGGCCCAGAGCTGGCCCTGGAGGGTGTCGATGGCCTCTTCGGTGGTGGCGGCCGTGTAGACGCCGGTCGAGAGGTACTTCCAGCCGCCGTCGGCGACGACGAAGACGACGTCGGCGGACTCCCCCGCCTTGAGCGCCTTGTTGGCGACGCCGATCGCCGCGTGCAGGGCGGCGCCGGTGGAGACGCCGGCGAAGATGCCCTCCTGCTGGAGGAGTTCCCGGGTGCGGGTGACGGCGTCGGCGGAGCCGACGGAGAAGCGGGTGGTGAGGACGGAGGCGTCGTAGAGCTCGGGGACGAAGCCCTCGTCGAGGTTGCGCAGGCCGTAGACGAGGTCGTCGTAGCGCGGCTCGGCGGCGACGATCCTGACGTCGGGCTTGTTCTCGCGCAGGTAGCGGCCGACGCCCATGAGGGTGCCGGTGGTGCCGAGGCCGGCGACGAAGTGGGTGAGGGACGGCAGGTCGGCGAGGATCTCGGGGCCGGTGGTCGCGTAGTGCGCGCCGGCGTTGTCCGGGTTGCCGTACTGGTAGAGCATCACCCAGTCGGGGTGTTCGGCGGAGAGTTCCTTGGCGACGCGCACGGCGGTGTTGGAGCCGCCGGCGGCCGGGGAGGAGATGATCTCCGCGCCCCACATGCCGAGCAGGTCACGGCGTTCCTGCGAGGTGTTCTCGGGCATGACGCAGACCATGCGGTAGCCCTTGAGCTTGGCCGCCATGGCCAGGGAGATGCCGGTGTTGCCGCTGGTCGGCTCGAGGATGGTGCAGCCGGGGGTGAGGCGGCCGTCCTTCTCCGCCTGTTCGATCATGAACAGGGCGGGGCGGTCCTTGATGGAGCCGGTGGGGTTGCGGTCCTCCAGCTTCGCCCAGATGCGGACGTCGGCGGACGGCGAGAGCCGCGGCAGGCGCACCAGGGGGGTGTTGCCCACCGCGGCCAGCGGGGAGTCGTAACGCATCGGCTATCAGGCCATTCCCGCCCGTCGCCCGGCCGCCACCCCGACCGGACGCGGCTTCGCCGCGGCAGAACCTCCTGCCACGGCCGGCAGGATCGTCACGCTGTCGCCGTCGGACAGCTTGGTGTTGATGCCGTCGAGGAAGCGGACGTCCTCGTCGTTGAGGTAGACGTTCACGAAGCGGCGCAGCTGCTCGCCGTCGACGATGCGGGCGTGGATGCCCGTGTGCCGGGTCTCGAGGTCGGTGAAGAGCTCGGCGATGGTGCTCCCGGTGCCTTCCACCGCCTTCTGTCCGTCGGTGTACTGGCGGAGGATGGTCGGGATGCGGACCTCGATGGCCATGGCTGAGGGCTCCTGTCGGATGTGTCTGTCGTGGGTTCGGGAAGGGCGCGCGGCGGCACGCGGAAGCCCGCCGCGGCTCTCGGCCGTACGGCGGCAGCGGGGGTCAACAGATGGCGCTGTTCAGCCGGCACAGATCGATGTGCAGCCGCGCCACGAGCAGGGTGCCCGGCGCTGTGTCGCTCACATCGAGAAGAACCATGGGGTCATCGTATCGATTCCCGGACGGGCTTCCGGAGTGTGATCTCACTGTACGGACACCTCGCTTCCGCGATACGGGACGGGCCGGGGTTCGCGCCGCGGGACCGGGCCGGGCGGCGGTCAGTAGGCCTCGACGACCTTGACCTCCTCCTCGGTGATCTCGCCCTCGACGATGCGGAACGAGCGGAACTGGAACTCGCCGGCGTCGTCGGTGTCGGCGGTGGAGACCAGGACGTAGTGGGCGCCGGGCTCGTTGGCGTAGGTGACGTCGGTGCGGGAGGGGTAGGCCTCGGTCGCGGTGTGGGAGTGGTAGATGACCACGGGTTCCTCGTCGCGGTCGTCCATCTCCCGGTACAGCTTCAGCAGGTCCTGGGAGTCGAACTCGTAGAACGTGGGCGAGCGGGCGGCGTTCAGCATGGGGATGAAGCGCTCGGGGCGGCCGGCGCCCACCGGGCCCGCCACCACGCCGCACGCCTCGTCGGGGTGGTCCTCGCGGGCGTGGGCCACGATCTGGTCGTACAGCGCCTGGGTGATGGTCAGCATGGGCCCAGGATAGGCAACGGGCCGTTCCGTACCGAGGGGTGGTACGGAACGGCCCGCATGCCGGACGCCTTGAGCGGATGGCCGCGGGAGGCCCACGAGTGCTCCCCGCGGCCGGCGTCCCGGGTGGGGGTCAGCCCACCTTCTCGAAGTGGCTCTCGTCGCGCCGGGTGACCTGCGGGTTGCGGCTCTTGAGGACCGCCCAGCCGGTGCCGAGGGCGATGGCCCAGCCGGCCATCACGTACAGGCAGATCCGGGCGTCGGCGTCGATCGCGATCAGCACGGTGACGAACAGCAGGAACGCGATCGCGATGTAGGAGCAGACCGAGCCGCCGGGTGCCGGGAAGGAGGAGGCGGGCAGCCGGCCCGCGACGACCTTGCGGCGGTAGAGGACGTGGCTGATCAGGATCATCAGCCAGGTCCAGATGCCGGCGGCGGTGGCGATGGAGGTGACGTAGCCGAAGGCCTTCTCCGGGACGACGTAGTTCAGGACGACGCCGATGCCCATGAAGACCACGGAGGTGACGATGCCGAGCGCCGGGGTCTTGCGGGAGGACAGCCGGCTGAAGCGCCGCGGGGCCTCGCCGTTGTCGGCGAGGTTGCGCAGCATGCGTCCGGTGGAGTACATGCCGGAGTTGCAGGAGGACAGGGCGGCGGTGAGCACGACGAAGTTGACGATGCCGGCGCCGGCGGGGATGCCGATGACGGCGAACGCCTTCACGAAAGGGCTGGCGTCGGCGGAGAACTCGGTCCACTTGACCACGCACAGGATGACGGTGAGGGCGCCGACGTAGAAGAGGGCGATGCGCCAGGGCAGGGTGTTGATCGCCTTGGGGAGGGTCTTCTCGGGGTTCTCGGACTCGCCGGCGGTGACACCGACGAGCTCGACGGCGAGGTAGGCGAACATGACGCCCTGGAGGGTCATCAGGGAGGAGCCGATGCCCTTGGGGAAGAAGCCGTCGAAGGCCCAGAGGTTGGAGACGGCGGCGGTGTCACCGGCCTGGCTGAAGCCGAGGGTGAGGACACCGAGGCCGATCACGATCATGCCGATGATCGCGGTGACCTTGACCATCGAGAACCAGAACTCGATCTCGCCGAAAAGCTTCACCGAGATGAGGTTGGCGCCGAACAGGATGATCAGGAAGACCAGCGCGGACGTCCACTGCGGGATCGCCGGGAACCAGTAGTTGATGTAGATGGCGGCGGCGGTCAGCTCGGCCATGCCGGTGACCACCCACATCAGCCAGTACGTCCAGCCGGTGAAGTAGCCGAAGAACGGGCCGAGGAACTCGCGGGAGTACTCGGCGAAGGAGCCGGAGACGGGGCGGTAGAGCAGGAGCTCTCCGAGGGCCCGCATGATGAAGAAGATGATCACGCCCGCGAGGGCGTACATGACGATCAGGCTGGGGCCGGCCTTGGCGATGTTCGCCCCGGCTCCCAGGAAGAGTCCGACGCCGATGGCGCCGCCGATCGCGATCATCTGGACCTGGCGGCTGTTGAGGCCGCGTTCGTACCCCTCCTCGGGGACGGACTCCGTGTCGACCTGCGGTGAGGCCATGTGTGCTGCGCCTTTCTCCATGCCGACCCGGGCCGCTGTCGGCCGCGGATCGGGTCTCGGTCCCCCCGGACTGATGGAGCTGAGCCGACTCGGCAAGCCCGCTCGTGCCTGGCCGGCGGTGACCGGCTCGATGGCGCACCCGGCCGAACGTTCGGGTGGCGTTCGCCGGGCGGTTGTGCAGGTCTACCACGGCGGCCGGACCGATTCGCCGTGTTCGGTGAGACACGGATCACAGGAAAATAGGGAGAAAGGTGACCGTGGAACGAAAACGCGGCCGCTCGTTTGACGCGATCGTTATTCGGATTTGAGAGTCCATTGAGCGAACGTCTGTGCACACGTCGCAGGTGGAACGACAAGGGGAAGGGGCCCGTCCGCACCGGTGACGGTACGGACGGGCCCCTCGGGTCAGGACCGTGCCGCTAGGGCGCGTCGGTGACCTTGACCTCGGCGTTCTCGGCCTCGGCGCCGGACCCGGTCCGGCGGGTCCGGGTGTACTCCAGGAAGGAGTTGAGCTCGCGCTTGACCACGGGGGCCAGCAGGTAGAGGCCGATGATGTTGAACACGGCGAGCAGGAAGAGCGCCGAGTCGGCGAGGCTGATCAGCGAGTCGAGGGAGAGCAGGGAGCCCGCGATCACGAACACGCTCCAGGTCGCCTTGAACGTCATCTCACTGGCCTTGCTCCGGCCGAAGAGGTACGTCCAGGCCTTGAGGCCGTAGTAGCCCCAGGTGAGGATCGTGGAGAAGGCGAACAGCAGCACCGCGACGGTCAGCAGGTGGGGGAACCAGGGCAGGACGGTGGCGAAGGCGTCGGAGGTGATGGTGACGCCGCCGATGTTCTCGCCCTCGCGGGCCTCGCCCCAGCTGGCGGGGTTGGCGATGACGATGGTCAGCGCGGTCATGGTGCAGACGACGACCGTGTCGATGAAGGGCTCCAGGAGGGCGACCAGGCCCTCGCTGGCGGGGTGCTTGGTCTTGACCGCGGAGTGGGCGATGGGCGCGGAGCCGATGCCGGCCTCGTTGGAGAAGGCGGCGCGCTGGAAGCCGACGATCAGGGCGCCGATGATGCCGCCCGCGACGCCGTCCGCCTCGAAGGCGCCCTGGAAGATGCTGCCGATCGCGTCGGGCACGGCGGTGACGTTCGTCAGGATGACGACCAGGCAGGCCACGACGTACATGATCGCCATGGCGGGGACCAGGCGGCTGGTGACGGAGGCGATGGAGCGGATGCCGCCGAGCAGCACGAGCCCGACCAGGGTGGCCACCAGGAGACCGAAGAGCACGGCACCGGCGGAGCTGGCCAGGAAGCCGTCCTCGCCGCCGAAGGTGGAGGAGATCTGCGCGTAGCTCTGGTTGGTCTGGAAGAGGTTGCCGCCGAACAGACCGAAGAAGAGGATCATGGCGGAGGCCAGGACGGCGAGCACCTTGCCGAGCCTGGCGCCGGCGCGGCCGAAGCGCTCGGCGAGGCCCTTGGGCAGGTAGTGCATGGGGCCACCGGAGACGGTGCCGTCGGCGTGCTCCTCGCGGTACTTCACACCGAGGGTGACCTCGACGAACTTGGTGGCCATGCCGAGCAGGCCGCACAGGATCATCCAGAAGGTGGCTCCCGGGCCGCCGATGGAGACGGCGACGGCGACACCGGCGATGTTGCCGAGGCCGACGGTGCCGGAGACCGCGGCCGTCAGTGCCTGGAAGTGGCTGACCTCGCCGGGCGCGTCCTTCTCGTCGTACTTGCCGCGGACGACGTCGAGGGCGAGTTTCAGTTTGCGCGCCTGGACGAGACCGAACCAGCCGGTGAAGACCAGGCCGGCGATCACGAGCCAGGCGACGATGAGCGGAAGATCCGCGTCACCGACCGGGACGGTGTAGAAGACGATGTCGCCGACGGTGGTCGCGACAGGGTCGAAGAAATCACTTACGGCGTCGTCGATGTTTTGCGTGATGGAGTCGAGTGACATCGAACTTCCTCAGGTGGCGCGGGGACGTGCTGGCGTGCGCAGCGGAGCGGGTGACGTCGTGGGCGGGGGCCCCGTCCCGTTCGGCGACGGCGGTGGGCGGCGGACCCGGTGGGCCGGGGCCGTCGTCCTCTTGTCGTGCTGGTTCTCCACGCCGGCGGTGGCCGGCTTCCTCACTCACGGCTGAGGGTGGGCCGCAAGCGAGTTGCCGATTCTTACCACGCTGTTTACCTGGCGACGAGTGATGCGGATCACACGAAAACGCCCCTACGCGGCAAAAACGCAGGGGCGGTGACGGGATCGTTATCCGGACTTGAGGTTCTCCTGAGCGAACACATCAGGGGATATATATGGATGTATCGAGCATGTTTACGGCATGAGCGTCGCGACGAGCGTCTCCTGCAGCCCTCCCAGCCACAGGTACGCCATCACCATCGGCTTGCGCGGGTCCTCGTCGGGCAGGTGGAAGAGGAGGTCGCTGTCGTCCTCGTCGCTGATCTCCAGCCGGGAACCGATCGCCAGGCGCAGGTCGTTCAGCGCGCCGAGCCACTGGCGGGACTCGTCGGGGGACAGCTTGAGCACCGCGTCGCCCCGGCCCGCCGGGCTGAGCGCGTCCAGGGAGCGGATCACCGCGAGGGCGTTGTCGCGCTTGCCGGCCCGCAGGTCGTTCTCGGTGTAGCGGCGGAACTCGGCGGAGTGCGCCCGCTGCTCCTCGGCCTCCGCCGGCTGCGGGGTGCCCCCGGGGGCGCCGTAGGCGTCGGGGAAGAGGCGGCGCAGCACGGGGTCGGAGGGCGGCTCGCTCGGACCCTCGGCGAAGAGGTCGGCGAGCGGGTCGCCGGAGCCCTCACCGGCGGGCCCGGGGCCGATGAGCTCCATCATCTGCACGGCCAGCGACCGGATGATGGAGATCTCGACGTCGTCGAGGGCGACGGCCGCGCCGCCGCCGGGGAGCGGTTCGAAGGTTCCTGGCATGGCGGCGATCGCTACTTCCGGTCCTGCGGGAGGGGTCGGGTCATGTCCGGCTCGGTCACTTCCGGTCGTGCTGCAGGGTGGCCCACAGTCCGTAGCCGTGCATGGCCTGCACGTCGCGTTCCATCTCCTCGCGCGTACCGCTGGAGACGGCGGCCCGGCCCTTGTGGTGGACGTCCATCATGAGCTTGGTGGCCTTGTCCTTGGAGTAGCCGAAGTACGACTGGAAGACGTACGTCACATAACTCATGAGGTTGACCGGGTCGTTGTGGACGATGGTGACCCACGGGACGTCGGGCTCGGGTACGGCGAAGACCTCCTCCGCCGACTCGGTGCGTTCGATCTCCAGGGGTGCGGGTGACGTCACATCCCCATGCTGCCACCGCAGGGGGGTGGTCGCACAAACCGGCCCGCTGTTCCGGCCCCCCGAACTGAAATCGTCAAACTGACGAAATGGGGGTAGCATCCCTGCCATGACCACAGCAGACCTTGGGCGTGGCCGACGGGTGGGTGTGCCGTCGACGGCGCTTTTCACGGACCAGTACGAGCTGACGATGCTGCAGGCGGCGCTGAAGGCCGGTACGGCCGGACGGCGCAGCGTGTTCGAGGTCTTCACCCGGCGGCTGCCCAACGGGCGCCGCTACGGTGTGGTGGCCGGGACCGGGCGGGTGCTGGACGCGGTGGAGAACTTCCGCTTCGAGCCGGACGTCCTCGCGTTCCTGCGCGAGAAGGGCATCGTCGACGGGGCGACCCTGGACTGGCTGGCCGGCTACCGCTTCTCCGGTGACATCTGGGGCTACCCGGAGGGCGAGGTGTACTTCCCGGGCTCGCCGATCCTGCGGGTCGAGGGCAGCTTCGCGGAGTGCGTGCTCCTGGAGACGGTGATCCTGTCGATCCTCAACCACGACTCGGCGATCGCCGCCGCGGCGTCCCGGATGTCGTCGGCGGCCGGCGACCGGCCGCTGATCGAGATGGGTGCCCGGCGCACCCACGAGCTGGCGGCGGTGGCCGCCTCCCGGGCCGCCTACATCGGCGGCTTCGCCTCCACCTCCGACCTGGCGGCCGGTTTCCGCTACGACATCCCGACCGTGGGCACCTCCGCGCACGCCTTCACCCTGCTGCACGACAGCGAGCGGGACGCCTTCCGCGCCCAGGTGGACTCCCTCGGCGGCGGCACGACGCTGCTGGTGGACACGTACGACGTGGCCGAGGCGGTCCGCACGGCCGTCGAGATCGCGGGGCCGGAGCTGGGCGCCGTGCGGATCGACTCCGGTGACCTGCTGCTGGTGGCGCACCGGGTGCGCCAGCAGCTCGACGAGCTGGGCGCCACCGGTACGAAGATCACCGTGACCTCGGACCTGGACGAGTACGCCATCGCCTCGCTGGCGGCGGCACCGGTGGACTCCTACGGGGTGGGGACGCAGCTCGTGACCGGCTCGGGCCACCCGACCGCCTCCATGGTGTACAAGCTGGTCGCCCGCGCCGAGTCCGCCGATCCCGGGGCGCCGCTGGTGCCGGTGGCGAAGAAGTCCACCGGCGGCAAGACCTCCGTCGGCGGCCGCAAGTGGGCGGCCCGGCGGCTGGACGCGTACGGCGTCGCCGAGGCGGAGGTCGTCGGCACCGGCGAGGTCCCCGAGGAGCTGGCCGGACAGCAGCTGCTGGTGCCGCTGGTCGAGGGCGGCGAGGTGCTCGTCCGCGAGCCGCTCGACGTGGTCCGCGACCGGCACGCCGCGGCGCGCGCCTCGCTGCCGCTGTCCGCTACACAGCTGTCCCGCGGGGAACCCGTGCTTCCGACGGAGTACGCGCCCGGGCCCTCGGGTAGCTAAAGGCGGTGCCCCCCACCGCCTCCCCGTCCGTGTCGTCCCCCTCTCACCCCACTTGACCGACCCCTCAGCGAAGGACAACGCCATGCGCCGCGCACTGATCGTCGTCGACGTGCAGAACGACTTCTGCGAGGGCGGCAGCCTCGCCGTGACCGGCGGGGCGGATGTGGCCGCCGCCGTCACCGAGCTGATCGGCCAGGCCGCCTCGGCCGGCGGCTACCAGCATGTGGTGGCCACCCGCGACCACCACATCGCGCCCGGCGGGCACTTCGCCGACAACCCCGACTACGAGCGGTCCTGGCCCGCGCACTGCGTCGCCGGGACGGAGGGAGTCGGGTTCCACCCGAACTTCGCTCCCGCGGTGACGTCCGGGGCGGTCGACGCGGTGTTCGACAAGGGCGCGTACGCGGCCGCCTACAGCGGGTTCGAGGGGGCGGACGAGAACGGGACGCCGCTGGCGGAGTGGCTGCGGGAGCGGGAGGTCGAGGAGGTGGACGTGGTGGGGATCGCCACCGACCACTGTGTGCGGGCCACCGCGCTGGACGCGGCGCGGGAGGGGTTCCGGACGCGGGTGCTGCTGGACCTGACGGCGGGGGTCGCGGCGGGGACGACGGAGCGGGCGCTGGAGGAGCTGCGCTCGGCGGGGGTGGAGATGTCCGGGAAGCCCGTGGTGCAGTGACCGGGCGGGGGCGGGCCCGGGTGTGCCGCGGCCCGCGGCACCGGACGCCCACCCCCCGGCGGCACGACTGCCCGCGTCCGGGAGGCGTCGGCCGCTAGGCCTGGGCCCCCGTGGGACGTCCGAGCAGGGCCCTGATCGGGTGCCAGAGTTCCACCGTCAGGGGGTCGGCCTCCGGCGCCGTACGCCATATGAGGCCGTCGGGGTGGTGCAGGACCGCGGTGATCTCGTCGGGGGTCGGCGGGGCCGCGTTGCCCCGCAGGTAGATCGCCCGCAGGCCCAGGTTGCGCAGCCTGGTCAGGGCACGGGCGCGGTTCTGGGCGTGGACGAGGACCCGGACCCCGGCGGGTGCGCCGGCGGCGGGGCTGGGCAGGTTCAGCGCCACCACCACCGTGCCGTTCGGCAGCTTGCAGAAACCTCCTGCGGCCATGCGGTCACACCCCCGTGTCAGCCGGTGTCGGAACAGGTGTCAATAAGAGAGTCACAGGAGGCACCTAAACACGGATCGGCGGTGACCCGCCAGGGGGTCACCGCCGATCGTGGTCTGACCTGCGAGGATGCTGTTTACCTGCCCGCGGGACCGACCTCGAGCTCGATCGTGGAGCCGTTCTTGGCCTCCTTGACGATCTTGATCTTCGTGTTGGTGTCAGTGACCTTCACACCGCCGGTCGGGTTCGACTCGTCGTAGTAGGTGCTGGTGCGGTCGTTGAAGACCGACACACCCTTCGACGAGGGGATCCACGTCGCCACGTCCGCCTTGTGCAGCGTCAGGGCGTCGGTGCGGTAGGTGCTGAACGGCGCGTCGTAGGTCTGGATGCGGTTGCGCATCAGCGTGCCGTCGGACCACTTCAGCGCGGCCGGGTGCGAGTCGACCGGGAGGAGCAGACCGGTACCCGGGTGCACGCTGGTGTTGTTGTCCTGCTGGGAGGTGTCCCACTTCCAGATCAGCAGACCGTTCTGGTACGGGAAGTGCTCCACCCAGTCCGGACGGCTGTTGGCGAAGCCGAAGTTGTACGGGCCGACCTTCAGCGTCTCGTCGTACGACACGTACTGCCGGTTCTCGGCGATGTAGTACTGCGCGTAGTCCTTGGTGAAGGAGGCGCCGATGCGGGAGAAGCCCTTCGCCGTCCAGGCGGCGTCGGCGGTCTCGGCGTTGTCCGTGAAGAGCGCGGAGCCGTCCGCCGTCACCGTGATGCGGTCGGCCGCGAAGCCCTTGAGGGCCACGCCGCCGTCGGTCTGGTAGCGGAAGCGCAGGTCGATCTTCTTGCCCGCGTAGGCGTCCAGGGAGTACGCCAGCTTCTTGTAGCTGTCGACCGTGCCGTGCAGGGCCGGCTTGTCGCTGCCGTCGCGCGGGATCGGCGAGCCGTCCACCGTGCCGTCCAGGGCGGTCCAGTTGACACCGCCGTCGGTCGACGCCTCGGCGTAGAGGAAGTCGTAGTCGGCCTCGATCTCGTACCAGCCGTCGAGAGTCAGCGCGGCCGACGTCTTCCCGGTGAGGTCGACGCTGCGCGTCAGCGTGTTCCGGAGGTCGTCACCGCTGCCGCTCCACCACTGGGTCTTCCCCTCGGCCGGGGCGACGACCTCGGTGGTGACGGCCTTCTTCGGGAGCTGGACGACCAGCGCCTGCTTGTGCTTGGTGTTGTACTCGGCGAGGCCGAGCTTGTGCCAGGAGTTGACGCCGGCCTTGGCCGTGTCGTAGGTGAGCCAGCCGAGCTGGAGCTTGTCCCAGGCGGTCATGTCGCCGGGCAGGTTCCCGATCTCGTTCTTGCCGGTGCCCAGCCAGGAGCCCGAGGACATCAGCGTCCAGAACCCGGTGGAGTTCTCGCCGCCCTGGGTGTCGTAGTGGTCCGGCAGACCGAGGTCGTGGCCGTACTCGTGGGCGAAGACGCCGAGTCCGCCGTTCTCCGGCTGGATGGTGTAGTCGCCGACCCAGATGCCGGTGTCACCGATCTGGGTGCCGCCGAGCTTGTTCTGCTCGGGGCCGGTGGCGCCGGCGTCGGTGCCGAAGGCGTACCAGCGGTGGGCCCAGATCGCGTCCTCGCCCTGGGCGCCGCCGCCGGCGGACTCGTCCTCACCGGCGTGCACGATCTGGAAGTGGTCGATGTAGCCGTCGGGCTCGTTGAAGTCGCCGTCGCCGTCGAAGTCGTAGCGGTCCCACTCGTCGTACTGGGACAGCCGCGCCTTGATCTGGGCGTCGGTCTGGCCGGCGGCCTTCTGCTGCTCGGCCCAGGCGGTCACGCCGTCCTGCACCGCGAACCAGGCGCAGTTGTCGGGGACGCACTTGTTGGAGCCGTAACGGGCCTCGTTGTAGGGCACCTTGACCCAGTCGGAGACCTCGCCGTCGACCGAGTAGCGGCCGGAGGACTGCTTCTCGAAGTACGTCTTGACCGAGTTGACGCCCTTGCCGGAACCGAAATACAGGTCCTCGAAGTGCTCCTGGTCGTAGTCCGCCTGCCAGGCCGTGGAGTTGTCCACCTTGCGGTCCGGCTTGGCGATCTGGTTGTGCAGCGGGCCAGGGGTGCCGCCGTAGCGGCTGTCGATCTTGTCGCCGAACTCCACCAGGATCGTGAAGATCTTGTCGGTCTTCTCGCGGCCGAGCTCGACGTACTTGGAGTCGCCCTTCTTGCCCTTGAGCTGGACGACCTTCGAACCCTGACGGTCCTTGACCGAGGCTTTACCGGATATGACCTGGTTGAGGGCTTCCTCTCGCTGGGCCGCCTGCGTCTTGGAGAGCGGCCCCTCGAGGTCGTGCTCGACGTGGTGGCGCTCGGCCGGGTCGTGCCGTTCCACGGCGCCGGGCCGGTCGGCCTGGTCAGCCGTGTCGGCCTGTGCCACGGTGAACGCAGAGCAGGTGGCGGTGACCGCCGCGAGTGCCACGCCTGTCGCGGCCGCTCTGAACGTCCAGGTTCTACTGGTCACTTGAGATCCCCTCCCGCGAGCGCACGCGCGGCCGTAGGAGGTTCCGTCGGTGGAAGGTCCCGCACGCACGTGATCAACGCGTGTAGTCAAGTGACGACATTTGACTAGAGGTTCGGCAGAAAAAACAGACCTTGACTTGGACAGGTCAATGGCGTTATGCGGAGCCGTGGTTCGCTTTCCGGACACTTCCGACCGAACCCGAGCGGGCGCGTACGACCGTCCACGTGGTGGACGTCATGACTCCGTGCGCCCCCTGTGCACCGGCCCCTTCGGTGAGGTCACGCTTACCGCGCTTTCCGCTCGGGCACCCTCGCGGTTAGAGTCGCTTGGCGCATCGCCCTTGAACCGGCGGAAAGCCAGGCCGACAGCCCCCGACTCCCGAGGACACGATGGCCATGCCCCGTCCTACTGTGGCTCAGTTCGCTTACGGCTCGTGCACGGTGATCTTCTCCACCCTCGCCATGCTGCTGTTGTCCGGTACGAGTTCGGGCCCGGGCGTCGCGGTGGTCGCCGTGTCGGCACTCGCCCTGGGACTGCTGGTCGCCGTGACCGTGCCGGCGCCCCGGCGCCCCGCGGCGCCGGCCCGGCCCGCGGCCCCGCGGCCGGTCCGGGCCACCGTCCCCGCTCCGGCGCGCGGACCGGTACGGGACTCCGTGCGCGAGCCGGTGCGGGAGCGGGCCGCTTCCTGACCGGTTCCCCCGCCCGCCGGCGTCATCCCGTGCTGACCACCACGGTCCTGGCCGCCTTGTCGTGCAGGCCCTGCTTGAAGGGCCGGTCGAAGTAACTCCAGCCGCCACAGATCACGGTCCACACGCAGGCGCAGCAGAACGCGAACGGCAGCCACAGCACGGCGGCCCGCATCAGCGAGGTCTGCACGGACGGGGTGGAGCCGTCGGACAGGTCGGCCACCCGCAGGTGCAGCAGCCTCTTGCCCAGGGTCTGGCCGGTACGGGCGGTCAGGACCGTGTCGTAGGCGATGTAGAGCACGGCGGCGACGGCGGACTGCACGAAGCCGTTGCCGACGTTGATGTTGTTGCCGTCGACGTTGTACTCGTTGACGCCGAACGGCCAGGTGAGCAGGAAGACCACGATCCCGACCAGGATCATGTCGATGATGCGGGCGAGGGTGCGCTTGGCGCTGTCGGCGAGCGGGGGCATGCCGGCCAGGGGATCGGAAGGGCCTCCGGGAGCACCCCCGTAGGGGCTGCCTCCGCCGTACGGACCGCCGCCGGGAGGGCCGCCGCCGTACGGGCCGCCACCACCGCCGTACGGACCGCCGCCACTGCCGTAGGGGTCGCCGCCGCCCGCGGGGCCGGGGCCGTACGGGGAGCCGGACCCCGGGGAGCCGGGGCCGCCCGGCGGGGGGTGCTTCTTGAACGGGTCGTCGTCCGGCGGCTGCTGACCGGAGCCGGGGGGCGGTTCGGTGGTCATGCACCCGAGTCGACCGCGAACCCCGCTCCCCCGCATCCGGCGAGCCGCCGTCCGGAGTACCGGAGGCGGCGGGCGCCCCCGGCGCGTCAGCCGGTCACACCAGCCCGGCGGATCAGCCGCGCCGGATCAGCCCGCCGGATCAGCCCGCGACGAACGTGTGCGCGGCCTTGTCGTGCCAGCACTGCCGCCACGGCTTGTCGAACAGGCACCACAGGACGCCGACGACACCGACGACGAGCAGCCCGGGAACGCTGTAGACCAGCCAGCGTCGCAGGGCCGCGCCGAAGCCGGGGGCTTCGTGGCCCTCGATGTCCCGCACGTCCAGGCCCAGCAGCTTCTTGCCGAGGGTCCGCCCCCACTTGACGGTGGGCAGCACCTCGTAGAGGACACCGGTGAGGAGGAGGACGGCGAGGACGACGCCGAGGTGGACCGCGGTGGTGCCGTCCAGCAGCCAGACCGTGACGGTCCGTCCGGACAGTTCGGCCGCCTCGATCTTCGCGTCGATGTGGTCCATGGCCGCGATGCCGAGCGGCACGGCGGCCGCGGCGGTGACGGCGCCGACGACGAGCGTGTCCAGCAGCCGGGCGGCCAGCCGCTTGCCGAGCGCGGCGGGGCGGGCCTCGGCCTGACGGCGGGCGGCTGCCTGGAACGGGTCCTCGACCGGCGGCTTCCACGGCGCGACCGGGGGCTCCTCGCCACCGGCGAGCCGGTGCACCTGCTGCGCCCAGGAGGACTGACCGCCACCGGAGCCGGTCGTCAGGGGCGCGGAGCCGGACACGGCGGCAGCGGCAGCCACGGGGGCGGCGGGGGCTCCGGAAGGGGCGGGGGCGGCGGTCTGCGGGGGGACGGCCGGTGCGGTGGCCGGCTGCGCTCCGGAGGGTGCCGGGGCGGCGGCGGCGCGGGCGGCCGCGGCCTTTCCGGCACCGAAGCCGGGGCGTCCGGCGGCGGCACCCTGCCCCTGGTTCCGCTCACCCGCGTCCGGGGTGACGGCACGGAAGGTCATCGTGCCCTCGTCCTCGGCACCGGCGTCGGCCGCCCGGCGGTCGCTCGCCCCCGGCCTGCGGAACACGAACGTGCCCCCGCCGGCCGGGCCCGCGGCAGGGTCCGGGGTGTCCGCGGCCGGGGTCTGCGGGGCGGACGGGGCGGACGGCGCTGCCGGGTGCGGCACGCGCGGGTCGGTGCCCCAGGAGACCCTGCGGTCCTGGTCGCCGCCGAAGCCGGACTGGTGGGAGCGGTCCGCGCCCCAGGCCGAGGCGGGTTCGGGCCTGCTGCCGTGCTGCGCCTCGGCGGGCGACGGCGCGGTAGACGGGGACGCGGCGGAGGGCGGCGCGGGCGCCGGTTCGTCCACCGGGTCCTCGTCGAAGAAGTGCGGGCCGGTCTCCTCGACGGAGGGCAGCGCCGGGCCCGCGCCGGACGGCGCCGCGAGCGCCTCGCCGTCCCGGGGCGCCGGGCGGCTGGTGCCGGGGACCCAGGAGGCGCCGTTCCAGTACCGGACGTATCCGGGAATGGAGGGGTCCGGGTAGTACCCTTCGCGGGGCCTGTCGTCACCGGGGGCCGGGGTTGGGGCACTCATTCCGTCGTCCCGTATCTGCTCGATGGGGTGGGTCGGGGGACCACATCTATCAGACGGGCGGGGGCCTGACCGCCCGTCCGGCCGGACCCCACCCCTTTCGGGCACCTTCGGGTCAGAAGAGCTTGCCCGGGTTGAGGATGTCGAGCGGATCGAAGACCTTCTTGACGGCCCGCTGCATCTCCACGCCCACCGGGCCGAGTTCGCGCGCCAGCCACTCCTTCTTGAGCACGCCCACGCCGTGTTCGCCGGTGATGGTGCCGCCGAGTTCCAGACCGAGCGCCATGATCTCGTCGAAGGACTCCCGGGCCCGCCGCGACTCCTCCGCGTCGGTGGCGTCGAAGCAGACCGTCGGGTGCGTGTTGCCGTCGCCCGCGTGCGCGACGACGCCGATGGCCAGCCGGTACTTCTCGGAGATCCGTTCCACGCCGTCGATGAGCTCGCCGAGCTTCGAGCGGGGCACGCACACGTCGTCGATCATCGTGGTGCCCTTGACCGCCTCCAGCGCGACCAGCGACATCCGCCGGGCCTGGAGCAGCAGTTCGGACTCGGCGGCGTCCTCGGCCGGGACGACCCGGACGGCACCGGCGGCCTCGCAGAGCGCGCCGACGGCGGCGAGGTCCGCCGCCGGGTCGGTGGTGTCGAAGGCGGCCAGCAGCAGCGCCTCGGTGGACTCCGGCAGGCCCATGCGGGCCATGTCGTTGACCGCCTTGACCGTCGTACGGTCCATGAGTTCGAGGAGTGAGGGGACGTGGCCGCCGGCCATGACGCGGCACACCGCGTCGCACGCGGCGGCGCCGGAGGAGAACTCGGCGGCCAGCACCAGCTGCGCGGGCGGTTTGGGCCGCAGGGCGAGGACCGCGCGGACGACGATGCCGAGGGAGCCCTCGGAGCCGACGAACAGACGGGTCAGGTCGTACCCGGCGACGCCCTTGGCGGTGCGGCGGCCGGTGGTCATCAGGCGGCCGTCGGCGAGGACGACGTCCAGGCCGAGGACGTACTCGGCCGTCACGCCGTACTTCACGCAGCACAGCCCGCCCGACGCGGTGCCGATGTTGCCGCCGATGGTGCAGGTCTCCCAGCTGGAGGGGTCCGGCGGGTAGGAGAGGCCGTGTGCGCCGACGGCGCGGGAGAGCGCGGCGTTGACGACGCCGGGTTCGACGACGGCGATCCGGTCGACCGGGCTGATCTCCAGGATGCGGTCCATCCGGGTCAGGGAGAGCACGATGCAGCCGTCGGAGGCGTTGGCGGCGCCGGACAGTCCGGTGCGGGCCCCCTGCGGGACGACGGGGACGCGCAGCTCGGTGGCGGTGCGCATGACGTGCTGGACCTGTTCGACGGTGCGCGGCAGCACGACCGCCGCGGGGCTGCCGGCCGGGCAGAAGCTGGCCATGTCGTGGGCGTAGGAGGCCGTGACGTCGGGGTCGGTGAGGACGGCGTCCGCGGGGAGGCCGCCGAGCAGCCGGTCGACGAGAGGGCCGGCCGTCACCGTGTCTTCATCGCTTCGCGCTTCGATACGGCTCATGATCACAGCGTCGCACCCGGGGCCATCGGTGTGAACCCCGTGTACGGCACCCGCGTCACCACGGGGTGTGATCATCGTACGTAAGCGGGGTGTGACGCACAGTGTGCGCCATGGACGACAAGCCGTGTGGGCCCCGCCGGCGGACGCGCCACCGCGCGCTGCTCGCCTCCGTCACCGGGTGCGCCGTGCTGGGCGGAGCGCTGGTGCTGCTGCCGTGGGGCGAGGCGGCGCCGCCCGCGCCGACCCCCGAGGCCCGTGCGCTGGCCGCGGTCGGCAGCGGGGTACCGGCCGCGCTGCCGGATCTTCGGGCACTGGTGGCGGACCGGGAGCAGCGCCTGAAGCGGCACCCCGGGGACGCCGCGGCCTGGGCGGTGCTCGGCTCGGCCCGGGTGGCACAGGGGCTGCGGCTGGCGGACCCGGCGTACTGGTCACGGGCCGAGAAGGCGCTGCGCACCTCGCTGAGACTGCGGCCGGAGGGCAACGCCCCGGCGCTGCGGGGGCTCGCGGCGCTGGCGAACGCGCGGCGGGACCACGCGGGGGCACGCGAGTGGGGCGAGGCGGCGCGGAAGCTGGAGCCGACGCGGTGGACGACGTACCCGCTGCTCATCGAGGCGTCGGCGGGGCTCGGCGACGACGAGGAGACGGGGAAACTGCTGGAGCGGCTCACCGGGCTGCGCACCGGCCCGGCGGTGATGGCGCGGGCGGCGGCCGTGTACCGGGACCGGGGCTGGCGGGAGGACGCGGCGGCGAAGCTGGCGGACGCGGCGTCGGCCGCCGCGGAACCGGCCGAGCGGGCGGCGTACCTGGAACGGGCCGGGCAGCTCGCCTGGGAACGCGGTGACCGCCAGGACGCGCTGCGGCACTTCCGTGAGGCGGTGCGGATCGACCCCGACCAGCGGGCGGCGCAGGCCGGCCAGGGCAGGGCACTGGCGTCACTGGGGCGGACGACGGAGGCGCTGGGCGCGTACCGGACGGCGCTGGCGCGGCAGCCGCGGCCGGAGTACGCGCTCGAACTGGGCGAGCTGTACGAGTCGCTGGGGCTGGAGCGGGCGGCGGAGGCGCAGTACGCGGTGCTGCGGGAGCGGGTGCGGGTGGCCGCGGCGCACGGGGCGGACGAGTCGCTGGTGCTGGGCCGGTTCGAGGCGGACCACGGGGACGCGGCCGGTGCGGTGCGGCGGCTGCGTGCGGCGTGGGAGCGGGGGCCGTCGACGGAGGTGGCGGACGCGCTGGGATGGGCGCTGCACCGTGCCGGGGAGCACGAGGAGGCGCTGCCGTTCGCCGTGCGGGCGACGGAGGGGACGCAGGGCGGGGGCGTGCGCAGTGCTCTGTACGTGTTCCACCGGGGGATGATCGAGCGGTCGCTGGAGCGGTACGGGGCGGCGCGGCGGCACCTGAGGGAGGCCCTGCAGATCAACCCGTGGTTCTCCCCCCTGGGCGCGCCCCGGGCCGAGGCCGCCCTGGCCGGCCTGGGCGAGCCCTCCGTGCAGGCGGGGCCCGAGTCCTCCTGAGCGCCGCCCTCCGCGACTGACGCGGGCAGTCGTGCCGCGGGGCGGCACGACTGCCCGGTGTCGGGGCGGCTACAGGTTGCCGCGCTTGGCCTGTTCGCGTTCGATCGCTTCGAAGAGGGCCTTGAAGTTGCCCTTGCCGAAGCCCATGGAGCCGTGGCGTTCGATGAGTTCGAAGAACACCGTCGGACGGTCCTGGACCGGCTTGGTGAAGATCTGCAGCAGGTAGCCGTCCTCGTCACGGTCGACGAGGATCTTCAGCTCGCGCAGCGTCTCCACCGGCACCCGCGTCTCCCCCGCCCACTCCCCGAGGGTGTCGTAGTACGAGTCGGGGGTGTCCAGGAACCGCACACCGGCCGCGCGCATCTGGCGGACCGTGTGCACGATGTCGTTGGTGTTCAGCGCGATGTGCTGGACGCCCGCGCCGCCGTAGAACTCCAGGTACTCGTCGATCTGGGACTTCTTCTTGGCGATGGCGGGCTCGTTGATCGGGAACTTGACCTTGAGCGTGCCGTCGGCGACCACCTTCGACATCAGCGCGCTGTACTCGGTGGCGATGTCGTCGCCCACGAACTCCTTCATGTTCGTGAAGCCCATGACCTTGTTGTAGAACTCCACCCACTCGTTCATCCGGCCGAGCTCGACGTTGCCGACGCAGTGGTCGACGGCCTGGAAGGAGCGCTGGGCCGGCGGCTCGACGATCGGGTCGGCGGCGACGTAGCCGGGCAGGTAGGGGCCGTCGTAGCCGGAGCGCTCGACCAGCGTGTGGCGGGTCTCGCCGTAGGTGGCGATCGCGGCCAGGACGACGGTGCCGTGCTCGTCCTTCAGCTCGTACGGCTCGGCGACCGGGCGGGCGCCGTGCTCGACGGCGTAGGCGTACGCGGCGCGCGCGTCCGGGACCTCGATGGCGAGGTCGACCACGCCGTCGCCGTGCGCCGCGACGTGGTCGGCGAGGAAGGCGCCCCACTCGGTGGACTGCTTGATCACCGAGGTGAACACGAAGCGGGCGGAGCCGCTCTCCAGGACGTAGCTCGCGGTCTCGCGGCTGCCGTTCTCCGGTCCGGAGTAGGCGACCAGCTTCATGCCGAAGGCGGTGGAGTAGTAGTGCGCCGCCTGCTTGGCGTTGCCCACGGCGAAGACGACCGCGTCCATTCCCTTGACCGGGAAGGGGTCGGCCTGCCGGGCGGTCGCTGCGGGAGTGTGGTCTGTGGTCTGCGTCATAGGTGCAGGGTGGGCCAGCCCTGCAAGGTGCGCAATAGTTTGCCTGTTCACTGGGCAATGTGTTCAGCCGGAGGCCCGTCGGTGCGGGCTTTCTGTACAGGATGACCATCGGGGAGGCCGGTATGGCGATCGATCATCTGGACGGGCGGATCATCCTGCTGCTGGCGCGCGAGCCGCGCATCGGGGTGCTGGAGATGTCCCGTCGGCTGGGGGTGGCGCGCGGGACGGCGCAGGCGCGTCTCGACCGGCTTCAGTCGAACGGAGTCATCCGCGGATTCGGCCCCGAGGTGGATCCGGCGGCCCTCGGCTACCCGGTCACGGCGTTCGCCACGCTCCAGATCCGGCAGGGTCAAGGAGCCGACGTGCGGGCCCACTTGGCGGGTGTGCCGGAAGTGCTGGAGCTGCACACCACGACCGGTACCGGGGACATGATGTGCCGGCTGGTGGCACGCTCCAACGCCGATCTCCAGCGGGTGATCGACCGCGTGGTCGGTTTTGATGGCATCGTCCGGGCCTCCACGGCGATCGTCATGGAGAACCCCGTTCCGCTGCGGATCATCCCGCTGGTGGAGCAGGCCGCGCTCGGCGAGTGACCCGACCTGGCCGAGCTGGGGTGAGCCGTTGTGAGTTTCTGGGAGTACCTGGGGAGCCGGCATCAGCAGATCCTCGTCGACGCCTACCAGCACGCCAGCGTCGTCTTCCAGTGCATGGTGGTGGCGACCCTGCTCGGCGTGGTGATCGCGGTGGTCACCTACCGCAGCGAGTGGGCGGGCAACCTCGCCACGATCACCACCGCCACCCTGCTGACCGTCCCCGCGCTGGCCATGATCGGTCTGCTGATCCCCATCGTGGGACTCGGCGTGCCGCCCACGGTGATCGCGCTGACGCTGTACGGGCTGCTGCCCATCGTGCGGAACGCGATCGTGGGCCTGCGCGGGGTCGATCCGTCGCTGGTGGACGCGGCCAAGGGGATCGGGATGTCGCGCGCGGCCCGGCTGACGCGGGTGGAGCTGCCGCTGGCGTGGCCGCCGATCCTGACCGGGATCCGGGTCTCCACCCAGATGCTGATGGGCATCGCGGCCATCGCCGCCTACGCCTCCGGGCCCGGCCTGGGCAACCTGATCTTCCGCGGGATCGCCTCCCTGGGCAGCTCGAACGCGCTGAACCAGGTGCTCGCCGGCACCCTCGGGATCATCGTCCTCGCCCTGCTGTTCGACGCCGCGTACGTCCTGATCGGGCGGCTCACCATCCCCGGGGGGATCCGTGCCTGATTCCGTGGCTGGTCCCCCGGCGCCGGAGACGGAGTCCCGGTCGGTCGGGGCGACCATCGAGCTGGAGGGCCTGACCAAGCGGTACCCGGGCAGTGCGCTGCCGGCCGTGGACAACGTCAGCATGGACTTCAGGGAAGGCGAGACGGTGATCCTCGTCGGCCCGTCGGGCTGCGGGAAGTCCACCCTGCTGAAGATGATCAACCGGCTGATCGAGCCGACGGCCGGCCGCATCCGCATCGGCGGCGAGGACGTCACCGACATGGACCCGGTACGGCTGCGCCGCAAGATCGGGTACGCGATCCAGGCGAGCGGGCTGTTCCCGCACATGACGGTGGCGCAGAACATCGCCCTGGTGCCGAGGATGCTGCGCTGGCCGGCGGCACGGGTGCGGGCGCGGGTCGAGGAAATGCTGGACCTGGTCGGGCTGGACCCGGCCGAGTTCCACGACCGCTATCCGCGTCAGCTCTCCGGCGGTCAGCAGCAGCGGGTGGGCGTGGCGCGGGCGCTGGCGGCGGATCCCCCGGTGCTGCTGATGGACGAGCCGTTCGGCGCGGTGGACCCGATCACCCGGGACCACCTCCAGGACGAGCTGATCCGGCTCCAGCGGGAGCTGCACAAGACGATCGTGTTCGTCACCCACGACTTCGACGAGGCAATCAAGCTCGGCGACCGGATCGCGGTGCTGCGCGAACGCTCCCACATCGCGCAGTTCGACACCCCGGAGGCGATCCTCACCAACCCCGCCGACGACTTCGTGTCCGGCTTCGTCGGCGCGGGAGCGGCGTTGAAGCGGCTCAACCTGACCCGGGTGCGGGACGTGGGGATCACCGACTACCCGACGGTGAGCGTCGACGACCCGCTGGAGGAGATCTTCGGCAAGCTCCGCTCCGGCGGCACCAACGAGGTGCTGGTGCTCGACAAGCGGGGCCGCCCCTACAAGTGGCTGCGGCGCGGCGACATGATGCGCGCCAAGGGGTCCCTGGCCCGGGCCGGCGCGCTGGTCGGTGACACGGTGACCCGGGACGCGACCCTGCGCGACGCGCTGGAGGCGGTGCTCACCGACAACACCGGCCGGGTCCCGGTCACCGGGCGGCGCGGCGCGTACGAGGGCGTCGTGGACGTGGAGACGCTGATGAACTCCGTGCACGAGCTGCTGGAGGCGGACCGGCTGGAGGCGAGGGAGGCGCAGGCCGGCCTCCAGGACCAGCAGGCCTCGCAGACGCACGCCGAGCAGGAGGGCTTCGAGGGGGAGGCGAAGGCGTGAGGACCTCTTCCGGGTGGCGGCCCGAGGACGGGCACGGGACGCCGGACCCGGCCCCGCCCGACGGCGACGACGGGCCGTCCGGCGACGGCACCGGGGCCGTCCCCCGGCCCACGGCCGCGCGACTCCCCCGGGTGACCTGGCGGAAGCTGACGTTCCTTCCGGTGGCGCTGATCGCCCTGCTGCTCGCGACCTGGCTGTGGTTCGAGCAGGCGGACCTCGACGCGCTCACCCGCAACGCGCTGTCGAACGGGCAGGTGTCCAAGGCCCTGTGGCAGCACATCGAACTCACCGTGATCTCCACGTTCTTCGTGCTGATCATCGCGATCCCGCTGGGCATCCTGCTGACCCGTCCGATGTTCCGCAGGGCCACCCCGGTGGCGATGACGCTGGCCAACATGGGCCAGGCCACCCCGGCGATCGGTCTGCTGGCGCTGCTGGTGATCTGGCTGGGCATCGGCCGCAGGGCCGCCCTGATCGGCATCATCGCCTACGCCGTGCTGCCCGTGCTGTCGAACACGATCGCCGGCCTGAAGGCCAACGACCCGACGCTGCTGGAGGCGGCGCGCGGCATCGGCATGTCCCCGCTGGGCGTGCTCACGCGGGTGGAGCTGCCGCTGGCCGTTCCGCTGATCCTCGCCGGTGTGCGGACGGCGCTCGTCCTGAACGTCGGCACGGCGACGCTCGCCACGTTCGGCGGCGGCGGAGGGCTCGGCGTACTGATCACCACCGGGATCACCAGTCAGCGGATGCCGGTGCTGGTGGTGGGCTCGATCCTCACCGTGGCGCTCGCGCTGCTGGTGGACTGGCTGGCCTCGCTGGCGGAACTGCTGCTGCGGCCGCGGGGCCTGGAGGCGGGGCCATGAGCCGGGCACGTGCCGGTGTCCGCCTGTTCCTGGCCGGGATGCTGCTGGCGGCGGCCCCCGGATGCGGGCTGACCAGCGGCTCGCCGATGGTCGACGACGTGGAACCCGGTTCGGTCGGCGAGGGCAAGCCGCTGGAGGGTGCGAAACTCACCGTCACCTCCAAGGAGTTCACCGAGCAGCTCATCCTGGGCGCGATCATGGGCATCGCCTTCCAGGCGGCCGGCGCCGAGGTGATCGACCGGACCGGCATCCAGGGGTCCGTGGGCTCGCGGGAGGCCGTCGTCAACGGCGACGCGGACGCCGGGTTCGAGTACACGGGCACCGCGTGGATCACGTACCAGGGCAACAGCAAGCCGATCCCCGACCCGCGCGAGCAGTGGCTGGCGGTGCGGGACGCGGACGTGAAGGAAGGGGTGACCTGGCTGGAGCCCTCGGAGCTCAACAACACCTACGCCCTGGCCATGAACCAGGCGAACTTCGAGAAGTACGGCACCCGGACCCTCTCCGAGGTGGCCGAGCTGGCGAAGTCCGACCCCGGTGCGGTGACGCTGTGCGTGGAGGGCGAGTTCGCCAACCGCGCGGACGGCCTGCCGGGCATGGAGAAGGCGTACGGCATGGACATCCCGGCGGGCAACGTCACGCAGATGGACACCGGGATCATCTACACCCAGACGGCCAAGGGCGCCTGCACCTACGGGGAGGTCTTCACCACCGACGGGCGCATCAAGTCGATGAACCTGGTGGTGATGGAGGACGACCGGAGGTTCTTCCCCAACTACAACGCGGCACCGACGGTCAACTCCGGCACGTTCGAGAAGTGGCCGGCCATCGCCGAGGTCCTCGCCCCGGTCACCGCGAAGCTCGACAACGACGTGGCGCAGACGCTGAACGCGAAGGTGGACGTCGACGGGGAGGACCCGCACCAGGTGGCGCTGGACTGGATGGTGGACGAGGGGTTCGTCAAGGAGGGCTAGGGTCTGTCGTCCCGTCGGCTAGCAGCTGGGGACCTTGCCGGTGCCCTTCTCCAGGTCGACCAGTGCCCGCACGGCGCCCTCGAGGGTGGTCACGGGGATCAGGCGCAGACCCTCGGGGAGCTCCGTGCGCGCGTCGGCGCACTCGGCCTTCGGCACCAGGAAGACGGTGGCGCCGTCGCGCCGGGCCGCCTGCGTCTTCAGGGGGACGCCGCCGACGGGGCCGACGACGCCCTTCTCGTCGATCGTGCCGGTGCCGGCGACGACCCGGCCGCCGGTGAGGTCGCCGCCGCTGCCGTCGCCGTTCAGCTTGTCGACGATGCCGAGGGAGAACAGCAGGCCGGCGCTGGGGCCGCCGACGTCGGCGAGCCTCAGCGTGACGTCGATGTTCTCGTCGGCGCGGTCCAGGTAGTTCAGCGCGGCCCGGGTCGCCTCGTCCTGGGACTGCTCCATCTGCTCCCGGTTGTACCGCTCGATCTCCTTGACGTCGCCGCCGCTGGGGTAGACCGAGTCGCGGGGCATGACCGCCTGGTCGGTGCTGAACCAGCTGTCGATCACGTCCGTGAGGCCGACACGGGTGTCCGGGGAGGTCGCCTCGATGGTCGTCATCCGCAGCTGCCCGCTGGTCTTCCGCACGGGCGCGCCGGAGATGGTGATGACCTGCGTCCCCTTGTTCTCCCCGAGCACGTTCGCGGTCAGGCCGGGCTGCGCGACGGAGAAGGGCAGCGGCGCGAAGGCGGCGGTGGCCAGCAGGGCCGCCGCCGGCACGGCGAGGGCGGCCACGGTCTGGGGACGTGTGAGGCGGGAGAGCACGCAGTCATCGTAGCCGCGGGCGGTCGCGGCACGACGGCCCGCGGGCGCGGCCGCCTCAGCGCAGGGCCTCGGCGACCTCCCGGGCCGCGTCCATCACCCTCGCGCCGACCCGCTCCGGTACGACCTCCGCCAGCATGACGACCCCCACGCTGCCCTCGACGCCCGTCACGCCCAGCAGCGGAGCGGCGGCCCCGCACGCCCCCGCCTCCAGCTCGCCGTGCGTCAGCGTGTACCCGGGGTCGTCCGCCGTCCGCTGCCGGGCGGACAGGATGGCCTTGCCCGCGGCCCCCCGCTCCAGCGGATGCCGGAACCCGGCCCGGTACGCCACGTGGTAGTCCGTCCACGACGGCTCCACCACCGCCACGGCCAGCGCCTCCGCCCCGTCCACCAGCGTCAGGTGCGCGGTCGCGCCGATGTCCTCCGCCAGCGACCGCAGCGCCGGCATCGCGGCCTCCCGCACCAGCGGGTGCACCTGCCGTCCGAGCCTGAGCACACCGAGTCCGACCCGAGCCCGTCCGCCCAGGTCACGGCGTACCAGCGCGTGCTGCTCCAGCGTGGCGAGCAGCCGGTACACGACGGTGCGGTTCACGCCCAGTTTGTGGGACAGCTCCGTGACGGTCAGCCCGTGGTCGGTGTCGGCGAGCAGCTTGAGGACCCGTAGTCCCCTGTCGAGCGTCTGAGAGGTCTCCGCGGTCACGACGCCCACTCCTTCAGTGGTGAGGTCGGCGGTCCTCTCACGGCGGATGCGTCACCGAGTCCCGTCGGTCACGCGCTTCAGAGGCCGCCGATCGGCCGGCGGCCCGGCGGTCTCCCCGGGCACAGTCGCTTCACGGCTGCGCTCCGCGGCGGCGCTGCCACGGGGCGTGTGCGTTGCGGGGACAGTAGCGAGCCGGTCCGGTGAGCGGAAGCCTCCGTCCAGAATCCGGGCACTCTCACCGGGAAGTGGTTCCGTTTGTCCCCCTACGTCCCCACGGTGTCATCGCATGCGTGTGGCCCACTCCTGCACCTTTTCGATCCGCTGGCGCAGCTGTCCCGGGGTGGCCTCGGCGGAGGGCGGGCCGCCGCAGACCCGGCGCAGTTCGGTGTGGATGACGCCGTGCGGTTTGCCGCTCTGGTGGACGTAGGCGCCGACGAGGTTGTTGAGCCGCTTGCGCAGCTCCATCATCTCCTTGTGGGAGACGACCGGGCGCCGCTCGGCGGGCATCTCCAGGAGGTCCGCCTCCTCGGCGGGCTTCTTGCGGCTGTGCGCGATCTGCCGGGCCTGCCGCTTCTGCAGCAGCAGCTGCACCTGGTCGGGTTCGAGGAGTCCGGGGATGCCGAGGTAGTCCTGCTCCTCCTCGCTGCCGGGGTGGGCCTGCATGCCGAACTCGGCGCCGTTGTACATCACCCGGTCGAAGACGGCGTCGGACTCCAGCGCCTCGAAGGGCAGCATGTCCTGCTCGCCGGTGTCCTCGTCCTGCTCCCGGTTCGCCTCCTCCATCTCCTTCTCGGATTCGGCGTACGGGTCCTCCTCGCCGTCCTTCTTCGGCTTGTCGAGGACGTGGTCGCGCTCGCGCTCCATCTCGTTGGCGAAACCGAGCAGGTCCGGGATGGTCGGCAGGAACACGGACGCGGTCTCGCCGCGCCGCCGGGACCGCACGAAACGGCCGACGGCCTGGGCGAAGAACAGCGGGGTGGAGATGGTGGTGGCGTACACGCCGACGGCGAGGCGCGGGACGTCGACGCCCTCGGACACCATGCGGACGGCGACCATCCAGCGGTCGGTGCCGCTGCTGAAGGTGTCGATGTTCTTGGACGCGCCGGTGTCGTCGGACAGGACGACGGTGGGCTTGCTGCCGGTGATCTCGCGGATCAGTTTGGCGTACGCCCGCGCGGAGTCCTGGTCGGCGGCGATGACCAGGGCGCCGGCGTCCGGTATGGCCTTGCGGACCTCGGTGAGCCGCTGGTCGGCGGCGCGCAGCACGGCCGGCATCCACTCGCCGCGCGGATCGAGCGCGGTGCGCCAGGCCTGGCTCACGGCGTCCTTGGTCATGGGCTCGCCGAGGCGGGCGGCGATCTCGTCCCCGGCCTTGGTGCGCCAGCGCATGGTGCCGCTGTACGACAGGAAGATGACCGGGCGGACGACGTTGTCGGCGAGGGCGGAACCGTACCCGTAGGTGTAGTCGGCGGAGGAGCGCCGGATCCCGTCGTCGCCCTCCTCGTAGGTGACGAAGGGGATGGGGTTGGTGTCGGAGCGGAACGGCGTACCGGTCAGCGCGAGCCGCCGGGTGGCCGGCTCGAACGCCTCCAGGCAGGCCTCGCCCCAGGACTTGGAGTCACCGGCGTGGTGGATCTCGTCGAGGATGACGAGGGTCTTGCGCTGCTCGACCCGGTTGCGGTGCAGCATGGGACGCACACCGACACCGGCATAGGTGACGGCGACCCCGTCGTAGTCCTTGCCGAGCGGGCCCGCGCTGTACTCGGGGTCGAGCTTGATGCCTATCCGCGCGGCGGCCTCGGCCCACTGCTTCTTCAGGTGCTCGGTCGGCGCGACGACGGTCACCTGCTGCACCACGTGGTGGTGCAGCAGCCAGGAGGCCAGCGTCAGCGCGAAGGTCGTCTTGCCGGCGCCGGGCGTGGCGACCGCCAGGAAGTCCCGGGGCTGTGCCTGGATGTACTTGTCCATCGCCGCCTGCTGCCAGGCCCGCAGCTTCCCCGCGGTACCCCAGGGGGCCCGCCCGGGAAAGGCCGGGGACAGGTGGTGCGAGTGGGACGCGGTGCCGGCGGTGGTAGTCACGATCTCCGTCGGGGGTGGTTCGGGTGCGGCGCATCTGCGCGGGACGACCGGGCCACCCTACCGAGGGCCCGGTCGCGGCGGCGCCGGTACCGGGCCGCGACCGGCCGGGGTGGGACTCAAGTCACACCCCTTGTTCGGCCAAGTCCCTCAACGCCTCGGAGATGGCCTCGACCTCGTCCAGACTGCCGGTCGCCACGGCGATGACCAGCCGTTCCGCCGCGTCGACGTCGGGGCGCAACTGCGCCTCGTTCAGCGCCAGGAAGACGACACAGGACACCCATGCCGTGCGCTTGTTCCCGTCGACGAACGGACGGTTGATGACGAGGGACTGCAGGAGTGCCGCCGCCTTGTCGAACAGGTCGGCGTACGCCTCCTGCCCAAACATCGACGCCGAGGGGCGATGAACGGCCGACTCGAGCAGCCCGGCATCGCGCACCGCGATCCGCTGGTCGTCGACGGCGTCCTCGGCAATGGCCAGAACATCCTCGGCCGTCAGATAGACGTACGTCACTTGAGCCGCTTCAGCAGTTCGGCCCACTTGGCAGTCTGCTCCTTGGCCGCCTTCCGGACCAACGCCTGGTGCGCGGTCCGGGCCAGGTAGTCGTCCACGGCGCGCAGCAGTATCGCGTGCATGCTGACACCCTCCTCCTCGGCGCGCAGCTTGAGAGCTTCCGTCTGGTCGTCGCGGAGGCGCAGGTTCATAGCCATACCAAAACGGTACCGCTTGATGACCCCAAAGTGGTACTACGTAGCGACTCGCACCCGCGTCGCCACCCACACCCCCGCCAGGGCCACCGCCGCCATCGGCAGGAAGACGGCGACGAAGGCGGCCGGGTGGGAGGCGGTGGCCTCCGTGGCCGCGTGGCTGACCGTGCCGCCGCCGAGGGCCGCGAAGGCGGCGCCGCCCACGGCGAGGAGGACGACGTTGGAGAGGCCGTCGGAGATCTGCAGGGCGGCGGAGTTGGTGCCGGCCTCCTTGGGGGCGGAGAGCTGGAGCAGCAGGACGCTGGTGGAGGAGATCACCAGGCCCATGCCGAGACAGCCGAACGCCCAGGCGACCGCCGGCGTCCAGGCGGGCACCGCCTCGATCAGCACGGTCGGGACCGCCGCGATGCTCGCCGCCACCAGGAGCATGCCGAGGGCCATCAGACGCTCCCGGTACGGCTCCAGCCGGGGCCGGGACTGGATCCAGGAACCCAGCGCCCAGGTGCCGCCGCCCGCCGCGAGGGAGAAGCCCGCCATCGTCGGGCTGAGGCCCCGCTGGGTGACCAGCATCAACGGGACGAAGGACTCCGCCGCGATGAAGGAACCGGCGGCCACACCGCGCAGCAGCACCACCGAGGGCAGACCGCGCGCCGCCCGGTAGGTGCCGCGCGGGAGCAGGCCCAGCACGGCGGGGACGAGGAGGGCCGCGCCCAGCGCGCCCGGCAGGAGGGACAGCCAGCGCAGGTCCTGGGCGGCGTACTGGAGGAGCCCGGCGCCGAAGGAGATCGCCAGGGCCAGCCGGATGCGGCGGCCGTCGAAGGAGGCGGGGGCGTCGGTGCCCTCGCCCACCGGGCCGGAGGCGAGGCGGCGTATCTGGGGCAGGGCGAGTGCCAGCGGGAACACCACGAGGGCCGGTATGCCGAGGAACACCCAGCGCCAGCCGATGTGCTCCGTCACGGCGCCGGAGGCGAGGGGGCCGACGATCGAGGGGACGACCCAGCTCGCCGCGAACGCGGCCATGATCGCCGGGCGCAGCCGTTCCGGATAGGCGCGTCCGACGATGACGTACAGCGCGACGATCACCAGGCCGCCGCCGAGCCCCTGCACGGCCCGCCCCAGGATGAACAGCCACATCGCCCCGGCCGTCCCGGCGAGCAGCAGCCCGACGGCGAAGGAGGAGATGCCCCAGGTCAGCGGGGCGAGCGGGCCGCGCCGGTCGGACCACTGGCCGGACAGCACCATGCCGAACAGGCTCGTGGTGAAGTACCCCGAGAACGCGAACGCGTACAGCGACACCCCGTCCAGCTCGCGCGCCGCGACCGGCATCGCCGTACCCACCGCCGTCGCCTCGAAGGCGATCAGCAGCACGACGGAGACCACCCCGATGCTCAGCGCCCGGTAGGGGCGGCTCAGCACGGTGTCGTCGGGGGCGGGGGCCGGTGAGGGGACGTCGGCGGGCTCGGCGACATCGGTGTCGCGCGGGTTCGGGGCGGTCATGACCGCCAGAGTAAGGCGCACGCTCCGCTTTGACGCCTGTCGGGGGTCGGGACCGGCACCGGACCTTGGTCGTAGGACCGGTCCGCCCGTTCATGAACGGCGTGTGGCAGTCCCGTTGCGGCACCCGGCTTTCCCTTGAGCACCGCTTCCGGCCCGCCGTACGGTCGTCACACCGGTTCGGAACGGCGGGGCGCCGCAGGGCGCACCGCCCCCGACACGGCCGTGTGCCCGAGTGGCCCAGGGACTCGCCTGCAAAGCGAGGTACGCGGGTTCAATTCCCGCCACGGCCTCCCCACGGGGCGGGGCGCTCCCCGGAGCACCCCGCCCCCCGTCACGTCGGACCCCGACGCTCACTCCCGACACGGCCGTGTGCCCGAGTGGCCCAGGGACTCGCCTGCGCCGCATCCCACAGCGAGCTCCGCTCGCGGGGAGGTACGCGGGTTCCATTCCCGCCACGGCCTCCCCACGGGGCGAGGCGCTCCCCGGAGCACCCCGCCCCCCTCACGTCAGAGCACCCCGCCCGCCTCGTCCTGGAACAGCTGGGTCCAGTAGTGCCAGTCCAGGTCGGGGGTGGTGCCGGTGGGGTCGATGGAGGACAGGACCTGGATCATCGTCAGCGCGAGCTGGTCGTAGGCGTCGCTGGTCAGCGCGTGGCCCGACGCCTCGTCGAGGGAGCGCTCCCGGTGCAGGAGCCAGAGGGTGAAGGCGAGCGTGGAGATGTCCGTGTTGAGGGGGCGGAGGGTCTCCTCCCCCTCGTTCCAGCTGAGGACCGCGCCCGTGGTGCCGTCGACGACCAGGCTGTGGTCCTCCACCAGGTGGCCGAGGCGTATCAGCCGCTCGGCGCGGGCCGGCGGAAGGGCGTCGGGGAGCTCGCCCCGGCAGCCGTCGGCGTAGTACTCCGCCAGCGTGCGCAGCGGCAGGTCGGTGTCCAGGGAGAAGAGGAAGCCGTCCTCCGGCAGGCCCGTCTCGCGCAGGAAGCGGCGGGTCGGCTCGTGCGTGAGCGTCGAGGGGAAGTCGACCTCCTCGAAGCGGACGACACCACCGCGGCCGAACTCCTCGTCCAGCAGGCGCAGGGGAAGGTCCAGGGCCAGGCCGGAGGCCGTCCCGGGGCCCGCCACCAGGGCCAGCGGGCGGATCAGCGCGGCCATCCGCCAGAACGGGGCCGGTTCGCCGCCGTCCGTGCCCTCCTCGAAGACCGCCAGCAGCTGGCGGGACGCCTCCGCGACCGCCTTGGTGCCGTACCGGCCCGCGTAGGCGGCGAACTGGCCGCGCAGTCCCGCCAGTTCGTCCGTCGCCGCGGCGAAGCGCACCAGCGTCGGCAGGGACGGGGCGAGCGGGCGGCGGTCCATCAGGTCCGGGCGGTCGTGGAAGAAGTACGTCGTGGAGACCTCGCCGGTGGCGCCGTCGAGCAGCACCGACTCCGTCTCCAGGCCGGCCGGGCCCACCAGACCGCCTATGACGAACTGGTCCCGCAGCCGGGCCGGGAGCCGGTCGTCGGGGCCGGCCGTCGAGTCGGCCACGGTGTGCGGGCCGCCCCGCCGCGCCAGCTCGGCGAAGCTGAACAGGCCGCTGTCCGCGGGCAGTCCCGGGCCGGTCAGCCAGCGGCGCGTGGACGCGTGCGTGATGGAGGGGTCGAGGTCGGCGTCGGTGAGTGTGATCGCCGCGGCGACAACGGTGTCGGTCGTGCTCATGATTCCCCCGCGATGCGTGTGCTCGGTCCCGGGTCCGCGAACGTCCCGCCCCGGGCAGGACGGCAGGGGCCCTTCCGGGCCCGGCGGCCGTCCCCCACTGATCGCCACACTACGCGCCACCACTGACAACGGCTCAAAGACCGGGGCGCGCCGAACGCGACGCCCCGTCACCTCTCAGGACGCGTCAGCAACCGCTTGCGTTGCCTCCCGGCGGAAAAGACCCGGGGCGGGTCTCAGTTCGCGGTGACCACCGCGGCCTGCGGGCGGATCGGCAGCCGGTTGACCGGGCGTCCCGTGGCGGCCCGCACCGCGGAGGCGATCGCCGCCGGCGAGGTCACCACCGGCACCGCGCTGACCGCCTTCGCGCCGAACGGCGCGACCACGTCCCGTTCCTCGACCAGCTTCACGATGTGGATGTCCGGCGCGTCCAGCGCGGTCGGCAGGGCGTAGCCGGTGAGGTCGGGGTGGCGGACCAGACCGCGCGGGGTGCGCAGGTTCTCGGTGAGCGCGGCGCCCAGACCCTGGGTCACGCCCGCCTCGATCCGCGCGGCCAGTTGTGCCGGGTTCAGCACCCGGCCCACGTCCTGGGCGACCGCCAGTTCGACGACCCGTACCGAGCCGATCTCGATGTCGACGTCGACCACCGCGCGGATCGCGCAGAAGGCCATGCCGACGAAGGCGTCGCCCTGGCCGGCCTCGTCCAGCGGTTCCGTCGGGTGCGGGCGGCACTGGGCGGTGGCCCACAGTTCCTTGCCGTCCAGCGCCTCGGTGACGGTCGTGGACAGCACGCCGTCGTACGAGGTGATCTTGCCGTCGGTGATCTGGAGCAGCTCGGTGGACATGCCGAACTTGTGCGCGAGCGGCTGGAGGAGCTGGGTGCGGACCATCTTCGCCGCGCGTTCGACGGCGCCGCCCGACACCCAGGTGTGCCGGCCGCGGCAGCCGGGTCCGGCCGGGGGCTGGTCGGTGTCGACGGGCACCACGTGCACCTCGTCGACGCCGAGGGTGTCCTGGACGATCTGCCGGGCCAGGGTGGAGAAGCCCTGCCCGGTCTCGACGGCCGCGCACAGCACGGTCGCCACGCCGTCCTGGACCCGCACGGTGGCGGTGGACACCTCGTCGGCGCCCTCGGCGCCGAGCATGTGCACCATGCCCAGGCCGTAGCCGACGCCCCGGCGCACCGCGCCCGGCTCCCCCGCGCCCTCGGGGCCGCCGGGCAGCAGCCACTCGTCCTCGGGGGTGTCCTTGGGCAGCGGCGGCAGCGGGAAGTCGCGCACCGCCTGGAGGAGTTCGGCGACGGGGGCCGGGCAGGTCACGGTCTGGCCGGTGGGCAGGACGTCGCCGGTGGCCATGACGTTGCGCATGCGCAGTTCCGCCGGGTCGACGCCGAGCTTCTTGGCGAGCTTGTCCATCTGCGCCTCGTAGGCGGCGCACACCTGGAGGGCGCCCTCGCCGCGCACATGACCGGAGGGCGGGTTGTTGGTGCGTACGGCCCAGCCCTCGATGAAGGCGTTCGGCACGACGTAGGGGCCGCAGGCGAAGGCGACGGCGGCGGCCAGGGCTTCGGAGGAGGTGTCGGCGTAGGCGCCCGCGTCGAGCAGGATCTGCGCCTCGACCTTGACGAGCCTGCCCTCGGCGTCGGCGTGGTGCCGGTAGCGCAGGAGGGTCGGGTGGCGGTGGGTGTGGCCGAGGAAGGACTCCTCGCGGGTGGCGGTGAGCTTCACCGGGCAGCCGGTCTTCAGCGCGAGCAGGCCGAGGGGCAGCTGGAATCCGCGGTCCTCGCGGTCGGCGGTCGCGCCGGGCACCCCCGTGACGACGACCTTCACCCGATCGGGTTCCAGGCCGAACGCGGCGGCGGCGGTGTCCCGGTCGCCGTGCGGGTCGGTGGACGCCAGGTACAGCTCGACGCCGCCGTCCGGGCGGGGCACGGCGAGGCCGGCCTCGGCCCCTATGGGGGCGGGGTCCTGACGGCCGATCCGGTACAGGCCCTCGACGACCACGTCGCCTGCCGCGTCGGGGTCGCCGTGGCGCAGCGGGATGTGCCGGATCAGGTTGCCGTCGGGATGCAGCGGTTCGGCCTCGAAGGCCTGTTCGGGGTCGGTGACCGGGTCGAGCACCTCGTACTCGACGATCACCGCTGCGGCGGCCATCCGCGCGGTGTCCGGGTGGTCGGCGGCGACGGCCGCGATGGGCTCGCCGTGGTGGCGTACGACCTCGGAGGCGAAGACCGGGCGGTCGGCCGTGCCGCGGCCGTGCACCGGGTCGCCGGGGACGTCCTCGTGGGTGACGACCGCGCGGACGCCGGGCATCTCACGGGCGTGCGTGGTGTCGATGGACACGATGCGGGCGTGCGGGTGCGGGGAGCGCAGTACGGCCGCCCACAGCAGGCCCTCGGCCCACAGGTCGGCGGCGTAGGGGAAGGTGCCCTCGGTCTTGGCGCGGGCGTCGGCGGCCGGGAGGGAGACGCCGAGTCCGTGCGGGACCGGTTCCGGCTCCGGGGCGGTCTCGGCGGCCTGCGCGGTGACGGTCTCGTTGCTCACGCCTGGCCTCCGTCCTGGCCGTAGGGCCGGTCCTGCGGCGGGTCATGGGGCTGCTCGTGGGGTCCGGGGGCGCCGAACACCGAGGGGTTGACGCCACCGGCGCCGGGGCCCGCCTGGTGCGGGATGCGGGGCGCGTCCGGTTCGCCGTCGGGGTCGGACCCGGAGGACTCGGCGTGCGCCTCGCGCTCGGCGACGACCTCCTTGACGGCATTCACCACGCCCCGGTAGCCGGAGCAGCGGCACAGGTTGCCGCACAGGGCCTGGCGGGTCTCCAGTTCGGTGGGCGCGGGGTTGCCCTCCAGGAGGTCGTGCACGGTCATCGCCATGCCGGGGACGCAGAAGCCGCATTGGACGGCGCCGCACCGCGCGAGGGCGCGCTGCACGTCGGAGGGCCGGCCGTCCTGGGCCAGGCCCTCGACGGTACGGACCTCGCTGCCGGCCGCGGTGACGGCGGGGACCAGGCAGGACGCCACGAGCCGCCCGTCGACCTGCACGTTGCAGGCGCCGCACTCGCCCTGCGAGCAGCCGTCCTTGGCGCCGGCCAGGCCGAGCCGTTCGCGCAGCACGTAGAGCAGCGACTCGCCGATCCAGGCGTCGCTGACGGGCCGGTCGGTGCCGTTGACGCGGAGGACGTAGGAGGCGAGGGGGTGGTCGTCGTGGGGGGCGACCGTGATGCCGGGGTCGCCGTCGGGTCCGTCCGGGCCGTCCGGGTCGCCCGGTGTCGTGGAACCGTCCGGGGTGCCGGGCGCGGGTGCGTCGTCCGGGTGGGCGGCCGCGTCGGGGGCGCCGGCGGGGGCGGGGTCCGCCGGGGTGTCGGTGGCGTCGTGGGAGCCGTGGGCGTCCTCGGGAGCCTCCGGGGTCCCGCCGGGGCCGGGGAGGGGCTCGGCGGCTGCCTGGGCGCCGGGGTGCGGGTGCTCGTGGACTTCGGCCGGGGCACCGTCGGGGGCCTCCGCGCCGGTCCGCCACTGCGGCTGCGCGGCGCCGTCGGCGGGCAGCGGCTGGGGCGTGCCCGCCGAGCGGGGCCCGTCGTGCGCGGGCTGCTCGTGCGTGTCGTGCGTGCCGTGCGTGTCCTGCGTGCCGTCCGTGCCGTGCGTGTCCTGCGTGTCGTGGGCGGGCTGCCCGCCGTACTCGCCGGGGCCGGACGGCCGGTGGGGTGCGCGGGTCTCGTCCCGGCCGGGTTCGCCCGGCGAAGGCTGCTCCGGCTCGGGCAGGTGGCCGGCGGGCCGGGGCCCGTCGTGCGCGGGCTGCTCGTGCGTGCCGTGCGTGTCCTGCGTGCCGTGCGTGTCGTGGGCGGGCTGCCCGCCGTACTCGTCCGGGCCGGACGGCCGGTGGCCGTGTCCGCCGTCGTGCCGCTCGGCCTCCTGGGGGACGCCCGGGACGCCGGGACCCCACGGGCGGCCGATGGACTCGGTGGTGGCCCAGGGGGCCGGGGCGCCGCCCGGCAGGGTGGCCGGAGGGGTGCCGCCGCCCCACTGCTCGACCAGGGAGGACGTGGTGAACTCGCCCGACTCGTCCGGCAGGTCGCCGCCGGCCACGGGGATCGACCACTGGCCGGTGACGTCCTGGCCCGGCGGGGGGTTCTCCGCGGACGGCTCCTCGTAGGTCCACTGCCCGCTCGCACCCGGGTCGTACGTGAACCGGTCCGCCGCCGGGTCCGCCCCGGAGGCCTGCGGGTCGTGCCACTGGGCGCCGTCGGCGGGCGCGCCGGGCACGGACCAGGTTCCGGTGGCCGCCGGGTCGGTGCCCGCGGTGGTCGCGGGTGTGACCGTTATCTGCGGCGGCACGTAGCCGTGGCCGGGCGCGGCGAGGGGGCTCTCCATGGCGTCCAGGAGCGCGTCGATGCCCCCCTCGGGCAGGTTGACGAAGGCGGTGGCGCCGTCGTCGTAGTCGCCCTGGGGCAGCGGGTCCCAGCGGCTGCCGCCCGGGGGCGTGCCCCCTCCGTGCTGGTCGTCGGTCACGACAGCGCCCTCCCCAGTGCTCGTCGGGCCAGCGCGGCGACGGTGCGCCGCAGGTGCAGTACCGCGGGCGGAAGCGGTGGGACGGTGCCGTCCTCGCCGGGGGCGGCGTCGGGGATGCAGGCCGCGGCGACGTACTCCCCGAACGCGCTCAGTGCCTCGGGCACGATCGCGCGGTTGTTGTCCCAGTCGATGAGCTGCGCGACCCACTGCTCGGCCTCCAGGGGCCGCAGCGGCATCGGCGCGATGGCGCCCACCGCGCAGCGCACCCCGCGGCGGGCGGGGTCGAGCACGAGGGCGACGGAGGCGACCGCTCGGCCGGGGCCGGTGCGGCCGGTGGCCTTCAGGAAGACCTGGGGGGCGTGCAGCAGCGGCACGCGCACGTAGCCGATGAGTTCACCGGGGCGCAGCAGGTCCATTCCGGCCAGCAGGTGCGACACCGGGACCTCGCGGCGGATCCCGCCCGGGCCGGCGACGACCAGCGTCGCCTCCAGGGCGGCCAGTACGGGCAGCGCGTCCCCGGTGGGGGCGGCGGAGGCGATGTTGCCGCCGAGGGTGCCGGCGTTGCGGATGTGCGGGGGGCCCGCGGCCCGCGCGGAGGCGGCGAGCGCGGGGATGAGGGCGGCGAAGTCGGGGCGGCCCATGCGGGCGTGGGTGAGACCGGCGCCGAGCAGCGCGTGGCCGTCCAGGTACTGCCAGCCGCGGATCTCGCTGATCCTGCCGAGGCCGACCAGCGCGGCGGGCCTGAGCTGCCCGGAGTTGACGGCGGCCATCAGGTCGGTGCCACCCGCGACGGGCACGGCGGCGGGCATGGCGGTGAGCGCCGCCACGGCCTCGTCCAGGGTCGTGGGCAGCGTCACGGCCTGCGCCGCCTGCGGTGCGTGCGTGCTCAAAACCGGCTGCCCCTTCCCGCGGCCCCACCTGGTCCACCTGTGCGCCGTACGGTACGTGCTCACAGGGCGGACGTGGCAACTCTGGCACATCTTGGCAGGCGCCGAAGACGGGGGTCCGCTAGGTGGCATTCGCCCACCTCACCCCGGACATGGCCGATTTGGCCCGTCATCGCCGGTGTGGCGCGCCTTGGCGGTCTTCGGCCGCTCCCGTGCCCGTATCGCACGACCCGTTCGGCCGGGAGCGAACGCACGCGCGGGATCCGTCCGGTGCCCCGGGGCGGGCGGGCGCCCCGGGGTGCCGGGTGCGGGCTACCGGTGGGGCGGCGGGCCGTCGATCGGGCGTCCCAGCACGCCCGGGCGCCGCTGCCAGGGCAGCGGCCCGGTGGGCGGCCGGTAGGCGACGCCGAGGGCGTCCAGGCGCCGGTAGTGGGCCTCCATCCGCCGTTCGAAGCCGGCGAAGTCCCGGTCGGCGGGGGCGGGCAGGTCGCTCCAGGCGACCTCGGCGAGCGCGGCGAGCCGGGGGAAGGTCTGGTAGTCGACGCGCCCCTGGTCCTCCATCACCTCGGTCCACACGTTGGCCTGGGTGCCCAGGACCCGTGCGGTCTCCTCCGGCGTCAGCTCCGCCGGGACGGGCTCGAACCGGTAGACGTCCTCCAGGGTGCGCACGTACCCGATGGGCACCGGCTCGTCGGGGCCCGCGTCCTGACGGTGGTCCAGGTAGACCTGCTGCTCGGGGCACATGACGACGTCGTGTCCCGCGCGGGCGGCCGTCACCCCGGCCGCGTAGCCGCGCCAGGAGGACACCGCGGCGCCGGGCGCCAGACCGCCCTCCAGGATCTCGTCCCAGCCGATCAGCCTGCGCCCCCGTGCGGTGAGCCACCGGTCGAAGTGCCCGACGAACCAGGACTGCAGCGCCTCCTCGTCGGCGAGTCCGAGGTTGCCGAGCTGCTTCTGCGCGGTGTCCGAGGCGCGCCACTGGTCCTTGACGCATTCGTCGCCGCCGATGTGCACGAACGGCGAGAACGGTCCGGCGTCCGCGGGGAACAGGTCCAGGACTTCCTCGAGGACGCCTTCGTAGAAGCGCAGGGTGTTGTCGGTGGGGGCGAGTACGTTCGGATTGATGCCCCAGGTGTCCCAGACGGTCAGGGAGGCGGTGTCGACGACATCGGAGTTGCCGAGTTCCGGATACGCGGCGATCGCGGCCTGCGAGTGTCCGGGCACGTCGATTTCGGGGACGACGCTGATATGCCGCTCGGCGGCGTAGGCGACGATCTCGCGGATGTCGTCCTGGGTGTAGTGACCGCCGTGCGGCTTGTCGTCCCACAGCGGTGAGGCGCGGTGACCGACTTTCGTGCGCGCGCGCCACGAGCCGACCTCGGTGAGCCTCGGATACCGCTGGATCTCGATGCGCCAGCCCTGGTCGTCCGTCAGGTGGAAGTGCAGGACGTTGAGTTTGTGGGCCGCCATCAGATCGAGATAGCGCAGCACGCCGTCCTTGGGCATGAAGTGCCGGGCGACGTCCAGCATCAGGCCGCGCCAGCGGAGGCGGGGGGCGTCCTCGATGGTCCGGTGCGGGATGTCGCGCGTGCGTCCGGGCCGTACGGGCGCCCTGCGGAAGGCGTCGGGGCCGAGCAGCTGGCGCAGCGTCTGGGCTCCCCAGAACACGCCGGCCGCGCCGCCACCGGTGATCTCGATCCCCCGGTCTGCGGCGACGGCGAGGCGGTACGCCTCGGGCGCGAGGGTGCCGTCGATCCGCAGCCGCAGGCCGCCGGGGGCGTCCTCGGGGCCCGGCAGCAGCGGCAGGCCCAGGGCGGGGCCGAGGGTGGAGCGCAGCCAGCGTTCGGTGGTCTCCGTGCCGGGGCCGGCCCACAGCGTGGTGCCGGGGGTCAGTTCGACACCGGGGCGGGTCGGCCCCCGGACGGCCCGCGGGGCGGGGACGAGGTCCGTCGGTGAGGTCACGTCGGTCATGTCAGTCCTTTACCGCGCCGCCCGGACCGCAGACCGGACGCCGCTGCACGAGTACGAAGAAGACCAGTACCGCAATCGTCATCACGGCGGGCGCCGCCGATGGCGGACGATTCGGCGGACAGAAGCCGTTCCGGGGGGAGATGAAGGGAAACTCGCCGGCCGCCACGGGGCCCGTCAGGGCGAGCGGGAAAAGTGCCCGACGGGGAAATCGCGAACGGTGCGGAGAAGGGGCTCGCCGGCGCTTCCACGGGCGCCGTCCGGACCCTCGGAAACATGATCGGCGGGGTGGTCCGCATACGGCACCGGAAACGCGTGACGGCGGTGAGTACCGGCCGAATTCCCGTTGCCCGAACACCCGTCGGAAGGAGTCCGGTGCGGGCTCGGACGACCGGGGGCGCGGCTCGGCCTCCCCCGCCGGGCGGTGCCGCCGTCCCGGCGTGCGGCCGCCCCGGCCGCCGGACGAACCGGCGCACAGGATTCACCCGGGACTCCCCGTCCTGACCCACAAGGCTCACAGTTCCTCCCCCTGGCACGGCGGCCTGACGCGGACCGGGGACACGGCCAACGGGGGTACGCGGCCGCCGGACCCGAACGCGTTGCACCATGCGCAATGACGATTTCGCTACGTACAACACATCAGAGGCTAGAGACCGGGCGCACCCCGCCACAAGAGGTCTGGACCACTTCGTGACCGGCTGACGCGCCCCGCGCACCGCACGGGCAGCACGAAGGCCCCGAGGGCACGCGCGACGCACCCCGGGGGCCTCGGAAGAGTCAGGACCGGCGGAAGAGGGGGACCGAGAAGAGGGGGACCGAGGGGACTACTTGTCGCCCTTGCCCTTGCCTTTGCCCTTGTCGTCGCCGCCGGCGCCCATGGACTCGTAGATCTCCTTGCACATGGGACAGACCGGGTACTTCTTCGGGTCCCGGCCGGGCACCCAGACCTTGCCGCACAGCGCCACGACGGGCGTGCCGTCGAGGGCGCTCGCCATGATCTTGTCCTTCTGGACGTAATGGGCGAAGCGCTCGTGGTCGCCGTCGCCGTGGGACGTCTGCGGCGTCGGCTCGACGAGGGTCCCCGTACCAGTCCCGCGCTCGGGCTCAAGAGTGCTCATAACAGCCAAGGGTACTGAAGGCGAGGGGCATCAGTTGAGCGAAGGGTCGTCCGGATAGGTGGCCACCATCGCCAGCTCACTGCGCTGGCGGCGCAGCACCTCACGCCAGAGCCGCTCCGGGTGCGGGCAGGACACGTCGCCGGGCTCCGACTCCACCACGTACCAGGCGCCGTCCACCAGCTCGTCCTCCAGCTGACCCGGGCCCCAGCCGGCGTATCCGGCGAAGATCCGCAGGGAGCCGAGGACGGAGGCGAGCAGCTCCGGCGGGGCCTCCAGGTCGACCAGCCCGATCGCACCGTGCACCCGGCGCCAGCCCAGCGGCGCGGCCTCCCCCGCCGTCCCGCCCGGGACGACGGCGACGCCGAGGGCCGAGTCCAGTGACACCGGGCCGCCCTGGAAGACGACCCCGGGCTCGCCGGCCAGCTCGGCCCAGCCCTCCAGGATGTCGCCGACGTCCACCGGCGTCGGACGGTTGAGGACGACGCCGAGCGAGCCCTCCTCGTCGTGGTCGAGGAGGAGCACCACCGCGCGGTCGAAATTCGGGTCCGCCAGAGCGGGAGTGGCCACGAGCAGCCGCCCTGTGAGCGAGGACACCTCGGTCATGCCAGACATGATCCCGCATTCGCCCTCCGCGCGGGGAGGCAACGGGGGTACGGGAGTGAACGCAGCTCAGGGCAGACGGGAGCACGCCCGGGCGCACGCGGGCCGCGGTGACCGCTCGTGGCCGTCACCGAACTGGGCGTGTTGTGACAGAGCCATGACGCTCTCACTCCGTCCACGGGCTTACAGAAGGGGGGCCGGGGGCGATTAGTCTGTGGCATTCAGGCCCTGCCCCCCTCCCCACGGAACGCGAGATTCATGACCGTCAACGACGTCGATGACGTACTGCTTGTCCACGGCGGCACCCCGCTGGAGGGCGAGATCCGTGTCCGCGGTGCGAAGAACCTCGTACCGAAGGCCATGGTCGCCGCGCTGCTCGGCAGCGCACCGAGTCGCCTGCGCAACGTCCCGGACATCCGTGACGTGCGGGTCGTACGGGGTCTGCTGCAACTGCACGGCGTGACGGTCCTCCCGGGGGACGAGCCGGGTGAGCTGGTGCTCGACCCGACGCACGTGGAGAGCGCCAACGTCGCTGACATCGATGCCCACGCCGGCTCCTCGCGGATCCCGATCCTCTTCTGCGGGCCGCTCCTGCACCGCCTCGGGCACGCGTTCATCCCGGGCCTGGGCGGCTGCGACATCGGCGGCCGGCCCATCGACTTCCACTTCGACGTGCTGCGCCAGTTCGGCGCGACCATCGAGAAGCGGGCGGACGGCCAGTACCTGGAGGCCCCGCAGCGGCTGCGCGGCACCAAGATCCGGCTGCCGTACCCGTCCGTCGGCACGACCGAGCAGGTGCTGCTGACGGCGGTGCTCGCGGAGGGCGTCACCGAGCTGTCCAACGCGGCGGTGGAGCCGGAGATCGAGGACCTGATCTGCGTCCTGCAGAAGATGGGCGCGATCATCGCGATGGACACCGACCGGACGATCCGGATCACCGGTGTGGACAAACTCGGCGGCTACACCCACCGCGCCCTGCCCGACCGCCTGGAGGCCGCCTCCTGGGCGTCCGCCGCGCTGGCCACCGAGGGCAACATCTACGTCCACGGCGCCCAGCAGCGCTCGATGATGACGTTCCTGAACACCTACCGGAAGGTCGGCGGCGCCTTCGAGATCGACGACGAGGGCATCCGTTTCTGGCACCCCGGCGGGCAGTTGAAGTCCATCGCGCTCGAGACGGACGTGCACCCCGGCTTCCAGACCGACTGGCAGCAGCCGCTGGTGGTCGCGCTGACCCAGGCGACGGGCCTGTCGATCATCCACGAGACGGTCTACGAGTCCCGCCTCGGCTTCACCTCCGCGCTCAACCAGATGGGTGCGCACATCCAGCTGTACCGCGAGTGCCTGGGCGGCTCCGACTGCCGTTTCGGCCAGCGCAACTTCCTGCACTCGGCGGTCGTCTCGGGACCGACCCGCCTCCAGGGCGCCGACCTGGTCATCCCCGACCTGCGCGGCGGCTTCTCCTACCTCATCGCCGCCCTCGCCGCCCAGGGCACCTCCCGCGTCCACGGCATCGGCCTGATCAACCGCGGCTACGAGAACTTCATGGACAAGCTCATGGAGCTCGGCGCGAAGGTCGAACTCCCCGGCAAGGCCCTCGGCTGACGGAACCGTCCACGCCTACGCCGATGGGGCGGTCACCCGGTTCCGGGTGACCGCCCCATCGGCGTAGGCGGCAACATCCGCGAGGGGCGCGGGGAAGCGCGCGGCCGGCCACAACGGACCCGCAGTCGCCCACCGCGTTCTCAGCGGAGCGCTTACTTGCCCTTGGCCGCTTCCTTGAGCTTCGAGCCCGCGGAGACCTTCACGCTGTAGCCGGCCGGAATCTGGATCGGCTCACCGGTCTGCGGGTTGCGCGCGGTACGAGCGGCCCGGTGGGTGCGCTCGAAGGTCAGGAAGCCGGGGACGGTGACCTTCTCGTCGCCCTTGGAGACGATGTCGCCGACGACCTCGGCGAACGCGGCCAGCACGGCGTCGGCGTCCTTGCGGGTCACCTCGGCGCGGTCGGCCAGCGCGGCCACCAGCTCACTGCGGTTCATGTTCTTACTCCCGTGTTCTTCTTGCCGTTGAGGCGTGCCACGCGGCGGAGCCGCATGCAGGGCACGGCGAAGCCGATGCTGCCAGGTTCCTCGGTGAGTCCCCGGACCCGGGTCCGTCGTCAGACCCTCGCGCCCAGGGACGCATCCTGCCCCTACCTGCGGCGGTAATGCCAATCCGGCACCCGCAGGAAATCGTGAGAACACCCGAGGGAGTCACACGAAAAGCACCACGGGCGGTGAGCGGTGACGCTCCGTCCGCTTTCGGCAGCGGACAGCGAGGGGCCGCCACAGCCCGGGTCCTGGCCGCCCACGATAGAGGGCAGCCAGGACGTACGGGTTCCACGACGCGCCGTTTCGAAACGGCCGTGGTGATCCTCACAGCCCGCGCACCGCCGGGTGTCTAGGCTCCGACGGCCTTCGCCGCGTCGCGCACCGCACCGGCGACCGCGCCCGCGACCTTGTCGTTGAACACGCTGGGGATGATGTAGTTGGGGTTCAGCTCGTCCTCGGTCACCACGTCGGCGAGCGCCTTCGCGGCGGCCAGCATCATCTCCGTGTTGACGGTGCGGGACTGCGCGTCCAGCAGGCCGCGGAACACACCCGGGAACACCAGCACGTTGTTGATCTGGTTGGGGAAGTCGGAGCGGCCGGTGGCCACAACGGCCGCAGTCTGACGGGCGATTGCCGGGTCGACCTCGGGGTCGGGGTTCGCGAGCGCGAACACGACCGCACCGTCGGCCATCGCCGCGATGTCCTCGCCGTCGAGAACGTTGGGCGCGGAGACGCCGATGAAGACGTCCGCGCCGCGCACGGCCTCCTTCAGCGTGCCGGTGAGGTTCTCGGGGTTGGTGTTGTCGGCGATCCAGCACAGGGCGGAACCGGGGGCGGCGTCCACCAGGTCCTCGCGGCCCGCGTGCACGACCCCGTGGATGTCGGCCACCACGGCGTTCTTCACACCGGCGGCGAGCAGCAGCTTCAGGATGGCCGTGCCGGCCGCGCCGGCGCCGGACATCACGACGCGGATGCCGTCGATCGGCTTGCCGGTGACCCGCAGCGCGTTGGTGAGCGCGGCGAGCACGACGATCGCGGTGCCGTGCTGGTCGTCGTGGAAGACGGGGATGTCGAGCGCCTCGCGCAGCCGGGCCTCGATCTCGAAGCAGCGGGGCGCGGAGATGTCCTCGAGGTTGATGCCGGCGAAGCCCGGGGCGATGGCCTTGACGATCTCGACGATCGCGTCGGTGTCCTGGGTGTCCAGGCAGAGCGGCCAGGCGTCGATGCCGGCGAACCGCTTGAACAGGGCGGCCTTGCCCTCCATCACCGGCAGCGCGGCCTTGGGGCCGATGTTGCCCAGGCCCAGCACGGCGGAGCCGTCCGTCACGACCGCAACGGAGTTGCGCTTGATGGTCAGGCGGCGGGCGTCCTCGGGGTTCTCGGCGATCGCCATGCAGACCCGGGCCACACCGGGCGTGTAGACCATGGAGAGGTCGTCACGGTTGCGGATGGGGTGCTTCGACGCCATCTCGATCTTGCCGCCGAGGTGCATCAGGAACGTACGGTCGGAGACCTTGCCCAGGGTGACGCCCTCGATGCCGCGCAGCTGTTCGACGATCTCGTCGGCGTGTGCGGTGGAGGTGGCGGCGATGGTGACGTCGATGCGGAGCCGTTCGTGGCCGGACGCCGTCACGTCGAGGCCGGTCACCGAGCCTCCGTGGGACTCGACTGCCCCGGTGAGCTGGGAGACCGCGGTTCCACCCGCGGGCACCTCCAGCCGGATGGTCATCGAGTAGGAGACGCTGGGCGCCGTTGCCATGGCCGACTTCCTCTGCTTTTACCGTGTCGCGAATGTGCTGTCCGATCGTCGCACCTACCGCTGAGTACGCGGTAGCCGCCTTGGATTGCGGACGTTTTGTTCACCGACGGTTACCGTATGACGGAAACCATTTTCCACCCAAGGGGTGGTGGGGTGGCAACGAAAGAGGTCCACGTCACTTCACGTGACGTGGACCTCTCGAACGCTGGTGACACCGACCCGCCATGCTCGCCTCGCGGCAAGTGGTCGCTCGTAGCGACGAAGGTTGGGCCCGGGGGCTTGGATCGGGCCGGTGCCACGTCCAGGCTAACAAACGGATGCCGTGTGACCATTCCCGTGGCACAACCGCTTTTCCGGGGTGCCCGGGCGGACCTCCGGCGTCAGTCCCTCAGCAGATCGGGCACCCCGTCGGCGTCGGGCTCGTCGCGGTCCGCCGAGACCACCGTGAGCTGCTGCGTGGCCCGGGTGAGGGCGACGTACAGCACGCGCAGGCCGGCCGGGGACTCGTCGGCGATCTCCGCGGGGGAGACCACGATCGACGCGTCGTACTCCAGACCCTTGGCCTCCAGGCTGCCGAGCGCCACCACGCGGTCGCCGAGCCCCTCCAGCCAGCGGGCGGCCTCCTCGCGGCGCTGCATGGCGACGACCACGCCGACCGTGCCGTCCACCCGGTCCAGCAGCCGGGCCGCCTCCGCGCGCACCGTCTCCCCCAGCGCCTGGTCCACCACGGCGAACCGCGGCCGCACACCGGTGGACCGTACGGCCCTCGGTGACGTGGAACCGGGCATGGCGAGGGCGAGCACCCTGGACGCCAGCTCGGCGATCTCCGCCGGGTTGCGGTAGTTCACCGTGAGCTCGAAACGGCGGCGGGGGCGGCTGCCGAGGGCCTCGTCGCGGGCCTGGGCGGCCTCGTCGGGATCGGACCAGGACGACTGGGCCGGGTCGCCGACGACCGTCCAGGTGGCGTGCCGGCCGCGACGGCCGACCATGCGCCACTGCATCGGCGTGAGGTCCTGCGCCTCGTCGACGATGACGTGCGCGTACTCGACGCGTTCCTGGGCCAGCCGCTCGGCCCGCTCGCGCTGCGTCTCCTCGCGCACCGGCATCAGCTCCTCCAGGCCGGTGAGCTGGTCCAGCGGGTCGAGCTCGCGCTTCCTGCGGGGGCGGGCGGGGGCGCCGAGGAGCGCCTGGAGCTCGTCGAGCATCGCGATGTCGTGCACGGTCCGCCCCTCCCGCTTCAGCGAGCGGGCGACCTTGCGGACCTCGCCCGGGTTGAGGATCCGCCGGGCCCAGCGGCCGAGGCGCCGCTCGTCGGCCATGGCGTCCAGCACGGCGGCCGGGGTCAGCTCGGGCCACCAGGCGTCGAGGAAGGCGGTGAAGTCGTCCTCGGAGGTGATGTCCTCGTCGAAGGAGGAGCGCAGCTCGGCGGCGAGCTCCGGGTCGGTGTGCCGGCCCGCGGCGCCGGAGCGTGCCCACAGGGCGTCCAGGAGCAGCTTGCGGGCGCGGGGGCGCAGCAGGTTGACGGGGGCGGTGCCGCCGAGGGCGCTGCGGCGGACGGCGTCCAGTTCCTCCCCCTCCAGCTCCAGGCGGCGGCCGAAGGCGACGACCCGCAGCCGCCGCGGCGGATCGTTTCGTTCCAGCGCCCCGCGCGCGGCCTTCCGCAGCACCTTGAGCATGCGGTACGAGCCCTTGGCGCGGGCCACCGACGGGGAGTCGTACAGCGTGGCCTCGGCGCCGTCGACGAGGGAGCCGATGGCGCGGATGGCGACCTGGCCCTCCTCGCCGAGGGAGGGCAGCACGCCCTCGGTGTAGGCGACCAGGAGCGGGGTGGGCGAGACGATCAGGATGCCGCCCGCGTACCGGCGCCGGTCCTGGTAGAGCAGGTAGGCCGCGCGGTGCAGGGCGACGGCGGTCTTGCCGGTGCCGGGGCCGCCCTCGACGTACGTCACGGAGGCGGCGGGGGCGCGGATCACCAGGTCCTGCTCGGCCTGGATGGACGCGACGATGTCGCGCATGGTGTGCGTACGGGCCTGGCCGAGCGCGGCCATCAGGGCGCCGTCGCCGATCACCGGCAGCTCGCGGCCGTCCAGGGACGCCTTCAGCTCGGGGCGCATCAGGTCGTCCTCGACGCTGCGCACCCGGCGGCCCTTGGAGCGGATGACGCGGCGCCGCACGACGCGGCCGGGGTCGACCGGGGTGGAGCGGTAGAACGGCGCGGCCGCGGGGGCCCGCCAGTCGATGACCAGCGGGGCGTAGTCCTCGTCGAGGACACCGATCCGGCCGATGTGCAGCGTCTCGGCGATGTCGGCGGTGTTGTCGTCCCTGATGGCCCCGTCGGCGGGCTCGACGGCGGTGTACGCGCCGTCCGGGCCCTTCTTGCCGTCCTTGCCGGGCAGCAGGTCGATCCGGCCGAAGAGGAAGTCCTCGTACTCGTTGTTCAGCCGGTTGAGGTGGATGCCGGCCCGGAAGACCTGGGCGTCCCGCTCGGCGAGGGCGCCGGGCGTACCGACGTGACCGCGCCGGGCGGCGTCGGCCATGAGGAACTCCGCCTCGTGGATCTTCTCCTCGAGGCGCCGGTACACCCGGTCCAGGTGTTCCTGTTCGACTCGGATCTCGCGGTCCCGAACGGAGTCGTGAACCGTTTCGACCGCGGTTTCCTGTTGAGCCTGAGCGGCCACCGGGCCCCCTTCTGACGTGCTGGGCAGCCGTCAACCGTACGCGAAGGGGGCACCGGACGGCTACGCGTCGACCTCGACCAGCACGTCGCCGCCGAAGGACCTGACCTCGAAGTGGTCGATGTCGTTCGGGTCGAAGGCCGCTCCGCCCTCGATGTAGAGCGGCTGCCTGCCCTTGTCGGACGTGGCGTCCGGCATGCCGTAGCCCCACTCCGGGACGGACCAGGACGTGACGGTCTCCCGCTCGCCGTTCTTGCCGACGGCGATCAGCGAGCACTTCAGCGGCCCGGTGACGTTCTTCAGCTCCAGCACCGTGCCGGTGCCCCAGGTCTTCTCCTGGAGCGCCACGGTCGCGGTGACCTTGGTGCCGGGGTCGGTCGCGGAGATCTTGTCGGAGATGCCGTCGAAGGCGTCCTTGGCGGAGTCCGCCGCGAGCGTCCGGTTGGTGCCGCTCCCGCCTCCGCCCTCGCTGTCCCCGCCGCTCGCGGCGACGGCCACGAACGGACCGCTGACGATCAGCGCGCCCGCGGCGGCCACCATGTAGAAGTTGCGGCGGCGCTTGCGCGCGCGGCGCTCGGCGACCTCGTCGACCAGCTTCTCCACCACGCGGGGCGAGGGCTTGGCGGACAGGGACTCGCCCAGCGCGGGCGTCCCGGTGCCGGGCAGGTCCGCGAGCGCGGCCAGCATCGGTTCCATGCCGGCGAGTTCGTCGAGCTGCTGGGCGCACCACTCGCAGGACGCGAGGTGCGCCTCGAAGGCGGTGGCTTCGGCGTCGTCGAGGATGCCGAGGGCGTAGGCGCCGACGGTCTCGTGCTCGTTCGGCACCGGTGATCCCTCCATGGCACCAGACATACCCGTACCGCCCGTGCCGAATCCCTGGTTTCCCCCGTACACACTCATCACGCCGTCACCCCCCGCTCCTCCAGAGCCAGCTTCATCGACCGCAGGGCGTAGAACACCCGGGAACGGACGGTGCCGCTCGGTATGCCGAGTGTCTGTGCCGCCTCATTGACGGTACGCCCTTTGAAGTACGTCTCGACGAGGACCTCCCGGTGAGCCGGGGTCAGGTCGTCGAGCGCGTCCGACAGCGTCATCAGCCACAGCGCCTTGTCGATCTCGTCCTCCGCGGGGATGACCTCCAGCGGCGACGGATCGACCTCCTGCGGCCGGGCCTGCCGGCTGCGGTGGCCGTCGATGACGATGCGCCGGGCGACCGTCACCAGCCAGGGGCGTACCGAACCGGTGGCCCGATTGAGCTGACCGGCGTTCTTCCAGGCACGGATGAGCGTTTCCTGTACGACGTCCTCGGCGCGCTGCCGGTCTCCGGCGACCAGCCGCAGGACGTAGGCCAGCAACGGTCCGGCGTGCTCGCGATACAGCGCACGCATCAGCTCCTCGTCGGGTTCCGAGGGCTGTGAGGACATGCGATGTCGGGCCCTCGCTCCACGTTCATTGGCCACGGCCGCATCCTTGCGCACGCCCACCTCCGGTGTCCGGGGGATCCCCCAGTCGGTCGCTCGACAACCGGTACGGACGGCGGGGGTGGGGTGTTCAAAGAAAGAGGGCGGTTTTCTGCGGGCCGGCGCCCCGACCGGGACATGAGCCCACATTCCCCCCGCCACTTCTTTACATTTCCGACACAGCGACAGGAGTGATGTCCCGAGCCGGGGAGCGGCGGGAGTGAACGGAGGTGTAACGGACGTCACTTCGGCGATGTCCGTCCGCACGGCACGCGGAAGCCGCAGGCACGGCGGTGAAGTTGAACCGGACGTTCCGTCAGGCGCGGGCGAGGGCCGCGCGGCGGCGGTGGCGGGCCACGCGTTCCCGGTTCCCGCAGACCTCGCTGGAGCACCAGCGCCGCCTGCGGCCGCGGGAGGTGTCGACGTAGACGATGGGGCAGTTGTCGCCCTCGCACTGCCTGAGGCTCGCGCGGGCGGCGGGGTCGGTGAGCAGGTCCACCGCGTCCCGCGCGAGGGCCGCGAGGAGCGCGGCCCGGCCGGGCGGTCCGGCCAGGCGGCGCACCAGGGTGCCGTCCTCGGCGGGCACGGCGCGGGGCGCCGGGGGCGCGGCGCGGGCGAGTTCGTTGATCCGGGCGAGCGCGAGGTCGTACGAGGGGACGCCGGGCGCGGGCCGGCCGCGCACCAACGTCACGAGCAGCCCGCGCAGTTCACGGAAGGCCGGCAGCCAGGAGCCGTCCGCGTGGGCCAGCGTGGTGCCCTGGGGCACGAGTCCGGAGCCGGCGATCCAGGCGCGCAGCACCGCCGCGGAGTCGAGCCGTTCCTCGGGATGGGTGGTCGCGAGCAGATCCAGGCAGACCCGCCCGGTGTCGAACCTCAGCTCGTGGGACGCCGTGACCGTGCCCAGTGCCATGTTCCTGCCACCGCCTAGGGTCGCCCCGCGCGCGGGGCCGGTGAGCGATCCGGGAATCCGTTCTCCTCCCACAGTGCCCGCCCGCCACGGCCCCCGGAACCCCCCGCGCTCAGCCGTCCCCGTACTTGGTGTCGGCCGCCGGGTCCAGGGCGAGGCGGTAGCCGCGCTTGACGACCGTCTGGATCAGTTTCGGGGCGCCGAGGGCGGCGCGCAGGCGGGCCATCGCGGTCTCCACCGCGTGCTCGTCGCGGCCCGCGCCCGGCAGGGCGCGCAGCAGCTCGGCACGGGGCACGACCCAGCCGGGCCGGCGGGACAGCGCCCGCAGCAGGGACATCCCGGCCGGCGGTACGGGTCTGAGGGCGCCGTCCACCACCACCGCGTGCCCCCGGATCTCGATCCGGTGCCCGGCGACGGGCAGGGCGCGCGCCCGCGCGGGCAGTTCCCGGCAGAGCAACTGCACCAGCGGGCCGAGCCGGAAGCGTTCGGGCTGCACGGTGTCGATGCCGCGGGCCTGCAACGGCAGCGCGGTGACCGGGCCGACGCAGGCGGACAGCACGTCGTGGCCGAGGGCGGCCAGCAGGTCGTCCAGCAGCCCGCGTTCCCCGGCGCGCGACAGCAGGGACGCGGCCGCGGGCGCGCTGGTGAAGGTGACGGCGTCCAGGGCGCGGGCGACGGTGGCGTCGACGAGACGGTCCACCGGGCCGAGGTCCTCCGGCGGGAGCCACCGGTAGACCGGCACCCCGACCACCTCCGCTCCCGCGGCCCGCAGCGACTCCACGAAGCCGGGCAGCGGCTCACCGTGCAGCTGGACGGCGATCCGCAGCCCGTCGACGCCCTCCTCCAGCAGCCGGTCGAGTACCTCGGCCATGGACTCCGACGCCGGGGACCACTCCTCGGTCAGTCCCGCCGCCCGGATCGCGCCCTTCACCTTCGGCCCGCGCGCCAGGATCCGCACCCCGCGCAGCCGGGCCAGCAGGTCCTCGCCGAGGCCCCAGCCGTCGGCGGCCTCCACCCAGCCCCGGAAGCCGATGGCGGTGGTGGCGACCGCGATGTCCGGGACCCGCCCGATGAGGTCCTTCGTGGCGGCCAGCAGTTCGCTGTCGTCGGCCAGCGGCACGATCCGCAGGGCCGGGGCGTGCAGCACCGCCGCTCCGCGCCGCTCCAGCAGCGCGCCCAGCTCGTCGGCACGGCGCGCCGCGGTCACCCCCACGGTGAACCCCGCGAGGGGACCGTGCTCCGGTGGCTGCTCTTGTTCGTCGTCCATGGCTCTCGTCCCGCGCTCGAGTCGGCGTACCGCGGGGAGGTGCGGCTCCACCTCCCTGCCGGCCGAGCCTGTCAACGATGCGTGACGGGCTCGGTTCGGCCGCATGTCACCAGTGTTACGTCATGACGCGTCACACGTCGGCGTAGCTGAGCTGCGACTTCTCCTCCCGAGCCGGGACGGTGTCACCCGTACGGGCCGCCGGGCGTCGAAGGTATACCGCCCAGGTGACCGCGAAGCAGACGGCGTAGCAGGCGAGGAACGCCACGAACGCGCCGGTGCCGGAGCCGTGGGAGAGGAAGGACTGGCGGAACGCCAGGTTGATGCCGACGCCGCCGAGCGCGCCGACCGCGCCGATCAGCCCCATGGCCGCCCCGGACAGCCGCCGCCCGTACGCGTCCGCCGCGTCGCCGCGCAGCCCGACGGCGTGTGCCTTCGCCTGGAAGATGCCGGGGATCATCTTGTACGTCGACCCGTTGCCGAGGCCGGTCAGCACGAAGAGCACCACGAAGGCCACGGTGAACAGCGCGAGCGACTTCTGCATGGAGGCGACGACCAGCACCGCCGTCGCCGCGCCCATGGCGACGAAGTTCCCCAGCGTGATCCGCGCACCGCCGTACCGGTCGGCGAGCCTGCCCCCCACCGGGCGGATCAGGGAGCCGAGCAGCGGACCGACGAAGGTCACGTAGGCGGCTTCGAGCGGGGTGCGGTCGAACTGGTTCTGGAGCACCTGCCCGAAGGCGAAGCTGTAGCCGATGAACGAGCCGAAGGTGCCGATGTAGAGGAAGGACATGATCCAGGTGTGCGGGTCGCGCGCGGCGTCCCTGGCGGCACCGGTGTCGTTGCGCACCGAGGCGAGGTTGTCCATGTACAGGGCGGCGAGCACGGCGGCGGCGACGATCAGCGGGATGTAGAGGCCGAGCAGCACCCTCGGTCCGCCGCTCGCGCCGATGATCGCGAGCGCGGCGATCTGGATCACCGGGACGCCGATGTTGCCGCCGCCGGCGTTCAGGCCGAGCGCCCAGCCCTTCTTCCGCAGCGGGAAGAAGGCGTTGATGTTGGTCATGGAGGAGGCGAAGTTGCCGCCGCCGATGCCGGCCAGCAGGCCGACCAGCAGGAACGTGGAGAAGGAGGTGCCCGGCTCCATCACGGCGAACGCGGCGACGGTGGGCACCAGCAGCAGCGCCGCGCTGATCACCGTCCAGTTCCGTCCGCCGAACACCGCGACGGCGAAGGTGTAGGGGACCCTGACCACGGCGCCGACCAGGGTGACCATCGACGTCAGCAGGAACTTGTCGGCCGGGGTGAGCCCGTACTCCGGGCCCATGAAGAGCACCAGCACGGACCACATCGTCCAGATCGAGAAGCCGATGTGCTCGGACAGCACGGAGAAGAGGAGATTGCGGCGGGCGATCCGCTCTCCGGTCCGGTTCCAGAAGGTCTCGTCCTCCGGGTCCCACTGCTCGATCCAGCGACCGCTGGGGGCTGTCATGGGGCCTCCACTGTGCTCCGGGGCGCGGACGGGTGCCGCGAGGGGTTGGTCCCGAAGGTAGGGAGGGAGCGTTTCCGCGCTGTGGCACGCGGTGACCGGCAGGGAACGTTGCTCTCACCCGCGGCGGGGACGGGGTGAGAGGTGTCCGCCGGCGGGCGCGGGCGGCGCGGTGAGGCTCAGGGGCGCGGGGGCTGCCAGTGGGGGTTCTGCTGGGGCTGGGGCGGCTGGGGGTACGGGGCGGGCCGGCCGTACGGGGGCTGGGGCCGGCCGTAGGGGCCGGGAGCCTGGGCCGGGGTGCCGTACGGGCCGGGGGCGGGCTGGGCGTACGGCGGCTGCGGCTGCTGGGGCTGGGCGTACGGCGGCTGCGGCTGCTGGGGCTGTCCGTACGGCACCGGCGGCTGCTGGGGCTGGTACCCGTAACCGGGGGCCGGGGCGCCGTACGGGCCCCCGCCGAAGGGGTTGCCGTGGCCCGCGAGCCCGCCCGGGGGCAGGTAGCGGAGCCGGCCGGTCTCGTCCGTCACCGGGGCGAAGCCGGCCGCCTGGAGCCGGGCCGCGTACCTGGCGTTGCGCTTGCGGGTGACGACCAGGCCGAGCCCGAGGACGGCCATGAGGAGCAGCCAGATCACGGCGGCGATGCCGATGTGCTCGGACGCGCCCCCGAGCCGGAGGGCGATGACCGCGCAGCCGATGGTGACACCGACGGCGGCGTAGCCCATCCGCTTCTCGGCGCTCTTGCCGGTGAGGTCGAAGTTGATGCGGGCCTTGAGGAGTTCGAAGGCGTCCGGGACCAGGGGCGGCACCGACACGCCGTCGCCGGCGTTCGGGTACTGCGCCCGGTTCTGCGCGGCACGGGCGCGGGCGTGCGGACCGTGATCGGGCACGATCAGCATCCTCAGCTGGCTGTTGTTGGCGCCGCCCTGCCGCACGTCGGCGTACTCGTAGCCGAACTGCTGGGCGATGAAGGCGAGTCGGGCGAGCTTCTTCACGGATGCCATCGCGCTGGTGAGCTCGACCGGCTCCCCGCTCGCCATCAGCCGCAGCATCCTCTGTGTCTGCCGCTTGCCCATCCGCACCCGCTCCCCCGTGTCAACCGGTCGCCCCGGTTCACCACCGCAACCGGGGCAGTCTCGCACGCGTGCGCGCCGGGCGGTACCGGCGGATCAGGCGCGCGCCCGTGCCCGCCGCTTCCCGCTCCCGCCGCGGCCCGCCGAGCCGTCCGGCCACAGCCGGGGCCTGCGCCGGGCCGCGAGGTCCTCCGCCCAGCCGAAGGCCAGCACGCACCCGGAGATGAGGATCCACACCAGGACGAGCACCGGCCAGGGACTCTCCAGCAGCCAGGGCACGGTGAGCTCCAGCGTCTCGAAGCCCCACAGCCGGTCGTAGAGGCCGGCGGCGACCAGGATGCACACGTTGTGCCACAGGTAGATCGTCACCGCGCGGGAGTTGAGCAGCGTGATCACCCGGTCGAAGCGGCGCAGCCGCCTCGGCCACTCGGCCCACGAGGGGCTGAGGTGCAGGAGCAGCAGCACCGTCGCGAACGACCACACGGCCTGCGCGAAGGGAATCGAGTCGAGGTCGTGACCGCCCCGGAAGCCCTCGTGGAAGGCGTACCAGAGGCCGAAGGCGCCGACGATCGGCGCGAGGGACGGCACGACGTACTGCGGGAGGCGCTGGAGCACGCCCTGCTGGTGGGCCATGCCGAGGATCCAGCAGGCGCCGAAGGTGCCGAAGTCGGTGAGCGCCGAGTCGATCCGCTCACCGGGCAGGGAGAACCAGCCGAGGTGCAGGACCCCGGAGAGCACGAGCGGCGCGGCGATCGTCGCCCACGGCAGGGCGCGCAGCGCCTTCAGCAGGAACGGGGAGAGCAGGACGAACCAGAGGTAGGCGCGGATGTACCAGAGCGGGCCCGCGAGTTCCGCCGCCCAGTCCTCGCCGAGCACGCCCTGGATCCCGGCGAGGCCCTCCGCGTAGGGCGGGTCGCTCAGCGGCAGCACCCAGAAGGTCAGGTGGAGGAACCACCAGCCGGGGTGGCCGTCGTCGTCGGGGCTCCAGCCCTGGGCGAGCATGCCGGACACGCCGATCGCGCCGAGCAGCCACAGCGGCGGCAGCAGCCGGCGCATCCTGCCCCGCACGACCTGAACGGCGGGGCGCTTCAGGGAGCGGGCCATGAGGTTGCCGGCCAGGGCGAACATCACGCCCATGGACGGGAAGAGGACGGGCAGCCACGCCCAGCCCATCAGGTGGTAGAGGACGACGCGGAACAGGGCGACCGCGCGCAGCAGGTCGAAGTAGCGGTCCCGCGCGGGCGGGCGTCCGGCCGGTTCGGGCCCTGCCGTGCGGGACGGGTCGTCCGAATTGTCCGCCGGGTCCGTCGTGTCCGTGCCGGTGGGGAGGAGAGGTGCGCTCACGTGGGTGCGTCTTCCTGGTGCGTGGCCGGCGGCGGGGCCGCCGGCCAGGCGGAGGGTGGCCAGAGGGCCCGGCCTAGGCGACCGGGCTGCCGTCCAGGGGCTGCTGGGCGGAGACTCCCGGCGGGGCGGCGACGCCGCCCTTGCGCCGCAGCTTCTGCCAGCGCAGCCGGCCGCCGGTGAGCGCGGTGATCCAGGACTGGAGCAGCACGACGTACATCAGCTGCCGGTAGAGGATCTGCTGCAGCGGCAGCGACAGGAGCGGGGTGAGTTTCTCCTTGTCGAGGAAGAAGGAGTAGGCCGCGCAGGCGGCCTGGAGGGCGAGGACCGCGAACCAGGCGAGGATCGTCGGGCCGGTCGGGCCGAAGATCAGGCCGTAGATCAGGAACACGTCGATGAGCGGGGCCAGCAGCGGGGCGAGCACCATGAACAGCGAGACCAGCGGCAGTCCGACCCGGCCGAAGCGGCCCGAGGGGCCGCGCTCGATCACCGCGCGGCGGTGCTTCCAGATCGCCTGCATGGTGCCGTAGGACCAGCGGTAGCGCTGGGACCACAGCTGCTGCACCGACTCGGGGGCCTCGGTCCACGCGCGGGCGTTCTCCGCGTAGACGACCTTCCAGCCGTCGCGGTGGATGGCCATGGTGATGTCGGTGTCCTCGGCGAGCGTGTCGTCGCTCATGCCGCCGACCCGCTCCAGCGCGGCCCGGCGGAAGGCGCCGACGGCTCCGGGGATGGTGGGCATGCACCGCAGGACGTCGTACATGCGGCGGTCGAGGTTGAAGCCCATCACGTACTCGATGTGCTGCCAGGCGCCGATCAGCTTGTCCTTGTTGCCGACCTTGGCGTTGCCCGCGACGGCGCCGACGCGCGGGTCGCCGAAGGGCTGCACCAGTTCGCGGACGGTGGTCGGCTCGAAGACCGTGTCGCCGTCCATCATCACGATGATGTCGTAACGGGCGTTGGCCACACCCCGGTTGAGGGCGGCGGGCTTGCCCGCGTTGAGCTGGCGCACCACCCGGACGCCCGGCAGGCCCAGGGACTCCACGATCCGCGCGGTGCCGTCGCTGGAGCCGTCGTCGATGACGATGATCTCGATGGGGTGGTCGCTCGCCACCAGGGAACGCACCGTGTCCTCGATGCACTTGGCCTCGTTGTACGCCGGCACCAGCACCGTCACCGGTTCGGTGACCGGCGGCCCCCAGGCGAAGCCCTTGCGGCGCACCTTGCGGGCGTGGACGGCGGACAGGACGAGCATCAGCCCGAAGCGGGCGATGACCAGGAACCCGATGACCGCGAGGCCGGCGACCAGGACGGCCGTGATGTTGTCGGAGATCTGGACGAGGAAGACCCAGGCCTTGCCCTTCCACAGCTCGACGCCGGTCACCGGGGAGTGCGCGCTGGGCGCGGCGAGGGCCTCGGTGAGGTTGTCGAACGCGTAGCCCTTGTCCTTCAGTTCGGGCAGCATCCGGTCGAGGGCACGGACGGTCTGGTGGCGTTCGCCGCCGGAGTCGTGCATCAGGACGATTCCGCCCTCGCCGTCCTCGGGCGTGGAGCGCCGGATGATCTCGTCGACGCCGGGCTTGCGCCAGTCCTCGCTGTCGTGGGTGTTGACGACGGTGATGTAGCCGCGGTCGCCGATGTACTGGGCGACCGGCCAGGAGGCGTTGTCCATGGCGCCGGCCTGGGAGGAGTACGGCGGCCGGAACAGGGAGGTGCGGATGCCCGCGGCGCCCGTGATGGCGAGCTGGTTCTGGGACAGCTCCCAGTCGATGCGGTCCTTCGACTGCAGGGAGAGGTCGGGGTGGTTGAAGGTGTGCAGGCCGATCTCGTGGCCCTCGTCGACGATGCGGCGGACGAGGTCGGGGTAGCGGGAGGCCATCGTCCCGGTGACGAAGAAGACGGCGTGCGCGTCGTGCTTCTTCAGCACGTCGAGGACCTGGGGCGTCCAGACCGGGTCGGGGCCGTCGTCGAAGGTGAGGACGACGTGGCGGTCCGGCACGCGCAGGGTCTCCGCGCGGCCGCCCCTGGTGTCGATGACCGGGCCGCCCTCCAGGACCTTCTCCGGCACCCGGTCGGCGGCGACGGGCGACTGGACGCGGTGGTCGGCGAGGATCTCGCTGTGCACGTAGCCGCGCAGCATCAGCATCGCCATCAGGGCGACGAGGAACAGCACCGGGAGCAGCAGCCGCAGGGGAACGCGGCGACGGCGGGTTCGGGATGCCATCAGAGGACGTACTCCGGGGACGGTGCTGCGGCGGACGTGGCGGTGGGTGCCGGCTCGGCGCCGGCGTTCTCGGCGGCGACCGGCCGGTCGGCGGCGGGCGCGGCGACGGGGTCCGCGGCGGGGGCGGCTCCGCCGTCACCCGCCGGGGCGCTGGTCACGGGGGCGGGGTCGTCGGCCGGCGGGGGCGAGGCCGGCGGCGGGGTGGTCGCCGGCTGCTCGGAGGCCTGCGGCGCGGGGGTGGTGCCGGTTGCGCTGCCCGGCTGCCGGCTCCTGCGGGTCGCGGTCGGTTCCGGGTCGGCACTCGCGCCGGGCTCGTCCCGGCCCGCGGTCGCGCCGGGCGCGGGAACGCTCGCGCCGGGTTCGGGGAGGCCGGTGGCGCCGTCGCTCGGGGAGTCCCCGGGGAGGAGGCCGGTGCCGGAGCCGGGCGCCGTGTCCGTCCCGTCGGGCCGCGGGGACGTCTCGACCTTCCCCGCGGGCCGCTCCTGCTGCTGTCCGGGGACGGGCAGCCAGGGGGCGTCGGAGTTGCCGGACACCAGGGTGGCGACGATGACGGCGGCGTAGCCGGCGCAGGCGAGACCGACGGCCAGGCCGATACGGCGGTACCTGCGGCTGCGGCGGCCGGACTCGTCGACGAACACGGGCCCGTCGGCGCTCTCCTGGCTTCCGCCCGGCTTGGCGGTGGCGGTGCGCAGGACGCCGTCGGCGCCGAACTGCACGGCGTCGAGCTGGACGGTCACCTCGTGCGGATCGTGGGTGACCGCGACGGGCTCACCGGCGGGTTCCTCCTGCCACGGGTCCCGCACGGAGGCACCGGTGGCGGCCGGCGCGGACGGCACCGGCCAGCCGCTCTTCGCGGCGGCGGGACTGCGCAGCATCGTGGTCCGCTCCGGGTCCTCGCCCCCGCGGAGTACGGCCGTCCGGTCACCGGTGCGGGGGGCGGCGGGCCGCTCCTCGCGGAACGCGGCGGGTGCCCCGGCGTCCGCGCGGCCGTCACGCGGTTCGGGCCGCCGCTCGCGCGGGGCGGTCGTGGGCCGCTCGCCGAGGCGGAAGCGGCGGTCCCGGTCGCGCGGGGCGTCGGCGCCGGCGGCACGCGGCGCGCCGGCACGGTCCGGTGCCGCGTCCGCGGGCTCGCGGCGCGGGTCGGGAGGACCGTCGGTGTCCGCGCGGTCGCCGTGGCGCGCCGCCCCTTCCCGGCCGCCCCGAAGGGACACCGTGCGGTCCGCGTTCCGGTCGGACTCGTACGGGGGCCGGCCGGTCACGGCGGGGAAGGCCCCGAGGCGCGCCCAGCGGTCCTCGATCGCCCCGGGCTCCGGGGAGCCCCCGTCTTCGTCAGTGACCCGGAGTTCCTCGGCCGCCGTTGCGTCCTCGAGCTCTCCGGGTTGGGCGTCTTCTCGCCACTTCTCCACGCGCACGCACTTCCCCCCAGGGACAGTTCCGGGTGCGCGTACGACCTGAGCACTCGCCGTCGGACCGGGCCCCCACCCGCTCCGAGCGCCCCGTTTATCACACTGTGCTCGGGCATTGAATGTAGCGCACGAGGAGGTTCTGTGTTTGCCACGCGGCCCTTCGTGTCAAAGGCGAGACATCACGCGGACGCCATGACGACAGAGTCGCTGGCCGGAATCCATCCCTCCTCCGGCATCCGCAGCCAGCCCTCCTCCGCGCCGACGACGGCCGCGGCACGCCGAAGTGCCGACAGAGCGGGATGGATCAGCCCTTTCCGCCACACCAGGGACACGGGTGACAGCGGAACCGGCTGCACGAGGGGCCGCAGCACGGTCGCCGGCATCGCCGGGAAGTCCACGACGGCGAGGATCGGGTGACGCGTTCTGGCCATCACGCGCTGGAACTCCTCCTCCCCGACCGCCAGCGGCGCGGGCGGCGCCAGGGCGATGTCCCGCCCGTGGAAGAGCTGCCGGGCGAAGTCGGTCCACTCCGGCGTGCGGGGGTTCCCGGCCCCGGCGTAGACCGTCTCGCCGGACAGCGCGGCCAGCGGCACCTCGGGCAGGGGGGCCAGCGGGTGGTCCTCGGGCAGCACGACCGCCATCGGCTCGTACCGCACCGGCTGCTGGTCGAGTCCGGAGCGCAGCGCGGGCGCGAGTCCGGCGAACCGCCCGAACGAGGCGTCGAGGCGTCCCGCCAGCAGCTCCCCCGCGGCCCAGGTGAGCCCGCTCTCGTAGCGGGCCATCAGCTCGTGCGCCGGGGCGAGTTCACGGGCCCGGTGCAGCACGCGGCGCGGCGTCCGCAGGCCCGGGGAGTTGAGGTCGACCAGCAGGGGGCGCGCCTGCCCGGCCGCGGCGAGCAGGTCGTCCTGCGCCTGGAGCGCCGCACGGGCGTACGGCAGCAGCCGTTCGCCGTCGGCGGTGAGCGTCACCCGGCGCGTGGTCCGCACGAACAGCTCGCTGCCCAGCTCCCGTTCCAGCCGCCGTACGTCCCGGCTGAGCGCCTGCTGGGCGACGTAGAGGCGCGCGGCGGCACGGGTGAAGTGCAGTTCGTCGGCGACGGTCACGAAGGCGCGGAGCAGGCGCGGGTCGAGGTGGGCGGGGGCGGACATCACGCGAACTTACAACACGGCCGCGTGAATCGGCACCGAGAAGGTGTTGGACCGGCGGTGCGGCCGGCGGCGACGGTGGTGTCATGCCTCAGCCCACCTCCCGGGACACTCCCCTGCTCACGGTCACCGCCGACACCCTGGTCGCCGTCGACTTCGGCCCGCGCACCCGTGGCACGCCCCGCCCGCGGGGCCCGTACGGCCGCCTCTTCGCCCTGCCCGGTGCCCGCGCCTTCACGGCGGGGAACCTGATCGCCCGGCTGCCGATGGGCATGTTCGGCGTGAGCGCGGTCATCATGATCGCCGGGACGCGGGGTTCGTACGCGCTGGCCGGCGCCGTCACCGCGACGGGACTGGCGGCGACGGCGGTGGTCGCGCCGTGGACCGCGCGCCTGGTCGACCGCCACGGGCAGGCCCGCGTCGCCCTGCCCGCCGCGGTGGTCGCCGTGCTCGGCTCGCTCGCCCTGCTGCTCTGCGTCCGTCACGGCGCCCCCGACTGGGCCCTGTTCGCCTCCTACGCCGCCACCGCCACCACGCCCAACACCGGGGGCATGTCCCGGGCCCGCTGGGCGCACCTGCTGAAGGGGGACCGCGAGGCGCTGCACACCGCCAACTCCTTCGAACAGGCCGCGGACGAACTGTGCTTCATGCTCGGCCCCGTCCTCGCGGCCTTCCTGTGCACGGCGTTCTTCCCGGAAGCCGGCACCCTGGTGGGCGCCGTGCTGCTGCTGACGGGCGTCGCCCTGTTCACCGCCCAGCGGTCGACCGAGCCGCCGGCCGTACGCCGCTCCACCGGGCGGGCGCCGTTCCGGGCGCCCGGGATGCGCCCGCTGCTGGGTGTGTGCCTGGCGACGGGTGCGGTGTTCGGCTCCATGGAGGTGGTGACCATCGCGTTCGCGGACGCGCAGGGGCACCGCGCGGCGGCCGGCGTCGTGCTCGCGCTCCAGGCGGGCGGCTCCTGCGCGGCGGGACTGCTGTACGGGGCGGTGCGCCCGGCCGGGTCCCCGCGGTCCCTGCTGCCGTGGTGTCTGGCCGCGATGGCCGCGCTGATGACCCTGCCGCTGCTCGCGGCCGGCCTCACCGGCTCGCTGTGGGTGCTGGCGGGGGCGCTCCTGGTCGCCGGGATGGCGACCGCCCCGACGATGGTCACCACGATGACCCTGGTGCAGTCGTCCACCCCCGAGGGCCGGCTGAACGAGGGCATGACGCTCGCGGTGACCGGTCTGCTCGGCGGGATCGCGGCCGGCAGCGCGGCGGGCGGCTGGACCGTGGAGCACGTCTCGGCGGCGGCCGGTTTCGGGGTGCCCGTGGCGGCGTCCGCGACCGCCCTCCTCCTCGCCCTGTGCACCCTCCTCCCGTTCGGTCCGTCGAATCGCTCCACCGATTCACGCTCACCCCATTGACGGCCACAGGCCCCGCACCTACCTTCACCCGTCGAAGCGCTTCGACCACGGCGCCGACCGCTCCCGCTCCCCCGGACGGTGCAGACGAGGACTCCCGATGGTGAAGATCACGGATGTGGCCCGGCGCGCCGGGGTCTCCCCCAGCACGGTCTCGTACGCGCTCAGCGGCAAGCGTCCGATCTCCGACGCGACGCGGCGCCGGGTCCAGGCGGCCGTGCGCGAACTGGGCTACCGCGCGGACGCCGGCCGCACCCAGGCCGGACGGCGCTCGCGGGTGCTGGCCCTGGCCGTCCCGATGCGCTCCGGCATCCACCTGCCGGTGACGACGCGCTTCGCGGTGTCGGTGGCCGCCGCGGCCCGGGCCCACGACCACGACGTGCTGCTGCTCACCCACGGCGACGGCGAGGAGGGCATCGGGCGCGTCGCCGAGGCGGGTCTCGCGGACGCGGTGATCGTGACGGACGTACAGCTCCACGACCCCCGGCTGCCGTTGCTGCGCGCGCACTCACTGCCGTCCGTACTGGTCGGCGTACCCGCCGAACCGGACGGGCTGACCTGCGTCGATCTGGACTTCCGGGCGGCCGGTGAGCTGTGCGTGGACCATCTGGCGCGGCTCGGGCACCGGGTGGTGGCGCTGGTCGGTTCGCCGCCGGAGGTGTACGTGCGGCGGACCGCGTTCGCGCGGCGGCTCGTGGAGGGGTTCACGGCGGCCGCGGACCGGGGCGGGCTCGTCTCCGCCGTGCACCCGTGCGGGACGGGCCGGGGCGACGCCCGCGCGATCGCCGAACGGCTGCTGCGCGAACTGCCCGCGCTGACCGCCGTGGTGGTGCACAACGAGCCGCTCCTCGATCCGCTGGTCGACGCCTTCGAGCAGCTGGGGCTGCGCGTCCCCGGCGATCTGTCCCTCACCGCCGTCTGCCCGGCCCCGGTGGCCGCGTCGGCCCGGGTGCCGCTCACCTCGGTCGACGTCCCGTCGGCCGAGCTGGGCGCCCGCGCGGTGCGTCTGCTGATGCGGAGGCTGTCCGGCGCTCCCGTACCGGGGGCCACCCTGCTGCCGCCGCGCCTGACGGAGCGGGCGAGCACGGCACCACGCGGGGGAGGCCGGTGACCGCCGCGCCGGACGGACGCGCATGACACAGGCCCCGCCGCTCGGAGCGACGGGGCCTGTGCCCACATGGGATGAGTGGAGATGGCGGGAATCGAACCCGCGTCCAACGGTGCGGAACCAGGGCTTCTCCGTGTGCAGTCGACTGTGCTTTTCTCGGCCCCGGAGATCACGTCGACAAGTCTCCGACGGGCTCAGTCACTGTTAGGTTTCCCTCTTCACCCCGTGACCGGGATCAAGGTTTAGTCCCCTAGCTGATGCCAGGATCCGGGTCGGGAACATCCCCGGGCTGACACTCCCTTTAGTAGGGGAGCCGCTGCTCGCTACCTGAAATCAGGCAGCGAGGGCGAGCTCGCCCTGGGAGACAGATCGCTTGGAATTGGCGATTGTTTTTTTCGGCCTGTGGTTTACGAGATCATGGCCGCTTCCTCGACACGCTTCCCCTGCTTCGACAGCCGCTGTCGAAACCGATCATCCCCATGTTTTTTTCTCAAGGTGCGCACCCGCTGTGGAGTGCTGTCGCCATCGTACGTGACCAACGCGGGTCGGTGCCAGCGTATTCCCCGGCACTCGGCGCGGGGCTACGCCCGCTGCTTCCTGCGGGCCGCCGAGATCGCCCGGTCGGTCTCGCGCCGGTCCTGCTTCTCCCGCAGCGTCTGCCGCTTGTCGTACTCCTTCTTGCCCTTGGCCAGCGCGATCTCCACCTTCGCCCGGCCGTCCTTGAAGTACAGGGCGAGCGGCACGATGGTGTGCCCCGTCTCCTGGGACTTGGACGCCAGCTTGTCGATCTCCGCGCGGTGCAGCAGCAGCTTGCGCTTGCGCCGCGCGCTGTGGTTGGTCCAGGTGCCCTGGCTGTACTCCGGCACGTGCACGTTGTGCAGCCACGCCTCGTCGTCACTGAGCTGGACGAAGCCGTCCACGAGGGACGCCCGCCCCTGACGCAGGGACTTCACCTCGGTGCCGGTGAGGACCAGGCCCGCCTCGTAGGTGTCGATGATGAGGTAGTCGTGCCGCGCCTTCTTGTTCTGCGCGATCAGCTTGCGCCCTTTTTCCTTAGCCATAGTGCCGCCATTTTCGCACTACGGAGGGGGTCGGCGGGAAGCCGATTAACTGCCGCCGGACGGGCCCTGCGCGCCGAGTCCGCCGAGGACCGTCCCGGCCCGCCGGAGCGCGTCCCCGTCGGCCTCGACGTCGGGGGTGAGGCCGTGCCCGTCGACGCCCCGGCCGGAGGGGGTGCGGTAGTGGCCGACGGTCAGCTCGGCGACGGAGCCGTCGGGCAGCTCGGTCGGCATCTGGACCGAGCCCTTGCCGAAGGTGCGGGAGCCCACGACGACCGCCCGCCCGCGGTCCTGGAGGGCGCCGGTGAGCAGCTCGGCCGCGCTCATCGTGCCGCCGTCGACGAGCGCGACCAGGGGTCTGGTGGTGTCGCCGCCCGGCTCGGCGTGCAGGGCGCGCTGCTCGCCGTCGACGTCGTAGGTGGCGACCAGGCCGCCGTCGAGGAAGGCGGAGGCCGCGGTGACCGCCTCGGCGACCAGTCCGCCGGAGTTGCCCCGCAGGTCGAGGACGATCCCGGAGTCGGCCGGTGCCCGCCGCACGGCGGTGCGGACCTCGTCGCCGGTGCCCCTGGTGAAGGCGGCGACCTCGACGACGGTGACGTCGGCGTCCAGGGCGCGGACGGTGACGGTGTCGCGGGAGAGCCGAACCCGCCGCACGGTCTCGCTCCACGCGCGCGTGCCGCGCTCCAGACCGAGGCGGACGGTGGTGCCGGCGCCGTCGCCGCCCGTGGTGCCGCCGCGCAGCAAGGAGACGACCTCGGTGACGGGCCGGCCGTCGACCCGCTCCCCGTCGACACTGCGCAGCCGGTCCCCGGCACGGATGCCCGCTTCGGCGGCGGGCGTGTCGCGGCCCACCTTCGTCACCTCGATGCGGCCGTCCCGCTCGCGGGCCCACAGGCCGACGCCGGTGTAGCGGCCGTCCAGGGCGTCCTCGAACTCCTCGTACTCGCCCGGGGAGTAGACGGCGGCCCAGCGGTCCCCGCTGCGGCTGACGGCCCGCTCGGCGGCCTCCATGGGGGACGTGCCGTCGGCGGCGGCCTGCTCGGCCGCCCGGGCGACGTCGGCGTGGTGGCCCACGGGAGCGGCCTGCGGCGCACTGTCCGCCGCGGTGTCGCGGTCGGTGCCGGGCAGGCTGCCGGTGGCCGCACCGGCGACCAGCACGCTCGCGAACACCAAGGTCAGGGCGACCCCGCGGCCGATGCGGCGGGGCTGACAGAACAGGGCACGACCTGACATGCCGGTGAGTCTAGGACAACGCGAAGGGGCGCACGGGCCGTTGACCGTGCGCCCCTCTTGGCAAGAGTCACACCTTCAGATACTTGCGCAGCGCGAAGAACGCGGCCAACGCCGGCATCAGCAGGCTCGTCGCGAGGATCAGCGGGAGTTTCGTCAGTACGGCGTCCCAGCCGATGAAGTTGATCAGGTTCAGCTTCTCGGACAGGGCGAGTCCGTGGTCGATGATGAAGTACCGCGCCACCAGCAGGAATCCGCAGGCGAGGGTGCCGCCGATGAGTCCGGCGACCGCGGCCTCCATGATGAACGGCGCCTGGATGTAGAAGCCGGACGCGCCGACCAGCCGCATGATGCCGGTCTCCCGGCGGCGGCTGAACGCGGAGACGCGCACGGTGTTCACGATCAGCATCAGGGCGACGACCAGCATGAGGGCCATCACCGCGCGGGCCGCCCAGTTCATGCCGTTCAGCAGCCCGAACAGGTTGTCGAGGATGCCCTTCTGGTCCTGCACCGACTGCACGCCGTCACGCCCGTCGAAGGCGGTCGCGATGACCTGGTACTTCTCCGGGTCCTTCAGCTTGATGCGGTACGACTCCTGCATCTGGTCGGGCGTGAGGGAGCTGGCCAGCGGCGAGTCGCCGAACTGCTCCTTGTAGTGCTTGTACGCCTCGTCCTGCGACTCGTAGGACACCGTGTCGACGACCGACATCTTCTCCAGGTCGGCCTTGATCTGGCCCTTCTGGTCGTCGGTCACCGCGCCCTTGGCGCAGTTGGGGTCGGACGTGGCGTCACTCTTGTTGCACAGGAAGATGGAGACGTTGACCTTGTCGTACCAGTAGCCCTTCATGGTGTTGACCTGGTCGCTCATCAGGAGCGACCCGCCGAACAGGGCGAGCGACAGGGCGACGGAGACGACGACGGCGAAGGTCATCGTCAGGTTGCGGCGGAGACCTACGCCGATCTCCGACAGGACGAACTGGGCGCGCATGGCGTCTGATCAAGCCTTTCCGTGGAGCGTCAGTGCTGGTAGCCGTAGACGCCGCGTGCCTGGTCGCGGACGAGACGGCCCTTCTCCAGCTCGATGACGCGCTTGCGCATCTGGTCCACGATGTTCTGGTCGTGCGTCGCCATCACCACGGTGGTGCCCGTCCGGTTGATCCGGTCGAGCAGCTTCATGATGCCGACGGAGGTCTGCGGGTCGAGGTTGCCGGTGGGCTCGTCGCAGATGAGCAGCTTGGGCCGGTTGACGAAGGCCCGGGCGATGGCGACGCGCTGCTGCTCACCGCCGGAGAGCTCGCCCGGCATGCGGTCCTCCTTGCCGCCGAGCCCGACGAGGTCGAGCACCTGCGGCACGGACTTGCGGATCTCGCCGCGCGACTTGCCGATGACCTCCTGCGCGAAGGCGACGTTCTCGGCGACCGTCTTGTTCGGCAGCAGGCGGAAGTCCTGGAACACGGTCCCCAGCTGGCGCCGGATCTGCGGCACCTTCCAGTTGGAGACACGGGCGAGGTCCTTGCCCAGGACGTGCACCTGCCCCTGGCTGGCCCGCTCCTCGCGGAGGATCAGCCGCAGGAAGGTGGACTTTCCGGAGCCGGAGGACCCCACGAGGAAGACGAACTCGCCCTTCTCCACTTCCAGGGTGACGTCCCTGAGTGCGGGGCGGTTCTGCTTGGGGTAGGCCTTGGACACGTTGTCGAATCGGATCACGGATGCACCACGGGTAGCCGGGGGTAGATGAGCGTGACCTTACGCGACCCGGAGAGCCGAGCGCAGTCACCGGAGGGGGTTGCGGAAGAGATGCGCCCTTTGTGCCGGGTGACGAGAACTCCCCGGGGGCGCGGGGCTGTGACATGTGCGGCTCCGCCCCGTGGGCGCGACCGGCCCCCACGGCGCCGCGGCCGCGATTCCGGCCGAGCCACCCCTGTCTCGGCGACCCGGCGCGGCTTCCGCGGGAACCTGGCACAGTGGAAGGGGGGAACGTTCACGCGGCCGTGGGCGTTGTGTGACTGGAACAGGTGCGAGGAGGGCGAGCGCATGACGTACGACCGGCTGGTGTGCGCGAACTGCGCCGCGCCCGTGAGCGAGGGCCGGTGCCCGGTGTGCCGCGCGAACCGCGAGCGGCTGCAGCAGGACAACTTCTTCGGCGGGCTGAACCCGGTGGCGCTGATCGCCCTGCTGGCGGTGCTGATCGCGGCGGTGGCGCTGCTCGCCCAGCACACCGCCTGACACCCGGGAGCAGGGATGTGACGAAGGGCCCGGAGCGCGGTCGCGCTCCGGGCCCTTCGCCCTACGTCATGCGTACGGTGCGTACGCGTGCCGCCACCGTCAGGCGGCGGCACCGCCGCGGCCGGTCATCAGGCGCGGGAGCACCCGGAAGCCGATACCGCCGGCGATCATCGTGGCGGCGCCGATGACCAGGAAGGTCATCTCGGCGGCACCGGTCTCGGCGAGCTCCTTGCCGTTGCCCTGGACCGAGGTGGCCGGGGCCTCGTCGCCGGTCTCGGTGAGGGCCGAGGAGCCCTCGTCCTGCGGCGAGGTGCCGCCGCCGTCCGGGGAGGGGCCGGAGTCGTCACCACCGCCGCCACCCGGGGTGGTCGGCTTCTCGGTGGGCTCCTCGACGGGCTCCTCGGGCTCGGTGGGCTGCTCCGGCTCGGTGGGCTCCTCGGGCTCGGTGGGCTCCTCAGGCTCCGTCGGAACCTCGGGCTCGGTCGGCTCCTCGGGCTCGGTCGGCTCCTCCGGCTCCGTCGGGATCTCCGGGTTCTCCGGGTTCTCCGGGTCCTCGTCCCCGAGCTCCGCGTTGACGCCGACGTTCAGGCCGCCTTCGCCCGCTTCGGCGCTCACACCGAACTCGAGCGCCGAAGCGGCGCCGGCCGCCGTCAGCGAGGCGCCGGCCGCGATCACGGCGCCGGCCGCGATCCGAGCGACACGGATCCGCGTCTTCTTGGTCATCTGGTTGCTACCCCCAGTAGCTCATCGTCAGTGAGGCGGCGTACGGGGCCGTGATCGACGGGGGTTGCTGTGGTGAAAGCCCCCCGGTTCACATGCGCCCCGGAGATACGCATGCCACGCTTCACCCTTCCCACTTTCCAAAAGAACGTCAAGGCCGTTGCGTGCGCGATGTCCGGCTACGCGCGCTTTGCGGGACGAAGAATCCGCAACTGTGACGTGAAACCCGCGCATCCCCGACACGGAAAGGCAACTGCCGCCCAGTGGGCGGCAGTTGCCTTGTCGACAAATCGTCGGTGCGCTCGGGGAGTTACTTCTCCTGCTGCTTGCGCCAGCGAATCCCGGCCTCCAGGAAGCCGTCGATCTCACCGTTGAACACGGCCTCGGGGTTGCCGACTTCGTGCTCCGTGCGCAGGTCCTTGACCATCTGGTACGGGTGCAGCACGTACGAACGCATCTGGTTGCCCCAGGAGTTGCCGCCGTCGCCCTTGAGGGCGTCCATCTTGGCCTGCTCCTCCTGACGGCGGCGCTCCAGCAGCTTGGCCTGGAGGACGTTCATCGCCGTGGCCTTGTTCTGGATCTGCGAGCGCTCGTTCTGGCACGAGACCACGATGCCGGTGGGGATGTGGGTGAGGCGCACCGCGGAGTCGGTCGTGTTCACGCCCTGGCCGCCGGGGCCGGAGGAGCGGTAGACGTCCACCCGCAGCTCGGACTCGTCGATCTCGATGTGGTCGGTCTGCTCGACCACGGGCAGGATCTCGACGCCCGCGAAGGAGGTCTGGCGGCGGCCCTGGTTGTCGAACGGCGAGATGCGCACCAGGCGGTGCGTGCCCTGCTCGACGGAGAGGGTGCCGTAGGCGTACGGCGCCTGGACGGAGAAGGTGGTCGACTTGATGCCGGCCTCCTCCGCGTACGACGTCTCGATCAGCTCGGTCTTGTAGCCGTGCTGCTCGGCCCAGCGCAGGTACATGCGCTGGAGCTTCTCGGCGAAGTCGGCGGCGTCGACGCCACCCGCCTCCGCACGGATGTTGACCAGCGCCTCGCGGGAGTCGTACTCGCCGCTGAGCAGCGTCCGGACCTCCATCTCGTCCAGCGCCTTCTTGACGAGCTCGAGCTCCGACTCGGCCTCCGCGCGGGTGTCCGGGTCGTCCTCCTCCTCGGCCATCTCGAAGAGCACGGCGAGATCGTCGATCCGGCCGCGCAGCGTCTCGGCCTTCCGCACCTCGGCCTGGAGGTGGGAGAGCTTGCTGGTGATCTTCTGCGCCTCGTCCGGGTTGTCCCAGAGGGACGGCGCGGCCGCCTGCTCCTCGAGCACGGCGATGTCTGCCCTCAGTTTGTCGAGGTCCAGAACGGCCTCGATCGACTCCATGGTCGAGGAGAGGGACTTGAGCTCTTCGGATACATCGACGACTGCCACGCCCTCCAGCGTAACGGTTTCCCGCGGTGGGCCATGCCGGGCGGCCGCTCCAGCCCCTGCCGGGCGGCCGTGGGCGCGCGGTTCCCCGCGCCCCCGAGGGGCAGTGTCAGGGGACGGCCGGGGTGGAGGTGTGGGTGTCCTCGGGTGGGGCGGCGGTGTCGTCGGAAGCGGCGAGCCAGGTGGCGGCGCCGGCCGCCGCCAGGAGCACCGCCGCGACGGCCACGGTCAGACGGCGCCTGCGGGTGACCGCGCGGTTGCGCGCCGACCCGGGGCGGGGGGCGCCGGACGCGCGGGGCGCGCGGGCCGTGCCGCGGGCACCGCCGGCCAGCTCGTCGGGGGCGGGCACCCTCATGGAGGTGTGCGTGTCACGGTTGGAGTCGGACGGCTTCGCACCCGGCACCAGCGGGACCGCGCCCCGGCGCCGCACGGGCTCGCCGGCGGACCGGGAGGGGCCCGACGCCGGGACGGCCTCGCCCGCGTCCTCCTCCGGCCCGGTGTCCGGCTCGTCCACGTCCAGCGGGGGCATCCCCGCCAGCAGCGGCAGCAGCTCCCGCAGCCGCGCGCCCAGCTCGGAGGCGCGCAGCCGGGACGCCGGGGCCTTCGCCAGGCACTGCACCAGGAGCTGCCACAGCTCGTCCGGGATGCCGGGCAGCGGGACGACCGTCTCGGTGACGTGGCGGCGCAGCACGGCGCCCGGGTGGCCGCCGCCGAACGGGGTGAAGCCGGCGAGCAGCTCGTACAGGACCGTGGCGAGGGCGTAGATGTCGACCGAGGCGCGCGGCGGGAGGCCCTCGACGATCTCCGGAGCCAGGTAGTCCGGCGTGCCGATGATCTTCGTGGCCCGGGTGCGGCGCGGGGTGTCGATGAGTTTCGCCACGCCGAAGTCGGTGAGCAGGGCGCGGTGCGAGCCGCCGGGTCCGAGCGGACCCTGCATGTCCAGCAGCACGTTCTCCGGCTTCACGTCCCGGTGGACGACCCCGGCCGCGTGCGCCGCCGCCAGCCCGTCCGCGACGTCGGCGACGATCGCCACCGCGGCCTCCGGGGCCAGCCGGCGCTCCCGGTCGAGGCGGGTGCGCAGGTCCGTGCCCCGGACCAGGTCCATGACCAGCGCGAGATCGTTGCCGTCGACGACCAGGTCGCGCACGGAGACGACGTGCGGGTGTTCCAGGCCCAGCAGCGCCGTCCGCTCCTGCACGAAACGGCCGACGAGTTCCTGGTCCGAGGAGAGATCCTCACGCAGCAGCTTGATGGCGACGGGCCCGTCGGGGCCCTCGCCCAGCCACACCGTGCCGGCGCTGCCCCGCCCGAGGATCTGATGGGCGGTGTACCGGCTGCCGATTCTCCGTGCCAAGACTGCTCCTACCGACGCGTGTTGTCGCCAAAGCTACGCGTCCGGGCAGCCGGGCTTCACCGGGGATACGGAAATCGACCCCCGGATGTCGACACATCAACAGACACGCTCAGTTCGTCCCGGAGGGTGCCGAGGGCTCGTCGGGGCCGCCCAGGTCCTCGATCCAGCCCGTCACCGAGCCGAACCAGTCGCTGAGCTGTTCCCAGTAGCCCTTGCCGGTGCCGATCCAGTCCTGGAGCGGGCTCAGTTCCCAGATCAGCCAGCCCGCGACGAACAGGATGACGACCGTGAAGAGGCACCCCTTGAGGCAGCCGAGACCGGGGATGCGCATCGGGTTGGCGCTGCGCTGCCGGGGTGCCCGGGGCTCCCGCGCGGGACGCTGCGGCTCCGGCGGCGGCGCGTACCGCTGCGGCTGGGGCTGCTGCCGCCGCTGGGGCTCCGGCGGGGGCGCGTACCGCTGCGGCTGGGGCTGGTGCTGCTGCGGGTAGCCGTATCCCGGGCCGGGCTGCGGCTGACGCTGCGGCGGCTGCTGCGGGGGCTGCTGCTGCGGCCGGGCGACCTGCCGCTGGGGGCGGCGGCGCAGCGGGTCCTGGTGGGGGTCGAGGTACTGGACCTGGGTCTGCTCGTTGCGGTCGCGGGCCGCGCGGAGCTGGTTCTGCCAGGGGTGCGGGTCCTCGGGGCCCGGACCGCCGGACTGCCCCGGCTGCCCGGGGGGCACCGGCGGCAGGACGGCCGTGGGGTCGGCGGCGCCGGCCGGTCCGCCGGTCTGCGGCAGGACGCTGGTGGCGCCGTTGGGGTCGTAGCCGCCCGCGCCGTGCGGCAGCATCTGCGTGGGGTCCGCGGCACCGGGGGCGTCCGGCACCTGCGCGGGCGCCGGGTCGGGGGCGAGCAGCGCGCCGACGTTCTCCGCGGCGCCGATCTGCGCGGAGTTCGCGTGCACGCCGATGCCGTCGGCCACGACGCGCAGGCCGCGCGCGAGGTTCTCCGCGCCGGGCCGCTCGTCGGGGTTCTTGCGCAGACAGCGCTCGATGACCGTCCACAGCGGATCGGGGACCGTGGAGGGACGGCGGGGTTCGGCGCTCAGGTGCTGGTGCAGCACCTCCAGGGCGGAGCCGCCGGAGAACGGCGGGCGGCCGGTGACCAGCTCGTACAGCAGGATGCCGGCGCCGTAGATGTCGACGGCGGAGGTCTGCGGGCGGCCCTCGGCCGACTCGGGCGCGATGTACGCGGGCGTACCGACGAACTCGTGGGTGCGGGTCAGGCCCGGGGAGTCGGCGAGGCGGGCGATGCCGAAGTCGGTCAGCATCGGGTGCATCTCGCCGCCGGTCTGCTTCAGCAGGACGTTGGCCGGTTTCAGGTCCCGGTGCACCACGCCGTCGGCGTGGCTGGCGCCGAGCGCGTCGGCGATCTGCGCGGTCAGCAGCGCCGCGGCGACCGGGGTGAACGGCCCGTTCTCCCGGAGGTGGCGGTGCAGGTCGGGGCCCTCGACCAGGTCCATGACCAGGGCCAGCAGATCACCCTCGACCACCAGGTCGCGGACCCGGACGATGTTGGGGTGGGTGAGCCGCAGCAGGACCGAGCGCTCGCGCAGGAACCGCATCACGACGTCGGCGTCGCTCGCGAGCTCCTCCTTGAGGACCTTGATCGCGACGGTCTCGCCGGGCTGCCCCGGCACGGCCGCCTCGGCGCCCGCGGTCTCCCGCTGGCGGGCGCGCCAGACGGTGCCCGTGGCGCCGCGACCGAGCGGCTCCTCGAGCAGGTACTTGCTCCCTACCGGCCGCACGTCATGCGCTCCCTGCTGCTTGCTTGGCTGGCGTACACCGTGGTCCACCCTGCTGCGGAATGTTCCGACCCACTGTAGTGCCGCCGCACGGGATACCGGCCGGTCGTCTTCGCCGCCGCCTCTCCTGTCGCCGGGCCGTCGCCCCTCCGCATGGGTCTTACGTACCGGGTTCCGCCGGTGTTCGACGGTCGGCGGGAAAGACGCTCCACCCGGTCCGTTGGTTGCCGCACCGCGGACGTGACCGATCTCAAGTGACCCGGCGACGATCATCGGCCGGTCACTGGTCAGGCATTTTTGCGGGCAGAGCCGACCAATCAAGATCATTCGCTGTCGGGCGGCGGGCGCGTTGTCGGTGTCAGGTGCGAGGATGCGTGCAGTACTGGCCGTACGTGCGCGTGTGGCGGTGGGGGAAGTCCGCGGTGGGGGACCGCGGGGCGGCTTCGTCCCCCGTGTCGCGGGCGCCCGCGCAGAAGGGACCGCTGACGGCGATGCAGATCCGGCTGACCGTCGTAGACCCGCAGGGCCCCTCCTCCCCCGCGCGGGAGCGGGCCGTGAGCTGCGACGTGCTGGTCACGGCGCCCGCGGGCACGGCCCTGGCCGCGGTGGCCTCCGCACTGGCCTCGGCGGTCTCCGGCGGCGACGGCACGTCCGGCTCCACGGGCGCGCCGGTGCTGTACGCCGGTGACCTGCGGCTCGACGCCCAGCGCTGCACGCTGGGCGAGCCGCCGCTGATCGACGGGGCGGTGCTGGCGGTGGGCGCCCCGGGCGAGCCCGAGCCGCACCCCGAGCTGGACGAGGCCCCGACCCGGCTGCACGTCGTCGCCGGACCCGACGCGGGCGGGGTGCACCTGCTGCACGGCGGCGAGATCCGCATAGGCCGCTCCGCCGACGCCGACGTACCGCTCGACGACCCGGACGTCTCCCGGCTGCACTGCGCGGTGACGGTCGCCGCCGACGGCCGCGTCTCGGTCGCCGACCTCGGCTCCACCAACGGCACGACCCTGGACGGGCGGCGCGTGGGCCCCCGCCCGGTCCGGCTGACCCCGGGCGCCCTGCTGCGCATCGGCGAGTCGGCGCTGCGCCTGACACCGGCGGCGGGACCGGACGCGCGGGCGGCGACGACACCGGACGGGGAGGGACACGTCCGGGTGCCGGGGCCGCGGGCGGGTGAAGGGGCCGGGGACGCGTCCGCCGCGCGGCCCGGGACGTCCGGCGGCCCGGACGCGCGCGTGGCACCGGCCGATCCGCCCCGGGGGCCGACCCACCACGCCTACGGCTCGGCGAGCCCGGCCGCGGGGGACGGCAGCCGGGCCGCCGACGGGTGGGAGCCGGACGGGGAGCGAGCCGCGCGGGGTTCCGGGCCACTGGTGCCGGGGCAGGGCGGGACACCGGGGGCCGGCCGGCGCGGAGACGGCCCCGGGGGGCGCACGCTGCGGGTGGCCGCGCGGGGCGATGTGCCCCGGGTGCCCAAGGGGCGGCGCGTCTCGCAGCCGGGTCCGGCCGCGGGCGGGACCCACGCGGGGCACGGGTCCCTCGCCGACGGCTCCGGCACCACCCCCTCCTCCCCCTCTCACCCCGCCGGCCCCGGACTCCGGGCCTCCGGCGAAGCACCCGGCGGGCGCGACGGCGCCTCCCCCGTACCCGGAGCACCCCCCGCGGCACACCACGACTCCCCCCGCACGGCCGACCGGCCACGCGAGGACCACCGCGCACCGGGCGCGACGCCCCCCGCATACGACTCCTCCCAAACTGCCGACCACCCGGCCGACGCCGTGCGGGACGGGCGCCACGGCGTCGATCCCCACGCCGGCCCCCACCACGCGGCCGGCACCACGCCCGGCGGGCACCCCGGCTCCCCCCGCGCCCCCCAGGGCCCCACCGGCAGCACCACCGGCCGGGTGCGGGACGGACGGTACGACGACGGCTCCGGCCCCGACACCCTCCACGGAACCGACGCCCAGGGCTCCCGCAAGGGCACCCCCCTGCGCGGCACCGACCTCCCCCAGCCTCCCGGCGGGCGCAAGCGGGGCGGCATCGGGGCCTGGGCCCGCCGCCTGACCGGAGGCCGGCAGGAGCGGGAGGCCACGGCGGACGCGCCGGGCGGGTTCGCCCCGTCGCCGGACGGGCCCGCGCCGCAGCCGCCCCTCGCCGCCCCCGCCCAGCCCGAGACCTGGCCGGACCCCGCCACCCTGCTGCTGACCGCGCTCGGCCCCGGCCCCCGGCTGTGGGAGCGCGGGCCGGGCCATCCCGAGACGCTCACGGTGCGGCTCGGCACCACGGACCGGGCCGCGCCGAACGGCTCGGGCCTGCTGCCCGCCGTGCCGGTGACGTCGGACCTGCGCGAGGTGGGCGCGCTCGGACTGGCCGGCCCGCGCGACCGTCTCGCCGGACTGGCCCGCGCGGTCCTGGCCCAGCTCGCCGCGCTGCACTCCCCCGACTGCCTGGAGATCGTCCTGATCGCCGCGGACCCCTCCCGCCCCCTGGCGGAGCGCACCGCGGAGTGGTCCTGGCTGGGCTGGCTGCCCCACCTGCGCCCGGGCCACGGCCAGGACTGCCGCCTGCTGCTGGCGCACGACCACGAGCAGGCCACGGCCCGCACGGACGAACTGCTGCGCCGCCTGGCCGACCGGGACCACCGGGCCGCGCCCGCACCACCGGGCGACGGCCCCCACACCGTGCTCGTCGTGGACGGTGACCCCGGCGGCGCGGACGCCCGCGAGGCGGTGGCGCGGCTGGCCCTGGAGGGCCCACGGGCCGCGATCCACGTCGTGTGCCTCGCCGAGACGGCCGCCGCCTCCCCCGCGTCGCCGGTGACGGAGACGTACGAGGCAGCCTGCGCGGTGACGCCGCCGTTCCGCGCGTGCGGGGCGGTCGCCCTGCTCAGCGGTGACGTGGCGACCGCGCTCAGACTGCTGCGGGTGGCCGGGAGCGGCTCCGGCACGCCTCCGGGGCCCGTCGGCCACGGCACCCTCGCCACCGTCGACGCGGTCTCCCCCGCCTGGGCCGAGCGGTTCGCGCGGGCGCTGGCGCCGCTGCGCACCGACGGCGCCCCGGCCGAACGGCACGCGCGCGTGTCCGCTCCGCTGCCCCGGTCGGCGCGGCTCCTCGACGAGCTGGGCCTGGCCCGGGCCACCCCGGCCTCGCTGATGGCCCGCTGGGCGGACGCGGCCGACGACACCCGGGCCCTCGGCGGCCGGGTCACCGCCGTCCTGGGCGCCGGGCCGCGCGGCCCGGTCGTCGCCGACCTCGCCGCCGACGGACCGCACCTGCTGATCGAAGGCCCGCCCGGCAGCGGCCGTACGGAACTGCTGCGGGCGGTCGTCGCCTCGCTGGCCGCCGCCGAGCGCCCCGACCGGCTGGGCATCGTGCTGGTCGAGGGCAGGGGCGGCCCCGCGCCGGGCCCCGGGCACGGCGACGGCCTGCGGGTGTGTACGGACGTCCCGCACGTCACGACGCATCTGTGTGCCAACGACCCGGTGCGGATGCGGGAGTTCGCGCAGTCCCTGAGCGCCGAGCTGAAGCGGCGCGGGGAGCTGCTGGGCCGCTCGGACTTCGCGGAGTGGCACACCGGCCGCGAGTTGTCGGACCGTATGGTCGCCCAGCGGACGGCCGCCTCCCGCGCGGGAGGCGGCGAGCAGAACGGCGACCTGGACGGCCCGCCCTCGTCGACGCTGCGGCTGCGGCCGGCGGCGGACCGGCGCAGGACACAGGCCCCGCCCGCGCTGCCCCGGCTGGTGGTGGTCGTGGACGACCTGGACGCGCTGGTCTCCCCCGCGCTCGGCTCACCGGGGCGGCCCGCCGCCGGGTCGGTGATGCGGGCCCTGGAGGCGGTGGCGCGGGACGGGGAACGGCTGGGCGTGCACCTGGTGACGGCCACCGGCCCGTGTGCCCGGACGGCGCAGACCGAGCCCGCGCGGCAGGCGACGCTGCGCGTCGCGCTGGAGGCACCCGTGCCGGGCGGCGGTCCCGACGACCCGGCACCGGGCCGCGGCCGGCTGGCCGGCCCGGACGGACCGGAGACGGCGTTCCAGGGCGGCCGGGTGACCGGCCGCATCCCGCGGACGGCGACCCTGCGGCCGACGGTCGTCCCCCTGGAGTGGCACCGCATGGGCGACCCCCCGGCCCGCCGCCCGGTCCGCGAGCTGGGCAACGGCCCGACCGACCTGGCGCTGCTGGCCAGCGCCCTGGAGCGGGCGGCCCGTCAGGTCTCGGCCGCGGAGGTCCCCTCCCTCCTGTGACCCCGGGGAGGCCGGTCAGTGGCCTCCCCGGTTCTCCACGCACGGTCCGGTCCCGGGCTGCGGTTCGGCGTACGCGCCGTGCACCTCGGTGGTCAGCTCGTCCCGCGTCACCCGGCCGGACACACAGACCGTCCCGGTGTGGAGGCTGTAGAAGCCGTCGCTGATGTGGACCCCGTGCTCCTCGCCGCAGCCGAGCCGGGCGAGGGCCGCGACGACCCGCTCCTCGGGGAAGGCGCCGTACGCACCGGCCCCGCCCGCCTCCCGCACCTTCTCCAGCTCCGCGCGGACGAGCTTCGCCGACGCCGCTCCCCAGGCCCGCTTCTCCGGGGTCAGCGACGCCTGCATCCGGTAGGCGTGGTTCTCGGCGTAGTGGGGCGCGCCGTCCCCGTGCTGCTCCGGCCGGCCGTCCGGGCCGGCGGGCGGGGACGCGGAGGCGGTGGCGGACGGCGGCACGGTGGGCGCCTCGGCCGGCTGCGCGCACGCCGGCCACGCCTCGGCGGACGGGCCGGAGGACGGCTGGGCGCCGGCCGACGGTGGAGGACTCTGCGACGGTGCCGTCCGCTCGCCGCCCGGCTGCGTCCCGCACGCCGCCGTGGTGAGCGCCAGGAGGGCGGCCGCGGTGACTGATCGTCCGATGAGCATGTCCCCAGCATTCCCGCTCGACGTGCGCGCGTCATGAGTCGGGGTACTCACCCGCGTGACGCCCGGTCACGACGCGGTCACGATCGCGGACTTGACACGGGACGCGCTCTTGCCACCCCCATGCGCCGGGCGTAGACCAGAGCGCACGGGACAGCGCTCGAACGTTCGGCGAAGTACGACGGAGTACGAAGAACGGGGTAGTGATGCGCAGGACGAGCAGGACCATCCGCATACGCAGGTCGCCCGACACCCCCCTGACGACCCCCCGCTCCCGCGGGGCCGTGAGAGCCGCCGCCGCGCTCGCCGCGGGGGTGCTGGCGGTCTCGCTCACCGCCTGCGGAGGCGACGACGACGGCGGTGACGACGACAAGGGCGGCAGGACCGGAGGCGACACCGGCACCACCGTCACCCTGCCGAAGCTGGACGGCGAGACCCTGGAGGTCGCCGCCGTGTGGACCGGCACCGAGCAGAAGAACTTCAAGAAGGTCCTCGCGGAGTTCGAGAAGCGCACCGGCGCCGAGGTGACCTTCGTGCCCGCCCAGGACCCGATCATCAACTTCCTCGGATCCAAGATCGCGGGCGGTGCCCCGCCGGACGTGGCCCTGCTGCCGCAGCCGGGCGCCATCAAGCAGGCGGTGGAGAAGGGCTGGGCCAAGCCGCTCGGCACCGAGGCGTCCAAGGAGCTCGCCGAGAACTACACGCAGGGCTGGCAGGACATCGGCAAGGTCGACGGCAAGCAGTACGGCGTCTACTACAAGGCCGCCAACAAGTCGCTGATCTGGTACAACGCCCAGGTCTTCGAGAACGCCGGCGCGGCCGAGCCCCAGACGTGGGAGGAACTGCTCACCACCGCGCAGACGGTGTACGACTCCGGGGTCACCCCCTTCTCGGTCGGCGGCGCCGACGGCTGGACGCTGACCGACTGGTTCGAGAACGTCTACCTCTCCCAGGCCGGACCGGAGAAGTACGACCAGCTCGCCCGGCACGAGATCAAGTGGACGGACCCCTCGGTCAAGGAGGCGCTCACCACGCTCGCCGGGATCTGGGGCAAGCGGGACTACGTCGCGGGCGGCGCGTCCGGCGCCCTCCAGACGGAGTTCCCGGCGTCCGTGACCCAGACCTTCACCGGCGGCGACCAGCCCAAGGCCGGCATGGTCTACGAGGGCGACTTCGTGCAGGTGAACATCGGCGAGACCGAGGCCGAGGTGGGCACGGACGCGAAGGTGTTCCCGTTCCCGGCGGTCGGTGACGACCCGCCCGTGGTGTCCGGCGGCGACGCGGCTGTGATCCTGAAGGACTCCGAGGCGGCGCAGGCGCTGGCGACCTTCCTCGCCTCCCCGGACGCGGCGAGCGTCCAGGCGAAGCTCGGCGGCTACCTCTCGCCCAACAAGAACGTGCCCAACTCGGCGTACCCCAACGAGGTCCAGCGGAAGATGGCCAAGGCGCTGCTCGACGCCGGTGACGACTTCCGCTTCGACATGTCCGACCAGGCCCCGCAGGCCTTCGGCGGCACGCCCGGCAAGGGCGAGTGGAAGGCGCTGCAGGACTTCCTGAAGAACCCGGAGGACGTCGCGGGCACCCAGGCGAAGCTGGAGGCCGACGCGGCCGCGGCGTACGGGAACTGATCCGGCGATGGCGTCGGACAAGGCCGCGGGGGCCGTCAAGGCGGCCCCCGCGGCTCCCAGGTCGCGCAAGAGCGTCACCGGCACCCGCAGAGCGGTCGCGGCGCTGTTCCTGCTGCCCGCGCTGGTGCTGCTCGGTGCGCTCGTGGTCTACCCGATCGGGTACTCCGTCATCCGCAGCTTCTACGACCAGTCCGGCGACGGCTTCGCCGGACTCGACAACTACCGGGCGCTGTTCACCGACGACGGCATCCGCACCGCCCTGAAGAACAACGTCGTCTGGGTGGTGTTCGCGCCGACGATCGCCACCGCGCTCGGTCTCGTCTTCGCGGTCCTGACCGAACGCGTCCGCTGGGGAACGGCGTTCAAGCTGGTCGTCTTCATGCCGATGGCGATCTCCATGCTGGCCGCCGGGATCATCTTCCGCCTGGTGTACGACCAGGACCCGGACAAGGGCGTCGCCAACGCGGTGTGGGTGGGGGTGCACGACACCTTCGCCCAGTCCTCGGCGTTCCCGAAGGCGCACCCGGGCCGTGAGTCGCCGCTGGAGCCGGCCGGCGGGGGCGCGTTCGTCACCAAGGGCACGGTGAGCGCCGGTGACACCGTCTCGCTGCCGCTGGTCGGGGTCGCCCCGGACCTGATGCCGGACGACGCGAAACCCGCGGCGGCGGCGACGCCGGACGGCGACCGGATCACCGGCACCACCTGGCAGGACTTCACCCGCGGCAAGGGCGTCGGCACGCTGAACCAGGTCGACGCCGCCGAGCTCGGCTATCCGGGGATGCGGATCGAAGCCGTCAAGGACGGCAAGGTGGTGGAGACGGCCACGGCGGGCGACGACGGCACGTTCTCCCTGTCGTCGAAGGCCGACGGGGCACGACTCCGGCTCCCGGCCGGCAACTTCGACGCACCGTACAACGGCCTGGACTGGCTCGGCCCGTCGCTGGTCACCCCCGCGATCATCGGCTCGTACATCTGGATGTGGGCGGGCTTCGCGATGGTGCTGATCGCGGCCGGGCTCGCGGGCATGCCCCGGGAGCTGCTGGAGGCCGCGCGGGTGGACGGCGCCAACGAGTGGCAGGTGTTCAGACGGGTCACGGTGCCCCTGCTGGCGCCGGTCCTCGCGGTGGTCACCGTCACCCTGATGATCAACGTGCTGAAGGTGTTCGACCTGGTCTTCATCATCGCCCCGGGCTCCTCCCAGGACGACGCCAACGTCCTGGCGCTGGAGCTCTACCGCCAGGGCTTCTCGGCGGACCAGCCGGGCATCGCCAGCGCCATCGCGGTGTTCCTGCTGCTCCTGGTGATCCCGGTGATGTGGTTCAACGTGAGGCGGCTGCGGCGGGAGGTCAGGCGATGAAGCGACGTCGGCCGAGGCCCTGCTGGGGGTCCGGGGGTCGCCCCCCGGGTGGACGCGGTGACGTGCGGCGGCTGCGGCGGGAGGTCAGGCGATGAGTGCCACCAAAGCGGGCGCGGCGCCCGTCGCCGCCAAGGAGCCGCTCGGCGCCAGGCTGAGCCGGGTGGTGAGCGGCGGCCTGGTCCGTGTCTTCCTGATCGTCGTCGGCCTGTTCTGGCTGGTGCCGACGGTCGGGCTGCTGCTGGCCAGCCTGCGCACCCCGCGGGACATGGCCGCCGACGGCTGGTGGACGGTGTTCACCGAGCCGTCGGAGTTGACCTTCGGCGCTTACGAGACGCTGCTGGGGAACGACGACATCACCGGCTCGCTGCTGAACACGGTGTACATCACCGTCCCGGCGACCGTGCTGGTCGTGGTGATCGGCTCGCTCGCGGGCTACGCCTTCGCCTGGATGGAGTTCCCGGGCCGCGACTGGTGGTTCCTGGCGGTCGTGGGGCTGCTGGTGGTGCCGGTGCAGGTGGCGCTGATTCCGATCGCCGAACTCTTCGGCTCCCTGGGCATCTTCGGCTCGCTGACCGGTGTGATCCTCTTCCACGTCGGTTTCGGGCTGCCGTTCGCGGTGTTCCTGCTGCGGAACTTCTTCGCGGAGATCCCGAGGGAGCTGCTGGAGGCGGCCCGGCTGGACGGCGCGGGTGAGCTGCGTCTGTTCGTCCGGGTCGTGATGCCGCTCGCCGGTCCCGCCGTCGCCGCGCTCGGCATCTTCCAGTTCCTGTGGGTGTGGAACGACATGCTGGTCGCGCTGATCTTCACCGACTCGGGAAGCCAGCCGATCACGGTCGCCCTGCAGACGCAGGTACGGCAGTTCGGCAACAACATCGACGTGCTGGCGCCGGGCGCGTTCATCTCGATGGTGATCCCGCTGGTGGTGTTCTTCGCGTTCCAGCGGCAGTTCGTGTCCGGTGTGATGGCGGGAGCGGTCAAGTAGCAGATGTGAAGCAACAGTTGAAGGGGTGGACCGGCAAGGTCCGCCCCTTCGTGTGACGGGCGTCCCCCGGATGCCCCAGGGGGCGTAACCAAGTCGGCCCAGCGGCCGTTGCCGGGCAGAACGCCCGCACCGACCGTTGGATGCCCCTTGCCCAGGTTCAGTGTCATTGTCCCCGCGTACCAGGTCCAGGCGTATCTGCACGAGTGCCTGGAGTCGGTGCTGTCGCAGTCGTACCCCGATCTGGAACTGATCGCCGTCGACGACTGCTCGCCGGACGCCTGCGGCGCGGTGATCGACGAGTTCGCGGCCCGTGACCCTCGTGTACGGGTGGTGCACCTGCCGGAGAACACCGGGCTCGGGCGGGCCCGCAACGCCGGGATCGAGCGGGCGACCGGCGACTACCTGCTGTTCCTCGACGGCGACGACACCCTCACCCCGGACGCGCTGCTCGCCCTCGCCGACCGGCTGAAGGAGACCGGCGACCCGGACGTCCTGGTCTACGACTACGCGCGGACGTACTGGTCGGGCGAGGCGGTGCGCAACCGGGTCGCCGCCGAGCTCACCGAACGCGGGCCGGCGCCGTTCCGGCTGACCGACCGGCCGGGGCTGCTGAACCTGCTGATGGTGGCCTGGAACAAGGCCTACCGGCGGGAGTTCGTGCGCCGCGCGGGGCTCGTCTTCCCGCCCGGCTACTACGAGGACACGCCGTGGACGTACCCGGCGCTGATGACGGCGGAGTCGATCGCCACGCTCGACCGGGTGTGCGTGCACTACCGGCAGCGGCGGGCCGGCTGCATCCTGCGCACCACCAGTGACCGGCACTTCGACGTCTTCGACCAGTACGACCGCGTCTTCGCGTTCCTCGACGCGCGGCCCGAACTGGAGCGCTGGCGCCCGGTGCTGTTCCGCCGCATGGTCGACCACCTGGTGACGGTGTACACACGGCGGGACCGGCTGCCGCGCGGTTCGCGGGCGGCGTTCCTGCGCCGGGCCCGGTCCCACTACCGGCGCCACCGCGCCCCCGGCGCGCCCGTCCCCGCGCGCGCCCGCGTCCACCACACGCTGGTCCGGTTGGGCCTGCACCGCACCTACCGGACCCTGAGACTGGCGGCGGCCCTGTACCGCGGGGCCGCCCGGCGCGCCGGCCGGCTGCCCGGCGCCCTGCGTCACGCCGCCCTGCGCGCCCACTACCGCTGCCAGCGGATGCTCCCGCTGCGCGCCGACCACGCCCTGTTCACCGCCCGCGCCGGCCGCGGTGGCGACCCGGCCGCCCTGGAGTCCGCGGTGCGCGAACTCGCCCCGCACATCCGCACCGCCTGGGCGGCCGGGCCCGAGCACCACCACACCCTCGCCCCGGGCACCCGCCGTCTCGTCCCCGGCACGGCCGCCCACTGGACCGCGCTCGCCCGGTCCGCGTACCTGATCACCGACACGGACACGGAGCCCGGTCTGGTCAAGCGCGCGGGCCAGATCCTGGTGCGGGTGCAGACCGGCACCCCCGTCGGGCACGTGGGCCTGGACCTCCAGGAGCGTCCGGCGGTGGCCCGGGGCACCGACTTCGCACGGCTGCTGCGCGAGGTCGACCAGTGGGACTACGTCGTCTCCGCCGACCGCCACTCCACCCTGACCTGGGAACGCGTCCACCCCGGCGGCTACACCACCCTGGAGTACGGCAGGCCGCGCGCCGACCGCTTCCACACGGCGACCGGCGCGGACGTCGCCGCGCTGCGGGAGTCACTGGGCATCCCGAGGGGTTCGGTGGCGATCCTCTACGCGCCGGCCCGCCGCGACTACCTGCGCACCCAGCCCCGGCTGCTCGACCTGGAGCGCGTGGTGCGCCGGCTCGGCCCGCGGTTCGTCGTCCTGGCCCGCGCCCACCACCCCCACGACGGGCCGGCCGAGGCCGCCTCCGACCGGGTGCTGGACGTGAGCGGGCACCCGGACGTGGCCTCGCTGTGCCTGGCCTCCGACGTCCTGGTCACCGACTTCTCCCCGCTGATGTGCGACTACGCGGTCCTGAACCGGCCGGTCGTCCTGCACGCCGACGACTGGGAGGCGTACGAGGCGGCCCGCGGCCTCTACTTCGATCCGCGGTGCTTCCCGCCGGGCGCGGTCGCGGGCGGTGAGGACGAGCTGATCGACATCTTCGCCTCCGGGCACTGGTGCGGAGCCCGCTCCGCGCGGCTGCGCGCGACGTTCCGTGACCGTTTCTGCCCGCACGACGACGGACGGGCCGCCGAACGGGTCGTGCGCCGGGTGCTGCTCGGGGAGACCGCGCTGCCCCCGGTCGTGCCGCTGGACGAGCGCCTCCCGGCGCCCCCGGCGGCCGCCGCGATCGACGTGCCGTCGCTCCCGGCACCGGCAGCGCGGCGGCCCGCCGGACTGCTGACCGTCACCGACGGCGGCTGACCGTCGTTCCCCCCTCGGGAGTTCCCATGTCCCTCGGCTCGTCGCGGCCCACCCCGGCCCGGCCGCCCACCCGGCGGCCGGCGGGGCGTCCCGGCCGGCGCCCCGCACGCTGAGACGGCCGGCGCCACGCCATCCCCTACGGAAAGAGCAGCATGCCCCGCTTCAGCATCATCGTCCCGTCCCACGGGGTCGCAGGTCGGCTGGGTCAGGCGCTGGACTCCGTCCTCGCCCAGTCCTTCGGTGACTTCGAGCTGATCCCGGTCTGTGACGCCCCCGACTCCCCGGCGGCCGAGGTGGCCGCCCGGCACGCCGAGCGGGACTCCCGGGTGGCGCCCGTGCACGCGCCCCCGTCGGAGGGTTTGGCGGGGGCGCGCAACGCGGGGATGCGGGCGGCGACCGGGACGTACCTGCTGTTCCTCGACGGTGACGACGTGCTGGTCCCGGGCGCGCTGGGGGCCCTGGACGCACGTCTGGCGGAGACCGGGCAGGTGGACGTGCTGCACTTTGAACACGAGCGGGTGCCCTGGTGGGAGGGCGAGACCACCAACCCGGCCGCGCCGCTGCTGGCGAACACCCCGGACGGCGCCTTCGCGCCCGAGCGCGCCCCGCACCACACCGGCGTGCGCCTCCCGGCGTGGAGCGCGGCCTGGCGTCGCGCCTTCGCCGCCGAGCAGTGCCTGGCCTTTCCCCGGGGGCACTTCACGGACGTCGGCTGGGCCGGACTGGCGATGCTGGGCGCCGAGCGTGTGGCGGTGCTCCGCGCGGTGGTCGTACGGCATCAGGCGCGCCGTCAGGGCAGCCGGCTGAACCTGCCCGGCGGGCACCACGCCGATCTGCTCGACCAGGTCGAGCTGGTGCTCTCCCGCGCGGCCGACCTGGAGGTGCCCCCGGCCCGTACGGGACCGCTGTTCGAGCAGCTGTTCGCCACCGTGCTGAAGACGGCCGCCCACCCCCGGCGGCTCACGACGGGCCGCCGTGCCTTCTTCCGCCGGGCGAGCGCCCTGTACCGCCGGCACCACCCCGCCGGTTACCGGCCCCCCGGCGGCAGCCCGGGGGTGCAGCACCGGCTGCTGGCGGCCGGCTCGTACCCGGCGTTCGCCGCCCTGCGCGCCGCCCGCCGCGGGGTGTCCCGGGCGGTGGCGGCGGTGCCGCGCCCCCGGGGTCTGCGCACCCGGCTGTGGTACCGGGCGCAGCTGCGCCGCCCGCTGGACGCGAACCTCGCCGTGTACTGCGCGTACTGGGGCCGCGGCTACACCTGCAACCCGGCCGCGATCCACGCGAAGGCGCGGGAACTCGCCCCGCACATCCGCTCGGTGTTCCTGGTGGAGGCCGACCAGGCGCACACCGTGCCGGAGGGCGTCGAGTACGCGGTCATCGGCAGCCACCGCTACTGGGAGGTGCTGGCCCGCGCGAAGTACCTGGTCAACAACGCCAACTTCGCGGAGGGCGTCGTCAAACGCCCCGGCAGCGTGCACCTCCAGACGCAGCACGGCACCCCCCTGAAGACCATGGGCGTCGACCAGTCCACGTACCCGGTGGTGGCCGCGACGACCGGCAGCTTCGGCAAGCTGCTGGGCCGGGTGGACCGCTGGGACTACAACCTCTCCTCCAACCCCCACTCCACCCGGGTGTGGGAGCGGGCCTTCCCCGGCACCTACGAGCAGCTGGAGTACGGCTATCCGCGCAACGACGTGTACCTGACCGCCACGGCCGACGACGTGGCCCGGATCCGCGCGGAGCTGGGCGTCCCCGAGGGCGCGAGGGCCGTGCTGTACGCGCCGACCCACCGCGACCACCACACCGGCTTCGAGCCCGGCCTCGACCTGGAGGCGTTCTGCGCGGCGGCCGGGGAGGACGTCGTGGTGCTGCTGCGCGCCCACTACTTCTACGACCGGGGCGGGCGCGGGTACGGCGGCCGGGTCGTCGACGTCACCGCGCACCGCTCCTCCGAGGACGTGTGCCTGGCCGCCGACGCGCTGATCACCGACTACTCGTCGATCATGTTCGACTACGCCGTCCTGGACCGGCCGATCGTCGTGTATGCCGACGACTGGGACGTCTACCGGGAGACCCGGGGCGTCTGTTTCGACCTGATGGACGGGCCGCCGGGGCCGGTCGCCCGCACCCCGGACGAGCTGGCCCGCGTGTTCCGCGACGGCTCGTACGCGGGAGCGGAGTCGGCGGCGCTGCGGGCCCGGTTCCGGGAGCGTTTCTGCGCCTTCGACGACGGGCGGGCCGCCGAACGGGTGGTCCGCCGGGTGCTGCTCGGTGAGCCGCCCGAGGCGCTGCCGCCCGTGATCCCGCTCGCGGAGCGCGTCCCCGCCCCCGCGGCCGCCGCCACCCCGGTGAGGAGCTGACGTGCCCCGCTTCAGCGTCGTCGTCCCCGTCCACAAGGTGCAGGGCTACCTGCACGCCTGTCTCGACTCGGTGCTCGGGCAGTCGTACCGCGACATCGAGGTGATCGCCGTCGACGACCGCTCCCCCGACGGCTGCGGCGCGATCCTCGACGCGTACGCGGCCCGTGACGAGCGGGTCCGGGTGCTGCACCTGCCGGAGAACGTGGGCCTCGGCCGGGCCCGCAACGCGGGCATGCCGCACGCGAGCGGTGACTACCTGCTCTTCCTGGACAGCGACGACACCCTCACCCCGGGCGCGCTGCGGGCCCTGGCCGACCGGCTCGACGAGACCGGCGACCCGGACGTGCTGGTCTTCGACTACGCCCGCACCTACTGGTGGGGCGGCACCCGCCGCAACGTGCTGGCCCACATCCTGGCGGACAACGCCGGGGACACCTTCACCGCCGCCGGGCGTCCGGAGATCCTCGACCTGCTGATGGTGGTGTGGAACAAGGCCTACCGGCGCGACTTCGTCGAACGGGAGGGCTTCACCTTCCCGTCCGGCTACTACGAGGACACGCCCTGGACGTTCCCGGTGCTGCTCAGCGCGGAGCGCATCGCCACCCTGGACCGGATCTGCCTGTACTACCGGCAGCGCCGCCAGGGCAGCATCCTGTCCACCACCAGCCGCAAGCACTTCGACGTCCACGAGCAGTACGCGCGGGTGTTCCGCTTCGTCGACGCCCGCCCGGCGCTCGCGCACTGGCGGCCGTTCCTGCACGGCAAGATGGGCGAGCACTGTCTCGACATCCTCTCCAAGCCGGACCGGCTGCCGCCGTCCGACCGGGGCGAGTTCTTCCGCCGCACGGCCGAGATGTTCCACGCGCACCGGCCGGAGGGCGCCCGGGTCCCGGCCGAACTGCGGGTCCTTCAGGGGAGTTACGCCGGTTACGTGCTGCGGCGGCAGGCCGGGCGAGCCGGCCGGGAGCTGGGCCGGCGGGCCCGGCAGGCCCGTACCGCGGCGGCGGCGCGGGCCGTGCGGACCCGGGCGGCGCTGCGCCGCCCGCTGGACCCTGACCTCGCCGTGTACTCGGCGTTCTCCCACCGGGGCGTGCTGGGCGACCCGGCCGCGATCCACCGCGCGGCGCGCGAACTCGCCCCGCACATCAGGGGGGTGTGGGTGGTCGCCGACGAGGAAAGGGCGGCCGGGCTGCCGCCGGACACCGAGTACGTGCTCCTCGACTCCCCCGGCTACCGCAGGGCGGTCGAGCGGGCCACGTACTTCGTCAACAACGTCAACTGGTCGGGCGCGCTGGTCAAACGCCCGGGGAGCGTGCACGTCCACACCCATCAGGGCACCCCGCTGAAGTTCATGGGCGCCGATCTGCTCGGCAAGCCCGGCGCCCGGCACGGCTTCGACGTACCGCAGATGCTGCGCCGCGCCGACCGCTGGGACCACAGCCTGGTCGCCAACCGGCACTCCGAGCTGGTGTGGGAGCGGGCCTTCCCCTGTCACTTCACCTCCCTGCGCTCGGGCAGCCCCCGCAACGACGTCCTGGTCGGCGCCGGCCCGGACAGCGGCCGTGCGGTCCGCGCCCGGCTCGGCATCCCGGAGGGCGACACGGTGGTGCTGTACGCGCCGACCCGCCGCGACTACCGCAGGGACGGCCTGGTGGAACGGATCGACCTGGCCCGGTTCGCCGCCGACCTGGGCGAGGGCCGCACCCTCGTGGTGCGGCTGCACCCCTCGCTCGCCGACGGGCCCGCGCGCGGGCTGGGCCTGGCCGAACTGCACCGGCGGGGCGTGCTGGTGGACGCCACGGACGAGCCGGAGGTGCAGGAGGTGCTGCTCGCCGCCGACGTCCTGGTCACCGACTACTCGGCGCTGATGTTCGACTACGCCAACCTGGACCGGCCGATCGTGCTGCACGCCGACGACTGGGACGCCTTCCGGGCGAGCCGGGGCGCCTACGTCGACATCACCGCCGAGGCGCCCGGCCATGTGGCGCGCTCCTACCGGGAACTGGCGTGGCTGTTCGACTCCGGGACGTGGCGGGACGGCGAGGCGGACCGGCTGCGGTCGGCGTTCCGGGAGCGGTACTGCGAGTTCGACGACGGCCGGGCCGCCGAGCGGGTGGTGCGCACGCTGATGCTGGGCGAGCCGATGCCGGAGCACCCGCCGGGTCCCGCCCGGCTGCCCGCCCAGGCCGACCGCGGCCGGCTGACCACGTCGTGAGGCCGCGCACCTGGGTGCTGGTCCTGGCCGCGGTCTTCGCGGTGCTGCAACTGGCGAACGTCTCCGGCCGGGACACCCCCGACAGCAAGAACTACCTCTCCTACGCGCTGAGTCTGGGCGGCGCCGGCAAGCGGGAGGCGGCGGCCGTCACCATCGACCACTACTGCGCGGGCCGGGCGGCGATCGCCCACCGCGACCAGAACGTGGACGTGGTGCGCTTCCACGCCCCGGACCCCGCCCCGCGGGTCCTGCGGGAGTGCCGGGAACAGGAGTGGCGGGCGGTCGAGGCCGGGCTGGCGGCCGGGCAGACAGGCGGGCACACCGTGCCGTTCATGTCCGAGCGGTTCATGCGGATCTTCGAGGTGCGTCCCGGCTACCCGCTGTTCCTGCTGCCGTTCGTCAGCCTGTTCGGGGCGACCTGGGGTCTGTGGGCGGCGGGCGTGGTGATCACCTGCGCGGGCGGGGTGCTGGCCTTCCTGGTGCTGCGCACCCTGTCGGTGCCGGTGCCGCTCGCGCTCACCGGGCAGGTGCTCTTCCATGTCCTGCCGTGCGGGACGACGGCGATGCGCCCGATGACGGAGGGGCTGCTGCTGGCCCTCACCCTGGCCGCGCTGTGGGGCTGCGCGCTGGTGCTCCGGGGGCGCGCGACGCGGGCGGGCACGGTGCTGGTGTGCGCCTCGCTGGCCGCGCTGTTCACCGTGAAGCACTCGCAGGCGCTGTTCCTCGGGCTGTGCCTGGCGGCCGCGGGCGCGGCGGTCGCGGTACGGCGCCGCCGGAAGGGTCTGCCCGCGGGGCGGGGGGTGCCGGCGCTCGCCGCGGTGGGGTGCGCGGGGATGCTGGGCACGGTGGTGCTGGCCCGGCTGCTGCACTATCCGTCGGTGTCGGAGAGCGTGCAGGACCTGCTGACCGATCACTTCGCCCACCCCGACCGGGAGCGTCCCTGGGCGGAGTTCTTCCAGCTCCAGGGGAACTTCTGGATGGAGTGGCTGCGCCGGCAGCTGTGGGAGCCGCTGTTCGTGGCCGCCCTGGCGGCGGGCGTGCTGGGCGCGCGGCGGCGGCCGGCGTTCGGTGCGTTCCTGGTCGCCGCGGCCTGCACGGGGATTCTCAACCAGGCCGGGCACCCGGACATCGCCATCTGGGGCGACCGGCTGATCACGCTGGCCTGGCTGCTGCCGGTGCTGGGTGTGCCGCTGCTGCTGGAGCCGGCGGTGCGGCGGCTCGTGGTGCCGGCGCAAGGGGCCCCGCTGGAACCCGTGCACTGACCCCCGCGGTCACTCGAAAAGGTGACAAGAGGTCAAGCGTGTGACGCCTGGGGGAACATACGGCAGATGTTCCGCATGTCCTCTTTCCGCGTCACCCGATGAGCGCCGGAGTCCTCGTACGGCGGTCCGTGAGCGGTGCCACGGCGCTGCGCGGCGGCGGGGCCTGGCGCCCCACCCCGTACCAGCTCTTCGGCTTCCTGTTCTGGCTCGTGATGTCACTGGCGTACTGGAGGGTGCCGCTGTGCTGCGACGCCGGCCAGCACGCGGCGGTCGTCGAACGCCTCAAGGACGATCTGCTGCGCCCCCGGCATCCGATGGCGGACCTGCCGGGCGCGGGCAGCCCGTACTACTCGCCGTTCGCCCTGGCGCAGGGGGTCCTCGCCCGGCTGACCGGTCTGGGCGGCTGGGAGGTGCTGAAGCTCACCGGGCCGCTGAACCTGCTGGTGCTGCTCACCGGGATCGGGCGGTTCGTGCGGGTGCTGTCGCCGCGCCCGTGGGCGCCGGTGCTGGCGCTGGCCGCGATGACGCTGCTGTGGGGGCTGGAGCGGGCCTGGTGGAGCGGCTACCTGAACCTGATGTCGATGACGGGCAATCTCTCCTACCCGTCGGCGTTCGCGATCGGGCTCGCCTTCTGGGCCTGGGCGCTGACGGGGGCGCGGGCCCGGGACGCGGCGGCCGTGCGGTACGTGGGACCGGGCGGGCTGCGTCCGCTGCCGGGGTACGCGGCGCTGGGCGCGCTGTACGGGCTGATCCTGCTGGTGCACCCGATCACGGCGGTCGCGGCGGCGCTGGGGGCGGTGGCGCTGGTCGCCGGAGGGCAGCGGGGGTGGACGGCGGCGGTCGCCGGGCGCTGGGCGCTGACGGGGTCGGTGGCGCTGTCGGTGGCGGCGTGCTGGCCGTACTTCGACGTCTTCGCGCTGGCCGGGAACGGCAGTGTGGACGCGATGCACCGGCGGCTGTACCTGGACCTCGCCGGTCAGTTCGGGCTGGCGCTGCTGGGGCTGCCGGTGCTGTGGCTGCGGGCGCGGCGCACCTCGTGGCGCGATCCGCTGGTGCTGATGTTCGTCCTGGACTGCCTGGTGGTGGCGTACGGCTGGGTCAGCGGGCACTACACGTACGGCAGGATCCTGGGGCTCACGCTGGTGCCGCTCCAGTTCGCGCTCGCGGTGGAGCTGGCGGCGCCCCGGCCGTGGCCGGTGTGGCGGCGGCTGCTCGGCGGGGTGGCGGCCGCGGGGGCCTGCGCCGGGTTCCTGACCGTGCAGGCCGGGGCGGTGGTGCCGCGCGCGGCGGACCCGGTGGGCTTCGAGCAGCCGCCCGACTGGCCGTCGTACGACTGGGCCGCGCGCTATGTCGGCCGGGGCGAGGTGGTGATCGCCGACGGCTATCACGCCGTCCACGCGCTCGCCGGGTACGGGCCGAACCTCGCGGCGCCCGCCTGGCCGGACCCGGCGCTGGACGAACGGGAGCGGCTGCGGCGGGCGGAGGACGTGCGGGCCTACCTGGACCCCGCTTCGACCCGCGCCGAGCGGGCCGCGGTCGTCCGCCGGTACGACGCGCGCTGGCTGCTGCTGACGCCCTGGCAGCCGGTGCCCGAGGAGGCGGTGGTGGTGACGTGGAGCCGGCGGACCGGGGAGGTGCTGGCACGGGTCGGCGGGTGAGCGGCGCGGCTCCGCGCGGGGAGGACGTCGTGGGCGGAGCCGGCGGCGGGGCTACTCGATGACGAGGTCGACGGGGATGTTGCCGCGGGTGGCGTTGGAGTAGGGGCAGACCTGGTGGGCCTGCTCGACCAGCTTGCGGCCGGTCTCCTCCTCGATGCCCTCGGGCAGCTCGACCCGGAGCGTCACCGCGAGCGCGAAGCCCTCGCCCTGCTTGCCGAGGACGACCTCGGCGGTCACCGCGGCGTCGCTGACGTCGACCTTCGCCGCCCGGCCGACCACGCCGAGGGCGCTGCCGAAGCAGGCCGCGTAACCGGCGGCGAACAGCTGCTCGGGGTTGGTGCCCTGACCGCTGCCGCCCAGCTCCACGGGGGCGCTCAGACCGAGGTCCAGCTTCCCGTCGGAGGTGACGGCGCGGCCCTCGCGGCCGTGGGTGGCGGTGGCGACGGCGGTGTAGAGCGCGTCCATGGGGAGACCCCTCTCGAGTGGTGGCCGGGCCGGAGCCGCAAGGGTTCCGGCCGCCTGACGCACACCAGTAGAGCACGCAATTAAATTGCGCGCAACCAAATAGCCCGCGAGAGCTACCCTGGAGCCATGACCGCCACTCCGAACCCACCCGCGACGCCCCCGCTGCCGGGCGCCGCGGACGACTGGCTCCGCCTCGACCAGCAGATCTGCTTCGGCCTGCACGCCGCCTCCCGCGCCTTCAACGGCGTCTACCGGGTGGTGCTGAAGGATCTCGGGCTCACCTACCCGCAGTACCTGGTCATGCTGGTGCTGTGGGAGCACGGGACGCTGCCCGTGAAGAAGCTCGGCGAACACCTGCGCCTGGACTCCGGCACGCTCTCCCCGCTGCTCAAGCGCCTGGAGACGGCCGGACTGGTGAGCCGGGAGCGCAGCGCGCGCGACGAGCGGTCGGTGGAGGTCCGGCCCACCGAGGAGGGCACCGCGCTGCGCGAACGGGCCCGGGAGGTGCCGCGGCGCATCCTCGCCGCGACCGGCTTCGAGGGCGACGAGGTGCGCTCCCTCAGCGCCCGCCTGCACGAACTGACCACCGCGCTGGACAGGGCGGCGGCGAGCGGGGCGTGACACGCGGCGGGTAGGAGACGCACCCGGGCGGGCAAAGGGTATGAACCAGCCCGTACCGCGCCCGAGGACGTCATGCACCCCCCACAGCACCCCCCGCACTCCCCGACCGCTGTCACCGCCGCCGTCGCCGTCGTCGTGATCGGCTACGACGACGCCCTCCACGTGACCGACGCCGTGCGCTCGGCGCTCGGGCAGGGCCCCGCCGTGCGGGAGGTCGTCGCCGTCGACGACTGCTCCACGGACGGCAGCGCCGGCCTGCTGGACCGGCTGGCCGCCGGCGAGCCCCGGCTGCGGGTGATCCGCCTCCCCGTCAACAGCGGCGGCTGCGGCACCCCGCGCAACACCGGGCTCGACGCGGTGACCGCGCCGTACGTGATGTTCCTGGACAGCGACGACGTCCTGCCGCCCGGCGCGGTCGACGCGCTGCTCACCGCCGCCACCGGGGCGGACGCCGAGGTCGCCGGCGGCCTGTGCGTACGCCGGGAGCTGCCGTCGGGCCGTGAGGTGCCGTGGGAGCCCGGCCTGTACGCCGCCCCCGCCGTCCTCGCCCACCCCGCCCGGCGCCCGCGCCTGACGTACGACACGCTCTGCGTCAACAAGCTCTACGCCACGGCCTTCCTGCGCGCCCACGGCATCCGCTTCCCCGAGGGCCGCTTCCCCTACGAGGACATCGTCTTCACGGCGCGGGTGTGGGCCGCCGCCCCGCGCGTCGCGCTGGTCCCGGACCGGGTGTACGTCTGGCACGTCCGCCGCTCCGCCCGGCAGCTGTCGATCTCGCTGGCCCGCGCCGGCATCGACAACTGGCGCTCCCGCACCCACGCCTGCCGCACCGCCCACGCCGTCCTGCTGGACGCCGGGGAGAAACTGCTGGCACGCCGGGTCCGGGCCAAGTTCCTCGACCACGAGCTGCGCATGTACGCCCGCGAACTGCCCCTGCGGGACGCCGCCTACCGGCGGGAGTGGTGGACGCACACGCGGGCGTTCCTCGCGGACTACGACGCCGCCGACTGGACCCTCGACCCGGTCGCCCCGGGCCGGCTGATCGCGCGGGTCGTGCTGGCCGGCCCGGAGCCGCGCGACCTGCCCCGGCTGCGGGAGCTGGCGGCCCGGCCGGCCCGGCTCCGCCCGCCCTACGCCCGCGCGCCGGACGGCACGCCCTGCTGGTCGTCCGCCCTGCCGGGGATCACCCTGGAGCCCTTGCTGACCCGCCCCGCGCACCGGCTCCCCCTCGCCGTCGACGCGGAACTGCGCCCCCGCGCGGGCCGCCTGCGGCTGCGCCTGCACGAGCTGTACGGCAGGACGGCACAGGCGGGCCCGACGGAGGTGGAGCTGGAGTGGCGCCACCGGGACCGGGACGGGGTGGCCGTGCGCCGCACGGTCCCGTGGCGGGCGTCGTCCGCGGGCACCTGGACGGCGGAGACCCCGCTGCGCCCGGACCGGCTGGCGGACCTCGCCTCCGGCGCCTGGGACCTGCGGCTGCGGCTGCGCTTCCGGGACGGCTCCACCCGCCCGGTCACGGCCCACGCCCTCGCCGGCCCCGGCCTGCTGCGCCGCCTCGCCCTGCCGAGCGCCCGCCACGGCATCGTCCTCGTCCACCCCTACGCCACCCACTCCGGCTCCCTCGCCCTCCGCGTGGCGGCCGGCGCCCGCGGCCTCGCCCCGATACTCCGCGCCCGGCTGCGCCGCCTGCTGCCCTGAGGACCGGTGCGGTCGCCCTGCCATGCCGGTTAGCCTGCCCGGATGACCTTCCTCCAGCGCGCGCTGGGTGCCGTCGTCGGTTCCGCCGTCGGCGACGCCCTGGGCGCGCCCTTCGAGTTCGGCCCCGAAGGCGCCTTCTCCGCCCGTTTCCCGGCGGCGGGGCACGGCGGGGAGATGTGCGGGGGCGGCGGCTGGGACCCGGGGGAGGCGACCGACGACACGCAGATGGCGGTACTCGTCGCCGAGTCGCTGGTGGAGTGCGGCGGCCTGGAACTCCCCGACGTCTTCCACCGCTTCCGGCGGTGGGCCGCCGCGGAACCGAAGGACATCGGCCTCCAGACGGAGGCGGTGCTGAGCGGCGGCGACCCCTGGGACCTGGCCGCCGCGCTGCACTTCCGGACGCATCAGCGCGCGGCGGGCAACGGCGCGCTGATGCGGGCCGCGCCCTCCGCCGTGTACTTCGCGCCGCTCGGCCGTGACGCCACCATGGACGCCGCCCGCCGGCTGGCCGCGCTGACCCACGGCGACCGGGCGGCGTGGGAGGGCACGGCCGTCTTCCACGAACTGGTGCGCGTGGCCCTGGCCGGTGAGGACCCGCTCGCCGCCGTGGCCGGCACGCTCGGCGCCGTGCACCCCGAACACCGCGACCGGTACGCCACCGTCCTCGCACCCGACTGGCACCCGGACCTGGCCACCGAGTTCAACGGCGCGGTGTGGCCCTGCCTCGGCTCGGCGGTGTGGGCGCTGCGCACGACGAACGGTTACGAGGACGCCGTACGCGCGGCGATCGATCTCGGCGGCGACACGGACACGGTGGCGGCCGTCACGGGCGGCCTGGCGGGAGCGGTGCACGGCATCGACGCGATACCCGCCCGCTGGACGCGGCCCCTGCACGTCCCGCTGCCGGGCTTCGCCGGACGGGTCCTGTCCACGGCCGACCTGACCGCTCTCACCCGGCGCCTGTGCCGCTGAACCGGCCCGCGCCCGGCGGGCCACGGTGCGGCACCGCGCCGGTTCGGCTCCGGTTCAGAGGGCCTTCAGCGCCGCCGCCGTGGCCCGGGTCAGGGACTCCAGGTAGCCCTTGGGGAGCTTGGGGCTGCGGATCACGACCGAGCGCCAGTACAGGGGGCCGGAGATGAGGTCCAGGGCCAGGGCGTGGTCGATGCCGGGGCGGAGTTCGCCACGGGTCTCCGCCGCCGTGACGATGCCCTTGGCGACCCCGTCCTGCCCCTCGCGCAGGGCCTTGCGGAGGGCCTCGGCGATGTCGGGGTTGCGGGCGGCCTCCGCCTGGAGGTCGGGGAGGATCTGGGAGGCGACGGGGTGGCGCAGGGCGCGGGAGGTGACCTCGTACAGCAGGCGCAGGTCGCCCTCGAGGGAGCCGGTGTCCGGTGCGGGGAGTCCCTGGACGGCGATCGCGGAGACCAGGTCGAGGACCAGGTGCAGTTTGGAGCGCCAGCGGCGGTACACCGCGGTCTTGCCGACGCCCGCGCGGCGCGCGATGCCCTCGATCGACATCCGCGCGTAGCCGGCGGAGGCGAGCTCCTCGAAGACGGCCGCCCGGATGGCCTCCGTGACGTCCTCCCGCAGCACGGCGGCCCCGGCGGGGGCCCGGCGGCGCGGACGCGGACGCGGCTGCGGCTCGTCTGCGTTCGTCGTCATGCGGACCAGCATAGGCAGCCGCGTCCGTCACGACGAAACGGTTGCGTTCCGACGTGTATTCGACCTACTCTCCGGTGACGACGATACGGTCCCGTCCCGACGTCGAACCCCGTTGCCCTCCCCTTCCCCTAGCGAAAGCAGCGGACGTGAGTCAGGCCCTCCACACACCGCCTCCCGCAGCAGCCCGCCCGGTACCGGGCGAGGACGACCTCGCGGCCCTCGCCGCCCGGCACGGCCTCACCGTCAGCGGCGCCCGGCCGTCCCTCGCCGAGTACGTCCGTCAGCTCTGGGGCCGGCGGCACTTCATCCTCGCCTTCTCCCAGGCCAAGCTCACGGCCCAGTACA